>DF820463.1:1129775-1152940 GCA_000739535.1 Candidatus Vecturithrix granuli | reverse complement strand
CCCTGTCGTGGCGCGTCGGCGACGAAGATCTTGACGCGGTTTACACGCTGCTGGAGTCTTTGGGCATGGCGCACCTGGCGCTGCGATCCATCGGCGAACTCAGCGGCGGGCAGCGCCAGATGGTGTCTATCGCGCAGGTGTTGGTCCAGCAGCCGCAGGTCTTGCTGATGGACGAACCGACCAACAACCTGGACCTCCATCATCAGCTAGAGGTGTTGGCCCTCATCAAGGCGATGGCATCGACAAGGAACCTGACCACAGTGATCGCTTTGCACGACCTCAACCTCGCCGCTCGGTTTGCAGATGAAATTGTCGCGCTTAATCAGGGGCAGATTTATGCCGGCGGCGCGCCGGCCGCCGTCTTGACGCAGGAGATGCTGCGAACGGTGTACGGCGTGCATGCCAGAGTCACGCTCGACTCGGATGGCCTGCCGATAATTACGCCGCTCCACTCGGTTCGCGCCGAAACTCCTGAATGCGCCGGAGAGGAGGCATTTATAGGCGAAACACAACTAGACACAATCTGAACGCGAATTTGTCTATATCTAAATATTTACATCTCAAAGGAGACTAAAATGAAGACAATGCTCAGTTTTGTAATGGCTCTAATTATCGTTTTGACGGCGCTGGTTAGCCCGGCTGCCGCACAGGAAGAAGAAATGGAAAAACCGGTTATCGTCATCGTGGCCTTTGGCAGCACGATGGAGAAGGGCCTGGAGAACCTGGGCAACTTTGACGCGATGGTCCGCGAGCGCTTCCCTGACCATGACATCCGCTGGGCGCTGACCGCCGGGTTTATCATCAAAACTCACAAAGAAGCTGGCGTCACCACGCTGTTTGAGAGCGAAACGCCTATCAAGAGCCTTGACGAAGTGTACGAAGACCTGCGCAACGAAGGCAAGACCAATGTAGTGGTGCAGTTGGCGCTGGTTATGACGGGCGCGGAAATGCGCCAGGCGCTTTCTTACCGCACCGACAAGCTCAACGTCAAGTTCGGCTATCCGCTGCTTTTTAGCCCTGAAAACGTTCAGAACGTGGCGAACGCGCTTTCTTCCGAGTTCGGCGAAGAAGGCACGGCGACCATTCTCTGCGGGCACGGCAATGAGCATCATCCTGATTTCAACGCCGCCTTGATCGAAATGGACAAGTACCAGCAGTCCTGCTGCGGTGATGAGACTGAGCGCCAGGAAGATCGGATTGGCTGCCATTGAAAATTTATCCGTAAACGGGAAGATCAGGGTTTGCCAGGCAAGATTCAGGTCCGGGGCTGGCAGCCCCAACCCAAAATCCTTTTTACCAGCCTGGTGCAGGATCACAGGCGCCCAGGGCGCGTAACCGAGGCTGACGCCGGCGGCGGTTAACAGAAAAGGTTTCAGGCGTTTGCGGTGTTGTGTATGAGAATCCACAGGAACAGAAGGGTGTAGAGAATCAGCATTTCCAGCAGGGCATGGAGATGGGTGTAATTGGCCAGGATTGTTAAAGCGCCAAAACGCAGCCAATCCTGGGGTTTCCCGCCTGTGATGGCTAGATAGCCGTACAGCAGGCTGCCGGTTACAAAAAACCAGGCCCAGGGGTACATTCGGGCTTCGCGCCCCAGGGAATAACTGATAGGCATAATAAACACGAGCGCGGTAAAGAGCAGGCTGCCATGCAAACCGAACAGGCGTCGCACAGGGCCGATTCCCAGAGCGGCCAGGGCCAAAAGTCCCAGAACGGAAACCGTACGCAGTGTAAACGCAGAAACGCCGAACCACCGGCACACCATGCGCGTCAGCAGATAATACAAAGGCGGATGGATATCATCTATGCAAAAATGTAGAATGTCCGGCATGGAATGCTTTGCCATGGCCGCGGTGTAAGCTTCATCATACCAGAGCGGTTCGTCCGCCAGGCCGCTCAAGGCGCAGCCTGCTCCGATAATGAAGAGGAGGCACCATCCTCCTATGAGTAAATGCTGCACCCTATCTTGCATAGTTTTTTCAGTTTATGCTCACGCGCTCGCGCCCACGCCCGGCGTATTTGTCACTTGGTCCAGAGCAGATAGGTATTTTCGGCCACATCCGTCACTGTGATGGTAAAGACTTTTTGAAAGGTCAACCCGCCTGCATCTCGGGTCTGTACCCGGATGCTGTAACTGTTCTTGGTCTCATAGTCGAAGATCGCAGCGGTCTTCAACGTGTTGCCGCTGATCGTGAAGGATCCATTGTCCGCACTCCCGGTCCCGCTGACCAGACTGTAGGTAAACGTATCGCCCGCATTCGGATCTGTGGTCGTGAACGTGCCGACAACCGTGCCAATCGGCTGACTTTCGGCCACGCTGCTATTCGACAGGCTGAGGTTAGTCGGCGCCTGATTGACGAAGAATTGTGCTTCGGTGGCCCAGGGGGATCCGGCCAACGCTGTATCCACGGCCTGGACGCTCCAATAATAGGTCTGCCCCGGAACCAGTCCGTGCAGGGTCCAGGTATAGGCTGCACCGTTTTTCTGTACAGGCCCAATGGCCGCAATCTTGCGCCAGCCATCCGAGCTAGCCATGGCCGGCAGGATGTTGTCCGCGCCCGAGCTGGTACCCACCCGCAGCTTATAATTCAAGCCGTCGGCCAGGGTTTTCGTGTCGGTGGCGGCCCGCCAGCTCAGGGTGGCATCTGTGCCGGATGTAGTCGCATTCAGAGTTGTGGGCGCGGTCGGGGCGCTGTTGGAATCCGAGGCATCGTTCTGATAGAGCTTCGCCACCTGGCTGCCGCCAATGGACCCGGTAAGGAGCAGGTCGAGGTCCCCGTCATTGTCCATATCCCCCCACGCCACGCTGCCCGCATATACACCGGGGAAACTCTCACTACTGACACTGAAACTGCCCGCACCGTTGTTCAGATAGAGCGTCGCCACGTAGCCGTCGCCTGTGTCCCCGGTGAGGAACAAGTCGAGGTCCCCGTCATTGTCCGCATCCCCCCACGCCACACTGCTCCTAAACACGCCGGGGAAAGGCTGGCTGGTAGCCTCGAAACTGCCCGCACCCTTGTTCCGGTAGAGCGTCGCCACGTAGCCAGTGCCGAACCCGGTGAGCAGCAGATCGAGGTCTCCGTCGTTGTCCACATCCCCCCACGCCACGCTGCTCCATTCCACACCAGTGAAGCTTTGGCTGCTGGCCTCGAAACTACCCGTGCCGCTGTTCAGATAGAGCTTCGCCACCGGGCTGGTACCGGTGTAGCCGGTGAGGAAAAGGTCGAGGTCTCCGTCGTTGTCAGCATCCCCCCATGCCACGCTGCTAAAATATACGCCGGTGAAAACCTGGCTGCTGGCCTCGAAACTGCCAGCGTCGTTCAGGTAGAGCATCGCCACGTAGCCGTCGCCGGTGTCCCCGGTGAGGAACAGGTCGAGGTCCCCGTCGTTGTCCGCATCCCCCCACGCCACGCTGCTCGAAGCCACGTCGGGGAAACTCTGGCTGGTATCGGCGCTGAAGCTGCCCGTTCCATCGTTCAGGTAGAGTGTCGCCCCGGTGGGTTCGGTGAGGAACAGGTCGAGGTACCCGTCATTGTCCGCATCCCCCCACGCCACGCTGCCATCAGACACGCCAGGGAAAGACTGGCTGGGATGAGGGCTGAAGGTGCCGTCACCATTATTCAGGTAGAGCGTCGTCACCGGGCTGGCGGCTGTCCCGGTGAGCAGCAGGTCGAGGTCTCCATCGTTGTCCACATCCCCCCACGCCACGCTGCTAAAATATACGCCAGTGAAACTCTCACCGCTGTCACTGAAACTGCCCAGGGCCGGCGTGACCCAGAGGTTCAGGAGCGCGCCGACGCCGAGCACCAACAGCCCCAACCCCGACCACCGTCGGCGTGCACCGCCGACCAATTCACCCATGCTCACTTGTATCCATCCAGTGAGCCGGCCTTGAAATCCTATGCTTTTTTTCATATCTAAATCTCCATGTGTATCAGCGATGATTGTTGCGTTGGGTCATGGCGTTGGCTGGAGCGACGCCATGACGCGCCGACCGTCCCTGCTTCACTGCCGAGACAGCATGTTCTGCATCATAGAGCAATCCTGAATCAAATGTAAACTGTCATTGCGAGGCTTTGCGAAGCAATCCCGCCGAGATTGCTTCGTTGAAGACTCCTCGCAATGACACAACTAGTCTAGGGTTGCTATACGTTAACAATAATATAATGCGTTCGATAATATTTTTGTCAAGCGGGAAGGGAGAATTTTTCGGTTGCCAGGGTTGGGCAGGAATGTCGCCCGAGGTTGGCGGCAGGGCTGTTACAGCATTATTCATAACGATTGACACGGCTAAAAACCAGGTTTCTTGAAGAAATCTGGTTTTTGTGACAGGTATCAGGTCAACGGTTCTGCATAATGCTGTAAGTTCTCCGTGGAGTCCACCTTCTGAGGTGGACTCCATCATGGTTTTCAAGAACTTAACAACTCTGCGAGGTTGGCGGAGTGTTTCAATGGACGAAGGTTCAAGGGTTTTTACACATAATCACGACCTTGTGGCCTCGATACTCGGTGTGTTCCTGGGTCTGCCATCCAAGCCGCTGATAAAAGTGCTCTTTATCGGGCGTAAACAAATACAATTTCGGGATCTTGAATTCTTTGGCTTTGGCGACGATAGCCTGCACCAATTCGGTTCCAATCCCTTTGCCGCGCTGTGCAGGAATCACATACACGCTTGCCAGCCAGGGGGAGAGATCGCGGCGGGTATCCATGTCGTATTCGATCAGACTGGCGGTGCCCACCACATCCCCATCAAGCAGCGCGATCAACGTCAATGGGACCTGATTGTCGCGGCAGTTCTCTTGCAGATGTTTCTTGAATGTTTCTACTGTGCTTCCTGGACAAAGATCCCACCATTGATCAAATAACCACTGGGCGACTACAGGAAGCGTTTCCTGATGATCTTTGATATAGGCAATTTGCATCATTGAAAATTTTTCGGAGTGCGAAAGCTCTGCTTTCGCTGCAAAAGCAAAGCTTTTGCACTCCAGTGCAAATTTTTCGGAGTGCGAAAGCTCTGCTTTCGTTGCAAAAGCAAAGCTTTTGTACTCCAGTGCAAATTTTCCGGAGTGCGAAAGCTTTGCTTTCGCTGCAAAAGCAAAGCTTTTGCACTCTAGTTATTACCCTTTGGTTGCTCCTTGAATTAGACCTTCGACAATCTGTTTTTGTAAAAAGGTAAAGAAAATCAACACCGGGATCGACACAAGAATACATGCAGCCATCATGCCGCCCCAATTGGCCTGCTGCGCGGTGATATATTCCATCAGGCCCAGCGACACGGTACGCGTGCTCTGACCGGTTAAAACCGAGGCAAATAAAATTTCATTCCAGGCCATAATAAAAGCGTAAATCCCGACTGAGGCAATGCCAGGCATAGATAAAGGCAGAATAATGCGAAACACGATTTGCGCTTTGGAACAGCCGTCAATCATCGCCTGCTCATCAATGTCTTTGGGAATCGAGTCGAGGTAATTGCGCAGCATGAGCACGGCAAAGGGCAGCGCAAAAGAACTATAGGTAAAAATCATACCCCAATAGGTATCTCTCATCGGCAGGCCGACATACCGCTTAATCAGGGTAAATAAAATAAAATACGGAATCAGAAAGGCAATACCCGGAAACATCTGGGTTGAGAGCAGCGTAAGCATGTAAGGCTTTTTCCAACTGAACTGAAAACGCGAGAGGGCATACGCGGCAAACAAGCTTAACAAGATGCAGACGATCATAGTGCCGCTGCTGATCACCACGCTGTTCAGCATGTATTTGAACATGGGGACGCTTTTATTGGCATTGAGATAATTTTCGATAGTTGGATTGCGGGGAATCCAGCCAGGGGACAGCTTTACATCCATAATGTCGGCCGATTGAATCTCTAGGGTTGATTTGAACGAACAGGAGACCATCCAGAGATAGGGGCCTGAAACCACAGCGACAACGATGAAAGCCCCGAGGTAAATACCAAGGCGCGCGAGGCGTTTTTGGCGAATCATGCGGTTTCCTCCTTCTGGGCAAAGATTAAAAGGGATGTAAAAGCAAACACGACGAGCAGCACAATAATTGACATGGCCGCGCCTAATCCATAGTGTAAATTGCGGAAGGCTTCATTGAGAATTACCAGCGACGGCACAGCCACGCGCGAAGTCGTATCGCCGCCCAACATTACGTAAAACTGATTAAAAGCATGGAAAGTCCAGATGGTTGACAACAGCAACAACGTTCGGCTGACGGGCCATAACATGGGAAAGGTAATATACTGAAAGCGATGACGCCAATTCGCGCCGTCAATTGTTGCCGCCTCATACATGTCTCTGGGAATGCTCTGAAGTCCGGCCAGTAGAATCAGACAGGAAAAGGGCCAGCCTTTCCAGATACTCGAAAGCACCACACTCCACATCGCACGTTCGCCGACGAGCCAGATCAGCGGTTCATCAATCAGACCCCAGGCGAGCAAATATTTATTGACCAGACCGATCCGCGCCTGGAACAGAAAGCGCCAGACGTTATACATGACGGCGTCAGGCGTAATGTATGGGAGTAAAATCAGACCTCTGACCAGGGTACGGCCGACAAATTGCTGGTGCAGCAATAACGCGACGGCTAACGCGATGACAAAGCCGGCCGGAATCGTGATCAATCCGTAGATGGCAATATTCCAGATCGACCGGATAAATCGTTCGCCGACATTCGAAGCGCTTTCAAAAATCGTCCGAAAATTTTCCAGTCCGACAAACGGAGCTTTAGTCCACTGTGCAAGCGTTTTAATATCGAGATCAATAAATCCGATATAGATCCCCCAGCTAATCGGAATAAGATGCACCAGGATGGTCGCAATTAAGGCCGGGAGAATAAAATAGAGCGCGAGGCGGTTGACTGAAGTTCGTTGAAACATGGGCATGTTCTCCTTAACAAAAAAACCAGGTTTCTTGAAGAAACCTGGTTTTTGACCGCAGGATTTACTCTTTCGCCAGGGCGGCGTTCACCACTTCAACAGCTTTATCGAGGTGCATTTTCGCGGTGTCTTCCGTATATTTGCCATCAATATAATCGCGCAGGGTGGCGCTAAAGCCTTCCTGAATGGCGCGTTCGATGTCGCCCCAGACTCCCAGCGGCGGATATGCTGTGGCATAGCCTAACACGGTTTTGAAGGTGCTCCATACGCCGGATTCGTAGTAAGGATCAGCATACGCGCTTATTTTGGACGGCATCATGTGCGTCAGGTTTTTCGCATGATCAACCGCGATCTCGTCTTTTAAGAGATATTGAATCCAGGCTTTGGCGGCATCTTTGTTCGGGCTGGCTTCCAGAATCGCCAGGTTACTTCCACCGGCAAACGAGGCTTTTCCGGCTGGTCCGATCGGTGGTTCAACCACGTCATAGTTCAGGGCAGGGTTATCGTGCTCGATACCGGCGATGTTCCAGGGTCCCATAAACACCATGGCCACATTGCCATTGATAAAGGCGGCGTCAGCCTGAGGCTGGTTATATTCGGCGCAGGCTTTAGAAGCTAAGCCTTCCTGAAGCAGTCTGACATACCATTTCATGGCATCCACGCCGGCCTGACTATTGAAAGCGGCTTCGGTGTTGTTTTCATGTAAAATCGTCCCACCGTTACCCCACAGAATAATCGCCCAGTTGTGGATCAAATCCCAGGCGTTGGTGCCGGCAATTGCCATGGCTTTGCCTTCGCCAAACTTTTGCACTAATTGTTTGCCCACCGTAATAATGTCTTCCTGAGTTTTGGGCAGTTCTGTAATTCCAGCTTCAGCAAACATATCTTTGTTATAGAACAACACCCGGGTTTCAGCAAACCACGGCACCCCGTAATTTTTGTCTTTGTAGGTGGTTGAATCCAGGTTTGCAGGCATGAACACATCTTTACCGCCAAATTCTGCAATATCAATTTCCGCCAATCCGCCAGTGGCTGCGAACTGCGGGTTCCAGGTGGTGCCAACCTGAAAGACATCTGCACCTTCGCCGGTTGCGACCGTGGTCGAAATCCGCGTCCAGGCGTCGCCCCAGGGCACAACTTCAACATTGACCTTCACACCGGTTTCCGCTTCAAAGCTGGCGGCTTTTTCTTGCATCCAGGGTAAATACACATCTTGCGGCGCATCCGGCATAAACAGAAAAGTAATTTCCTTCGCTGCCAGAGCTGTTCCGGCCAACAACATTCCAAACGTTAAGACACACACGGCAAATAGAGCTACACGTTTCATAAAAAATCCTCCTTCTGTTGATGATTACACATCATAATCACAGACTAATCACTTCTTAACAACGTGTCAATACATCTTGTACTTAGAGGAATATGTCAAGCTATTTTTTTAAAATTTGTACCAATAAGTTGTATTTATCTATAAATAAATAGGTTAATCATAAAATATTTTTCTTGTGTCAAAACGATAGTGATCCTCAATCATTTGTGTCATGTCACTTCGACTTCGCTCAGTGACCGGGCGGTTGTCGAGCGAAGTCGAGACATGTCACCTCGACTTCGCTCAGTGACCGGGCGGTTGTCGAGCGAAGTCGAGACACGAATGACTCAGGATGTCTATACAAGGATGATCCATAAGAAATGAATTTTGGGAGAATCTGCCAGAAAATTCCTTTCTTATTGGTCATCCTTGTGATTTCACTTTTGTTGATGTTTTGAAGAATGTGATAAATAATGATCAAGAAATAATGAAAAAAAGCTTGACTTATTCCATTAAAAAATTTTAATAAACAAGATTCATACCAATAAGTATAAAAAATTAGATTAAACGGAAAATCTACAAATTTTCAGTACTAGATTCAGGATAGCCCTGATAAATGATATGAGCGATTATGAAAATTGACGCCAATAATTCAGCGCCTAAATATCTGCAACTCAAAGAAATTATCATTCGATATTTTCACGGGAAGCAGTATGAAACTGATCAGAAAATTCCTTCGGAAACAGAGTTAATGAACCAGTTCAATGTCAGCCGGAATACGGTCAGGCAGGCTCTGGCAGAACTGGTCAATGAAGGATTCATTTATAAAAAACATGGCAGCGGTAGTTTTTTCTCCGGAAAAACCGGGGAGGAAGAGTCGCATAGTTATCTTATCGGAGTAATTACGCCATTTATTTCCTCATACATTTACCCTCAAATTATTCAAGGGATTGATGACGTGGCCCATGAAAGACGCTATAATATTGTTTTGGGAAGTTCTAAAGGGGAATTAGCGAAAGAACGCAACTGTTTGGAACAACTTCTTGAGAAAAATATTGAGGGCTTATTAATCGAACCGGCCGGCGGATTTCATTGTATTCAGGAATCGGAAACCTTCAATACTGTCAGAACATTGAGTATTCCTGTGGTGTTTATGGATTGGGAGATTGACGATCCTGATATTTCCTATGTATCGCTGAATGATCGCGAAGGCGGATTCAGAGCGGCAAGTTATCTGGCGCAAGCCGGGCATACCCGCATTGCCTGTGTCTATCCCGATGATCACATCCCAGGAATTCACCGTTATGAGGGCTACAAAAAAGCAATTGAAACTTACCGACTTACTTACGATGAAACCCTTGTCAGGGCGACAACTATCGAGAAGTGGAATCAGGCCAGCCATATCATCGCCCTGACAAAAAATTTGCTCGAACTGGGCGAACAACGACCGTCAGCCATCTTCTTTTTTAATGATAATGCTGCTCTGCGGGCCTACATCGCCATTCGGGCAGCCGGGCTAAGAATCCCGGAGGATATTTCGATCATGGGCTTTGATGATTCCGAGCTGGCGACGCTAACCGATGCGCCGTTAACCACCATGATTCATCCCAAATACCAATTGGGGAAATGGGCTGCTGAAATGCTCTTTGAAGATATAGCGCACAAAGATCATCGCACTCCCCGGCAACTACTCATTAACCCAACCATTGCAATTCGTAATTCGGTCAAAGTCATCGAATCAATCAATGTTTGACAACAGATTCAACCGAGATTCCGCTGTGCCCGGAGTGATAACCATACATTTTTACATGGTCGTTTTTCCTCCTGAAATGATGTGAATGATTATTGCCCTTTCTTGAAAGGTAAGTACCACAGAGTCAGTCCCAGGCAGATTCCTGTCAGGTTACTCCACACATTGGGAATACACAGCAACCCACCGGCGAACAGCAGCACACTGCGGGTTTTGAAGGAACACTCGGTTTTCCAGTACCCCATAAATCCGGCTGAAATCAACAATAAGGCCAGAGTTGCGCGAATAGAGTGCGCCACGATTTGCAATGGGGTTCCCAGTAAAATCAAGCTTGGATGATACGCAAACAGAAATGGTAGGATAAACGCCGCAAAGCTTAATTTCAGGCTAAATTTAGCGGTTTTTATCCAATCTGCTTCCGCCATACCGGCGGCAATAAAGACTGCGCCGCATACCGGCGGCGTCACAGCCGAGAGAATAGCCAGATAAAACACAAACAAATGCGCAGCCAATGGCGGCAACCCTAATTTCTCCAACACCGGGCCCCCCACAACCACCGCAACCGTATAAGCTGCGGTTGTCGGCACTTCCATGCCAAGCAATAAACTAGTCACACCGGTCAGGACTAAAGCAAGAAACAGATTGTTCTGGCTCAAGGAGAGAATAGAAGAACTGACTTTCACGCCAATGCCGGTAAACGCAATAATGGCGATAATAATCTGCGCGCTGGCGCAAATGCTGGCAATCAACGCGGCCTGGCGTGCACTGGTCAACACGGCCTGTTCAATATTTTTAAAGCTGCTGCGGAATTCCAGGCTCCAGGTTTCACTGAAACACGCGAGCGGTAGAGTACTCACAATCGCCCAGAATGCGGCATATTGCGGCGTATATCCTCGGATTAACCAGATCGCCAGTGTCACAAACGGGATCAAAAAAAAGCCGCTGACTCTAAGAGTGCTCTGCCAATCCGGAATTTCGCTGTCTGACAGACCACGATAGCCCTGACGCAGCGCGTAAAAATGAATGCCCATGCCCACCGTGAGAAAATACAATACCCCTGGAATGAGCGCGCTGGCCGCGATTTTCAGATAGGGCGTCTGAATTAACTCCGCCATGATAAACGCTCCGGCGCCCATGATGGGCGGCATAATCTGTCCGCCAGTGCTGGCCACTGCTTCCACTGCAGCAGCTAAGGCCGGAGGATAGCCGAGGCGTTTCATCATCGGAATGGTAAATGCTCCAGTCGAGGCCACATTGGCACTGGCGCTGCCGGAAACGGATCCGAACAGGGCACTGGCAATCACGGCAACCTTTGCCGGGCCGCCGGTATATTTTCCAGCCAGGCGCACCGCAATTTTCATAAATCCGGTGCCTCCGCCAGTATAAACAATAAAGGACCCCAGGCACACGAAAATCGCGATAATATTCGCGCTCACGCCCAGCAATTGCCCCCAGATTCCGCCAGTCGTCAGATAAAACATACTGCCCAGGGTTCTTAGCATATAAGGCGGATGACCAAATTGGCCAGGCATGAGATGCCCATACAAGGCATACAACAGAAACAAACCCGTGATAATCGGCAACGCCGGTCGTACCATGCGTCGGGCTGCTTCCAGAATGATCAACACGAGTGCGAATCCCATCCAGACCTGCATTGCCCCTGAGGCAATTCCGTACTGCTCAATAATGGCAGAAAAGCGAAAAAAAACATACAAACAACACCCTGCTCCGATGATGGTCAGGACAACATCGAGCACTTGCTTCCATCGCGCTTTCTGGGCCGGGCCTCCCAGAAAAATGATCAGCAGGGCAAACATCAAATGAAGCGATCGTTCCTTCATATCCGGCATAAATGCGTACACCGGGAGCAAGATTTGATAGATCACAAAAACAAAAGACACAAGATATACGATTTTTTTTGTAATTTTTGTAAACAAGGGAATATGGCCCACGAAACACACGAAAAAACACGAAAGAGTCGTACTTGTTTGTAGTTCTGCCTTTAGGCAGCTCGCTAAAGCGTGAACTACAAACACACGGACTCCATGAAAATTTCATTTACATAGTAGGGAAAGACTCGTCGTAGGAGATATTCTGAAAGTTTTCAGGAGTGCAAAGATATCTTTGCACTCTTTCAATTGTTCCGTGTCTTTTCGTGTGTTTCGTGGGCAAATATAAACCGACAAGATTACTTCACATCATCAGCCACGTTGAAACCGATTTCTTCATAATACCTTAATGCACCGGGATGAATTTTGGCTTTCAAAAAATTGACATCCTCCATCTTCACAAATTTCATCGCCGGATGCGATTGTTCCCAGATTTCGCGGTTTTCCCAGAAGGCTTTCGTAATTTTGTACACAATATCATCAGCAAGATCGGCTGAGGTGTAGGTTCCAACCATCATGCTAATGGTCGGTATATCCTCATCGACGCCTTTATAGACGCCGGCCGGGATGACATGCCGGGTGACATCCTGCGCTACCTTTTCATAATCTTCATCCGGCAAACTCAGCAATCGAATAGGCGTGGTTGCCGCAATTTCAGAGACCATCGCTGCCGGAACCGAACTTGCTGTGGCAAAACCGACCGCACGCCGGTTTTTGACCGCCTGCACCCCTTCATTCAAATCAACCGTTTGAAGTTCGACCTTTTCTTTGATGCCCATGGCTTCCAGCACCTTCATTGTAAGATTTGCCCCGGCGCTGCCTGCTCCGCCTGGAATAAAACGTTGTCCGGCGAGATCGTATAGGGTCTTTACTCCACTGTCTTCGCGTACAACCCAGTGCATCACTATACCGGGAATCGGCCACAACGCCCGAATCTTCTCATAGCCGCCTTCCTCGAATTGCTCCGCAGCCTTGAGCGCAGACGCAATCAGATCGGGCGGAGAGGTAAACAAAAAGTTCTCACGGGTTTTACTCTCTTTCACATTCACCATGGATCCCGGGCTATCTTCGACCGTCACGTCTATATCCGGCGCTCCGGCATGAATAGCATTCGCCTGCCCAACCGCAAAGGCATAATAGGTTGAGGCCTGGCGCGCGCTCTTTAACACCAGACGCGTTTGTGCAAACGAGTTTGCAGGGAAAATAATGAAAGTGACAAATAGCAGCATCAGCAGCAAAGTTCCGATTTTTCTCATACAATCCTCCTTGTTTATTAAGTAGTGTTGTTTCGGGAAAGCGTCTTCGAAATTCCCGAACCCTATCGTTCTTTGGTTGTTTCGGGAATTTCGAAGACGCTTTCCCGAAACAACACCTTATTTTTGCCGTCTCAACCGAGAAAATCTTGAAACCTGGCTTTGTCAAGATTTTTTATGAAGAAGAGCGAGAACTAAAATCCAAAACGTATGTTTTTTCTTGACAGATCTATGGAATATAAAGTTTTCTTCAAGAATACACGTATCAATACGCTGTTTATGGCAGGAGTCTCTGTTAGTCGTTGTTCTGGCGTCAGTGGGTTTGCCTACTCAAGCAGGAATGACAAACGTACGCAAAAGATTTTCTGCCACGAACGCTGAGTGATTCAGAGGAATCACTCTCTACTATTCACCTTCACCTGAGCTGTTAAGTTCTCTGAATCTTGTCATCTCGACTTCGCTCGATGACCGAACATCGCACGTCAAGCGAAGTCGAGATGGGCATGTTTTACAAGAGCTTATAACAGCCCTGCGAGGTACATGGGAGGAAAGGTTATGAAAAAGTTTTTCTATTGTTTAACGTCTCTGATCGTGCTCCTGTTGTTTGTCTCGTCAGGAGTTGTCAACGCGCAAGTTGTGTTTATCGAAGGTAAATCCCTCGATTATCCGGTGGAAGGGAAAAACGGGATGGTCGTGACGGGCCAGGAACTTGCCACCCGCGCGGGTTTGGAGGTATTACAAAAGGGAGGGAATGCGATTGACGCAGGCGTGACGGTCGGATTCGTGATGGCTGTGACCCTGCCTCGCGCCGGCAATATCGGTGGCGGCGGCTTTATGATCGTGCATTCGGCCAAAACCGGTGAAACCGTCGCGATTGATTACCGCGAAAAAGCGCCAGCCAAGGCGTACCGCGATATGTTTTTGGACAAAGACGGTAATGCAGACGCGCAACTCAGCCGCTATACGCATCTGTCCGCAGGCGTGCCCGGAGTCATCGCCGGCTTTGCGTATGCGCTGGAAAAATACGGCACGATCTCATTAGCGGAAGCCTTAGCACCGGCAATCAAATATGCCGAAGAAGGCTTTGTGCTGAATGAAAATCTGGTAAAGGATTTTCATGCGGCGGAGAAAAACCTCAGAGCTTTTCCGGCCACCGAAAAAATCTTTTTCAAAGCCGATGGCAGTTTTTATGAACCTGGCGACTTGTTCGTGCAGCCGGAGTTAGCCAAGACGCTGAAACTGATCGCTCAGGAAGGGCCAAAAGCGTTCTATGAAGGCGCCATCGCGGAGTTGATCGTCAAACAGATGGAGGCCCATGGTGGTCTCATGACGAAAGAAGATCTGGCTAACTATCAACCAGCGATTCGCGAACCGATTCACGGCACGTATCGCGGTTTCGATGTTTTTTCGATGTGTCCCCCCAGTTCGGGTGGCGTGCATATCGTGCAAATCCTGAATATTCTGGAAGGATTCGATTTGCGATATTTAGGACATAATTCCGCAGCCACCATCCATTTAATGGCTGAAGCAATGAAACGCGCCTATGCTGATCGCGCTGAATATTTAGGCGATTCCGATTTTGTGGATGTGCCATTGAAAGGCTTGACCTCCAAAGCGTACGCCGCTGAGTTACGCAATCAGATTAACCGTTTCAAAGCGACCGTCAGCAGTACACTGAAACCGGGGAATGCGCCGAAATATGAAAGCGACCAGACCACACATTATTCGATTGTGGATAAAGAAGGCAATGCGGTTTCCAACACCTACACGATTAACTTCAGCTTTGGCTCCGGTATTGTGGTAGAAGGCGCGGGCTTCCTGCTTAACAATGAAATGGATGATTTCAGTGCGAAACCGGGCGTCCCGAATGCCTACGGACTCGTCGGCGGCGACGCCAATGCCGTCGAACCGAATAAGCGCATGTTAAGCTCGATGTCGCCTACCATCGTGCTGAATAACGGCAAAGTATTTTTAGTGGCAGGCAGTCCGGGGGGGTCGCTCATCATCACCACCACGCTGCAAGTCATTATGAATGTCATTGATTTCGGCATGAACATTCAAGAAGCCGTAAATGCGCCGCGTGTTCACCATCAATGGCTGCCGGATGAAGTCCGCTTGGAGAAAGGGATCGGTTTGGATACGATCAAGCTATTGACAGAGATGGGGCATACCGTGGTGGTGCGCGATGCGATGGGCGCGGCGTCAAGCATCATGGTTGACCCGAAAACCGGGATGATGTATGGCGCGGCAGATCGCAGGCGAGAAGGATTAGCGTTAGGATATTAACGCAAACAAACCTCTCGTGTTCGTCTCTAAGGGCTGTGGACAACCGCAGCCCTTTTGTTTTCAAGGAGCGCAAACGCAGAATTTTCGCACTCCTATGAGGAGCGTGCTTCACAAATTCTATTATCTAGTTATTTCCTGGACAAAATTAGTTTTTCTTCGAAGGTTTTCTGCTTGACTTTTTGAGGCAATTATCACACATATTTTTAAAGGAACATAGAACGAGAATCATAACGAGAATCAGAGACGTGAATAGTGTAAAGGGGAGAATTATGGCAACACTGTTAGTTATTGACGATTCGGAAGACGTTCGCAATTTAGTGACGCAAGTGCTGAGCGACGAGCATGAAGTCTATGCCATTGATAGCTGGGTTCATGCCACGGAATATATTTTCAAATACAGTATTGATCTGATTTTATTGGATATTAATATGCCCGGGTTAAGCGGTGATAAACTGGCCGAAGTGCTGATGCGCAGCGTAAAGAGTAAACCGGTCAATATTGTGCTGTTTTCAGCGATGGATGAAGCGGATTTACGGCGCAAAGCCAAAGAGGTCAATGCGATGGGATATATTCCCAAAACCTTTGATGGCAATCTGCTGCGTTCGCGTGTGCGGCGATTTCTCAAAAAAATAGAACCCTGAGCTATGAAACATTATCGGAAATAGAACACTGCTGTGACTGATTGGACTGATCTTCACTGATTTTTCGGGAAGAATGACACGCCTCCCTGCCGTCATCATGACGATGAATTGTGTCCTGAAGCCGTCTTCATCTCAGTGAGAATCAGCCCAATCAGCCCCCATCAGTGTTCTGTTTCCGATAACCTCTAGTATCCTTTCCGAAAGATCAACCCTTTGTCAGCCGAAGAATAGTCAATGGTCACGGAATCGCCATCCACGAACTCACGTTGCAGAATTTTAAACGCGAGCGGATTCTGGATCTCTTTTTGAATGGCGCGTTTCAGCGGACGTGCGCCATAAACCGGATCGTAACCTTCGCGGGCGATATATTCTTTGGCCGCCTCAGAGACTTTGAGCGTCATCTTACGATCGGCTAAGCGTTTTTTCAGATGTTCCAGTTGAATGTCCACGATTCGTTTCAGGTGGTCAAGCGTTAAACCGTGGAACAAAATGATTTCATCCACGCGGTTCAAAAATTCCGGACGGAAACTCGCACGGACGCGTTCCATCACCATTTCGCGCATTTTTTGCGGATCTTCAGACCACATTTCCTGAATTAAGGCGCTGCCGATATTCGAAGTCATGATCACGACCGCATTTTTGAAGTTCACGGTGCGTCCCTGTCCATCGGTGAGTCGCCCGTCATCCAGCACTTGCAGTAAGACGTTAAACACTTCCGGGTGCGCTTTTTCGATTTCATCGAACAGAATGACCGAGTAGGGACGACGACGCACGGCTTCGGTTAAATACCCACCCTCTTCATAGCCCACATAGCCTGGAGGCGCGCCAATGAGCCGGGCGACCGAGTGTTTCTCCATAAATTCCGACATATCAATCCGCACCATAGCCTGTTCATCGTCGAATAAGAATTCCGCTAAGGCGCGGGCCAGTTCGGTTTTGCCAACGCCCGTGGGGCCCAGGAAGATAAAGGAGCCGATTGGACGATTCACATCCTGCAACCCGGCGCGAGCGCGGCGCACCGCGTCCGAAATCGCCAGAATCGCATCATCCTGCCCAATCACCCGAAGTTTCAAGCGATCTTCCATCTTCACCAATTTCTGAATTTCGCTTTCCATCATGCGCGAGACCGGAATTCCGGTCCATTTGGAAACAATGCGGGCGATTTCTTCATCCGTGACCGTTTCCTGCAACATCTGCTGATCTTTTTGCAGCTCTTGCAAATGGGCATGTTCTTGTTCAAGCTGCCCCTGGAGTTGCACGAGAGTTCCGTATTGCAGTTCCGAGACTTTGGCGTAATCACCCATACGAGTTAAGCGTTCGATATCCAGTTTTACCTGTTCAATCTGTTCGCGCAGTTTACCGATTTTGTTGAGCGATTCTTTTTCGTTCTGCCAGTGTGCCTTCATCTCATTGCTGGAATCTTTTAAATCGGCCAATTCCCGCTCAAGTTTCTGCAATCGTTCCATGCTGGCCTTATCGGTTTCCCGTTTCAAGGCTTGCCGCTCAATTTCCAGTTGGGTGATGCGCCGTTCAATTTCATCAATTTCAGCCGGCATACTATCAATCTCGATTTTTAGCTGCGAGGCGGCCTCATCTACCAGGTCAATCGCTTTATCTGGCAGAAAACGATCGGTAATATAGCGGTGCGATAAGGTCGCGGCTGCCACAATCGCGCTATCCTGAATTTTGACGTTATGATGCTGCTCGTAACGTTCTTTCAAGCCGCGCAGAATCGAAATCGTATCTTCCACGCTCGGTTCACCGACCAGAATCGGCTGGAAGCGTCGTTCTAAAGCGGCATCTTTCTCAATATGTTTACGATATTCATCCAGCGTGGTCGCGCCGATACAATGCAATTCGCCGCGCGCTAAGGCCGGTTTCAGCATATTCGAAGCATCTACCGCGCCCTGGGCCGCGCCTGCGCCCACCAGCGTATGCAACTCATCAATAAACAGGATGATTTCTCCGGCGGATTGATCGATCTCTTTCAAAACCGCCTTGAGGCGATCTTCAAATTCACCGCGATACTTCGAACCGGCCACCAACGCGCCTAAATCCAGAGCCACCAGTTTTTTATCTTTCAGGGATTCCGGCACGTCGCTTTTGGCGATGCGGATCGCCATGCCCTCGGCAATTGCGGTTTTCCCAACACCTGGTTCGCCAATCAGAACCGGATTATTTTTCGTGCGGCGCGAAAGTACCTGCATGACGCGCCGGATCTCTTCATCGCGCCCGATGACTGGATCGAGTTTGCCTTTACGGGCTAATTCCGTCAAATCACGTCCGTAGCGCGTTAAAGCCTGATATTTCTCTTCCGGATTCTGATCCGTAATCCGCTGTGCGCCGCGAATGCTCTGCAACACCTGAAACACCGCATCTTTCGTAACGCCATGCCGGTTAAGAATGCGTTGAGCTGCGCCGTTGACCCGATCCGTGAATACCAGCAAAAAATGTTCGGCGCTGATGTATTCGTCTTTCAGGCGCTCTGCTTCTTCAAGGGCCTGATCAAAGGCTTTATTCAAGCGTGCCGAAATATAGATCTGACCACCGGCTCCGGTCACTTGCGGCACATTCCGCAATTCGGTTTCAAGCTCAGCGCGTACTGTTTCAGGATGCGCTCCCAATTTTTGTAAAATCTGCGGAACCAGACCTTCCGGTTGATTCAAAAACGAGAGCAGCACATGCTCCACGTCAAGCTGTTGGTGATTGTATTGCATCGCCAGCCGGTGCGCTGTCTGAAAGGCTTCCTGGGTTTTTAATGTCAATTTATCATATAACATTACTGTCATCTCCTCTGAAAATGTAGCGCGAAACTCCAGTTTCGCGCACCAGTCATCCGTCCGCGAAACTGGAGTTTCGCGGGACATCTGATTTTCATTGCGTCGGGTGAGCCTACGCTCATGACAACTCCTCTGAAACTACAGAAATGAAGAATAAGCAAGAATTTGAGTTCAGACGTATCATCCTTGCTTTTCGACCTACACTTATTCCATTGTCTCACTACAGATTTTTCTTGACCTGTTGTTCAACGAGTAACAACCATATACAGATTTTCGCCGTAGGCGATAGAGTATTGTAGAGATAAAATTCCCCTCGTGATGCTGCTTCGCCGTAGGCGATCCACAGCCGCTACGCGGTAGGCAGGGAGATAATGAGACGGTTATTGTTTCTACAATACTTGAAGCACTACGTGCTAAATAACTACTTGTCATTCAATTTTATTTATCTTCTTCACACATAATATAATTCTTTATAAGAACATTGTCAAGTTTTATTATATGGTGAATATTATAAAAATAGGCATTCAATTGCTGCAAGCCGGAAAACCAACAATTCCCGACAGGAAAAGCCCAAAATCGCTGTTGCATTATGCCGGCCGGTCGTTGGTATTTATGCTGTTACAGGCAAGTTCCTTGCTATATAGCATCATCATTTGGTTTCGCCTGTTTTTGTACCAAAAGGGAATTTTTTCGCGCTTCTCTTTACCCTGTGCGGTGATCAGTGTGGGTAATATCACCACTGGCGGCACCGGCAAAACCCCGACCGTGATTGAAATTGCCAGAATCTTGCAGCAGCACGGCAAACGAGCGGCGATTCTGACGCGCGGCTACCGGCGTAAAACCGCGATCCCGAATTATGTCGTGGATTTTGACGCCGATGTGCGGCAAGTTGGCGATGAACCTTTGCTCATGCTACGTAAATTGTCCGATGTGCCAGTGATTGTCGGCAGTCAGCGCTATATTTCCGGCAAACTGGCTCTAGAACGCTTTCAACCGGATGTTTTGCTGTTAGACGATGGATTTCAACACATTCAACTCAGACGCGACCTTGATCTTGTCCTGATTGATGCTACGAATCCATTCGGAGGGGAGTACTTGCTGCCAGCCGGATTTTTACGGGAACCGCTGGATCATCTTCGCCGGGCCCAGGCGTTTGTGATCACGCGCAGCAATGAAGTACACGACATCACCCCGATCGTTCGGCGTTTACAGCAGATTGCGCCGGATGCCCAGATTTTTACCGGCATTCATACACTGGATGTTATCCGGCCAATCGCGTCAGATTCACCTGTGGATTCGGCTTCTCTGCGCAGAAAGCGTTTGTTGGCAGTCAGTGGCCTGGGGAATCCGCAATCTTTCCGTGAACTTTTGAGCGGCCACGGTCTCAACGTGGTTAACTATCTTGATTTTGCTGATCATCACTGGTACACTGAAGAAGACATTGTGCGTATTCGTCAGATCATCATCAGGGAACAGATTGATGCGATTATGACTACCGAAAAAGATGAGATCAAATTATTGGCGTATTTTCAAGAATCAGGGGCGTGTTATATCGCAGCCATCAGGCTTGACATTCAGCCAGAAAAAAAATTTGAACACTTTTTATTGAACACTATCAGAAAGAAACACAATGGTTTAAGTGTTCTGAGATAGAAGTTTTTACTACTTGGGGAATCCTTGTATAGATCGGCATTGTCGGACAATTCAGACTCGTCCGACAATGTCCGACAATTTCTGTTAGCAATAACGTATGCCCCAGAGCAGATAGTAAGCACTTTCGTGCTTTTCAAGCGATCACGACAAACCTTTTCACATCCGTTCCGGCGTCTCAATGCCCAGGAGGTCTAAAACTTGTTCCAGCATGGCTAACGAAACCTGCGCAAGTCCAAGCCACGAAGCCTGACGTTCCGATTGTTCTTCGCGCAAGATGTGATGTTCATGGTAAAAGGTGGTAAATAATGAAGCCAGGGTATAGGCGTAGTCGCACAGATAATTGGGCGCGTAATTTTCAAAGGCCAGGTCCAGGGCGTTTGGAAATTCGGCGAGTTTGAGGAACACATCGCGTTCGACCTGGCTGGCCGGCGGCAGAATATTGCCTGGTTCTAAGCCCTGTTCAGCAGCTTTGCGTAAAATGGATTTGATCCGCACGGCGGTATATAACAGATAAGGGCCGGTACGACCGTCAAACGAGGCAAAGCGATCCAAATCAAAAATATAGTCGGTGGTGTAATGATTCATCAAATCGGCAAATTTGAGCGTCGCTACTCCAATAATGCGAGCGATTTCCTGGCGTTCGCTCTCGTCATACTCTTTGGCAATATCAGCGGCGGTCATGCGCTCCAGGGCCTTGTCCGTGATCATCTGAATCAAATCTTTCAGCTTCATAACGCCCCCGGCGCGAGTTTTAAAGGGTTTCCCGTCTTTGCCGTTCATGGTGCCAAAACCGATATGGATCATCTTTAAGGATTTGGGGGCGATGCCGGTTTTGTGTGCGCCGCGAAAGACCTGCCGGAAATGATCGCTCTGGCGTTTATCAACCACATAGAGCATCAAATCCGGCTGATAATCCTCAACCCGCTGTTCAATCGTCGCCAGATCGGTCGTGCCATACAAGACCGCGCCGTCGGATTTCACGAGCATAAGCGGCGGCAAATTTTTCGTATCTTCCGGTTCATTGACATCAACGACCAGCGCGCCCTGACTTTCGTAAGCCCAGCCGTCGCGCTGTAAACGTTCGATCAGCCCCGGCAGCCGATCCTGGGTGTGACTTTCGCCATACCACAAGTCAAAATCAATATTTAAGGCGTGATAGTCTGCTTTCAAATCGGCGACGGACACATTAAAAATATGCTGCCAGAGCGCGTGGTACCCGCGATGGCCTTGCTGTAATTGATAGGTCGCCTGTCGCGCCGCTTCCATCACCGCAGGATCGTTTTTCGCCCGTTCGCTGACGGTCGGATAGATTTCTTCCAAATCAGCAATAGTGAAAGGCGCATCTTGCGGATAAGGGCCGCTGTAGTCAGGATCAAAATAGGGTAATTCCGGCTTGCGGCGGGCGAGTTCGGAGATAATCATCCCCATTTGCAAGCCCCAATCGCCTAAATGCACGTCGCCAAGTACATTATGCCCTAAAAACCGCGCCAGGCGTTTCAAACTTTCTCCAATAATCGCGGCGCGTAGATGCCCCACATGCAACGGTTTGGCAATATTGGCCCCGCCGTAATCCACGATCATTTTCAAGGCAGGAGAAACCTCTTCAGAACCTAAACGCCTGTCTGCTGAGATATGTTGCAGATGCCGGGCCAAAAACTCATCAGTAACGGTGAGATTGATAAAGCCCGGTCCTGCCAGCGAGACAGCGCTAAAAATCGAGTTCTGCTGCAAGCAGTCAACCACTTGCTGGGCAAGCTGGCGCGGGTTCATTTTATATTGTTTGGCGGCGGCTAACGCTCCATTACATTGAAATTGTCCTAAATCCGCACGATTCGATTTTTCAACAACTCCATATTCACGCTTAAATCCCTGGGTCGCAAAGGCGTCTGCTACGATGTCGGTTAATTGGTGTCTCAATGATTTCATAATTTATTGTTCACTTGGGTTAGATGTTTGCGCTTTTTGCATATAAAGCCTTGTAGTGCTCCTGTCGGAAATATGAAATCTTGTCAAGAGAATCATTTTTTTTTCTTTCAGGACATATTAAGCATATCAATTATTTATCCGCGTGCATTCAATGGTTTGAGCAGGACAAAGCCGAAAAACGCGCCGCAAGCCCCGCCGAGGATATGTCCCATTTGAGAAATCTGATCCGCGCGAAAGGAAAGGACCAGTTCGCGCCCGATAAAGATGGCGACGACCAGCACAAAAGTCAGAGGAATTGCGCCGGCTTTGACATCTACAATTGAGGCCAGTAAAATTAGCATGAATACAATCCCGCTCGCGCCCATCAGTCCGGATCGAAAAAAGACGACATTGATCAATCCGGTAAAGAGAGCTGTCAGAAGAATCATCACCAACATCGGTTTACTGCCGTATTTCTCTTCCAAAATCGGGCCGAGCAGCAAGATAAACGACAGGTTGCCGAACAG
The DNA here is from genome assembly GCA_000739535.1 of Candidatus Vecturithrix granuli. Lineage (GTDB taxonomy): Bacteria > Moduliflexota > Moduliflexia > Moduliflexales > Moduliflexaceae > Vecturithrix > Vecturithrix granuli. The sequence continues at coordinate 1,130,064 of DF820463.1, read as the reverse complement.
ATGCTCCCAATTGGCGTGCCCCAGCACATAGGAGACCAGACGGAAATAATCAAGCGGATTGGCCAGCGACATAAACGGATTGGTGGCAAAAAACCGGATCGTAAAATGCGGAAACACCATATTGACTAAATGCACCGCGACTGCAAGCAGCGAAAACGTTAAGATTACCGGAGAGTTATATTGAATGAGTTTGGCTTTGTTTTGTAATGTATTCATGGGTTATCCTCCCCTGAAAATGTAGCGCGAAACTCCAGTTTCGCGCCTCGTTGATAGCCGCGAAACTGGAGTT
>DF820463.1:1113187-1129666 GCA_000739535.1 Candidatus Vecturithrix granuli | reverse complement strand
AATGTAGCGCGAAACTCCAGTTTCGCGCATCGTTGACAGCCGCAAAACTGGAGTTTCGCGGTACATCCATCTCCCCTGAACAGGGCATGTTCATTCGCCGTGGTGCGTTTGCCAAAACGAATGAATAACTCCTATGAAAATTTCGCGGTACATCGTATATTCATTGCGTCGGGTGAGCTTACGCTCATGGAAATTCCTTTGAAACCACAAGAATCGCATTAGGAAAGAATGTGATGTCAGGCGCGGCAGAAATCTATTCTTTCCTATATAAAATTCCTGTAGTTACCTTCTGCCATTCATTCCTTGTCATGTCGTTCCACTTTTTTCATCAATTGCAGCATCCACCATCCTAACGCGGCGGCAATTAAAATGACAAAACCGATAAACAGGTAACGTTCGAGTTTCGCCCGTGTGTCACGATCTGCTTGAGCGCGATAATTCGGGTTTTTTTGCAGGGTTCCGGTCTGCCACTCCGCATAGTGCAGTAAACGGTCATATTTTGGCGGGATAAGCTGTTGGATGTCATATTTCGGCGTCTGCACAGCATTTCCGCTGCAATACAGGGCATAACTCCGGCCTGGTTCAGGGATGAAATACAGATCCCGCTGCGCCCAGAGAACCGTGACTTCCTGCACTGTCAGGGGCGGATTGTCGTGATTCACAATTTTCAAACGCAGATAGGGATATTGAGTCTGACGAAATTCCAGGGAAGTTTTTTCCTCGTCAATGCCGGGAACGCGATAGATCACATCCTGCGCCACACTGAAATGAGCGTCATCCTGGTCCTGCTGTGCCACAAATAATTCCACAGTGCGGTAAAAAAAACCCTTGCCAATTCGCAAGTTCACTCGTTCCAGCGGCAGATTCACGCGCCCCAGCGAAATAATCGAATTCTTGTCTTGATCGAGAGAGATTGTGGGCTGCGCAAAGATCGTGTGCGAAAATTCGACCGGTCTGGCATTCTCAGGCAGCGCCTGGCTGTGAAAGCGCGTCAGCGTCAATTCATCAGTTCTGGGTTGCTCGCTCACGGCAAATTCAAGGTCTTTGTAGCGAAAGCGCAGATTTTCACCCTGTTCCTGCGAAGCAATATTCTCGTGAACCTGAATTTTGAGATACTTTGCCGTAGTTGCCGGAAATTCCAGATGGGTTTTGCGTAAATTAATCCGCGATGAAAAGTCGAATATGACGGCGCGGGTCAGCGATTTCCAGGATTGCTGGTCAGCGCTGGCAAAGATTTCAAGCTCTTTCTCAAAATCCCGGTTGGGCGTATCTACTCCCAATTCCTTGACGGTTCCGCGAATGTGCGCCGGGCGTTCGAGCACAACTGTCTGCATTCCTGCGCTGCTCTGGTAGCTCAATACTTGCCAGTCGAACGCAATTGCCGGCACAGGCTGCTGCGTGTAAATAATGAAAGGCGTTTCCTGTCCCTGATCATCAAACACGCGCAAATCCGCGAACTGGTTGGAAGTCAGCGTGATCACCTCCGGCGCAAGCGCAACGCGGACAGGTGCATCAACTTCTCCAGCCCCTTCCAGCGGCAGAAAATATTCGAACTCACTGCGTTCAGCCGCAAAAGACCCTGAAACCCAGCACCATCCAATAAGAAAGAAAAAAACAATGAATGTTTTCATAATGATGTAACTATTGAGCAAACTTTTTCGCCGTAGGCGATAGAGTATTGTAGCAACGATAACGCCCTTTCCCATCATGCATTCGCCGTAGACGATCCACAGCACAACCGCACAACCGCTATGCGGTAGGAAAGACGAATGGTGTTGCCGGTAACTACAATACTTGAAACTCTACGAGCTATGGCTGCCAAATAGTTATCTGAATCCTCGCTTATAAAAAATTCTTGTACTCCCGCCTATTCTTCCGGCGGCAGAATTCGTTCTTTAAAACGATGATACAAATACGACGCGCCAATCAACATCAAGCCGAGCACCAGGAATGACACCACCCGGTAGGGCGTGCTGACATTGGCCATATCCAGCAGAAATACTTTGAGCATTGTCACGGCAAACAACGCAATCGCGGCTTTGCGCAATATAGAAAGGTTGAACGAAAAGCCAAATATCATCATGAGCAATGAAAACATCGTCCATAACACGGATATTGCCGCAAAACGCGCCTGGGAACCGTAATCGTGAAAATAGGCGGCGGTTTCCACATTCAACACCAGGAACAGAGCGATAATAAAACCACCCCAGAGTACAGGCAGCGCGGCCTGTTGAAACCCAGATTTCCGGTTACTGGAACGCGTGACCATCAAGGCGGACAACAGCAATGCCGCCAAAACGGTTCCAGAGGTGATAAACCGTTCGAGCAAACGGTGTAAATAGCCCGGCCAGAAAGACATGTCTGGCAGCCTCAGATCAAAAATTTCCGGGTAATCGTACCAGAAAAATTTCGCAAGCGTCAGCGCCAGTAATACGCTAAAGCTGCCATAGAGCCACTTATTGTCGAGTTTCACCGCAGCCCAGAGCAGCACGGTGGCCTGAATTGCCCAGAACACGGTAATCCAGTGCTGCGAAAATAAGAGCGGAATCGTGATCACCAGAAAGATCATAGCTTCGGCCAGCAGCATCACAAAGGCTCCGATCTGCTCACGGTTGCGGCGATAGATGAACTGCGCCATCCACAGAAAGATCGCCGCATACACCAGGGTCACGATACTGACGTATTCCACCTGAAAATGTTCTTCAATCAAAATGTAGGAATAGCCCAATCCGATGAATGAATTCGGTACGATAATTCTGAGGCCGCTCAGGCGTTTGCCATGGCCTTTGACTAAATGATAGGCAAAGGGCGAAACGGCATAAGTCAGGAAAAAGATGTTGAGAAAAATGAAGGTCATCCAAAATTTCGATTCGTTATAGTGCGCGAACATCCAGCCTGTAAACAGCAGCCAGGTAAAGAAAAAGCCCAGATAGTTGAGCAATCGCCACTGTTTGAAAAAGGCGATGCTCAGAATCCCGGCATTGAGAATGGTCATGTAGCTCATCAACACGAATTGATTATCCTGCCCGGTACTCAAAATGACCGGCGTCAAAAATCCGCCGATCAATCCCAACACCACCAGCCATTTGGTGTCGTAAACCAATGCCAGAATCCCGGCCAGAGTCGTAATGAGAATCATCACCAGGAACGCCAGAGATTGCGGAATCAGGTGATAAATTTGAAATGCAGCAAAGGTGGCAAAATAAAGAATAGCGATGCCGCCGCCGATCAGATACAGACCAAAAATGTCAAAGTCCTTACGCCGGAAGAGTTCGCCTCCTCCCAAAAATATGATCCCGCCCAGATAGGCCAACGCAACTCGCCCTGCGGGGCCGATCCAGTTCTGATCAAAGGAATATTTCAGAAACCAGCCCACCCCTAGCACCGTGACAATCACACCCGCGATCAGCAGCCATTTCTGACCAAAGGTGATTTCTGACTGCTGTTTTTCCTGGGTAGTTTTGGCAGATGATGGCGGAGAGGTAGGACGCGGCTCTTTCAAGGAAATTGTTGCTTTTGGAGTTGGTTTTTCGGAAACCTCCGGCGTCGGTTGTTTTTCCGGCGTGTCAGCGATTTCCTCTATATCAAAAGAAATCGCGCCAGTTTCTTTTGTCTCGGTCAGCAACTCTTCAAATTGCGTGAAACGCTGTTGCAGTAAATCAAATTGTTTGAACAGCGCAAAGGCATCATTTTTCAATGTCGCTGCGTTCTGCTTCATTTCCAGAAATGAGCGGTAGAGCGCAACATCATGGCCGCACGCAGGACAGGCTGCGGCGTTTTCTGGCATCAACGTTTGACATTTCGGACAACGCATATTATCAACTTCTCCGAGATTTTTGATACAATTTTTTTCTTTCTGTCAATAATTCTGTGCCGGAGTGCGAAAGTTCTACTTTCGCGCGTGAGTAGGTGCTGGAAAACTGACAGGCGCAAAAGTAGAACTTTTACACTCCGGCACTCCGGCACAGAATTATTGACAGCAACATTTTTTTAAGAGTTTCAAAATTTCTCTTCCTGTAAATAATTCTGTGCCGGAGTAAGAAAATTTTACTTTCACACACGCGAGTGTGCTGAAACACTGACACGCGCAAAAGTAGAACTTTTGCACTCCAGCAGCACAGAATTACTTACAGCAACAAATTTCTTTTAATAAAAAGGCAAAGATAAAAAAAGTCAATGAAAATGACAAAATTTATTGCTTTTTGGGTCTTATACAAATGGAAGGATATAAAGAGGATTTAAATATGCGCGAAATACAATTTCGCGCTGCATTTTTAAAGGAGCCACTCATGTGTTTTGGCAAACACACTACAACACATGAAAATTCTATTTTCAGGGGATTTGTCATGAGTGTGTGCTCACTCGGCACAATGAAAATCAGATGTAGCGCGAAACTCCAGTTTCGCCGTTGTCAACGGATGCGCGAAACTGGAGTTTCGCGCTACATTTTCAGAGGAGAATGCATATTATGAAAGATTTCAGCGAACAGGTTCAGGAGATTGTGACAGATGCTCTGAAGTTCTGGGAAAAATCCCGTTTGCTCTATAACGGGGTCTTAATGGTGCTTGTGGCGGGTTTCTGGATTGTCAGTATATTTACAGGGACAAGCCCTTCCTTTGTGAATACCGTGTTTGCGTTGTTTTTCCTGGCGATCATTGCTAACCTCTTATATTGTACCGCTTACATTGCGGATGTCTTTGTCCAATTCTCTGCTTACCAGACACTCTGGCACAAATATCGCTGGATACTTCTGGCGTTCGGAACGTTCTTAGCAGTTTTATTAGCGTCATCGCTCTGTTATGCCATGTTTTTCTGCCGTGTGTGCGGAAAATAATCATAAGCAGTCGAGGGAGATAAAAAACCGGGTTTTTTCAAAAAACCCGGTTTTTAGACTTTTGATCAAGTGCTTATTGCGCCGCGGCTTTGACGGCCTCAATAATCGGGATATAGCCGGTGCAGCGACACAAGTTGCCTTCTAGAGCCTGCCGGATTTCCTCTTCTGAAGGATGCGCATTTTTGTCTAAAAGAGCTTTTGCGCTCATTAACATGCCAGGCGTACAAAAGCCGCACTGGATCGCACCGTGATCCAGAAAGGCTTGCTGCAAACGCGATAAGACGCCATCCTGCTCCAAATTTTCCACAGTTTCCACGCTTGCTCCCTGCGCCTGAGCCGCCAACACCAGACAGGAGCAGACTGCGTCGCCATTCATAATCACGGTACATGCGCCGCATTCGCCAATTCCGCAGCCTTCTTTCGTACCAGTTAGGCCCAATTCGAGCCGCAAAATATCAAGCAGGCGCATGGATTCTTCAACTTCCAATTGTACTTCTTTGTTATTTATTGTAAATCGCAAATTCATTTTTCATAAGGGACTAAAGGGACTAAAGGGATTAAAGTTATGATGCTTCTGTCATTCTTGTCACTTTAGTCATTTTAGTCACTTTATTTGTTGCTGAATGTCGCGCAGAACGTCCTGGCAGACATGAATAAAAACCGGTTTTTTATATTCGGACGACCAGCGTTTGCCAAGCTGCACGTCAATCATTTCAGCCAAAGGCCGTTCGATTGCGGCGATGGTTTCGTCGGTCAACGCTTTGCCAATCAATGCCTGTTCTACCGGCGTCAATCGCTGCGAGCGGCTGAACATCGAGCCATCAACCAGAATGCATTCTTCGATCTTGCCGTTGGCATCCAGTGCGAGCATGGCGCTGATGCTGAGGCGCGTGATATTCATGGCGTTGCGCCGTCCGAGTTGGAAATAACTGGCGTAACAGGTTTTGGCCGGTTTCGGAATCGTAACGGCCACCAGCAGTTCATCCGGCCGAATGCAGGTCTGGTATTGTTTCAGGATCACATCGCTCATGGCAACTTCGCGACGTCCATGTTTCGATTGAAAGTGTGCGCTCGCATGATACAGGATGAGCGGCGGCACCGTATCGGCGCAGGGAGCGGCATTGATAATGTTCCCGCCCAGAGTGCCGCGATTTCGTACCTGGGTTGAACCGATGCGTGCACAGGCTTCGATTAACACCGGAAAATAGCGGCGGATCGCCTCATGCCGCAGTATTTCGGAAATTGTCACCGTGCTGCCAAGCGTGACGAAACTCTCGTTCTCCGAAATCTGCTTCAATTCGGGCAGACCGAAGATATTCAATAACTGTTGGGGCTCGGGTTTCATACGCGCCTGAATCACCACATCCGTGCCGCCCGCCAGAACGTGATAGGATTTCTCAACTAAAAGTTCCAGAGCATGTTCCAGATTTTTCGGCGTCGTAACGCTGATATTGTTCACGCGCATGACCTGTTTATCTTTGTGATAGGCCGCGCCGATTTTGCAGACATCGTGCGCTAATTCGCTCTGGCGCACCGGTTTGCGCAGATTTTTGCCTAAAAACACCTGTTCTAAGGTCAAGGGAATCTGATAAGAACGTTTCCCAACCGCAAAACTCAGGGCGTTATTGATCGCGGCGGATCCTAATTCCAACGTCGGTTCTCCCAGGCTTTTTGCGCCAAAGGGACCGTATTGATCCGGATTTTCGATCAGAATCGGCTCGATCTGCTGGACATCTTTGATCGTCGGAATCAGATAGGTATCCAGATTCAAAGATTTCACATCACCCTGCTGGATGTCGTAATCTTCGAGCACGCCATAGCCGATGCCTTGCGCCACGCCGCCATAGACCTGTCCTTCTGCGCCCAGGCGGTTAATCGTTTTGCCGACTTCATGGGCAGCGGTGACTTTCAAGACTTCAATTTTGCCGGTGTGCGTATCCACCTTGATCTCGGCAATTTGACAGCCATACACATACGTGAAATAGGCGTCGCCCTGACCGGTGGCTTCGTCCCAACTGACGTGCGGGGCATTGAACCAGCCATAGGCCGAAAGATTCACGCCAGCGCGAAACGCCCGTTCAACCGCCTGCGCAAACGGAATCGCCTGACCGCCAGTCGCAGCATTTTGGGGCGCAATCACGCCATCCTTCCAGACCGTCTCTTCCAGACTTGCAACTCCCAGATCAGCTTTAATGACCTCAAAAATCCGCTCTTTGACGATATTGGCTGCCGCAATCGTGGCGTTGCCGCCGACGATCGTGCCGCGTGACGCCACTGTCGGGCCGCCGTCGGCAATCGTATTGGTTTGAGGTCTGACAAAAACGATCTGTTCCATTGGAATGCCGAGCAGTTCCGACAACATCTGGCAAAATGTGGTTTGCAAGCCCTGGCCGTTTTCCGTCACCCCGGTCAACAGATAGACGCTGCCGTCGGCCTGCACCGAAACAATCGCGGAAGAGACGTCTGTCCCTTCCGCGCCCAGCGAACAGCCGCGAAAACTGCAAGCCAGACCCACCCCGTATTTAAAGCGTTTGTCCTCCTGATTTAAACGAGCATATTCCTGCTGTTTTTCGTGATAGTGAGAACGCACAACTGCTTCATCAATCACTTGCTGCAAAGAAACGGTATGTTTCGAGAGCCTTTGACCGCTAGCCGTGACGCTGCCCTGTTTATACCCATTCTTCTGTCGGATTTGTAATGGTGAGATTCCACAAATCTCAGCAATTTCATCCATGAGCGATTCCTGGGCAAAAATAATCTGAGGCGAACCAAATCCGCGAAAGGCGGCGGTGTAGGTATTATTGGTATAGACCCCACGAATGTCGGTTTGCACATGTTCGATTTCATACGGCCCTGTGGCCTGTACCACGGAACGCCAGTTGACAAAAAAGGTTTGCGAAGAATAGGCCCCGCTGTCGGCCAGAATATCAATTTTCATCGCCTTCAGCGTACCATCCTGCATGAACCCGACTTTGTAGCGCATGAGATAGGGATGGCGTTTGTAACTTTCCTTGAGTGAAGTCTCACGGGTATAAGTCAGCTTTACCGGCTTCCCGGTCATTTTCGCCAGCAGCGCGGCACGGCAGGCCATGACGTGAATCACATCGTCTTTGCCGCCAAAAGAGCCGCCTAACACGCAGGGCATGACGTTTACCTGATTCAGGCGCAAGTTCATGAATTTTGCGACAAATTCCCGAGTTTTATATGGATTTTGCAGCGAACCGTAAATCTTAACTCCTTTTACGCCGGGGTCCGGCACGGCCAGCACGGATTCCGGTTCAATATACGCATGTTCATGAAAGCCGGTGCGATACGTGCGTTCAATGACGTGCTCCGATTCTGCAAAGCCTTGTTCCACATTGCCTTTGACCAGCGGATAGTGCACCACGATATTGCTTTTGTATTCGGGATGAATCAGACGCGCATCCGACTGCATGGCTTGCTCGACATCAAAGATACCTTCAATCGGTTCGTATTCCGCTCGAATCGCTTCGGCGGCAGCGCAGGCGATTTCCTTTGTCGCAGCCGCGACCACAGCCAGCACATCACCGGAATAAAAGACTTCATCATTCACAATCGGATACTGATCCGCCCGAATCGGGCCGAGTTGCTTTGCACCGGGAATATCGGCGTACAGTGCAATCGCTTCAACACCTGCCATAGCTTGCGCCCGGGTAATGTCGAGGGATTTGATTTTCCCGACCGGAATATCCGTATGCCGGCAGGCTGCATAGAGCATCCCGGACATGCTCATGTCGTCGCCATAGACGGCTTTCCCGGTCACTTTTTCGTATCCGTCAACTCGTTCAACACATTTTCCTATAATATTGTGCATCATAAATTAAAAGTTTCAAGCGACTAAAGTGACTAAAGTTGAAGAAATCTCTGGTAGTGGCTACCTTGTACATGATGACCGGTCGTCGAGCGGAGTCGAGACGAGCACGCAGGCGTTCCCTTCGACTTCGCTCAGGGAACGTTCATCATGTACAGAATACCACTACCAAATCTCTTTCAACTTTAGTCACTTTAGTCACTTTTCCTATCACATCAAGATTTTTTTCTACGCTGTGAAGACTTTGATGGCGTTGAGGCCGATGCCTTCGATGCAGGTTCTTTTGTTTCCAAAGGGTCAGAAGAAGATTCTGCTTTTGTGATTGATGGCAATTCAAGTACCATTCTATAGCCTGCCGGAGAGGTTTCTAAGGCTTCTATAAGGCGCAGGTACAACAGGTTCGGATTATTCTCCAGAAGTTTCGCGGTATTAGCTAATTTCCGCAAGGCGGCGTCCTCACTTCTGGCTCTTTCCAGGGCAGCCATCCCTTCTTTCTGCGCCTGGACCACCTGCGTAAAGATTTTCTTCAGTTCCCCGGGAAACATGATGTCTTTTATGCTGACCGACAGCAGTTTCACCCCAAATTGCGCCACTGCCGGAGCACAAAGTTCCTGGAGGGTGTGATTGAAATTCGTCCGTTGTTTCAGCAGACGATCAATCGGTTCTTTTCCGATAATTTCCCGCAGAGCGAGTTGAAGTTCCATATACACGGCCTGATCATAACTCCCAATTTTGTTGATGGCGGTGTAGGGATCAGCAATCTCATATTTTGTCGCAAGGCTGACTTTTAGCGTCACACCATCGGCACTCAAAATTTCCTGGCCGGAAACAGAGATAATCCGGGGGCGCAGATCGATTTTCGTGATGGTCGTATAATATGCAAAATACCAGTATTGACCGGGTTCAAGAATTCCTGTAAAACGTCCTTTGCTATATTTCAGTCCGCGCTCATACTCAAATATCGTCACCCGTTTGATCAGCAATAGAAGGCGAAATATGCCGATAATCGCTGCCAGCATCACAACAATGCTCAAAATAGTTGGTATAATCATGATGTTGATTCCTATAAAACGTGAGATAAGGAGTCCCAGGGTTAACACCCTGGGCTACCAGATTTCGCCCCGTTGGGGCTTAAAAGCGTATCCCGAACTCACGTTATAAAAATAGATAGCATTCTGTCTCACAGGTCACACGTCGTTCGCGGAGGTTTTGGCCTGCATGGCGGGCGACGTGCTGCCCGACAACTGGCTGACCCATTGAGACAGAATGCGGGTCGGATGGAATTGTTCATTCAATTCCTGTCACCGTGGAAGAGTAGAACGCAAAACCAGCGTGAAGATTTCACTCTGGCTGCTTGTGACTCCCCCGAAAGGTATGCTATTGAATTGCAGGTCTGGTGTCAAGAATCTTTTTCTGATTTGGAGTTCTGTCGTAAAAATCCAAATTTTTTTCTTCCTTTCTTGACTTTTTTGCAATCATTGTCAATAGATACACCGAAATCATCTATGTCGAAATGATGTTATTGGAATTGTTCGAGGAAAAGGGGGGAGTTTTATGGAAGACAGAATACCGCTTATTGGGGAAAAGTTTCCTGACATGGAGGTGCAAACCACGCAGGGCGTCATGAAATTGTCTGACGCTTATCATGGCAAATGGTTTGTCCTGTTCAGCCATCCTGCCGATTTTACGCCAGTCTGTACCACTGAATTTGTTGCGTTTCAAAAGCGAATTGATGAATTTCAACAATTGAACTGTGAATTAATCGGGTTGAGCATTGATCAGGTGTTTTCTCATATCAAATGGATTGATTGGATTCGTGAACAGCTTGAGACGGACATTACCTTTCCAATAATCGCTGATGATACCGGACAAGTGGCTCAGAAGCTCGGGTGCATTCATCCGGACAAAGGGACAAATACGGTTCGCGCCGTGTTTATTGTTGACTCAAAGGGCATTATTCGGGCCATACTGTATTATCCGCAAGAATTAGGGCGCAATGTGGATGAAATTCTCAGAATGATAAAAGGTTTGCAGCTTGCCGACAAAGAAGGAGTCGCCATTCCGGCCAACTGGCCTGCGAATGAATTGATCCACGACGGTGTGATTATTCCGCCAGCCATGGATGTCAAAACTGCGCAAGAACGAAAGTTGAAATATGAATGTTTTGATTGGTGGTTTTGTCATAAGAAAGTCGTTCGATAGCCTGAGATCAAAGCTTTTCTGTCAGCCAGCGAGCACGACATCCTGGATCGAATTATTCAGGAAAAGCGCACGCATTATGCGAAATTGTTTCAGCTCGCTGAAAAGCTGTAGGGGTTCTTGATGGCAGATTAAGCCGCAGGAGACTTCCGAAGTCTGCCAGACGCCGGAAGTCTCCTATGAAAATGTAGCGCGAAACTCCAGTTTCGCGCACCAGTGATACGGCCGCGAAACTGGAGTTTCGCGGTACATCTGATTTTCATTGCGCCGGGTAAGCGCAAGATCATGATAACTCCTTTGAGACTACAAGGATGGCTCATAAGCAAGGATTTGTTATCCCTGGTTATGTGAAATCCTTGTCGCTTCACTGTGCCGGGTGAGCATACGCTCATGATAGCTCCTCTGTATCCTTTGCAACGTTCACGCGTGCGCCTGTTCCGCTGCCAGGCGCGCTGGCAGGGTAAAGTAGAAGGTTGTGCCGCGCCCGACTTCACTTTCAACCCAGATTTTGCCGCCGTTTCTTTCCACGAATTCCTTACAGAGAATCAGACCCAGCCCGGTGCCTTTTTCGTCTGCGGTGCCGTCGCGCTGGTATTTGACGTCAATCCGAAATAGATCAGGCAATTTCTCGGCCGGAATGCCAATGCCTGTGTCTGTCACCGCCACCGTTGCCAGGCGGGCGTCGCAACTGGCGCTCATCGTGATTACGCCGCCGGGCCGGGTAAACTTGATTGCATTCGTTAGTAGATTCCGGACTACCGTATCAATCATCATCACATCTCCTATGACGAGCAGGTCATCCTGAATCCTGTGCTGAAGCTGAAGCTGTTTTTGCGCAGCCGTAGGCGTCAAAAGTTTGAAATTGCGATCCACAAACGCCATAAAGGGAACTTCCTGGGGATAACAGACGAGCATGTCTTGTTGCATCTGGGACCAGGTCATCAGGTTTTCGATCAAGGCAAACAAGTTTCTGGCCGAATCGCGAAACTGGGTTGTGACGGCGACACGCTGCTCCGGGGCCAGATCGTCAAAATTTTCCAGGATGTGTTCCATGGACAGAAATCCCATGACAGGATTTTTGAGATCATGCGCCAGAATCGAGAAGAATTTATCTTTATGGGCATTGAGTTCGCGGAGTTGTTCGCGTTGAGCTTCAATCTCTCGCTGCTGTCGCCGAATCGTCAAATGCGCCTGCACCCGCGCCAGCACTTCCTCAATCTGAAACGGTTTTGTGATATAATCTACCCCGCCAACAGCAAAACCGTTGATTTTATTCACCATATCAGTCAAAGCAGTCATAAACAGCACTGGAATGTCGCGGGTAGCAGCGTTGGCTTTCAAACGCCGGCAGGTCTCAAAGCCATCTATGCCCGGCATCATGACATCCAATAAAATCAGATCTGGCGCAAGGGCGGTTTCGGCCAGTTGCTGCAACGCGCTCTCGCCATCTAAGGCCACATAAGTCGTGAAATGCGCCTGAGCCAGAGCGTCGAGCAGGACATTGATGGTATCGCTTTCATCATCAACAATCAGAATCGTGTTTGTGGGCAGCTCGCGGTTATTCATCGTTCCTCCTCCTTAAGATATTGGGATAACCAGGCGCGGATTTCCTGTAATTTGATGTCGCGCGCCAACGTTTTAAGTTTCTTAATAAAGGGCTGCCAGCGTGGATCAGACGTTTCTAACCGTGCCAGGTAGTTCCGCAGCCCCACAATATCCCCGATCCGGGCTAATTCATACAAGGCTGATACATCTTCGATAGGTAGAGGCACAATCATTTTGAGATCTGGCTCCGGAGACAATGGCAGGCTCGCTGTTTGATCGGTCTCCGTCATGAATGCGGGAGTGTGGTCAACCTCCACTACTGGCAAGGTCAGGTCGAACCAAAACACGCTGCCCTGCCCCATCACGCTTCGTACCTGAATTTCGCTCTGCATCAGATGCACTAATTGGCGACTAATAGACAGACCTAACCCTGTGCCTCTCGGTTTCGACCAACCATCAGGCACTTGATGAAATGGGTCAAAGATCATCTCCAATTGGTTTACCGGGATGCCGATGCCTGTATCTTCGACTTCAAATCTGATTTGAGATCTTTGATGTGAGATGTGAGATTTGGAAGGTTCAAGCTCTAAAATCTCACATCCTAAATTTGAAACCCTCAATACCACCTGCCCCCGTTCCGTAAATTTAATCGCATTACTTAACAGGTTGAACAGAATTTGCCGCAAATGAGTTTCATCGCCAGACACGACGACTGGCAGATCAACAGCGTACTCACAGAGGAAAGTCAGCCCTTTGGCCTCGGCCTGGACCCGCATGCTCGCCGTGATGGTGTGCAACAGGGTTTGTAAAGCAAAGGGCTGGTTGACCAGGATCATTTTCCCGGCTTCAGTTTTGGCGAAGTCTAATAAGTCATTAATCATTGTCAACAGATGTTCCCCGTTACGCAGCATGATATCAACGCCATGCTGCTGGGTATCGGTTAAGTTCTGTTGTTGCCGTAAGAGTTGGATATACCCCAACATGTTGGTTAGCGGCGTACGCAATTCATGACTCATATTGGCCAGGAACTGACTTTTCACACGACTGGCAGCTTCGGCGGCCTCTTTGGCCTGGCGTAGATCTTCCTCAGCCAGCTTGAGATTGGTGATGTCCATAATAACGCCGTACATCTGCACCGGGCGGCGATTCGCCCCTTCGCCCGCAAAATGGGTCTTGCCCAGGACGCGCAGCCATCTGAGCGATCCATCTCGTCGAATAATCCGGTATTTCAAATCAAGAAGGCCATTGCCTGTAGGAGCATTAGCCTCATTCAGGGCGTTAAGGGCCATCTGCCGATCATCAGGATGGATATCGTTATCCAGCACCGCCGGCTCATCAGGCTGATACCCCCAAATGGCTTTTAATTCTGGGGACCAATAGGGTATTCCGGTGGTAAAGTCATAGGCATACGTGCCAATATTGGCAGCCTGCGCAGCAAGACGCATCCGTTCTTCGCTCTCACGCAGCGCTTCTTCAGCCCGCTTACGCTCAGTGATGTCGCGCGCAGCGGCAACCACTCCCAGAATTTGGCCCGTTTCGTTCCGATACACAGTGGCGTTATACAGCACTGAGGTGACATGTCCGTCACGATGTCGGAGTTCCAGCGGATAATCGCGTACCAGGCCGTCGCGGAAAACTTCTTGATAGCCTGCGCAGGCGTGTTCCGGTTCTGTAAAATAGTTGGAAAAATCTGTGCCAAGGAGATCTTCCCGGGCATAGCCGGTTACAAGCTCGGTCGCGGTATTCACATCCGTGATTTTCCCATCCGCGCCAATCGTCACCAAGGGATCGAGGCTGGCTTCAATCAGGCTGCGGTTATAAGCGCTCGCGCGTCGTAAGGCATCTTCCGTCCGCTTGCGGTCGGTGATGTCCTGGAGTGTGACGAATACCCTGGGCTGTTTCCCTTTATGGCGCTGTATCACCCCTTCGGTATGAACGAAAAGCACCTTGCCATCTTTTCGGATAATTCGATATTCGTTTGGAGCAAGTTTGTCACTGCCGCCGGCGATGCCGTCTCTCAGCCACCTGGTGACTCGTTCCAAGTCATCAGGATGATGGATTTCGGCATTCACTCTGGCAAAGTCTATCTTCTCCGATCTGTCATATTGCATCAGATCATAGAGTGCATCAGACCATGTAATCACTCCTGTCTCAACATCCCATATAATATCCCCAAGTTTTGCGATGCGCTGTGCAGCAATCAGTCTCTCTCTGCTCTCCTGTAACGCCTCTTCCGCCCGTTTACGTTCAGTGATATTGGTCCCATATACATGCCCGATACCTAAAGCCGGCACGCCACACACCAGAAATTGGTAATCCTGATCGCCAAGGTGTATTTCAATATTTACTCGCGTTTCGTGTTGAATACTATCAGAAAAGATGTCAGGCGCACATTCTGGAAAAATCTCAGCAATGGTCAGGTCGTGCAGCGATTGATAGCCAAAGATATCATACGCCGCCGAATTTGCCAGTAAGATTTGCCCTTCCCGGTCAAACCGCAGCACCGGCGCGGGATGCATTTGGGCAAAGGTGGCCCAGGCCTGTAGGGCGACTTCGGCCTGTTTCTGGGCGGTAATATCTATGGCTAAAACGGCAATGTTCTGCACTGCTCCGGTCGAATCCTTGACGGGATACAGAATGCTCCTGTACATCCTTTCGTTACGGCAATCTTCGAATTGTGCAGACTGGCCGGTACGCACGATATCACTCCCATGAGCTTTGCGATATTGTGCAACCTCTGGCGGCATAAAATCATACACACAGGCTCCGACGAAGTCTTCTACAGTGGTTCCTAAGCGCTGCGCCGCCGTGGTATTTGCCGCCAACACGATGCCTTGCGGATCGATCAAAAAGGCCGTTTCTTGAATGGCATTTAAAAGGGCGTGCAACTGTTCCTTGCTCGTCCGTAAGGCTTCCTCAACTCGCTTGCGGTCGGTAATATCCATGAAGATCCCTTCCGTGCGTACAATATTCCCTTGCTGATCGCGGTGCATGACCTCACTCCCCATCGTATACACGGTCGAGCCATCCTTTTTCTTCATACGGAATTCCGTGTTTGGGATATAACCTTGCTCCATGAACCTGGCGAACATGCGCTGCCTTTGCTCCACGTCCTGGTACAACTCAACCCCAGGAACCCCAATCAAGTCTTCTGCTTTGTCGTAACCGAGGATGGAAGCGGCAGCCTGATTCACGGAGATGAGCTTGCCATCAGGGCCAGAGGCAAGGATCCCTTCGGGGATCGACTCAAATAGTGTCCGGTATCTTGCCTCAGATTCGCGTAATTCCTCTTCAACATGCTTACGCTTGATGATGTCTTGCTGCAGTTCAGTGGTGCGTTCTGCGACCAGTTCTTCGAGGTACTCACGATGACGCTGTAATTCGACTTCGAACCGTTTACGTTCCTTGATTTCAGTGCTGAGTTGCGTATTGGTGGCCTCCAGTTCGGCCACGCGACGTTCCAGTTCCAATTGGGTACACCGCAGCGCCAGATGCGTCTTGACCCGCGCCAGCACTTCCACGTTCTCAAAAGGTTTGGTGATAAAGTCCACTCCACCCACCTGAAACCCCTTGACTTTGTCGGGCGGCTGGTCAAGAACGCTGATGAAGATAATGGGAATGGCGCAGGTCCGCGCATCCTCTTTGAGGCGTCGGCATACCTCGTAGCCATCCATGTCGGGCATCCGGATATCCAGCAGGATGAGGGCCGGCGTTTTTGCCCGGATATTTTGCAGCGCCAGCGTGCCGGAACTGATGGGCCGCGCGGTATAACCCGCCGCGCTCAATATCTCCGATAGTAATATAAGGCTGTTTTCATCGTCGTCAACGACGACAATCTCAGTATTGACCATTTCATGGGAATCCATCGTGTTTATATGGAACGTCTGCTTTGAATCCATTATAATGAATGATGCCGCAGAGACCAGAGGGAGAAAGCGTTCTTGATGCGTTTCCTGCGCCTCTGTGGCAAATCAGGAGACTGATAATTTCTACATGCGCTGACATTAGTGTCCGGTTATAAGTTAAACAAAAACAATTGATTATGAGTATCCCCCTCGTTGTTTTCGTA
>DF820463.1:1089921-1111917 GCA_000739535.1 Candidatus Vecturithrix granuli | reverse complement strand
TTTCTTCTATTATATTGAAAATTAAAAGGTTATAGCAAATCTTTAAAAGCTTAACCGGACACGAGTGATGCGCTGAGTATAATAATTAATTCGATGCTGAAATTTGTCAATTATCTTTGCACGAATATTCCCGTGAAAACGCCGGGGGCTGTTTCATATCCTTCTGGCAAAGAAAGATCGAATTCTGATGAATCTCTGCTTGACAACTCTGCTATAATTTTCAACATGGAAATAACCTGAAATGAGAAACTCATGTTATGCCGCCCCCCTTGTTCCCCCCGCAAGCGGGGGGAAACGTGCAATGGCATATTGCGCTGCTCACGTTGAGCTTCCCCCCGTTTGCGGGGGGATTGAGGGGGGTAGTGTGTAACTTGAGTGAGAAATTTAACATTGTCGAGTTACTATGGAGGCCGCTTTAAAACTAAAGTCATCCTGATTGAGGGGGCGATGTCGTCTGTCATCAAAATTGGATTCAGCTTGATTTTTCTGGGACTCCTTGCGGCAGGATATGTGTTGTTTGAGCCATATTGGCTCAGAATCAACAATGTCACGCTTATTCACCAGGATATTCCTCTTGCGTTTGACGGGATGCAGATTATTTTTGCATCTGATATTCATCATGGCCCATATTTCTCGCAAGCACGGGTAAAACGAGTTGTGGAAACTATCAATCACCTGACGCCGGATCTCGTGATCTTTGGCGGAGATTATGTCCACCGCGATCCCCAGTATATTGAACCTTGCTTTGAGGAATTACAGCACATTCAGGCTCCATTCGGGAAATTCGGCGTGCTTGGGAATCACGATCATTGGGAAAGTGCGGTAATAACCCGACAACAGATGCAAAAGGCCGGTATAACAAACCTTGATAATCGGAGCGTCTGGATTGTCAAAGAGGATGCCCGGATCAAACTCGGCGGCGTCGGGGATTTGTGGGAAGATACGCAGGATTTGAGGCCCACTTTACACGACACGACTGAAAATAATTTTGTGATGCTGGTTTCTCATAATCCTGACTTTGCAGAGACGCTCACGATGCGCCAGATTGATGTGATGCTCAGCGGTCATACACATGGCGGACAGATCACGTTGTTTGGAAGGTGGGCGCCGCTTGTGCCGTCGCGTTATGGACAAAAGTATCGGGCGGGAATGGTGACAACTCCGTTCACGACAGTACTCATCACGCATGGCGTGGGCACGATTACCCCGCCTGTGCGTTTTTTTGCCAGGCCGGAAATTGTCGTGTTGACCTTACGTATGAAGAGGAGGTGAGCAACATTGTCAGAAGAGCTTCTTGCACACTATCGCCAGCGTATTCTGGAGGAAACATCTTATAGCGAGCTAGCGGGTATTCCATTGATACGCGATGCTGAAGGCAATCTGCGTTCGGTGCGAATTCCTCTGAATCGTCTCTATACTCGCGTGCAAGCGTTGCAGAAAGAGCACAATCAGGGGAATGACAAACAGTTTGAATCTGTTGGTCGGAGTGAGAGCGGATCAGAGCCGTCATGGAAAGATATACTCAGCGCGTTATGTCGCTCAGGAGAAGATTTTTACCGCCAGCGAAAAGTGTATCGCGAATTAGAACGCCCGCAGCCGATTGAACCGCAAGCGGCCTTACGTGATGCTCGCCGTGTAGTAATTCTGGGCAGTCCTGGTTCGGGAAAAACCACCCTCTTGCAATATCTGGCTCAACAGGCAGCGGCGCTTGCGGATGGACCGATCCCCATCGTGGTTTCATTACAACAGTATAGATTTCATCTCGCCGGACAGCCTGGCGCATCGTTAGAAGATTTCGCGCTTACTCAGGCCGCCCGGAAGGATTTGGAACTCTACACGATTCTGAAGCAAATTCAACAGAAACTCTGGCTGTTTGACGATTTGGATGCACTCTTGCCTTTCCAGCCCACAGTAAATCGCCAGTTACGCGACTTACCAGGGGAGATTGTAGCAACAACGCGGCCTGCCGCCTATGAGGTGAAAGGGCTGGAGATGTTTATGCACTTTGAATTACTTCCCATGAATACTGAAGAAGTGAAGAATTTTGTAACAACCTGTTTTATCGCACTTTCAGAACAATGTGGAGTGAATTGGGATTGGGCTGAACAACAAATGTTATGGATTCGAGATCACTTGACCCAGACGCCCGAATGTGATTCGTTTGTACGCACGCCATTGCTTCTGTCCTATCTGATCACTCTTCCAGACAATAAGCAAGCACAAGAACTGCCTCAGCAGCAAACAACGCTCTGCACTTACTATATCGAACGTCTCATGGATTTCATCTCAGGCGCGTCTGGTGCAGTTTCATCTGTTGAAGAAGTTTCCTTTCTCCCGGGAGAATCTGACGAAGAGTTTTCCCCCCAACTCGCTCTACACAGCCTTTTTTATTTGGGCGTATATTGGCGCATTTACTATTACGAACGCCAGGAATTCGCGCAACTCACTTTTTCCAACGTTATCCAGGCGTTGCATCGTTATTTGATGAAACAAACCGGAAGCCCCGGAAACAATCAAAAGCAGGCTGCCAGATCAATTGTCACATTCTGGCTTCAGACGAGAATATTACACTCCTGGAACGAAGACGGCGAAGTCTATCTGGCATTCCGGCATACGCTGTTTCAAGAATACACGGTGGCGCAGGGAATTGCAGCATTAAGCCGACAGAATTTTCAGCGAACCTGGCAATTTCTTGTTCCTCGCTTACACCACCCGGCCTGGCAAGCGTCTCTTCTCATGCTCGCCCAATTGTTCGAACGCTCGCAGTGCGTTATGCTAGTTGAACATCTTCTTGAGGGAATCAGCCCTTATGAACGCGCCTTACATCGTGATTTTCGTCTGGCTGTGCGACTGCTCAACGAAAGAGCAACAATTCCTCAACCGCTGAATGAGAAAATTTTGCAGCACATCGCCGCATTGGGCGCGGAATCCGGACGACGACGTCAGATCATCGCTCGCATTACTTATACTATTGGTTTTGCCAGCCTTTTCTGTGGTGGGATGGCGTGGTTTTCTTTTAAGGAAACCGTTTTAACCCTGATGCTGTGGTCATTAATCTGGATTTTTTCGTGTATTCGCCCAATTCTCCCGCGTATTCAAGGGCTGCTCTCTCTTCCGCAGCGACTATTCCCCTCTGCGCTCCAACGCGAGCCGATTATTGAACTCTTTGCGCAATGCGATGGCTCACAAGCACTGCCCTATTTGCTGAAGGTTTTACACGACAATGAACCAGAGATGAGAAAAACCGCTGCCGATATTTTAGGAAATCTGGGAGAAGTCGAACCTGTGCCTGTTTTACTTGAGATGATGCACGATCAACAAGAAACTGTACGTCGGACGGCTGCCCTCGCTCTTGGCAGAATCGGCGCCACTCCCCGGCTGTTCCAGGCTCTCCAGGCAGATCAGGCCGAGGTACGCAATGCGGCCGCTGAAATACTGGCGCGTCTTGACGCCTCACAAATCCTGCCCGTGTTGCAATTAGCCTTGAAAGAAGGCAAAGATTACGTGCGACAATCGGCAATCAATGTGTTACAGCAGCTTGACAGTGAAGAAATCGTGCCCACGCTCATTAGCGCCTTGCAAGACAGTGACAAAACCGTCCGGTTGATCGCCGCGGAAACTCTCGGGCAAATCGGCGAGCACGAGGGCGTCTATGCGCGTTTTCAAATCATTCCGCAGTTAATAAAGACCCTGGAAGACAGCGAACCAGCCATCCGCTGGACTGCCGCCCATGCCCTTGGCCAGACCCATGATCCGGCCCTCATCCCTTTTCTATTGAACGCGCTGAGAAAAAATAAAACTTATGTGGCGCGGTCCCTGGTTGATGCCTTATTACAGCTTGTAACAGAGCGTTCGCTTCCTATGTTGATGAATAACCTGAACGATGTCGATCCCGATGTGCGTGGGGCCAGCGTTGAGGCCCTGGAAAAACTTGGACATGCGCAAAGCGTTCCCGGCCTGATCAATGCCCTACATGATGAAGCCATCCCTGTCCGCCGAGACGCGGCCGCAGCCTTAGGCCGTCTTGGCAAAAAAGATGCGCTGGATCCTTTACTTGAAGGTCTAAACGATGATGCATGGTGTGTGCGGTGGAGTTGTGCAGAGGCTCTTGGGAAAATTGGGGATCCTGGCGTCATTCCGCAGTTAGTGCAAAGAATGCGCGATAGTCATGGCTATGTGTGTCGGGCCGCAACAGAAGCATTGGGACAAATAGGGGGTGCCGAAGTTGTTCCGTATCTGATTTCTGCCCTAAAAAGCGAAAAGCAGTATGTGCAGCAAACCGCGCAACAGGCATTGAAGCAGATCGGAGAAGCCGAAACCGTACCTT
Source organism: Candidatus Vecturithrix granuli (assembly GCA_000739535.1). GTDB lineage: Bacteria > Moduliflexota > Moduliflexia > Moduliflexales > Moduliflexaceae > Vecturithrix > Vecturithrix granuli. The sequence goes on along the minus strand of DF820463.1, from coordinate 1,107,590 downwards.
ATCTTATTCACATGCTCAAAGATAAACGCGAGTATGTGCGCAAGGATGCTGAAAATGCCCTGAAACAAATAGGTGATGCGCAAACGATTCCTTATCTCATTCTGGCGCTTCAGGATCCTGAAATGTATGTGCGTTGTACTGCGGCTGAGGCTTTGGGGCGCATCGGGAGTTCAGAAACTGTCCCGGCCTTAGTTCGATTACTTGAAGATGACGATGCGACGGTACAGAGCGTTGCAGCTGAAGCCCTGGGTTTGATTGGCGCTGATGAGGCAATCGTTCCGCTTTTAAGCAAATTGGTTACTCCCAACAGTAAAGTACGCCGAACTGCTGCGAAAGCTCTGGGCAAAATCGGTTCGAGTGCAGCCGTCCCTCAGTTGTTGACGTTGTTACAAGATCCGAACATGAACGTCCGCCGAACCGCGGTAGAAGCTTTGGGGCGATTGGCGCATCCTGCGGCCGTCATGTCTCTCATGAATGCGCTGCGTGATCCGGGTTGGTGGATTCGCTGGAATGCGGCGTATGCCCTGGGAAAAATCAAAGATATTCGGGCAGTGCCGATGTTGATCCAAACACTGAAAGATTCCGATGAAAATGTGCGTCGAGCATCCGCAGAAGCTCTGGGGCACATCGGATCTTCCCAGGCGGTCAATCCGCTCATAGGAGTGTTGTCAGAGAAAAGCTGGACTGTACGCTGGGCCGCGATTCATGCACTCGGACAGATTGGCGACCCGCTGCCATTCCCTCGATTGATAGAACTCCTCAATGATGACAATGAAAAAGTCCGCTGGGCTGTGGCGGAAGCCTTAGGAAAGCTTGGGAATTCGGATGCTGTGCCGTTTTTGATTCACGCCCTCGTTGATCACAGTTGGGATGTCCGGAAAGCTGCGGCGAAATCTTTAAGCCAACTGAGCAATGCCAGGGCGATTCCCTATTTACTCGAAGCTATGCGCCGCAACCACGATTATGTGCGTCGCACAACTACGCAGGCGTTACAGCAAATTCTCGATGAACAGGCCATTCCCTATCTGATCGAAGCGCTGAAAGATGAGAATGACTATATTCGTAAAATTGCTGCCGGCAATCTGGCGCAGCTCGGACATGAACAAGCGATTCCTGATCTTCTCCGCGTTCTGACTCATCATCACTGGTCTGTTCGTCAAATCGCCGCAGATGTTCTGGCTGAACTTGCGCCGATCGCCCGTAATCGTAAACTGCTCAAGCACGCCGCCCGCGCGCTCTGGTGGCGATTGACAGATGTTGATCCTGTGACAAAATCGGCTTTCCATGCCTTAGAACAAGTGGCAAGTCGATTGGCTATACTTCAGAATCCTACTCTTATTCATACCTCTTCTTTTGCATTTTTTGAGGAGAACGAATGAAAATTGAAGATTGAAGATTGTCAATTTTCAATTCTCAATTCTCACAATTCTTATGCTTGCTCAACAATTGGTAAACGGCGTGACACAAGGCAGTATTTACGCGCTCGTTGCCATTGGATTTGTACTGATTTTCGGAACGTTGAATCTGGTGTCATTTGCTCATGGCGAAACCTTCATGCTTGGCGCGTTTATCGGATTTTGGGTGATCAAAATCCTGAATCTGCCATTACTTGCAGCCTTGCTGTTGGCTTTTGCCGGCGGATGGCTGATTGGGATGTTAACAGAACTACTCGCCTTTCGAACCTTGCGCGGAGCTACGCACATGCCGCCGCTGCTCGTGACCATCGGCCTGTCTATTATGCTGAAAGAATTTGCGGGCGTCTGGTTTGGCTATGAAAACCGCTCAATGCCATCGTTTTACACGCAGACCTTTGCCATCGGAAATGTGCAAATTTCCCTGTTGCAAATTATTGTCTTACTCACGGTTGCCGTGTTGGTAGGCTTGCTACAACTTCTGGTTTACAAGACCAAAATCGGCATGGCTATGCGCGCGGTCTCGCAAGATTATCGTATGGCCGGACTGTTAGGGGTCAATATCAATTTTCTTTTTAATTTTTCCTTTGCTCTGGCATCGGCGCTCGGCGCTGTGGCAGGCGTACTGGTCGCCGTGTATTATAATGCGGTTTCGCCCTTGATGGGAAGCGTTCCGGGTCTGAAAGGATTTGTCACCTGTGTCTTCGGAGGTCTAACCAGTATCCCTGGCGCAATATTTGCCGGACTGCTGCTCGGCGTGATTGAAAACCTGACAGTGGAATTTATCGGATCGGGCTATCGCGATACCATCGCGTTTCTTATTCTGATTTTCGTACTGTTTATCCGTCCTCAGGGACTGATGGGGAAAAAAATGAAGGTGTATTGAGTGTTTAGTAGTGGTTAAATGGTAAGTGATGCCCGCTCGTTGAGCGAAGTCGAAACGAGCCGCTCACTGTTCCCTTCGACTTCGCTCAGGGAACGCATCACTTACTATTTAACCATTACCGAGTGTTTAAATATTTGAGTATTTAAGTGTTAAGGGATCACCCGGAAACACAGATTGGTTACGTTCTCACAAAACATGTCATCTCGACTTCGCTCGATGACCGGAAAAACGGTTGTTGAGCGAAGTCGAGATGACAAAACCCATAGTAGTTAACAGTTATCTATGTTGTACGTTCGGAAATATAAAAAATTTTGGTTAACAGGATTATGCGTTGTGCTCCTGCTGTTCCCGCTTGTGGTCAAAAATGAGTATGTCTTGAATGTCGCCATTATGGCTGGTATTTACGTGATTCTGGCCTCGAGCATGAATATCACCAATGGCTATGCGGGGGTCTTTTCAATGGGGCACTCGGCTTTTTACGGCATCGGTGCATACTCGACCGGTATTCTTGCCTATCATTTCGGTACCGGATTCTGGACAGGCATGGCGGCCGCAGGCATTGCTTCTGTTTTGTTTGGTTTGCTGTTAGGCATTCCCACGTTACGCTTAAAAGGCATTTTTTTCGCATTTGTCACCGTCAGTTTTTTGGAAATTCTGCGGCTCGTGACAATGAATTGGATTGCTCTCACCAGAGGACCAATGGGGATTCCCGGCATTCCGACCCCGACGATCTTCGGCTGGACACTCTCGTCAAATCGGCATTTTTATTACGCTATCCTGGCGCTTGACGTGCTGGTGATTTTCTTGATTGCTCGCGTCATTCATTCCAGAACAGGCCGGGCGTTTATGGCTATGCGCGATGACGATCTGGCAGCCTCAACCATTGGAATTCCCACGTTTCAGTATCGTTTGTTAGCATTAGCGTTTTCGACATTTTTTTGCGGTCTGGCCGGGTGCTTTTACGCTCATTATGTCAGCTATATTAGTCCGGATTCCTTTGAGGTGAGCGAAACATTTATTCTCTTGACAATGATCACCGTTGGTGGCATGGGCACCCTCAGCGGTCCAATTATCGGAGCGGTTCTGATGGTCATTTTCCCGGAAATCTTCAGATTTCTCCTGGAATATCGCATGGCAGCTTATGGCGCGATTCTGGTGCTCATGATTTTATTTCGTCCTGAAGGTCTATTTGGTGTTCCCGGAATCGCAGGGACGGAAGGGATTCTCTCAAAATTTCGCAGCCGGACAGGTTCGTAGTAGCCGCTTTAGCGTTTGAAAAGCCGCTAAACTAGTACATGATTTCGGAAAAAAGTACACATCGCCCCCCCCCCACCCCCTCCCAGAAGGGGAGGCAGGGCTGTTAAGTTCTACCCCCTCAATCCCCCGCAAGCGGGGGAGGTCGATCCGTTTCCTCCCGCTTGCGGGGGGAATAAAAGGGGGTCACAGCTTTTCCCCGCGAGAACTTAACAACCCTGCGAAGGGGAGGGGAGTTTCTCCCCCTCCTTCGGAGGGCTGTTAAGTTCTCGCAAAATAGAGCGTCTCGACTTCGCTCGACGCGCGGTGTTCCGGTCATCGAGCGAAGTCGAGATGACAAACACTCACAGAACTTAACAGCTCTGCCCTCCTTCGGAAGGGGATGGGGGAAGTTTCTTTTATGTGTATTTATTTCCGAAACGCTGTACTATCAGGTTGGTAGGTTCGTAGTTCTCGCTTTAGCGAGTTCTTCGGCGTAGTAATAAGTATGTTGAATATTACAGGGTTAAATAAACATTTCGGAGGAGTCGTTGCGCTGCGTAATATGAATTTAGCGGTTCAATCTGGCTGTATTCACAGTATTATCGGGCCAAACGGGGCCGGGAAAACCACATTGTTTGACATCATCACCGGCATTACCCCGCCGACAAGCGGAAACATCCAATTTAACGCGCAGACGATTACGCTGATGCCTCCGAGCCGTATCGCCCAATTGGGCATTGCGCGCACCTTTCAGAATATCCGGCTGTTCTCCTCGATGAGCATTCTCGATAATATCCGCGTTGGCGCACATTGTTGGACCAAAAGCTCATTATGGTCAGCTTTGTTGCGCACCCATCGCCAACGTCAGGAAGAGCAACAAGTCGAGGAGTATGCCCTCCATCTGCTTGAAACCTGCGGACTGGCCGGGAGAAAAGATGAATTAGCTCGTAATCTGCCTTATGGTGAACAACGCCGTCTGGAAATTCTACGCGCCTTAGCCCAACATCCTCAATTGCTGCTGCTTGATGAACCGACGGCTGGTATGAATCCTCAAGAAACAGAGGAACTCACGAAATTTATTCTGCACCTAAAAGAAGAGCAGAAATTAACGATTCTGATGATCGAACATGACATGAAAGTGGTAATGGCGATTTCCGATACGATTTCTGTATTGGACTATGGCAAAAAAATTGCGGAAGGCAAAGCCGAGGCGATTCAAAATAATCCGAAAGTCATTGAAGCCTATTTGGGACGAGGAGCAGCGAATAGTTTAAGTGTTTAAGTGTTTGAGTGTTTGAGAGCAGGAGAAATACTTAAACACTCAAACACTCAAACACTTCCTTATGTTAGCAATCGAAAATCTTTGTGTGTCTTACGGGCGCATACAGGCGGTGAAAGGCATTTCTTTCCATGTCAATCAGGGCGAAATCGTCACGCTGATCGGGGCGAATGGGGCCGGGAAGAGCAGCACTTTAATGGCGATTGCCGGGCTTATCCGGGTTCAACACGGTACAATCCAATTGAGGCAGCAAAATATTGCCAATCAGAACATGCACCAGATTGCCCGCCAGGGAATGAATCTTGTGCCCGAAGGACGACGAATCTTCCCTGATTTTACGGTCAAGGAAAATTTACAGATCGGAGCCTATCGGCTGCGGAATCCTCAAAAAATCCAGACCTTGCAAGAAAACGTGTATGATCTGTTTCCACGCTTAAAGGAACGTGAGCGTCAGATCGCCGGAACGCTTTCGGGAGGCGAACAACAAATGTTGGCCCTGGCGCGAGGATTAATGGCAGATCCGCAGATTCTTTTGTTAGATGAGCCTTCTCTTGGGCTGGCTCCGATTTTATTGGATACCATTTTTGAGCACATTCTCCAGATTAATCGTCAGGGGATTACGATCTTATTGGTTGAGCAAAACGCCCGACTGGCTCTTCAAATTGCTCATCGCGGGTATGTACTCGAGACCGGACGCCTTGTGTTTGAAGGCAGCGCTCACGATTTGCAGCACAACAACATGGTTCGTCAAGCCTATTTAGGAATTACCAGGTGAATCAGAACTCAAGGCAGGAAAACTTCTGGAGCATACGCTGAGCGCCCGGGTTCTCCAAAATGGACGCGGCTTAATGTTAATACTAATACAACACTTGCCCCGGCCTGTTTGAGCATTTTCGAACACTCATTGACCGTGGCCCCGGTGGTAAAAACATCATCAACCAGAATAACGCGTCGTTTGTCAATCATCTGTGGCTCTCTGACGCGAAAGGCATTTTTCACATTATCTTTGCGAGCCTGGCGACCTTTAACCTGCGATTGGGCCTTGATTTCTCGAATGCGAACCAGGTTGTTCAACAGTAGAGGTACATGATAATGACGGGCCAAATACGTTGCCAGAATTGCGGCTTGATTATATCCCCGGTGTTTTTGATGGGTTTTATGGAGAGGCACGGGCAGGAAAAAATCATAATCGCTGAGATTCAACCCGTTAGGAATCTGCGCAATCAACTCATGTACCAGAGGCTTTCCAAGACCAATTTTCTGTTGAAATTTGAATTGAAGGATCGCTTCTTTCATTACCCCATCGTAATATGCTGCGGAAAAAGCGCGATCAAAATAGGGCGGCGATTTTCGACACATTCCGCAAAGAAAATCAGGGGTGTAACGGAGTGCGGCAGGTGAAGAAAAAGGGTGACCGCACTGAGGACATACCTGCGTTGTGATGACAGGCATCGTCTGCCAGCAGGAGCGACAAAAAATAAGTACGCGCTCATCACCGAGAAAATGATGACAATACACGCATCGCGCCGGAAAGATAAAGTCAAGCATGACGTGTAACCAGGAGGTCAGTGCAACACACATAAAAAATTTTCCTGTATCTGAATTGTTGATGAAAGCTTTATGTTGCTTTAACAAAACTTGACATTTTTTGTACGTTCCTGATAATACATTATTTTTAGTATTATGTGAAAATGTCAAGAATATCTCTGAACTTACGTCCACTTGACAGGCTAAAAAGTAGTCATGACTATAAGAATAAAGATAGATCATTTGATTATTATGTTACTCCCGGGAATTGTATGAAACTATGTCAGAAAAAATTGAATTATGGGGTGTAAAAGATCCGAATATTTCGGCCCAACTTGCGCTGGCTGCCAGGTTAGACCTTTTTAAAAGCGAAGCCGGACTGGATGTGTCGTGCAAATTTCTCGAATCGGGCACAACCATGCCCGGAGATTTACTGAAAGCAGAGCAAAAACCGTTTGCGTTTACCCAGACCCCGATTACCTCCATCTTTTTACATGATAAAGGCTTGAGCACCAAATTGCTCGCTCCGCTTGCGGATATTGCCGGCACTCAGCAAGTGATTATTCACGAATCGAGTGGCATTTCACAGCCAAAGGATCTTCATGGCAAACAGATCGGCATGGCGCAGGGGGCCGCGGTGTATATCGCGCTGAGAAACATGTCCAAAGATTGCAATGTCAATCTGGATGAGGTTGAATTCGTCAATCTGCTCCCGCATGATCAACTTGCGGCCTTTGGGGATGGAAAACTCCATGCGATTGCCTGTTGGGAACCCTGGACCACCAAGGCCCAGACTATGGGCGGCGTGTTTTATTTCTCCGGAGCTCGTTCCGAAATTCCGGGGATGGAGAGCGATGTGAACTGGCTCGTCAATCAAAGCTGCCTGATTGTGCCGGATGAAAATCTGAAAAAACAGCCGGAAATTGCTGTAAAATTGTTGAAGGTCATGAAAAAAGCGACGGATCTCATTAATCACCGTCGAAAAGACGTGTCAAAAGTCCTGGCAAGTTTTTTTGACATCAGTCGCGTTGAACTCGTGATGGCTATGCAAAAGAACCACTACAGTATGCTGATGGACGGCCTCTTTCGCATCGGTGTACTGGCGTTTCGAGATTTTTTGCATGAGAATGGCCGCGTTTCGCAACGCTTTACCGAAAATATCCTTTATGACACCCAATATCTGGCGCAGGTTGACCCCACAGCAATCAAATTGCGGACAACAGCTTCCCGCGGCCTGAAAATCATTGAAAAAAACGGGGTCTATTATACCGAAGAACTCAGATTGCAAACCGATGGAATGCACTTAAAATTTCTGTTAGCCGATGATTCACGATATGTTCGCCTGGCGCTGACTCAGGCCGTCAAAATTATCGGCGGAGAAGTGATTGGTGAGGCCACAACCGGACGCGAAGCCATTGACAGGTTTCTGGAATTGCGTCCGAATTTCGTTACCATGGATTTATCAATGCCCGGCGTCAGCGGCGTTGAAGCCATTGCCAGCATTTTACACAAAGATCCGACCGTAAACATTATTGTGATTAGCGGTACCAATTTAGATGAGGTGCGCGAAGAAGTTTTTAACCTCGGGGTCAAAGTCTTCATTAAGAAGCCCTTTGATCCGATGAATATTGCAACCATTATCGGCTCGCTGGTTATGTAATTCTCTGGAGTGCAAAAGCTCTGCTTTTGCCGCAAAAGCAGAGCTTTTGCACTCCAGCATGAAAAAGTATGCACCACAACAAGCGCGTAGTCATTATTGTCCTGGATAGCGTTGGGATCGGCGAACTGCCAGACGCCGCGAATTACGGCGATGCCGGCAGCCACACGCTCGGCAATATTGCCAGAGCCATCGGCGGCCTGCATGTACCATACCTCGAAAAATTAGGACTTGGCAGAATTGAACCGCTGCAAGGAGTGGCTGCGATAGACTCGCCGCAAGCCTCTTATGGCAAAATGGCCGAACTCTCAGCCGGAAAAGATACCACGACCGGACATTGGGAACTGATGGGGCTTGTGTTAGAAAAACCCTTTCCTACCTATCCTCATGGTTTTCCGCCGGAGGTGATCGCAGAATTTTCCCGACGAACCGGCAAAGAGGTGTTGGGCAACAAACCAGCTTCCGGGACGCAGATTATTGAGGAATTAGGCGCGGAACACCTGGCGACCGGCAAACCGATTGTTTACACCTCTGCGGACAGCGTGTTTCAGATTGCCGCGCATGAAGGCGTGATTCCGGTTGCAGAATTATATGCCTTGTGCGAGCAGGCGCGGGAGATCCTGCAAGGCGCCCATGCGGTCGGTCGCGTGATCGCCCGGCCCTTTATCGGCGAGCCGGGAAATTTCACGCGCACCGGGCATCGCAAAGATTTTTCGCGCAAACCGCCACAGCCGACTTTACTTGATGTTGCCAAAGCAGCAGGCTATCCGGTGACCGGCGTCGGGAAAATTGACAACATTTTTGCGGATCAGGGCTTGACTGCAAGCAACCATACGACGAATGATATGGCCGGCGTTGATGCGACCCTGGAATGTATGCGCTCGCAGCCGAACGGGATCATTTTTACGAACCTGTGCGATTTTGACATGCTGTATGGGCATCGCAACAATGTTCAGGGCTATGCACAGGCCTTACGCAATTTTGACGCTCGCATACCAGAATTGCTCCAAACCGTTCGTGAACATGATCTGCTCGTCATTACCGCGGATCATGGCTGTGATCCTACCACGGCAAGCACGGATCATTCCCGCGAATATGTGCCGATTCTGGTGTATGGCCCTGCCCTCAAATCCGGCATCAATCTAGGCGTGCGCAGTTCCTTTGCCGATCTGGCGGCTACGATTGCGGAATATTTGGACGTGCCGGCCCCCAAATGGGGCGCGAGTTTTCTCAACCTGCTCCAATAAACGCTTGAACACCGGTTCTCGCAAAGTCCGCAAAGCTCGCAAAGAGGTCATTTTCATGAGCTTTGCGTCTTTGCGGGCTTTGCGAGAGTATTCGAACAAAAGTATTCAGAATTGCTAACACGTATGAATGTTTTCAATCATGTTCCTGATGACCAGGAAGCAGAAGATTTCCCCGAACTTGTCGAACTTCCGCTGGAAGACGTGCTTGATTTGCACTCTTTTGCGCCAGAGGAGATCAAAGCTCTGGTAACAGATTATCTTGAGGAGGCGTATGGGGCCGGATTTCCTGAAGTCAGAATTATCCATGGCAAAGGCATTGGCGTGCAACGCGAGATGGTACGAGCCATTGCGCTGCGCAATCCGCATGTCGCGTCTGTGCGACAAGCCTCGGAAGACGCCGGAAGTTGGGGCGCAACGCTGATTACATTTCAAGAGCGTGTGGCAGTTGATTGAGGATGGCGCTCAGTTTTTCTCCCATGTACATGAAATTTTCATTCGTGCGTGTAAGAAACCGGGTTTTTTCGAAAAACCCGGTTTCTATACTCGACTCCTTGTGTTAGAGCTTTTTGATAAACGCTCGGTAGCGGCGAAAAATTGTGCCTCCCAGACGTTCCAGCCAGGTATTGATATTGCTATTATCTTCAAGCTGCAAATGGCTTTGTACCCGGGTCATGCCAGCCGCCTGAACTTCTTTTAATAACGCCATCGCAAACAATACAAACAATCCCTGCCGACGGTATTGCTCTTTAACGCCGACCAACAGGAACTGTAAGGTTTTGGAGGTCTTTAAGGCTTTTAAGAGATAAAATAATCCAAAGGGAAACAGTCGGCCGCGAGCTTTTTGGAGGGCTTCGGTAATATCGGGCATGACGATTGAAAATCCGATCAGAGAGTTTCCTTCTTTAATCACATGGATAAAACGCGGATTCAGGATTGGCAGATATTTTTTGGCCAATGCCTGAAACTCCTCATCATGAATAGGCGATACGCCATAGAGATCTTTGTAGGCTTCATTCCATAACTCCAGAACCGGGAGAATATACTGTCGTAGCTCGGCTTTTCGAGTGAAATTATGGCACGTGAATCGTTGTTGTTTGAGCAGACGTTTATAAATTGCCTGATACGTGGATGGAAGTTCATCAGGCACATTCATCCGGTAGCAGACCCAATCCACGTCCTTTCTATACCCTGCTTGTTCAAGGTAAGTTAATAAATACGGACGATTGTAATGTGCGTTAATCAAGGCCCGTTCATCAAACCCTTCTATCAAAGCTCCTTCAGGTTCCTGATCAGAAAAACCTCTTGGGCCAACGGCAAATTCCATTCCATGTACCTGTCCCCAGGCTTCTGCGGCTTGTAACAAAGCTTGCACGACCTCTCCGTCATCAATAGCATCCAAAAATGTCCATCTGATCAGCTTTTCGTTTCGGAGGGTATTCCCTTCCTGATGAATGAGCGCCATAATCCGTCCGACAAGGCGTCGATCTTTATACGCCAAAAACAGTTGGTATGGATTGATCCGGAGGTTTATATTCGTTTTCGGGTTATAGTAAGTGTATTCATCCGCGAACAGCGGCGGCACCCAATACGGATCGTGTTTATACAGTTCAAAGGGAAAACGAATGTAGCATTTCAGGTCTTGACGTTGTTCAACGATTTTAATCTCAACAGCCATGTGGAATACTCCTAAATAATCGCTTTTCTAACAAGATCATGATCAGCATAACCCCCATCCCACCCACAATATCAAGCGCATAATGCTGTTTGGTTGTCAGCGTGGACACATAAATCATGAATGTCCATATCCAAAAAATCAGATGAACCTTTCTGCCAAACGAACGCATTGCCCAGCTTGAGACGCTCGTCAGAGCCACGTGCATACTGGGGAAGCAATTTCTGGGTTGATCGACGATCTGAATAAATTTCATGACCGCTGCAACCATGAGATTATCAACATCAGGATAGGGTGGGAGGGGATAGACCGTCGGAAAAAACAGGAAAAACAGGCCGCATCCCACTAAAACGCCAAAGGCCATCCTGGCAAAGGAAACAAATTGTTCCCGCTCTTTGAGTAAAATGACTACCAGCAGAATCAACACATAATCTGAGACATAAATGAGAAAGGTCCATGGCACCAATGGAATGTTGACGTCAATTGCCAGCAAGGGCAAATAGACCGGTTCAAAAAGCGGAAAAAGATTCGGATAGAGATAAAACACTCCAAATGCGAGGACATACAATCCTACCAATCTTAGTTTATATGACCATGGACAACCCCTCGTCATACCCCCTCTTCTCTAACTTCCCCGTACCAGTCCTGGATAGTCATTATGCTGTCGTAGTCCGTTCTACACAAAAGTTGCTATACCCGTAGTTTTGCCTTTAGGCTGCCCACTAAAGCCGGAACGGCAAGCCATGAACATTTCATGTCTCTATGGGAAAGTGTAACTACCAGTTCCCTCCTGTTTTCGTCAAGACAAAAACAGGAAAGAAACGAATCGACTCTTCTCTACAAGGATCACAATCTTTGTAAAAATCCATCAAAATAGCCATAAAATTCTGATGGATTACTCAAATGAACATTATGGTCGGGATTTAACATTTCGTGAGAGATGCAATCCGGAATGAGCGTTTGCATTTTAAGAAAATCTTCGTCAGAAATCGCATCGCTGCCTTTTGCCCTGATCAACAGTACCGGACATTTCAGCTTTGGTAAAAGATGAAACCAATCTTCCTCATACACAATATTGGCCGCCATCGCCTGAGAACTGAACATCATTTGATATCCTTCCACGGTTTCAACCAGGCTATTCATGAAATATTGATAACTCAAATTTGAATCCATGGTGTGTTGAAGAAATTCTTTGGCCTCATGTAAGCTGGCAAATGGCAAGGGCCAATCTTTGGTTAACGGGTCAATGGTTGAAATTTGATCTAATGGCAACAAGGTTGGTTTGGCAGGTCCGGAGGCTGATTTATCAAGGATCGCCAACGCTTTGACGCACTGAGGATAGAGCGCTGCGAGATATCCGGCGATACGTCCGCCCATCGAGTGGCCTACGACAATAACTGAATCCAGCTTTAAAAATTCTAAAAATTTAACCATATCGGCCGCCATTTCTTCAGCCGAATATGTAGATATTGGTTTCCCGCTCAATCCATGTCCTCTTTGATCCGGGGCAATGACTCGATAATTTTTGCCATAATGCCGGATAAAATCTACCCAGGTTTCGCCTCTACCCCATCTACCGTGAAGACAAAGAATCGCCGGGCCTTCTGTTTTTGTATCGCGATAAAATATGTCTATACTCTTCAACTTCGCCATATTCCTGTAGATTTTTACTTTTTCCACGCTATTCCCCCGCTATAAGGTTTAATTGATGGGTTCGCAGTAGCCGCTTTAGCGGCAATTAAGAGTTCGGCAAAGGTCTCAGGGTGCAAGTCTTCAAAGACGCTTTGGAGGACTTTCATATAATTCCAGGGTTTCCCCGTCAAGGCCGCAACCGTCTGACACCAGTTCAGGGCGGCGTGATCTTTATGCTGCACATCCACATCTTCCCGGCCTTTGGTTTCAATGATCCAATAGCTGTCATCGTCCGCTTTGGCAAGAAAATCCGGAAAATAGTTGCGAATATTCGCCCGGGTGTCGGTGTATTGGATACAGAAGCCGAATTGAGCGGGCAATTTGGCAAAGGCGGCGACATCTTCAGCCTGATCAAGAAATCTGGCAAAGGCATATTCATATTCATTCGCACAGGGGGTATAATTGAACACCGTTTTGGAGGCATCCAGGATTTTTTGATGGGTCGGAAACGGGGGTGTGGTTGATAACCAGCGATTGGCAGAGAGCAATTCCGGCGTTTTGGGTTCGACAACCAGGGCGCGCAGGACTTTTTCAAATTCTTTGATCACCACATAGCTCGCCAGATTCGTGCTCATGGCCCTGATGACCTGCGGATCGTGCAGTTCAATGGTTTTGCTAAAGGCTTTGCGTTCGAAGAAGTCGCGCACTTTCGGCGTCAAGGCGGCAAACTGCGAGGGCAGTTTGATGTTTTGCGTAATCCGGCGTGCGTAAAAACCGATCACTTCTTCCGGGGTCTGCGCCGGAAGGATTTGATATTCGCGCTGTAACAGCGTTTCATCCGTCAAAATGTCGCGCCCTTCATACGGAAAGGTTTTTGTGCCTTCAATCTCTTTGCCTTTCAACGGCAGTTTTGGGATGTTGAAGGCCATCACATCAATCGCCGCAATCTCGTCCGCTAAGGATGTTTTACGTCCAATCAGGGGCGAAATATCCGGGATACTGAGATCGTATGCTTGCCGTTCGAGCAGGGGTTGGATCGTGATGATCGTGAGTTTGTCTTTGCCGAGTTGGAAAGTATCGAATGTAACATCTTCCAGTTTTTCCAGGTCTTCGACAAACTCCATAAAGGCCTTATTGCCAATAATATCCACCCGTTCAACGTAACTCTCAGCCAGATCGCGGAACATCAGCCGCAATCCTCGTCCAATGGTTTGTTCCGGAAGGATGTTGGCTTTAGCAGAATAGGGACGCAGACCGACCACGACCGTCACATTCTGCACGTCCCAGCCTTCGCGCAGCATCAACACCGAAACAATCGCATTCACCGGGCTATGCTCGGCGTCCACATCATGCGCGGCTTTCCGCGCCCGATCCAGGTCTTTTTTGCTGACATTGCCGGAACGGTCGGTATGAATGATCAAGAGTTTCTCGCTGGCGAAATACTGTGGATAGGTTTCGGCCAACCACGCGCCGATCTGGTCGGCCTCGTGCGTATTGTTCAACATGACAAACAGGATCGGCTTTTTGTGTAAGGGTGTGAGTTGGTCGCTATATTCCTTCCAGCGTTCGACCGCAGCCACGAGATAGCCGCGATATTGGACTTCCGGCAAATCGGATTTGGCTTCCTCAATTTTGGCAATGCCCTTGAGCGGACGTTTGACAATGCCATCCAAAATCGCTTGCTTCAACGGATAATCGAAAATCGTCCAGGCGAACAAAGAGCCTTTACTGTAACGCGGCGTGGCAGAAAAATCAAGCTGGGCGGCAACCCCCCTGCCACCAGAAACCACCCCCGGCCCCTCCTTACTAAGGAGGGGAGTCAGAGAAGTGGTTTCCCCCTCCTGATTCAGGAGGGGAGGCAGAGAAGTGGTTTCCCCCTCTTGATTCAGGAGGGGGGCAGGGGGGTGGTTGTGCAAGCGGCGGATAAACGTGTTCCATTCGTTCTCTTCATCATGGGTGTGATGCGCTTCGTCGTTCAAGACCATCAACAATCCGTCGCGTTTGATCATACGTTCATCAAAATCGGAAATGTTGCTTTTACTGCTTGGCGGCGGGCTGCCAAGCACGGCGGTCATGACATCCGGTTCAGCATTCGTCTTGCTGTCAGGACGGTCGTAAAATTGCTGAATATTCGTCAGATACAACGCGCCTTGCGTGTAAGCTCGCTCCGGGTCGCCGCGCATGTAATATTCCATCTCCCACCAGAATTGAAAATGTTTGGGAATCAAAGGCAGGCGGCGGAAGACTGATCCGCTTTCAAAATCGCTGCGCAAGCGGTCAAAGACAATCACATTCGGCGCAAGGATCAGGAAGGTTTTGGCGTACAGTTCGTCATTTTCGCGGCAGGCGTTGGCGAATTGCCACACGATCGCCAACGCCATTACCAGGGTTTTGCCGCTGCCGGTCGCCATTTTGATGCAGTAGCGCGCAAAGTCATCATAAGGCGGCAGGCGTAAATCTTTGGTCTGAAAGGCAAATTGGGTGAGCAAGGCTTTGCGGTTACGCACACCGACCACTTCATAGAGGTAAATCAACGTTTCGATGGCTTCGCGCTGCGCGGCGTGATAGCGAAATGGTACGCCATTGGCTAACCGGTGATCCGCGGCAAACCAGAAATTCAACAGTTCCCGCGTAGTGGCAGTGACGCCCTGATAATTGTCCGCGCGCCAAGCGTTAACCGCCTGCCGGATAGCCGGCACGCAGGGCGCGGTGTTCAGGTAATCCTGCGCATCGAAGACTTGATCGGTTTGAGCTTTTTTGCGTGGCATGCGGTGTTCCCTCTCTTTTGCCTTACATGACGACAGCAACTTGCGGTAAACTCACAACTTCAACCTGAAGATGAGCTTTGACCAGGTGCTCTGTCGCTAAAAGGCGGTCAATCTGATCTAAAACTTTGGCATGAAAATAACGTTCGCCGCATTCCAGGCAGACTTCTGCCGGCACGTCTTCGATGACATAAAGTTGCTTATGGAACCAATGTTGCTTTTTGACGCGCCGTTGCGTCGTTTGCCCTCCACAAAGTGCACATGTCATAGGTTGTTCCCTCATAAAGCATAGGCCGTGATGATCACTAACTCATGGGTTTCTTCAAACCGGCAAATAACGTGAATCCAGCGTCTATCATACGCCTGGCCTTCAATCCGATACCGCGTTCCTCGCAGATCATGAGTGAGTTTTTTCTCGATTCGGCCGGTCAAAATCGCATGTTCAAGATCGTCGCGTTCCAAATCATCAGCCATCATTTCCTCTTCTGCATGAGAAGAAAGGTAATACTCACGAGCCTGAATTTTTTGTCGAATTTTTTGAAGCGTTGACATCTTCCTTTCCAATTACACTTGAAGGTTGATCACTTTCGTGGTATCGTTGCCTAAAATGTCAATCACTTTTACGAGCACCGTATATGTTCCGCCCTGTTCGTAAGTGTGGCTGGCGGCAAGTTCCAGTTCCGGGCGTTGTTTGCTGCGGTAGCTCTGCCATTCGTTGTGGAACGTATCGTCGCGGTAATTCCAATCCACTGCCCAATAATCAATCCACTGGCTCCAATGCGTGATTTTGCTCTGCACGTCCGGCGGCACATCATCCGGCGGGATAATAAAGTCATCAATGCGGAGCGTGGCCTGTTTCTTACCGGTTTTCAGGTCTATCGTCAGACTGGCGAGTTCGTAAAATTTGATGTCCCCCTGTTCGACCGCTTTTTTCTCCAATACTTCACGCGGGATTTTTTTGCAAGCAATATCCACATTGTTCGCAGCCGCGAATTGTTTGGCGATTTCATTCACATCGAACGCAAAATCCCAGCCCAGAAAGTCAATGCCATTCGTCTGAATGGCCGTATCCTTGCCCACCAGTTTCCAGAATTCCAGGATGGTTTGTTTGATGTCTTCGACCGTCACCGGCGCATCTACTGTGCCGACGTGCGCCATGCGTCCCGCTTTGGCGCCGTGCAGCCAGGCGTGGCCATCGAGCGGCTGCGCATGATACAGGTCGAGAATGAAATGGCGGTAGGCCCGTTCCTGGGCGATGCGGTTCTGCGGGTGTTCAAATTCGGCCGCCATCCATTGCTGACGCTCGTATTTGCCCAGATTTTGCACGGTGAAGGGCTTGACGTCTTCAATGTCCAACAACCGTTTACGGGTGGTATGAATGGCGAAACGGCCTAAATCGCAGGTAATCCAGCGGCGGCTCAGTTTTTCGGCTGTCGCGGCGGTGGTGCCGGAGCCGCAGAAACAATCAAGCACCAGGTCGCCTTCGTTGGAACTAGCCTTGATGATGCGTTCTAACAGGACTTCAGGTTTTTGAGTCGCATAATCAACTTTTTCTTGTGATTGCGCCTGCAATGTCATTAATCCTGTCCAAAGATCAGGAACAGCTTTACCTTCTGATACCTCATCCCAATACGATTTAGTTTGAATTCGAGCATCTTTCGATGCAGGGAAATACAATCTCCCTTGTTTATCAAGTTCAATCATTTTCTCCAAAGAGACTTTCCATCCATTTTGGGGTGGCTTATAACCCTTGTACTCATATGTCAAATTTGGTCGTGGATGTGGGCTTGCAAAGTTACCTAATCTGAAACGCCTCCAACCAGAAGGAGCATCTTCACCCTTTTTTAACCGTCTAATTTCACCTGTTGGGGATTCTGCATAAACAAAAAAATTTTCAATGTATTCAGAAGAATGTCCCATTTTGGGAGGATTCCACGTATAATTAGGAGACTTTGTATAAAATAAAATTATGTCATGAATAATCCCATATCTTCGAGGATCATTATGAGATGCTGTTCTTTGCCAAATGATTTCATTTAAAAAATTTTCATACCCAAACACCTCATCCAGTACACATTTGGCGTAATGCCCGACATGCCAGTCCAGATGCACGTAAAGGCTGCCATCTTCAGCTAGCAATTCGCGCAGCAGCACGACTGTATCAAAAAACCATTGCAAGTAACTGTCTAAGCCTTTGCCCCAGGTGTCGCGGTAGGCTTTCTGCTCGATCATGCTCGGCTGTTTGACAAAGTGCAAATCACCACCCCCCTGGCCCCCCTCCTGAATCAGGAGGGGGGAAGTTACACCATCCTCTTCTTCCCCCCTCCTTGATAAGGCGGGGCCGGGGGTGGTTTTA
>DF820463.1:1033955-1089259 GCA_000739535.1 Candidatus Vecturithrix granuli | reverse complement strand
GGGGGAAGTTACACCATCCTCTTCTTCCCCCCTCCTTGATAAGGCGGGGCCGGGGGTGGTTTTAGGGGACAGGGGGGTGGCCGGTATTGTGGCGGTAAAGGAGAAATTCGCGCCGGTGTCGAAAGGCGGGTCAATGTAAATCAGGTTGACCTTACCCGCAAATTCGGGCAGCAAACTGGGCAGCACGTATTTTTTATCGCCCCAGATCAGGCGGTTGCGCCACTCACCTCCACCCCGGCCTCCCTCAAAGGACGAGGAAAAGAGGTCGAGGTTCATCTGGCGCTGCTGCGCGCTTTCATTTACGGTTTCGATGGTTTGAAACGGTAATGCGATCCGAATCGGCGCGGCTTTCTTGCCGTTTTTATATTTGCCTTCCCACAGGATTTCAGTCATAATCCTTTACGCTTTCTGAGCGTTCTGAATATGAATAATTTTTTTCAGTTTCTCGCAAAGCCCGCAAAGACGCAAAGTCTTTGAATATCCATTCTTTGCGAGCTTTGCGGGCTTTGCGAGAGAAATCAAACATTAATCATTCATACTTACTTAGGTTTTGAAACATGCTGCCTGTCACAGAAACAATGTGGCCCTTTTTCTATTTTTTGTAAAGGAAAATGATGGAGTACTTTCTCGATTTTCGCCGGAAGATGTCTAACCAGCCCTATATCTGCGGCGATGAATACCGACCAAAAATGTATAACTCTTTTATGACCTGACAGGTTTACGATATTTATAAAAAAATACATAAATCGTAAATTTTTGCTTGACAAATACTATACCAATAATTATTTTATAGACGAAAATAGTTTTTAAATATGCTTATCGTATATTTTTGATCATCAATGCAGAATGTTCTGCCGTATTCGGAATGAAAATATGATCAGTTCAGACAATCCCAAAGTTCCCACAATCGCTCCGTCAGTACAGGAGTAGGAGGAAAATACTCATGACGTCTCAAAGAATAGTTGCTCGAATGTTACGTGTTGTTCTATTTTTGCTGTGTTGTACACCCGTGATGGCGGAGACCCCAAAAGACATCGTGCAAAAGGCCGATCAATTAATGCGGGCGAATAGCAGTACCAGTGAACTCTCCATGACTGTTATCAAGCCCGATTGGTCGCGCACGATGACCATGAAAGTCTGGGCCGTCGAGCCCGACTACGCATTGGTATTGGTGACCAGTCCGGCCAAAGACAAAGGGACGGTCACACTGAAACGCCAAAAGGAGGTATGGAACTGGATTCCGGCGGTTCAGCGCGTGATTAAAATTCCACCTTCCATGATGCTGCAACCCTGGATGGGGTCTGACTTCACAAACGATGATCTTGTGCGCGAATCCTCTATCGTTGTAGATTATGATCACAGTATCATTGCGGAAGAACAATATGCCGGATATGACTGTTATAAAATCCAAATGATCCCCAAACCCGAAGCGGGCGTCGTGTGGGGCAAGATTATCACCTGGATTGCGAAAGAAAGTTATCTCCAACTCAAAGAGGATTTTTATGATGAAGAGGACGTGCTGATGAGATCCATGGTCGGGAGTAAGGTGCAGGAAATGGGCGGGCGAACGATACCGACGCATTGGGAAATGACGCCGCTCGACAAGCCCAATCAGAAAACGGTCATGGAGTATCTGGCGATTGAATTCAATCCCCCAATTGATACGTCCTTCTTTTCAGAACAAAACATGAAACGGGTTCGATAGGAGGGATACAGATGTACTTCACTTTAAGTTGGCGTAATATCTGGCGCAATAAAAAACGGACGCTGATTGTCGTCGCTTCCGTGTTCTTCGCCGTGCTTTTGGCCACAGTCATGCGTTCAACCCAGCGCGGAACATACGGTTATATGATTCACTCCGCAGCCAGGCTCTTTACAGGATATGTGCAGGTGCAGGGAAACGGGTACTGGGATGATCGCTCTTTGGACAAAAGTATTGTGCTTGAGCAGAACTGGCAGCAAGATATAAGCAGCATCCCCCACGTGACGACCATGACGCCTCGCCTGGAAGCCTTTGCGCTGGCTTCTTCCGATACGGCAACCAAAGTCGCACAGGTCATCGGCATCGAACCTGTGCTGGAAGATCAGATGACCGGCTTACAGAAACGATTGGTCCAGGGACAATATCTCACGCTCAATTCCGATGGCGCTCTTATCGGTGCTGGGTTAGCGCAACGCTTAAAAATTCGTCTGGGAGAGAACCTGGTGCTTTACGGACAGGGCTATCATGGCGAAACGGCGGCGGCTCAGATTCCGGTGATCGGCCTGGTACAATTACCATTTCAAGAGATGGATCTGAGTTTTGTCTTTCTGTCGTTGCCGGCGGCGCAAAATATCTTTTCTGCAGCGGACAGGATTACCTCTCTGCCCATTATGATCGAGAATATCAGGTATTTAGATCCTGTGTTAACACAGTTGCGTGCAACTTTGGGGAACAATTATACGATTATGACCTGGGATCAAATGATGCCCGATATGAATCAACATATCCAGCTTGATAACGCTAGTGGGATTGTGATGCTGGCCATTCTCTATATCGTGATTGGTTTTGGGGTACTCGGTACGGTGATGATGATGGTCGCGGAGCGGACGAAAGAATTTGGTATTTTGATCGCTGTCGGTATGAAAAAATGGCGGCTGATTTGGGTGACGACGCTGGAAACGATGTTTATTGCCTGTATCGGAGCGATAACAGGCGTTATCGGGAGTTTACCGCTGATCTTGTATCTCTACCAGCACCCGATTCGTATTGCCGGAGATGCCGCCAAAGCAATGGATAAATTAGGATTCGAAGCGCTGGTTACCTTTAGTACAGACCCGATTGTCTTTCTCAGTCAGACCCTGGTAGTGCTCATTATTGCCCTGGCGACCGCGCTCTATCCGGTATTGTTTATCCTGAGACTGGAACCTGTTAAGGCCCTGCATGCTTAGGAATATCCAAATAGCACACTGATTGGACTGATTGGGCTGAACAACGCTGATCAAAACCCATAAACAAAGAAAGTATCAGTGGACATCAGCCCAATCAGTCCAATCAGTGTGCTATTAGAAGCCTATGTTACTTATTCTGGCGTGGAAAAATATTTGGAGGAATAAAAAACGCAGTCTGATTATTCTTGTGGCCATGATATTTGGTCTGTGGGGTGGTCTCATGGCAGGCGCGTTAATGATGGGGATGGGCGAATCAATTGTCAATAGCGCGATTGACCGTGATCTGGCGCATATTCAGATCCATCACAATGCGTATCCTATTGAGAAAGAGATGACAAATATCATTCCTGATGGACCTAGTGTCGTAGCCGAGATCCGCAATATTGCAGGGGTGAAAGCGGTTTCAGGCCGAACATTGATCGAAGGTATGGCGGCCTCGCCGGCCTCAAGTTTTGGAGTAACGATTGTGGGCATCATCCCGGACGAAGCGAAACAGACTACCAATCTGCCTGAAAAAATCATTGCCGGCGACTATTTCGAATCAGACCGGAAAAACCCGATTGTGATAGGACAGAAACTGGCGACGCGGCTCAATCTGAAACTGAACTCCAAAATCGTCTTGAGTTTTCAGGGGCTGGATGTGTCGTTTATCTCGGTTGCCTGCCGGGTGGTGGGTATTTTCAAAACCGAGTCGGCGTTGTTCGATGAAATGAACGTTTTTGTGCTGCAAGGCGATCTGTTCCGGGTGTTGGAAACTACGCCGATCATCCATGAAATAGCCGTCCGCACGACCTCTGTCAAAATCATGCCGCAGGTCGCCGAGATGCTCAAAACCAAGTATGACACCCTGCTCGTCCAGACCTGGAGGGAGATCGCCCCGGAGATTGCCGTTGTGTCTGTGATGATGATCTATTCATCGTATGTTTTTGTTGGGATTATCTTGTTGGCGCTGCTCTTTGGTATTACGAATACCATGCTCATGTCGGTGGTTGATCGTATCCGCGAACTGGGCATGTTGATCGCGGTTGGCATGAAAAAACGGTATGTGTTTGCCATGATCCTGTTAGAGACGATTTTCCTCTCGATCACCGGAGGACTTGGCGGGATGGCGATCAGCGGAGTCTCAATCCGGTATTTTTCTTTGACAGGCATAGATTTCTCGGCGTTTGCATCAGGTTTTGAAAGCTTCGGTGCAAGTGCTATGGTGTATCCCTTTCTGCCGGTGGCGATGTACATTATCTTGACGCTCATGATTATTGCGACAGCGAATATTGCGGCGTTGCTGCCAGCCTGGAAAGCGATTCATATTCAGCCCTCAGAGGCAATCAGAACGTATTGACGTATTAAGGATCTGCCCCCCAGTCCCTCCCATAAGGACAGGGGTGTTAAGTTCTCTCAGGAGTGCGATGAGGTCATCGCATCAGAGCAACACTCTGACAAGGGCGGCTGATGAAATGCCGCTGCGACGACCGCGTCGCACTCCTGAGAGAACTTAACACCCCTGCTCACCAAAGGGGAGAGGAGTTTTTCAGGGGGCAGGGGTGAGGTAAAAAAATCAGGAGGATAACTTATGGCGCTCATTGAATTAAAAAATCTGGATAAAATCTATAACACAACCGTAGTCCCCGTACATGCCGTGAAGAATGTCACGTTGCAGATCGAAAAGCAAGAATTCACCGCGATCGTTGGCCCATCGGGGTCAGGGAAGACGACCTTGCTGAATCTTGTTGGCGGACTTGATAAACCCACCAACGGGCGCATCATTGTTGATGGAACCGATATTGCCACATTATCCTCCGGGAAAATAATTGATTATCGGCTGCATCATATCGGATTCGTGTTTCAGGCGTATAATTTGATTCCGGTTTTCACTGCCCAGGAGAATGTGGAGTTTATCATGTTGTTGCAACGGATCCCCAAACGGGAAAGAAGCCAACGTGCCAGGGAATTCTTAGACGCGGTGGGCTTGAGTGATCGCCTGGATCGGATGCCATCGCAATTATCAGGCGGACAACAGCAGCGCGTGGCTGTGGCTCGCGCCCTGGCGTCGCACCCGAATTGTGTGCTGGCGGATGAACCTACCGCCAATTTAGATTCCACCTCGGCCGAAGCGTTACTTGATCTCATGGAAACCTTAAATGCCAGGTATGCCATGACTTTCATCTTTTCCACGCATGACGCCAGGGTCATCAAACGCGCCCGACGAGTTGTGACGCTCGAAGACGGGGGGATTAAATCGGATCAACTGGAGGGATAGTATCTCTCCCCCCTCTCCCTCCCAGGAAAAGGCAGGGCTGTTAAGTTCTCGCAAAATATAACGTCTCGACTTCGCTCGACGTGCGGTGTTCCGGTCATCGAGCGAAGTCGAGATGACCAACACCTAAAGAACTTAACAGACCTGCCAGGAGCAGGGGGGTAAAACTCTTAATTGAAACTTGGGATATACTGGCTTATGAAAATCAAATTCATCACATTAGTTATTCTTCTTTTTATCCCTTTTTACGCAGCAGCCCAGACACGGTCTTACGATCTCAACGGCTATGTGAAATATCTGTTTTCGACGACTGATACGCCCCCTGTGGATCGGCTGAATGATCATCTTCTCCATGTTCGTATCAATTCCCGCTGGTATCCGACCGATTCTCTCATAGCAGTTCTGGAACTCCGGTTCAGAGGTTTTTACGGTGATTCGGTACACGATTTGCCTGCATTCATGGAAGAAATTCAACAGGATTACGACCACCCCAAATTGGATGCGACTTTGTGGGATCAGCAGAAATCCTTTGGGTATGGTCAAATAGACCGTTTGTACCTGGACTATATGCTCAACAAGTTGCAGGTCTCTATCGGAAGACAGCGGATTGCCTGGGGCACCTCGTTAGTTTGGAATGTGATTGACCTGTTCAATCCGTTATCTGTGCTGGATTTTGATTATGAGGAACGCCCCGGTACGGATGCTGTGC
Organism: Candidatus Vecturithrix granuli; assembly: GCA_000739535.1. GTDB lineage: Bacteria > Moduliflexota > Moduliflexia > Moduliflexales > Moduliflexaceae > Vecturithrix > Vecturithrix granuli. The sequence goes on along the minus strand of DF820463.1, from coordinate 1,083,365 downwards.
GGATGCAATATTACACAGGGGCAGTCTCAAAAGTCGAATTCGCCTTCAAGCCTGACGAAGATGAATACAAGCGGACATTCGCGGGGTTGTGGTCAACCAATCTGCATAACTATGATTTTTTTGTGATCGCAGCGTTAAAGAATCAACGCCGCGTGTTCGGCGGCGCGTGGACCGGAGATATCAAAGGGGCAGGCTTCCGAGGCGAAGTGAGCATCAGCGATCCTCCCAATAAAGGAGAAGCCACTGATCACGAGGTATCACCCCTTCTCGGGCGCTCATTGTATGCAGACAATGCCTGGGTTGCCAGTGTGGTCTTGTCGTTTGACTATACCTTTCCGAATACATTCTATATCCATACGGAAACCATGTACAACAGTAACGGCAAATCCGAACAGGCCGGGGAGTTTGCCCTGCAAGCAATGGATGCAAACATGCTCTCCCCGGCCCGTTGGTCTATTTTTCAGGAATTCGCTTACGATCTTACGCCGCTCCTGCGTGCGTCAATTTTTGGAATTTACAACCCTGATGATCGCTCCGCGCTTCTAATGCCATCATTCACCTGGTCAGTTGCCACCAATCTGGATCTGCTGCTGACCGGCTATACAACCTTTGGTGCTGCCTCAACCGAATGGGGCAACCAGGGGAATGCCCTGTTTGTGCGATTAAAATATGCGTTTTAGCCTTCTCGTTAAATCAATCTCATACAGATCGAAATTTTAACCCAACTCATGAGCCTCAAGTTTTCAAGGGAATTCTTTGCATTTTCCCTTGACAGACACTATACTGGCGCGTAAAATTTATACAAAAATAGTTTTTAAAAACAGATCGCGTATAATAGAGGAGTTCATATATTTATGACAGATAGCGTTGCACAGAAAATTCCGAAAAAACAACAGCAGATTGTTACGACGGCGGAGGAACTCTTTTTCCGCCATGGGATCAAGCGTATTACCATTCAAGAAATTTGCGAGAAAGCCGGAGTGAGTAAAATGACGTTTTATAAATACTTCCCCGATAAAATTACGTTGGCGAAGTATATCTGGCATACCCGGATGGAAGAAGCGTTTGCGCAATTCGATGAATTGGACGCGCTGGATATCCCGTTTCAGGAGAAATTTCAGCGCATCTTTGAATTTAGCGAGACACTGGCGTCAAAAATGAATACCGAATTTGTCAAAGATTTCATTGCACTTGACCTTGACCATCTCGACCAGAACCGACTAATGCAGCGCGCTGTGCAAATGTTTATCAATGCCCAACAACGCGGCGAGATTCGACCCGGAATCCGTCCTGAATTCCTGCTGGCTATGCATGACAAATCCCACGAATTAGCCCATGACGAAGAGTTGCTCAAACTCTATCCCAATTATGCGGCGTTTTATCAGGAAATTTTCGATTTCTTTTGTTATGGGATCTTATCCAGACCGCCTGCGAGACCATGAACACTGTTTCATCCGTTGACGGTTTCAATGGTTTGAAACGGCAGGACGATAAGAAAAATGACAGGGTACTTTCTGGATTTTCACCGGAAGATGGCTAACAGGGCATAGGATAAGCTGCTCCCTCCGGCCGTGCAGGACTGTTAATTTCTCTGAAAACGCCTGTCATTGCGAGGAGTTCGCGACAAAGTAATCTCCTGATTCCGGTGAGATTGTTTCTGCCTGGACCTGTCCGCACGCAAACAGGTCACAAAACCTCACAATGACAGTCTACATGTGATTATTGGGATTGCTATATGAATTGAATGAGGCGGCCATTGGCCGCCTCATTCCGATAAGAACCGAACAAGGAGGGAGTCAATCATACTGTGCTTTTTTCTCAAGTATCCGGAATATTTACGCCCGTTTTTTGCGCAACCCTGCGGTCAAACCCATCAGTCCAAGCCCCAGGAGCAGAACAGTGCCGGGTTCAGGCGTTGCCACGGGCGGATCATTCAATGAAATTTCAAACACTCGCAGATCATGCTCAAAGGTCATATAAATTTTGCCATTTCTGTAAGCAATGCCGTCAGGATCAGGGATAGAACGGATATCCTTGCCTGCATTTTCCACATCAACTCTATATGCCATGCCAGTCAATTTTTCGTAATCGCTTTCAGCGCCGATAAAGAGGCTCGCCAGGCTAATGGAATCTGTCACGGAACCAATTGATACGTCATATAATAACAGCGCATGATTGGTGTAATCGCCGAGGATGAGTTTATCTTCTGTCGCGCCGACTCCAAGCACAGTGACTCCAATATTGTAACGCTCAACCACAGCGCCAGTCGCGGGATTGACTTTAATCACCTCTTTGCTATCCTGGCAGCTAAAATATATATACTCATTCAAATACGCGGCACCTTCAGGCTCCATGCAGGTTTTTTTAGCATCAATCCCTAAGAATCCGGCTACTCCCAGGGTAAAAATCGGACTTGCGGATACGGTAATGCCTTCTTCCGGGCTAATAATGCTTCCTGCATACACCTTGTCAGCAAGATCAAATCCATAGCCAGCCTTGTAATTGTTCCCTATAAAGAGTTGGGTTCCGTCGCTTGCCAGAGCCACCGGATTAAAAAGAGAGGTTTGAGTATTACTCAAGATTTTCTCATTTGCTAAATCAACAGCAAACACGCTCTTCGCCGCGCTATTTGGAGCGCTGGTAATCCATAACGTGCCATCATTCGTAAAATCCAAACCTTCAAATGAGGTTGTTGCCGAATTAAGTCCTTCAAATTTATAAATAGCTGATAATGTCGCTGCATTTGTTAATGAACTCAGAGCAAATATCGTGACATATACTATTAACCCAACAGAAATTTTTTTCATAACAATTTTTCTCCCCTGAAAATGTAGCGCGAAACTCCAGTTGCGCGCCTCGTTGATAGCCGCGAAACTGGAGTTTCGCGGTACATCCCATCTCCCCTGAACAGAAAATTTTCATTCGCCGTGGTGTGTTTGCCACAACACATGAATAACTCCTGAGAAATTACCTTAGTTTATTTATACCTATTCTCAATATTGCTTATCAATTTTCATAAGATTTTTATACGCTTTATAACGTACCAAAATCATTGAATTTATGTAGCAAAACCTGTGCCAGAATTGAGAAGATTCTTCATTTTTGCAAAAATATTTTCTAACCTCTTGTTTTACAATAAGTTACATTGCCATGCTTTTACTGGATATACATGAAAGAACACCACCTGGATTTGAAAAATTGTAAAATTTTTCGACAGTAAAATTAACAGATAGAAAATTTCTTTCTAACATATTATAAAATAAAGGCTTTTTTCATTCTGGTAAGTGTAAAGAATTTCGACATGTAGATCGGAATGAATTTTCATACGTTCGTAGTTCTCGCGTGCGTGAACTTTTCACTTGAAGATAGAACTACGAACGTACAAAATGGGGGTTGGGTGGGGCTTACTATGAACCTATTGCTACCTGCTGCGCTTCCGGGATTTCATACACATGGCAATCTGTGGCATAAGTCCGTTCGGGCAGGACGATCAATGTGTTCACCACTTCGGTATTATAGGCAAACACCGCGTGATGCCATACGCCGGGACGTAACGTCACAAAGGTACCTTGGGGCACATGGAAAATTTCAATATCTTCGGTGTTGAGCGTACCACCGTTTGCCGGAGCAACATGCATCAATATATCGCCGTCGAGCGGCAGAATGCCTTCGCCGCAGTAATTGTGGTATTCGGAGGCATCAACGATTAACGGACGTTTTGTGACGCGGCAGATTGAAAATGACGGAGCGGCCTGGCACCCCAATTGTAGTTGCGCCATATCTCGAAAGAATTCAATGGGCGGTTCGCTGATTTTCACTGTTTGCGGATTCAACATGTTCACAAATGTGCCGTATTTCGAGAATTTTTCCAGGGAGAGTTCTTGAATAGGTTTTTTGAGCATAATACCCCTCTCTATATACAGAAAAAACCGAGTTTTTTCAAAAAACTCGGTTTTTACAGGTTATTCTTGTTCAGTTACATAGTCGGCAAACGCCTTGATAATCAACATACCAACAGTGGCACCGGGGTCTTGTTTGCCTTTTGATTTATCCTGATAATAAGCAGGACGTCCGTATTGGGCGACCATGTCTTTCGTGGCCTCGACTCCTTGACATGCAGCCTGATAGGCTGCCTGTAAACCTTCCGGCAGCGTCTTATTCGTGTTGACGGCTTCTTGTAAGGCTTGAACCGCTGGCTGGAGAGCATCCACGATGGTTTTTCCGCCGGGCTGTGCCTTGCCCCGGTCCATGATCCCTTGCAAAAATTGCGAGATCGCTTCAGTCACTCCATTCAATTCTAAGGATTCCCGGCCTTTTAAGGCTTTGCCGCTTTTCATAAACCCTGAACCGACCAGAGTTCCCATAGTTGATGGGGCAACTTGCGCAATATTCATCCCGACTTTTGACAGCATTTTGCCAATGTCCGTTTCGTTGAATTCCTGCGCCAGTTTGCTTGCGCTGCTGAATCCTCTGGTCATGGTAAGCCCCAGGTCGCCGTCGCCAATCGCCGCGTCTAATTCGGTCAGCAAATCTTTCTGTTCTGTCATAATTGCATCTAACTTGCTGAGAATGGCTTGCATATCTTGTGCTGTGAGTGTTGTCATGACATTATGAAAAAGACCGATGGATTTCGCATAAAAACGAAATCCATCAGCGAGATTGATACTCTTTTCCTGTCCTACAATTGCGCCTGTTCAAAAAACGGCGTGTTCGCTGGTTTGGCAAGGAAATATTTCAGTTCATCATCGAGTTTGAGTAAGGAAATAGACGCGCCCGCCATTTCCATTGACGTTGCAAATTCGCCAATATAGGCATGATAAACGCAAATACCTTCTGCCTCAAGGATTTCGTTGACTTTGCGATACATAACATACAGTTCTTCTTTAGGCGTTGCGCCAAGTCCATTGATCAGCACCGACACTTCATCGCCCTTTTGATAAGGCAGGTCTGCCAGAATTGGGCGCAGCATGGCTTCGACCACTTCATCGGCAGTTTTTAGCGGACCACGCTGAATTCCCGGCTCACCGTGAATCCCCATTCCGATTTCCATTTCATTCTCGCCGATCTGAAAGGTCGGTTTTCCGACTTCAGGAATGGTGCAGGGCGATAAGGCCACGCCCATGGTTCTGACATTGGCGCACACTTTTTGAGCCACGCGTTTCACTTCATCGAGCGACGCCATCTCTTCAGCGCATGCTCCGGCGATTTTATAGACATAGAAAATACCGGCCACGCCACGCCGTTTGGACTCCTGACCTTTGGGCGCAGAAGCAACATCTTCACCTGCCACAACTTGTTCAACGCGAATATCTTCCACATCCGCCATTTCGGCAGCCATATCGAAATTCATCACATCGCCGCCATAATTGCCATAGATATACAACACGCCCGCGCCGCTGTCAATCGCTTTGGTGACTTCAAACATCTGCTGCGCGCTGGGTGATTGAAACACGCCGCCGACCGAACAGCCGTCGAGCATCCCTTTGCCCACATAGCCTAAAAATAAGGGCAAGTGCCCGGAACCGCCGCCGGTTGCCAGGCCGACTTTGCCCTCTTTCTTCTCATCCGCCCGGACAAGACAGCGCACATCATCCGCTGCGAATTTCAATTGTTTGGGATGCGCGGCAACAATGCCCTGTACCATTTCATCAACAAACTTTGCGGGATCATTTAAAAATTTTTTCATAACATACCTCCTGGCCGGAGTGCGAAAGTTCTACTTTCGCTGTTAAGCTTTCGCACTCCTCAGACTTGACAGCGAAAGCAGAGCTTTCGCACTCCTAAATAATTTACTCATCTCTTGCAAATTCCTGCGTAAGTTGTTTTAGTAACTGCAATAAGGCCGTTTTTTCCGTTTCTGAAAGGTTGCGGAAGGGCCGCCGAACTCCGCCGCTGTGAAGGCCGTGCAATTCAAGTCCGGCTTTATACTGGGCAATGCTCGGTTCCTGACCAAGTACGCGCATGAAATGATTAATTTTCTTCTGCGCAACTTGAGCTTCATGCAGACGTTGGGCGTAATAGTGCTCGAACAGTTCCACAAAAATTTCCGGGAAAAGTAAAGCATTCGCACTGACCGATCCGCAGGCTCCGGCAACAAGTGCAGGAACAATCATGCGATCATTGCCGATAAACGGATAAAAATTCTCATCCCCAATCGCTACAAACTCCTGAAAATCCGTCAGAGAACTGATCGAATTCTTCACACCGATCAGAGCAGAATATTTCTTTCGCAATGCTTGAATGATCGCGGGCGTGACATAATTTTTGGCGTTATGGGGAATATTATAGGCCAGCAGAGGAAAATCCGGCACAGCTTTCAAAATCGCTTCATAATGGGCAAAAATTTCCTGTTCATCCAGAGAAAAATAATAGGGGACAACAACCGCGGCGGCCTCTGCCCCAATATCACGGGCATGTTGCGTAAGTTCGATACTTTCGCGGGTTGTGGGCATACCCGTATGGATAATCACCGGAATTGCTCCGGCAGTTTCTTCGACAACAACTTCTGCAATCCGCTTGCGTTCTTCTATCGTTAAAAATGCACATTCGCCTGTTGTTCCGACCGGAAAAAAACCGTGAACGCGCTTTTGGATAAGAAAACGGCACAAGGCACGTAATTCAGACTCATTAATCTGTTCCCCGTCGTCAGAGAGTGGAGTAACCAATGGAACATAGACGCCAAACAATTTATCCTTCATGTATTCAGTGGTCGTGATGTTTGTAGTTCTGCCTTCAGGCAGCCCGCTGAAACGGGAACTACGAACATACGCGCATCATAGAAATTTTATTTACAAGACACTATATCTCAGACAAAACCACAATTCAAGATCGTATTCTTTCTTTCCTGGCTCGCAGCAGCGTTCTCAGGGGCGGACCGAAAATAGAAATACAGGCCAGGATGAAAAAAAGCAGACTAATTGGCCGCGTAAAAAAGATCATATAATTTTTTTGATACATGATCATCGCCCTGCGAAATTCACTTTCCACCATTGGTCCTAAAATCAACGCCAAAACAACGGGGCCGATCGGATAGCCCAGTTTCTGCATGCCATAGCCGATCACTCCGAAAAGCAGCATGACCCACACATCAAAGAAACTATTTCGAATGGAATAGGCTCCGATGATGCACAGCAGCATAATCGCAGGGAGTAAAAGATAGCGAGGAATAGAGACGGCTCTGGCAAAAATTCGCGCGCCCACTAAGGCCACAATATAATTGAGGATATTAGCGATAAAAAACGCCACAAAGATGGCATACACTAAGTCGGCGTTTCTGACAAACAATAATGGGCCTGGCTGGAGTCCTTGAATCATGAATGCGCCGATCAGAACGGCGGTCACAGAATCTCCTGGTACCCCTAAGGTCAACAGCGGAATCATTGCCCCCTCACAGACCGCATTATTTGCGCTTTCTGAGGCCGCGATGCCATTGATCTCGCCATGTCCGAATTCTTCGGGGTGTTTCGAAAAACGTTTAGCTTCATTATAGCTGATGAAAGCGGCAATATCACCACCTGCGCCCGGAAGGGCCCCGACAAAGGTTCCAATCAATGAAGATCGCAGTAATGTCTTGAAAATATGTTTAAATTCCTCATAAGTGGGGAGCAAGCGTTTTAGCGCAAAAGAAATCCGTTCGATCTGGACGATTTTCTCGGCGCCATGAAAGATTTCAGACACGGCAAATAAACCGATCATCACCGGAATAAAAGAAATCCCGCTCATCAATTCAATACTATTGAATGTAAAACGCGGGACGCCGGTAACGCGATCAATGCCCACTGTTGCAAGCAGCAAGCCGACAAAGCCGGAAATAAGCCCCTTAATCATTGAACCTTCCGCAAGGCTGATAATGACACTCAGGCCAAAGATGCCAAAGGTACAATATTCCGCCGCGCTGAATTTCAAAGCGACCGTAGAAATGAGCGGCGCGCTAAATGCCAAAACAATAGTGCCGAAAATCCCTCCGAAAAATGACGCAAATAAGGCCGACGCTAAAGCTTTATCCCCTTCGCCTTTCAGCGCCAGCGGATACCCATCGAAAGTTGTCGCTGCGGAGGCAGGAGTGCCGGGAGTTCGGATCAATACGGCCGGAATTGATCCTCCTTGAATAGCCCCGACATAAATCCCGACTAACATGGCTAAGGATGTGAGCGGATCAAGCGTGAAGGTAAAGGGCACTAAAATCGCCACGCCCATGGTTGCGGTTAAGCCAGGAAGCGCCCCAATCACCATGCCTCCTGTGACGCCGATGAGCATCATCACGAGGACATCAATCGTCAATACCTGATGGATTGCTTGAGAGAACAATTCGAGCATAGTGACATCCTTTTAATTCAACACACCCCAGGGTAGTGGAATTTTGAGAAAAATTTTAAAGGCGATCCAGGCGACGATCGGGAAAATCAGACTAAAGGCAATTTTAGTTCCCAGGTCTCCATGTTTTAAAATCATCATCAAGATGAACATTAAAAGAGGAGTTGTGATCAGAAATCCCACAGGTTCAATGGTCGTAAGATAAATCACGCTCACCAGGATAACCATCACAATTTTTACTACCCCCTGGGCCTCCAGGTCAATTACAGGAAATTCCGCAAGAAACTCCGCAACGAAAACAGTTCGTAAAAACAAGAGAATTCCCAGGAAGATCAATGCGCCTGCCAAAAATTTGGGGAAAAACCCCGGACCGAGCAATTCTTCAGAGAAGAAAGTGATCTTGGAAGCTTGCCAGAAAACCAGAATACCCAGAATTATTAAACAACAGGCGACAACTCTATCAGCAGTTTTCATCATTTGTCTTTGTTAGCAATCCTTCATAGAAACCGGGTTTTTCTCAAAAACCCGGTTTCTTCATTTTTGGGAGCAATACTTCCCTACTTCTTTAACCCGAACTTTTCAATCAGATTCTTGAAGAATTCGCTTTGTTCTTTCCAGAACGCCGTGGTTCCGGCTGGATCCATATAATCATTGGTGTAAGCGCGGTTCTTCAAAAATTCCTGGAATTCGGGATCATCCATGGCTTGCTTGACCAGAGAGGAAAACTTTTGCACAATTTCTGGATCCGTCTTCAATGGGAAAGCCAACGAAATCCACCCGCCTAACGGCGGAAGGTCTATTCCAAGTTCCTGCAAGGTGGGCACGCCGGGATAATTTGCAAGCGGCTTTGTCGAGGTGACAGCCAGAGCGCGTAATTTTCCTGCTTCATAATGCGGAAACACTTCGCCCTGACCAATGGTGACCATTTCAATATGCCCTCCTAGCAAAGCGGTCGCTGCGGGCGCACCGCCATCAAAGGGCACGTGTGTAAATTTCACGCCTGTAGCGTCTTCGATGCCAAGCGCAACCATGTGCCAAATCGCTCCGGTTCCGGAATTTCCCGTTCTGATCTTCATCGGATTTGCTTTTGCATAATCAATGAGCTGCTGGAAGGTTTGAAATTCTGAATCCACATTCACGGCAATGGCTGAAGGAATATTGGTCACCAGAGCCGCCGGCGCAAAGTCATCAATCGTAAACGGCGCTAACCCTAAGTGAGGAAGCGTCGTCACCTCAACGGTCGGAACGGCAACCGTATAGCCATCAGGCTGCGAATTCATCGCATAAGCCATGCCAACAGCGCCGCCTGCTCCGGTTTTATTGATAACGACCACCGGAACACCTGCGTATTTTTCCATGACTTTGGCAAGAAAACGGGTAGTCGTGTCTGTGCCGCCGCCCGGAGAGTGTGGCACGACAATGGTAATTTCTTTGCTCGGATAAGGATCCGCAGCAAAAGACGCAAAAGCAATTAGTGAGACAAGCAAACAGGTCAAGACAGTTATAATCGCAATTTTTTTCATAATCATTTCCCCCTTACCTCATATAGTGCTATTCGTTAAAATACTTTAGATCGTCATATAAACATGAACATCATAGAAGTGCCCACGATCACCCCCTCAAAACAACATCATCCAAATTTTCAGGGAAGACTTTGCTGAACATTCGCCCCTTTCAAGCTTTCACGTTTCATCCGGCGCACATTCATGAGGTAATTGAACACCATCACGAATAACAGAAACAGACCCCAGGTAAATTCTTTTGCAAAATTATTGAAGCGCAGCATATTAAACCCGCTTGAGAGGAACTGAAGCGAAAGGATCGCCACGATCAAACCCAGAATCGTTCCAAATCCACCGCTGGGATTCACGCCGCCTAACACCGCAATGAGCACAGATTGCAGAATATATGAGGCACCGTAATCCGCTTTGGCCGAATTGGTGCGGGCAATCATGACCACGCCAGCAATTCCGGCCAGACAACCTGTGATAATATACGTTTTTATCAGCATCAACGTATTATTGATCCCGGAAAATCTGGAGGCGGTGGGATTGGTACCCATCATAAACAATTTAATTCCAAAGGTGGTTCGACGCAGGATAAACGCAAACAGGATCGCAAAAAAGGCAAAGATCAACAGCGGCACAGGAAAAATCCAGATGGTGCCATTCCCCAGAAATAAAAATTGGTCCGGATAGGTCGTGACCGCATAACCTTTGGTAATGACGATGGAGACGCCGGTGAATAGCTGCATACTGCCCAACGTTGCCAGAATAGGGGTAATTTCAAAATACGCGATCAGCAGGCCATTCAGAAGGCCGCAGGTGACGCCGGTGATCAGGGCAACCAGCATGGCGACGAAAATCATCAGCACGATTGTTCCGCTCCCGGCGGCTTCCGGAATCCAATTGGTCAAGACCATCGCCGCCAGAATTCCGGCAAAATTGGCAATACCCACGACCGATAGGTCAATGCCGCCGGTCAGCATTGCAAGCATCATGGCAATTGCCAGAATCCCGTATTCCGGGAACTGGAAGGACATGGATTCGAAATTGCGCATGGCGAGAAATTTGCCCGGATTCAACGCGCTCATCAGGACAAACACCACAACTGCAATAACAAAAAGCTGTAAGAGATTTCGATCTCGATTCAGAACATCAAGCATACGAAACTTCATGATGCGAGCGCCTCTCTTTTCTTCTTATGTTGGTAGGCCGTACTTCCTGTACTGATAATAATGATCAACCCAACCACAACCTTTTGCCAGTAGGAAGGAATGCCTAACAAAATCAAACTATTATTCATAATCACGAGCAAGAACACCCCCAGAACCGTTCCCAGAACAGAGCCGCGTCCGCCGGTAATACTCGTGCCTCCCAGCACGACCGCAGCAATAACGGTTAACTCACTGCCAACCAGATCAAAGGGGTTGGCGTTTCGAATCAACGAGGCGTGCGTGACCCCCACAATGCCTGAGAGAAAACCGACAAAGCCATAAATAAAAAATTGAATGCGATTGATGTTAAATCCTGCACGTTCGGCCGCAATCCGATCGCCGCCGATGGCGTAAATCCCGCGTCCTAACATGCTATAGTTGAGGAGCAGCCAGGCAATTGCCAGAAAAATCAGGAGAAGAATGACGGCTGCTGATAGGCCGATATGCGTTCCATCCGCTGTGGTCGCTTGAAAAAGCGATAACCTGGAGAATTGAATCCAGCCGCGCGGCAGGTTCGTGATAATGCGCGTCCCGATAAACGCCAGCATAAAACCTCGAAACGCATTGGCCGTTCCCAGCGTGACGATCAGGGTCGGAAGTTTAAAATAGGAAATAAATATTGCGTTTAATAGCCCGAGGACTAATCCCATCAGACCGGCGATCACAAATCCTGCGAACACAGTGCCTTCATAGGGGGTTGTCAGCAGTAAACTGCCTTTCAAAATTTGCCCGGTGACATACATACAGAAGGCGGCAATGGCGGTAAAAGAAATATCAATTCCGCCGGATATGAGCACAATTAACACGCCAATCGCAAAAATCCCCATGACGACGCTGCTTTTGAGCAAATCAAAGAGGTTTTCCAGTGTAAAAAACGCCGGATTGACCAGGCCGATAATGAGAGCAAACACGACCAGGATCAAAGCGACAACGGCTTCATGCTTATGAAATAATTTTTTCATGACGCGGCACACTCCGAAAGTATAATCAGATCAGCACAAATATTTTTATCCTTACAGGAGTGTCAAAGCTCTGCGTTGACGGCGAAAGCAGAGCTTTCGCACTCCTGCGTTATTATTTGACCAGAGCAGCGAGCTGCCGGGTCAATTCCTCTTCCGTACAGCGTTCATCACCCAGTAGTTCATCAATAAACCGCCCTTTGTGCATTAAAAAGATGCGGTTACAATTCTGAAGAAGCTCCGGAATATCGTCAGAAATGATCACAATTCCCATGCCCTGTCTTGCCAATTCGCGCAGAGTATGATGAATATCCATTTTCGACCCGATATCTACTCCGACGGTCGGCCCATTTAAAATCAAAATTTTTCCTTTGGCCGCCAGCCATTTTGCCAGAACGACCCGCTGCTGATTGCCGCCGGACAGGCTTTGAACCGGTAAGAGCGAGGAAGGCGTTTTAATGCGAAGATAGTCAATAAACTTCTGAATCTCACGGGAAGTCAGATCAGTGTTCATGATGCCGAGGAGATTGGCGAGCCGCTCCACAATACTGACGATGATGTTCCGGCCGATAGATTGTTCCAAAAATAACCCCTCGGTCAGACGATCTTCAGGAACATACCCGATGCCATGATGAATGGCCTGTTGAACGCTGCGAATCTGCACGGGTTTGCCTTCAATGGCCATGGTTCCAGATTCTGCCGGCTTTAACCCAAATAACGCTGAGGCGAGCGCGGTTCGTCCGGAACCCAACAAGCCAGTAATTCCCACAATCTCACCTGGCAACATCTCAAAACTAATATCTTCGAATCGGCCGGGTGTGGTCAGGTGCTGAACGCTGAACAGACTGTGCGAGGCCTCAGGACGTGGACTATATTGGTACCGGCTGTCATCAATTTCACGACCGGTCATATAATACACCAGTTTGGCGCGATCAAACTCTTCAATGGCGCCATCAGCCGCATTTTTGCCGTTTCTCAGAATCGTCACCTGCTCGGATATTTCCAAAACCTCTCTGAGTTTATGGCTGACAAACAACGTTGAGATTCCCTCTTTTTGAAAATTTTTGATCACCTGGAACAGGGACTCAACTTCTTTGTGCGTCAAAGCGGTGGTCGGTTCATCCATAATAATCAGTTTCGCATCATGAAGAATTGCTCGTGCAATAGCGACCAACTGCTTATCAGCGACTGAAAGATCCTCAACATAGGCATCAAGATCAATCTCAACCTCAATCCGATCTATAGCTTCACGGGCGATTTGCCGGACTTCTTTCCAGTGCACAATGCGGGCATTTTGTTCAAGTTCGTAATTGAGGGCTAAGTTTTCGGCCACTGTCAGATTCGGAAACAAAGAGAAATCCTGATAAATAATCTGAATCCCCTGGCGAATCGCATCAATGGGGTGCAAACGCTTATAAGAGTGGTTGTTCAGAATAATTTCCCCATCATCCGGCTTATAAAATCCGGAAATGACTTTAATGAGCGTAGATTTACCCGATCCATTTTCTCCGACCAGGCAGCGTATTTCGCCGCGGCGAATCGTGACAGAGACTCGATCCAGGGCCTGAACCCCGGCGAACGCTTTACTGACATTTTTAACCACAAGGAATTCGTCTGCCATGACGATTATAGCTCCTAACCAGACTCCCCTCCCCTTTGAGGCGGGCAATTGATCGCTCGGTTGGGGAGGAAGGAACAACCCCTCTCCTTTGGAGAGGGGCAAGGGTGAGGTGAGAATATTAGAAATTATACTTGTCCATGTTTTCCTTCGTGACATCCACCCAGGCTGACCCGTACAGCACTTTCCCATCTTTCTTGATGGCGTTATATCCGGGCACGCCAAGGTCCATCCCTTCGGTCACGTCCTGACCTTCCAGGAGCATGACTGCTAATTTATTCATCACATAGCCGGCGTCAGCAGGATCCCAGAAACTAATCAGTTTCACCGCGCCGCTTTCCAGGTATTGTCCGGTCACAGACACCAGGCTGGTGCCAACCACCATCACTTTGTCTTGAAGACCTTTTTCTTCCACCGCCAGCCCGGCTCCTGGAGCGGTTGACATGGCGCTGCCCTGAATCCCTTTTAAATTCGGATAGGTTTTGAGCAGTTCTTTGGTTTTTTCATAAGCCACCGTCTGGTCGTCATACTCTTCGACGCGGTCTGTCACGACTTTCATATTCGGATATTTTTCTTGCTGGCGGGCCAACGCCGCATCAATCCATTCATTGTGCGATTTCGAGGTTAAACTTCCGACAAATACGGCAAATTCCCCTTCTTCGCCCATATATTTTGCCAGGTGATCCATCAGGTGAGCACCGTAGCCGGCATTGTCAAAAGCTTCAATATCGTAATTCACGTTTTGCTGGTTTGTTGCTTCGTGTGCAATCACAATAATCCCTTGATCCATGGCCTTTTTCAGCACGGGTTCCAAAGCTTCCGGCGAAAACGGCACCACGCAGATCGCATCAACGCCCTGAGCGATCAAATCCTCAATAATTTGCACTTGTAACGCTGCATCCGCTTTGGGCGGGCCAAGTAAAAAGGTTTCATGCCCTGTGTCTTCTCCAAACTTTGTAACCCCTTCTCTCATCCGGTCAAACCAGGCAATCCCATCCACTTTGACCACCGTCCCGATAGTATATTTCTTTTCCGCAAACGCTTCTCCGACAGTCAGAATCAATGCAGCAATCAGCAATAACAATACCAACTTTTTCATAATCTGTTCTCCTCTCCCTGACCTGGCGAAAGCACAGAGGTTCCGCAAACAACTCAGGGGAAGTACTCCTCAAGAATATTCATCCCTAAAAATCATCTGTTACGACAATTGAGCAAGAAATATTCGGAAAAAGTTTCACGCTCTTCAACACAATATGAGAGCAGCTATCCCCCCTTTCTTTCAGCAAATAAAAATCGTGACAACTTGTAAAGAATAAACCTGAAAATTGTCAAATACTTTCTTAACAAATTTGGCTTTTCCGGCATGGAGTGGAACTACACGCCAGAAACCGGGTTTTTGTCAAAAACCCGGTTTCTCTTTTGAGTCTCATGGTGTACTTTGCGCTTATCCCATCCATTTGGTTCCGCGCAAATCCTGCCAGGAGCCGCCGTCAGCAAAGCGTTCCGGTTCTAAGATGGCCGGGCGCGGATCCTCAGCTTGATCCAATTGCAGCACCATCCATTTCGGATAGGGAGTGCCCGGATCTGAGACGACATGAAGTTGTTGCATATCTTCAGAGGAGAGCTCCAAATCAACGGCTGCAAGATTATCTTTCAGATGTGGGATTTGGCGTGCGCCGATAATGACACTGCTAATCATGGGGCGGGACAACAGCCAGGCCAACGCAACCCTTGCCGGACTTACCTCATGCCGTTTCGCCACTGCACGCAGCACATCAACAACGCTAAACGCTTGTTCTTTATCGAACATCACAAACTGTCCGGCTTCTGCGAAACGCGTGCCCGCAGCCGGCGGAGTATTGCGATCATATTTTCCGCTTAGAAACCCTCCTGCCAGAGGACTCCAGACCAAAATCCCCAAATGATGATAAGCAGCGCAGGATAACCAGTCGTGCTCCAAATCTCGGCCGACCAGGCTGTAATACAATTGCGCGGTCACAAATTTTTCCAGATGTTCGCGTTCTTGAATGCCCAGGGCGGTGGCGGCCTGCCATGCCAGATAATTGCTCAACCCGATATGACGAACTTTTCCCTGGCGCACAAGATCATCAAGCGTTCGCAAAGTTTCTTCCAATGGCGTGTTACTATCCCAGCCATGTACCTGATATAAATCAAGGTAGTCGGTTTGCAAGCGTTTGAGGCTGCTTTCAATGCCGCGCATGATATTAACGCGGGTTGCGCCGCTGCGATTCATATTCTCGCTCATCGGTAAACGCACTTTCGAAGCAAGCACGATTTCTGCCCGGATCCCTTTCAGCGCATTGCCCAATAAGGTCTCACTCTCGCCCAGGCTATAGACATCAGCGGTATCAATAAAATTTATGCCCTGATCGAGCGCGAATTTAACCATCGCATTCGTCGCGTTCTGATCCAGATTACCCATATTCATCTTGTTCCCAAATTGCATTGTCCCCAGCGCGACCGCGCTGACAAGCAGCCCGCTATTCCCGAGTTTTCTGTATTTCATGGCGTTCCCTCCTCTCAGAACTTAACCCGTTCTCTGAATAGATTAGTCTTTTGAACAATTGCTTACAACAAAAATACCTTATTCTTCAATGGCTTCATCCGGGGTTGTTGTCATCAAGGCGATCACTTCCCCGACTTTGACTTCAGTATCTTCAGCGTAAAGAATTTTTCGCATATATCCGCTGAAAAAAGATTCAACTTCTAACGTGGCTTTATCCGACTCGACTTCCAGGAGAATTTCTCCTTTTTGCACCTTCTCGCCAACTTGTTTGACCCAGGCGACAATTTTCCCCATTTCCATGGTTTCGCCAAGTAATGGCATAATCACTTTATGTGTCATAATTTTCCCTTCTCCTCTAAAAATGTAGCGCGAAATTTCTTTTCGCAGCCTGATACGCGAAAAGGAATTTCGCGCTACATCTGATTTTCATCATACCGGGTGAACATACGCTCATGACATCTCTTATGAAACGACAGGAATCACATATAGGAAAGAATGAGTTTCTGCCACGCCTGACATCATCATTCTTTCCTATATGTGATTCTTGTAGTTTCATCCTATCAGGTGAGCAGAAGCTCATGTAAACTCCTCTGAAAATCTCCGTTCGCCGTAAACGCTACCCCCTTTTCATGCCGCCAGTTCGATAACTGCCGCTTGAATTTCTTCCACTGACGGGATAGAATATTGCTCCAACTGGGGCGAGCACGCCATAATCACATCTTTTCCGGCCAACCGCCTCACCTGTTTGAGACTCGGAACCAATTCCCAGGACTTAGCAAACAGTTCCGCGCTCATGCCTGCGGTTTTATTCGATTCAGTCACAATCAGTACCTTACCGGTCTTCATAAGCGAGATTTTGATGGTTTCCTCATCGAATGGCCGTAGCGAGCGCAGATCAACGACTTCCACTGAAACGCCTTGTTGCTGCGCTAAAGTTTCTGCAGCCTGCAAACAGAGGTGTACCATTTTGGAATATGTCAGAATCGTAACATCTGTACCCTCGCGTTTCAGATCGGCTTTCCCGATTTCAACCGTATAGCTGCCTTCCGGGACTTCACCCTTCAAGGTATATAATGCTTTGTGTTCAATCACCATTACCGGATTATTATCGCGAATGGCGGCGATCATCAGCCCTTTGGCGTCATACGCGGTGGCAGGCAGAACGACTTTTAATCCCGGAATATGGGCATACCAGCTTTCCAGACTCTGCGAGTGCTGGGCGGCGGCGGAACGTCCTGCGCCTTGCTGGGTGCGAATGACCATCGGAACCGTTACGTTGCCGCCGGTCATAAAATGGAATTTGGCGGCCTGATTAATGATTTGATCTGACGCAAGCGTGGCAAAATCAATATACATCAGTTCCACAATCGGCCGCAGCCCGATCAGTGCGGCCCCAATCCCGGCTCCAACGATGAGCGACTCAGACATGGGAGCGTCCATAATCCGACGCTCGCCAAAGAGTTCGAGCAACCCTTTTGATACTTTGTACGCGCCGCCATAGATGCCAATATCTTCACCCAGCATAAAAATCCTGTCGTCGCGTTCCATTTCAAGTTTGATCCCTTCTCCTAACGCTTCACGGTAGGTTAACATCCGACTCATAGCTTTCTTCCTCTCAGTTTATTGACTTATTGGGCATAAATATCGGCAAAAATTTCAGATAATTCCGGATAGGGGCTTTTATCAGCGTAATCAACCGCCTTGCCAAGGAGTGTTTCAATCTCCGCATTCATGCCCTCAACTTCCTGGCTGGTGATCAGCTTGTGTTCAAGCAATTTCTGTTGGTAGGTGGCAATCGGATCTCTGGCCTTCCAGACCTGTTCTTCCTCTTTTGTCCGGTAAGGCGCCGGATCGCTGCGCGAGTGTCCATAGTAGCGATAGGTCAAACTCTCCAACAAATAGGGACCCTGGCCGCTGCGGGCGTATTCGACCGCGCGTTTGGCTGCTTCAGCTACAGCCACCACTTCCATGCCATCCACCTGTTCGCCTAGCATATTGTACGCCGCCGCCCGACTGAACAGGTTTTCAACGGCTGAGGCGCGCGTTAACGCCGTTGACAGGGAATACTGATTATTTTCCAATACATACACAATCGGTAATTTGTGCAAGCCTGCGAAGTTTAAAGATTCATGAAACTCGCCTTCCAAAGACGCGCCTTCACCGAAAAAGCACATCACCACCCGATCCTGGTTGAGATATTTGACGCCCAGGGCCGCGCCGGTTGCTATCGGGAGTCCGGCGCCGACAACGCCATTGGCCCCCAGATTTCCAAGCTTCATATCCGCAATGTGCATCGAGCCGCCTTTGCCCTTACAATAGCCATCGATACGCCCGAACATCTCAGCCATCATTTTATTGACATCCGCGCCCAGCGCAATCATGTGACCATGCCCGCGATGATGGCTTTGAATATAATCGCCTTCCCTTAGAGCTGAGATCGTTCCGACCGACGTGGCTTCCTGACCGACCGACAGGTGAAACATGGTGCCTGCCAGTTTCCCATAGGCAAAGGCTTCTGCAATCTTGAGTTCAAACCCTCGAATTAACATCATGTAATACAAGAGGGCCTGCGGTGTATCCAAATGTTTCATAGATTTTTATTTCCTTTCGTGCAATGTTTTTTGTAAATTATAAGCACACCATCATTGTAGAATTTTTGTCAAGCTCAATTTTCTCCGGAGTGCGAAAGCTCTGTTTTCTCTGTTAAAGCGGAGCTTTGACACTCCGGATGTTAGGATGTTACTGGCGAAGTATTGGCGCGCTATTGACGGTCTCCTGATTGTTTCGGCCAGGTGAAAGAGAACCGGCTTCCTTGTCCTACAGTGGATTCAACCCAGACGCGCCCTCCATATAATTCTACAATTTTTTTGACCACCGTCAACCCAATGCCGGTACTTTCACTTTGATCCGGGGATGTATTCGTTTGAAAGATTTGGAAGATGCGTTCATGATGACGTGGATCAATGCCAGGGCCGTTGTCTTCCACGTGAAATGTCCACAGAGCGCCGGTATCCTCACAATGAACAGTAATCTGTCCATCCGGTTTATCCATGAACTTCACAGCATTGTTCAGAAGATTTTGAAACACTTGCATGATCCGAATGGGATCTCCATAAATGACAGGGAGTTCCTCTATCAGTCGAATCGTTATTCGGGCTGGCGGCATGAGCATAGCGATTACCTGGGGCACAAGCACATTCAAATCTATAGATTCTTCGCACTCGCTGCCATGAATCGCTCTGGAATAGCGCAAAACCCCGTCAATCAATGCACTCATGTGCCTGACCTGAGCCGCCAGAAGGTTAAGTTGTTCCTGACCCTCTTCCCCAAGCTTATCAGCATAATCCTTCTCTAACCACTGCGCCAGCCGGCTGATCCCGCGCAGCGGGGCCTTTAAATCGTGCGAGACAACATACGCGAACTCTTTCAATTCTTTGTTGGCTGTCTCCAGGTCGAGCGTGCGTTGATGCACGCGCTGTTCCAGTTCATCATTGAGGAGGCGCAGCGACTCCTCTACCCGTTTGCGTTCGGCCGTTTCTACCAATAGAGTGGTATTTTTTTCGGCCAGGGCGTCCATTTCGGCTCGAATCACATCCCGCATGTGGACAAAACTGCGGGCCAGTCGTCCGATTTCATCAACGCCGCTGCTGTCAATCGGCGTATCCAGGTTGCCTTCTGCAATCGAGGAGGCGGACGCCGTAAGATGTAAAATCGGACGGATGATTTTAATCGCAGAGATCCCTATGCCGACCAGTAAGGTAAGGATGATCACTGAAAAAATCAGCGTCACCTGGCGGGATGCCTGGATCTTACTGTCAACATCTTCCCGAATATGTCCGGCGGTTTGGGCAATTTCGTTCTCAAGCGTTTGCATCAAAGAGCTTACTTGAGCCTGGGCGCGGCTCATGGCGCTGAACCGGGTTTGAAAAACGCGCATGGCCTGCTGGAATACTATGATCGCAGCTTTATACCGTTCGACGGTTGCGATGATTTGCTTTCCGGACGGCACAAGTTCATCGCCTGCGGTGGTTGAGACCAGCAAGCTAGCGGAGATATCCTCCAGCTTGCTCTGAATCTGCAGTCCATACGCATTATCGAGCAGGGCTGCGCCCAGATAATCGCGCCGGAGATTGGCAAGCTGCATGGCGATCTGTAACAGCAAACTGCGATAATCCGGAATTGATGCGCTCACCTGCTCCAGCGCAAATAATTCGTAGTCCTTACCCGCAATTTTCCGATCGATGATAAGAGCCGTAACCAATTCATCTAATGCGGCGATCTGCGTATCGAGTTCCTGTTCAATGTTCCGAATCTGCTCGGACATCCGGAAAATCAACGCGCATTCCACCAGGAGCGTCTCCAAGGTCTGTTTAAAACGCACGAGCGCATCAGAGATAGCGTCAGGCTCGCGGTGGACGATGCTGGCTCGCAAGGTTGCGATCAGACGGTCACCCAGCGGATCCAACAGGTCTTCCCGCTCGGTAAAGGTGTTGAGCAGCAAGTGCATCTCCGCAAACATTGTATTCAGATTACGGCTTAACTCTGCGCTTTGAATAGCCCGGGAGACTTCATTGTCAATGATGGTCTTCAGGGTGTCGCCAATCTGATGCGAGAACATCAGATTTACCACCACAACGCCTCCGATGGACAGCAGAATCAGTAGATTCAACAGAATCAATTTAACGACAATGCTTGAGCGATAACATCGCAGGCGATCTATGAATTGCATATTTTTATGGTTCCGTTTTGACTAACTCAGCATTCCGGATGACTAAAGGTTTGGGGCTGATGCTCAGAGCTTTCATCGTATCTACATTGATGATGCGCCGGCCAAACTTATTGCGCGTTATCGGAATTTCAGGGACCGGCGAGCCCTTCAGAGCCTTCAGCAGCATTTCTGCGGCAGTGTGTCCCTGTTCCTGACCACTTTGGATCACCGCGCACAAGGCCCCATCCCGCACATCGCTCAACGTGCTTCCAATGGTGGGTTTCCCAAACGCCGTTACGACACGCGCAATCGCGGCGCGATTGGTCATCGGGTTCCCATTCTCATCGGGAATACCTTGCAAAGTTGACACCAAAAGGACATCGCAACGCTCTCTGTAGGTCTCTACCAGATCCAGAGCTTCCTGAAGCGTGGCAGGCAGGTTAAAATCAATGTATGTTAACCCGGCAGCTTCGACATCCTGCTGAACCGTTTTGACATCGGCGCGCGACATCGGGGTATCTTTGACAATGCGCCCGAAGGTTTTGACAGAGGGCGCAAGCTGGAGGAGCAGAGCCAGCGACTCGCGATCATGTCCGCGTTCCAAAATTCCCGACACATTTGAGGCCGGATAACCGTATTTCTCCGGCTCAGCATTGACCCCGCAGAACATCACGGGTGTTTTGAGCTGATCTTTCAAATACGGCACGACGAACATGGCCTGAGCGTCGTCATCGGCCGCAATCACGCCATCAGGCTGCAATTCATGATAGAGAGCATAAGCTTCTTTGGCTTTCTGCGGCCCGCCCTCAAAATGCTTTTTCGTATTCATGTAAAAATAGGTCATTTCGCACATTTCTGCCAGAGCTGCCTCAATGCCCTCCCGCATTTCCGCCTCAAACGGATAAGTCTCATCATAACTCATGACAACCAGCACCTTATACCGGGCAGCCGTTGCCGGCTGAAGCATAAATCCAGCCACACACAATACAGCTACCATACCCACTATAAGACGACAGACTCTCATCTGAAACATCGTGAGACCCTCCTGCCATGCCTGGACACGGCGTAAACAAGGGTATGCCCTGTGTACGTCTTCCGGATTGATAATGTTTCTCGCCAGGAATTTTCCCCTGACGTTTTTATCGCATCAGAGGTAGTGTGTGCAAAGCGGTTGATAATGGCAACAAAAATTTCACCGGAATGATCATTTCACGTGAGATCAGAAAACGTGAGGTTTGGAGTTCTGCCTTCTGCTTTTTTCTTGACAGGCTTCTTTTGAAGGCGCCAATTTCAACCGAATTGCGTAACTGGCGAATTGTGCTGAGACACAGGTTTATTTCCTTTCATGGGAGAGGTGATATGATGAAAAAAATCCATACCGCTTTTCTGGCTATCGCCGCAATCGGCGCGATAGCAGGAGGGTCACTCCCGTTCTTGCAGGCAGCAGGAGACAAAGGTCAGACCCATGAACTCAGCCATGAAAAAATCAGCCTGCCTGATCCCAAATATGATAGTAGTACATCAGTTGAATCTGCGCTGCGTCAAAGAAGATCTGTCAGGGACTATGCCGATGAGCCGTTGACGCTTTCTGAGGTGTCGCAACTCCTGTGGGCGGCGCAGGGAGTGACCGACCTGAGAATGGGATTTCGAACAGCACCTTCGGCGGGCGCGCTCTACCCGCTTGAAATATATGCGGTTATTGGCAATGTTTCCGGACTTGCAGCGGGCATCTATAAATATGAGCCTCATGCTCATGCCCTTGCGCACTTGAGAGCAGGAGACGTGCGACAGGATTTGGCCGTCGCTGCTCTTGGACAGACAAGCATTCAAACGGGCGCTATCGCCCTGATCTTTTCCGCCGTGTATGAACGCACCACGCGGAAATATGGCGAACGGGGCGTTCGCTATGTACACATCGAAGTCGGCCATGCTGCCCAAAATGTGTATTTACAGGCTGTTTCCTTGAACCTGGGCGCAGTCGTGATCGGAGCGTTTCAGGATACACAAGTCAAAACGATAGTAAATATGCGAGATGAAGAAAATCCTCTCTACATCATGCCTGTCGGAAAGACCCGCATGTAAAAGGAAGGGAAGATAACCGTATTGTCAAGCTAAATGAGAAAAAGCCCGAAAATTGTCGTGAAAAATAGTTACTACTGAGCTGATTTTTTCGCCGTAGGCGATAGAGTATTGTAGCAATGGACTGTCTTCCCCACTCCAATTCTACCGCGTAGCGGTTATGTCTACCTGAGCAGACAAGCTGTGGATCGCCTATGACGAATGAACCTGGTAAATAGTTACGATGTCTCTATAAAAAATATCAACAAATCAGCCAATTTTCTGCTTTAAAGCGAGGATACAGAGCAGAAATTTCCGAATAAATCGCGTCTGATCCGATCAGTGTACTTTGCTCTGCGACGGAACTGCTTGCAATCATGAGATCAATATTGTATTTTTTCATCTCTTTGGGTTTCCGGCCGGTCGAACGTTTTAACAGGCATTTCATCTCACCGTAAATCGGTGCAAATTCCCGTTTCAACGGGATAACCTCAAAAGTTGTTTCAATTTTTCGAATAGTGCGTCGAATCTGCTCCTGTTGATTGACAGTGGCATTAAAATAGCTGTACTCGAATTCGTACAATGTTAATACCGAAATCTGTAAAACATCATCATCCTGCAATGTTGACACATGACGCTGGATAACATGATGTTCCGGCGTTCTGGCGGCGTCATAGAAGAAACTGATCGCATCCGTATCCAGGAGAAATTTCATACAACCTCCTGATCGTGCTTGAATTCTGAATGATCACGGATTTCCTGTGAACAGCGTAAGATGTGTGCACTCAAACCCTCTAATGGACTTTCTTTATGGGCTTCCTGAGCAATTTTCGCCCATTTTGAGACAGGTTTTGCTGAAGCACGCCATTTTTCAGCTTCTTTTTGGAGCATGCGTTCAAATTGTTTGAGCAATTGCTGCACGATATCCTGCGGCAATGTTTCAGGTACATTAACGGTAACTTGCATAGGGTTGCCTCTTTTGTCGATGTGATACGTTTCCAAATATTACAGCATCCGAACAATACGCTCATTTTGATCCAGCAATTGTTGTCACTCTGAGATCTCTTGCCGCCTCTGTCAACCCAAAATTTTCTACCGGTTCTTTTTCCTCTTCCCTGGGTTTTTCACTATGTTTTCTCTTTGAAGTGGAACAGATCATAGAAGCTTCATGAGGTACTTGTCAAGCTAAATGAGAAAAAGCTCTGAAATGATCATGGAAAATGCTTGACAGGCTTTGGTGTATGAAATAAATGATTGTCTGGTAAGAAAATCTGACCCTTTGATTTCACTCAACGTCGTCTGTTATGTATTTGTATTTGGCCCGTAATGAAGATGGATAGCACTATAACTCCTACGCGCATTCACATCGTCCGACAATTAAGCTTTGAAAAGTTCTCCCGTCACTCTCAGGCAGAGGAACACTTTTCAATTGATGAGACATTTCCGGAACAGTTTGCGGATGAGTTATCCCGGCGTGAAGTCTTCAATAAGCATCTTTTTCGGCCGAATACCTATTTGCACAAGTGGTGGGCGCGTCGCTGCGGGTCCACCTTTCGTACCATCCTGAAACAATTCGTGCCTGATGCCGCCTCGCGCGATTACTACATGCCTGGCGGATTAGAGGGGAAAATCGTGCTTGATCCGATGATGGGCGGCGGAACGACCCTGCACGAGGCGATTCGCTTAGGCGCGAATGTGATCGGCGCGGATATTGACCCGATTCCGATTGTGCAGGCGCGTGCGACGTTAAGCCAGATCGCGCCCGGGGAGTTGCATGGGGCATTTTTTCAATTTTTTACTGACCTGTATCAGAGCGTAGGGTGCTTTTTTCAGACCGAATGTCCCACCTGTCAGCGGACGTTGGACAGCCACTACACGCTGTACGGTCTGCGGAAATCCTGCGCTTGCGGGGAAGTGGTACAGATTGACCAATATGAGTTACGCCACGAAGCGAAGCGGACGATTCGGATTGATCCGCACAGTTGGGAAATTCTTGAAGACGGAGACGCTCACGTGGGTTCGAGGCAGACCAATCATCTGATTCCAAAAACTGAAAAAATTTGTCCGGTCTGCGGGCAAGCCTATCAGGAATTGTTGGATGTCCCGTACTATGCCCGTTATACGCCGATTGCTATTGCCGTCGCATGCCCTGAGCATGGGTTCTTTTTTCGCTCGCCGGGGGAATCTGATTTCGACCGCCTTCATCAGGCTGACAGACAGCGTGAGATCTTAGATTTTGGGCCGACGGAAGATTTTGCTGTACAGAGCGGGCCGAAATCTGACGACCTGCTGCGCCATCACATCCATTCCTACCTTGACCTGTTTTCATCTCGCCAACTGTTGTACCTTCATCAAGCGATTCGTCAATTACACGATTACAACGGGATCGCCAAACTGAATTTAGGCGTATTGGTGTCCACCTCACTCGAATTCAATTCGCTTCTGTGCGGATACAAAGGATGGTACAAACGCCGTCCAGAAGCGATTCGCCATGTGTTTGCCTTACATGCCTATTCATTGCCTTATACCGCCCTGGAAAACAATCCGGTCAACCAACAGAAATCTTCCGGCAATCTTCAGATCCTGTTTCGTGACCGGATCGAACGCGGCCGCAAATGGGCGTTGGCCCCAATTGAACGCAAAATTGGACAGGATGGGAAACAACAGGTGGTCAAACTTCCGGGAGAAATGGATGCTGGCATTGAGGTGTGTGATCAACGGTCGCTCTTGCATGAGCATCAGCGTTTTTGGCTCATTCACGGCGATTCACGCCATCTACCGCTTGAAGATCATTCGGTTGATCTGATTGTGACAGACCCACCCTATTATGACAGCGTGCAATACAGCAATCTGGCCGCGTTCTTCCGGGTCTGGCTGCGATGCTTATTACCCGATGAAGTCAATTGGACATACAATGAAAACCTCAGTGCAGTCGCCGTGAAATCCTCTCAAGCAACCAGTGGTTTTATGCGAGTCATATCGGGCATATTTGCCGAATGCGGGCGCATACTCAAACAGCAGACCGGGCGATTGGTATTTACCTTTCATCACTGGGACCCTCAGGCCTGGGCAGAACTGACCATTGCGTTACAACATGCTGGTTTCAGGTTGATGAATGCATATACGGTCTTTTCGGAACATCCGATCTCCGTGCATATCAACAATTTGCGCTCAATTACCCACGACAGCATTTTAGTGCTCGCACTTGACGGACATCAAGCAGCAGGCCATTGGACGCAGCCGGAATCCATTGATACCGGCGACAGCGAACTATTTTGCCGACAGTGCAGCGCAACCGTAGGCTGGCTGTTGCAGCAGGATTTCACAGAACACGACATCCGCACGACCTGGGAGCAACTTATTCACAGGAGTCAGACACAGAAACCGGGTTTTTTCGAAAAAACCCGGTTTCCTACATGCTAAACTACATGCCAAACTCAATGTACAGTTTCATTAATTTTTTAATAATTGAAATGCTCGATGCAACGGCCACTTTGCGCTTATGAGACTTCCCGCCTCAATTTTTGCTTATCCCTTTTCCCATCGTTTCTCTTTTCTGCTTATCACCATTTTTGACATTCCCGGATTACTGAAATTTTGTACACATCACAAAATGTTCGTTGCCGGTGTTGATTAAGTTGTATTCCATGTCATCACAGGCGGGCACGGCGTAGGGGCAGCGGGTTTTGAAGCTGCAGCCGACGATTTGCTCGAAGGGGCTGGGGATTTCGCCTTCAATCGGGATTTCTTTGCGTTGGCGTTCGATGCGCGGATTGGGGATTGGGATGCAGGAGAGCAGGGCTTGCGTATAGGGATGCTTCGGATTGTCGAACAACTCTTGTTTACGCGCTAATTCTACCAGCCGGCCTAAATACATGACTCCGACGCGGTCGCTGATATATTTCACCATGGACAAATCGTGCGCAATAAACAAATAGGTCAGGCCGAATTGCTTTTGCAGGTCTTTCATGAGATTGACAATTTGCCCCTGAATCGAAACATCCAGGGCCGAAATCGGTTCATCGCAGACAATAAACTTCGGCTCCACAGCCAGGGCGCGGGCGATAGCCAGGCGCTGGCGCTGGCCCCCTGAGAATTCATGGGCGAAGCGGGTCACGTATTCCGGATTCAAACCGACGAGATCCAGGATTTCAAAAACTTTGCGCTCGCGTTCCACTCGGGTTCCCAACTTATGGATTTCCAACCCCTCGCTGATCAACTCCTTGACCGTCATTCTGGGGTTTAACGAGGAATAGGGATCCTGAAAGATCATCTGCACGTTGCGCATATAGGTTTTTTGCTCCCTTTTATTCATCTGCGCAACATCCTGGCCATTGAAAATCACCTGTCCGGCGGTAGGCGTGTAAATGCCTTTAATCGTGCGGCCTAAGGTGGATTTCCCGCAGCCGGATTCACCGACCAGTCCAAAGGTTTCGCCGCTGTAAATGTCAATATTGATATTATCCACGGCCTTTAATACTCTGTGCCGCGAGAAGTGAAAATATTTTTTGACCTGCTTTAACTCGAGGATTTTGGCATTCATTGCATTCCGACCTCAATCTCTTTGAAACGCTGCAATTGTTCGGCGACTTGCTCATGGTATAACCAGCAGAACACCCGGCTGTTTGCGCCATAGTAGTAATACGGCGGTTCCTGTTCCTTGCAGATCCGCAGCGCGTAATCACAGCGGTCAACAAAGGGGCAGCCCGGGGGGATATTTAACAGAAAGGGCGGTACACCGTCAATGGTTCGCAGTTTTTGGTCTTCATGATTTGCCAGACTCGGCACGGATTTCAACAAGCCAGCCGTATAAGGATGGCGCGGGTTATAGTAGATCTGGTCTGTTGCGCCTTCTTCCATGACTTTCCCGGCGTACATTACCACAACCCGATCGGCCGTGCCGGCCACAACACCTAAATCGTGGGTAATCAAAATAATGGCGGTTCCAAATTGGGTTCTAAGTTCTTTGATCAGGCGGAAGATCTGCGATTGAATCGTCACATCCAGCGCGGTCGTCGGCTCATCGGCAATCAGGATTTCCGGGCGATTCGCCATGGCAATCGCAATCATCACCCGCTGCCGCATCCCGCCGGAAAACTGGTGCGGATATTGATGAATCCGGGTCTCCGGATCCGGGATGCCGACCAATTTCATCAGTTCAATTGCTCGTTCTTTGCTTGCCCGCCGGCTGAGGTTGGTATGTTGGTGGAGCACTTCTCGGATTTGCGTTCCGACCGTCATCGTAGGATTCAAGGAGGTCATCGGATCCTGAAAAATCATCGAAATCCGGGAACCGCAGATTTTACTCATAGCGCGTTCATCGTATTTCAGTAAATCTTCGCATTTAAAATAGATTTCTCCGCTTTTAATTTCCCCAGGAGGAATGGGCGTCAGCCCCAGAATGGCCTGAGTCGAGACGCTTTTCCCGCTGCCCGATTCGCCGACAATCGCAATCACTTCCCCTTTGTATAAATGAAAATCCACATTACGGATCGCCGCCACTTCGCCGGCGTAGGTATGAAACGAGATGGTGAGGTTTCTGACATCCAATAACTTTTCCTTGTTCATGGAGAAAACTCCGCTATTGCCGCAGTTTCGGGTCTGTCGCGTCGCGCAGGCCGTCGCCGATTAATTGTAAGGATAACATGGTCAAACTGATGAAGATCGCCGGAATAAACAGCATATAGGGAAAATTCCGCATCTCAGCGATGCCGGAGGCCACCAGCTTGCCCCACGATGTCATCGGCGGCTGGATGCCGAGGCCGATATAACTTAAAAAGGCCTCGCCGAAGATCGCATTCGTCACCTGAAACGTGACAGATACAATCACCACCGGCAGCACATTCGGAAAAAAATGTTTTCGGATCAATCGCCAGGTGGATGCGCCCATGTTTTTGGAGGCGATGACAAATTCGGTTTCTTTCAGGCGCAGGACTTCGCCGCGCACCAGACGCGCCATGCCATTCCATTGAGTGAGAGAAAATGCGAGGATGATGGACTGAATG
Source organism: Candidatus Vecturithrix granuli (assembly GCA_000739535.1). Taxonomy (GTDB): domain Bacteria; phylum Moduliflexota; class Moduliflexia; order Moduliflexales; family Moduliflexaceae; genus Vecturithrix; species Vecturithrix granuli. The sequence goes on along the minus strand of DF820463.1, from coordinate 1,054,461 downwards.
CCCGGTTCTAGCACTAACATGAACAGACTGACCCAGATAAGAAAGGGGATCGCGATCAGGATGTCCACAAAACGCATAATAAACATGTCCACCTTGCCGCCGTATAAGCCGGAAATCGAACCGATGATCGTGCCGATCACCATCTGGCTGAGCGCGGAAACAATCCCGATAAACAGCGAGACCCGTGCACCGATCCAGATACGGCACCAGATATCACGCCCCAGGGCGTCAGTGCCGAACCAGTGTGTGCGGCTGGGAGGTTGATACGTGCTTAATAGATCAACTTTATCGTAGCGATAGGGCGTCAGCGCCGGGCCAATCAGCGCGAAAATGACAAAAAGAAGAAGAATGACAATCCCGATTAACGCAGGAATATTTTTGCGAAAACGCCGCCACACATCGCTCCAAAAGGCAATCGTTTCCGTCTCTGTCCTCAATCCGGCTTTTTCCGACCGATCAAGAGGAATAAATAATTGTTGTTCAAATTCACCCATAATAGCTCTCATTTCTCAGAAAAAACTCGCACACTTCGACCCTTCGACTGTCGCTCAGGCCACCGCGCCGTATGTCGAGCGTAGTCGAGACAGGTACAATTCCCTTACTTCTTCGTATGACGGACACGCGGATCGATAATTCCATAAGCAAAGTCAACCAGCAAATTCATCGCAATCAAAAAGAAGCCGAAAAATAACGTCAATCCCATGACCAGCGTATAATCCAGGTTTTGCATCGCCAGCACGTAGTGCCGCCCCAGGCCGGGAATGGCGAAGATGGATTCGATAATAAACGAACCGGTCAATACCATGGCAATTGCCGGCCCAAGAATCGTCAGAATCGGAAACAAGGCATTGCGGATCTGGTGACGGATGACAATCTGATATTTTCGCAGCCCTTTGGCCTTCGCGGTCTTAATATAGTCGGCGTTCACTATTTCTAGCATACTGGCGCGCATATAGCGGGCCAGCGTGGCCATGGTGCCCAGACTCAATGCAAAAGCTGGCATCAGCGTATGCCGGAAAGACTCGTAGCGGGCGACCGGCAGAATTTTCAAATACACGCCGAAAAAAAACTGCAACAGTCCGGCCACCACAAAACTCGGCACTGAAATCCCCACCAGCACCAAAATCACAGTGAAATAATCCAGCGGTTTTCCCCGGTATAACGCAGCAACAATTCCGAAAAAGATTCCGAAAACAATTGCACTGATCATGGCGCGGATGCCCAAATCTAAGGATTGAGGGAACGCGTCTTTAATGATCGTGTTCACGTGATGCCCTCGTTTTGCTAAGGAATACCCGAAATCGCCGCGCAGGAGATTGCCCATATAAATCACATATTGTTCAGGCAGGGGTTTATCAAGTCCGTAATGAATGCGTAAGCGTTCTTTCACTTCCGGCGTGACTTTGGGGCCGGCAAAGGGATCGCCCGGAACAAGCCGCAGCAGAAAAAAAGTCGCGGTCGCCAGCACAAACATGGTCAACAATGCGCTCAGCACCCGGTTCAAAATATACCGTATCATGATTCTGCATTTCCTTACTTCTTTGAAGTCGAACTTACCCACCCCTCACCCCTCCCAGGAAGGGTAAGGGGTGGGTTCTTGGAGCAGAAAGTTACACATCACGTCTTAAATCAAATAAAATTCCGTTTGGCGGCCATTTAAGGTACGGCAGCCTTCGGGGGTGAACACCACGGGTTCTTCCATGCCGAATCTGACGGTCTGGTTGTTCCACTCCGGCACTGTGCCTTCGCTGCTGAGTTCCATGGTAAAGGCGTAGTTGTATTCCATCAACATTTCGCCGCGAGGCAGAGGATTTTCCTGTTCCCAGGGCAGGCCGATTAGAGGACCGGGCTGGTGCAAGAACAGCCCAAGGGAATGGGAATAAACTTTAGGAGCGCCCACGCCTTCCTGCCGTGCTCGCTTCAGAATGTTTTGCTGAAGCTCATTGCCCGAAATTCCCACGCGGAATTCATCCATGAAAATATCCTGCAAGCGGTTGGTTTGCGCCATCAACGCTCTGAGTCCGGTCGGTGCGTCGGATTCCCCTGGCTTCAGAATGTAGGCCAGATGTTGGTTATCCGAATTCAGTCTAAGGTACTTAATGCCCACGTCGCAGTGAAGCACGTCCCCTGGCCGGAATACTCTGTCGTCTTCGCCGTAAAATTGAGTGACTTCATTACTGCGAATGATCTTAAAATACGGCCTGAAAGATGGCTCCAATCCCAAATCGACCGCTCGCTGCCAGTAGAACCAGACCAGATCATCAATGGTGGTTACACCGGGGGTAATGGTCATGCGGCTGAAGCAATCGGCGATGATGGCGTGGGCAATGGCGACCGCGTGCCGGAAGAGTTCGATTTCTCGGTTCGTCAACGTCGCGCCCCAGCGGGCGGCGGCTTTTTCGGCGGATACCAGGCGTTGTGCATATTTCTCAGGGAGTTTTTCCTGCAATTGCCGGTAAAGGTTGTGGGTCAGCCCGCCGCCAGCCCATTTGACAGAACCGATATTTACGCCAATGGTCATGGGATCGCGTTTGTTCACCAGGTCCAACAGCACCGGCCACTGTTTTTCTTCCAACTGGCCGATGTACGGCCTTTCATATAAATCCTTCGTATCGGTGCCAGAAACGCTATAGCGTGCTATTTTCCCATCCCCTTCGTCAACAAAAATCAACATCTGTAAAATAGGACACCAGCAATCCATGGGGATCATGGTTTTGTACACCGGATCGAGATCATCTTCCTGACAGAGGATCATCCACATATCCAGACCAGCTTCCTTCATGGCTACCGGCAGAACCGTATCCAGACGCTCGCGCACCAGTTCGGTGATCAGGTTCGATTGCTCGCGCACCGGGAGTATTTGGGGAAATCCCCGGTCTCCTCGGTTGCGAATATTCGCTTTTTCAGACATGCCTACCTCCTATACCCTTCAGACAAATGCGAAATTTATAAATAATCGTAAGTATTTACCAGGCTTTTTCGCCGTAGGCGATAGAGTATTGTAGCAAAAATGACGCCCTGGCCCACCTGAATTCGCCGTAGGCGATCCACAAAAGCCTCAAATCGTCATGTCATGCCGCTTCATCCTCTATGTATACTCGTTAAGGTTTAAAAATGAATGTTACCACAGAGACCGCAGAGAGTCACAGAGAGGATATTTTTCTATAAGATCCTCTGCGTGACTCTGTGTTCTCTGCGGTGAAAAAAAACTAAAATTACACCTTCATGAGTATAGCCGTTGTAGATAGCCTACGGCGAAAGGATGGTCTAAATAGTAACGAAAATTCTAAACCAACGTGAGTTCGGGATAAGAAAAACGCCTCCCAGGGCTGACACCTCGGGCTACCAGATTCCGCCCCGTTGGGGCTTAAAAGTTTATCCCGAACTCACGTTAAACTAAAGACTTTATGCTCTCCCGCTGGCTTTGCCGGAAAGACGGACTGTTTTCCGGGCTGCCGTTCGGTCGCGGCAGCCCCTTCACGCACCTTATTTTTCCACATCAGCATAGATATAATCAATAGTCAATCCGGAAATCGCAGTTGTCAGACCTTTGACCCAGGGCTGCACCGCAATCGCGCCTTTGAAGTGCATGATAGGAATACAAGGCGCGATGTCTGAAAACAGGGCTTCGGCTTCATTGAGGATCGCCGCTCGCTTGACCAGATCCGTTTCCTTATTGGCCTTATCCAGCAATTCATCAAACTCTGCATTATCAAAGGTCACCCCCATATCGGTCGAGGCCGAGGTCCAATAACCCATATACGTATGCGGGTCGTCATAATCTGGACCCCACCCGGCTCTGGCGAAATCATAAGCAAGCGCTGGTTCGTACAGATTGTTATAAAATTGTTTGCCGGTAGCGTAGTTCACTTTAATTTTCAGGCCCATATCAGAAAATACGCTGAGCAGATACGAGGCCACGTCTTTCGGATCTTCCGGATCCATCGAGGTCAAGAAATCGAACTCAGGAAGTTGATCCACGGAAGTATAACCCATATCCTGGAGTACTTTATCCATATATTCTTTGGATTTGGCGAGGTCTGCGGTTTCCGGATGATATTTACCGTAATTAGTGCTGACTTCCCCCCAGGTTTTGCCGGGATAAATCGCGTGAACCGGAGGAGTCTGTACGGTCGCGGGTACGCCGTTGCCTTGCAACACATTATCAATATAGCCTTTACGGTCAATCGCGTAAGAAATCGCTTTCATAAAATTCGGATTGCTCAAAATCTTCGCTTTGACTGGATCGTTCTGCCCGTAGCGATTGATGTGCAGATCTCTTACCCCGCCGCGCACATAGCGTATCAACAAACCTTTGGCTTCATATTCAGCCGCTTCGGCCTCGCTGCGCGGGATGTAATAGTCAATCTCGCCGTTGTCGAACATATTGCGCCGCGCCTGTTCATCCGGCAGAACATAAATGACGACTTTATCGAGTTTGATTTTGTCAGCGTTCCAGTAATCGGGGTTTTTCACCATCACCAGCATATCTTCATGTTTCCATTCGGTCAAAATAAAAGGACCGCAACTGGCAAGCGATTCCGCCGTCGCACCGTAGCCATCGCCGAATTTCTCTGCCAGGTCTTCCCGTCCCGGAGCCCCGAAGGAACTGGCAATCAACCCCATAAAATAGGGCGCCGGGTTTTTGAGGGTGATAACCACCGTTTTGTCATCCGGGGCCTTCACACCCAACTCTTCCGGCGGTACTTCTCCGGCGCGCAGTTGCGCACCATTGTAAATGTCATCGTAAATAGGGCTGGCCGGACAGATTTGAAACATACGCACAAAGGCATGCACAAAGTCGCCGCCCGTCACCGGCTTACCGTCTGACCATTTGGCGTCGCGCAAATGGAAGGTGTAGATCGTTCCATCCTCAGAAATTTCCCAGGATTCTGCCATGCCCGGCAGCAAATCACCGGCATGGGTACGCACTAACGGTTCGAACATCGCAAATTGTATCAGTTGGTGACTTGTAGATGTCAACACCCGCGGATCTAAATTATCCAGACCCCCGTCGGCAGGAAGGTAGAGAACTTTTTCTGCGGCGGCATACAACGCCTGTAAACACAGCAACACAAGAAGCACGATCAGGATTTTTCCCCACAACTTGCTATATTTGCTCATATTATCTCCTCCTCCATTGTTGTTAAAGTGTAATCCTTTCCAGCGAGCCAGCGGAAAAGCTGCATTTAGCTTGTCTAGACTTCTATATTTGTCAACAAAAATCTACAATTTGATTTTTTAAGTAACTACAAGGGCTTTGACAGTAGCAAAAGCAGAGAGCCTCTCGCCCCAGGAGTGTCAAAGCTCTGCTTTAACAGCGAAAGCAGAAGCTCTCGCATTCGGAGTGTCAAAGCTCTGCTTTGACAGCGAAAGCAGAAGCTCTCGCACTCCAGTTCCTATTCCTTTACCCCTGGAGATAGTCTCTAATTTGTTGATGGCGTTGCTTCCATTCTTTATATTTGGCGATATAACGGGCGCGATCTGCGTGCATTGAGGTGGAATCTACGACTTCGTGCGGTTCGACTAAGTGGGCGACAGCGCTCTCAAGATCAGGAAAAACCTTATTCGACAAAAAAGCCTGAATTGCGGCCCCGCGTGAGGTGGCTTCCGTTGACGCGCTTCTGGTCATCTTACGATCTTGAAGTAAGAGGGGCAGGATTTTCATCAACAAAGCATTACGATTGCCGCCGCCGGTCATGCGGATGGTCTGGATTGGTACGCCGCTGATCGCTTCCAATTGTTCGATATTGGCGACAATGGCAAAGGCCAGATTCTCAATAAACGACGGAACAATCGCCGTAAACAGATTGATACTCTCACCCTCGATGAACAAGGCTTTCAGCATTCCCAAAAACTGCGAAACATCACAGGTGCAGGGGCCTAAAAACGGCAACACGCCTTTCGCGGCGTCCAGATGCTGGTCGCAAATCGCGCCGATTTCCTCATGACTCAATTTGAGATCCGGAACAAACAAGCGCAGGAATTGCGATAAATGTTTCAGGTATTGGCGATAGACCATGCCGGTTTTGCCGCAGTTGCTTTCTAACACCCATTTTCCGGGCAGATAGGGGCCAGACCAGATTCTCAACTGTGGATCAATCAGCAGATCATCCACGACCATTTGAATCGGCGTGGTTGAGCCGTTGACCATCGTAACATCTCCATTTTGCAACGCGCCGGTGCCGATTAGCGCGCTTTGAGTATCGGCCGCCGCGAGCACGACCGTGGTTTCCTGGCTCAACTTCAAACGTTGCGCTAATTCAGGTTTCAGTGTGCCTGTGATTGTGCCGGGTTCAAACACCTGGGGTAATGCAAGCTGTTCCGCTCCGAAAAGCGCGACCAACTCCTCTGACCAGCGCAGATTTTTTACATCAAACAGCATGGTTTCAGAAGCATTGGTCCATTCCGAGCGGACATTTCCGGTCAATTGAAACGCAAACCACTCATTGATCATCAGGAAGGCAACGATCTTTGCAAAAAGTTCCGGCTTCTGCTTTTTGAACCAGCGCAATCTCACAGCCTGGAATAGGCCGGTCGGCCAGCGAGCGGTGAGTTCATACACTCTCTGCGCTTCGGCCGGCGAAAGCGTCAACGCTTCCTGACCGGCCATGTCATCCATATTCGGACAGGCATAGAGAGCCTGATAATTTGCATCAAGAAACACTCCGCCATGCCGCTGACTGGTTACTGAGATCGAAAGCACCTGCTGTCTGTCAAGGTTGGTTTGTGCCAGGATCTGTTCTATCAACCGGAGCGTGTTCTCAAATTCCTGATCCGGGTCAAAGGTCAAAGCTTTATGCGCTTCGTCTGTATCATAAACAAGCTCCTGGTATGTACTTGCGATTACCGTACCTTCCGAATCCATGAGGCTGATGTGCAGCCCGCCGGTGCCGACGTCAATGATCACAACATATTTCATGGATGCGATCCTCCTTTGAAAATATCCGTATACCCCGGACAGCCTTATCCGGAGTACAAATGATCGGTCATTTAAGAGTCAAAAAAAAACCGGATTTCTTGAAGAAACCCGGTTTTTTAGTTATTTACCGCGAAATTGTTTGTCGTACTCGATCATTTTATCAACTTTCGGCTGCGAGCGTCCGCCCTGGAATTCGGCTTTGATCCAGATCGAAACCAGCATTTTCGCCAGTTCAATGCCGATCACGCGTGCGCCCATCGTCATAATCTGAGCGTTATTGCTCATGCGCGCGCGTTCGGCCGAATAGGGATCATGGCATTGCGCGGCGCGAATACCCGGCACTTTATTGGCGGTGATCGCCATGCCAATCCCCGTGCCGCAGATCAGAATGCCGCGTTCATGCTTCCCTGCTGCCACAGCAGTCGCCACTTTGACGGCCACATCAGGATAGAGCACCGGATTTGTATCATACACGCCGTAATCTTCAACCTCATAGCCTAAACTTTTGACATAAACTTTAATCTCCTCTTTCATTTCAAAAGCCGCTTCATCACATCCAATTGCAATTGGTAACATAAAAAATCCTCCTGTAACTTTACATTCTTGTGTATTCTTTATTCTTGTAGTTCCTGACCTGAATCCACGGAATCTCCATGGGGTGATCATGACAGATGGCCGCAATAATTGTCCGGGTTAACGGCAATAATGAGCCATCCAGATGCCGGTGTTCAATCAGGTATTCAACGGTAGCACCGATTGTCAGAGCGACATCTGCGCCTTCAACCGTGTCATCGGGCATATATTTTGCTTTCGTCTCTTTATAAGGAAGGCCAAACCCGAGCAGCCGCCCCATGCGACCATTGCGGCCGATTTGACAGGTTCCGTACAAATCGCCGGAGCCAGCCCAGCCATCTACCGTGGCGTCCGTTCCGCCCAGGAATTTGACCATATACCTCATTTCAGTCATAACCAGGGTAAACAGACCGGATTCCAGGCTGTATAATTGCGCCTCATTGTTGGCTTTTCTGATTTTTTCGCTTAGTCCCCGGGGATAGGTAATCGCGAGGGCGTAAAAATTTTTCAAGGCCGCGCACGCTTCAACCCCGATGATATCGGTGCTGGATTGGGTATGATAATAGGGGACATTGACCAGCGAGAGCACCCAATCAAGCAGCGTTTGATCGCGGTACGTGATCACAACGCAGCAATCATGTCGCACAGCTAATTCGCGCGCCAGGCAGGGTCCGCCAACCGCGCCGACAGGTACGCCTTTAACGCCGTACTCAGCTAAACCATCACACACCACATCCGGCAGGATATGCAGGCGATTGTCACGCGCCAGCAGCCCTTTCGTCAGCATGAGAATCGGAATCGGTTTTTTGAGCAGAGGACCAAGCTGCCGAATAGCCCAATCAACGCCGGGGGAACTTACGCCGAGCACAATCAAATCCGTGTTATCTCCGAGGGCTTCGCCCAATTGATCGTAAGTAAAGGGAACGACATTTTCCGGCAGTGTCGCATTGAGTTTCGGATGCACGCCATCTCTTCGAATCGCTTCGATCCATGCGCGATCCAGGTGCGTTCCCACCAGCCGTACCTGCTGCCCGGCGTCGCTCAAAGGCAGACTGAACGCGCTTCCCATCACGCCAGCGCCTAAAATCACAATTTTGGCCATTAATTTTCTCCCATGTAAATCTACGTTCGTAGTAAACGCTTTAGCGTTTCATCACGCCGCTGAAGCGGCTACTACGAACCTATTGGTCATCCGTGCGGGTGTCACATTTGTTGTATTCGTATCATTCGATGTTGTCTTAATCTATTTGCTCATGCGCTGGCAGGATAAAAATGCGTCCAGGGAATCTGCATAAGCTGATTATGACAAATAGTCTCAATAATAACCCTCGCCAGGGGGAGGCGGGCAGGGTTGAGTTGTCCCTGTTCAAGCAACGCTTCAAGCGTGGGGCCGATGGACAGGGCCAGGTCTGCGCCTTCGACCGTGTCGTCTGCCATGTATTTCGTTTTCGCCTCCTGATAGGACAGTCCCAGGCCGAGCAAACGTCCCATGCGGCTATTACGTCCGGCCTGACAGGTGACGTACAAATCACCCACGCCGGGTAACCCATACACGTTGGCCGAGGTTCCCCCCAGGAATTCGACCATATACCCCATTTCAGCAATAGCCTGCGTAAACAGTCCGGCCGCCAGGTTGTGCATGAACGCGCCATTCTCAGCTTTCCCTTGTTTTTCTAACAAGCCACTGGCATAGCCGACCGCTAAGGCGTAAAAATTTTTCAAGGCCGCGCAGACTTCCACGCCGATCAGATCCGTACTCGGTCGCGCATGATAATACGGTACTGCGACCAGAGGCAGCAGCCAGTCAAGGAATTTTTGCTCTGAAAATGCGAGTACCACGCTGCTGTCGCGGCGGGCAGCTAATTCGCCGGCAATGCAGGGGCCGCCAACTGCGCCAACCGGGACATCTTTGATGCCATAAGCCGCTAAACCTTCCCGCACAATTGCAGGCAGAATGTGTATATGATTCTCACGAACAGCCAGCCCTTTTGTTAACATAAGAATCGGGGCGGGCTGCTTGAGATGCTCTCCAAGCTGGCGGATGGCCCAGTCAACTCCCGGTGAACTGACGCCTAATACAATGAGATCTGTATTTTCTGTCAACGTATCGCCAAGTTGATCGTGCGTGAAAGGCCTGACCTGTTCCGGCAGTTTTGCTTTCAGTTTTGGGTGAATTCCGTCAGTGCGGATGCCCTGGATCCATTCTTGATCAAGATGCGTTCCGACCAGAGATACCTCCTGTCCGGCATCTGCCAGCGGAAAACTGAAGGCCGTGCCCATAACCCCGGCCCCCAGAATGAGAATGTTTGCCATGATGTATTTCTCCTACAGAACTACAAGGATTTTGTGTAGAAAGGATTCCTCACGGCGAATTGGTCGGTGTGGCACCGAACCGTGCCTCTGAGAATCCTTCCTACACAAAATCCTTGTAGTTTCATTGCGCCGCTTGTCTGCTCAGGCAGGCTGAAGCGGTTACTACGAACTTCATGTGCATCCGGGCGGATGTCGCATTCGTTGTATTCGCGTCATTCGATGACGTGTTACTCTCCGAATTCTTCATTGATTGCGGCGATGGTGTGCGTAAATTCGCGCACGCTTTCATAGAGTTTGACATAGACGCCGCGATAGAATTTTTCGTAGCGCAAGGCGTTTTTGGCGTTCGGCGTGTAGCTTTTCTTGATGCTCACCATCGCGGTGACCGCTTTATGAAAATCAGGGTACAGGCCGCTGCCGACCGCCGCGCTGATGGCTGCGCCTAATGCCGTTGTTTCAGCGGTTTCAGGCACATGTAAAGGCTTGTTAAACATATCCGCAAAAATCTGGTTCCAATGGTCGCTGCGGGCTGAGCCGCCGTACATTTTGATCAATTCCACCTGAGTTCCGCTGCCTTCTTCCATCATTTCAACTTCGCGGCGGGCTTCATACGCCACGCCTTCCAGGAGACCGCGTATGAAGTGCGGCCGGCCATGATCGGTTTGAAGGCCAAAAAACACGGCGCGAGCATGTTGATCCCAATACGGACCATACACTCCTTGCAGATAGGGCACGATCATTAACCCTCGATTGCCAGCCGGACTCTCGCCCACCTGCCCGTAAATAAGGTCCCACACATTTTTCTGTTCTTGCGCCGCGCGTTGGATTTCATACGCGCCAAAATTGTTTTTGTACCAGTTCATCACCGCTGAACCGCCGCTAGGAATATCATTTTCAACAATATAGTCGCCGGAGGGGCTGATTTCAATAAAATAATTGGGGGCTTTGCGTTCGGGCAGTTTGCCGACCACAAATTCATTGGAACAGGACGTGCCACCGTTAATGCCTAACTCCCCCACTTCGGTTACGCCTGCGCCGAGACTGCCGCAGGGTTGATCGCCGGCCCCGGTAAACACAGGCAAGCCTTCGGGCAACCCGGTTTCCAGCGCCGCCTCTCTGGTCACATAACCGGCCACCGCCGCGCCGGGCAGAATCTTTTCAACCCAGATGTCCTCCCGGATTCCCAAAGCGCTGATAATATCCATGGCCCACTGTTTCGGGTTGGCAATGTCGAGCGCGCCGGTCATTGTGCCTGACCCTTCGGCCATTACGAGGTTTCCGGTTAACTTATATATGAGGTAATCCGGCACCAGGACAATTTTGTAAATCTGCTCATATAATTGCGGCTCATTGTTTTTCAGCCATAACACTTTGTACAGAGTCCACTGTCCGGGCGGATAGCCGGTGCGTTCAAAAATTTTTTGTACACCCACGGTCTGACGGGCATATTCGGCTTCTTTGGGACAACGCAGGTCGTTCCATAAAATCGCTTTGCGCAGGGGACGCAGGTCGTAATCAACCGGGACAAAAGTAAACCGTTGATGCGTGAGGCCGATACCGGCAATCCGGTTTTTTGAGAGCGATGGATGAGCAACGACTTGCTGACAGCCCTTTTTGAAGGCTTCCCACCAATCCTCGGCCTCTTGTTCAACCCAGCCCGGATATTCGGCGTATAACGGATAGCTGTGCGCGCCTTCGGCCACAGTTTTGCCCTGCGCGTCAAACACAATAACTTTAGTCGCACTGGTGCTGCTGTCAACACCTAACACATATTGATTGTTCATGATACGTGCCTTTATGAAAATCTAAAAACCGGCTTTCTTGAAGAAACCCGGTTTTTGCCTGGAAGGGAGAAAAACCGGGTTTTTTTAAAAAACCCGGTTTTCTGGTGTGCAATTTTAACGTTTTGTCAGGGCTTCCCGTTCTTCTAAGAGCGCGTCAACATTTTCAAGCGTGATGGGCGTCCAGGGCACGTTATAGATCGGTTCCAATTTATCGCCCCAGGGCATGCCATCAGCATATTGAGTCCAGCAGTCGGCTTGCGGCATGTAATCATCTCCGATCAGCGCGCGTAAGGCCAGGTCTAAGGCGCCTTGAGCCTGGGCTTTGGCATCTTGCAAAATACTGACTGTTTCGCCTGCTTTGACTGCTAACATGGCATCGGTCACGCCGTCAATTCCGGCAATCCCAAAATCTTTCGGATCAAGCCCGGCCGCTTTGAGGGCCTGAATCGCACCCAGCGCCATTTCGTCGTTCTGGCCGATAATGCCCTCAATCTTGCCCGGATGCGCGCTTAACCAGTTTTCCATCAGGGCCATGGCCTCGGCGCGTGACCAGTTCGCGGTTTTCATTTCTAACACCTTCACATCCGGATATTGTTCCACGACCTGTAAATTGCCTTTGCGACGTTCAATCTGCGCGGACTGTCCGATCGGGCCTTCAATGATTACGATATTACCTTTATAGCCAATTTTTTTCAGGACCGCATCCGCTTCCATCGCGCCGGATTGAACGTCATCAGAGCCGATATAGGAGGTCAGTTTATCGCTGTTCACGCGGGTGTTTGACCCAATGACCGGGATTCCTTCGCTTGCCGCTAACTCTACGGCTGCGGCCCCGGCTTCAATGTCAATCGGCACAAAAATAATGGCGTCAAAGCCTTGCGTTACCATAGTTTCAAACTGACTTTGCTGCACGGAAGCGTCATAATTTCCGTCAAACACGGTGATATTGGCCAGGCCGCTGACGACTGCCGGATGCCGTTCTAAGGCTGTGGTCCAGAGCCGCATATATTCGGCTTTTAAGCCATACACAGCCGCGCCGATTTTATAACTTTTTTCAGCTGCAATTCCGGAACTTGCAACCATTCCGATAATAAGAAGACCAACGACAAACAGGCCCAATGCTTTTGTTTTCATGTACAATTCCTCCGTTTTTGTATTGCTATCTTTATGATGGTTTCTTCACGACATGTTCAGATTTATTCTGCTCATTTGCCCTCCCCGGTCATCACCTCCTTTTCAATCTTCTGTTTGTAGTTCCGCCTTCAGGCGGAAAACGCGCTAAAGCGCGAACTACGAACCTTACTTATTCTTTCCCTTTTCTGAGCGAATCTAACCAGACTGCGCCGACAATGATTGCGCCTTTGATCACCTGTTGATAGTAGGAGGACACGCCTAACAAATCTAAGCCGTTATTAATAACGCCGATAATCAACGCGCCAAAGAGCGTGCCGACCAGGGATCCCTGTCCGCCGGACAGGCTTGTGCCGCCAATCACGACGGCCGCGATAGCGTCCAGTTCATACGCCACGCCGGCTTGCGGCAGACCAGCCGAGGTGCGCGCGCTTAACGTCAGTCCGCCCAGAGCGGCCAGAAATCCGCTAATCACATAGACCACGAACACGACTAATCGGGTGTTCACCCCGGAGATCCGCGCGCTTTTTTCATTCCCCCCGACCGCATAGACGTAACGCCCGAATCGCGTTTTATACAACACAATCCAGGAGAGGATAAAGATGACGGCAAAGATAATCACCGGCAACGGAATCGCTGCAATTCGGCCCTGTCCGATATAAAGAAAGGATTCCTCCAATTTGGGCACCGGCATGCCGTCGGTGTAAATATAGGTTAACCCACGCGCCACGCTGAGCATGCCCAGCGAGACCACAAAGGGCGCCATACGCCATTTGGCGATAAAGAATCCGGTTACGGCTCCTAAGGCTGTGCCTGCCAGCAATCCGACCAGGATGGCTATTGGCGTCGGATAAACCGTGCCCATCGAAGAACTCGCCATACTTGCGCCGACAATGCCGCCAAAGGCCAGGACAGACCCCACGGATAAATCAATGCCGCCGGTGAGAATCACAAACGTCATTCCGATGGAAAGAAAGCCGTTGATAGAAATCTGGCGCAGCACGTTGATTAAGTTTTTGGGCATTAAAAAATAGGGGCTGGCAAACGCCAGGACGATGCACAGCACAAAGAACGCCACAAAAATGCCGTATTCTAAAAGTAAGGCGACGGTCTTGCGCCGCATGACAATCAATTGATTTTTCGAAGATTCTTGCTGTTGTTCCATTGTTTTTTTCTGACAATGTAGCGCGAAACTCCAGTTTCGCGCATCGTTGAAGGCCGCGAAACTGGAGTTTCGCGTTACACGGCCAGGTGCATAATTTTTTCTTGCGTGGCTTCTTCTCGTTTCATTTCTCCGGCCAGTTCTCCGCGTCGAAACACCAGAATGCGGTCGCTCATGCCGATAATTTCCGGTAATTCCGAGGAAACCATAATTACGGCAGAACCCCGATTCGTATAATCTGAAATAAAATTATAGATTTCTCGCTTTGCGCCGACATCTATGCCGCGGGTCGGTTCGTCAAATAACAAAATTTTCGGACGGGTCAACAGCCACTTGCCTAACACGACTTTCTGCTGGTTACCTCCGCTCAGATTAACAACCAACTGTTGTAAAGACGGCGTCTTCACCCGAAACATCTCGACCATCTGCATGACGTCGCGTTGTTCTTGCTTGCCATTAATAAATACGAGGTTAGATAAACGTTTCAGACAGGTCAAAGAAATGTTTTCTTTGACAGAACTGGTTAACACCAGTCCGGTTTCTTTGCGATCCTCGGTGACATAGGCAATGCCGTGTTTGATCGCATCTGAGGGGCGAGCGATCCTGATTGATGTGTTCTCCAGAAAGATCTGTCCCTGATCCGGTTGGCTGACGCCGAACAAGGTATGTAAAAATTCGCTTCGGCCAGAGCCCATCAAGCCGAAAATCCCTAATACTTCGCCCTTTCTCAGAGTCAGATGGATATTTCTGAATTGTCCGGCTTTTGTAAAATCTTTGACCACCAGCAGAGCTTCGTCAGTCGGAATATTGTCTTTCACAAATTCTTCTTCCATCTTGCGGCCAATCATGAGGCTGATCAACTGCGACCGGTCAATCGCCTGCGTGGCTTTAGTTGCAATATATTTTCCGTCGCGCAAGACGGTCACTTCATCAGCAATGGTGAAAATTTCTTCAAGACGGTGCGACACGTAAATGATCCCTTTGCCCTGGCGTTTGAGGCGCGTGATGACTGCAAACAACTGCTCGACTTCTTTGTCGCCAATCGCAGAAGTGGGTTCATCCATAATAATGACATCGGAATGATAGGAAAGGGCTTTGGCAATTTCGACTAATTGGGTTTCAGCAAGGCTGAGGGTGCGCATTTTGCGCGTGGGATCGAGGTTGACATTCAGTTCCTGCAAGATGCGGGTCGCCCGTTTATTCAGTTCCGAGTATTTGACAAACACTTTTTGTCTGACAGGCTCTCTTCCTAAAAAGAGATTCTCAGCTATTGTCATATCCGGGATCGGGCTGAGTTCTTGTTCGACGATTGCGATGCCGTGTTGGAGGGCCTGACGCGGCGAAGCAAAATTTACGGGCTGGCCCTTGAGAAAAATGTCGCCCTCATCTTTCCGGTACACCCCCATGAGGACGTGCATTAACGTTGACTTTCCGGCGCCGTTCTCGCCGCACAAGGCATGAACGGTACCTTTTTTCAAATTGAATGTCACGTTATCCAGGGCCCGTACCCCTGGAAAATTTTTTGACACTCCTTTGACTTCAAGTAATATCTGCTCATTCACAGGCCTTCCTCCTTGAAGTTTCGCGTTGCATGTAAGGACGCAAAAGGGGTTCACTGAGCTATGCGTTCATCTTTTTGCACTCCTGACGTTGATTTTCATCCCGTGCGCGTGTCACATTCGTTGTATTCGTGTCATTCGATGACCCCTCTTCAATGTATCTGCAAGTTCCATGCCGCCTTTCTTCAACGATCAGTTTTTTCAAGTGAACCCCTTATTTTACTGATAATTATCATCAAAGCGACAAATAAAGCTTGACATCTCTGGTTTTGAGACGCAGAGACATGTTCAGATATTGAACAGGGATCACAGACGAATTTGTTCAAAAAGCTGACACCATGAAGCGGAAAATATTGATTATTGACGACCATCTGAAGCTGTATAAAAGTCTTGCCCGCAATTTTAAACATCTGGGGTATCAGACCGTTCACGCCCAAAATGGGAACGAGGCGCTTGCACTCTGCGCTCAGGATGAGATTCATGCGGCGCTGCTGGATATTATGCTCGGTCACGAAAGCGGCGTTGACGTGTTGGAACAACTGCTGACCCGGCATCCGAAATTGCCTGTTGTGATGATTACCGGCTATGGCTCGATTGATACGGCCGTGCAATCAATAAAACGCGGGGCCTTTGATTATGTCACCAAACCGCTGGATTTTGATAAACTGGTCAATATCCTTGAGAATGCGCTCAATGCTGCGAACTTGCCAGAAGAAACCCGCCGCGTTGCTCCCAGAGGAAAGGATCTGTTTCCTGAAATTGTGACCCACAATCCGGCCATGTTGGAATTATGCCAGAAAACCAGGAAGTTAGCTGCAACAGATTTACCGGTGCTTATCACGGGCGAAAACGGTACCGGGAAGGAAATCATTGCAGACCTGATTCACCTGCACTCGCCGCGCCGCGCCCATCCTCTCCTCAAAATCAATTGCGCGGCCTTCCCTGAAACCTTGCTGGATAATGAACTGTTCGGACATGAAAAAGGCTCTTATACCGGGGCAGATAGCGCGTTCAAAGGAGTATTCGAACGCGCAGACCAGGGTTCCTTGTTTCTGGATGAAATCGGCGACATGCCTTTGACAATTCAGGCGAAGATTTTACGCGCGCTTCAGAACCACGAAATCCGCAGAATCGGGGGAGAACGAACAATCACCGTGGATGTGCGCTTTATTGCTGCAACGAATAAAGACCTGCACGAGCAGATCGAACACAGTGCGTTCCGGCGCGATTTGTTCTACCGGCTCAATACGGCCATGCTGCACCTTCCGCCGCTCAGGAAACGCAAGGAAGACATTCCGCTGCTAGTCGCGCACTTTTTGCGCGAACATGCGCATGCGCACGCTGCGCCGGGGAAAACAGTGAGCGCCGCAGTGCTCGAACGATTTATTGATTATGATTGGCCCGGGAACGTGCGCGAGTTAAAAAATACGGTAAATTACGCCGCGGCCCTCTGCTCCGAAGAAATGATCCAGGTTGACGACCTCCCCCCGAATTTTATCTCTTTCGAAACCGGAGAAGACGCTGAGAACGTCAGAGACGAGATCGAAAAGAACCTGATTCTCAAGGCCCTGCAAAAAACCAATTATAATAAGAAAAAGACCGCAGAATACTTAAATATGAGCAGAACCACGCTCTATGCAAAGCTGCAGAAATATGGACTCACACTCCCCAAATAAGACCGGCGAATTATTGCGCTTGACCGATATCACGCTCAATTACGATCACTTTACCGCGCTGAACCATATTCATCTCACGATCAAACAGGCTGAAGTCCACGCCATTGTCGGCGAACATGGGGCCGGAAAATCGTCGCTCGGCATGATTCTGAGCGGCATGTTGAAGCCTAAATCCGGCCGGATTGTGTTTGAAGGCAGAGAATTTTCGGCGCTGACCCTGAAAACTGCGCTCAAATTGGGAATTGAGATGGTGTATCAAGAGGTGTGTCTGAATGAACATTTCACGGTCGCAGAAAACCTGTTTTTTGCCAGCGCTGCGATGAATGCGTTCAGGTGGAACAAAAAGAAGCATATTTTGCAGGCCACGCAAAGGCTCTTCGCGTCTTACGGGTTTGAGATTGATCCGGGGCTGCCCTTAAAACATTTGAATTTATCTGACCGCGCGCTGGTGGATATTTTGAAACACATTTACCCGAACCCCAAACTCTTAATCCTGGATGAAGCTCTGGAAAAACTGTCGTCTCCGGCCCTCAAAAAAATTATCGCAATTTTGAAAACTTTGAAGCAGCAAGGTCTGTCTATTCTCTTCATTACCCACCGCATTGACGACGTCTATGATTTTGCCGACCGCGTCAGCATCATCAAAAACGGGGAAATTCTGCTCACTGATGACGTGAAGAATATTGATAAGATCAATCTGATCAAAATGACTTATACCCAGATTGTTGATGAAAAGCATGTTGAAGATTTGAATACGGAATTTTACCAGTTATTGCGTTATAATGAAGCGATCCTCCGCAACCTGCCGGTCAATTTGATTGTGCTGGATAATGAAAAGCGCATTAAAATGGTGAATGAGCATTGCAAGCAGCACTTTCAACTGCGGCAGGATGCTTATGTCAACGCGCCCTTGCACGAATTCTTTGCGAAGTGCAGCGCCAAAGTGCTTGAATTACTCGATCAGGCCTGCTCTGTTCAGCAAGAAACCACGTTTTATCAAATCCCGATTCTGATTAATACGATAGACACGCTCAACAATATTAAAATCCTTCCGATCTATGACGGCAGCTTTTTGATTGGCAATATCATGATCCTGGAAGATATTACGGAATACGACCACTTGCAAAAACAGATGATGCTTTCCGAGAAGCTTGCCTCTGTAGGGCTTCTGGCGGCTGGGGTGGCGCATGAGATCAACAATCCGTTAGAGATTATTTACAATTCCCTCAAATATCTCAAGTACCGCATCTACGATCAAGAATTACAGGAGGCCGTTGACGACATTCAGGAAGAAATGACCTCGATTGCCAATATTGTCAGCAATCTGCACACCTTTTCAGACAATAAACAGAGTACAAGCGAAGAAGTTGAGGTGAACGTCCTTATTCACAATATGCTGAATCTGATTCGTTTTAATGCAAAATATAAGCATATCACGATTCATTTCGATCCCTGTGAGGCTGATACGACCATTCAAGCCAATAAAAATGAGATCAAACAAGTGCTGCTCAACTTATTTAAAAACAGCTTTGAAGTGATGCCTTCAGGCGGAGAGATTTTTATCAACACCAGATTGGCTCGCGTCAACGGCGCGCCCGTCGTCCAGATTCAATTCAAAGACACAGGGCCGGGAATTTCAGACGACAATCCGGCCAACGTGTTTCTGCCGTTTTATTCTACTAAAAAAGGCGACGAACACAATCTGGGCTTAGGGTTATCGGTCAGCTACGGCATTATCAAGAAATACCATGGCGCAATGTCGGTCGAAAACCTGGAGAACTCCGGCTGCCAGTTTACGATGACGCTGCCCCAATCGCCCTGATGGAGAATGCTGCTAATACAGAAGTCGAGCAGTCTCTCAAACTGTTCGAAAAAATAGGGCGAGACACAGAGGTCGGGATAAGCTCATCAGCTACAGATTGACTCAGATTCGCCCGGATTTTCTGGCCGCCTCTTGATTTCGATCTGGAGGAGGTTCACGCGGGCTGCGCCTGCTCTCCTGAACTATTCAGAGGCTCCGAAGACATCCAGCGGACTCTTTGCCTTTGGCGGGATCATTTTGAGATATTGATTGATCCGCATCGTTGACAGCCCTGTGACCGCTTGGGTCCAGGGGATGCCATTTTTCTCAAGGGCCAGCAGGATGAAATTGGCGCGCAGTGCGCCCGGCGTAATCCGTCTGTCAACGCCATGCGACCGGCAGGCGTGGAGGAACAGCGTATTCGCGCCGGGTTTGTCAGGCGTTGTTTTCGCAGGGAAGACATACCCTTCCGGTTGTTTGAGTGAGGCATACAGCATGATTGCCTGTCGGCACAACGGAATCGGGAGCGTTCGTCCGGCAAGATGGATCTGGGCGCCTGCAATCTGCTCATGTTTCAGGAGGACAGTTTCATTGAGCCTGAGACCGGAGCCATAGAACAACCATCCCATGAACTGATAGCGGATCGGGAGTTTTGAGAGTTCGAAAGCTGTCTCTTGCTTGCTAAAGAGCAATGGAAGTTGTCGAGGTTTTTTGACACGAGGCGGCGAAATATCCTTGTGCAAGATGTGTGTATAGAGCCATGCGACAGCCGCAATGGCCTGTCGTTTGGTATTCGCCGAACTCTCCATCAAGCGCTGCGATAGAAATCGTGTGATTTTTTGCTGCGTCGAAAGGTTTTTGACAGGATTCTGGCGTAGAAATTCCATATAGCAACGGAACCAGTACAGATATTTGGCGCGCGTCGCCGGACGTAATTGCTGCCAGGAGTCAGACTGGGAAAGACGCCGGGAAAATTCTTGTGTTGTCATATCAGTACAATATGACCTTCTGCGAGCGACGTCAATAATTTTTATAAAAATTTTTCTGATCCTCTTGACATAATTGGTATCATGGAGAAAATAAGGGCCAAGCAATGTAAGAAGGAATTTTTTCAATTACACATACAGCAATATGTTTTCTGATCCCGCCAAAATAATGGGGAGAGAACCGATTTTTGGCAATAAGTAGGTACATAATAATCACTGTTCGGCACGAAGATCAAGCCCCGTTTTTTGCGGGTATATATACCGCACACAATAGCGGGTATATATACCGCGTGTCAAGATGTCCATTTTTAGACAGTGGTTAATTGACCGAATGGACGGCGGTTAATTAACCAAAAAAATGTTCTTTGACAGATAACAAAGAAAAAAAGTGTTCAATTTCCGACATAGTGCTTGACAGGTTTTGGTCAATGGTTTCAACTGGTTAACCAGCGCGAACACGCCGACAACATGCCGGAAAATGCGAGGAAAGACGGGGGGAAATTAACCATAAACCAGGTTAATTTAGAGGGGTGTCAAAAAAAATGACATCTCTCTGCGCGATCAACAGAGAACCCCCGTTCCTCGACGGGTGAAGCCAT
>DF820463.1:1016204-1032240 GCA_000739535.1 Candidatus Vecturithrix granuli | reverse complement strand
CGTGATCAAAATCTCTTGTGTCAGGTGACGGATCAGCACTTCGCGCCAGGTGTTCACCATTGAAGCCATATCATTTTCGCTCTTTCTTTGTGCCGAACAACACGCTTGCAGCCGACTGCGAAACGGCGTGGAATACAATTTCCGGCCCCTCCCGGCCTTATGTGGCCACGCCGTTTCTCGCGCCTGAAGCGTACATGTTCGCAGGCCGATCAAGGGGCCGCTGCCCGCCGCCCTGTAATGAAGCGTCGTGGTGGCGTCAGCGTTCGTGCTCGTGGACAGGGTCGTGATCATCCGTACCGACGGGTCAGGGCGGCGGGGCGGCCTGAACGTGAGGGGGGGCAGAAGCAGAGGATGCCTCGCGAACAACGGCTTGCAGGGGACGCCCAACAGCGGGCGAAAAAATGCGGTGGTGTTCCCTGTCGCTTGGGTGGCGCCCGCTGTTGGCCGCCCCTGAAGCCGGGCGTTCGGCTTCTGATAGTCAACGTAGGAGGTAAGTAAAACAATTATGAACGAAATACTCAAAAATATCGCGAAAATTCTTGAACACGCCAAAAATATTCCGATAGGTCTCCTGACGTTAATTATTGTGGTACTCCTTATTTTGGGATATTTTTCTCTTCAACAAGGGACAGATACCATCATTGAACATTTACCCCAAATTCTTGAACAACTTGTCAAAAGTCCATTAGGCATATTTGCCCTGATGATTATTGTGCTTGCTCTCATCGGGTTTTTCTTCTTTCAAGAAGCCTCAGAAGATACTCGTATCGTTGTATTTGTCCTGATGTTTTTCGGCGTCTTCGTTTTTGGCGTTGCAATGGTGGTCAGTATACGAGATTCAATGACTAAACCATCGCCGCTTGCGACTCCAACACCCCAATATGCTCAAGTTATTCCAACAGTGACTCCAGTGCCGTTGTTTACCCCAACATCATTTCCAACTCTCATGCCGTCACCAACGCCAATGCCGACAGCGATCCCAACCTCGACTCCAATACCCTTACCTACTCCAAGTCCGACAGAGATACCGACGCCTACACATGAGATTGCCGTCTTTGTTGTTGAGGCGGAACATGCTATACTGAACACAGATATAAGCTCTCATATTCAAACAATAATGCAGAAGAAAGGGAAACGTACAATCATTCTTCCATCAAATATATTTACCACATCTGAACAATTTGATGACATGTTTAATGGGAGAGGAGGCGAAATTGAAAGAAGAGAATTATCACGATACAGTCAGTATATCATTCTCGGAAAAAGGACACTCACATTTGTTGAACATCCTGAATTAGAAAATGCCATGACAGCAACGATTTCGTTGGCTATTCATCTTGTATCTTCTCAAACAGGCATTATCCATGCCAGTTTTACACTTCAAGAGAAAGGAGTTGGATTTTCTAAAGACAGTGCAGAGAAGAATGGGATGGAAAAAATGATGTCAGCCGTTGAAGGAACGTTAGATAAAATAATCGAACAATTGTAGATTGAGAGAAACATTACTTTTCTCGGTCTACAATAAACAGAGAGGTTTCTATGAAAAATTATGAAATGTCTAAAAAAGCTCTGTACTCCTTTTCGATCTCAACCTTTATTCTGGTGTTAACGATTTTCCAATGCAGCTATGCAGAAGCATATACCCAAGAAATACAAAATCTCTCGGCAATGATGTCAGAAAAAATAGTTCAGGCGGGAAAAAAGACTGTTGCCGTTGCAGATTTTACGGATCTTCAAGGGAATGTCACTGAATTAGGAAGATTTATCGCAGAACGTTTTTCTGTCGCTCTTGCCAGCGCAGGGAAAGGGTTTGCTGTTGTTGATAGAACCCACATCAAGACGCTTTTACGAGAACATAAGCTGTCTGAAACAGGGCTGATTGATACGACCACAGCAAAAGAATTAGGGAAATTAGCCGGGGTAGAAGTCATTATTACAGGCACACTTACACCTTTTGGGGACACCGTAGAAATGACGATTAAAGTCTTAGATACAGAAACTGCAAGAGTGATTGATGCGGGAGTCGGGAGTGTCGCGAAAACAGCCGCGATTAAAGAGCTTCTCGAAAAAGGAATTACGACAGGAGATGTATCTTCTCAACAAACAGGAACAACGCCTAAGTTAGACCCAACACAAGCACAACAATCTGTTGAGACAAAAGGGTTTAAATTTGACTTACAAGAGTGTAAACGTTCTGGTTCAAGCGTAATCTGTTATTTTTTAATCACAAGTAAAGATCAGGATAAAACACTATATGTAAGTGGTCCTAACTATAATACTAGGATATTTGACGATATTGGGAATGAATATAGAGCGATTGAGGCACAACTTGGTAATAACATTGATCCCTATAATGCCTATAACTCGCTTGTCGCTGGTATTCCTACAAAAGCAAGTGTTAAATTTGAGGGTATTTCACCTCAAGCAAGTTTTATAGCATTACTCGATCTTAATTGTATTGATTTTGCAGTACAATATCGAAATGTTCCTTTCTCTAAATGACACAATAACCAGAATTTGAAGAGGATGAAAGAAGCCGAACAATCGCTTGCAGGCGACCAGGAAGGGCGGGCGGGAAAATTGGTCGGTGTTCTGTCGGGTGTGGTTGCGCCCGGCCTTTTGGTCGCCTGAAGCAGGGCGTTAGCGTCATTGAAAAAGGGAGTGACATGAAGCATAGTATATCTATTGCAATTATATGGTGTGTTGTCATTCTTTTTGGTGTAACTCTTGCTGCTGAAGAGTTGACGGTGAGTGCTGATCTTCGGGAAAAATTATTACAGTATGCTATTGGGACGTTGTGTGGCTTTGTAGGAACGGAGGATATTCTCAAATCAGCTCAGGAGTTAACCCAAATTGTGATCGTGAACATTGATGAGAATGAATCTGGCATCACCCATTTTCTGAGCATGACACCACGATACATCAAGGATGGTAGAGAATATCCACAGTCTCAATTGTCTCCATCGCTGATTTTCTCTGTTGATAAAAAGGGACATGTATTCTTCAGTGGGATGTTTTTTAGTCGGGGTGTTGAGATCGTCGTCAGGGAGAGGAAAATTGTCGGAAGAGTGATGTATTCCATCGATACGTGGGAGGAATATGGCTATGCTGAAGGGAGATTCAGTACTGGTAACGGAAACATCGCGTTTAGTGATGGCTCATAACGCCCGACAGCATAAATGCTGACTATCGTGACGATGAATGTAAGGGAGATGTGATAGAATATTTTACAACCTAACAACACGTTCCAAAACGTAACAAAGACGTATAAAGAATACACTTCTACCTTACAGTGGCATAACGGACGGACATGAAAGCGTGTGAGATGCCGCTAACGATCTGCTTGCACCGGAGCGCAAAGGGCGGGCGTGACAAGTTGGTTGCTGTATGTCGGGCTTGGTTGCCGCCCGCCCTTTGTGCCCGGTGAAGCAGGGCGTTAGGGAATTATCAAATCAGGAGTTACCTAATAATAAAGGAAGGATATTCAGTTATGATAAGTAGTTTTAGTATGTTATCCATATTGAAACGTACACTTCTTCTCTATGGAACAGTAAAAATTGATGATCTTGTTGAAGAAGTTCATAAACACATGCTTGCTAATTCATCGCTTGAACAAATTAAAACGCGTTATGTGCTACCTATCCTCCGAAATAACCCAAGTTTTGTTGAAGTTGAAAATGGGAACAACGTTTGGCAATTGACCAAAGGAAACAAGCTTAATGATGTCATATACGATATTTTAAAAAAGTACAGATCGCCTTTAAGTGAGCGTCAAATCTTAAATCGACTTGCAAAAGAAAAACATCTTGCCACGCTAAGTATGGTTATTGATCTAAAAAATGACCCACGTTTTTCAGATATTGAGGGAGGTAAATACTGGATTTTAACTGAATGGATAGTGATCAATGAATATGCACGTTCAATTCTTTTAAAACTAAAAAGCAGTCTTTCAGAAAAAGAACTCGTTGAAAAGGTGATTGAAACATATAGAGTTGATCCTGAATTAGCCCTGTTCCTCCCTATGTTTGATGAATCATTCATAAAAAAAGATGGCAGATGGACACTAAAAAAATTTGTTGAACGGAAATCAAAGCTAAGAGCATCGCAAATTGATAGGTTATATAATTCTTTACAAGAAGCGGGTGAATCGCTTACTTCTGACGAATTGACAGCTTCTGTATTCAATATCCCAGCCCAAGCGACAGATATTGATGAATGTTTAGCAATTGATCCTCGTTTTCTAAGAGTGAATGGGAAATGGTCTCTTAAAAAAGATGACTTCATACCTCAAAACCAACCTATTATCAATAAGATTGAATCTATCCAGAAACCCATTGCATCAACGGAACAACAAATAACCACATCACAGGAGAGTACAAGTAAGATTGTTGATTCAGTGAATTTTGAAATTCCTATTTCCTCTAAAATCCAGGAAGAAGAACAAAACAGATTTACGAAATCAGATAAGGTAGAAAAAGAAACTACAAATCAATCAATTTCAGAACAAACGGCCTGGGAAAAGAAGGAAAAGAGGTATCTTAAAGAAAGACATTTTAGAATAGTTCATAATGAAACAGGACACACATATGAAAGTATCTTTGGAGAATATCTTAAAGATGCAAAGTCTATCATCATAGAAGATCCTTATATTCGTGTAGCTCATCAGATACAAAATCTTACCAGGCCCTGTGAGCTTATTGTAACAGCTGGAACTATTATGGACATCAAACTGATAACAGGATATAAAGATGATGAACAAAAAACTAATGTGACTAAAAGCTTTTTACAACTGAAAAATAGCCTTGCAAACTATGGGATAAATTTTAATTTTGAGTTTAGTAAAACACTTCACGACAGGCAGATACAATTAGATAATGGATGGGTTATCAAGATAGGACGTGGTCTTGATTTTTATAGAGCCCCTGAAAGTCGTTTTTCTGTTGGAGCGATAGATATGAAATTTCAGTATTGTTTAGAAACAAATGTAGATATTTTTAAAATAGAAGATAAATGAAGGAGTAATATCGTGCATACAGAGAAAGAACGCATATTCCCTAACAATGGCTTGCAGGGGACGCAAAAGGGCGGCGGGGAAAATTGGTTGCTGAACTTGTAGCTTTGGTGGCCGCCGCCCTTTTGTGACCCTGAAGCCTATCGTTCGGCTTCTATGATACAAGGAGAATATACACTTTATGCAACGATCTGTATTACGGGAAAAAGTGATTGAAGAAATTGGACAAATTCCTGAAAGGAAATTGTCAGAAGTCTATACGGTGCTCCATTTTTTTCGATTAGGGATAGAAACTGCCAAGCGTCAACCTCAAGACATCATGCGATTTGCCGGATGTTGGCAAGATATGCCAGACCAGGAGTTTCAGGAGTTTTTGCATGAGATTCAAGAACGGCGTCAACACGCATTTTCAGGGAGAATCGCTCGTGAAACCATCATTAGTTGATACCGATATCTTATCGTTATTCTTTAAAAACCATCCTCACGTCACCGCTTGGTTTGACCGCTATCTTGTCGAATATGGCACGATTAATTTCAGTCTGGTGACGTATTATGAAATCATCAGCGGGTTATAAAACATCGTGATGCGCATCACCGGCTGGCAATGTTTCGTGAGTTTGCCGCACAGAATACGGTGATCCCACTCACCGAAGAGGCGGTAAATATTGCAGGCGATATTTATGCCGAACTGTATAAACAAGGCACGCCACTGGATGATATTGACATTTTGATAGCCGGAATTGCGTTAGCCAATAATCTGCTCTTGATTACGCACAATCGCAAGCATTTTGAAAAAATTCATCAATTACACATAGAAGATTGGAGTATCGCAGACTAAAAGAAAGACGCCGAACAATCGCTTGCAGCCGACCGGGAAGGGCGCGGGGAAACCGCTCGGTGAATGTCAAGTCCGGTGGCCGCGCCCCTTCCCGGCGGCTGAAGCGGGGCGTTCGCCCTTCATGAGTTAAATTTTTCCATAAAAAACTTGCCAGATTACGAAGATTTCATTATCAGATTCTTGGTTAATTGGCAACCAGCAACCCCAGGTATAAACGAATTTTTACGTGTGAGGATGAGCAAATGTCTTTAATCATCGATGTATTCATGAAATGTTATGACGCGATACGAAGCGGGAAATTGATTCAAAGAGAAAGTCGACGTGATAAAGAATATCATTTTCAAGACTGGTTTAGAGAACGGTTAAAGGAGATAGGAGAACCCTTCGATGAACCAGAACGGAATAGCTATCCCGATTTCAGGATGGTTGCTCATACCATTGGTTTTGAGATAAAGGGTCTCCAATATCCAGGGAGAATGATGACATTTGACTGTAATAGCCAAGTCCCAAGCGGTTTTCACAATGGAAGAGAAATTATCTATGTATTTGGACGGTACCCTTCAGACCCTCAAAACCCTAACCAGTATCCAGTTCTTGATCTAATCCTCTGCCATGGCGATTTCTTAAACGCCGATCATGATTATGTCCATAAGAATAAGAGTATAAAAGGCTTCGGAAGTTATGGAGATATCATGATTCGAGACAGAAAGATGTATGTTGCTCCAACGCCTTTTGCACTAACTGACGGAACAGAAGCTCAGATCACATTGATTGTCCCTGAAAGTTTTTCGCTCACCAAAAGTATCGTCAAAGTTGCCGATTTGACGCGAATTGAAGCCCAGGACTTGATTATTGGATATGAATTTAATCTCACCACAAATACTATCTCTGCCAAAACAACTCCCAATCCATCAGCAGGACAAATTCATAAATTTATCGCCTGTCGAGTGAAAAATGAACTTGGGACGCCTGTCTCTATGGCTTCTCATTAATGTTTTCCGCGATGAAAGCATGATCCTATGAAAGCGATTGAAATTGATTTTCCTTTTGAACAGATAGATGCTATTGCCGAGATGGAAAGTTGGAGGAAAGAAATCCATCGTCCGATGTATTATATTCATAAATGGTGGGCAAAACGATTAGGAAGCGTATTTCGAGCCATTATCCTGGGAGTTGTCCTCGATGAAGGTCAGAGTATCTGGTCTGAATTCTATAATACGCATAATTTTGAGGACTTGACGATACTAGATCCCTTTATGGGATCAGGCACGACACTTGGGGAATGTGCCAAATTAGGAATAAAACCGATTGGTTGCGATACGAACCCTGTCAGCACATTCATGGTACGCCAGGCTCTTGCCCGAATTGATGAGGTGACATTATTAACCACATTTCAAGAGATTGAACACGATGTCAAAGATCGTATTCAACAGTATTATAAAACACTCGATCCGCTTACCGAGAAAGAATGTGATGCGCTGTATTATTTTTGGGTAAAAATCGTAGAAACTCCACAGGGAGAAGAAATCCCGTTATTCAAGAATTATGTATTTAGTCAGAATGCCTATCCAAGTAAAGATCCAATAGCAAAAATAATTTGTCCACATTGTTGGACAATCAATACGAATCATTATAATACAAGAGAAGTTGAATGTACCGCATGCGGTAAGACATTCAATCCCCAACAAGGCTCAGCAACTGACCAATTTGTGATGAGTCGGACAGGTCAACGTTATAAAATCAAAGATTTACTTAGCAATACGGGGTCTCCTCCTCAACATCGGCTCTATGCAATCATGGCGGTAAACCCAGAAGGAGAAAAGGTCTATCTGACTCCAGGTCAGTTTGATCATCAACTATTTCAAAAGGCTCAAGATGATTTTCGTCAAAATATGCCCAATATTCCTCTTTTAAAACTGAAAGATGGCTATAATACAAAACAGGCTATCGGTTATGGGTATCATTTTTGGCATCAATTTTTCAATGAACGGCAACTCTTAACGCTGAATATATTATTGAATAGAATCCTGCAAATCGAAGAACAAACCCTACGAGAACAGTTTCTGTGTCTCTTTTCGAGTACATTGGAATTTAATAATCTCTTCTGTAGTTTTAAAGGTGAAGGGACAGGGGCAGTACGGCATATATTTTCGCATCATATTCTCAAACCAGAAAAAACTCCTCTTGAGAATACGGTCTGGGGATCTGAAAAAAGTAGTGGCACATTTTCGACCTTATTCAAATCCAGGCTGTTGAATGCCAAGAAATACTTACATACGCCTTTTGAAATTCGGATGAGTGAAAAAAATGGAATAAAAACGACCACACGAGAAATATGCAGTCAAAAGATCGACCTTGCTATCGTGAATTCATACGAATCTTTTCTCAATAATAAAAAAGCCGCTCTGATCATGAATGGTGACAGCGCAAGTCTTCCTCTCCCAAACAATTCTGTAGACGCGATCATTACCGATCCCCCATATTTTGATTTTGTGCACTACAGCGAGTTAAGTGATTTTTTTTATGCCTGGCTACAGATCGCTTTGAAGGATTCATATCAGTATTTTGCACAAGAAAACTCAAGCCATCCAGGAGAGGTTCAAGATCGAGATCCTGAGAAATTTTCTTTACAGTTAGGTCATGTATTCGCTGAATGTTTTCGTGTCTTAAAAGATCAAGGCTTGATGGTGTTTAGTTTTCATCATTCAAAGCCAGAAGCCTGGTGTGCAATCTATCAAGCGATTATGATGTCCCAATTTTCTATTACCGCCGCTCACCCGGTGAAGGCAGAGATGGCTGTCAGTAAAATAAAAGCCGCCTCAAAAAAACCGATCAATCTTGATGCGATCATTGTCTGTAAAAAACATGTAAAAACACAATTTTTAAATAGCGAGCCATCTCATGTTTTATTACAAGCACAGGAACGCTATAAGACATACTGTCGGAGACTTTGGAAGGCAGGAAGAGTTTTATCAGAGAATGATCAATATGTCATCCTATCATCCCAAATATTGGTATATGCTTCACAATCAGGATTAAATGTCACACGGACATATGAACTCTTAAATACCGTATATAAATCAGATTTCTCTCAACATGAAAAAAGCATGAAACAAAATGATGTTGAACTTGCTATTGATTTTTGGAAAGAACAGCTTGTCACGGAACAAACAAGTTTTGCTTTCATGTGCAAATAATAGTTTTGATAACGCTTGAGGAAGGGCGAACAAGGCGCATGAACGGCGACCAGAACGAGCGGGAGGGAAAATGGGTTGCTGTTCTGTCAGGTTGGGGAGCGCCCGTTCGTCCTGGCGCGTTATGCGCTGGCGTTCGCCGCCCACCCGGTGGGACAAGTCCACCGGTCGCGCTCGCCAGAGGCTCGCGCTGTCGGGCGGCGAATGCGGCGTTGCGCGGTGTCCACTCCAACGGGGGACGCCGCCCTGGGCGGCGAACCCCCCCGTTGGAGCGGACACCCTTCCCTCCCTCCCGGTCGGTCGGGCACGCGCCTTGGTTGCCGCCGTCAGCGCTGCCCGGAGGCAGCGTTCCGGCGGCAAGTCGGCGTGCCGCTCAACGCCGCATTCGGCGATGGAAATTCTTGATGAAATAATAACCAACCACACAGAAGAAGGTTCGAATGACTAATCTGCAATCAGTTTCTGAGGTATTTGAACGTAATTATAACAACTTGATTGCAATCGTACAACAGAGGATGGAACTTGAGTTGCAATTCCATCGTCGTGGTGACCTTCAGCAATTGGAGCCCGATTTGCTGGAGCTATTACGGGAATTTGGCGAATTGCTGCGCGTTGTTTATCACTATAACGTTACCAATCTCCTCCCTCACGAAGCCGCTTGGTATGCGTCGGCATTGTCTTCCCGCGGATCCGCAAACGATGCCTTCACCCTGTTGGTGGATAGCTGGATTATCTCTATTCAAGGTGTCATCAAACCTCCTGAATGTAACTTGCTAGCCAATCCGCTTCAAGAATTGAAAACCAATCTCGTCTCGATTTTGTCTGAAGCTGAACAGCGACGAGGAGTTCCCGCAAGCGTTGAGATTACCAATCTTGTGAATGACTTAATTGTTGCTGATCGGATCGGAGCGCAAGCACAATTAGCCTCTTACGTTCATAGCGGTGTAACACCGGATGAATTAATTACGCAATTTCTTCTTCCCGCAATGGTTGAGATCGGACGACGCTGGGAGAACAACGAGATACAAATCTTCGAAGAACATCTTGCAACGGAGACCATCATCCGTTTATTATCCGGGTTGTCTGGTGCGTTTAAACCGGAAAACATGATTGATCGCACGGCATTAGTGAGCTGTGTCCCGAATGACAAACATCAGCTCGTGCCAATGGCGTTGAGTACATTTCTTGAACTCAAGGGGTGGCGTGTTTCTTCACTCGGCAGCAGTTTGCCCGCCGAACAAATTATTGTTGCTGCAAAAAGAATGCAGCCGGATGCCATTTTCCTTTCGCTGAATATGTTATCCAGATTGACCGAAGCATTAGAGTTGATTTCGATGTTACATCAACGCATTGCTGATTGTCCAATTTTTATTGGAGGCCAAGGCGCCCAAGCCGGTAAATCGCTTCTCGAAGAGGCGAATGCCCTCGTAATACAAACTTTTGAAGAAGCGCATCAATTCGCGATGCGCGGGAGTGCTTAAGATGCGGAGCTATGTTGCGTTCAGAATGGTTTTACACGACCGCTCTTCAACGGCCGGAGCGTTGCTTGGGGTTGTGGCCATTGTGTTTCTTGTCGGACAGCAGTTATCGATTCTTTTCGGTCTGTTGAATTATATGTCTGTGCTTGTTGATCATAGCGGTGCGGATGCCTGGATTACCAGTGCGAATGTTCGTAATGCTGATGCGGGGAATTTGATCTCCGGTCGGTATCTCGATCGTGTGATCGGATTGGATGATGTGTTGTGGGCTGAACCGATTTTAATTGGCAATGGATTGTTCCGAACACGTGATGGTTCATTCGAATCCGTGCGGGTCATTGGTGTGAAGCGTCCTCGCATGGTGGGCGGGCCGTGGGAATTTGCCGAAGCCGACGAACGATCATTGTTGGATCTGGAATCCGTGACTGTTGATCGGCTTGATCTGAAAAAACTTGGCAACCCGGTTCTTGATGATGTCACGGAAATCGGAGATAAACGAGTGCGTGTCAGGGCAATTACAGAGGGGGCGCGCGGCTTTCAAGGGACGTTAGTGTTTGCATCGATCGATAAGGTGAAAGAGATTGCACGAACACCTCCGGGGCGGTATTCTGCCATCTTAATTCACTTTAAAGAACATGTGAATACAGAAGCAGGGTTTGCTCGCTTGCGTACTGTTTTGCCAGAGTGCGCGGTGTTCAGTGCGGCTGAACTCTCTGCTCTGACCAGAAATTATTATTTCGCGAATACCGGTATCGGGGGCAGTTTTGGGTTCTCGACCGTCATTGCGGTGCTTATTGGGGTCGTGATCATTTCACTGACGATGTACACAAGCGTCTTGGGCCGAGTGCGTGACTTTGCCGTGATGAGAGCTATCGGAGGGCGACGAATTGATATTGCCGTTGTCGTCATGAGTGAAGCCCTGATCATTGCCGGTATCGGCGTCTTTGTGGGTTTTCTGATGCTGTCAACATTACTGAATGCTACGAGCAGTTCAGCGATTCCCAGTTTTTTACCGGCACAAGCGCCAATCATTCTTGCCGTTGGTACAATCGTGATGAGTTTATTGGGCTCATTGATCGCGTTGCGTGTAGCCCTTCAAGCCGAACCAGCATCGGTATTTCATTGATAGAGGATGATGAATTTGGCGATGATGTTACTTGAAAAGATTGCAAAGGATTTTTCGGACGGACGTCAAATCAGGCGAGTACTTTTTCCAACCGATCTTGAATGTCAGGCGGGTGAATTAATGGTTCTTTCCGGGCCATCTGGAAGTGGGAAGACGACGTTGCTTTCAATTATGGGGTTGGTATTAAGTCCATCTGAAGGCAGAATGTTTTTGAACGATCAGGAAGTCACCATTCTTTCTGACGAAGAAGCAGCAACGATTCGTTTGCAAAATTTTGGGTTCGTCTTTCAGCAAGCAATGCTTATTGATGGCGTCACCATCCTCGAAAATATATTACTGTCTTTTGCTATTCAAGGAAGCCGACCACCAGCAGATAAAAAAAAGAAAGCTGTTGAACTGCTTAAAACACTTGGTCTTGAAGGAACGGCAAATATGCAGCCACGACTACTATCCGGCGGAATGAAACAGCGCGCGTCAATTGCACGGGCGCTGATAAAAGATCCCTCTATTCTACTTTGTGATGAGCCAACTTCGGCACTCGATGCCGAAAGTGGTCAAGTTGTCATGAACATTTTAAAACGCATTGCGATTGAAGAAAATCGGGTTGTCGTGGTCGTCTCTCACGATGCGCGGGTTTTTCCTTTCGCAGATCGATTAATCAAATTGGAAAACGGCATGATCGTATCCGATACACGGGAATCATATTCAGAAAAAAAGGCATATTCACAATGAAACCTCGAAACATTATTAGAATTCTGATCATCATTCTGGTGGTTGTCGTTGGAGTGAATTATATTCGTCTATCGCTTGAAAAAGCATCTGCTCCACCGCAATTAGGGAAAGCCCCTTCACTTGATGATGCACCGGTCAGAGTGTATGGACTTATTGAACCGCTCGGACGCGAAGTGTTCATTGGTCCGCTTCAACCGAAGCGAGTGATTGAGGTTGCAGTGGAAGAAGGCGATACCGTGAAAGTGAATGATGTCTTGATTCGATTAGATGATGACCTTGAAAAACAATCGTTACTCATAGCTGAATCGCGGCTTGAAGAGGCAGTAAAAAGCTTACACCTTATACAAGATGATTTAGCGCGGAAGCGAGAATTAGTTCTTGCTAAAGCCATTCCCAAATTTGAGTTGAGTCAAATAGAATTACAATCAAAGCTTCAAGAACAATACATAACAACATCGCGAACTGAAATTCAACTGCGAAACACAGAACTGGCAAAGTTAACCTTGCGTTCGCCGATTGCCGGAATTGTTTACAAAATGGATGTTCGTGTGGGCGAACAACTGACCCCACAAGATTATGCACGGATCGTGATTGGGAAGCATGAAAGACAAGTGCGCATGTTTATTGAAACATTTTGGTTAAATCGTGTTCAGATTGGTCAGCGGTTTATTGTAAAGGAAGCAGAAACTTTGCTCGATGTCGGCACTGGCACAATCATATCAATGTCTCCTTATGTTGGGGCTCGTGATTTTCGAACGGAGGACAAGCTTGAACGTCTCGATACAAAATATGGACAAGCGATTTTGCGTTTGGATTCAAACATCACAACACCCATCGGAATGCAAGTGATGTGTGAGAAAATTGAAACAAAATAAACTCATCAAAAAAGTTCCTTGGATTCATCCAATCATAAAAAAAGGCAGCAGCTAATAATTGCCTCTGCGAAGGAGTCCTTTGGACAGGCCGAAAGCCTTTGCGTATTCGGCAATATGCAGTTGAAAAGTTTGTTCTGCAGTTTCGGCGTTGTTGTCCGGCGTAGCTTGTAAATAAACATAAGTTCACTCATGCCACTTCGTTTTATGAATGAAGAAACACGTAGATATAGTCGCGCGTAAACGCTGAACAATCGCTTGCAGGCGACTTCGCAGAAGGCGCAGGTGAAGAATCGAGGCGTTTCTTCGAGTTGAGGTGGCCGCGCCCTCTGCTTGCGCCTGAAGCGTGGCGTTAGCTCGCATAGAGACTTTTCCAATACATAATACTTGACAAAAGATACGCCAATGGATTAGAGTATGGAAGATGATGACCGTTGTTGAATTACCAGAATACGTGCGTCGAGCCAAGAAATTGTTGCAGGAGGAAGAACGCGATAATCTCTTGAATTATCTGGCATCCCATCCCACGGCTGGCGATATTCTTGAGGGAACCGGAGGCATTCGAAAACTCCGGTGGAAACGCGAGGGAATAGGAAAAAGCGGAGGAGTTCGTGTGATCTACTACTATCAGAATGAACGCTATCCGGTATTTCTCCTGACGATCTTCGGAAAATCTGAACAGGCGAATGTGAGTAAAGCCGAGCGAAATGCGTTAGCTAAGATGATTGATGCGCTCCTTGCCAGCTATGAAAAACCGTGAGATGAGGATCGTAATTTCTGATCATCTGTAATAGCCTATTTATGCTGTTGGAGAGAGCGGTTCATTCATCATTCAGAACATATTCCTGTATACGACATAAGGAGCATAGACGTATGAGTACAGCATTTGAAAGCATCAAACAAGGGTTAACCGAAGCCATTGAATTTGCCCAAGGTAAGCCAACCCAAGCGGTTGTTCATACCTTTTCACCACTTGATGTGAAAGCCGTTCGTGCCCAGGTTGGCATGAGTCAAACGGAATTTGCCTCAGCCTTTGGAATTAGTGTCGGAACGCTTCGACATTGGGAACGTGGAGATCGAACGCCGCGCGGACCAGCCTTGGTCTTGTTAAATCTTGTCGCGAAAGAACCCAAAGCTGTTCTCCGAGCCTTATCATCCGGTCAGTAAGGCAAGGCATACAGAGAATGGAGAGCTAACGATGCGCATGAACGGCGACCAGAAAGGGCGGGCGAGAAAATTGGTTGCCAAACGTCATGTGTAGTCGCGCCCGCCCTTTCTGGCGCGTTATGCGCGGCGTTAGAGCCTGTTGAGAAATATCTCCACCGACACCACATTTCCAATTGTCAGTTGATCGTCATGATCTACTTGACAGAATATCCTTCATATCATACCGTAGTTATACAAGACATGATACCATACAAGGAACACGAACTGTTCTATGATGCAAAGGGAGAAGCAGTATGTTGCAAGCCATTCGAGAAATTTATACAGTTGAACACGGGGAGATCCGGGTGCATCTTCCGGCCATCTTTTGGGGGTAACAGGTCGAAATTATTATCCTTCCGGTTCCTCCTCAACACGTACCAGCGCGACAGAAAAAAAGTTTACGCGGGTGCTTACACCACTACGCGAATCCTGCACTCATTCCCCAGGAAAAGGAGGCATGGCAAGACGCTATGATGGACAAACATGCTCCTCGTTGACGCCAATATTGTGTTACGCTATGTCTTGAATGACCATCCGCAATTGTCCCAACGGGCGGCGGATATTCTGGAACAGCAGACAGTCGTTGTGCCAATCGAAGTGGCGTGCGAAGTCGTCTATGTCCTTCAGAAAGTGTATCATATTAGCCGTCAGGAAATTCACGGAAAACTGAGCGATCTGGTAATAGAATCGTTGATTACCCTTGAAAAACCGGACCTGTTTCAACAGGCATTGCATGCGTATTCAACCACGTCGCTTGATATTGTTGATGCATATTTATAGGCATATCATGTGGTGGAACAGCATCAGGTGCTGACATTTGATGACAAATTAGAGAAACGCTTGCAACGCACACAACAGGAGTGAGATGGCTCTACGATGCGCATGAACGGCGACCAGGACGAGCGAGCGGGAAAATTGGTTGCTGCTCTGTCGGGTTGGGTGACGCCCGCTCTTCCTGGCGTGTTATGCGCGGCGTTATCCCGCGTTAATTCTTGCGGCTTATAGCAATCAAATTGATATAATGAAGATGCTTATTGATGCCGGAGCTGATATTAATGCGATAGTGCCAAGCGTGAATGGCGGGGAAACTGTTTTGCTATACGCCTTATTACATGGAAAGCTTAATATGGCCAAGTTGCTTATCGCCAAAGGTGCTTCTCCTTATCCTAAACATGTATGTGATGATGCTATGTTTTTGGCTGCATGGAAGGGATATACGGAAGTTACGAAAATGTTACTCAAAGATTTGCCTGATTCATGGCGATACAAGAATTCATATAGATTAGGGACTCCTCTTTCGATAGCAGCAGAGGAAGATCATGAAGAAGTTGTTAAGATTTTGTTGAAGAATAGAAGTATTCATGATCTCTTTGAGGACGAAGCTGTGGTTGATGCCTATGAGAAAGCCGCTCCGAATGCCCGGAAGGTAATTTTAGAAAAACGTGAAGAACAAATTAGAAAAGCTCCTGGTCTCTTACAAAAATATCCTGAATATCGGTATCTTTTTAAAAATACTCACTCACATTACGCACTCATATAAAAAAGTCAGATATTATACATTGTTTTTAACTGTGTTAGC
>DF820463.1:1000585-1015071 GCA_000739535.1 Candidatus Vecturithrix granuli | reverse complement strand
GAGGATCTGAACATGATCACAAGATATTTGTCAAAGAACTTTTTTATCTACTGCGTAAAGTGAGATACTCAAAAAGCATCTAATACGGATAGTTCTTGGAGCAATGAGACTATGGGCTATTTATAATCTTGCAAAAGAATGTGTTCAACGGCAAAACTGGATTGCCTGAGTTGTAATGCATACATGGCTCAGCCAACAGAAATAACTGACGAGAATCGCAGTTTCTATGCTACCTCAAAGCCGCGATTCTCCTAAAAAGGAGCAAAAAAAATGGCAAGATGCAAAACGTGTCATGGAAAAGGATCGGTCGTGTGTCCAAAATGTAAAGGTAAAGGAGAAACCTATGGTGGTCTATTGATTGGAACGAAAAAATGCTCGAACTGCGGAGGGACAGGTGTTCTCAAATGCTCTGTTTGCAAAGGCAGGGGAAGTATTTAAGGTAATCTTGCTGTCTAAAGTAATTTACATGAAATCTATTAGAAGTGAGAGGATAAGTTCCCTGACAAAATAAATGCAACGTTTTGATTTCGTCTTTAGGCTTTATATCGCTCGTTCGTTGTAAAGGCCAGCAAGTCAATGTTGCATTAATTTTGTCCAGGAACTTAGACTATAGTTGGCTAACAAGCCCTCTGAGGAGTACTTTCAAAAAATCATTCTGTTGTTGAAGGAATGCTTATCAGCGATACACTCGAAATATCGGCAAGAGATGAGCAGGGAAGAGAAATTTTTGTTCTTCCCTGTTTTTGTCTTGACGGAGAACGGGAGAGGAGTTATTGTTGAAATGATCACAACACATATTGTATGACGGATTGAGACGATTTCATTGGAGGACGGGAATGATGAATTCAGTACAAGACATCGAACGAGCGATTTTACAACTTCCCAAACCCGAGCTGCGAGCGTTACGACGGTGGTTTGATGCATTGGAGGAGGAGATGTGGGATCAGGAATTTGAAGAGGATGTCCACGCTGGAAGACTTGACAGATTTGCGCAACAGGCGTTAGCCGACCTATCCGCCGGACGCTGTACCACGCTATGATGAAACATCTTGCCAGTCCATCATTTTGGATGTGTTATGCCCGACTTCCCCAAGCAATCCAGGAGTTAGCAGACAAAAATTTTGATCTACTCAAGACCAATCCGTATCACCCGTCGTTACATTTCAAAAATGTTGGAAAATATTGGTCGGTGAGAGTGGGGAAGAAATATCGAGCCGTTGCCATCGAAAGTTCAGAAGGGCTAGTGTGGTTCTGGATTGGGACACACCCCGAATATGAAAAGCTGATTCGATCATAGCTGAGAAAGATTCTAACAAACGAAATGAAGGGGATTTTGAGGAGCGCGCGGTGTCCAGTTTTCCGCCATTCACAACGGACATCAACGGCATCAGGGACATCGCCTGTCACAACCGTTTCTCAAAAAACCCCTTATTTCGGGCGTTAGCGCTTTTGAAAACATAGGGGGGGTAAACTAAGTTATGGATGCTATGGAATTATCAGTGACATTATATCAAAACATCGTTGACTTTCTTTCATCACTTCCCAATATTCAGGATAATAGAACCCAAGAGGCATTAATCTACAGTGCAGGATTAGATCGCCAATTACAAGAACAGATTATGTTTGGTGGTTCAATTGCACAATTCACTCAAATAGCAAAAAATAACATTGGACAAGACAAAAAAGGCCTTTGTAATTTACTGATACATGAATTGATAGAACTTGAAAAAGTTTATGAAACACATATGAACGCGATGTGTAACTTTTCATGGCTCGCCCGAAATGAGCGGCTCTTTTCTCCCAGACAGGGCGGAGGGAGAGAGCCAGATGTTTCACCATCTGGATACGCGCGCCGGCCTCATCTCCGCCCTGAAAGAGCGGCGGAATCCTTCCGTCGCTCCTTCAGATCAGTATATCTACAATTTCACCTTTTGCCCGGTTTGCGTCGCCGCGCTATTGACAATAAGCGGCCGCTGTTCCTCGCTGGGCAGCCAAAAGTTGATGTGTTGATACGGCGAGGGCAGGTCTCCGCTCTGTTCGATGTGCAAGAGGACCTGCTTTTCGTCGGCGCGCATCCGAATGTGAAGCAAGGCGTAACGTCCTCTGCGGTAGGCCCAGGTTTCGCCGTCGTCGTCAAACAGTTCATAGGTTGATTCTCCGCTTCCCCGAGGCGGATAACATCTCAGTTCCAAATCTTTCTGAATTTCCTGTGTGTTCTTTCCCGCGCTTGTCAACGGAATGATACCGCCTTCTTTGACAAACAGCGGACACCGCTCCAAAGGCGCGGCAACCGTGATTGTTTGACCGGAGCGATGCCATTGACCGGAGTGAAACTCATACCAGCCGGCCGGGCCTTGGGGTAAATAGACCTGGCGTTCTCGCTGTCCCGGTTCAACCACCGAGGCCACGAGCAGGGCGGGGCCGAGCAGAAAATCATCGTTTTCCTCGAATGTGCGTTCATCGCACTCAAAATCATAAAAGGTTGGCCGCAGGATCGGCTCGTTGTACGCGCTGGCCCGGTAGAGCAACGTATAGAGATAGGGCAGCAAACGATAGCGAAACCTGATCTGTTCGCGGATGAGCGGCAGCACTTCAGGATACATCCAGGCTTCGTTGACCGTGCCGTCATCGTTCCAGGAATGAATGGTGAAGCGCGGGTGAAATATGCCGTTCTGCACCCAGCGCACCAGCAATTCCGGTTCCGGCGCAGGCCCCGCAAAGCCGCCGACGTCATGCCCGAAATTGAACACGCCGCACAAACTCAAGCCTTTCCCCATGCGAAGGTTGTATTTCAGCGTTTTCCAGGAGGTTGCATTATCGCCGGACCAGGTCTGGACGTAGCGCTGCATTCCGGGACAGCCGGAGCGCGAAATCAGATAGGGACGCTTGTCTGGCAAATGCGCCTGCTGCGCTTCAAAGGAGGCTTTCATCATCAACAGCGACAGAATCGGGCGGATCAGACCAATCGGAATCCTCTCTCCAAAGCCGTGACATTGAACGGCGTCATCCCAGATTTCAAATTCATTGTTGTCATTCCATGTCGCATCAATGCCATATTCCAGCAATTGTTCTCTGACCTGCTGCTGCCACCAGGCAATCGCGTCGGGATTGGTAAAATCCAGATACGCACCCGGAGCATCCCAGAATTGCGCGATGCAGGGTTGGCCGGTCTCTTGACCTTGAATAAATAATTGTTGGTGCTGCACCTCCTGAAAGCGAGGATGATCTGTGAGCAGACAGGGTTTGATGTTCGCGCAGAGTTTGACGCCGGCCGCATGAAATTGTTCCGCCAGGGCTGCGGGATCAGGAATTTTTTCGGTATTCCAGTGAAACACGTAGCGTTTCGCGCCAATTGAGGTATAACCGGAGGAGAGTTGAAAGGAGTCGCAGGGAATCTCATAGCGGCAGCAATCTTCCAGAAATTGCAGTAACAGTTCTTGCGCGTTCGGAGCATCCGTGTAACTCATGGTCGAACCGGAATATCCCAGACTCCATTTGGGGCCGAACAGGGTCGGGCCGGTCAGCCAGGCGAAACGCTGTACCACATCTTTGATCCCCGGGCCGAGGATCAGGTAATAATCCAGATCCCCTGACTGAGCGTGGTAATAACGATACAGGCCGTGATAATTATCGAGTTCCTGGCCCAAATCAAAGGCAGCGCTCGCCGGATTATCGTAGAACAGGCCGAAGGCCACCGATTGTTGGCGGTCGCGGGTGATGTAGAAGGGGATATGTTTATAGAGCGGATCGCTGGTTTCGGCGTCATAACCCAGAGCGTCAATAGTGAGCATCCGAAAACGGCGTCCGGCGCGATCCATGTCGCCGCTCTTTTCTCCCAATCCAAAATACTGTTCGGAGCGTGTGCGCTGAAGATAGTGAAAAATGCCCGCACCCCATTGGCCGAAATTGTAGCTCTGCGTCTGCCGATCCCGGGCAAAAGGCTGCCATTCTCCATCACAGCGGGCATACCATTGCAGCCGTAAGCCATGGTGTGCAACAACAACACGCAATGTTGATGTTTCAATGACGGTCATGTCCTGCGAGCTTTCGACATGATACGCGGGCAGGGAAAAGCCGCTGAGATCGAAGCGATCCCGTCCTTCCCAGGGAAGTTCTCGATGCGGGCACGCCATCCAGGTGCGGTTCAGCGTGAGTTTGCCCTGTGGCAGAAACAGCACTCTGGCGATATGTTCTTCAAGAATATACAGGCGCGCTTCGCCCCAGCCAGCAAGGCGGAACGTGAGATATGGCTGATCCTGGGGGCAATAGGTAAAACAGATGTTACGTAAATCCATAGGTTCAAGGCAGGAGTGTCAAAGCAGAGCTTTGACACTCCTGCTTCTGGCATCAACTCAACCGCATAATGCTGTACTTTGACATAGGATCACATCCTCAGGCATCCCTGTCAACAAAAAATAAAGGAGGTATCATGAACCTCTGGCCCACTCGCCAGAATGAAAATACGATGTAGCGCGAAACTCCAGTTTCGCGGACGTATCACTGGGGCGCGAAACTGGAGTTTCGCACTACATTTTCAAAGGAGGCGGATGCGAAAGGCAACATATATTTCACCATCTACAACCATAGAGCATCATGTGACAATCAAAACTTACCAGATATGCTCAATTTTTCCTTGACATTCTTTGTAACTCCTGTAGGAAAGTGTCATATCTAAATATCCTCGAAGGAGGTGATGTTTTGTTTCGGAACTGCCCGATCATACTGCTGGCATGAGGAATCCAGATGCCGAGGTCCGATTATCCTGATAGAAAGGGTTTCCGGACGAGGAAACTGTGCTGTTTCGTGTAACTGTCAGAGACAATTTCCAACCTGTACGATTATATAAGGAGTTAGCATAAGCTATGCTTCCCCCTGCCTCTGCCTGGGCAGACAGGCGGCATAATGAAACGAGACTGAGCATTCTTGCTTATTCTTAATTCCTGTAATTTCCAAGGAGGAATATTCATGAAAAAATTATTCGTCGGCGCTGTTATGTTTATGTTTCTATTGGGTGTTAGTCAGATGGGATTCGCAGCCAATCCCGTGGAATTGCGCTTCATTTGGTACGATGACGGCAAAGAAGGCGCAGTCATGCGGGACTTGCTGGATCGTTTTGAAGCGGAAAACCCGGACATCAAAATCGTCATGGATACAGTGGCCTACCAGACAATTCTGGAACAATTGCCGATTCAGGTCGAAGCCGGCGAAGGGCCTGATCTTGGCCGCATCACCAATATGGATGTGATGGTGTGCCACTATCTTGATCTACGTCCCTACCTGAAGAACGCGCAGTATTTTGAAGACAATTTCCCGCCGGCCTCACTCCAGGTGTTCCGCTGCGGCGACGATACCAGCGCGATTCACGGTTTCCCGATGCAGTTCACAGTGACCGGGCCCTATATTAACCGCACCTTATTCGAACAAGCCGGCATCGAGGTACCCAGCGACGCCAAAGCGGAAGTCAGTTGGGAAGAATGGACTGAGGTGACAACGGCTGTAGCCAAAGCGACCCAAACCCCTTACGCTATCGCCATTGACCGCACCGGACACCGCTTCTCCGGCCCGGCCCTGAGCATGGGAGCGCAATTCTTTGACGCCGAGGGAAAATGGACGGTGGACAGCCCGGGCTTCCGCGCGTTTGCCGAAATCATCAAAAGTTGGCACGATACCGGCATTACGCCCAAAGAAGTCTGGCTCGGCGTGGGTGATAGTTACGCTCAGGCCGGCGATTACTTTGTGAATGGGGAATTGGTCTTTTATATGAGCGGCAACTGGAATATCGGACGCTTCACCAATGACATCGGCGATGCTTTCGATTGGGATGTGGTGCCGAACCCGACCGGCCCCGGCGGCAGCACCGGGCTGCCTGGCGGCGCATCAATTGCGGCGTTCGCCAGCACAAAACATCCGGCCGAAGTGGCGCGAGTCATGGAATACCTGATTCAAGAAGATGTTGTGGCGGAATTCTCGGCCCGGACGCTTTTTATCCCCGGACAATTGTCAG
Source organism: Candidatus Vecturithrix granuli (assembly GCA_000739535.1). Taxonomy (GTDB): domain Bacteria; phylum Moduliflexota; class Moduliflexia; order Moduliflexales; family Moduliflexaceae; genus Vecturithrix; species Vecturithrix granuli. The sequence goes on along the minus strand of DF820463.1, from coordinate 1,009,067 downwards.
TCGCCAAAAAAGGCGTGGAATATGCGACCAATCTGCCGGCCGCTCGTCACGCCCTGAATGCCTACCTGGCTGAAATTCCGAAATTGCAGGATCAGGCGTTCCAAATCTTCTACAATCCGGTTTCCCGCGTATTTTACGGCGAGACTGTGAACCGTCTGACGCAATGGATGACCGGGGAATTATCGTTGGATGACGCTATTGCGCGCATTCAACAGGCCGTTGATGACGCCATCGCCAGCCGCTAGGACTTTGCGCGCAGAGAAACGTCGCCATGTTGCGCGCGGCGGCCTGGTCGGGCTGCTCATGTCCGCCAAAGCCGCCGCGCGAATTTTTCTTTGTGAAGGAGTCAAATATAGAAACCGGGTTTTTTCGAAAAACCCGGTTTCCTACATGCACGAATGAAAATTTCATTTACATGGGAGCGAAGAACGATGATTCGACACACATCTCGGAAATCCCTGAAATCTTCCCTGACCATGCCTCTGACCTGGGGAGCGGCGCAGGTAGTGGATCTGGTGGACCGTTTGTTGTTCCCGCTTCAGCGCGTACTTGGCGTCCGGCGCATGGCCTACGTGTTTGTCTTGCCCAATTTGCTGATTTTCGGAATTTTTATCCTTTTTCCCACTTTACTGAACTTTTATTATGCGGTCACCGGCGGCGTCAAGCTCTTTCCCCGCGAACGCCCATTTGTGGGCCTGGAGAATTTCCGACGGCTCTTTGACTGTCAGAATTTTTTCGACCCCAATACCTGCCGCGAAGATTTATTTGCCCGGGCCGTGATGAATACCACCGGATATGTGATATTTTGGGTCGTGCTGTTGGTCGTGATTTCCATGCTGACGGCGTTGGCGCTGAATGGAAATATCAAAGGGCGCGGCTTCTTCCGCAGCGTCTTCTTTTTTCCGGTGCTCCTTTCGCCGATTGTGGTGGCTCTGATTTGGAAATGGATGTTGCAGGAAAACGGCCTGGTGAACGCTGTGTTATTAGGCGTGGGTCTGCAAAAAATTTCGTTTTTAACCAACGCCGGCTGGTCAATGTTCTGGGTCATTTTTATCAGTGTATGGGCCCAGATGGGCTTTTATACGCTCATTCTGCTCGCCGGTTTGCAAGCCATTCCCGGGGAAGTGTATGAAGCCGGAAAAATTGACGGGGCCGATCACGTGTCCGCCTTCTGGTATATTACCCTGCCGCTCCTGATGCCGAGCATGCTGGTGGTGCTCGTGCTGTCGCTGATTCGCGGCGTGCAGGTGTTTGACGTGGTCTTTGCCTTTACCGGCGGCGGCCCGGGCACGGCCACGCTGTATCTGGTGCAGTATATTTACAACAACGGTTTTGCCAGTGCGGTCAAAAATTACGGGCTTGCAGCCGCAGCCTCAGTGACCATGGGATTGGTGCTGATCATATTAACCCTGATTCAACTTCGCTTAGGCCGTGAACGTTAAGGCCGCCAGCGCGAGCGCCGCCCGCCGCGAAGTGCGACGAGGCGATGGTCGCTGCTGCAAGAACGATGAACAATCCGAACACTCGCATGTTAACCGTTTCGCCTCACCAGCCGCGCAAGTCGCTGGAATGGAGCGTGCTTGTGACGTACATCTACCTGGGTCTCGGAACCGTGATTATGTTCGGGCCGGTGTTATGGTTGCTCACTTCTTCGTTCAAATCGCCGGCCGAATTGGTGAAATTTCCGCCGCGTTTTTTACCCTACCGGCAAGAAACCGTGATGGTACCAGGGCATGACGCCCCTCTGCCCTTGTTTGAGGTCGAGATTGGCGGCGAGGTCAAACGCCTGGCTCAGACGCGGCGCGTCGGAATTCAGGCGCACATGATCGATCCTGCCAACCCGGAGGGTGAGCGCATCCTCGTCAATATCAACGCGCGCACGCCGATTGAGTCAATCAGTTTCAATCTGGACAATTACGTGCAGGGGATCAAGAGTTTCAATTTTTGGCGCTATTTGCGTAACAGTGTCATTGTCACGGTCGTTGCCACCATCATCACCTTGATCATCAACAGTATGGCCGCGTTTGCCCTGAGCAAATATAAATTCCGGGGACGCGACGCCATCTTCCTCCTATTCATTGCCACGCTCATGGTGCCCTTGCCGGTGATTCTGGTACCCATTTTCATGGTGATCACCCAGATCGGCTGGAACAATAGTTTGTGGGGCGTGATTATTCCCGGAGCCGCTACGCCGACCGGTGTGTTCCTGCTGCGGCAGTACATGGTCACCATTCCCGACGAACTGCTCGACGCCGCCCGTATTGACGGGTCCAGCGAGTGGCGCATTTATCTGCAAATCATTCTGCCCCTGGCGCGGCCTGCCCTGGCGGTATTGACAATTTTTTCAGTTGTATGGCGCTGGAACGACTTCTTATGGCCCCTGATCGTGCTGAGCCGCACCGAAATGTTTACCTTGCAGGTGGGCTTGAACTCTTTTCAAGGCGAGTTGAACGTCCAGTGGCACTTGATTCTGGCCATGACCGTGCTGACCATTCTGCCCGTGACGGTCGTCTTCGGATTCCTGCAAAAATATATCAGCACCGGCATTGCGACGACCGGCCTGAAATAACGCCGCAATAAGCGCACTGAATGGAACGGAAAAGTTTGGAGCACCGAGATGGGGCCAAATTGCCGCGGCCGGCCCTTATTGATCCCATTGAACCTCTGGTTGGCCCACGTCCTGCAAAATTCTCTGAACCTCTTGTTTAACTTGAGGAAGTCGCTCCTTGGCCGCTCTCCAAGCCAATCGGTAATCTACGCTAAAATAGAAATGTATTAACACTCTCTATCGCCGCCAAAATATCTTTCAAATACAAGGTAAAGTCTCTCATACCGGAACAACCTCACGGAGAACTGACTCTCGGGGTTCTAACCACAGGGCGCGTTTTGGAACAACGTCCACTTTCCGATGAAAGATATCTTCCAAATACAGAGTCAATCCGATCAAATCAAACAAGTCTGCTCCGTCGTCAAACTCTGCCAGGATGTCAATATCGCTGCTTGCACTTTGTTCCCCGCGAATAAAAGAACCAAAAATGCCGAGTTCACTTGTCTTGTTCGGATTGAAAGAATCAAAAGACAATCCGTTGTGGTGTTATTAGCCTAATCATGACTATTTTTTTGAGAAACCTGGTATTCCTATATTTCGGAGATTACTTGAATTGCCCGTCTTCCATCTGCTGGATTTCCAGGTAGTAATTTTTCAAAAACTTCTGCCATTGAGGATCAAAACCTTCTCCAAAGGTTGCATTGAGCCAGGTTTCCAGAATTTCCACGCCATGCTGACCCGGGGTAAGCCATTCCGCTAACACGAGCACATTGGCGTTATTTAACGTGAGTTCGGGATAAGAAAAACGCCGTAAACGTCCCGAAGGGACGGGATCTGGTAGCCCAGGGTTCACACCCTGGACTACCAGATTTCGCCCCGTTGGGGCTTAAAAGTTTATCCCGAATTCACGTTATTTACGGCTACGGCGCGTTTGGCCTCAAGGCCGTCAGAACAGTGCATGGCATAGACCCCTTTGAACTTATTGGCAACAATTACACTGCCCGCGCCTGTGCCGCAAATGATGATCCTTTTCTCACATTTGCTAAAACTTGTCAAATCACTATAGCGACCGACAACATGTCTCTATAAAAGAATATTTGACAATAAACAAACACATCATAATCCTTATAAAAGAATATTGAAAAATAATCTCAAATGTTGCGTGAAATAATGATCTGATAATACGTATTATAAGACAGGAGAACCTGTTAATGTTGGAGGTTGAAAGGGGTTATATGAGCACATATCAGAACAAGAAATTAGTCGTAGGTGTTGGGATGAGCACGGCGTTTGACGCTGCTGAAGCCGGACGAGAGGCTGCGGTCGCGGCAGTCGCAGCGCTGGCAGGTGAGACGCCAGCACTTGTCATCGTCTTTACTGCACCCAGGTATGATCTCTCGGCGTTACTTACGGGCATCCGCTCTATTACGGGCACAGCACTCCTGATCGGAGCCACTGGTTCTGGTGAGATTGTGCAGGGCGAGTATTTGGGATTCGGCGCCGGAGTCGGCGTTCTCGCCATGACGGCCGGATCATACCGGTTCGGTATAGCTTCGGCCAGTCACATTCGCGGCGATCTCGATCGAGCCGGACAGACAATCGCGCGGGAGAGTCGGACAGCGGCAGGGAGTAGTCCGCATGCCGCTGTGTTGCTGCTCGCTGACTCACTTGCCGGGAATCTCCAGCAGCTTTTCCAGGGGGTCTATCGCATTACCGGTCCGAAGGTGTCTATAACTGGCGGCGCTGCCGGCGACGAGCAGAAATTTGTCCGAACATTCGTGTTTCACAATGACCAGGTGATTGAGGAAGGCGCAGTGGCTCTTTGGATTGCCAGTGAGCAGCCATTACACGTTGTCATGCGCCATGGCTGGGAACCAATCGGCATCCCGCTACTCGTCACCCGTGCAGAGGGGATAGAGATTATCGAACTCGGTGGACGCCCAGCCGCCGTAGTCTATGAGGAACAACTCGGGCTGGCACCGGGACAACTGACTGCGGCGAATTTCTGGGGGACATCCATCTACCATCCGTTTGGCGTGCTCCAGCCCGATGGTTCGATGGTAATTCGGATGGCCCGTGCGAAGACCGAGCAGGGAACGCTCAAAATTCAGGGCTGTGTTCCACCCGCGGGCAGTGCCGTGCGAGTGATGACTGGCACAACTGATACTTTGCTTAACATTGTCGGTGATGTCGCGCACACGGCTCTCGATGCACATCGCGAAGCCAAAGTCCTGTTGGCCTTTAGTTGTGCAGCACGCGCGAATATCTTCGGCCAGCGTACAATAGAAGAGTCGCGCCGACTGCAAGCGATAGCAGGAGACATACCGACATTCGGCTTCTACTGTTGTGGCGAGTTTGCCCGCACAGCAGGAGTACTTGGAACTCATAACGCTTCGTTGACTGCCATGGCCCTGTAACAGTTTGGTATATGATCAAAGACCGAGAAACATCGCAGCCTGATCTCAACACCGCTGGATATCTGGCGCCAGGGGGTGAAGACGAAATATTGCGTCTGCGGACCGCACGCGATGCAGCTCTTCAAGCTGCACAGACGGCCATTCGCGACACCACCCGCCTTACCCGTCTGCTTACTATCCTGAGCGAGCCAACCCCTATCGAGTTTCTTCTTGATCGGTTGCTTTCGACCCTTTCGGAATTGTTCTCGGCGGATATCGTGGTGCTTCTGGACCCGATGGAGACGGGGACGTTTTCCCCGTTAGCGGCAATCGGTTTGCCTGAGGATATGATCCACCAGCGCATGTTGGACACTGAAGGGAGCTATGTGGCCGTCGCGCTGCATAATAGAATGTCCGTCTTGACTGTGGAAGCAAGTACCGACCCTAAAGTGGATTCTATCCTGCGGGAGCTGGGCACCGAAACGGCTGTGTGGGTACCGGTAAGCGATAGCCACGCGGCGCGAGGGGTTCTGATTTTGGCCCGCTGTCGACCAGTTCCATTTGCGCACGCGGATGTCGATCTATTGACCGCAATGGCATACCGAATCGGGTTAGCCCTGGAACACGCACAGCGCAACTCCCAGTTGGAACAAATCATTCAGACCAGTCACGAGATCAGTTATTATCTGGATGAAGCGACCGTAGGCGCTGAAACGGTACGCATGTTTTCTGGGATTGTACGGGCTGATGCGGCGGCGTTGGTCCTGAGTAACCAGGATAGCCCCCCTCGTTGTGTTGCACAGTTTGGTCTCGATCCGGCGCAGACTAACGTTTGGGTACAGCTTGCCGAATCTCTGCTATCGCACCGCGACCTTATCAGCGCTCAGCCCTATAGCACGTCTGATCTGCGAGAGGTTGCGGGACAATTTGCATTGGAAGCGCTGGACAATTGTCCGGTACGCGCGCTGTTGGCGGTTCCTATTGGCCGCAACAACCAGGCACAGGGGTTACTATATGCCATGCGCTTCTCAACGACCTCTTTCAGCCCTGATACATTGCAGATAGCTATGTTGTATGCTGGACAGACATCAGCACTCCTGGAAAATGCCAGGTTGTATCGAGCAGCTTGCGACGAGGTGACCGAACGGATACGCGCGGAACAAGCGTTACGCACTAGCGAAGAGAGATTTCGCGCCTTGATCCGAAGTGTCTCCGACGTCATCGCGATTCTGAAGGTTGACGGCACGATTTGCTATACGAACCCGGCGGTCGAGATGGTGTGGGGCTGCTCAGCGGACGCGCTCTTTGGTCAAAATATGCTTGACCGTGTGCATCCAGATGATGTCGAAACGATGCATAACCTTTTATCCCTGCTGCTGGTGCAACCGAATACGACTTTGACTCGCCTGGTGCGGGTGCGTCAGGGTGAAAACATCTGGCGCGATTTCGAGGTCATTCTCACGAACCTGCTCGACGAGCCAGCCGTGTCTGGAATCGTTGCCACCTTTCATGATGTTACCGAGCGTAAGACTTACGAACAAGAGTTAACCACGTTAGCATTTCGCGATCCGCTTACCGGCCTTGCCAACCGGAGCTACTTCAAAGACCGACTACAACATGCGCTCATTCGTGCCGATGCCGAGGGACACTCGATCGCCGTGTTTTTTTTCGATCTGGACGACTTCAAGATCGTCAATGACAGTCTGGGCCACGACGCGGGGGATCAAGTCTTGCAGGTGGTGGCAGACCGGATGCGGGCCTGTCTGCGCAGAGAAGACACCGCAGCGCGACTGGGCGGAGACGAATTTACGATCTTTGTCGAAGGCGTGACCGCTGTTGAACAGGTGATCCCGATCGCTCATCGCCTTATTGCCGCACTGCGTGACCCTATTCGGATAGCGGACCGCAATTTGTTCATTGGCAGCAGTTTAGGGATTGCGATTAGCATCCCCAACCAGGATAGTATTGATGACCTGCTCCGTAAGGCTGACCTGGCGATGTATCACGCGAAGAGTACGACTAAAGGTAGTTACGCTATCTTCGACGCACAGCTCAACGCCGCGGCCATGGAACGGCTGGAAGTTGAGATTGAACTCCGTCAAGCGCTCGAACTTCAGGAGTTCCGGGTTTACTACCAACCTGTTGTTTCGTTGGACGATGGCCGGATCTGTACGGTAGAGGCGCTGATACGTTGGCAGCATCCGCGACGAGGACTGGTTCCTCCGTCCAGGGTTATCCCAATAGCTGAGGAGACAGGATTAATCATCGAACTTGGTCAGTGGGTATTAGAAGAAGCTTGTCGGCAGGTCAGCGACTGGCAACGGCGTTATCAGGAGAATTTGTCGTTGAACGTCAATCTATCGGCGCGTCAATTTCGGCATGCGGAGATCGTCAACAACATCAGCGTGGCGCTCCACAACAGCGGGTTAAAGCCATTCAGCCTGACACTCGAGATCACCGAAGGTAATCTTATTCACGATCCAATGGAAACAATCGCAAAACTCCGAGCCATGAAGAAACTTGGTGTGCGGCTTGCTATTGATGACTTCGGTATCGGCTATTCGAACTTGAGTTATCTCAAGCAGTTTCCGGTTGACATACTCAAGATCGACCGTTCATTCATCCGAGGCATTGAATGGGACCCGCATGACAAAGCAATCGTGCGGAGTGTGATCGCGTTGGCGGACGCTTTCGAATTGAGTGTGACTGGCGAAGGGATCGAGACCGAAGAACAAGCCGCGCAATTACGCGCCTTAGGTTGTAATCACGGGCAGGGATACCTTTTTGCTCCACCACTGCCTGCTGATTCCTTCGAAACCTTCCTGGAGAAGGATCGGCAACGCGCGCGTGTCAATGGGTACGGACAACGGTAAGAAAGCATGACGTTGCAACAGAAGAAAAATTGACAGAATGGTGGTAGCCAGTTACCCATAACATTTATGCATATTTTTTCTACAAGAGATATCTGTCAAAATGCCCGATGATAGCAGGTGTTACTTGAATTGCTCCTTTTCCATTTGCTGGATTTCCAGATAGCAGTTTTTCAAAAACTCCTGCCATTTGGGATCAAAGCCTTCCCCGAATTTGGTGTTGAGCCAGGTTTCCAGGATTTCAATGCCATGCTGCCCCGGGGTGAGCCATTCCGCTAACACAAGCACATTGGCGTTATTCACGGCTACCGCGCGTTTAGCTTCAAAGCCATTGGAACAGTGTACTGCATAAACCCCTTTAAATTTATTGGCGACAATTGTACTGCCTGCGCCAGTGCCGCAAATGATGATCCCTTTCTCATATTTGCCTTCCGAGACAGATCTGGCCACATTGGCGGCCGCCACATGGTAGGCTATAAACTCGCTTTCGTCCTTCATGCCGAGGTCATCAACCTCATGCCCATGTTTCTCTAAGGCAGCAATAATATCTTTTTTCAACGTCAATCCTGCTCTGGTGGTTCCAATTGCAAATTTCATGATATTCTCCCCTGAAAATGTAGCGCGAAACTCCAGTTTCGCGCATCGTTGATAGCCGCGAAACTGGAGTT
>DF820463.1:907928-999045 GCA_000739535.1 Candidatus Vecturithrix granuli | reverse complement strand
AGTCGAGATATGACACTTCGACTCCGCTCAGTGTCCGGGCGGTTGTCGAGCGAAGTCGAGATATGACACTTCGACTCCGCTCAGTGTCCGGGCGGTTGTCGAGCGAAGTCGAGATATGACACTTCGACTCCGCTCAGTGTCCGGGCGGTTGTCGAGCGAAGTCGAGATATGACACTTCGACTCCGCTCAGTGTCCGGGCGGTTGTCGAGCGAAGTCGAGATATGACACTTCGACTCCGCTCAGTGTCCGGGCGGTTGTCGAGCGAAGTCGAGATATGACACTTCGACTCCGCTCAGTGTCCGGGCGGTTGTCGAGCGAAGTCGAGATATGACACTTCGACTCCGCTCAGTGTCCGGGCGGTTGTCGAGCGAAGTCGAGATATGACGCTTCGACTCCGCTCAGTGTCCGGACGGTTGTCGAGCGAAGTCGAGATATGACGCTTCGACTCCGCTCAGTGTCCGGGCGGTTGTCGAGCGAAGTCGAGACACGAGTCATTTAGGATGTCTATAATCCCAGTTCTTGAAGTTTTTGCGCTGTGGGTATGCCCTGAGCGTCCCAGCCGCGCAGTTGATAATATTCATCCAGCAGTTGTTCAAAAACTTCCGGCGGACAATAGCGGCCTTGTGAAGGCCCGGCGTTAATCGGCTCGTGCGTCACCCGGTACGGAAGCGTGTCTTTCGAGCGATCGCGCCCACGCCTGACATTGATCAGGCGCTCCAGGTTATAAATACGTTCTCCGATGGCGCGAATTTCGCTCAGATCCATCTCCCAACCGGTCACGGCCCGGACAATTTCCTGAATGGACTCATCAAAAGGCGAACCAAGTCCGCGTTCGCTGATAAACCGGCAAACCACCAGCGAATCGCCAAAGGCAGTGTAATGCTGGCTATTCACGCAATAGACGGCCTGTCCTTCGAAGCCAGGGTCGCCGTTTGGTTCGATATAATTCGGACGCGCATCATGATGGCTGCCGCCGCGGGTTGAGGTGGCATACGCCAACCCCATCGAACGAATACCACGCGCAGAATGTCCGGCAATTTCCAGGCCTTGCACGGAATATAAATACTTTCGGGAATCCTGGCCCCACCGTTCAGCCAGACGTTCCGAGCCAAGCGCGAATAAGGCCCCCGCGCCTTGTTTCAACGCTGTCAGGCGCACGAGTTCCGGGATATTCGCGCCATCACCGAATGCCAGATTTGCGCCAAGCTCATCGGCCGTCACAATCCCTTTTTCCAGACATTCTGCCGTAAAGGCCAGCGTAACGCCCATGCTGATCGTATCCAGGCCCATGTCATCGCACATCGTGTTGGCGTTGAAAATTGACGTCAGATCCCTGTTTTCCAACATGGATCCAAACGCATAAATCGTTTCATACTCCGGCATTTTCACCGCCTGTCCGGCAAATTCTCCACTGTGAACGCGCACTAACTTTCCGCAGGCGACGGGGCAGCGCAGGCAGGCCACATTTTTCTCCGTATAGTGTTCTCGAATGGTTTCGCCGCTAATATCATGCGCGTGTTCGAACACTTCGCGGGTATTATTGCGCGTGGCGAGTTTGCCCATATCATTGATCAGGTTGACTAGCACCGGAGTGCCCAAATTGGTCATGGCTTTGGTATTATCCCTTAAAATCGGGAAACGGTCTTTCAAACAGGCGGCCAGGGCTTTGGAGTCGGCCACTTCAACCGTCTTTGAACCTTTGACCACCACAGCTTTACAATTTTTTGAGCCAAGTACCGCGCCAATTCCGCCGCGTCCGGCGGCGCTAATGCGTTTACCGCTGCACATAATATTGGCAAACAAGACCTGATTTTCTCCGGCCGGCCCGATGACGGCGCTTTCCACGCCTTCCCCTTCAAGCTCAACGCATAAACGATGGGATTCTCCGACCGGTTTACCCCATAGAGCTGAAGCATCCTTGAGAACCGCTTCGCCGTCATCGAGCAGCAGATAGACCGGCGACGCGGCTTTGCCGGTAATGGCCACGGCGTCAAAGCCGGATTTCTTGAGCATCGCGGCAAAATCTCCGCCAAAATTGGAATCCGCAAAATAACCGGTTTGCGGAGAGATTGAAGCCACATGCCCGCGGCTGCCCCATACTGGCGAGCCAGTGAAGGGACCCAGAGCAAAAACAACTGCATTATCTTCGGAAAAGGGATCAACCTCGGCCGCAACCGTATCATAGATGATTTTGGCGGCAAAGCCATTGCCGCCAAGGAACTTTCGCACAAAGGCTTCATCGAAGGCTTCGCGGCGAATATCGCCGGTCGTCAAATTGACAAAAAGAATGGTACCTATATATCCGTACATATCTATCGTCCTTGTTTAGTGTGTTAAGTAGTTGAACAAAATTATCCACATGTTTTTTTGCCACAGAGACACAGAGAACACAGAGAGGTAGTGGTTAAATAGTAAGTGATGCGTTCCCTGAGCGAAGTCGAAGGGAACAGTGAGCGGCTCGTTTCGACTTCGCTCAACGAGCGGGCATCACTTACTATTTAACCACTACCCACAGAGATTTCTCTTCCCATCTTCTCTGTGTTCTCTGTGTCTCTGTGGCACATATAAGACGATAATTTTGACAAAGTAGAATTGATGGAAAGAAATTTATAGTTGATGGCTATTTCAAGAAAAGATGAAGAAATCTGTCAAGAAAAAATGATACAATGGTGATATATGATGATAAATGTTCTTATATGATAAATAGCAAAAATTTTCCGCGCCCAACGTATTTTTTTTGACTTATTCGGATGCAATAACGACTTGAATTCCCAGATTTTCCAGTTGAATAACCATGTTCTTCGGTGCCTTTTCATCGGTGACAATCTTATGCACGCAGCTTAAAGGGGCAAAGGAACTGAGCGCAACTTTATCAAATTTATCATGATCTGCCAGTAAAATGACCTCGCGGGCGACCTCGATCATTTTCTGTTTAACCGGGATTTCGTGCATATTGCGATTGGTCAGCCCTCGTTCCAGAGAAATGCCGCAGGTTGCCAGAAAAATTTGGTCGGCGTGAATTTGTGTAAAGAAATTTTCGGCCGGCATGCCGGTAAGCGAACGTGAAGCCCCGATAACAATGCCGCCCGACAGGATTACAGTGATATTGGGGTTAGTCATAAGGCTATAGGCAATCTCTAAGGAATTTGTCGCAATTGTCAGGTTTTCAAGATGGCGCAGATTGTTGGCCAATTGCTGCGTCGTGGTGCCGGCGTCCAGAATAATTGTACTGCCCGATTTGACGAGTTTTGCAGCGCATTTCCCAATAATCTCTTTTTCCAACACATTCGTTCTGGAACGCAGATCAAAGGATTGGCGGGTCGCAGGCTGGAGATCCTGCGCCATTGCGCCTCCCTGGGTTCGTTTGAGTACCCCTTGTTTTTCTAATAAGCTCAAATCACGCCGAATCGTATTGGGGGACACATCTAAACGCCTGGCAAGTTCTTCAACCTTGACCGTTTGATACTCTTTAATGAGCGATTGAATCAATAATTGTCGTTCTATTTGTAATGACATACGTTGTTCATTCAGCAAATAATGTAAAAAATACAGTCTGAAACGTCGTTGTTCCCTTTCTTTGAAACACCCTATACAGCCCTGAGAGAAAAGTCAAGAATAGAATATACAAAAATTCTTATAATCTCTCAAAATTAACCACAAATTTTTTATTTCTCTGCTATATCGCTACAAGGATAAGAGATAAGTTGATGTGCAAAAATGGTGAAAAATGTTTTTTTACTGTCAAGTTTTTTGCTTGACTTTTCTTGATAACCCACAAAATGTTTGAAACACTCAAACACCCAAACACTCAAACGCTCTCTAAAAAGGAACAATCATGAAACAGCGAGTCAATATCGGCGTGGTCTGCTTTGCCAGGAAAACCTTTGATTATCAGGCCGCGGCAGAATTATATCAGAAAATTCAACAGGATTTGCAACAGATCGAGCAGGTCAATTTTGAGATCCTGCCGGAACTGTTGATCGAAGTTGAAGAAACCCGTCAGGCGGCTCAGATCTTAGCAGCAAAACATCTGCATGGCCTGATCTGCATCAGCGGCACCTTTCATTTAGGGCATTTAGTTTTAGAATTGAATAAGGTTCTGCGCGTGCCCATTTTACTCTGGGGCTTAAATGAACTACCTTACAACGGCGGGAAAATCCGCCTGAATTCCGTGTGCGGCGTGAATCTGGACGCTTCGAACCTGTATAAATCCGGGACGCGCAGCTTTCACGTCACAATCGGGGAGACGGTGGATGAAGACTGGATTGATGCACTGCGCATCGCAGCGGCTTTGGCGCAAGCGCATATTGCGATTGCCGGATTTCGCGCCAAAGGCTTCTTTAACCTGGGAGTCTATGATTTAAGCGTCTATCAGCAGATGGGCGTACTCATTGACCACTACGAACTCCAGGAAATTTTCAGCACGGAGGTTGCGGCCGAGGCGGTTCAACGTCATACGCAGCAACTTCGAGAAATCTTTGACGTATCCTCAATTTCCGTCGCACAACTCGACTTGACCGGTCAACTGGCCGCCAAATTCGAACAATTTATGGAAACGCATCAATTAACAGCCCTGGCGCTGCGCTGTTGGCCGGAATTTGCCGCCATGTACGGCATTGCGCCTTGCGCCGCCATGTCGCTGGTTCAATCTGAAAATCGCCTGATTGTGTGTGAAGGCGACCTTGAAGGCGCGCTGTCCATGATTGCGCATCAGGCAGTTGGGGCGGAAACGCCGTTCCTGGCCGATTTGTCACAGGTCAATTTTGAAGAGAACTTTGCCTTACTGTGGCACTGCGGCGTGGCCCCCTGTAATTTGTGGGACGGCCAGTGCGTGCGCTCGCTCGATTCCTATCATGCCGCCGGCAAAGGAGTCACGGCGGATTTTGTGATGCGCTCCGGCGACATTTCCCTGCTGCGCATTGATTCAGCCGGCCAGGAATATCGCCTGTTTCTGCAACGCGGCAAGGGAATTCCGATGGAAAAAGACCTGCGCGGTACTTATCTCAAAGTACGCTTTGAAGAGCCGGTGAAAACCGTGATGGAGAAAATCCTTTATAACGGCCTCGCACACCACGCCTCAATGGTTTATGGCGACTACATCAAGCCCTTTGAAATCTTCGCGCGCTTACAAGGCTGGCAGGTCATCAAATAAACTTGACATCAATGCCTTGGTGTCAATAAAGTTAAAATAGGCTGAATTTAGCGATAGGGCGCGTTAGCGTATTCCTTCAGTTTTTAGCCTGGTGCTTAATCGCCAGGCTTTCTTAAAACATACTCTATGAAAAGGAGTTTCCATGAACGGGTTATTCGGCCCGGCAGCATGAAACTGCAGGGATTTTCTGTAGGAAGGATTCCTGACGGCGAATTGGTCGGCGTGGCACTGAACCATGTCTTTGAGAATCCTTCCTACACGAAATCCTTGTAGTTTCAAAGGAGCTATCATGAACTGACGCTCACCCGACGCAATGAACATCAGATGTACCGCGAAACTCCAGTTTCGCGGCTATCAACGATGCGCGAAACTGGAGTTTCGCGCTACATTTTCAGGGGAGTAAAACATGGGAAATTCACAGGTTCCTGAGTATCGAATTGTTCAAAAAAGACGAAAGGCGTTTCGAAGCTTTTTTGCGATGTTACTTGTTTTCTTTCTGCTGATCTGGATTGGACTACCGGTTGTGATGGCGGTCATCTGGTCCCTGGTCAATCCTGATTATCCCTGGTCTTATCCCCAATTATTTCCATCCCATCTTTCCTTTGCTCAATGGAAGTATGTTTTTGACTACACTGACATCGTCCAGGCGATTATCACGAGCTACTCGCTTGCTCCGATCGTCACGCTGCTGACCTTCTTCCTTGCACTTCCAACAGCTTATGTCTTAGGTAGAAGGGAATTTTCCGGAAAAGAAGCCATAAAAATTCTTATCCTGCTGCCCCTCTTAATGCCAGGGATGGTGACAGCCCTTTTCTTAAGCCGCGTCTTTGACTTTTTTGGGCTGACTCAGAACTTCGTCGGGCTTATTTTGGCCCACACTCTGGGGGCAATGCCATATATGCTGCGCATCCTGACAACCAGTTTCGCGGCCATTCCGCAAGATATTATTGACGCGGCTGAAAATCTGGGCGCCAATCAATACCAAAAGTACCGAAAGGTCATTCTTCCCATGATCCTCCCGGGACTGTTTGCAGGATCGCTTTTCAGCTTTACAACGAGTCTTGAAGAGTTCGGACTGACATTTGTTATCGGAACTCCAACATTCGAAACGATTCCAACGATACTGTATGCGTTTTTAGGTTATCATTTTATTCGAACCAATGCGGCGGTGGTTTCCTTAATTTTGATGATCCCTAATATCACCTTGCTCTTTATGGCTGAACGATTTTTGAGAACGGAATACCTTTCCGCAGCATTCGGTAAGATGTAAAAGACCAGAGATACCTTTATGAAACTACAGGAATTAAGAATAAGCAAGAATAGATTTCGGTAGTGGCTACCTTGTACATGATGACCGGTCGTCGAGCGGAGTCGAGACGAGCATGCAGGCGTTCCCTTCGACTTCGCTCAGGGAACGTACATCATGTACAGGATACCACTACCTAGATTTCTATCAGGCCCGAAATCGAATTTTTGCTTATTCTTAATTCCTGTAGTTTCACCATGCCGGGCGAGCGGTTACGTTCATGTGAACTCCTTTGAAAATCCCCGTTCGTAGTAAACGCTTCAGCGTTTCTTCACGCCGCTAAAGCGGCAACTACGAGCCTGATTTTCATGTGAAAAGGCGGTATTTCTGGTGAAAGGAGGTGGTGTAACTCCATAAATAGCAGAGAGTTTTCATAGGTCGTATGGGTAACTTTTTATGAATCATTATCATAAGAGGAGGATATGAACATGAAAAAAAGTGTTAGTTGTTTACTGATAGTGATTTTTGCAATGACGTGTGTTGTGGTCAACGAACAACAAGCCGCTGCCGAGGCTGATTACCTGAACATGAGCTGGGATGATATTATCGCAGCCGCCAAAGAGGAAGGTTCTTTGACCTTTTATGCCTGGTGGGGAGAACAGTTTTGGAAAATGGCCGGAGAGCAGTTTGAACAAAAGTATGGCATCAAAACCAAAATTGTGATTGCTGATGGCAGCGCCACCATGGATAAAATTCTATCGGAAAAAAACAAAGAGGTTGGCACAATTGATGCGATCCTGATTGGCGGGGCCAGAGTAAAGGTCGGGATGGATGCCGGAGTCTTCTATGGACCTATTCAAGGGATTATCCCGGATGCTGATAAACTCGATCCGAAACTGAGTAAAGTTCAGGAAGGTGTGGAAACGAAAGGATATCTTGTCCCTATCTATCGAAACCAGACCGGCCTTCTCTATAATCCGGATCGAGTCAGCAATCCGCCGCAGACCTGGGAAGACCTGGTAGCCTGGATCAAAGCGAATCCAAAACAGTTTTCCTTTTGCGACCCGACCAAAGGAGGATCAGGACAGGCGTTTGTGCAGATGGCGATTAACTACTTAGCCGGCGGACTGGATAAATATTACGGAGATACGGAACTTGATCCGGAGAAGGTCAAAAATTGGGAGAGTGTCTGGAATTGGATGAATGAGATGGAAGATCTGATGACGATCACTGGCTCCAACAATGAATCGCTGACCAGATTAAATGAGGGCGAAGTGTCGCTTGCAGTGGCATGGGATGATGATACTTTTATCGCGTTGAAAAAGGGCACCATGATGAAGCAGGCAAAGCTGTATATCCCACAAATGGGACTCCCTGGCGGCGGCGATTCGGCGGGCGTGATCAAAAATGCGAAAAATAAAGCAGCGGCTCTGCTCTTTATCGCTTATCTCATTGAGCCTGAAACCCAAATTCAGATGAATGAAATCCTCGGAAGTTATCTGGCGCGGACTGACGTGACAGGGAAAGAAGCCTTCCTGACTGAAGAAGAACGCCAGAAATATGGGGTAGAATGGATTCCGGCCGCGTATAAAAACCATTTTAACAATGAATTTGTCAAAAATGTGTTAATGAAATAAGTCTGTTCGCTTACAGCGGCTTAGATTGTCTTTTATGGCAATCTAAGCCATTTTTTATGAAACATAACGATAAAAATCCTGATGAACAGAGGGAATATATGTACATTACCGGTATTGGCATTGATGAGGATATGGAATACCTCAAAGGAAGTTTGTCTTATCTTGAGGAGAATCTGTCATTTTTCTCTACCTGTGGTTTTGATTGTGTGGAGATAGCAATTCATCAACTGGATGTGATTATCAATGGTCGTTTACAACCGCGTCGTGTTGATAACGTGCGGGCGATTACGGAGAAATTTGACTTCAATTACACTGTTCACGCGCCTTTTCGACTCAATCTTGCATTTCCTCAGAGTTGGCCAGGACATCCCACGGATTTGGAACATGAGCAAGATGTATTTGCCGCCTGTCTTGATTTTTGTGCTGCGGTTGGGGCAAAAGTTCTGGTGTACCACAGTGGACTCATCGCTTTACAACAAACGGCATTTGGGTTAGCTCCACTTCCTACGGATGATGAATTGGAAGAGGCGTGTGAACAAGAGGTAGCGGCATTACGAGAATTAATGCCGCTCGCTGCTGAACGGGGAATAACGGTCGCAATGGAAAATCGCGATCCACATCCCTGGGAAGCGGCGATCTTAATGCGATCCGGTTTGCCTGCGAACCAACTCCCTAAATATCACGCTGGCATGATGGTTGCCGATCTGATACGCCAGGTGGAAGCCGTCAATCATCCTCATTTTGGATTGACGATCGATTTCGGCCATCTCTTTCTGGCAGCCAACTATTGTGGGTTCGACTACCTGGACGCGCTCCGGCAGGCTGCACCGTATATTCGCCACCTGCATGGGAGCGACAATTTTGGCCGTCTGGGTGGGGTGTTCAGCAATATGTATGATCGTGTTCCTTATGGCGAGGGCGACGTGCATTTGCCGCCTGGTTGGGGTGAAATCCCTCATATTGAGGCTCTCAAGCAATTATCCGGGTATAAAGGGCTGTATATTCTGGAAGTCTCTCCTCGTTTCCATCATTTGCTTCCTGAATCTGTGGAAGTAATAAAACGGATTATCCAGGAAGCTACGCAACCAATATAGATATATGGTAGTGGTATCCTTGTACATGATGCACGTTCCCTGAGCGAAGTCGAAGGGAACGCCTGCGTGCTCGTCTCGACTCCGCTCGACGACCGGTCATCATGTACAAGGTAGCCACTACCAGATATATAACTCTACTTTGCCAGGTTTGGGGAACTACAAGGAAAAGAAATAGAAGAAGGATAGATGTTTGTGATGATCGATGTCCCCAGAACATCCTTTTCTTATCTCTTCTCCTTGTAGTTCCCCAAACTTAACAAAGTAAAAATAAGTATCGTATGAATTTTCTGAAAGAGCATCCTTATCTTGATCTTAACGGAACCTGGTTTTATGCGAGTGGTCGCCCTTTGTCGGATGATGAGTTCCGATCCAGGACTTGCGTGGAAAAGATGGGCTTCAAAGTGCGCCCATGCCCAGTACCAGGTAATTATGAAATCTATCTGCAAGAGGCTGGCCTCCTGGAAGACCCCAGGGTGGGAACAAATGTCTTACAACTGCGGGCGCTGGAACACAACCATTTATGGCTCTGGAGAACGTTTCTCGCAGAAAATTCTCCTGAACACGAAGCGTTCCTTACTTTTGAAGGGATTGATTGCTTTGCCGATATTTACCTCAACGGCGAGCTTTTGGGGCGCACTGACAACATGCTGATCGAGCACACCTTCGATGTAACCGGACGATTTCGGGCTGAGAATGAATTGTTTGTCCATATTTGGCCGGCCCGGGAAAAGGCCAAACAATTTGACTATCCGCCAGGTATCAAGTCAGATTTACACACGTATGATGGCCTGTATGTTCGTAAAGCCCCACATGGGTATGGGTGGGACATTATGCCGCGCGCACTTTCAATGGGCGTATGGCGTCCTGTGAAACTCTGGTTTCGCCCTCAAGAACGACTTGAGCGCGTCTTCCTTGCGCCCACAAGCTTAAGCGCAGACCATCGGCGGGCTTCTCACAAGTTCTATTATCGGGCCCGCACTTGTGGTACTCCGGATGATCGCTATGAGATTCAGATAGAAGGTATCTGCGGGGAATCGCAGTTCAAACAGAAACAGCCGCTCTATTTCGACGCCGGCCGGATGGTTTTCGATGTGATCGATCCGCTTCTCTGGCAGCCGCGCGGACGAGGCGAGCCGAATCTTTATAAGATTACAGTTCGCTTGTTCAAAAACGGGAGCGAAATTGATGCCCTTCAATTCCATCATGGTATCCGTATCATCACCCTTGAGAAGACAAGTCTTACCGATGAGAAAGGTCAGGGTGAATTCTGTTTCCGGGTGAACAATGAACGCGTCTTCATCAAAGGAACCAATTGGGTGCCCCTCGATGCATTTCACTCACGCGATGCTGCTAAGACTGAGATGGCTTTGAAATTTGCCGAAGATCTTGAATGCAACATGATCCGATGCTGGGGCGGCAATGTGTATGAGAGCGATGCGTTTTTTGACTATTGCGATCAAGCGGGAATTCTCGTCTGGCAGGATTTTGCCATGGCCTGTGCGATCTATCCGCATGACGCTGATTTCTGTCAACGCTTGGAAACTGAGGCGCGGTCTGTGGTAAGACGTCTGCGCCAGCACCCAAGCCTGGCTCTCTGGGCAGGCGACAACGAATGCGATGAAACCTACTTTTTTGAAGGGAGAAATCCGAATACGAATGTGCTCACCAGGCAAGTTCTGCCGCGGGTGCTCTGGGAAGAAGACCCCTGGCGTCCTTTCCATCCGAGTTCGCCCTATATGGATGAATCAGTGATCCAGACTGGCCGACGATTCCTGCCTGAAGAGCATCTCTGGGGGCCGCGAGGTTATCACAAGAATGAATTCTTTACGCATTCTCTCTGTCATTTCACAAGCGAAATCGGCTGTATCGGCTGTCCCGCGCCGGAATCAATCCGACGTTTCATCACACCGGAGAATCTTTGGCCCTGGCAGAATAATAAGGAGTGGCTATTACATGGCACCTCACCTGTCCCCGCCAACCCTCAGCATGATTATCGCGTCCCTCTCATGGCAAGCCTTGTACGTGAATTTTTTGGAAAGATCCCCGATCAGTTGGAGTCTTTTGCGTTTGCAAGTCAGGTGGTTCAGGCCGAAGCGTTTAAATTCTATATCGAATTCTTCCGGAGTCAAAAGTGGCGAAAAACAGGGATTCTATGGTGGAATTTGATTGATGGCTGGCCGCAGTTTAGTGAAGCCGTCGTAGATTATTATGGGGTCAAGAAATTAGCCTACCATTTTATTCGTACCGCCCAGCAACCCCTCTGTCTGATGTTTAGAGAACCGGACCTTCGTAAACCCGGAGATTGGGGACAAGATCTGATCGCCAGTAATGATCGTCGAGAAGCAATTCCGCTGACCTTTACGGTACGCGATATTGATTCAGGCGATATCCTTGCCGAAGGGCGTCAGATAGCTGCTCCTGACAACGTAACACCAATCGCGCGAATTTCTTTTAGTTATGCCGATAAACGCTTCTATATAATCGAATGGGAAACTGAGCGCGGTGAAACAGGTCGGAACCATTATCTGACAGGATATCCTCCGTTTAATCCGGATCAGTATCGTAAATGGTTAACTGCGGCCGGATTGTATCTGGCGGAGGAGTGCCCCTAGTACAGCATTTCGGAAATAAGTACCCAGCAACAACGCCTGGTAGGCCCGCCCTACGTGGCGGGTTTATCGGTGTCATTGCCGCCGCGTAGGGCGGGACTACCGGTGTGTATTTTTTTACGAAATCATGTAATAGAGAATTTCGACGGACAAAGCTGTCCGTTGGTACGTCTATTTTTAGAGGAGAATTTATGTATGAGCATTGCGAAAGCTGATGTCGTCATCATTGGTGCCGGAGCTGTGGGGGTGGCTCTTTCCAGGGAACTTTCCAGATTTGCGCTTGACATCCTGGTCGTGGATCGCCTTAACGATGTAGGGGGAGATGCCTCTAAATCCAATAGCGCGATTATTCATACGGGCTTTGACGCCCCACCCGGAAGTCTGGAGTCCGCTATGGTGGTTCACGCCAATCCAATGTACGACAGGCTCTGTTGTGAACTGGATGTCCCCTTTCAGCGAGTTGGCGCCATACTTGTTGCTGTCACAGAAGAGGAAGAAGCTGAACTTCCCCACATTCTGGCGAAAGCGCGCGCGAACCATGTGTATGATGTGACGCCGTTCACCCCCAAACAGATTCACGAGTTGGAGCCGGCCGTGGCTCCAAACGTGCGCGGGGGGCTGTATATTCCGCGCGAAAGTATCATTGATCCCTTCACCTTAGTCGTTGCTCAGGCAGAAAATGCAGCGGCAAATGGTGTCGAGTTTCTGAGAAACTCTGAGGTTGTCGGATTGAAATACACAGATGGTGGGTTCAACATAGAGACCACACAAGGAGCAATCCAGGCTCGCTGTGTGGTGAACGCGGCCGGATTGTTTACTGATGCCATCAGCGCGTTTCTCGATATTCGGGATTTCAGGGTGCATCCCCGACGCGGCCAGTACCATATCCTCGATCGGGCCGCGCCTTTAGGCGTACAGCACATCATTTTACCTGTTCCGACAAAGATCTCCAAAGGTAAACTCTTGACCCCCTCTGTGCATGGCAATTGGCTTATCGGAGCAACCGCCGAAGATTTGGAAAACAAGTCCTCACACAATACCACGGCAGAAGGACTGGAAGAAGTTGTCCAGGACGTGCGCAAGCTGGTGCCGGCAGTCACTACTGAATTCGCGATAGCCCAGTATGTCGGTTTACGACCGGCGCGAACGCCCGACGGCTATCATTTCAGAACGTTTGCACAGTTTCCGGGCTATCTTGAACTTTCAGGAATACGGTCAACCGGAATTTCAGCCTCCTTAGCAATCGCCCGCTACGCTTGCGGTAAATTGATGGAGATGGGGATCCTCTCGTTTCCCCTGAAGGAAAATTTTATTGCCAGACGCGAAGGGATTCCTTGCTTTCGTGATGCAGAAAACGAAAGACGCGAGGAACTTATACAACAGGATCCGCGTTACGCCCATATTGTCTGCCGTTGTGAAACTGTGACAGAGGCCGAGATTGTGCAGGCCATCCATCGCACTCCCGGAGCACGCGATTTGGATGGAATCAAACGAAGGGTGAGAGCCGGACTCGGAAGATGCCAGGCTGGTTTTTGCGGCATGAGAATTCCGCAGATCCTTTCACGTGAGCTGAATATCTCAATGAAACAAGTTACCAAAAAAGGGAATGGTTCTGAATTATTCATTGGGCATACAAAATCTCTGAGGGAAACACGATGAAAAAAATGGAATGTGATGTTGCTGTAATAGGAAGCGGCCCCGGAGGTCTTGCAGCGGCAATTGCGGCGAGCGATCATGGCGCGGAAAAGGTTCTCCTGATTGAGCGGGATGAATCCCTGGGAGGGATCTTGCAGCAGTGCATTCACAATGGTTTCGGCTTACATTTGCTGCATGAAGATCTGACCGGCCCTGAATATGCCGAGCGATTCATCGCAGAAGTCTATAAGCGTCCGATTGAGTGTCTTTTGCAGACAATGGTGATTGAACTGACTTCAAAGCGGCAGATCACAGCGATTTCTCGTAAAGAAGGCATATTGCAAATTTGTCCCCGGGCCGTCGTGTTGGCGATGGGCTGCCGGGAACGGACGCGAGGAGCGATCAGTTTACCAGGCTCCCGGCCGGCCGGGATTATGACCGCCGGAACAGCTCAACGCTTTATTAACATCGAAGGCTACTTGCCTGGCAAGGAGATCGTTATTCTGGGCTCGGGGGACATTGGCATGATCATGGCCCGACGTTTACATCTGGAGGGTTGTCATGTCAAAGCTGTGGTGGAACTCAACAATTGTATCGGCGGCCTTTCTCGCAATCTTGTGCAATGCCTCCATGATTTTGATATTCCATTGTACCTCAATCATACCATCACCGATATTAAAGGCCATAAGCGGGTCGAAGAGGTTGCTATTACCCCTCTTGACAAAGATGGGCAACTCAATAGATCAAAGACGTTTTCGATGACCTGTGATACCCTCTTGCTATCTGTTGGGTTGATTCCGGAGAATGAACTTTCAAAACAAGCAGACATTTTAATAGACCCCCATACTGGCGGCCCTGTTGTAGATCAGTGTTACCAGACATCAATTGAAGGAATCTTCGCTGCCGGCAACGTCGTGCAAGTCTTTGATCTGGTTGACCATGTTTCTATCTGCGGGGCAAAAGCCGGTGAATCAGCCGCCCGGTTCGCTTTGGGAAAGATGACCGGATGGGGAAACAAGATACGCCATATTGCTCCGGGGAATGGAATCCGGTGTGTAATTCCCCAGAAACTGTCAGACCCCCATGGGGAAGAGATTCACTTCTACCTGCGTTCCAATGAAGTCACGCGCAAGGCGACCCTTCAATTGTTGAATAATGATAGAGAGCCAGTATTTACTGAACAATTTCGCATTGTCCGTCCTCCTGAGATGCTTCATGTGGCTGTCGGAGAGCGTAATTTCACTTCCTCCGGTCAATATACGTTCTGTTTAACAGGAGAAAATGAAGTAGTGGTTAAATAGTAAGTGATGATTCATGCTTCACGATGCGGTCAGGAATGCGGCGAGATCGTCGCAACGGCATCACCGATGCCGCGCCTGTCAGGGCGTTGCCCTGATGCGATGACCTCATCGCACTCCTGGTTGCTGAGCAGCGTTCCGGGCACCCATCACTTACAATTTAACCACTACCGAAAATTAATGGATCAAAAAGTCACAAAACACAGATTACTTTGTATTGTTTGCCCTGAAGGTTGTGAAATGGATATTGACGAGCAGGACGGCAACCTTGTTTTTCCTAAAGGCATCTGTCGCAGGGGACAAGAATATGCCAGACAAGAAATCTATAACCCCTGCCGGGTTCTCACAACCACCGTGCCTATCCGTGGTGGTGAAATCCCGATGCTTCCTGTGCGCAGTTCACAAGCAATTCCGATGGCAAAGCTTATTGAAGCCATGCAGCAAATCGCGAATATTGAAGGAAACGCTCCCGTAAAAACCGGCGATGTCATTTGTCAGGATATCGCACACACGGGGATAACCCTGATAGCATGTAGGACAATCTTGAATAGCAGGACGTGGGTAGCAAGGAACAAGTAGTAGGGAACTAAGGAATAAGGGATAAAGAATTATGAACTTAATATTTTTAGGAACCGGAGCCGCTGAAGGAGTTCCGGCAATGTACTGTCGGTGTGAGTATTGCACGCAAGTGAGAAAAACGGGCGGCAAGGATCTTCGAACCCGTTCGGCCTTCAGAATCGGTGATCGCTATCAGATTGACATCAATTTTGATAACAACTGGCAGATGCACCGCTGTGGCATTGATATGTATGCTATTGAACATATCTTGATTACCCATACGCATGCCGATCACTTTCAATTTGAAGAAATTGTCGCCAAGGAGATGAGCGTGAGTGGTCAGGCCAATGGAAAGCTGCTCAACATCTATATGAGCCTTCCTGCCAAAGCATGGATCGAAAATCTGTTAGCGTCGCTCTATACCCCGAAGGTGTATGAGAAAAAACTGCGGATTCTCAACGAGCGTTACCGGATCCATGGGTTAGAATATTTCCGGGAGTATCATATTGGGGATTTAGATGTTGAAACCCTTAAGGGCAGCCATAGACTCAGAGAAGGGGATGAATACGCTATGAATTACCTCATTCTCTTTCCTGATGGCACCAGGCTGTTATACGCTCTCGATACAGGTTGGTATCCTGAAGAAACCTGGGACTTTCTTGAAGGCAAAACGGTTGATGTGTTAATTTTGGATTGTACGTTTGGAGGCAGGACAGATAGACCGGAGTATCCTGCGGGGCATCTTGATCTGTTGAGTTTCGTGAAAATGTTAGAGAGGATGATCGCTATAAACTTTATCAGTGCCCGGACTCGCATTTTTGCCACTCACATCAATCCTCACCAGGGATTGCTGCACGAGGCTCTGCAGAAAAAATTCGACGAAACCCGGTTTAACGTGACTGTCGCCTATGATGGATTAACCCTGTAAATCAGAGGGAGTAATGGATTTATGCTTAACTTAAGAGTTGTCACCTTGAATCTTTGGAATAATGATTTTTTTCGATTTGAACGCGCCCATCTTGTTACTAAAGAAATAGCTTCTTTACAACCTCATTTAGTGGCATTACAGGAGGTGTCTATTGTCCACGATATGGCAGCCTGGATCGTGAACCGGCTGAATGAAGAGTCTTATGGGGGAGAATACTCTGCGTCACCATGGAATAAAATTGGTCCCCAGGGCGCTTCCGAAGGGCTGGCGATCCTCTCCTGTCTTCCTGTTATAGGAATGCGGGAAGCAATTGATCTCAAAGGTGGGGGAAGGATTGCTCAACGGATTATTGTTGAGTTTCAAGGTCAAAAAATAGCCTTGTGCAATTTACACCTGCACCATCCCCGTGAAGCTGATGAATTAAGGGTTTCTCAGTCCCACCTGGCTTCTGAATGGATGCTCAGCCTGAATGATTGCGCTCAGATTATGGCCGGCGATTTTAACTCGACCCCTGAAAGTAAAACCATGGTATCTCTTTATGAAAGATGGGCTTCTGCTTATGCCTCCCATTCAGGCAAAGAGCCGGAATATACTTCTCCGACGCCTCTTGCTGAATGTGGCGAGGAACCTTTTTCTCACCGTAGTGCAATAGATTATATCCTGTTTACTCCTTCGTCGCTTCGAGTGACTCACGCCGAACTATGTTTCACGAAGCCAGGGGGACATGGGGGCGATCTTTATCCCTCAGACCATTATGGACTGGTGGCTGACTTTGAGATAAAATGAACGAATGACATGAATTTATGGTAGTGGCTACCTTGTACATGATGACCGGTCGTCGAGCGGAGTCGAGACGAGCACACAGGCGTTCCCTTCGACTTCGCTCAGGGAACGTGCATCATGTACAGGATACCATTACCGAATTTATTACAGATTTACTCATAGCGCAGCGCGCGAATGGGGTCCATCGCGGCGCCCTGAGCCGCAGGATACATGCCGAACACGACGCCGACCAGTGCGGAAATGCCAAACGCAAACAGCACTGTGTGCAGCGAAATGCTGGTGCGCCATCCGGCGAACAGGCTGATCAGCGCTGCGCCGCCGATGCCGAGCAAAATGCCCAGACATCCGCCAATCAGGGTCAGCACTAAGGTTTCAATCAGAAATTGCTGTAAAATCTTCTGGCGGCTGGCGCCAATCGCGCGTCGGATGCCGATTTCCCGCGTGCGTTCCGCGACGGTCGCCAGCATGATATTCATAATGCCGATTCCGCCGACTAATAAGGAAATTCCCGCGATGCTCCCCATAACTATGTTAAAGACATGCTGGGTTTGCTGACTTTGCTTTAAGAGTTCACGCGGCACGATCACTTCATAATCCTGCGCGTTGTGGTGCGCCCTGTCCAATACAGTGCGAACCAGCCGCGCCACCTCTGTGACCCGCGCGGCCGTATCCACCCGGATGGCGATCTCCTGAATCTGTTCACGTGCCTCTGCGGCAATAAACAGTGCTGAGACTTCAAGCGGAATATATACATACATGTTCACATTACGCGCCTGGATCGCGGAACTGCTCTTCGAGTTGAAGCTTTTATTTTCTAAAACGCCTATGACGCGAAACCAGTCGTTTTGAATTTTGATCATTTCCCCCAACGGATTTTGAAACGCAAACAAGGTTTGCTGGATTTCCGCTCCCAGCACGCACACGCGCTGTCCGTCCTGTTCATCGGCAGCGGTCAGAAAACGACCTTGCGCCAGCGCGACACTGGCAGTGTGCTGATATTCGGGAGTTACAGCGAGAATCCGCGCTTGCGTTATGCGCTGCTGATATTGGATTGGAAAGGAAAACTCACGCATTGCCGCAAGATGCCGGATAAAGGGGGAAATCTGGAAGATGCGCTTCACATCGCCAAGCGTCAAGCCCTGTGAGAGTTGTTCGCGCCCCCGCTGTACTCGCTCTTCAGCCGGAACAAGGGCTTTGACAAGCACGGTATTGGTTCCGAGCTGCGCAATTTGTTCCAAAATTTCCTGTTTGGCCCCGGCCTCAATCGCGAGCATGGCGATGAACGCGCCAATGCCAAACACGATGCCGAGCACGCTGAGCAAGGATCGTAATTTGTGCAAAAGCAGCCCTTGAACAGCGGCGTGCAGCAGAGAAATTATGCGATGATAATGCGCTGTCAGGTGTAGTCTTTCAGAAGGCAGATTTGTCGGTTCCTCTTTTGAGACCAGGGTTGTGAAATTCTCGTGAGATGATGCGTCTCGACTTTGCTCGACGTCCGGGCGGCGTTCAACATCCTGGGAAAAATTTCTCGCTGTTGATGACAGGCGCGAAACTTGCTGCCGGTCTTCGCGTTCAATCGCCCCATCTTTCAGAAAAATAATGCGTTCGGCGTAGTCTGCGATGCTGCGTTCATGCGTTACGACAACAATAGTGCGCCCTTGTTCGTGCAACTCTTGCAAAATATGCATAATGTCCTGACCGGTTTGACTATCCAGGTTGCCGGTAGGTTCGTCGGCCAGGATCACACGGGGTTGGGTCACTAAAGCTCTGGCCAGGGCGACGCGCTGCATTTCCCCGCCGGAAAGTTCTGAGGGGCGATGATGTAAGCGCTGCCCAAGTCCCACCTGTTCAGCTAATTTTCGAGCGCGCTGGTTCGAGGAGTTTCCAGAACTCTCTGTAGCAACGGTTGAGTAGAGCAGGGGCGCGGCAATATTCTGGAGCACATTATGCTGCGCAAGCAGGTTAAACGCCTGAAACACAAAGCCGATCTTTTGATTCCGAATCTGCGATAACTGCGTATCATCCAAATCCGACACCGCAATCCCGTCCAGCAGATACATTCCGCCCGAAGGACGATCAAGGCAGCCGAGTAAATGCAAAAGCGTTGATTTCCCGGAACCGGAGGGACCCATAATCGCGACAAATTCGCCTTCAACAATACACAGGTCGCCTGGTTGCAGGGCATGAATCGTGACCGAGCCTTTGCGATAAATTCGTTCAATCGCTTGCATCTGAATCAGCATGGCGTCTGTCTCCTGAAGATTCCCTGGCGCGAAAAACAATTTCGCGCGACTGTTTATACAAGGTTGGGATGATGGATAAAGACCTGACAGATATTACGTTACACTTGCAAAAGCACTACTACACGATTTCGCAAATAAGTACACATTCATGAACGGGAGACTTCAAAAGTCTTGAAGACTTTTGAAGTCTCCTGACCGCATGTGTATTTATTTACGAAACGCTGTACTACAAGAGCAGAAAATTTGTTGTTGTAAATAATTCTGTGCTTGCTGGCTTCTGCTTTTGCCTGTCAGTTTTCCAGCACGTATTCACGCGCGAAAGTAGAACTTTCGCACTCCGCCACAGAATTATTTACAGGAAGGAAAATTTTCAAGAGTTAAATGAGCAGGCGAGCATTTTTCTTTGAAAGGAGGCTTGACTTTTTCTTTCTACTCAGAATATCGAGACAGGAACATGAAAATATAGTACCTTGTAGGAGGAGAACGCGCTGAAGCGCGAACTACGAACCCATTGGAAACTCATTATGAGGATAATGTCGGGATTGCCCTGGAAAATCGGATTGATTACGGCCAGCCGTCTGGTTTTGAATACCGCCCGTCGTTTTGCCTATCCGTTTGCTCCGGTTCTGAGTCGAGGATTAGGCGTGCCGCTGACTGCAATCACCTCGTTGATCGCTGTCAATCAGGCGACGACGATTTTCGGCCTGCTTATCGGGCCAATTACGGACAGATTAGGCTATCGTCGGATGATGCTGGCTGGCTTAGGTGTCTTAACGCTCGGCATGACGACGGCAAGTTTCTTTCCGGTTTATGGAGCAGTCTTCCTGGCCTTAGCGCTGGCAGGGCTGGGAAAAACGATGTTTGATCCGGCCATGCAATCATATATCAGCGAATTAGTGCCCTTTGAGCGGCGCGCCCGGGCCATGGGCATCCTTGAATTTGCCTGGGCCGGCAGCACCTTAATCGGTATTCCGTTGATTGCCATTCTGATTGATCGTCTGGGGTGGCGCGCGCCGTTTTTTCTGCTGAGCGGCATTGGCGTGCTCAGCCTGCTCACTCTGTCGCTGTTTTTACCAAAAGAACCGGAACATGCTCGGCCGCGACAACTTGCCTGGGGATTTTGGCAGACATTCCAGGTCTTACTGAAAAATCGAATCGCGCTGGCCACCCTGGGGTTCAGCTTTTGTTTCAGTCTGGCCAATGAAACTATTTTTGTGATTTACGGGGCCTGGTTGGAACACACTTTTCAGGTCAGCATCCTCACTATCGGCATTAGCACCACGGTGATCGGGATCGCCGAACTGACAGGCGAGCTTCTGACCACGATGATTAGCGATAAACTGGGAGTTGAACGTGTCATTCTCGGCGGGTTATTTTTGTGCGTGCTCAGTTACGGACTGTTGCCCTGGTGTAGCCATTCCTTTTCTCTGGCGTTAGGAGGCTTATTTCTTATCTTTTTTATCGTAGAATTTACAGTGATCAACTTTCTTTCGTTAAGTACCGAACTCCTGCCCGGGGCCCGCGCCACCATGATATCCGGGCTGTTTGCCGCCGGCGGATTAGGTCGGATTACTGGATCGCTGCTTGGAGGAGCGGCATGGCTGTGGGGCGGAATTGCAGCGAATAGTACGATTTCTGTCATCACCTGTAGCCTGGCTTTTGGCATTATCGCATGGGTGATCAGGCAGTGGAAACGCACGCCATAGTTTTTAACTGTATCAATACCATGAATAATGCTGTAACATTCTATTGACAGAAATCTGCGTGGAAAGATATAGAAAAATATGTACTGATGTTGACATCGAGAATATTCTATTTGTTATGAAAGGGTTGGGGAATATGGAACCAATTTCGATTTATTATTGTTTTAAGTTTGCCGATGAAACCGAAGAGATCTTTCAATTCCAATTAGATCCACACACGTATGAATTGATTGCGAATACTCCGGAACAAGCAGTCGAATGGACCAGGCTTGATTTTCATCAATGCTCTCATTGTCCGCTGAGTGCTGACGCTCATCCTTATTGTCCCCCGGCGTTCAACCTGATGAATATTGTGAAGCGATTTCGTACGTTGTTACCGTATCAGGAAGTACACCTGGATGTCATCACCAATGAACGCATGTTTTCGCAAGATACGAAAGTCCAGGCCGCAGTAGGCTCGATGATAGGGTTGGTGATGGCGACCAGCGGATGCCCGTATATGTTATATTTCAGGCCCATGGCCCGGTTTCACCTTCCTCTGGCTAGCACCACGGAGACGATTTATCGTTCGGCATCAATGTATCTGATGGCGCAGTATTTTTTATATAAAGAAGGGAAAAAGGCTGATCTTGATTTACAAGGTTTGGCTGAGATTTACGAAAATATCCATACAGTCAATGCCGCGCTTGCCGAGCGTCTGCTTGCCGCCAGTCAGAGGGATTCTTCGGTTGATGCGGTCGTACAGTTAGACATTTATGCTATGACTTTTTTAGGCATTCCTGAAGAGCCGCTGGAAGAAATGCGCCCATTTTTCGAATCCTATTTTCAACCTATCATCAAAAAGGAGATGTGATGTTCGGAGTTCTGCCTTCAGGCAGCTCGCTAAAGCGAGAACTACGAACACACGTGCCTGATCTATGAGTGAACATGAAAGCGTCTTGAATCGCAGAAAATATCCTCGTTATAACGCACCGATTTGTTATCGGTCGGCGCCGTTTTTTTCCAGCCGGAAGCCGCTGGTCAATATTGGATTAGGAGGGGTGCGCATTTATAGCGATGATCAATTCAAAATTGGAAAACGCCTGGAAATAGAGTTGCTTCTGCCAGATAGCGAAATTTTACGCTTCACGGCCAAAGTCGTCTGGCAGCATCCGTTGCCGGAAAATTCAGCCGCTGCCTATGATGTCGGATTACAATTTTTAGATATTCCAGAGGACGGATTAGCCCGCTTATCGAAAATACTGGAGCATTGTAAGGAAGAATAACAACTGTCAGGATCGTTATGAATATTTATGCTGGCATTATTTTAGGAACAATTCTGATCGGATACCTTCTGGATCTGGTCGCCGAAACGCTGAACCTGCAAGCTCTGCAAACGGAGCTTCCTGATGAATTCAAGGGCGTGTATGCTGAAGATGCTTACCGGAAATCTCAGGAATATACTCGCGTCAATACGCGTTTTGGATTTGTGACCTCAACCTTTGACCTGGTACTGACCCTGGGGTTTTGGTTTCTCGGCGGCTTTGAGGCGTTGGATCAACTGGTTCGCGGCTGGGGGTTTCATCCTATTGTGACCGGTTTGCTGTACATCGGGATGCTTATCCTGGCGAAAACTCTCATTTCGCTGCCGTTCAGCATCTACGATACGTTTGTCATTGAAGAACGCTTCGGCTTTAACAAAACCACCCCCAAAACGTTTGTCGCCGACTTTTTCAAAGGTTTAGGATTGTCAATTCTGATCGGCGGCCCGCTTCTGGCCGGTTTGTTGGCATTTTTCCAGTACACGGGGTCTTCAGCCTGGTTATATTGCTGGCTTGTCACCACGATCGTCATGCTCTTTCTGCAATTCATTGCGCCGACCTGGATTATGCCGTTATTTAACAAATTTACGCCGCTCGAAGAAGGAGACCTGCGAAATCGGATTTTTGACTATGCTCGTTCCGTAAATTTCCCCTTAGAAAATCTGTTTGTCATGGATGGGTCGAAACGGTCAACCAAATCCAACGCCTTTTTTACCGGTTTTGGCAAACATAAACGCATCGCATTATTTGATACATTGATTGAAAAGCATAGTGTGGCGGAATTAGTTGCGATCTTAGCCCATGAAATTGGGCATTACAAGAAAAAGCATATTCTCCAAAATCTGGTCGTCGGCATCCTGCACAGCGGAGTGATGTTTTATTTACTTTCGCTTTTTATCAGTCAGAAGGGACTCTTCGAGGCATTTTATCTGGAACAGCCGTCGCTCTATGCCGGATTTATTTTTTTCGGCATGTTATACGCGCCGGTAGAGTTGATTCTCTCCATTGCGCTGCAAATCGTCTCGCGCCGACACGAATACGAAGCTGACCGTTTTGCGGTCGAGACGACCAAAACTTCAGAAGCCATGGTTGACGCGCTGAAAAAACTGTCAGTCCACAATCTGTCAAACCTGACGCCGCATCCGTTCTATGTGTTCCTGAATTATTCTCATCCGCCGGTATTGCAGCGTATCAGAGCGATTCGACAGGGAAAAGCGTGGATGTAGCCATACCGGAGTGCGAGAGCTTCTGCTTTCGCTGTCAAAGCAGAGCTTTGACACTCCGGCGTGCGAGAGCTTCTGCTTTCGCTGTCAAAGCAGAGCTTTGACACTCCGGAATATTACGATGAAAATTTTAGCTCTTGAAAAAGAAGTTCCGGGGAAAACCGCCGCAGACTTTCAGCCGCACCTGACCCCAGAGGCAGGGAAAGTGTGGGAATTGTATCAGGCCGGCGTGATTCGTGAGATCTATTTTCGCGGCGACCGGCATGAAGCCGTGCTCATTTTAGAATGCGCAGACGTTGCTGAAGCGCGTGAGACGTTGAACGCCCTGCCGCTCGTCAAAGCGCGACTGATTGACTTTGAGATCATCCCGTTGGTTGCGTATCCTGGATTTGCCAGGCTGTTTGCAACATCTCCCAGGTAATCGGCCCTTTACGCAGAATTTGCGGCGGAGTACACGTGAGATCAAGAATGGTCGAAGGGCTGCCGTGGCGGGTTTCGCCCTGGTCAATGATCAGATCGACAAATTTTACTGCTTCCCCTAATTCACTCAACACTTGCTCAACCGTGTAAGGCGTTTTAAAACCGGAACGATTCGCGCTGGTAGCGGTAATAGGGACTCCGGCCATCTGAACCAGCCGCAGCAAAAAGGCGTTGTCAGGAATCCGCAGACCCACATTCGCCAAGCCGCTGACCAGACTATCGGGTACAATTGGCTTTTTCTTGAGAATGAGCGTCAAAGGGCCAGGCCAGAATTGCTGCATGATCCGTTCTGCTTTTTCATTGACTTCGGCCAGGGTTTTCACCATGCTAGGATCAGCCGCCACAAGATGCAGCGGTTTGTCAAAGGCGCGGCCTTTGATCTGGTAAATCTTCCGGATCGCTTCCGGATTTAACCCATTCACGCCCAAAAGATAGCCTGTATCTGTGGCGCAGACTACTACTCCGCCCCGTTGCAAAATATCACTTGCCCTTTGAAGAACTGTTTCTTCAGTAGTTTTATCAAAAATTTGGCAGATCAGAGGGTTCTCGATCATGTTTTGTAATTTTATACCCCACCCCCGGCCCTCCCCAAAGGAGAGCAGGGCCGTTAAGTTCTGTGGGGGTTGTCATCTCGACTTCGCTCGATGACCGGAACACCGCACGTCGAGCGAAGTCGAGACGCTATATTTTGCGAGAACTTAACAGCCCTCCCCAAACGAGAGGGGAGGATGCAGGCACTATCCAATGTATCGGTTCTGCGCTCCCCTCTCCTTTGGGGTTGACAGGGGTAGGTATAACTTGAGGTACAAGCTCGTGTGCCCTGTCTCCTGGCGATCAATCGCCAGTCTCAAAGTGAAAGGACGCTGAAGCGCCCTCTGAAATTCAGCAGCGGGCTTCAGCCTGCTTCAGCTTTGAGACTGGCCATTGATGGCTGGGCGGACTGGGCGGACTCTAATTTAAAGGCTGGCATACGCGCCGAGATCCAGGCCGCTTCGCACGCCTTGTTGATATAAATGGTAAGCCGCACCTGCGATCATTGCGCCGTTGTCGGTACACAAAATTAAGGGCGGATAATACACCTGTACTCCGTTATGCCGCGCTTCTTGAATCAGGATTTCCCGCAACGCACTGTTTGCAGCAACTCCTCCAGAAAGCGTGATCGTAGAAATCTGCTTTTCCTGCGCCGCCTCCAGAACTTTTTTAACCAGCACTTTAATCGCCGCACGTTGAAAACTGGCGACGACATCGGCGTAATTGAGCGACTGTCCTGTCCTCTGCTGTTCTGTGACATAGCGAATTACCGCGGTCTTCAAGCCGCTGAAACTAAAATTCAGGTCTTTAGAGTGTATGAGCGGACTGGGAAAATCAATCGCTTCAGGATTACCGTCTTTCGCCATGTTATCAATAATCGGTCCGCCGGGATACCCCAATCCCAAGAATTTTGCGACTTTATCATACGCTTCGCCAATCGCATCATCAACCGTATGTCCTAAAATCTCATATTGCGTCGGCGAAGTGATATACATCACTAATGTATGCCCGCCCGAGACAGTCAGTGAAATATGCGGCAGTTTCAAATCTGGATGTTCAAAAAAATTGGCATACACATGCCCAAGCAGGTGATTCACGCCAATAAAGGGTTTTTGATAGCAATACGCAATGCTTTTGGCCGCTGAGAGGCCAACCAACAACGAGCCTACCAGCCCGGGACGATTCGTCGCGGCAATCACATCGATCTCATTATAGGTTACGCCCGCCGAATCCAACGCAGCCTGAATCACATACAAAATCAGTTCCACATGCTTCCGAGACGCGATTTCCGGCACAATACCGCCATATTTTGCATGAAATTCGTTCTGCGATGAGATCACATTCGATAAAATCTTCTGTCCGTCAGCGACCACGGCGGCGGCCGTATCATCGCACGATGTTTCAATTCCTAAAATATTCATTGACGTTTTATCCTTCTTCAGTCGGAAACTCGCTAAAGCGAGAACTACGAACCAAGTTAGCATTTAACATTGTCACGTGACCCCGGGATTTCTGTCAAGTGGAAATATTCCCGATGGTTTGACGAAATCGTGCCTGTCATCTTTTTTTTCGATGAGATAAAATTTTCAAAATTTTGCATTGACAAACCTGCTATGTCTTGAAGAAGTGCCCAGAAACAACCTTCTATCAACTTCTTATGTCAAAATGGTTGACAGAGATACGCGAGTGTGGATAATATTTATCTAGTAATACCAAATTTATAAGTACGCTCTTTAGTAGGACATTTTAAACGAATCAGGGCTGGATTGCCCGAAGAAAATGCGACCAGTTTTTAGTTTTTACGCCGAAACTTTACTCAATGGAACCTGGCATTATGAGGATAGATTATGGAAAAATCTCAGTGGATCGTTCTTTATCAGGATCAGGATGAAGAGCTTGTGATTATCGATATTCCTGAAACAGTCGATGAAATTGTAGATAATGGCACCTATTCGGAAGCGGTCATTTACGCCGAACTGGCTCTGGATGAATGGGTTGAAAGGGTTCACAGTCAGAAGCATGGCACCTTTGCCTTTCAAACCCCATTTGCTCAGGCATAGAGCATCTGACCGGAAAAAAGGAGATTTTCAAACCAGAAGGCATAAGGAGAATTGAGAGATTGAAATCATGCTGCGCCACATGACAGGATGTGAGCACATTGCTCGTAAAAAGTTATCCACAGAATTATCCACACAGCTAACCATTTATTATTCAATGAATTACGAGAATTTTTCTAAGAGCATTGTGGATTATTCACAGAATAATTCTGTGAATACATGGGATAAATGCCAGGGCATAGGTGGATAAAATAAAAGTTATCCACAAGCTTATCCACATATCCACAATTTTCACAAGCTTGAAAGGAAGATCGTGAATCAGTTGAGCCGGAATCCTATTCATTTTCACTAGATTCATCTTCTTCAGGAAATTCCCCACCGCTCTCTGCTTCGATTCCGTGAACCATTCGGACCCGCCGGGGAAGACATTCTTCGGCTAAAATAATCGCTTCTAACTCTTTGACTGCCTCGTGAAAGTCATCATTAATAATGACATAATCATAATCGTGATAGTGTTGAACTTCTTCCTGAGCTTTTTTCAAACGTCGTTCAATTTCCTCTTCCGTATCGGATTGACGAATATTCAAGCGTTCTCGCAGCAAAGTGAAATCCGGAGGAAGGATAAAAATAAAAACGCCTTCATCGCCGTAACGTTCTTCAATCTGCTTCGCGCCCTGCACATCAATATCAATTAACAAATTTTTTCCTTTTGAGAGCGTTTCGGCGATGCTTTGCATGCTTGTGCCATAGTAATTGCCATGGACATACGCATATTCGACAAATTCATCATCTGCCACCATGCGCATAAACTTCTCTTCACTCACAAAATGGTAATCGCGGCCATTCACCTCGGTCGGACGCCGTTTTCTTGTGGTGTAAGAGATCCCGTGTTCGAAATTCGGCAAACGTCT
This sequence comes from Candidatus Vecturithrix granuli, assembly GCA_000739535.1. GTDB lineage: Bacteria > Moduliflexota > Moduliflexia > Moduliflexales > Moduliflexaceae > Vecturithrix > Vecturithrix granuli. Next base: position 971,656 of record DF820463.1, on the reverse strand, counting down.
AATCACTTCTTTACACAGCGATGTTTTTCCGCCTCCAGAGGGCGCAGAAACTACGAACAAAATGCCATGCGTATCTTTGACAAATTTCATACCTTTACCTCATCAGGCTGTGAAGATGATTTGTCGTCATCTTCATCAAAAAAACGTTGAGAAACAGTGATTGGCTGCACCGCAGAAAGAATCACATGATCACTATCAGTAATAATAATTGCACGAGTTTTCCTACCTTGCGTGGCGTCAATGAGTTTTCCACGCTGACGCGCTTCTTCTTTTAAACGTTTCATTGGGGCGGAACTCGGGGTAATAATCGCCACAATCCGCGCCGCCGCCACGACATTACCAAATCCTATATTGATCAATTTATGACTCATACTCATCCACAATTCATCAAACCTATTCAATATTTTGAATCTGTTCTCGAATTTTTTCGAGGATCGATTTCACTTCAACCACCTGCTTTGAAATCTCACTATTATTCGCTTTTGACCCCATGGTATTAATCTCTCGATTCATTTCTTGCACCAGGAAATCTAACTTCTTGCCGATTGCGTCCTGACTCTCAAGGAAGTGGAGAAAATGATCAATATGCCCCTGTAAGCGAGTCAATTCTTCTGAAATATCGATCCGATCCGCAAACAGCGCGACTTCCTGAATGAGTCGCTCTTGATCGATCTCGATTACATTTTCGGTTAAGCGTCTGATACGTTCTTCTAATGCCGTTTTGTATTGCGCTGGCGTCGTTTCGGCGCAATTGGCAATCGCGGTCACAAACGTGCGGATCTGCATTAAATTCGCTCGAATATCCTCTTCCAAAATGCTGCCTTCATGGGTTCGCATTTGTTCCAAATGATCCAGGGCTTCAGACATCGCTTGTTGAATTTCCACGTCCATTTGCTGCTGATCGATTTCGGCCTGCTTCACTTGCAATACATCCGGCATACGGGTTAATGACAGGACATCAATAGACGTTTCCAGGCCCAGAGCGACTCCCAGGTCTTGAAGTTGTCGCAGATATTCGGCCGCCAACTGCTGATCAAAAGAAATCTGTTTGGTCGCCACACCAAATTCATCAAGAGAAATATACACATCAAACCGGCCGCGTTCAAACCGATCCTTGACAATTTTTTTGATCTCCGGTTCGAGAAGCGATAATTTATTCGGGAGTTTGACATGTACGTCACAATAGCGATGATTGACGGATTTAATTTCGACGGTATAACTACGTCCTGCTTCGATTTGAAGGGTAGCAACACCATAGCCGGTCATGCTTTTTATCATAATATCGTCCACCTTTCGTTCAAGAAGGTTATCTTCAAAATATATATGGCAAATTATGACGGTGACTCGCCGTTTTTTGTCAATGAAATTCTCATCACATTCAGTTGTTTCAGGAATGAGTCTTCGAAATTCCCGAAACAATTTAACCCTTGACACGCCTTCGAACATGTTCTATCCTGGGAGTATTGATAAAATTCATGACAAAGACGAGAAGATGCGAAGCAACAAAAGGGGGAGGTTTTATGTATGTATATTTGATGCAGCATGGCGAAGCCATGTCAGAAGAACAGCACCCGGAGCGTCCGTTGACAGAGAGGGGCAGAGCTGATGTGGAACGTATTGCACGGATGCTTGCCGGAGCGCATATTCAACTGGCAGAGATGTGGCACAGTGGCAAATGCCGGGCAGAACAAAGTGCCGCGATTGCCGCCAAATATTTGACTGTGCGGGGGAGCGTGAAAGCGGTAGAAGGGTTGCATCCGAATGACCCGGTTGAACCGATTGCAGAAGCTTTGCAACAGTATGCAGACCCCGTGTTCATTGTTGGTCATCTGCCGTTTCTCAGCCGTTTAACCAGTTTTCTTGTGGGAGGAGATACGCAAAAGAGTATTGTGCGTTTTCAGATGGGGGGCGTGGTATGTCTGACTTCTCAGGAAGATTCGTGGCAAATCGCCTGGATGTTGATACCGAGTCTTGTTCAGTAAAAATCGTCGTCAACAAAAAACCGGGTTTTTTTGAAAAACCCGGTTTTTCATAGGGTGCTATCAGTCTTCTTTGCGTTGACCCAGAGCGTGATCGAGCATCATCAGGCCGTGCGGGCTTTCCTTGATCCTTTTCAATTTTTCAACAATGCTTGCGGCGTGCGCTTCTTCTTCAACCTGTTCGGTCACAAACCATTGCAGGAAAATCTCGGTCGCATAGTCTTTTTCTTTGTTGGCAAGCGACATCAGCTCGTGAATCAGGCTGGTGACATGTTGTTCATGTTTGTATGCTGCTTCAAACATGGCAAGCGCAGAATCCCATTCCGTTTGTGGAGTTTCGATTCCATCTAATTTGACGCGCCCTTGCTGTTCATTCACATAATTGTAAATGCGCATGCCATGCCCCCATTCTTCCTGGGCCTGCACTTTCATCCAATTGGCAAAACCTTCCAGGTTTTTTGCTTCAAAATCGGCAGCCATTGAGAGATATAAATAGGATGAATAAAATTCAGCATTAATCTGCTTGTTCAGCGCCTCTTCCATTTTTTTACTAATCATGATATTTCTCCTCCTTTACTTAGAGTGTTCTCTTGTCCTCATATAACATACTTCAGAATGTTTCTTGAATCAGCATAATTATCATTTAGCCATGAAATAAGATTGTCAAGGAGAAAATGGCAGACTTTTTGAAGAAAAAAATGGTTAGAGATATTCCGCTTCCTCTTCAATGTCCTGATTGAGTTCAATCCATTTCAGAAAGAGATCCACACATTCAGGGCATAATTGCGTGCCGCGAACTTCCTGGATGATCTGGATCGCTTGTTCACGGGGAATTGGGCTTTGATATGGGCGTTTGCTGCGTAAAGCTGCATAGGTATCGGCCACAGAGATCATACTTGCCCATAAAGGAATTTGCGGGGCAGAAAGACCATAGGGATAGCCTTTACCGTCAGGGCGTTCATGATGATAGAGCACAATGGAGACTATTTCTTTCAAACTTGAGATCGGCTTGAGAATATTCGCGCCGATGACCGGATGTTGTTTAATAATCTCAAATTCACGCGGCGTCAGTGGCCCCGGTTTAAACAAGATGTCGTCTCGAACTCCGATTTTGCCGATGTCGTGCAGACGGCCGCCGATCGTAATCGCCTCGGTTTGTTGTTTACTCAGGCCCATCAGAGTCGCTATGCCAGACACAATCCTGGCGACGGTTTCCGAATGGCCGCGGGTATAGGGGTCGCGCGCTTCTAACGCTGAAATAAGGCTGGCAATGCTTCCAAGCATCAAAGTGCGTTCGGTTTCCAGGCGTTCGCGATCCTTTAACAAGAGCAGAAACTGATCTGAAAGTAAGCGTTCGACCAGAATGACCAGTTGATCAATATTGAAAGGCTTGACGATATATGACGCGGCCCCTTCTTGAATAATACGTTTCATGTGCCCGCGATCGCTAATCGTGCTCATCACCACAAACGGAATCACTGCATAACGCGAATCCGCATGAATCGCCTGGCAGAATTCGAAGCCATTCATGACAGGCATATCCAAATCGCTCAAAATCAGATCAGGCGGTTGTCTCTGGACGAGATCAAGGGCTATTTTGCCATTTCTGGCTGTAATCACCTGGAATCCCGCTCTTTCCAGACCCTCGCGCACCATCCGACAGACGAGCAGAGAATCATCAACCACCATGATCATGCGTTCACGATGAAACGTGGATTTTAACAACACCTCTTTAATCGTTTCCAGCAATTCACTGCGCGCTTCGCGTTTTGACACATAGGCCCAGGCCCCGGCGTGAAAGCCTATATCAATATCGCTATTGGAATCGAAGGCGCTCACCATAATTACAGGCGTGCCCCGGGTTTTCGGATTATTCGTAATATACTGGCAGAATTCGATCCCATCCATCTCCGGCATATCAATGTCTGTCAAAATCAAGTCAAAGCGGCCATCTTGCGATAACGCCAGCCCTTGCCTGCCATCTTTAGCCTCCACAACCTCAGCTTGTAATGGATCGAGTAATTCTCGCAATCCTCTCCGAGTTGACGTACTGTCGTCAATAATCAGGATTTGCAGGTGTTTTTCCATGGGAGCTCTCCTACGTTATCTCTACCAATACAGCTTGATTCCATACCTTTCTGTTTGTCTCTCAACCTTATCCATTCAGAAAAAACGTTCTTTGTCAAGTGGGAAATAAGGAATGCCTGCCAAGGCGAATCATTATCATGTGAACTCAGCGTTACAATCCGCAACGCACAATATCGTGCAGCCGAATCAATCCCAAACATTTCCGATGTTCATCAACAACTGGCAAGACACTGATCTGAGAAAGACGATTTTCCATGAGTTTCAGCGCATCGTAGGCCAGTGTATCGGGACCGACCACCACAGGGGCCGCTGTCATGATGGCGGCAGCATCTAAGGTCTCCAGGTGCATCGGAGGAGTTTTCTCCACACACCGACGCAAATCTCCATCGGTGATCAATCCGACGAGCTGTCCTGAACTATTGACAATATTGACAGCGCCCATCCCGCCTTTGCTGATCGTGCTCACGATTTCAAGCCACGATGCCTGAGACGGTAAGCTTGGATTATCGAGGCCGCTGTGCATCAAATCGCGCACCTGTAAAGTTAAGCGTTTTCCCAGACGGCCTGCAGGATGATTAAACGCAAACGACTCTGGCGTGACGTTTTTGATCTGCATAATCGTCATAACCAGAGCATCTCCCAGAGCAAGTGCCACAATTGTACTGGTCGTTGGGGCTAAATTGAGCGGACACATTTCGCGCTGAATCGTAGCATCAAGAATGACGTCAGCCTGCCGTGCCAGACTGGAGTTGAGATTCCCCACAATCGCTATCAGGGGCACACTGCGACGATTCAAATGAGGAATAATATTGAGAATTTCTTCGGTCTCTCCGCTGTGACTCAAGAGGATGGCGATATCCTCCGAGGTAATTACCCCTAAATCGCCATGTAACGCATCACAAGGGTGCAACGCCACCGAGACGACCCCGATACTGCGAAATGTCGCCGCGATTTTTTGGGCAATAATGCCGGATTTTCCGACGCCAATGACGATCACTTTTCCCTGACATGTCGCCAGCAGAGACAATGCCTTTTCCACCTGGTCGGGCTGGAGTTGTGCGGCAACTCTCATAATAGCTTCAGCTTCGGTTTCAAGTAATTCCGCCACGTGCATGGTTGGCGTGAGTGTGAACATATTCATCATTTCCACGAAACCCCTGCCCTCCTATTTGTCGTGGAAGCTAGGAGACGGGGGAATGTGAAAAAAGTAAGTTATTTAAGATTTGTCACTTCGTGAAATAATATCTTGAGTTCCTCAGGAAAAAAGGGTTTTCCCTGAGAATTCATGGCAGCCGTGATAATGTGTGCAGTCATGATTAAGCGGCCAGTGTCCCGATGGAGAATCTTCTGGTGAAAGGCTAAACGAATTCGAGAATACTGTTCTATCGAGGTGTTCACCAGAAAATGATCGCCGCTACGTAGAGGCGACTTATAATCCATTTCAACCCTGATAACAACAAGATTGATTCCCTGCCGGGCTAAGGCGACAACGTTCAGCCCGAGATGTTTGGCAAATTCATGCCGGCAATGTTCCAGATAATTCAGATAAACCGCATTATTCACGATTCCCTGAAAATCGCATTCATAATCTCGAACCTGAAATTCTACGGTAAATTCATCGAGTTTCATAGGATTTTTCATTTTCTTGACGTAACAACGCTGTTAAAGTCGAGCGTTGGCATTCCAGTTCAGACTTTTTTGCCGTAGGCGATCAGGAGTGTGAAAGTTCTGCTTTCATTGTCAAAGTCGAGCTTTGACACTCCGGTTCAACTTGTCAAAACAGAGTTTACAGAGTACAAGAGCCAACGTATTGAGGGTTGAATTTCTTGTAAACGTTTTTTTATAATAAGAAGGAAGATTCTTATCATTGCAGAGAAATTAAGCAGGAGAAAAATAAGAGGCAGACGCCGCCTACATTGCGGCGTCTGGATATGGCAGATTACTGATCCCTGGACTCTCTTTTTGGACGGCGTGCTTTTTCTCTGGCCTGGTTAATGCGCAACGTTCGTCCGCCAAGCTCTTTTCCATCCAGTTCGGCAATCGCCGTCTGAGCACTTTCGGCGTCCATTTCAACAAATCCAAATCCACGAGAGCGACCGGTTTCACGATCATGAATAATATTGACTTTGTCGACGGATCCAAAGGGAGTAAACAACGCTTCGAGTTCTGGTTCAGTCATTTTAAAAGGTAAATTTCCAACATAAATGTTTATCGTATTCATACAAACAAACCTCCACTCATGCAAAACACAACGCTATTCCTCCAGACCGTGAATCGGCCCGGCAGGAGATGCAACCCTATTGCCTATATTCCTCCTTCTACGTATGCAGGAGAGGCATTCCAACAGAAGCAAACAGTTGATGGCGTCTGGACTCAGCAACCACCCGTGAGAAATTGACATATATCAATTTCATTCCTACCGCCGGTAGTATCATGCACAAAAGACTTGCCGACATCACTGCCATTCAATTTCGTCAAAAAAGCGCGTTTCCTCTCTTCAAGGGAGAGCAAGGCAGCTTATCCCATCTCTCCATGAGCTTTGGAGAAAATGTTAAAGCGGTATCGCTTGCCAATCGGAATATTCCCCATATCGTGCAAATCAGAAACCGTTATCGCTCACCGATCACCTCCCCAAAATGTATTTTTAACCACCAATATCGTTGAAACATATTTATCTTGATGATAGTCCACGCTCGGTCGGGTTGGTATTTCATAATGGTGGAGATGAAAAGACGCTCCGAACAAGAAAAGACTCAACCAGGAGGTGAAACGGTCACTTGAGGAAAAAACCATGCGATTCCATTCAGAAAGAACACTCTGTCCCTTCCTTCTTTTCCCAGTACTCAACATTCGTTCTAACCCTGTCTTTTGCTTTTCGTGCAAGCTCAAGACTATCAAACTTTCACTCATCAATGATCTATTTTCCAAAGAGAATAAAAAAACTCAAGAAAAATTTTTTATTATTTTAGAGAACATCATCATCTTTTGTATTGCCAATCCGCCTTTCGCTCTGTTTATCAAACAGATGTAATTTTTTTGCGGCAACCAGCAGAGATAAAACAGCATCTTTTTTGAAATGGTGAATATCTGCAAGACGAACAGTCACAAAGGTTTCTGTTTTTCCCAAATATCCATACACTAAAGTATCTGCGCCCAGGGTTTCCACATGACTTACGCGTAAGTGCAGGGTTCCGGCACCATCCTCGTTGACTCTGAAATGTTCAGGTCGAATCCCCAACACAATTTCCTGGCCGCTATATTCAGAAATTCCTGGATCAAGAAGGGGTAAGCTATCGCCGCCGGGAAGTTCCACATGTTTTCCGCCGCTGCTCACTTGCGCCCGGAAAAAATTCATGGCCGGCGATCCGATAAAGCCTGCAACAAAAAGGGTTGAAGGACGTTCATAAACTTCTAACGGAGAACCGATCTGTTCGGCATAGCCATTGTTGAGAATCACTAATTTATCGCCCAGAGTCATGGCTTCAACCTGATCATGAGTCACATAGATACTCGTAATCCCCATCTTTTCGTGCAGGTTTCTCAGTTCCAGGCGCATTTGAACGCGCAGCTTCGCGTCGAGGTTACTCAAGGGTTCATCAAACAGAAACACTTGGGGTTCGCGGACAATACAGCGTCCCATGGCGACCCTCTGCCGCTGTCCGCCGGATAATTCTCGGGGTTTACGGGCCAACAGGCCAGATAAGCCCAACATATTGGCTGCCTCCTGAACCCGTTTTTCGATTTCGTCTTTTGGCATCCGCCGAATTTTCAGCCCGTACGCCATATTTTTATACACTGACATGTGGGGATATAAGGCGTAATTCTGAAAAACCATCGCAATATCTCGATCCATCGGTTCCAGATCATTAACGACTTTTCCTCCAATCTCAATCTCGCCCGCGGTGATCTTTTCAAGTCCGGCGATCATCCGTAAAATCGTGGATTTTCCACATCCCGATGGCCCTAACAATACCACAAATTCTCCATCTGCAATCTCACAACTGACTCCATGAATGACTTCAGTTTTGCCATAGCTCTTATAAATATTTTTTAACGTCACCTCAGCCATACTCTGCTACTCCTATTTCTCGGTTTCGGTCATTCCTCGTACAAATAAACGCTGCATACACACGACGACCAATACAGGCGGAGTCATCGCCAACAAGGTAGTCGCCATAATAATCGGCCATTCTGCCTGCTGATCTCCCACCGCCAGCATCCGGTTAATGCCGATGAGTAAGGTATAATACTTTTCCTGGGTCGTAATCAAAAGCGGCCATAAATATTGATTCCAGCCATAAATGAACAGCACCACAAACATGGCGGCAATCGAGGTGCGCGACATGGGCACCAGAATGTCAATGAAAAATCGCATAGGTCCTGCGCCGTCAACACGGGCGGCCTCTGCCAGTTCGTCGGGGATGGACATAAAAAATTGGCGGAACAGAAAGGTGGCGGTCGCAGAGGCAATCAAGGGTAAAATTAAGCCGGTATAGGAATTGAGCAGCCCTAAGTCAGAGATGACTTTATAGGTAGGCAAAATCCGCACTTCAACCGGCAGCATCAGCGTGACAAAAATCGTCCAGAAGAAAAATTGCCGTCCCGGAAAGCGGAAATAGACCACGGCAAACGCCGCTGTCAGGGAAATGGCGATTTTCCCAATCGTAATGCCCAACGCCATAATGAGGCTATTCCACATCATGGTGCTGACCGGCGCGCCAAGCTCTTTTGACCCTTCCACAAAAGCCCGGCTGTAATTTTCCCACAAGTGACTGCCCGGCAGCAGCGGCATCGGCGTCTTCAAAATATCCGCTAAGGTATGCGTGGAGGCGACAAACGCCAGATAAATCGGGAAAAACATGATCAAAATTCCCAGCAATAAGACAATATGGGTAAAAAACGTCAACCACGGTCGATTTTCAACCATGTTCTCCTCCTTTTTAATAGTGAACTTTTGTCTCAATATACCGAAACTGAAAGACGGTCAGAAGAATCACAATCGCCATCAAAATGACGGATTGAGCCGCAGAACCTCCGAGATCAAGACTCAGAAATCCGTCGCGAAAGACTTTATAGACTAAAATTTCCGTGGCGTGATTCGGCCCGCCTTTGGTGATTTGATGGATCACCCCGAAAGTCTCAAAAAAGGCGTAAATAATGTTCATCACCAGCAGAAAAAATGTGGTCGGGGTGAGCAACGGAAAGGTAATGTCCCAAAATCGTCTGAACGGTTTTGCGCCGTCAATGGCTGCCGCTTCGATCAGGGTTTTGGGAACCGTCTGAAGTCCGGCCAGGAAAAACAAAAAGTTATAAGAAATTCGTTTCCAGGCCGACGCAATCACAACCAGCAGAAAGGCCTGTCCGCCATTTAAAACATGGTTCCAGGCATAGCCGTGGGCCTTTAGAAAAAAAACGATTATGCCAACGGTCGGATTAAACATGAACATCCATAACACCGCCGCAACGGCCGGAGCGACCGCATAAGGCCAGACAATCAAGGTTTTATAGGCGGTTGCGCCGCGAATCACGCGATCAGCCATGACTGCCAGAAACAAGGCGAATACCATGGCGATCCCTGCCACAGCCAGGCTAAAGAGGGCCGTGGTGTATAAGGACTTCATATAAAATTTATCGTGAAAAATATAGGCGAAATTGTCGAACCAGACAAACTCGGTCGAGAGTCCAAAGGGATCTTCTTGTAAGAACGATTGAATCAGAGCTTGAGAGGCTGGCCAGAGAAAAAAAATGTAAATGATCACGATTTGCGGAGCGACTAAAAGGTACGGCAAAAATGTATGCGTAAAAAAGACGCGTTTTTCCATAATACGATTCCGGGTTCTCTCGCCGCCCTTTGAAAAGAGAGCGACGAGAGCAAAGTCAACACAGTTTACTTGTTCGCGGCTTCAAATTTCCGTAACAGGTTGTTCCCGGCTGCAACCGCGTCGTCTAACCCCTGTTGCGCAGTTTTCTGTCCGGAAAAAATCGCTTCAAAGGTCTCATCCATAATGTCTCGTACTTGCACAAAACTTCCGAAACGTATGCCGCGCGAATTATCCGTTGGGTCGTGGAGCATCATCTGTAACAGTGGGGTTTCAGTACCCGGATTTTTCTCATAAAATCCCTGGCTCTTCGTTAATTCATACGCCGCTGTCGTAATGGGCAAATAGCCGCTGAACTGATGCCAATCCGCCTGCACTTCCGGCGATGACAGATAGGAGAAGAACTTCGCAACCCCTTTATACTCTTCGTCCGGATGACCCGCCATGACCCACAGACTTGCGCCGCCAATAATCGTATTTTGCGGGGCGCCTTCCACGTCAGGCCAATAAGGCAGCATTCCAGTGCCAAATTCAAACTGGGCGGTAGATTTAAACCCGGCATAGCCTGCGGACGATTCGGTGTACATCGCGCACTCGCCGCTTGAGAATTTCGCGTTACCTGTATTGGTCCGTCCGCCGTAGGCAAAAATTTTGTCTTTCTGCCAATCAGCAAGTTGCTGGATATGTCTCACAACGGTCGGATTATTAAACACGAATTCGGTATCAAATCCGCCAAAGCCATTGGCTTTCGTGCCAATCGGCACATTGTGCCAGGCTGAGAAGTTTTCCATCTGAATCCACGAGGTCCAGGCCGTTGAAAAACCACATTCATAGCCAGCCGCCACAAGTTTTTTGGCATACTCCTCGACTTCCGGCCAGGTTTTGGGCGGAGTGTTGACATCGAGTCCGGCTTTCGCAAAGGCTTCTTTATTGTAATACAAAATTGGCGTCGAACTGTTAAAGGGCATGGACAACATTTGACCTTCAGTCGTCGAATAATATCCGGTGACTGTTGACAGATACGCATTCGGATCAAAGGGTTCGCCGGTTTCAGCCATCAGTTCGTACACCGGCTTAATCGCGCCTTTGGCGGCCATCATAGTTGCCGTGCCAACCTCAAACACTTGCAAAATATGCGGCGGCTCTTTGGACCGAAATGCCGCAATCCCTGCCGTCATAGTTTCCGCATAACTCCCTTTAAACACGGGCACCACTTTATAGTCGGACTGGGAGTTGTTAAATCCTTCAGCAATCGCGTCGACTTTTTCGCCAAGCCGGCCGCCCATGGCATGCCACCATTGAATTTCAGTCACAGCATACGCACTACTCGCAACAAGACTCATCATGACCACAACAACGAACAACCTACTCAACTTCTTCATATATGTCCTCCTTTTTTTCATAACGTTCATAGTAACACATCCTTCACAAACTGCATTGAATTTCGGCCACCATCACCTCCTTCAGTGGGCAAATATTTTTTTGACATCTTTACTCATTTCATCTACAAGAATTCTGGAAGTTATACTGTTTTCTGTCAACTTTTTTGTCATGAGAAATTCAACAGAAGGAGAGAAGAAAGAGTCGCGCTTGAACAGATTTATTACGCTAATGCATCCCTGTCTGCGGTTTCTTCTTGACAAGAGCACTCTTTTAGACGAAAATAAACCAGCGAGATGAGGAAGTCTATCTTTTTCCCTGAGAGTCCAATGATTTCGTGATGATTAAAGGTGAGGAAGCAGAGAGGAATTATGACCCAAGTGAACGATATTCTCGAATTGCACAAGCAGGATTTGCAGAAGGCAAAAAAGACCGGGGATAAACGCAAAATTTCAGCCGCGTATAAACGGATTGCCTCGACGCAGGCTGAAAAAAAGCATTGGGAAAAGGCCCTGGAATATTATGTTCGAAGTATTGATCTGGATGAACAGCTTGGCGACCAGGAAGGGATCTCGAAAACGTATGCTTGTATAGGCAACCTCTTTTATGCTCAGCATGAGTGGGATAAAGCCCTGATGTTTTATAGTAAAGAGCTTGAGATGGAAGAACTGCGCCTGAATAAAAAGGGTATTGCCAGGGCCTACAATAATATTGGTACGGTCTATGCCAAACAGGAGAAGATTGATAAAGCGCTGGAATCCTTCCAGCGCAGTATTGAGATGAAAGACGAAATCGGCGATATTAAAGGGAAGGTCTCAACGTATGATAATATTGCCCTGATCTTTGATATGCTGCAAGAGTGGCAAAAGGCCGAGGAGTTTTACGATCTGAGTTATGAAATCAAAGCTCGCTTGAATGATGTGATTGGCATGGCTGATAATTTGTGGCGCAGAGCCAAACTCTATCAGGAACAGGAAAAATTTCATGAAGCGATTGAACTCATGGAACACACGATCTCGTTACTGGAAAGCGTCAATTATCCGCACCTGGATCACTATCGCGATGCTCTTAACCATCTGCTTAGAGTGCTGCAAACGGATTAAACCATGAATATCGCGCTTCTTGGAGGGAGTTTCAATCCCCCGCATATCTGCCATATCTTCATTGCTCAGTATGTCCTGGCCACCACTGATGTCGAACAAGTCTGGTTTCTGCCTTGTTATCAACACGCCTTTGGCAAACAATTGGCTCCTTTTGAACATCGGCTCGCGTTATGTCAACTTGCGGTAGCATCATTTTCGGAACATAGGATCAAAGTTCTTCCTCTTGAACGAGAACGCCAGGGCACCAGTTGGACAATTGATACGGTGCGCTATGTGATCCGGATGTTTCCTGACATGCACTTTATCTGGATTATCGGTTCCGATGTGTTGTCTGAACTTGATAAATGGAAAGACTTCGATCAACTTCTGGAGTTGATCTCCTTTGTGATCGTTCCACGCGCTGGTGCTGAACCGATTGATGTGTCGCCCTCCTCTAATCATCCAATGGTCGATTCTTCAAAAGCGCGGCAGACATTACACCAATTACGCGCTCAGTACCAGGAATTGAAACAGCAAGGGATTTTCTTGCCTGACGTCAGCAGTTCACGCATTCGCGAGCGCATAAAGAACGGCCTTTCGATTCAGCACCTTGTTCCTCGTCCTGTTAAAGACTATATTGAGAAATATTCATTATATAGAAACGATTAACCTTTTTTTACGGATGATGACTCTGAATTATGCCATTCATGACTCTTCAGAATATGTACATTAACTACCGTGACCAGGGTGATCCTCAGTCCCCTGTCTTATTATTGATTCACGGACTTGGCTGTTCTTTACGGTATTGGGCCTGCGTGTTTGACGCCCAGGAATTTATCAATTATCGCATTCTTGCTCTGGATTTACCGGGATTTGGCATGTCAGATAAGCCAGATTTTTATGATTACAAACTCTCCTCGCAAGCTGAGCTTGCGTTAGCGTTTGTTGACGCCTTGCAGGTGCAGCAATTTTTGCTTGTAGGTCATTCAATGGGCGGCGCCATCGCTATTCTCCTGGCCTTGAAACATCCGGACAGGGTCAAACATTTGGTGGTGATAGAACCGAATCTACGCGCCCATGACGCGCAATTAAGTCGAGAAATTGTCAAATATCGGGAATCCGAATTTATTCAACGCTATCAAGAGTTTCAATCTATTGCAATTGACACCGTGAAACGCTGGTTTGTCGGGTTTCGCCAGAGAAATCTGGATGACTATATTATTGAACTGCTCAAAACGACGCCGGTTTCGATGTATCGCAGCGCGCAATCGCTCATCAAAACCACCCGCGATGAAACCTTCCTGACGCAATTTCAGCAGCTCAGGATTCCAAAAAAACATTTCCTGATTGGAGAAGAAACGCTGAAAATCCGCAGTATTCCCTCAGATTTTGCCGCGAGCAATATCCAGACCGTAATCGTCCCCGGCGTCGGACACATGATGATGGTAGATAACTCGACCATATTTAATGAGACCCTGGCAACGACGTTAAATGCTTGACCAGGAGTTTATTGACTATTGAAGAATGTCAATTCTTCATCTTCAATAGTCAATGTGCAATGAAAAAACGGGTTCTGCTCATCGGGCTTGTTCTTGTTGTATGCGGGCTACTTGCTCTGTTGGGGTATGTGTTTCGCGCCTCGTTGTACAAACCGGTCGCATATAAGCAGATGACATCGCTTTTCCCGGCGCGACCGCTGATATACATGCAGTGCGCTCAATTAGCGTCCAGATTGAAGGATTTCTCCCAACGGTCATCGTATCAAGCCTTTCTGCAGTCCCCGCTTTTTGATCAAATCCAGAAGACCCTCTGGTGGCAGGGATTCTCATCATCATTACAAGACGCACTGCAAGGCATGGCCGTTGATCCGTTACGAATTGTAGGCGCTGACACCGCTATAGGCGTTTATCAGGCCAAAGAAGGGGAAGTTGTGCCGGGAGTGCTGGTCGTCACAAAAATTGATCCTACGGTTAACCTGACTGAGCGCCTGCTCTACCTCATGGATTCCGTATCAGGCGCGTTCGGCGTTCAGAAACAGTTTGAAATTAGCGGGATTCCAGTCTATAAGCTGCAACACAAGGAAATGATCGTTCCGCTGTATTACAGTATTCTTGGAAATCTCGGAATGATTTCAACATCTTTCCCATTACTGCAACACACGCTCTTACAGGCCTTAGGCAAACCTACTGATCTTACTCCTGCTCAAACCGAAGAATTAGAACCACAAAATCCATTTGGGTACATTGTTGATGCCAGCAAGCCTGAACGTTTTGTGACCCTGTATTGGGATGCCTCAAAAATTCTGCACGAACTGCAACAATACAAATTATTTGATCTGAAGGAATTCTTTGATGAAGCTCTATTAGCTTCTCTTGCTGCACTCCCGTTTTTTCAAGTCGCTGTAGAGGTATCTGAGTACTCCCTTGTTGTTTCGCTTGAGGTCTTTCCGCCTTCTCTACCTTCTGAGAAGATGAAGCCATTCCAGGAGAACAATTATGAAACCACCGTTTCTACCCTGATACACACTACTCCTCAACAGTATCCTTTGCTGGCGACCGTGAATAGAGCGCGGTTTGAGTCGCTCTTTTCTACATTGAAACAGCTTTTTCCCCAACAATCCTGGCAGGAAGCGCTGCGTTGGCACAAACAGCAATCTCTGATTTGGGGGGAACGGGTTGAATGTCGTCTGACGACTAACTTATTCGGAACGGTCTATACCACGCCGGATTTGGCCTGTATTCTAGATACACAGCATCCGCAACGCGCAAAAGCCCTGCTTCAATATGCGGTCAATATGCTGTTTGAACGTCTGTTTCCTTCGGCAATACAGCGCCGGACAATGGTGTCAGCCGTAAATGAATCATACCGTGATAGCACAATCTCAAGTGCTCGGGTACTGTTTCAGGAGGTATTCGCGTATGCGGTCTCTCAGCCTTCATCTCAACCAGTTTATACCATTGTTGCCACGAACACCCAGGTCGTCAAATCCTCTCTTGATGCGCTTCGTGATCACCCTGAACAATCACCGTTTACCCCAATGCCTCGCGTTCTTTTTGCCCCTGACTCTTCGCGTTCTTCGACAACAATTTCAATAGGAGGAATATTTATTCGAACGATCCCTCTGCTTGAACTTCTGGAAGCGTTGTCCAAAACCTCAACCTTTGGCCTCCTGTTTCCTCAAGAAGTCTATCCTGGCCTCTATCAGATCATTCCAGCACTCCGTCAAAGCGAAGCGGCTTTGCCCGATGTGATCTTGCTTTCAATACAGGTTCAGGAAACTGAGAGTCTTTCAATCCGCCTGTTGTTCCGAAAATCCTAGGCGTTCATGATCTTTGTAATGTTCTGCAATGGCATGGATCGTGTCCAGACTGGCAAAAAATGCCTCGATCATCTCTGGATCAAAATGAGAACCCGCGCCATCACGAAGTTTTTTTAAGACATCTTCTTCTTTCCAGGCTTCCCTGAACACGCGATGATTTGTAAGCGAATCATACACATCGGCGATTGCCACAGCCCGGCCAAACACGGGAATCTCTTCAGCTCGTTTTCCGCGCGCACATCCGTGTTCATCTTCATAGCCGAGCATGGCTTTGCCCGTATTCGGATCGATATACCCCGGATAGCCGCTGCCATCCCAGCGTTCATGGTGGGTCAGCGCAATTTGCGCCGCAATGTTTTCGATCTCTGAGTGCGCATATTTCATGAGCAACTGCGCCCCTTTGATGGTATGTTCTTTCATAGTGTCATATTCTTCGGTACTCAATCTTCCGGGTTTTCTCCGAATCACATTCGGAATGGCTAACTTTCCGAGATCATGGAGCATAGCGGCCATGCGCAGCAGATCTTTTTGGGAAACGATGGCATCCTGCGCTAACCCTTTTTTGCGCGCCCAGGTTTCATAAATTTCAGCAGCATACGCACCGACGCGATTCACATGCGACACGGTTTCTTCGGTGTCGCGCAAGGCCGTCAAAATTTGAATGATTCCCAGAACTCTGGCGCGAGTAGCTTGCGCCCGTTCAATGGCATTTGCCGCATTATTGGCAAACAATTGAATCAGAGGGATATCATCTTCCGAGGGCGGCATAATATTTCTGGCCTCGTCACGTGGGTTGAGCACTTGAACCACACCCAACACGGTTCCATGATCATTGAGTAACGGAAAGGCCACAATCGCCTGGGGCGGAAACGGAAGATCCTGATAGATGTCTGCATTCACCGTGTAAGGGGCATCATCGGAGATATCGGTTACCCGGGGAATATTGACAATCATTCCTGTTTTGGCAACATGCACAGAGATTGGATCAGGCGCAATCGTTCTTGACGTGCCGTTATAAATCTTATTCTTTGCGAAACCTCTCTGCTCTTTGGGCATTCCTTGTTGGTAATGGTGGAACCTTAACCTCTCTTGATCCACAAGATAGATCACCCCTGCATCAGCATTCGCAAGCTTTCTGGTAACACTCAAGATTTTCTCTAATAATAAATCAACATCCTTTGCCTGAGCGAATTCGAGGTTGATATCAAGAATTTGTTGAAATTTTTTTTGATTATCTGACATATTATGACCTCATTTCGTGCACATACGTTGCAAACCTGGCCCTCTGAATTTACAGATTTGGGAAAGAATGGGTTTGCTATAGAAGGCTTCTTTGAAAACGAACGTCAAGAACATAAGGAAGAAAAAAGGGAAATCCGGGGATTTCCCTTTTTTCTTCCTGTTGAACAATGGGAAGACCCATCAACCGCATACGCATCAAGCTAAGCAAAGATACCCCCCTCAATCCCCCCGCAAGCAGGGGGAAGCCGGAAAGCGGTGGCGGGATGACCGGGAATGGGTCTCCCGTCCATTTCCCCCCGTTTACGGGGGGATAAAGGGGGGTAAAATCCTTAGCCTGATGCGTATACCATCAACCGCCCCAGGGCATACCTTCGTATTCTTTTACAAGGTCTTCATGAATCTGCGCAAAAAATCGTTCATGTCCTTTTTCCCAGTTGGACAACATCTTAAACGCCTCTTTGGCTTTTTTTTCTTCAAGTTGTTCCGCCATTCTGGCGTAAAAGGCGCTTAAATCGCGTTCAATCAGCATAGCCGTGTGAAACACGCTGATATCTGGCGTCATGGCTTGCTCCACGCTTTGTGCCATAAATTCCGATTTCGCCCGTTCGTCAAAGAAATTGGTCGGCGTAATCGTGACGCTCTCAATGCTTTTCACACTAATATCGCCGCCTTGTTTCAAGTCGTTAATAATGTTGGTGATGAAAATCACATGTTTCTTTTCTTCTTCAATCAGTTTCTTAAAAGCTGTTACTGCCGCGCCGATCCCCAGACGGTGCAATGAGGTTTCAAAAAAACTTAATCCGGTTTTTTCCTGATTTAACGCGTATTCGAAAATTTTAATCAATTGTTCGTTCGCTGCCATACTTTTTCCTCCATCCTGCGTTTAAGAAAATAACGATCATTGAGAAAAACGTGCACGTTATGGATGTTATATTCTGCCAGGGTCTTCTTCTGTCAACTAAAAAAATATCAGAGTGCATTGGTAAAACAGCGTATTTCTTTTCATGGGGATTCTGGAGAAGTCTGGCATAGAAACCGGGTTTTTGTCAAAAACCCGGTTTCTTCAAGTATGAATAAAATTTTCATTGACCTGGAAGAAATTTGTACTCCAGTTTTGAGAATATTTTCTAAAGGCGAGACTACGAACGTGTCAAATTCATTGTAGTTATGTAGTAGTTACGCATGATTGATTTTTTATCGCTGTTTGCTAAAGGTTCTTGAGATACGATGTTCCGCCAAGATTTTGCATTTGCCGGATGATGTGTTGCGAACGAGAACGCACATACGCGGAAGGGGAGTCTACCTTGAACATTTGGGGATTCGGCAGGACAGCCGCCAATAATGCAGATTCCTGTCTGGTCAGAACAGACGACTGTTTACGAAAAAATCTCTCTGCGGCCGCAGAGACGCCGTAAATGCCATCTCCAAATTCAGCGATATTCACATACACTTCTAAGACCCGCCGCTTTGGCCACAAGAATTCAATCAAAAGCGTCAAATAGGCTTCCAACCCTTTGCGCAGATATGATCGTCCGTTCCACAAAAAGAGGTTTTTGGCGACTTGTTGTGTAATTGTACTTGCTCCGCGTACGCGACCGCCTGCGCGTTGTTCCTCTATTGCTTCAGCAATCGAGGTAAAGTCAAAGCCGCGGTGATACGGAAATTTTTGATCCTCAGCCGCCACCACGGCAAGCATGATCTGGGGGGAAATTGCTTCCCAGTTTACCCATTGATATGCAAGAGTCGTCTGTCTCTCGGCGTCGAACACGCCATCCAGGTATCTTGCAACCATAAAGGCACTGATTGGCGGCGGAACAAAACGGAAACACAGGATGAAACCTACGGGAAGTGCAATCAAGGCCAGACCTCCCCATTTCAGGATTTTGAGAAACGCGCCTTGCTTTTTCCTTTGTCCCCCCGGTTGAATAGGGTGGTCAGGCATCGGTTCTATTAATGTTTCTAAGCTGTTTACTTGGTCCAGCATTATGGGATCGTGCGCGATACGCAAAATACATCATCTGCAAAAGCGATGACGAGTCGCGTAACCTGTGTCAGATCTTACATATCTGAACAGAATAATTTTTATAATTTACAAACCGTTCGCCGTAGGCGATCCAGTATTGTAGTAAAAATGATATTTCCCCATCCTGCACTTGCCTTAGACGATAGACAACATAACCGTTACGCGCCAGGCAAGGATACGATAGATCGGCAGTTCATTGCGAGAAGAATATTGTGTCAAGCGAAAAATTTTTCCTACGCTGCGAAAATACACTTAACATTTTTTGAATAAAAACTTGACATCTTTGTAGGAGATTTTTATATTGAAACTGTAAACGTTTACTGAAACATTGTTCAGGATAAATAAAAATAAGTTGAATTCTTCTATAATACAGTGCGTTTAATCTGAGAACAACGTGATAATTTTTTATTGTAAAGGTTTACATGAGCACCATAAAAGATGTCGCCAATCTCGCACAGGTTTCGATTGCAACGGTCTCCCGTGTGTTGAACAATACCGGGCCGGTAAGGTCTGAATTGGAAGAGCGGGTGTTAGACGCGGTTCGCAAACTCTCTTACCAGCCGAACAAAATGGCGCGAAGTCTGCGGCGCAGCGAGAGTTTGACCATTGGCGTGCTGATTCCCGATAGCCGCAATCCGTTTTTCGCTGAACTGGCAAAAGGGATTGAAGACACATGCGCGGCTGTAGGCTACACCGTGGTACTCTGTAATACGGATGAACAGACGGAAAAAGCGATCCATTATCTGAATACGCTGTACCAGCAGCGAGTCGCCGGGTTAATTGTGGTCAGCCCCGGACAAATCGCCGCGCATTTACAGCGTTTGCTTGATCGCCGCTTTCCGCTGGTTATTGCCGATCGTCCGCTGCCTCTGCTTGAAACTGATTCTGTCGTGGCAGATAATTACAGCGGCGCGTGTCAGGCGATGCAGCATCTTCTAGGCTCAGAACACCGACGCATTGGGTTGATCGTGTCGGATCGCTATTTAGAGACCGTCCGGCTGCGTTGGGCTGGTGTCGAAGATACGCTGCGTATGGCGGGCATTGCGCTAGATAACCATTTGATCTATAGCAAAGGAGATTTTCTGCCGCAATCCGGCTATGCCGGCGCTGAGATGCTGTTGAAGCAGGAGCATCCGCCGACAGCGATCTTCGCATTTAACGATCTGATGGCTTATGGCGTTTTGCACTACGCCCAGACGAACGGCTGGCAAGTGCCTGAAGGCCTGGCAGTGATCGGCTTTGATGACATCATGATGAGTTCCTACACGAATCCGAGCTTATCCACAGTGGCGCAGCCAAAATATGAATTGGGGCAGAAAGCCGCAGAAATGCTGTTGCGGCGATTTCAACAGAGCAATGCGCCATTTCAGCAAATCGTGCTGCCAACATCGCTCATTGTGAGAGCCTCAACATCTGCGGCTGTAAAGTTATGAATACTGAAAAACGAGTGTTACGGGTGAACAATATCACCAAAGAGTTTCCCGGGATGTGCGCGCTCGATCAAGTCAGCTTCGACTTGTACGAAGGGGAAGTTCACGCCCTGGTCGGGGAAAATGGGGCGGGCAAATCCACTTTGATGAAGATTCTGAGCGGCGCATATACGCCGACTTCCGGCGAAATCGAGCTGGGCGGGAAGCGTTACGCCGGATTTACGCCCAAACAATCGGCGGAATTGGGGATCAGTATCATTTATCAGGAATTGAGCGTCATTAATCAACTGACCATTGCGGAGAATCTTTTTTTAGGGCGATTGCCGCATAAGACCATTGCGGGAATCAAGTTTGTTGACCAGAAGACGCTGGCAAAGACCGTCAAACACTATTTGCAGCTTGTCGGCCTGGATTTTCAGGGGGATGAATTTGTGGAAGACTTGAAAATTTCGCAAAAACAACTGGTCGAAATTGCCAAAGCGCTCTCGCTGGAAGCCAAAATTCTGATTATGGATGAACCGGCCTCATCCCTGTCATCCGGTGAAATCGAGCATTTATGGACCTTAGTGCGCGAGTTGAAACATCACGGCGTCTCGGTGATTCTCATTTCCCATAAAATCAAAGAAGTCATGAAAATCGCCGACCGCATTACGGTTCTGAAAGATGGCCGAATTATGGGCACGGAGCAGGCGGCAAAGCTGACGATTGACGACGTGGTCAATTTAATGGTGGGCAAGGAACTCAAATTCAAATATTCCGATGTGCGCAAATATCATCAACAGCACCGCGCCAATGAAACGCCGGTGTTGGAGGTCAAGAATCTGACCCCCAAAGAACGCGCCCGGGATATTTCTTTCAAAATCTACGCCAAAGAGATCGTCGGGTTTTTCGGATTGGTTGGCGCAGGACGCACTGAAGTCATGCGAGCGATCTTCGGCGCGGAGCCGCATGAAGGAGGAACCCTCTCTGTTCAGGGAAAAACGGTCGCAGTTCACAGCACCTACTCAGCCTTAAAGCAGGGCTTTGGCCTCATTCCTGAGAACCGCAGAGAAGAGGGGATTGTGAATGTCTTTAGCCTCTGGCAGAATATGAGTCTCCCCTTTTTGCAGAAAAAATCGTCGCTGCAAGGTTTGCTCGGTTGCACCAATCCGCAGCAGGAACGGGCAATGTCGTCCAAATATCAGACGATGTTAAAGGTCAAGTGTACTTCTCTTGAACAGCCAATTGATGAGTTAAGCGGGGGGAATCAGCAAAAAGTGATCGTCGCAAAATGGCTGGCATCGGATGCTGAGATCATGATCTTTGATGAACCAACGCGGGGTATTGATGTCGGCGCGAAAAATGATATTTATCAGATTATCTTAGATCTGGCACAATCAGGAAAAACGATTTTGCTCGTGTCTTCTGAATACGAAGAACTGCTTTCGATTTGTTCCCGGATTTATGTGATGCGGGAAGGAGCGATTGTGGCTGAATATCCGGTGGAATCCGCAACAGAAGAAAATTTACTCTACAGCGCAACGGTATCGGCGTAAAGAAGGAGGTTGGCATGACAGTTTCATTTCGCGCATTCTGGCAAAAGTATGGCATTTTATTGATTTTGTTACTGTTAGTCGTGATTATGGGGATCCTTTCTCCGAAATACTTTCTGACCGTGAACAATCTGGTGCAGATCATCCTGCAATCGTCAATTACGATTCTGATTGCGGTAGGGGAATTCTTTGCGATTCTGATTGCCGGTATTGATTTGTCCGTCGGTTCCGTGCTGGCGCTGACTGGCATGATGACAGCCAAATTGCTGGTCAACGGTGTTCCGATTATCCTGGCGATCTTACTTGGCGGCGTCATTTTAGGGGGCATACTTGGCCTGATAAACGGCTTTCTCGTAGTGCAAACCGGGCTGCATCCCTTCATTATCACATTGGGCGGCCTCACAATTTTTCGCGGATTGACCCTGGTAATTTCCAACGCCAGACCGGTGTATGGATTCCCTCCGGCGTTTCAGCGCACGATTGCCGGGTCGTTTTTTAAGATTCCGATCCCGATTTTGATCGCCCTTGCCGTCGCGGTAATCTTTTATATCATTACCACCAAAACCATTTTAGGACGCAACCTCTATGCCATCGGCGGCAATCAGGATTCAGCCTGGCTGTCCGGCGTCAACGTGAAAGTGCATAAACTGGCAGTATTCGTCTTCTCAGGGATCTGCGCCGGAATTGCCGGAGTGGTGATGATTGGCCGCTTAGGGGCCGCAGAACCGTTGGCCGGTCAGGGCTTTGAATTGTATGCGATTGCCGCCGCAATTATCGGTGGGACCAGTTTTTTCGGCGGAAAAGGCCGGATTTCCGGGGTCGTGATCGGCGCGATTATTATCGGCTTAATCAATAACTCCCTGAATATTTTGAACGTCCCGACCTTCTATCAACAGATCGTCATGGGCAGCTTGATTATCGGGTCTGTCTTTTTAGATAAAGCCCTTTCGGCGAAGTAGGAGTTGTGAAAAACGCTAAAGCGTTTACTACAAACCATAAATAACCACAGATTTCACGGATTTCACAGATTATAGCGATTCTAAGTCAGTTGTGTCATGTCACTTCGACTTCGCTCAGTGACCGTGTCGGTTGTCGAGCGAAGTCGAGACACAAATCATTTAGGATGGCTATAGATGCTATTCTTATCTGAGAAATCTGGGAAATCTGTGGTTGATGTACAGGCATGACAGTAGAACGTAACGCACTGCATATTGGCGTGGATATCGGCGGCACCAAAATCGCGCTGGGACTTGTCACGGCGACCGGAAACATTCTTTCTCAGCAGAATTACCCGACTCAGATTGAAAAGGGACCAGAAGAGATGATTACGGAGTTAATCGCGGCGATCAACAGGTTTGCAGCGAATGCCGGTGTAAGCTGCGATCAGATCGCGTCAATCGGTATTGGAGTTCCCGGAACCGTTGAGTTAGCCAGTGGAAACGTCGTGCTGGCGCCGAACATTTTTTGGCGCGATGTGCCCCTAGGCGCAAGGATGAAGTCTGGTTTCCCTGATATTCCGATCTATATTGATCAAGACACCAATACCGCAGTCTTAGGGGAATTTTGGCAATGTGAGGATCCGGCGGTCGAAAACCTGTTCTTCATTACGATTAGTACCGGGATTGGTTCAGGCCTGATTTTGGACAAAAGGTTATATCGCGGACAGGGCAATATGGCAGGCGAAATCGGCCATATTATTGTCGAAAAAGATGGCGAACTCTGCACCTGCGGCAGCAAAGGATGTTTACAGGCTTATGCAAAGGGGCCGGCCATTGCTGCAAGGGTGTTGCGTCGGATCAAGCAGGGCGAAAAATCTGTTTTAACAGCGCAGATCCATGATGATCAGCTTACGATGATTCAGGTAGCGGAAGCGGCTTCACAAGGTGATCGACTTGCTCTGGAAGTACTGTTGCAAGCGGCGGAATATGTGGGTGTTGCGCTTGCCAATGTAGTCAGCCTGCTGAATCCGGATGTGATCATTATCGGCGGCGGCGTGGCGCAAAGCGGAGACCTGTTTATTCAGAAAATACAAGAAGTGGCAAAAGCCTGCTGCTATCCACCTGCCAGAAAAAGCTTTCGGATCGAATTGACAAAAAATTGGGAAAAAAGCCCGATTATCGGGGCCGGGATGCTGCACAAAACACTGCAACCTCATATTTAAGCAGCTACAAGAATAACATTATCGCAAATAGAACACTGATGTGACTGATTGAACTGATGTCCACTGATTTTTCGGGAAAAGTGACGCGTGATCCCTGCCGTCATCATGACCATGAACTGTGGCCTGAAGTCGTCGTCATCTCAGTGAACATCAGCCCAATCAGTCCCATCAGCGTTCTATTTCCGAAACGCTGTAGTAGTTTCAAAGGAGGTGATGGCTGCGTCTCGCATACGTTGTTCCGGTGTAGTCGTGTTTAACAGAGAACATTTTTCCATGGAGGGTCTTGTTATGAAAAAAATCAGGGTATTTGTCGTTGCCATGTTCATCGTTAGTCTGTGTCTGTCAATCGGAGCCAACGCCCAGGAGTTAAAATTTGCTGCGATTCTGAAAACTCTAGCGAATCCGCACTGGGTTTCGATGCAAAAGGGATATGAAGAAGAAGCGGCAAGACAGGGGATTACGGTCGAAGTCTTTGCCGTCACGTCAGAAGGAAATATTCAGGAACAGTTACAGTTGTTTGAAACCGTCTTGCAGAAGCAATATGACGGCATTGCCTTTTCGCCCATTACGCCTGTTAATTTGATTCCGACGGTGGTAAAAGCCAACGAGCAGGGAATTCCGGTCGTGAATGTAGATGAAGGCGTGGATCAGAAAGCCTTAGCTGACGCCGGCGGTAAAATCGCAGCCTTTATTCGTACTGATAATTATGCGATCGGCCAGACAGCGGCGGATTTTGTGGCATCGAAATTACCTGACGGCGGCAAAGTTGCGATTATCGAAGGTATGGCCGGCAACGCCAGCGGCGATGCGCGGCGCGACGGATTCAAAGATAAGATCGCCACTTACGCCGGATTTGAAGTGGTCGCCAGCCAACCCGCTGATTGGGATCGCATCAAAGCCCTGGATGTGGCCACGAATGTCATGAGCCGTCATGAAGATCTCAAGGCGATCTATTGTGCGAACGATACGATGGCCTTAGGCGCGGTACAGGCGGTCAAGAACGTCGGGCGCGATGTGATTGTTGTGGGTACCGACGGCATTGACGAAGCCGTGCAGTCCGTTCAAGCGGGCGAAATGGCGGCAACCGTCGCCCAGGATCCGTATGCCATGGGCGTTACTGCGGTTCAAACGTTAATCAAATTGGTGAAAGGGGAACAAGTCGAATTTGACATGCTGGTTCCGTCGAAACTGATTGCAGAATAATGGTTTTTTAACCCCACCCCAGCCCTCCCCAAAGGGGAGGGAGTTCTCCCCTCCCCTTTGGGGAGGGCTGGGGTGGGGTTTTTAAAAGATGGAAAAAATTGGCATCGGATTAATCGGGTATGGCGGCATCGGTAAAATCCATACCCTCAGCTACAAAGATATCGGCATGTATTATCCGGGGCATTTGCCTGAGATTGACCTGGCGGCGGTGTGTACCTCAAAACCTGAAACTGCCCGGAAAGCAGTGCGCGATGGCGGATTTCGCAAATGGTACACAGAGGTTGCCGAACTGATTCAGGACGATGATGTGACTATTATTGATTGCTCGCTGCCCAATTTTGCCCATAAATCCGTGCTCTTGCAAGCGATTGCCGCTGGGAAACCGATTTACTGCGAAAAACCACTGGCCATGAACGCCGCAGAAGCGCGTGAAATCACCGCTGCTGCTCAACAAGCCGGAATACAGATCGGCATGACCCTTAACTATCGCTTTCTGCCGGCGATCATGCGGGCCTACACCCTGATTCAGGACGGCGCGTTAGGCCAGATTTATCGTTTTCAGGCAGAATACCTGCACACGGGTTATGAAGATCCGCAGCGTCCGTTGAGTTGGCGGCTGGATCACGCCAAATCAGGCGGTGGGGCCTTAGCTGATCTGGGAGCGCACGCCATTGATCTGATGCGTTATCTTTTAGGGGAATTTGAGGCTGTACGCGCTTTTACCAAAACCTTTGTGCCTGAACGTCCCCTGAAAGCCGGCGCCCGAGAAACCGGCAAGGTGACAGTGGATGATGCGGCCTGGCTTCAAGTGCAATTGAAAAACGGCGGGATCGGTACAATTGAAGCGTCCCGTTTTGCGACAGGCATTCTGGATGAACTTCGTTTTGAGATTTGCGGTGAAAAAGGTGCGTTACGTTTTAATCTGATGGACGGCAACTGGTTATATTGGTACGATGCCGCTCGTAAAGGCGGCGATTTTGGCGGCGAACGCGGCTGGCAGCGACTGGATACCCTGCAACAGTATCCCGGGGCGTCAATCCCGACTCCGCGCTCGATTATCGGCTGGCAGCGTCCTCATGCCGAAAATCAATATCAATTTCTCAAAGCAATTATAGCGGGCAAATCGTTCCAGCCGAACGTCATTGACGGCTTACGTGCCCAATTGATTTTAGAGGCCGCCTATACCTCTGCTGCAACCGGAGAATGGGTGAACGTGGAGCAACAGTAAAACCGGGGGGAACAACTAATCTAAGGAGGTTTGTGATGGTAACATCGCGGTATGCTGAGCTTGTTGAAGTTGGGAAAATGGAGATTCGGGAAGAACAGATCGACATCACAGATGATCAGGTGTTGATTCGAGTCACACACTGCGGATTGTGTCAGTATGACGGCGCGTATTTTCAGGGCTTTATCGGTACGCCGCCCCTGCGCTTAGGACACGAACCGGTCGGCATTGTGGAAGCGGTCGGACGGCACGTTAAAGGCGTCAAGGCAGGAGAACGTGTCACTGGTCTGTTTGCGCACCTTAAAGCTTTTGCTACTTACGCAGTCGCGGAACCGCCCGAGCTGATTCGCATCCCGGAACAGATCGCCTCCGAACATGCGCTGGCCGAGCCGTTAAAATGTATTGCGACGATCGTGCGTTCGGCCCCGCCGCAGTTAGGCGATCATGTGCTGGTCATGGGCTGTGGATTTATGGGCTTGCTGACGCTGGCCGGGCTTGTAGGAAAAGCTCCGGCTTCGCTCGTTGCGGTCGATCTGTTAGAAAATCGTTTGCAACTTGCCAAAGAAATCGGGGCGACCCATACGCTCAATGCGAAAAATCCGAATTTTTTGAAACAGGTGCAGGAAATCACTGATGGCCGGGGGACAGATATTGTTTATGAAGTGACTGGCAATGCGGTCGCCGCTGAACTGGGCGCGAAAACGCTCCGTCCCCATCGCGCCACGTATGCTCTGGCGGGCTGGTACGGCAAACCGGCGCAATATACTTTACGAAACTGGACCACCAAAGGCGCGGTGATTGTGACGCCGCACCCCAAATATTCGCTCGATCCGGCCGATGACATGCGCCGGGCCATGGAGGCGCTGGCGCGCGGGGTATTTCCGATGGAGAAACTGGTCACGCATCGTTTCCCCCTGGAGGACGTGCAAAAAGGGTTTGAAACCATGCTGTCGGCGTCGGAAGGTTATATCAAAGGCGTGATTATCCCATGAAGCGCGAGGACGCTTCTTTTCGCCGTAGGCGATAGAGTATTGTAGCAACAGATTCCCATAGCTCCTTTTTTTCGCCGTAGGCGATCCATAACCGCTACGCGGTGAGATGAAGGAGCATGACGAGGTTGATCTTTTCTACAATACTTGAAGTACTAGGTGCTAAATGTTATACAGCAACAAAAGAAAGGAGTATAAGATTTTATGTGTGCAAAAAGAACATCCGAACAAGGGTCGGCAAAGGTGTTTGTGATCATTTTGTTGGCTGTGCTATCGATTGGCGCTTATGCAGGCATCCAACTCTTCCCGTTATACTGGGATCATTGGAATTTTGAGAAAACGGCCGAAACCCAGATGGTTGCGACGCTTGCATCTGCCAAGCAGAATATTGAAGCGACTGTCAAACAGCAGGTTGTGCAGTTACTTGACAATATGGGGGCGCAGTACCAGCCAGAACATGTCAGAGCCACGCTGAGTTCGGATCAGAAATCCATGCAGGTCGAAGTCTGGTATGCGCGGCCTCATCACCTGCCGTTGTATCCGAATCCGAAGCAGTTTTACGTCAAACTTGAACATGCATTGCTGCTGCCCAAACTCAATCTGCCGCAACCGACGCCGCTGCCGCAGACCGAATAAGTGAACTGATCTGGCTCTCAAGATAGTCGGATAGAATAAATTTATTTATTTATACTTGTTCGTACAACTTAATCGTCTCTATTTTCTTTCCTTTTCTGCTCAAGTGTTTTTTTCATAGCATATTTCTTTTATACGCTAATGTCCAGGGAATTTTGCGTTAACGATATGCAATAAGAAAAACTATATTTTTTCATTGACATATCAAGTAAATAGATCTTATCCGTACAAGCGCAAAAATTAAAATTGTCTGAAATTTAAAAAAGAACGTATCTTATGGGAATTATGTTTGTATCTGGAAAAAAGTTTTTAGTGGTTTTTCTGAATTTATGGAGATATTGCAATGAAACAAGAACAGACAGTGTATCAAGATGCTTCGCAGTCCATTGACTGTCGCGTGAACGATCTTCTGGCTCGCATGACGGTCGAGGAAAAATGCGCACAGTTGGGCAGTTATTGGGTATTCGAACTGCTGGAAAACTTTACATTTTCGACGAACAAGGCTCAAAAACTACTGCCGTATGGCATCGGCCAGATTACCCGCATCGGCGGGGCTTCTACTTTTCATCCCAAAGAAGCGGCGGACATGGCGAATAGGATTCAAAAATATCTGCTCGAAGAGACCCGCCTGGGCATTCCGGCCATGATCCACGAAGAATGCTGCAGCGGACTGATGACGCGCGGCGCGACGCTCTTTCCTCAAGCCATTGGCGTAGCCGCAACCTGGAATCCTGAACTGACACAGAAGATGACCAGCGTGATCCGTGATCAAATGCGGGCCATCGGCGCGCATCAGGGATTGGCCCCGGTGCTGGATGTGACTCGCGATCCGCGTTGGGGACGTACAGAGGAAACCATGGGAGAAGACCCGTATCTGGTTGCTAAAATGGGCTGCGCCTACGTGCGCGGCTTACAGGAAAAAGATGGCAAACGGGTAGCGGTCGCAACCGGCAAGCATTTTGTCGGCTATGGCAACAGCGAAGGCGGCATGAACTGGTCGCCCTGCCACATTCCCGAACGGGAATTGCACGAGGTGTTTTTATATCCCTTTGAAGCGGCGGTCAAAGAAGCAGGACTGGCTTCGATCATGAATTCCTACAGCGAACTGGACGGCGTACCTTGCTGCGCTTCTAAGAAACTGCTGCGCGAGATATTGAGAGAAACCTGGCAATTTGATGGAATTGTAGTCTCCGATTATTTTGCGATCAACATGCTGTACCAATATCACAAAATTGCCCGCACCAAACAGGAAGCTGCCAATCAGGCGTTGTTAGCAGGCATTGATGTGGAACTGCCCTCGACCGATTGTTTTGGCGAGCCGCTGCGTAAGGCTCTGGAAGATGGAATCATCAGCATGGATGAGCTTGATGCAGTCGTCACGCGCATTCTGGCAATGAAGTTCGCCCTTGGGATTTTTGACCAGCCCTACGTGAAAAGCGAGGCGGCTGAACTGGTCTTTGAAACTGCCGAACAGCGTAAATTAGCTTACACCCTGGCCGCTGAATCAATCGTACTGCTCAAAAATGATCACTTACTGCCATTATCGCCTGAAATCAAATCATTAGCGGTAATCGGCCCGAATGCAGATAGCTGGCGTAACATGATCGGCGATTATGCTTATCCCTGCCACATCGAAACCCTGAAAAAAGATATGCACAACGGCGAGAGTCCTTTTGGAACGCCGATCCCGGATGACCTTGACGATATCAGCGACGCCTTGAATGTGGTTACAATTTTTGAGGCGATCAAAGCGCGTGTGTCGCCTGACACGCAACTGTATTTCGCTCAAGGTTGTGATGTGCTTAACGAGACTAAAGATGGATTTCCAGTAGCGGTTGCGGCAGCCAAAAAGGCGGAAGCGGCGATTGTGGTGGTTGGCGACCGCGCCGGTTTAGTCGAAGGGTGTACCTCTGGCGAAGCCCGCGACCGGGCGATGTTAGATCTGCCTGGGGTGCAGAAAGAATTGATTCAGGCGGTCTGTGCGACCGGGACGCCGGTTATTGTGGTGTTGGTGCAGGGGCGTCCGCATACGTTGACCTGGGAACATGAACATGTTCAAGCCATGTTGTCGGCCTGGCTGCCGGGCGAAGAAGGCGGTAATGCAGTCGCGGATGTATTGTTCGATAAGGTCAATCCCGGCGGTAAGCTGCCAATTTCCTTTCCGCAGGCTGTGGGACAGATTCCGGTATTTTACGGGCATAAACCTTCTGGCGGGCGTTCGCACTGGCTTGGCAATTATGTGGAAATGAGTCCTAAGCCGCTCTATCCCTTCGGACATGGTCTGAGTTACACGACCTTTACGTACGAGAATTTGTGCATTGACCAAACGACGATCCCGCAGGATGGCAGCGTGCAGATCGAAATGGATTTGCGCAACAGCGGCGCATGTGCTGGAGATGAAGTTGTGCAATTGTACGTGCATTTTATCCCGGAGCAGTGCATAATCACCCGTCCGCTCAAAGAGTTAAAAGGCTTTACCCGCGTCCATTTGCAAGCAGGAGCAACAGCGCATGTGACCTTTACGCTCCATGCCGAACAACTGGCGTTTTATCAGGAAGATCTGCAATACGCGCTCAATCCGGGCAAGGTAGAAGTGATGATCGGTTCTTCTGCTGAAGATCTTCGCCTCAGGGGAGAATTTGTTATCAGCGGCGAATCAGCGCAGCCTGTGAGCAAAAAGGTTTTCTTCTCAGAGGCAGTTGTGAGCAAATACTGTTGATGGGTTCGTAGTAGCCGCTTCAGTGGCCTTTTGAAACGCTGAAGCGTTTACTACGAACCTGTTCATTTTAGGATCGTAGTAAACGCTTCAGCGGCCTTTTCAAAGGTGAAGGAAGGCAATATGCAAAATAGATATACGGTAATTCTTGTGATCCTCTCATTGTTCGCCTCGATGAGGGCGGCTTCTGCCGCTTATATTCGCTTGACGCCCGCAGAAGCCGAACAGATCGGATACAAGATCTGGCTGAATGAGACCGGCGGCAACCCGGCGTATCTAATTGCGTGGAACCACGGGGAATCCTTTGCCTCGTTAGGGATTGGACATTTTATCTGGTATCCGGCAGGGCAGAGAGGCCCGTTTCAAGAAAGCTTCCCTGAACTCGTGCAATTTCTGCAAAATCAACGCGTCCCTTTACCTGGCTGGTTGTCGCCAATGACGCCCTGCCTCTGGGCAGCGCGTGAGGAGTTTTTACAAGCCCAGAATAGCAGGGAGATGCAGGATTTGCGTTTCTTACTGACTCAAACGACGGCGCAGCAAGTTCAATTTATGATTCAGCGTCTGGAAAATTCTCTGTCGATGATATTGGCATCCTTAGCAGCAGAAGCGGAACGATATCACGTCTATCAGCAATTCTACCGGATGGCAGAGACGCTGCAAGGAATCTATGCCCTGACAGATTATGTGAATTTTAAAGGGGAGGGCGTTGCGGCGACTGAACGTTATCAGGGGCAGGGATGGGGTTTATTGCAAGTGTTGCAATCCATGCCGGGAACGACCCCTGACGCGGTCGGCGAATTTGCCGACGCCGCTGAATTTATGTTGACGCGCCGCGTCCAAAACGCTCCTGTAGAGCGTCAAGAACAGGAAGCCCGCTGGCTGCCCGGTTGGATAGCGCGTATCAACACTTACCGGCGCGCCTTATGAATGCCCGTCACGAATACGAACGGAGAAGAAATCACTACGTTACGCAGAGGTTCTTTACTCACAACCAAATTCCCTATGCCAAAACAAGTGACAGAGAGACAGCCGGCCGGCTGTCTCTCTGTCACTCAATACGTTTACAGCACTAAGCCAGAAGTTTTCGTACCCCGGACATCCCTGTCCGGCCAATCAGAAAATGAGTGTAAATCTTCAGAACAAAGATGGCTGCGCATAACCGCAGAAATCAACCAGATAACTCCAGCCCTTTTGCCGAAAATACGGCGACCACATATCCGCGAAATGGCTGGAACGGCCATGTTGCCGGTGTTTTTCATCGCTGGCGAGAGATTGCTGATAGGAGTAGCGTACGACTTGCGTGACTTCGAGGCCGGTGTATGCGGTTGAAGGGTTCAATTTCCGCGCGGCTTTTTGGGAGAGTCGCCCTACCGGCGTGCCTTTGTGGACAAGATACCAGCATTGCCGGATGCGTTGCAGGGTCAGCGGGTCGCCTATCGCAATTTTACGTTCGATGTAACGCAGAAACGCTTCTTCTGAGAGTTGCGCGTAGCTGCGGATAAATGTTTGATTCGCATTGTGAGAAATAAACAAGTTATCAATGCCTGCATTAAAGCCGACGCCGAGTTGTGATTTCTGGTCGGAAGAGAGGGAAAAGGACTGATTCTTTTGTAAGCACTCTTCCCGTTTCGACCTGAATAGGAGCAGCCGGTCGCGCGCCCGCGTCATGCCCACATAATAAATCCGCCGTTCTTCAGCGAAGATTGACTGAAGATCCGCGCGCGAGGCAGGGGAATGCGCAAAGGGCAGATCCGCAATCGAAGCAGGAATGACGACCGCATCAAATTCAAGTCCCTTGACCTTGTGAATGCTTGACAGCACAATATCCGTGCTCTGCTGTCCGGGAAGGTCGCGGTCTAAGACCTTATGTGGCTGCCAGAACTGATAAATCTTGTATATCTGCCCGGCGTCAGAACGTCCGATGTCCTCAATGTATTCCACGAGATCGCCAAACGTAGCGGAATCGTAGCGGGTATTTTGAAATTCCAGCAGTAAGGCGTGTAAGATCTGGAGAAAATCCTGATGCCAGCAGGCCGGCAGGGATTGGCAATCTTTGAGGAAGTCATCAACAACATTTTGCGGAAGCGGCTTCTCTGCCCGCGCTCGAAAGGCATCCAGAAAATATTCAACTTCCCGTAAACGCGCAAATTGAATGCCTTCGCCCTGGACGCGGATCGTTACAGAAGCTGTATTGACGCCTTGCAAGGCCTTTTTGAGTTCTGTAAAGGCGCGATAGACTTCCAGGTTTGATCGAAACAGAATCGCAATATGACGATAGGGCGCGCCGTCTGCGCGGGTTTCGTGTAAAAGTTTGCGGACAGCCTGAAACCAGGGGAGGTTGTGCGCATCGTTTGCCTCAACATAATTTGCGTGCTGCGCCCAGGCGGGCGATGGGGTTCTGACCGCCGCAAGCGAGCCGGGCGACAATCGGCCGTGATTCAACGCCACAAGCTCTTCGGCGGCCTGAATAATGTGCGAGAAGGAGCGAAAGTTTTTCCTCAGGTGATAGGCGGCGGCCTGGTATTCTGCGATCAGGCGTTCGAAATAGGGTTCGGCTTCCCACCGTTCTCCGGCAGCGCAGCGCTGATGGCCGTAAATACTCTGATTCGGATCCCCAATGGCAAAAACATGAGCGTTTTGCGGAGGAGCAATGAATTGTAAAAGGCGATAGCGCCGCATGGTCATATCGTGAAATTCATCCACAAACACATAGCGAATTGCCCCCAACCGCTGCCGGATAAGCCCGGGAGTGCGCTGGAAGGTGTCTAAAAACACGTTTTCCCACTCATCGCCGATCGGAATATCGCGGATAATGTCGGGTATGCAATATTTAATCAACCCGTGAAATGTAAACACTTTCAGCCCTTTGGCCAGATGCCTGTATCCTAATTGTCCCATCAGCTCATGCAGCCGGTGTTTGATCTCTTCCACCACTGCCCGGTTGTAGGCCAGCACCAGCATGGTATCGGGCGCGATGTGATCTTTGTGAATCAGTCGGGCTAGCCGGAGCAGCAGCGTATGAGTTTTCCCGCTGCCGGGGCCGGCCGTCACTACCACCGACTGTCCGGGCGGGGCTTCATAGACTGTCCGCTGCTCCTCGCTCAGGTTCTGTTCCTCAACATTCAAGGCTTCTTCACGGATGCGTCCGAGGATCTCGGAATTCGAGGGGAGCGTTTTCTCAATCAAGGCGAGTATCTGCCCGGATTCTTGACAGGCAAAATAGTCTTGAATGAATTGCTGACGCTCGCGTTCGATCTCAAGGGCGTGTAAGGTTTCAAGGGCAGCCAGACGTAATTCTCGCAGGCGTCTATTTTCCTGAAACGCTTCGAACGTCTCGTAATCCTCGCTGCTATGCTGCGGCTCGGCTTCAATTTTCTGCCGGGAGTGCAGAAAGAGTTCGATGGCCATCGGGATGAGCGGCTCCGTATAAATGCGGATATAGCCCATACCCTTCAGAAATTTCAGGACTTGTTCCAGAACCTCAATATCATGATCCGGGACGTCTAACTCGATTAAAGCGTGGATGAGGTTGATGTTCTGCCCCTGTAACGATTTTTGCTGATAGATGCTGTGCAGCAATCTATGCGAGAGACCTTTGAGCCGCGCCAGCCATGCTTTGTTGAATGGACGCCGGCGACGGAGGATATGCTTGAGCTGCTGATCCCTGTCATCAATAAAGGCGGCGACCGAGACGCGGGCAGCGCTTTGCATAAACTTGAACAGCGTCTTCTGGCGCCTGGTCAAGTCCTCATAATCTTTGCGCGCCTGGAGCCGGCGTTTTTCGCGCAGATGTTCAGGGTTGGGGTCTTCAATCCAGCCCCACTTCTCAGCGTCATAATAGGTTTCAGCGATCCGTGCAAAGCGCAATTGCAGGAGGGCGTGATCAACGAATAAAGGCTTTTTGTCAGGAATTGTGGCAAGCAGGCTTTCGATAAACGCATACGCGCCTTCGAGAATCGGAGAGGGGACGTCATGCCTGACGCAGTATTGCACTTCAGCCTGTTTTTTCTTCGTGATCTCGACAATGATTTTGCGGTACAAGGTCACCAGACCGGCGTGCTGCGCCTCTGCAATGATTTTGAACAGCTCCCTAAAATCCCTAATATAATCTGTAAGCAAAAGATTTCAAGCTGTTAACCTGTGTTTTTCTGATCCTGCTCGTTGAAGATTCAGATCTAATAATCTTTTGAGGATCTCTTCATCCTGAATGTCATGAGGCCAGCCATACGCATCCAGCACCGCCTTGTCAAGGGCATCATGTGCGAGTTGAAGCCAGGTCGGGCGTTGGTTATACAGATTGGTCAACGTGCGTTTCTTGAGGTCTTTTTCTGACATGCCCTGTGGATTGAGCCAATTTTCGCGAAGCTCTACAAGCTGTTTCGCTGCGGCGGCAATGGCTTGCACACGTTCATCGTCGTGGGGTTCCTGGCCTGGAGGCCAGGGAAAGGGAAAGGTTTCAAAGGTTGTGGTTGGCGTGTAGCGGGGACGAGTTTCAAGGGCGGTTCCTCGACGTAATGTCCAGAGTTCATGAGGTTTTGACTGTAGCACCCCTAAGAAATAATCGTCTTCACGAGCAATTGCGATGACAGCACTATCCGGAAGCGTACCATCTTTTACCCATATAAAAAGTCGATACTTTGCTATTCTCGGAGTACAGATAAATCTATTTAAAGGTGCTATTGCCTTTCTTAATCCTGGAACAGTTTCTCCATGTTGCCACCAATATTCTCGTCTACGAGGTCGCCTATTTTTGTCTCTTTCGGGTTTAACATATTTATGAATGTGTTCGAAAGGGGCTTCATATAGTGAAGCTTGTTCAAGAGGCATTGCATTAAAATCAATGATATACATGTTTTGCGGTCTACGAGTTATATCTAATCCATTTATCCACGGGCGAATTACCTCCGAGTTAGGCTTTCCGTGAGGGTTTGGTAGAGTAAGCATTTCATGAGCTATTGTTGAATCAATATCAAACGACCCTATTTTTACGGGACCCTGAAAAGCAAGTCCTTTGTTTTCTGACAGTATTTTTGCTTGAGTCAGATCAGAACTGCTGCTCAGATCAGGATTTATTACCTCTACGAGATTCCCATCAAGTTCATGTACTTTTTCATTTCCATTATCAAATCCTACCATTGAGATATGCACCGCTGCCCCTTCCAATATCCAGTCCCGATCTGATTGCGCCCAAAAAATATTTCCGGTTTCTTTGATACGTTCTAAGACCGTACGGTTTACTCCTCCTCGAATGGCTTGCGTTGCTAACAATCCGGCTCTTTGAAGTTTTCCGGCTTCAATCATTGCGCGTGCTTTTTCAAACCAGTAACAGACCAAATCAATTCCGCCGGACAATCTATCGCCGTAAAGCTGTCGCAAGTTCTTGACGTATACATCCCCCATTTCTTTTCGCATGCGCTTATTGCCTAAGAATGGCGGATTCCCGATTACAACATCCACTTCCGGCCATTCCGGTTCACGCGGATTGCCCAGGCCATCATAGGTTAAAATCGCATCCTGATGCAGAACCGCTTCCAGGGGTTTGAGAATGGGTTCCTTCGGCATGCCGAAGCCATTTTCACGCAGCCATTGAATAAACCCGATCCAAATCGTTGCCTGCGCCAGTTCATAGGCATATTCATT
The DNA here is from genome assembly GCA_000739535.1 of Candidatus Vecturithrix granuli. Lineage (GTDB taxonomy): Bacteria > Moduliflexota > Moduliflexia > Moduliflexales > Moduliflexaceae > Vecturithrix > Vecturithrix granuli. The sequence continues at coordinate 935,195 of DF820463.1, read as the reverse complement.
CGTCTCTATGCCATGAAGCTGCAAGGGAGACACCGTTGGAAAGAAGCCGCCGCCCCCGACCTCGCTTGAAAGCACAATCACCTCTTTTTCCAAATCGAGCAGTTGTTTTAAAGCCACATACAGAAAGTTACCGCTGCCGCAGGCCGGATCTAAGACCTGGACTTGTGAAATTTCATCAGCAAACCTTCGTAAAAGGGCGTTGATCTCATTCTGAAGTTTTGTTCGACTTCCTTTGGCCGAGGTGTTTTCGCGTTTGGCAGATAACTCACGAATATTGCGCTGCACTTCTTCCCAGCGCCTCCGTAATGGGCGCATCAACACCGGCTCGATAATCAGCAGAATATCGTCTTTACTGGTATATTGCGCTCCTAACTGCGCTCGCTTGCCGGGGTCTAAGCTCCGTTCAAACAGGGTTCCGAAAATTGACGGCTCAATATTCGACCAATCCAGGGAACACACGTGCGCTAAAATATCAAGACTGGCCTCATCTAATTCGACCGTAGCGTCGTTGTCAAAGAGTCTCCCGTCAATATGCGCGATTTCTTGAAAGCCAAACCACCCGCCTGTTGACATCGCTTTAAAAAGCTGTTTCAATTGTTCGTTGAAAATCGCGGGTTTCTTCTGCGTATTGCGGATAAGCTGCGTAAACAACTCTTTGGGCAAGAGTCCGACATCCTCGGCAAACAAGCAAAAGAGGAGTTGGATTAAAAAATGAGCCGCTCGTAGCGGTTCTACCTGTTGTTTGCGAAGAATGTCAGCAAGTTGTGTAAAGATCTTCGCCGCGTGTTCCGTGACCTGTTCGGTGGTTTGGGGAACAAGAAAAGCCTGTGGTTCGAAAAAGACGGCGCGAAGTTTGGCAAGCGATTCAGGCTTTACGAGATCATGCAGGCATAAAACGATTACGTGTTTTATCGTATTCGTGAAGTTGGTATGGATCTCGATCTGTTCCATATCGGAGACGATCAGGAGAGGAGGATTCTGGAGGGCTTCACGATATTGCAGTAATTGCTGGTACGCTTTGTCAAGGTTTGTATGTTTGCCCTTATATTCCCAGGCAAAATAGCCTTTTTTCCAGACATCCGCCCATCCTTGCCCCCCGCGCTGTTTATTGACCCCGGCTTCAAAGGTGAAGTGTTGACCGGTGGGGTCTGCTTCAGCCGGAGTGGGATGCCCGATGAGATGACAGACATCAATAAAATGTTCTTGCGCCGCCGATCGCTCTTTCAGCGTGCTTTTCGTCCACTTTGCCACAAATTCTTGAGGGGTAAGCGAAGGCATTGCCATACAGTTCTCCTTTGCTATTCTATTCTGCGCCCAAAATCACTTTTGATGGTGTTACTCAGGTCGAGAGGATAATTCGGATTTGATGTGCTCCAATCTCTTCAGGATTTTTGCGATGCTGCCATCTTCCAGCATGGAAAGTAAATGCCCATCGCAGAATCTATCGGCCCGAATATGCGTCGTCAGCAGTTTGACAATCGTGGTCAGGTCAGCCCCATCAATGAAGGCTGCCGAATTCAGCTCATCTTTGTGCCGCTCACTCCACTCCCCCCAATCGAAGGGCTGAACAAAACCCTCTTCATAACAGGCCTGCACGAACTCGGAGGCTGTTTCAGATAATATCGAGGGTATATATAATAGATTGTCGTTGTTATTCTTAACGACATCAGGGTATGTTCCGTGCCTGGCATTGGGGGCAGACAGTAACGGCAGAAATGCTACAAGGCGATCAATTCCCTCTTGGGTTATCGGCGTGATCTGTTCGTTATCCTTTGTATTCATGTTGGATTCAGACATCTTGAAGCTTCTCCTTTTCGTCACATTCAGAGAACTATGGGAGATTCTACAAAATATTCCCATTTATCCTTATATCGTTTATATGTTTTTCTCAATCTGCTCAACTGAACAACTCGTCTATTTCCTTTTGGATTTTGATACATCAAGGACTGATTCCCGATTTCTTCATGCTCCAACGCTAACGCTTGTGATGGAACGATATACACTTCAGGCAGACAACCTGGATCTGCGATGTTATTAAGAAATGAGACAAAAATAAGATAATGCTTCTCATCTTGCTTATTCACATTATCAATGGGAAAATTTGTTGTGCCTTTCAACCCTTTCACATCAATTGTCAGCGTTTCTCCTCCTTTGACCACAACAATATCAACAGATTTTTTGTTCCCCAACGTCAAATAGGCGTCAGCGCCAATCCGGTATAACATCGACAACACATAGTATTCCGAAGCTAAATTAGTATTTTGACTGTTTTCACCCATAGTTATCACGTATGACTCATGGCTGCTCGCAACAATTTTTCTGTTGAACACACCTGCCGTTCCCTGTATCGGGGATTTGCGCTGAAATGTCAAGGGAAAAGTACGGCGCAGGAATTTTGGGGAAGGCTGGCGGCATTTGCGAACAAAGGCGCCGCAACCCATTGTTCGCGGCGTGACAGCGACGTGACAGCCGGCTGATCAGCATCGCGCGTCACGCGCCAGCGGGCTTCAATAGTATCGGCCGACAGGTCAGCGCCACATTCCCATTCAATAACATACCCGCCTTATGAGACGCGCATCTTCATCATGACATCGTTGCTATCATCGCATCGGTGGTGCGCTGTGGTGATGACGCCATTGTCGAGCCTTCGACAGGGGTTTTGCTGGCGTTCAACTCCGGTCTTCTCCGGGGATGCTGTTCTGCATACGCACGAAAATCAGCCGGGATAAATCCAAGACAAATTTTTTCTTGGGGAATGCCCATCTCTATCAAATCAGTATCAATCGGATCTTCAGTGTTATTTGCCTGAATGACGACGGTACCTTGAACAATCTCGACATGGATTACGCAGCGGTGAATCCGTTTATACTCTTGAAACCACCCTACCCGCATGACAAGATAGCTCATTCGTTCATCATCAAAACACAGATGAATCTCTGTGTCCTGAGTGTTGAGCGATTCATATTCTGAGAGGATCTGCTTAATGCAGGTTTGATAAAATGCTATGGGGTTTTCCATATTAGTTCCTCCTCAACGGCATCCACAAAATAATACGGATCATGGGTGATCGTCCATCCTTCTCGTATCAGGGCCTCTTTCACGAGAGGATGATAGGTATCTTTTCGAGACATTGTCCTTCCTCGTTTTTCTGTCATGTTGACGCGCTTTGTCTCCGGTCGTATTCATTTTTAAAAGAGAGTCAGCACATCATGCTTTCAGTATCCGCTTTTCACGTAATATACGATCAAGAGAAGAATTATACAAGTGTTCCCCATCCATTATTTTTCTCCTGTCTGCTCACAATAACTCCCTTATATTGGGGCTGTGCGTTGAGATGTCAAGGGAAAAGTGCGGCGCAGGAGTTTTTGGGAAGGCTGGCGGCGTTTGCGAACAAAGGCGTCGCAACACATTAGTTCAGGATAAGTCTAAAGCTTCAGAGCGACCCTAATCAACCAGATAGGTCCATCTTTACTCATGGAAATTATTCGAATGTTTCGACGTACTTCCGCAGCCAGGCGTCGAACAGGGGGACGCGGATGTTCCAGGCGTTGTTGTCTTTGACAATGTAACCGTGCTGTTCTAAGAGGCTGTTTTAAAAGTTATCCAGGAGCCAAACGTCTCAACATGAGACGTGTCATGGCGATATAAATAAAGGTTTCGCTCGTGGTGGTCTGACACTCATAATCCTTGCTGAGACGACGACAAAGATTCAACCAGGAGAAGGTGCGTTCCACCAGCCAACGTCGCGGCAAGACCGTAAATCCGGTCGTGTCCTGGGAACGGAGGACAGGCTCAAGGACAAACCGAAATTGGGACGCCACCCAGGTGACGAGGTGTCCCCGATAGCCGCCATCGACCCAAATCTTGCGCAGTTTTTTGCAAGCTCCCCCAAGACGGCTGAGCAAGAGCCGCGCACCGTCCCGATCCTGCACGGAGGCGACGGTGACGACCTCCGCCAAAAGGAGACTGAGCGTATCGACCAGGAGATGGCGTTTACGCCCGTTGACGTGTTTCCCGGCATCATAGCCGCGTTCCCCTGGCCCCTGGGTCGTCTTGACACTTTGCGAATCCAGGCAGCCGGCGGTGGGATGTGTATGACGTTCAGCGTGCGGCCGAACCTGGGCGCGGAGCGTATCATGCAGCCGCTGCCAGACGCCGCTGTTCCGCCAGGTTCGGAAATAGCCATAGACACTGGACCAATTGGGGAAGTCATGCGGCAACAGCCGCCACTGAATGCCGCTCACCGTGACATAGAGCATGGCATTGATGACTTCGCGCATGTCCAACGTGCGATGTCGCCCACCAGGCTTTTCTGGTGGGATCAGGTCTTTGATGAGATTCCATTGCTTATCCGTGAGATCAGTTGGGTAGAGAGTTCGATGCATCCGCCCCCTCTGCCGAACCGTGAACGAACAGTCAAGAAACTTTTAAAACAGCTTCTTAGATTCTTCAAGACGTTTTCACCATTCTGTTCTCAGGCGTGCTCCTCTGATGTTTTTATTCAGGGCGTTTCAACTCTTCCTGCACAAGCGTTTCGATGGTTTCGACAAATTGTTTGGCCTCAATATGCCAGGCAAGAACGTCATTCGGATCAAAACGAACCAAATCCTGATAATCACCTCTTTGGCGATTGTCAAAGAAGCGATCATACAATCTCCCTGAATTGGCTTTGATGACCCCTGTTTTCACGAAATGTTGATGAAAGAGCGAACGAATGCCGCTATGTTTCGCTGAGGAGAATCCTTTTGCCAGGAGTAAGGCGGAAACAGCATAAAAACAGCTATAATACAGCCGACTCACCGCCGTATTCGCAAATCCGCATTCAAGCAGCAAGTTTGCTTCGGCAAGCGCTTCATTGGCCCGTTCAAGACGATACGCAATTAATGTGCGGATTTCTGCTTTCATAACGTCACTCCATCGCGTTCGACATTTTGGTGAAACGGCATGGCTTGATACAGCGGCGACTCCCATGTTTGCTGATTGTAGAGCATGACCGTAATCACTGCGCCGGTCTCAAGTTCAAGCGGATAAATCTGTCCGCGAAAATCGTCTTCCTTTTGCAGGGTGGCTTCCTTTTCGGTCAAAATGAGCACATCATAATCCGAATCAGGCTGCGCATCCCCCCGCGCCCTTGATCCGTATAAAATGATTTTGGCAGAGGGATCAAACGCTTTCAAAAGCTGCGAACAGGTTTTCAACAGCTTTTTTTCTTCTTTTGTAAGGGTTCTCTGTTCCCTTAATCGTTTCATGACCATATCCTGCTTTTAGAGGTTATTTTACGTGATTATTCGTTCCATGTATTTCCTGTTGGTTCGAAACGAGAAATCATTCTTTTCGGGTATATTTCCCTAAGATGTCAGCGAGCACTCTGCCAAGATTGCCGAGCAGCAGAAAGGGCGTTTTGAGCTTACTGACGCCGGGATCGCTTTACGCTCCAAATCCAGCCAGGAATTACTATGCGCTTTGCCATTCACAAAGACGATTGATTGGTCATGGGGATGTTCGGTCACGCAGAGTAAGGCGATATTCGCTCTGTTTTTACAGGCGTTTAGCGCATCGTAATAGTATTCCGAAGCTAAATTGGTATTTTGACTGTTTTCACCCATAGTTACCGCGTATGACTCATGGCTACTCGCAACAATTTCTCTGTTGAACACACCTACCGTTCCCTGTATCAGGGATTTGCGCCGGAATGTCAAGGGAAAAGTGCGGTGCAGGAGTTTTTGGGAAAGTCTTCCGGCGTCTACGAACAAAGGCGTCGCAACACATTCTTTGCGTCGTTAAAACGATGCGACAGACTGTTTCCAGAAAACATGATCGTGACTTGCTGCGGGATGCTTCGTCTTGAGCCGGCCCTGTTTGCTCATGGCTTCATGACAACGCTGAACGAGTTGAGGCGTCAAGAATCGTGACGCCAATAAGCTGCTCGTCGCGGTACCGGAGCAGCAATCCATCCTCCGTCATTTCCGAATTTGTGGCATTCTGCGGGCGATCAAAACTGATATACAACACATCCGCTTCTCGATCATAATCCACCCAAAATTTGGGCGTCGGAAAATCAAGGAGTAAAGGAACTGATTGCAGCACCGCATGGAACCATCGCTCACGAGTGAACCGAATCGGGACATCATTGACTGAATACACAATATCCATTGTAATATATCCCATGTACGATAGTTATCTTCTAATATGGTGACATTTCAGACACTCATATCATGTATCTTGATCTCTGGTCTAACGGCTTAAAGCTGCTTCTAACGAGAATCCGGCGCAGCATCGTTAGTAAACACGCCCGTCGCTCCCTGTATCGGGGATTCGCACTGGAATGTCAAGGGAAAAGTGCGGCGCGGGAATTTTGGGGGAAGTCTGGCGGCGTCTGCGAACAAAAGCATCGCAACACATTCTTTGCGGCGTTACAGCGACATGACAGGCCGTTGACAGAAAACATGCTCATGATGTGCTGCGGGAATGCTGCGTCTTGAGTCCTGTCCCCTACAGACTGATTATGCCGCTAATGATAGGGGTAGGTGGTTCACAAGGGCAAAATGTGCCCGGCACTTTTTCATTTTGTGCGTGTGTGCCAAGGTGCCGGGTACATTATGGCTCTTTTTTATGTTTGTAGTCTCGCCTTCAGGCGTAAAATGCGCTGATGCGACTCGTCAATGCGTTTTTCGGAAATAGTTCCCTGCCTCACGAGTTGGCTGATGATTGTGACAACCTGCATCATGATGTTTCCATTGTAGTTCAGATTGTTACCAAAGGTCAGGATGTCAACTCCGGCCTCAAGCGCGGATTGAATGGCTGTTTCAAGGGGATATTGTTCAGCAATCGCTTTCATCTGCATGTCGTCGGAAATCACCACGCCGTCATAACCCAGTTGTTCGCGTAAAATACCGGTGATCATCTTGTACGACAGGGTTGCCGGGAATTCAGGATCAAGCCGAGCGTTAAAAATATGGGCAGTCATGACCATATCATGAAAACCTGAGTACAACAGATCTTGGTAGGGGCGTAATTCGTTGGCAGACCAGGTATCAGTTACATCCACAAACCCGAGGTGCGTATCCTGCCGGGAACTGCCATGGCCCGGAAAGTGCTTCAGCGCGCACAACACGCCCTGAGCGTGATGGCAGGCGATCCACTCGCGAGCGTGGCGAATCACGACATCCGGATCAGCGGAAAAGCTGCGTTCAACCTTGCCAATGATCGGATTATCGGGATAGATGTTCAAGTCCACGTCCGGTGCGAAATTCAGGTTCATGCCCAACTCAGCCAGAGTTTTCGCTGTCAATTCTGCATGTTTTCCGGTCACTTCTACCAAATCTAAATCGCCAAGATATTGAGCTGAGACTGAGGGCGGAAAACCATAGCGTTCTTTTAAACGGTTCACTTTGCCGCCTTCCTGATCAATGCCGATGAAGAGAGGTTCTACCGCGATATCTTGCAATGATGCAATCAGGCGCTGCACCTGTTCAGGGCTGTGAATATTACGTGCTGGAGTTTGTGTACAGACATCATAATCGAAGAGCACCACACCGCCCAGATGACGTGTACGAATATCCTCAATAATCGGATTATCGTCCCGAAGCTCAAGCCCTCGAAACCCGATCAGCAGCATTTGCCCGATTTTGTGTTCTAATTCTGTGATCATGTACTTTTGGCAAAGGACATCTTCAGGAGTGCGAAAGCCCTGCTTTCGCAGGAGTGGAGTGCGACAGCTCTGCTTTCGCTGTCAAAGCACTCCCGGAGTGCGACAGCTCTGCTTTCGCTGTCAAAGCAGAGCTTTGACACTCCTGTTTCTTCTATTTATACAAGCGGGCTTTCTAACACAACTTTACTGAGTCGAATCGGGAATTGAATCTCTTCGAGACTGAAGCCGGACTCAAGCCCCATCAGAAAATACAAGAGTTGCAGGGTCACCAGGTGCAGAATCAGACTGTTCACCGGAGTGGTCTGCGGAATGAAGATGTGCGGAATCCCGAAATTATGTGAGCCAACCGTTACGACGGTCGGGATATACAAATTCAACTTATCAATATGTTTTTTCATGGCGTCAATCGTCACCAGCGGGTCTTCAAGATAAATAGCGGACTGCACATCAGGATTCAGCGGGCCGTGAAACAAAGAATTGAAGATCGGTTCCAGATGGACACGCGCCAATTCTTTGGCTTTTAAGGAGGCCTCGCTCAGGAGGCAATCGCTTAACAATCCGGCCGAGGTAATATAGCCATGTCGCACGTCTTTCATGCCTCGTGCAAGGGTCTTGGCGACATAGGCAATGGTATCGATCCGGCGTTGACTGAACACATCACGCAGTAATCCGGGCAGGTGCGTGGCATCTTCAAAAATTTGATCATAGACGCCGGTTTTCCCAAAAAGTTCCCCGATTCTGGCCAGCACGGCCGTGGCGGTGAGAATTGACCTGGACACGCTGACCGTCGCCGCGATTGGTTTCTCATCGCACACATGCAAGGGGAACAAGACCCCATGCTCTTTACAATAATCGCCTAACGCGGAATGTTCATGGTTGGTAATCCCAATCGCTAATTTTGCCGCGTCAAAGCCTCCATCATCAATATTTTGCTTAATTTCCGCTGTATTCCCTGAATTGGAACAGATGACCACAATTGCATCAGTAATATCAGTAAAGCGCAGGTCAGAAGCCGGAATGCGAAACGTGTTCAGCAGCAGCCCATAGCCCTTGTGCAGCAGCCAGACCGCGCTTTGCAGTGAGGAGAGCGACGATCCCTCTCCGACCAGAAAGATGCGCTGATTCGACTGAAGAATCCGCTCTTTATCCAAATTTTTCACATAATCCCGTTGACTGTTCAGAAAATCGCGCGTCGCATCGCCTTGTGAAAGGATCTCCTGAATCAGAGCCACATCTTTGAAGGATCGGAAAAAGTCGGAGACCACATGGTCCACGAGTTTCTCATAACTATTGGTCTCAAACGGGATGCGTAAATTGAGGAGCAAACTGATCGTGCGGCGGGCAAGAATCGGGCTGAGATGCGTCGTATCCAGCTTAATCTGCGCCACTTCGGAAAAGGGCTGTAAGACCTGCTGTTCAATCTGCAACGCCTGTTGATGGGGCAGGTTATATTCCATAGAAAGCCTGGTCTTCAGGCGATTCTCCTCCTGGCGTTTCGTCAGGGTTGGAAGTTCCGATTGCAGAAAAATCGTAATATTTCCCTGACATTTTTGGGCTTCACGGCATAAATCTCGGGCATATTCCCCCAATTTTTCTAAGGGAATGCCTTTATCCAGGGCATCCCATATTTTCGGGACATACGCATGGAGATCTGTCCGTTGTTCATCATCCTGTAAGGTTTCAAGGAGCGTTGGCTGAATAATATCATAGCCCATGCTTTCTAATTCTTTCAAAACAGTGGTAATCCCTGATCCGCTCGGACCAACAAGCGTAATGCACCGTGGTAAAGCCATAGTTTTTCCTTGACAATTGACAATTGGTCACAGCCAATTGCCAATTTATCCTATTTTGAGGTTAACATTTTTGTGGTTCCTCGGACAATCAGTTTTGGAAAAATCATCATGCTCTGGTGCGTTTCTCCACGCATTAATCCGAACAGCATCTGAAAAATTTTCTCCCCCAATTCTCGTTTCGGCTGCTGGATCGTCGTCAAAGGCGGATTGAGAAACGCAGAGAATTCAAGATCATCAAAGCCTACAAGCGACATATCTTCAGGAACACAAATGCGCTGTTCCTGAAGGCGGGTCATGATCGGTAAAGCAATATAATCAGACGTACAGACAATCGCAGTAACCCCATTTTGCACGTCCTTCACATCAAAATTTCGGAACACGTGCTCACTTGAATAGTAATCACAATACACTTTTGAGCTTAGTTTCATGCCATAGTCACGAGGAATCATCGCTTGTAATTCCCCGATGCGTTTCATCCCGGCCTCATGATCTGACAGGGCAAACAAGACATGGCGATGCCCTAATTCAGCAAGATGGGCAAATGCCAGTTTTAAGCCATAGCAGGCATCAATCGCAATCTGATTGGCATTGGAAGGAATATCGGTCGAATTGACAAAGAGGATCGGGATTTTATGCGCTTGAAAGCGACTTAATAATGTGATGGAAAAATGATTTTCAAAAATAATGATCCCTTCCACCTGATATGACAGAATCGTTTCAAGTTTATTCTCAAGACTGGTATTGTGAAACAGATAGAGCAGCACACTGTAGTTATGCTCATTGGCAAGATTCTCGATGCCTTGCAGAATGGTATGGTAAAATGACGAGGCAATTTGAGGCAGAAAGATCGCAATGAGTTGACTTTTGCGCGTCGTCATCGCTCTGGCAGCAATACTGGGAACATACCCGATGTCTCTGGCAATCTTCTTGATTTTCTGAGCGGTGTCTTCATTCACAGAGCCGGTGCCGCGCAGGGCTTTTGAGACGGTTTGATAACTGACCCCGGCTTCTCGGGCAATGTCCTTAATGGTAGTTTTCATGTCACTTTGATGGTAGTGGTTAAATGGGAAGTGATGCGTTCCCTGGGCGAAGTCGAAGGGAACAGTGAGCGGCTCGTTTCGACTTCGCTCAACGAACGGGGGGCAGCACTAACTATTTAACCACTACCACTTTGAGATTTCCCAGGCCTGCCAGACCTGGGACGTCTATCGTCAACTCCTTTCAACCGTAAAAGCGAACGTTCGCCTTGTCAAGGAAAATTTTCTTGACAAAAGCGAACGTTCGCCGGCATAACCTTTTTCGATGAAACTGCTTTAATATTTTAGGAGGGCCAAAGCAGGATTTTCCCTTGCTTTCGCCCTACCGGGAGGAAACAAAGATGTCAGGACAATCATTGCTTTCTATATCGCCAAACATCCAGGCTCCCCTTGATCCTGGTTTTATTCCGGCGATTCTTGCGACTCGCAGCTATCGGAATGCTGCAGCGGCATCCAGGAAAACAACAACATTCAAAATCGCACTTGAACGGGAACACGGATTGGTCAGCCGGAGCGACCTGGAGATTTTTCTGCCTGGCTCCGCCTACGATCAGGAAACTCTGCGCATTATTGAACGCCATATTAAATTTTTAGTCTGGGCGTGGGGCGGGTGGAAAATTTGGGTAAGCGGCCCTGAAGCGTTTTGCCAGGAGGTTGCCCAATGGTATGCGCCGGGAGGAAAACGAACCTTCGACGCGCAACTCATGCAGAAAGTGTATGAAAAGCCGTTTGTTGTGGAGCGCGTTACACCGGATGAGATGCCGGAATTTCGAGAAATGGGTTCCAGAATCGGCGGACATTTTGACGGATGCCGCATCGGATTTGATCTGGGCGCGAGCGACTATAAGGTGGCCGCCGTGGTTGACGGAAATCCGGTGTTTAGTACGGAAATCCCTTGGGATCCGGTTAAACAGCAAGACCCGAATTATCATTATAGCTACATTGCCGCCGGATTACGCCAGGCTGCCGAGAAAATGCCCCGCGTTGATGCAATTGGCGGCAGTTCTGCCGGCATCTATATCGCCAATCAACCCAAAATCGCCTCGCTCTTCCGTTCGATCCCCGAAGAGCAATTTCACAACAAGATCAAGCCAATGTTTCTGCAACTCCAACAGGAATGGGGCGTTCCGTTGATCGTTATTAATGATGGCGACGTGACCGCTCTGGCTGGCTCCTTATCCCTGAACAAAGCCGCCATGTTAGGTATTGCCATGGGCTCAAGCGAAGCGGCAGGGTATTTGAATCCCCAGGGGCGCATTACCGGGTATTTAAACGAATTGGCCTTTGCTCCTGTAGATTTTTGTGAATACGCGGCAGTTGATGAATGGTCGGGCGATACCGGCGTTGGGGCCTTATATTTTTCGCAGCAAGCCGTCAATAAATTAGCTCCGGCCGTCAATATTGTCTTTCCCGCCGACATGCCTTTACCGGAACGCTTAAAGGTGGTACAGGCCAAAGTCAATGACGGCGATCGAGCCGCAGAACAAATTTTTGAAACCATCGGCGTGTATTTAGGCTATACCTTGCCCTATTACGCTGAGTATTATGAGTATGAAAACGTCCTCATCTTAGGGCGCGTCACCTCTGGCCGCGGCGGGGAAATTATTTTCCAAAAAGCGCGAGAAGTCTTATCACAGGAATTTCCAGAAGAGGCGCAACGCATCGTGCTGCTCATGCCCGATGAAAAAAGCCGCAGGGTCGGACAGGCTGTAGCCGCCGCCAGTTTACCGGAAATCGGGTAAATCATGTAGCGCGGACATCCTAGTCCGCAGCGAGCTTCGACGGACAGGGATGTCCGCCGGTACAGGTATTTTTACAGGAGTTAACATGAACGGGCGCTCACCCGGCGCAATGAAAATACAATGTAGCGCGAAACTCCAGTTTCGCGGCGGTCAACAATGCGCGAAACTGGAGTTTCGCGCTACATTTTCAGGGGAGATGACAACATGTTACAATTACACAATGCTCACGCAGATATTTTGATCCCTGATGGATTAGAACAGCAGGCCGCTCTGTCGCGCACGACCCATCTGGGGATTAGCGCGCACCAGGATGATTTGGAAATTTTGGCTTTTCATGGTATTCTGCAATGCTTTGGAATTTCGGACAAATGGTTTAGCGGTGTGGTGTGTACTGACGGCGCTGGTTCGCCGCGCGCCGGAATTTACGCCGATTACTCGGATGCCGATATGCAGAAAATCCGACTGGCAGAACAGCATACTGCTGCACGGGTGGGACAATATGCGGCGATGATTCAATTGGGTTATCCGAGCAAGATCATCAAGGATCCACTGGATTCATGGGTCGAAGCGGATCTCGTACAGATTTTACAAGCTACAACTCCCCAGGTGATCTATACCCACAATCCGGCGGATAAACATGCAACCCATGTGGGGGTGCTGGTGAAAGTGCTCAGGGCTATTCGGGCGTTGCCGCCGAATCAACGCCCCCAAACTGTCTATGGTTGTGAAGTCTGGCGCGACCTCGATTGGATGCCGGACGAACGCAAAGTTGTATTAGATGTGAGCGGACGAGATAATTTAGCTGCAGCCCTGGTTGGAGTCTATGATTCGCAAATCGCAGGCGGAAAACGCTACGATTTGGCCACCCTGGCGCGTCGCCGCGCCAATGCCACCTATCTCGAATCTCACGCCACTGATGTCATGGAATCGGCGATCTATGCCATTGATCTCACTCCGGTCATTCAGGATGATACGCGTGATATTATTGAGTTTGTCTCGGCATTGATCGAAAAATTTCGCGCCGCGGTGACGCAGCAACTCCGACAAGTGTCTGTTCCAGAAAAATAAGCGTTCCGAGAGGTTGTTTCGGGAATCTCGAACACTCATTCCCGAAACAACCCATTTATGAGGCGTGATACTTATTTTGAAGCAACGACAACACAATCACGTCCCTGCGCTTTGGCCTGATACAAAGCCATATCGGCCACATTCAGCACATCTTTGGGATCATATCCATGCGCCGGTAAGGCGGCGACTCCTATCGAAATCGTAATGTGTAACGTGTGTTCCTGATAGCGAATGCCCATCTCTCGCACTATAAAACGTAATTCTTCAGCCCGCTGTTGGGTATCGAGTAACGTGGCTTCAGGCAGAATTAGCAAAAATTCTTCGCCGCCATAGCGACAGGCAATATCTTCTCCGCGAATATGGCGTTGGAGCAGCAGTCCTAACTCGCGTAAGACAATATCGCCGGCCTCATGACTATAGGCATCATTCAGGATTTTGAAATGATCAACATCAAGCATCATAAATCCCAATGAGGAATTATGCCGCTGCGCCCGGCGAGATTCCCGTTTGAGAGACGCCTCCATGTGACGACGATTATACAAGCCGGTCAGAGGGTCAACAATCGCTTCTTTGCGTAACCTTTCTTGTAATCTCAAATTTGTCAACGCTAAGGCATAGTGTTCGATGACACCGGTCAACACAATCTGAATTGACGCTATTTTTTGCTGAAATTCTTGTTCAGCCAGTTTCTGACAATCGGGATCCAGGTTCATTGCAAGAATGGCTAAAATTTGTCCGGAAACATGAATCGGGGCGCAGAGATATTTTCTATCCGGCGAATAGCCGATATGTGGGCACAATCTGGCAACATAGGGCTGATCAACAACATCGGCGGTGTAGTGATCAAACACCCAGGAATCGTCTTTCCCAAATATATGCAACTCTTCAGGAGGATTTCCCCACGACGCCGCCTCAGACAACCCGGTTCGTTCACTATCCATGATACAAAAAGAGCCAGAAGTGCAGGGAAACAGCAAGGCGCACATCTGCACCAACACCTGATAGGTCTGTTCTTCGGTTTGACAGGACTGGAGTTGATCGCTCAATTGATTCAATAGTGATAATTCACGGGTGCGTTGTTGGAATGCTTGTTCTATCTGTTTCCGCGATGTAATATCATGCACGGCGCACACAGCGAAACTAGCCGTTGCTTGCCGTTTACGGCCAGTAATAGTTGAAATCGGACGTACTTGAAGCGCAAGATGACGATTGAGCAAAGGGTCTTCCAGTTCGTATTCCCAGGAGTGGTTGGCCATGACGAGTTCCAGGGCGTGTTGAAAAAAATTTTGCAGGGTGCAGTCTTGAAGCGAACAATCAGGGTGCAAGAGAGCATGAACGGACGCGCCTTTCACCGTTGACACCTGCCCGAGTTTCCAATGCTCAACCGTGCGATTCGCCCGCAAAATACGTCCCTGTTCATCCAGCAGGAAGATCAGGTGCGAGAGCGAATCCGCAGTTGACTCCCATTCTTGTTTCGCTAACTCGATCTGCTGCATTGTTCGCTTTAGCTGTTTTTCTGCGTGCTCACGATCAAAAATTTCTTGCTGCAACCGGGTATTTTGCTGCTCTAGCTGAAAATTCTGAGCTTTGAGCTGTTGCTGAAGCTTTTGCATTTTCAGGTGCGTTTCGATGCGAAGCAGCGCCTCTTGATACTGAAGCGGTTTGGTCAGATAATCCACACCTCCAACCTCAAATCCCCGAATTTTATCCACTTCATCAGCCAGGGCAGTCATGAAAATCACTGGAATCTCTCTGGTTTTCTCATTCTGTTTTAACTGAAGGCAGGTTTCAAATCCATCAATCCCAGGCATTAACACATCCAGGAGAATGAGATCAGGCTGAATCCGTTCAAGCTGTGAAAGCGCACGTTCACCATTTGAGGCGACTAACACTTCAAATCCCGATTTTTCCAGGTATTCGAGCAGAACTCGCAAATTCGTCGGATTATCATCAATAATGAAAATTTTTTCTCCTGCCATAACTCACCAATGCGTCCTGTTCAGGGAAAGGGCTGTTCTAAATATTTGCCAACAGCACATACCATTCATTAAATATCAAATGTGAAGTTCACAAGGGAAATCAAGAAAAAAGTCTCATAGTTCACATTTTCAGCAAATTTCTTTCGGATGAACCAGAGGAACAGGAGCGACCACCACTCGATTCCGGCCTTCGGATTTGGCCTGATATAATGCAGCGTCTGCGATTTTCAATACATCTTTCACACTTGCGCCATGTTCCGGTAGTGAGGCCACTCCCACCGAAATCGTGACCTGAAACGATTTATGCTGATACTGAATGGGCAGTTCTTGAATCTCTTGCTGCAAGGTCTCCGCCCGGCGCCGGGTATTTTCTAAACTGGCATCGGGCATGATCAATAAGAATTCCTCGCCGCCATACCGGCAGGCGATATCTTCGCCGCGTGTATTGTGACGCAAAAACAAGCCTAATTCACGTAGGACAACATCACCAGCCTCATGTCCATGGGTATCGTTAAACAGCTTAAAATGATCCACATCAAGCATAATGACACCTACCGGCTTCTTATGACGTTCGGCGCGGCGGGTTTCACGATCTAAGGATCCTTCCATATAACGCCGATTATACATGCCGGTCAAAGCATCGCGAATAGAATCTTGCTTTAAGGTTTCTCGTAAACGCAGATTCACTAACGACAGCGCATAAAGTTCTGCAATCCGGGTGACGACCATGCGCCTGGATTCAAACACATTCTCTTCATGTTCCTGGGTGTAGTGCTCCATTTCATAGTGACCAAAGTTGATGTGCAAGATTCCCAGGGTCTCGCCTGATGCACTGATCGGAGCGCACAAATAGCCGTAGATTGACGATGAACAAAGATGCAAACATAGGGGGCCGGTCTCTGGCGGCTCAATTACGTGCAGTTTGCCGCGGCGTAAGGCCCAGCAATCTTCAATACCAAAGGCTCCAATTTCCGGAATAATTCCGCCCCAGGTCCGAATAATATCCAACATGGTGTGCGAATCCTCAATCATCGCCAGATACCCGGAATCCTGAGGAAAGAACTGTTCACACATATTTTTGATCACATTATAGGTTTCTTCCTCACTACGGCAGGCTTGCAGTAATTCGCTTAACCGGCTCAATAGTCCAAGCTCTCGATTATGGCGATGTAACGCTTCTTCCGCCTGTTTTTGGACAGTAATGTCGCGCAAAATTCCCATAACGCCAACGACGCTGCCCTCATTATTTTTAAGAATTGAGGCCGAGAGCAAACCGGGAAAGAGATTGCGATCTTTACGAATATTCACGACTTCCCGCGAACATTGTCCTTCAGTGAGCGTAATATGGTGAATCGCCAGGGCTTCATGGGAATTAGCATATAACACATCTATTGGTTTTCCGCGTACCTCTTCCAGGCTATAACCGAAGGCTTCCTGCGCGGCCGCATTGAATTCCACAATGTTCCGATTTAAATCGGTTGAAATAATCATATCAATCGAACAGGCAATAATACTGCGGGCATAGTGCTGGGATTCGCGCAAAGCAGCCTCCGCCTGCTTCTGCTCGGTAATATCCCGGGAAATTCCCATGTAGCCAATCGGGTTGCCTTGCTCATTTCGCAGAATTGAGGCCAAGAGCAAACAAGGAAAGATCTCGCCGTTTTTGCGCATATTCACAATTTCCTGCACGCATTGACCGGTGCTGACGGTTCGCTGGTAAATGGCAGAGGCTTCTTGCGTTTCCGCATACAGCATCCCGATATGTTTTCCAAGCACTTCTTCCGCAGTATATCCAAAGGTTTTTTCAGCCGCGTCATTGAATTCGATAATATTGCGTTCCTGATCGACGGCAATGATCATATCTAATGAACTGTGAATAATGCTTTTCGCATATTGCTGTGACATACGCAAAGCGTGTTCAGTCATCTGACGATCGGCAATTTCTTGCTGTAAAGTGGCATTCACCCTGGCAAATTCTTCGGTCTGGCGAATTGAATGCGCCTGGGTTTCCCGAAGAGAAGAGGCTATGCGCTGTAATGAGACGCCAAGAGGATCGCGGGAAAACATTTCAAGCCGAGTCTCGTAATTGCCTTCAGCAATCTGATACGCGGCTGCCGTGATTCCCGCCTGGTATTTTTTAAGGTTCCATAGCGTCAGCAGACTGAAAATAAGTCCTGTAAAGAGCAGGAGAATCCCCACAATGAGACTCCGCACAAACATTCGCTGAAACAATATCGTCTGTTCCTGAGAAAACAGGCCAGCCTGGTCCGGATTCGCGAGCTGGAAGAGATAAAAAAGCGTGAGCAGGATGAATAACAGCAGCCATATCGAACAAACAGAGTATATTTTGGTTTGAATGGTCATAATTCTTTAATATGCTTCTGCCAGGTTGCAAATCCGGCAGAAGCAACAGAAAAACTTATGGATACTGTTCTGTCAAGGTGTAAATGACAGGCTGATGGAGTCCACTTTCCTGAGTGGCTTCCACTGCTTCATTCACACCTATCAAGTATAACTTGACAGAACAATAGTCAGGTTTAAAGCACTTTCAGGGTTTCCAGCCAGCCGCTGCGTTCGGCGTTGGCCTGGGCGATAGCATCCGGCGATCCCATCACTACGACCTGTCCTTCGGCGTTCAGAGCCGCGAGTAAATCGCCAAAAGCGCGAATATCATTGACCGTTGTCGCTAGCACTTGATCGCGTATGCGTTGCAATGCCTCATCGGTTTCGCCAATCAGATACCGACCCAGCGAAGTATAACCTTTGGCGTCCGGGAATTGATAATCATCAATCTGCCCAATCACACCGATAATATTTTTGGTTAATTCCTCCTGGCTCACATCGGCCTGTCGCAAAAATTGACTGGTCTGGTCATAGTTTTCCAGGGTTTGCAGCAGATTGGGGTCGCGATACGAGAGATAACTGAAGATGCCGGAACGCCGGTCAAAGGTGCAGAATCCGCCATACGCGCCGCCCTGGACGCGGATTTTTTCCCAGAGCCAGGTGCTGCGCAGATAATTGGAAATAACCAGCAGGGAACCGTGCATCTGATAGCCCAGAGCGTAAAGGTTTCCGCCTTTTGCCACATAATTCACAGTGGCCGGGATCGTTAAGCCCTCAAAGGCCGGGAAATTGGTTGGGGACCAGGCCGCCATGCTGACCGGTTTCGAAGGCAGAGCGTCAAACAATGCGCGTAGTTTCGGTTGAACGCTTTTCCAGTTCGACTGATCCAGGGTCACATTGCACAACATGGCATTGCGATTGACCAGGATGCGTCGAAGCGCTTCCAATTTTTCCAGCACCGCCGGCCAGTTGTGCTCTAGCTCTTCAGCAAGCTTACGGATAAAAAATAAGGAACTGACGCCGCCAGTTTGTTCCGACACCCATCCTGATTCGTCGAAATGCGCTCCCAATCGGGTATAAACTACATTATGTCCCGCAGGAATCAGGCAGGACTCTTTGCGCGCCTTTGATTCCAGCACCAATTGTTTAAACCGTTCCTGGTTGTCGAGTTTGACAGTCAGGAAGACATCGCGCAAAATGTCGAGCAGATCGTCAGCCTGAGCAACGGTCGCCTTGCCGCGCATGAACAGCCAGGCGGCGCTCTGGTCTGCATTCAGAACGGCGGAGTTAAACATCGAAGGCCAAATCCCGCCGGTTTTGCGCCCGATGCGCTGCGAAAGTTTTACAAAATCCTCTTTTTCCGTGCCGATTTTTACCAGGGCATTGCCGAAAAGCGGCGCGTAAGGCAATAAGTCTTGCGGCAGAGTATGGAGGTTGAAACCCAGATCCAGATAGACAATGCCGTTCGTAAACAAATCGTGATATAAGATATTTGTCTCGCCGGCTTGCGACGTTTCCAGGGGAATCAGCTTGTTGTTCTTCTCCAAATCCTCGAGCCTGAGCATGGGAATCGTTGCCAGAGCTTCTGGCGAATCCGGCGTCTCTTGCAATCGTTTTAATGTTTTTGTTCCTTCAATAACGGCCTGAAGTTTTTCTACGCTCATTGCGCTGCGCGCCTGCGCCAGTCGAGCTTCCTCTTCAGCTTTCTGTTGTTTGCCGACTTCTGGATCAGGTGTGAGAATCACAGTTGACCGGTGCTGATTCTCAAGAAAATAGGCGTTGATTAGCCCTTCGAAATAGCGTTCGCCGGTTTTCAGATGATCTTTGATCGCTTGCAGTGGGGCTTCAAAGGCCAACGGCGCAAAAGGATCACGATCGTACAGCCAGTAAGACAACACAGCAAACATCATCGCCAGTCCTCGCGGGAAGCCGCCAGTGTTGCGTTCGCGCAAGCTGAATTCGATGGTATTGACGGCCGCTTCGATCATATCCGAATCAATGCCTTGGTGCGCCAGAGATTTGAGGGTGTCAAGGATCAGCGTTTCGACCTTCTCGGCGTCTTCCACCGCCATGCCTTTAAGTCCGGTCGAAAACATGCTTTGCAATAATTCACTTTCAAGGCCGCCGCCGGTCAAATCTTCGCCTAAACCGGAGTCAATCAAAGCTTTACGCAAAGGGGAAGCCGGCGTTCCAATCAGGATGTGATTTAACATGAGCAGGGCCAGAGAGGTTTCGGCGTCAGGCGTTGCAGGTAACAGCCAATTGACGGTCATCATCCCTTTTTTCTCCGCCGATTCAGCCTCGCCCACATCATAAGGAATGGTCAGCCGTTGCGTCTGTGAAAGCGGAGATTGCAAGCTAATCTCGGAATTGACATGGCGCGATTCGAATTGATCCAACCAGGCGTTTAAATAGCGCAAACGTTCTTGCGGATCATCGTCTCCGTAAAAGAAAATCCGGGAGTTAGAAGGATGATAATATGTCTCATGAAAGGCTTTGAATTGCTCGTAAGTCAAATTCGGGATATCGGCCGGATCGCCTCCGGAATCAACGCCATAGGCGGTATCGGGAAATAAGGATTGTTGGCTGAATCGGCCAAGTACGCTATCGGGCGAAGAATATGCCCCTTTCATTTCGTTAAAGACCACCCCTTTAAACTGCATTAGCCCATCAGGACTCTCCAATTCATAGTGCCATCCTTCCTGTTGAAAAATAGAGGGCGTGATGCGCGGATAAAACACCGCGTCCAAATACACGTCAATCAGATTATACAGGTCTTTCACGTTCTGACTGGCGACGGGATAGGAGGTTTTATCCGGAAAGGTCATAGCGTTGAGAAACGTGTTAAGCGAGCCTTTCATTAACTCCACAAAGGGTTCTTTGACCGGATATTTGCGCGACCCGCATAGCACAGAATGTTCCATAATGTGCGGCAGACCGGTCGAGTCGGTCGGCGGCGTGCGAAAGGTAATGCCAAACACCTTGTTTTCATCGTCATTTTCCAGGGAAAACAATTCTGCCCCGGTTTTGACATGACAGAATAACCTGGCGTGCGTCTGAATTTCTAGAATGTCACGTTCAGCAACAAGTTTAAAACCATACGATGTGTTCATATTTCTTTTCTCCCAGATAAATCTACGTTCATAGTAAATGCTTTAGCCTTTTCTCAGGCCACTAAAGAGGCTACTACGAACCTGGTTTTCATGTGGCATGGAAGAAACCGGGTTTTTGAAAAAACCCGGTTTCTTGTTTCGATTTTGTTCAATTTCTTCGTTGAATACAGGTATCCGCGAGTTTATTGATCGCTTTGATATATTCTTCTGAGCGATCAAGGTAAAATGACAGGGCGCGTGAAAAATTTTTACCGATCAGGCCGTTCACAAAAAACTTACTGATCTCTCGCTGCCGTTGCAACACATATTGCGAATGCGCCAGAATCTGAATTTCTTCGGTTGACATGGATCGCATTTTTTTACGCAGCACGCTGCGCGCGCGGGGTTGATACATCCAAAAATACATCAAATCGAGTGCGTTAATAATAATAATTTTTTCAAGCTTTTTGGCTTTTGTCGTTATTTCTTTGATAAATTCTTTCGGCGACTTCAACATCTCCATCACGTCTGTTTCCGGGAATAATATTTCCAATTGCGCATAAGCATCCCGTAATTGCATCAGCTTGCCTTCATAATCCAGCGAGCGTATGCGCATATTCTGGTAGCGATCAGCAACGCCTTCAATCACGCCGGCAACACAATCGGACGCGGCTTTGGAAATGACAGTCGCCCATTTTTGCAGAATATTATTCACCCCAACCATGCCCATTGACGCCAATATATTACCAATCAGCATGTTGAAGACAATCGCAATGGGGATCGAAAGGATGCTGCGAAAAAAATTGCCGAAGATCGCAGTTTTCGGAAGCCCTCGGAAGGCATTATGACCGGAAAGATACAGGCCATTCACCAGGGCCATAATCGTATACAGCATATCCGAATTCGTGGTTGTCGTAATGCCAAAGGTCTGATCCAGCAGCACGGTTTTGACGACATAATCCAATAATGGCACGGAAAACCCGGTAAAAAGGAGCGAATCTGCCAGACGCCCCCAACTCACATAATCACTCCAGGTTAACAATGGGGAGCGTCGAAATCCGCCGCCGCCCAGGACCGATTGCAAGATATTGCGAAAGCCGGTGATACCAAACCAGATCACGGCCCCGAAATATTTGAGAGGCCACCATTCCATGGTTAATGCAAAGGTGACGAACGCCGGGATAAATCCGATCAGCACTTTTAATCCGTTTGCTAATCCGTAGTTCGCATAGCGCCAGAATTTATTCGGCAGAACATCTCTTGTAGCCGGAGGCGTTGCTGCAAATCGCGGTGTATTCACTTCCCGCATCCCGCCTAGAGTTACGATATTTCCCGGAGCTTCCATGCGATGCGAATGTACCTGCATTTCCCAATCTTTTTTGCGACGATACCGCCAAAATCGGAATCCGGGAATCCTCCATACACGCTGATACAGCGTTTTCATTTTCCGGTTCAGTCCTTCAGGCGGAATATATGTGACTTGTAAGTGCACAGTGGTTGAGACCGGGATAATTTCCCGTGACAGGCCAAGCGACGCCTCACATTCTCTTTGCGACCGGGGAGGCAACGTTTCTTTCACTGCCAGGCCCATACCGTATAAATGACTTAATCGTCCGGTTGAATCGCTGCCGATGTGCGATTTCAATGGGGTCATCTTATAAAAATCCTTCAAGGTTGAAATATTACGCAAGATCATCGTGAGTTTTTCAATCCTTGAGTCTTTATCGGCCTGTTCCGATACTTCAACTTGTTGCAGAATCTCTCGAATCAGACGTTTAAGTTTGATCACATTGCCTTCGTTAATTGCCAGTTGCAACGCATTGATTTTAGCATGATGCGTCATTTTTCCGGTGACATAATCTTTGAGATTAAAAATTTCCAGATGGGTAATCATACCCTGACAATCGTAGAGCAATTCAAGCACATCTTCAACAGTCAATTCATTGAGATTGAGCGTGATTCTGTACCCGGAGTGTAGTTGATTCAGCCGTTCCAGCAATTGGTAGGGCGACAGGGTCAACATTTCCGGAATCGTGTCGTCATTCTGAGGAATGTTCGGATTCGGGATCGTCGGATTCTGTTCAGGGCGAAGGTATTGCTGCAAGATTTCCTCCGCCCCCAAAGCTTCCAGGGCACGTATAACGTGAAGAAGTTGTTCTTGTTCTTCCAAAGTTGCGTTGACAGATTGAGTACGCAGAGCTTTGATATGGGTTTCCAGAAGCGGCAGCAAACGCGTGTGAATGAGTTCGGAAAGGTGGAGTAATGACGGTTGTCCCGGTGCAACGAAGGCTAAAAATTCTTCTTCCGTAATGGGTGCAAGGTCAATATTGTAGGTTTCATTGATGTGTAGGCGGTGCTGTTCATTAAATGCCTGAAGACAGGCAAACACGTAACGCTGTTGATACTGGGACACTTTGCGGCTTTCTTCCATGAACTCTCTGACTGAGGGATTTTCCAGGAATTCCAAAAAATCTTGAGCGTCTAAAAAGCCGCGCGGCCCCCAGATAAATTGCACATACTTGTCGCGAAAACGGGCCGAGAGTTCCAAACCGATTCGCACGGTAATTCCCATAATCTCTGCTGCTTCTAATGCCTCAGCTGCGGCTTCGGGCGTCACATAATTATAATAAATCACAATCAGCGAACGGATACCCTTAATCCAGGCGTCCATAATCAGGTGCGTGGCCGATTTGCGGCCTTTGGTATTGGCGTCATGAACGTGATCATCAAAAGTAACTTGATTCCATTCTTCCGACATCTCCAGGAGATGAAAGCGGCGCAATTGTTCACGAATAATACGAGGTTTGCCTGAAGCCGCCCTTCGAAAATCGTGCGCGAGTTCCAGTTGGCGTTGATAATTGCCGTGTGCCCGTACCAGGTCTTTCATAATTTGCAGCAGCACGCGCGCCGTGTTTTTGCGTAAGGAACTTTCCGCTATGTGCAGCACTTCATCCATAACCGACCGCAGGGCTATCAGGCGTTCTTCGGCTTTTCCGACTGTTAACGCATCTAACAGTTGGATCACAGCATAGGCAATCCGCAGTTCTTTCGGTGCCGCCATTTCTTTAATCCCATGTGGGTGTAAATGGGACCCAAATAATTTTTTGAAATGTTTCCAGGTTTTATCCCGGTTTAACACATCGTTCACAATCTTGAGCAGCTCATGATCTTGCGGATCAAACAACACCTTTTCAACAAAACGATTCATACTAATTCCTTACTGCGAACAAAAGACAACATGCTTTCAATACTCGTTGAAAAATTTTGAGAGATTCTGCCCACATGATACAGAAAGTGAAACTTGACAAAGTAGAGTGAATACTCAAAAATTAATTAAACCGTCCTTCCCACGCCTTTTTGACGGTTTTGCGGTCAGTGAATAGCGCGTCGAGCACGAGTAAACCTAAAGCGATGCCGAGAAAATATTGATATTGTTCTTCATAGTGCGTCACCAGACGGGTCTCGCGTTCCGTTTTTTCCATACGGGAAATCTCGTCGTAAATTTTTTCCAGTTCAATTCCGCCAGACGATACATGGTAAAATTGCCCGTCGGTCAACACCGCGATTTTTTCCAGCGTGAGTTGATCGAGCTTACTCATCACGACATTTCCAGCGCGATCCTTTTTATAGCCCGTCAGATTCCCCTGCTCATCGCGTAACGGAATTAACTCTCCTTTTTCCGAACCGATTCCAATGGTATAAATTTTGACTCCATGTTTTTCAGCCTCTTCAGCGGCTTTTAAGGGGTCGCCTTCATGGCTTTCGCCGTCGGTCAGTAAAACAACGACTTTGGAACTGCCTTGGGTCGTGTTTTCAAATGCTTTGAGCGATGTGCGAATCGCTTGCTCAATCGCCGTGCCAGGGACAGAGATGCTATTGACATCTACCGCCTCTAAAAATAATTTAGCCGCGCTATAATCAAAGGTTAAGGGACATTGAATGAAACTGGTGCCAGCGAAAATTACAATACCCACCCGGTCGCCGCGTAATTTGTCCATCAGAGCCGAAATTTCGTGTTTAGCGCGGGCCAGGCGATTCGGTTTGATGTCCTCGGCCAGCATACTTAACGACGTATCCAGTGTAAACACCAGATCGATACCCTCAGCTTTTACCGGCACGGCATGGGTGCCGATTTGCGGTCTGGCTATCGCCAATCCCAAAAAAAGGAGCGTCAATAACAATAAAAACATTTTGAGTTTCTGACGTCGCCGGCTGACGGTTTCGGAGAGTTTGACGATGAGTTGAGGTTCAGCAAAACGCTCCAGGCTTTTTTGTCGTGCTCTGGCAGTCCACCAGAATACGAGCAAAAAGATTAGAATCAACCATAATACGTGTAAATAGAGTGGATAAGCAAAACGCATAAATCTTTTTATGGGTTGAACGAGTTCGAGACTTCGGAAGTCTATTTACGGAATCTTCCTGAAGCGCGTACTGGTCAGCACAATTTCAACACACAACAAACCGAACACCGTATAAGCCAGATAAGGGAATAATTCCACATACTCTTTGTATTGTTTCACATCAATTTGAGTTTTTTCCAGTTGTTCGATTTCCTCGTAAATCTGGGCTAAACTTTCGGCGTCGGTGGCACGGAAATACTTCCCGCCGGTCATTTCCGCTACTTTTTGTAAGGTTTCTTCATCGAGATCGGCCTGAATCGGGACCCGGCGTTTTCCGAAAATAGGATCATTCGTTGTGACATAGGCCCGCCCTTTGGACCCCGCGCCGATCGTGTACATTTTCAGTCCCATCGCTTTCGCCAGATTCGCCGCTGTCAGAGGATCAATTTCGCCGCAGTTATTGACTCCATCGGTGAGGAGAATAATGACTTTACTTTTGGCTTCACTCTGCCGCAAGCGATTGACGCTATTGGCAATCGCCATGCCGATAGCGGTGCCATCTTCCTGTAACATGCCGATGTGGATTTTCTCCAACAGATTCAGAAGCACCTCATAATCCAGAGTTAATGGCGCTTGCGTGACGCTGTGACCAGCAAACACAACCAGTCCGATGCGATCGTTTTTCCGTCCGTGAATAAAATCTGCCGCGACTTTTTTGGCCGCTTCCAGACGATTAGGGTCAAAATCTTCGGCCTGCATACTTCCCGATACATCAAGCGTCAGGATAATATCAATCCCTTCGGTCGTAATGGATTCATCCCCTTTGCTCGATTGAGGCCGCGCTAAAGCCACAATCAACAGGACAATCATAACCAGACGCATTACAGAAAGTATCCCGTAATAGCGCGCAAGACCGACAGGAAGAGCCTGACGTAAGCGCTGCACATTCGAAAACCTGAGCGTGCCGCGCTTTTTCGCGTGTTGTTCCCGCATATATTTTATCAGCAGTGGCACAAACACGAGTAAAAGTAAAAAAAGACTGCTTGCAAATCTCATAGTTCCAGTATCAGTTACTTTGACAGGTTCGTAGTGCTCGCTTCAGCAAGTTCCTCCGCTTGAAGGGGGACTACAAACCCCAGGTTTCTATTTTGGGTAAGAACTATGAAGAGTGCAGAGAAATGTCAAGAAAAACTCTTATTTGACTGGAAAAATGGACTGAGAGAAAAAATTAATCTGATGTTACTTGACAGGTCTATCTTGTAAATATACGTGGTATCATGAATAAAAATCAGGTTTCTTCAAGAAACCTGGTTTTTCCCAGAACATTCGAGAATATACATATTGTGAGAATTTTTTTCTGAAAGGATTGTCATGCAGTATAAGGCGATATTGTTTGATCTCGACGGCACTTTGTTGGATACCCTGGCAGATTTGGGGAATTCGATGAATCGCGTGCTACGGTCGCAAGGATTTCCTGAGCATCCGCTCGATGCCTATCGTTATTTTGTCGGCAATGGGATCAGAATGCTCGTCACGCGCACTCTTCCTGAAACTGTAAGGGATGAAAAGACACTGAAACGTTGTCTCTCTTTGTTTTTGCAAGAATATGATCAACATTGGAAGGATGAAACGCGTCCGTACGATGGGGTACCGGAAATGTTGGATGCCTTGCAGACGCGAGGCTTGAAACTGGCGGTATTTTCCAATAAACCTCATGATTTTACTCTGTTGTGCGTGCAGGAACTCCTTTCGCAATGGCGATTTCATGCGATTGCAGGACAGCGCGAAACAATTCCGCCGAAACCTGATCCCGGCGGAGCGTTGGAAATTGCCAGAACCTTGAATCTGTCGCCCTCAGAGTTTTTGTATTTAGGCGATACAGGCACGGACATGCAAACGGCGGTCGCCGCCGGAATGTTTCCGGTAGGCGCACTCTGGGGATTTCGTCCCCGCGAAGAACTCGTGGAACATGGGGCCCAGACGCTGCTCGAACATCCGATAGATATTCTGGAACTATTAAAGTAACTGGAGTGCGAAAGCTCTGCTTTCGCTGTCAAAGCCGGGCTTTGAAACTACAGGAATTGATATATAAGCAAGAATGCTCTTCGGAATGATTCTTGCTTATATGCTATTCCTGTAGTTCCATAGGAGTTGCCATGAGCGTAGGCTCACCCGGCGCAATGAAAACAAGATGTCCCGCGAAACTCCAGTTTCGCGGGCGG
>DF820463.1:901584-907703 GCA_000739535.1 Candidatus Vecturithrix granuli | reverse complement strand
TCCAGTTTCGCGGGCGGATGAATGGTGCGCGAAACTGGAGTTTCGCGCTACATTTTCAAAGGAGATGATATATGAGCGAACGTGTTACCAAAATTGCGATTGGTTCAGACCATGCCGGTTTTCAATACAAAGAAAAAATCAAAGCGCATTTAATCGCCCAGGGCTATGAAGTCAAAGATTTTGGTACGAATTCCCCTGAATCAACGGATTATCCGCTGTTTATCAAGCCGACTGCGGAAGCTGTGTCGAAGGGGGAATGTCAGGTGGGGATCGTGCTTGGCGGCAGCGGCAACGGCGAAGCCATTGTGGCCAATAAAGTCAGAGGGATCCGTTGTGCAGTGTGCTGGTCAGAGCAAACCGCACAACTGTGCAAACAGCACAATAACGCCAATATGATTTCTATCGGGGAGCGGACAATTCCGATTGAATTGGCGCTGAAAGTGGTGGATACCTGGCTCAATGAAACCTTTGAGGGCGGACGCCACGCCCGTCGCGTCCAGCAAATTATGGATATTGATGCAGGCAGAGCAATCTGACAGAAAAACCGAAAAAACCGGGTTTCTTGGAGAAACCCGGTTTTTAGCATATTGAAAATATGTTCAAAGCGCTGAGTCAATTAGCCGCCAATATTCCGGCCGCGCTGGTGGGCGGCGGCGTGTTTGTGTTGTCGGTTTTCGTGCTGCAGATTGAAATCCCGCTTGCGCTGTTTGTGACACTGTGCAGTTATGTCATCGCCGGCATCTGGATTTTCCCTGCGCATCAGACGCAGTTAGTGCATAACGAGCAGGAAACGGCGCATCCGGTGTTTCAAGAAGGTTTTCAAAAGCTCGGCCAACTCAAAAAACTTGCTCGCAAAACAGAGGAACAAGAGACGCAAGAAAAATTCGGGCAGATCAGCGAAATCGCCTATAAACTTTTTTCTTCGCTCAAAAAGCATCCGTATAAGGCGGCAACGGCTCAGCAATTTGTCTCGGATTATCTCGATCCGACCTTACGCATCCTCAATACCTATCTTGATCTTTTGCAATCCGAAGCCAGTTCTTTGGAAACCCTCGGAACCCTGGATCGTTTTGATCGCCTTTTTGATAAGATACAGGCAATCTACGAAAAACATCTCTCAGAAATATTTCGAGAGGGGGAATTGATACTTGATACTGAATTGATAGAACTTGAAGAGACTCTTGACAGGGAAGGGGGCAATGTACCGCGAAACTGAAGTTTCGCGAGCACGAAAAACAATTTCGCGCTACATTTTCAAAAGAGATGTTATGAGTTTTGCTCACCCGACGTAATGAAATTACAAGGATTTCACATAACCAGGAATCACAAATTCTTGCTTATGAGTCATCCTCGTAGTTTCAAAAGAACTATGACAACACGCGCACGCGCACGAGAATTAGGGATTATCCCTGGAATTTTATCCCCCGGTCCGCTGAATGCCATCACCGATGTACACGATGTACGCGTGGGACACTTCACTTTGATTGAAGGCGATGACATCCGCACTGGCGTAACAGCAGTACTTCCCCACGGCGGAAATCTGTTTCAGGAGAAAACGCCGGCCGGATTGGCGGTTGGCAACGGCTTTGGGAAAATGATGGGGAGCACGCAACTGCAAGAACTCGGTGAAATTGAAACGCCGATTATTTTGACCAACACTCTGGCTGTGCCTCGGGCGGCAGACGCGATTCTCGATTGGACTCTGGCGCAATCCGGCAATGAAGGTGTGCGTTCAATTAACCCTGTTGTCGGCGAAACCAATGATGGAGTCCTGAACAATATCCGCCGCCGCGCCTTGACGCCAGAAATGATTTATCAGGCAATCGCAGCCACTGCAACCGGACCGGTATCAGAAGGCAGCGTGGGCGCAGGCACAGGCACGATAGCATTTGGCTGGAAAGGCGGCATCGGAACGAGTTCTCGCATCCTTCCGGCCAATCTGGGAGGATTCACAGTGGGGGTGTTGGTACAATCGAATTTCGGCGGCGTTTTGCAGATTTTGGGAGTGCCGGTCGGACAAAAATCAGGCCGCTATTATCTCAAAGACAAACTTGAGCCTGACAATACTTCGACTTCGTTTAGTAACCGTGCTGACGGCTCAATCATGATGCTTGTCGCCACAGACGCCCCATTGTCCGATCGCAATTTAACCCGGCTGGCCTGGCGGGCAATGGCAGGCTTAGCGCGCACCGGAGCTTCGATGAGCAATGGCTCCGGTGATTACGCCATCGCCTTTTCGACTGCCGAAACTGTCCGGCGGACAAAGGAACGACGCGAATCACTCTGCACGATTGCCGAACTCCCAAATAATCTGATGTCTCCGCTTTTTCAGGCCGTGATCGAAGCTACAGAAGAGGCGATTTACAATTCATTGTGCATGGCCACTGCGATGACCGGCTACCAGGGATGTCATGTCGAGGCGCTGCCGCTGGATTTGGTCATGTCGTTCATGCGCGAATATCAACCCTGGCGATCAATCGCCAGTCTCAAAGCTGAAGGACGCTAAAGCACTCTGCGGAACTGATCAGCGGGCTTCAGCCTGCTTCAGCTTTGAGTATGAATATTTTCCGGTCTGAACGCATACAACATCTCAATGACGCCAATATTCGTCGCAAAAATTACGTGCTGTATTGGATGCAGCAGTCCCAGCGCGCTGAGGAGAACCATGCCCTGGAATTTGCGATCTGGCAGGCCAATGAACTGGGACAGCCATTGATCGTCGTCTTTGGCCTGACGGATGATTACCCCGAAGCCAACCTGCGCCATTACGCCTTTATGCTCGAAGGCTTGCGGGAAACGCAACAAACCTTAGCGCAACTGGGCGTCAAAATGGTGCTGCAATATGGGCATCCGGTACAAGTCGTGCTGAAATTGGGACAGGCTGCCTCGCTGATTGTCTGCGACCGGGGTTATTTACGCCACCAACGCGCCTGGCGCAAGGAAGTAGCTGAAAAGGCTGAGTGCCGGGTCATTCAGGTCGAAAGTGACGTTGTTGTTCCGCTGGAAGTTGTTTCGCAGAAGGCCGAATATGCAGCCCGCACCATTCGCCCGAAAATTCACAGGCAATGGGACAGGTTTTTTGAAGAGCTTCCTCATTTTTCTGTGAACCACCCATCACTGAATCTGAACATTGAAGGAATTGATCTGATTGCGAGCGATACGGTATTGAATACGCTGTGCCTCGACCGTCGCATTCAGCCGGTTAGTCGGTTCTTCCGAGGTGGAACATCGCAGGCGAAAACCCGGCTGCGTGAATTCATTCTGAACCGCCTCGCACACTACGACGAGCATAGCAAGCAGCCGCAGACGGACGACATTTCTTATCTAAGTCCCTACCTGCACTTCGGACAGATTTCGCCAGTGTATATCGCCAATCAGATTCTGGCCAGCCCTTTTTCAGAGCAAAAAGCCGGAGATGCCTTTTTAGAGCAGCTCATTGTGCGTCGGGAACTCGCTATGAATTTTGTCGAATATACCGAGGCGTATGATACATACACCTGTCTGCCCAATTGGGCGCGAAACACGCTTAACGAGCATCGCCGTGATCGGCGGGAATACCGCTATACGCAGAAACAGCTTGAACAAGCGCAGACTCATGATCTTTACTGGAACGCAGCCATGCAGGAAATGATCGTGACTGGCTTCATGCACAATTATATGCGCATGTACTGGGGCAAGAAGATTCTGGAATGGATGGAAACGCCGGAACAGGCATACACTGTCACGCTTTTTCTGAACAATCGCTACTTTCTTGACGGACGCGATCCGAACTCTTACACTGGCGTGGCCTGGATTTACGGCGTCCATGATCGCGCCTGGACTGAACGCCCGATTTTCGGCAAAATCCGTTATATGGCTGCTTCGGGACTGGAACGTAAGTGCGATATCCAGGCCTATCTCCGTAAAGTCGAAAACTACAAGAATGGGATATAAGCAAGAATAAAACAGTGTTTCGGGAGGGTCTTGCTCATTTCCGACGCACCTATTCTCGCCATAAGGAGTCGGCTATGACATCAATGAAAAGCAAATGTACCGCGCAACTGAAGTTTCGCGGCCGTATCAATGATGCGCGAAACTGGAGTTTCGCGTTACATTTTCAAAGGAGAATACCACAATGACAACATTTGAACTGCTTGCGATTCCTTCAGAACTCACCTGGCACACGCTCCCGAAACATTGGAAGGTGGAACAGGAACGCAATTTAGCCATTACTGCCGGGGAAATTACCGATTTATTTACTGATCCGCGCGGAAATTTTTCGATCAATAATGCACCCAAAGCACTCTTTACGCCATTATCGGACAATTTTGTATTGGGTGCAAGCGTCACGGTTGATTTTCAGGCGACATTTGATGCGGGCATACTCTTGCTTTATGAAAACGACGAGACCTGGGCCAAGCTCTGCTTTGAATTCTCACCGCAACGGCAGCCGATGGTGGTCTCCGTCGTCAATCGCGGCGTTTGCGATGATTGTAATTCCACACCGATTGAAGGAAATCAGGTATATTTACGCGTTGCCCGAATTGCGCCGACCTTCGCTTTCCATTATTCCACCGATCGTCAGTTCTGGCATCTGGTACGCTATTTTGGCCTGGGGGAACTCCATAATCTGCGGATCGGGTTTTCAACGCAATCTCCGACCGGATATGGCTGCACCGCCGTATTTTCGGAGATTGCCTATGACGCCAAAAGCCTCAAAGACCTTCGCAACGGGCAATGATCTGATTTTCTCACTACCAGATTCCAGAACTCTGCCTAACATGCCCATGTATAGATATAACCATTTTTCCTGCTTCTGAAAAATGAAAAATGGCGTTGATACGTGTTCATGATATACGACTGGTTTCTGATAAAATTTTGCATTTTTGTCAACTTTTTTGTGTTCGGAGAGGGCTGAGAAAATACCGAAGAAAGCATTGTAATCTGTTCCCCTGACGTGCAAACAGTCTTCGTATGTTTGCAAAGCATAAATTTGAGAAAAATTTGCATGAAGTGATTGACATCGAACCCTTTTGCTGATATATCAATATCATAATTTATGAGATGAACTGTTTTGGAAATGCGCACTTCATTCCCAAAACAATTGTTCTACCGACATTTCGGGAAAATTTGAACATTACGTATCATCATGGAGGTATTTGTATGCGTTGGAAAGGCGGAAGAAGAAGCGATAATGTTGAAGATCGGCGGGGGATGAGCGTGGCCAAAGGCGCGGCCGGAGGCGGAATCGGCGTGGTGCTGATTGCTGTGGTTGCGATGCTGCTCGGCGTGGATCCCTCTCAAATTTTGAATCAGTTCACAGCCCCCGATAGTACATCCCAGAATTCAGCGACCACGACTACGGGCAAGATCAGTGATGAATTAGGGGAGTTCGTATCGGTCGTGTTGGCCGACACAGAGGATACCTGGCACGAATTATTCCGCCAGATGGGACGCACATATACGGAGCCGAAATTAGTGTTGTTTACCGGTGCAGTGCAATCCGCATGCGGCTACGCCCAGTCTGCGACCGGACCATTTTACTGTTCCGGGGATCAAAAAGTGTATATTGATCTGGGTTTTTATAACGACCTGAAAGAGCGTTTCAAAGCGCCGGGCGACTTTGCTCAGGCCTATGTCATTGCCCATGAAATCGGGCATCATGTGCAAAATTTACTCGGCATCTTACCCCAGGTGCATGAAGCCCGTAGTCAAGCTGATAAAGCGACGGCTAACGCATTGTTGGTCAAACTCGAATTGCAGGCGGACTGCCTGGCCGGGGTCTGGGCCTATCACGCTGATAAAGCTCGTCAGGTTGTCGAAACCGGGGATGTTGAAGAAGCCTTACGCGCAGCCTCAAGCATTGGCGATGATCGCCTGCAAATGCAGGCGCAAGGGTATGTCGTGCCCGATGCCTTTACGCATGGCACATCTGAACAGCGGGCACGGTGGTTCACGCAGGGCATCAAGAGTGGCAACCCGAATATGTGTAATACCTTTCAGGCGAAAAATCTATAAGCCTGTCAACAAGTTGCCCGGATAAAATTGTTGATAACGTTGATCATTCAAAATTCGGTAGTGGTTAAATGTAATGACACAGAAGGTTATGGACACGCTCTCCGGAGTGCGCAAGCTCTGCT
>DF820463.1:834561-901342 GCA_000739535.1 Candidatus Vecturithrix granuli | reverse complement strand
CGAAGGGAACACGTCCAGGCTCGTTTCGACTTCGCTCAACGAGCGGATGTCACTTACCATTTAACCATTACCCAAAATTCTTTTATCGTTTCCTGAGAGGTTGATAGCAGAGAGTTATGTTCGTGGTTCCTGCTTTAGCAGAACTGACTGAAGGCAGGAACCTCGAACATACATAGCAAAGACTTTTGAAGCCTGCCTTTGACATCACAACAGTTTACTCTTCTTCATAAGAGAAAATTTCTATCGGGCGTTCCAGTAACTCTTGTGCGGCGGTTAGTCGTTCCGTCCCTCAGTTAAGCGTTTGGCCGTTTGCTTGAGTTTTTCGAAGTCTTGATGGGGATCATCAGTCGGTTTTCCAGCCACTCGGCAAAATGCCACATTGGTGTCTGCAGTATTTTGTCAATGATTTATCTTCTTCATTTCATTTGCGATCCTAATTCGACATCAACGCCTGCATGGCATACAATTGCTTATATAACCCGCCCTGTCGCAGCAGGCTGTGATGTGTGCCTTGTTCGACGAGTTCTCCTTTGTGCAGCACTAAAATGCGATCCACACTTTTGATGGTGGAAAGCCGGTGTGCGATAATAATGGCGGTTTTGCCGTCGAGCAGATTCTTGACGCCGGCTTCAATCAACGATTCGGTTTCAGAGTCAATGTTAGCGGTAGCTTCATCCAGCACAATGATCGAAGGCTGGCGCACAAAGGCCCTCGCAAAACTCAGAAGTTGACGCTGACCCACCGAGAGTAATTTGCCTTCTTCCAAAATATTTTCATCGTATTGCTGCGGCAAACGCTGAATATAGCGATCGGCATAGACCTGACGAGCGGCCTCTTCCACAGCTTGCCGGGAAATGCGCGGATCGTGCAGTGCGATATTATTGGCAATCGTGCCGGTGAACAGAAATACATCCTGCGGCACGGTCGCTATCTGGGTGCGTAAATCCACCATGTCGTACTCGTTGATATTCACGCCGTCAATCAACACCGCGCCTTCCTGCACATCGTACAGACGATTGAGCAAATTGATGATCGTGGTTTTGCCGCTACCCGTATGCCCCACGATGGCGACTTTTTCCCCGGGTTTGATCGTAAACGAGACATTTTTTACCACGGGCGTACCGGGCTTATAGGCAAAATTGACCCGATCAAAAGTGATTTCTCCGCGAAAGTGACCGTTGATACGTCTGGCATGCGGATGATTGGTGATAACGACTTTGCGGTCGAGCAAACGAAAAATGCGCTCCGTTGCGGCCATGGAGGACTGAAACATATTGAATTTCTCAGCCATCTGGCGTAAGGGTTTAAAAAATAGATGGACATACGCAAAAAAGGCAAAAATGACGCCAATTTCCAACGCAGTTCCTGCGGCAAAATGGGTATAGCACAGAATGATGATCATGCTGAGATTGGCGACCACTTCAATCACAGGAAAATACAGGGAGTAAGAATGGACAACTTTGAGATACGCGTCGAGATAATGGCGATTATACTCTGCAAAACGGCGCGAGCTTTCGTCTTTATGGTTAAAGAGATGAATTTCTTTGACGCCGGCAATCGTTTCCACTAAGGAAGTGTTAATTTCCGAATTGGCGGCGCGCGCATCCCGGTACCCGCTGCGGATGCTTTTGCGAAAGGCCAGGGTTGCCAGGACAAAAACCGGGATGATGGTAAAAGCCAGTAAAGAGAGGCGCACATTCAGGAGCAGCATAGCAGCCAGCACGAATGCAAGTTTGACAAAATCTCCTAACACAGAGACGATGCCTTCGGAAATGAATTCGCGAATCGCTTCAACGTCATTTGTCACATTGGTCAGAGTTTTGCCGACCGCAGTGCCGTCAAAATACTCGTTCGAGAGCGCCAGCACTTTACGAAATAAATCCAGGCGCAAATCAAAGAGGATACGCTGCCCTAAATATTGAATCGTGTAATTGAACCCGACAAACATCAGGAAATTACTGACAAGGACAAGTCCTAATAACAGGCATATTCGCGTTAGTCCCGAGAGATCTTTGGTTATAACATGCTGATCAATTCCGATTTTGACCAGATACGGGTGCAGCACGTCAGTCAGGTCAACCCCTAACAATAACACCAGTGCGAGCATTAAGAGCAGCAGATGCTGTTTCAGATAGGGCGACAGCCGTTTCACTAATTTCCAATCAAAGGTTTTGCGTTCTTGTGTACTTTGCATGATGCGTCAGATCGCCTCCATATCCATTTGCATTTGCTGCATCCGCGCTAATTTCGAGTAAAGCCCCTGTTTGTTGAGCAAGGCTTCATGCGTCCCCTGTTCAACAATTGCGCCCTGATCAAACACATAAATCACATCTGCATTTTTCAGGGCAGAAATGCGATGAGAGACGACGATGAAGGTCTGAAAGGAGTGGAGAGTCTTCAAATTATCTAAAATTCGGGCTTCCGTGTTGGCGTCCACGCTGGAAAGCGCATCATCGAACATCAAGACCGGACTGCGCTTGCGAAGGGCGCGGGCGATGGCCGTTCGCTGCTTTTGTCCTCCGGACAGGGTAATTCCGCGTTCACCAACGACTTGATCGTATTGTTCCGGGAAAGTAATTACATCGCTTTCCAGCCCTGCCCAACTGACGGCCTCGCGCACGGCTTCCATTTCCACCTGTCCATTATTGCCAAGCGAGACATTTTCTGCTATGCTGCGTGAAAATAAAAAGGTTTCCTGAGGCACGACCGAAATTTTTCTGAGCAGGCTCTCCGGTTGAATATCACGAATATCCACGTCATTAATGAACAACATCCCTGGTTCAGGTTTATACAAACCAGTTAACAAATTGATGAATGTGGTTTTGCCGCTGCCGATCGTGCCGGTAATCCCGACAATCTGCCCCGGTCGAATCGTGACATTAATCTGGCGCAAGACCTGATCATCACGAGTGTCAGGCCGCGGCTCTGACTGTGCATTTTCCGTCTGATGAGCCGGGTAGCGATAGGTCAAATTATGGGTGCGAAACATCAGTGTCTCGCTCTCTATGGGTTGCCAATCGTCGCGTTGTTCCACCGGGTATTCTAAAATATAGTTAATGCGCCCCATGGCACTGATGCCTTGTTGGAAGAGCGACAACACCCATCCCAGCGAAAGCACAGGAAAGGTAAGCTGCCCGACCATCACGTTAAACTGCAAGAGTTCACCGATGGTCATCTGCTCCCGAATGACTTGCGATCCACCAATCCATAAAATGAACAATTCGGTCAGAGAAAAGATAAAAATAAACAAGGGCCAGAGAAATCCTCGCGCTTTGACTAATTGCATCTGGCGTTGAATATATTCCTGGTTTAAATCTTTAAATCGGTCGGTTTCGATGGCCTCAAGGGTATAAAGCTTGATGGTAGTCATGCCAGCAATCACCTGCCAGACGCGATTATTGATGACGCCTAAAAATTCTTGAATCTGGCGGAAAAGCGGACGCAGGCGCGGCATGGTCATAAGAATCAGCGCGACAACGAACACTAACATACCGAGAATGATCAGCAGTAAAGGCGCACTTAACCCGAATAAAATAGGGATAAACAACACTACGCGACTCAAGGAGTTCGGGATATACATCAGCCCCGGCCCCAGCAGCGTTCTAACCTCACCGACATCGTTCGTACAGCGCGAGACCAGGTCCCCGGTTTCATTTTTCAAAAAAAATGCCATATCAACCGCGAGGAGTTTCTGATACAATTTTTCGCGCAATTGATATTCGATTTTGCGCGAAACGCCGATAATAAGCTTGCGCATTAGAAACATCGAGACAACGAGCAGCACGGTATAGAAGCCGATCATCAGCAGATGAGAGAAGATGACGTCAAAGCGGTTGGCCGCGCTAATCTCATCTACCGCCTTTTGCATATAGGCCGGGACTTTCATGTAACCATAATTTTGCAGCAGCATGAAAACAAAGCCTATCAGCAGTTCGACAGAATGCTGTTTCAGAAACGGAACAAGTGTCTGTAAATTTTTCACAGGATATATTTACTGAAAGAAACCGGGTTTTTTGAAAAAACCCGGTTTCTTGGTTATTTCCGGGTAAACGCCGCAGGAATATCGGCAAGTCTGACCGACGTTTCACAATAGAAGGGTTCGCCGTATTTGACGCCGATCATCGCCCCTGAGACACGCGCGCTAGCATCAATCAGTTCCCAAAACGTGTGCGAACGGATAAAGGTTTTGGTCTTCTCATCATTTTCACCATCGGCCGTCACCTGCGATTCATAGGCGCGAATAGCCTCCAATTTCTGGTTCCACACCTGGGTGACATCCACAACGAAATCCGGCTTTTCATAAGCGCGTAAGCCTTTAAACATAATGAACGTCGAAGGCCGGTGCGCTGGATGGGCCGTCGTAATTTTCTCCAATCCGGCCAAAAAGCTGCACTCTTTCACGAGTTTTCCGGCAAAGTAATGATCCGGGTGCCGCGTGAGTTCGTGCGCAAACCCAAATACGATTTCCGGCTGGTGTGTTCGAATGACTTCAATCAGTTTTAAACGATTTTCTTCAGTGTTGCGAATATTGCCATCAGGCATGTCCAACGTAATCCGTGCATCTAATTGCAGGATTTCACTGGCGCGTGCGAGTTCCGCTTTGCGAATTTCCGCCGAGCCGTAAGTTCCAGCTTCTCCGGCGCACAAATCACAGATGCCCACTTTGTAGCCAAGCTGTTTTAATACACAAATAGTTCCACCCATCGTAATTTCACAATCGTCCGGGTGCGCCCCGATTGCTAACACATCAAGCATATTCTTCCTCCTTTAAAAATGTAGCGCGAAATTCCTTTTCGCGCATACGCCTGACATGGCCGCGAAAAAGAATTTCGCGGTACATCTGATCTGGCGAAAAACTGGTAAATCGTTCCATTACTTTACATCGGTTCCAACATTCTGGCGTCAAGAAGAAAATCATGAAATTAGACAAATAGCATTACCAAACATATCCAGGCAGAAAAACCGGATACAGGCAAAAAACCGGGTTTCTTGAAGAAACCCGGTTTTTAGAAATCCCCTAAAATTTTGATCAGGGTGTTATTTATTCAGAAGTTCGGAGAAATCTTTTGACATCCTTCAACAGTTTTACTATACAGGTTTAGATCGATCCGTGAGCGAAATACGTATTTCGCTCTCCAATTACACAACTTTTTTATGAGCGAAATGATCATTTCGCTTTACAGTGATGATGATGACTGACATTCTTCTTTCTGTGGTTATTCCGGCCTACAATGAGGAACAGCGGATTGCTACGACATTAAAACGCTTATGCGCGTATCTGGAGCAACAGTCGTATTCCTCTGAAGTGATCGTTGTCGATGATGGCAGCACGGATCAAACTGTCAAGGTAGTGAATAACATCTTGCAACATATCAAACATAGCGTATTGATTCAAAATGGCGTGAATCGCGGGAAAGGCTATAGCGTGCGCCAGGGTGTGTTGCAGGCTCGCGGCGACTATATCTTGTTTTCGGATGCGGATCTCTCCACGCCAATAGAAGAAGTTGAGAAACTGCTTCAGTTTTTACAGCAAGGCTATGATATTGCGATTGGTTCACGTGGTCTGAAAGAGTCGAATGTTCGCGTACATCAGGCCTGGTATCGCGAAGGCATGGGGAAAATTTTTAACCATCTTGCGCGTTTACTGTTGCTCACGCAATTCTCTGATACCCAATGCGGTTTTAAATGTTTCCGCGAGAATGTGGCAAAAGAGTTGTTTACTCGGCAAACCATTGATCATTTCAGCTTTGATGTGGAAATATTAGCGTTAGCGGCCCATCGAGGCTATAGAATTCAAGAAGTTCCAATTCGATGGGATAATGAACCGCATAGTCGGGTGAAAATGTTTACGGATTCTTTAGGGATGTTGAAAGATTTGCTGAAAATCCGGTATAATCTACTGCGAGGGAAATACAAATAACCCATGTGTATAAAAATTTCACGCTGGCTTTCATTAGTATTCCGCTATGGAACACTCATCTTATTAGGCATGAACATCGCTGGTCTTTGGAAAATATGCCAGCTTGACCACTATGATTCCTGGGGAAAATTTTACGCGATCTGGATTCCGCTGCTGTATGCGTTGTGCAGCAGCGCGTATCTGCTTTTGGATGAGAAGATCCACCTGCCAGCGTTTCGTCGTTTTCTGAGTTACGATGATTATACTTATCTGTTTTCACTCGGATTTCTAGGCCTGCAAGTTGCCGGTCCTTATCTCAAAAATTTCCTGTTGTGCTTTGCTGTTGTGTATGTTGCGCTGATTGTCTTAAAAGGAGGCTTGTTTCTGGCGTATCTTGCAGCGCATATTCGCCAACTTCCTGGTCAAGAATTTTCTCATGCCCGCCTCCCGTTATATTTCAAACTCAGCTTGCTCCTCACCGCTCTCGCCGTCTATACCCTGATTTCTGTGTATCACATTCAGCGTACCTCGCTCACCGGCGATGAGCCGCACTATTTGCTGATTACCCATAGTCTCTGGCATGATCATGATACCAATCTCTACAACAATTATCGCGACCGCGATTACAAAACATTTTTCTGGGATGACCTTCGCCCAGCCTGGGGCGATCAAGTCAGCGAAACCGAAATCTATTCATATCGCCATAAAGGCGGATTTCCCTTTGTACTGTTGCCTGGATATGTTTTGGGTGGACAGTTTGGCGCGGTCTTTCAGATGAATCTGATTACGGCTCTGCTGATGCTTCAGGTGTTTCTGCTGACGTATGAACTGTTTCATTCGTTAATGGCGTCGTTTTTGACCTGGATTTGCACGGCGTTTAGTATTCCGATGATCATTTATATGGGGCAAATTTATCCTGAACCTCTGGCCGCACTGATGTCAATCTGGGTAGTTCGCCGGATTCGAATCTTTCATCTGCCTGAGACGCTGCGCGATTTTCGCTTTTGGAAAAATAGCGTGATGATTGGCGGCTGCCTTTTATTGATTGTGCTGTTAAAAACTCGTTATGTACCGATAGCCGGAACGATGGCGCTGTTTTTGCTGTTCCATCTGTTTCAAAAGCGACTCGGTGTCCGGCAAAAATTCAAGATAACGCTCATTGTGACGAGCATCATTTTTGTGAACATCCTGTTCGCCGTTCTCATCGACAGCCGGATCAGCGATTCAACATTCATGCTCTGGTTTCTCAGAGGATATAATCCGTTGTATGGTGTACTAGGGGGATTGTTTGATCAGGAGTATGGCCTGTTTTTCTATACCCCGCTGTATATGCTAGCTTGTGTTGGTCTTGGCCTGTTAACCCGGCAAGAATGGCGTGACGTTTTGTCGATTGCAGCAATCGTGATTTTTAATTACGTGTTCATTTGCCTCTGGCCGCTCTGGCATGCCGCCCCAACTCCGCCCTTGCGCTACTTTTTACCGATTCTGCCACTGCTCGCAGTGTTTCTGGCGAAGTTTTTTGCACAAAAAAGTTCAGTCATCAAATCGATTCTGTTTGGCGTGTGCGCCTTATGGTCAGGGTTGCTTGCCTGGACAATCACGATTAATCCCTGGTGGCGGTATAATTGGGCAGACGGCACTAACAATTTTCTTGAAGCCTTCAGCCGCAATCTGGCTGTGAATTTGCCCAGACTATTCCCTTCGTGGATTCGCGTGAATCCGGCTGCGCCATATCTCACACTGGCAGGGATTCTGGGAATTGGCGCATTAATCTATGCCTGTCGGGTTGAAACCAAAGGGGCATTTTCCTTTTTACAGAAATTTACGCCGGATTTGCATATTTTTCTCATCATTATAAGTGTTATCAGTCTGGGTTTTGTTGGATTAGCTCTGGGGAAAATCTT
Source organism: Candidatus Vecturithrix granuli (assembly GCA_000739535.1). Taxonomy (GTDB): domain Bacteria; phylum Moduliflexota; class Moduliflexia; order Moduliflexales; family Moduliflexaceae; genus Vecturithrix; species Vecturithrix granuli. The sequence continues at coordinate 893,539 of DF820463.1, read as the reverse complement.
ACCCTCCAGACTCATGGAAGCTGAGGATGCTCTTGATGTGAGTGTATCCGGCGGAAAGAGGGTTCCGGAAACGCTTGATCCCTGGAATAATCAGTTATATATTCGGGAATGGAAATTTTTTGGCTGGCAGCTCAACCCTGGGGATCAGCTTGAGGTGCGCCCGAAATTGTATCATTCACTGCCTTCCTCAAAAGATGGTCAGCCTGTTGAATGGGAACTTCACATCTATGCCAGAGCCGTCTTTGATGCTGATGATCGTGAACGTTCACTCGCGATGGGAATTTTTGTTAATGGTAAACCCGTTGCCCAAACCACTGTCACAGAAACCGGATGGAAAATCTACACCTTTCACCTGTTCATGGAGGAACAACGCCCTCTTATCGCAGTACGCAACCAGGAAAGTCAAAATTCGCAGCGAGCATTAATCATTGATAAACTGAGATTTCAATAACGTTCAGGCAGAAAAACCGAGTTTTTTCAAAAAACTCGGTTTTTTTCAGGCTCAACCCAATGCAACATCCAAACTCATCATCACGGCAAAGCCCAACATCGCGCCCAGGGTCGCAATATCCGTATTCCCGGAAAGCTGGGATTCAGGAATGGCGTCTTCCACGACCACAAAAATCATAGCTCCGGCTGCGAACGCCAGCGCATACGGCAGGATCGGACGCATCGTCAGGGCGGCAATTGCCCCAAGCACCCCGCCAAGCGGTTCAACTATGCCCGAGAGTTGACCGTACCAGAAACTTTTAAACCGTGAAAGCCCCGATCTGCGTAATGGCACGGACACTGCGGTGCCCTCAGGAAAATTTTGTATTCCAATACCTACTGCCAACGCAATCGCACCGGCAAGCGAAGCAGAAGGAATGTCCGCTCCGATTGCTCCAAATGCAACTCCGACAGCCAGCCCTTCAGGAAAATTGTGGAGTGTAATGGCGAAGACAAGCAGAATGCTCTTATGCCAGGACGTATGAATCCCTTCGGTTTGTGAAACCGGAAAACCAGGGTGTAAATGCGGTAGCAGTTTGTCCACAAGCCGCAGTGCCGCGCCTCCGGCCAGGAAGCCGATCAGCGGCGGCATCCAGGGGGTCAATCCCATTTGCTCAGATAAATCAATGGCAGGCGCTAAGAGTGACCAGAAACTCGCAGCGATCATCACACCCGCGGCAAACCCTAACATCCCATCAAGAGCCTTACGACTGATTTCTTTAAAGAAAAACACCATGGCCGCTCCAAGCGCAGTCACAAACCAGGTAAAACATGTTGCCAGAAATGCTTGCCATACCGGACTCAAATTTGTCAAACTCTCAATCATTACATAACCTCCTTCTTGTTATTGACATAAGTTCTTGCGTATTCTTCATGTTTGTAGTTACTTAAATTGTGGACTTTTCCGAGATTGTCAAGACAATAACAAAGAAGAGATGACTTTTGCCTTGACATGAACAGAGTTTCCCGTTTTTGGTGATATTTCAGATGGATAAGTACGTACTCATAAATTTCCGGATAAAAACCCGGGTTTTAAGGAATTTCTTGCTCAGTGTACTGAGAAAATATGACACACGTTCATATACCATATTATGAAAATATCGAAACCACCATTCTCCAACGTTTTGATGTGGTGAAAGAAATTGGGGTATTTCAAAATCATAATGGTTTACAGGCGATAATTTACCCTGATTTTGCAATCCTTCAACAACGAAGAATCCTGAATATTCAGGAATTCATCCGGCTGGATGTGATTGAGCAATACAATCATAGAACTCTCCCCGCACAGAAAATTCATCAGTGTACAATAGTAAAACAGCCTTTACCCAAAACTCCCCAAGGATCGATTTCCAGGGAATTACTTCCAGGGTATGGGAACCGAGTTTCTCAAAAATCAGAGCGTTCTGGTTCTGTCCCTGAATTTCAGGAATATCGTATGATTGAGACTTTTCTATCTAAGCTATCTCAACAAACGATTTTCCCGGACGACCATTTTGATCTTGATCTTGGGTTAAGTTCCTTGGATAAAGTGCGTTTTCAGATATTTTTGGAAGAAACCTTCGGACTAGCCTTAACGGAAGTAGAATGGGTCGAGTACTGTACGGTTCAGACATTGGCGGAATATCTCAGAAAAAAATGCAAAGAATCCGGGCAATTCTTTATTCCTGCGCCAAAATCTGCTCAGGCTGATTGGGGGAATATTTTCATCTCAGCTAATAATATTTGTTTACCTCAAAGCCGTTTTCCCCATACACTGATTTTGAACATCGTGAAAACGTTTGTCCGCTTATATTTCAAGCTTGAGGCAAGCGGAGATGAATCTCTTCCAGATTCGCCCATGATTCTGGTTGCCAATCATCAGAGTTTTTTGGATGGGTTTATCATCGCCCGATTTTTAAGCAATGAGTTTTTACGTCGCCTGTTTGTATGTGCCACAGAAAAACATTTCCATACACCTTTTCGCAGATTTGTGGCCGATACCAGCAATGTCATCATTGTGAATATCAATTGCCGTCTGAAAGAGCCGCTGCAAAAAATGGCGGCGATACTGCAACAAGGAGAAAATATATTGATTTTTCCGGAAGGCACCAGAACCAAAAATGGATGTCTTGGCTCATTTAAAAAATTTTTTGCCGTGTTAAGCTGTGAATTGAATATTCCTGTGGTTCCAGTTGTCATTCAGGGAGCATTTCATGCCATGCCGACCGGAAGAGCAATGCCAAAGCTGTTCAAGAAAATTCAGGTGCGCTTTCTTCCTCCGGTCTATCCTGAAAATAAGGAGGAAGTTGAGCTTGTCGAGAATGTTCGGCAGGAAATGTTGAAATATGTGATGTGATTCTGTTGATTTCTTACCAATCCGAAACAACTAGAAATTTGTTCGATGTATTGATTTGAGATGAACAGGTATTGTTCTAAATAATACAAGAATGAAGATTAGACAGGAATTTTCGGATTTTTGCTGAATACCCGAAAATTCGTGTCTATTCTTCATTCTTAAGGCAGTGAGGCCTTCCATGAAATTTTTACAAGACCATCAAAAAACCGCAGTAATTTTTGGAGAGCAGCGCGTCAGTTATACGCAACTCTTACAAGAAGTGACAAAATATGCAAGCGTCTTTCAGACGCAGCGCTGTAAAAAAGTGGCGATTTACTCGGAAAATCGCCTGGAATGGGTCTATGCCTTTTATGCGGCCTGGAAGAACTACTGCATTGCTGTGCCCATTGATTTTATGGCGACCCCAGAGGAAGTCGCCTATATTCTGGAAGATTGTCAGCCTGAAGTGATCTTTTGTTCCAGAGAAAAAGCCAGGGACCTTGAAAGCACATTTTCCTCGCTGTCATACACCATCCAATGCTTTGTGTTTGAAGATCTTCAGCAAAGCCTGGAAGCGATACAAGCCCCGGAACATCCTGATTTTCCGGAAGCGAACAAGGATGATACCGCGATGATTATCTACACGTCCGGAACCACCGGCAGCCCCAAAGGCGTGATGATTTCCTTTGACAATATTCTGGCCAACGCCGAATCGGTTGCTGAGGACGTGAAAATTTATACCCCGGAGCAACGGGTGTTAGTGCTTCTACCCTTACATCATGTCTATCCTCTGATGGGCACGATTATTATTCCGTTGTATATTGGCGAAACCTGCGTATTTTCGCCATCTATGAAATCTGAAGATATTATCGGCACCCTTCAAAAACATGAGATCACTCTTTTTATAGGGGTTCCCAGACTGTTTACCGCCATTCGAAAAGGGATCAAGGAAAAAATTGACAAAAGTTTTGTGGCGCGTCATCTCTTTAAACTGGCGGAATTTCTCGATTCCCCCAAATTTTCAAAGTTGGTATTCAAGAAGGTTCACGAACGTTTCGGCGGCAAAATGCAGTTTATGCCCTGCGGCGGGGCCGCGCTTGATAATGAGGTCGCAAGGGATTTTAAAACCCTGGGCTTTGATCTGCTCAATGGCTATGGCATGACTGAGTCAACCCCGATGATTTCTTTCACTCGCCCCGGAAAGCTTAAAATAGGGGCAAGCGGTCAGATATTACCCAAGAATGAGGTTCGTATTGTGGATGGCGAGATTACCGCCAAAGGCCGCAACATTATGCAAGGCTATTACAACCGCCCCGACGAAACCGCGCAAGTCATTCGTGACGGATGGCTGTACACCGGCGATCTGGGGTATGTAGATGAAGAGAATTATGTGTTTGTGACTGGTCGCAAAAAAGATATTATCGTGCTACCGAGCGGCAAAAACATTAATCCTGAAGAAATTGAAGCCAAACTCTTGCAAAACTTTGATACCATCAGTGAAGTCGGCGTGTTTATGCACGAAAATGTGCTACAGGCCGTCATTTATCCGAATTTTCATAAAATCAATGAGCAAGGGATTCACCATATCGAAGAACATTTTCGATGGGATGTCTTCGATTCCTATAATCATAGCGCCTCGCCTGCCAAAAAAATTATGAAATTTACGGTGGTCAAAGAGGAACTCCCGAAAACCCGATTAGGAAAAATCCGGCGCTTTCAGTTACCGGAACTCACCGCCAAAGCCTTACGAACCACTCCGCCGGAACAAGAACCGGATTCCCCGGAATACCAGAATATTAAGGAATATCTGCAAGCTCAGACTGCTCATGCAGTGTATCCTGATTCCCATCTGGAACTTGATCTGGGCCTCGATTCGCTTGATAAAGTAAGCTTGCACACTTACCTTCAGGGCACCTTTGGCCTGGATATCAGCGATGATGAAATCCTGCGCCATCCCACGGTCGAGCAATTGGCCGGCTATGTGCAAGAAAAGAAGACAAAATTTGAAGCTGAAGGCATCAATTGGCATCGGATTTTACAAGAACCTGTAAGTTTGTCGCTGCCCACAAGTTCTCCGATTCATGGGATGGGCAACAATGTGTTAAAGTTCTTGATGCGCCGATATTTTCGTCTGTCAGTGGGTGGTTATGAACATTTGCAAAATTCCCCTTTTATTTTAACACCCAATCATCAGAGTTATCTCGACGCCCTGATTATTACTCAATGTTTCGAGAGCAAACTTTTGCGAGAGACCTATTTTTACGCCGAAGAACGCCATTTCCGAAAATCCTGGCAACGATTATTTGCCGACCATCATAATGTGATCATTGTGGATATTAATCGCGAACTCAAACGTTCCTTGCAAAAAATGGCCGAAGTGCTGCGAAAAAACAAGAATATGGTGCTCTTCCCCGAAGGTGCACGTACCCGCGATGGCAAACTGGCGCAATTCAAAAAAACCTTTGCCATCCTGAGTTGTGAACTCAATATTCCGATTGTACCGGCCGTGATTCAGGGCGCCTATCAGGCGATGCCCAAAGGCAAGACGATTCCGGTGTTTAAACAGCAGATCAGTGTACAATTTCTGCCGCCGATTTTTCCGGAAAATTTGAGCTATGAGGAATTGACCGAGAAGGTGTATCAGACAATCAAACAACAGTTAGGAGAGTGACACATGATGGCACGACGATTGATTTCATGGAATGTGAACGGATTGCGAGCCTTTCAGAAAAACGGCGGTTTTACCTGGTTTTTACAAGAACGACCCGACATCTTTTGTCTTCAGGAAACCAAAGCGCAGCCACAACAGCTTGATGAATCGCTCACTGCGATTGACGGCTATCACGTCTATTTTGCCTCAGCCGAACGCAAAGGCTACAGCGGTGTGGCGCTCTATACCAGAGAAGAACCAAAGCATGTCGCCTATGGATTCGGGGTTGAGCGCTTCGACAATGAGGGGCGTACGCTTGTCGCTGAATACGAGCATTTTACCTTGTTGAACGTCTATTTCCCCAATGGGAAATCCTCAGAAGAACGCTTACAGTATAAAATGGATTTTTACGAAGCTTTTTTACCATTTCTTGATGAGATCACATCACAGGGGAAAAATGTGATTCTCTGCGGCGATGTAAACACCGCGCACAAAGCGATTGACCTGGCTCGCCCCAAAGAAAATGAAACGGTCTCCGGGTTTCTGCCCGAAGAACGCGCCTGGCTTGACAAATTGATTACCCATGGCTATGTTGACACATTCAGAATGTTTCACCCCGAACCGGATTACTATACGTGGTGGAGCTTCCGCGCCCGCGCCCGCGAACGGAATGTCGGCTGGAGAATTGATTATTTTTTTGTGAATGACGCCTTCAAAGACCATGTGACGAATGCTTTCATTCTGCCCAAAGTCATGGGCGCAGATCATTGTCCGCTGGGCATTGAGGTAGATGTATGAAATTATTGATGATCTACGCAGAGCGCTTCGCCTATACCACCGCGCTCAAAGCACTGGAAAGCGTACCTGATATTCAGAAAACCCATGCGCTTGAACGTGCACTTGTTGGCTTTATTCATGTGGAAAGTCAGGATGAAGAACGCTTGTCAGAGGTGGAAACGAAATTGATTAAAAACCTCAAATGGGCGGCTCGTAAGAATGAGACCACCAGGATTGTCCTGCATTCTTTTGCACATTTGTCAGAAAGTAAAGCCGCGCCGGAAGCCACACGCATAGTGTTAGCGAATGCGGAACGCCGTCTGTTCAACGCCGATTACGAAGTACATCAAACGCCTTTCGGCTATTTTCTCGATCTTGACATACAAGCACCGGGTACGCCAATCGCACGAATATTTAAGGAGTTTTAGGCGGTCATGGATAAATATGATAAGTTGCGGAATCAAATTTTATTTGGCAGATCTGATGCAAATATCGCCTTTGACGACTTATGCCAGTTATTATGCCATTATGGTTTTGATATGCACGAAAAGGAAGCCATCATATTTTTAGAAAATTTGGTGGAGAAGAAAAAGTGAACTTACAACGAGATGGTAATAAGGCAAAACCTTACCAGGTAAGACAGGTGTGTCGTATCATTTTGAAGTATCAACTTGGAGGGGAAGATTAAATGGGAAAATATGAAATCATCATATATTGGAGTACTGAGGATGATACATTTATTGCCGAGGTTCCGGAACTTCCCGGATGTATGGCGCATGGCAAGAATTATGATGATGCCTTGACACATATCAAACAAGCCATCACCCTCTGGATTGAAACAGCCCAAGAATTTGGTGACTCGATTCCTGAACCCAAAGGACGCTGTCTTGTGTTTGCTTAGAATCGTTAATATTGGCAATACTGTTGTTTCGGGAATCTCGAAGACTTATTCCCGAAACAACAGAAACTACAGGATTGAATGTACAAAGGAGTAATGCAGTCTGTTTATGTCATATCAAAAATCCTTGTTACTGTAAATAATTCTGTGCCGGTGTTGAAAATGAACCACAGATAGACACGGATAGACACGGATATTTCAGACGATCTGTGTTCCTCTGTGTTCATCTGTGGTTGAATACAGAATTATTTACAGTAACAAATCCTTTGTACACCAAATCCTTGTAGTTCCCCAAAAAAGCTACAAAAACCAGATATGAATAAGGAGGGAGCACTATGAGAAACATCAGTAAAGTTGCGCCGGAGTGGTGGGATTATACCACTCTGGATGAACAGATTTTAAACGACGCGGCGAAATTAAGCGCAGAGGATTTGCTGCAATTATCACGATCGGGTTTCACGGTAAAATTTTATGATACCCTGGAATCTTTTTATGTGGCGGAAGCGTTGGAATATGTCCGGGCCTGGCAGCAGGCTACCGAACATGAACCAACCGGGATTTGCGGCCCGATTGGCCCCACGGAACAGTTACCGCTTGTGGCTCAAATTGTCAATGATTTGCACGTTGATGTACGTTACGGTCATTTTTGGGGCATGGATGAATGGTATTTGAATGGCAAAGCCGTTCCGATTACGCATCCGCTGAGTTTCGCCAAAGCGGATATGGAACTCTGCTTCAATCGCATCAACAAAAAATTGCGGATGCCGGATGAACATCTGCACTTTTTAACCGAGAGCAATATCGAAGACTACACAGCATCCTTTGACAAGGTGCGCTGTCTGGTCATGCAAGGCGGACAGGGGGAAGTGAAACATTGGGCCTTTAACGATCCGGTCAAACGTGAAGGGAAATATCAGGACAATCCCCCCTCGCCGCAAGAATATCGCCAACTTAGTGCACGGATTGTGAATCTGCACCCGATGACGATTATTCAGAATGCCCGCACCTCTGGCGGCGGCGTGGTCTCCAATGTGCCTTCCCAGGCGATCAGTGTCGGACCGGTGGAAACCTGGAAATCGGAGAAAGTGTCGATCTGGCAGGCCGGAATGCACGATAACCCCTTTGGGATGCGTTTGACTGCGTTTATGATCTCAAAGAAGCTGCCGGATAGCGCCGTGCCCATGTCGCTGTTAGCAGATCACCCGAATGTCCAATTCAATTACTATCGCCCCGGCATCGGCACCTGCGACGCCGAAATGCATTGACGTTTGTAAGTGACTAAAGTTTATAAGGGACTAAAGAGACTAAAGGGGCTAAAGGGATTAAAATTTGAGGAGGCTTCTTTCAACTTTAAACTTTTAGTCCCTTTAGTCCTTTTAGTCCCTTTCAATTTTAGTCACTTATAAACTTTAATCACTCCTATGAAAATCTTTGCATTAGGATGTCACCCGGATGACATTGAGTTTATGATGGCAGGCACATTGTTCCTGCTGAAAGAAGCGGGTTGCGATCTGCATTATATGAATCTGGCCAATGGGAGTTGTGGCACGACTATCCATCGTCCCGAGGACATTGTGCGGATTCGCGGGCAGGAGGCGCAGAATGCCGCCTCTTTTCTGGGGGCTGCGTTTCACGAGAGTCTGGTCAACGATCTGGAAGTCTTTTACACGCAAGAGTTGATTCGCCAGGTCACGGCGATTATTCGTCAGATCAAACCTGACATCATGTTGCTGCCTTCTCCTGAAGATTACATGGAAGATCATAGTAATACCTCGCGCATCGGCGTCACAGCGGCGTTTTGCCGGGGAATGCCGAATTATTTATCCTCTCCGCCAGTTGAGGCAATTCAACACAATGTGACCTTGTATCACGCCATGCCTTACGGTCTGACTGACGGGTTGCGGCGGCCAATTATTCCAGACTTTTATGTTGATATTAGCTCTACAATTGACCGGAAAACCCAGATGTTGGCTTGCCATGAAAGCCAGAAAACCTGGTTAGATGAAAGTCAGGGGCTAAACGCCTATCTGATCACTATGCGCGAGATGTCGGAAGAGGTGGGCAAGATGTCTGAAAAATTTCAATATGCCGAAGGCTGGCGACGACATTCGTATCTGGGATATTCCGCCGAAGACATTGATCCGTTAGGAGAGATGCTCAAGAAATATTGCCATTCATCAGGATAAAGCAGGAACGCAGTAAAAATGAAGTTTTTGCTGCAAAAACTTCATTTTTGCACTCTTGCTGTGATAAAATAGATGACCTCATTAGAACGCATACTATCTGTATTTCAGGGGAAAACCCCGGATAGAATTCCGGTGGTGCCGATCATTGGTCAAACCGCAGCCCGGCTCAACGGGATGAGAATCAGCGAAGAACTCAGGTCGCCGGAAACGCTGGCCGATTCACGCATCGCCTGCCGCGAACGCTTTCAATATGATGGCGTTTATGTTTCAGCCGAAACCTGGGTCACAGCCGAAGCCATGGGCGCGCCGGTGCAATATTCTGAAGATGCGCCGGTCCAGGGCACCACGCCACTGTTAGCCGACAAAAAACAGATTGATCGCCTGATTCCCGCTGATCCGGCCTGTGATGGACGACTTCCCCTGCTGGTCAAAGCCTTAGAAATCGCGGTCCGCCGCGCACAAGATCAGTTCGCCGTGATAGGGAATTTCGACCAATCTCCTTTTTCCCTGGCCTGCGCTTTACGCGGCATCAATCAGGTCATGCTGGATGTGTATGACAACCCGGTGTTCATAAAGAAATTGCTCGACATCTGTACGGAAACCGTCATCCGTTACGCCCGCGCCATGGCCGAAGCCGGAGCGCATATTCTGAATACCGGAGATTCTCCGGCCATGCTACTTGGCCCTGAAAACTATCAAAAATTCGCCTTGCCCTACCAGCAGCAAGTCTTTGATGAACTTCAACCTTACGACATCCCCACCACCCTGCATATTTGCGGCAACACCACTAAACTGTTGGACTTGATGAGCCAGAGTCATGCTCACAGTCTTGAACTCGACGCTGGGGTTGATCTCGTGGCAGCCCGCAGCCGCCTGTCGGAACACATCACGATCATAGGCAATATTGATCCGGTTGGCGTCCTGCTGCACGGACGACCGCAGGATGTCAGCGCTAGCGTCAAAAGTTTGTGTGAACACGCTTCTCAATTAGGCCGTTTTATTCTGGCCTCCGGCTGTACGCTTGCCCCCGACACTCCCCCGGAAAACATTCAGGCAATGGTTACAGCCGCTCAATCTGCACAAACCATGTAATCAATTTCGCCGGAAGAAATATTTTGGAATGATGTCTATTATAGGCTTTACTGTTGTTTATTCCTGTGTAATATGCGCGATGAATAGTTCCCGCCGATCACGGTGAATCACATACAGGAGCTTGCGTTCACCATCGACCGCAACGTCAATCGGAAATGCCTGGGTTGGGCTGGTTGCCAGCACTTGATGCGACCGGGTTTGCACGACTGACAGGGAATGATCATTCGTATTGGTGACAAACAGCCAATTATGCGTCTCATCCACGGTTAAGCCCCAGGGGTTCACTTGCACAGGCACCACGCCGACGACCAGATGAAAATCGCCGCCATCAATCACATACACATTGTTGCTGTGCGTATTCGAAACAAAGGCTTTATTCAACACAGAATCCACTGCTACATAGTTCGGTTGACTTCCAACAGGAATAATATTCACAACTTCTTGCGTATTCCCATCAATGATGGAAACCGTATCATCTTTTGTATTGGCTACATATACAAGATTGCGCGAACTATTTACGGCAATCCCGCGTGGGGACCGCCCTACACGGATACTGGCGACGACCGCCATGCTCTTGCCATCAATCATAGACACCATCGCTCGTTTTTCATCAGTAACATAAATAGTGTTCGTGTGGGAATTGACGGTGATCCCATTAGGCCAGCGACCGACTTTCAGGGTGTTTACTAGTGAATATGTCTCTCCATCAATAATTGAGATCGATCCTTTCTGTTTATTCGTGACGTAGATACGATTGCTTACGGGATCAATGCCGATACGATGGGAACACTTGGGTAAAGGGACTGAGGCGAGCATCTGGAGTGTTTGAGCTTCAAGTACAGTTAAAGCAGGGTAAGCGCGATAGACAACATAAACTCTGCCTGTCATTGGATTAACTTCAATATTTTCAGGGATTCCGGGAAGCGTAACGAAAGCGTCAAAAATGTCATGTTCGATGATTGGAGGCGTTTCCGGCCCACGCATAAGCGACGCGCATGAACTCAATAAGAGGGCATACACAAGCATTCCCAACAGATACCAGAAATTGTGTGTGTTCTTTCTCATGATAAACGCTGATATGAAGGGGATGAAAAAGATTCATCCCCTTCATGATCATCCTTTACACATAAAAATTATGCACTTTCCAAAGGGATTTTCCCGATAATTCGGTCAAATTCTTCGCGTTCCACCACTTCTTTTTCTAGGAGCACCCGGGCTAGATTCTGGAGCGTTTCAAGGTGCTGCTCCAGAATATCTCTGACGCGAAGATAGGCTTCATCAATAATATGTTTCACTTCCTGATCAATTTGGTACGCGGTTGTATCACTATACGCGCCTTCAGCAGAAGCATAGCCATCGAGAAAGGGCGAGCGATAGTTACTTTCAAAGGTTACTAAGCCTAATTTTTCACTCATGCCATACTCTGTGACCATCATGCGGGCGATTTCAGAGGCACGGCGTAAATCATCGCGCGCTCCGCTGGTAGTTTCCTGGAATGTCAATTCTTCTGCGATTCGTCCACCCAGAGCGGTACCAATCTGATCGAGTAGTTCCGCCTTGGTCATCAAATACCGATCTTCAGTCGGCAGAAACATGGTGACGCCCAATGCCAGGCCTCGGGGAATAATCGAGACTTTATGGACAGGCGTGGCATTCGGCAGAAAACTTGCAACCAGGGCATGGCCGGCTTCATGATAAGCGATCAGTTCCTTTTCTTTTTTGGTCATGACCCGGCTTTTCTTTTCCAGGCCAGCAACCACTCGATCAATCGCTTCTTCGAGGTCACTCATTTCTACCGCCTGTTTATCGCGGCGCGCAGCCAATAACGCCGCTTCATTGACGATATTCGCCAAATCCGCGCCGACAAACCCAGGCGTCCGTCCGGCAATGACATTGACATCAACATCTTCTGCCAATTTCACCTCTTTGACATGGACGCGGAGAATCGCTTCACGCCCTTTGATGTCCGGACGGTCAACAAAAATCTGGCGATCAAAACGTCCCGGTCGCAATAACGCTTGATCCAAAATTTCCGGTCGGTTTGTGGCCGCCATGATAATAACGCCAACCCGACTATCGAAGCCATCCATTTCTACCAGCAATTGATTCAGGGTTTGTTCGCGTTCGTCATGGCCGCCTACCGGGTTGACTCCGCGGGTTTTCCCCAGGGCATCGAGTTCATCAATAAAAATAATACACGGCGCTTTGTGCTGGGCCTGGTGAAAGAGATCCCGCACCCGTGATGCGCCGACTCCCACAAACATTTCCACAAACGCCGACCCGCTGATGCTGAGAAACGGCACTTTCGCTTCGCCTGCGACAGCTTTCGCCAGCAAGGTCTTGCCAGTGCCGGGCGCGCCTACCAGTAATGCCCCTTTGGGAATTTTCCCGCCTAAATTGGTAAATTTTTCAGGATTGCTCAGGAATTCGATAATTTCAATTAATTCCTCTTTGGCTTCGTCTATACCGGCGACATCATCGAACGTCACTTTCATCTCATCTTCTTCATAAAATCTGGCGCGGCTTTTGCCAAAAGACATAATGCTGCTGCCCGGACCAATGCGGCCGATAATGATGAGTCCAATAAACACAATAAGTGCAAGCGGAAGCCCCCAATTCAAAAAATTTGTAAGCCAGGAATGTGTGTCTTTGCCGGAATATTCGATCTTCTGTGTTTCTAAGGTTCTGATTAAGTCCGGGTCCTCAATCCTCAGGGTGGTAAATGTCAGCGGTTTTTGCTCGGAATTCAATTGTTTCAATTCACCGCTCAGTGTCTTTTCCCCGATGAATACGCGCAGCACTCTGCCTGCGTGCAGATGTTCTTTAAATTCGCTATACAACATGGTCTCATCCTGGAGCGTCATAAAATGATATAAGACTACAGCCCCCACGATGAGCAACAATACAATCCAGAGTGAAAACCCTGTGCCTTTCGACGGTTTCGGTTTCTCCGGACTGTCTTTTTTCGATTCAACGCTCATAAATCAATAGAATCCTCCATGACACATCAACAATGACGACAGTAATTTGTTACTTTTAAAAACTTGTAAAGAAATCTCATGGTTTCGTCAAGCGAATAATGTGATTGATTTTCCCGGAACAGGTGAAAAAAGATTGTGAGCGTGGGAAGTTAAGCCCTGTCATGCAGGGCAAAAGGCGGAAAATTAAAAGTATGCTTTTGTGGATTGGAGTCCCAAAAAGACCTGAGCGATGATAGGACGCGCAAGAAGAATCTGCCAGCCTCCCTTTTGCGCCGTACAACCTATGATTGGCTGCATTCTGAGGCACGGCGCATATTAAAGATATGTCGATTCCATTTCCCTTTGCGTTCATACTGAAATTCATCAACGCCCTTCAGAGTCAGATACACACCCAGACCGCCAATCGGCCGTTCTTCGATGGGTAAATCCTTATGATCCGGCGGCGGCGCATGACGTGGATCAAAGGCATGGCCTTCATCTTCAAGAATGATCTTCAAACTGGCATCGTCAAGTTCAGCGTGAACCTTCAAAGCCCCTTGCAATCCAGCTTCTTCATAGCCATGAATGACGGAATTCGCTGCAATCTCATCTACAGCGAGACAGAGACGATAGGTGGATTTTTTTTGCAATCCGGCCTTTTCTGCCGCTTCTTTGACATATTTTCTGATGAGTTCCAGGGAATCCAATGTTCCGGGAAAAGTTAACGCTTCCATAAATAACATGCTCATATTGAATATTGAACATTCAATATTCGCGGAGCAGCGATTCTTGCTTATATATCAATTCCTGTAGTTTCAAATCTTCAATTTATTCAGGCAATCGTCGTATCAATAACATGGTAATATCATCAAACTGTTTGGCGTCGGCAATGTGTGCATGAACGTATGCGTCCATTTGTTGAAGTAAGACAGCGACTGAAGAGATCGGTTGAGCTAAAATGTTGAGAATACGTTCGTTCGTGAAAAAGGCCCCGCTGGGGTCGCGCGCTTCCGGGAGGCCGTCAGTAAACGTAAAAAGCAAATCGCCCGGTTCTAATGTGACCTGATGAATGGGAAATTTGACGCCGGGAAACGCACCAAGAACAGGAGCAGTCGGTTTTAACGCGGTTTTCAGGCCATTGGGGCCAAGAATATATGGCGGATTATGTCCGCAGTTCACATAATATAAGACGCCGGAGGCGACATCAAGAAGCCCGGTAAAGGCTGTGGCAAACATACTGGTCTCAATTTGATTTTGGCAGATATACTCATTGGTCAGTTCAACGCCGAGCGCACGCTTGTTATCCATTAATTCACGCGACGGATTGTATTTGGTAAACGCCCGCAGAAGCGTCCGAATAAGCGCCATAAAGAGCGCGGGGCCAACCCCCTTGTCGCAGACATCGGCGATCACAAAGGCAACTTTTTGATCGTTATCGAGCGTGAAAGCATCATAAAAATCTCCGGCGACTTCCCGTGCCGGGTGAAAACAAGCGGCAATCTCCCATCCAGGAGGTTGGGGAAGCGTTTCCGGCAAAAAACTCAGTTGAATCTGCCGGGCAATTTCTAATTCATTTTCAAAGCGCAGCAGATCTTTCTGATGTTCCATCAACAGGCGATTATTGAGCACCACTGCGGCCTGAACCGCAAAAAATTCGGCTAACTGCTGCATGTACGCGTCAAAAGCAACAACCTTATTGCTTTCCGGATCTGTAGCGTTGATCAATTGGAGTACGCCGGTCACTTCCCCTCCGCAGCGTTTTAATGGAATTGTTAAGGTCGAAGTTGTGCGATAGCCATGCTCCTGATCAAAGGCTTTTGTCCCGGAAAAATCAAAATCCTGTGACAGATAGATATCAGGAATGTTAATGGTTTCTCCGCGGATCGCGGCTGATGTGGCAACATGCTTGTAGTTCGGTTCTCCGGTCGTCGGATCATAGAGCGATAACAACGAGATGCCAGATGCAGCGTCAGAATGCTCATTCATTTCCATCTGCATGGAATCGTTCATCATGATAGCAAATTTCAACGCGTTCTCTTCACGCAGGTATAACGTCCCGCCGTCTGCATGACAGGCGCACTTGACTTCTTGAAGAATTTTTTCTAACAGCAGATCAAAGTTTTCTTCTTCTGAGAGGGCCAGACCGATGGGCAACGTAATCAGCGTAATGTCTGCCAGTTTTTCTGCCGCTGCGAGCGCTTCTGCCTGATTCGTCAGTTGGTCGCGCAAGCGTTGTTTTTCAAAGATGGGTTGTACGGCTGCATTGAGCAGAACCGGACTGAATGGGGTCAGGAGATAATCTTCCGCCCCCTGGACAAGACATCTTTCAACAAGCGCCCGCTCATGAGCATCTGCTGCCACAAGCACAGGAATTCCCTGAAACCGCGTGTCGGATTTCAGACGCTTGATGAAATCCTCGCCTGTCATATCCGCTAAATTTCCAGGTATTAAAAATACATCAACTTCCCATCTTGCAAGCATTTCGATGGCCTGAGCTCCATGTTCGGCAAAAATCACTTTATACCCACGCTCTTTCCCATAATGCATCAGCGTATCGTGTGATGCTTCATCCATCCCAACCCCAAGAATTACGTGCTGATCTGCTTTCACAATATTATCTCCCCTGTAAAATGAAATTTCCTCTCTGCGTGTAATACGACTTTGTTAGATTCGAAAACATGGCATGTTGCCCTGAAAGGGCAACATCTGTCAGCATCGGGTGACGCCCGATGGCCTCATGGCGCACCGCGCTCACAGCCCTGAAAGGGCGGGATATTCGGGGATGCGGCATCCCGGCAGCATGCGGAGATGACGCCCTTACAGGGCTCAAGGCGAACGACGCCACGATCCCATCTTCACCCGATGCTGACAGATGACGCCCTTTCAGGGCTGTGAGATGGAGCGCCTTTCGAATTTAACAAAGTAGAAGTAAGAAACCGGGTTTTTGTCAAAAACCCGGTTTCTATCTTTCAAACACAATTTGCTGTTTACAACGTTTCTATTTTTTCAGCATCATACACGTCGAGCACTTCGACACTGTATTGCAGCCCGGTCATTTCCAGAGTTTCCATTACCTGTTCCTGGGGCGCGACCACAAAAATATCCACGCCGGAGCCCATTTTCTGTTTGGCGAAAATCAGCACTCGAATCCCGGCGCTGGCAATATACGACAGGTCTTGCAGCATCAACACCAGGCGTTTCGCTTTTTGGGCAGCGGCTTCTTCCACTTTCGCCTTGAATTGTGCAGCCACACTGGCGTCTAACTCGCCTGATAAGGTAATTTTGGCAATAGTTCCTTTAACCATTTCTAACGTCACATCAAAAGCCATAATAATTCTCCTTTGAAAATGTACCGCGAAACTCCAGTTTCGCGCATTGTTGACCACCGCGAAACTGGAGTTTCGCGGTACATCTCATGTTCATGATGACGGGTGAATACCCGCTCATGAGCACTCCTTTGAAAATGTCGCACGAAATTCCTTTTCGCGCATCAGACAGAACTGTACCGCGAAAAGGAATTTCGCGGTACAGTTCTTATTTCCCAACAAGAATGACGACCGAACGATCCCCTACCAGATAGGTGTATTGTCCCTCAGCAAAGGGAACCTCCTTCCCCGGTTCGCAAATATCATCAGGCGCAGGCAGCGACGTATTCGCAAAGACATGCCATCTCACTCCTTCCCGCAAGGCGGGAATCGTAAACTCCAGCGGTTCCCAGTACATATTGGCAGCCACATAAATAGACATATCTTTTGCCGTCCCACCTTTGGCATGTTGCCCACATAGGAGAAAGGCAAGCGTCCGGCTGTCCGAGGACCAATCCATATTCCAGGCGTTCACACCATGCCAGCTAATATCAGCATACCCGCTGCCCACATAATCCCGATGTTGGAAGTGATCGCGATTCCGTAGGGTCGGATGAGCATGGCGGAAAGCAATCATGTTCCTGGCAAAGCGGAAGAGATCGGCATGTTGTTCTAACAACGCCCAATTAAACCAATTCAGGTCGTTATCCTGGCAGTAGGTGTTATTATTGCCCAATTGCGTGCGTCCGGCCTCATCCCCCATCAAAATCATCGGGACGCCCTGGCTGACCAGCAGCATAGCCAACGCATTTTTGACCTGTTTTTTGCGCAAGGTTTGAATGCCAGCATCTTCCGTGAAGCCTTCCCAACCGCAATTCCAGCTATTATTGTCATTGGCTCCGTCGTTATTGTTTTCGCCGTTCGCTTCGTTATGTTTGCCATTATACGAAACATTGTCCATCAATGTGAATCCATCATGAGCGGTCACAAAATTGATCGACGCTGTTGTGCCGCGTCCATAATACAGGTTCGACGATCCCTGAAATCCCTGGACCATATCACCCACCTGACCAGGATCGCCTCTCAAGAATTTGCGCAGCGTATCCCGATATTTGCCGTTCCACTCGGCCCAGCGGCCATACGCCGGGAAGGAACCTACCTGATACAACCCGCCGGCGTCCCAGGCTTCGGCAATCAATTTACACTTGCCGAGGATCGGATCATTGGCCAGGGATTCCAACAACGGCGGATTCGGCAATGGCGCGCCAGACTGGTCGCGCGACAAAATCGAGGCCAGGTCAAACCGGAAACCGTCAATGTGATATTCTGAAGCCCAATAGCGCAGGCTGTCAATCACCATGTCGCGCACCACGGAATTGTTGCAATTCAAGGTATTGCCGCAGCCGCTGAAATTGTAGTAGTAACCTTCCGGCGTCAGGATATAATAGGTGCTATTATCAATCCCCTTGTATGAGATGGTCGGCCCCCATTCATTGCCTTCGGCCGTGTGGTTATAGACCACATCAAGGATCACTTCAATCTCGTTGCGGTGTAATTCTCTGATTAGGGTTTTCAACTCATCGGCGACCATAGTGCCGTCTTTGGATTTACCGGTCGCTGCATATCCGGCCTTCGGGGCAAAGAACCCGACGGTGCTATAGCCCCAATAATTCATCAACAGTTCGCCTGTCATCGGGCTAATTTTGCTATTTTCAAATTCATCAAACTCAAAAATCGGCATCAGTTCAAGACAATTGACGCCTAACTCTTTCAGATACGGGATTTTTTCACGGATCGCCGCAAAAGTGCCCGGATGTTTCACGCCGGAAGATGGGTGTTTGGTAAAACTGCGCACGTGCATTTCATAGATGATCAGGTCTTCCATTGGAATTTCCAGGGGACGATCGCCTTCCCAATCGAAATCGTCGCGTACCACACGGGCGCGATGTTGATAGGAATCTTCCCAATTGGGCGTTTTACCCCACACATCGCGGCCGCCAATCGCTTTTGCATAGGGATCGAGCAGAATCGTGTTGCGATCAAAGCGGTGGAATCCCGGTTGTCCTTTTTCGACATGTCCTCCTGGTCCACCCATGCGAAAGCCATATTCGATATTTTCGTCATCCAGGCCGAACACCGTCATCGTAAACACATTGCCGATGCGAAATTCGCCCCACACCGGTTCATCGGTATCGGCTTTCAGAAACATGCCGCGAAACGGGATTTCCACCATCGGCGCCATGGACCCTTTTTCAAAGATCACTAGTTCTGCGTAATGAGCATGACGCGAGAACACGGAAAAATTCACTCCGCCCGGAACAATCGTAGTTCCAAACGGATAAGGACGGCCAGGACGCAGCTTGTACCCTTTATAACTATGTGTTGGGTGAATATCTATTCGTTCCACAATACCAGTGACTATTGAAGATTGAGGATTGAAGATGAAAGCCATTCTCAATTCTCAACACTCAACGCTCAATTCTCAATCGCTCAGGGCTTGTATGCCCTCAGCGACTGTATCACACGTGGTAAATTGGCTGAGGAATCCTGTCATATCCATCGTATCTTTGATTTCTTCATTCAGTCCGGTCAGTACAAGACTACCATGACCGCCGCTAACATAGCGGTAGATTGATAACAGCACGCGCAGCCCGGCACTGGACATATAGGGTACCTGGCTCATGTCTAACAGGACTTTTCCGCCTGACGGAGCCTCGGCTTTGACGTTCTCCAAAACCTGCGGCGCTGTTTTTCCGTCTATATCACCGACAATTTCAAAGACAGTGACATGTTCAACAGTTTTTACAGTAATTTCCATAACATATCGGAAGTTTGCAAATGACTAAAGGGACTAAAGGGACTTAAAAGTATCGGCATCATTCCCCCCAAGTAGGGCGGGGCTGCCAGGCTCTTTAACTTTAGGCACTTGAAACTTTAGTCACTTTAGCTCACTTTAGCTCACTTGTAAACTTTACTTCGTCGGTTCAATACGCACTTTGACGCGCACCTGTTTTTTCGTATCTGGCAATTTTACGGTTAAGGCTTTGACCTCAAAATTGGTGTACGGTTCATCGTCAATCCAGCACTCAGCGATCTTGATGCTGCCCGGAGGCAGAATGTCGGGCGACACGCGCAAGATATTGCGTTTGAAGCCGTTCGGATAGGGTTTAAAGTACAGTTCCAGCGGCTGTTTGGTGATCAGCAGATTGATATAGACCGCAGCCAGGAAGCACAATTCCGACGAATGGTAAAAACTCATCGAATGGCTGCCTTTGAAACGTTCCGTGCCCATCAGATAAGGTAAACCGTTATTCAAAACATTGAAATAGACTCCGCCGTCATCATGATCCAGGAAGAAGGCATTGTAGAACGCCGCGGACTCCCGCGCCAGTTTCAAATAAATCTCGTCACCAAAAACTCCATGCATAATTTGATAGGCCAGAATCCCTTGTTCCTGCTGCCACCAGGCTTTGCGATCGTGGAAGGCAAAACGATGCACTTCTTCATCGCCGCGCAGTTTGCGCTCCATGACATCGTACCAGCCGCCGCGCTGGGTATCCATGCCGACTTTTGCCATTTCTTCCGCGATTTTGCGGGCAAAAGTTACATACTTGTCTTTGGGTTTCAGGTTGTGCATGCGCGTGATGTTCCAGGCGATTTTCAAGTTATGGCCGACGACGCCGCGGGTTTTCTGCCATAAGTGGCTATTATCGTGCGACCAGTCTTCGAAAAATTTCTCCTGCACAAAGGGGCTGTTCTCGTAATCAGGGAAATATTTTTCGATGGTGTCAAAGGTATATTCCAGGAAATCCGCATAGCGTTTTTCGCCAGTCGCCAGATACAGGTTAATCAAATAGGCCGGCGCATGGTCGCCGACGGAGTTCCAGTTCTTTTTGCCTTTGTTCGCCCCCAGGGATTCACTGCGCGGATCGAGCATAATCGGGTCAAGGTGCGAGAAATAGCCGCCCTGCGCTTTATCCAGATAGAAGCGGTCAAACAAATCCACGGTCATTTCCGCGTCTTTGAGAATTTGCGGATCTCCGGTGACGCGGTAAGTCTGAATCGGCCCGGCCAGGGCATAAATCTGTTCATAGCACGGGATCGCGTCAAAATCGTCGCCGAATTCCGAGGCAAACACCTTATCTTCACGTTTGCCATGCACGTCAATCCCGTGATACCAATAGACGATATTTTCATCGGCGTCATAAAAACGCATGTGGTCGCGCAAATATTGCGTGCCTTTTTCCGCGCCTTCCAGGAAGCGGTCATCGCCGGTCAACATATAGGCTGAGGCAAATCCATAGACCATACGGGAGATCGTATCCGTTTCCTGACGATAGTTGTCTTTTTCTTTTTCGCCGCTTAACTTAATCGTCGTGCGATAATTGTCATAGTCAATCGCTTTTTTATAGGCATCGTCTTCAAACTCCAATGCCTGTTCGCCGAATTGAGCCTTCAGGTAAAATTTGCCTAATTCATCAATTTGTTGAATCCACCAGTTTTGGCGTTCAAAGCCGTAGGTCCCTACTTTTTTTCCGGGAAAGACCATGAACTGCGTCTCGATAGTATGTCCGCCTTTTTCAGGGTAGAAAATCCCATAAGCGAACAGGTAACGACCGGGTTCGAGCATGGCGCGCATCTGATCGCGGCTGAGCCAGGTACGCGGTTCGCCTGGCGTATTGGCGATCCACCCGTAGGTTTCCGCGCCGATTTTGATCACATATTCGCGGTCATCCGTGGTTTTGACAACAAACGTGTCCTGCTCTTTGTTATACTCCTGGACATACCCGGCGATTGTATCCGAAAATTCAAAATTCATCTGATTCATAGTTCTTGTTCCTCCTTGTTGAACACTCAATAACGGATTACACGCGCTACACACTTTTGAGGACTTGCCATAGCGTTCACAGGGATTCTATTAATCTATATCCTTTCGGCTAACAGCTCAATAATCGTACGCGCAAACAGATGGCAGTGTCCGCCCGTGCGCGCAGTCACGAGATCGCCATCCACAACGACATCTTCATCCACATACACCGCGCCCATGTTTTTGGCGTCGCCAAGCAAGTTATTGTGTACGACGATTTTCCGGCCTCGCACTAATTCCGGCGCCGGCGCGACCAGCCACAACCCATGGCAGATAATCCCTTTGAGAATCTTCTTGTCTGCAAACGCCCGTTTCAGGAATTCTACCGCCGGCGGAAGCTTGTGAATGTCTTCTGTAAACCGCAGCCGATCTGCCACCTGTCCGGCCGGGACAATAATTGCGGCATAGCTTTTGAGCGTGGCGTCATCCATATTCTCAAAGCTTTCTACCGAAGCGATCTGGCTAAAGGGGATCTGAAATTCATGGCCTTTAAAACCGTTCGTCATCACTTCCGATGTTTGGCCCCACATGCGGGTCAAAAAGCGCACTTCCACGCCTTCTTCTGCGAATCGAAATTTGTAATACCAGATTTCCGGCTCGTAAAAATCACCTTCTATCAATATCCCGATCTTTTGCTTTTGGAGTTTCATAAGCTGTTCTCCTTCATGTCAGGTTAAATTAAACGGAGGATAGACTTCCGATTCTACTACCATATCAATCAGGGTGGGTTTATTCGACCGTAATGCCTTCTGGAGCACACCTTCGAAGTCTTCCAATTTTTCCACGCGGTAACCATCCGCGCCGCAGGCATTGGCATACATCACATAGTCAGGATTTTCAAACTGCATAAAGGCAGGTTCATTGGACATATTGAGAAGGAGTTTCTTAATGACATTGAACTCACCATTATTGAAGATCACCCAGATGACGGGGATGTTATTTTGAACGGCGGTCAAAAGTTCAAAACCTGCCATTAGATAGCAGCCATCGCCACTGCCGGAAATGACCACTTTATCAGGATTTGCGCATTTTACGCCGAGTGCGCCGTTGGTATGGCTGGCCATCGGTCCAAAGGTACCTGGATTCTGATACCGCTGGTTCTTGGTGAGATTCAAATAGCAATTGAGCCAGAGCATGTGTGAACCGGCATCCCCTAAAACAATGGCATTTTCCGGTAAATTCCGCGATAAGATTTTGACGAATTCGCCAGGGTGAATTTTGGCACCGGTATAATTCAGCGGCATATCATGCCACTTCTTTTTTTCAATCTGTTTTGGCTCAACGGAACGGATGGTTTGCGCCAATTCTGCCGTTATCCCAATGATCGCCGGTTTAATATCGCTGATCATGGCATAATCAGCGCGATAGACTTTATTGATTTCATTGCGATCAATATTGATGTGCAGCAACGTCTTGTGATCATATAAGTCAGGCTTGAAAGCAAAGGTCGCATTTTGAGCAAAGGAATTGCCCAACGCCAGGATGAGTGCAGCACGGTCAAAATAGGCGTTTGCCCCTGGATCGCCGGATGTTCCATACACGCCGAGCGAAAGTGGATGATTTTCCGGCAGCACCCCTTTGGCATCCATCGTCGTCATAAATGGAATTTGAAATTGCTCGACCAATTTCAGGAGTTCTTGTTCGGCGTGACTGCGGATGGCGCCGTAACCAATAAGCAGCGCGATCTGTTCTTGATACATGATTGCTTTGGCAAGTCTATCCGCAAAAGCCTGAATAGTCTCCGGTTTCGGCAATACAGGATGTATTTTTAAGGCGATCTCTCGAAAGTTAGGAACCTGGGCCATCGCGATATCTTTCGGGATGTGGATATGCACGGGACCGGGACGGCCTTCATAGGCAGTATTCACCGCTTCTTCCAGAACATCACACGTCTGACTTGGCCGTTCAATCAGATAGGTTTGCTTGGTTGTGGACGCAAACATTTTCTGCGAATCCGGAGTTCGGTTTAAACCGGTTGTTTCATTTAACGCGCCTTTGCCTTGATACGCAACAGAAGCATATCCTGAGATCGCAAGCACGGGGAGCGAATCCGAATATGCTACTGCCAGCCCAGAGAATAGATTAAATGCACCGGGTCCAGCGGTCGAAAAACAGACGCCTAATTTATCTGAAAACATGGCATAGCCACAGGCCATGAATGATGCAGCTTGTTCATTCCGAACAATCACGGTTTTAATCTTTTCGGAAGCTTTTAACGCTGCCATCAAAGACGCATTTGCCTGCCCTGAACCTCCGAACACATGGTCAACGCCAATTAATTCAAGGTTCTTAATGATACTTTGACCAACATCCATTTTTTTCCTCCCTGTTATATGCAGGACTGACGCTCCCTCAACCGGCCCCTCGACTCAAGGGCGAATGGCCGGTTAAGGGAGCGTCAGTCCTGTTATTATTCATCCCTCTTATGCTTGATCGGGGTAATAATAAATTCCGCAAGACGTAAAGGGTCTTCGCCAAGGACTGTCAGGCTGTGGAGTGTATTGGGAAGCAGGGCAATCATATCACCAGGCTGAAATTCTGTGGTTTGATCCTCCACCGTCATGGTCACTTTCCCGCAACGAACAAACACCAGACGAATTTCCTCATGCAAATGGGTCGTTCTGATGGTACCCGCCGGATAATCAAGAAAAAACACCTGTAGGTCACAGTTTGCCATGGTCATACATTCGCTCAACGCTTCTTGCCAGGAAATCAAACGCGTAGACCATGGCACCTCTTTAAAACCGGGTAAGATTAGCTTAGTCATAATGTTGCCCCTTCTTTCAGTAAACTTGCTCTCATCATCTCTCTTTATCCAGAATAACAAGGAAACCACAAAGCCTTCTATTCATGTTCTGCAAGAGAATTTCGAAGATTTTTTAAAAACTCGACATGTTCTGTCTGGTTAAATTTTCCCACGATCCCCTTGGGAGGGTTTTCCGAGAACAATTTTCCGCCCTTCACGGTGCAATCAAGCGGATAACCGTCAAAAAACAAATAGATGCGATCCTGAGGAACTTTTGTCACTTCAGAGAAGAGTGTAATGAATTTTTCCGCAAGAAATTCTTTCTGTTCCTGGGCAAGCTCTAAGCTTTGAACCGTAATAGCTGGCATAGGATTTCCTCCTTTGTTGATTACGAGACTTATAAGAATAGAATCTGTCTGTGAGTGCTTCGTGCATCCTTCACGCATATCAGGATGCACGAAGCGCATGGTTTCGCGAATTACCTCGCGCCATAGAGCCTAGTGACTTTTTTCGAGATATTCGTATAATTCTAGTAGAATTCCGTCGGGTCCCAAAAAATATACTGCTTTCTTAGCCCATTTGGGATATTCTTGAACCGGGCTACGAAACTCGACGCCTCGTTTTTTTAATGTTTCAACCATTTCATCAATGTTATCTACTTCAAAACCGATGTGCCGAAAACCCATGGCATGTTCTCTACTGATATTGGGACTAGGTTCAGAACGCGGCGTAATATATTCAACCACGTGAAGATGAGTTCTTGAATTGGGATGCACCAACTGGGCTACGCGAGCGTGTGCGTCTTCACGATTGACCAATTTCGCAAGCCATGCCCCCTGTAAATCATCCTCATTTTCCACGGTAAAGCCAAGTACTTGGGTAAAGAACTCCTTTGTTTCTTCAATGTTACTGGTAACAAGTTGAACATGATCCAACGTTTTGAGCATAAATTTTCCTCGCTATAAATACGGTGACAACGCAATCCTGATAGTGATTACGCCATTGCACTCATGATAGTTAGTCATACTGTTTTAAGAGGCTCTTTTACGCCCGCCCCAGATGAAATGGCGGGTACACCTCCGATTCGATAACGACATCAATCAAGACCGGCTGATTCAAGCGCAAGGCTTCCTGCAATACCGGTTCGAAATCTTCTAATTTCGTCACGGTGTACCCGACTGCTCCACATGCTTTTGCGTAAGCCGCATAATCCGGATTTTTGAACTGCATATATGCATGTTCGCCAAATGTTTGGATCATAAAATATTTGTTGACACTCAAATCGCCATTATTGAACACAATCCAGATCACCGGAATATTATTCTCGACAGCGGTCAATAATTCAAATCCGGCCATCAGGTAATCGCCGTCGCCACACCCCGAAATTACAGGGCGATCAGGATTAGCGCATTTAATCCCAATGGCGCCGTTCACATGACTCGCCATCGGTCCGAAACTCCCGGGATTTTGATAATTTTGCCTTTTGGTCATTTTGAGATAACAATACAACCAGAGCATGTTCGCCCCGGCATCTCCAAGCACAATAGCATTTTCCGGGAGATTCCTCGACAGAACTTTGACCATGTCCGCTGGATAAATTTTGCTGCCGGAATATTCTATCGGGAGATCATACCATTTTTCCTTGACGATGGTTTTCGGTTCAACCGACCGAATCGTCCTCGAAAGTTCGGCTGTCAAGCCGGCAATCGCAGGTTTCACATCGCTCACCATCCTGTAATCAGCGTGATAGACTTTGCTGATTTCCTCAGCGTCAATATTGATGTGCATTAATACCTTGTTTTGATACAGGTCTTCTTGAAAGGCATACGTTGCGTTCTGGGCAAACGAATTGCCAATCGCCAGGACAATCTTCGACTGATCAAAATATTTTTTGGCGCCCGGATCGCCAGAACGACCGAGACCTCCCAGGCTCAACGGATGATCTTCCGAGAGAATCCCTTTGGCATCCATCGTGGTAATAAAGGGGATCTGAAATTGTTCCACAAATGCCAGCAATTCTTGTTCCGCATGACTTCTGACCGCTCCATATCCGATTAACGCGACTATCTGTTCTTTTGCGGTGAGCGCTTTCTCAAGTACCTGCGCAAACTCTCTGATGGTTGCCGGATCAGGCAAGACAGGTTTGATGTTGAGCTTAATCTCCCGAAAGTTCTTCACATCCGCCATCACGACCGATTTTGGCAAATGAATATGCACAGGACCGGGGCGACCTTCAAAGGCCAAATTGACGGCCTCTTCCATGATATCGCAAATTTGATCCGGATGTTCCACAATAAAGGATTTTTTCGTGGTTGCCGCAAAGATCGCCCGGGCATCCGGGGTGCGACGTAAGCCGGAGGATTCATTTAACGCGCCTTTGCCCTTTTCGGCTTCTGAAACGTGTCCTGAAATGGCTAAGACCGGTAAAGAATCGGATAACGCCACAGCCAAACCAGACAAGAGATTAAATTCCCCCGGGCCGCCAGAGGAGAAACATACCCCCAATTTATCGGAAAACATCGCATATCCACAGGCCATAAAAGAAGCGGCCTGTTCATTTTTCACCATGATCGCTTTCAGGTGCTTAGAAGCCTTTTTGATGGTTAGTAACATTCCAACAACACTATGGCCCGACCCGCCAAACATCCGCTCTACGCCGACTGATTCAAGCATTTTGACAATTGCTTCACTGACATTCATGAATACATACCTCCTTTTTTAACGTTACCGGAAAAAAACTATCCGTCACAGCGTGAAGAATCGTGATACATGGTGATAATTAACCCACTGACAAGGAATTTTTTCCGATAACGCTATCTTCCTAAGCCCTTCTTATCTTCCTGACAAAACTTCTACTAATTTTTGCCCGTAGGCAATGGATGACTCAACGGACAATCCCGTGACAAATGGCCAATCATAGGCGACACACGGTTTATCGCGGGTGGCTTTATCTTCAGCGATACATTTTCCCTGGGGGCCGACGGCATCTTCGACAATATCTTGAAGCGGGATGCCAAACCCCGGCGTCATTAAATCTGTGCCAGCATTATCGTCGGTTTTCCCATACAAGGGATAGGTCAGATCAAAATCCACAAAATCCCACACCCGCGGATGAGCGGTCACGGTTTTTCCGTAAATCACGCTTTTGTAATTATTATCGGGGTCCCGGGTGAATGCCAGCGCTCCAACCGAATAGCAAACAGCTCCGACCATTTTATCATTTTTGACTGCATTCAGGATTAACCGATGAACTTTGGGATTGTTGCAAATATCCAATGGATTGCCCGGACCGCCGGTCATCACTAACGCGTCGTAATCTTCCATCTTCGCATCCGCGATTTTGATCGGATGATCCAATTCGCCGCTTGCCAACAGCTCTTTCATCCGATTGACGACTTCCGCCGGATTCACCTTATATCCTTGATAACCATCTATAAATTCAGGATCCATGCTTATTGTGATTGGTAAAGGTGTTTTCCCCAGATAGGTTGCCAGGGTCACATCGACCCCTGCTTGTTTCAATGCATCCCATGGAGCCTGTAATTCTTCTGCCCACGCACCATAATTCGTTGCTAAGACTAAAACTTTTTTTGCCATTGCTACTTCCTCCATTATTTGATTGTTTTAAGGTTCTTAAAAGACGCTTCAGATGACTATTCTTTCCACGGAATGTCTTTTCTGACAGGACTAAAGACGTCAATCGCTTCCGTTTCCCCAATAGCAGCAAATGAATGTGGTATATTCGACGGAATAAAATACGCATCACCTGCCATAATGGTAAAAACTTCATCTTGAATGGTGATGTTAAATCCACCTTTGATCACATAGCCGAATTGTTCTTCAACATGTTGGTGCATCTTCACCTCTTGACTCTTCTCCGCAAAATTCCAATGCAAGACATTCATATTTTGCCCGTGCCCCAAAACTTGAACAAGGATACCGCCCCCAATATCTTGCTTTCTGATCTTTTCATGATAACAAAGCATAATGGGATTCACCTCCTTTCATTCGAATCAATCACCAGATATGTGTGGCTTTCACGATTTGATTGAACTCTTCTCTTTGATCACCCCAAACGACTGTTCATAGTCATACAAAGATTTCTGAAGCGTTTCGAAGAGCGCTTTGGCATAAACCGGGCTGGTCACAACCCTGGTAAACAAATGGCGTTCATGCTCATCTTCATAGCATTGGCAGAAATCAATGATAAATTCAAAGGCATTATAGCCCACTTTGAAATAGTTGGCATAATTCCCGTGGAGTACGTCGTTCTGGAGAGGATTAGACTTTTCATCTTTCATTGCATATTCACCATTCACAATTGACATATATTTCGACAAGACAGTTTCTTCTTCTCTATAGCAAGAGCTATGCCACAGGATTGAAATGTCGCCATGTTCCTTGATTTTACGCAAAGAGAGCAAGAGAAGAAACAAAGTTTTACGGTGGTTTTTCTCGCGGATGCTTCAATAGATGTTACACAAGGATATCCTTCTTCAGAGAAGATTATTCTAACACTTTGATAATATTGAAAATCAGACTTTCACTACATACTGATACAAGAGAGCCTAAAGGATATGTGAAAAAGTGCGTGTCACAACGGATTGTTACAGTTCATGATGAATTGCTCTAACATTTTGATAGCTCTAAAACTACAACATACTCTACCTATCGTTTTTCAGAACAATACTTGCACATGTTTCAACTCCGCTCGATATCCCGCATACATTGAGCGAAGTCGAAGTGCGCCATGTAATATCTGAACAACTATATGTGCAAAAGTCATGTGAAATGCTCTGGTTATGTTTGAATGTCTGCGTAAACACGCAAAAAGGGAAAACTTGTCACAGGATTATGTGACAGTTTTCAGGAGGTTTTTCCCAGATCATTCAGCGCATAGAGTTTGAGGTGTTTACGAATCAGTGTTCGTTGTGGGGTTTGTTGGAGAGGAGAGGCTAATCTGATATTTTTCCATTTTGCGATATAAACTCATGCGCGACCAGTGCAGTTTTTGAGCTGCTCTGCTCTTATTCCAATTGGTCGCAAAGAGAGCCGTCAGAATTTGATCGCGTTCTTTCTGGGGCGATTGTTGGGCGAGTTGGAAGCGTTGGATAAATGGAGTGGGTAACGTGATTTCTGCAACAGAGGTAGGAGGAAGGTTAATGAATGAGGCTTCGACCAGGTTCTTGAGTTCGCGGATATTCCCGGGCCAATCGTATGCGAGCAGCATATCGATCGTTTCGTCGCTAAATCGTTGCACCTGCCTGCCAAAATGCTGATTCATGACATGCAGAAAGTGATCGAGTAACAGCGGAATATCCTCTTTACGGTCGCGTAAAGGCGGCAAAACAATCTGCGCCACATTGAGCCGGTAAAACAAGTCATTTCTGAACACATTTTTCCGCATTAATTGCTCTAAATCGTGGTTAGTCGCCGCAATCACGCGCACGTCAATCGGAATACTTTTGCGACTGCCTAAACGATAGATTTCGCGCTGTTCAAGGGTTCTCAGAATTTTGGCTTGCGCCTGATACGCCATGTCGCCAATTTCATCCAGCAAGATCGTCCCTCCGCTGGCTTGCTCAAATTTCCCGGGTTGCTGGGCGACAGCGCCGGTAAACGCGCCGCGTTCATAGCCGAATAGCTCGCTTTCAATGAGGGTCTCAGGCAGCGCAGCGCAATTCACGCTGACAAAGGGCTGATTTTTGCGTCGGCTGTGCTGATGAATCATCTCGGCCGCCAATTCTTTGCCTGTCCCGGTCTCCCCAATAATTAAGACGGTACTCTCTGTTGGTGCAATGTTCATCAACTGAGTTTTGAGTTCGCAGATTTGCGGCGTCTTGCCGATCATCGCCGTCCACATCGTTTCACATGCGCTGTCCGGAATCTTACGCGTCCCATTTCCGTGCTGTTTTGCAAGAATTCGAGTGATGCTCGCGCAGAGCTCTTCGCAGGCAAGGGGCAGGGTAAAAAAATCGCTCACACCTAACTTGAGTGCTGTCAAAATCTGTTTTTCAGAACTACAGCCGGTGATAATGATGATCGGAACGTGTTCATTCTGTTGTTGGATTGCCTGCGTCACTTCTAACACATCTGATGGTGCCGAGTGAAATGGGCCCACAATCACAAGATCAACATGTTTGTTTGCCAACAAAGTTGTGAGCGGTTGGAGGGGGGATTTGTACAGCACATCAAACTCATGTCGAACCAAATACTCTTGTAATAGAGAAAATACCGATTCATCGTGCTGGACGACAAGAATGGTTGCTCTTTTCATACATCCCCCTCGGGCTTGCTCAGGTTAATACACATTATCAGAAAGACGTGGTGACAACTTCGATTAAGCGGAGTCTTGTTTCAACAGATATTGCCTGACGATATTATCTCCATCATGTTAAATATCTGGATCAGGGAGAATCAAGTCAAGAAGGTTTTTTGAGAAATTACCGTGATAATAGAAGGGATCATGACGTAAGGCAGAAAACTACAGTTAACCAATAGTTAGTAATGTACGATTACATCAGAAGATACAAGGAAAATCACTGTATCGTCGAAGTTGACAATTCACTCGTATTTTTTGCTCTCTATATCACAATCATTGGTGTTCGATGAACGTCAATGATTGTGAATAGATCCAGAGCTGTTTCATTCTTCAAGTTTCTCGCAAAATTCACTAGTGTTTTGTCAAGGTTTGACCGACGGGTTCGTAGTAGCCGCTTAAGCGGCGTTTAAACGCTAAAGCGTTTACTACGAACCCGTCACTCAAATGTTGACAAAGTACTAGTTAGACCACAAGTTCTGCCTCAGAAAGTCCGGTCAATTCACAGACTTCCTGAGAACTATACCCCTTTGCCAGCATGAGACGGGCCATTGTGAGCAAACGTCCTTCCGCTTGTTCGGCACGCTGTTTTTCCTGCTCGGCACGCTGTTTTTCCTGCTCGGCGCGTTGTTTTTCCTGCTCGGCACGTTGTTTTTCCTGCTCGGCACGTTGTTTTTCCTGCTCGGCGCGTTGTTTTTCCTGTTCAAACAATTCTTCTGTAGAGGGGAGAATCATCCCATCTTTTGTCATCCACCTCAACCGTTCATCGTGTATGATGAGAAACAATTCGGTGATCGGTGAATAAATTTTGTAGTTTTGGTCCGGCAGAACAGGGGTGTAATGCCTGCCTGTCAGCTTATATCCTTTGAACTCCTGGCTAAAAGGATCATAGAGATAATATTCTCCGGTTCTAAAGACCTGTTCATACAACGTCTTTTTTTCTCCCTTGTCAATAGCACGAGTCGCGTCGGAAAGCAATTCGATAATCAGATCAGGAAAGCGCATTCCTTCCTGCCAAACCACCCAGGATTTACGTTCACGCGGGTCAACATCCAGAACGAGAAACACATCGGGACCTCTGAATTTTCTCTTATTGAGGGGATCAAAGTGTAAAAACATATTCCCGCTGATATAATACAATCTCCGATCTTTCCAGTACGCTTTCAAGGAATCAATCAGCAGATTCATCTGATCTCTATGACGTTGTGTTTCCATAGGTTCTCCATCATCATAAGGCAGATCATCCTCTGTTGGTAATGTCATGTTGTTATAGAAAACCTCATCATCCTGGTCAATGTTTTCAAACAGGTGATCTGTCTTTTTGATCATCTCCATGGCTGTCATGTCTCAACACCTCCTTCATTGCGAATTGTTGGTGATCAATTCGCTTTGCGCTTTATGCAAAGAACGTACATCGAAAAATTTCAGGGTGTCAAGCTTTTTATCCCTTTTGGAGAAAAATGTTTGGGAAGGAGGAGGGTCACGCGAGTTCCTTGCCCTTGCTGGCTTTCAAGCTGAATTTGGCCGCCGTGGGCTTCAATGATTTTGTGCACGATGGACATACCGAGTCCGACCCCTTTATCTTTCGTTGTGTAAAATGGCTCAAAAATGCGTTGCTGTTGTTCTTGGCTCATACCACAGCCGGTATCCTGAATGATGATAGCGATCTGTTGCTCGTCTTGCAAGGTGACGGAGAGAGTTAAGGTCCCGTTTTCCGGCATGGCTTCAATAGCATTTTGCACCAGATTGAGCAGGGCCTGCCGCAAGCGGATGCCATCCACTACTACCATACCAACGTCGTCATAGTGCGTGCGGACGGTAAGATGACGTTCCGACAGTTTATCCGACAGGTTGAATAGAATGCCATCAAGCAGGCTGTACAGATCGGTTTCAGTATATTCAAATTTCATGTCGCGTGCATATTCCAATAAATCCTGCACAATGGTGTTGACGGCAAGAATCTCCT
Organism: Candidatus Vecturithrix granuli; assembly: GCA_000739535.1. Lineage (GTDB taxonomy): Bacteria > Moduliflexota > Moduliflexia > Moduliflexales > Moduliflexaceae > Vecturithrix > Vecturithrix granuli. The sequence continues at coordinate 860,970 of DF820463.1, read as the reverse complement.
GATCAATATGCTGAAGGGTGGTGGTAAAGCGTTGATCATGCTGGAGATCCTGTTGAAGCCATTCGATGCCCATGCGGATGCCTTGAATCGGATTACGCAGCTCGTGGGCGATACGCGATGCAAGACGTCCGATTGACGCCATTTTCTCTGATTCGATCAATTTGTCCTGAGTTTCTCGAAGTTGCCGATATGATTGCTCTAACGCTTCATTCTGACGCTGGAGATCAATGAGGAGTTGGGCGTTATGAGCTTTCAATTCGTAATTTTCAACCGCTCGTTTGATCGTGACATACAGGTCTTGCTCATCCCAGGGTTTGGTAATATAACGATACACGCTTCCGGTATTGATCGAATCAATCAAAGCCTGCACATCGGTGAAGCCGGTGATAATCATGCGAACGGAATGAGGGGAAATCCGAATGCTCTGTTCCAAAAATTCGATGCCAGTCATCTCGGGCATCCGCTGATCCGTAATAATGACGGGAATCGGGGCATGCGCTTCAAGCAGTTGTAAGCCTTCTGCTCCTGATTCGGCTATCAGTACGTCATAGTGCTTGCGAAATAATCGTCGAAAGGCTCGCAAATTTTCTTGATCATCGTCAACATATAAAATTGTCTGTTTTTCCATGCCTCTCACTATTGAGAATTGAGAATTGACTATTGCGTATTGAAGATCAATTCTCACTTTTCAAATTTCTCAGGGTTTGCGATAAATGCTGTGGAATACGAATGCGAAATTCCGTTCCGACTCCAACCTGGCTCCTGACGCTAATTTCGCCATGATGTTTTTCAATAATCCCATAAGAAATTGACAAGCCTAAACCTGTTCCTTCTCCAACATCTTTCGTGGTAAAAAAAGGATCGAAAATTTTAGGGAGTGTTTCCTCCGGAATCCCTTTGCCATCGTCACGAATCGAGATGATGGTATGGGTGGCATCGCTTTGAGTGCTAATCCAGACATTGCCTTTATCGGCACAGGCTTGCGCAGCATTTGCCAGAATATTCATGAACACCTGGTTGAGTTGTCCGGCGTAACATTCTAACGGAGGAATATTTCCATACTGTTTATGAACCATAACCCGCTTTTCGTAGAGATGACCGAGAAGATTTAAGGTGGTATTTAAACTCTCATGCACATCAATCACTTTCAATTCGGCTTCATCCAGACGGGAAAAATTGCGTAAATCCTGAACAATGCGTTTAATACGGCTTGCCCCGGTTTCCATATCATCCAGCAGATCATCCAGATCCTCGATGAGAAAAGTAAAATCAACCTCTGCTTTATATTGCTGCACTTCTTGCCGGGCGTGTTCGTGCAGCAGGCATTTCTGATCGTACAGGTTGATCAAGGTTTTAATCTCATTCACATAATTTTTTAAGGGGGTGATATTAGCGGAAATAAAATTGACAGGATTATTGATTTCGTGGGCGATTCCCGCGACAAGCTGCCCCAGCGATGCCATTTTTTCAGAGTGTACCAGTTGTTCCTGGATCCGCTTCATTTTTTCAATCAATTCGGTTAAGCGTTGATTTTTCTCTTCAATCTCATGCGTACGTTCTCGTACTCTGTTTTCCAGGGTTTGCGCCCAGAGTTCAAGCTCTTGGCGTGATGCCTGTAAATCGTGCATCATGTGATTAAAAGATTCCGCCAGTTCGCCGATTTCTCCCGGAGTGCGAATATTGACATCCTGGGTCAAATCGCCGCGGGCAATCCGGCGCGTCCCTTCGGCCAGCGTTTCGATCGGACGACTAATAGCATTGACCAGAAAACGTGAGACGATAATCGAAAGTACGACGATGAAAAGGGCGAGTCCCAACACCTGAAATTGGATTTCTTTCAAAAACGTGGTCACGCGTTCGAAAGAAATACCCACAACGACCAGTCCCAGGAGTTCTCGAGGGCCAGAGTGCTCAGGTGGCGGAGATATTGAAGGAAGTGCATCTGTAATAACCTGGTTTTCCGCATCAACATCAACTGTTGGGACAAATACGGGCGCAAAAATATGATACAGTCCTTCATAATGTTCGGTAAAATAGAGAGCAGGAGGACGCGGCTGATCATTGCCGGCTTTTAAGAGATCCAGAATTTCCGTCACCCGTTCTTGAATTTTCTTTTGGAGTTCCGGCAGGGAACTTAACGCTTTTTCAGCGACAATTACCCCCTGTGTATTGACGATCATGGCAAACTGCACGTCCCGATCCTGGACCACGCCATCTACTAATTTTCCCAGACCATTCAGGTCGAGAAATAACAATCCATATTCACTATTATAGGCCAAATTTTCCGCCAGGGCGCGTCCGTGCCGCTGTAATTCGCCCGAAAGCACGGCATACTGCTGACGGTAAAAAAACCAGGTGACTGCGCCAATCAGGCACAAGGCAAACAAGGTGAGTGAGATCGTGAAAATCTGGTTGAGCGTAATCTGTTTTTTTCTATTCATATACAATCGCGGCGTTACGCTGGATCTGTTTTGGAATGGAGACCCCTACAATCTTCGCCGTCCTGAGATTCAGCGCAATATCAAGCTTTTCAGGCGTCGTGATCTGAAGCGTGGCAGGCGAGACGCCCGTAAGAATTTTTTGGGCTAATTCTGCGGTCTGCCGTCCAATATCATAATTGTCAAACACCAGGGAACATAAGGCTCCGGCTTTGACATAGGAAAGCGACAGACCAATGAAGGGCAGTTGTTCCTGGATAGTAAAGCGGATAATAAATTCGGTGGTGCGCGAGGTATAGACCGTATTGTCAACGATTCCCAACAGCACGTCTGTTTTTGCTCTTACGCTGTTCAATGCCTGAGGAATTTCTTTTTGCGATGTCACTGGAAACGCCTTGATTTCTAAACGAAGGGGCGCAGCAAAGGCGCGAAGGCGCTGCACATAATCGGTATTTCGGTTGGGATCGTAAATGACGCCGACCGTTTTGGCGGCTGGCAGAATTTCTTTGATGAATTTCAGTTGAAGTTCTACAGGAATGTTCAAGGACGCGCCCACCATATCACGTCGATGTTGCACCACCGTCTCAGGATCAAGAACCATCGAAAACACGATCGGAAGATGTTGAATTGTTCTGGAAACCTCGGAAGTGGCGTTAGTACCGATGGTGACAATCAAATCTATTCCAGTCTGTTCTGCTGAATCGGAGAGTGGTTTGAGGGTTTTGTATAATCCTTCCGGACTATCATATACCATGATATTCACTGACGAAGAAAAATTCGCACTCAGCGTGGTGAGAAATCCATTGACCGCTTCCTGGTACGCATGAACATTTTGAGGTTGCACAATCGCGATGGTTACGTTGCGCGAGGTGGATGGTTCAGCAGACCAACCTTGTATCCCTGGCGTAAGCACCCCAAGAATCACGATTCCATACGCGAGCCTCAGCGCGATACTCGTCAAAAGATCAAAACGGTATTTACTCTGACGAAATACTTTCATGCGTTGCTGATTAAAATGTGTAACGGAGTTCAAGAACATAAGTCCGCCCGGGATACGGAAAATCGCCGGGAATAGTTGTCTGCCAGGTTTTTGCGCTCAATTCGGGCGACGGATCGTAATATTTTTTATTCAACATGTTCTTAATGGAGAATGAAAGATTGACCCCTTTATGAAATAGATCATGAGTGGTTAAGGTCATATCGAGTACATGATACCCAGAGAGCGAGTCGCGCACATCATCAACGCTTCGTTCTCGTTCTCCACACAGCAGCAGGTTAAAGTATAATGAAAAGACATCACTAAAAGTACGAAAAATGCCGAGGGTATTCATGCGGTCATCCGGACGTTTTTCGGCAGACAACTTGAATCCGATGCCCAAATTCGCTTTATGGCGAGCGATATTAGGAACTTTTTGATGAGTTTCAGCATCTCTGGCATCCTGATACGAATAATTCAGACGAAAAGAGGTGTGCATAATTCTGGGAATAATGCCTAATCCGATTTCCTTTTCACTTGTCCCTTGTAATTCGAATTCCACACCATGCACATCAATGCCTCCAATATTTTGATAAATTCGCGTCGTCTCAATCGGATATGAGCCGGTATCTTCTCCTTCTGTCACCTGGATGAGTTCATTAATATCGGTATAAAAATAATTCATCTCGGCCAGTAACCATTCCAGCGGTTGATAGCTCGCGCCGATTTCAAACGTGCGCAGTTCTTCGGTTGTATCCTGATCTGATTCGTAATCCACAGATTCTAAAAAAGATGAGAGGCGAAAGGCTGAACCAAACAAGGCTTTCAGATTAAGTGAAGGCGTCGCCTGATAGACCATTCCGGCCTTGGGGGTGAACACTCCTCCCATATCACTGAAAAAATCACCACGCAATCCAAGCGTCAGATCCAGGGTATTGCGAATTTTCCAGGTATCCTGCGCAAAAATCGAGATGATGGTCCTGGATTCAGAGAGATCGATATCCGGGTCAATATCCTCAATATTCAAGAGTTTATCGGGAGGATACCCTAGATCGAGACTGGCTGAGTTAGTCAGAAGGGATGCATTGTAAATCTTCCAATATTCATACGCTGCTCCTAAAGTGAGATCATTATTTTTTAATAAACGCAAATTGATCTGTTCTTCCAGGCCAATACGGTATGCCTGGGCATAGACTTTTGTGATCAGTCCATTCGGATATTGCCCGAGAATTTGCCCTCCAGTGTCAAAAAGTGTCAAGCCCTGCGCAAATTGTTCACGCGTATCAACCTGAAAATAGTCAACGTAACCTTTGGTGCTGAATTCCAGGCGTTCTGTAAGGAATCGGCGATATTCCATTTCTGTATAGGCGTGGCGCAGGTCTTCCTCTGAGGTATCGTTGAGCGCGGCTAAATCGTTAAAATACGGAAGAAATGGTTCACGATGTTTATTCATAAACCTGCCGCGCAGCGAGAATCCACGATAACGCAGCGTATAGGCCAGATCAATTTTTTCTCGAGCATCCCGAAACTCTCGGGGAGCGAGGGAAATTGGCTCAATTTCATCGAGGGCAGTATAACGATCATACGTGGACAGCGCATCCTCTTTGAAAAAAAGATCAGCGCCATCGGTCGTATAATAGTCGGCGTATAAGGTAACTTCAAGCTCGTTGAGAATCTTTCCAAAAAGAAATGAGGGATTAATGGTCTGGAAATTGCTCCCCCCAATAGATATATCAATCCCATCAATATCGTACGCACTTTTGGTGATAATATTGACGACGCTGACAAAGGCATTGGCGCCATAAATCGCAGAGGCTGGCCCACGAATAATTTCAATGCGCCGAACGTTTTTCAAGGGAAGATCATCGTAAAACCAGGTTGCGCCTCCACTTAAGGGATCATTGAGCGAATGCCCATCAATCAAAATTTTGACCCCTGATGACGTCTCTGAACGGAAGCCTCGCACCACAATCTGGGAAATATAACTGAGATCTTGTATGATCTCCACTCCCGGAATAGTTCGTAATACTTCCATAATGGTTCTGGCGCCCATCTGTTCGATGTCTTCTTCTGTAATCACACTGATAATCGAAGCAGCTTTGGAGATGCGTTCTGGCCGTTTGGAGGCGGTTACCACCACCGGAATGCTTTCAAACAGGGAAAGCTCTGAAGTTTCTTCCGTCGCCTTGTCGCTTTCTTCGAGGAGTGCTTCAGATGTTGGCGGCGATTTTGCCTCAACCGCAGAGAAGGAGGAAAAACCATCTATTACAAAGAGAAAAACCCCCAGAACGAGAATAATAACAATAGAAATGGGTGACGATGCTTGATAACAAGAAGAAAAAAGGGGGCGTCTTCCATATTGAAGACGTGCGAACAGGCTTTGAAGGAAATAAAATGTCTGATGTTTCATACGGTACATGGTGAATATATGTGTTATCCTTTGAACAATACTGGGATAAAGTCATTTCTATTCACCATGTATCAAACCCAACAAAAAACGCAAGCAATTTTTCTCTCCATCCTTTGAATGAATGCGTTGTAAGGGGCTAGCGACTGATCAATTCAACCGATCCCTGATATTCAAACGAATTACCCTCATCATCAGTTCCTCTCAGCCACCAGGTTTCTCTTTCACTGCCGTATGCCGCGTTTAATTCGATATTAGCCATCAGCCGTCCCATCGGCCGAATATAAGATGTTCCGAAGGTTCTGCGAACCCAGGCCTCATCATGTCGATCAGTATCGGTCACATTCCCTTCTCCATCAACCGTTTCCAGTTTCACAGAGGTAATTGTCGCTCCGGTATCATTCACTTCATCTATAAAAATGATATATTTAAATTTCCCACTCGACGTTTCATACACTGGATTCGAGGAAAACGAGATCACTAATACGGCTTTTTCTCCGGGGAGAATGGGGTCAGTACTCCGATCCGACTCACACCCTGTCAATCCTATCAGAAAAGCGATCAAAACGATGCCTAATAATTTTTTCTGTTGTTGTTTCATATTCATTCATCTATTCCCCATAATTTCCGCCGGTAAACAGAGGGTAGGGGGGCCACCCCTGAACCGAACGGAAACTATGGGATTAACCGGAGATACACTGCTGAGGTGAAATCCTGGATTAGACAGGAGGGAAGCTAAACGACAGCAGGAGGAGGAAAACCTGCGCCATTTACTTAAAGGACTCCACTCTTCACCAATATCTTCCGGGAAATCAATATTTATGTCATGTATCACTCTCTTCTAAGTATATTCAAAGTTGATGCCAGGGTCCGTAGTTTGGTCATATTTTTTTAAAAATTTTCAAATTTTTGTGCAGTTTGTCAGGAAATATACTGAATTCTCTCAATCGGCCTCTCGAGAAAAGTAGTCATCTGAGCGGAGAATGAGAGACGAAACAGGTATCACTCTCAGAAATTCCAGTGCAAATTCAGAAATTGAATTTCATAAAAAATCACAGATTCTTGTTGTCTTATTTTTGAAAAGAATGAACAATCAATATATATTGATATATTGATACTTTAGCATGGGTTGCGCTGTTTTAAATATACGTATTCAGGGAGGAAAAAGGAGGATATCACTATGGAAGTGTTATTTTGGATCGTATTGATAGGATTACTGCTTCTGGAAGGACGCGAACCATTTATCCAACTCCGGCAACGGCAGGACAAGATCAACGGGACCACGGCAAAATGGTTTTTCAAAAACTATCCACAGGTGGGCGGATTGCTGCTTGCACTTGTAGTTGTTTTTTTTTCGCTGCACCTTGCCCAGGCGCTGTTAGGAATCGTGCTGCTCATTCGCGCGGCCGATGTGTTAATCTCTGGCGCAGAGGTCATTGCGCTCAAGGCGAATATTCCGCCGATCGTGATCGGGGTGGTAATTATCGGGTTGGGAACCAGTATGCCTGAATTCTTTGTGAATATTATTTCCGCTCTGAATAGCAATACGGATCTGGCGTTTGGAAATATTGTCGGATCGAACATCTCGAACATGGGATTTGTCGTCGGGATTGCCGGCTGGATCGCCGGACGAATTCACATTCAAAAAAGCGTCATTACGGCTGAAATGCCTGTCATGCTCGCCTCAACCCTGTTGATCATCTTTCAGGTGTTGGATGTTCCTCCATTCGGTTATGCTGCTATTCGTCCCAACCTTTCGGCGCAGGACGGCCTGGTGATGTTATTAGGATTGAGCATGTATCTGCTCTATACCTTTCATGTGATTGCCGATGTTCCTCCCAATCCGCAGGTAGGGCAGAAATATGAGGAACGCTATGGAAGACAAGAGCAATTCCATGCCTGGCTCAAAGCTCTCAGTCAGATCGGACTTGGCATTGCCGGTTTATATTTAGGAGGAGAATTTACGGTCAGCGGAGCAACAGCCATTGCGGTTGGTCTGGGAGCAGGAACGCTGGTTGTCGGCGTGATCATCGGGGTCGGCACATCGCTGCCGGAATTGGCGGCGGCGATTGCCAGCGTTTTGAAAAATCAGATGGATCTCGTAATTGGAAATGTTGTCGGCTCGAATATTTTTAATATTTTATTGATTCTGGGGATCACTTCGCTCATCGAACCCATTCAGTTAAACTCGGGGATTGTCGGACACCTGGTATTTTTACTCATCACCACCATTCTCTTTTTTATTGCCCTGGGAACCAAAAGAGAATTGTCGCGGCTGGAAGCGCAATTGCTGACTTTCCTGGGCGCGGGGTATCTGATCTATTCATTTGCGACGGGATGAGAATTTTCTTTTCACAATAGCGAGAAAAACCGAGGTTTTCCCAAAAACCCGATTTTTTTATCTCAGCACTGTTCTAAAGTGTGAAGAAGCTCTGGCACTTCTCCGATGTGGCAACATTCGTAATATCCTTTGGCTCCTTGATTTTCCGGAAAAATATTCTCGTGACTCCAGGTGATATCATAGGGGATATACACTGTGCGCGCACCGATCTCTATGACCGGGAGAATGTCTGAGCGCAGAGAATTTCCAACCATCAGAAATCGTTCCGGAGGAATGTGGTAGGTTTGAAGCAGGGTACGATAACTGGTCGCGTCTTTCTCGCTGAGAATTTCCACATACGTGAAATACCTGGAAAGCCCAGATCTGGCTAACTTGGATTCCTGATCAAATAAATCGCCTTTGGTCACGAGCATCAGTGTATACGAACGCGCTAAGTTTGTCAATACCTGTTCAACATGATCAAACAGCTTGATCGGAGTGGTGAGCATGGCTTTTCCGAACTCAATGAGTTTCTGAATCTCGCTGCCACGAATGTGCCCATCAGTCAATTGGATGGCTGTTTCAATCATCGAAAGGGTAAACCCTTTGATTCCATAACCGAAATATCGTAAATTCCGGATTTCTGTATGATCAAGCTGTTCTTGAATGGTTTCAGGCGAACAATAAGGGTTGAGAAGCGCTTTGAATTTATCTTTGGTCGCGGCAAACAAGGTTTCATTCTGCCACAAGGTATCATCGGCGTCAAAGGCAATTACATCAAATTTCATAGCATGAGAATAGGCAGCACTGCTTAATAGGCGTGTTTACTAATCATCCCTTTCCAAAGCGTCATGATGAGAATTTTGAGATCAAAGGTAATGGACCAATTTTGAATATAATATAAATCGTACTCAATGCGTTTTTCAATCGAGGTATTGCCGCGCCACCCGTTAATTTGCGCCCATCCGGTAATTCCGGCTTTGACTTTGTGCCGCAGCATGTATTTGGGGACTTTCTCTCTGAATTTGAGGACAAACGGAGGACGTTCCGGGCGAGGCCCGACCAGGCTCATGTCGCCTTTTAACACATTAAGAAATTGCGGGAATTCATCTAAACTGGTACAACGCATAAAGGCCCCAAGTTTCGTCCGGCGGGGATCGTGCTTTTTGGCCCAGACGGCTCCGGATTTCTTCTCAGCATCCACGCGCATAGAACGAAATTTATACATGTAAAACACGCGTCCATCTAAACCCATCCGTTTCTGTTTGTAGAAAATCGGCCCCGGCGAGGTGAGTTTGATTAACACAGCCAGAATTCCCATAATGGGGGCGCTCAGAACTAGGAAACAGACTGAAAACACGATATCAAATCCCCGTTTAATCACGCTGTTCCACCCTTGTATTGGGGTTTCGCGTAAATTCACAATCGGAATCCCATCCAACTCTTCCACGCCGGAACGCAGACTCATATATTGCATGAGATCGGGAATAAATTTAACATCCACGCATTCCTGGTCAACGGAAGTCAAAATGTGCATGACACGATCATGAGCAGTCATCGGCAGAGCAATAAATACCTGTTGCACGCCTTTTTCCTGGATAATCTGCTGGATCTGATCAATTTTGCCTAACACGGGCGCGCCTTCAATGATTTTTCCTTGTTTTTTCGGATCATCATCCACAAAACCGATCACATTTAACCCGAGTTCTCTGTACGTATGCGCTTTACGCGTTAATTCCCGTCCGACATTTCCGGCTCCTGCTACCAAAATATGGCGTAAGTTATAGCCTCGGCTTCTGGCGTAATCAATCAGGTCTTCTAGCAATGAGCGGCTCACTCCGACCGCAAAAATATTAATGCCCCAAAAATATAAGAATACCAGACGAGAGTAAGAATGCTGACGATGAAAGAAATTGAAGGTAATTAACATAATTGCACCAAACGTGATCGCCTGAAAAATAGCCACAAACTCATCAGCCTGTGACTGTCCGCGCCTCGGGCGATATAATCCGCAGACATGGAAGATCACCAGCCACATCAACAAAATCGGGGTAATTAAGCTCCAATACATCTCAAAAGACGGCACCCCTTTCGTCACCGGGATAAAATCCGTTTGAAAGCGGACATAATACGCCAGCAGCCATGAAGCCACGGTCATGATCACGTCAGACCCTATTAAACCGGTTAAAATCAAGGGATGCGTTTGCTTTAACATACTCTCATCTCCTCTCCGTACCGAGTAGACACAACAATGGGGGTTTTGTGTAATCGTATTTCATTCTGTTTTATCGACGCCTCATCCTCTTTCAAGAGTGAACCATGTGGGCGCGGGATAGATTTCCTTTTACAGCAAGTTTTTTTCGTTATTTGTGCATTAGAATTTTGAAGGAGAAGATGTCAACAGAAAATTTACGTTATTCATTCTTTTCCTTATATTCAGGAAAAATCATGAGAACGATTTTAAAAATTTTGAATGCTTGACAAGAATGAGCTGGGGTGTTATTGTTATCTTATTATTTTTTTCACCAATTGTCACAGCGCATAATATCGCACTGCGGCATCAGAGATATGCTAACGCTAATATGCGCAGCAAATTAAGCTCGCACGAAAGATGAAGGGAGACAATATGCTGAAGCGAGGTTTATGTTTGGGAGGGGTTTTTTATTTTACTGATTGGGTTGTTATGTACCGGAAGTTCTGCTCAGGAAATTGAATTATATCCTGGCCCGCTGCATAATGCTGCCATGTCTGATCAAGCCCTGGAAAATTGGCGCATCTCATGCGAGAATCTCAAACAAGAGTTAGCTATGATTGCTGAAGGTCTGCCTCCGGATCAACAAGAGCTGATCAATCAGGCGGTTGCGATGATCGATATGAAATTAACCAATTTTCAGCGTATTGATGTCTATACTATTGCTGAAAAGACGACTGACGAGGCGTTTCTAACCATCCGTGACTTTTATAAAACACGCATGGCTTTAGAGGAAGTTGATAGCGTTCTGTTCAAGCAGCAGCTTCAGGTTACACAGGGGGAAGGGATTCCCTGGGAAATGTTCTAAATGTTTCCTCTTCCTCAATCGGCGATAAAACAACTGCTCCAGCTTATTGATCAAAATAAATTTCAGGCTGCGTCAGGAGCAAGCGGGAAATCGAGAATCAGCATCTTGACCGCCTATGTTAACCCTCAAAACAATCAAGTGATTGAAGGAACGACAGTAGTGATTGTGACGAATAAATGAACATGATGAGCCATTTTCCATTTAAATGCATTCAAGGTATGATGCTTGATGCGATACATATATTAAGATGGTGGAGTGTAGTGGTAGTGATCTTCCTGGGGAACTCGACGATTGTCGCTCAGGAAGTTCCTGTACCGCGGGGACTTCCTGGCCAGGTGGCCTCGATTAGTGAACGAGAATATGTAATTGGCACCTACGACCAGTTAGTCATGTCTGAATGGCAAAGTCAGAGTTTTTCGACGCAGGGGACAGTACGCACCGATGGAAAAATTACAATTGCCTATTTAGGCGATATTCAGGCGGCAGGGCTGAAAGTATCGACGTTTCGGAAAAATCTGGAAGTGCTCCTCCAAAAATATCTAAAACAGCCGATGGTCAATCTGACGGTAATAACATCCGGAAGGATTCGGATTACGATTATGATCGAAGGGGAGAGTTCACAAGAAACAGAGTTGCCCCGAGAAACGAAATTGATAGAAGTACTCCGCCAACTTGTTCCCAATTTGCGTCAGATACAGCCTTCTCCCAATCTCGCAAACATCAAAGTAATTGGCAGCGACCAGGAAGAATATACGATTAATGGGCTGGAATTGCTGGCCGGAAAATCCTTGCATGCCAATATTCGCTTAGAGTGGGGAGATCAAATTTATATTCCCTCTCAAATTCAACCGACTCCTGTTCCTGATGCAAGACCTTCACGACCAATGATCGCACCGGGACAACAGGCGATTTTTAGCGTACAAGGGTTTGAGGAGTTTCTCCAACAATATCCTCCTGAAATTCAAGAGAAGCTGAAAGCTCTTGCAACTCAACCTGACGAGCAGTCATACATGATCGACCTGACAACCCTTTCTGAAGAACAACGTCAAGCTCTTGGAGATGAGGTACTTCAAGCCCTGGAACTCTATGCTGTTGCTTCCCAACAGCAATTTACACACTTTACCAATATCACACTTGCCGCAATCTCGATTCATCTCGCTGCCAAAGAAAATGTCGAAGCCTATCTGGCTATTCCGAATCCTGTTCCCGGACAGCTTCCGACGATTCAACGGTTCCAGGAAGGGGATATTGTTCAACAGGGCGAAGTTCCTGAAGAACAGATTGTGCTCAAAGAAATTCAGGATACTCTGAATCTGGTCATTCTGGAAAAAGGGGAAGAACAGCAAGCACTTCAGCTTCCCCCGGCGCTGACTCAGGCCAAGCTTTCCGGCATTATTAATGTCGGGAATACGAAAAAAGCATCTTTTTCAAATCTTCAGGCGTTGAATGAGAGTAACCGGCCAATGAAACAACGAATGTTCGCAGAACATGATAAGATCGAAGAAGCTGTTGAGATCGTAAAAATTACCAATGAATGGGTGCTCCTACAAAAAGACGAGCAAACACAGCTTATGCTGCTAAGGGATTCCTTGGATCGAGTCGTTCCTACTCCAATCCCTGCCCCTTTACCTTCTTCTTTGGAAGAGATCCCAGAATCAGAATTTCCGAACATCCCGCAGGAAACAAAAGCTGTGCCCCCCTCAACCCTTTGAGTACCTGTACCTTTGCAAGCCATTGATTCACTTAGTTCTATATTTTTTGCAACGCCGTTATTTTAGAACGTTCAAAAGCAGAGGAGTGCGAAAGCATGACTTTCCCTATCAAAGCTGTGCTTTCTACTCCGGGTCAATCTTCGTTTACAAAATACTACCATACATTTAGAATACACCACAAAATCACTCCTGTTCCGACGATTGTTCCTCCAAGCGTGGAAAATGATTCGGTCAGCATTCCAGAGGAGGTTCTGGTTGTGACAGAGAAAAGTCCGGTCAGGAACACAGGCAACGCTATGGGCTTTCTAATAGCAGATGTGTGCTGAGGATCTGCGCGCTGCAAGAAATATCTGAGATTGAAATAGCTTTTCGCATAACATTCCTTTGCAAACAACGCTGACAATGTGATGTAATCCGGTAAGAAAGCGAGGGATCCTCCTTGTTGAGCAACGGAAATGATCTGTTGTAGCCCACGCTGTGAACTCGTGATCGTCAAAAAATCGTGAATAAACGCAGCATAGACCCGTATAGGCGTGATATTCCCGGGAAAATCGAGTTGATAAACAGACATTCCCTGAATCGTGTTTTTGGAGAGAGGGATCGCAGCCATTGACTGGATGAGATATTCGATTCGTTCTCGTTGATCTACCTGGATGAACAGGATACAAGGGAAATTTTCCATAGAAGCCTCTTGCCCCTTGACATAAAGCTGCCGTGACGGATCATAACATGCGATAGCTATTTCATGCCCGAAGGCTGGCAAGATGTCAAATTCCACACGAAGTTGTAAGGTCTGTTCGAGTTTTTGGATTTGAAGATCAATGTCTTCCCGGTCGCTAACAGGCAAGAAGAGGTCAAGATAATGCTTCCAGCGCTGCCACCAGCCAGAACTATCGAATTGCCAGGCATGATAATAGAGGATATTAGCGGGAACAAGCTGATCAGAAATCAAAAGACCATTTTCTGTTGCCTGGAGGTGAGACCAGAACATACAATTCGGAGAAGTCGGTTGATCATCCTGACAGTTCATCTCCCAGAAAATGCGCTCATACCCCCCGTTCTCTTTCAGTGAAAATAACCAGGTCAGGGAACGGAGAGGAGGAGGGACACAGAGGAGGGAATCTTTTTGCGTTTCAGCAGCAGGGGAAGGCGTGCAATCCTCGTGATAAGCCTCGTGTAATTTGCGCCAGATATGATGAATATTGACATACAGGCAAACATCATGGTCATATTGCGTTATGACTTGACGGGTCAAAGAATATACATCCGCATTATAGAGAGATTTGAATGTATTAGATGATTTCGCGTTCGCGGAATGTTGTCGGGTAGCGATAAGGAGCTCCAGATATTCAGGATTGGTTGTGAGTAGAAAAACATGATCTAGAAAAGTATACGCAAATCGAAATTGGGAATTCGAAACACTCCAAAGCGTGATCCCATGAACCATTCTGGTCTGAAATTGGACAGAGGGGAATGGTAATTGGATATTAGTGTGTATCACCCGTTTCAGAAGATATTGTAAAGTTTCCGCCGAATTGGCGACTTCAGCAGCCAACGCCACTTCTGGGAATGTCCATGAAGTGTTTTGAGTCATTTCAGGTATCTCGACATCAAGCAACGCTATGGCAAAGGAGGTCTGAAATATCGACCCGATATCAGCAAGGTGAATTCCCGAAGAATCTTCAAATTTTTGAAGTCCGATTGATATACTTTGTAAGAATGGTTGTAACGATTTTATCAAAGCGAGTGTCGAAATATAATGTTGAAGTATTTCATTTGTGGCCTGAAGTTGGGGAACAACCATGACTGCCAGGGTAGATTCCGGAAAAACACGTGCGAAGCCACTGCTTCCCAATGCATCTGATTCTAAGGCAGGAATAGGTTGAGCTTCCAGAGGGGATGAAATCAAGAGCAGAATACATCCGCAAACAAAGATTGTGCAACGTACCATATTAAAGTTCATATTATCTCTCTGGTACACAAAGTGAAAATTATTTTACTTTGCTCTCCTGAAACACGACAGTGTAAGTAACCGGATAGAATGATTGTTATAGAGTCAGAAATGCAAAAGTTCGGCCTTCGCTATCAAAGCAAAGCATTGACACTCTCAATAATGACTTAAAAATATTCGCAGAGAAAAAGTACCACATTAAAGTACCACATTTCTGTATATGCTCTCTTGCTTGTTCCTGGCAACTGTTTTTTTGCGAAATATGTCATTTTTGATGAAAAAATGAGCGTTTTTGTTAACGAAATGAGAAAATCTATTGACAAGCAGAGCAAACAATTCTACAAGTTTCTTTGAAAGCATTCAACATCATTTTTGCAAGGAGATCGCTTGTGGAGAACGAACAAAATCGTATCACTGAGGAAGTTAAATTTGATGTCCTGACAGAAGTGTGTTCGTTTATTAATTCTGAAATGCCTCAAGAAGAGCAGCTTTACTCGATTGTTGAGGCTGCCAACAAGGTGATTGGTGTCAGAGACAGTTCCATTATTATGCTTGATGAACACACCCGGCAGCTCCAGTTTTATATTGTGACGGGAGAAAAAAGCCAGGAACTCAAGGCAATGACCATGCAAGCGGGAGAAGGGATTGCAGGGTGGGTCGTGGCTCATGGAATCCCTCTGGTAGCTCCCGATGTTACCAAAGAACCCCGATATAATCCTCACATTAGCCATATTCTCGATTTTGAAACCCAATCGATTCTGTGCGTACCTATCCGCTCTCGTGAAAAGGTGATAGGATCCTTTGAAGTCGTGAATCGCCTTGATGGCCGTCCGTTTAATGAGAGTGATATCCCTCTGTTAAATGCGTTTGCCGCGCTCATTGGGATTGTCTTAGATAATTCCAAAAATCGACGCGCCATTGAGCAAAGTAACCTGGAATTGGAAAATTTGGTACTCACAAAAACCAACCAACTCGAGACGGCGAATAAAAATCTTGTGGTCAAGACACAGCGATTGGCATTAACCACCAAGATGATCTCCTTTATTAATTCCAACCGCAAAATCAGCGACATTTTTAGCGGGGTAGCAAAAGAATTGCAAAAACTGCTCCCCCTCGACTATGTCACTGTGGCTCTGCTGAGAGATCTTAAAGATATTGTGTTGCTCGAACTCATTCCAACGTCACAAACTTCTCTATCCGAAGGGCTTGACATCCCCCTTGATGAACCGGTATTGAAATATGTCATTCAATATAAACGTCCGATTTTTCATAATCGTCCCAGGTGGTATCGCTGTTTTTTGGAAGATGGACGGTTTCTCGAACAACGGTTGAATACCATGCTCTGTACCCCTATTATCGCGACAGAAAATGTGCTTGGTACCTTAAATCTGGGCAGTATCGAGAAACATCAATATCCGAAAGAAACGGTCGACATTATCACTTTTATTGGAAAACAACTGGGAGTCGCTCTTGAACGCGATCAATTAAGAAATAGACTGGAAGAGGTGAATCAGGAACTGAATGAAAAAACCTTTGAATTGCGCAAAAGCATCATCACCATGGGGGATGCCAATCTGAAATTGTTCGACATGCAGCAGCAACTTCGTGAAAAAGATAAACGCATGAAGAACCTGTTGGCGCAAGTGCAGAAAAAAAATGAAGAACTTCATGACACCCTGGAAGAACTAACGCAAACCCAAACGCAACTGGTGCAATCAGAAAAAATGGCCTCATTAGGGCAATTAGTCGCAGGAATTGCCCATGAATTAAATACTCCGGCTGGCGCAATCAAGGCGGCTTCCGAAATTATCCCAGATTATATTGAAAAGGCGTTTCTTGCTTATGAAGCCTTGTTGGAGGCAGGACTTGATATTGAACATCGGAAAATCTGCCAGCAACTTCTCCAGGTTATGATCGAGTCCGCCAAAAAACGAGAACGGAAATCAACAGTTTCGATTCGTGAACAGAGCAAACTGCTGGAGCAACGCCTCAAAGACCATAATATTGCCTATAGCCGATTCATTTCCAAAGATCTGGCTCGCTGTTACCTGGAAGAGCATGTGGATCTGGTTCTGCAATTGTTCCAACATTACGATTGGCAGCGTGTGATGGATTTTTTGAACAATTATAGCCGCGTTCTGGTATCGGCGCGGGATAATCAAATCAGTATCGAAACCATTTCAAAGATTGTACGCGCTTTAAAATCATATTCCTATTTAGATCAGGCTCAGGAACGGACAGTAGATTTGAATGAAGATTTGGAAAATACGCTGACTATTCTTCACAGTCAGATTCCGGAAAATATCCGCATTGTGCAGAATTTTGGAGAACTTCCGAAGGTCACATGCTTAGGGAGTGAACTCAATCAGGTGTGGACGCACATTATCCAAAATGCGTTACAAGCTCTGGATGAGACCGGTGGGACGATTACCATAGAGACTTCCGCAGATACGCGTGCTGTTTCCGTGAAAATCAGTGATAATGGGCCGGGGATTCCCGAAGACATCCGCGACAAAATTTTTGATCCATTTTTCACCACCAAACGCGGAAAAACCAGTGGATTAGGTCTCAGTATCGCCCAGCAGGTTATTCACAAACATAACGGCACGATCACGCTCGAATCAACGCCAGGAAAAACGACCTTCGAAATTCTCCTACCAAAAGAAGGTATGCGTTTGAAAACTCCTCAGAGGAAAACATCGCGGATTATTGAAGAAATAGAAACCGCAGATATTGAATCAGACCATGAGACCTGATAATGTCGTATAGTGCTGAAGAAAGGTTTTCAAATGTTTGCCAGCAAAGACTTTTTGACAATTTTCATCAGGATAGACGAATAACTGTAAGGCCATATTCAAGAGTTGATACAAGTCGATTCGCCCGCGAAATTGCTGGATAATCCGCTTGAGGTCTTCTTTTGGCACAATAAAAGTGGCATACGTTCCCCCTCCTTCAATGGTTTCTTTCGACATTTGCTCATTAATCACCAAAAAGCTGTGAGTATCTGTCATATAAGCAATTTGCACTAAGACTTCAGCAACTTGATGCGGTGGAAAGCGACGTAATAAACTACTCAGAAAGACAATATCGAAGGCTTCCGCATATTCCTGATGTTGAGTAAGATAGAGAATATCTTGTTGGTGATATTCGATTTTCTTTTTGTTCAGATAATACAGTTTTGTATATAACGCTTCCCAAAATTTCACCTCTGAAGGAAACAAGCTGGCCAGGGTTCTTTCCAGGTTGGGCGAATATTTGTCAATGCCATACGCATATTGAAGGAGAAAAGTGGGTAACTTGCCTCCCAAAACTTGCAAAATCTCAGGCGAGTACTCAATATCCTGAAAGATTGCGAGGTCATTCAAGCATTTCAACCCAATATTGATACTGCACCCGCCATCTAAAATGCGTAATCCCT
The DNA here is from genome assembly GCA_000739535.1 of Candidatus Vecturithrix granuli. GTDB lineage: Bacteria > Moduliflexota > Moduliflexia > Moduliflexales > Moduliflexaceae > Vecturithrix > Vecturithrix granuli. The sequence continues at coordinate 842,689 of DF820463.1, read as the reverse complement.
TTGGGAAGGTGGGTCTGGCATGATTTAAGAATCCCCCGAGAATTTGGAGAGCCACATAGCGATAAATTTTCACCGTACTCACATCTCGCAGACAATCATTGGCAAATTCTTCATCAGCCCGGGACAGGCATTCAAGGACGACCTGTTTCCACATATCTACTGAGAAAAACTCATAATCCCGTATTTCTCGGGTTCTCAGGTCCAATTTAACAGCGGTCAGCAAAGAAAGTCGAAAGGCTCGGGGAGTAATTTCAAGCTGCTGCTGCATAGCGCGGAGTAACACCAGCGCAATAAATTCTTCAATCAGCGTCGGGTATTCATGATATAACTCCATCAGGGCTAAGAGTAAATTCTCTGTGCTGGGGTCTTTATGTCCGCGTTGAGCCACAATTTCAAGTTCTTCAATGTATGGCGCGATTTGTAGATCTATAGTTTTCCAGGGAGGCATCAAAATATACACATTTATTCCTTGTGCGCTAATACCTTATCAATTGAGGCGAGGGCTTGTGAAATGTTCTCTTGCACAGCGGACTCAAATCCTTTCACGGTTTCCACAATATTCAATGTTGGCACTGTCGCAGTGGTTTCTATGACGTCTGACCAGAGGATCTGTTCTTGAGCAAGTTCCACAAATTGATAATGGATTCCAATCCGCACAGAAGAACCCTTTCCGTTATACCATTGATCGAACAGGAGAATACGACCACGCAAGAGATAATCTGGCGTTGAGTCATAGGTATAAGCCTGTATCTGTTGAAATAGTCCGGATACTTTGAGCAATTTCTGTACCTGGTCAGTCACTAATTCTGCGGGGGGACGAAGCCAACGATGATACTCATAAAAATTGACTTCGTAAGGAGATTTCCGAAAAACAATTCTATCCTGTTGGTAAGGGGTTTCAGCTTCATAAGCTTCAATCCCGATCGAAGCTGGATAGCGGGATGACGGCGTTTCTCTCCCAATCACAGGTATGGGTTGAAACGTATAATAATGCGTTGGTGGAACACTCGCGCATCCGCTCAATACGACCAGGATTCCCCACCAGAGAGCCGTAATACGAGACAATCGCTGCTTCTTCATTGAATCAGAAACAATTGGTGTGCGTGGTATGTTCATACAATCTCCACCTTACCGTGAATACTGTGTTGCCATTGTTTCTAAAGCTCTGAGGCGACAGTCTCATGCATCCACATATCACGTATTTCATTGTTGTAGTTTGCCTATGGCAGATTGAATGGCACTTTTAAACTCATCGCTTCCGCGATTTCCAAACATTTGTAAGATCGAAGATAGATTTCTTCCTCCAATCTCTCCTAACAAATACACAATCACGGTGCGAGCATATTCATCGGCTTCGTGTTGCAAGAATGCGAGAAGCTCATCTATTGCATCGCTCGTCACGACTTTTTCAAGCGAATCAGCCGCTTTTTGGCGAACGTAGCTGTTTTGATCTTTCAACGCATGCAAAAGATATGGAATGGCTTCAGCAGAACGAATTTGTCCTAAGGCATAGACCGCACTCTTGCGAATCGCGGCGCTCGCATCCTGCGTCGCTTTAAGCAAGACCGGTAAAGCTCTCTTCGATTTAAAGCTCCCTAACGCATACACCGCCCCCAAACGAACTGCATCGTGCGGAGATTCACAGAGCGATACTAAGGGGTCAATCGCACACTCTGCCTGAATATTTCCCAGAGCATACGCGGCGTTTTCCTGCACTTTCAAATCGCTGTCAGTCAGGCTGCGAATCAGCGGTTCAACCGCCTCAGCCGAAGCGATCATGCCTAACGCATACGCCGCGCCGCTGCGCACCATCGCCTCCTGGTCTGACAAACACGTAATAATCTCAGGTACCGCTTCAGCACAGTGTATATGGCCTAATGCCAGAAGAATACTGCGACGTATCTGACTATCATCGCTCTTGAGTGAGTCAAGCAGCATTTTGATGGCTTGTGGGCTTTTAAATTCTCGAATCACTTCTGATGCCGTGCTCCGGACATCCGGATTTGGGTCTGCCAACGTTTTTAAGAGCGATTCTAACGCCCGATCATCGCCTATTTCCGCTAATGACACAACTACACTTTCTCGCACTTCGATACTGCTATCATTCAATGTCTGCACAAGAGGGTCAATGGCATTGACAGCCCGCATCTGTCCCAGAGCATACGAGGCCCAACGGCGCAAATCGTGATCCTCATCTTGTAACAAACTGATCAGGCGTTGTTCAACCTCTGAGGAACCGATCAGGGCCAGCGCTTCTGCCACGCTCCCCCGGACAATGACATCCTGGTCACGTAAGGAGGAAAACAGAGCATCGGTTGCCGCCGTGGCTTTCTTCTGGCCAAGCGCAAGGGCTGCCGTCCAACGAACTTTGGGCAAAGGATCTTGCAATGCCTGAATCAGAGCAGGGATAACAGTATCAAAAGAAATTTTTCCCAGAGTATAGGTAACCGCTGCCCGGATATTGGCATCTGAATCGTCAAGTTGAGCAATTAACGCGTCAATCGCTTCCTGAGATCTGGTATGTTTTAAGACGTTGATTGCTCGTAACTGTGCCCCAGGATCATCAGACTGAAGCATCTGTATTAATTCCTTTTCTGAGGTTCCCATACGCTTTTTACTCCTTCAGTGATCAAAAACATCCTCCTGCTCTGCCCTGACATTCACTGATCTACGACAAACTCGCTCCTGTGAAAATATAGCGCGAAATTGTATTTCGCCCCCGCGAAACAGAGTTTCGCGGTATATCTGTTCCTGCATAAAATGTGCTATATTATGAAGATTTACACCTATCATTGTCAACAAAATTATAGATCGAATTTACCAGAAGCGAGCACCCCCTTTCGGATTCATGCTGACATTCACAAACAGAGAAAACATCCCGTCCCGCTCTTTTCCGCCAATTCAAAGAAAAGTGAACTCAGCGTCATAAGGCATTCTCATAGATTCACACATTATGAAAAAGTTTCATTGTTTTCGTCAATATATTTCTTCTTTATGTTTCTTGAGCAGATATATGTATCGTTATGAACAAAGAAAGCCTGTTCATATTCTTTATAAAGGCGACAAACAGGCGTAGTTACTGGAAAATGAACAGTCTGGCGTATGATACCAGGGAAGGAATCTCGTTCGGGAAAATAGTCCTCTTCGTTGATGTACAAGCTTTTTTGGGGTTGTGCTCTGATATTATACTCCATGATGAGTAATGGATGCTAGCACTAAAACAAAAACGCCTACCTCCAACCGCATGGTTGAAAACAGGCGTTCATATGGTGGAGGCGCGGGGAATCGAACCCCGGTCCGAAGATATTCAGCGTCCAGCATCTACATGTGTAGTCGTTGTTTTAGTCTCACGCGACGATCCTCCCAACGACAGGATAGTCGCCGCGCCAGTTTAGTAGAGGTTTCGCCGACCTTCCCCTAAACATAAAAGGCAGCTAGCCTGCTTTGTTGACGTTCGCCATGCCTCGCAGGCAAAGGACATTTTGAACGCCGGGTGCTTATTGACCCGGTTGTGCATGGCACGTCTGCTTACGCAGCCATTGCCAGTGCAGGCGTATGATATTCGTCTGCAGTTGTTTTATGCCGTGTTTTACGAGTGCCGACACCTCGACATGCCACTGAAGCCTCAACTACCCCCGTCGAAACCTTTTCGCCCCCAAAAACTCAAAAGTTTATAAGTGACTAAAGTGACAAGTGACCAAAGTTGAAAACCTCTTCAAACTTTAGTCACTTTAGCTCACTTTAGTCACTTCAATCTTTTTGCCGTTGTTTAAACACGCGTTCCATTTCTCGGCCGGCATCCCGTTCTTTCATGGTTTGCCGTTTATCGTATAATTTTTTCCCTTTGCCTAAACCAAGTTCAAGTTTCGCTTTCCCGCGCGTAAAATACAAACTCAACGGCACCAACGTATAACCGCGCTCAGCAACTTTACCAAAGAGTTTACGAATTTCACGTTTTCGTAACAACAGTTTACGCGGTCGGATCGGATCGTGATTCAAACGGTTGCCATGCGAATACGGGCTAATATGGCAATTATAGAGAAACACTTCGCCATCTTTGACTTTCGCATAACTTTCTTTTAAATTCGCGCGCCCTTCTCGCAAAGATTTTACTTCGGTACCCTGCAACACAACACCTGTTTCATAGCGTTCTTCTATAAAGTATGAGTGCGTGGCTTTTTTATTGGCGCAAATCAATTTTTTTCCATCCATACCGTTCACATCCGTTTCCTTCTTATGTCAGACTACAATATAGTTCCCTATTGAATTATTGCAAGAAAAAATTTGATTTTTTTAGGTGTTGAGTATCGGAAGCGAAATAGAAAATGTCGTTCCTTGTTCTGGTTCGCTCTGACATTCAATGGTTCCGCCCAGAGTTTGGGTAATCAAATTATAGACAATGTGCATGCCTAATCCCACAGCCCCTTGCGCTCGTTTTGTTGTAAAAAACGGATCAAACACTCTTTCACATTGTTCCGGATTCATCCCTTTACCATTATCCCGATACTGCAAGAACAGCCGGTTTCCTTGCGGATGAATATCGAGGCTGATCGTTCCTGTTTGAGCGTGTTCAAAACCGTGGAGTACACTATTTTCAAAAAGCTGCGAGAGGATTTGTACGAGCATTCCCGGATAAATATCAACGTATAAATCCTCCTGACAGGTGAGAGAGGTTTGATAAGGGAAATGCTCATATTTCGCCTGAAGTCCGGTGAAAAGATTCGAGAAATATAATTTCAGATTCACGCGATGGTGTTCTTCGGAATGCTGATCAATGGCAACCTGTTTGAAATGTTGAATCAACTTCGCTGCTCTTTGCAGATTGCTCAGAATGGAGGCAGTAGAATCTACCGACTGCCGGAGGTATGTTTCGAACTCCGAACGTGGAAGCTTGCCGGAGGCATACAGGTCTGCTACTTCCCGGGATTTCTTTTCAAGGAACGAGGCGGCGGTAATACCAACCCCGACCGGAGTATTGATCTCATGGGCAATGCCTGCCACCAGACGGCCTAACGCCGCCATCTTCTTCGCCTGCACCAATTGTTCTTGCGTGCTGTGGAGTGTATCCAGAGAATCTTGCAACTGTTCATTCTTTGTTTGCAGGTCTTGTCGTAATTGCTGCAATGTCAGATGTGTGTGGACGCGAGCGAGTACCTCTTCAGGTTCAAAGGGTTTGGTGATATAATCTACCGCGCCGCTTGCAAAGGCTTTGACTTTATGAGTGGTATCAGTCAGGGCGGTCATAAAGATGACAGGAATATCCTTTGTAGAACTATTTGCTTTTAGTTTTCGACAGGTTTCAAAACCATCCATATTTGCCATCATCACGTCTAGTAGAATCAGGTCTGGTCGGCCGGATTCGGCACGTTGCAAGCCAGTACGACCATCGAGGGCAAATAGGACCACAAAATCGTGCTGATCGAACAATTCCGCAAGCACATCTAAGTTATTAGGATTATCATCTACCACCAAAATTCTTGCCATGGTGTTCCCTCATTTTTCCTGCTGGATTTGTAAAAATTCGATCAGTTGATCGAACTGATATGTCTTGACAAATTGGCGTAGGTACTCAGTAAGCGGTTGAAAGCGAACATCTTGCGTTTCAAGCTTCTGCAACTCTGCCAAAAGAGTTTTCACAATGCCGAGTTCGGCAAGTTCCAGGAGCGTCTCTCGAACTAATGGAGGTAACAGCACTCGTTGTAAAGCAATAGTCTCAGCAGGATATTCAGATCGATCAGAGGCAAGGGAATCTTCTTGATAAATCCATTCGAGGTGCAAATAGCGGCGTAAACATTCCAGTAAGGTCTGGAAGTCGATAGGTTTCGCCAGAAATTCCTGGCACCCGGCTTGTAAACTCTGCACTCTGATTTCTTGATAGACACTGGCAGATATAGCGATCACAATTACATCGCTCAATTCAGGGAAGGTTTGAATCAATTGAGCGACTTCGAACCCATTGAGCACCGGCATTTGCAAATCAAGAAGGATCGCATGGGGACGGTGACTTAACGCGAGGTCAAGGCAGTCTTGTCCATTGTCAGTTTCGAGTACTTGAAACCCGATAGAAGTCAGCCGCTCAACCAATATCGCCCGATTTCCTTTGTGATCATCGGCGACGAGAACCATTCGTCGTTCCCCTTCATACCCAAGAATATTCAATGCATGAGGACGTTCTGTCGCAATCGTTCTCACAACTTCCGGAAAGGTAAGTTCAAAGGTAAACACGCTGCCCCGGCCAGGCGTACTGCTGACGTGCAAGGTACCACCCATCATCTCGACAAATTTCCGGCTGATCGTCAGTCCCAGCCCTGTCCCCTGCATTGAAGCACGCCGAAACGCTATTTGTTGAAAGGGTAAAAAAATCTCTTCAAATCGTTCAGGGGCAATGCCAATGCCCGTATCTTCCACTTCAAATCGAATTGTGGCAGTACATGACGCATGATTCTGAGTTTTTCCCGTGACCTTCACGCGAAAATTCACCTGGCCAGCATCAGTAAATTTGATGGCATTGCCGAGTAAATTCATCAGAATCTCACTGAGCCGTTGTTCATCGCCATACACCCATAAGGGTAAATTCGGATCGTGTTCATAAAAAAAAGACAGCCTGCGCTGTTCCGCCTGGATGTGCATTATCTTGACAATTTGGGCGAGGAAATTCGGCAGATGAAATTCTTTGCGTTGCAGTTCGAATTTCCCAGATTCGACCTTTGAGAGATCTAAAACCTCATTAATCAGGTGTAACAGATGTTCTCCGCTGCTTCTAATCGTCTCAAGACCATCAATCTGGCGATTGGTAAGATTGTCGGCCGTCTTGAAAATCTGGGCATATCCCAGAATAGCGTTTAAGGGGGTACGGAGTTCATGGCTCATATTCGCCAGAAAGCGACTCTTTGCCAGATTGGCGACTTCCGCCGCCTCTTTTGCGTTTTTCAGTTCTTCTTCTGCCCGTTTGCGTTCGGTAATATCACGATAGGCGCTCAAATACCAATCACGGTTTTGATCAGGGATAATAGAGGTCGAAACCAGAAGCGTCTTCTGGCGTCCATCTTTTGAGGTGATCGTGGTTTCCAGATCGCGCGCGCCTTCTCGGTGCTGCCGAGCTTCTTGCAATCCTAAAAGCGTTTGTTGATAGTCCCGAGGATCAGGGTATAACAAACGCAAGAAATCAGGACTTTGATTGGCTTCCTCCTGAGTATAACCGGTAATCTGTTCCATTTTGGAATTAAAAATTTCAAAATATCCCGTTTCATCACTCAATGTGATGCCTTCCCCGACAGTTTCGATGATGGTACGCAACCGGTTTACAGCAATTTTCAGATCAGCAGCTCGTTCTTGAACAAGCTCTTCAAGATGGCCGCGATGCTTTTCTAATTCGTATTCGATCTGTTTTCGTTCAAGAATTTCCTGTTCAAGGTGCTGGTTCGTGATTCTGAGCGAGCGTTCCATCTGATGTTTGTAGAAAGCCATCTCAATAGTCACATGTAATTCTTTGGCATGAACAGGTTTAATCAGATAGCCAAACGGTTCTGTCACCCTGGCCCGTTCGATTACATGATCATCGGAATTTGCAGTCAGATAAATAATCGGGAGGTCATGTGCTGTTCGAATACGTTCAGCCGTTTCAATGCCATCCAGACTACCAGGCAGGTTAATATCCATTAAGATCAGATCAGGGGAGGTCAATTCTACCTGCTGGATCGCCTGTTCACCTGAAATCACGACCGCGGCAACGTCATACCCTATCTGAATTAAGGTACTTTTCAGATACAGTCCAATAATGCTTTCATCTTCTACGACCAGGATTTTTTTTGTTTTCTCATGCATGATGCTGTATGAAACAACGAATACATCGTTTGAAAAATATGCAGCCCAACGGAATCGAAAAATATTTCTCGTGAATATCCATATCTGATTATGTATTTCAACAGAGATGATTTGTCAAAAGATATTTACCTCTGATTCTGCATTGACATCAAATTTATATGTTTCCCCTGACAAGCATTCCAGGCATCCGTAAAGATCAGTCTAAACAACATTCTATTCATCCAGATATCAGTTAGTTGTATTGACATACAAGGTTATGGACATTTTTCGGAGTGCCAAAGCTCTGCTTTGGCCGCGCAAGCAG
>DF820463.1:701898-834469 GCA_000739535.1 Candidatus Vecturithrix granuli | reverse complement strand
AGGCGGTTGTTATTTTTTTCCTGTCACCGCCATAACTCAACCGCCGTTCGCATTCCCTGATTCGAGCGTACACCACATCAATCATATCATTGAAATCATCTACGTCGCTCCAACTGGTGACCGAACCTTTCTGCAGGCAAACTCATGCGCTTGTTGATTGTCATCAAGCAGTGTGATGTTTGAATTGATCGTCATCCCTGACCTCCTCATTTATCCGATAGCATCGTCACCCATTCGAAAGCTATCTTTTTTCCGGTATGTCTTCATCCCTTGCCAGAGTTTGTAACGCGTCAAGGTTCTCTTGTTCGTCGAACCCGGCTCGTACCAGAATCGTAAACCCCGAAATCACCTCGCTTTTCAGTATGCCAGAGTCCATCTTCTTCATTAAACAGATTTTTTGTTCTTTAATCTGGGCAATCCACGACCTCTGGGGTGAATATCTTTCTTTAGCGTCCCCGTGCCTTTGATGATGCCAAATACAACAACGGATTTGACAGAGAAATCCGTGTCATTATGTATTTTGCCAATTCTCATGGATTCTTTGAACTTCTGCGGCGCTGAGAACCGTGCCTTCGCCGGGAGCGTCAATCACGGCGTAATTATGGCCCTGCCCGAAATACCAGGGATCGGAATTGTCGGCGGGATAGCGGATCGGGTGAATGGGGCGTTCTTTGCCGATCAATTTGCGTTTTCGAGCTTCATGAGCTTCCAGCAGTTGACCTAAACCCTGAAGATTGAGATCACGCGCAGGGTCGACGCCGATCATAAAACGATTTTTGTCCGAGGTAGAAAGGTCAACAGCTAAAAAGGCATAGCCGTTGCCGCCGGGTGCATTCGGGTCGTTCCAGCCCCAAAGTTTGAAAAACACGCTTTGCGGATGATCGAGCCATAATCCTACCGCCGGTTCAGGAAGTCCGTTTACCCTGGCAATATACTGGTGACTGCGGCATTGCACATCTTCGGCATAGCAAACCTGATCCTCTTCAAGCAATTGTCGTTCGGCGGCAAACCAGGTCGGTTGAAACTGAAAAATCGAAGCGAAATTCCTCTCTTCAGGATGCTGTTGCAGCAGATAGACCGCCGCATCAATCACGCGCAATCCGGCTTCGAGCAGGCACAGGTCAGAGAGTACCACGTCGTTTTGGGCTGATAGCGATAGCCTTTGATGCGCCTGAAAGATGCCGTATAATGAATGGCTGAGTTTGTGCGGCAGAGGAAGGCGCGCTTGATCCACCAGGCTCACATAATCGCTTAATTGACGCAGAATCTCCGTGCGCGGATGTCCAGCCAGCAATTCCGAGGCTGCATACAACGCGGCCGCACAATCCAAATCCGGCGCATGATGCAGGCGGAATTCCAATTGTGAGCGCGAAAGTCCTTGAATGTGTTCTAACAGCAATTCCGGGATGCGGAGCAACAATTCACAGGCGCTATTGGCCTGACAGCCTTCGAAGTGATGATCGATAATTCCGGGGCAATTGGCGTTGCCGGTATCCAGATAGACCACTCCTTTTTCCGGGCAGGCCACAAACCCCATGGGCACAAAATCAACCCAATAGGGGAGGAGCGGCCGTAAACCAAACAGATGCACCGGGGTTGCAATGTTCCTGGGGTGATATTGTTGACCTAAATCGCGCAAGCAAAAGTTAACCCGCAAAGGTGCGGCCCAGACATCGGGTCTGTTGTTCTCAAAACAGGCCGCTGAGACAATCACATCTCCCGGCAGTTCTTTTGAGGCCGATTCCAGACGAGCCGCGAGATTGATCGTATTGCCCAACACTGTCAGATGGCAGCGTTTGAGTCCGCCGAGATAGCCTAAAGCTACCGGGCCGCGATTGATGCCCACGCCAAGCCGAATATCCGGCCGTGCGCTTTGCTGGGACATGGCATTCAGCACATAGATGCGCATGAGGCTTCTGATGGTGTGGATCAGAATCTCCATGATCTCCGTGTGCTGTTGCGGAAAGGTATTAAACACCAGAATGATGCTGTCGCCGATAAATTCAAGGATTGTGCCGCCGATCGGCTCAAGCTCTTCGCTTAAAATTTTGAACACCGGATTGAGCAGATCGAAAATTTCTTCAGGATTACGTTGTTCGCTTAATGTCGAAAATTGGCGCGCATCTGTGACCAGGATGATGGCATCGGACTGCCTGACGACCGGGGGTTCAACGGGATTTTTGTTGAGGATAGCATGTAAGATCGATTCGCCTAAAACCCGGCTCAATTGTCCCTGAACCGCCTGTTCATGATCGCGTTCTTTCAACACCATTTCCAACTCACAGAGCGGACCGGCCAATTCCCATTGTGCCAGAAAATCCGCATATTTTTCAAGTAAGTCGGTCGGCAATGTTCTGGCGATTTCAGGGCGGCAGACGCTGCGACGAAGGGCGCACAGATTGCTGAACTCTCCTGAATATGCTGCCTGTTCATCCTCTGCACCAGAACAAGCGTTTTCAGGCCAACTCACACCAAGCAGCAAGGGATACGGCGAATTTCCGTCGCTGCCTGGACGATATTGCCCGTCTTTCAGCATGTATGTCCATACGAGCAGCGTGTTGCCGGCGTCCTGCCATTCGTCGAAAGGCGAGGTTTTCAGTTCTTCTGCCAGAAGAACGCATGTTTCCTGATCCCCAAAGAGCAGCGCGAGCAACAGCATCGTCAGTTTCGCCCGTCTGCATTCTTGCTCCAACGCACCCTCTTCCGAGCTCCTCAGCCATTTTTCTGAAAATACGCGTGCCAGTTTGAGATTTTTGTTGGCGACTGCCGCGCTCATCAGCGCCCAATAGCCTAAAGCGCGGTCAAGAGCAGCGATGGAGAAAACCTCCTGTCCACTCAGACCGATTGACACGTTTTTAATGCCCAGGTCGGTCTGTGACAATCCAATCTGGGCAATACCCTTATACAGGGCGGAAATATGCCAGGATTCATTGCGTTGGCATTTGAACGGATAGAGCTGGTGAGAAAGCGCAAGGCATTGCCGCAGGGATTCCCTTTCTCCCATTTTGATGAGGAGACGGCAGATTTCAGAGATGAGGAACACCGGATGGTCGCGCTCCTTGAGATCCGTATATGACACATCCGCCAACACCCGAAGATCGACAGGCATTCCCCGGTCGTGAACCGCGTTTTCAGTAGTCTGCGGTGATTGCGCCTGCGCCGGAAACACAAGTTCCTGTACAAGTCGTTGCAATTGCGCCTGAATCTGCTCGCGGGTGCGACATTGATCAAACACTGTTGTTTGCGTGTTCATGATCGGGTATTCCTCCCCCACACGCATCAAACGAAGGGCTTTTGCCCTGAAAGAGGCGGTTACGCTAAAGCCGCAAGGCTTTAGCCTCATCAGCGTTCATCGTCGCTCCAGGCGATGCGCTGTTTCCGAAAATAGGCGATACCCTCTCCGATAAAACGATGATGGGGAAAATGGACAATCATATTTGATACGGTACGCCATAGGAGAAGAAATTGTCAAAGGATATTTTTACATCGTTGACGGATTCGATGCCATGCCCACCAATATATCCCCAGGTTGATCCCGGTCAACAGAACTCCCATGAGAATCTGGACACCCCGGGTAAGCTCTGCAGGATAGAGTAGAGGGAGAATATAACGTTCGATAAACCCGGATTCGTAGGTATGTAATCCGCCTCGCTGACGACACCAGATTTCGAGTGGCGTGAGGGGACATATCCATCCGGAAAATTCGATCAGGATGCCCCACATCAGCGCCGGAATATGTATCCACGCTATACGCCTGGACCAGAGCACAAAGAATCCTCCAAATACCACAAAGGGCACAAACGCAAAATGCACAATGATGATAACATCAGTGAAAATTCGATACAACACGTTTCCCGCTATTAAAGCGTTTTCAGGAGCACAAGGCTTCGTGTTCGACCGGGATTGATCGCAGATCTCCAGGTACGCTGCAAAACTTGTTCAAAGGTGTGCGCAAGTTCCGGAACGTTCTGCTGAAGGTGATCATATTGCTCAGATGTCATGATGATAAACACCGGTTTCTGAAGATCTGCAAAAGCGGCCAGGTCTTCGATTTCTTTCGCTACCGGGACGATCCGCTGCAAATAAAACTGGGCATCAAACCCTTCATAATTATAATCAATAATCTTATGTTCTCCGGCGATAGCAGCCACTTCATTGAAAAATGTCTTTCGTGAGCGATACACGTTTGTCTCCGGAACAATGGTCAACAACACAAACACATAGATCAAGATGGTTGCTATACTGAATACGGCAAATGTCCCGGAGACATTGCCATGTAACAACCAATGAAATAAGAACATGCCACTTGCCAAAAACAGGAGGCCGAACAGCACACTCAGCAACAGATACGCTGGTAAATAAATGTGAGCTGCCATTGGTAACGCGACCCCGACAAGGCAAAGCAATCCGGCAAAACCTGCAAATGGGATCGCCATGCCTTTCTCGATCCAACGGGCGTTTGTTGTCCTCTTGATCTCAAGATATTCATCCCAATATTTTGCAACCAGAATCGCCAGGAAAGGATAAATCGGCAGCAGATAATATTCCCGTTTGCTGCCGACTGATGAAAATAACAGAAAGGTGGTGACAGAGGCGACAATGATCAACAGGTGAGAACGTGAAATCTGGTGTAATTTCTTCGAGATTAATGAGATGATCATCCCTGGTAAAAAAATCACCCAGGGCGCGAACGCGCCTAACGCCGGGATGTAATAGTAAAACGGTTCGTAGTGCGGCGTGCCTTCGGGGTCAATATAGCGTCCCAACGTTTCCTGGTGTAAGATGTCGAAAAAATCAGGAACCCGGGCATAGACCATGACAAACCAGGGCAGTACTACCAGCAGAAAGACCAGTAACAGCCACCAGGGTTTGGTTTCCAGCAACAGTTTAAAATCCCGTGTCAACAGAATAAACGCGCCGATAGCGAGCAACGGCACGGCAAAACCAATCGGGTTTTTGGTCATGGTTGCCAGACCGATGCAGAAAGCTGAGAGGAGATACATGCCCGTACTCAAATTCCACTTGCCGCTCAAATTTGCGGCAATCTGTCGTCTGAGATACCCAAGCGTAAAAAAATAGAGCGCGGCGGTCGTAAATAGGGTGAGCATCATATCAAGTCCGGCCGTGCGCGCCATACCGCCGTACAGAAAGCTAGTTGCCAGAATAATCCCGGCAAAGCAGCCGATCCGCGCCGAAAACATCGCGTTTGCCCAGCAATAGGTCACAAAGACGCCCAATGTTCCGGCAATAACAGAAGGAATACGTGCGCTGAGTTCATCAAAGCGACCGGTGAGTTCAAACATGGCCGCGGCCGCCCAATAATACAGCGGCGGTTTCGTCACAAAAGGCTCGCCGTTGAGATGAGGCACCAACCAATTGCCGGATACCACCATTTCACGGCTGACTTCAGCCCGCCGCGCCTCGCCGTGTCGTCCCCAAAAATCGTAGTCACCGAGTTTAAAGCCAAACACAATGGCGCAGACAATCAATAACAGCAACACATGGGGCAAATGTTTCTTCATATACGCTTCTCCCAGGATCTTATGATTTTGAAAAAGTCAATTCTCAATTAAACAGACCTGAATGTTGGGTGTCTATTTTCAAAGGATACAGTAAGTTTCTCCTTTTACTCCAATCTGATGATAGATTATGATATGATGAGGACTTCGTATGAACACCACACCAAAGAAGAAAAATGAACATCCCTGGCAAACACTGTATGAAACATCATGGCTTCTTATCCGGGCATATATCCTTGAAAAGCAGCGGAACGCACCTTCCAAGAATACAAAAGCCCTGCTCTTAAAAGGGCGCTGTTATAATTAAACAAGTAGCTCAAGCATATCATAGTTTGTAAAGCTAATTTTGACGAATAGACACCAGGAGTGTCATTATTCATAACAATTTGACACGGCTAAAAACCAGGTTTCTTGAAGAAACCTGGTTTTTGTGACGAGCTTTGACGCTCTTCTAACGGCGGCGATGCTCATTGGATGGAGCGGACGAGCAGCAGATAAAAATCGTCATCCATGCTGTAATTCAGCACGTAACCATCTTCAAAAAGAACCACCCACGGCGCCGAAGGCTGCCCGGCGACCGTATCCGCACTCAGACAGAACCAGAAGGGAAGATCAAACAGGGGATCAAGAAAATCGATCCCCTTCTGCGGGCTTTCGAGCAGGGAGGCCAATTCTTCAATGGTGGGCAAACGCCAGTCAGAATACCCGGCGTACCTGTGCGCATTCACTTGCTCAATATGGGTTTGCACTCTGCCCCCTGGCACAAATTCAGCAGCGGCTTGCTGCCACATTAAGCCAGTGACATGATCAATGATGACCTGTTCGCCGTAAAAGGTTCGCAAATCATATTTGTGCGAAAACGTGCCTGTTATACTCCCAGATAAGCCGATATGGGCGTAATCGGCAGGATGGTTGAATCCGTTGCGTTGGATAACCCTGATCATTTCTTCTTTACTCAACATTGCTGGTGTGCGGCGTAAAGCTATTTTCTTAACGGTTGGATCGAGCGTGATTTTGGCGGGGGCTTTGCCGGCAGTATTCTGCCTGGCGGCCTGAACGCCTAATGCTTGTTTTGTCCTATCATCAAGTTTTCCGGTTGCCGGTAGCCCTTGCATCATTTGAAACTGTTGCAGGGCCATGACCGTGTTTTGTCCCCAGAGACCATCAACGGGGCCAGGGTTATATCCGAGAATTTTTAGTTGCTGCTGCACCTGGGCAACAGCGGCATTATAGGATGCGGCGCACAGTACCGCATTGTTCCCCATCAAAAGTAGAAGGCAAATCATCAATATTGTATGAATTTTCATTGTTCGCATTCTATTTCTCCATCTCCAACACTCACCAAAATCACAAGAACACCGGACATAAAAATTTTCCAACTTCATAAGATTATACACTCTTTATCGGGAATGTCAATCAAAATTGATGGTTTTTGAAAATACTTCCACTTAATGGTTGACAATCTTTCTTTGCATTCCTGAATAATTGAGATTCTTTGAACAACATGATTACTGTTCAGGCATAAATGTATTTCGAGAATGAAGTATGAATTCTCGCCATAAATTTCTTTACCATAAACGATGAGGGCATAATAGGATACCCATTTATGAATGAGAAAATTCGAGTTGGGATTTTGTTTGGCGGGCAATCCGCCGAACATGAGATTTCGCTGTTATCAGCTAAAAATATCATTGATGCAATTGATCCCCAAAAATATGAAGTCGTGTTGATCGGGATTGATAAAAGCGGCGGCTGGCATTTACAAAGCGCAGACCATTTCCTGTTGCACGCGGCGAACCCGGAGTTAATCCGTTTAAATGTCAGCAGCGAAGATCTGGCAATTGTTCCGGAAAAACAGGAACAAAAGTTTTTGAGCCTGAGTCAGCGCCAGCCCATTGGCCCCATTGATGTGATCTTTCCGGTATTGCACGGACCTTACGGCGAAGACGGAACTATTCAAGGGTTACTCAAGCTCGCAGACCTTCCCTTTGTGGGAGCAGGAGTGTTGGGATCCGCGGTTGGCATGGATAAAGATGTGATGAAACGCTTGTTGCGCGATGCTGGAATTCCGACGGCCAAATTTCTGGTTGTCACCTCAATATCTCGAAACACTCTGGAGTTTCACCATGTCGTAGCGACCCTGGGACTGCCCTGCTTTGTGAAACCCGCTAATCTTGGGTCTTCTGTCGGGATAAGTAAAGTTCATGATGAAAGCGAGTTTCTCCTCGCTCTTGATCATGCGTTTCAGTATGATCGTAAAATCTTGATTGAAGAATATATTCAAGGACGAGAGATTGAGTGTTCGGTGCTAGGGAATGATGATCCCATTGCCTCGATTCCAGGAGAAATTCTTCCTGACCATAGCAAGCATCAATTTTACTCTTATGAGGCTAAATATATTGATGAACACGGGGCCGCTCTGCAAGTTCCCGCCGATCTTCCGCCACATCTGATCAGGCAGGTTCAAACTCTTGCCATTAGCGCGTTTAAGGTGCTCTGTTGTGAAGGCATGGCGCGAGTGGATTGTTTTTTAACGGAAGATGAGCGCGTGGTGATTAATGAACTGAATACCATTCCCGGATTTACGAAAATCAGTATGTATCCTAAACTCTGGGAAGCCAGCGGCATTGCTTATCCACAATTGATTGATCGCTTGATCCAATTGGCGTTGGAACGGCATCAACAAGAAAAAGCCCTGGCAACCTCATTGAAAAAACAGGTTTAAAGAAGTTGCCATGAGCGTAGGCTCACCCGGCGCAATGAAAACAAGATGTAGCGCGAAACTCCAGTTTCGCGGCCGTATTACTGGTGCGCGAAACTGGAGTTTCGCGCTACAGTTTCACAGGAGTTATTCATTCGTTTTGGCAAACACACCACGGCGAATAAAAATTTTATGGTCAGGGGAAGATGGATGTAGCGCGAAACTCCAGTTTCGCGGCTATCAATGATACGCGAAACTGGAGTTTCGCGCTACATTTTCACAGGAGGAAATTATGGAAGTTCTCACATTAACATCTCCGCAAGAACTTGGCGCGATTGCAGCGCAATACGGAGCAGAAGCCATCAAACACGCTATTGAAGCAAAAGGGACAGCGAATATTATTCTGGCTACCGGAACCAGTCAGTTTGAAACAATCAAGCACCTGGTGAGCATACCCGGCATCGACTGGTCAAAAGTCACGGCGTTTCACCTTGATGAATACCTCGGGCTTGCAGAAACTCATCCGGCCAGTTTCCGAAAATACTTGAAGGAGCGATTTGTCGCGTATGTCCCGACTCTCAAAACGTTTCATTTTGTCAATGGCGAAGCCCAAGATCCGCAGGAAGAGTGTGAACGCTTAGGACAACTCATTCAGAAACATCCGATTGACGTTGCTTTTATCGGGATTGGAGAAAACGGACATCTAGCGTTTAACGATCCGCCCGCAGATTTTAAGACCGAGCGCCCCTTTCTCGTCGTGACATTAGACGAAGCCTGTCGCAAACAACAATTAGGAGAAGGCTGGTTTGCCACACTTGACGACGTGCCCAGGCAGGCAATTTCCATGAGCATTCCGCAGATCTTGAAAAGTCAGCGTGTGTGCGTTTCTGTACCGCACGAACGCAAAGCGCAGGCTGTGAAATGCGCGGTTGAAGGCGAAGTTAGCAATATGTGCCCGGCTTCAATTCTCCGAACGCATCCAGAGTGTAAACTCTTCCTGGATCCTGAATCGGCGTCATTATTGCCTCAATAGATAAAAAAACCGGGTTTCTTCAAGAAACCCGGTTTTTAATTACTATTTTACAAAGATTTCTTTGCCGGCCCTGATAGTTTTCTCAATTGTGAGTCGTTCGTCTCCGGGCTGAAAGGTAAACAGGACAAGATTGGCCGGCGCGCCGATTGCAAACGCGCCCAAATTTTCTGTACCCTGGAGAATTTTGGCCGGATTCGTGGTACACAAAGGGAGCGTCGAGGCCAGATCATATCCGGTAGCGTTCATAAAATGGGGAATGTCCCAATCAAGCAGATGAGCTGCCCCGGCCAGGAATTCCGTCCCCGGTAATCCCAAATGCCCATCTTCAAACACCTGGACATCAAGGCTGCCCCATTGATAGATTCCCGGCTCAAAGCCGCCCACGAGGGCGGCATCGCTCACTAAAATCAGTTTATCCAGCCTTTTCGCACGGCTGATCACTTTGAGCATTGAAGAAGGAAGATGAAATCCGTCGGCAATGATGCTTGCCATAAGCTCGTCTGCGGCTAACTGCTCCCAGAGATAATTTTTAAGGCGTGGCAGAAGCCCGTGACTTCCATTGCCGAGGTGTGTAGAAAGTTTGGCTCCCGCCGCTATGGCTTGCCGAATGGTCACAGGATCTGCCGCAGTGTGCCCGATGGCCGCCACGACTCCGCAAGCAGTGATATATTTGATAAAATCGAGCGCCCCAGGTTTTTCCGGGGCAATGGTGACAAGCGCAATCTTTCCGTCAGCGGCTTCTTGCCATTGCTCGAATTCCGCCGCATCAGGATCGCGGATATACGCAGGGTCATGCGCGCCGCGCGGTCCATCTTCTGAAGAAATATAGGGGCCTTCGATATGGATCCCTGGAATCGCCGCGGCAATGTCAGCAGAATGACGGCGGGCGGTGCTGATTATTCGTAATGTTTGCAGCATTCTCTCTCGAGGGCCAGTCACAAGAGTCGGGAGATGTTGCGTGGTTCCAGATGCCGCTAAATGGGCGATAATCTTTTGCAGATGTTCCTCAGAAAACTCTTCCAGACTGTAATCGCTGCCCTTATAACCATTCACCTGCATATCAAAAAAACCAGGAGCGATATAGGGAAGTTCGTAAGATATTTGCAACGACGTAATCTCAACAATCTTTTCTGCCTGAACGCAAACGTCAACCGCCTGGTTTGTAAACACGGAAATGCCTTGATAGTAAATCATTCTCACCCTTCCTCACTATCTAACATTTTTCAAAGATAAATGTACCTTCAAGTGATTATGAAGAATTTTGTTTGATTTCTCTCGCAAAGCCCGCAAAGACACAAAGCTTTTGAATATCCATTCTTTGCGAGCTTTGCGGGCTTTGCGAGAAACTGAAAGAAATTATCAATGATTATTACTTACCCAGAGTATATCATTGACTTTCCAGATGTAAAAAGGTTGCGCTCTTTTCATTGATAATAGTCTGGCGGCGTTTCGGGCCAGTGGAAATAATCGCAATATCGGTCTCCAGAAGTTCTGCAATCCGATTCAAATAGGCTTTGGCTTTTGGTGGAAGTTCATCGTACTGTTCAACGCCGACCGTTGATTGCTGCCAGCCGTCATGCTCTTCATAAATCGGTTCGCAGGCTGCTAAGGCATCTGGCGCCATTGGCAGTTCTGTGATCACGTCGTTGCGATAGCGGTATCCGGTACAGATCTTGATTTTTGGAAAAGGATCGAGCACATCTATTTTCATTACAGATAGCGCGTGGGCGTCGTTAATCCGTACCGCATAGCGTCCGACCACGGCGTCGAACCAACCGCAGCGCCGCGGGCGACCGGTTGTCGCGCCGTATTCATTGCCCCGCTCGCGCAGAACCTTGCCATCGTCATCAAACAGTTCCGTTGGAAACGGTCCTTCTCCGACTCTGGTGGTATAGGCTTTAATCACCCCGAGTACGAAATTGATTTGGGTTGGTCCCAGCCCTAATCCGGTACACACGCCGCCGGCGCACGCGCTTGAGGAGGTCACATAAGGATAAGTGCCGTGATCTACATCTAACATTGCACCTTGCGCCCCTTCGCACAAAATGCGTTTGCCTTTTTTGACGGCCTGGCGCAGGAACAGTGAACAGTCCACAATGTATGGACGCAATTGGTCGCCATAATTCAAATAGGTGCTGCCCATTGGCTCATACGCGAGTTCCGGAAAGTTTTCGCCACAGATCTGCTTGATGGCATCAAGAGCCGTATGCAATTTTTCCCGGAAAACGGTTTCATTAAGCAGATCAGCGATCACGATCCCTGTACGCCCCATCTTACTTTCATAGGTCGGGCCAATACCGCGTCCGGTGGTGCCAATTTTTTTCACCCCCCGGCTCTCCTCGCGGATTCGATCCAGAACGCGATGATAGGGCATAATGACATGCGCCCGCGCACTGACAAACAGCCTTCCGGGAATATCATCGAGGCCGCGCTGCTGCAATTCGTCAATTTCCTGAAAAAAGGCGGCAGGGTCTATGACGACGCCATTCCCAATCACACACTGCGTGTCTGCATGCAGAATTCCTGAAGGAATCAGGTGTAAGACAAATTTTTGATCATCAATCGTGACCGTATGTCCCGCATTATGTCCGCCCTGATACCGGGCCACCACATCAAAGCGTTCGGCCAGCATATCAACAATTTTGCCTTTACCCTCATCGCCCCATTGCAGTCCAAGTATGACAAGAGTTGCCATGGTATGCAGTGAGCGAAAGGAACAAAAGGAACGACAGGGACGAAAGTCTAAAAAGGATTCTTCAAGTTCACTTTAGCCTCTTTAATCCCTTTCGTCCCTTTCGCCTCTTTTGTCCCTTTCGCTCACTTATTTCGAATATTCATATACTGTTTTACCTGGTGCATAAAGGCTTCCAGGCGGGTGTCCGTTCCGGCATGCTGTGTTCCGTCGTAAGCAAGTGAAATCGCCGGGAGATTCTCGTAGTCTTCCCGAATTTTCTTTAAAAGCGCGGTGACAATCGTGCCGGGCATGCAGCCGAAGGGCATCACATTAATCACGCCGCTCAAGCCCTGATGATAATAATCAATCGTTTTGCCGACACTTAACACGGTTTCCCCTTCAAAACTGCGGTCAACATACTGATCCGCATATTTCAGAATGCCATGCGTATTGGTTTCTTCCAGATAGTCAATAATGCCGTGAAACGGCTTAGCAAGCTTATGTTCAATCATGACTTGCGCTTTTTCGACCACCATGTTCTGGAAATATTTAAAATACTCTCTGTTTTGCTTTGCATGGAGCATCCGGGTATAATTCGTGTAGTAAATCCATTCCATCAAGGGCGCCAGCCAGACCGTTCCACCCAAAGCTTCAACTTTATCAATAATCGAGTCGTTACAGAAGCCGTGAGTACGGACATAAATTTCACCGACAATTCCTATGGTCGGTTTTTTCTGCGATTTATCAACCTTGATCGTTCTGAAATCTGCCGCGCTTTGTTCCATGGACTGATACGCATTTCCTCCGAATTCGAGCGCATCGCTCAGCCGTTGCAAGGAACGTTGATAAACGGCAAGCGTTTCTCCCTTATTGACCTCATAAGGCCGCGTATCGAACAGGGCTTTGTACAGAATATCGCCGCCGACCATTGCCATCCAGCCGATTTTTGAAATATTTTTCCCGACAGCCCCAAGTTCCTTATAAAAACTGGAATCCTGATTGGGGGCCATGATCGGAATATCATGCCCAAGTTCCTGCATGACCAGGCGCTGAAACATGTTGTACTGTCCAAAACGGCAGGGGCCTGTTCCGGATGGCATAAAGAAAATCGCCTTACTCGGATCAAAACCCGGTTCGTTGACTTTCTTAATCATATCCCCGGTCGTGACGATCAACGGATAACATTCTTTGCCGGTCGTATATTTTCGTCCGTATTCAACGCTTTCTTCATCAGAAACCCCGAAGACCTCAGCGGGAATTCCTAACCCGCGAATCGCGGCAGCCAGGACGTAGGCATGATCGCCCATGTAAGGAATATACATGGTTCGTCCGGCCAAATCTGTCCGGCCTTGTTTGAATGTGCGGTCATAGCGCGGATATTGACGATCCCGCACATTTTCCAAACTATCAAGGAACGCTTCACAGCGGGTAATCGCGCCTGCCGGAGCGCTGTGTTCGTCAATTTCAATAATCAGCGAGGGTTTTGCGCCCATCAATTTTTTGAAATAGGTTGTCAGGAACGAATCGGGTCCGCAACTGAAATTGGTGATATACAGGGCATGAAGCTGAGGATGGTTGCGGATAAATTTTCCGGCCTTCAGGATACGCTGCCCGTATTTCCAAAACATATTGGTCCAATCGTCCGCAATCTTGATGTCGGCGGTCGGCAGAAAATCCATTGGAATCGCTAATACACCAAGATCCCTGAGAATTTGAGGCAATCCCAGGTTAATACCCGGGTCGCAGCCATTATAAACGCGGCTGACAATCACCAGAGCGCGTTGCTGCTCGCTCAAGTTTTCCAGAATTTCCTGTCCGCGCTTCACTAATGTGCTGCGAAAGGCTTTCTGCGTGCGTTCGGCAATTTCCAGGGCGGCATCAACCTGCTCGGAGGTTTTACCGAATTGCGCGCCAAAGGTTTTTAACGAATCGAACAATACTTTCCGTCCTTTGGAGAAATTGACGATCGGTCGCAAAAATTTTTTTTGTTCGATCTCGATCGCCGCGTTGATCACGTAGGGAATGGTCTGCACATAAGGACAGAGTTTTTGATCACGATAATCCGGATCATCCTGTTCCATGCCGATAATGCTGGGCAGGAAAATATAATCAATATCGTCGCGTTCGAGCAGGCTTAACACCTGCCCATGCGCGACTTTCACAGGAAAACAGGCTTCGGCGACTGTTCCCTCGACGCCTTTTTGAATGATTGTTTTGTTGGTGCGTGGAGACAGAATCACCTGAAAGCCCAATTCCGACATGAAGGCATGCCAGAAGGGGAAAAATTCATGGTAATACAGGGTACGGGGAATCCCCATTGTGGGGCCGCGTTCCGCCAATTTTTCCGGTTTGTAGAAGCTGACCATCAGTTTCTCGCGTTCCTGGAATAAATCTGGAATAGTCTCACGATATTTGGTTTTTTCCTCCTTGTTCATATCCCAACGCGGACAACGGCCGCCGTAGTATAATGGCTCGGCCCCTTCAATCAGCACCTCATGGATTTCACACAAATTGGAGCAGTGTTGGCATTCAAAAGTCTTCAGTTCATATTTGCGCTTGCTCAAATCAAAGCCGCGAAAGCGGCTGGCCGGGTTGCCTTGCTGCTGCTGATAATCGCGCGCCAACAGGGCGACCCCGATGGCCCCGGTTACCTCATGATGATTCGGCACGATGATCGGTTTGCCGACCACATTTTCAAAAGCGGCGATCACTCCTTTATTCGCTGCTACTCCGCCCTGGAAGAAGATTTTCTTGCCAACCCGCCGGTCTCCGACCACGCGATTCAGATAGTTCCTGACAATCGAATAACTCAGGCCAGCGACTAATTCATCGGTTTTCGCGCCTTGCTGCTGGTGATAGACGAGATCAGATTCCATAAACACGGTACAGCGTTCACCCAGACTAATCGGCGATTCGGCGCTGAGCGCCAGACTGCCGAACTCTTCTTTGATGTTGATGCCCAGTTTTTCGGCCTGTTCTTCCAGGAAGGATCCGGTGCCAGCCGCACAGGCATGATTCATTTCAAAATCTACGACGACTCCGTTGTCAATGCTGATGTATTTTGAATCCTGCCCACCAATTTCGAAAATGGTATCCACTTCTGGATCAATGAACACGGCCGCGCGCGCTTGCGCGGTAATTTCGTTGCGGACAATATCTGCCCCAACAAAGTCGCCAGTTAGATAACGGCCAGACCCTGTCGTGCTAACTCCCAGGATCTCGACAAAATCGGCAACCTCCTGGCCGACTTCCTCAATCCCCTGGCGTACAGCTTCAATCGGTCGTCCGGCTGTCATTAGATAGCGTTTGGACAACACATTCCCCGCTTGATCGATCACTACCACATTGGTGCTGATTGACCCGACATCAACTCCCATATACGCCGGAATCCGGGTATTGGTTTCTTTGAGCGGTGCATACGTTCCCACGCTGATAAAATGCCGAGAGCTTGGATCGCCCTCAAACGCTAATGGAGCCAACCGATTGGCTTTTACAGAACGATTTTGGATATAATCCTCCAAAGCGTCTAAGCCGAGAAATTGACTGGCAAGCTGTTTTTCCATGGCCTCAACAATCGCGCCGAGAGCGCCCATACTGGCGGAGTAGGCGGGAATAATCAGTTCCCCTTCCTGCAATTCGAGAATCTCTTCAAAGGCTTTGACTACGCCTTTGTTCCAGGCCACGCCGCCGTGGAAGGCAATCGGTTTCACAAATTCTTTGCCCTTGCCGATGTTGCTTTTGTAATTGCGCGCCATAGCGTAACAGAGACCAGCCACAATATCATAATCGGGCGTAGCAATCTGCTGCAAGTGAATCATGTCCGATTTGGCAAACACCGAACACCGTCCGGCAACCCGAGGCGGGTGGACGGAGCGTAACGCTAATTCACCAAATTCTTCTTCAATGGCAATCCCCAAACGACTGGCTTGTTGATCTAAAAACGATCCGGTACCTGCCGCACAGACCGAGTTCATGGCGAAATCTTCCAGGACGATCTCTTTGGTATGGGAATCTTCAGTCAGAAGAATCAATTTTGAATCGCCACCACCGATTTCGATCACCGTCCGTACTTCCGGGTGCAGAAATGCGGTGGCTTTGGTTTGAGCCACGATTTCATTAATACAGACCGCATTCAGGGTTTTGGCAACCTCTTTCCCTCCGGTACCGGTGAACGCGATCCGGTGGAGAGCGGTGTCCCCAAACTCGGCTATAATTGTTTTGAGTATATCATAGGTTGTTTCCACTGGTCGGCCTTTATGCCGAACATAGACATCTTTCACGATACGATACTCATTGTCAATAATCAGAGCATCGACGCTGACAGATCCAATGTCGATCCCGATATTTAGCATATTATGTTGATATTTTTCCATGTTCAACTTTGTTCTTTCTCCCAAAAAACCCTCAATGCTCTTTGGGAGAAAGAAAATTTTTCATATTGACGGATAATGCGTTATATTCACTTTGATCCATTTTTCTTTCAGGGATGTTGTTCGTCTTATGGAAGGAAAAATCGCCTGCTTATCTGCGCCATCGTGCTACCAAAACGAGATATACCTCTTTTTAGAAAAATGTTTCAAAGGACGTTGCGACCCTGTTTTCTGCATAGGGGTTTTAAAATCAAAAGAAAATGTAAGAATCAGGGAGGCTTTGTCAAGCAAATAATGAAAAAGAGTTATCTCAGTGAGAATTCATTAAGAATCTATCGAAAGCTCTTGACATTTTTTTGCACTCTGGAAACATGGGGTTAAATAGACTATTCTGACGCTACTTATGTCATGAAGAGAAATGATGTGATCGTAACATGAGAAAATACATAGAAAAATTTTTACGATTAGATACCGATTACTGAGGATGGGTGATCGGTTTTTTTATTGAAATTTTGCAAAAAGCATGAGCACATATCCCAGGATAATGTATGGGATGTTAGCAGTCGATGAGAGAATTGATTCTTTTAACCATGGAGGATACACGGTTATGCACTGGCAAGGGCTCAACATACCTGAACAGGTGAAATGGGACGAGGAGACCTTAACTTCAACATACGGCAAGTGTACGTATGCCCCATTTGAACGAGGACTCGCACGTTTAATTGGCAATGGCTTGCGACGAGTGTTACTTTCGTCATTAAAAGGCGCGGCGGTCACCACAGTGAGAATAGAAGGCGTTCTGCACGAATTTTCTACGATTCCGGGAGTGTGGGAAGATGTCGCTGAAATTATCTTAAATATCAAAAAATTGGCGATTAAGATGGAGACGGAAAGCCCAAGAAAAATGACGCTCCATGTGGTGAACCCTCTGTATGAAATGCGGGAAATAACAGCAGGAGATATTCAGACAGATCCGGATGTCGAGATTTTAGAGCCAGACGCGCACCTTGCATATCTTGATCGACATGGGCGTTTAGATATGGAAATGGAGGTCGAAGTTGGCAGGGGCTATGTTATCGCAGAAATGCACAAAAGTGAAGAGCAGGCGATCGGAGTTCTGCCGATTGATTCGAATTTTAATCCCATTCGCAATGTGTCGCTTGAAATTCTTCCAATCGAACCGCATCAATCGGATACTTTGTGGAAACTAATCCTGGAAATTTCGACGAATGGGAGTATTACCCCCTCTGACGCTCTTGGCAATGCAGCCAAAATTTTTAAAGACCAATTTACCGTGTTTACCAATTTTCGTGAGGAATTTGAAGAGATTGAACCAAAAGTTGATGAAGAGGAAGAAAAAAGAAATCAATACCTTTCTATGAGCGTGGATGAATTAGAGCTTTCAGTCCGTTCGAGCAATTGTCTGAAAAATGCCAATATCCGCACGGTGGCAGAACTTGTCCAGAAAACGGAAACAGAGTTATTGAAAACCCGCAATTTCGGGAAAAAATCGTTAAACGAGATTCGCACAATTCTGGGAGATATGAATCTGTCTTTAGGGATGAAATTCGATCTTTCTTCTGCTGAGAAGACGAAAACACGAACCCGAAAAGTTAAAGCAGCGGCTTAACAACCAGTTAGTTATGTGGTCATCTTTTCGACATACCCTTCGGAACAAGTTCATCGCAGGCATGGTGATTGTACTCCCGATAGGGATTACTGGCGTGCTGTTGCAGATGATGTTTATCTGGTTAGATGGATTTTTCGCGCCGCTAGCATTTCGTTTGACAGAACGTCGGATTCCGGGGTTAGGGATTATCAGTACCATGATCATCATGTTTGGGGTTGGCCTGCTAGCGACGAATATAGTAGGCCGCGCCTTTGTTTCTAGCGGAGAATATTTTGTATCGCGAATTCCCTTGATTCGAAGCGTCTATTATGGCGCAAAACAATTCCTGGAAACGTTGACAGCAGAACAACGACGGGCATTTACTCAGGTTGTCCTCATTGAATATCCCAAAAAAGGGAGTTATACCCTTGGATTTGTAACGGCTGAGCCAATCGAAGAAATTCAGAAGCACGTTGCTGAACCGCTGTTCAATATCTTTGTGGCCACAACGCCAAATCCGACAACAGGTTTTCTTTTGTTAGTTCCTCAGAAAGATGTCCGAATTCTTCCCATTAGCGTGGAAGATGGCATCAAAATGATTGTGTCAGGAGGCATTATTCACCCGCCAGAGTCATGATAAGGTGAACTTGTCGCGTATGATTAGGATATGATATCAGGAAGCCTCAAAAGTATGCGTGAGTAGAAACTGAAAAGGATAAATATCGAATGAAAGCCTTTGTCCTGGGTGTAGTCAAAATCTTGTTGTTTCTCTGTTTTCTGATTGCATTGGCGGGATTTAGCGCAATCGCGACGATCCATTATATTTTTGCAACTAGTCGTGTTGAAGTGCCCGATCTGATCGGAAAATCTGTAGATTACGCTACTGATTTGCTGACCGAGCAACATTTAAAACTCAGGCTTATCGAGCAGCAGCTTGATGAAAAAACCCCGGCTGATCATATTTTGTCCCAGGATCCTTCCCCCGGGAGCCTGGTAAAAAAGAATCAGACCGTTCGTATTGTGACGAGCAAAGGTTCGGAATCAACCTTGATTCCGAATGTTGTTGGAAAGCCCTGGCAACAGGCCAGGCAACTGTTGCAGCAACAAAAATTTCGTACTGGCAATGTGGCGTACGCGCATTCTGCTGATATTCCGATCGATGCCGTTATTGCCCAGATGCCGCTTCCCAATTCTATAGCAAATGTCGGCGACTCAATTGATCTGCTGGTCAGCCGCGGAACCTATCCTAAAATTATGGTCATGCCCGATTTGGTCGAGCAGCAACTCAGTTATGCCGTTGAAATGATTAAAAACATGGGGTTGGTGCTGAGCAAAGTCGAACACGAACAATACCCGCAAGTGCCTCAGAATACCGTGTTAAGTCAGGTTCCCAAACCAGGAGCGCTGATTGAAGAACACAATATGGTCACCTTTGTTGTGAGCCAGGGGGGGCAAAGTGGACGCTCAGCAAGAGTTCAGAGTCCGTCGCTTCAATATCAAACATTGGAATATTCTGTTCCTCCGGGTCAATTTGATCGGCAAGTTTCTGTAGTCGTCAAAAATGCGCAAGGAACACGCGAGATCTATCGTCAAATTATTCCTCCTGGTCAGCAATTGGTTGTCCGGATTCCTGTGGTAGGTGAAACCGTTGTTGAGGTGTATGTTGATGGAACCCTTGACATGCTGGAACGCATGAGTGCTCAATAAATCATGCTGCGTGCGTATGATAAAATTCAGGTAGTGGTGAAATGGGAAGTGATAACTCATGGCCAGGGGGTGATCAGGAGTGCGACGCGGTCGTCGCAACGGCATTTCTGATGCCGCGCCTGTCAGGGCATTGCCCTGATGCGATGACCTCATCGCACTCCTGTGTCCCGGACACTGTTCCGACATTCATTACTTACCATTTCACCACTACCAAAATTCAGTCATCAGTGACCAGTCATCAGTCAGAATACTGACGACTGATGACTGAAGATGACTTATATGTTATGATAAAAATTGCCCCTTCAATTCTTTCTGCTGATTTTGCCTGCTTAAAACACGACATCGAGGTTGTCGAGTGTGGAGGCGCTGACATCTTACACGTTGATGTGATGGATGGACATTTTGTCCCCAATTTGACGCTTGGTCCGCCAGTTGTCAAAGCCATCAAAAAATACACCAAACTTCCTCTGGATGTGCACCTGATGATGACCAACCCTGACGCGTTTATTGAGCAATTTGCCCAGAGCGGCGCAAATTATCTGACCGTACACGTTGAAGTCTGTCATCACCTGCATCGCACGATCCAAGAGATTAAGAAACATGGGATGAAAGCCGGAGTTTCGTTGAATCCCGCGACTTCTTTGAGCTTGATAGACTCCATTCTCGGCGATGTGGATCTCATTCTGATTATGTCTGTCAATCCAGGTTTTGGAGGACAGCAATTTATCCCATTCTCTCTCCCAAAAATCCGACAATTACGCCAGACGCTCGACCAGTTGCACCTGCCCCATGTTGAAATTGAGGTGGATGGCGGCATTTCTCTGGAAAATATTCGCGAAATTGTCCAGGCCGGCGCCACAATCCTGGTCGCAGGCTCTACCGTGTTCCAGGCGGCTGATCCGGCAGCCATGGTGCAGCAACTCAAAGCCGCCTGTGAAATGTGATCATTGATTGGTGGATCAATCGAAGAGGTTTTGGTTGATACACGCAATATGACCACAGTTGAGCTGTCAGGGTTTTTCTTGTCACACCGATTCTAATGGAGAAATTAAACAGAAAAAACCGAGTTTCTTTAAGAAACCCGGTTGTGAAATGTCCAAAATACTTAGCTCTTCAACATGTTCTTCATTTTGAATTTCATAAACACCAGAAACAGGATGGCGTAACGTTGGAAATCTGCAAAGGAAGAGATGTTCTTGAGCACACTCGGAATTTTGCGCAGCAAGGAATACTTTTTCTTCACTCCGGCAAAACGAAACATCAATTCACAGAGTTGCTTCCAGGAAAGTTTATCTACATATAATGGCGCATGTCCCTGAGCAGCAGGCAAAACGATTACGCGGGGGGGGTGTTTGTTTGTCCAACTGAAATCTGGGGGCAGTTTCCCTTCTTTATAGGCTCGTTCTTCTAACTCGGTGCCCGGATAAATATGGGTAATTGCTACGCTGATATCGCAGCGATCTTTGATCTTCTCGATCACATCTATTGTCTCCTGGGCTTCTTCCCAGGTTTCGGTCGGGTGACTGAAAATAAAAAACGGATTCGGCGTCACGCCGAATTCATTGGCCCAATCGATAAAACGATACGCATGTTCCAGAGTAGCGACTTTTTTGACAATCTCCTGCGCTACCCGATGATTTCCGGATTCAATGCCAAACCCGGCATAAAACATCCCGGCTTCCGCCATTTTCGCCGTCAGTTCTTTGGTCATGAGATCCACCCGGACTTCACAGTACCACTTAATATCAAGTTTGCGTTCGATGATCATGTCACAAATCCGTTCGGTGCGCGCCGGATTGTAATTAAAGGTATCGTCATAGAACCAGATCGCTTTAGCATTGTAACGATCAATCACGTGTTCCACTTCGCGGAGGACGTTTTCAGGAGACAATCCGCGTACTTTACGACCCCAATTCTGAGGTGTGGCGCAAAAGGTGCAATGAAACGGACAGCCGCGGCTGGTCATGAGGTTGGCGGCTGGAACCAGCCCCTTTTCGGGAATTTCAAGCTGAAAGTTGTACTTTTCCCAGGGAATCAGATGACGCGCCGGCATGGGCAGGGTGTTGAGATCAACAATACGCTGTCGGGGCGCGCTTGCAATAATCTCTCCTTTTTCTCGAAACGTTAACCCATCAACGTTTCGCAAGGAGTCCCTGGCTTTTAATGCCTGTGCCAATTCTAACAGCGTCAACTCGCCTTCGCCGCTTACGACCCCATCAACTGAGGGAAGATGACTTAAGGTATCGTAAGCTGTGCCGGTGAAGTGCGGCCCGCCCAACAGCACAAAGGCTTCAGGGTACGCTTTTTTCGCAACATCGGCCAGTTGAAAACTCAAAAAGCGGTTTTCCGTTGTTGTGGTAATACCGATTACATCGGGTTTCTCAGTTTCAAATTTTCGCGCCAGATCCTGCCAGGTCAACCCTAATACATGACTGGGCACAATTTCCACATCAATTGCGTGCTGTTCCAGCACAGCGGCCAGATACAGGACCCCGAGCGAAGGCATCATATTCCCCTGGCTCCAACGTTCAGCAAAATATCCGCCTGGCGGTACACATAACATGGCTTTCATGAATACATCTCCTCCTCTGTTCATGCCGCGCGAAATTGTTTTTCGCGCGCTCTGGATAACTTAGATTATAGAAGACGCTGTATCGAAGAGGAAAGATTCATGTCAAGCTTTTGTATTCAGAATCTTCACACAAATCATAGAGTGGGCGTTGATATACGTCATAAATTCTTCCCAACGTCTGTCAAAGTCCTGGCGAAATGATTTTTGCTGTTCCTCAAGCAGAGCGCTGAGACGTGCATAAACTTCTTGCGTGGTAAACGGAGGCGCGGCGTCAGGTTGACCGTACTCAGCCTCAAAATTTTCTAAGTGCTCAAACGCTACCTGAATATCATGCCAGTGCCCAAGGGTTTGGTGGATACCCTTCAGTTGCTGGATCAAGAGATTCCCATACCCCAGTTCAGGAAAACATTTGTTCGCAATTTCCGCAATATAACGGGTTTCTTTGGTCAAAATTCTGACCTTATGCAAGTTGTTCTCTTGATGCCCATTTTCGCCATATTCGAGAATTTGGCGCAAAAGATGTTCTATACGTTCTTGAATTTTTGTTGATGCCGTCTCTTTACTTAACGGGTCGAATGCCTGGCTTACCCGTTTTTCATTTTTGACAAACTCTTTGTGCAGATCACATTGGCTGGCAAAGGCTGCAAATCGTTTGCGCGCCGAGAGTTCTTTCTGTTTCAAGATGTTATAATATTCACTCAGAAACACGCCGAGTGATTGGCTCCATGCTCTGGTTAATTGTTGCTGCACATGAATATCCCGTAACTCTGCGGCTGATTTGAAGAGTTTTCTCATCTGGCGCATATAGGGTTTTGCGGGAAAGGCTGGCGTGATCCACTCAATCAATTGGAAAAAGGAGCGCAACCGTTTAATTTCCACCCGCAGATCATGAATTGCGTTGACATCGAAATAGGTTACTGCCATTTCAAAATGTTTCTGAATATTTTTACAGCGAGCGGCGTAATACACGCCTAAACATTTCTGGAACATCAACGTATCTCCCGTATTCAGTAGCGATCGTTTTTCATAAATTGAACTGTACTCTTTGACTCTGCTCAGTACAGACGATTACCGATCCAGTTCTTGCGCAATGGCTCTCTTGTCTGGATAATTCTGATCTAACTTGACCACCTCAAATGAGGCTTGGGGCACAATACAGGTCTTGCTAAAAAATCAATTTCTCTCATCATAGAAAATCTGTCAAGCATATTGGTGAGCAAGGAAACGCGCCATCAATACTATCCGATATTTTCAAGCGTCAAATCTCTCGCAAGCCTCTCTTCGGAACATTGCACTTTTTCCTGACCGCGACAACAATCAGAATTGGCGCAGGAAATTGCAGAGGATTACTTCCATACAGGTTTACCATTCACATGAACGGTGTTTTTCCACAACGTTTGCACCTGAGTCACAACATTTTCAGGCATCGGAACGTAATGAAGCTTTTTTGCGAGTTCGGTGCCATCATGATAGCACCAATCGAAAAACTTCAGCAGGGTCCGGGCTTTTGTTAAATCCTTTTGTTCTTTATACAGGAGAATGAAAGATGCGCCCGTGATAGGCCAACTCTCATCGCCAGGCTGGTCGGTTAACACCATGTAAAATCCGGGCGCATGACCCCAGTCTGCATTTGACGCAGCGGCTTGAAAGGTTTCAATTGTGGGAGCGACAAATTTGCCGGCTTGATTTTCCAACAAGACATACGCCATGTTATTTTGAAGCGCATAGGCAAACTCAACATAGCCGATGGCTCCATTGATTTTTTTTACATATTGAGAAATCCCTTCATTGCCCTTCCCGGCCACCCCAACCGGCCACTTCACCGTATTGGCTGTTCCCACCTTTTCATGCCATTCTGCTGAGACTTTATCCAGATAATTGGTAAAAATCCAGGTGGTTCCAGAACCGTCTGCCCTATGAAGCACGGTAATTTCTTGCTCCGGAAGCGTCAGACCTGGATTCAAGGCAACAATATTCGGATCCTTCCAGGTCGTAATCTTGCCCAAAAAAATATCAGCCAGGACATTGTGATTGAGCCTCAAATCGCCTGGTTTAATTCCTTGGATATTGACGACTGCCACGACGCCGCCCATGACCATCGGAAATTGAATCAATCCGAATTCATCCAGTTCTGCGGGTTGCAAAGGGACATCGGAGGCCCCGAAATCAACGGTTTTAGCTTTAATCTGGGCAATGCCGCCGCCTGACCCTATTGACTGATAGTCCAGTTTCATTTCGGTCAGAGCATAATAGGTATGCGCCCATTGCGAATAGACAGGAAACGGAAACGAGGCTCCCACTCCAGTAATGGTGATTGGCTCAGCAAAAGTCTGGCATCCTATTCCTATGATAAAAAGTAACACGATTCCTGTGAATAATTTCTGTTGAAAACATTTCATGATTTTTTCTCCTTTTTATCGTTCTCAGGAAAAGAATTCTTTTCCTGGGAACAATTTTTTAGGAACTTCCTTGCAGCAACAGAGTCATGATTCGATCTGCTCTATAGCTGCATTCGGAAAATTCTGTTAATGCAATATTATCCATGAGACTTGCAATTCAACCTGTGCTTATTTGAGAAAATGCTGCACACGTAAACGCAAGAGATCAGCGTCAAAGGTTTTTGGCAGATACCCTCTGGCGTTCACCGCCTGAGCTTTCCGTTTCAGTTCGCTTTCATCCATCCCGGAAAACAGGACAATATTTAATGGGCGGCTCTGGACTTTTTTCAGCAAAATTTCTGTCAGCGTATCGCCTGATAAGCAGGGCATGTTCACATCAACCAGAATTAGATCAAGATCATGATGGTAGATATAGTGCGATACATTCACCCAGCTTGACAATGTAATGACCTCATGCTCATCTCCTAACACTTGCTCGACCAAATCACGTGTATCTTCTGCATCGTCAATAACCAAGATTTTTGCCATTTTTTTCTCCTTCTGTTTTAGCAAGAGCGATCAGTTTAGTCACCTGAGCGACTAAACGGTCAGGTTCGACAGGTTTCGTAATGTATCCCTTACAACCAACCTGAAAAGCTCTTTCCCGGGTTTCTTTCGTTGCAAGAGCGCTACAGGCGATAATAGGAATATGTCTGGTATGTTCCAGTTGTTTGAGGATCATTGTGGTTTCGAATCCATCGAGATCAGGCATTGCCAGATCCATCAAAATAGAATCGGGAACGTATTTTTGGGCGAGTTCAATCCCCGCCTGGCCGGATTGAGCCGTATAGACTGAGATTCCTTCATTTTCAAAGATTTCTTCAAACATTTGCAAATTGATCGTATTATCATCAATAATGAGCAGAGAGCGCAAGCCAGAGCCGTGCGCCAGTTGAATCTGCGCTTCAACAACCTGCTCAAATCCAGGCAAATTTGCGTGATCTGTACCCATTGGCAAGGTTTGTTCAGATTCCATGAGAACCTCCGGCAACGCAAGGCTCTGGGGGGATTCACAAGATTTTTCTTTAATATGTATCGGAACATTGAGCCAGAACAGCGCGCCTTTGTCGAGTTCACTTTCCACGCCAATCTCAATCCCGAGCATCAGGCACAGTTTTTTACTAATCGCTAACCCTAAGCCGGTTCCGCCGAATTTTTTCTTGATTGATCCATCCACTTGTTTGAAGGATTCAAAAATACTGCCCAGTTTGTCCTGCGGAATTCCACAGCCAGTATCTTCAACTTCGATTCGAATAATCTGCTCATTCTGACGATATTCTGCTCGCAGAATCACCTGCCCTTCTGAAGTAAATTTAATCGCATTACTCAGCAGATTGTTCAGGATTTGTTTGAGTTTCGTATAATCACTGTAGATGACCGGAAGCGTTTCTGGAAAAGATTTTTGCAATGCGACCGGCTTATCCAGGAGCAGCCCTTCAGCCGTCACAATAACATCCTCAAATACCTCGGTTAAAACCGTCGACTCAATACAGGTTTCCATTTTGCCGGCTTCGATTTTTGAAAAATCAAGAATATCATTAATCAATTGCAGCAAGAGACGTGACGAATGTTCTGCTTTGATCAGATTCTTCAAATGGCGCGGCGGCAAGGTATCTTTGAGCGCGCGTAACGTTAATGACGTGTACCCGATCATCGCATTCAGCGGGGTGCGCAATTCATGACTCATACTCGCCAGAAAGCTGCTTTTATGCTGGCTGGCTTCTTGCAATTGCTGATTCATCAATTGCAATTGTTCTTCCGCCTGTTTCCGGCTGGTAATATCACGGAAGACAAGCACCGTGCCCAGAAAGCGTCCATGTTCATAAATCGGGGCGCAACTGACTTCCATGGAAACGAGAGTGTGATCGCCTATCAGAAAATGATGTTCGTCAGAAGCATACGTGAGTCCGGCATGAATCGCTTGATACACTCTTCTCTCCGGTGAATCTTTCAGCTCGCTTTGGGAGAGTTGATCATGAATAAAATCGTGAACATTCTTTCCTATCAGCTCTGTTTGCGAACATTTCATAATCTTTTCCGCCGCAGGATTCACAAAGGTAATCTGTTGCTTTCGATCTAAGACAAAAAGTCCTTCCATCATGCTATCGGTGATCCGCTGAAGCTGATCCCGACTATGAGCGATAAGATCGCGACTACGGTTGATCGCATATACGGCAGAAACCAGTAACAATACGATGACAGTACTCCCTCCTAACTGCAAGTAGAAGGTCCGGGTATATTGACGAACCACGGAATCTCTGGCATATTTCACGACATACCCAACATGATTGCGTTCGACATCTTCAATCGGAATAAAGATCACCAGAAAATCATTTTTCTGAATATGGGCAGGAATAACAAAGGATTTTCCTACGGCCAGATGTTGGGCAGCCCGTTCACTGATCTGTTGATCTAAGCTCCTTAAAGTATCTTCCCCTTCATGAACACAAATATTGAGATCATCACGCACATAGTCCGCACTGATCAAGCTCGGCGTATAGTCTGACGATACACTTTGCGCTCCTAACATCTCTTTTTTCAAGAGGAAGACATTTTCACGTAAAAACAGGGCTTCAAGATGTTCGCGGATGCCATTCAGGGAGACGCCGATTTCGAGGCTTCCCACATGGATGAGGTTGAAAAACAAGGGAAAAACATAGCGAAACCCCACATCATCGCTTCCAATTTCAAACCCTCGCGTCGCAATTTGCAGAGAATTTGTCAATTTGATTGACGGCCTCTCTTTAAAAAGCGGTTCCCCATATTTTTCCGGATTATGCATCTTCAGGAAACTGATTCCATTGGGAAATTGAAAATGAAATAAAGGGATATTCTGTTTTTGTAAACGGTTGTATGTTGGGTATAATTTAACAAATAGCGTATTTCTCAGTGTATTTTGTCGAGCCTCATCCGCTGTCATAGCTTCTTGAAGCATCTCCATGATGTCCGCTTGTTGGCTGATTTCGTCAGATACCGTGCGTGCGGTTTGGGCATAGGTATTCAAAATGGCATGATAGGCAACCTGTAACACTTCAGCTTCCTTAAAAAAATAACGAGCTTGTTTTTGCTGCGTATGTTGATAGATGCCAATTCCGCTGATCATACTTAACAAGAGGAATAACAGGATATACAATGTGATAGAGAAAAAATTTTTCATGTCTTAAAGTCGAAGTAGTCCGCCTTTGGGTGGATTCTCGCTGAACGTAGTAATGCTGCTCTCTAAACGTCATTAACAGCACGCCTATTGATATTTATAACAATTTGGTTGAGAGGACGTTATTGTAGAATAAGGGCAGGGTTAAAATTTGATTAAATGTTGTTCCGAGGTTACTATTTAGCCCATCTCTAATCTTTGCTAATGAGAAATCCCGATAATTACTTATATGGCGTCATTTGATTTCCAGAGCATGTTCTTGTTGCAAAAATTCGTAAATGGCTTGCTGAGATCGTACCGGAGGTTGATCTGTGATCTGGCGATACTGATTGTTTAATGATCCGTTAAGGATTCTGGCTTTGACCGTATCTTGCCATTGCAGTTCAAAATATGTGCGTAATTCCCGCTGCACATCCAGATCGTAAATGGGGCAGGCGACTTCGACGCGATTGTCGAGGTTGCGCGTCATCCAGTCAGCCGACCCGATAAAATATTTTTCCTTACCCCCATTGCAGAAAATGAAAATCCGTGAATGTTCAAGGAATTTATCAATGACGCTGATGGCTTCAATGTTCTCACTCAAGCCCGGTATTCCCGCCCTTAGAGAACAAATGCCTCGGACAATTAGCCGAATTTTTACCCCGGACTGACTGGCCTTATAGAGATATTCGACCATATCACGATCCATGAGGCTGTTTAATTTCACCAGAATATACGCTTCTTTGCCTGATTGGGCATGTTGTATCTCTCGCTGGATCAACGATTTCCAACGATTACGCATAAAAAATGGCGATACAATTAAGTGCTGATAGGTTTTGAGCTTGTAATTGGTTTTGAGAAAATCGAACAAGTCGCGCACTTCATTCGTAATCCGTTTATCAGAGGTCAACAGCGTGTGATCTGCGTAGAGTTTCGCGGTATCTTCATTAAAGTTTCCGGTGCCAATGGCAGCATAGCGTATTGTTTTGCCATGTTCTCTTCTCGAAATCAGGCACAGTTTGGCATGAACCTTGAGTTCAGGCATCCCGTAAATCACGCGCGCGCCGTCTTCGATGAGTTGATTGGCCCAGTAAATATTTGCCTCTTCATCAAATCTGGCCCGAAATTCAAAGAGCACCGTCACCTTTTTGCCATTATAGACTGCCGCTCGCAGTGCATTGACGATTTTTGACTTTTCCGCGACGCGATATAAGGTCATGCGAATCGAAGTCACATTCGGATCAATGGCCGCTTCTCGTAACAGAGAGATCATGTAATGGAAGGATTGGTAAGGATAGTGTAGCAGTAAATCTTTCTGCCGGATGACTTTTAACAGACTCTTGCCTTCGACAACTATTTTGTGCTGAAGCGGCGCTAATGGCTGATATTGCAGGTGGGTCATGTCTAAGGTCGGAAATTTCATAAAATCTTTAAAATTCAGATCCCGGCGTTCCGGCAGCAGCGTATCATGCGGACTTAAACCTAAACGTTTTGTCAGAAAGTGCAGGAATTCTTGCGAAATATGATGATCATAGGTCAGGCGCACCGGTTCGCCGCGTACTCTGCCCTTAACGCTCTTGGAAATGGTTTCCACAAAGCTTTTAGTGACATTATCTTCAAGCTCTAATTCCGCATCTTTGGTGATCTTGATCGGAAGCGCTTCGACAACCTCGAGATGAAACATGGAAAAAATTTCCGGCAGTCCTAAACGAATCACGTCTTCTAACAACATGATATACTGCTTGTCGTTATTAGCCGGTAACACGATAAAACGCGACAATTCCTTTGTCGGAACTTCAACAATGGCATGTTCCGGCTTCTTTGAATCGCCCTGTTTTTGCAGGCGCACAGCTAAATACAGCGAGCCTTCATTCAATGGGGGGAATTTGCGGAACTGGCTGGCCATAAAAGGCACGATTGAGGGGCGAACATGCCTGCGAAAATAGAGCGTCAAAAAACTCTTTTGTTCAGGAGTTAATTGCGTCTCGTTAATGATAAAAATATTCCGCGCCTGTAATTCCTGAAGAATCTGTTGATAAATTTTCTCAAATTCAAGCTGCTGTTTTGCAACTATAGTCTGAACCTGGTTGAGTATTCGGACGGGATCGTCTTCGATGAACAGCCGTGATTTTCTCCCCAATCGCATCAGGCGTTTTAGCGTGGCAACCCGTATCCGAAAAAATTCATCCAAATTCGACGAGAATATAGCTAAAAATTTGATCCGCTCCATCAATGGCACAGTCGGATCATTGGCTTCTTGCAAGACTCGGGAGTTAAACGAAAGCCAGCTAATTTCTCTATTAATAAATTTGGAGATGTTTCCAGCCATACACTATCACCTGTCTTCTCTCACCTGAACTAAATACGCGTCTGCCTGGGCGTTACACGCAGACAGGCAGACGCAGACGAGTGCTCATAGTTCCCGTTTTAGCAGTTTGCCTGAAAGCAGAACTACACACATCACAACTCCTCTGCTGCCGTTTCAGGATCGTCTTTAACAAGAAGATCGAGCCAGGGCTGGCGCTGCCCCTGGACAAGTTCTTCCACTTTTGATATCTGAAGCACATTCACCAGTTTTTTTGCATAAGTTTTACTGGTTTTTTTGGTAATTTTCTGCACTTGTTTCGAAATATCCACATCAAGCTGTTTCAGCAGATTCTCTATCGTCGTGGTCAGTTGCGCTTGCATGATCTTGCGGGCATCCTTATAGATTTTGGGGGTTACCTGAACCGGAAAATCGAAAAACATCAGGACGCCGATGCCATCGGAGACTGCCTGCCAACTTGAAATAGGCAAAGCAATGCCGATGACGCCGGTCGTTCGAAATTCTCCGCAACAATCCGGGATAAGGAGGTTTGCCCAACGCGAAAGGGCCGGCTCATGACCAACGAACATGACCGTCTGATACCTATCGGGCAATTCGTTGAGTACCCGTGGGAAACAGGTCGCGTCTTCTCCTGGGTAGAGTTCTTCTCGTAAAAGAATACGCTGGATCGAATAGCCCAATTTTTCTGCGAAAATATGGGCGGTTTCAAGGGCGCGGTCGGCCGGACTTGCAATCAGTAAATCCGGCGCGATGCCCTTTCGGACTAAACGCTTTCCCATAGTCCGAGCCTCTTCCCGACCCTCAGGCGCTAACAGGCGCTTAAAATCATTAACTCCTGATTCACGGGGAATCGCTTGCGCGTGTCTGACAAGATAGAGCGTTTTCATGGTATATCTACTGAACAAGCAGGAACTACGCCTCCTCTAATTTTGACTCAACAGCCTGAATCACCGTATTCAACGATTTGATTCTGGCATAATACTTGGAGTTGGCTTCAACAATGGTCCAGGGCGCATAGGTTGTGCTGGTGCGGAAGAGCATTTCATCTACTGCTTGCTTATATTGCTCCCATTTTCCGCGATTACGCCAGTCTTCATCGGTAATTTTCCAGAGTTTGTGCGGGTCTTGCTGCCTGGCTTCAAAGCGTCGGAGTTGTTCTTCCGGATCGATGTGCAGCCAGAATTTAATAAGCACGGCGCCAAAGCTGACGATATGTGCCTCCATCTCATTAATCTCACGATAGGCGCGTTTCCATTCCTGTTCGCTGCAAAACCCTTCAACCCGCTCATCAAGGATGCGGCCGTACCAACTGCGATCAAAAATGGCAATATGCCCGGCTTTCGGGAATTTCTGCCAGAAACGCCACAAATAATGATGCGATTTTTCAACATCGTTCGGGGCCGCAATCGGAATCACTTCATAGCCGCGGGGGTCCATGCTCTGGGTTAAACGTCGGATATTGCCGCCTTTCCCGGCCGCATCCCAACCCTGATAAACAATAACGACCGGAATCCGTTTGACATACACTTCATGTTCAAGCTCAAATATGCGCTGCTGGCAAGCTTCGAGCTTGTTTCTATATTCTTCCTGCGACAACTCCACCGTCAGATCAACACGATCCAGAATTGAGGAGCCGAGTTGGTCAAAAATTTCCGGTCCCTGAAGTTTTGTCTGGACTTCTGCCCCTGATTCAGAAGCAGCAGACAATGCATGGGGAGTGAGAATTGTAGGTTCGGCAGTTTGATGAACGCGAGTCGCCTCGTCAATTCTCGTTTCAATCCGATCTATCACCGTTTTAAAGACTTTTACGGTCGCAAAGCGCTTATCATGGGATTCAATCACGGTCCAGGGCGCAAAATTCGTCTCGGTTTTGGCAAGCATATCCTCGGTGGCTTCCAGATATTGATCATATTGTTTGTGGTGTTTCCAATCTTCCCGTGTGACCTTCCAGGCGGTTGATGAAGATTGTTCCAACTGTTCGAAGCGTTTTTTCTGCACTTTTTTACTAATATGCAGAAAAAATTTGATGATCAGCACGCCGTCGTCCACAAGTTGTCGTTCAAAAGCCGTTATTTCCTCATAAGCGCGTTTCCATGCCGATTTTTTGACCAGCTTATCCACCCGTTCCACCAGCACGCGCCCGTACCAACTACGATCAAACACAGCGATACGCCCCTTTGGCGGGGTTTTAATCCAGAAACGCCAGAGAAACGGGCGTAACTGTTCTTCTTGATTAGGCGCGTTGATCGCATGAACCACGCATCCACGGGGATCAAGGGCTTGAATCAGGCGGTTGATCAACGTGCCCTTGCCAGCCGCATCCCATCCCTCAAAGGCGATCACCACCGGAATGTTCAATTTCAATGCTTCACGCTGTAAGGCTCCTAAGCGAAGTTCCAAATCAGATGCAATCGCCTTGTATTCTTCTTTTGACAATTTTTTAGACAGATCCACCTGTTCTAACATACCTCTCCCCCTTTGTTCCTCATTCTTGTTGCACGACTTCATTACTTACACAACTTTATTAACCCTGTTTCTTTAGATGAGACAATTTGTGCTCCTCGTCAAGGAAATAAAACAGATTTCTTCTCTGCACTGGTTGCATGGCGTATTTTCAATAAAATTCAGGCGGTGTATCATTCCCACGCGAATTTTAGCGTCTTAATCTCAAAGCCTCTGAACGTTAACGGGATTTTTCCGTGTTCAAGTGCGATTGTCTGTCCCGTATCTTCCAACATATTTGTAAACCACGCTGTTTTCACTTCCAGAGCGGTGCTGAGGGTGGCATGCTGTTCGCCGCCGCTGGCTTCATACAGTCTGAGAATCAGGGCTTCCTCGCCTTCAGCTTTTTTAACGGTTGCCAGAATCACATTCGGATTATCAATCCGGAACAATGAGAACATGCTCTTTTCCCTCTTCTTTGGCTCAGCGTTTACGACTGTCAGGGGAATATTCAAATCATACGCACTGCGAACGACGTTCTCAACCGTAAATGCTCCCTGATACGGGAGAAAGGCATACGTGAAGGCATGGGTTCCCATATCCGCCTCCGAATCCGGGGCTTTGGATGATTTGAGCAGGGTCAACCTGAGTTCAGAACCAGAGACATCATGTCCGTATTTGCAGTCATTAAGCAAGGCTGCGCCAAAACTACCATCGTCCAGGGCGATCCATTTGTGTGCGCAGATTTCGAATTGAGCGCGGTCGGCCAGCGTATTCGTATGGGTATTGCGTTCCACATGGCCGTATTGAATGTCGCACTTCACTTTTTCCGCAGAAATCTGCAGCGGAAACAGTGCTTTGAGTAATTGATGATCTTCGCGCCAATCAACACTGGTGACAAAATCAATGCGCTTGTGGCTCGTGTAAAAGAAGATATCCTG
This sequence comes from Candidatus Vecturithrix granuli, assembly GCA_000739535.1. Taxonomy (GTDB): domain Bacteria; phylum Moduliflexota; class Moduliflexia; order Moduliflexales; family Moduliflexaceae; genus Vecturithrix; species Vecturithrix granuli. The sequence continues at coordinate 801,004 of DF820463.1, read as the reverse complement.
CACTAGCGTTGAGGCTTTGCCAATCTGGTAACGGTTGCGTACCTGCCAGAAAAGCGGTCCGCAGGAAATGGCTTCGCTGGCGATTAACCGTTCTTCGTTGTGCAATTTGAGTTGATAATCCACGTCAATATCCCAGGCATCCCACAAGATCGGCAGATCTTCGGCTGTCTGCAAAGTGTTGAGTGCCATGTCGGATTTGACGTATTCCTTGCTAGTTTCTTTGTCCACAAGGCTGCTGATGCGCATAGCCGCGTCAAATTGAACCTGATACCACGGAGTTTCTAAGCGCGGGTTTTCATACTGAAAAAGCGGCGTGTCCAGTGAGGAACCCTGCCGGTCAAGATAATAAACCCTACCGCCCATAGCAGGGACATCCACAAAGGCGACATATTCCATCTCACTTTCCAAATTTTTCGTTTTCTGCAATGGATGTTTACGGCCTTGCGATGTGAGGCAGGATGTTTCGGAAAGATTCTGACCAGAAATAGCGACTTTTGAATTTCGGTCCCAGGAGAGGCTGTTCAAACATATAAGCGGATTTTCCCCCTGTGCTGTGTCAAAAACCTCGCATAAGGCTGTGTGGCTGGCGTGTTGAAGGATGTTGAGTTCTTGATTGATAGCATTGTAACTTTTCATAGCATCCGCATACACCTCTTTAATCGAAGAACCCGGAATAATATCGTGAAATTGGTGGATCAGCAAGACTTTCCACTGCGTCAGAAGTTGCTCTGTGGGATAGGGAACTCCGCCTGTTTGTTTGAACAGTTGATGATAGACGGATGGCATAGCCAGAGTAGCAAGGAATTCGGTTTCGCGGAGCGCGTGTTCTAATTTTCTGTTCCAGTGTTTGGTCTGCGCCTGGGTAGTGTAAGTACCGCGATGCAATTCAAGGTACAATTCGCCGCGCCATTCAGGCAGATGACGTGCCTCCTGAAAGATTTCAGCGAGAGCCTCAGACGCTGTTGTCCAGCGTGTTTTCGGGCAGCCTTCCAGATCGCGGACGCGTTTTGCCAATTCCAGATCGGCCCGAATGGTCCCGCCGCCGCCATCGCCTTCGCCAATCGGCAGGATTACCCCACATTGCACCTCTTTGTGCTGCACGTGCTGCCAGGCGTCAGCAAGGTTTTCAGGCGTCACTTTCCCATTGTAGCCCTCTTTCCGGGCTGTAATAAAATGGGTGTTGACCCCTGTTCCGTCAATACCTTTCCAGAGAAAGGTGTCGTACGGAAAACGGGTGGTATCGTTCCAATTCATTTTGTTGGTCACAAAATAAGTAATATTACATCCCTTGAGAATTTGCGGCAGGTTGGCGGCATAGCCGAATACATCGGGCAGCCACAAGGTATCGCTACGATAGTTCAATAAGGCTTCAGTGGTCAGACGGCCAACCAGAAACTGCCGGATCAGCGATTCTCCATTGGGAATATTGCAATCGGCTTCGACATACATGCCGCCGTTCGGTTCCCACTGTCCGCGTTGATAGGCTTGTTTGACCTCTTCAAAAATCGCTGGATATTGCATTTTGAGGGTTTCCAGTTGCGCTGGCTGCGATTGGATAAAGCGAAATTCGGGAAACTCGCGGGCATAATAGCTCATGCAGGCAAAGGTTCGCGCGGCTTTGCGGTGGGTTTCCCAAATCGGCCAGAGCCAGGCGTGATCAATGTGTGCATGTCCCATGATATAGACTTTTGGCGTGGTGGAGCTGTTTTGGATTTGCAACAGAGGCTTAATTGTCCTGCCTGTCTGCCTGATCTGTTCCTGCAATTCGGCCTTATCGGCAGTAAAATGAATTTGAGACAGGCCATAAAACAGATCGTGCAGAATGCGGTGTTTTCGCAGAGAATTTTCCGGAAGTTGTTTGGTGAGTTCGAACAGAACCCAGGCGTCATAATATAAATCATATACATCCCGATTTTTCGCAAGGATTTCGGCGGTTGACAGCGTAAAGGGATACTGCGCTTTAAAGCCCGGGATCATAAAGGCTGCGGCTATGCTTACCATAATGGAAGGCTTGTCAAAAGGGCTTGCGCCTGGATACGGATGTCCGCTGTACATTTCGAGCGCGATCTCAAATTGCTCCCCCGAACGCGCTGCATCGGTTAATTTAACTTTTTCATGCCACAAATTAATCGCCGAAACCGGGGTGTTGTTCAAAAACACGAGGCATTCCGATTGCGGAGTCGCGTGCAGATATAATTCTTTGCCTTCCTCCTGCTCCGCAACAGCATAGCGGGTTCGCAGCCAATACGTCGTCCATTCCTTTCCGTAAAGAAACGGCATCTCCACCGGCTTCCATTCTAGATCCTGGGGGACGCTACGGTAGATTTGTTGAGTCTCTGCGGCTTCGACTGGTAATGCTGTAACGGTTGTATAACACTGTTTTTCCAGAAAACCAAGATATTGTTTAATCCGTTGTTGACATTTTGCAATTAACATAGATTCTTTTTTGAAACTACAGGAATGGTATATAAGCAAGAATTCAATGTCAAAATACATTCTTGCTTATATACCATTCCTGTAGTTTGATCGTTGGTGATAATTGTCAATTGATTATGGTGGCTTCTGCGCTCATTGCGAGAGTGTTTTCGATGCTGACATTTGGCAATAAGGCTTCATGGCTGGGCGACACAATGAAGCGTTCGCCAAACACCTGTTTCAACCTGCGGACTTCCTGACGCACCGCTGCCGGCGACTGAAAGGGCAGCAGGTCTTGTGTATCTACCCCACCGATAAAGACCAGGTCGCCCCGAAATTGACGCGCTAAATTCTCAGCATCCATGCCGGCAGCCCGGGTTTGCAGCGGATGCAAAGCATCCATCCCCGCTTCAATCAGCAGAGGAATCACTTTGACAATCGAACCGCAGGAATGTAAGACCACTTTCAGGCCGTAAGATTTCATCTGCTCAATCAGTTGTTTGAAGTACGGCAGCACAAATTTTTGAAACATGCGCGGACCGATGAGTAAATCGCGCTGACTGCCGAAATCATTGCCAAAAAAGGCCGCATCTAATTTGGAAGCCATCAGATCGAGGCAGCGTTGGTTGGCCTGAAGATAAAACGCGACAATCTGCTCGGTCACGGCCTCAACCACGGCCGGGTGCGTGTGCATCTTGATAAAATAATTCTCCATGCCAAACAGGTCGCAGGCAATATGAAAAAACGGACACCACATACCGCCAAAGACCGCTAATCCTGCAGCTCTGGTTTCTTCGATGTTGGCAAGGCTCGCGCTGAAATCCAGATAATCCAAGTTGGGCCAGTCAAAGGCTTCAACCTCTTTGACGCTTTCACATTCGGCAAACACGCCCGGCTGACTCAAACTGGTGCGCGGTTTACCACCCAACACATCCCACATCGGTTTATTCTCAGGATGCTGCCAGGTCGCCGCGTCGAGTTCCGGCGAAATCCACATCAGATCGCTTTTGAGCGCTAACGCCAATTCCAGGTCAGGATGGCCGGTTTTGATGGTTAAAGTCTGGGCATGGCGTCCGGTGTCGGACATTTTGGACGTATTGGACGTATCCTGAATCCCAAAATGTTTGTAATAGAGCGTTTTGGTGTCATCCGCCGGATTCCCTGGCCAGAAACCGACTCTATCGGCCGGTTCATGATTGAGGATTGCACAAATTCGTTCTCGGCTTGTCATGAGTCTTTAAGTTATTATTTGGAGTTCTTCCGTATTCATGGAGTTTTTCTCAACCATGCCCGGCAGAATCTCAAAATTCGCTTCGCTACAGGGTGCTTTCATGATGTTCTCCCTCTTATGAACGATGATACGAACTGCCGGAACATTGTCAATAGTCATTTTCGGAAATAAATCTATCCCTTCCTCGTGATTTCGGTCTGCACGTGACGTAGATACGCCGACCTCTGCTTCAGAACCTGTACACCCGCAAAATACTTGACAAACCAAAAGCTTTCGGTCAAGATTGTTTGATGATGAACACTGATATGAATCATAACGACTTGTATAATGGGAGGTCTATCACATGGCAATGCCGCAGCCAATGGCTTTTATCAACGAAGAAGACTATGTGATCGGTGAAGAAGAAAGCGACACGAAACACGAATATGTGAACGGTCAGGTATATGCTATGGCGGGTACGAGCGCCAACCATAATCTGATCAGTGTGAACCTGGTGACGTTGCTCAGAACCGAATTGCCTGACCGCTGCGAAGTTTTCATGGCCGACATGAAGGTACGCATTGAGACGAAACAAGACCTCATGTTCTACTATCCTGATGTGATCGTAGCGTGTGAGGAGGAGGATCGCGCCATCTATTACCGCGAGAAGCCGTGCCTGATTGTTGAAGTCCTCTCAACTTCTTCCAAACGGCAGGATTTTCTCGAAAAGTTTCGAGCCTATCAGCAGATTTCCACACTGCAAGAATATCTGCTGATAGCGCAGGAGAAGCAAGAAGCGACCCTGTTTCGCCGTTCTGCCCATTGGCAGCCGGAAGTATATCAAGAAGGGACATTTCATCTGGATTCGGTCAACCTGGAAGTGTCTCTCGACGCGCTCTACCGGCTGGTGCGGTTCTGAAAGTCGTCTAAATATGTACCGCGAAACTCCGGTTGCTCGGGCGCAAAAAATAATTGCGCGCTACATCTCAAGACTCAGGGTTTTTACTTCCCAGGGCCGAACCTGAAAAGCGACGGTGTGCTCTGAATTCGGCGTAACTGCCTCCAATATGTCTTCATTGAGATTCGTCAATGCCGCACTTTTGATTGGCTGATATAGCCGTATTTCGCCTGTTGTCGCTTCATTCGAGGCATTGTAGCATCGAATAATGAGGGCGTCGTGGGTTTCGGCCTTTTTGATCGCGCTGATGATCAATGACGCCGGCGAAATCTCGATAAAGCTCATCTTTCGAGACAAGTTCCCCTGATGCGAATCGGTCTGTACGACGCGGCAGGGCACATTATGCTGATGCGCTTCGCGGTGCACCAGTCCTGTTTGCCAGGTTCCGCGATGAGGGGCCAGAGCGTAGTAGAATGTATGTTTTCTTAAACATTGGCCGCCCGGGGTTTGACAAGGCCAACCGGCATTTCCGCCTGGCCTTGTCAATAAATCGCCGCGGCTGATTTGATCCACGCCACGCAGCAGGGTCAGCGCAATGGTGCGGCGTGCGTCGTCCTTGACCTCATATTCCGGCAGTCCTTTGTTGATCACCGCCAGACCAACCTCGCCGTCATTCACATCTACAAAGGATTGCTGCGGATAGGTTGGAGAAGGTTTTTCAATCTGGTAATCGTTGGGATCGGGCAGTTGAATTGGTCGCTGCACCACATCAAACTGGCCTTCGGCGTGGGAATAGTCGCTGTGAATTCCTGAGGGAAAAAGCACGCGCAAGCGATGATCCCTGGCTGTGTTCTCCAATTCTGTCGTGATGTCAACGCGCTTTGCGCCGACGGACAGGGAAATACACAATGAAATTGGAATCTCAACCGTTTCCTGGCTGCGGCCCTGACGGTCAGGCTCGGCGCATTTCGGCACAGTTAGACGCTGACTTACTTTGTAAGTGATGCGCAGCGGGCCTTGCTCCACCAGTTCAATGTTTGCCGGACATCCGATGCTCGATACAATGCGGTCGCGCAGCGGATAGGAATAGTTATATTCATCACCCACATCGCCGCTATCTTCGAAGACATGGCAATCAGGATAGACCTTGTCGGTGCTTTTGTCGGTTATGAGCAGTGAACCATTCGGCTGAATGTTGACACGAAGATATTCATTTTCCATGCCATAAGGCAGTTGCTGCACTCCAGCAGAATAGGTTTTCAACGTTTTTTGCGGAATGACCTGATAGGCCGCATAGCCGCAAGGCGGGATGTTTTGAGCATGCAGCAGGATTTCAAATTGAACGACCTGCAATAAAATTGGAAAGGTCGTTAAATCCGGACTGGGCAACACTTTCTGACAGATTTGTTTTTTGATGAGTTGGTAAGGAATCTCGCGCCCCTGTTCGTCTCGGATGATAAACCCCTTGACTTCCTCTGTATAAGGCGACTTCGGTATATAGGGCAGAAATTCGACGGATGACGTTTGTTCCGGAGTCAGAAAATCAATGGTCGCATGAGCGACTTCGTCGCGGGTCCAACCCAATGGATTATACACAACTAGATGTTGTACGGTTGACGGGGTATCTGAGGTATCAATCTGCGCAGCAATCGCATTGAGGCTGTTTTGGGTCAGTTCTTCAGCGATTTCCTCTGACCAGGCAAAACGGGTCATCATCTGCTCATGTACCGCGTCCAGGCTGCACCCGCAGATACTATCATGCGGATGATTTTGCAGCAGATATTTCCAGGACTGCCACAGAAATTCCTGGGGGTAGGTCGAAAAACCGGGTTTTTGACAAAAATCCGGTTTTTTCACGCCAAGCATCCAGACCATGGCTGCAAAGGGCTCTGCCCATTTTTCCAGGAGGGTTTGAGCCTTCTCATTCTCCTGTTTCAGGTACATGCGGGTCGAAAGCACGCCAGTGAGCAAATAGGTATGTTTCAATCCGCCTCGGAATTCACCGCGCATGACCTGCAAATCGTCAGGAACGCTTGCGCGCAGCTTAGCGATATACTCTGTCAAACTGCTCTGCATCACGACCGCGTCGTCGAGTTGGGCGTTGACCTGTTTCAGAATCTGCGGCAGTTCGGCTTGCGGTTTGATGTGGTCAGAGCCGGTAAAGATGCTCAGATACGGCGTGGTAGCGCGTTGTTGGTAAGCTTCTTTCAGGCGCGTGATTAAGACCGCCGCCTGTTTTGTCGCGTTCGGAAAATGTAAGGTTTCGCTATAACCGACATTCGGCAGATGCACAAACAATACACGAGAGCCGTCAGGAGCGTCCCAATAATATTCCGAACTGGTCTGATCCGCTTCCCCGCCAAAGCCGCGCCAGAGGATGATATTATCAATGCCAAAGCCTCTTAAAATCTGCGGCATCTGCGAAATATGGCCGAAGGGATCAGGAATATAGCCAACTTTCATGACCTTGCCGAACTCGGCGGCAAGGCGATGCCCTAAAATCAGGTTACGAATAGTCGCCTCAGCGCTGACCAGAAATTCATCAGGCAAAATATACCAGGGGCCGACCGCAAGCTTGCCTGCTTGAATATACTGTTTCAAACGCTCTTTGTTTTGGGGTTTGATCTCCAGATAATCTTCCAAGACAATGGTCTGCCCGTCAAAATTAAAATGGATAAACTCCGGGTTGGTTTCAAGAATTTCAAGTAACCCATCCACCAATTCAACAAGTTTCAGGCGAAACTGTTGAAAGGTCAAATACCACTCCCGATCCCAATGGGTATGCGAGATCACGTGAATTTCATAAGGTTTTTTCATAGAATCAACGGACTAAAAGGACTGAAGGGACTAAAGTGACGAAAGTTTAAAGCATTTCCAGGTTTAGTCCCTTTAGCCCCTTGAGTCCCCTGAGTCCCTTTAGTCACTTTAATTGTTGCCCGACAATACCTGCAATAAACCAGCGTTGAAAGAGTACGAACAGAGCGACTGGTGGAATCAGGGCCAGAATGCCAACCGCGCTCAAACCGCCCCAATCTGTGCCCCAGGCGCCTATAAACGCAAGAATAGCCTGCGAAAGCACTCGTTTTTGCGGACTTGCAATCAGCGCAAAGGCCAATAAGTAGCCGTTCCAACTGTTAATGAAGATAAATACTGACACGGCGATGACTCCCGGAAAAATAGAAGGCAGCACAATCCGCCACAAGACGCCGAAGGGTGAACAGCCGTCGATCAGCGCGCTTTCTTCAATCGCGACGGGCGTCGCCATGATAAAATTGCGCAACATCCACACCGCAAAAGGCAGATTAAACACGACCGTGACCATCATGACCGCAAACAAGGTATCGTAGATGCCCATGCGATTGATGTAGGACACCAGCGGCACAAGAATGGCGATAGGCGGCAGCAGTGGTAGAATCATTAAGGCAAAACTCAAATTTTTGCCTGGAAAATGATAACGCGCCAGAGCATAACCGCCCATCATTCCGATGGGCAATGTGACTGCAATCGCTGCTAAGGCCACAAGCAGGGTATTTTTGATATACAACAAAAAGAGCGGACGTGAAAAAATATTGCGGTAATGCTCCAGCGTCAAGTGTTTCGGAAACAGCGACAGTTCCGTATTCGGCGTAAGGGACGTTCGTAATCCCCATAAAAGAGGGGCAAGTGCAAAGATCGCGATCAGCACAAATCCGACCCAGCAGATTCTATCGATCCATTTTCTTTTCATTCCTCTCCCCCTCCTATTCCGGCCAGCAGCCGTAAATACAGAAACATAAAGACTATGCTGAGCATAATCAGCAATACGCCAATGACCGCGCCGTTATACATGTTAAAATTGACAAAGGCATCTTTGAGCATACGCACGGCAAGCACTTCCGTACTATAGCCAGGGCCGCCCCCGGTCAGGGCATACACGGTTTCGGTATCCTGAACGGTCCACATACTGATGACTAACATCACAATCGCAAGGTGTACGCGCGTCAACGGAAAGGTCAGGTACCAGAAGCGCTGCCAGCCATTTGTCCCATCAACTCTGGCGGCTTCATAAAGTTCATCGGGGATTGAAGTCAGCCCCGCCGCCAAAAACAACATCATAAACGGAAAGGAGCGCCAAAAACTGTGCAGAATCACAGCCAGCATTGACCACACCGGGTCAGCCAATACAATCACGCTTTTCCCGGCAATTGCTTTTACGATGGTCGTGACCAATCCGCGCGATGGGTCCAACAGGGACAATACCATGAGCGAGCTGACCACAGGGGCTGTAATCCAGGGCAGAAGAAAGATGCCGCGAAAAAAGCGCGTGGCGTTCATCTTTTGGGTAATCAATAAGGCTGCTATGTAGGCTAAAGGGGTCGCAAGAAGCAGATTTCCGAACACATACAGCAGGCTGAGTTTGACATTGTCCAGAAAACGGGCTTCCTGAAAGAGTTTGAGAAAATTTTGGAATCCGACGAATGTGACCTCGCCGCTTAATCTGGCTCGATAGAGGCTCATGGAAATTCCCGAAAATATCGGAGAAATCAGAAAGCCTAGTACCAGAATAACGGTCGGCAGTAAAAAAAGATAGGGAGTTTTATGTTTTTTGATGATTGTAAGGCATTTCAGGAGCATATCACTTCCCTTTCATCAGCACGGAATTATTGATAGGAAAAAACCGAGTTTTTCGAAAAAACTCGGTTTTTAGATGGGCTGAAGCGGGCTTCAGCCTGCTTCAGCTTTGAGTTTGGCGATTGATCGCCAGCTTATTCACCGGCATATTGATTGTTATACTCGTCTTCGAATTTCTTCAGCGTTTCAGCAATAGGAGCCTGATTTGCCAGGATTTCTTGCAAGGCGGCCGATACGGTATCCGCTAATTCGCCGTAATAACCTGTGCCCGGCATGGAACGTCCGGTTTTAGCAGCTTCTAACCATGTTTTGTAGAAGGGGGTCTGGAATTCCGGTTTATCCCACAATGACAGGCGGATAGGTAAACCGGCATCCGGGAACGTATAGAGGCGTTCCGGTTGCAGAAAATATTCGATAAATTTCATCGAAGCGTCAACGTTTTGACTCAGGGCATGAACCGAAATTAACCAGGCATTGGTAAATTGATGGATGTCGGGGATGACAAAGACATCGGCCTTGATCGCTTTGCCCTCAGGAGTCGCCGGATAAATCCCCTGGACAAAGCCTTGTTGTTCAAGCTTTGTAATCCAATAACTGCCAAAGCCCCAGGCCATCGCGGTTTTGCCTTCCAGAAAGTCGTTCAGAATGACATTGTCATACGTGCCTGTCACCGAGTATTTCGGCGTCACTTTATGAGTATAAACCAAATCATACAACCATTGCGCGGCTTTCACACCTGCTTCAGAGGCAAATATAGCTTTTTGGGTATTGGCATCCCACAGATCGCCGCCAAAATACCAGATCACCGGCGCAAAATACAATTCGATGGTCGCCCGGCTTGGCCCAAAGAACATCCCTAAGCCCCATTGATCCGGCTCGCCGTCGCTATTGGTATCTTTGGTCAGTTTTTTGGCGTATTCCACTACTTCATCCAGCGACGTCGGCGGTTTGTTCGGATCCAGGCCGGCTTCTTCAAAGAAATCCCGGCGATACGCAGTTAAGCGGGTATGGGTGCCTGTCGGAATCCCGATCTGCTTGCCCTGTTGAATGCCGCTCATCCAGACCGGACTCCACGCAAAATCCTGCCGCTGTTCATCCGACCATTGAATGACATACGTTCCCAGATCCGCATAATCGCCGACATACCCATGACGAGGCATGAGCTGCGGCGAACTCAGCATCACATCATGAGGAATGTTGGCTTTGAAGTCCATAATTGACTTGGTATCGATCTGATCCCATTGATAGATTTCTTCCGTCACCTTAATATCGGGATTGGCTTCCATAAAACCCTTCATGGTTTCCTGAATCCAATCATTATTTTCTTTTAAGGCCCCGCCGCCCATCGGATCGTAAAAGTGCGCGAATTTAATATCTACGGCCAGCGCCGCAACCGACAGGCTCAGCAGCAATAATCCTGACAACATGACGACTCCAAACTTTTTCATAATTCAGTACCCTCCTTGTTGCACGAATCTGATATTTTTTGATAAATACGCCAAAACCTTCGACACATAGCATGGAAGACCTCTGGTGCGTGAAGAGCATCACCCCCTTTGTCCGTTGACGTGCCCGGCACTTTTGAAGTGCCGGGCACGTTGTCCAACCGCCATCAACGGATTTGACCCACGACCAAAAAAGCAATGCTATAGATATGCTCAATATGAAATTTTGAACATGTTCAATATCTGCAAATGTTCATGATTTTTGTCAACAAATTTTTGAAAATTATGTATAGGATATGCAACCCTCACCCCCAACCCCTCGCCCTTTGGGAGAGGGTTTGGAGGTAAGGGTTACGTAAGTTCTGATTAAATATCTATTGACAAATTATTGACATGTCCATTTCTTTGAATGAGAATATATTTTTTGTGAGGGAATGCGAATGGATACGTTAAAATATAAAAGGCTGAAGCTTGTCATCAAAAACAATATCCGTGACGGAATCTGGAAATCAGGGGAGAAAGTTCCTTCGGAACGATCGTTGTGTGAACAGTTTGGGATCAGCAAGATCACTGTGAAAAAAGCTAAAGACGATCTGCTGATCGAAGGACTGCTGGAAAACCTTCCCGGACGAAAAGGAGTCTTTGTTAAACGGGCCTGCCGGACGCCTTCAAAAGGGCTGGTCGGAGTGGCAATTGATGATGTCAATGATCCGCATTTTGCTCCGATTTTAAAAGGCATTGAGGATAAGTTATGGGAAAATAAACTGCATACGATTCTGTGCAATGCTTCTCATGACGTTGAAAAAGTGGAAGCCTATTTTCGTTCGCTGGTTCAGCAACAGGTCGCTGGCGTCATTTTTACCCCCTCCAGAGGGCCCGATTATATTGAAAATAACCGCAGGATTCTGAACATGCTGACTGAGCATCAGATTCCCTATGTGCTGGTTGACCGCTATATTCAGGGATTGTGTTCAAACGCCGTCGTCTCGAATAATCATCAAGGCTCGCAAGATCTTACCACCCATTTGCTCGAACGAGGCCACAAGCGTATTTTGCTCGTGACAGGCGAGGATTGCAGCAGCATTGCTGACCGTCTGCAAGGATATCTCCAGGCATTACGCAACGCCGGCATTTCCCCTGATCCTTGTTTGATCATCCAGGCTCAAGAACTGCTTCTTGAAGAGCGTAATGCGCGGCGACAGCAAGAATTGGAACGCTTGCGGGCTTTGGTGCAGCAAGCCGGGGATTTTAGCGCGTGTTATACCCTGAATTCTCTGCTGCTTAAAGTGGCCCTCCAGATTATTTTTCCGAAAGAGCCCAGCACGAAACAGCCGATTGCCATCGCTTCCTATGATTATGGACTGCCCGAAGTGATTCGGCTCACCAACCGTGTGATCGTGGTCAAACAACCCAGTTACCGTATGGGCTGGGAAGCTGCCCGCTTGCTAGTCGAAACCCTCAATAATCCGGATTTGCCCGTGATGCAAATTACCTTAAAATCAGACATTGTGGAAGAAGTTATCGAATAATTGCTGCTGACCGAGAAATGCTTGACAGACCTTAAAATGCTGCTCACTGCCACGTCCTTGCAAAACTCCTTATATTAAATATACCAGACGTTTGCCGCTCACGCAAAATTTTACCCCCCTACTGACGACGAATGGGAACTCTACAAATCGGATTCGTGAGGCCAAGTATGAACACTGGGCACAACTGGTCACGCAGACCCTAGACGCGATCATTCACTCTTCGTCGGTGGTTGAAAACACGAATGAACGGCTTCCGGCGGTTTTTTGATTCAGCCAGAGGACAAATCACGCCAGCACGGCTGAATCTGCTCCGGTTTTACCTGAATAACAAGCCCTTTGAACGGGAACGACGTCAGGGACACAGTCCGGATCACCTCTTTCATGGAGAACAGGCGTCTCCTGACCATTGGTTGACCCTGTTGCGACGGATGAAAGAAGCCGAATGCCCTCCAGCGGGACGGCTTGTATAAGACGTTGAAAACAGCAGGTCATCTTCACAGCGGGAGAGGTCTGTCTTGATGAAGTTGACAGCCTAGCCTCTCTTTTGGCTGTCAAAACACCCTCGCCCAGAAATGCTGACCTTGCAACGCATTCAGCAGTGTTGTCGCATTGTCCACAAAGGCACGCCAGTAGGGTGACTATCAGCAAAAGCTGTGCAGAAATTGAAACCCTTTTTGTCGATTTCTGCGGCTATGCCCAACGAAAGCTTGCGTCAGCCCCTGGATCATTGGAGTAAATGGAAGCGATGTAACGCAAAACCCCATTTCGCTGCAGCGAAACGGGGTTGTTGAAATGTCGTGTTGACAGAAATTTTCAAAGTGGCCTTCCGGGTCGTGTCTCCTTACGCCTTTTTCAAAGCACCAGTTTTGGAAAGGTAGGTTTGCAGCAGGATAAACACAAAGAGCAGAATTCCGACCACGATTTTGGTCCACCAGGAACTGAGCGTGCCCTGGAAGGTGATAAAGGTTTGAATCAACCCCAAAATCAATATGCCGACGAGCGTGCCTTCCACATAGCCAGCGCCGCCGGTCAACAGCGTACCGCCAATCACGACCGCCGCAATCACATCCAGTTCCAATCCCACACACGCCAAAGGATAGCCGGATAGGGTATAAAGGGTATACACCACCCCAGCCAACGCGCAAAGCGTACTGTTCATGGTATAGATCAGGATTTTGGTTTTCCCGACCGGCAGCCCCATCAGAATTGCCGATTGTTCACTGCCGCCGATGGCATATACATTGCGTCCGAATTTGGTAAAATGCGACAGGTAGATGCCTCCCACCACGATCAGCAGAAACACGACCGCCAGGCCTGAAAAACTGACCCGCTTTCCGAGCGGAATGCCAAAATACACGATCTTATCCAAAAATCCATGTCTGATCGGGATCGAATCCAGGGTCACCTGGAAGGCTAAACCACGCATCAAGAACATCCCTACCAGCGTGACTAAAAAGGCTGGTAAGTTGAAGTAATGGATTAAGCATCCCATCGTAAACCCTAAGATCGCTCCAATCATAAGCGCTAAGAGGATGGCAAAGAGCGGATGTACCTGGTACCCCATCACCAATTTCGCCGTCAACACCCCGGTAAAAGCGATTACCGAACCAACCGAGAGATCGATCCCGCCGGAGATGATCACAAACGTCATCCCCACCGCGATCACTCCCACAAACGCATTATCATAAAAGAGATTGCTAAAAACCCTGATTGAAAAAAAATTCTGGTACAGCACAGAGCCGATCAGATAAATCAGCAAAAAGACCCCAAAGGTTGCCAAAATCGGAATATTCCGTTGATTTAAACGTATCTTCATGTCCTACTACTCCCTGTTTTGTAAATATACTTCTTTATCCTTAGTCCTACTATTTGACATGGGAAGATTCCTCCGCCCCCTCCTGGCTCAAAGAAGGAGCAGGAGAAGCCATCTTCATACGAGCAAAATATTGGGTGAAGAGTCGTCTAAAATTTTCAGATTGAATCAATACGACCAGGATGATAACAATCGCTTTATAGACCAGTGTCACTTCCGGGGGTACGCCGCGCGTCAGGATCGTCGTCGTCAAACTTTGGATGATCAAGGCCCCGAACATCGATCCCGCCAGTCTAAAGCGTCCGCCCGCCATCGTCCCGCCGATAATAACCGAGGCAATCGCATCCAACTCTAAAAACAATCCGGCGTTATTGGCATCAGCCCCACGGATATCCGAACAGATGATCAACCCTGCAATTCCCGCACACAAACCGGACAGCATGTACAATACGAGTTTGATCTGCCGCGCCTGCAACCCCATAAAACGACTTGCGGTCGGGTTGGCCCCCACAGCCTCGATAAACATTCCCAGGGCTGTCTTGCGCGTCAGAAAATACGTAATAGCCAACATGACAATCACGAGGATCACTGGAAACGGAAGCCTCAACAAAAACCCTCCGCCGACAAATTCAAACGCTTCATGCACAAAGATGATAATCTGCCCCTGGGTGATCAACTGGGCAATCCCCCGTCCGGCCACCATGAGAATCAAGGTCGCAATAATTGGCTGCACGCCCACATAAGCGACTAAAAATCCATTCCATAGCCCGGCCAGCATTGCAATCAATAGCGGCACACACACCGCCAGCAGGATTGAGGTTGGGGGATCCGGGTACTCCAACACCCACGGATAGCCAGGCCGGATCAGATAGGCGGCCATTGCTCCTGAAATTGCCAGAACAGACCCGACTGAAAGATCAATGCCTCCGGTCGCATAAACTAACGTCATCCCAATGGTCAACAGCATCGTTGGAGCCCCACGATTCAAGATATCAATCAAACTCCCAAATAACCGCTTCTCCTTGGAAACATGCTGCATAATTGAGGACTTGTACTGTGCAGTCTGCTCTTCCCCGATCGTCTCCTGCACCACACTTAAAAAGTTTTTCTCGTCGGTATAATCCTGATTTTTGAGCCTCTCGAGTTTGGCGATCACTTCGGCCGGCATCGTTTTCTCAAGGTTACGTAACGATTTCTCAGTGAGTTCGAAGTTGGTTTTGACCTCGATCCGAAAAAACCCCTTCGTGAAGAACAGGTTAAACAACAGAATAACCACTAAGGCAACAATCGGCCATAACACTTTTTGAAAACTTTCACTTTTCAAACGCATCTCCCACGTGCTCATGCTGCTCCCTCCTTACTGGCGATCGTGTGCATAATCTGGCTTTCCTCAATCTGCTCGCCGACCAGTTCTGCTATCTTCTGTCGATCCCGCAGCACGGCCACCCGGTCGCTGCACCGGATCACTTCTTCCAATTCTGAGGAGATAAATAAGATCGCCATCCCTTCTCGGCTGAGATCGATGACCAACCGTTGAATTTCGGCTTTTGTCCCCACGTCAATCCCTCGCGTCGGTTCATCTAAGATCAAAAACCGCGGATTCGACGCCAGCCAGCGTGCGACGATCACTTTCTGCTGGTTGCCTCCGCTGAGATTTTTGACGAGTTGTTCGGCTGTGGGGGTTTTGATCTCCAACGCTCCGATATATTTATCGACAATTTCATCCTGCTGCCTCTTTGTGAGGGTTTTGAATGTTCCCCGATGAGCCTGGAGCGCCAGAATAATATTCTCTCGTACCGTCAAATCCGGGATAATCCCTTCGGCCTTCCGATCCTCCGGACAAAACCCGAACCCATAGGCAATCGCTTTGCGAGGCGATGACAGCACGACCTCACGTCCCTCTAACTCCGCCTTGCCTGAATGGGCCTTGTCAATGCCAAACAGCAAGCGGGCTATCTCTGTCCGTCCTGACCCTAACAACCCTGCCAGACCTAAGACTTCCCCTTCACGGATCTCCAGGTCAAAGGCGGAAATTGCCCCTTTGCGTTCCATATCATGCACCTGAAAGAAAACCTTCCGACCTGTCTGGTCTCCATTGGTCGCGGATTTCTTCTTTCCGATCTCAAATTCCGCCAATTGTCTGCCCAACATCCGTGCGACTAATTCCACTCGCGGTAATTCAGCTGTTTGATATTCGCCCACCAGTTCCCCATTGCGCAATACTGTGATCCGATCCGAAATCTGATAGACCTGATCAATAAAGTGCGTCACAAACAGAATTGCCATGCCGTCATCTTTCAATTTGCGTATGACTGAAAACAATTGCTCGACTTCCGGCGTATCAAGGCTGGAGGTGGGTTCATCGAAAATGAGGACTTTCGCGGAAATGTCCAATGCCCGAGCGATTGCCACTAATTGTTGGATTGCCACTGAATACGACGACACCGGTTGAGTGACATCCACTTCGACATCCAGCTTTTTCAATGCTGCACGTGCCCCGGCGTGCATTGTTTTCCAGTCAATCCTTCCGAATCGGGTCGGCTGGCGCCCTAAATAGATATTTTCGGTCACTGACAACGCCGGTATCAGATTGATCTCCTGATAGACCGTGCTAATCCCATGTTTGGGCGCTTCTACCGGGGATGATAATTCAAACGGCCTCCCCTCATACAGAATCTCGCCGGCATCGCGCTTATACAATCCGGTTAACACCTTAATCAGGGTGGATTTCCCTGCGCCATTTTCCCCCATCAAGCCATGCACCTCACCGCGTCGCAGCACAAAATCCACGTTTGACAAGGCCTTGACTCCCGGAAACGTCTTACTTAACCCCCGAATCTCCACGATCCGGTTATTATTGGATTCCGCCATAATAATTCCCCAAGTAATAAATGCTCTTTATTTCAAGATCGCTTATCAAAAAGCCCTTTGCGAAGGTGGTTTTCACCTTCGCAAAGGTTTGATGAATCCTTAGTATTTCCTTGTCGGCAGCACTTCCTCTGCTACTTCCATTGGGAAAACACCTTCTTGAGTCACGATTCGTCTCGGAATCTTTTTCCCCTGCATCAGATCTTCAGCCGCATCAAACATCTGTGGTCCAAGGAGTGGACTGCATTCAACCGTACAATTCAACTTCCCTTCGACCATGGCTTCAAATGCGCCACGCACGGCATCAATCGAGACAATAATAATGTCCTTCCCAGGTTTAAACCCGGCTTCTTCGATGGCCTGGATTGCTCCCAGCGCACTGTCATCATTATGTCCATACACCACATCAATTTTGTCGCCATGGGCTTTTAAGAAGGCTTCCATAACCTGTTTCCCACCTGCGCGAGTAAAGTCAGCGCTCTGGGTGGCAAGAATCTTAAAATTAGGATAATCTTTGAGCACTTCTCTGAAACCTTCATAACGGTCATTCGCCGGAGCAGAACCGACCGTGCCGACCAACTCAACAATATTGACTTCATCCATAGACTTGTCTTCGCGTTTGACTTTCTCATAATTCTCAACAAGCCATTTCGCAGAGCGGCGGCCTTCTTCCACAAAGTCGGACCCCATAAAGGTTACCCAGAGACTCTCATCTTGCACATCAACCGCCCGGTCGCTCAAAATAACCGGAATCCCAGCCTTCTTGGCTTCTTGCAGGACAGGTTCCCAACCGCTTTCAACAACCGGCGAGAAGGCGATCACATCAACTCCCTGAGCAATAAATGATCGGATCGCTTTAATCTGGTTTTCCTGTTTTTGCTGAGCGTCAGAGAACTTCAACTCAAAACAATCTTTCCGTTTTTCAGCTTCAGCCTTGATTGAGTCTGTATTCGCGGCGCGCCAGGCACTTTCAGCCCCGATTTGCGAAAAGCCCATGATAATTTTCTTCTCATGTTGATACTTACACTGGGCTTCCGCACTCTGGATCAACAAAGAGCATGCCATCATCACAACGACAACTAACGACAAAATTTTAAGGAATTGTTTCATACAACACCTCCGGCTCTCCCAATAAATGCCCCCCTCATTTACAAACAACCGGGACAGTCACCTATTGAGGTTCCGTTCTCCTTAAAGCAAGTTTAGAAAAAGTTTGTAATACGAAGAATTCATGAAAGTTATTCAGCGACATATAAGTTTATCTGCAAGTGAAATGCCAACACTATCTATGCGGTCTATGCGGCTGCGAATCCTCGTTTTTCGGGGATTGTATCTTACTGAAACAAAAGACAGCAATCCTGGTTGACAACAGCTCTGTCTTAAAAATAAGACAATGTATGCTATGAAGAACAGAGGAATGACGGAAAAACAAGCGAAAACAAAGAAGTGTCTTAAAAATGGTCAAATGTCTCATTTATAAGACATTTTTTTACGTTTGAAAAAATTTGAGCCTTACTGTTTGGGTTGTGCAAGAAAAAGGCGTGAAAGAAAAGAGAGAAAAACCGGAAACAGAGGAAAATCCCTCCTTTATAAAAGAAGCGCTGTTAAGTTCTCATACAACATCCCGTCTCGACTTCGCTCGACGTACGGGGCCCCGGTCATCGAGCGAAGTCGAGATGACAAACATCCACAGATCGTGGTTAAGTAGTAAGTGATGCCCCTCGTTGAGCGAAGTCGAAACGAGCCACTCACTGTTCCCTTCGACTTCGCTCAGGGAACGCATCACTTACTCGACAAAGTAAAATTATTTACTTATAAAGAAAGATCATCCCCTTTTCACCCACAGCGAAGGCATCGCCGTCATGACTCGCCCAGACTCCGAAAAGATGAGTCTTTGTCTCCTCAGCAGCCATTGTGGTCCAGGTGGTTCCATCATAGAATAAAATCATGCCTTGCTGTCCTACAGCGATAACATTGTTGACAGAACGCCACCACACCCCATTGAGTTGATTGATCGTACCACCTTTTATGGTTGCAGGGGTCTTTACTTTCCATAGTTTTCCATTATAGTGCAAAACTGTACCGTAAATGTCTGTTGCGAATACATTATCGCTGGAAGCACCCCAGATACCATTGAGTTGATTGCTTATGCCGCTGTCCTCCTCTATCCACGCACTTCCATTGTAATGTCTCACCGTACCAAACCTGCCCACGGTGAATACATCGCTGCCGGAATTTCCCCAGATCCGATAGAGAGGTTGGGTCGAACCGCTGTTCATTGTTGTCCACGTACTCCCATCATAATGTAAAATCGTGCCCCAGTCGCCCACGGCGAACACGTCGCTGCCGGAACTCCCCCAGACTGCCATGAGCGTATTTTCCGTACCGCTCTCCATCGGCGTCCATGTACTCCCATCATAGTGCAAAATCAGGCCATCGTCACCAACAACAAAGACATCCTGGCTTGAAGCGCCCCACACTCCATTGAGCGCATTCTTGGTGTTGCTCTCTATTCCGGTCCATCCATTCCCATCATAGTGTAAAATTGTACCTGCTCTCCCTACAGCAAACACATCACTGGAAGAAGTTCCCCACACGGCTTTGAGAGTATTCTCCGTCCCGCTATCCATCGCTGTCCACTGGGCAGCCTCAATGCCAGGGGAGACCAGAATCATGAGCAGCATACTGATCATACTTATCCATAGCAGATCACGATATCGAAGCATATATTCTACCTCTATTGAGTATTTAGCACTCAGTATTCAGTAACTCACGTTACACAGAGATTCTTTACCGCGTAGCGGTTGCAGTATTGTAGGAGTATGCGGCATCCCCAGAATCTCCTACCGCGTAGCGGTTACAGAAACAGTGATGTTCAATCCTTACAGGGCACGGCGACTCCGTCGGCCGTGAACTCTCCAAGACTGCAACCGCTATGCGGTAAGAGCGATCAGGGGGCAACCCCTATGCTACAATAGTGTAACCGCTACGCGGTAAAGAACAGGAGAGCGTAACATGAGTCAGTAATCAGCCAGCTACTTACCACTGAAAACTGAATACTGAATATAGCGATCCTAAATTAGTTGTGTCTCGACTCCGCTCGACAGCCGCCCGGTCACTGAGCGGAGTCGAAGTGACATGTTACAAATGATTTAGGATTGCTTATATTGAAACCAAAGGATATTTACTTCGCATAATGGAGAATCGTGCCCTTTTCACCCACGGCAAATACCTCATTGGAATCTCCCCACACCCCAAAAAGGTGAGTTTCCGTGCCGCTGTCCATCGCTGTCCATGCACTCCCATCATGGTGAAAAATCGCACCTTTTTGGCCTACAGCGAACATGTCATTTGCAGAGAGCCACCAAACTCCGTTGAGTTGATTGATCGTGCCGCCTTTAATCACTGCGCCGGTAATCACTCTCCAATTGCTGCCATCATAGCGCAGCACTGTGCCATACACATCCGAGGCATAGACATCATCGGCGGCAGTTCCCCACACGCCATTCATTTGGTTTCCTGTCCCGCCAAATTGATTTAATCCTCCGACCATCGAAGTCCACGCATTCCCATCATAATGCTCAATTGCACCATTCTTGCCTACCGCAAACACATCGCTGCCAGAACTGCCCCACACCCCATAAAGAGGATGACCCCAGGCGCCTTGCATTTCTGTCCACGTGCTCCCATCATAGCGCACAATTGCGCCCCAGTCACCCACAGCAAATATTTCATTACCGGAGTTCCCCCACATAGTCGTGAGCGAAAACTCCGTACCACTGTCCATGGTCGTCCAGGCATTGCCGTCATAATGAAGAAGCACGCCATCCTCGCCCATGACAAACACATCTGTGCCGGAAAGTCCCCACACGCCAAGCAGAATACTCTGCGTGCCGCTCTCCATCGCTGTCCACTGACTTCCATCGTAGTGCAAAATCGTGCCATTCGTTCCCACGGCAAACACATCCGTCACGGAACTTCCCCACACAGCATAAAGCGTATTCTGCGTATCGCTTTGCATGGCTGTCCAATCTGCGGCCGCAGTCACGATAGGGATCAGGTTAAGCAGGAGCACACACATACTTATCCACATCAAAACACGATATCGAGTCATACTGACACCTCCTGAAAAGAATCTTCCCTTCCGTGCTGGCGATGCGATCTCACCTTCTTCCTCACGATTCGCAACGGAATGGGAATTTTCATGGTTGATTGAGTAAACAGAAAATAACCTTATGCTATACCTACGCATACTTCTTGACTCAAGAAAATGAAGTCATGTCAAGTTTTTTGTTGCTGTAAATAATTCTGCGCCGGAGTGCAAAAGTTCTACTTTCGCGCGTATTTACTTTCGCCCATGAACACGCGCGAAAGTAGAACTTTCGCACTCCGGAAATTGTTCGTGCAAAATCAATGCCAATCATGTGTATCAGATCTGGTATTCCTTGATTTTGCGATGCAGGGTGCTTCGGGGAATTCCTAACATTTTGGCCGTATTAATTTTGTGGTAGTGGTTTTTTTCTAAGGTCTCAACAATCACCTGCTTTTCATAGGTTTTTACCGCGTCAGGCAAGGGAAGTCCTGCCGGATTCATCGGAATCTCTATCACAGTGCGGCTCTTTGGAGGAATCTCTGCAAGCAGAGGCAGATTTCCATCAAGGTGCTGAGTGACTAAATAGCGCTGTAACACGTTCTGGAGTTCGCGGACATTGCCCGGCCAGTTATAGGCATAGAAGGCTTCCATAATATGTCCGGGCAGAATATTGGGAATCTCAACATATTCTTCCTGACGCTGCTGCTGTTTGCGGCGATATTGTTCCAAAAAATGATCGACCAGTAAGGGAATATCTTCTTTGCGTTCGCGCAGCGGGGGTACGCGAATCTCAAGCACGCAGACCCGGTAAAAGAAATCCTTGCGTAATCCGCCGTGTTCGATTAATTCCTGCCAGTCTTTGTTCGTCGCGGTGACAAGTAAAGTATCGGCCTGTTTCACCACCGTGCTGCCGAGCGGAAGATATTCACCATCCTGAAGTACACGCAGTAGTTTGGCCTGCATTCCGGGGCTTAATTCGGTGACTTCATCCAAAAACAACACTCCCTGGTGCGCCTGGTCAAAGAAGCCGGGTTTATCGCGATCCGCGCCGGTAAAGGCGCCTTTCCGATGTCCAAAAAATTCGCGTTCAAACAAGGTATCGGGAATCGAAGCGCAATTGACCGGCACAAACGACCGCGATTTACGAGAGCTGACCTGGTAGAGAGTGCGGGCAATCAATTCTTTGCCGGTGCCGGATTCCCCAACGATCAGGACATTCACGTCAGATGCTGCCGCGCTCACGATCAGTTCATACACCCGTTGCATGGCCGGGCTTTTTCCGATCAGGGAGCCAAAACGGTACCGTTCCATCAGAGTCGTTTTAAAGGTCAGATTTTCCTGATGGAGTCGCGCGCGTTCCTGTTCCAGACGAATTTCGCGCAATTTGCTTTGATGAATGTCTCTGACCGTTAGCAAAAGCGCGGATTGGCTATTCCAGAGGATATGGCTCTGTTCCATTTCAACCCAGAGCGACTGTTCCTCAGAAGTGAGCAGTTCGACCTCCCATTCTGCGGTGGAAGCTGCCGATTCTTCCGAATGTAACCAGTTTTGCACCCGTTGTTCCATTTCCTCCGGGAACAGGGCGCTCGGTTCCAGTTGTAATAATTGTTCTTTTGGTCGGCCAACCATTAAGGCAAACCCGGCATTGACAAAGACGATGCGTCCCTGCTGGATGATCACAATGCCATCTTTGACATGCTCGGCTAACAGGCGGTATTGTTTTTCGCTGACTCGTAAGACTTGTTCAATCCGGGTACGTTCCGTAATTTCATCTTGCAGGCGGGTATTGGTCTGTGAGAGTTCTTGCGTGCGTTCATTCACCAGTTCTTGTAAGTGGTCGCGATAGGTGGCAAGCTCCTGATTTTGACTTTGGAGCTGCTGCTGCATCATCCGCAGGGTCAGATGGGTTTCAACCCGCGCCACCACCTCGTCTGTTTGAAAGGGTTTGGTAATGTAATCCACGCCGCCCGCGTCAAAGGCTTTGACCTTATCAACCGGGTCGTCAAGCGCGCTTAAAAAGAGCACCGGAATATCCTGCGTCGCCGTATCCTTTTTCACTTCCCGGCAGACCTCATACCCATCCATACCTGGCATCCTGATATCGAGTAAAATGAGATCAGGCGCCATGTTTTGCACGGATTTCAGCGCAACCTGCCCATTAATCGCCGTGCGCACGCGATACCCATGCTCTGTTAAAATACGCGTCAACGTCGCCAGATTTTGCGGATTATCATCAACCAAAAGAATATTTGACATGTGGTGTTCTCACGCAAAGCCGCAAAGTACGCCAGGAAATCATAGCGACAACCTCATTCTATCAACCCCTTAGTTTTCTCATTTCTTTGCGATCTTTGCGGCTTTGCGTGAGGTTCTCTTGTTAAACTTCAAACAATGTTTGTAAAATATCAAAACGAAACTCCTGCACTAATTGGTGCAGAGCATCGGCCAGATCAGAATCATGCTCACGCACTTTTGAGAGAAGCTGGTGCACCATGCCCGGATCTGTAACATTCACCGCCTGCTGTAAGTCAGCATACAGAGCCGGAGGCAAGGTCGCCAGGATCGCAGGCGTCAGCAGGTCTCCAATCGCTCGGTCTGTTTTTTTGTCCACTGATTGCAACGGTTCTTCATACACATAGCAAATTCCGAGATAGGTATGCAGCAAGTCAAAAATTTCGGTTTCCCGGAAGGGTTTACGTAAAAAATCATCGCAGCCTGCGGCCAGTACATGTTCGCGTTCATCCTCAAAACTGCTTGCTGTCAGGGCAATGATAATGCAATGAGGATTCTGGATTCTGGAATCTGGAAGTGAAACGTTCTCTTCATTCCTCATTCCTGATTCCTCACTCCGAATTCTCCTGATAGCTTCATAACCATCGATCCCTGGCATACGGAGGTCCATCCAGATGAGATGCGGCTCAAATTCCGTCCACAGTCGGATGCCATCCTGACCGTTTTCGGCTTCGCGCACATCAAAACCCAGGGGCACAAGGAGTTTGACGAGCAAACGGCGATTATGGGGATTGTCATCCACCACCAGAATCCGATAGCGCGGCTGATCGGGTTGCAGAGCAATGACACGCTGCGTGACCGCCGATGAAACGACATCGCTCGCATTGGCAAGCGTGACCGGAATGGTAAAGGTAAAGGTCGTTCCATGCTGTAATTCGCTCTCGACCGCAATTGTTCCACCCAGCAATTGCACGAATTTTTGACTGATCGCCAGTCCCAGCCCGGTCCCCTCCTGCGCATTGCGACCGGTTTGGGTCTGGGCGAACGCTTCAAATAATATCGCCATCTCTTCAGGCGCAATGCCCGGCCCAGAATCTTCGATTTCAAAGGACAGTAAACAGTGTTCAGTATTCAGTAAACAGTGATCAGTCGTACCTTGTTCACTGGATATTGAATGCTGATTACTGGTTCCTGAATACTGATTACTGAATACTTTCTTCACTCTCACCGTCACTCCGCCCGCTTCCGTAAATTTTACGGCATTATTGAGCAGATTAATCAAGACCTGCCGCAATTTTCCGGCGTCAAGGCGCACATATTGCGGCACATCCTCAGCATAGTCAAACAGCAGGTCTAACTGTTTCGGAGCGGCCTTAACCGCAAACATCTCTTTCAATTCATCGAGCAGGCGAAACAAATCAATCCCTTGCTCATTGATCGGGATACGCCCCGCTTCAATCTTCGACAGATCCAGCACGTTATTAATGAGCATGAGCAAATGTTCGCCGCTGTGATGAATGATATCGAGATTTTCCCGTTCTTCTTGTAAAATTTGCGGATTGCGCGTCATAATCTGCGTCAGCCCCAGGATCACATTGAGCGGAGTACGCAGTTCGTGACTCATATTCGCGAGAAATTCACTTTTGGCGCGGTTCGCCGCTTCAGCTGCGTTCTTGGCATGGCGCAGCGCGTCTTCTGTGTGCTTCAACTCCGTAATGTCACGCGAGACGCCAAACGTTCCAATAATCTCTCCATGCTCATTGCGCAGCGGCATCTTGGTGACAAGTGACCATTCTTCATGTCCGTCAGGCCATTTGCGTTGTTCTTCCATGCCGATCAACGGCATCCCCGTGCGCAGAATCTCCTGTTCTTGTTCATAGCGCCGCTGCGCATCCTCATGGGGGAAAAAATCAAAATCGGTTTTCCCGATTTCTTGTAAGGGATCCTGGACTCCCATGCGGCTGGCATGAGCTTTGTTTGCCCTGGTAATGCGCCCCTGGCAGTCTTTAAAGTAAATGCGATCCGGCACGGTTTCCATAAAAGTGTCTAAAATATACTTCTGGCGCACCACTTCGGCTGTCCGTTCTTCGACCCGTTGATCAAGCTCGGTGTTCATAAGCTGCAGTTCCTCAATTTTCTGCTGAATTTCGTCGCGCATGTGGGCAAAGCTCCTGGCGAGCGTGCCTAATTCATCCTGACCGCTGGTGTCAATCTTCTGGTTCAAATCTCCTTGCGCCATGCGCAGAGCTGCGTTCGTTAAAGTGATGATCGGCCCGGTAAATCTTGGCACCAGAACGCCGGAAACAAGCACCACGCAGATGAGAATGCCAACCCCTGAAATTGTGGACACCGCTTTGACAATTTTGGCAATTTCCTGCTGCTCGATTTCTTGAGAAAGGTTCACGGTAATTGCGCCAAGAGTTTCGCGTCCATTGTTGAGCGTACACTGCCCCTGATAATATTTCTGATCTTCTAAGGTGATAGGAATAGCCGTGAGGCCGATGCTTTGACGGGTTTTGAGCATATCCTGACAGCGAATTTCCTGTTCCGAGGCAAGCAGAGTCAATTCGGATTGGACCGCCAGGGTACCGATACTTAACGTATTGCCGGAAAAGAAGTTGATGGCTGTTTTGCTCAGCGACGCATATTCTTCGATCATGTCCTGGGTAAAAAAAGTTTCGCCAACCAGAATTCCCAGCACCTGATCGCGGCGATAGATCGGGGCAACTACGCGGATGCCCAGTTGCTGGTGCAGCCGGAACAGGCCGACAGAAATCACATCCGGAACATCGCCGGCATACACAGCGCTGACGCCCTGCGGAAACGGCGTATCCGGTAATTCAGTATTTTGGGCATGAATGGCTAAATTATTGCGTCTAAAGGTAATTTCGGCCTGCACGGAAAGATTATCCATTGGAAGATATCTATTGCCTTCCGCGGCTGAAACCAGGTAACCTCCCCTGGTTTCATAACCATTGAGGCGCTGATATACCACCAACAGCCGCTTATTCGCGCCATACAGCATCACCCGATCTGCCAGGGCGACCCGTCCGAACTGTTTGAGTTCCGCAGACACGTCGGCAAAATGATCAAACAAAAATTTAATCGTGCCTTCTTCGCTGTCATCCAGGCTATAGGTGTAAGTGGCCCAGAGCAGGGTCACGTTTTCTTGTAAAAACTGGCGCACGCTCACGGTGTAGGTGTTGATCCGTTTCGTAATATCATTGAGGATAATATTGAAGGCAATTTGAATCTGCTGGCGCGAGGCGCGCTGCTTATCCTGCCGGGTCAGCACGTAATAGGTAATCGAGATGCCTGTGGTTGTCAACAGCACTAAGGCGATACAGATCACCAGCAATTTTGTGCGAATCGAAACGCGCATACCTGTGTTCCCTCCCCCTTTTTTTCATTTTTCAGAAAATAGCCTTTCCATCTGATTCTATCATGGAAAAGGAGTCAATAAGATTTCTCAAAAAAATCTGCGCAATCACATAAAAATCTGAAAAAAAATACGAAATCCTCATAAAAAATGCTCTTGACAATTTGGGCAGAGATTCATTGCCGGGGAGGTGGGAACATACAGATCAATAGCAGGATGCCGTGTTAATTTTTCCAAATGCCGAGTTGCATTGTCATAAGTAATCAGACAAAATTATTTTTATTTTACCACGAAGACACGAAGACACGAAGAACAGCCTGAAGAACAACTTCGTGTCTTTGTGTCTTCGTGGTAAAATGCGCAGATAATTTTGCCCAGGTACTTACCATCACGCTCACGAAGGCCTGGGTATTCTTCCGACGCATGACGCCGTCCGCGCATGATGCCGGAGGACGCAAACACAAGGAGAAAAAATTATGCAGCAATGGAATGTCATGATCAAAATGTTTGGGAAGTGCATGTTTGTCGGCTGGGTGCTGGCGGTGACGCTGGCGGCGGGGTTGGCGGCCGCGGAAGACCCCGATTTGGTGCTCTATTTGCCGCTAAATGAAGCGGCCGGCGCAACCACGTTCAGCGATGCGTCGGGCAATAACAATCCCGGCGCGTGTACCAGCCCGGGGTGTCCGACGTTGGGCGTGGCGGGGAAAGATGGCACAGCCGCGCAGTTCGATGGGATCGATGATGTCATCACAGTCGCTGATGCGACGTCGCTCAGAACGAATAGTTTTACCATCAGTTTGTGGGTGCAATGGAATGGGGTAAACACCGCGAGCGTGCACTTTCTCACGGCCAAGGGGGTGGAGCATCTGGAACTGCACACCGGCGGCGGGGCCGGCGTGAATGGCTTGCGCTTTATCCCGGCCGGGTCCGCGACCATAGTGGATGCCGCCAACGCGCTCAGCGTGGGGTGGAATCACGTGGCGGCCACCTACGATGGCAGCGCGGCGTTTGTGTATGTCAATGGCGCGCTGGTCGGCAGCAAAACGAATATCACGGGCGGAGCGGATTTAACGTCCGATACGACGCCATTCCAGATTGGGCGGCGTTCCGACGGGACCTATCCTTTTTCCGGGGTGATTGACGCGGTCCGCGTGTATCGCCGAGTCTTGTCGGCGGCGGAAATTGATGATCTTGCGATCCTGTTCCCTCCGCTGCCGCCGTCCAGTTTCGATGCGCCGGGCGCGCCGACCACGGAGGCCGGTCACATGCTCACGCTGCAAGAACTGTATGACTATCTGACGACGGGCGCGACCCCGGGCGCGGCGCAAGCGTTTCAGGAACCCGCGACCGGGCCGGCGGCCGGCGCCATGAAAACAATTCAACACATCTATGCGGCGCTCAAAGCACGGTTCGATCTGATCACGGTGACGGCGGCGAACGTGCGCAGCGGCAAGCGGTTTTTCAGCACATCGCCGTGGGGCATTCGAACCGGCGCGATGCCGGAACGCCCGAACGTGACCGGCGGGAACGGGCTGTTGACCGTCAGCCTGCCCGATGGCTACTATGCCGGGAAAACCGCGACCGCGGCGGATACGAACCTGACAGTGGAGAATATCAAAAGCGGCGTGACGCTGTTCGGCGTCGCGGGCACGTTTACCAGTGGCGCAACGGCGACCGCGGCCGACCTGCTGACGGGCAAGACCGCGTTCGTGAATGGCACCCAAATCATCGGGAACGTGCCGGCGGGCAGTAATGTCTCCGGCGCAGAGGGGGTAAAAACGTTTATCATTCCCGACGGGCTGTATGCAGGTTCCAAAACTGCAACCGCCAATGATGCGGATTTGACGACAGGGAATATCAGAAGCGGCGTGACGATTTTTGGCGTCGCCGGGAAAACCGAAGTGGTGGATACCACGACCGCGACGCCCACAACCGCGGCCGACCTGTTGACAGGTAAGACCGCGTTCGTGAATGGCGTCCAAATCACAGGCAGCGTGCCGGCGGGCAGTAATGTGACTGGCGCAAACGGCGCGTTGTCGTTCACAATTCCCAATGGCTTGTATAGCGGGGCGAACACGGCGACCGCGGCGGATGCGAACCTGACGGCGGCGAACATCAAACAGGGCGTGACCATCTTCGGCGTGATCGGGACATCTATTCAAGCGAGCGGCAACGCGACTGACGGTGATGTCCTGACCGGCAAGACGTATTCGAATAGCAGCGGAAGTTCGAGCGGCGCCATGCCGAATCGCGGCGCAGTCACGATCACGCCCGGCACAACCGCACAGACCATTCCTGTAGGGTATCATAACGGATCGGGGACAGTGGCGGGGGATCCGAATCTGGTGGCCAGCAACATCAGGCTCGGGGTAACCATTTTCGGCATCCAAGGCACTCTCAGGCAACCCCCGATTATCAACAAGACCGGTCAAACCCAATGTTGGGATGCTGAAAGGAACCTGGTTTCATGCGATGGTACCGGCCAGGATGGGGAGTATCAAATGGGGATCGAGCCTGCGTTGATGCCGACGGAGGGAGCCTATAACACGCCAACGTGGACAGGGGCGCGATTCACGGACAATGGGGATGGTACAGTCATAGACACCGTGACAGGGCTGATCTGGCTGAAAAATGCCAATTGCTTCAGTTATCAGTCATGGGCGGCGGCATTGAGTGCGGCGAATACGCTGGCATCCGGAACATGCGGTCTGATCGACGGTTCCCACACCGGGGAGTGGCGGCTGCCGAATGTGAATGAACAGCACAGCTTGATTGATGCGACGCAGAGCAATCCGGCGTTGCCTGCCGGTCACCCTTTCACCAATGTATCCACTCTTACGGACTACTACTGGACGAGTACCACCGCCGATCCCGCCTACTTTAATACATCATCTACCTATCTGGTCGGGATACACAACGGCAACATAGAAGTTACGATTAAGTGGGCGGGCACGCAGCTTCTGTGGCCGGTGCGCGGCGGGCAATAGCTGGGACGGGCGGCAACCGCTGCGACGAACTGAATTTTAGGAAGCATCCCCGGCGCATGGCGGCGCGGCGCAATCTGTCGCCCCCGCATGCCGCCGGGAGGATCAACCCAGGAGTGCAGCGATTCATCGTTGCCAATGGCAAAAATAAATTTTTGCACTCCTGATTTTCAAAAATCTGTATGACCGGATTCACGGATAATGGCGATGGAACCGTGACGGACAATCTGACAGGATTAATCTGGCTCAAGGACGCCGGTTGTTTGGGATTCGTAGATTGGGCAACCGCGTTGACGAAGGCCAACGGGTTAAAAGACGGAACCTGCGGCCTGTCGGATGGGTCTGCTACCGGAGACTGGCGGCTGCTGAATATCAATGAATTACGCAGTCTCTTTGATCCCGGGCTGTCCGCCCCGCACCTGCCGGCCGGACATCCCTTCACCGACATCCAGTTCAGCTACTACTGGTCGAGTACGTCGTATGCGCCGGCTCTGGGCGGCGCGTGGGTCGTGGGCCTGAACAACAGCCACGCGGGCTTCAACGGCAAGCTGTACGCGGAGTATGCCTGGGCGGTGAGGTGAGGACGCTTGCTCATTTGACGCTTTGGATGCTTCGAACCGTTGAGAGGGGTTGCAGGGGGATACTTCCCCCTGTCGCGCATGATTGAACGACAGGATATTGATATAGAAGCAAGAATCTTCGGGCGAAGATTCGCTTCTATATCAATATCCTGTCGTTCCAGAGGAGATTTTGATATGAAACAAAGAAGAATATGTCTGTGCAGTGTGATTGCGTTGTGTCTGTTCGGTCTGCCTGCTTTAGCCGATGAGGGCAACATCAGCGCCACCGACAAATATGCCTGGTCGGAAAACGCGGGCTGGCTCAACTTCCGTCCGACGCACGGCGGCGTAACGGTCTATCCCGACCATCTCGAAGGCTACGCCTGGGCGGAAAACATCGGATGGGTGCGGCTCGGCGCATACACCAGCGGCGGGACGCACGCCTACGCCAACACCAGCGCGACGGATTATGGCGTGAACAACGCCAACGGCGTGCTCTCCGGCTATGCCTGGGGCGAAAACGTCGGCTGGATCAATTTCCAACCCACGCACGGCGGCGTCACCATTGCGCTGGCCACCGGCGAATTTTCCGGGTATGCCTGGAGCGAAAACATCGGCTGGATCAAAGTCAGCGGCGCGGCCCAGGATGCGACCACGTATCGCGTAAAGATGGCCCCAGCGACCTACACGCTGACCTACACGGCCGGAGCCAACGGCTCAATCAGCGGAACGACGCCGCAGACGGTCAATCACGGGGCCAGCGGCACGGCCGTGACCGCCGTGCCCAACACCGGTTATCGTTTTGTGAAATGGTCGGATAACTCCACCGCCAATCCGCGCACCGACACGAATGTGACAGCGGCCATCTCAGTCACGGCTCTTTTCGAGGCGACGCCGCCGTTCGGCAATTCCTACTTGCTGTGGACGAAGTAAGGGCAGCATCAGGATTCCCTGTCAGGAAAAGAACCTCTGGCAGGGAAACCCTCAACGATAAGCTGCAAACACGACAGACCTGACAGATTTCTCAAAAAATCTGCGAAGCACACTCTTGACATTTTCCGCGCCTGGATTATGACTGGTACAGAGTTTCGGAAATAAGCGTACATGGGGCGCGACAAAGAAACCAGGTTTTTAGGAAAAAACCTGGTTTCTCGTGTAGAGTTATTTCCGAAATACTGGACGAACAGCATGGATTTGTCATAAGCACGAGATTTCTAAAAGCGTGTGTCAAGGAGTGAGTATGAAGCAACTCATTCGGAAGCGTTTGGCATGCTGGCTCAGCCTGTTGTTTTTGGGATCGTCAGCGATTTCGACGTTCGCCCAATCGCCGGAGCCGGCGTTCAAACGCCTTTCCGTGGAGCAGGGTTTATCGCAAGTCACGGTATTCTGCATCTTACAAGACCGACAGGGATTTTTGTGGTTCGGCACGCAAGACGGCCTGAACCGTTATGACGGTTATATGTTTAAGGTTTATAAACACATTCCCGGCGATCCTACCAGTTTAAGCCATAATACCATCCGCGCCCTGGCCGAAGATCAGGATGGCTATCTCTGGATTGGCACACAAGAGGGCGGACTGAATCGCTTTGATCCGGTCACGGAGACGTTTACCGCCTACCGGCATGATCCGGGGGATCCGCATAGCCTTCCCGGCGACGCGGTTTATGCGTTGCAGGTTGATCAAACCGACAATCTTTGGATTGGCACCTTAGGACAGGGAGTTGCTCGTTTTGACCCCGCCAATACGCATTTTATCCCATATCTACAGGATCAGGCGTCGGATATCTGGGATCTCCGGCAAGATCGAGCTCACCAGATCTGGATCGCCAGCTCGGAAGGCGTTTTTCGGTTTGATCCTGACACCCGGATCGTGCAGAGCTATGAGCAGATGGCAAACATCGTGTTCAACACGCTCTATGAAGATGCGGCCGGAACGATTTGGATTGGCTCGAATCGCGGACTATACCGTCATCGCCAGCAGGATGACGCCTTTGAACCTTATGTTCACAACCCTGCGGATCACCATAGTTTGAGCAGCAACAATGTGACGACGATTTATGCGGATGACAAGGGCAGGCTCTGGATTGGGACCGAAAATGAGGGCCTGAACATCTTTGATCCCGATGACAAGCAATTCCAACGTATCAGCGCACACCCGCAGCCGCCGGCCGGCCTCAGCGATAACGGCGTTCGAGCGCTTTACCGCGATCGCGCCGGAAATCTGTGGATTGGGACGCGCACAGGCGGCGTCAATCTGTACGACCGCGTCGTGGAAACCTTCACCCATTATTGTCATGACCCCGCTAAGCCCCACAGCCTGAGCAACAATCTGATCTGGGCCTTATACGAAGATACCGCCGGCGTCCTCTGGATCGGCACGATCTTCGACGGCTTGAACGCATTCGACCGCACAAGCGGGACATTCCGATTTTACCGCTACACTCCTGATGATCCGAACAGTCTCAGCGACAATACGATCATGTCCATTCACGAAGATCGGCGCGGGACGCTTTGGATCGGCACGAATAACGGCCTGAACCGATTCGATCCGCAGACGCAGACCTTTACGCGCTATCTCCATAATCCGGACCATAATCAGTATAATATCCGGGCGATCAGCGAGGATCAACACGGCAGTTTGTGGCTGGCAACCGGCGCAGGGTTGTTATACTTCGACCCCGTATCCGGCAAGGCGACGCCTTATGGTCAGGCTCCGGATGCTTTGTATAGCGTCAACCATAAGCGCGTCATGGCGGTCTATGTTGATCAGGATGACATCCTCTGGAGCGGCAGTGACGGCGGCGGGATTGATCGTTTTGATCCGGCAACCGGCGTCTTGCGTCATTATCACAACGACCCCAACAATCCGCACAGTCTTAGCTACGACAGCATTTTGTGCATCACGGAAGATCGTTTGGGGAAGATGTGGATCGGCACAGCCGGCGGCGGGCTGAACCAATTCGACCGACAGACCGAACGCTTCACCCGGTACACCGAAGCCGACGGATTGCCGAACAATACCGTGTATGGCATTCTGGAAGATGCCCGCGACAACCTCTGGCTCAGCACGAACAACGGCTTATCACGTTTTACCCCGGCAACTGCTGTGTTCAAAAATTACGACGTCAATTACGGGGTACAAAGCACGGAATTTAACACCGGCGCGTATTTCAAAAATCCACGCAGCGGCGAAATGTTTTTCGGCGGCATCAACGGCGTCAATGCGTTTTTTCCCGACCAGATAGCCGAATATGCCTATCGCCCGCCGATTGTCATCACTTCACTGACCAGAGGTGGTGTCCCCTTGCCGGATCTGAAACGTCTTCTTGCCGGGGGCAGAGAAGTGACGCTCGATTGGCGCGAAAATTCGTTTGAATTCGAATATGCGGCTCTCAGTTATGTCTTGCCGGAAAAGAACCGTTATCAATATCTGCTTGAAGGTTTTGACCAGGATTGGTTTGACGCCGGAACACGACGTTTCGGCCGCTACGCCGGCTTGCCCGGCGGAACCTACACCCTGCGCGTCAAAGGCTCGAATTATGACGGCGTCTGGAATGAAACCGGCGCGAGCTTGAAAATTCGGGTGATTCCTCCCTTCTGGTAAACGTATTGGTTTCAGAGCCTTGTCCTGCTGCTCGTCATGATCGGCGCATACACGGGCTATCGCGGACGCATAAGCGCGATCGAACGCCGTAATCGCGTCCTGGAAGCCTTAGTGCAGGAACGCACCCGGGAATTAGCCCAGGCCAAAGAACAGGCCGAACTGGCGAGTCAGGCCAAAAGCGACTTTCTCTCCAACATGAGCCATGAGTTGCGCACTCCCTTAAACGCGATTCTGGGCTATACTCAGATTTTCAAACGAGATCGCCGGCTGAAACCGGATCAGCAAGAGGGGATCGCCGTGATTCATCACAGCGGCGAACATTTGTTGGACATGATCAATGATATTCTCGACCTTGCCAAAATCGAAGCCCGCACAATCGCGCTGACAGAATCACCTTTTCATTTGACCGCATTTCTGCGTAATCTCATGACTCTGGTACAAATACGAGCGCAGCAGAAAGGATTGCGGCTCAACTCTGAATTTGCCGAGAATTTACCCTCTGTGATATTGGGTGATGAAAAACGCCTGCGCCAAATCCTGTTGAACCTGTTAAATAACGCCATTAAATTTACGGCGCAGGGGCAGGTGACGCTGCGGGCTACATTAATTGACAATGATCAATTATCAATTGCCACGTGTCAATTAATATGTTTTGAGGTTGCCGACACCGGCCCCGGCATCCCGACTGAGAAGTTGGAGCATATTTTCGAACCCTTTTACCAACTGCGCCGCGACCGTCAGGCTGCCGAGGGCGCAGGACTTGGATTGGCGATCAGCCGTCAATTAGCGCGTCTGATGCACGGCGACCTCACGGTTCGCAGCCCAGTCGAACAGGGCGCAGTCTTTCGGCTTGAGCTGCCTTTGCCGGAAGCCGCGCCTGATGTTCAACCAGGGTATCCTTCCCCTCGGAAGATCGTCGGGTATAAAGGTCCGCCGCAGCGTCTCTTAATCGTGGATGATCAACCGGAAAATCGCCATGTGCTCACAGGGTTGCTGATCCCCCTCGGATTTCAGACTTGCGAAGCCACAGATGGGCATGACGCGCTGCAGCAGCTTGAAGCGTTCCGTCCGCATCTGATCTTGTTGGATCTGGTCATGCCGAACTTAGACGGATTCGAAGTGATTCGCTGCATCCGCCGCCGCTCTGAGTTTGGCGCGATCAAAATTATTGCGGTATCCGCCAGTGTGTTAGAATGGGATCGCGCCCAAAGCCTCTCGGCCGGCTGCGATGATTTTCTGCCCAAACCGGTGCAGGCCGATCAACTCTTTCGCGCCTTGCAGCAACATTTGCAGCTTGAATGGCAGCTTGAAGTTCCAGACGCAGAGCATTCTCGCGCAACGCCGACGCCTGAACAACACGCGCCGCTCATGTTTCCGCCGGCCGATATGCTGGATGCGCTGATCATGTTTGCCCAGGCCGGTCAGATCACGGAAATAAAAAAACTCCTTGCTAAAATCGAACAGGATGAGAGCATGTATCTGCCCTTTGTGCAGCACGTCCGGCAGTTGCTCGACCAGTTCCGGTTTCAAGACATCAGCAGCTATCTTCGTAAACGTGAGCGAGAAATATGAACGTTCGCGCTATGCGAGTATAACTTGAATAACTCTGAAGTATGACCGAATCAGCTACGATTCTCATTGTTGACGATCAGCCTCAAAATCTCCATGTGCTCATTCACACACTGGAAGCTTTTGATTTCAGCGTGATGGTGGCGCAA
This sequence comes from Candidatus Vecturithrix granuli, assembly GCA_000739535.1. Lineage (GTDB taxonomy): Bacteria > Moduliflexota > Moduliflexia > Moduliflexales > Moduliflexaceae > Vecturithrix > Vecturithrix granuli. The sequence continues at coordinate 765,645 of DF820463.1, read as the reverse complement.
AGCGGCGAGGCTGCGCTGGAACAGGCGACGGTCTTTCCGCCGGATGTGATCTTATTGGACGTGATGATGCCCGAGGGCATAGACGGCTTTGAAACCTGCCGCCGCCTCAAAGCGCAGCCAGCTACCCGTGAGATTCCGGTCATTTTTCTGACGGTGTTGGATGATGTGCCGGATAAAATGCGAGGTTTTGAGATCGGCGGCGTGGATTATCTGACCAAGCCCCTGCAACACGAAGAAGTGCTGGCGCTATTCGCGCCCATCTGAAAATCCGACGGCTACAACAGGAATTGGAATGTGAAAACGCCCGCTACCGCAGTCTGTCGGAAGCTGCGTTCGAAGGCATTGTGATCCATGACGGCGCGCGAATCATCGAGATCAATCAGACAATGACAACGCTTTTCGGCTACGCGCCCGAGGAACTAATTGGCTATCCGTTTGAGATGTTCATTGCCCCGGATGTGCTTTCCGATTTTCACCAGCAGCAAACCGCATACAAGCCCTTTGAAATTGATCTCATGCGCAAAGATCGTTCCCGTTTTCCGGCGGTTATCCAGACCAGACCCTTTCTCTGGCAAGATCATCCGCTGTTCGTCACCGCGATCCACGATATCACCTGGCGCAGGGAATTAGAACAGGAAAACCTTGCGCTCAAAGCCACGTTGCACGATCGGTACAAATTCGGCGCAATGATCGGTAAAAGCCCGGTCATGCAGGCATTGTACGAAATAATCGCTCATGCGGCCGCCAGCGACGCTAATGTCTTGATTTCAGGGGAAACCGGCAGCGGCAAAGAACTGGCGGCACAGACCATTCACAACCAGAGCCAGCGTCAGCAATCCCCTTTTGTGGTTGTCAACTGCGCTTCAATCGCGGCCTCAGTGTTTGAACGCGAATTTTTTGGACACCGTAAAGGCGCGTTTACCGGAGCCGATCGCGATGCGCCCGGATTTTTCGATGCGGCCCACAAGGGCACGCTGTTTTTAGATGAAATCGGCGAATTGAGCCAGACCATGCAAGCGGTTTTGTTACGCGCCATTGAACGCCACGAATATACGCCGGTCGGCAGCAACTCCCCCAAACATGCCAATATTCGCATCATTGCCGCCACGAACCGTCAATTGCCTGCACTCGTCAAACAAGGCCAAATCCGCGAGGATTTTTTTTACCGCCTGAGCGTGTTGACCATTCACATCCCTCCCCTGCGTGAACGCAAAGAGGATATTCCGTTGTTGATCGACCATTTTTTCGAACGCCACTGGCAGGGGGCAACGCGCCCGAATGTGCCAATGAAGATTGTGGAGATGTTGCGCCAATACGATTGGCCCGGCAATGTGCGCGAGCTGTTCAATGAATTGCAGCGCTTTGCCGTCACCCATCATCTCACCTTACCATCAATTCGACAGCTAGCGCCTGATGCTGGCAATACAGAAGAACCGCCTGACCTGCCTCTGGAACTCGCCGTCGAGCAATTTGAAAAGCAGTTCATTCTGCATACGTTGCAGCGTTATCAATGGCAGAAAGCCAGAACAGCCGAAAAACTCGGCATTAATCGCAAAACCCTGTACCAGAAAATGAAAAAATACGGCCTGCTGGGGGAATAAATGCGGAGCTTCGTAAAATCGCTTGACAAATTGTACAAGCCACATTACATATAAAATAAGCGAGAGAAAACGATAACGCTGGAGAAAATAAACATGTTAAATACATTTAAAATTTATGATGAATTAACGACCACGATGGATGTGGCGGCCGCGCGGAAGATTACGGAAGTGATCACGCTTGTGTATGAAGACTTGCAAAATACCGCCACCAAACAGGAAGTGCAGGACTTACGCGATGTGGTAAGTGAACTGGCACAGGCGCAGAAGCGCACGGAGGAACGCCTTGACGCCTTAACTTTTCAGGTTCAGGAATTGGCGCAGGCGCAGAAGCGCACCGAGGAACGCGTTGAGGAATTGGCGCAGGCGCAGAAGCGCACCGAGGAACGCGTTGAGGAATTGGCGCAGGCGCAAAAACGCACCGAGGAACGCGTTGAGGAATTGGCGCAGGCGCAAAAACGCACTGAAGAAACCGTGCGAATGTTAGTTCAGGAAGTGGAAAAGCTATCGCGAGGCTTAGACAATACCAGAAGTCAGATCGGAGGTTTAGCGCGAAGCGTGTCGTATGCTCTGGAAAATGAAGCGTACCGGAAATTGCCGGCCTACCTTCAGGCGCGTCATCAATTGATATTGCAAGAACGGTTGATTCGCACTGAGATTGGCGGCCAGGAAATCAACCTGTTTGCGAGTGCTGCCCGCAACGGCGAAGCGGTCATCGTAGTCGGTGAATCGGTTCTGCGTCTGGATGATCCTTCCAAACTGGGGCATCTCCAGGCACAGGTTGACCTGGTGCATGAACTGTATCATCTGCCCGTGATCCCCCTGATCGTCACACATTATGCCCGCCCTGCTTTACGCGAGCAGGCAGAACAGGCCGGAATAATCGTCGTACAGAGCTTTGAGTGGGATGTCTGAACACGACCCACCCCTCAGGCCCGGCCATCAATGGCCGGGCTCAGAGCTGAAGCAGGTTGAAGCTCGCTGTTGCCCTCCGCAGGGCACTTCAGCGTCCTTTCGCTTTGAGACTGGCGATTGATCGCCAGGAGACAGGGCGCACGCGTAACATACCTACCCTTGTCAGCTATCCCCCTCTTGGTCAATCAAAAAAGAGTCTGGGGGTTCAGCCTCAGACTCCTTTTTTTTCTGTCCTTGCAAAATAAAAATCATAGATCCAGACCAGGAGAGGTTTCACAAAATAGGGTGGAACAACCCCATTTTGAGCAGCATTGACCTCAATTCCGTTTTTCTCCTATTTTTCAGGGTATTCTGACGATTTTTCAAACATCTTGACGGTTGATATGAGCATATTTGACCCCATTTTTTTCTTCTTTGATGCCCAAACTGCGTCCCTCGGGAGACCCCTTTCCTCAGAAAACACAGCATCTCGATCCTGTTACATAGCCGTGGCATAACTTTTGCTGAGAAGATACAATAACGTGAGTTCGGGATGAGGTTTTCGCCTCGGAGAGAATGAAACAGATACTCATCACCCAATTAGTTATCAAGATGATGCTGATAACGACCTTGATCATCGCTCAGGCTGACGCTGCGCCGGCGAACTGGTGATTGCACCGCAATTCGATGACGCTCGCTGGTTTGCCGAGGGGCTGGCGGCCGTGAAACGCGATGAACAATGGGGGTGTATCAACCCCGCCGGGCAGATGGTCATCGCTCCGCGTTTTGAGAGTGCGCTCTGGTTTTTTGAGGGATGCGCCAGGGTCAAACTGGATGGACAATGGGGGTATGTCAATGCTCAGGGCGTGGTCGTCAGAGTAAACAGAAGTGTCAAAGCTCTGCTTTGGCAGCGAAAGCAGAGCTTTCGCTCTTTCCACCTGCGTAACCGGTTGTTTCGAGAATAAACGGAGCGATCTCCTGAAACCTGAACATGCCCTCTGTTTCAGGAATTTCGATGCTTCATGTCCGAAACACCTGAACATGGCTTCTGTTGCACTCGGGCGGCAGTTCCTCGTGAGAAACGCTGCCGCCCGACCGCAACGGAGTATCAGAAAAGGAAGCGTAAATTATGAAAATAGTACAACAGGCTCGGTTCATCCTGCTCGGTATTGTGATCAGCAGCTTGTGCTGCGCAACGCCTCAGGCACATGCGGCAACATACCGGTGGAAAAATGGCGTCACTGGGAGTTTCCATTCACCTAATTGGTGCCTTGATGGCATAAATTGCGATACCGTCGGCTATACGACAATTCCGAATGGATCCATTGCGTACATCGTGAACGGCATCGTGAGTTTTAACGGTGGTTCTTTCGATGGAGGGATAAAGTTAGGCTCTACTTACAATTCCAATAACGCAACCTTCATTATGAATGGCGGGGTTCTTAATCTGACTGAAGGACTTCACATTTATCAAAACACGGCGCAGAATAGCGAATTCATCTTGAATAATGGGTCAGTAACAGTGAATGCAGAAAAATATTTTCGGATCTATGAGTATGCGACATTTACGCAAAAGGGCGGAACATTGACAATTCAAGGATCGTTCTACGCGCCTTACATTTTCTCAACTGGACGTTTGCTCATTACAGGCGGCAGCGCAAATTTTGCGACAGGAGGAAATCTCCTTGTCAATCAGGGCGAAGTCTCAATTAGCGGCGACGCGCAGGTGTCATTTGACTACCAACCGAATAATCGAGAGACCGGAACATTTCGAATCGCTGACAAAGCTGAAGTCGAATTTCGTGACCTCGGTTGGGCGGGTCAAATGGGTGGGATATTTAAGATCGAAGATAGTGCGGTGCAGTTCAAAAGCGGGTCTCTTACCTTAGGGATGAGCAGCGCAAACGTTCAATATGATGCTCCGCCCCAAACAACCTTTACGATAGGAAGCGGCTTAAGTTTTGCGAATAAGCTTGCGCAGGGTACCGGATTGGAAAATACCCATCTGAATTTTGACATCCCCTCTTCGACATGGGGACGGATTCTGTACAATGACGCAGTTCAGGACAAAGGATGTGCACCCGAAGGATTCGTGAATAACAATGCGCTTGGCAAAATCAGCGTTCAGGGTGGAAATCCCTACCTGCAAATAGATGAAGTTCTCTATGTGCATGATCTGTATATTCCTACAAATGGTCGCGTAAATGTAGGAGGAACGGGAAAACTACGCTACGCCAAGCTCACCATCGAATCTGGCGGGCAACTCACCGTCGTTCCTCCTGGCGAAGCCTGTCAGGTCAATCTCCCGACAGAGTATCATTTGACCACTGCCGTCGAACCAGCAGGCGGCGGAAGTATTACGGCCTCCCCCTACATCAATTGCCCCGATGACTGTAGCGAAAATTTTAGCGCGGTCACAGAGGTCACGTTGACGGCCACCCCGGCTGAGGGCTACCTCCTGAAGCGCTGGGGCGGCTCCGTCAGCGGCAACAGTTACACGCTGCCGCCGTTGACGATGAATAAGGATTACGCGGCGACCGCGTATTTTATTCCCAAACCGACCTTGACCGTCAGTGTGGAGCCGGCCGGTGCGGGAACGGTGACTGGTCTCGGCATCAACTGCCCCGACGATTGCGCGGAAACTTATGATACGACTGCGGATGTGACGCTGACGGCGACCGCCGCGGACGGCTACGCGCTGGATGGCTGGCAGGGCGCGGTTTCTGGCAAAAGCAGCAACGTGACCGTGAAGATGAATGGGGATAAAGCGGTCAAGGTGATCTTCAAACAACTTCCGCCGCCGACGACGTTGAAAACCGGCAAACTCGACGACCCAGTAAACACCGCCACCGGCGAGTATTACTTCGATTTGCCGGTGTTCGACCTCGGCGGGCCGCTGCCCTTATCGTTGTCCCTGTATTACGGCAGCATGACGTACCGCAAAGCGGACATCGCAGCCGCCTTCGGCGCAAGTTTGGGCTATAACTGGCTGCACAACTTCGCGTTGCGGCGACTGGATCAGGGCGCGAACCAGACCGCCATCATCTTTTACGACGGCGAAATATTAACCTTTACCGGCTCGGAAGTTGATGGGTGGGAATTGTTGACCTTTGGCGACATTCCGTATCAACTGAAAAACGACGCGTCCGGCAATTACTACCTGCTGAACCCGATCACGGAATTGGTCTATGTCTTCAACGCGGATTTGCGCTTAGACCGGATCATGGATCGCAACGGCAACACCCTGACCTGTGCCTATGACGGCGACGGCCTGTTAACGCAGGTGTCCGACGGATTGGGGCGGGCGCTGCATTTCAGCTATACCGGCGGGCGACTCAATCAGGTGTGCGACGGGCAGAGCCGCTGCGTGACGTTCGGATATTCAGGCAATCTGTTGACCAGCCTGACCGATCCGATGGGGCAGGTCACGCAGTATGAATATGACCAGGAGAACACTTACGCAGGATTGATGACGCGCATGATTCTGCCCAAAGGCAACAGACCTTATACGCAGACGTACGACGCCGAAGGCCGCGTCATCGCCCAAACCGACGCCGACGACAATGCCACCACCTTGAGTTTCGACGCCAACGGCGTGTCAACCGTCAATTACCCGGATGCGACCAGCGTGGCGCATACGCACGTCAACCAGGAACTCCTGACCGGCTACACGGATCAAACCAACCAAAATGTGGCTTTGACGTATGACGCAGCCGGCCGGCGCACCGGCGTCACCGACCGGCTGGGCGGAGAGACGCAGATCGCCTACGACGCCGGGACGGGCAAAGAAACTGCCGTCACGAACTCGCAGGGCGATCACATCCAATTTTCTTACGCGCAGCACAGCACCTCGTTCGGCGCGGTATCGTTCTTTTTCAGCGATTTAAGCCGGGTAGATTATCCTGACGGGACATTCGAAACCTTGACCTGTGATAACAGCGGCAACGTGTTGACCCGCAGAGACCGGCAGGGGAATCTCTGGACTTCGACATACAATGCACGCGGACAGACGCTCACCGTCGTCAATCCGGCCGGCGGCGCCACCACTTACAGTTATGCGGCCAACGGGAATTTGGCGAGCTTCCAGACCTCGGACGCCAGTCCCATCACCTATACGTATAACGCCTATAACCAGCGTACGCGCGTCACCGCCGAAGACGGCAGGTATATCGAATATGCCTATAATCTCAACAACTGGGTGCTGTCGCTCAGGGACCAGCGTGGGCATACCACGCACTATGCGTACGATGCCAACGGCAACGTGACGTCAATCACCGATCCGGACGGACACGCGACGCTCTTTACTTACGATGACAATGATCGCCTGATTCGAAGCATGGACGCCGCGGGAAATAGCGTTACCTATACGTATGATAGCCTGCATCGCGTGAACACGGTGACGCAGGCCGACGGCAATGTCACCACGTTTTTTTATACGCCGCAAGGCTGGATGGAAAAAACCCGCGACGCAGCCGGACGTGAAGTGACGCGCCAATATGACGCCGAAGGCATGCTGACGAGTATCGAATCACCGCTCGGACACCGGATGACCTATACCTACGATGCTTTGGGACGACTGGTGTCAGCCGCAGACGATTCGAGCCACCAGACCGTCACGACGTATGACGCGGCTGGCCGTGTTCTCAGCGTCACGGACGCCGCCGGGATGCAAATCGCCTACACGTATAATCAAGGCGGGCTGCTGAACACGGTAACGGTGCCAACGGCTGGCCAGGTCAGCGTCCAACGGGATGTGTTGGGCAATGTGACCGGACTGACGGATTTCAACGGCAACACCTGGAACGCCGGATATTCTGTGATGGGAAACCTCACGTCCATGACCGATCCCCTGGCGCATCAGATTACGTATGCCTACGATACGATGGGGCGCTTAATCACCGTCACCTATCCGACCGGCGAAATCGTGCAAATGACCTATGATCTGGCCGGCAATATACTCCAGAAGCAGTATAGCAGCGGCCTGCAATTCACCAATACCTACGACGCCTCCAATCGTCTGTTGACGACCAATGCGCTGCAATTCGGCTACGACGCCGAAGGACGGATGCTCACGACAACCGATACTTCCGACCCCTTATCGCCAGTGACGTTTGGCGCGACGTATAATGCCGCCGGACGACTGAATACGGTCAGCTACAATAACAACCTGTTTACGGTGTCGTATGCCTACGATCAGACCGGCCGCCTGACAGCGGTGACGGACGATCTCACCGGCGCGACCGTGCAATTCGAATATGACCAGGATAGCCGTCTCACGGCGATCAGACGCCCCAACAACGTTCATACCACGCTGGAATGGGATGCGGCGTCACGGCTCACCCGGCTGACCGAAGGCGCGTTTGCGGATTTGCGCTACACCCTGGATGCGGTTGGGCGGGTGACGCAAGCCGAATTGACGCTGCCGCTCGATCCGTCGGCATTTCTGACTGGCGCGCAGCAAATCTGGACGCACGACGCAGCGTCTCAAATTGCGACCGCCGGATACGCCTACGACGCCAACGGACGCCTGACGGCATCGCCGCGCGGCGCATTTGCGTGGGACGGCGCGGGCCGGCTCATCCAAACCCCGGATGCGGTCTTGACGTATAATGGCGTAGATGATGTCATCACGCGCGAAGCCGACGGCGTCACGACGCATTATTACTATCACCATGCAATTGACCTGACGCCGTTGGTCGCCGAACGGACACAGGGTGGGGCGTTCACGCGCTATTATGTCTGGTCGCCATCCGGCATGTTGTTGTACGCGATTGATGCGGCCGTTGGCAACCAGGTCGTCTTCTATCATTTTGATCGCGACGGCAACACGCTGGCGTTGACCAATGCGGCTGGAACGATGACAGATGCCTACACCTATACGCCGTATGGGCAAGTGCTTGGGCATACCGGCTCCAGTAAACAACCGTTCACCTTTGTCGGCAAATTCGGCGTGCGGCAGGAAGGCGACAGCGGCGCATCGTATCACATGCGTTCCCGCTATTACGATGCTGAAACCGGGCGATTTTCGAGCCGCGACGCGGCCTGGCCCGATCTGCTCAGTCCGCTGGAACTGAACCCATACGCCTACGCCCTGCTCAATCCGGTAGGATTCAGCGATCCCGCCGGAACCAGTCCGCGGTCTGAAATGCTGAAAACCCTCTGGAAGGAATTAGGCGATTTATGGGGGCTGGTCAAACCGACAAAGACGCAGTTAGTGGGCAATACGGTGAATGGACGTCCCGAAAATTTCATTCCAGGCGGCGCTGAATGGAAAGATGCGCGCGCGAAAACTTTCTGCCGCCGATACCGTCGCCAATACTGCCGGCGGCGCCATGGCGGCCGTTACGATCGGCGCATTTACCGATGCCGTCGCGATTCCGACAGAAATGCTCGGTAATATTTTGCGACGCCAGCTGCGGCCGGATAAGGAAGAGGTGCATGAGACCCTGATTCTACGGGTATTGGGAAATATCGAAGCTGAACTGCGCCGTCTGACCCCGGCGGAGCGAGAAGCGTATTCGAAATTTCTCAAACAAACCGCGCCCCATTTGTTTGCCATCGTCACCCGCAAAACCGATTTTACCCCCATCCAGGTCTGGAATGGCCCCGTTGATCCGTTCAATGAAAGCCGGCCAGCCGGGGGCTTGTTGATCGGAGAAGGGCTGCTCACGAAAGCCGGGCTGGAAACCCAGTTGATGCTGCTTGATTCGGCAAATTTAGGGGCGAATTCCGTTTATTCGACGCTTGCGAGCATTGTCGCCTGGCCGTCTCGGAAAGTCGGCAACTTCAGCGCGGATCTCGGGCATGTGGCGGCCGCGGCGCTGTATGGCAAAAAAGGGGAGGCCATGGATGAACTCCTTCATCGTTTTCCACGTTTGGGCGGCCGCGGGTGGTCATACAATCACAAGGGAAACATCAATTACAGGTGATGATCTCTGATTCGAAAGACGCCCACGCGCATCGATTTTCGGAGATGCCATAAGACAAAAAACCAGGTTTCTTGAAGAAACCTGGTTTTGGGAATCCCTGAAAGTGTTTAGTCAAGAACCTGAGATATCATCAAGGAGGAAAAACATTATGAAAATGCAACCAATGACAAAATTGTGGAAATATTGTTCTCTGTTGACATGGTTGGCGCTAACCTGTCTGATGGCTATTGTAACGGTTGATGCCGCCCAGGTGACCATCACCTACACCTATGATACGGCAGGGCGGTTGACCGGCGCAAGTTACAGCAGCGGGAAAGCCATCGCCTACACCTATGACGCGAACGGCAATGTGACGCAGCGGGTGACGACCATCCCTGTCCCGGAGATTCACGTCAAACAAGGATCAACCGATCTTCCGAGCGGCGGCAGCTACTCGTTCGGATCGGTCAATGTCGGCAGCAGCAGCGCGGCGATCACGTTCACGATTCAGAATCTCGGCGACGCCACGCTGACGCTGAGCGGCATCACCAAAGGCGGCAGCCATCCGACCGACTTCACCGTGACGCAGCCGGCGTCGCCCGTCGCGGCCGGCGGTTCCACGACGTTTACGGTCAAGTTCACACCCGGCGCGACCGGCGCACGCAGCGCGACGATCACGATTGCCAATAACGACAGCGACGAGAGTTCATACCTGATCAACCTCAGCGGCACAGGCGCGACGGCCCCGACCGGCAATTCGTATCTGCTGTGGACAAAGTGACGAATGCGTTTCGGCCTATTATTTCGACTGGGGATAATAGAAATTTCTTGAACTTTTACTTGAAAAAAAGCTTGACTATCAAGTGAAACTCAGGAAATCCTTGCTTATAAAAAACCCTTCTCGTTACTTAAAAAAAGAAATTTCTTACGTCTGATTGACGAGAGAATGGCCAAGAGCTTGTCAGCCAGACCATCAAGGAATGCCATCTCTATGAAATATTTGGTGAGTATATGTGTTGTCATCTGTCTGGGTGGCATGGCTGTCTGGGGTTATGCTCAGGAAAGTCAGACGGGAAACAGGGGAAAAGTTCACGAAACCATGTTGAACACGTTGAATACGCACACGATCATGCTCTATCAGCAGCGAAAGTTTGCAGAGGCCGAGCAAGCTGCACGCCAGGCGGTGGACTATGGGGAAAAAAACATTGGCGTAAACGATCCTGGAATTACGGATTCCTTAGACATTTTAGCAACGATTTTACGCCAGACAGGCAAGCTGAAGGAAGCTGAAGGACTGTTGCAGCGAACGCTGCAGATCAACGAAACGGCCTTTGGTCCTGAGGATGTCCGCGTGGTGCAAGCGTTAAACAGTTTAGGGGATTTCTATCGCGTCCAGAGTAAATTTGCCGCGGCGGAACCACTCCTGACCCGCGCGCTCAGGATTTTGGATGCCAATTCGAACGCTTCGCATGACAACCGTTTGCATACGATGTTACAATTGGCAAATTTGTATGCTGCTCTTGAGCGCTATGCCGAGATGGATGAGTTGTATCAACGCGTATTGCCGCTGCTCGAAGAGCAAGGGGACCAGGTGCGTCTCCAATATGCGGCTGCAAACGTCCAAATCAAACCGACTGAATACAACGTCGTCAAAAACGCGCAGGAGTATGATCGCCATTTTGCAACACAGACCTGTGAATAACTGCTGTCACACAATGGCTCTTCATCGTTGAAACGGCGAGTTATTCTCGCCTGTTCCGCAGGAAATAGAAGCCTGAGCGTGACATATACCACAACATGACAACCCCTGTCAACTCACCTCGACTTCGCTCGGTGAACGCAAGGCCGGACATCGAACGAAGTTGAGATGGCAATAGCCCTCTGGGAAAAAGCATAAGCACGAAAGATCTTTCGAGTTATCCACAATTCATTCCTTGACAAAAAGCCTTTTGATAAACAATATACACAGAAATATTCTTTTTGTGGAAAACACATTCTTTCGCAAATATACTGTCAAAATTCGGACTTTTCCTATAAATAAGACTTTTTCAGGATATACGCCATACTGAGATTTTGCAATGCGTATTCAGGCAATGTGTGCTATCTTCTGAAAATTCACAAAGTTATCCACATCTGTGGATAACTTTGTGAATAATTTTAATCTGCACTACGTTATGAAGTAAGCACAGATAAATTTACTTGACTTCTTTTGTTTCGGGAAATCGAAGAGTCATTCCCGAAATAACCCGTAAAAACTTTGTGAATAATTTTCATTTGCACTGCATTATAAGTAACTATTGCATGGATTCCTTATAAGAAAGGGATTTCTGACTATTGCCTGAAAACTTAGGATTTGCCACAAAAATTTAGTTGTAATATAAAAAGAGAAAATACTATGAATACCCTTTGGAATAAAGTATTAGAACTTGTTGCGGCACGGATGAACCCCTCAAGCTTTGATGCCTGGTTTTCTCCGACTCAACAGCGTTCATTTCAAGATGGCGTCCTTGAAGTTGCGGTGCCGGATCAATACTTTGTCAATTGGCTGAAAGAGCACTATATGGATGTGATTCTCGAGATTTTACGCTCATTCACCCAAAGTGACGTCAGGGTCATTTTTACGATTGATCCAAACCTGACCAGCAGAACCTCCTACGAACCGGAAGACCTTCATGCAGAATCTACTGAATCACGTCGGGCTGAAATCAAAGAGAGCAATGCTATTCAGGTGATTGAAGAACCGATTGGTCTGAACCCCAAATATACCTTCGAAACCTATGTTGTCGGCGGAAGTAACCAGTTGGCCCATGCCGCGTCGCTTGCCGTAGCTAAACAACCCTCACGGGCGTATAATCCGCTCTTTATTTATGGAGGCGTCGGACTCGGCAAAACCCATCTGATGCATGCTATTGGTCATGCGGTCAAAACACAAGATACCCAGGGGAAAGTTCGCATCTATTATCTCTCTTTCGAACGCTTCATGAATGAACTCATCAACGCAATTCGTTTCGATACGATGCAGCAATTCCGCGAAAAATATCGCAACATCGATCTGCTGCTGATTGACGATATTCAGTTTATCGCTGGCAAGGAACGCACGCAAGAAGAGTTTTTCCACACCTTTAACGCCCTTTACGATACCCAAAAGCAGATTGTCATTTCGAGTGACTGTCCGCCCAAAAAAATTCCGACTCTGGAGGAACGGTTGCGTTCACGCTTCGAATGGGGTTTGATTGTTGATATTCAGCCGCCGGATTTTGAAACCAAGGTCGCCATTTTAAAGAAAAAAGCCGAAACAGAACAAATTGAACTTCCAAACGATGTCGCCATGTTTATTGCCACGCAAATCAAATCGAATATCCGGGCGCTTGAGGGGTGTTTAATCAAAATCGCAGCGCACTCCACCATCGTGAAAGAAGAGATTACGTTGGATTTGGCAAAACGCGTGCTCGATGACATTCTTGATGTCAAAGACCCCGGTTCAGCGCGGTCAATTACCGTTACACTTATTCAAGAAGTCGTCGCCAACCATTATAAAATCAAAGTTGAAGACATGCGCTCGGCCAGTCGGTTGAGAAATGTGGCCTTTCCCCGACAAATTGCCATGTTTCTCGCCAGAAAACTGACCGATCTGTCATTGCCTGCAATCGGACAATTTTTTGGAGGAAAAGACCATACCACAATTATGTACGCCTGCCAGAAAGTCCAGGCAATGACGCAGGAAGATGTGACCTTAGCCAAAGAAGTCGAAACGTTGGAACAAGCATTGCACACATAATAGCTGTGGATAAATTTGTGGAAAACCTGTAGATTTCTTGTGAATTCGATGTGTTTCACTGGGGATAAACGTTCGCATGATCATTCGAGTATTTGTGAACAAATATGTGAACAGTCTGTGAATATTGTGTGGAAAGATGTGAATGGATCACTGACGAAAAAGGATCAGGCTCTAACAGTCCACGTCTATTCACAAAATCTTCTCTATTTATTCACAACCGGCTCAAGGATATCTTTCCTTGAATAGCAAAAGATTTCCAGCTATTTTCACAATATCCAGAAGCTCTACTACGACTACGATCCAAATAAAGAAATAAAATTTTTCTTTTAGTAGAGAAAGATTCTGTGGATAACATTCTGATTAAATCACCGCTTAAATCACCGCATGAATTCATGAAATTTTATATTTTGTTCAAAAAGGAGTTTGACATCATGAACAAATTGTGCCAATGTGTGTATTTAGATATGTGGTTCAATAAAAGCGTTCATGGTTTTTTTATTTGACAAAAAAACAAGAAATGGAGAGGAATTCTCTACTTTGCAGCAAAAATATAATAATCGAGCTATAAGGGATAAGGGAAGGGAAAACAGTTATGAAAATAATGATCGAAAAGAATAATTTTTTTGAAGGTGTTCAACGTGTTCAAAGTGTCGTTGACAAGAAAAATACAATTCCTGTACTGTCAAATATTCTTCTGGAAACAGAAGGAGAAAATCAGGTTAAGCTTGTTGCGACAAATCTCGAGGTCGGGATGTCCACAATACTTCCTGTTAGTGAGGCCACAGCAGGGAGCATTACCATTCCAGCGCAAAAGTTATTCGAAATTCTACGCGAACTCCCGGAAGCGTCTCTTTCTTTAGAGGTCAATGAGAATAACTGGATTACCCTGGAATGTTCAAAAGCCAGTTTCAAACTTGCCGGGTTGCCGAAAACGGACTTTCCGGATTTGCCAGTCCTCCCTTCGCAGGATATGATCAGCCTTCAGCAATCTGTGCTGAGAGAGATGATTACCAAAACCGCTTTTGCTGTGTCTCATGATGAATCCAGATACGCGTTGACTGGCATTCTTTTTTCCATTACACCGCAAGAATTTTCAATGGTCGCAACCGATGGACACCGTCTGGCGGTGATTAAAAAGCCTCACAATATAGAATGGGCAGAGAATGAAACCCGTGAGGTGATTATCCCTGTCAAAGCCATGAATGAAGTCAAAAAATTGTGTGACGCTGACGAGCAGATGTCCGTGAACCTGGGCGAGAGCCAAATTGCTTTTCGGAAGAATGGTACAATGTTAGTCTCGCGGTTGATTGACGCGCAGTTCCCGGATTACCGGCAGGTTATTCCTGAATCCTCGCGTGTGATGCTCACAATAGAACGGGAACAACTCAATCGAGCGATCCGGCGTGTGGCGTTATTGTGCAGTGATACGCGCCTGATCAAGTTTAGCGCGACTGCTGGACAGTTAAGTCTTTCATCAAGTGACCCTAATCTCGGCGAAGCCGAGGAATCCCTCCCGATCGCGTATGACGGCGAAGACCTGACTATAGGATTTAACGCGCGGTACGTTCAGGACTTTCTTTCCGTGGTGAATGGCGAAAACGTGCTGCTCGGGCTCAATGATTCTCTCAGTCCTGGCTTGTTCTCCTCAGATGCCGAAGAAGATTCCGGTTTCTCCTGCGTGATTATGCCAATGAGAGTATAACGTAGCTGAGTGATTGTTGAGATGGAGGCCACCTTATCCAAGATGGTCTCCATCATGCTCTATGCGGCTGTGTACTTAAAATCAATTGATTTACAGGGATTCCGGAATTTTGCCTCTGCCCAATTCGAATTTAGCCCGGGACTTAACATCCTTTTTGGCCAGAATGCTGCTGGAAAAACTAACCTGCTTGAAGCGATCTGCCTGCTTTCGAATTTGCGGTCGTTTCGAACCCATTCGATTCGTGAATTAATGACCTGGAATGTGAGAGAAAGTTTCCTGCGCGGCGTTATTTGTGAAGAAAAAGAGGATGAGAGTTCCTTGCCGAGAACGAAAACTCTTGCGATCAGGCTCAAACCGAATACCAGGGAAGTGTTGATCAATGCCAAACCATGCACATCTTCAAAAGAGTATTTGCAAATCTTTCCGTCAGTGGCGTTTCATCCGGATGATTTGACGTTTGTGAAAGGCTCTCCTGCGTCTCGTCGTTATTTCCTGGATCGGGCAACGTTTCATTTTTATCCCCCGTATTGGTCGCTTCTGACAGAATATAATCGCGCGTTAAAACAAAGAAATTCATTATTGCGGGAGGTGCAGGCAAAACGACGGCTGGAGGCGTCTGAGAGAAGTTCACTTGAGGTCTGGGAATCTCAATTACAAATGCTTGGAAGCAAAATTATTCTTCAGAGAATCCGATTCACCAGGGTTCTTCAACAATTCGTCAAGCAAATGTATCTACAGTGGATGAATGGTGCAGAATCAATTCAGATTCGCTACACATCAAGTATTGGTTCCGTTGAAGCATTGTCACATGAAGGACAGGAATTGGCTCATGCAGAGGCGTATCAACATATTTTTGAACTCTACGGACAGGCATTGCAACGTCATCAGAAACGTGAATATCAATACGGCACAACACTGGTCGGGCCGCATCGCGATGACCTTGATCTTGAAATTTCAGAGAAATCGTTGAAAGCTTATGGGTCCCAGGGGCAGCAGCGAACAGCCATCTTAGCAGTCAAACTTGCAGAATCGTATGTGTATTATGACCAATACGCTGAATATCCCGTGCTCCTTTTGGATGATGTGACCTCTGAACTCGATATGTACCGCAATGCGCGTTTTTTGGAATGTTTGCAGCAGGGGATGCAGGTGTTTATCAGCGCCACCGAGAAACCGGATGTCGCCTCGGTTCACAATATCCCCTGTTCATATATTCAACTTCCTCAACAGGAATAACGCCATGTTCAAAGAGGAATACAATGTAGAAATCGGGTTTTTGCCAAAAACCCGATTTCTGACAAATTTCAATAGATAGGAAAATCAATGTATCTTCATATCGGTATGAATGTGTATCTTCTATCTGAGCGAATTATTGGCATTTTTGAAGCCTCGCAGTTTCAGTCAATGATATCTCCGGAGTTTTTGCAGCACGTCACGCGCGTTGACCATGAACATGAAGCCAATGCTGTCAAATCTTATGTTTTGACAACATCTCAGGAAATTCACTGTTCAAATGTTCATTGCCGAACATTAAAAAAACGTTGGAGGACAGATGCCTGATTTTTCTCAACACACAAAGAATTTCTTGCGCAAAGAAAAACAACGTGTTATTCTATAAAAAAATTAAACTGGAGTGCAAAAGTTCTACTTTTGCGCGTCAATTTTTCGCCAAACACTTACTTGCGAAAATAGAACTTTCGCACTCCATCGCCAATCAACACAGAATGATTTACAGTAACACATTCTTTACCAGGAAGGTCACAGAAGAAATATGGTACAGAAAGTGACCTTCCTGGTAAATTTACTTGACAAGAGCTTGAGGCATTGAAACCCTATGCTGTCATAAGGAACAGCAAACATCACAATATCGAAGGAAGAGACGTAACCTTCACTGACGAGAGGCTGCGTCTCATACGAGCATCTATATAATGGAACAAAAAAGTACCGTTTACGACGCGAGCAAGATTAAAGTTTTAGAAGGCTTAGAAGCTGTAAGGAAGCGGCCTGCAATGTATATCGGCGATACAGGCGTCGCCGGATTACACCATCTGGTCTATGAAGTTGTTGATAACTCCATTGATGAAGCCATGGGAGGCTATTGCACCAATATCTCTGTCACGATTCATGTTGATAATAGCGTCACCGTCATTGACAATGGCCGAGGCATTCCGGTTGACATGCACCCCACAGAAAAACGCTCTGCCGCTGAAGTCGTCATGACCAAACTCCATGCCGGCGGAAAATTTGATAATGAAAGCTATAAGGTGGCCGGCGGTTTACATGGCGTGGGGATATCGGTCGTAAATGCGCTCTCTAAAAGGCTGGAACTGGAAATCAAACGCGACGGATTCGTCTATACCCAGAATTATGAACGTGGAACGCCGATCGACGAATTTCGACAGGTAGGCGTCGCCAAGGGGACAGGCACAAAGGTATGTTTCCTGCCGGATGACCAGATATTTGAAGTGGCGGAATTTAGTTTTAGCACGCTTTCCAATCGACTACGCGAGCTTTCGTTTTTAAATAAAGGTTTGACAATTGAAATTGAGGACGAACGGGCAGATCGGAAAAATTCCTTTCAGTATGAGGGCGGTATTCGATCCTTTGTCTCGCACCTGTCCACAAATAAAGTGGCCTTACATCCGGAGCCGATTTACTTCGAAGATGAAAAAGATGGAGTGATTGTAGAAATTGCGTTTCAATATAACGATGGATATGCTGAAAATATTTTTTCATTTGCCAACAATATCAATACCCATGAAGGGGGTACCCATTTAAGCGGTTTTCGTAGCGCGTTGACCCGCACAATCAATAATTTTGTCACGGACAAAGCCCCCAAGGGTCAGAAGATTGCTCTGAGCGGAGAAGATGTGCGCGAAGGTCTGGTCGCGGTCATTAGCGTCAAAGTGCCCAATCCGCAATTTGAAGGGCAGACCAAAACAAAGCTTGGCAATAGTGAAGTTAGAGGCATTGTCGAAGCTCTTTCAAATGACTTTCTGGCACAATATTTTGAAGAAAACCCTGCGGTGATTCGAGGTATCGTTGAGAAAGCCATTGGAGCAGCCCGGGCCCGGGAAGCTGCCAAAAAAGCTCGAGAATTGACCCGTCGGAAAAGTGCTTTAGAATCGAATACTCTTCCTGGTAAATTAGCTGATTGTTCTGAAAAGGATCCGAGCCAGTGTGAAATCTTTTTGGTTGAGGGTGATTCTGCCGGCGGTTCGGCAAAACAAGGGCGAGATCGGAGATTTCAGGCGATCCTGCCTTTACGGGGTAAAATTTTAAATGTCGAAAAAGCCCGGTTTGATAAAATGTTGAAGAGCACGGAAATTCAAACCCTCATTACTGCCATCGGGGCGGGCATTGGGGCGGATGACTTTGATATTGCCAAAGTACGCTATCATAAAATTGTCATTATGACAGACGCTGACGTAGATGGGGCGCATATCCGCACCCTACTCCTAACGTTCTTTTACCGGCAAATGCGCGATATCATCGAGCAGGGCTATCTGTATATCGCTCAGCCGCCTTTATTTAAAGTGAAGCGCGGCAAACAAGAATGGTATATCAAAGACGAAACGCAAATGAGCAAATACCTCATTGAACAGGGCGCGGCGAAAGCGGCCTTGATCCTCGGTGAAAAACGCATCACCGGCAAGCGGCTTGAAACTCATGTGTATCAGTTGAATGAATTTTTACGTTATCTCGATACCTTTCAGCGTCATCGTCAAAGTCGGGTGATAGTGAAAACCTTAGCCCTGCACAAACGCTTGACCGCCTCTGTATTGGCATTTAAAGACCTTCTGGAAAAAGAGATGGACGCTATTGCAACAACCTATCGCGCCTTTTTCCTTTCCGAAAAAGACCGTTCAATCGCCTATGAAATTGTTAAGGACGTCTCGGATCGCTTTAAGGTAATTATCCAAACCGCTGACGCTACAAATCCCCTCGTTGTCGATTATGAATTTCTGACATCTCATAACTACAGAGAATTGCAAAAACACATTGAGATTTTGGAACTGATGGGATTTCCACCTTATAAAATCGAAATCGAAAATAAGGTTCATGAAGTTGAATTACTGCTGGAAGTTGTTGAGACCATCCTCAATGCCGGAAAAGCTGGAATGAATATTCAACGCTATAAAGGGTTAGGCGAAATGAACCCTGAACAGTTATGGGAAACCACGATGGATCCGCAGAGGCGGAATCTCCTGGCTGTTGAACTCGGCGACCTTGAAGAAGTTGAAACCACCTTCACGACCCTGATGGGGGATCAGGTGGAACCCAGACGCCTATTTATCGAAAATCATGCAGCGCAGGTGAAGAATTTAGATATTTAACAATCAAAAATTGAAGATTGAATGTTGAATGTTGAAATCATCAATTTTCAATAGTCAAGCTTCAATTTTATAATGAATCTTTTAGAACAAACTCTTGCCCCAACACCGGTCTTCATTGAAGACGAAATGCAAAATTCCTACATGGATTACGCGATGAGCGTAATCATCGGACGGGCGTTACCTGATGTGAGAGATGGACTGAAGCCCGTACACCGCCGCGTACTTTATACTATGCACGAAATGGGGCTTGATTGGAACAAACCCTACAAAAAAGCAGCCCGGATCGTCGGTGACTGCATGGGAAAATATCACCCCCATGGCGATGCGGCGATTTACGATACGCTTGTGCGCATGGCGCAGGATTTCTCGCTGCGCTATCCCCTTGTTGATGGTCAGGGCAACTTCGGATCCGTTGACGGCGACCCCGCGGCAGCCATGCGTTATACCGAGGCACGGCGCGCCAAAATCACTGTGGAATTGCTGGCTGACATTGAGAAAAACACAGTCAACTATCTTCCGAACTACGATGAAACACTGGTTGAACCTGAAGTCTTGCCAACAAAACTGCCGAACCTCCTGGTCAATGGAGCGTCTGGAATTGCGGTGGGCATGGCGACCAATATTCCACCCCACAATTTAGGTGAAATTATTGATGGGTTAGTAGCTCTGATTAAACAGCCGCAGATCACGATTGACGAACTGTGTCATTACGTGAAAGGACCCGATTTTCCAACAGGTGGCATTATTCACGGTTACCAGGGCATTGTTGATATGTATAAAACCGGTCGAGGGCATATCCAACTCCGCGCCCGGGTCTTTGTCGAAAAAGAAAAACGTTCGGAAAAAGAACGTATTATCGTCACGGAAATCCCCTATCAGGTCAATAAGGCCAAACTTATTGAAAAAATTGCCGAACTGGTCCGTGAAAAGAAGATCGAAGGGATCGCCGATTTACGTGACGAATCCGATCGTGATGGGATGCGGATCATGATCGAACTCAAGAAAAATGAATACGCCGAAGTCATTTTGAATCAGTTGTACAAGCATACGCAAATGCAAGTGACCTTCGGAGCGATTATGCTGGCCCTGGTTGACCAGCGTCCGCAATACCTCAATTTGAAACAGATGATGGAGTTATTTCTTCAGCATCGCCGCAACGTTATTACACGCCGCACCAGATTTCTCTTAAATAAAGCTGAAGCTCGCGATCATATTTTACAGGGACTATTAATCGCCTTAGACAATATTGATGCGGTTGTCAGCCTGATTCGCGCCTCGCAAACGCCCCAAATTGCCCGTGCTGACCTGATGGAAAATTTTTCCCTCACGGAAGTACAGGCTCAGGCGATCCTGGATATGCGCTTGCAGCGCCTCACCGGGCTGGAACGCGAAAAATTGGAGCAGGAACATCAGGACTTACTGGCAGAAATTCAACATCTCAAAGCCTTATTAGCCGATCCCGCCCTGGTGACCGCGCTTATTCAAGAAGAATTGTTGGCGGTTAAAGCGGAATATGGGGATAAGCGTCGTACAGAGATTGTGGCGGATTCTTCTGAAATTACCCTTGAAGATATGATCGTGGAAGAGGATATGATGGTCATGGTAACCCATGCCGGGTATGTGAAACGCAATCCGGTCACCATGTATCGCAGCCAGATGCGCAGAGGCAAAGGCGTGACAGGCATTGTCGCCAAGGAAGACGATTTTGTGGAACATCTGTTCGTGGCGTCAACTCACGATTATATTCTGGTGTTTACTGATAAAGGCAAAGTCTATTGGTTGAAAGTCTATGAAATTCCTGAAGCCGGAAGACAGGCAAGAGGCAAAGCGATCATTAATCTGTTAAACATTGAACCTACTGAAAAGGTATCTGCCATTTTGCCGGTGCAGAATTTTGAATCAGGAAAATATCTGGTGATGGCGACCCAAAAGGGTCTGGTCAAGAAGACTGAACTGACAGAATACGGCAATCCGCGCTCGACCGGGATTATTGCCCTGAATATTAATGAAGATGATGCGCTGGTGTCTGTTGTGCTCACCGATGGCAAGCAAGATCTCTTACTCTCAACCTTTAAAGGGAAGGCGATCCGTTTTTCTGAAACAAACGTGCGTGCGATGGGACGAACCGCAACCGGGGTGAAAGGAATTTCGCTCAGTAAAGGTGACGTTGTGATTGGAATGGATGTGGTTCACAATGAATTCACAATTCTCTCGGTCACTGAAAAAGGTTATGGCAAACGTTCGGCGGTTGATCAGTACCGACCTCAAGGACGAGGCGGAAAAGGCTTGATCAACATGAAATGTACCCCTAAACGCGGGAATGTGGTCGGAGTGCTTCAAGTGAATGACAACGATGATATTCTAATGATTACGGCTTCCGGAAAAATTATTCGAATGGGAGTGTCAAATATCAGTGTCATTGGCCGAAATACTCAGGGTGTTGCCCTTCAATGGTTAAGCGATGATGATAAAGTTGTCGCCGTTGCACGTGTCGTTGAAAGTGATGAGGAACCTGAAAATGAGTGAAAATCTGAAAAGTTATGAAACACCTTTCAGGTTTTTCATAAGAGAATGATGAGAAACATACATTTCGGCAGGCAGAACGTGCTCTGTTTTGTCTTGTTTTTTATCCTGGTGTTGCCTGGGTGTAAAGAAGATATGCGTGATCTCTACGAAAAGGCTATGAAAACCTATCGCGCTGAAGATTATGAGAAAGCAGCCGAACTGTTTGAGGTGATTCTCGAAAAATATCCTGCCCATGATCTGAGTCGTAAAGCCCGTTATGAATTAGGAAATATTTATTTCTATAAACTCAAACAGCCGCACAAAGCGTTGAAACACTTACAAGACCTCTATGCTCAGAGTCAACCTGGAAAATATTCCTTTGAAGCCTTGAAATTGCTCGGTTATATTTACGATAAATCTCTCAATGATTGCTTAAAAGGGGTTGATGTGTATCGCATGTTGATTCGAGATTATCCGTCAGAAATCGACCCTGGCGAATATCAACAGGCGATTGCGGAGTGTTACTTTAAACTGCACGATTATGACCAGGCATGTCTTGAATATGAGGCTCTGCTTGAACAATATCCTGAGAGCCGTTACGTTCCGCGCTCAAAATTTCAGATCGCGAATAGTTATGCTTTGCGTGAGGACTGGGAACGGGCGATTACGTTATATGAAGAACTGCTCCTTTCAGAGTCGCTCTCAGAACAATTGTTGATTGAAACCAAACTCGAGCTTGCGTTTTGTTATGAGCACCAGCAGCAATTCGAAGACGCATTAGAATTATATGTGGAACTTCAGGATGTTGTTTCTCATTCCACGGTCATTGACATCGACGTACTCATGCGAAAAATTGAACGGGTGCAGGAAAGTATTGCGGAAAGCAAAAAAAGCCCTTCAGAGGTTGATTGGAGCCGAAAATAATTGTCAATTGTCAATTGTCAATTGTCAATTGTCAGATGGGTAAAAAAGGGGTTATGCGATCTATTCGCGAGAGCATTACGCAAGGATGGTTGCGAGACAGTGAAGAAAAAAATCTTCCGCTCACTGGTCATCTTGAGGAATTGCGATATCGTTTCATTGTCGTCTTTGTAACAATCGGAGGGTGTTTTGCGGCCTTATATCCGTTTTCTGAAAGTTTATTAACCATCCTGATCGCTCCGATGCAGGGAGTACAACTGCACATGCTGGCACCGGCCGAGGCCTTTATCGTTCATTTGAAACTCTCAATTTTTGCGGCGATTGTCATCTCAATTCCGATGACCTTTTATCAGGCCTGGGCCTTTGTCGCGCCAGGGTTATACGCGCGCGAGAAGAAATATGTGATCCCCTTTGTCATTTCCGCGACCATTTTTTTTGGACTTGGGGGTTATTTTGCCTATAAAGTGATGTTACCCTTTGGACTGAAATTTTTATTGGGGTATGGCGGGGCTATGATTATTCCCATTATTTCGGCGGCGAATTATGTGACCTTTATTACGCGGATGATCCTGGCCTTTGGCGCCATTTTTGAACTTCCAATTATTATAGTGTTTCTGACAAAATTGGGTATGGTGACGCCTGCCACACTGAAAGTTTATCGCAAATATGCGATTGTCGGTGCGTTTGTGGTAGGAGCCATTCTGACGCCGCCGGATGTATTCAGTCAAATCCTAATGGCGGGACCGTTAATCATTTTGTATGAGATGAGCATCTGGGTTTGTCATTTTCTTACAAAACAAAACATGGAACAGACGAATGACACAACAGAAGAAACCGACAATTGACGCGTTAATTGACGCTGTTTTGCCATGTCATGACCAGAAGCGAGTGACTGATATCAGAATTGGACTCGGATATACTGCGGTCAAACTCAATTCAGGAGAGTGCGGCGTAGCGTGTACATTGCGCCATCGCTTAGAGGATGATACCTGTTCATTGTTGCCTCATGCCGGAACAATGGCAGGCCTTGAGGTTGTTGAGGCGATCCCTCTATTACGTTCTCAAAATATGCTTGAAGCCGCAGTAGGATTAGCGACGATTAACGCCATTGCTGCTCCTGCCCTTCCTCAATCAGCGAGTACGGCGGACGCTCCGCTCTCTAAATTCCTTGGGATCACTTCGAAAGATCGTGTAGGCATGGTAGGCTATATTGGCCCGATTGTGAAAGAACTGCAACAATGTGCGCATGAGGTCATTGTATTTGATGAAGCCAAAACCATGATGAAGGGTATTACGCCGACAGAACAGGAAGCACAGATATTTCCCCACTGTGATGTAGTGATTCTTTCAGCTACAAGTTTATTGAACAAGACCTTTGATTCGTTATTGGAGATGGCATTGAATACCCGGGAAATCTGCGTCATGGGGCCGTCAACGCCGCTTCTGCCGGAGGTATTTCGAGAGCGCAGAATCACACTCCTGGCCGGACGCCGCATTCTTGATGCAGACAAAATATTACAAATCGTCAGTGAAGCGGGCGGGACCAAAAGATTCGAACAGGTGACGCAAAAAGTATATCTTCCTTTGAAAGTGTAATGGGAAAACACACGAGAAAACAGGAGAGAAAAAAATCGGGGCGAGAGGATTTGAACCTCCGACCCCTGGCCCCCCATGCCAGTGCGCTAACCAGTCTGCGCTACGCCCCGATGTCTAAAAGACAGTACTAATTATTGTAAGCAATTCTGTCAAGAAGAAAAATGTGAAAGAACGTGTGTATAAAAAATTTGTGCATGAAACGTCTATTCAACGCATTTTAATGATATTATGAAAACAAAAGATGATTTTTCAGAACATGCTCACCTACAGCCATCTGCTTCAACTCCCCCTCCTCGGAGATCTCTGGTAAGGAAACTGCTGCGGCTTGTATGGGGAATGTGTATAGCTTCTTTAGTCGTTCGGGCAATTTCGGGGGGGGGGGGGGGTGGATTCCTTTATCCCATTTACACCGAACTCCCCGATATAGCCCGTTTGAAAAAATTCCGGCCAAGTTTAGTCACTAAAGTATATGACCGCCACAATGAACTGATTGGTGAATTTTTTATTGAGAAACGAGCCTTAATTGCGTATGAAGAGTTACCTCAGAATTTTGTCAACGCGTTATTGGCAATTGAGGATAAACGCTTCTTTGATCACTTTGGTCTTGATCTGATCCGATTCGGAAAAGCCGTTCTGACCAATATTCAGGAGATGAGGTTTGCTGAAGGGGCCAGTACCATTACGCAGCAGTTGACGCGCTTGTTGTTTCTGAGTCGAGAAAAGAAAGTGGTGCGCAAAATTAAAGAAATGATGCTGGCGATTCAAATTGAACAAAAATACCGTACGCTCGAACAGAGTAAAGAAAAAGCCAAACAAAAAATCCTGGAACTCTATGCCAACCAGTATTACTGGGGACATGGGGCCTATGGCCTGAGAACAGCCACCAAAATTTATTTTGGCAAAGAGGTGGAAGAGTTGAACCTGAGTGAGTGTGCTATGCTAGCTGGCTTGATCCAACGTCCTTCTGCATTTTCTCCGATTGATCATCCTGAATTAGCCAAAAAACGACAGAAAATCGTGCTCACTCGTATGGTAGCAGAGGGGTTTATTACGCCTGAAGAGGCTGACCAAGCGTATCAACAGCCCTTTGAGAAAAAAGAATTGCCAGAACGCCAGGTGAATAAGGCGCCATATTTTGTGGAACATGTTCGCCAATATTTAGAGGAAAGATATGGGCGTAGCGTCTATCAGGATGGGCTGCAAGTCTATACGACTTTAGATCTTCACCTCAACGAAATGGCTGAAAAAGATTTACAAAAAGGGTTACGGACGATCCAACGGCGGCATGGGTTTAAACTGATTGACGCCGAGAAAACCCCGGAAGAATTGCAAGAGAAACTCCAGTATATTACCGAGGACGAGTGGAAAAATCCACCCCAGGTGGACGATGTGCTCCACGCGGTCGTCACAGAAGTCAGTTCTAAACAAATTAACGTGCGACTCGGCGACTATACAGGGGTTATTCCTGCAAAAGGGTTTGAATGGACTCAAAAAAACCCGACAACCATGTTTAAACCCGGAAATATTATCCTGGTGGACATTGATCATATTGATGAGGAGAAAAAAACTCTTACCCTCACTCTCAACATAGAACCGTTGTTAGAAGGCGCTTTTCTCGCAATCGATCCGAAAAACGGGCATATTTTAGCGATGGTCGGAGGTTATGATTTTAAACGCAGCAAATTCAATCGAGCGGTCCAGGCCTTACGGCAGCCAGGATCATCGTTCAAACCCTTTGTTTATTTAACCGCTCTGGAGCATGGGTTTACTCCAGGGACTATCATTGTTGATGAACCGGTGGAATTTCTGATTGATCGACAGACTGGTAAAACCTGGAGTCCGAAAAATTTCAGTGGGAATCATAAAGGCCCAATGACTTTACGCCAGGCATTGGAAGATTCAACCAATGTGATTGCGGCAAAATTGATTGATCAGGTCGGCCCACATGCGGTCATTGAAACGGCTAGGCGTTTAGGGATTCATACCTATCTGAATCCGTATCCGTCGCTTGCGTTGGGCGGATCAGAAGTCTATCTGCTTGATTTGGTTTCCGCCTATGGAGCTTTTGCCAATCGAGGCTATCTGGTTGAACCGGTATTTGTGACCAAAGTGCTCGATCGCGATGGGAATGTGCTTGAAGCCAATGTGCCGCGCGCCCGGCAGGTTGTGGCAGAAGAAGATACCTATATCCTGGTTTCTATGATGGAAGGCGTAGTGCAGCGTGGCACGGCGGCGGCGGCGAAAAAGTTAGGGCGTCCCCTGGCAGGCAAAACCGGCACCACCAATGATAGTACGGACGCCCTGTTTGTGGGGTTTTCTCCTTCGCTTGTCAGCGGAGTCTGGGTAGGCTACGATGAAAATCGCAAACCCATTGGCTCTCGTGAAACCGGAGGCCGCGCTGCGTTACCGATCTGGATCGACTTTATGGAGGACGCCTTGAAGGATACGCCAATTGAAGATTTTCCGGTGCCTGCAGGAGTCAGTTTTGTGCAGATTGACCCTGAAACAGGTCTGTTAACCGCCCCTCAATGCGGCGAGCCTTTTACAGAAGTCTTTAAAAAAGGTACGGAACCCCGGGAATATTGCTATCAGTTTCGGCGGGGAGCGTCTCGCTTCTAATCAGCCTGCATAGCGTTGCGCAATAGACCGAAGCATATCAAGACTGGAAAGAAGCGCTTCAACCATATCGGGATCGAAATGTTTGCCAGCCCCCTTTTGCAATTCATGAATGACATCCTCTTCTTTCCAGGCGTTTTTATAGGCGCGTTTATTGGAGAGGGCGTCATACACATCGGCTATTGCAACGACCCTGCCAAACAACGGAATCTCTTCTCCGCGTTTTCCGCGCGCTTTCCCGGTTTCATCTTCATAGCCAGGTAAGGGTTTGCCTGTAATCGGATCCACATGCCCTGGGTATCCGCTGCCATCCCAGCGTTCATGATGATTTAACGCAATCTGGCACGCAATTTCATCAAATTCTGATTGTGGATTCATAAACAAATTGGCGCCCATCACCACGTGCTGCTTCATCGTATTATATTCATCCTCACTCAGTCGCCCTGGTTTTCGGAGAATTTTGTCGCTAATCCCGACTTTACCGACATCGTGTAGCATCGCTGCCATGCGTAAAATATCTTTGTGGTTTTCAATCACTTCTTGCTCAAAGCCTTTTTTACGCGCCCAGGCTTCGTAGATTTCTGACGAATACGCGCCTACCCGGTTCACATGCGGGCCGGTTTCTTCCGGATCCCGTAGTTCTGCCATACTGATCATGCGCAATAACAGGGCGCGCGTCATTTGAGCGCGTTCAATCGCCATCGCAGCGTTACTGGCAAAAATCCGAATCAGAGGAATATCATCCTGAGAAAAGGGGATCACAGAACCTCCATCACTTCGAGCGTTAATTAATTGCATCACCCCGATCACTTTGCTCTGATTATTTTTGAGCGGAATGGTCAACATCGACTGCGAGCGATACTGCGATTTCTGATCAAAGGAGGGATCAAAATGATACGGTACCTCTGAAGAAAGCTGGTACACATCCGAAATATTGAGCATTTCCCCTGTGCTGGCGACATAGCCGGAAATCGAATAATGATTGATCGGGATAGTGAAGGTGTTGTAAATCAACTTTTTGCCAGGCGCAAGTTGTCGCGGTAAGGTCTCGTTTTGGGTATGGCTGAATTTTAAGCATTTCCCCTCAGTGACATAAAGCGAGCCTGCCTCAGCGTTCGCAAGCTTTCTGGCAACGCTTAAAATTTTTTCCAATAAGACATCAACATCTTTAACCTGTTCAATCTCCTTGGTCATTTCAAAAAGCTGTTGAAGTTTCCCGTTTTCATTCGACATAACATGACCTCTTGTACTAATGGATGTTATCTTCAAATTCGGGTTTCTTCACGAAACCCGATTGTTTTGGCAGATGGTTACGCTGTAAAATTCCTTGAGTTGTTTAGAGAATCTGCCTGGATGGGTCCGCATGCAAACAGATTCCGAAACAACGGGGACAAAGCGTTTCTTTTTATACGTGTTGCCGCTTAATCAAACTGTCAAGAAAATATGTATAAGTAACTACTGTTCTTTCAAGGTTTAAGTGATGAGTTTGTAGTCCCGCCTTCAGGCGGAAAAACGCGCTAAAGCGCGAACTACGAACCCGTCAACTTAACCTTCATCAAGAGCGATTTGATTCACACTACGTCTGACATCCTTCCCACCAGCGTTTGGGATCAAGCTGTTCTTCAGTACCCATGACGATCAATACATCTCCGCTGCGCAGTATGGTTTGAGCTCCAGGATTAAATTGATAACCTTGCTTTTGCGATTTGATCGCCACAACCAGCGTGCCCGTCCGCTTTCTGATGTTGATTTCGCCGAGCGAGCGGTCAAGCAGCACGGGAAAATCGTCAACTTGCATCTCTTCCATGCGTAAGGATTGTCCGGTAACGCGCAGCATCTCATCCAAAAACGAGACTACCGTCGGGCGCAGCATCACCGAGGCCATGCGCATGCCGCCAATCGCATCCGGCGATACCGTGTGATCGGCCCCGGCTTTGCGTAACAAGTCAGCATTCTTTTCTTCTACCAGCCGCGAAATAATACGCAGTTTCGGATTGAGCGACCGGGCGCACAACACGACAAACACATTATCCTTATCTTCGCCCAGGGTTGTGACCAGACCCCGCGCCTGTTTAATGCCCGCAGCCAGCAAGGTTTCATCCCGGGTGGCGTCTTGCTGCAAATAGAGCAGGTTCGCAATGTGTTCAGCTTCTTTTAAGGCTTCCTTGTCTTGTTCAATGACCACAAAAGGGGTATGGGTACGTACAAATTCCTCAGCGATGTACAGCCCGGTGCGTCCCATCCCACAAAGAATAATATGCTGGTGTAAATTGGTAATTTGTTTATCCATTTTGCGACCTCGCAGAATAAGCCTGATTTCTCCTTCCACAATAAAAGCCGTTAGGGCGGAAAAGGCATATCCGGCAATCCCGATGGAAATAATAATCAGCCCCATTGTGAATAGCCTGCCAGCTTCAGTTAATGGATGGACTTCAGTATATCCGACGGTAGTCATGGTGATGATCGTCATATACAGCGAATCCGCTGGCGTCCAGCCTTCCAGGATCGTATAACCCAGGGTGCCGATCCAGATTACCACGAAGATGATAGCAATGGCATACATGATGTGTGAACGTGAGGAAAGAGCATTCATAGAGGGAAAAGGAGTGCGAAAGCTCTACTTTCGCTGTCAAAGCAGAGCTTTGACACTCCGGTTCAGAGTACCCCTCTTATGCTGTTGCCAGCTTTTTTGCCAGGCCGATAATCGCCTTGCGGAACGGCTCCATCGGAGCGCTTAACACCCCTGCGCCAACCTGTCCGACTCCGGCTTCTTTATGAGCAACGCCCGTATCAATAAACGGCAGGATGTTTTTTTCAACAACTTTAATCACATCAATGCCAGTCGGCGTTCCGCGGAAATTCAGCGACGGAATTTGATAGACCGTATTTTCGCCCGCGGTGATTTCGTACATTTCCAGGGTATAATTCAACGCATCTCTGGCGGTTCCGCCGACGAACTGTACAATGGCCGGAGCCGCCGCAATTGCAAATCCGCCCAGTCCGCCGGTTTCGGTAATCGCGCTGTCGCCGATATCCGGGTTGGCATCCTCTTTGGTAAAACCCGGGAAAAAAAGCGCGTCAGGCACTAAGGCGGGACCGGTAAACCACTCGTTGCCCGTGCCTGAAAGCTGAATTCCAAAATCCGTACCGTTGCGCGCCATAACGGTCAAAACGCTGCTGTTCTCAATGTTTCTGGCCGCATCTAGCGCGACTTTACAGGCCGGCATGGAAAGATTGAGGAAAAAATGGTCGTTGCTGTGGATAAACTCCAACACCTTTGCCGCCGCTTCGTTGTCGTCGCACGTTCTGACAATGGCGGGAGCCAGAAGGCGATACAACAGCGACGTTCCGGCGCGATTGCGGTTGTGGACTTCATCTCCCATGTGCAGGGCTTGAGCAATCAGATTCTTTAAATCAATTTTGCCCAGATATTCAACCGCCTTTTTCAAGGTTGGATACAATGCATGTTCCATCCATTTCAATCGTTCGATGACTTCCGCGCTGTACGCGCCGTAGCGTAAGACTTTGCCGAGTCCTTCATTCAGAGTGCAATAACCATAATTACCATGCGCTTCATTTTTTAGCACCCAGACCGGCATCGAAGCCGATACAATCCCCGCCATCGGGCCGACAGCAGCATGTTCATGACAGGGCGCATACTCTATTTCGCCGGAAGCGGCTAATTGTTGCGCTTCTTCCGCAGATCGCGCCAGACCTTCATACAGCAAGGCTCCCATAATCGCCCCACGCATAGGGCCGCACATACGTTCCCAACCAATCGGTGGCCCCGCATGGAGAATCAGATGTTTTTTCATACCGGGAATCACATTGAGAGCCGTATCCAAACTGATCACAACGGGCTTACTGGTCAAAATCCGCGTTAATGCTTCCGCATTCGCCTGGTCAATCTCGGCCTTTTTCGCGCGTAACGTGTTGAGCGCCTGTTCATTGACGCCGTCAGCCCCGGGACGCCAATCAACCTGAATGGCTTTTGTATTCACAGCATCCAGATTGTCTTTAAATGAACTCAGTCCGATATTGACAACCTGTAATTCCTGAGTAAAGAGATCTTTGATAGCCATAAGTTTGGATGTTGGATGTTGAATGCTGAATCCAACATTCAACATCCAACATTTTTAGGTAGTGGTTCAATAATAAGTGATGCCCGCTCGTTGAGCGAAGTCGAAACGATCTGCCCGTAGTTCCCTTCGACTCCGCTCAGGGAACATATCACTTACTATTGAACCACTATCCATTTTTAAACTGATCGCATTTAACAAATATATCCTGCCAATTCACAGGCGGCAGCGTTTGAGGGCATAACCAATGCGCCTGCCGCTGTGAGAGTCTGTTCCACCCGCGTTTTATCCTGGGGATCCGCATCTGTTCCCGTCACAGAGCATACCACTGATAGATACCTTCCTGCTTCTTCTGCGGCGGCTTTCGCTTCCCGAATAAACGGCGCCAGTTCTTCTTCGGGATGAGGATGTGCGCCATAGCCAAGCACGACATCAAGCAACAGCACTGCAACCTCGGGATCCTGGGCTTCTTCGAGAATACGGCCGTTACGCAAGGAATAATCAATCATCGGGTGCGGACGGCCTACGGTAAATTCATCATCGCCGAAATCAATCACCGTATGTTCACGATTTTTCCAGGAATCCTCCAACTTGCAATCCGGCGAAATCGGCGTATTGGAATAGACCTTGCCAAGAATATCGCGCAAAATCAACTGCGCTTCATCGCACAGGGTGCCTCCGCTGAAGAGGCCGCTCAGGTATTTTTGCGTTTCCTGGCGTTTCTCCGCTTCTTGCGCTGCCAGCGCTTTAAGCTCCTGGGTGCGCTGTTCGAGCATCATTTTAACGTCTTCTTGCGTTTTACCTTGCGACAACGCCGCAGCGAGCATTCCGGCTTCTTCCAGAGTTCTGGCCGGAATAGCTCCAGATGCTTTGATAAGTTCGAGATCTTCTCCGATTAAACAAGCCACAACAGGTTTGGCAATGGTCTTGAGTTCTGTGGCGATTTTCTGGAACACGTCTTGATGCGGCGGTTTAGAGACGAGTACAATAATTTGGGTCAGAGGATCGTCTTTCAGGGCTTTCAGCCCTTCCAGGAACATCACGCCGCCGACTTGCTGACTGACATCGCGTCCGCCTGTGCCGATGGCCTGGGAAATACCTGCCCCCTGCCTGCTGATCACGCAGCTCACCTCTTGTAAACCGGTCCCGGAAGCTGCGACAATGCCGATATTGCCGCGCTTGACGACATTAGCAAAAGCCAGCGGCACTCCATTGATGATGGCGGTTCCACAATCAGGTCCCATGACTAATAATCTATGCTCGCGGGCATATTGTTTGAGTTCAACTTCCTTTTCAATTGGGACATGATCAGAAAACACCATGACGTGTAACCCCTGTTCAAGGGCTTTCATCGCTTCTTTTGCCGCATATTTTCCAGGAACGGAGATCAAGGCAATATTGGCCGCAGGCATAATTTTTAAAGCCCCATCGAGACTTTTCGGCAAAAATTCCTCAGTGTCTTCAACATGATGACGGACGGTATCAAGCAGCTTGTCAACCTGTTGGAAAGCTTGTTCAACTCCGCTTTCATCCTGGGCCTTGACGCTAATCAGCAGATCGGTGTCGCCAGCCGCTTCAAACTCTGGCAGGAGCATTCCAGAGTTTTGAAGAATGGCTTTATTTTCGCTGGTTCCCATAACCACCGCAGCGTCCAGTACAACTTCCATTTCAGTCAGTTGGCGGGCGACAATCATCAAACTGACCGAATCAAAATATTCTCCTTGTTTCAGAATTCCTTTGAACACCATAATCGCTATAAAAACGCGCTGCACACTTTTCTGGTGCGTGGTACGTTTCTATTATAAGAGTTCACGAATTGCTTCATTTCTTTCTCGTTTCCTTTATGTGTATTTATGAAAGCGGTGTCAAGAAAATTAGCAATTCCCAGAACGATGATGAATTTCTATTGACAAAAAATTTTCATGCTCCACAATATTTTTCGATTAGATCATTTGGCTACATGAATCAACTTTTTTAAAAGGCGAACGGGGAAGAAGTGCTGGTTGCCCAGAAGCTCACTATTTGACGCCGCTCGTTTTTTCTTGCTATGAAAAACCTTTATCGCAGCATCATCGCAAGTGTCTTGTGGTTGTGGATCGCCCTACCCGTGTGCGCTCAGCAACCTCAATATGGAGGCACCTTATATGTCGGCATGTTGACGGACGCCTGGAGTTTTGACCCGATCCATATCCAAACCACAACATGTATGCGCGTGTATCTGGATGCCGGCATCGGAGAAACTCTCTATCGCTGGTCGGTTGAAGATGAGGAATACCTGCCCTGGTTAGCAACTGCGCTCCCGGAAATTTCAGAAGACGGCCTCACCTATCGCATCCCTTTGCGTCAGGGCGTAAAATTTCACGATGGTACGACGTTTGACGCCCATGCCATGGTGTATTCCATTCAGCGCATCTTGAACCCTGAAAATAAGTCATATATCTATCGAAAATATGCGGATGTGATTGATAAGGTTGAGGCGCTTGATGATTATACCTTGCAGATTCGCCTCAAAACTCGTGATCATGTTTTTTTGGCAAAACTCGCCGGACCCGAAGTGTCGCCCGTGTCCCGGCAGGCAGTGGAACAAGCCGGGCAGGATTACGGGACAACCACAGCCATTGGAACGGGACCGTTTCGCTTTGTGGAATGGACGCCAGGGGATCGCATTGTGCTTGAACGCTTTGATGGCTATTGGCAAGCGGAATTGCCATATTTAGACCAGGTCGTGTTCAAGATTATTCCCGAAGAAGCGGCAGCTTTAATGCAATTACGCCTGGAAGAAATTCATATTCTCGAAGACGTGCCGCGCAAAGACATTAACAAGCTGATTATGGAGGCCCCGAATCTCACTATCCAATTACTCCTCGGCATTCAGCATGAACAGATTTATCTGAACAATGCTCATCCGCCGTTCAATGATCTGCGCGTGCGACAAGCCCTGGCCTACGCCCTTGATCGCCAGATGATTATTGACGTCGTGTTTGACGGTCATGCTCTTGAATCGGTCGGCCCTTATCATTCCTGGTCCTGGATTCATAACCCGAACTGGTCTCAACCCTATCCCTACAATCCTGAAAAAGCCAGACAACTCTTAGCAGAAGCCGGGTACAACCCGCAGAATCCCTTGAAATTTGAATTGATGGCGACGAATCAGGATCTGTTTGTGGATCAGTCGCTTATTGTTCAGGAGCAGCTTAAACAGATTGGGGTGCAGATAGATGTGTTGCCGCTTGACAAGAATGTGCTGTTTGATCGGGTTTATGTCCGTAACGCCTATCAGGGACAACCTGAAATGTTTGCCGCCGCGCTGGAAGATTGGGGCGCAAGCGTGGATGATCCTGAAAATTCTGCGGAACGCGTGTTTTTATCGAATTCCGGGGCCAATAAAGGTTTTTACAACAACCCTGAAGTTGATCGCTTGTTTCAGGCTATTAAATCCGCCAAAACCCTGGACGAGCAAAAAACCTTGTATTATCAAACCGAAGAACTGATCGCCAAAGATTCACCGACCATCTGGATTTGTAACCCCAAAGACGCCGTTGCGTATAGTAACAAAGTGCAAGGTTTTTATCCTGATGCCCGCTATCGCCTGCCATTGGCAACCGTGTGGTTGGAAGAGGGGGAGAACTAATTGTTTGAATGTTAAATGTTAAATGTTGGATGTTGAATGTTGGGTAGTGGTTAAATAGTAAGCGATGTCCGCTTGTTGAGCGAAGTCGAAACGAGCCGCTCATTGTTCCCTTCGACTTCGCTCAGGGAACGCATCACGTACCATGTAACCACTACCCAACATCCAACATTCAACATTTTCTTAAGCTGTATCAATATATTCTGCGCCGATGTATTGCCTTAATTCCTGTACTAATTGGGATTACTCTGGCAGTGTTTCTGATCATGCGCTTCGCTCCTGGCGATCCGGTCGCGAATATGCTCGGAGAAACGTATTTTGACCAGGAAATCTATGAGCAGCGGCGGCATGAATTAGGATTGGATCAGCCTGTGCTGCTGCAATATGTCCACTGGTTGAGCCGGGTTGTCAGAGGAGAATTGGGACGTTCGCTGATCCGAAAGCGCCCGGTTCTTGATCTCATTATAGAACGGCTTCCTCAGACCTTGATGTTAGCCGGCCTGGCGATGGTTTTCGCGTTAAGCGTTGCCATTCCGGTCGGGATTGTGACCGCTGTGTATCATAGCACCTGGATTGATAACCTTGGCGGAGTGCTTGCGCTCCTGGGGTTATCCATGCCAGCGTTCTGGCGCGGACTGATCCTGATGTTGATCTTTTCCTGGTATCTCAGAATATTTCCGTCAGGCGGATCCATCTCGGAAAAAGGCGCAATTGCCATTATACTGCCGTCGCTGTCTTTAGGAATCTATCTGGCCGCAATTGTCATGCGTATGACGCGCTCAAGCCTGTTGGATGTCTTGCGCCAGGAGTATATCATGACCGCCCGCGCCAAAGGACTTGCTGAAGTCAAAGTATTGTATAAACATGCGTTGAAAAACGCCATGATTCCGGTTGTGACCGTGGTTGGCTTACAAATGGGGTATCTGATTGGAACCGGGGCGATTCTGACGGAAACCGTGTTTAGCTGGCCCGGATTGGGACGCCTGATCGTCCAGGCCATCAATGAACGTGACATTCCTTTGATCCAGGGTGCAATTTTGTTTGTCGCTGTAATCTTTGTGTTGATTCATCTGCTGGTTGACCTGTTGTATGTGTATTTAGACCCGCGCATCGAGTATAAATAATGTGAGTTCGAGATAAGCTTTTGTCGCCACAGATTCTCACACATTGACACAAATTTCAGCGTGACCTGCCGAATCTGTGCAAATCTGTGAGAATCTGTGGCGACAAAGGCTTCTGAATCGTGAAAAATCCCCGGAAGGGACGCGGCCTGACTAAAAACCCGGCTCTGTTGATCGGGGCAAGCATTATTGTGTTAGTAATGCTGATTGGCGTTTTTGCGCCTTATCTTTCGCCGCATGACCCCTCGCAAATGTATCCGCGCAACCGTCGGGAATGGCCGAGTTCGCAATTTTTACTGGGAACCGATCGTTTAGGCCGCGATATTTTGAGCCGCATGATTTGGGGCGCGCGCGTCTCGTTACTCATCGGATCGCTGGCTGTTGGCGCGTCAATGGTTATCGGCCTGAGCATTGGCATGGTTTCAGGCTATTATGGCGGCTTACTCGATGAAGTGCTCATGCGTTTCATGGATATGATTTTTGCCTTTCCCGCCTTACTGTTGGCGATGGCTTTGATTGCCGTGACCGGACCGAGTGTGCGCAATATTATTCTTGTCACGGCGTTAATTGGCGTACCACGTTTTGCGCGGATTCTCCGCGCCTCGGTGCTGACGCTCAAGGCCCAGGAGTTTGTGGAAGCCGCCCGGGCACTGAGCAAAAGCGATTTTGGCATTATGACCCAGCATATTTTGCCCAACTGCATCGCACCTTTGACTGTGGAAACCTCGCTTTCGATAGCCACTGCGATTATCACCGAATCCGCTCTGAGTTTTCTGGGATTAGGCGTGCGTCCACCCACGCCGAGTTGGGGGCAGATGATCGCCGACGGTCGCACTGAAGTCTTCAACGCGCCCTGGATCGTCATTTTTCCGGGGCTGGCGATCATGATCACCGTGCTCGGCTATAATCTCCTCGGCGACGGCTTGCGCGACGCCCTGGACCCTCGCCTGTAGCGTCAGCGGAGTGCAAAAGCTCTGCTTTTGCCGCGAAAGCAGAGCTTTCGCACTCCTGGTTTAACTGGTTTAACTGATTTTCAAAATCACGGTTCCGAGCGGAGGAAGAGAAATATCCAGGGAATAGGGCTGCCCTTGCCAGGGGAGGGAATCTGCCGTGCACCCGCCGCCGTTATCAATCCCGCTGCCGCCATAAATATGCCAATCGCTATTGATGATTTCCTTATAAAACCCGGGTAAGGGCGCGCCGATGCGGTAATTATGGCGCGGTACCGGCGTAAAATTACACACAAAGACCAGCGTGTCCTGATCGCGTTCCAGGCTTTTGCGCATAAAGGAAATCACGCTGTTATCAGAATCATAAAAATCAATCCATTCAAAACTCTGATATTTGGAATCATGGCGATAGAGAGCAGGCTCTGTCTTATAGACATGATTGAGATCGCGCACATAGCGCTGCAGTTTTTGATGGGGTTCATAGTCTAACAGATTCCAATCTAAACCTTTGTTGCTGTCCCATTCAATCCATTGCCCGAACTCGCTGCCCATAAACAACAGTTTTTTGCCCGGATGTCCCATCATAAAGCCATAGAATGCCCGTAAATTGGCGAATTTCTGCCACATATCTCCTGGCATTTTATCCAATAAGGAACGTTTGCCATGCACGACTTCATCGTGGGACAAGACCAGTACAAAATTTTCATGGAAGGCATAGAGCAGCGCAAACGTGATCATGCCATGATGATAGCGACGATAGAGCGGGTCTTTCGACATGTAGGTCAACATGTCATTCATCCAACCCATGTTCCATTTGAACATGAACCCTAACCCACCTAGATGGACCGGGTGGGAAACCCCGGGCCAGGCGGTGGATTCTTCCGCAATCGTCATGACTCCCGGAAAGTATTCATAGGCTTTCGCATTCATCTCCTTGATAAAGTCAATTGCTTCCAGATTTTCACGCCCACCGAAGCGATTCGGAATCCATTCGCCCTCTTTTTTGGAGTAATCCAGATACAACATTGAGGCCACCGCATCCACGCGAATACCGTCAATATGGTATTTATCGAACCAGAACAGCGCGTTGGCAACTAAAAAGTTGCGCACTTCATTGCGGCCATAATTAAAAATCAGGGTGCCCCAATCCTTGTGCTCACCCCGGCGGGGGTCGGCGTGTTCATACAAAAAGGTGCCATCAAAGTAGGGCAGTCCGAAGGAATCGCGCGGAAAATGCGCCGGCACCCAGTCCACAATCACGCCAATGCCGGCGTTATGGCTGGCGTTAATCAAATACATCAAATCTTCTGGCTGTCCAAAACGGCTGGTCGGGGCGTAATAGCCCGTCACCTGATAGCCCCAGGATTCATCAAAGGGATGTTCTGCGACCGGCAGGAGTTCGATGTGGGTGTAACCCATCTCCTTGACATAAGGAATAAGTTGGTCTGCCAGTTCACGATACGTTAAAAAGCGGTTGTTTTCTTCAGTCACGCGCTTCCATGATCCCAGATGGACTTCATAAATCGAAACAGGTCTGTTCAGTGGATTTTCATGCTCGCGTTTGATGAGCCACTCCTGATCCTCCCACTGGAATTTATTGATATTGGCAATAATACTCGAGGTTTCCGGACGGCGTTGGCAGTAAAACGCATACGGATCAGTTTTCAGATACAGATGGCCTAATTGGGTTTTGATCTCAAATTTATACAAATCCCCCTCTTTGAGATCAGGAATGAACAGTTCCCAGACGCCAGACGCGCCTCGCATCCGCATCGGATGGCGGCGGCCATCCCAGTGGTTAAAATCGCCGACCACGCTCACTCGTTTTGCACTGGGTGCCCAGACCGCAAACAAGGCCCCGTCAACTCCCTGATGATTCATTAAATGGCAGCCGAGTTTTTCGTAGATTTTATAGTGCCGGCCCTCGCCAAATAAATACAGATCATCTTCGGTCAGAATCGGCCAAAAGGAATACACATCGTGGAAACGTGTACGCTGCCCGTTGTCATCAAGGGTTTCCAATTGATAGCGAAACGGTTCCTGCCGCTCTGGGAAAATGGCTTCAAAAAATCCGGTGCCGGGCGTCTGTTCCATCGGATACAGGGTATCTTCTTCCGGAACATACACGTAACTCTCTTTGACATCGTAAAAATAAGCTCTGACAGCAATCGCTTTTTTGTTTTTCACTTTGACGGGATGCATACCAAGCACGTCAAAGGGATCGCGATGTTCAGAATTTCCGATTGCGCTTATATCTTGAGGTTTGACTGTGGGTTTCATATCGCGGATCTCGTGATGAGGTGAGAAGTTCTCGGCAAAAATCTGCCGCTCATCATCCCCAGCATGAGATGTTAAATGCTGGTAATATCATTATGAGTGATTTATATTTATGTTGTGGATGAACTGTTTTCTTTTGTCAACTCAATTTCACGAAAAACTTTGAAGGTTCGCGTAAATTTTCCGTCTCATGTTTATCACAGAGGACACAAAGGACACAGAGGACACAAAGGACACTCAAAGAAGGGCTTTCTCTGGGTTCTCTGTGCCTCTGTGGCGAAAAAAGTAGATAATTTTGTCCAACTACTTATGGCAGGGGATACAGCGTGACTCCAAAGATTTTCGGCCAGTTTTTGCCGGTGAGATACAAGGTGCTGCGATCGTTATTATAGGCGATGCCGTTCAGAACGCTGTCGTCGCTCAACGGCGGTAACTGATGAAATAAGGGCGCGGCGTCAATCACGCCGACCACCTCGCCATCGGCCGGATCGATCTGAACAATAAAATTTTGATACCAGACATTGGCGTAAATCAGGCCGTCAACATATTCCAATTCATTCAGATACGGCACAGGTTCGCCTTGCACCGTCACTTCAATCCGTCGTTCAGCCGCAAAGGTGTCAGGATTGCGGAAGGTCAGCACATTCGTCCCATCGCTCATGATCAACGACTGATCATCATTGGTCAGGCCCCAGCCTTCGGTATCGTATTGAAACATCCCCAGAGGTGAAAAATCTGCCAGCGCATAGATCAAGGCTATGCGATTTTTCCAGGTGATCTGGATTAACCGGTCTTGCCAGCGGGCTAAGCCCTCAGCAAATACATTGGGTACCGAGATTTTTTTCAGCAGTTTTCCGGTTGCAGCGTCCAGTTTTTGGAGCGTTGACTGCCCGTACAGACCGGTGCTTTCATACAACACGCCCTCATGATACACCAACCCCTGCGTAAAGCTTTCAGTGCTGTGCGGAAGCGTGTTGAGAATCTGAACTGTATAACGTTTCACCGCCGCCATCCCCTCAGATTGGAAGGACAGAAAAAAGAAAAGAGAGATCAAAAGAAAAACACCACGTTTTTTCACCAGTATAGACCTTTCTGGTAAAGGGTAATATTCATTATGAATCAAGCCCTAACTCCTCTTTAAGGGTTTCAAGGGGAATCCGCCTTCCATGGCGTCGTCGCTCCGCCAGCAAAGTCATTAACTGAGTATTCCGGCTTGTTGCTTCAACTTCCTGCCCAAAGTCATCGCTCTCTCCGACATCAAACCCTTCCCAGTCTTCAAGAGACCACAGCATAAACCGGTGTCCGTCGGTGGTCTGTAAAATCAACCCATTATCAACACCAGCGGTGAGAAGATGATAAAAAAATGTGTCTTCTGTTGGAACGGTAATGACTTTCATAACTCCCTCCGTTTGCCTCGAATGAACAACAGATTTCCCACTTTGAACCCTACGGCTTCAATACTGACAATCAGGATGTGCTCTTCAACATTATAAAAGATGCGATATTTCCCAAGACGAAGTTCCCATTCCGCGACGTCATTAGGGCGTAATCTTTTCCGATTACGAGTTTCGACCGTTGGTTCATACGTGAGATGTGTTTCGATGCCTGCAATGATGGTGTGTTGCTCAAATTTCCTTAAGGTTTTCAAGTCGTCTTTTGCTTCTGGTGTAAACTCAATTTCATACATGACCATGACTAATTTTTCTCATGACATATCTGGATCGTTGGTATATTTGATGCGTGTATTGACCAGCAAGGTTATGGTCAGATTCTCATGGTCAATTCGTCTGATTTTGCACAAAATGGTTCTTGAAAATTTGACCATAATCTGACGTGTCAATACAGATGTGATCTATATTTTTATTCAGCAAAGCATCTTCTGACTCAAGTAGATATAGCGCAGCCTTTCCTTCATAGTTATGCAATGCTCGTTTCCAGATAATTCATCAATTCTATCATAACATCTCTTGCTTTAGTGTCAATGGAAATTTTGTTTGTAGGAGTGCGAAAGCTCTGCTTTCGCTGTCAAAGCAGAGCTTTGACACTCCTGAGCATTATTCATCGTCATAGACATGCCAGTGGGATTTTTCCGCTTCCCAGCGTTCAACAATTTCTCGCGGCGGACGCACGACAATCGCCTGACATTCTGCGGTGACAGTTCCATCTGGCAAACGTATTTCTCCGGCGACCTGGGCCCGGCTTTGGCTCTGTTTCACAACCCAACCGATTGAGGTTAATGGGGTATTGGTCGGGGTTGGCCGGCGATACGTCATTTCGAGTTTCATCGTGACCATGAGCATATCTGGCCCGCCCTTGAGCATTACCGCCCGGCCGGATGTTTCATCGAGAATCGTGGCTAAAATCCCTCCATGCACAATGCCCGGATAACCGTTAAAATGTTCGGGCACGGTCACTGTGGCGCGAATCTGCTGCGCCTCGTGGTCTTCATACCAGGTCATTTTCAAGCCAATATCATTCTGCCGTCCGCACACAAAACAGGATCGAGAACAGGGTTGTTTTTTCATGATCAATACCTAATCAGTGTTCAAAAAGGCATCAGCGCCTCCTCGATCAGTTCCTCCAATTCAAAATCATCCAATTCTTCAAGTTCGAGAATCGCTTGATACGGGTCGCCGCGCAGCCCCAACAATTTTGCCAGTGCAGGTTCGGTTTTGAATCCCTCACCCTTGAGTTCGCGCACGTTATACCTGAATTCCTTGCCGCCGATCATGGCTAAACGAGCCATCACGTTCAAATGACGATAGGCGTTCTGCTCTTTGACCGACACGGTGCTGCCAAATATTTGAATGGGAAAGGTCATAAAATGAAAGGCCGCCGCTATTTCAGATTTGTCCGGTTGGCGCTGCCAAAACGAGAAATTTTCATAGTCCCCAAAATTCGATCTGACAGCCGCTTCAAATACCGCCGGATCATCGAATTGACAGATAAAATCCAGATCACTCTCCTCAATATCAAACTCCACACAGACCGTGCTCACCAGCGTCGGATGAAACGGCGCTAACTTATCGAGAATCCCTAACGCCATCGTCGTCTCAAACGCCTCCTGCTGACGCTGAGTACCCATAAGCTTCAGATACGAAATATCCTGCCAATCTCTCATAAGGAAAACCCTTTCCTACTTCAGGATTTCTGTTGATCAGTTGTATGTTTCATAGTTGAAATATCAGCTTCAAGCTGATAAACGAGATAGAAAACAGAGGAATCCATCTTGCCTTTCTCATACCTCACATTATGCGAAAACGTCAAGAAAAAATCGGTCACGCTGTGCTGTGGCTTCATTTTTCTTGAAACGCTACCCAAAGCAAGTAGAAGCATTTCTCGAATATGCTGAGGCGATCACCAATCCAGGCAAAAAAGAAAACAAAGGTTTCATCAACATTGCCCATCAACTCAGGGAAGCTCAAGATGAACAAGATTTCTCCTGCCGTCTCTGTGAAGCCATCGGAGATGCTGTCATTGCGTTAGAAGCCCCTCGCGATATGCAGCTTGAGCATACTGACCACTCTTTTGATCATCTTTGCCCTCTGCTAAAGCAACCATATCAGAAGTACCCATCAGAGATTTCGATTGTGAAACGTAAGAAGGCATGATAGCATGTCTGGAAATATATCACAGACTTCTTCATATATTCCTTTGAGACTTTTGCCTGCGCGGTAAATACTTTTTGGTAAAAGCAGTTTCCTATTCTACCACCCTTTCAGGGCAAAATCCATGCACTTTTGAGCCTGGCGATCAATCGCCAGGCCCAAGGCTGAAGCAGGTTAAAGCCAGTTAGAGTGTGCTTTAGCGTACTTTAGTTTTGAGCCTGACGATTGATCGCCAAGCAACATGATAATCAGCACCTCTCTCAGGCTTTGCCGCAGCGTTTGAGCAGGCGTTCCCAACGTTGGTCAACGTATTCCTGCACCTGGTCAATGATCGCTTTGTTCGGCTCGCGTTTGTAGAGGTGGCCGAAGCGGCCTTGCAACTGCATCCACTCAGCAACTGGCTGCTTGGTTTTGGGAGTATAGGTCAGGGTATATTGCCCGTCTTCATACTCGTACAGCGGCCAGAACCCGCATTCAACAGCTTTTTGGTTGATTTCAACGGATTGCTCTGCAGGGATGCGCCAGCCGCGGTTACAGGAGGAGATCACATTGATAAACGCCGGACCTTCGGCCGCCAACCCTTTGCGGACTTTGGTCATCAAATCCTGCCAGTGACTCGGACTGGCCTGCGCCGCATACACCGGTTCATGGGCGATGACAATTTCAGTCAGGTCTTTCGGGAATTGTAATTTGCCCGGAATCACTTTGCCTGACGGACTGGTGGTGGCATTGGCCCCGAAGGGTGTGGCACTGGAGCGTTGAATGCCAGTATTCATGTACGCGCCGTTATTGTAACAGATGTACAGAAAATTGTGGCGGCGTTCAATCGCGCCTGAAAGAGATTGCAGCCCGATGTCGTAGGTACCGCCATCCCCGCCAATTGCCAGGAATTTGATCTCTTCATCCACCGGCAGTTTACCGCGTTTTTTGAGGGATTTATACATGGCTTCAACCCCGGAAATCGTGGCCGAGACATTTTCAAAGGCATTGTGGATATAGGGAATGTTCCAGGCCGTATAAGGATAAATCGTGGTCGAAACTTCAAAACACCCGGTTGCTACTGCCGCCACGAGCGGATGTTCCGCCGCCGCCAGAACTTGCCGGAAAATCGTGCCTGCCGCGCAGCCAGGGCAAAGTCGGTGACCACTCGTCAACTGATCCGCTTTGGTTGAGGCGATCTTTTTGATGTCTTTCAGCGTGACTTTGTTCACATCTATTGCCATAATATTTCTCAATACGTCATGCGTCATGCGTTCATACCGCATCATACATCACGTATTCGTTTCTTCGAGCAAGGCAGCGAAATAAAATTTCGCTGTACATCTTTCCCTCTTCGAGCAAGGCCGCGAAATGGAATTTCGCGATACATCTTACTCTCTGACACCAAGATATTCCACAACTGGCGCGATTGCAGCGCCTTCCGCAACATTTTGGGCTTTGGCAAAGGCTTTTTCGACCAGAGCCAGATCTAATTCTCGGCCGCCGAGGCCATAGATGAAATTGAGAATCTGAGGTCGGACAGGAGCATCATACAGGGCAGAGCGAATTTCAGAGAAGAGCGGGCCGCCCTGACCGCCGAAAGTATCGGAACGATCTAGTACGGCGACGACTTTGACTGAAGTCAGCGCCTCGGCGATTTCCTGCGCCGGGAAAGGTCGGAAACAGCGAATTTTCAAGAGTCCGGCTTTGATTCCTTTTTGCCGCAGTTGATCCACCATGACCCGCGTGGTGCCGCAGGCCGAGCCAATCGCCACAATCGCAATTTCAGCGTCCTCAAGTTTGTATGGGACAAAGAACCCATACTGCCGTCCGCTTAATTTGCCGTATTTTTTGCCAAACTCCAGAATCACGTCTTTGGCGCACTGCATGGCTTCAATCTGCTGGCGTTT
Organism: Candidatus Vecturithrix granuli; assembly: GCA_000739535.1. Taxonomy (GTDB): domain Bacteria; phylum Moduliflexota; class Moduliflexia; order Moduliflexales; family Moduliflexaceae; genus Vecturithrix; species Vecturithrix granuli. Next base: position 721,238 of record DF820463.1, on the reverse strand, counting down.
ACATTCAAAATAATAATCGTGGAAGGCCACTGCCCCATACGTCACAGGATTGTGAATATCTAACAAGGGGTAATGCGGTTTATACTCGCCGATAAACTCCTTCACTTCCGCATCCTCCAGCATTTCCAGGCGTTCAATCGAATGGGAAATAATAAAGCCGTCCATGCCCACCATCACTGGCAGCCGCACATTCATCGCCTCGCTAATCGGAATGGCTTGAATCAGATTATCATACTGTTCCTGGGCGTTTTCAGAATAGAACTGAATCCAGCCGGCGTCGCGGCATCCCATCTGATCGCCGTGATCCGCATGAATATTAATCGGCGAACTTAAGGCGCGGTTCGCGACGGTTAATACCATCGGCAGGCGGCTACCCGAGGCGATATAGAGAATTTCCCACATCAGGGCTAAGCCATTGGCTGATGTGGCGTTCATCACCCGTCCGCCGGCCGCAGCCGCGCCCACGCACGCGCTCTGGGCGCTATGTTCGCTTTCAACGGTAATTAATTCGGTGTCCACCAGCCCATCAGCCACAAACTGCGAAAAATCTTCCATCACCTGCGTCGAAGGCGTAATCGGATACGCCGCGCACACATCAGGATTGATTTGCCGCATGGCCTGGGCTGCTGCGCCATTTCCTGTAATTGCTATCACTTCACGCATAATTTATCTCCTCAATCTTCATGTAAAAATTTGGCTTCTTCTTCCATTGTGATCGCTTTGCTGCCTTTTTTTCCGGGACATTCATACGCGCAAATCCCACAGCCTTTGCAATAATCCAGATTCATCCCGACGACTTGTTCATCTTTCACGACGATGGCCGCATCAGGACAGAAGATCCAACACTTGAAACATTGGATGCAATGTTCGGGATGGTAAATCGGGCGCATAGCGCGCCATCCGCTCGTATGATAGCCCAGGGCGTTGCCCGGCTCAACGATCAATCCGCCAATCGGGAGTTCTTGCCAGGTTTCATTCATCGCTTGTTACCTCCTGAAATGCGCGTTCGACGGCGTTAACGTTCTGCTGAACCACCTTGTCGCCAAACTTTTTTTGTAAGCTCTTTTTGAGCTGCGTCACCAGTGTGTCTTTTTCCAGAATCTGTGTGACCTGGATCAATGCGCCTAACATGGGCGTATTGGGAATATTGCGCCCGAAAGTTTCCAGGGCAATTTTGGTGGCGTCAACGGTAAATACCTTGCCCGCATTAAATTTTAACAGTTTACGAACTTCCTGAGCTGATAAAGGACTGTTCACTACAAAGGTCGTCGAATCTTTCACGCCTTCCGTGACGGCCGCTTGTGTGACCAACGAGGGATCAACCACGACGACGATGTCCGGATTGGTAATACTGCAATGCAGAAAAATTTCCTCATCGCTGATTCTGTTGAACGCGCGCAGCGGCGCGCCCATGCGTTCCGCGCCGTATTCCGGCGACGCTTGCACATATTTGCCGCCTTGCAGCGACGCATCAGCCAGCATTTTGGCTGCCGTCACGGTGCCCTGTCCGCCCCGGCCATGCCAGCGAATTTCAATCATATTAGCTCCTCCTTAGTATAATGGTTAAAAAATACGTGAGTACAGGTGAATTGTTGCTGTGCATATAAAAATGTCAAGCCATTTATTAAGATAAATTCAGCATAGACACCCGATTCTGAATTGTTTTGACGAGTTCTTTATCAATACAAATTCCTGATCAATGTTCTCTTTCCGATGGTTGGGTAGGAAGCGTAAACATCACCCTTGTGCCGTTCCCAGGCTCACTTTCCGCCCAAATTTGGCCGCCTTGTTTCTCCACAAATTCTTTGCAGAGAATCAGACCTAATCCTGTGCCTTTTTCGCCGCTCGTGCCGTCGCGTTGCGTCTTCCCGTCAATCCGAAACAATTGAGCAAGCTTGTCCGGTGGGATGCCGATCCCGGTATCGGCCACCGTGACGCACACATCAGTTGCCGTTTCTGTCGCTGTAATTGTCACTGCGCCGCCGGACGGCGTAAATTTAATTGCATTCGCGAGCAGATTGCGCACAACGGCATCCACCATCTCAATACTCGCATAGACATTAATCAGCGGCGTCGTATTGGTCAGGGTGATATGCTTGTACATGGCGTTTGGGGTCAGCAGAGCCACCGCACGGGCCACAAGCTGATCGATCGGAAATTGGTCAAAGTGGCATTCAACCTCCCCCTGTTGTAAGCGCGCCCAGGTAAGCAGATTCTCTAAAAGGGTAAAAAGCGTTTTCGCCGACATACGGAAGTACTGGATTAACAACTGACGCTCCTCCGAGTCCATACTGGTAAAATTGTCTTCTAACAGATTGGCAAAGGATATAAACCCGACGATGGGATTTTTCAAATCATGGGCCAGAATAGAAAAGAACTTATCTTTCTGCGCGTTGAGTTCCCGAAATTGCTGTTCACTCTTCTGCAGCGCCTCCTCGGCTCGTTTGCGAGCGGTGATATCCAAAGAAATACCACCAATCAGAGTTGGTTTGCCTCGCTGAAAAATGGGAAATTTACACGTTAACCACCATTTTGAACCTTCATGATCAGGATATGATTCTTCACTCGTTAAAGGTTGGCGACTATCAAGGATAATCCGATCTTGTTCGGTAAATTGCGCAATATACTCAGGACTCCAAAAGTTCTTGAGATTTTGGCCGATCATCTCTTTTGGATCCAGAGGATAGAGATTGGCATGATAGGCATTCACGAAGAGCAGTCGTCCATTAGTATCCTTGATAAACGCCAGCCCGGGCAAATGCTGCATGAACAGGTTGAAACGTTCTTCACTCTCCCGCAATGTCTCCTCTGCCCGCTTGCGGTCGGTGATGTCACCATACGCGATCGCTACTCCATAATTTTCTAATGGAATCGGTGCGGCTGTGACGCTAATCCAGATGATGTTATTCTGTTCCTTCACGATCCCCATTTCCACATTCTCAATCAACCGCTGCTCGTGCATGGCTCTCACGCTCGCATATTCCTCAGCCGGCATGGGCGTCCCATCCGGTCTGATAACCCGCCATCTTGGATCGTCATACGTTCTTTGCGTATGTTTTTCCCTTGAGATGCCAAGCAGTCGTTCCGCTTCATGATTCGTTTCAATAATCTTGCCGTGCCGGTCGGTGATACTGATACCCATAGGAAAGGAATCGAACAGAGCTTGATATTTTTTCAGGGTAATGTTTAATTCCTCTTCCACCAGCTTGCGATTGGTGATGTCAATCACGATCCCTTCAATGGCAATGGGGCATCCGGCCTCATTTCTGATCAACACGTTTCGTTGATGTAACCACTTCACCTTTCCGGATTTGTGGATCAGTTGAAATTTGTAGGTCGGGGACATATTGCCGGCTAAAAGTTCGGCCCACTGCGTCTCAAAGTAGCCCTGCCAATCCGGATGAATGATTTTTTGGACCAGTTTCGGCGAGGCATACCACTCTTCTGGTGTGTAGCCGGTCAATTCGGTGCAAGCCGGATTGATATATTCGTAGCGACCGTCCGGGAGCGACATGCGGTAGATCATATCCTGGGAATTTTCAGCCAGCCGCCGAAACCTGGCCTCGCTCTCTCGCAACGCCTCCTCGGCCCGCTTGCGCTCGGTGATATCCAAGGCAAACCCTATTGTCCCGGCAATATTTCCGGTACTATCATAGTATGGCAATTTATCAGTTTGGTTCCAGCCACATTCTCCTGAGAGTCTTTGATACCGTTGTTCAGTTCCAAATGCGGGCACACCGGAGTTCAGAACCTTCTGATCAGTACTGACGTATTGATCGGCAATCTCTGGCGGGTACAGTTCCTCATCTGTTTTACCGAGAATGTCCTCTTCGGAAAGTCCAATCGTATCACAATAGGCTTTATTGACCTGCACGTACGTTCCTGTGCAATCTTTTTGCCAGATCAACGCCGGGACTGTATCAAAGATGATCTGGAGTTCTTGTTTGGTCTTTCGTAACGCTGCTTCCTGCTGTTTGAGCCGTTGATATGCGTCAAACAACTTGAAGGCCATCTTGATGGATGCGACTAACACTGTTTCACCCGAATTCTTTACCACATAACCATAGGAGGTGATTTTTTCGGTCTTCGCCACCACATCCGATTCGGTATGGCTGGAGAGAAAGACAATGGGGACATCGCGTTGGGCGAGAATCTGTTGTGCGGCTTCCGTACCGTCCATACCGGATCCCAGGTTGATATCCATCAGAATCAGGTCAATCTGCGGCGTGTGCAGGGCAATTTCAACCGCCTCTATTCCATTCGCGGCGGTCAACACGGTAAAGCCATGTTTCTGCAACATGACTTTTTCACTCAGCGCAATCAGGGCCTCATCTTCAACCAGCAAGATGGTTTGCGCAGTTGTCTGTTTTGCCAGGGGGGTAGCTTCGTGAGCAGACATCTTATGACCTCCTTGACGAACAACATTCCTGTCATGAATTTCTCATCACCAGGAGCGCAACATGGTCTTTACGCAAGTGCAACGACAACACTGCACTCCTCTGCAATTCATGCTCGTCTGTATAAAGAGATTAGCAAGAATGTTAGCCAAAAGCACAAGTTTTTGTCAAAGAATCTTTCAAGAAATACTGCTTTTCCTCTTTTTCATTGCAAGTTTTTGAACCACCTGCCGTCTGATGTGATTTTTGCGAAGATCGACGTTGACAAAAAACGGCGGTGGACTTATAAGATTACACGAAGATCACAGAAGAGGCTGCGACAGCAAACATCACAACAGGAGAAAATTTTATGGTACAAAAGAAACATTGTATGAGTAGCGTGTTCATCGCCGCGTTGGGGCTGGTGTTGATCGCCGGTGCTGCGTTGGCGCAGGATGTGACGACGTATGTTTATCCGGACCAGAATAACCCGCAATTTTTGGTTGACTTTCCCAATGACTGGACAGTCGAAACCAGCACGGATGGAGGGGTAACAACGATAGTTGGGAAGAAAGCAGAGGCAGGGATTGTCCTCCTGACCCTTCCAGCGAAAAAAGTTGAGAACCTAACGCCAGAGGCATGGGATGCGATTGTGGATATGCCGCTGGAAAATGCGTTTAGCGATTTGGAATATCTAGACGAACCTGAAGAAGGCACATCCAACGACATCGAGTTTTGGAAGCAGAATGCGACAGGCACAGACAAGGAGACTGGTAAGCCCGTTGAGCTGATCGTTTCGATCTACTTTCCCAACGATGTGACGACGGTGCTTGTGTACACTGTTTGTGAGGAAGCCAGTTCGGACCAGTATAGAGACGAACAACTCGCTATTCTTGATACCATCAGACTGCCGGAGTAAACGGCGTGACCAACCGCTGTAACATCAAACGCCTGTGCTGCCTCTTGCGTGACGTGATCACCCGGTCGTAGAGCGAACGGCGCTGCGATCGGGTGTGTGTTTTGGGGTCACGCGGGCGCGTTCCTCGCGCCCAACAAACGAGCGTCGCTTACCATGTAACTGTATTGACAGAAAAGGTTATGGACATTTTTCGGAGTGCCAAAGCTCTGCTTTGGCCGCGCAAGCAGAGCTTGCGCACTCCGGAGAGCGTGTCCATAACCTTCTGTGTCATTACATGTAACCATTACCTACCTTTTTTACACGGCCCGTTCAAGCAGAGGTTCCGCGCTCTCATTTTTGACGTTGATCATCAAACTTTCATGATCGAGTAATGCTTGCAATTTTTCTTTGAAGATCTGCTCGTCCACATAGCGTAATTGGTATATGTTCAGCCCTTTTTTCACGGGAGCCGGATAGGCCGGGTTGATCGTGAGTCCTAAAAGCCGAATCTGTTTTTGCACAAACAGATCAATGCTGGCCTGGCGAAGATGTTGCATAAACCGCTGGATTTCGCGGTATTCACTGCCGCTTAACAGATGTAGAGCCGATGCGATGATCAGCGCAGAAACAGGCGTGCTCTGGCGGAACTCCGCGATCTTCTTCTGGAGCGTGGTCGCATACACCGGGCCATGCACCCAAACAGCGTTATTTTGCGGATCAACGTCCACGCCCTGCGAGCCGGCCGCGCTTTTCCCCGAAAAAGGGAAGGGATCGCCCTTACATTGCCAAACCGTCAGCCTGGTCAAATCAACAATCAGTTTGATTTCCCTGGCAAGTTCGTCAAGATCATGATTGGCGGCCGGCCCAACCGCGATTACCAGGTTCTCAACCTTGGCAAACGGGGCCACGCGATTCAACGCGCCATCTACCAGCAGGACGTCACAGGCAAAATCCTGAAGCATCCCCATTACCCGTTGCAGATCATCGCCGGTTTTGGGCCCTGCGACAATGGCGTTCACCGGTTTTTCCGTCTGGCAGATCTGAATATTGCCCAGAACCGTGTGAATATCCGTCTGCCTCAAAATTCGATAGCTTTCAGCCTGAGGTGCGACGCAGTCTGAAGCTGTCACCACCAATGTCCCCGGATTCAAACTGATGCGGGGTTTGGGCAGAGCGGTGATATTATCAATTTCTTCACCGTCGTAGCCAATGCTAGTGACGCAGATTTTGGCATCCTGTTGATAAAGATACTCGATCAGTGCGTTCGTTGTCGTGGTTTTGCCCGTGTTTTTGGCAATACCGACAATTCCGATGGTCTTCATCGTTTGATCAAGGTGTTGCGCCCGGCTCGTCCCGGGTTTGCGCCATCCTGCCTGGTGCCTAACAATCCGGTATTCAGGGCTGAGACAAAATCGCCATGTTCGCAGACCACTTTTAAAGTCTGTTCGATGCCGTCGCACAGTTGGTCTTTCATGCTCAGGATAGCGGCATTGATTTGGATTTTGCTGCTGCCCCAGAAGCGAAAAACTTCTCTGACCGCGTTTAAGGTGTCGAGACGCGCATGGGCTGAAATGGGACCGCGCGAATAGGCTTCATCAGTTGAAGCGATCGTGATCGCATCTACATCAAGGCTGATACTGAGCAGCGCGTGCAGGGCGGTGGCCATGGCTGATTGCACCCGTTCTTCGGAATGAGTCATAAAACCAATCGGTTCTCCGGGCCAGATCGGCGCGTCAATGATGCTGCGCAGGGCCAGGATTTTGGCCGCATTATAATCGAGGTAATTGGTTTCCATGTAACCCTGAATCATCACATCCGGGGAATAGCAGAACAGCGGCTTCAAAATCGGCCGCGCGCCGCACTTCAAGGCCAGATAGCTGACAATCAACATGCCGGCAAAAGCCTTAAACGCCGGAACGCCGCCAAGTTCTTCATTGGTAACGACATCAAAAGGCAAACCATACTCAGCCGCGAGTTTGATGCTTTTGACTCCGTCCACCGTGAGCCGCGCCGGATCCGTACCGCCGTTTAACGAACCATAGACAATATTGATTTTGGTTAAATCGGCCCCTAACTCGCCGGCAAGCACCACCGTTTCCGGCGTGTTTAAACCGCGATGTGCACGCACCGACCAGATGGTGGAGTCGTTGATCACATTTTTGATACTGGCCAGATTTTCTTTGGTCAGAATCGTGCCATCCGCTTCATGCCCTAAATAGCCCGACATAAACCCTTCGGTACGCGCCCCCCAGGCAGGATCAAAGTGAAAAATCCCATCGGCCCCCCAGTTTTCACACGCCTTAATATGCTCAATATCCATCAACGGGCAGCCGGTGCCGTATTGAACGAACACCAGGGGTTTTTCGCGCTGGAACTGCATGGAGCGATAGGAATAATCGATCGCCGCATTCATGCGCTTATGTAAGGCGATGAATTCTCGAATCACTTGTTTGTCAATTTTTTTAACGGTTTTGGGGATGGCGCCGGATTGATAGTACGCCTGGATCACATCATCGCTGAACTCCAGATATTGTCGTAAGGTTTCGCCTTCTAAGCGAACATCTTCAAGACAGTCGCGATACTTTTGCAAATAGGCCTGCACAAGATTAGCGCGTTCCACGCCTGGCGATGTATAGTCGGACGCCCATTGCAAAATTTGATCTGTGATGGTTTCGAGATATTCGCGAATCAGCGTGTGATGAACATTGTAGGTGTAACCGTGCGTAATGTCTTTTTTGACGCGCAAAGCCGGATTAGGGCGCACAAATTCATGGCCTTCAATAAAGGCCACCACTTCATTGTAATCGGTATTGCTGCCAAAACCGGCATCAAAACCGAGTTCCGCTGCCAATTCGGGTTTGATGGCTTTTCCGCCGAGGATGATTTTGGCGCGTCGGCGGATGCCTGCCAGTTCAAGCTGATCAATAAATTTGCTCAATAATTCTCCCACGCCATAGCCGATGGTACGGCTCACCAACAGAAAATCAGGCTGATATTTTACGGCTGTTGCACAAATTTCTTCTATCGGCAAATCCGGTTCGAGCAGTAAGGTGTTAAAATTGCGCTGCCGCAGCTTTCGGTTGATAATTTTTACAGCGACATCGTGTACGGGATCGAGCGGAACTAAGAGAATGCGTTTTGTCGAGTTTTGTTCCATAATTCTCAATTCTCCATTGTCAATTCACTCCCCAGCCAGGGGTAGTGTTCGCCCGGACGATTGAAGGTGGCGCGAATTCGGACGCGCGCTCCCATTTTGTGGAAAACGAATGACACAATATCGTAATTTGTCAGGCCCAATTTGTGCATCAGGGCGGCAGCTACTTGTTCTCCTTCTTCCTGGCTAGAACACGCAAAAAAGGTTTCGATATCCATGACATCAACAATGCGGGCAAAAGGGTCAATCTCAGCCAGTTTGGGTTCTTCCGGCATGCTTGGGGAACTACAGGAATGGCATATAAGCAAGAATGTAGAAATTCCTGCTTATATGCCATTCCTGTAGTTTTAAAGATTAGATAATGCCAATTTTGCGGCAAACGATCTCGATTAATTTCACCATACCTTTCACAGCCCAGCGCATTTTTTCTTCGATCAGGTTGCCATCCAAATCTGTTGTGCCTAAGCCTGGGGAGATGAAGATGTTCCCGTCATACGCGATCGTGGGGATAATTCCCATTTTGCTTGTCCCGGTCTGGAAAATATTGGTGCCGGAGTACATATCCTCGATGGAGAAAATCGGAATGCAATTGCCGCCTTCTTGCCAGCTCGCTTCATAGTTGATTTCTACTGCGCCGGAGTTATAGGATTTGGCAAAGCTGAAATCTTTTCGAATTTTAGGATCGATCTTTCCAAATTCTTCTACCACAATCTGATACAGTTCGTCAATCGGTTTTGTCACACGTTCCGGGTGTTCAAGCAAGACTTTGAGCGCGGCAATGACTCCGACCAGTCCTTCTTTACCTGGATCAATGGTCACATACGCAGCTTTACCGTGCGACGTGCCGGTGCCCCAACGGTCGCCGTGGGTGCCTAAAGCCCGCCGTAACTGCACCAGAGCTTCCTCTTTGCCGATGATGAGTCCGGCGGTGACGCTCCCGGCGGCTTTATCCATGCTGTACAGGATCACATCCGCGCCGGTTTTGCGAATATCCGTGCCGATAAACGGCACGCCCCAGGCGTTATCCACAATATAGGGCACATTGAAATCTGCGGCCACATCGCCCAACAGTTTTTGCAGCAACGGCGCGCCGTCAGCCGCTTTTTCCTTGTACCCGTAACCGGGAGTATCGTAACCGAGCGACGCAATCGCCGTGAGTAAGGTCGCATGCTGTTTCGCAATTTTCCGAATACGTTTCGCTGAAGCTTCGGCATCCACGCCGGTCAATTGCACGGCCGGATGATATTTGATCCCATGGCAGGAATAATCGGCGCCGACCAGTTTGGCGATAATCATATCAAGGTTGTTCTGGCGCTTGCCGTAGAATCCCAATTCGCCGGCGGTATTGCCTCGGTCGGCAAAGATGTCTTTATAGCGTCCGGGAAAGGGTCTGCCGTAGCCGCCGTGATGGTGCAGATGTTTTTCATAAGGAATAATGTAGCGGGCGCGATAGTTGTCGCCTCTGCCGCACATCGGCGGAGTGGCTAAGGTATCAAACGAGACCCACAGCGCGGCTTCACAGGTATTGACCGCGAGCGCATCGTATTCATCGCCATAATAGGACTTGACCACGTACCGCAGTTCTTCATCCAGCACGCTGTTAGGAATAATCTGGGTCGAGGTCTTTTCTAAGGCTTCGCGCACTTCTTTGTGGGGAATGCCATGACAACCGGAAATGGCCCCGGTCAACCCGAATTTCCCGCGTTCCTCTTTCGGAATGCCGATTTCATCGGCGGCTTCCGCAGCTTCTTTGTAGATTTCGGGAATAGCTAACTGCAACGCTTTGTACATTTCGTATTTGAATTTATAATTTTTCATCGTATAACTCCTTGTGGTGACATAAGTGCGGACTCAAAAATTTTCACGTCCTCAAGAACCGAGTTTCTTCGAAGAAACCCGGTTCTTCGCTTTGAAAATTTATGGCCGCTTACTCAGGTTTATGAAACACTAATTGGGCGTGCAGGTTCAGGCCCCATTCACGCCCGGTTTGTAAGTTATTGGTGTGCAGGACGATATTTTGATGATTCGGCAGATGCGCTTCATCGAATCCTAAAATTGTTCCGATTTCCACATCACCGAATATCAACTTATCCCCGCGTTGAAGGACGCCGCTGTTTTCAAAACAGACGAACGCCAGATAGGCGATACGATCAACGCGCCGATCTTCAGATAGCGTCGTCTGATCGGTCAGGATCAATTCATGCACCTCATCCTTGTTCACCACTCGCGTGGGAGGCTGGATAATTTCAAGTCCGCGTTTTTCAACCGTAGCGTCCAGAATGGCGACCACATGGCTCACCAGATCGATTTTCTTATAATACGGATCTTTGGAAAACATCTTATTGGCGTAAGGATCCATCGTATGTGCCTCTCTCAGAAACCGGGTTTTTTCAAAAAACCCGGTTTCTCTTGCTGCTCTCAATTGTCAATTACGTTAAGGGCGTCAAAGGCTTCGTTATCAAATTGTCCCTCGCAAATTTTCGTGACTGCGCCTGTCATCGTAATGGCATAATCGGGATCAATCTGAATGTCAAGTTCGCCGCCGGGCATTCTGACCGTGATATGGGAATCGCACAATCCTAATTTATGGGCGACCGCAGCGGCGGCGCTGCTGCTGCTGCCCGAAGCAAGCGTGTAGCCCACACCGCGTTCCCAGATTTCAATCTGAATGGTTGCCCGGTCGAGCACTTTCAAAAATTGCACGTTGGTGCGGTTGGGAAAGCGCGGATCCGTTTCAACGTGCGGCCCTATGCTGCACGCGAGTTCGCGGGAAATATCGTCGCACAAGATGACGCAGTGCGGATTCCCGATGGTTGCTGCGCAAAAACGAAACTCCCGGCCCTGCACCTCGATTGATTCTTGCAACACTTCACGCGGCGGCCCGGCGACCGGGATACGGCTGCTGTGAAAACTCACCTGCCCCATTTCGACCGTTACCCTTCGTCCGCCTTCAAACACCTGCGCAGTGACCTTCCCGCCGGGGGTCAGAATATGAAAAGGTTTGTTCTGGACCCAGCCCATATCCCAGAGGTATCGGGCGAAAATGCGCAATCCGTTGCCGCTTTTTTCAAATTCACCGCCGTCAGGATTAAATAAGCGGAGTCTGAAGGTTTGTTCTTCAGCGTCGAATGGGCCGATCAGCAACCCATCGGAGCCAATGCCATAGTGTGGATGGCAGATTAAGCGAATTTGCGCTGGCGTCAGTTCTTTGGAGATGTCTTCAGGGGGCATGACCAGATAATCATTCCCTAATCCGTGATATTTCCAAAACCGCATCATGTTGTTTCTCCTGTGAAAATGTAGCGCGAAACTCCAGTTTCGCGCATACGCCTGATTTTCATCTCGTGCGTGCGTGCCGCCGAAGCTGGAGCTTCGCGGTACATTGGTGACTCCTGTGAAAATGTTGCGCGAAACTCCAGTTTCGCGGCTGTTAACGATGCGCGAAACTGGAGTTTCGCGCTACATCTGATTTTCATTGCGACTTCCGCAAAGGCTGTTTTACACTCCTGTTCCTGATTACATCATCATAATTCCTACAATAGTTGCGGCGACAAGACCGCAGGCTACCGGGATAAAATTTTTGCGGGCCAATTCCAGAGGCGATACGCCTGAGACGCCAGCCACAGCGACCAGACCAAAAGCCCAGGCTGTCAGCGTGCCGCCGCCGGAGAACACTGCCCCGACCTGTCCTAAGGATGCCAGGGCTGCCACATCAATTCCCAGAGGAGTCCCTAGTGCATTGGCCAGAGAGCCGACCAGGGGCAATCCGGAAAAACCGGAGCCATCAAGGCCGGTAATAATTCCGGTAATCATCACGCCTATCGCAACCGGAATTTTAGAAAGCGGCATAATATTGGCAAAGGCATTGCCCAAATCAAACAGAAAACCCGGCGCGCCCTCGCCTAAGATTTTAGGGGCCATACTCGGTGCACCTGTAAAGAAGAAGCCTGCGATCGGAATGACGACCGCAAAAATCTTAATTGCGAACATTAAACCATCGCGGATTAAATCTCCGGAGGATTCCAAAGCTTTATCCCCATAGGCCAGAATCGAACCAAGGGTGATAAAGATTGCAGCAGTGCCTCCTAAGAGAGCAGTAGCAGCTCCTCCTCGGGTCTTAGAAATGATCATATAGATCAGTAAGGCTAAATAGGTTATGGGAACAGCAATGGCCATGAAACGCGCCCCACGGGTATAAGATTCTCGAGGTTGAGCCTCTGCCAGAACGCTTTCTCCGGAACCTCCTTTTGCAATTTCCTTTCTCACCATCAAGAAGGCGACCAAAATGGCAACAAGGCCGGCGGTGACCGAAAGAATGCCGCCTTTTATCAAAACGCTTTCTATTGGAACCTCTGCATTGCTCGAAGTGATAGCTGGCGCGCCCTGAATAATCAAATCACCGGAAAGAGCCATGCCATGTCCCAAAATATTCACACTCATTGCCGCTACGATTGCAGGCAATCCGGCTTTCACAGCGACCGGAATCAGGATTGTACCTACCAGGGCTGTCGCCGGAGTAGGCCAGAAGAACAAAGCCGCTAAATACATAATGATCCCCAGCGTAAAGAACGCAACCGTTGGTTTGTTGAGTGCTTTTTTAATCGGCGCCACCATTAAATAGTCGGCCCCCATCTTTTCCATGGTTTTCAACATAGCGACCATTAAAGCAATGACCAGCATGATGTCAAAGAGATCTATACCTGCCTCCATAAACGCATTAAACATTGATTGGATGGTAGCAACAAGGTTTTTATGATAAGACAGAGCCACGAAAAAAACGCCGATAACGGCAATGAGAACCACTCCTCTGCGCATGATCATAGCGACGATCACCGCAAGCATGACAATTAAAAAGACCCAGTGAGATAAAGTGATTTGAACCATAAGTCAATCCCTCCTTTTTGAAGACCTGTGATCGTTCTAAGTTATCCAAGCATCACGTTCATTAAACCTGCATTTGCAACCCGACCTCTGATTTCATCCAGGTTTGTACTGTAATACCCTTTCTGTTTCATTCTTTCAAAGAGCACCGATCCGGAGAATGTATATTTTTTGGTTTTCCCTTCCTCCGTCTGCATCTCGGTGCGAACAAAGGCGATGGCATCGCCGATCACAAGAGCATCCGGAAGAATGAGGAGTTCTTCGCTCCTGGCCTGGCAAGCGGCATTATATCCGGCGAGGCTGCCTGTGACGATGGCTTCGGTATGTCCGACCAGAAGGCCGGCTTTTTCTCCGGCGCAGAAGAGGTTATTAACCCCCTCGACCTGAAGCGCATCATTGCGCGGAGCCATGCCCATATAGCGCATGGAATTTCCCAGGCCGCCAGCGTAAGGATCTTCATAGCGTGCATTTCCCATCCCGGGTATCTTGCGCAGGAGTTCCAGAGGGAAATAGGGGGTCATCAGCTTGGCGTGTCCAGTATCTAAAAGGATGATATTTTCAGCAAATTCTTTTAACGCATATTGCTGGCAGGCTTTCATTGTTAATTTTTCCTCACTCGCCATCAGATCAGGAGGAATGGGAATGATTGCAACGCCAGTGCGATTCAATTCCTCCACAATCGCAGAATCCAGGGATTCTTTGAACAGTTTACAGGAACCGCTCATCGCTCCGACGGATCCGTCTTTTTTGACGCCAATAATTTCTTCCACGCCCGCTTCGGCTGTCAAACTCACCCGTCCGCCAAAGCTGGGACAGCGCAAGATACAGCACGCGCACCCATTGCCATGACGCGTACAATTATTCATGGGACCCGCAGTACCCGTGGTGTCAATAAAGGCATCGCCGTTAAAGGCATCACCTTTGGCAGTCATCACCTTTTTGATGGTTTTGCCTTCCATTTCAACCTCGGCGACCCGGGCTTGAAAATGGATTTCTACTCCTTGATCCTGGAGGTATTTTTTCACGGTAGGCTCCATGGTAGCGACATCATAAAGTGAGGCGTGTTTATGGCCAGGAAATTCGATGTTTTTGTGCCGGGCTTCCTGGTCTGTCAGTTGGAACAGATCGCCGCACCCCAGGGCAATAGCTTCTTCGGTAGCGGTAAAACGTCCATTATTACGCATAATACCGCCGACCAATCCGGTTCCCAGGAGCATGTCCGTTCGCTCTAATACCACAACTTCTACCTGCTTTTTGGCTGCGGCTACAGCAGATGCACATCCTGCCCAGCCACCCCCAACAATAACAACTTTTGCCATTTTATGCTCCTCCTTTTTATAGTGCAGCATTCGTCATAAAGATTGACACGGCTAACAACCAGGTTTTTTCAAGAAAGCTGGTTGTTGTGACCGGTCCGCTTAGGAAATAGCGTTACTAACCATGTCGTTCTCGCCGACATTTACGCCAGTAGAGGCGTAAGTAACAGTGCCACCACTCCGGCGGTGATCAACCTCATCACAGCCCCGATCACCGCGGCGCCCATAGCTTCGCGGTGATTCAGGTCTGTCGCGCCGGACCAGATGACCGGGATTTGTCCGAAAATCACCGATAATGGGAAACCTGAGGCTGCCAGAACAAAAGAGCCGATGACAAGCTTTGGCGACATACCAGCGGCGACGTCCTTCAACTGAGACATGGCGAGCGTGGGCGAGGCCAGGATACTCACCATCCCCGTCGTGGGATCAATCGCCAGGGCTGAGAGCAGAGCCGTCAAGCCGCTTTCTATCGGTTTCCAGACGCCAATATATTCAAGACCGCCGATAATCGAGAAGACCACAGCAAACGCGGGGATAATGAGCAGGAACACCAGTTCCGCGCCTTCTCTGGCTGCTCCGAAAACCGTCGCCAGCGGCGCGGTGGTCGGCGTAAAACTCGGCATTTCTTCGAGCGATACAGCCCTGGTGTCGCGCCAAATGGTCAGCCTCATGATCCACGGCACCACAACTAATGGTGCGAACACTGCAATCACAATCACAAGGAACGCCCTGGCACCGACCGCAGTTAGAGCCATCAGACCAAACATAAAGGTCGAAAAGGACTGCTGGGATTGAACCATCGTACAGATGGCAATTTTTTGCTCATCCTTTGTGGTCCCAGCTTTCACCAGGATGGGGCCGCCTATCCTGCCTGCCGCGTTGATATCGCCTAAAATGTTATAAATGGCCGGGATGAGAACGGCGGAATTCACTTTGATCACTCTGGCGAGCGGAATGAAAATGCGCATAAGCGCATCAGTAAATCCGCAGCGTTCCAGAATACGACCGATCATGACGCTGATAATCACAGCAGTTGCGAGAGTACCTGTCAGGGTCACGTTGACAATAATGGGAAGGGCTTTTTTCACCATGGCGTCAAAAATGCCAGCGATAAACCCGGGGTAAAAAATAAGCCCTAATAGGGATAGAAGGACAAGAACCAGACCGACGATTTCGATCGTCTTCATCTTTTTTTCTCTGGCTTCAGTTTTGGTTTCAAGACTCATTGTGTGATTCTCCTTTCTTTATACGTTTATTTTTTCATCAAAAAGTTTTGAGCAATGTAACTAGCGTATTCCTGCACATCTTTTGCGCCGAATTTGTCCAGCGGGATGCTGGTCAGTCTTTCCCGGAAAATGACCACGTCCACGTCCGGCAGGTGCATTTTGATCGCCCTGGCCAGAGGCAGGCCGTTTTCTATGATCTCCAGGGCATGCGAGTTCCCACAGACAAAGTTCAGACCAAGTTCGCGAGCTTTTTCGATCAATGGGTTCCCGGGATACACTCTGCTGATAGTTGCCAGCATTGTGTCTGCTCCTGGATGTTCACTCACGACCCTTTCCAGGTGTTCAGGCGTAAAACCGGTGTGCGGGAAGATATGAATCACTTTGGTCACAGGTTTTTCAGGGCTGCCAACAAGGATGCTGCCTCTTGCGCTTACGCTTGTTTCCTGAATTTCCTGACACCCCCGAATTTGCCGTTCACTCTGGAGCACTTTTTCTTCCACCTCAGTCCCCATAAGCGTATCCAATCGAAACAACATGTCGCCGACGGTCTTGACTTCCGGCAGCGCATCGCCAACATACAGGATATTCCCCGGAATTCCGCCGTACCTGATGTCAACATGATACGCTTTATGTCCGTGAAGGTAGGCAATACCGGGGTGCAAGCCATGAAAGGCTTCGTGAAGTTCCAGCGCAGCCACATTGTACAATCCCAGATAGGTCCTTAGCAGGACGCCGCCTGCGTTTGCGGCGTCGGCAATCGGATGGTGTGCAACCAGGGCATCTACTCCGGTTGCTCCGGCCAGTTCGATTCCGCTTTCGGTCAGCGTCATCAAGACCGCAATTTTTTTGATCTCCTGATCCAGACTTCCGCACACAAGTCCCGGCGTCTCAGTGACCGCCTTGCCAGGAATGTTCGAGGATTTGGTAACAACAAACGGATTTTTTCCGCTTGCGAAATCTTGAGGAGACTTCAGTACCCTTCCTCCCGTAATACTATCCAAAACCTCTACTAAATCTCTGACGAAAATTTTTTCTTTCATCAATCGCCTCCTTTTATCAACCATTTTTTCGGGAATGCACGTTGACATAAGATCATTTCATCTAAAATGATCACCCTAATATATATCAAGAAAACTTTGCAACAAAAATTTTTGTAAAATTAAAAAAATTTTTTAACAAAAAAGTTATTTTTTTAAAATTTTTAACAACAATTCTCTTTTTTCGTCCTGAGTTGACCGAATAATAAACGAACCTGCCATTCATTTTTTTCTCCATATAAAAGAGCAATTCCGAATTTTTCCTTGACACAACATCTGAATAGTTAATAGGCACAAGGCATGATGAGCAAGTACATACGTTCAAAATAGGAGATCATAATACATGTCATCACAGATTATGGGAGAGATTTATGGATATCATCGTTGCAGAAAGAATAGGGGGAGCACAGTTTGGGAAATCAACAGAAATTTATAAATTTGAGAAAATCAAACGTGCCAAAGCAGAAGCCAGAAAAAAATATCCGCATATTCCCTTGATTGATATGGGCGTGGGCGAACCGGATTGTCCCGCGGATCCGGAGATCGTTCAGGTGTTGGCGCAGGAAGCTGGCAAACCTGAAAACCGATGGTACGCTGACAATGGTATTCCTGAGTTTTTAGAGGCGGCCGCTCAGTATCTAAAACAAGTGTATCAGGTTGATGGACTGAATCCTGCTGAACATCTGCTGCACGGCATCGGATCAAAGCCCATTCTCGCGTTGCTGCCCTTATGTCTGATTAATCCCGGCGACATTACCCTGACGACCATTCCCGGGTATCCTGTTATCGGCACTTATACCAAATATTTAGGGGGAGAGGTGTATCCGCTTCCGTTGCGAGAAGAAAACAATTTTCTGCCTGACTTAACCGCCATTCCTCAGGAGGTTCTGAAACGCGCAAAACTGATGTATGTGAATTATCCGAATAACCCGACCGGGCAGGTCGCCACAAAAGCATTTTTTCAAGACCTGATTGAATTTGCCCTGCAACACAATGTAATCATCATTCAAGACGCCGCATACAGCGCGCTCACATACGATGGGTATCAACCGCTCAGTTTTCTCACGGTTGAAGGGGCAAAAGAGGTGGGGGTCGAAATCCACTCGTTATCCAAAGCCTTCAACATGACCGGCTGGCGTCTGGCCTTTCTGGCCGGCAATGCAAAGATCGTGAAAGCTTATGGCGTGGTGAAAGACAATACCGATTCCGGTCAATTTCGTGCGATCCAGAAAGCCGCGATTTTTGCCCTCCAGCATCCTCAGATTACAAATGGGATTTGTGAGAAATATTCACGGCGCTTCGACCTGCTCACCCGTGCCTTGAATGATCTTGGCTTTTCAGCCAGAAAGCCAAAAGCTTCTTTTTATTGTTATGTAAAGTGTCCACAAGGCACGGAAACTGGCGTGCGTTTTCAGACCGCGTCTGATTTTTCGGAATTTTTGCTGAAAGAAGCTGTGATTTCGACGGTACCCTGGGATGACACCGGACGGTATATTCGTTTCTCGGTAACGTTTGAAGCTGAGACCGTTGCGCAAGAACAGATTATTATCGAGGAGATGAAAGAACGCATGAAACGGCTGAAGTTGGTGTTTGATTGAACGCCTTGATATCAATGCCAAGGCTCAAAGCTCAAGCAGGCTGAAGCCCGCTTGGAGGGTGCGTGAGCGTACTTCAGTTGTAAGCCTGGCGGATTGATGATCCTCAGGCTTACTTCTTTTTAATGTCTGCTAAGTAATTGTAGATTGTATATTTTGATACATTTAACCGTTCAGCGACAAGATCAATATTGCCGCTGACCAGAAAGACGCCTTGTTGGTGTAAGTATTTCACGATGTTATATTTATCATCTTTTTGGAGGACACTGATCGCCCTGCCAGTCTGTTTTACAGCGTCGTTAAAGACATCATCAAAAAGAGTTTCCAAATTTTCAAAAAAATGCTTGTTGCCATTCAACTGATCTTCCGGGGTGGGTTTGCTGACGTTGCAAAATTGCTCCATCCGTTTGAAGGCTTCTTCCATAAAGGTTAAATCGTAATTGATGCACATCAGTCCGACGACCTTTTTCTGCTCATCCCTGAGGAAGATGCCGCTTGATTTAATTTTTTTGCCGGCAATGGTTTTATACTGATAGTTCGTAACGTATTCCACATCAGTAAAAAAATCTGAGGTGAGCAAATAGCGGCCAACCTCATTCAAGGCATCTCCAACTTTACGCCCTGTCACATGCCCATTGCAAATTGCGATGATCGAATGCTCTGGATCAGCAGCATCATGCAAAACTACTTCGCAGTCATCACCAAACATTTTGGCAATGGCTTTCATAATCGGGATATATTGTTGCAGTAACGGATTCATAGATCGTTTATAGTATGAGAAGATAATGTTAATAACTCACATTACGCACTCATATAAAAAAGTCAGATATTATACATTGTTTTTAACTGTGTTAGCT
>DF820463.1:695405-701675 GCA_000739535.1 Candidatus Vecturithrix granuli | reverse complement strand
GAGGATCTGAACATGATCACAAGATATTTGTCAAAGAACTTTTTTATCTACTGCGTAAAGTGAGTTAATAAGACTTCAACTGATACGTTTGTATTTCACGCAGATAATAGGGGATAGTAATTTGTCAAGACTTTTCAACACGTACATCTTATTTACAAGGGAGGTGAATATTTTAGCGGGAGACGGATAATAAAGCGAGTTTCCTCTCCTGGTTTGCTCTCACATACTATGGTTCCGTGTAATTTTTGCGTCACCAAATTATGGACAATATTGAGTCCCAGGCCACTCCCTCCTTGCTCGCGTCTGGTGGTATAAAAGGGATCGAAAATTTTTGATATATTTTCAGGTGGGATGCCGTTCCCGTTGTCTTGATAGATCATCTGGAGCATTTCGCCTTCTGTCGTGATGATCAGGGAAATTTTACCATGTTCCTTGCCTTCCAGTCCATGTACAAGCGAATTCATCACCAAATTGGTGATAATCTGAGAAAATGCGCCGGGATAACTGTCTATTTTCAAATTGTCAGAGCAGGAGATGCTAACCTGGTGCGATGTTTTACGCAGGACGGGGTGCAAACTTAAGAACACATCATCAATATAGGTTTTGAGAAAAAATTGCTTACGTTGATCGCTGGTCTGGTCAACAGCCACCTGTTTAAAGCTCATAATTTGTTCAGATACTCGTTGCAGGTTAACGAGGATCATTTTGGTTGAGTTGCTAGCAGCATTGATATAGCTCTCTAAATCGGAGCGTTTCATATCACCAGCGTGATATCGCTGTTCTAACTCTCTGGTTTTCACTTCTAGGAACGAAGCGGCTGACATGCCAACACTGATAGGAGTATTGATTTCATGGGTAACTCCGGCGACCAGTTCCCCCAGAGCCGACATTTTTTCTCTCAACAGCAGTTGTTCTGAGGTTTTTTGCAGCGTTTCGAAGGATTCTTTGAGCGCCGTATTCGCCTGCTGAAGCTCAAGAGTTCGGGCTTCTACCCGCTGTTCCAGATCTTCGTTCAGAGTTCGCAGGGCTTCTTCAGCGTTTTTCAGTTCCGTAAACATGCGGGCGTTTTCAATCGCAATCGCAGCCTGGTTGGCAAAGGCTGCGACCGTTTCCCCCAGAGCATCATTATAGGCATTGACGGTTGCGCTATCCACATTTAAGACGCCGATAAAGACGCCTTTGACCAATAACGCCGCGCCGATCCAGGAGCGGATATAGGCATGACCGAGATTCTTATTCCAGCGAGGATCGATATACGTATCCGGGAGGACGAGCACATGTTGGGTTCCCTGAAAATCCTCAAAGCGTCGCGGAGAAATCTTCCGGGTAATTTGTCGAGCGACTTCAATATCGGAAAAGCCGCGCCCGGCAAGCAACTCCATTTTGCCATCCTTCCCGACTAATTGGATTGATACGCTGTCATATTTGACGACCTGCGCTAAGAGATCAAAGATGCGCTCACACACTTCCTCCTGGCTCATGCGAGTCGTTAACAAGGCCCCGACTTCTTGTAATGTGCGCGCCAGGTATAACTGGGTACGTTCAGATTCAAATAAGCGGGCGTTTTCGACAGCAATTGCGGCTTGCGCTGCAAAGGCCTGAGCTAGTTGTGCATGTTCACGGGTATAAAAATCTGGCTCCCGTTTATCAAGAGCGATCATACCAATGAGTCGATCACCAAACAATAACGGCGTCCCTAACCAGGAACGAGTCTGTGCTTTCGCATGAGGTCCTCGATGAAATTCCGGATATGTTCGCGGCGCATCATCGAGAATCAGAGGCGTACGTGTCTGAACAACGATCTGATTGGGATTATCTGAGGAATGCAGGCCAAAACGGATACCAACTAATTCTTCAAGGTTTGGAAAGCCTCGTCCCCCAATAATTTCAAGATAACCTTCGTGCAGTTGTTGCACAGAAGCACTATCGTAAGGAACAACTAATTGTAATTCTGTTAAGATGAGCTCAAAGACCTGTTGCAAGTTCAGGGTTGAACTTAAGGCCTGAATCGCGCTGCGTAAGGTTTCGGCTTCCTGTCGCCGGCGAGCTTCGGCTTCTAATAACCGCGCATTTTCTACAGCGTTGACACACTCCTGAGCCAGGGCTTGCAGAAAAGCCTCTTCTTCTGCTGTAAAATGACGAGGGTCACGATGCCAGAGCACTACCCCACCAATCACGTCTTTTCCGCGCAGCATTGGAACGGCCAGAATACTGCGGATGCCTTCTTGCATGGTCAACTGCATATAGGGATGCTTCGATTCTGTGGATACATCCTCAATTTGAACTGGCTTAAGCGAGAGAATTGAGCGACCAATAGCGCCTTCTCCAGGCAGGAGACCGTGGACATTTACTTTATCAATAAATTGTTGACGGACGCCGTAGCCAAAGGCGATATATAAGCATCCATCCTGGCGAAAGGTAAACACTGCGCTGGCGTCTGAATGTGATAGTTCCGATGCATGCCGGGCAATGGATAAATAGACGCGCTGCAAATTTGAGAGTGAAGTAATTTCACGACTGACGCGCGTGATGGCAGCCATCTCTTCTGCCCGCCGATGTAAATCGGCCTTCAAAAGCACCTGAGCGATTAAATTACTCATCTGACTGACAAAATTCACCTCGTCCGTAAACCAATTTCTTGTGGATTCCACGTGATCACAACAAATAAACCCCACAACATCGCCATGTAATCGAATAGGAGCCGTGATGCTGGCTCTGATATTTCGAGGAATCCATGATTCTTTCATTAACTCTTGTGTTCTCGGATCAGTTCTGACATTGTATGCGTCAATCACTTGAGAGGCCATGAGCACTTGAAAAAAATACGGCGCGCGTTCAAGCGAAAGCACGCGCCCGATTTTGTGGACTCTTGACTCACGATTGAAATCATCTATACTTACGATCGTGAGTTTATTTGGAGCAAGTTTCCAGATATTCACCCACTGAACATTGAGTGTGTCTGCCGCTGCTTCCGTGATAGTGTGTAACGCTTCTGAGATCTGCCCTGGTTTCCAGGGTGGATGAGCAGCAAGTTGCACAAGCGTAGCGTTTTGACGTTGAACACGTTGTTCAATGTGAATTCGTTCGGTAATATCGCGGGAAATCCCGAACGTTCCCACGATCTTTCCCCTGAAATCCCGCAGCGGAAATTTTGTTGTGGAAACATAAGTTGCAGGACGATTAGGCCAGGTTTCTTGCTCTTCAATATTAATTAAGGGTTGTCCGGTTCGGATGATCTGTTGTTCATCTTGATAAGCTTTTCGCGCATGTTCTTCGCTGAAAAAATCGAAGTCCGTTTTGCCGATGGCCTCTGCCGGATCAGCTAAGCCGAACCACTCTGACATTGCTTTGTTTATTCTGATGAACTGGTTTTCAGCATTTTTAAAATAAATATGGTCTGTGATGGCATCCATCATCGCTGAGACCAGGTTTTTTTCATGAAACAGTGATGTCTCAGCCCTTTTCCGGCGCATGATATTCAACCACAGGATGATAATCAAAATAAGCTGCGCCAGAATAAATACAAAGGTGATCAAGAGCATATTTCTATATAAAGCGTCTGAATCTCCTTGAAGTAGAGCATTTAATCCTATTCCCTGAAACATGGAAAGAATTCCGCGAAACCATTTCAAATCCAAGAGAAAGGTCTGTGAAAAGAAGAACGATAGATCCATTTACTGTTATTTCGGGAATCTGCCTCTGTGTGTCTGCACACAGAGGCAGATTCCCGAAATAACCTGTTATTGAGACATTTTCAAAAAATCATCCCAATTATTACCTAAACATCCCACTCTATGACAAGATTGAATGCAACTGTCAACAGCTATTCTGTTCAGTGTTGATAATTTAATGTTTTGACACAAGAAAAAAAGAGTTGTTTGCCTAAAAATTTTATAGACAATTTAGTGGCCTGACATCTAACTTGAGGACCTCTCCTACCCAGGACTGTTCAATTCTAAAAAATTTTGCGAAAAATTGCCTTCTATGAGTAACGGTTTGCTATGAATCGCTCTACGAGACCAAATTCATCAGAGGAGGTGAGATGAGGTTGACAAGTCTTTTATTTCAAATTAAGGATCACCGTCGTCAACAAGGGAACGGATGAACGGATGAGAGGAATGATGGAGTCCACTTTCATAGCGGCCTCAATCTGAGGCAGAAAAACTCATCATGTGAAGGGTGTTGGTCATCTTTTCAGCCATTATCACTCCAACGGATTTGAGAATTGACCGGATAACAAACCGTATAATCCGTTCCATTCTTTCATCCACTGTAGTGTTGGTGGAAACGATGACTAACGCCCCTGTGGAGGCCACCTGCAAGGTAGCCTCCACAAGAATTTCACAGTGATCTACTTTTCATAACAGACGAAGCCTCAACGATAGCCGGCAGCACTTCTCCGGCTTTTGCGCGAATCAGCACATCGCACACGTTATCATACGGGGTTTCCGAAAGGTTAATTATGGCTAAAAACGAGCCATGACGTTTCGCATAGTCCGGCATCAATGCAGCCGGGTGCACAATCAGGGTCGAGCCGATCACCAGAAAAAGATCGCAGGCGTTTGATAATTCAACTGCGCGCCGAACTTTCTCGGCCGGCATCATCTGCCCGAAAGAGATCGTATCAGGTTTCAGATATCCGCCGCATTCACACTCCGGGGCCAGATCGCCAGCTTTGACGCGGCGATAGGCGTCATCAAGGGGCGATAATTTGCCGCAGCGCGTACACCGCACGCGTTGGGAGTTGCCATGTAATTCGATCACACGCTCATCGGGCAACCCGGCTTTCTGATGCAGCCCATCAATGTTTTGAGTAATGACCGCCTCAAGCAGGCCCATTTTATATAAGTCAACCAGAGCGTGATGAGCCGGATTCGGCTGAGCGTTCACAAGATCAGGATACAAATTCGCTTTCCGCCGCCAATACTCTATCCGAGCTTCTTTTGAGGACATAAACTCATCATAATAGATTGGCCGGTGTTTCTCCCAAATTCCGCCGTCGCTGCGATAATCAGGGATGCCGCTTTCCGTCGAAATTCCTGCTCCGGTAAACACAATGTTTTTTCCGCCTGCGGCAATGCGCTTCGCTATCTGGAGAATACCTTCGTTCATGCGTTTTTCTTCCGCAAAGCGACAAAGAAAGTTTCTCTTGCACACCGATTGAGATTTTCAGAGAATCAGTCGTCCACAGATTTTCTGAAAATCTCTTACTGTATGCCCCTGTCTCTTTGCGGATATCAGGTTAGAGTCAAATCATCGCTGCGTCTTTTTATCTCTGTCCATAACATCCGAAATTCTTTTGTTGCTTGAGAATTCGGGTTAAATGCCGGTAGGGGTGCCCGATGCTGTCCCATCTTTTCGATCTCTGACCGGTTAGGGATTGTTGCCTGACAGAATACTTGTTCCTTTGCCTGTTGTTGTGCAATAATCTCTCGATGCAGGGTTTTGCGTTGATCGACCATCGAAAAAAACCCAATGAGCTGTGGTTTCTGCTGATAATGTCTTGCCAGATAGCGTTGCATCTGTTCATACGTTTGAACTGATAAAATTGTTGGGATCATCGGAATAATCAGAATGTCTGAGGCACGAAACACGCTTTGAGCCAATAACGATAAACTGGCCGGACAATCGAAAAACGCATAATCATACCGCGGAACTAGCTTTTTAATAAATTGTGAAAGCAATTTGGTCCCCTTTTTCAGATTTCCTAAGGCAACATCCAGGTGGCGTATCTTAAAGTTAGACGGAATCAGATCAAGATTTGTATAATCTGTGGTTTTAATTAAACGATCCAAACGTTCTTTTTCCTTGTGAAAATTTTTTGCTTTAAGTTGAACAGTGGGAGTGACCGGGAAATGAAACGTCGCCGCGCCCTGGGCATCTAAATCCCATAGCAGTGTTCGATAACCTTCTTGTGCGGCAAGATAGGCAAGATTCACAGCGGCAGTCGTTTTTCCGACCCCGCCTTTCATGTTAAAAAACGCAAATGTTTTCATGAGCAGTACCTATACATGAAACGGGTTGTTCTGATGGGTATCTCCGATGGTTATTGCCAACAGATTCTGGCATAATCCCTTGTTGCGGTCAAGCATTAATTGGTTCGAAATCGGAGAATTTTCTCATAAGTAACTACAAGAATCACATATAAGAAAGAGGTAGTGGCTACCTTGTACATGATGACCGGTCGTCGAGCGGAGTCGAGACGAGCACGCAGGCGTTCCCTTCGACTTCGCTCAGGGAACGTGCATCATGTACAGGATACCACTACCA
>DF820463.1:604955-695379 GCA_000739535.1 Candidatus Vecturithrix granuli | reverse complement strand
GAGCACGCAGGCGTTCCCTTCGACTTCGCTCAGGGAACGTGCATCATGTACAGGATACCACTACCAAGAAAGAATATTCGGACGTTTGCCGAATAACTGAGTTTTTCGTACATCAAAAGTGGAAAGAATTTATTTGTAATCACTTAGTAAGAAAAATATACCTATTTTTTCAAAGTAATGAGAGAGCGTAGGCTGAGATAAGGTGGGAGCGATGTATGTCGAAACTGGGGTTTCGGCATACATCTCGGGTAAATTTGTGGCGTTTCTATGAGCTAAATCGCCATTTCGCCCTACATACTATTCTTATCGCCGGATGAAACGATCTGCTTCGGCTTGCAGCAGATCAATGGCTTCATGCAGTAGGGTTCCGGTGCAGACATCGCGAGACCCTCCCTGACCGTCGTCATATTCCAGGCGAAACACGTCATTCGTCACGCCTGGATATAACCGCTGTTTCTCGAAGGTTGTCAGTTTTCTGATACGATACTCATCGAGATTGTGCAGCAACAGACTCGCCGATTCAATCGAGATGTCCATCATTTCATCCAGAATTTCCCAATAACTCAGCAGATCATCAATATCTACCCGTTCCTCCTGGCACAATAAACGCCAGACAACGGCGTCACGATATTTTCTCCACGATTCTAATGATGCCTTTGGCGGGCATTCTTGCGGACGTTCTTGCGGGCGTTCTCTCTGCAAGACAAAATATGACGCCGCAAGCGTCTGGAATGTTTGCTCTGAACTCACGTACTGAGACTGTCTCAGGGCCAGCATAATTTTTCAAAATTACTGTGAAGTGCTCAAGATCGCAAAAAATCAGCGTCTTCGAGCACTTCACAGCATCTTTAGAGTACATAAAAACAGTAGATTCTTTCGTCTTACAGCGGCGATATGCTCTCAATAGTAATAATTATTTATTTTCGCCTTTTATTTTATAAATATTCCCCATAATAAAATAATTGTCAAGAAATTTATGTCAAAAGAAAGAGAAAATTTTGGAAATTATCAGAAGATGCTTATTACACGAGAAAATACCTTGACAACAACCCCCTTTTGATACCAGGTCTTCAGCAAAATGTCACTAATCTGATCGATAAACCTGAGGTTCCGGCCAATCCTTGTTGCAAGAGGGAAAGGGCGGGACATTTTTTCCCTTATTGAGAGAAAACGATGAACACTGTAAAAGATTTACTTGCCAGGTTAAGCACAGCAAGCGGAACTCCGGGAAATGAAGGCGAAATTCGCACCATTATCCGCGAGGAATTAGCAGAAGTCGCGGAATTTTCGTATGATCATACCGGCAGCATCATTTGCCGCAAACACGGTGGAAAAGAAACGCCCAAAATCATGCTGGCCGGACATACTGACGAAATCGGTTTCATTGTGCGCTTGATCACTGACGACGGCTTTATTAAATTTCACAATCTTGGCGGCTGGTGGGGGCATACGATGTTGGCCCAGCGAGTGGTGATTAAAACCACAAAAGGCGACGTTCCGGGAATTATCGGCGCGAAACCGGTGCATTATCTCAGACCGGAAGAACGCAATACGATTATGGACATCAAAGACATGCACATTGATGTTGGAGCCAAAGATAAGCAGGAGGCCATGGACGGCTTTGGCATTTTCCCTGGGAATCATATCGTGCCTTATACACCCTTCATGGAAATGAAAAATCCCCGGTTAATCAGCGGCAAAGCGTTTGACGACCGGGTTGGCGTTGCCTTGTTTATCCATGCGATCCAACATTTGGCTCATACGGATTTACCGAATACGGTTTATGGGGTTGGCACAGTGCAAGAAGAAATTGGTTCACGTGGGGCTGAAACCGCCGTTGATCTCATCAACCCGGATGTGGCGATTATTTTAGAAGGCTCCCCGGCTGATGATACGCCGGGATTTGTCAAAGCCGAGAGTCAGGGGATTGTCGGTCAGGGGCCGCAAATCCGCTTATTTGATCCAACCATGATTCCCAATACCGATCTGGTTCACTTTGTGCTCGAAACCGCCAGAGCATCTCATATTCCGCATCAGGTGGCTGTCCGTATCAGCGGCGGAACTGATGGACGGCAAATTCATGTGCACCAGCGGGGGGTTCCGACCATTGTCATTGCTCCGCCGGTACGCTATATTCACGGGCATGTCGGACTTTTACACTTAGATGACTATGAACATACCCTGCAACTCCTGGTGGAGTTATTGCAACGCCTGGATACTGCCATCGTTGCCTCGTTTACGAAGTTTTAGAGCATAGAGCGCAATAGCAGCGATGCGCTGATTGCCAGGAAAAAAATGTTGACAGATTTTCTTTCGGACAACATTATTGTTGCGTTGTGATCTGGTGCATAAATAACATGTTAGCTATAGGAGGTCAGCTATGCGGAAAAAAGTTCTGAGTTATCTTTTTGTCTTAGGGATACTTCTGCTCCCTACCGGTTTTTTTTGTGCTGCGGAAGAGGTGTATATCGGCGTTTCTGCGCCGTTAACCGGCGATAATGCGGAGTATGGTGAATATTTTCGCTCTGCCACGTTGCTAGCAACAGAACATGTGAATGCAAAAGGTGGCATCAATGGAGCACAGCTCAAGCTGATCATCGAAGATAGTAAATCTGACCCCAAAGAAGGGATACTGATTGCGCAAAAATTTGTTTCAGATCCTCGGATCCTGGCGGTTGTCGGCGATTTTAACAGTTCCACCTCAATGGCGGCGGCCGAAATCTATAATCCTGGTGGACTGGTACAAATTTCCCCGACTGCGTCTCATCCTGATTTTACGGCTATTGGGGAATATATCTTCCGCGCCGGCACCACCCAAGCCATGGAAGGACCTTTTTTAGCGAAATGGGCGGTCGAAGATTTGGGAATGAAGGCGATTGCCACGATTTACATTAACAACGATTGGGGTCTGGTTGCCAACCAATATTTTGTCGAAAAAGCGAAAGAACTCGGGGCAACGATCACCAATGAAGAAGCCTTTATTGCCGGTGATAAGGATTTCACCGCGATCATCACCAAAATTAAACAACAGAATCCGGACATGTTCTTTTTTGCGACAACCTGGGCTGATGCTGCAGCAATTGCCACTCAGATGCGGAAATTGGATTTTGCGCCGGCGTTAATGGGACCAGGAGCTTTGAGCACCAATAAATTGATCGAAATGGCTGGCGAGGCTGTAGAAGGTATTAAAGCCAATGCCATCTATTTTGTCAACGATCCTCGTCCGGTGTCAGCCAATTTCACGAAGGATTATACTGAAATGTACGGAAAATCGCCGCATGATCATTGCGCCCTCTCCTATGACGCTTTGATGTTGTTGGTCAATGCGATTGAAAAGGCTGGTGCGGACCGGGCGGCTATTCGTGACGCTCTGGCGGCAACTGATGGCTATGAAGGCGTCACCGGCGTGTTCCGCTTTGATGAACATCGCAATCCGATCAAGGAATTCATCAAAATCGAAGTCCGTGACGGAAAGTGGCAAGTCGCCGAGAAATAAAAAGTTCACCCCTCCCCAGCCCTGCACCGAAGGGGGGAGCATTCCCTCCTCTCCTTCGGAGAGGGCAGGGCTGTTAAGTTCTATGAAATTTTGTCATCTCGACTTCGCTCGATGACCGGGAAATCGGACGTCGAGCGGAGTCGAGATGGAATGTTTTGTAAGAACTTAACAGCTCCGTCTTTGGAGAAGGGCAGGGTGAAGTTCTGTTGTTTCGGGAATGAAGAACGAATTCTCGAAACAACCGTTGCTCATTTTTTCTATGCTTTTACAACAACTTTTAAATGGTTTAGCCCAGGGAAGCACCTATGCTCTGGTCGCTGTAGGATTTGCCTTGATCTTCGGCACTTTGCGTCTTGTGACATTCGCGCATGGTGAAGTGTTCATGCTGGGAGCTTTTACAGCCTATACCATGATGCGCGTCCTGCATACGAATATGTTTGCGGCTTTTGCAGCGGCCTTTGTAATCTCTGCTTTGCTGGGGATCGTGATAGAATTTGTGGGCTTCCGCTTATTACGTGATGCGCCGCATACCTCTTCGTTGCTGGTTACCATTGGCTTTTCGATTATTTTATTGAATGCCGCCCAACTCCTCTGGGGAGCCGAAACCAAATCTTTCCCGTTAAGTGCAGATTTTGGCCAGATTCGGATACTCGGCTTAAACATGTCGATCATGCAATTTGTGGTCTATTTTATGACTATCGGCTTGATTATCGGCCTGCAGTTAATGTTGAATTATACCAAACTCGGTCGCACCATCCGCGCCACGGCCCAGGATCATGAAGCGGCTTTTGTGTTAGGTGTGGATATTAATAAAATCTATTCCTTGACGTTTGCTCTGGGTTCCTCGCTTGGGGGGCTGGCTGGCGTATTGGTAGGTATTTATTATAATGCTGTATATCCAACTATGGGGGCAATGATGGGCTTGAAAGCCTTCAGCGCCTGTATTTTAGGGGGATTAACCAGCATTCCGGGAGCGGTTGTCGCCGGAATCTTTCTGGGAGAAGTCGAAAATCTGTCGGTCGCCTATCTGGCTTCCGGCTTTCGGCATGTGTTTTCCTTTGCGATTCTGATAGTGATGTTGTTATTCAGACCCTCAGGACTCTTTGGCAAAAAAGCCTCGTAAAATGAGAACCCACCCCTGACCCCTCCTGTGAGGGCCCCAGGGGTGGGTGACGTATGAATACACCAGGAGATTCTATGCCTGTTCTCCGTACATTGGGACACGCGCTTATTCGCAATGCTGTGATCATCGGGATTATTTTCGTGCTTCTGCTTCTACCACTCTTTCTGAAAAATCATTATTACCTCAGGATTCTGGTGCTGATCGGCATTTATGTGATTCTCACATCCAGCTTAAATCTGATTAACGGTTACACCGGGTTATTTTCCATCGGCCATGCCGCCTTTTACGGCATTGGCGCATATACGTCGGCTATTCTGGTCAGACTGGCCGGATGGCCGGTCTGGAGTGGTATGATATTCGCGGCTCTGGCGGCGGCATTGAGTGGATATTTGATTGCAAAACCGACGATCCGCTTGACCGGAATCTTTCTGACGCTCGTGACGCTAGGGTTCAATATCATTGTGATGTTGATTCTTTTGAACTGGACATCCTTAACACGCGGCCCGCTTGGAATCGCCGGGATTCCTGCTCCATCCTTTCAAGGCAAACCTTTCTTGACGCCAACGCCCTATTATTACTTGATTCTGGCCCTCGATCTCCTGGTCTTGTTCTGCTTGTCGCGTCTGGTACATTCGCGTTTTGGCCGGGCTTTGAAAGCGATTCGAGAAGATGTTGCTGCTGCGGATATCTGCGGGGTGGATCCGGCGTATTATAAAATTACGGCCTTTGTCATTGCTGCAGGCATGGCAGGGATCGCTGGCGGATTCTATAGTCATTATATGCGCTATGTTTCACCCGATGCCTTTACACACCTCGAAACCTTTGCCATTCTCACTATGCTGGCTTTTGGCGGCCCTGGCAATCTGCTCGGCCCGATTGTGGGATCAGCCATTTTGATTATTCTCACCGAAGCCTTTCGGGTGTTTGCTGATTATCGTATGATTATTTATGGCTCAATCCTGATTTTTATGATGCTGTTTCGACGCGAAGGGCTGCTCGGCGGTAAAGAATATTCCCTGGTCCTGAATTGGCCGCGTAAAAAATCGGCTGAATATTCCACTGGTGATAAATTTCTGGTCACAGAGGATGAAAACGACTAATGGCATTACTTGAAATTCGTAATATTGAAAAAGACTTTGGTGGGCTGATCGCGCTCAATAATGTATCCTTTGATGTGCATGAAGGGGAAATCGTAAGTGTGATTGGACCGAACGGCGCGGGGAAAACTACGCTATTTAATTGTTTAACCGGCTATAGCAAGCCGGATAAAGGGCACGTTCATTTTTCAGGCAAGAACGCGACCGGGTTGACACCGCATGAGATCAATGCTCTGGGGATGGCCAGAACCTTCCAGCAAATTCGTCTGTTTATGAATCTCACGATTATGGAAAATGTTCTGATCGGTATGCATTCACGCACCAGAACCGGAGTTTTTTCTGCCTTACTCCGGCCGGCCTGGGTGCGTGCAGAAGAAATTGCCGCCCGGGCGAAAGTTGTGCAAATTTTAGGTTTGTTCCAGGAACGCTTGCTGCCCCGCCTTGAACAACAAGCGCGGATGCTCTCCTATGCCAACCGGCGACGTTTGGAGATCGCGAGGGCTTTGGCCTCTGATCCGAAACTCATGCTGTTAGATGAACCGGCGGCCGGGATGAATCCACATGAAACGCAGTTAGCCACCGATTTAATCCGACAATTGCGTGAGATGGGGCACACCATTTTGCTGATCGAACATGACATGCGGCTGGTGATGGCGCTTTCAGATCGGGTGATTGTGCTTGATCACGGTGAGAAAATCGCAGAAGGCTCGCCGCAAGAGGTTCAACAGAACCAACAGGTGATCGAAGCCTATATGGGAAGGGTGGCGAAACATGCTTAAATTAACGAATGTGTCCACACGTTACGGTCAGATTCAAATTCTCAGACAGATTAACCTGGAAGTGCGTGAAGGGGAACTGGTGTGCTTGTTGGGGGGAAACGCCTGCGGTAAAACCACCACTATGAAAACGATTTTAGGGTTAGTCAAGCCCTTTGAAGGCACGGTCGAGTTTTTGGCAGAGCGGATTGATGGCCTGAAACCTGCGGCAATCAGTCATCGCGGCATTGTCCCGGTGCTTGAAGGCCGCCGCATTTTCCCGGAATTATCGATCGAAGAAAATTTATTCATGGGTGCGTATCTCCGTAAAGATCAAGAAGCGATTCTTGACGACATTCAGAATATGTACACCATGTTTCCGGTGTTGAAAGATCGCCGAAAACAAGATGGTGGCACCCTTTCTGGCGGAGAGCAGCAAATGCTCGCCATGGCGCGCGCCTTAATGGCGCGACCGAAATTGCTGGTGATGGATGAACCTTCAATGGGGCTTGCGCCGATTTACGTTGAGAAAAGTTTTGAATTGATCCAACGGATTCATCAAGAAGGAATCTCGATTTTACTCGTCGAACAAAACGCCAATATGGCGTTGTCGATTGCCGATCGAGCTTATGTGTTACAAGTCGGAGAAATCGTGCTTTCCGGAAGTGCAGCAGAGCTGCAACATCATCCGGGCATGAAAAAAGCATATTTGAATACAGCAATCTAACAACCATGTAACGCGAAACTCCAGTTTCGCGGCTGTCAACGATGCGCGAAACTGGAGTTTCGCGCTACATTTTTAAGGGGAACAACAAGAATGAACAAACAAGAACGTGTCCTTGCAGCCTTGAACGGCAATGAAATTGATTATATTCCGTATAGCCTCTGGTATCATTTCGGCACGCAATTTTTGCCAGCGGCAAAAGCCGCTGACATCCAAATCGCCTTTTATGAACGCTATGATTTTGATTTTCTTAAAGT
The DNA here is from genome assembly GCA_000739535.1 of Candidatus Vecturithrix granuli. Classification (GTDB taxonomy): domain Bacteria; phylum Moduliflexota; class Moduliflexia; order Moduliflexales; family Moduliflexaceae; genus Vecturithrix; species Vecturithrix granuli. The sequence continues at coordinate 687,927 of DF820463.1, read as the reverse complement.
CATGAATGATTATTCCTATCCGTTGCCTGAAAGGTTGGATCGCGTCAGAACAATAGAAGATTGGAAACAACTGAAGCCGGTCACAGTGAATGGCTATTGTTTTTCAGAACAATTAAAACTGCTCAAGATTGTGGCGAAACGGCTGAAAGGCGAAGCGTTTTTTCTGGATACGGTATTTAGTCCGCTGGGCGTAGCCCGCCGTACGGCCAAAGATATTATTTTTGACCTGCTGCGCTCGCATCCTGAAGAATTTAAACAGGGACTTGAAGTCATCACGGAAAGCCTGTGTAACTATGTCAAAGCAGTGATTGAAGTCGGAGCGGCCGGGATCTTCTTTTCCGTCAATGGGGCAACCTCAGATCTCTTCAGTAAAGAGGAGTTTCAGGAATTTGTCAAACCCTACGATCTGCAAGTGCTGGAAACAGTCAAAGACATCGGAGTTTTCAATGTTGCTCATGTCCATGGCTACAATCTGCTATTTGATCAGGTGACGGATTATCCGGTTCACGCCTTTAGCTGGGCGCATTTACATTCATGGCCGACCTTGCAGGAAGCCAAAACGTTGACGGATAAATGTCTGGTGGGAGGAATCGACGAACATTTGACAAATATGTTCCATCCGGACGCTCTAGAAACGCAGATCGAAAACGCATTGCGCGAAACGCAGGGGCAAAAATTCATCCTCGGCCCCGGTTGCGCTATTCCAACCGACATGCCGCCGGAACAGATCGATCTGATCTGCCAGACGCTGCGCAAATCTTGAGAAAGTTTTGAACTAATACCCCCTTAAAGTAAATTTTGATGAGGGGAACTGGAGTGTCAAAGCTCTGCTTTGACAGCGAAAGCAGAGCTTTTGCACTCCTGATGTCTCTTCGTCAAAACTTACTCTAAGATGAATAATGCTGCATCCACTATCAAGCTGACGAAAAATTTTTGACCGAAGTCGGAAAATACGAGAGAGAAAATAGACATTTGGCATGTTTTTGTGTCCTCTAAGTAACTACAAAAATTAAGAATGAGTAAGAGTGTTTGCGCACAATATGAGAACACTCCGCACTTATTACACACTGTCTAAGATAGGGAAAGTATGATGAAAGTTATTTTTTGGGGAGTTCGTGGCTCTATTCCGAGCCCGGGGAAACATACTGCTGAAATTGGAGGGAATACGTCCTGCGTTTCCGTTGAAACAGATGATGGTACGCTGATCATTTTTGACGCGGGAACAGGCATTCGCGCCTTAGGGCATTATCTCCTTCAAAAGGGATATGGCGAGGGAGGAAAATTGGGGCATCTCTTTTTCAGCCATACGCATTGGGATCATATCCAGGGCTTCCCGTTTTTCGTGCCTGCTTTTGTTGGCGTCAAAGATGAACAAAACCGTAAAATCAAGGAAAAAACCAATACCTTTCACCTCTATGGCGCGAAAAAGGTGTTTGAACGATTGGAAAATACTCTGCGCGGGCAGATGGAATATGAATATTTCCCTATCCAACTTGAAAACATGGGAGCCGCGATCCATTTTCACGAAATCCAGGAAGTGCCGCTTTCGATAGGCGGAAATACAGTCATTCCTCAACATTTGAAACATCCGAACGGCGTCCTCTCCTATCGCGTTGAGAATGAACGCGGCAATAAAGTGGTGGTGTATGCGACCGATACCGAACATTATGACGACGGCGAACTCGATGTGAATGTATTGAAAATCGCTGATCATGCCGATATTTTCATTTACGACGCCATGTACACGCCGGAAGAATATCGGGGAGAGGCCCACAACAACCCTTTACTTTTCAAAGGACATCGGGTCGGCTGGGGGCACAGCACCTGGCTGGAAGGCGTCCGGCTGGCAAAAGCGGCGCATGTGAAACAACTCATCCTTTTTCACCATGATCCTGAACACAGCGATGATTTTTTGCGTACAATCGAACGACAGGCCCAACAAAAATTTCCTAACACTCTCCTGGCAGTAGAAGGCTTAGAACTCACGTTATAAAAAGAGTTGACAAAACTCCTTCTTTCTGACACAACAGCCGCCAATGTTTGGATGGAGGGCAATACTGTTGTACCAAATGAAATTTGATCGGTTCGTTGTGTTAAGCTATGTCACCCTTGACGATCGCCTGGAATCCAGGCGTTTAAGTTACTGACTTCCTCAAACACATTATTCATGAGAACATTACGTAAATTGACGTTGCTGCTCGCCGGGATGAGCGTTTTCATATCCACCTCATGTTTTTTTGCCAATAATTTCTGTATCGCATTTCAGGTACTCAATAGATGGCAAGTGCTTGAGCCAGGGCTTGAACTCGGAATCTTTGAATCGCCTCAGATCGCAGAGGTGGGTGATTCATTCATCCATGTCTTACGCATTGATCCCCGCTTTTTTGAGTTTCGTCTGTTGAACGCTTCATCTACCGAAACCCAACAGTCCCTTTCAGCGAAAGTCTGGTGTCAGACCTATAATTTAACAGCGGCCATTAACGCCAGCATGTATCAGAAAGATTATTTGACCAGTGTGTCGCTGATGCGCACGGGCGATCATGTGAACAATTCTTACCTTTCCAAAGACAACGCCATTCTGGCGTTTGGCGCTCTCACAGCAGATGTGCCATTGGTAAAAATTATTGACCGCCAATGTGAAAATTTTGAGGAATGGCGGAAGAAATATACAACCTTTGTGCAGAGTATTCGCATGATCTCGTGTCACAGACGCAATGTCTGGCGTCAGCAGCCGCAGAAATGGAGCACCGCCTTAATCGGCACAGACCAGCAAGACCGCGTCTTATTTATTCATGTTCGTTCGCACTATAGCACCCACGACCTGATCAATATTTTACTGCAACTGCCAATCGCAATTGAACGCGCCATGTACACTGAAGGCGGTTGGGAAGCGCAACTGTATGTGCGCAGCGGCGCTCAGGAATATGAGTTTGTTGGAGGCTCTAACTCCGGCTTGCGTTTATATTACAACGCCCATCCCATTCCCAATGTGATTGGCATTGCCCGGAGGGAAGGTACAGCGATTCCGTGAAAAGCTACAAAAGATATTCCTCTCTCCACATTTCAAACACCAGCAGAGTCCAGAGTTGTTTGCGGTGATCATATTGCCGAGAAAAGTGTTCATCCAGCAGATGTTTGATGTACGGATAATGAAAGATGCCCGCTGTTTTAATGCGCTCTTCGCTCAAATAGCTGAGCAGCATCGGTTTCAATTCGCCATGAAACCATTTTGATAGGGGAATGCCAAACCCTTTTTTCTTGCGTTGCACGATTTCTTTCGGCAACAAATCCTTTGTTGCTTGTTTGAGAAGATATTTCGTGGTCAATCCGCGCAGTTTATACAAACTCGGCAATCCGGCGACATACTCCACAAAGGTGTGATCCAGATAGGGCACCCGCACTTCCAGGGAATTGGCCATGCTGGCCCGGTCCACTTTCACCAGAATATCATCCTGAAGATAGAGTTTCAGGGAAAGATACAAGATGCGTTCAAAATCTTTCAGCAGCTTACTTTCATGCACATAGTGAATCACATCCTCAAAGGGGTTGCTGTCAACAAGCGCGTTTTTCGTGTCGTCAGAAAAGACCTGCTGTTTTTCGCGTTCTAAAAAGGCCCCCATCCAGAGGAAAAAGCGGATTTCAGACGATACCCCCATGCCGCGCAGAAATTGTTTGACTTTAAAATCGAAACTGATGTTGCGATGCGACACCGGAAGGTGAGTCGCGAAGCGATTAATCAGGTCACGTAATTTATAGGGGAGGACAGAATAATAGGTTACCAGTTTGTGCGCCTGGTAGGTGGGATAGCCGGCAAACAGTTCATCGGCCCCATCACCGCCTAGCGCGACTTTGACATGCTGGGCGGTCATCTGCGAGAGCAGATAGGTCGGGATAATCGAGGCATCGGCCATAGGTTCATCTAAAATTTTGATTACAGAGGGGACAACTTCGAGCATTTTCTGGCTATTGAAGACCTGATGGTGATGCTGCGTACCAAGCAGACGGGCGACTTTTTGAGCATAGCGGGTTTCATCAAAGGATGGCTCTTCGAAACCAATGGAAAACGATTGAATCTGCCCGGGTGCAGCCTGAGATGCCAGCAGAGAAATCGTACTTGAATCCAGCCCGCCACTGAGCAGCACCCCCACCGGCACATCGCTGAGTAAACGTTTGCGCACTGACTCTTTGAGACGAGCGAGAATTTCTTCAGCGTGTTCTTCTTCGCGTTTATAAGAAATGCCAGTTTCTTCAAATGGAATATCCCAATATTGTCGAATCTGTGTTACTTGTTCCGTGTGCAAAAGCCATTGCCCGGGCTTTAATTTTTTGATGCCCTTGAAGATCGAATGCGGCGCAGGGATATATTCGTAGGTCAAATATTTGCTGAGTCCTTCAACATCCAACTGCCTTTCGACCAGTGGATGTTGCAGCATGGCTTTGATTTCCGAGGCAAAGATGAGTCCGCCGGGGTATGCCATGTAATGCAACGGTTTGATACCGATCCGATCTCGCGCCAGAAAGAGCGTCCGTTCGTTGACATGCCAGATAGCAAAAGCGAACATGCCGTTAAGCTGCTTCACACAGTCTGTTCCATACTCTTCATACAGGTGTAGGATGACTTCCGTATCTGTGTGTGTATAGAATTCATGCCCCTTTTTGAATAATTCGTCGCGGAGTTCGGGAAAATTATAAATTTCGCCGTTAAAGACGATCCAGAGTGTTCGATCTTCATTATGGATTGGCTGTTTGCCGCTGCTGAGATCGATAATACTCAACCGCCGATTGCCCAGGGCCGCATATTGATCGATATACACCCCCTGATCATCAGGGCCGCGATGCTGAATCGCCGTGTTCATTTTTTCGATAGTGTCGCGCACATCAATTCTATACTCTTTGAACGAGGTAAATCCGGCAATCCCGCACATAAGCAATCCCCTTTTCTCGTACGTGCAAACATCCCTGTTTGCACCATTCCGAATTGGCACGTTCATTCGTGCGTATGTGAACAAGGCTGTTCACATGTCCCAATCACAAAGGTTTTCGACATACCGCCAGGAGCGAAACCCCAAAAGGCAGCGATAGCCGTCGTAAGAGCGGCCTTTCCAGGCAAAATATCCGCTTTAACACCCTATTCGACCATTGAGGATGTAAGGTATTCTCTGTTTGAACGTCTCGAAAACGTCTGACTATTTTGAGCATCTGGCGCCCGACCCAAATCACCGGAAACAGAAGCGTATTGGCATAGGTGACCTGTTCTATGGTAAAACCGGCTGATTCAATCACGTGAGTTAATCGTCTCTTTGTGTAACGTCGTTTATGATGAGAAATTTCATCTTGCAAGCTCCATAAAAACTGATAGGCCGGAACAAACACAAAGAGCCGTCCTCCGGGCTTTAACAGCGAGAAAAATCCGTGTAAGCTTGTGATGTCATCATCCAAATGCTCAAGCAAATCATTGGCCGTGAGAAGATCAAAACTGTTGGGAAAAAACGGGAGCATCTCTGCATCTCCTTGAACAAGATGGGAGAGTCGTCTTTGCTGGCAAAAACAAAGAGCATCAGCAGAACTATCCATTCCGACAATCTTGCCATAGGGCGTGAGATGTGTCATAAAAATCCCGCAGCCGCAGCCAATATCAAGCATGACAAGATTTTTTTGCCCTTGATAGTACCGGGCAATTTGGTCTAAAATGAGGCTTCGCCGGCCGACAAACCACCAATGAGTCTCTTCGACCTGATACAAAATATGATACGTATAGTGTTCCATGAGAATAGTAATCCTCTAACTCTTTTCCCCCTTGCCTCTCCAACTATTGTTAGTTCTGCTTGTGATGCAAATATCATGAAGATGACACTCGTCAAACCAGGAGGAAAATTCCTCCTTTTCAATATACAATGCGATCTCAGGCAGTAAATGATCAAACACAATACAATACAATTCGTGAAAGGGAAATTTTGAAATATAATATAAATACTCATTGTACGGCAAGTATCGAGAACATGGGTGAAATATTTGATAGGCATTTAGCGGGGCATACACGCATTTTAAGGCGCATTGCAAGCCTATCGTTAAGATAAAAGCGATACTCTTTACTATTGGCAGCGGAAATTTTGAGGTGACATATTTTCGAAGAGGATTGACGAGAGTAATGACCCATCCATTGCCTTCCTTACTATACACCCAGGCAGAAACTGTTCCTCCTGGTTTGAGTTTTTTGACGAGACAGGTGAACGCCTGCTTCGGTTCAGGCGTATGATGGAGCACTCCGATCGAATAAATATAATCAAAGAGATTCTCACGAAACGGAAGAGCATAAATATCGGTCTGGATAATGTGAATATTCGGGATATTGCGCGTATTTCTGAAGGCCGCTCTCACAGAACCTTCGGCCAGATCAATGCCGATCACTTCCTGAGCTTGAAAGCGAGAGGCTGCAATACAATGCCGGCCTTTTCCGCATCCGGCATCCAGAATTAGTTTGTGTTGAAAAAATTCCCTGGAAATCGGAGCAATCCAATCGAGAAATTGCATTTGATAACGTTCGACATCAATAAAATCAAAGGCATCCCATTGCTGGCCAAAACGTTCGGCGGTCTCTTTATTTTTGGGGTCAACGTGAGATTGATTCAAAAGCCGAGGGATGCCCTCGGTAATGCGATACGCTGCCTTACACCCGCGACAGTGTAACATGCCCTCCATAATATGATCTTCATCTTGTTGAGCGACTTCCAGATGAAAAGCAGTTTGACATGCAGGACAAACAAGGTACTGAAGCAACGTTTCTCTCACTCAAGATCCCCTTTCAATCATTTTTCTCAACAACCACGATCTGATTATTTAATATCCCTCAGAATCTCGGCATATATCTGTTGCGTGTGCTGCATATTTTGGTCAAGTGAGAACAGGTGTTCAACTCGTTTTCGCCCGGCAATGCCCATAGCGATCCGAGTTTCTCGGTTCAGCAGAAGCCGTTCCAGGGCCTGGCGTAAGGCCCTAGCATCCTGTGGAGGCACAAGCAGCCCGGTTTTTCCATCCACGACGATTTCCGGCACTCCTCCCACCGTGGTCGCCACGACCGGTTTTTCCATCGCCATCGCTTCAATCACGATTTTTCCGAACGGTTCTTGCAGCGAAGGCAGCGCGAGGATGTCAAGCTGACTCAAGATGTCGGGAATATCGGTTCGAAATCCCCACCATGTCACATAAGGTTCAAGATGCGCTTCTTTGATATATCGCTCCAATTGTTCCGTATAGTGTTCCTGATTCTGTTCCGGTTCCTTGCCAACAATCCAGAGTTGAATCTGAGGGTAGGAAGGAACAAGAGCAGAAAGAGCTTCGAGCAAATATTTGTGTCCCTTGCGTTCGCCAATCTGACCCACGATGCCGATGATGACTTCGGATTTCTCATTAAAAGGGCTTTGGCGTGGCTGATATTGATGCAGATCCACGCCATCATATACGCGAACAATCTGGTGTTCAGGAACGTGTTCTCTGATGAGATATTGTTTGACAGCTTCTGAGATGACTATCAGTCGGGTATTTTGCCGAATTGTCCAACGCCCCATGCGCCCGAGCGGTTCAATATCACGAATATGTCCGATCGTGGGAACACTCAGAAGCCTTGACAATACGCCTGCATATTCTGAGCTAAAATTCGTATTGGCATGCACCAAATCCGGTTTTTCCTCAAACAAAACAGATCGCAAGGAAGGTAGCACTCTCAGAAACCCCGGCAGCGTATAGCGGTTCAAACCGGCTAATCTCGGAATAGGAATCCAACGTACCTCTATTTCCTTGAGTTTTTCCGCCAATTGGCCTTCTGGGGCAAGCACCACTGGTTGAAAGCGACTTTGGTTCAGGTAAGCCAAGAGATTCAAAAGTGCAACTTCTGCCCCACCGATATAGGCCGCATGATTCAGATAAAGGATTTTACACGGTTCTCCCTTCTTTCTCTTGTCATTGATCATTAGCATATTCGATTTTATCATCCTACTTTCCGGATATAGAATGACCGGGGTTCCGAGGTTGGAGCAAGAAAGGGGCACGTGGCTTTCAATTGGGCATAATAGCTATGACTCAGATAATTTAAGGCAGCCATGATTCTCCATTCGGGATTTGACATGAGCAAGGCTTCTAATAAATATTGTTCATTCCATAAGCGTTTTTCCTCAACGATCCATTCTGTAAGATAATCACGAGGTGAAAAAATGTCATGAATATGCACAATCACTCCGCCGGCAAGAACCGGTAAAATTCGAAAATATTCGTACAGAACATCTCCCTGGGGCCTGATGATATGAGACGAATCAATAAAGACAAGATCATGAGGCTGTAAGCTCGAAAAAAGTTCAAGCTCAACATCTTCCACCGGCTTTCGAATGACTGTTACGTCTGCATGTTCAAGCCAGGAAGCCAGGTAGGGTTCGATACAGATATGCTGACACTGATAACCGTGATCTTCGTGTTTATTACGTTTGATAGCCTTGATCGCCATAAGCGTCGAATACCCGCTCCCAATTTCGATAATACATTTTGGCTGAAACCATCTGATCATATTATACCAGGTTTCGGCGTCTCCCGCGTCAAACACGTTATTATTGAAATGAAAAGTCTCGTCATCTTCTTTATACATTTTGATCCCCGTCAGTTCTTCATTGTAATGAAATTGTTCAAGGAGATCAAGTTGGGACTGGTCATTCCATTCGATTCCAGGGAGTATTCTCGGCTCTGTCAATGGCTTTTTCAAGTGCTGTTCGTTAAATAACGGATCATAAAAATGATCTAAAATCGGAAACACGCCGATTTTCAGAAATACCTGGCGACATCGTGGGAAATGGTTTATTCCTCTGGCCCTGATCGCTTTCATAAAACGCGCCGGCAGGTATAAAAGATAAGCCAGCACTAGATCAAATTTTGGTAAAATTTCCGTCAGAAACAGGTTGAATTTTCGCATGTTTTTTCTCCTATGATCAAATTGTCATCCGAACTGAGCAGTGGGCAACACAAAGCTTCTTACTCCTTATTTTCGATAATATCTATAATACGCGAAAAATCTTTACAACACCATCATCATATTGTTTCTCTAAAAAGGGATAGGCCTCTTCTGGATCAAATCCAAAATTTTTTCGTTCCCGTGGGCCATACAAGAGATAATCTACTTGATATGTGGTTAACTCTGAATAGACATCACGAGAAAATCTCTGTTGATAGTCTGCAAATATGCCTTCTTCAAACCAATGATCTTTCAGATATTCATCGAACTCTTGTTGCGTTCTTATCCCCATTACATACATTGCGATATAAAGACGATCTGAAATTTGATTTAACGAAGGAAATGTGTAAAATTGAGAGTGAAACGTGACATAGACATTGTTATGGGTATAAATAGGAATAATGCTGTTCGTTGAGGTATGATCAGGGCTGCCAAACACCACCGATTCCGGCGGCGTATGCTTATTGAGCCAATTCAATGCCGGAGCAAGCTGCTGAAGATAAGCGAATTTTGGTTTCAACTCCTGGTAATAATAGGTATATTGCCTGAGACCGACATCGTAAGTGATGGATAATATGACGAAAAGCCAGAGAATTTTTCCCGCATTCGGATGGAATAGAGGGTGAAAAATAGTTTTTAAATACCACCCTAACCGATAGATACTATGTGAAAAACGAGAACTCAATAATACATGAACACAGAACAGACTCATGCCAAGCAACAGTCCTCCAACATGAGCCACCCATAAAAATGATTTAAAAGCAGGCGTTAGTATTCCGTCAGAACTCAGATAGGCAGCGATAAATCCGGGATTCAGGCAAAGACTTGTCCCGATCACGCCAATCCCTCCATACCTCAGTACAGATCGAATCGGAAGCATTTGCAGTGAAAGTTTGGGCAAGAGTTCCATTGCTAATACAGTCAGGGCGAAAATTGCCGCTTGTGGATTCACATACGCATCATAGTGCCAGGGTTGCACACTAATTCCGGTAATGATCTGCTGTTCCAGGCAAACCAACCCACTGAATAATAATGAAAACGCCAGCATCCCAGGAATTTTGCGCAACGTGCCTTTTCGTATCCCAAAAAGGATCAGGGCGCACAAAAAGACGGTGAAAAGAATTTGTTCTCTGATATGTGTGTTGATAAATGAATAACTGAAGATAGGACGATGAGTTTTCTGCATGAAGGCCATCTGTCCCATTTCTTCTCCTGAGAAATTGAGCAATGGCAGCCAGAACGGAATCGAACAAAGTAGAATTCCTCCTAACAAAATCAGGCTTCTCCGAAAACGCTCAGTATCTCTCAACCACCAGAACCCCAATGCGCTGACTGCCAGAAACGCATAAAGATAGCTGGAAAAATACACATAGGAATAGGAGGTCAGCACACCAAACAGAGCGGCAAACAACCAATATCTGTGCTTTAAGGTTATCAACCCTTTGGCATAGAAAAATAACGCGGCTAAAAGAAAATTGTAAGTGAGTTGAGGATTATTTGTACCAGAAAAGCAATAATAACAATGCGCCTCTCCAAGAACAGGAGGCACGAATCCCTTTTGAAGCAAATCAACTCCGATATAGGCCAATATATCGATCCGGGTAATATGTGGAATGGCGACCAGGATGAATGCTCCCAACATTGCCGTATATGTGCCAGAGCTTACAGCCGAAAGCAGCCTATACACCAGGAGGAAAATCAAAGGAGGCAACAGGAAATCCATTAACACAGCCAGATGTTGTACTTTAAGATGCAGCAGTTTTCCGGTAAAAGCCATGAGAAGATTCGGAAAGAGCGGCCAGGGAGAACGTTTGGTCTGTTTATATTCTGCCAGGTAGGCATTCGAGAGCAGATAATTCCCTTCTGAGACTTCTTTGATTTGAGCAAGATAATGATCCACATCCCAGGCTTCGAAAGACGTAAAAAAAACCGTATCCTGAATTTGCCAATCACGATCATACAGCAAAAGGATATGCTTAAAACCGTATAAAAAACTAATGATCATGGCGAGAAGCAAGACACTGAGTGTCATAAATCTTTTCTTTTGGCTCGCAGTCAGCCCTCTCTTATTGATAATTTTTTCGAACACGGGTTTTTTCTCAGAGAACGATAGGGTAAGCAACCAGGACATTCTTTCGTTCCTCAACGAATATGTTACTTTTCCGGGTCAAGTTTGTGGGTGATTATTTCTACACGATATGGAGGAGCATCTTCTCGCTGGATCACTCCCGATACGGCATGCGGGTCGGGATGAGGCACAGCAAAGCCGTGCATTAACCAGCAACGCGCCATTGGCCATTCCGGTGGATTTCCATAAGAGTACGCATCACAATTCGGATCTTTTTTACACTTGGCAAAGCATAGTTCTGGCTGATTTTTCGGAAGTTCAAAATTGACATAATCCCTTCCGCGTCGTGGATCAGAGTCCACAAAATCCGCCCCGGTACGTCCAACCCCATATTCTATTTCCGATGTCTCTGCTTTGCCGATCTGAAGCGTAAAGATGGTTTTGTTATTTCTAGAGATTGAAAAGGTAAACGGCCGCAGCGACTCTATTTCAGGCAGCGTTTCTTGAAAATGCAGTATCAGCACATAATTCCCGACCGCAAGCTGCTGACAAGGTTTTTTTAATGAGACGGTACCAACAGGCTTTCCATCGGCAAGCGCGAAAATTTGTCCTGTCCAGGCAGGGAGTTCGATATGCGTAAGATGCTGGATGCGTATCTCAAAATTCTGCGGGACTGTATCCGCACATTTCGACATGCTCTGTGTAGGTGCTGGAGCCTGTTCAGCCCCAATATTCCCGGTGAACAGCTCGCTAACAATTCCCCCCAGTAATAACAATCGAATCAAAACTCTCATCCACATATTATCGGTCAACTACAGGAATGGTATATAAGCCAGAATTCTCTTGTATTTCTACAAGAAATGTATTCTTGCTTATATACCATTCCTGTAGTTTTAAATAATCTGACAAGCCGCCCGAGTAATCGCAAGATGCGCATCCATGTTGACTTGAAAATACTGCCAATCACGACGTTTAACCGCTGCCAAGCCATAGAGAATAGTGTTCATGCCGAGCGCGCTGAGCACTGCAATAAAAATCACGACTCTGCGCCAGAAGGGATAATGTTTTTTGATAAATAAAAATCGTGACGTCCAACCCCGTAAATGTTTGCGCCGCTGATCATTGTCAAATAAATTGATCGTACTGCTTATTCCTCCATAGTGAATAATCTTCGTACTCTGCGGTAAATAATAGATCGGCCAACCGGCTTGCCAGATGCGATAGCACAGGTCGGAATCTTCGCCGTAAAAATAATAGTCTTCATCCATGCCATGGATCTGCTGAAGGAGATCGCGCCGCGCCATCAAACAGGCCCCCATCACAAAATCAACCGACTGCGGCTCGGTTGCCTGTTGGACTTGCGGATAATTGGCCGCCAGGCTGGTTTTCCAGTAAAACCTGGACAGACAGAGCAGATAAAACACATTCAGCGCAGAAGGAAAGCGAAAACAGGCATCCTGATACGCGCCGTCAGGATACATCAGGCAACATCCTACCCCTCCGACCTGAGGATGCGCATCTAAAAATTTCACCATTTCTTTGACTGTATTCCCCAACAAAATCGTATCGCCGTTCAGATAGAAGATATGGCGTCCCCGCGCCAGGGCAAGTCCCTGATTATTGGCAATCGCATAGCGGTTGTTGACCGCATTCTCAATCAAGCGTACTTGCGGAAATTGCGTTTTCACCATCTCAACGCTGCCGTCGGTCGAGGCGTTATCGACAACAATGGTTTCAAACTCAATATCGTGTGTATGCTGATAAACGGATGTCAGGCAGTCTTCTAACAATTGTCGGGAATTCAGGTTCACAATGATAATAGATACATCCATAAATCATTTTATAGCGTGGGTGCGTAGGGAATCGTCTGCCATGCTTTTCTGATACAGGTTTTACATTCTTCCGGAATATCAGGGCTGACCATCTTCGCTCGAAATTCCTGATATTTTGGGTTATTCCAGATTGTCATAAAATCCTCTGCGTGCAGGTTACCCATGATCCGGTGGGATGTGCAACAGGGGCGGATGTTGCCATGCACATCCACAAACAGGAATTCCCAGGGATCGCGACATTTTTTCACCCGAATTGTCTTGCCGCTTTCCTGCTTATTCCTGATTTCTGTCGTTGTCTCCTCCTGGTGGAGGCTGTTGTCTCTGTTCAGGCGATCAAGCAGGCGCGACCATTTGGTTTTCAGCAAGTTCTTACGGTCAAAGCTGCGTTTGAATTCCCGATAGTTGCGATACAGTCTGTCCCATGCACTGAGCTGCACCAGCGCGATCCGCAGCCCCTCAAAGCCATTTTCCAGGCCGCCTAAAGGTACGGCTAATTGTTGGGCAAGCCGATTCGCTTCATTGATGGGGCCTTCTGCAAGTTCAGGATGTTCCACCAGCGATTCGCCGCTGAGGCCGTATTCATAAATATTCATGACGGCCACGCCGTGCGTCATATTCAATTCATCGGCCAGCCGCACCAATTTGGGCAGTTCCTGGATATTGCTCTTCATGGCGCAATACATGATGCTCAAAATCGGTTTATCATCACGCCGCGCTTGTTTTTTCAGCGCATTCAGAGTTCGAATGTTGCTTAACACCTTTTCAAAATCCGCGCCGCGCCGAATCTCATTAAAGAGTTCCGGCGTGGCCGCATCCAGGGAAAAAGCCAATCTATCCAATTGTAACTCAACCAGCCGTCTGGCAACATCTTCAGTAATGAGCGTGCCATTCGTAGTAACATACACGAAAATATCATGCTGTTTGAGTTCTGCCAGCATCTCAAAAAAATGCGGATACAAAAAGGTCTCGCCATGCCCATACAACGCGACTTGTTCTGCGGTCGGAAACAAGGGACGTAATTTATAAAACGTCTCCAACTGCATGTCCGCAAAATCATATTTGTGAATGACATGGGCGCATTGTTTGCAGCGCAGGTTGCAGCGGGTCGTCGTCTCAATCAGCAGATGAGTCGGAAACGGTACGTGTTGTTCTTGTGTCATGAATGAAAACGACATGGATTTTATGTAAAAAGGATTGGTATTCGAGATGTTCTCCACTACAATCCGTCTTACATGAAATTCCTATAGTTTCACTTGCTCGGGAAATCCGCTTCACTCCATTCCCGAACTACCTCAAATTCTTTCTTATAAGAAATTCTTATCGTGAGTTCCTGGGAAAAGTCAATAAAAATAGCTGTAGAAAAACGAGCGTGCCTTGAAAAAACGCTTGACACAATCATGGAATGGCGTAAATGTACAATGAGAAACGATAGGTTATCCTGAAGAGGAGGGATTTTCATGTCAGAAGTGTTATTATCTCCCCCGGACAGTGTTGTTGCAGACATGCCGGAGATGGATCATATTGTCACAGAGGATGACACTCCCGTGGACAATGTCTTTTCAGAAAAACAGCAGCGACTGTTAGTAGAACCGCTGTATAGTTCATGGCAGCCGGGCCGTCCGTTTTTTGCGGCCGCCAATGTCGGCATATTTTATGCGGTGCGCCAACCGCCGCTCGTGCCGGATATGTTTTTGAGTCTGGATGTCCAGCCGGATGAAGACATCAGGCGTAAAGAAAACCGGTCGTATTTTTTGTGGAAGTTTGGCAAACCGCCGGAAGTTGTGGTAGAAGTGGTTTCCAACAAAGAAGGCGGTGAACTGAGCCGAAAATTACGTTTGTATGCGCGCATAGGCGTATGGTATTACGTGGTGTTCAACCCGGAGCAGTGCGTGCAGGAATCCATCTTGCGCGTCTATGGCTTATCCATTGCGCGTTATTTTCCGCAGCAAGACCTTGATTTGAATGAAGTCTGTTTAAAACTGACGATTTGGGACGGGGTATTCGAAGGCCTACGGGCCCAATGGCTGCGTTGGGTTGATGCCGATGGCAACCTGCTGCTCACTGGCATGGAACGTGTTGCGCAAGAACATCAACAGTTCGAACAAGAACGCCAGCGAGCAGAGCGATTGGCAAAGCAACTACGAGCATTGGGCATCGAACCTGAACATGATCAAGGGATTGCCTGAGCCATAAGCAAAAACCGGGTTTTTTCAAAAAACCCGGTTTTTAGACATGATCAAAAAGATTGAGATATTTCGCGGTAATTTTTTCTATCGTGAAGCGTTCCCACACATACTCTCGTCCTCGCATTCCCATGGCTTTGCGTAATTCGGGATCTTCAATCAGGCCTTTCAGATACCTGTACCATTCTTCATCGGTATAAGCGAAAAAGCCGGTCTTGCCATGTTCCATGATGAGCTTATCCGCCTCGGTCGGCGTACACACGACCGGCAGCCCGGCTGCCATGTAACTCAACACTTTGTTCGACGGTTTGCGCCGTTGGACCTCATTATCCGGCGGTTTAATGACAATCCCGATGTCCGCCGACGCCAATATTTTCTGCCAATCTCGGATTTTCCATTTGATATAATGGATCATGCCATCAGTGCGGGTCGGACAATTGCTATGATAAATCATGCGCACGTCGCGCCCGCTCTCCTGCCGCACTTTTTCCAGAATGGTGTGTAACCGGAACATCGCCTCGACATTGGCCATATATCCCTGCCAGAGAATATCTACCGTCGCTTTTTGAGGGTAGGTCGAACACTCAAAATTGATAATCGGATGCTCGATCAGTACGACATTTGGATTGATTGGCCTGACATCCTCGCTTTGCACCGGACTGGATGAAATGACGCCATCCATCATCCGCAGAAATTCAGGGTGGTCGTGATAACTGACGCTGCGCGGGTCGGTACAAAAGGGATTATCCACAATATCATACACGAAACGCTTGCCCTGCACTTTGAGCTGCTCAAGCAACGGATACACGCCCGGATGAAATTCTTTGACGATCACGATCAGGTCAAAGCGAGCCATTTCACCAAAATCAAAAAAAATGTCGGCGGAGTAGTTCTCGCTCTTCCTGTTGATGCAATCCACAATCGGGTCAATGCGCGAGCCTCGGACGCCAATATTGTATTCCCCCTCAACCACCGGGCCAAAACCGACTTTGCGCTTGCTGCTCAGCGCATTCTTGATTTTGAGTGCGTAATACCAGCCGGGACGAATTTTTTTCCTGACAAGCAAGCGTTTCGGCAGTCTTCGTTCTACAAGACAGAAGACAAGTTCTTTACCCATCCATTGAGGCGTCCACGGCGCATATGCATTCTCATCCCAAAAACTATTTCTCTGTGGTATCATTCTCTATTTCCATTGCTACTTTGCTGAAAGGTCTCGTCTAAGTACCTGACCAAAAGTTTTCGGGTATTCCAAAAACCAGGTTTCTTCAAGAAACCTGGTTTTTCGCTCTATTTTATACCCAAAAATTTTGAGCGAGTACTTATTATTTTAAACTTGCTCCAACAATAAATCCGTCACGAATTGAATCTGCAATCCCCTGGAATTGCCAGCGTCCATAGCGCCCGACCTGATAAATACCATACTTTTCTAACGCCTGCAACGCATCGTCTTTCCAACAAGAACCAGGATAGGCCCAGGTGTAAGCTGCCTCAACCCAGGTTGGGTCGCACACTTCAACCTCCTCAATAAATTGCCATTTCTGTAATTCTGCCACAACGTTCTGAATATACTGTTGCATGTCATGATCTGTTGGTTTCACGCCGCCAGAATAGGCGCGTTCAATATACAGGCTGATGCGATCATTACGAATTTGCCGTGATTTGGGCAGGAAAGAAGGATCAACATTGCTGTACAATCCGACGCGGTGAAACCGTGAACGGGCGTCGGGAATATAGAGCCAGTGATCCTGCGGACACTGCCGACCTTTGATCGCGCCAATATTCAGCACGAGCACTGAAGTAAACGGATCCGCAGGTGTTTCAAGCTGAATATCCGTCATGGTGAGCATTGTATTGAGAGGCAATGTCGAAATAATTGTGTTGTAAGGCATTTCAGTGCCATCAGCAAAAAACACGATTTTTTCATGCACGTCAATTTGAATCGCACGTTTTCCATAGTGAATCGTACAATGCTGCGCCATACTTCTGGCAAGCGTGCTCAAATCGCTGTACGGATAGCGAAAGGTCGCATTATAGCCTGCTGTAGCGCGAAACTTCCGTTTCGCAGCCTTTTCCCCCTGTACCGCGAAATTCCTTTTCGCGGCTGCCGCAACCTCCTGCAAAGCCCCCTGAATAGCCAGCGACAAATCAACCGGCGATTTATACGCATCCTGGGGCGCAATCGTAGTATATAATCCGGCCGTATAGCGTTCATGGAAGGGAAAGAAAAAACGCTGACACAAAGTCGGTCCAAAACAGGCTTCAAGCCATTCGCGCATGGTACGAAACGAACCTTGAGGACGCGCCATTTCCGCTAAAGCTTGCGCAGCGACATGCACTCCCAAATAGCGCAAATGGTTTTGTAAAGGATAGGGCGCATACAATCCATCATTGGAAAAATAAACTGATGATGTACGGAGATAGTCTTTCAACAGGATCAAGCGGTTGATAAATTGTCTGACAGCCGCATCGCCGCCAAAAATCCAATGCCCACCGCCGATTTCAAAACGGTAGGCTTCGCCATCATCCGGCAGCGTAAACAGGCGTTCGTTCGTACCGGGTTTGAGATAATAGGACGCGCAAATCCCGCCCGGTACATCAGCGGCTTCGTAAATTGGCAATCCTGAAACATATCCGGCCGCCAACCCGGTCATGCCGGCGCCTAAAATGAGATGTTGCCAAGTCTTCATGAGATCCTTTCAGCTTTTTTATGCGATAAAGAGTTAATTGTTGTTGCTCTCGTTCAAACCAGAAAAAGTGGTTGATAAATCAATCTACTCACCTTCTTCGCCAAATCCGAAAAGTACTGTTTTGATAGCATAATTCAAAATGGTTATCTGGCGGAGAAAACTGTTGCAGAAACATCCCATTTGTTAATACGATTAGCTCTATATTCAACGTTTCTATTGGCACAGTTATTTGATTGAATAGTTCAATAAGTCGCTTTTCTTCACTAAGAGGAAGGGCAATATCATAATTATCAAGAATTGTCGTTTTTTTGATTTTTTCCTGAACATATTGAGGATAATCTGATAAGGATGAAAATGAATACGCTGATGACACTTGATATTTTAAATGTGATTGCCAAAAATATTGAATATAGTTTTCATGGATAAATTTTTGATAATCTTCAATGTTCATGCCGAGAAGTTTGCAAAATACAGCTAAACGATATTCTAATTCTGAATCTGGTAATGGCGAGGTAAACGCAAAAGGAAAAAATGCATATCCTTTCCAGAAAGAAACCCACCAGGAATATATCTGAAAATCAACAGTAGCAAGCACAGGTAATTTGCCCATCTTATATTTTAGAAGCTCTTGCGTCGTATTAAAAAAATCAGTTCGATAATTTGACGTTGAAACAGAGTCTGGTTCATGGGTTCCAAGCACAGGGATGTCATTTTTAGCAAAAACTGCTGCAAATCGAATAGTAGAAGTAACGCTAAGAAGAATAACGCACAAGATCAACATTTGAGAAAAACGAATGTATCTTTTTTTCAGCAGAAGAAATGGGTTTGAAAATTGTGTAAATTGCCAGATGAAGGCGTAGAGAAGAAATATTAACATCGTCAACGAAAAAATGTGCTCTAATCTGTAAAGAAAATGCTGAGGTTGAATAGTTTTGGATAGTATAATACCTGAGAGAGGAAGAGCCGCCCATCCAGCAAAACAGAAACAAATAAAAAACCAAATATTCCGCCGATAATGTGAAAAATTATGTAAAGTCTGGTGTTTTCCTAATTGAATTAATAAAGTTCCAAGTATACATGATAAACCGATTATAAAATATGGTCGCCAACCGGGTAAAACGAAAATTCGTGTTCTTTGGATTGGAAAAAGTCCCAATCTTCTCGGTAGATCAGGGTGAGTCAATAGGTTTTGTAGTAGAAAAGGAATCGCCCCTATCATTGCAGTTATAGAAAATAGAAGAAATCCCTTAAAACATTGTATTTTCTGCTCTCTTGTACTGTGAGTTCTTGTGAGCAAATGGATCATTACTCCTCCGATCATAAGGCTTGTAGAAATTGTTAAATAAATTTCTCCTTGTAACAAAAACGCAAAACTTCCCCCTAAACATGCCCATATTACCCTCAAAATTTTTCTTTGATAATCCCCCTTGTATTGACATACAAGGTTATGGACATTTTTCGGAGTGCCAAAGCTCTGCTTTGGCCGCGCAAGCAGAGCTTGCGCACTCCGGAGAGCGTGTCCATAACCTTCTGTGTCATTACACTCCTCACTAGAATTTAAGAGTGTTGTTACGAGGCAGACACACAAAAAGAAATAGACATCAGTTACAAATGGTCGTGGAATGCGCCAATTCCAATGGCTATATCCTATAACACCGAGAGATAGTAATAAAAGTCCTGTGAAAAATATCGTAGTTATCAAAAATGAGGTACGGAAGGGGGGAATGGTTTTTCTACATGACAAATAAATTAGCATCCCTATAGTCAAGATACAGAATAGTAATAATACTATAAAAAAAATATTTCGTGGGAATATATTATAAAGTCGAGTGAATTGGAAAAGAACTCGATCTATTCCTTGTGTAACAATAAGAAGACTACAACATTCTGCTAACAATTTAGGAATACCAATGACACGAAGAAACGTACAAAAAATGAGATAATGCAACAGCGCAATAATAATATCAGCGAGGATAATCCCATAGACATGAAACAAACGAAAGGCAAAGGCATGAAATGCAATAGAGGCAAATGGAAAAGCTTGTACTCCTTTTCCTAAATGTTCAACCACAACAGTTTCTCCAAATTCGAAACTTGAGAGAGCCGCCATGATAGGGTAGTAATTCATACTCTCGCCAGAACGATACAGAGCGATGACAGATAGTGGTTGTGCTGGGTAATACCACATTGCCATCAGCCAATAACTTAATGCTTTAAATATCACTAATAGTAAAAAAATACGGCTATACCTTGTTTTAGGGAATATTGCTTCAGAAATCCATTGTTTTAAGGAGATCTTTTTCATTATGGTTTAGAGTCTTCGACACTTTTTTGGGGAATGGTGTATATTAGTCGAACATGATTCCAAAAACAAATGTATGTTATGATATTTCTATCCGGCAATTCCCCATTGGATAGGGATCTATCTGAGCTATCGAACCAATTGGGTAAGATGCTCATAAATTCTCTTGATAAAGGGTTGATACGTCTTTTCAGGCAAGAGCTTTTCGATGACATAGCGCCGCGCCTCTTCTTCCATCTTGCATCGTTGATCAGCATTTGCCAAGACCGAAATCACGTCCCGGGCAAAATCGTATGGCGTATCCGCCACCAACACTGCCTTCCCCCTGAGTTCTTGCACGCCCTGAACGCCTACTGAGGTCGCTACACAGGCGCGACCATGCGAAAGGGCCTCTACCAGTTTGATTTTCAAGCCACTTCCTACCACTAAAGGAATAAGGCAAACCTCCGTCGCCGCATACTCTGTCTCGATTTGTTCCACTCGTCCTAATAATTGCACTTTCGGAAAAGTATGGTCAATTTTTGAACAGACCGTACCGCACACATGCAGCGTCGCTTGCGAATGCTGTTGTAAAACGAGTGGCCAGACCTCGTGTAAAAACCAGGTCATGCCATGTACATTATGATCAATATCGCTGCCCACAAACAAGCAGCGTCCTGCAACTTGCTCCGCAGGTTCATGGGGATGATATGTCGCAGACATGGGGGCATATAACACCTCACATTGAGGAGCCATCTCTTTTAAAACCGTGGCGTCCTCTTTTTGAATTGCAAGCAGCACGTCGGCATGCTGTAAGAGATTTGCTTCGTATTCTCGATTCCATAAAGAATCCCGTGATGATAACCGCGCCCGGTTGAAATCGTGTGTTCTTTGTGATTCGATATGATGAGTCAGGATGATTTTCAAAATTGAGGCATTCTCGAATGTTTTCATCTCAAAAGTATTCCCTAAACAGGTGTGATTGGTGATAAGCACATCAGGACGAAAAGCTGTCATTCGTTCGGCAATAAACGCGATTTCTTCTTGGGTAGCAGGGGCGTCATGCGGATGAATTCCGGGCAATGGTTTACCTTGTAGGTCATAAAACGCTTTCCTGACAGGATGAAGGACAGAGTTTGGCAATCGTGTATAAATTGGCCGAAACAGAGTTTTTATTGAGAATTGCCGCTGATTGGCTTCCGGTAAAGCCGGCATAATCACCACGTTTGCCATTTCTTGCACTGCTCCAGGGATATTCCGGACTTGAAACCACGGATCAAGAATATTCAATTCAAGGTGACAACCAATCCGATGAAGATAGCGCATGATGTCAAACAAATAGGTAAACGGCCCGGATTTATTTTCAGCAGGAACGTAACGACTGACAATTTGGATTGAAATCTTCGGCAAAAAATTTCCCATAAAATTTTCAAGACGCTATTCAATCGGAAAAATTGCACGTTAATAACCGGCAAAACATTTTACATTTCTTAATATTCTTTCTTTGAAAACGAGCAGATCGAGAAAACCATAGCTCTTTTGGAGATTCTTCGAGTAAAGAGCCAATCGGAGACATATTCATACATAGTCGAACATTTCCATACGGATCAATGATAAAGCTATCAACACCAACTCGACATTGAATCCGTAAGATGTCATCAGGATTTCGAAGATATGTTTTTGTTGCATGAAGTTGCGCTTCTGGAGTAGCAATAAAACCTCCCTCTCGTTTTTGTCGGATAAGTTCATCAAGAACATCCAGAAGAAGCTCACCTTTTCCGTCTTTCCAGGGCTGTTCTAAAGAGGATGGTCGTTGATAATCATCTGGCTTTTGAACACTTTTTCCCCTGGAAAAAGAATAAAAGGTTTGCGTGTCTTCAAGAATTTGCACATCAATGCTATCCAACTCATGTTCTTTGGCCCAGGCGATGAGTGGAAGAATTTCTTGAACATTTTGGGGCATAAGGATGGTTTCAATATTCAGCCACAACTTTTCTCCCCGTCTCTGTTTTTTCAGCTGATGAATTTTGAGAAGAGCACTCATGGTATTTTCCAAACTTCCTGGTGTTCCTCTTGTCACATCATGTATCTCTGGAGTTATTCCATTGAGAGAGACATGAAGCGAAGCTAAACGAGACTGGACAATTTGTTCTGCAAAAGGTTCTATATTATAACCATTTGTAATCACCGAGGAAGGAATGTTCTGCTCGGCAGCAAAGTCAATTAATTCGAGAAGATCTTTCCGCAAAAACGGCTCTCCTCCACAGAAAAAAACGGCATAAAAGCCTAACCAATTTTTTAAATCTAAAAGAATTTTTTTCCACTCGCTCGTTGTCAACTCTTTGTCTTGGATCGCATCCGGCGTTGTCCACTTCGAACAGGTCGTGCATCGTAGTTGACAACGGTCGGTGATATAAATCACGACATTTGTAGGGCGAACAACAGGAAAAGACGTATAGTATGAAAATTCCCGTAATGCCGGACGCAATGTTTTTCTTAACCATAACGATACTGCTCCTTTTACTTGCATATATCCTGGATCCTCTCTACCTCTTGCATTTCCCTCAAAAATTAGCCCCATTCAGGGAGAAAGTATTAATCATAAAAATGGTACGTTTCAATCTCCCAAAAACCATCAGGAGTTTCTGGATGTCTTCTGACGACTTTCTTACCAGAATATCTGTAGGTTGGCCAGAAATAATTTTTTAATTTTGGGATCTTATGAAGCTTCAAGAATACAATAATACGTCTTTTGAAGTTTGGAGTCCAGTTAGCAGGGGATCTAACTTTTTTCACTATCTGCCGTGCTTCCTGCACATATTGTTTTTGATGAAATGTTTTCTGAGTATGTTGATATCGAAATCCTCCTAATGGCGAAGGAACTCCATATAACTCCGCATGCATATAAAAACGTGACCATAATTCAAAATCACCTGCTAAAGCAAAATCTGTAGATACGTAGCCGCCAGCTTTTTCCCATAAGCTCCGACGCCAGAATGTCGATTCCTGTTGGATCCAGCCGAGAGATTCCGGAACCCAGGCAAGACAGCGTCCCTCTAAAAAAGCTTCCTTTGAATAGCCGGCAATATGCTCTACTTTCTCACAAAATCCGTAATAATCCCAAATACACGGGCTCAAAGTAGTCAACCATTCCACTTGTGGGCATGTTGAAAATATGCTGGCGACAGTTCTTAGCACCCACGGACAATACATATCATCGCTGTTTAACCACGCCATAATTTCACCAGTTGTTCGTGAAAAACCTTTATTAAGCGCAGCATAGTGTCCATTATCAGGTTCGCTGCACCAAAAATGCACATATTTTTCATATTTTTTGATAATGTCTACACTCCCATCAGTTGAGCCCCCATCAATAATAATATACTCAAGATTTGGATAATTTTGTGATAAGATACTTTGAATTGTGGCTTCAAGAAATTGGGCCTGATTGAAAGAAGGAGTCGCTATCGAAATTTTAGGAAGTGTCTTCGTATTGTGTAAAGATTTCATATAAGCAGCCAATGAATCAAATAGGGTTATTTTTATGTATTTTCAGAGGAATATAACAGATCTTTCTTTACGAGCAACTTGAAAGGAGTCCCATCAATTGCTATTTTTATGAACCCGAAACTTTCATATTTGGTTAAAAAAAGTTGCCATTCTTTGTCATCTTTGAATCTGGTATCTTCTTTTAATGTATCATTTAAAATAATCATATTCAGATTCTTTTCTTGCATGAACATTTCATAGGAAGTATTTTTCTCAACTTCCAGTATCGTATTATAATTCTCTCCCACATAAATACTATATCCTCCTCCTTCTGTTTCAAGTAAGTTCACCTGCTCTTTAATTTTCAGAGAGTTCAGAAAATGAATCGTTTTTAAGTTATATTGATATTGCCCGGGAAGCTGGTATGGGTGTGTATTTTCAGGAGTTGGCGTGAAAGCTATGATAAGAAATCCAAGAATATATACGTGTTGTCTATCGATTATAATATGATTTTCACAAGGATTTTTTATGAGAATACAAGCGATGACGATAAGGAAGAATATACTTTGCAGCAATAAATAATGGTCTCTTGGGAAGATGATAATTGCTGCGATAAAACCAGGGATTGAATATAAACCGAAATGAACGAAAAGATTTTTATGTTGTTGAAATTTCGAGCTGAGCTTTCCTAACCACCTTTTTTTTATCGAATGTAAATAGAGTCCTATCATCCCAAACAAAAAAGTTATTTCAATAAGATGAAATAATTTATTATTCGGTAAAAATATTTTATTATACTTTGGCGTTAATAACTTCGTCAACGTTTTCCCTGTGTTTTTCAGGTTGGAGACAACGTGCTTCAGAAATACAGATGGATTATTTTCATAAGCCTCAGGGATACTCCGGACTAGACCAAAATTATCTGTCACAATTTCTTCACAATTTGTCCAGGGATTGATGTCACTCCTGGTCCATGTTACCCAGTTTACAGCAAAATGCTGACTGAATGCAAAGAAACTTCTCTCTCCGTTTCTACTAAACGCGGGTACTCCTAAAAGAATGATACATACTATTGAAAGAAGTATGACCATCACAAACAAATACATATCTTTTCCAGTAAAATGTTTCTTGATTACAGCAATAATAAGAGATAGACCAATCAATAACACATAAGTCATGAAAAACTCAGGTCTGACATAAGAACTCAATAAAGCGCCTATACTTAAAATTAATGTTGCCCTGTCAAAAGAATTGGTACATGTCGCAATAAGAAAGAATAACAATGATAGTAAAACTGCCAGATGACCGACTTTAGGCCATACTGGTAGGTTGGCATGAGCAAGCAAGACAAATCCTGCGAGACATCCGGATTCAGCGACAGAAACACGATATCTTCTGAATAAAAGATACATCAAAATTGGTAATAATCCTGCTAATACCTTATAATTGAGATAGTATAATTGAATTTTATCCGGTTGAAATAATGAAAGCAGATAATACCAGAACGCATATAACGGACTATACTCGGCAAATTTTGGAATACCATAGTCTGAGATTTGTATTCCGGAATAGAGATAGAGGCTCTCGTCAGATAGTTTTATATCCATGAAATACTCAAGACCGCAGGTTAATTTCCAGGCAGCTACACATAAAACCCCGATCATAAACAGATCATGTTTAGCCGTTTTGATATATTTTCTAAAAAACGCCATGCGATTTCTGAGGTGATTTTCCATCATCAAGCAGCTCTCTCTCCATTTCTTTAAAAAGAAGGATACGGTTTCAATCGGTTAAACCGGGGTTCTGTGGAAATATGTGGAACAATTAATAAACTCAAGATAATATCCTCGATACAATGTTTCCCATATTTGAGATATAATCGAGGGTACAAGCCATATCGCAGCCAGTATAACTTCAACCGAGATAAGCGATACAACCATGTCCGTAACGGCGTGATTACTTTGTAGACATCGTGATACGCAGCAATCCATTCCTGGCTGGCATACGTCTCGACAACACGCAGAATTTCTTCCTGACGCGCATCTTTGCCTGTACCGCTTTTATGGGATCCATGCAGTCGATATATTGCCAGATACTCGCCTTCGAGACGGGTAAACTGGCAGATTTTTGAAGCCCTGATGAACCAGTCCCAATCTAACACATAACAATACATTTCGTTTAATTCGCCGACCGTTTCCCATACCCTCCTGTTCCAAAAAGTGCTGGGCTGGATCATATAATCGAAATATGTCAACTGGTCAGGATCAAACTCAGGCGGCAATTCGCCAAATGTATAGGTTGTCTTTTCATAAAAGTATAACGCGCCTCCATAGACAAGCGCAGGTTCTGTCGTGTTTCCTATGGCAGCAGCTATTTTCGACAAGGTGCATGGTAAGTACATATCATCAGAATTGAGCCAGGCCAAGATATCTCCTTGTGCCAGGCGAAATCCCTTATTAATCGCCTCAGCCTGCCCATGATCCGGTTCAGAAATACAATGACGGATCGAATGCTGGTATTTTTCAACAATTTGAAGCGTCTGATCACTACTCCCGCCATCAATCACGATAAGTTCGATATTCGGATAATTTTGTCCCAATACAGACGTTATGGCCTGTTCGATAAATTGTCCCTGATTAAACGATGGAATCACTATAGAAATTAGCGGTTGTTGGTTAGCATGATGATGATTCATAAAAAACGATATTCCTTTATTGCCCATGTGCCGTCAGGTCTGTCAGGATGTTGACGATACACTTGTTTTGCAGAATAATACCTGGATGCAAACCATTGCTCCATGAGTTTTCCTCTGTTACGTGGCATCCAATGTAAAATTTCTCGTATATTGTCAAGCGCTTTATTGGCTTCCGAAATGTAGCGTTCTATATGAGAGCTGCGCTGATCTTCCTGGCATCGGAATCCACCTAAAGGAGAACGAGTCGCATATAGTTCCGCATGACAGTAAAACTGCGCCCAGAGATTAAAATCAGCGGCTAACGGAAATGTTAATGGGATTTTTCCTCCGATTTTGTTCCAGAGGGAACGACGCCAAAACGTCGATTCCTGCTGAATACAGCCCATATCCTTTTCCTTCATAGCCGGCAGATAGCATCCGTCTAAAAAGGCTTCCCTGGAATATCCTGGCACCGGATAATATTGAAGGCAAAACCCCTGCCAATCCCATTTTCCGCGCTCGAGAGTTGTCAGCCATTCTACTTGGGGGAGTTCCGCCATAATACTCGCGACCGTTTTTAACGCCCAGGGAAAATACATATCATCGCTATTCAACCAGGCCATAATTTCGCCGGAAGAAAGGGAAAACCCCTTGTTTATAGCATTATATTGCCCATCATCCGATTCGCTACACCAAAAATGCAAATGCTGTGCATATTTTTTGATAATGTCAACACTTCCATCGGTTGACCCGCCATCTATAATAATATATTCAAGATTTGGATAATTCTGCGAGAGAATGCTTTGAATTGTGGTTTCCAAAAAAGCAGCTTGATTATAAGATGGAGTGGTGATACTAATTTTAGGCCAGGCGATATGTGAGGAAAGTTCTACCATTTGGTGCTCAACTCCTTTGGTGACTTATGGGATAAAATTTCTGTCGCAAGGATGTTACTAATGTGTTGATGACCTGTTTCATTCCAATGTCCATCAAATTTCCAATAGTTATTTCGGAGTTGAGAAGAAGATTCTGCAAGATCAATGACAAAAAATTTTTTGATCAATTTATTTTTGAGGGATAAATACAAGGCATGCTGTTCGGAAAAATATTGTTGAAAATCAATCATCGGCAGCCAGAATTGGTGGAAATCTTCATCAGCATACGAGGCTTCCGGGATAAGAACGAATATTAAAGTAATATCATTGTCCTCAGCGATGGCTCCCATTTCATCAAATAATTTCATGTATTCATCCGTTGCCCGCTCTATAACTTCATGATTAACTGGTTTTTTTTGAGTAAGCACATTTCCTTGCAAAGCATGCTCAATAGCCGGAAATAAATAATAGAGCATATCTTGTTGAGCGATTAACAAAGAGATAAACCGTTCATCCTGCTGTTGTAAAAGTTGTAAACAAAGACGATAATCTTGAATTAACAAATATTCTTGCGCCATAAATTTAGCAATCGCTTCGAGCCGTTCGCTTTGTGGGAGTTTAAAAATTTCTCGATATCGTCGATAAAGCTCTTCATCATGACGGCGTTGATCAGGCAATTTATGATACCATTCGGTTCTGACATAGTCTATCAACTTGCCAGAAAGTTTATTTAAGGCGATCAAAGTTTTTTGAAATAAACGCTTCTTATGATGTTCATTATGAAAATATCCGTAAGCTGCCAAATAAATCAGATTTTTTTGCTCTACTGTCAAGCCCATATTCTGTAAAGTTCTAAATAATTCCATTTTATTATGGAATATAATTTTTTCCTGGTTGACGTTCTGTAAATATTTTTGGGCGTACTCTGGAATTTCTATCGTATCTAAATGTTTTAACGCGTTGTCCGTGATACGAAAAGGGGGATGCATATAGGGAGTATAACGATAACCGATAGAAAGATCATTGGCTTCATACAAAAAAAAGATGATCTGCTCTGGTTGTAATTCAAGAGCAAATTCATAGAATTTATGCCGATATTGTTCCGGTCCTGTATCATCTTTAGAGAAGTTTATCACCTCTATTTCAGTTCCATTGTTTTTTAATAAATCTTCTATGCGTCTCGATAAATTCTTTGAGGAATGCACTTCAAGGAACGAATCTCCAATAAATATTATCCGATACTGAGGTTTTGGTACATATTCTTTTGAATCATCTGCCCACCCGAGATTATTGTATGATAACTTCATCTGTATATCCCGAAAGAGATATTCAACTACCTGATTTCTTCTCTCAAATTGTAACTGAAGAGCTTTCTGGGTTGCAGAATACTCAGAATGGGGCGTAGGAAGGAACAATTCAATAATTGTTAGCAACAGAAAAAATCCTAAGGTTGTTATAAATAGACTGAATCTGGCTTCATGTCTTTCTTGTTTTGATGACGCGCGGAAGCATAAAAAGATATGTTGCCCGAACAAGAATCCAGATAGGCCCAAAATACCTGACAAAAGAAGTATGCGCTTAGAAAAGAAGCCTGAATCAACATGCTGAACCAGAACAGAACTCAATAACAGCAAGGTATAGGTAATATACGGCATCCAATAGTAAAAAATTCGTTGAATACGTTTATTCATATTTCATTTGGAACTAACCTTACTTTAGCATTGTCATTATCTCCTCAGTTCATCCGTTTGACCATAAGGACACAACGATGTTTTAGAAGAGTTGTTGAGTATTTCTTCATACCACGTAAGATAGTCAGCAATCATCCGTTTTACATCAAATCGCTCCCGAGCCATCTTTGCAGCCTGTATTCCCATGTCATGACAACGTTTGTGATTATACAATAATTCTTGAATCGCTGCTGCCATTGCTTCAGAATTCCCAGGAGGAATCAAAAACCCTGTGTTCCCTTGCTCTATTTGTTCTGGAATTCCTCCTACTGCTGTTGCAACTACAGGGATTCCACAGGCCAAAGCTTCCAATATTGTCGTTGGAAACGTATCAACTCTTGCAGCATGAACATAAATATCCGCGGCCTGATAGTAATTCGTGACAGACGCCGTTTCTTTTTCGAAGGGAACAAATCGGAATTTTGCTCGTCCATAGTGTTCCATATAGTCTTCTTTTTCTGTTGCTCCTAACGCAATGAAGAGGCAATTCTTCTTGCTTTCCCGCGAATTCGCCACTTTGATGATGACCGTTTGCAATAGCTGAGAATCTTTCCAGCGATTTTGATGGATTCCATGAGCAACAAACAGGCAAACATCCGTATCAAGAGGGATTCCTAGTTTTTGTCTTACTGTTATTTTGTCAGCCGGATGGAACAATGAAAGATCTATGCCATTGGGAATAACTTTTTTGCTGACTATTGCCTGGGATAGCATAGATTGTTCAACTTTCCGCATTAGCCAGTGAGAAGGAGTGCTCACATATAACTGCGATTTTGTATAAATTGTTTGTTTTCTGCGCCAGTTATATGTCGTGGCATCTCGGTGAATTGCCGGATAAATTGAAAGATCCGGACACTGTCCGCATCCGATTTTCCAACGCTCGCAGTCGAACGAATGCGCACAATGCCCGCTTAACAACCAGGCATCGTGGAGGGTCAGGATTACTGGGAGTTGACTGCTTAACCAGGGGAGAACGCGCAAATCAAAATAATTGCCATGTAAATTATGAGCATGGACAAGAGCAGGCTTGGTGGGAGGGATCTCGAGTAAATGGCGTGTTCCCGGAAAATAAAAATCTTCGTGACCGAGGGTTATTCTCCATGAATGTGGAAGTTCACGTAACTGGCAGCACAAGTGATACATTTGTTTGACTCCGCGAATTTTCCAAATAAATGGCGACAAACTCTGGGCTAATCGGTTCCACGTACGTTCCCATCGCCCCTGGTACATTTCATGAGGAATGCTGAAAATGTTAGGGGCTTGAGAGCGTTTATATCCAACCGCCAGGAAGGCATGATGGTGCTGTTGTTGATATTGCTCGTGAAGCGTATAGGCGATTTTTTCCGCTCCACCAGCAAGATCGTATGTATTTACCTGAAGAATAGTCACTGTTCCCCCTTAAACCAGGTTTGCAATTGGTGCGCAAATTGATCTCTGGGCCAATTGCGAACGATGAAGCGCGGTAATTGAAACCGATCTATTTTCTCGGTCAGAAGACCCGGAAAATTAGAACAGACAGCTTTGAAACCGAGTTCTTGAAGTATCGTGATAGAATCTTGATTATAATCACCGGGGGTGCCGTAGGGATAAGCAAAAGCTTCAACGGATTGGCCGCTCAAGAGTTCTAATTGTTGCTTATTTTGCCAAATTTCCTGGCGCTGCTGTTCAGGCGAGAGTGTCGAAAGAACCAGATGATGAGCAGTATGCGCGCCAATTGTAATCAGGCCCCCGGTGACAAGCAATGGAATCTCTGTTGGCGTCAAGCGGCAGTGGGTCAAACGGGCAGTTGGTTCAAGCCCTGCCCACTGAAATAATGCTTCCAGGTGTGCTGTGCGTTCGTTAACTGGGAGACAGCGAAAAATCGAACACAAAGATCGGTAGAGTTGATGGCGCAGCGTTGGCGTGTCTGAATGTAGAACATTCCAATCACGGTAGCATTGATAGCTGTCCTGGGGATATCGAACAGCGTCGCCAAGAGACCAGGAATTTGCGCTGCCTTGTATCGTTAACTCAAGATGTTCCGGAAGATGATGGGGATGCAGCAAGATATATTCCAGGGCATCCCACCAGAATTCTCTGGAACGATCTGTTTCTCCCGAGCTTACAAACATTGTTGCCGGGATTTGGTACTGCTCTAACAGGGGTTTAGCATGATGTAAATTGTCAGCGTAACCATCGTCAAAGGTAATAATAACAGAACGACGAGGAAGCACATGCCCGAGAGAAAGGCATTGGGTGATATTGGTAAGATGATGTGGGCGATAGAATTGCGTAATAATTTGCAGATGGTCTTCAAAATGCTGGGGAGAGACGCTTAACAGTTGTGGATCACATTGAAGTTCTGTAATCCTGTGATAAAGCAAGATCATACCATTTGGTTGAAAACGTTGCCGCCACTGGTAAACCCGTTGTTTGATGTGTCTGAAAATCTTCATCGTTCTTCAGAAAAGATACCTGGTTATTTTAGGGAATAAAGCTATATATGTTTAGTTGCGCGGCCGCACACTTCTACCGCAAACCGTGGATCGTTGACAGTGATCTCTTTCTGGCTAAACTCATAAGCACTAAGACCTCGAATTTCGCCCGCCGCCAGGAGAGAGTTCCCATATCCGCATACAAGAACATTCCCCTCCCCAAAAACATTTTCCAGAAGTCGTTGTAAGCCTTCCGGGGTAAAACGCCACAATTCATGCCAGTCAGGGTCACACATGCTCACTTGAGGCACAGCTACCAGCAGTACCCCTTCAGGTTTCAGAATCCGATACATTTCAGTCAATGCCTTTTCTACCTCAAAAATTACGTGCAACACATGTGTGCAGATGATGCAATCGAAGGTCGCTGATGGTAAGGTGTTGGGTTGGGTCAAATCGGCAACCAGAGTCGCACGAGGATTTTGTGCATCTTGATGGAGAATGTCGAGCTTCTGTACTGCCTTCCCGCCAAAACGCGATGTGTAAGAATCTTCCTGAAACTCCAGGCAATGACCGCGAATATCAGCCGCCCATGTTTTGAGAAACATTTCCACATAATACCGGTGAATCGGGAAACCGCGATCATGTGCCCATAAATAACTCAGTGGAGCAACACCTATTGTCATACGCATACGTGCGACAGCAATTTTCGATTTTCTTAAAAACGTACGAAAAATTTCCATGATTTTATGAAGAGAAACCTTCTCATAGCATAGACGTCTATTATGCCCTGAAAAATCTCCGATTTTAGCAGTAATTTGGTCTAAGACGATTGCATAACATGTCCCAAATTCATATTGGGGATAGGATTGCAAGAGATGTTCCCGATAATATGCATAATGCGTGAGAATGTGTGGCAGGGTCTGTCCAATCCGCTCTGCTGTTTCTACTATTTTGCCACAGCCGGAGTCTTCAACCAATCTCTGCATCCCTGGCAAATTGTTCGCAATCACTGGTATCCCGGTTCGCATAAAATCGAATAATTTTCCTGATGATCCGGCAGCAAATTTTAAATTTTTATCTGTTGGGTTATAAAATATCAGTCCAATATCCGCCGATTGAAAGATGACGTATTTGTGCTCTTCTTCAAGCACTTCGGTAGATAAAAACACACGATGTTTCCGGCGCTCAATTTCAGGGGAAATTACAGCTTGATCTTCAGGCGTACCAAACCAGCCATGCAAAACCAACACAAATTGTTCTGGCCAGGAATCGACCGACCGGATAATTTGATCCACGCAATGGTCAATCATGAGCGATCCGACAACAAGCACTATGATTTTATCACGACTGATTTGGAAGCGATCCCGTAAATATGAGCTTTTTTCAGGAAATACCTGCTGTCCAAGCGGACTATGATAGGCAATCAGCACGTTATTACGTTGCACATGATTTTCCTGGGCGAAAATCGCTGCCCGGTTTTCATCCTGAATTAAACAAAAGATGGCACGTTGCGTAAACCAGTTTTCTAAATATTTCAAAAATCGCTGAAATCGAGACGCCGTCGGATTGAATTCATAAATTTCTAAGGAGTGATACACATACGGAACGCCCCACAATCTGCTCAGGATTCCGGCCATGATGCTCCCTTCCGGTTCAAAACCGATCATGAAAACGTAAGTATGTGGTCGAAACCACTCATACACTGCAAATTCAAGGGTAAGGAGAAAGATTTGAATATAGCGGGTATAACGGTAGAAAAGACATTGAGTAGAGATAAGGGTCGCTGTGATTGGACACCGGATAATATGTACAGCAATTTTCTGATCATCAAATCTGGGGAGTGGGAAACGTGGATCAAAAAATGTGAATAAATCAACCGCATATCCTTTTATTGCAAGGAATTTCGCGGTATTTAGAACCGATTGCACAATACCCGTGTGAACTAGCGGGACCACCAGAGCCACTGTGCCGAGGGGCGTTGGTTCTGAAGTAGCTTCTTTTTTTTTCTCGTTCAAAGTATTCCCCTTTTACCAATCCAGGTTATGACAATACGCTGCTTCGATAAGCGTTTGACCAGCGATTTTTTTGAAGATATCCTTTTGCACTTCCGACCATTGCTGCCACCGCCCAATCGGTTTAAAGTTTTCATGCCTGGGTTTTGATACCCAATTTCCCTTTTGTACTTCTTGAAAGGTAGATGAACCGATGACAGGAATATCGGCAATTCGTTCATAGGGATATTTCGAAGGTTCCAACCCCAGATATGTACAAATTCGTTTCACAAAATCTTCCGGCTGAAAAAACGCCTCCTCGTATTTCCCCATCCAACACTGGTACGGCGTATTTTTAGAAGCTTCATAGAACTGGAGCATCAAACGCGCACTCTGGGCCCAATAAGAGCAATAATCTGCAAAGGAACCATTGGACCAGGTTTTGATGTGCGATTCGACTACATCCCGTCCATCACGCATCAACAACAAGAGTTGTTCATGGGGAAAAAAACGATAGAAATATTGAAGAAATTCAACGCCTGGTTCCGTTAACAGAAGTCGCTGTTGTGGATTCGTTAGAGCATACATATATCCAATAAACGCCGAACCAAACAGGACGAAAAAATCATCATCGCCAATTTTTCCTCGATTATACGGGTACGTGTCAAAAAAATGATCACGAAAAGCGATGAGATCATCGCTATGCTTGAGAAAAGGAACTTCCCAAATGTCCTGGGGATGTTTATGGATATCAGGATGAAGGCCGATAAGGTGACTCACATAGCCTGTTCCTGAACGAGGAGTCACTCCATGTAAAAAAACAGTTGGTGGATGGGGCCCCCCTCTATAGGTTTGAGCCATTTTCAATGCATGTGGAGTAAGTGTCTGTGTGTTGAAAGGGCGATGAAATCCCCAGGGAGAGCGCAATTGATCCGCCTTTCTTGTATTTTCAGAAGACTTCCGAATGAAGAAATGCACTTTTAAATACTGATAACACCGTCTGCCTGTCATCAGCAAACCATCTGTTTGCCAGGAATGCTGGAATTTTTTGAGGAGCGTCATGAGAATATTCTCCGATCTGTTCAGTGTTTCACATGGCTTAATACCGGAAGTTTGGACAAGAGCTGTTTTAATGTTCTATATAAAGAAGCTCGTTTCATCTCCGA
This sequence comes from Candidatus Vecturithrix granuli, assembly GCA_000739535.1. Lineage (GTDB taxonomy): Bacteria > Moduliflexota > Moduliflexia > Moduliflexales > Moduliflexaceae > Vecturithrix > Vecturithrix granuli. Next base: position 653,545 of record DF820463.1, on the reverse strand, counting down.
TTGCGCAAGAGTAACTTCTCCTGCTGCGTAAAACAATGTCGAGGTGGTCTGATAATGTTCGGCTAATGCCAGAAGGCCAGCATGATAGAGTATCGGCAGGCGATATTTGCGCACAACTTGTTGATAACCCCTGGCGTCACGGAGCGCATTGGCGGAGATCCTATCTTTTCCTCGACAATCATAAATAAAGGTCGGGAGGGGGACAAAACAAAATGCCTCCCGTTTCGCAAGTCGAATAGCTGTATCCCATTCTTGATATGCCAGAAGATGTTCATCTAAATCGCCAATCTGTTGAAGGGCTTTTTTGGCAATCAGGAGGCTTGGAAACAGGGGGCCTGGCTGTTGAAGGAGTTCGCGATAAATATTCCCTTCTAAAGGTGGAATACCAAAATATTCTTTCTCTTCATGATTTCGGAGCACCCAGCACTCCGAATGAACAACGTTAACCCCCGCTTTTAATGCAACTTCAAGGCGTTTCTGGAGACTGTTGGGCAGCCATCGATCATCTGAATCAAGAAACGCGATCCATTCGCCACGCGCAGCGCGAATCCCCATATTGCGTGCCGCCTGTGCTCCCCTATTAGTCGTACTTTGGACATAATGAATTCGTTGATCTTTTTGGGAAAAAGCCGCAACAACAGTTTTGGTATCATCTGTAGAACCATCATCAACAATGATGATTTCAACATCCTCGTATGTTTGATGTATAATGCTTTGGATCGCGTTGTGTATGGCATTGCCGCGATTAAAAGTCGGGATGATTATCGAGACAAGACTCATCGGTTTGCCTCACCTTGTTTGCGGAATATGACATAATGTGAAAAACTATGGCCATGCTTGGTAGAAAATTCATGAATTAGGACAAAATTGTGTTTGCTAAAATAGTCAATCACTGCTACTCGAGGCAGAATGACCGGATAATATCTATGGGAAGCAAGCCACATTTCAATCGCATGATTGTCAATCGCGCTTTCCGGATAAAAATCGAACACGACATACCCTCCGTAATGACATACCCTGATCATGTCTCTAAAGTACTCAAAAGCATATACAAGAGGAAGACATACGAACACGCCATGAGCGTGAACTAAACCACAGCACTCATTCGGAGTATGCTGCAAGGTATGTCCATCCGTAGGTTGACGTACTACCACCGGGCTATATGTCCGTTCTAACCAGGCAGCCCAATCATCGGCAATTTCATAAATATCGTACTGCGCAGGCTGTACCTGTTGTATAATGAGTTCAAGATACCGCCCTGTGCCCGGACCTATTTCACACACACGATGACAGGGAATCAAACTCCCTGCATTTTTCATTTCTTTGACGATTTGTTGTGTACGGCCTTTCTGATCCCAGATGGTTTCTACATAATCTCGTACACATTGTCCCTTTGTTTGAGCTGTTTTGACCGTTTCATCAGCATCAATATAGCCAGCGCCATCAATATACTTTTTTCGGAGTTCATACCCAAAAGTATTAAAACAAGATGATATCCAATATTTTATCCAATGCTTAAAAAACAAGAATGGTCGATACTGTTTTATTTTCTGATACATGCGCAGTAATTTAGGCTGAGGCATCAATGTATTCGGGGAAAAACGCAGATTATCTTCCACCTCGCTTTCCTTGGTGGAACATTGAGCCTTGCTATCTCTTTCCCATTCTTCATAATGTTGATTCATCAAATCTCCACACCATTTATTGAAGGCCGTTCGACGTGTATTTCCCCATTGAGACCAGTAAACCGGTAAGTGATAGTGTTTCCACCCGGGAACCTGTTTTGCGCGATTTTTATATGAGACTGTTAAGGGCATTTTTTCTACATGCAGAAACTCAAGAATGTCATCGATTGAAGATTCAATTTGCTCTAATTTGACTAATTTCCATCTATTCTGATCTATCAGGTGCAAATTGTCATATATAACGGTATTCCAATATGTCCAATACCAACAATTTTTTTCAAAATCTGAGAGGCAATCCCACTCTGTTGCAGACATGGCTCCACAGAGATTTCCCTTCAATCTATGTAAGATCCACTGATATCCAATATCCTGTGTCTGTAAATCACAAATATGCTGTTCATACTCTGAGAACCATCCTCTTGCAAACGTTGACGCCACCACATCCGTCCCTTTTCTTAACAACCAGATAAATTTACAATCAGGAAAGATCTCATTTAATATCGGGATTAAATTACCTAATTTTTGATCTGATTCGCCAACGATGGATACTTTGTTTATCGGGCTTATTTCAAATAATTGGAGAAGCTCATGTTTGATTGTTTCCCATGACTTGATCCTATGAGCAAATTCAGTGGAAATACGGATCAACTCAGGATAACTCTCATGCTTACAGAGAATCTCAGGATGTTGATTTAACATTTGAGCAATGCTTTGAGAGCCAGAACGTCCTGTAGAAATTATAAATAACCTGATATTTTTTCCTGCCAGCATTTCAATGATTGAGAGAAGGTCTTATGGATAACGTGTGCAGTCTAAAGACCTTCCTGCCAAGTATAATCAATGAAAACTCCTTGCATACTACTTGCCGGGAGTTTGCCTGTATTATAAAAATCTCCTGCTTCTACATCAATTCTACCAGCATTCTGAATCCAATCGCAAGAAACACCACCATTGGCTTCGGAATAGAGGTTGTATGTATAAGAACCTTTGTTTAAAGGCCATTTTGGTACCCAACAATACAATTTCCCCTCATGTTGTAGTTGACTAAAATCTACCCCGACAGATGAACTTCGACAAGCAAATAGAAAACTTTGCATTGTAGTATAAAAAGCGATACCAATATCAAAATGTTTAACTTCTTGGGGATGAGAAGAAGTATAACTAATTTCTATAAGAACCGGTTTCCCTGAAATAAGAAATTCTCTTTCCTGCCTGGTATTGCCGTCAATAAAACGAACATTCACAAGGCGAACGATCTGGGTTCCACGCCGATCTTGCCGGTTTTCAAGAGAGTTTCTCTTTTGGAGGTTGGATGCTGCAAGCGTTAAATGCTCTTCAATCGCTTCATCAGAAGTTCCATGAAAAATGATAGTTCCGTCATGTAACACAATTCCTTTGGAACATAATGCTTGAATTGTCTGCATCGCATGGCTTACAAACAAAACAGTACGCCCTTCCTGGGCTATTGTATCCATTTTGCATAGACATCTCTTTTGAAACTCCGCATCCCCTACAGCTAATACTTCATCTACCAACAAAATCTCCGGTTCTAAGTGCGCCGCCACCGCAAACGCCAAACGAACATACATGCCACTTGAATAACGTTTAACTGGGGTGTCCAGAAATTTTTCAATACCGGAAAAATCAACTATCTCATCAAATTTTTTGTCAATCTCGGTGCGTTTCATGCCGAGGATCGTGCCATTCAAGTAAATATTCTCACGTCCGGTCAATTCGGGATGAAAGCCAGTCCCAACTTCCAACAACGACCCGACCCGACCATATACCTTTGCACAGCCTGTTGTTGGCTCGGTAATGCGAGACAAAATCTTGAGCAACGTGCTTTTTCCAGCACCATTTCGCCCGATAATCCCGAGTACTTCGCCATGTTTGACTTCAAAGGAAACATCCTTCAATGCCCAGAAAAGCTCGTCTCCCGACGGCTCACGCAGACGAGAATGGAGATACTGAAACGGTGCGGCGATCAATGAGTAAAACGCTTCCCGCAAATTTTCCGGTCGTTTAGCAGCATGACCGATCCGATAGCGTTTGCCTAAATTCTCGACCGAGATAGCGATGTCTCCCATACAGTTTCATCAAGGGTTGTTACCCCTGTTTTTGCACAACTAATACTCCATACCAGGAATCCTCTCCTAAATTGGCGTGTAGATCCATCCATTTCAGAGAAGCAGCGATCTTTAGTCCGGTATAGGGGAGCATATATTCCAATTCAGGATAAAATAAATAGCGCATCTTATGGGTTTCGGAAAGTTTTTCAAGGCGATGCGTTTTTTTATCCTCTATCAACACTTCATAGTTCACTTCCACAAGATTTTGATTCAGATACATCACAGGTTCTGCTATGCGAGTGACAAGGTTCTGTTCATTTTCCAACCGTTTCACGCGTACAACCGGTCGGTCGGTCAATACTGCCGGCCCATACCAGAAATCAAAAATACATACACCACTTGGATTTAAATGATGATGTATCACCTCAAACACAGCCCGTAAATCTTCATTGCTGGTCTGATAGCTGATCACATGAAACAGGGAAAGAATAGCATCAAACTGTTTGCCTAATCGAATATTTCGAATATCGCCCTGTTGAAAAGTCACCTGTGATGCACATTGCGGAAACCGTTGCACAACATGTTCCCTGGCTTGACGAAGCATTTCTTCACTCGCATCAATTCCGTGAATGCGATACCCCAATTCGGCCAGAAAACACGCATGAACCCCCGTGCCACACCCTAATTCAAGAACAGATTGGCTGCCTGGCGCATACCGTTGTAACAATTGGTGAATATATCCAACTTCCTTCGCATAATCTTTATCCTGATACAGGAGATCATAATATCGGGCATACTTTTCAAACACTTTCATCGGAGGATTTCCTTGAGTGTAAGAACGACTTGTTCCATTTGATGTTTCGTAAGGGCTAGTCCGCTGGGAAGATAAAAACCGCGGCGCGCAATATATTCGGCATTGGGACATGAAATTCCCTCACATAATCCCATTTTTTGAAACACGGGCTGTTCATGCATTGGCCAGAAAAATGGGCGCGTACCTATGTTCTTCTGCGCTAATCGCCGCATCGCTTCTTTCGCGTCAAACGACACGTGCTGTTTGAGAACAATGCCATACACCCAATAGATATTGTCGGAGTATGCTGTATAAGGAAGAGGGAGTTGTATCTCAGTGACATCAGCTAACAACTCAGAATAATATTGTCCCATCTGGCGTTTGCGAACGATAAGTTCATCAAGTCGTTTTAATTGCGCCACCCCTAAAGCCGCTTGTAAATTAGTCATGCGAAAATTCCACCCTAATTCTTCATGAACAAAGCGTTGTTCAGGCAGAAAGCAGAGATTCCGCAATGATTGGCATCGTTCTGCAAGTGCGGCGTCGTCGGTAACAAGCATTCCCCCTTCGCCTGTGGTGACATGTTTGTTAGAATAAAAACTAAATGTGCTGACATTTCCAAAACTGCCGCAGGGCCGACCGTGATACGTTTGCCCAATTACTTCGGCGGCATCCTCTATGATATGTAACCCATATTTCTCAGCTAATGCCATGACCGGATTCATATCAACCGGAAAGCCGTAAATATGGACAACCATGATCGCCTTTGTGTTCTTTGTAATATGCTGCTCTATTTGACGAGTATCCATATTCCAGGTTTCAGGATCGCAATCTATCACGATTGGAGTCGCTCCGGCGCGAACAATCGCTGCCGCACAGGAGATGATTGTAAATGTTGGAAGAATGACTTCATCTCCCTGTCCAATTTCCAAAGCAGCAATTGCAACTTCAAGGGCAGCCGAACCATTACTCACGGCAATTCCATATCTACGCCCTACCCTTGCTGCAAATTGCTCTTCAAATTGCTTGACAAATGGACCTTCAGAGGAAATCCAGCCAGAATCAATGCATTCAGTTAAAAAATTTTTTTCATCACCGTTCAGTAATGGTTGGTTTACAGGAATTGGAAATATCATGAGTTTTTAATAGTACTGGTTTCTTGAGAAACCCCTTTAAAACGGGTTTTATCTTGATCGCCAAAATACGGCCCCTGTTTGACTTCGATCATTTCAATTTCTTCGAGCACTTCAAAACCATGTCCGCCTGCGACCAATAGAATCACATCTCCTGCTTCTAAAATACGACTTTCCAAATACTTTTTGTCCTCGCCGTAAAAATCTACTCGTAGCTTTCCTTTCCGAATAAAAAGGGCTTCCTGGGTATAAAACACCTCTCTGGATACCGGATTATGGACATGCGGATCAATAACTTTTCCTGGCGCATGGTGCATATAGGCTAATTGTTGTGATAACTCATGTGAAGTAAAAAACTCGATGCCATCATGCTGGTAAGATGCCCTGACAATGACGGCTATCAGCGAAGTCTGCTCCATAATTTTTTCAACAGACTTTTGCACTACGCCTCTCCTTATAAACTGTAAAAATGCTCGTTAATCTCTCACTTATTCATCAACAGCGATCAAATATACGCGCTCAATGCCTCGCGCAGATTGTTCGGGCGTTTGGCAGCCTGGCCGATGCGGTAGCGTTTTCCCAAATTTTCAACCGAGATAGCGATATTTCCCATAGTCAATCACAAAAATTGATTACCTCTTGTGTTTTTTTGTAAATACTGCTCTATACATGCAAGAAATTCTGTGGCTTCTTGCAAGTAATCGCCAACCATGCCGGATTCCGGAACAGCAAAATCTACGTAATCAAACTTTTGCCGATACTCAAATATTGTGTTGTGCAATTTACCAAATTGCATGGGAAATATCCCCGGCTTAATGAATTCTCTGCCGCGCGGCTTGCATTGATTCACGGGAGCGTTCCATTCTATAGGTGATTCATGTCTGCCACTCTGCTTCAGTCATGACAGGATGCCCTCCCTGGCGATATTTTGATAGATCGGTACCTGTTCAGCATACGTGCGTAACATGTTATCGGCAAAAATAATCATGTCAATCAGGCAATTATATTTCAGTTCAATATCATAAGCGGTATCAAAGAGGTCTTCTTCAGTGCTTCTCGTCACTGTTGGGAGTCGGACAAAAATATCAATATCGGAGTTTGGCGTATCTTCTCCTCGTGCGACAGAGCCAAACAAACGCATCTCAAGGACAGGGTATTTTGTTGTCACTTGTTGTTTCAGTTCCGTGACAATCTGTTCAATCAGTTTCAGTTGATGAGGTTTTTTTCTTATCAAACTGACTGTCGGGGCTTGCAATGTTGTATGGGGCATCGTCTTCATCACGTCTTTCATGCAAGGACTCTCAGCGTACATTCAATTCCTCACGGGTCAGTTTGTGGCGGCTCCAATCTAGTGGAAAAGTCCAGTGATTGCGGGCAAACGCAATGGCCTTCCTGCGTAATTGGTCGTTCATTGCGTCGGCGTTTTGCCGCCGGGTGAACAGCCGGAAGATGTCTTCTATCACCTGTCTGATCTGCTGTTTTTCTGCTTCCGATGCAGTTTCGTACAGCGCCGGAATCCGTTCATTGACCTTATCAATCAGTAATGTTGCCATCCTGTATTGCCCCCCATTCTTCTTGTGTAGCCATCCTGTCATCCCCTCTACTCACAACCGGTGTTCATTTGCCTTATCCTCAGACATTTCATCCACGGCTTCTTCGAAAATCTCGCGCAGATCAATCGAAAAATCCTTAAAGATGCCGACCTCGACCGTATCCTCACGGGTATAAATGCGCTCTAACTGATATTTTCTGTGTTCATCGAGTTTGAAAACTTCCAGGACATGTTCTCCGGGATACACAATCCAATATTCTTGAACGCCCGCTTCTTCATATACCACAAATTTGTCTTTGACGTCTTTCGCAGCGGTTGAGGGCGATAAAATTTCGACGATCAAGTCAGGAGCGCCAAGACAGCCTTTGCGATCTAATTTGGCGTGATCGCAGACCACAACAATATCAGGCTGCACAACCGTATAAATCTGTTTATCGCGGAGCTCGATTTGACTTTTCGGCAAGCGTACATCAAAAGGCGCATGAAAGACTTTACACGGCTTCCCCTTCAAATAGTTCCGAAATTCTCCGAATAACGCGCCCGATAATTCCTGATGATAACGCATCGGGGCAGGAGACATTTTAAACAAGCGTCCCTTGATCAGCTCAAGCCGTTCCTGCACCTGCCAGGTCAAATAATCGGAGTATGTATAAATTTTATTCGTATCTAACGCGGAAATATCGTGTATCATTATTCTCTAAATCTTTCGGTCAAGCACTACACCGGATTAAAGAATAGAACGAATTGTCCGGTTCATTATCCGTTCAATTCTAAAATCCGTTGTAGTTTTATCAATTAGCACAATTCCACCTCGTCGGCATACGCATGGACAATGATGCCAAGTTTGTCGGCCACGGCTTTGGCGCGTTGGTCCACCATCGGAGAAATGACCATCAGTTTCGTGGCTTTACGTTGGTGACGTTTTTCGTAGAATTGTACTTTGCGGTAAAAGGCATACATCTCCGAACGACTGATGGATGATTTGATTTCGCAAATGATGAGCGTCCCGTTCTTGATGATCAGATCCAGTTCTATTTGATCCGGTTGTCCGAAGACCTCACCAGCGTCATCATATTCAGTAATGTTGAGTACCTGGACACCGAAATCCTGTTCTAACAAGTCTTTCAAGCCATCTCGAAACGAGGATTCTGCCGCAATCCCCCAGCGTGCTCCCAACGCCCCGATCGAGCTTTCGTGCTTTATACGCACATTTTTAATTTCTTGCATCAGACGCTCAAAACGTTCATCTGATTCGCGCCGCATCGCTGCCAACTCTTGCTGATTTTTTTCCCAGCGTTCATTGGATTCGCGCTGCATCGCTGTCAACTCTTGCTGGTTTTCTTCCCACCGTTGCTGACTTTCTTTCCAGCGTTCATCAGATTCGCGCCGCATCGCTGCTAACTCTTCCTGATTTTTTTGCCAGCGTTGATGGTTTTCTTCCCAACGTTTTTCTGAAAGTTCTCGCTCCTGTTGGAGTTCTTCGAACATCCGATCGAAACGGAGATTCGTCTCGTCTGTGTCCGCAAATCTGCGCCTCGAAATGCGGAAAATCGCGCGCTGTATATCCTTGTTTTCTTCCAGGATTATCGGAAGTGTTTCGACTAAATAATCATGGAGCTCAGCCGTATTCATTGCCGTCACTGCCATAAAAATACTCACCTCCTTGCAGCGTCTTTTATTAATTATTTGTTGCCCATCCTCCGAAATTTGTCAAGTAGAATATAAGCAGGTTTTTTGGTTGTCATCATTTTTCAAGCTCGTCTTCAAGCGGCCTTATATTTTTTCAAAAAATCCTGATACGCTATGTTCAACCCGTCTTCCAGTCTGGTCTTGTGCTGCCAGCCGAGGGCGTGGAGTTTGGAGACATCGAGTAAGCGGCGCGGCATGCCATCGGGTTTTGAGTCGTCAAAGCGTATTTCCCCTTCATAGCCGACAGTTTTTTTGATGAGTTCGATCAGTTCTTTAATCGAGATTTCGCTTCCGCACCCGATATTGATAATTTCATTTCCAGAATAATGTTGCATCACGAAAACGCAGGCATCCCCCAGATCTTCTGAAAACAGGAATTCACGTTTCGGCGCGCCTGTGCCCCATACCACGACTTCGGAAAGATTCCGCGTTTTAGCCTCATGAAAGCGTCGAATTAATCCCGGAATGACGTGGGAATTTTCAGGGTGATAATTATCATTCAATCCATAGAGATTGGTGGGCATAACCGAGATAAAGTTCGTGCCGTATTGGCGATTATAACTCTGGCACATCGTAATTCCCGCAATTTTCGCAATGGCATACGGTTCATTCGTCGGTTCTAATTTGCCGTTGAGCAATTCATCTTCGGAAATCGGCTGTTGGGAAAATTTGGGATAAATGCAGGCTGAACCAAGAAACATCAGTTTTTTCACGTGAAATTGATAGCAGGCATGAATGATATTATTCTGAATTTCCAGATTGGAATAAATAAATTCGGCCGGATAGGTATTATTGGCATAAATACCGCCGACTTTGGCGGCCGCCAGAAACACATACTGCGGTTTTTCAATTTTAAAATAGGTTTCAACTTCCGCCTGAACAGTGAGTTCGAGTTCGGCGTGCGGCAAGCCGACAATTTTAGCATAGCCTGCTCTTCGTAAGGCGCGTTCTATGGCTGATCCGACCAACCCGTAGCGACCGGCAATAAAAATCTTGGCATCTTTTTCCATTATGGGAAACCACGAAACACACGAAACACACGAAAATCTTAGTAAAACTCACCCGAAGACGCGAAACGTTTGAGGTTTTTCAGGTGAGACAGCGTTATAGTGTTCTTTCAAGATTTGACTGACGAATTCGTACCTCGGACAGCCCTGTCCGTATCTGCCCAGACAAGGCTGTCCGGGGTACAGTGTTACTCGTCACTTTAACATTGAAAGAATACTCGTGTGAACGCTTCATTACATCTTTCGTGTGTTTCGTGTGTTTCGTGGTTAATCCTCCTACGCAATATCAACAATTGTTCGTTCTGTTCGTCGAAAATAAAAGGCTCCGGAAATTAACATCGGAATGATGCAGAGCGACGAAATTAAAAATAGACTATCCGGGGCTTGCCCTGTTCCTAATAAGGCCCACCGAAACCCTTCAATTACATTGGTCATCGGATTCAAACGATAAAGCATGCGCCATCGGTCAGGAACGATGCTGATGGCATAGACCACTGGCGTCACATACATCCATCCGCGCACGACATAACTCAGGATTTCATTGACATCATGGTAATGTACAATCCAGGAGGCCGACCATAAGCCAACCGCTAAGGCAACCATGGCGGCGATGAGAAGAAAACCCGGAATCGTGAGGATTCTCCAACTCAGGCCATAGCCATAAAACATCATCATCCCCAATAAGATCAGGAGAGAGATGCTGAAGTCAATCAAGCCAGAGATGACCCCAACAATGGGCACGATAAGGCGGGGAAAATAGACTTTTGCGATGAGATGGCGATGATTCAACAAACTGTTGGCGGCAGCCATGACGGCACCGGAAAAAAATGTCCAGGGCAGGAGGGCCGTATAGGTGAAAATCGGATACGGCACTCCATCTGAGGGGAGTTTCGCCACCACGCCAAAAATCAACGTAAACATCACCATATTGACTAATGGATGCAAGACGATCCATAGCGGGCCTAAAGCCATCTGTTTATAGCGGCCTTTCACATCACGCCAGAGCAGAAAATAGAGCAAATCCCGGTATTCCCAGACTTCGTGCAGGGCCAAACGTCCCCAGCCTTTTGTCGGTTGGATAATCAGGACTGGAACGGTTTCGCCTTTGGTTCTGTTCTGTCCACTAATTACTTGAGCATTCATCGGGTATAGAGACTTTCAAAAGATCCTTTTCCACGTTCAGCGTACGGCGCGGACATAATTCGTGCGATCAAGAGGATCGTAATACACATGACCGCTGTGAAAAGCCACAGCCCAGGCTGCGTTGGCGCCTGCTGCCATGTCCACACTCCAACAAAATCCCTGAGTCACATCGAAAGCAGGATCAATATAATAATTGCCGTTTTTCTTCTGAAACTCCAATAATGAAGCGAGTTCTTCAACTGTCGGCAGCCGCCAGTCTGCAAAGCCTGCGAATTCATTCTGGTTCAATTGTTGGATATAGGCTTTGGCCTCGTTCCAGGTCATTTGATTCGTAGATCCCGCTTGCTGCCATACCAGTCCCGTACTTTGATCGACCACCACGGAATCATTATTGCGTGTTTGGGGTTGGTAGGCGTGTTGAAAGGTGCCTTGAACACTGCCTGATAAGCCCCAATTCGTTAAATTGTTGGGATGATTGAACCCACGCTGTTGGATTATATGGATAATATCTTGATTCGAAAGCGTGGCGGGCGTATTACGAAGTTGAACCTGGGCAACAGGGATTGCCGATGTTTCCTCTGCTCCCGGAAAGCTTTCTTCGGGCGGCGTTGGAGGAACTGCCTCAGGCGAAGGAACTTGTGCCGGTTGCAATGCGACCGGCAAGATGTGTTCAGGGAGGGAGGGGGCTGACCCAACTTCTGCTGCTGGCGCATGGATTTCTCCGGAAGGAACAGGCGCCTGACCCTGGCTTTCCTGTTCTGCGGCCATTAATGCGGCTTCGTCCCTTTTCTTACGCGCTTGCAGCAGGCTTTGGTGTACCGGATACGAAGACTTGACTTCCAGGATGGCCTGAAAAATCCCGATGGCCTGGTTGTATTGTTCCTGTTCCACATAATAGTTGCCAAGTTGATGACAGGCGTCAATCAACATATCAAAGGATGGCCAATCTTTGGGATTTTTACGTAAAAGCTCTAAGTATGTATAGACTGCATAATCGTACCATTGCCGTTCAAAGTAAAATTTCCCCAGCATGTAATACGCGTCAAGAAAATCGGGGTCCAGTTTAATCGCGCGGATATAATACCGCTCCACCTTATCGTACTGCTTCATCTCAAGATAGGCGTTCCCGATGGCATAATAGCCTTTGGCGTAGTCCGGGTGTTTGCGAATAAGTTGTTTCAGTTCTTTCAGGCCCTCATTGTGCAAGCGATTCACCAGATAAATCTCTGACATCAACAGTCGAGCTTCAGGAAAAACGGGTTGAAATTGGAGGGCTTTTTTGGCCTGTTCAAGCGATGCGGTAAAAAAATATTCTTGTTCTTCCAGCACAAAATCGCGAGGATAATCTCCCATAGACTCTTTCCAATAGCGAGCGCACAACAGCCCTTTATTGTAGTATTCCCGGGCTAATTGTAACCTGGCTCTGGCGAGCGTCGGCTGTTGCTTCACCAGTTCTTGAGCGCGAATAATGTTGGCGTTCACACTATCCCAGGCAGAGGCCAGTTGATTGAGCGTCATTTCTTTGACGGCTTCATCGGTAATTTGTAAATATTCTTGTTCCGCTTCTGCATACCGGTGCTTGCGTTCATGTTCACGACCTTTTTCAAGCGGGGGGCGCGGGGCTTCTCCATAGAGAGCATCAGGATGACGCCACTCAACACAGCCGCTCAGCACACAACAGATTCCTATAATGAACAGCATAGATTTTTTCACCAGATCGTTCATAACCTCATATCCTTCTTCGGTAGTGGTCATAATGATAAATGATACTGTTTCCTGAACAGAGTCGCAAGAAACATAAAATGGCTCATTTCGACTTCACTCAACAAGCAGAGGTCACTTACCATTCAACCACTAACATGGAATGTCGGCACTACCCGCATCAGAGCTTTCCCAGATAGCGTTGAAATGTTTCCCGATCGACGCATTTATCATGGGCTTCTTCCGGGGAAATCGCGCCCTGTTTTAATAAATCGACAATCGCCTGATCCATGGTCTGCATCCCTTCTCGTCGTCCGGTTTGGATAATTGAAGGAATTTGATACGTCTTCCCATCTCGAATCAAATGCCCCAGGGCTGGCACTCCGACTAAAATTTCAACCGCCGCGACACGGCCTTTTCCATCCATGCGTTTGAGCAATTGTTGAGCAATCACACCGCTCAATGACTCTGATAATTGAGTTCGCACTTGCGCTTGTTGGGTTGTGGGAAACACATCGATAATTCGGTCAATCGTTTTCGCCGCGCTGCTGGTATGAAGGGTACCAAACACGAGATGACCAGTTTCCGCAGCCGTAATTGCCAGAGCAATGGTTTCCAAATCGCGCATCTCCCCAATCAGAATGACATCCGGATCCTCTCGGAAAGCCGACCGCAAGGCGCTGGCAAACGACGAGCTGTGCGTCCCGATTTCTCGTTGGTTAATTAAGCTTTTGTTGTTGCTATGGATAAATTCAAGTGGATCTTCGATCGTGATGATGTGCGCTTTGCGATAACGATTGATATAATCAATCATGGAGGCCAGAGTTGTTGACTTTCCATTGCCTGTTGGCCCTGTCACAAGCACCAATCCTCGGCTTAATCGCGTAAATTCATGGACGGCCCGTGGCAGTCGCAGTTCTTCCAAGGGGGTGATCTGCTGTGGAATAATCCGAAACACGGCTCCCATTCCGCGAGTTTGTAAAAACACATTTCCTCGAAAACGTCCGATTCCCTCAACTTGATAGGCAAAATCAATATCATTCAACTGATCAAATTTCAGCCTTTGCTGTTCTGTCATCAGCTCTCGCAACAAACGCCTTGTATCCTGATCAGTAAGCAAATCAGCGTCTTCTGAGATCTGGAGTTCCCCATTTAATCGGTAAATCGGGGGAGCCCCAACTGTTAAGTGCACATCCGATGCTCCTATTTTAACCGCCTTTTCAAGCAGCGCATCAATTTCTGCCATAATCTGTTATTTTCTTTCCAATAGTTAGTATGATAGCAATGAAAAGACTTCTTCCAGGGAAGTCTGTCCTGAAAATAAGAGCGCGCTCCCCTTTTTTTCAAGTGAATGAAAGCCTGTGTTGCAAGCTGTTTGCCGGATCTCAGCAAGCGGAGCTCCGGCCAACAATAGCTCTTTGAGCCAGGACTCCATCGGTAATATCTCGAACAGCGTTATCTGATCAACGTATCCACTCCTGTTGCAAGCAGGACAGCCGACAGCTTTGTAGATTTCCGGAACCGTGTTTTCGCCTGTCGGCTGAAGCCGATCCATCATCTGTTTTCCTAACTCGCTGTCATCTTTTTGCTTACATTCCTGACAGAGAACGCGGAGCGAGTATTGCGCCATCAATGCCAGAACGCGTGATGCGATCACCGACGGTTTTGTCTGGCATTCTAACATATATGCCAGCATAAGAAACGCTGTTGGAAGCTCAAGAGACGCAAACATCACGCCATTTGCGGCAAAATCCAAACTTTGAGCCAACACAACTTCACTGGCAATATGATCGATCAATAACACATCCGGATCATGGGCATTTAGCCCAGATAACCAATTTGAAAGCACACATTGTTCTGGTTGAAGAATCTGAGTAACTCTTTGGAAGCCAGGGATCGGGTAATCTTGACGCAACCCTGAAAATTTCTGTTGTGCGGAATCCTCAGGCTGGGCCTCTTGCTGTTCCTGTTGTTCGGGGCCAGAAGTTGCTGTTTGCGCAAGATGAAGCGCGTGATGAAGTTTAATCAAATCTTCCCTCCCATATCGAACCTGATAGCATTTATCAGCCAGATATTCAGAATGCGCTTCGAAGATGACAATTTTTTTCTGGATCGGATCAAAGGTTCTGAGCAATCCATAGAGTGTTGTCATTTTTTCGAGATAGCCCCTCCCTCCCAAAAAAACTGCGCCATAACTGCAATGTTGAAGTTTTGTCTGAAGTTGACGCACCACCAGAAGTTCCTGTTTTTGAAGCAAGCTTCCTTTTTCTTCGTCTTCTTGCAGCCAAAGGTGTTCGATTGATTTCTTCACCACACTGAGGACGGCAGATTCACCGGTGGTTGTCGGAAGAATAGAAAGCGCAAAGACTACGGGTTCTCCAGCCGGATAAGCGGAACTTGTCGAGAGATGTTCTTTATAGAAGAATTCCCGATATTGAGGTAATGACGTTTCCGGGATTTCAAAGTCAGCGCTGATCTTTAAACGAAAGAGTAAAATAGAATACCATTCCAGGCTGAGTTGAATTTGTTCTTGTAACACCCCATTAACCCGATAACTCACGTGGCAGAGATCGCTCCCGGGTTGAAAATAGATCCGAGAAATGCCATGATCCAGGGCGGTGGTCACAATGCGTTCCATCAACACATGACCTGAGGGATCATTGAGAATTTTTTGCATATCCTCCTCATGAAACCAGGAAGATACAAATTTCGGCGGAGGCTGCTGTTCAGGAATTTCTTGTTCTTCGACCGTTCCGTAGATCTCGTCAATTGCGAGTAAGATATCTGAGATCCGTCCTAACGAGATTTTCACTTCTGATTTGGTCATTTTCTCAATATCTTTAATAATCGTCGTATTTAATGGATCATCAACCACGACGGTCAATTCGTTCTCAATCTTCAAAATCGGAATGACATGGTAACGCCGGGCAATTTTTTCAGGGAGCAATTGCGCCACGTCTGGATCAATCTGATCTTTACGGATATTGACATACGGGAGGTTTAATTGTTCCGCAAGAGCCCAGCGGATATCATCATCCGATACCGCGCCCATCATTACCAGGACTTCTCCCAGGCGTTTTCCAGTCTGCTTTTGCAGTTCCAGAGCCTTTTCAATATCATCCTGCGTCACTAATTCGACATCAACCAGAATAGAACCAATTGATTTTGCTTGTCTCATAAGCTTCTCGGCAAAAGGAAATAAAGAAAAAGCGTGACACTCTTCTTGTTCTTTTTTCCTTACCTTCGTTCCCGTTGTTCTTTATCCTTAAAAGATCCAACGTTCGGCGTTAAAATCCTGCCCCTAAAATTTTCGCCATTCTGAAATACGGCCAGAACATGGCCGTTGCAACAAAGGCCGTTAAAAATCCCATGATAACGATTAAAATAGGCTGTAGAGAAGATGCCAGCGTATTGATGGATCGGTCAATTTCGCCATCATACAAATCCGCGACTTTAAACAACATCAGATCAAGTTTCCCGGCCTCTTCGCCAATCGCAATCATATCAACGACAACATCAGGGAAAATATCTGCTTCGCGCAAGGGCTGTTCTAACCGACCGCCTCGTTCGACATGTTGAGTTATTTTCTCAACGGCTTCTTCAACCACCATATTTTCTGACGTTTCCTTGACGACATCGAGCGACTGTAACATTGGTACTCCTCCTCGAATCAACGTCCCAAAATTACGGGAAAATCTGGAAACGTACAATTTCGTAAACAGCGGACCAAACACTGGCAGTTTCAATTTATACCGATCAAAAAACGCTTTGCTTTCCGGACTTTTAGCATAAGCGACAATAAACAGCACGGCTCCTACAATCAGAAGCAACCAGATCCAAAAAATTTTAGGATCTCCCAGGGCAAGGAGCACTCGCGTTGGCCAGGGGAGGTCAAAATTCTGTTGCGAATATAAATCTCCAAACATCGGGATGACCACAATTAATAACACTCCCACGACAAACAACCCGACCAGGAGCGTCGTCAATGGGTAAATCAAAGCATCCCGCACTTTTTGTTTCATTAGTTCTTCCTTCTCCATCACATCGGCCACCACTTTGAGCGATTCATCTAAATTTCCGCCTTTTTCCGCGACTTTCGTCATATTAATGAAAAACGGTGAAAAGACGTGGGGAAATTTTTCCAGGGCAACTGAAAACGCCGAGCCTTGTTCAATTTCGTTTGACAATGAATGAATAATCGCCTGTAATTTCGGATGACTGGTGCGCTGATGTAAGATCTGCAAGCACTTCAGCAGTGGGATGCCAACATCTACTAGCGTTGATAACTGGCGACAAAAAAGCGACACCGCATCCACTCCGATCGTTTTTAACTTCAATCTTCCTCGAACATCTTCAGAAACCTGTTCGGTTTCCGTGACAAGATCTTGTGGTGTTTCTTTGACTTCATGTTCTCCGTTCATAGCATTCCCTCCTTTTTATGAATGATAGGCTTATCATACCGGCTTCATCGCCTTATCAGTCGTTTGTTGCTCTCTGTGGACTTACAGAATAACTCGTAATGTTTCTTCAAGGGTGGTCTCTCCACGGATAATTTTTTTGATCCCACTAACTTTTAATGTATTCATTCCCCTTGCAATCGCCTCTTCTTTCAACTTCGCCTCAGGCGCCTGATTCACAATCAATTCTCGCACATATCCATTAACCTTCATCACTTCAAAGATTCCGGTTCGTCCTGAATACCCGGAATGAAAACAACGATCACAGCCTTTACCATGGTAAAATTGGGTATGCTCAGCCTCTTTCTCAAGATTGAGTAAGTTCAATAAACGACTATCCGGTGTATACGGTTCTTTACAATATGGACAAATCTTCCGCACAAGACGTTGAGCGATCACCCCAATTAATGCACTGGCAATCCAAAAAGGTTGGACGCCTAAATAGGACAGGGTGGTGATCGCGCCTGCGGCGTCCTGAGTGTGCAGTGTGCTAAACAGTTGTTGTCCGGTGAGAGCTGCTCGAATGGCGACTGATGCGGTTTCCGGATCGCGAATTTCGCCAACCATCAGAGTATTCGGGTCCTGCCGCAAAATCGCTCTCAAGCCGGCAGCAAAAGTTAATCCGATCTTGGCATCCACTTCGACCTGACTGATTCCCGGTAACTGGTATTCTACCGGATCTTCAATCGTGATAATATTTTTGGTCAAAATATTAATTTCATTGAGGGCGGAATAGAGTGTGGTTGTTTTGCCGCTTCCCACAGGTCCGGTTACCAGAATCATGCCATAGGGGGTTGAGATAAATTCTTCCACTTGCTTCAAATCTTGAAATTCTAAGCCTAATTGGCGTAATCCGGTGATGACGCGGCGTTCATCCAATAATCGAATCACCAGACGCTCCCCGAGTTTAGTCGGCAAGGTCCCAATCCGCATGTAATATTCCGTCCCGGCGATTTTCATCGTAATATGTCCGTCCTGAGCCTGGCGTCGTTCCGTAATATCCATATCTGCCAGCACTTTAATCCGAGAAATCACCGTTGAATGCGCCTGCTCCGAAATGTTCATCACGTCGTGCAGCATCCCATCAACCCGGTAGCGTATGCGCAGTTCCTCATTGGCCGATGGTTCAAGGTGAATATCAGTTGCATTCGCATTGATCGCCCCTTCGATGAGCGACGTGACCAGTTTGACAGTTGAAAGGTCTTCGCCCATGTTTTTGACGCTGAGAGCAGCAAACGGAACGGCTTTGCCTGGTCCAGGGACAAGCTCTTTTTTTTCAACGGAATCAATGGCAAACTCCTCATCCGCGCGATCAAAGAGAAAGATTTGATCGGTCATTTCTGTTAGAGCTTTTTCTGTGGCGAGCAGAGGAACAACCTCACATCCGGTCATCATGCGAATATTGTCACGGGTTGAAATATCCAGCGGATCGATCACAGAGAGAAACAGACGCGGCGGCAAACCATCTAAACCTTGTTCTTGTTTGATAGGCAGCACTTTATGTTCCCGAATAAAACTCTCCGGCAGCATCATCGCCACTTTACGATCAATCTGTGTTTTGTGCAGATCCACAAACGGAATATTCAGATAATCTCCCAGAGCTTTTGCCACCCGTGTGGCTGAAATAATCCCTTCCCTGGTTAAAATTTCGCCTAACGCTTCGTGAGTACTCTTTTTTTTCTGTTTGGCCTGTTGGAGCTGTTTTTTCGTAATTTGTTTCGTATTGACCAGAATCTCGCCAACAAGTTCATCCAAATCCGTATATTGGGAACGATACATGTGATGTTTTAAGATCGCATTCATCTGCTCGGGAGAGATAAATCGCAGATTCACCAATGTTCGCCACAGCGGGTGTCCGGTGTGTTGTTGTTCCTGGCGCGCCAGTTCCAATTGAAATTTTTTGATATACCCTTCCTGAACTAGGGTCTTTCCCAACTCGGATTCATCAATCAATTTCTGAAGTTCGTCCTCTGTGGTCAGTCCCGTATCCAGCAAAAAGTTTCGTAATGCTTTGTCTGCATCTCTTGTTCCGAATGGCAGAGGAATTTCGTATGTGAGCAAATCAACAAGACTCTGCATAGAGATATAGCGTTTTTTAGTCAGGATCTCAACCAGGCTCGATCCGGTATTTTTTTGCTCCTGTAACGCTTTTGTTAGTTGTACAGGAGAAATGAGACCAGCATCTCGAAGAATCTCGCCTAAGTTGACTTCTTTCGTATTTTTCAGCATCATAGCCTACGCTCTCAATTCATCTTCCATTTCAATTATCTGTTTATCGCTCTGGTTTGCGTCAGTTCTCCATGTTCACAGGGAAACTCTGGATTTCCGATGATTATCTCGCGTGGGGAATAACACAAAAATTGAATCCCGTAAGAAATGACTAAAACGTACCTTGTTCCAGGACTTGTGTCAAGAGAAAAATATTATGACAAAAAAAGAGCACAGGAAAATATCCCTGTGCTCTTCCTCAGAACAAATTCTCATCGTTTATATCAACCTTATTTCAGCAAGTATGATTTTACTCCTTCACCGACATACGCTTTCCAGATAATCAAGTTTGTCGGATCGTTCCAGTCTAGCTCGCCGCCGAAGAGTTCGTGCAGGCGGTTATTGTTGAAAAGAATATAGCCTTTATTATCAAAGCAGATTCCGTCAACCCACACCATTCTGTCATCAGTGATGAATTTTTTGAAACCGGTTGCCGGATTGTAGATCCCAACCCCTTGTTCTTCCAGCATGGTATAGTAGATGTTACCCTGATTGTCGGCGGTCATACCGTCCGTATTGGTGCCTTTGCTTCCCAGGTTACGGACAGCATCCTTGATCATGGACATTGGCGTATTGAAATCTTGCAAGAAGGCGGTTTCAATTGCATAGAGATTCCGGCCGGTCAGCGGACACCAGTACAGGGTCTTGCGATCGGCTGACAGCGCAATTCCATCCGCGCCGGTACGCATCGGCGTATCTTTCCAGACTTTTTTGCCGGCGATTTTGAACCAGAAGCCGGGCACATCCTGCACGCTTTCATGTTGATTTAACACGCGTCGTAGTTGTTTGGTTTGCATGTTGTACACGATCAGGCCGCCTTGCAACGGATCGGAAAAAATCCCGGAATCCGCGATATAAACGAAACCATCTTGATTATCTACCGCTAAATCGTTCAGGAACGATGCGGCATACGGCGCGATTTCAGTGGGAATTTTCACGGATTCAATCAGTGTGTTAGCCTTGAGATCCCACAGCACCAGTTTCTGGGAGCCGTCAATCGAAGGCGCGCCATTCACATGGCCCTGATCCAAAATCCACATTACGCCGTTTTCATCAATTTCATAGCCCAACACGGATTGGATGGCGTCGGGATTTCCAACCTCGTTCATCTCCCAACTGGGAAAGGCTTCCAAGACTGGTTTACCGTCAGCCATGACAACTTTATTGAGGGTTGCCGGAATTCCGGGCGCCCAGCGCGGAACTGAAAGATAATAATTGCCTTCTGCATCAACTTTAAATCCGGCAGGCATCGCGCCTTTCCAGTACTCATTTTTCTCAAAATCGGCTTTCATAGCCTCATCAGCCAATTTCCAATCCAAATGATTCCACTGAAACAAAATTTCATAATCGCCCACTTTTGGGGCGGCGCTGGCCCACAAAACGCTCATACTGGCCATCAGCACAACCACAGACATCAGCACACTTGTTTGTTTCAACGCCCTTCGTACCATACATTTTCTCCGTTTTTCGAGTGGCAAAGTGGCGTATAGCTCTTCACTGACCGGAACCACCGCCACGTTCCACTCCTTTTGATACTACGTTATACGATTTCGTTCATTTTTTCAACTGGTCTTGAACTTCGGCAATCGCTTTAAACAGATCGTCGATCCATTGGGGATCAGTTTGGGTCTTGGCCCAATCAACCACCGGTTGTTGGGAAAGCTTCCGGAATTCGTCCTTTTCAGCAGGCGTGAGCGAGACCACGTCCATCCCCTTGTCGCCGAGGATGTTCGCCGCCATCAGGTCTTGCGTGGTAACCAGACCGCGTTCAATTACCTTCCCGATTTCCACGCCTTTTTTGACGATCACTTGCAAATCCGGCGGCAGCGATTCAAAGAATTTGTTCCCGACCATCACGATGTGCCAACTATAAATATGGCCGTCGAGTGTATAGTATTTCTGGACTTCATACAGCTTGGCGGCCAGCATATTGGTCACACCATTTTCCTGACCGTCCACCACGCCTTGCTGGAGTGCGGTATATAGTTCCCCCCATGGAATCGGCGTCGGATTGCCGCCCATCGCCTGAACCATCTTCAAGTACACTTCACTGACCATTACGCGCATTTTCAGCCCTTTCAAGTCCGTTGGTGATTTGAGTGGTTTGTTGGCGCTGAAATTGCGCACACCATTGTCCGACCAGGCTAAGATTCTGATCCCGGTTTCCTTCAACATCGCCTCGTTGAATTTTTGTCCGTACCACCCATCCATGACGCCCCAGGCAATCGGCGGAGACTCAAACGCATACGGGATGCCGAGAATAACTGCTGGCTTAAACACAGTCGGAATCGGCCCGTCATGGATATTGGTCATCTCAATCGTTCCAGCGCGGAGACCTTCCAGAATCTCTTTTTCCGCGCCTAACTGGCCAGCCGGATAGATATCAACTTGAATTTTCCCACCCGACTGCTGTTCCACGAAATTTTTGAACGCCACGG
The DNA here is from genome assembly GCA_000739535.1 of Candidatus Vecturithrix granuli. Taxonomy (GTDB): domain Bacteria; phylum Moduliflexota; class Moduliflexia; order Moduliflexales; family Moduliflexaceae; genus Vecturithrix; species Vecturithrix granuli. The sequence goes on along the minus strand of DF820463.1, from coordinate 631,610 downwards.
CCGCCACGTGTTGCGGCTGATCCATCTGCGCTGGTTGAAAATGCGCAAATTTAATGAGAAAATCAGCCCCCATCACCATATTTGGTATTCCAAGCATAGCCGTCATCATAACCACTGCTATGCTCCAAAGCAACATTTTCTTTTGCATAGGATATTCCTCCCATTCCAGGTTTCCGGGAAGCATTTGATCTGATGCTTCAAACCCTCCCCCTTGCTGTGTTAGTAATCGCCGACAACTCTTAACTACCTGTCAATCATTTGTTGCATGGTTTTGACGCACACCACCTCCTCAATCGCATGAGTCATTTCTCATCGAATTAACCCAAACAGCCTTGGAAGAATCAACACTAACCCGGGTATATACGTGATGAGAAACAGAATGACAATCGTCGCCAGTAACAAGGGCAATTCTGCTTTCGTAAGCCGCTCAATCGAGACTTTCGAAATGGAACTGATGACGAAGAGCACCGGGCCGTGCGGCGGCGTAACCATGCCGATGCACAAGTTGACGCAGAAAATAATGGCAAAGTGCAGCGGATGAACGTGAAACTGCTGTGCCACCGGCGCCAACACCGGCAAAAAGATCAACACGGCCGGCAGGGTATCAATCACGGTCCCGGCGATCAGTAAAAGAATATTCACCACAAACAGAAATACATAGGTACTTGAGGAGAACTGTGCGACCACGCTCGCTAAGTTTTGCGGGATGCGGAGCACCGTGATTAACCAGGCAAATGCGGACGCCGTGGACACAATGATGAGCACTGACGAGGAGGTCACCGCGCTTTGGATTAATATTTTCGGCAATTGTTTCAGTTTCAGCTCACGTGTGACCAACCCGACCAGCAAGGCGTAGGCCGTCGCCGTCGCCGCTGCTTCTGTCGCCGTGAAAATTCCGCTTAAAATCCCGCCGATGATAATCACCGGCAGGAGCAGAACCGGGATCGCTCGCCAGGTGTGTACCGCCATCTCCTTCACCGACAGGCGTGATTGGCTGAATCGGTAATTCCGCTTGACCGCCAGAACATAATTACAGCCCATTAACGCCAGTCCGATAAGTACTCCGGGAATTATTCCGGCGATAAATAACGCGGCAATCGAAACCGAAGGCTCTGTAATCGCATATACAACCATGATAATACTGGGCGGAATGATTGGGCCGATAACCGCGGCCACGGCCGCCAGCGCGCCACTAAAATCCTCGTCATATCCGGCCTCTTTCATAATCCGCATCATGACGGCCCCGGGACCGGCGGCGTCGGCCAGCGCCGAGCCGCTGATACCGGCAAACAACATGCTCAGCATCACCGTCACATGCGCCAGACCGCCGCGCAAATGTCCGAGCAGCGCATTGGAGAATTTCATCAGCCGGTTGGTAATCCCGCCGCCAGACATTAAATCCGCGGCCAGAATAAAGAAGGGGATGGCGGTCATGGGAAAGGAGTCAATGCCATTGAACAGTTTTTGCGCCACCACAATGGCCGGAATTTTGTGCGCAACCATCAGGGGAATGAGCGAGCACAACCCCAACATTAAAGCAATGGGAACCCCTATGACCAGCAACACGATGAACAAGATAATTACGAATGCGACCATACTCTCACCTCACTTTGGTTTTGCCTGTTGCAACTCGCGGGCTTCTAACGCCATAAAGACCATTTGCAGAATTAGAAATGCAAACCCAACCGGGACAGAAAGATACGGATAAATCATCGAAATCCCCAACGCCGCGGTCTCATCATTTCTGGCCAGATGGACCAATTGAATCCCCAGGATAATCGCCATCACGCTGAAAAAGAGGATTAGCGCCCAGATCAGTTGGTTGACAAACTTTTTGGGCCGCGCCGGCAAGAGATCCTGAAACATCACGATGGCGACCAATCTATTCTCGCGGAACGCAATGCCCAGGCCCATCATCGCCATCCAAATCATCAGATATCGCACTACTTCTTCCGCCCATGAAATTGGCGCATTTAATACATACCGGTTGAACACCGCTAACAGAGTCAAGATTGTCATGACAGCAAGACACGCGCCAATGAGAAATCGCATCAATTGGTTCATGTATCGATCGATTTGTTTGATCATCTTTGCCCTCCCCCTGAAAATTACATGTGAGTTATCACAACAATGGTAACATAACCCCCTACCAACCTCCCTGGAGGGAAATTTATCAGGGATTCAATCAATTGCTCCTCTTTCGTCTAATCCTTAATCGGAGAATCATTGCCGGTTTCCATCTCCAGCCCAAGCGTTTCGAATCCTCGCGCCAGCCACCCTCTGATTTCTTTGTATTTCTGATCATCAAATGGCGGCAGCATCATCGGTTTTCTTGGGAAACCAGCGTTGAATCCCCTGGCATATAAGGCAATATGCGAGGCGATGGTGCTGTCGGTGAAGTGCATTTTGGCGCTGAGATCCAGCATCACCAGATAGGCCCTTTCCGCGCGTTCCATATTCCCTTCAAAGGTCGCTTTGATCATTTCTGTCATGATTTCCGGCGCCCAGTTATTCATACCGCCGATGGTGGCTCTGACTCCCATGTAATAGAACGGCAGCCAGCCGGTTGACGTGCCGATAATAATCTGAAAATCCTTCTTATTGACTTTGGCATCGTAGTTGACCCGGCTCAGAAACCCGACATTTAATGGGCTGTCTTTTAACCCTTTCAGGCCGAGTTCCTGAAGTTTTAGCACGGTATTAAAACTAAAGGTGAACCGCGAGGTTTCAGGATTATTATAGGCATAGACCGGTGTGTTGACGCTCTCGATGATTTCTTTGTAATATTGGATAATCAGTTTTTCCTCATGTTTGTAATAGAACGGAGGAACCGCACCAATCGCATCTACGCCGATCGTGTCTGCCGCTTTTGCCAATTCGACGGTGGATTTCGTATCAATACAGCCAACATGCGGCAGCAGGAATTTCCCGGAAAATTCCGAAGCCGCCTCTTTGGCAAGTTTGAAGATCCCAATCCGTTCTTCAGTCGTCATCATGGGGCCGGCCCCATAAGAACCGGTGAGAAAGAGGCCATCCAACCCCTTTTCAAACATCCAGCGGATATGCCAGCCGGTTTTTTCGCGGTCAATGCTGCCATGTTCATCAAATATCGTAATATTGGGGACAAGCGATCCTTGGATCATGGTATGTTCTCCTATAAAACTACAAGGATTGTGTGTAAGAAGGATGCTCAGAGACATGGTTCGGTGTCATGCCGACCAATTCGTCGTCAAGAATCCTTCCTACACCAAATCCTTGTAGTTTCATTGTGTCGGGTGAGCGTTAGCTCATGTTAACGCCTGTGAAGAAAATGTAGCGCGAAACTTCAGTTTCGCGGCTGAGTGATTATGAATAAATTCTGTAACTACTCAGTATGACTACAAACAAACTTCCTTATTGACCAAAAACTCAGGGATTTTTCCCTGTAAAGCGTCAAGCACTCCTTGCGCTGCCCGTTCCCCGATCAAGCGTAATGAATCGAGAGTATAGGAGCCAATGTGCGGTGTACACAACACATTGGGATGAGTCAGCAGCGGACTCCCGATCGGCGGCTCTGTTTCGAACACATCGGTCGCATATCCCCCGACTTTGTGCGATTCTAGTGCGGCGTACATGGCGTCTTCATCCACAATTTTGCCTCGCGCCGTATTCACGATAATCACGCCATCTCTCATCTGCCGAAACGCTTGTTGGTTGAGAATGTGTTCGGTCTCCCGGGTCAATGGGGCGCACACACAGATAAAATCCGATTCAGCATATAACTCTGCCAGCGAAACCAACCGAATATCTGGGAATGAGAGGCTTTCGGGCGTGATGTATGGGTCGTATCCTAAGAGGCGCAAGCCGAAACCGGCTATTTTCTTCGCAATATTGACACCGATCCGCCCTAATCCCAAAATTCCCAGGGTTTTGCCATACAGTCCCACGCCGGGAAAACGATTCCATTGTCCGGCAACGACCGTCTGATGAGCTTCGTGAATTCTCCTGGCCAGGCACAGCAACATTCCGAGAGTTAATTCAGGTACAGAGTGTTCAGTGGCACCCGGAGCGATTACCACCAGAATTCCACGTGCAGTAGCGGCTTCAAGATCGATGTTGTCTAATCCCACCCCATGCTTCACGATCACTTTGAGATTGCGGGCTGATTCGAGAAGTTCACGCGTAATCGGATAGAACGAGACGATCCAGGCATCTGCTGTCTGAACAGCCTGTTTCAGGCGTTCATGCGGTACGTCTTTGCCTTCGCGACACTCGATAATTGCGCATCCCTGTTCTTGAAGCCGTTGCATCGGTTCCGGTATAATTTGTCCGAAAGAGCGGGCTGAAACGATTACAGTGGCATTTTTCATACTGAAATTTCTTGAAAGACCCCACCCCCGGCCCCTCTCCTTTGGGGAGGGGCCGGGGGTGGGGTTAAAACACGATTATGGAAATTTTACCTTACATTCAGTGTAATCGAGCGATTTGGTCGCAGCAAGACTTTGGTCGAACTGTTCATCCTGTTCCATGTAAAATTGATGGACCTGTACATTCGGTTCAATCCGTGTTTGTGCAGCCTGGTTTTCTGAAATCAGAGTTTTTGCTGTTGTCATTCCCAGCACCTTCAACGCCATGAACGCCGCGCCTCTGGCGGAGCCTTCGGGCGTGTCAGGAATGACGACGCGACATCCAAACATATCAGCCGCTATCTGAAGCCAGGTTGAAGATGATGTTAACCCTCCGGTCACACGGATTTCCTGAAAGGGCTGCTGAATCGTCAGCTCGATGCTTTTCGTCATGCGATAAATGGAGCGCGTGATTCCTTCAAGCACAGCCCGGATGAAATGGGCGTAAGTGTGTGTGAAGGTCATCCCCAGAAAACTTCCGCGCGTGTTTGGATTCCAGACCGGACATTGTTCCCCGCCGAGGTAAGGAATAAAGGTCAACCCCTCTGCACCAGGGGCAATCGTCGCTACCTGATTGTTAATATCCACATGAGAGACTCCAGTTGCGAAAGTTGTGGTAAACCAATCATACAAAATCCCGCCGCTGCTGGTAATTCCGCCGATTACCCAGGAATCTCCATCAAGCGCGTACGTCCATAAATTGCCATGCGAATCAATCACAGGTGCAGGAAGAATAGAGCGAGCGGCCGCACTTGTGCCGACATTCACGGCTAATATATCAGATTGCACGGCTCCGACTCCAAGACTTGCCATGGGACCGTCGCCGCCGCCGATGATACAGGGCGTTCCAGCGGGAATCTGCGTATAAGTCAAAATATCCGGTTTCCAGTCGCTCAAGATTTGTCCGGGCGGGACCACTGCGGAAAGCTGCTGCTCAGAAATATCCAGCAGTTCAAGCGCGAGCGGATTCCAGATATGCTGCCGGATGTCGAACATTCCGGTGGCTGAAGCCGTTGACCAGTCCACCACATATTCTCCGAGCAGATTGTGGAGCACATATTCTTTAATCGAGATAAAACGCGCAATCTGATCGTTGTTTGCCTGTGCTTGCAGCCACTTAATTTTTGAAAACGGATAGATCGCATCAAGCGGACAGCCAGTGCGCTGGTACAATTCTCGTGCATCAGGATGCTGCCGGAACGCGCTGGCAATCTCCGCGCTGCGTCTATCGGCCCAGGTCAACGAATTGCTCAACGGTTTTCCTTCCCGATCAATCGCCAAAATACTGTACATCTGCGAGCTGAAGGCGATACCAGGAATCTCTACTTCAGCCGGTTTAGAAGCGTAAGTTTCGCGCAAGACTTCTAAAACCGCCTCAAATACAAGCTCCGGTTCCTGCTCGCTCCAACCAATCTGAGGAGAAAGCATGGGGTATGATTTCCGCGCAACGCTCTTCACCTTTCCTTGCAGATCAAACAAAACGCCCTTGGTTGCGCTTGTGCCCATGTCTATTGCCAGTATCCATTGTTGTGTTTTCATACGTGTGCATTGTGATAAGGATTGTTAAGATGCTGCTGTCAGCGTGAAATACCTTATGGAGAATATAGGAAATTTTGTCAATAAAATTTTTTTATTTTTTTATTTAAAAACATTAAAAGTAAAAAAATATTTTTATTCAATAAAAGATTTCGTTTGACAAAAACCACTACTCATTCCATCTGTATCCGATAAGTGATCACTTCTTTTACGAGCGCATTTGTACTGCACACAACAGTACCAGAAGACAAAGGAATGGAAGATGTTATGGCCGTAGTATTACCGACAATACGCCAAAAACTTGATTCGATGACGCCTATGCAGCGTAAGATTGCCAGGTTCGTACTCGAACAGCCGACCGCGGTGATCAAAATGTCAATTACTGAATTCGCTGCGGCGTGTCATGTGAAAAGCGAAGCGTCCATCGTCAAATTTTATCGCACCCTCGGATTCTCAGGATACCACGATTTCAAAGTCAATCTAGCGACCGAAATCGCAGGCAATACCTTCTATCATACCTATAGCGATATTACCGAAAATGATAACATGGAAACGATCAAAGAGAAAATTTTTCAGGGGGGAATGCAAATCCTGCATGATAATTTAACCTGGATCAGTACCGAGGCGATGGAGAAAGCCGCCGAAATGATCCGCTATGCCCGGCGCGTGATCATTTTAGGTTACGCGCCCTCCGGCGTCGTGGCCCATCATGCCTTTCTTAAATTTTCCCGTCTGGGCTTGCATTGCCATTATACCCAGGATTCGCACATTAATGCGATGGTCATGGCGAATCCGCAGGAAGGGGATGTGATTTTCTGCATTTCCCAATCCGGCGAGAGTAAAGATTTGGTCATTCCGGTGGAACATGCCAAACCTCCGGCCAAAGTGATTGCCCTGACCGGGGTGTCTGATTCTCATTTAAGTAAAATTGCCGATGTCTGTATTTCCACGATTTCCGAAGAAGTAGATTATCGGACAGATGCGATGCTCTCGCGTCTTGTGCAATTTGTGGTCGTTGACACGCTCTACACCGCGATCGGCCTGAGAAGCGGGCAGCAAGCCTGGGAACAGTTAGGCAAGACCAAACAAGTGCTTTCGTATCTGAAATATTAAGACTCTTTGATGATTCCCGTAATTTTGCCACAGAGGCACAGAGAACACAGAGAAGAAGTGAAGAGAAAAGAAAATGAGTGAAACTCTATGTTCTCTGTGCCTCTGTGGCAAAAATTATCGTTCAAGCGAGAACTACGAACACTCATGACCATGAATTTTTCACACTTTCAGACGCAGGTGCAGACAATTTTGACGACTGAACTTCCGGCTGCTGAGGCAATCATCTCGCAGGGGCGCGCCATTGCAAAAGATCTGCATATTGGCAGAACAGCTTTTTTTGATGAGATGGGGGTGGTCTCGGAAGCGGAGTATAAACGACGCTGTATCCGCGAAAAAAAGATCATGTACCATGCCCATATCGGCATGAGTTCATGGCAAGCCACGGCTGAGGCGTTACAACATTTGTATCAGACGGCCGAAGATCACCATTTTGTGATTGACCGCGCCGGAATTTGCCTTGATCGGCGTATGGGGCTGCCGCAGGAATACAGAAAACAGGCTCCGGCCGAAACAGGTCCGCTGCTGGAGTCGCCTGAAGATTGGCGGCAGATCGGTCAGGTTGTCCCGATTCAGGCTCACACCGGGGATTTTATGATCGGGTTTCCGGCCGCGACAGAGAACACGATCAACGCCCTCAACGCCGGAGTGACAACCATCGGGAATCTGTCGCAATTTTTCGCGCATGAAGTTCCGATGTGGCGCGATCAGGTCACGACGACCGTTGAAACCGTGCGCGCCATGGCGCTGATGGGCGCGCTGCGCGAACAGGGCACACTGATTCATTCGTATTTGGAAGATGGGTTTGCGGCCCTTTTTCACGATTGCGCCACCGTAGCCGGTTGGGCCTATCTGGAACGCTACATTGTCGAACAACTGCTTGACGCGAAGCTTGCGCATTGTATCGGTGGATTGACCAGCAATCCGGTTAAACGCGCCGGATGGGTCTTCGCGCTGGACGCGATTCACGACCACAACTGCATCGGCTCCATGTTTTACGGCGATACGATCTCGTTCAGCCGCGATTTCGCGTTGAATCGAGGGCTGGTCGCCGAGTATCTGCTGTGGGATATCCTGGCGCAGATTGAGTGCCCGACCGGTCACGCGGTTCATCCGCTGCCAGTGACAGAAGCAGTGCGCGTGCCTTCGGCCGAAGAAATCGCAGAAATCCAGATTTTTGGGCATCGGATCGAAGAGACCGCTCGCCGGCTCTGGCCTTACATTGATTTCAGCGCGTCGCGCGTCTTTGCAGAGAAGGTGACATCAGCGGGAAAAACAGTCTTCACAAGCGCGTTAGATGGACTGCAAGAAGCTGGAGTTGACACGCAGAATCCGGTTCAATTGCTGTATGTGCTCAAACGTTTAGGTCCGGCGATCTTTGAAGAAATGTTCGGCGCAGGCAAGGTTGATGAGGCAAATATCCGCAGACGGCAGCCGCTGGTTCCGACCGATGTGTTTGAAATGTCGCTGGCTTGCGTGGAGCAATATCGCCCGCTCTTTAACCAACCTCAGGTCAAACAGCGTTTGCAAGGGCGGCGTATGCTGATCGCTTCAACTGATGTGCATGAACACGCGATTCTGGTAATTCATCAACTGCTCTCAGAAGCCGGGGTCGAAATGATCAATTTAGGTCCTGAAAAAAATCCTGATGAGATAGCAGCCGAGGCCTGCGCCCGCAATGTCGAGGCGATCCTGATCAGTACCCATAATGGCATGGCGCTCGAGTATGCGAAACGATTGAAAACAGAACTCCGCAAGCATCAGGTCGAGCTTCCGGTGCTCATGGGAGGAGTTTTGAATCAGAAATTCGAAAATCAGGCTCTACCCGTGGACGTCACGCAATCGCTAAAAGAATTAGGCATGTATCCCTGCGTTGCCCTGGAAGGCGGCATTCGGAAAATGCTGGCCGCGAATGAGGATAAAGAAGTCATCGAATGATACGAATACAACGAATATGGCAGAATGAAAATCAGGCTCGTAGTAGCCGCTTTAGCGGCGTTATGAAACGCTGAAGCGTTTACTACAGACTTAGATTGACATTAATCATGGTATTGAAGGATAAGACCCTGGCGTTTATTGGCGGAGGACATATCACGGAAATTCTTGTCAGCAATCTGATTCGTACGCATACCGTCGCCCCCGATCAATTGCTGGTCAGCGATCCAAACCGGGATAGGCTGCAAGTTTTAGAGGACAAATACGTTCTGCGCATCGCGCAGGATAATCTGGATGCGGTCATACAGGGGGATCTGATTTTTATTAACGTGATTCCCCAGGTCGTGGATGTCGTGATTCAGGAACTACGCCAATTCACGTTTTCATCGGAAAAATTGCTGATTAGCATTGCGGCCGGAATTCCGATGAAGAAATATGCGGTGTTAGGTGAGCAACTGCCGATTGTCCGGGCACTTCCCAATCCTCCGAGTCAAATCGGATGGGGTATTGCTGCTTTAGCCTATAATCCGTATGTGAGTGCTGAACAGCGCAGTATGGTTGCCGCCTTGTTTGAATCGTTAGGCGAATATGTAGTGCTGCCGGAAGAGTTGATCAATGTTGTCACCGCGCTCAGCAGTCCGGCCCCGGTCTATCTGTTTTTTCAAGCGTTGGTGGATGCAGGTATCCGGTGCGGCATTGATCGTAACACTTCGACCAAAATTGTCTATCAAACCATTGCAGGATCAATGGAAGTGTGGAAGGCGCGTCAAATTCCGCCCTCGGATTTACTGGCCGAGGCCAGTACCCCGGGCGGAGTGTCGGTCGAGTGCTTGTTTACGCTGGATCAATATGCCTTTCAGGCCGCAATCAAAGAAGCGATTGAACGCGGCGCGCAAAAAGCTACAGGATTCAGCGAGTCGTTTTAATTGCTTTGTAGCTACACGGAGAAGAGATAAGCAAAGGATGATACCAGAAATGAAATTATAAGGATTTCGTGTAGGAAGGATTCTCAGGGGTAGGGGTTGGTTCCACGCCGACCCATTCGTCGTCAAGAATCCTCCCTACACAACATCCTTGTAGTTTCATAGGAGGTGTCATGTTCGTAGTCTCACCTTCAGGCGGAAACTCGCTAAAGCGAGAACTCCGAATCTGTCAGAATGAATTTGGTCATGTAGTAGTTCTCAGGAGGTTATAAGATGGGAATTTATCAAGATTTGAAAGGAAAACGAATTGTGATTACCGGAGCCGCAAGCGGTATTGGTTTTGCCACTGCACAGCGTTTCGTCGAGGAAGAAGCGCAGGTGATCATTTTTGATTGGAATCAGGGTGCCCTAGATCAGGCGCTTGCGCTCGTGCCTGATCTCAAAGCTGGCCTGATGGTTGACGTCAGCTCGCCCGAACAAGTGCAGGCAGGATTTGAGCAGGTAGATGAATTAGTCGGCGGGATTGACGTGCTCATTTCCAATGCGGGGATCAGCGTGCGCAAGCCCTTTTTAGAGATTGAATATGCCCAGTGGTCGCGGATCTTGCGCATCAATCTGGATGGCATGTTTTTGTGCGCGCAGCAAGCGATTCGGCGCATGAAAAAACAACGGGAGGGTGTGGTGCTTTTCACAGCCTCTGTCAATGGACTGGAAGGGCATCCGCTTTATACTGATTATAACGCTTCAAAAGCCGGGATTATTCTTATGGCGAAAACTTTGGCCTTAGAGTTTGCTCCCTGGCTGCGCGTGAATGCGGTCTGTCCGGGTTATACCTTAACCCCTATGCAGAAAACGGAATATACCCAGGAAATGATGGACGCAGTGAACGCAGACATTCCCATGAATCGCCATGCAGCCCCTGAAGAAATTGCGGCCTTTTTTGCCTTTCTCGCCTCGAATCAAGCGCCCTATATTACAGGTCAGGCTCTGGCAATTGACGGCGGCGGAACTTCAGGACAATATTTAAAGGGATTAGATCAGGAATAACGCCGGAATAACAAAGGTCTTGTTCAGGCGGCCTCCATCCTGGCAAGGATAAGAGTAACCAGGGTGGAGACCGCTCTAAATGAATTTTCCCGCGAAAAAGGCTTGCTATTTTTCTCATTCTCTATCATTATGGAGAATGCCTTTCATGATGAAACGCATATTCACCCTTATGCACGGAGGAGTAAGATATGAAACGGTATCTGCTATTCATGCTCGGACTTTGCGTACTTGGGGGCAGCCTGATTTCGTGCGGGAAGCCTGTACAAGAGGCGACCCTGATGCAAGGCCGTGCTCTTGAAGAACAAGGCGATTACATCGGAGCGTTCGATTACTATCAACGGGTGAAAAACCCCAGTTTCAGACAAATCTGCACCAGTAATCTGCGTTATCTTTACGGCGATATTCTCGACGCTATGCTTGCTCAACAAAATGCGTCGGATACCCCGGACATCCAATATTTGTTGGGAAAAGCCTATTATGAAAAAGCCGCTTCTTTACCTCAGGGTGCGGAAATTATCCCTAATACGGACTTTGATTCTCACACCTATTTTTCAAAGCGGCGGGAATACTTTCAGAATCAAGCGATGACGGCCTTGACGACCGCTACCGCCATGAAGTCCGATTACCCGGAAGCGTTGCTGTTACAAGCTGCGTTGTATGAAGAAAGCGACGCTCCTGAACAAGCGATCCCGATCTATCAGCGTTTGCTCACTCTACAGCCAGAATCTCCCAGAGTGTCCTCTCATCTTGGGCAATTACTTTATCGCCAGGGACAAACGACAGAGGGAATAGAATTGGCAGAACAGGCGGTACAGTACGCGCCCGATAATGCGGAAGCACATGTTATTCTGGCTGGACTGTACGCTGAAGAAGGTCAGGAAATTCCTGCTATCCAGCATTTTCAACACGCCTTATGCGCCGATCCCCATGACTATGAAACTTATTATCGGTTAAGCCAGATTTTTTTATACAACGGCAATTTGATTGACGCTGAACGGGTCTTACGACTGGGATTTATCAACAATCCGGATGCACTTTCATTAGGGCTATTTTATGCGGCGCTCAATTCCCTGCTCGATGGCAAAGCAGAAGACGAAGCCAAACAAATTATCCAACAGATGGAAGGCGAAGCAGCACAAGATCAAACGGGAAAAATCCAAATGTCCGGTGAAGATCCTGAGTTACAAATCCGCTATCTGCGTTTGCGCATGAAACTTATTCAACGCCAGCGCCCTTATTGGCTTCCATGTAGCAATGAAGAAGAAAATCCTTATTTTGACTCTCAATTACAGATGACAGAACGGCAAATTACCACTTTAGAACAAATGCTGACAGAAGCCAAATCAGAACCGTAATTTTTGCAAAAAAACTTTTTCATTGACAATTCTGCGTCCCCTGGAAGAAGTATTTTTGATTTTGTCCAAAAAATCTGAAGCGTGTTGATCTGTTGATGACAAACAGAAGAAAATTTTATGCTGCCTCTTGACATTGCTCTTCAAAAGGTAGCATACTGATAAATATAGTTTTTCAGAAATTACATTGCACGTTTCGACTTCGCTTAGTGCACAACGATTGTCAAGCGGAACGATACCTGCGCGGTATCAAAGGGTCGAGATACGTGCAAGTTTTTATGAAAAACTATAGATTTGAGGGAAAAAAGGGGAGAATCTATGTCAGAAACTCAGAAAAAAACTTTAGCCATTATTGTCGGAGGAGGACCTGCGCCAGGGATTAATGGCGTGATCAGCGCAGCAACCATTGAAGCGATTAATGAAGGGATGCGCGTGATTGGCATTTACGATGGGTTCCATTGGCTCGCGAAAGGGGAGACCAGCCATGTAAAAGAGTTAACGATTCAGGATGTCTCTCGTATTCATTTTCAGGGCGGCTCTGTGTTGAGAACCTCGCGAGAAAATCCTACCAAAGATCCAAAGAAAATGGAAAATGTGGTAAAAAGTCTTCTGGATTTGAATGTTGACTATTTAATCACGATTGGCGGAGATGACACCGCATATTCGGCCAGCCAGGTGAGCGTTCACGCCAAGGGAAAAATCAAGGTAGCTCATGTGCCCAAAACCATTGATAATGACTTGCCATTACCCAATTATGTCTATACCTTTGGTTTTCAAACCGCTCGTCATATCGGAGCGCAGATTATTCAAAACCTCATGGAAGACGCTGAAACCGCGAATCGCTGGTACTTTGTGGTCGCTATGGGACGCCATGCCGGACATCTTGCCCTGGGAATCGGAAAAGCCGCTGCAGCCACGCTTACGATTGTACGCGAAGAGCTTGAAAGAAATGGTGAGAAAATTCGCCTCAAAGAAGTCTCTGATATTATTCTTGGCTCAATTATTAAACGCCTGGTGATGGGACGCCCGAATGGCGTTGTCGTAATTGCTGAAGGGGTGGCGGAAATCATTGCTGAAGAAGATTTACACGACCTTGTAACCGCTGAACGCGATGAATTTGGACACATTCGTCTGGCAGAAGTCGATTTTGGTGATGTGCTCAAGAAAAATATTCAGGCGCGCCTGAAAGAAATGGGCATTAAGATGACCGTTATTTCCAAAAACGTCGGGTACGAATTGCGCTGCGCGCCACCGATTCCATTTGATTGCGACTATACTCGCGATTTGGGCTATGGAGCGATCAGTTTTCTTCTCGGCGGCGGTACCGGAGCGATTATTACAGTGCAGGCCGGAGAATTTGTCCCGATGTATTTTGCAGATGTGCTCGATCCCAAAACGAATAAAACCAAAATCCGGATGCTGAACGTGAAATCGAACTCCTATGAAGTGGCGCGACAATATATGATTCGTTTAACAAAAGAGGATTTTCGAGATCCTGAACGCCTCACTCGCCTGGCAGAGGTCGCCCATCTCACGCCGGGAGAGTTCAAAAACTTGTTCGAATATACCGCCGGAGATTTCTAAGTCTCTGGTGAGAATGAAAGCTTTAACCTAACAATACAATAAGGGCACACGCAAGTGTGCCCTTATGAGCAAGTAACGCATGAATAAAATTATTGGCATATTAACGGGTGATGGTGACTGCCCGGGGATCAATGCGGTGATCCGCGCGGTTGTCAGAAAATCGCTGAATCTGGGGAATGAAGTAATTGGGTTTCGGAAATCCTGGAAAGGGATTCTAGAAAAAGATATTTATCCGCTCGACATTAATTCTGTCTCTGATATTATTGGAAAAGGAGGAACAATTCTCGGAAGTTCGCGCACGAATCCGTTTAAATATGAGGATGGACCTGAAAAAGTCGTGCGCCATCTCCGCGATTTGAATGTGAACGTGCTGGTCGCTGTGGGAAGCATTGATACCCTCATGGTGGCTGAAAAACTCTATGAACGCGGGTGTCCGGTCATCGGTATTCCCAAAACCATTGATAATGATTTACCATTAACCGATCGTACCTTTGGGTTTGACACCGCGATTTCGACGGTCACAGAAGCCATAGATCGCGTTCATTCGACCGCTGAATCGCATGATCGGGTCATTATTATGGAAGTCATGGGACGCTATACCGGCTGGATTGCCACGTATGCAGGAATTGCCGGGGGCGCCGATTGCATTCTGGTTCCGGAAAAACCCTTTAGCATTGAAGATGTGTGTGCCTTAATTCGGCGGCGGCATCAGCGCGGAAAGGATTTCAGCATTATTGTGGTGGCCGAGGGCGCACGTCCCAAAGAAATTGACCATTTTGTCGTCAAAACGAATCGGGTGGATGAATTCGGCCATAAACAATTAGGCGGTATTGGAAGTTATATTGCTGAAGAAATTGAACGCTTAACCGGGTTCGAAACGCGGGTCACGATTTTAGGCCCTGTCCAGCGTGGTGGAGCGCCAACAGCTTATGATCGGACTTTGGCGACGCTCTTTGGCGTCAAAGCGGCAGAAATGGCTGATGCCGGCGAATTTGGCAAAATGGTGAGTTTGAAGGGCAATCATCTTGTGACGGTGAAATTGTCAGAACTGATTGATAAAGTCAAACCGGTTGATGCAGATCTCTATGATATTGCCGAAGTCTTTTTTGGATAAAGAACTCGACGTGGTAACATTGTCGAACTGCTTATGAATCAGAATAACGAGTGTTGTCCAAACTTACTGTCCACGACGTATCATCACTGAGGTTATAAACATGCCAGAGTTACGAAAAGATCCGATTAGCGGCAGATGGGTTATCATTTCGACGAATCGAGGAAAGCGACCTTCAGATTTCGGGCGTACTATTGAAGAACGACGCGGGGGATTTTGTCCGTTTTGTGGAGGAAATGAAGCGACAACTCCGCCTGAAGTGCTTGCCTATCGGAATCCCAACAGCCTTCCTAACACTGCCGGATGGTCGCTGCGAGTGGTACCGAATAAATTTCCAGCTTTGCAAATCGAAGGAGGGCTGCACAAAGTCGGCGAGGGAATGTTTGATAAAATGAATGGGGTTGGAGCACATGAAGTCCTGATTGAGACTCCAAAGCATGACATGACTATTCCGCAGATGGAATTGAAGGATGTCGAAAATATGTTTTGGGGTTTCCGGGATAGAATTCTGGATTTAAAAAAAGATGAACGCTTCAAATATATCATGGTCTTTAAAAATCATGGCTCGGCGGCCGGAGCTTCCTTGGAACATCCCCATTCGCAACTGATTGCGCTTCCTATTGTGCCACTGGTAGTCCAGACCGAAATGGAGGGCGCCAGTACGTACTATAATTATAAAGATCGTTGTGTGTTTTGTGATATTATTCATCAGGAACAAACGATGCAGGCTCGCCTTGTTAGTGAAAATGACGATTTTATTGTGATTTGCCCTTACGCCCCGCGTTTTCCATTTGAAACCTGGGTCTTACCAAAGCATCATTCATCGGTGTTTGAAGATTGCCGGAAAGGAGAATACACGAATCTGGCCAGGGCACTTCAGCAAACCATTACTCGCATGGATAAAGTCCTTCAGGATCCACCGTATAACTTTATTATTCACAACGCTCCACTGCACGAAGAGCATGAGGTGCCATATTATCACTGGCATATCGAAATTATGCCAAAACTCACCAAGGTTGCAGGGTTTGAATGGGGCACCGGATTTTATATCAATCCGACCCCTCCTGAAGATGCTGCAACGTTTTTACGAGAAATTGACATCTAAGCTATGGAAGAATGGGATCGTCAAGTTATGGAATTGCGTTCCGCAATTCTATCGCTTTATGCTTCCCGTTCTCATGATGTATGAACATATTGTTTGCTTCTCCGGAAGTTGTCCCATTTGCGAAAACTGGAGGGTTAGCCGATGTTGCCGGTTCTCTGCCAGTGGCGTTAAAACAACTCGGGCATGACGTACGGGTGATTACTCCAAAATACAAAGTCACCGACGGCAAAACCTTTCACTTAACGCCTGTTGTTGAAAGTTTGGATGTTCCGATTTCCAATCGGATGGAGACCTGTTCGATTTTAGAAGGTACTCTGGGAGACGCCGTACCAGTCTATTTTATCAAAAACGATAATTATTACCATCGCGATCACTTGTACGGTGATTCACAAGGCGATTATCCTGATAACGCCGAACGCTTTATCTATTTTTCCAGAAGTATCCTGGAAGCCTGCAAAGCCGTCAATTTTGCCCCGGATATTCTCCATTGCAACGATTGGCAAACAGGGTTAGCCCCGGTCTATCTGCGTAAAATCTATCAAAACGAGCCAGTCTTTGCTCGAACAGCCTCAGTCTATACGGTACACAATCTTGGCTATCAGGGCTTATTCTGGCACTATGACATGCACCTCACCGGCCTGGGATGGGACTTATTTACCCCGAATGGTCTCGAATATTATGGGAAGATCAACCTTATGAAGGGTGGGTTGCTCTGGGCAGACCTGATTTCCACGGTCAGCCAGAAATACAGTGAAGAAATTCAAACCAAAGAATATGGGCATGGTCTGGAAGGGGTGTTGCAATTTCGCAGTGCTGATCTGTACGGGATTATCAATGGCGTCGATTATTCGCTCTGGAATCCTGAAACCGATCCGCATATAGTTCAAAATTACAGTGTTGATGATCTTTCAGGCAAACTGGCGTGTAAAAGAGATTTATTGAAAGAATTCGGACTGCCAGTGAATGACAGTTGGCCTGTGCTCGCCATGATTTCGCGCCTTGATGATCAAAAAGGGTTCGATTTAGTAGCTGAAATCGTTGATACGCTGATGAATATGAGACAGAATTTGTATTTCCTCATCTTAGGTACTGGGCATGAACGCTATCATAAGCTCTTCAGCCACATCGCAGAAAAATATCCGAAAAAATTTGGCGTTCGCCTCGAATTTAACGCCAAGCTGGCACATAAAATCGAGGCCGGGGCCGATATGTTTCTGATGCCTTCCCGCTATGAACCCTGCGGGTTGAACCAGATTTATAGCCTGAGATACGGAACAGTTCCGATTGTTCGGGCCACAGGCGGTCTGAATGATACGATTAAAACTTTCCAACCGAACGCTAATAAAGGAGCAGGGCTGGGCACCGGCATCAAATTCAATGCCTATAAAGCGGAGAATCTGCTCAGCGCGATTAAAAATGGGCTGAAAGCCTATAAGGAGAAAAAAAGTTGGGAAGCTCTGATGATAAGGGGGATGCAGGAAGATTTTTCCTGGAGCGCGTCCGCGAAAGAATACGAAAAACTCTATAAAAAAGCGTATGAAAAAGTGCATAGATAAATACGCTCTGATGATCTCCTTTATACCAATTGAGAGAAAGCGTGATCTCGATCACGCTTCCCGCATCGTTGTTCATGTGCCACGAAATGATAAACCAGAACAGGGAACTTGAGGTTTTAGATCGCGTTGGACGCCTGAGCTATGCATCGCTTGAACTCCATGAGTGTTTGCAGCAGATTGCGCAATTGATCGCTGAGTTTCTCCAGTCGGATGCCTGCTCAATTTACATTCAGCAAGGCGATCTGCGGATCTATAAAGCTGTATATGGCAAGACGTCTGATCAGTTAGAAACTGCATGGTCGCAATTGACTCCGTTGAATGGTGATCTGATGCCTCCAGGATCTCTGTCCGCCTGGACGGCCATGGATGCCATGATGCTCACGCAGACGCTTCACGATCCTACGACTGGCTCTGAACGATTTGAATCAGTACTGGCGACTCCGATTTTCAATGAACACCATGGTTGTACCGGTACATTAGTACTTTGGAACCTTGAGACAAGAGTATATACGCCTGCTGAATTCACCCTGACATCAATTCTGAGTTCTCAAGTATTCGGGCTTGTGAGTAACTCTTCCCTTCGACATCAACTTATCCGCAAACAGGAAGAGCAAACCAGAATTTACGAGGTTGGCAAAGCTCTCAGTTCGACCCTGAATCTTGATGAGTTGTTAGATTTAATTGCCAAAACCAGCGTTGAACTGACGAATTCTCGCGGCTGTGTCTTACGTTTGCTCAATCGAGAACAGACGCTACTGGAAATTAAGTCGTCTTATGGCGATGTCGTCACCGATATGGCAATCGCCCCGGAGCGCAAAATTGGCGATGGTATTGCCGGTCTTGTCGCCCAGCGAGGGGAACCAATCCGGCTTGATGAAGTGACTCCGGAATTATTGGAACACGAGGTGATTAAATCCGTACGCCATTCGCTTATCTGCGTGCCGATCACAGGCAAAGAAGGGGTGATCGGGACGATTGCAACCTTTGATAAAAATCCGGATGGAGAAAATCACCGCTTTTCCGAGGAAGATAGCAATCTCTTAACCTCGTTTGCTGGACATGCCGCCATTGCAATTGAACATGCCCGGTTTTACGAACGCATGGAAGAGTTGGCGCTGGATAATTTGCTGAGATTACGCGAATTATCTATCTTGTATCATATCAATACGGCTATGCGGTCAACGGTCAAACTCAGTAAATTGCTGCGGATTATTTTAACCGGGGTTACGATTGGCGGCGGTTTGGGGTTTAACCGGGCGATGCTGTTGATGGTAGATGAGCATAGCCAAACTCTTAAGGGAAAGCTTGGCGTGGGACCGGGATCGGGCGAAGAAGCCCACCAGATTTGGCAGAGCAAGGTGAACAAACAAAAATCTCTGGTGGAAATGATTACTGAGGTTCCGGATGAAGGAGAGTATGAGGAAACTGCCTTTGAAAAGTTAGCCAAAAGTATCTGGATACCGCTTGTCCCGGATCAGGGGTTGTTTGCCCGGACAGTCTTAGAAAAACGAGCATTCAACATTCTCGATGCCAACCAGCACCTCGAAGATTGTCATGCTATTGCTAGTTTACTGGAAACAACGCGTTTTGCGACAGTCCCCCTGATCTATAGAGATAAGGTGATTGGGGTTATCTATGTGGATAACAAATATAATAACGTCCCGATCAGTGAAGATGATATGAATTTCCTGCAAATGTTTGCGAATCAGGCCGCCCTGGCGATTGATAACACGATGTTGTATGCCAATTTGGAAAAACGGAATCGCGAATTGCGGGAAGCCCAGGATCAATTGGTGCAGACGGAGAAATTCACCGCTCTGGGAAAAATGTCGGCTGATGTTGCCCATGAAATTCGGAATCCTATCATCTGTGTCGGCGGATTTGCGCGCCGATTACTCAATGATGAAACCCTCAGCGAAAAAAATAAAAAATATGTGAACATTATTTCTGAAGAAGCCACGCGCCTTGAGACGATCTTGCAGGATATTCTGATCTTCTCAAAAGAGACCCCTATACGCTTTGAAGAGTGTAATATCAACGATGTGATTAAAGGTGCCTTAGATGTGGTAGGGCTTGAAATTCTTGATCGGGAAATTGACGTGAACCCCTGTTTTTACAGAGATATTGATCTGATTATCGCTGATACCAGACAATTGAAACAGGTCTTTATTAATCTGCTCACCAATGCTTTGCAACAAGTACCAGAGAAAAAAGGCATGATCAACATCATGACCTATAACACGTTATCGCTGAAAGGCGGCGTCACGATCGAAGTGACAGACAACGGAGGCGGAATTGCACCGGAAATCATTGATAATATCTTCAATCCTTTCTTTACTACGAAAGGGAGCGGCACGGGCCTTGGGTTGGCGATTATTCGTAAGATCATCGATAACCATAAAGGCAATATCAATGTGAGAAACCGCCCGGGAGTTGGCGTTACGTTTGTCATCAATTTACCTAATGATCCCAGAAATATCTAATGGTGAATGCTGGGTGTTGAATGTTAGATGTTGGATGTTAGATGTTAGGTGTTGAATGTTGAATTATTGGTGAGCGAATATTTATCATTTAATATCGAACATTTAACATTCAACATTTAGCATCCAATATCTAACATTTGGGAAATCCATTATGAAAACGCTGTTAATTGTGGATGATGAAAAACATATTCGTATGTTATATGAAGAAGAATTTAAAGATGAGGGTTACACTGTATTAACCGCATCAAACGGCCTGGAAGCCCTAGGAATTATTGAACAGCATCCGGAGATCGATTTGGTGATCCTCGATATTAAAATGCCAGAGATGGATGGCTCTGAATTTCTGAGGCGCATCCGGCAGTTCAATAAAGACCTCCCGATCTTGATCTCCACCGCGTATGGGGATTACGTACAGCAGGATTTCAGCGCCTGGCTTTCTAGCGGCTATTCGGTCAAAACGTCAGATTTATCAGAACTAAAAGCCCGAGTGAAAGAATTGCTCGGTCAGTAGTTGATTTTGATAATAGCTGTCTTCTGTTTAGGTTGCGCGTGTTGAAGCGTCAGCATTATGTTTTTTGACGCGTTCAACGTTAATACGGGAGAGAATTAATGTATATCACCGATCTGTCAAATGATGACATTCTGTGGACGACTCGCTCTGGAAAAAAAATTCATTGGCTGATTCCGGCGGAAGTCGGCGCCCCAAATTTTGAACTGCGCTATGTAGAAATTCCGCCCAACGTGCCTCCATCTGGTTCTCCAAATCATCCGCATGAACATGAAGTCTTTATCGTCAAAGGACGCGGCATCTTGCAAGGGATTCAGGATGGGCAACCCTGTGAAGTTGAACTGAAACCGGGACAGGCGATTTTTATTCCTGGTAACGAAGATCATCAATGGCTCAATCCATACAATGAACCCTTAGGCATCATTTGCGTCATCCCTTGCGGCGCAGAAGATGAAGTAAAACCGCCTTATGTGAAAACCATGAATATGCCGGGCCAGTAAGTCTCTGTTGCCCCATAGATGTACCGACGAACAGCCGTGTTCGTCGGCAGGTTCGGTGAACACGGCTGTTCACCGGTACGATGCGGAATCGCCTTATTGTTTATACACTTCCGGATTCAAGCAATTAGGGGCTTTTGCGCCTTTGAGCATGGCCAGCAGATTGGTGGCGGCCAGACGCGCCATCCCGCCGCGAGAAGAGATGGTAGCAGACGCGGTATGAGGCGTGATCACAACGTTTTTAAGGTCTTTGAGACCTTCGGCCATCACAGGCTCTTTTTCGTACACATCAAGCGCGGCCCCGGCAATTTCACCGGCTTGCAACGCGTCCACCAATTCTGCTTCATTCACCACCGGGCCGCGAGAGGTGTTGATGAGATACGCCGTTTTTTTCATGCGTTGAAAGGCGTTTTTCCCAAACAGATGGCGAGTTTCCGGCATGAGCGGCACATGAATGCTCACATAATCGGAGTGTTCGAGTAATGTGTCAAAATCAACTTTTTCGGCCTGGAGCTGTTGCTCAAGCACCTCGTTGCGGATGGCATCGCTATACAACACCTTCATCTGAAATCCTTTGGACTTCAGCCCCATAGCCGTGCCGATACGACCTGCGCCAACAATGCCAAGCGTTGCACCGGTTACATCGCCGCCGATAAATTGTAATGGTCCCCAGCCTGGCCATTGCCCGGAACGCATCACAGCGTCCGATTCCACCACCCGGCGGCAGACGGCAAACAACAAGGCCCAGGCCATTTCGGCGGTGGCGTCTGTGAGCACACCGGGCGTATTGGAAACCGGAATGCCACGTTTCGTTGCTTCTGGCACGTCAATATTATCATAGCCGACCGCATAATTGGCAATCCCTTTGACGCCTTGCGCCGCGTCAAATACTTCAGCGTCAATTTTATCCGTTAACAAACAGAGAATGCCATCGCGTCCTTGCACGTTTTCCAGGAGTTCCTGATGGGTTAACGGACGATCATGAGGATTGATTTCCACCTGACATTCAGCTTGCAGTAGATCAATTCCCACTTGGGGAATCAAGCGTGTGACATATACACTCGGTTTTGACATAATTTTTCTCCCCTGAAAATGTAGCGCGAAACTCCAGTTTCGCGCATCGTTGATACCCGTGAAACTGGAGTTTCGCGGTACATCCCATCTCTCCTGAACAGAGAATTTTCATGCGTTGTGGTGCGTTTGCCAAAACACATGAATAACTCCTTAAAAACCAACCGCCTGTCCATCTTTTCTCGGATCAGAGGCAGCGACGTATACATTATTGTGTTTGTAGATCAATTGCGCTCCGCCGAAAAGTCCTTCCGCACATTCAGTCACAATCTTATGACCGCGTGCAGCCAGTTCATTGAGCACATCAGGATCAAAACCTGGTTCGACGCCAACCTGAAAATTTTGAAACAAGTGCCAGCGCGGCGCATCATTAGCGGCTTGCGGATTCTGATGCTCTTTGAAGATACGAAGCATCATCTGCGCATGTCCCTGGGGTTGCATATGACCTCCCATGACGCCGAAACTCATCACCGGCTGTCTATCTCTGGTGACAAAGCTCGGAATAATGGTATGATACGGACGCTTCCCACCGGCAACCTGATTCGGGTGTCCGGGTTCCAGGCTGAAGCCACAGCCGCGATTTTGCAAACTGATACCGGTATTGGGAATAACGATGCCTGAACCAAATCCCATGTAGTTCGATTGAATATACGAAACCATCATCCCTGAAGCGTCCGCCGCCGTCAGATAGACGGTGTCTTTATCCTGGGGCATCCCATATTTTGGAAAATGGGCATGTCGCATGTCAATGCTTTTTGCCCTTTGACGCAGGTACTCAGGTTCTAAAAGCGCGTGAGCGTCGATGTGCATCCAGGCCGGGTCAGCGACATGGTGGTGAACGTCGGCAAAGGCGAGTTTCATGGCTTCAATCTGTACATGCAGGCTATCTGCTGAATCTACGGCGTAGTCAGCAATGTTGGTGTGGGAAAGGATACCCAGCATCATCAAGGCCGCAATCCCCTGACCGTTGGGTGGAATTTCATGCAGAGTATACTCCAGGAAATTATGAGAAATTGGCGTCACCCAATCCGCCTGCTGCTGCGCCAGATCTTCGAAAATCAACAACCCGCCGGTTGCTTGAGCATGATGTACAATCGCTTCTGCCAATCGTCCTCGATAAAAGGATTCTGCATTGGTTTCGGCAATTTCCTGTAACGTTCGCGCCATGGCAGCGCAGCGAAAACGTTCACCTGCATGGGGAGCGCGTCCGGCCGGCAGAAAGATTTTGGCAAATTCCGGAAATTTTTGATATTTCTGTTGGGCGAGCTGCCAGCTTCTGGCAGTAATTGGCGAGACCCCATAGCCCTGTTCGGCATAGAATATTGCCGGGTCAAAGAGATCGGCAAACGGCAGTCTGCCAAAGCGTTCTGATAAGGCGCGCCAGGCCGATACTGCGCCAGGCACAGTGACAGTATCCCATCCAACTAAAGGATATTCCTGATATTTGGCAAAATACTCCGGAGACCAGGCGGCTGGAGAATGCCCTGAACCATTCAAACCGTATAGCTGCCCGCCGTCCCAGATCAAAGCAAAGGCATCGCTGCCAATTCCATTACTGGTAGGTTCAACCACAGTCAAGGTAATCGCCGCAGCAAGCGCGGCATCCACGGCATTACCGCCTTTCAAGATCATGCGTAACCCGGCCTGCGCTGCCAGCGGCTGAGATGTTGCCACCACATTTTCGGCAATCACTGGCATTCGTTGCGATGGATATGGAAAATCCCAGGTAAACATAATCACCTCCGATTGATCAGAACTCAACAAACTCTGAAAAGATAAATCTCTGCTAACATTTCTTTGTCGGTGTGAAGTAAACAATATCTTTCTTGGGCTTCTCTGAAGTAACACGTTAAGTAACGCGAGATCGGGATATGCTTTTAAGCCCCGAAGGGGCGGAATCTGGTAGCCCAGGGTGTCAGCCCTGGGACTGTGACTCACGTTAAGTATATTATTTGATAAAGGCTCTCTCTTTTTCCGGCAGCATGAATTGTTTGACTTGAGTTTTCAGGAGTTCGGCTTCTCTTGTCAGGGATTGTGATGATTGAGCCAGTTCACTGACGGTACGCACATTTTCTTCCACCAGGATTTGCACATCTTCCATGAAATTCGTGACATGGTGTGTGCTTTTCTGTTGTTCTTCCGTGGCGTGAGAAACATGCGACGCGAGTTCCTGCATATTTTCGACCACCCCGAAAAGTTGGGAAGAATTCTTTTCCTGCTCCTGGGTGGCGCGGGTGATCTCGCTAATCATGTTGGTCACATCGCGAATTGATTCAACAATATGCGTATGCGCGATCGTTTGCTGATGGACAGAAACCGCCATTTCAGCAGCCACTTTCGAGGATTCCTCAGCGCTCTGACGAATTTGCGACAGGGCTTCGCCCGCACTGTGCGCATCAACCACCCCATGCTCTACTTCCTGTTGCCCCTGTTCAATCGTTTTGACCGCGTCAGAGGAATCGTGCTGCACAGCTTTGACAATCGCGGCAATTTCTTTGGTGGAACTATGTACGCGCGTGGCCAGGCTTTTAATTTCATCCGCCACCACAGCAAAGGCGCGTCCCTGGGTGCCGGCCTGGGCTGCAATAATTGAGGCATTCAGGGCCAACAGAGAAGTTTGTTCCGCCACGTCATTGATCACGTCGAGAATCGTGCCGATTTCCGTTGAGCGGCTTTGAAGCCGCATAATGATATTAGATATATTTTCCGTGACTTCAGAAATGACATTCATGCGGTGAATCATTTGTTCCACAGAAGCCTGTCCAGAAACTGCATCACGGGTCGTGGTTTCGGCGAAGGTCTTTGAATGTTCGGCCTGTTCTGCCACCTTTTCCAGAGAATTGACGATATTGACCACAGTGTTTGAGGTTTCATCGGCAAAATTCGAAAGCTTACGAGAATTGTCAGCTACATGCGTAATCGAAGATACCATTTGGCTGATCGATGCGCTGGTTTCTTCCACGGCCGAAGCCAGATGACTGGTGTTCATCCGCACTTCTTCTGCGCTGGCGTCAACTTCACGCATGGCCGAAGACGTGACCTCAGCCGTAGATCCTACCTGTTCCATGATGTCTGAGCTTTTCACAGAAGCCTGGAGCACCTGGCTGCTAATGGACATAATTTGATTCTCGCCCGCGCGAATCTGGGCAATCAGAGCAATCAGCCCTTCTTGCATGTGCATAAAAGCGTTCCCCAATTGATCCTGTGGGGAACGCAAGGCAATCTGTCCGCGCAGATCCCCCTGAGCCACATGATTTGCCACAACACCGATTTCTTGTACATACCCGATCATTCGATGAAACGCCTTTCCCAGAACATCATGCTCAGAGCGAGGAGCAATACCTTGTGCAATTTCTCCCCGCGAAATATGATCGGCGGCGTCCGCCATCTCACGCAAATATTGCACCATACTATAAAATGAAGCCAGCAACAAATCCATTTCGTTTTTTGTACGCGAGAAAGGTTTTGAGCGATCAATTCCGGCCAAATCCCCTTTTGTCAAACGCTGGAGCAGGTTGGTCAGCGTTCTGATCGGACGGACAATGATTTCACTCAGGAAAAATGCGCCGCCGCCGCCAAGAATAGCAAAGATCACGGCTGTAATCAGGATAATTTCAAAAAATCTTTTACGTCCCGCTGCTTCCATGGCGCGAGGAAAATGAACTGTAATCGCGCCCAACATGTCTTTTTCAGTGCCCAGGGTGACTATTCCTTGATAATATTGCTGTTTGGCGATAGTCACCTCTGAAAATTCAATGACAGGCAATTGCTGTAGGTGAGCGATATCCGGCAACTGGCGTGGAGACATGCTCTGTTCTGGGAGGGAAGAAAATTCGGGGAATGTGCCGACGCTTAACGAATTCTCAGCAAACACATTAATCCTGGTTTGCGTCAGACGGGCATAGCGTTCAACATCTTCCTCGCGGATGGCAATATTGACAATCCCCATCCCTTCCAGTTCATCGTGTTGCCGAATGGGTGTCATAAATGACAGGAAGACGCGCTGGTCCTTTGCGATCAAGTGCACCGTCATGTTTTCCGGAATTTCTTGCTGATACGTCGCGCTGATTGTCGGAAGTAACGGCTGCTGTGGAATATCTTCCAGCGTTTTTATGCGGACAAACCAGTCATCTTTCAGGCCAATCGGGATAAGCGTCTGATCGTAAATCTGCGGAAAATATGCGGCTGCAATTTCTTCGTCTTCGTTCTTGCGATAGAGCGCCATCAGTTGTTTGTGTCGATCATAAATCAAAATCTCCAAGGCATCCACCAGATTATGAAATTTTCGGATTTCATTCACAATGGTGCTGACATGCGGCATCATTTTTCTCACATCCCGCACATCCCATTCTTTTTTGTCCAGATGAGCATATTGATTCTCAATCAGTCATGTTACGCAAAATTGACCGAGATTGTCGATTCTGCCTGTTCTTTGAAAAGACGTAATTCTGA
>DF820463.1:544726-603350 GCA_000739535.1 Candidatus Vecturithrix granuli | reverse complement strand
TCAACCATTTCGTGTGTAAATTTACAACACCGTGGTATGGGACTTTTTTCTCATACGTAACATGAGTCAATCAGTTGGATCATATAAATCGGTCCGGAAAGCGAGGTCGAAATAAATTGCTCGAATTTTGCCGTAATATTGCGCACTCGTGTGTCAATATCATCGAAAATTAAGGTAAACGCATTGATGACCTGATTGTGTGAATGTTCCTCAATCTGATTCGTAAACAGCATATAATATGTGGCTGACATCGCAAGAATAATCAGAAACATGAGAACATAAATTAACAATAAAATCTTTTTTCTCAGTGTCATTGCTGTTTGTTACTCCTTCTAAAATTCCCGACTCCATCCATTCCCTTCCGGGGATAGAAAAAGGGGGAAAATGTGTATTTCCATTAATGCCTGCTTGTTATCTCAGACCATGGCTTAAAGAAATAGTAGTCCTAAATGATTCGTGTCTTGACTCCGCTCGACAACCGGCATAGTCACTGAGCGGAGTCGAAGTGACATAACACAACTGATTTAGGATCGCTATATCATGATATATTATAGCTATGTTTGTCAATGAAATTATGTGTGCGCTCAGAAAACAGTCTGCGTTCATCTTCTGTCAATCAATTCTCTTTAGCATACAGGAAAAAGCGATTCGTTTATATCAGCATGGCATTTTCCCGTGTAAAGTCCTCTATGTTCTGATTCTCTTGACACAATTTAAAACGATCAACCGTTTGTAAGAGCATCTCAGCCTGCAAGGAGAGTTCCTTTGTGGTTTCTCCAATCTGATGTGAACTCTTTCGATTCTGACTCATCATGAAGGTGATCTGTTGGCTTGCATCAAGCAGTTGGTGTACGCCGGTTAATTGTTCTGCGGCGGCCTGATGAATCTGAGCGGCCATATCGTTAATATGCTCAACGGCAGTACTAATCTGGACAGTACTGGTTTGCTGTTCATTCGTGGCGCGCATAATATCAGTGGTCATCGTACTCACTCGCGTCATCGCAGCGGCAATTTGGCGACTGTTCTGCAATAATCCGTGCAGCGTCTCGGCAATCTCGGTCACAACCAACGAAGATCGTTCCGCGCTGTCAATAATTTTCCTGAGGGTTTCGCGGGCTTGTTGAGTTTGGGAGACTCCGGTTTTCACCTTCTCTGCCCCTTCATGAATATTATGCACGACCTGCTGCGTTTCCGTTTTCAAGGTGGTCACGATCGCTCCAATGTCTTTTGTCGAAGCTCGCACGCCATCGGCCAGATTCTTAATTTCCTCTGCAACAACAGCAAACCCTCGACCGTGTGAACCAGCCTGAGCGGCAATAATTGACGCATTCAATGCCAACAGCGACGTTTGCTCCACAATGCCCTGAATCACATCAAGAATTGTACCAATATCCTGCGAACGCTGGGCAAAACGAGTAATAGATCCCGATGCGGTCGTCACGGTCTGGTCAATAGTCTCCATGCCGGACATCACCTGTTCGACCGCTGCTTGTCCTTCACGGGCATCCTGAATCGTCCCCTGGGATAAACTTTTCGAGATTTCGGTATGTGCGACGATGGCTTGAAAATCGGAACAAGCGTATGATAGATATCTTCATCGAGAACGGTGGTTTGTCCCTGACGTTGAAATTGTTCCAACAAATGTGGGCTTTTGATCGTAGTTCCTATGAAACTATAATTGTTATGCGCGGCAATAGTTCCTTCCTTATCGATCACAGCGACATGAGTAAGATTCTTGGCAGCATTCGCTTCATAGAGACGGGCGCATCGAATCACTACCGTTTTTAAGAGTTCCTGGACGTTCAAGATATATTGCGCGGCCCGGGTAATATCAATGATCAGGCTTTGGGCCAGAGCTTCGGCACGCCATTCAATCGCCTCCAGGTAATCTCGCCGCAGCGTCGTAATCTGAACAATCGTGCTTGTACCAAGTACCGCAAAAATTCAGCAGCCAGACTGAGAGTAACAATTTGATACGCAAGCTTGCATGTTTCATGAGGAAACCCATCTCCTTTCAAGATTTTTCGGGCTGTTCTTCAGTATAAAAAATTTACAGATGTTTATATCATTCTCGGTCAGAACAGGCAAGAAATATCTTGGAATATTCTTCTGCAAACAGAAGAAATAAACCGCTGGTTGAAGATGCCGAACGGATGTTACACTCACTGTACCATCTTGTTCGGTTTTCTCCAACCGGAAGGTATATGAAGCATCGCTTTTCCTGAGCAAGCATAAATTTGAATGCAAATTCTGTTGACTTCTCTGACCAAAACGTGTTTAGTATATTTAATGTGCAATTGATGAAACACACCTTCTGCAAAGAACAGCATGCGAAATGGCTTAAATGCGGGGTGATTGCGGCGCTGCTCCTCTTTGCGGTCGCGGCCGGCGTCGCCGCGTATTTGGCCATGCAATCCCGTAATGAGGCCCTGCGCCTCTATCATGTTTCGATTGTCCAGTCTTTAGTGACCGATGCGGATCAACACTTCTATAAAGGCGAGCGCGAACAGGCCGCATTACTGGCGCGGCAGGCCTATTTTTTGAATGACGCCTATCAGGCCAATATTGGGGATCAGATCAGGGATGTGCTGCAAAGAACTCTGGTCATCCCGGAAGGAGAAACTGAGGAGTTGCTGGATCGGGTCTGCCAGCAGGCGACGCGCAATCTGACGCGGGTGGAATGGCAAACGGTGGTACAGAATGAGCAGATCGCCTACCAACCCTGTCTCGGACTGAAAGCCCAGGATGAAGCGGGGTTTGTTTACCGCCTGCGCAACAAACCGCTGCCCAACGAGGAGGAGCGTCAACACCTCTCCCTCTACGTGAAGGCTGACAATTACGTGGGGACCTTTATTGACAACCGCTTCAAACCCCAACAAGAAGGGCAGGTTATCTTTGACCACGCCACCGGCTTAACGTGGCAGCAGTCCGGCTCACCGGAGCCGCTGACGTATGATCAGGCGCGGGAGTATGTCGAAGGTCTAAACCTCGCTGGTTATACGGACTGGCGGCTGCCGACGGTAGAGGAACTGTGTTCGCTCGTGAAAAAAGAGCAGAATTCGAATGACTTGTTTATTGATCGCCGGTTTGATCAAACACAAACATGGGTATGGAGTGCGGATATTTAGCAAATAAAAGACAAAGATTCGTCGGGGTCGGCGTGGAGCGTCGATTTCAACCTCGGCGTCGTGGACTGGAACGGCTTCGACGACGCCAACTACGTTCGCGCGGTTCGTTCCAGACAATGATTTGATTATTTGGTCATTTGGTCATTTGATCCTTTGGTTTTGGGGGAGTCAAGAGGGGGTTTCTCCCTCTTGTGAAAAAATTTTTTGGGGTGTTGGGGTAAATGAAAACCCAAAC
Organism: Candidatus Vecturithrix granuli; assembly: GCA_000739535.1. GTDB lineage: Bacteria > Moduliflexota > Moduliflexia > Moduliflexales > Moduliflexaceae > Vecturithrix > Vecturithrix granuli. Next base: position 599,987 of record DF820463.1, on the reverse strand, counting down.
CCAAGGAAGGCTCATTCTTTCTTATATGCGATTCTTGTAGTTTTACGCAATATCAGGCGTTCCGCACTTGACAAAATTCTAGGGGCAGGCGAACATTGAAAGAGAGGAGATTCTTCTATGGACAAATTAAATACGTATCGTCAGCTATCAAAAGGGTGTTAACCCGTTATGCGGAATTACTCAATCGCCGCCCCAAACCGGGCAAGGAAACAGAGCTTGTGTTTGATGAAGAACGAGACCATTACATGCTGATTTCTGTCGGTTGGTCAGGGCAACATCGTGTCCGAGGCACCACCGTGTATGTGCGCTTGCAGAACAGTAAATTTTGGATTGAAGAGGATTGGCTGGAGCATGGAATTACCCCGGATCTGCTACAAGCCGGAGTGCCCAAAGAGGATATCGTGTTAGCCTTTCAACCCCCGGAGGTTCTCCCCTTGACAGAATTTGCTGTAGCATAATACGTGTATATTTTTGTGTTTTTGATAGAGGAGGCTCAATGGAACCATTACGCCAAAAACTGCCGGTGGACATCTCTTCGTTTGAGAAGATGCGCACGGAAGGCTACCTGTATGTAGATAAAACGCAGCACATTTACCGCATGGTTACGGAAGGCACGTTTTATTTTTTGTCTCGTCCGCGCCGTTTCGGCAAATCACTGTTGGTTTCGACGCTGGAATGCCTGTTTCAAGGGCGCAGAGACCTGTTCGAAGGCTTATGGATTGCGGAGCAGCGCGATTGGGACTGGCAGCCGCATCCGGTGATTTTTCTCGATTTTAATGAAATCCCTGGAAGTTCTTCAGAAGCCTTACGAGAAGGACTGGCCTTTCGGCTGCATCAAATCGCTGATGAATTTGAGGTGACGCTGAAGGCTCCGGGAATCGAGATTTTCTTTTTGCAATTAATAACCTCCCTGTACAAAAAAACCGGATATCCGGTTGTCATCGTAATTGATGAATACGATAAACGCATCATCGAACACCTTGGCAAAGGTCAAGAGCATCTGGAGATTGCCAAAGGCAACCGGGATGTGCTCAAGACGTTTTTTGGAATTTTAAAAGGCCAATCCATCTCCGACAAGCTACGACTGGTGTTCTTGACCGGAGTATCCAGATTCAGCAAAGTCTCGTTGTTTTCAGATTTGAATAATCTGCGGGATATTTCCATGGTTGAGTCGTATGTGGAAATGTTGGGCTATACGCAGACGGAACTTGAAGATGTGTTTGCGGAGCAGATTGAGAACTTCGCTCAGAAATTGGGCCGGACGACCGCGCAGGTGCTTGAGACCCTGGCCCAAAAATATAACGGCTATCGGTTTTGCGATGCTCCCGTGCGGGTGTATAATCCCTTTTCCGTGCTGAATGCGTTTAATGATTTGGAGTTCCGGGACTATTGGTTTGAAAGCGCCACGCCGAGTTTTCTGGTGAATCTCCTGCGGCAGGAAGACTACAATCTGCCGCAAATCGAGGGATTGGAAGTCAGCCGGACGATTTTTACCAACTTTGAATTAGAAAATCTGTGGCCCGAAGCCTTATTGTATCAGACCGGCTATCTGACCATCCAGAACGTGCAGCAGGGGATTTACACCCTGAACTATCCGAACCAGGAAGTCAAACATGCGTTTACAGAAGCCTTGCTGCTCGGATTAACAGCCAGACGCAGCCCGGCCATCAGTTCCCAGGTACTCAAACTGCCCAGGTATTTGCGCCAGGAGGATTTTTCGGAATTTTTTGAAACCATGCAGACGATTTTTGCTTCAATTCCCTATGATATCGAATCGCAGCGCGACGAAGCCTATTTTCACACCATTTTCTATCTGATGATGTCCGCCTCTGGCATGGTAGAGGTGCAGAGCAGCGTATTGACGAGTAAAGGCAGGATTGATCTCGTCGTGCAGTTCCCCGAAAAAATTTACATTATCGAATTCAAGTGCAACCAGAGTGCGGACGCCGCTCTGCGGCAAATTCATGAAAAGCATTATACCGACAAATATCGCGGCAGCGGCAAGAAGATTTTCTTGATGGGCATCAATTTTCACCAGGAACAGCGGAATCTGGAAGAGTGGAAAGTAATTCCTGATCAACCATAACGGCAGAGCACGGAAAACCAGAACAGAACGGTCATATTTGTATTACAGCATTATGCAGTTGAATTGACCTCAAAAGCAGGAGTGTCAAAGCTCGGCTTTGACAGCCAAAGCCGAGCTTTGACACTCCTGTGAATGTGGTTAATGCTCATGAATAATGCTATATATAGCAATCCGAAATCATTTGTCACATGTCACTTCGACTTCGCTCAGTGACCGGACGCTTGTCGAGCGAAGTCGAGACACGAATCAAATAGGATCGCTATATACTCAACGTGAGTTCCTCAGTTCCGCTCTTTAGGGTGCTCCGAAGGCCAGGATTCTACAATACTGTAACCGCTACGCGGTAAAGAATCTCTGCGTAACGTGAGTTTAACAGCATAGAGTGCGCTTGAGCGTACTTCAGCTTTGAGATTGGCGATTGATCGCCAGTTGTCACGCTTTTTTCTCCATCGCTTTGTGAAATTCTCTTGACATTCTAAAGTATTTGGAGATAGGTCAGCTTGTATCGAGGAAGTGCGATGATTAACAATTTATGCCATTCAGAATCGGTATGAACTCACTTGATGGAGGTATTACAATGTTACAGTTAAAAAATTCTGTTCTTGTACTGGCAGTTTGTGTCGCTGTTATTGGATTGTTCTGGGCTGGAAGCCTTCAAGCGGCGGATGCAGTCAATGTTTACTCGATTTGGCCTGAAAACTGGGCGAGACCAATGTTTGAAGAATTTGAAAAAGCAACCGGGATTCATGTCAATTTCGTGCGCTTTTCATCAGGCGAAGCCCTGGCCAGAGTGATCGCGGAAAAGAGCAATCCACAGGTTGACGTGTTGTTTGGCGGCCCTGTGGAAACCTTCAGTGCTGGCGTGAAGGAAGATGTTTTTGAACCATACAAACCCGAAGCCTTTGCAGCCCTGGCCGATCGATTTAAAGATGCTGAAGGCTATTGGGTGGGAATTGCAGATGATCCTCTGGTTTTTATGAGCAATAAGAAATTTTTGGAGGAGAATAACCTCCAGCCCCCGGCTTCGTGGGATGATCTGCTCAATCCGGCGTACAAAGGAATGTTGCAAATGGCTGACGCCAGAACCTCAGGGACTGCGGTGACCCGTATTTTTTCGATTCTGGAAGTGTTCAAGCGTAATGAAGATCAAGCGTTTGAGTATATGAAAAAATTACGCCAGAATGTCCAGGTCTATACCAAAAGCGGCGGCGGCGGGACAATTCCTGTTGGCCTGGGCCAGGCGGGCGCCGGCATTTTCTTCATCGTTGATGCGCTGAAAACTCAGCAGGAGGGCTATGATGTCGTTGTCTCTTTCCCAAAAGAGGGAATCGGAACGGCGGTTGAGGCGATTGCCTTAATTAAAGGGGCAAAGAATCCTGAAGTCGGGAAAAAGCTGATTGACTGGGCCACAAGTCCAGCGATGCAAAACCTCTATGCCCAATACCAGATCAATTTTGTGCCGGCTCATCCTGATGTTCAAATCGAACCGGGCCTGGCCAAAGTGTTGGAAGGCACTAATATTTTCCCGATTGATAGTGATTTTGCCGGTGAACATCGCAAACGCATTGTTGAAAAGTGGGTACAGGAAGTGCTTCAATAGTGGATTGAGCATGGAATTTTTGTAATAAGAACATCGATCTCCACGCTCCGGCCTTCCGGTTTCTCCCGGAGGCCGGAGCATTCCATGACTTTCCAACAATCAATCGGGATAGTGTGATGCCTGCATTTTCTGTCTCTCAAAGAAAAAATCCTTTTGGAACGCTGATTCAAGACCCTGCATTGCTCTTGAGCGTCGTTGTGATCTGGGCGTTTTTAGTGTTATTTATCATTTATCCGCTTTCTAAGATTTTTATCCTGAGCTTTGAAGCGGATGGACATTTTACGCTGAGTAATATTCTGAATGCCCTGGGAACCAGGACTCAACTCAAAGCTTTCCGGAATAGCCTGCTGCTTGGCATACTCGTTGGAATTTGCGGAACCCTTCTCGGTTTTTTCTTTGCCTTTACGGCGGCACGTTCCAATCTCTCTAAAGGATGGATGCGCTTTTTAGATGCGGCGATTATTCTGCCTTTGATTTCTCCCCCCTTTACGACCGCAATTGCCATGATCTTTTCTTTTGGCCCCAGAGGTTTGATCACGTATGAACTCCTGGGCATTAAGAATTTCAACGTCTATGGCTTGCATAGCACCCTGTTTGCTGAGACCATCACCTTCTTTCCTATTGCCTACATGACTCTGAAAGCGATTTTGTCAGGGATTGATCCCAACGTTGAGGATATGGCCTATAGTTTGGGCAGTTCGCGCTGGAGAGTCTTTAAAACCGTCACCCTTCCGCTCACAATTCCAGGGTTAGCCAATGCCTTTTTGCTGCTCTTTGCGGCCTCGCTTGCTGATTTCGCAACCCCATTGATTCTTGCCGGCAATAGTTTTCCTGTGCTTCCGACTGAAGCCTATCTCCAAATTACCGGATTGTTTGACTTAAAAGGCGGCGCGGTGCTCTCCTTTGTCCTCCTTGTGCCGGCCATCGCGGTGTTTTTTCTGCAACGCTATTGGGTTAGCCGCAAATACTATGTCACCATCACCGGGAAATCCGGAGCGCAGACCCAGATCAAAAGCGTCAACCCGAAAGTTAAATACCTCCTGCTGGGTATCTGTTTGCTGATTTGCACCCTGATTCTTTATTTTTATCTGCTCCTGTTTTATGCCTCAATCGTTCGGGCGTTCGGGGCAAACCATACCATAACCTGCAAACATTATTATGTCGTGTTCACTGAAGGGCTTAAAGCTATGAAAGATACCTTGATCATCGCCTTCTTTGGAATGTTGGCCGGTGGATTTTACGGGGTGATTGTCGGCTATTTAGTCGCCAAGAAACAATTTATTTCCCGCCAGATGATGGAAATCGTTTCTATGCTGAATTACTCACTGCCTGGCACAATTGTCGGAATCGCATATTTAATCGCCTTTAATGACCGCCCGATCGCCATTACCGGCACGGCGTTCATCATTATTGCCTGTTATGTGTTTCGTTACGGAGCCACAGGAATTCGTACGACCGTTGCTATTTTGCAACAGATCGATCCGAGCATCGAAGAGGCGTCGCTGGGTCTCGGCGCGGATTCAACGACAACATTCCGGCGCATTACGATTCCTCTTGTCCTTCCGGCCTTATTTACCGGATTAGGCGTGGTGTTTATTCGCTCGATGACGGCCATTAGTGCCACGATCTTTCTGGTTTCGATCAACTGGACCCTGATCACGGTCAGGATTTTAGAGAAAATGACGGAATTAGAATTAGGCGTTGCCGCCGCATTCTCTATTATTGTGGTGCTCATCGTATTTCTGGTGACAATCGCGATCAGCATGTTTCTCAGAGTATTTCGACAACCGGGAGCACCCCAGATGTCGAATCTACTTGGAGGATAAATCAACGTACGATGGAAGCTGTGAATATTCGATTACAACATATTAGTAAAACCTTCATCCACAAAGTCAAGGGAGAAGTCGCGGCAGTCAACGATGTCAATCTGGAAATCAAGCCGGGAGAACTGTTGACGCTGTTAGGCCCTTCTGGCTGCGGCAAAACCACGACATTACGGATGGTTGCGGGCTTTGAAACCCCGGACGCCGGTCGTGTTTATATCGGCAATGAAGATGTCACAGATTTCATGGCAAACCGGCGGAATATCGGATTTGTGTTTCAGAATTATGCCTTATTTCCGCATCTTTCGATTTTTGAAAATGTGGCGTATGGCTTGAAAGTGAAAGAAATGACCAAAGCGGAAATTGTTCCGACAGTGTCGGACGTCTTAAAAATGGTGGGGTTGAAAGGCTATGAACATCAATTTCCGAATCAGCTTTCAGGGGGTGAACAACAACGCGTGGCCCTGGCGCGCGCGATAGTGATCAAGCCTAAAGTCCTCTTGTTTGACGAACCCCTTTCCAATCTGGACGCAAAGCTGCGCGTTTATACCCGCAGCGAAATTCGACGACTCCAGAAAGCCCTGCATATCACCGCGGTCTATGTGACACACGATCAAGAAGAAGCCATGGCGATTTCGGATCGGATTGTGGTGATGAATCAAGGGAGAATCGAGCAGATTGGCGCAGCAGAAGAATTGTATTTTGCGCCTGAAACAGAATTTGTCGCAAAATTTATCGGGAAAATTAACACGTTACCAGCCCGCGTGAATACTGTCGAAAACGATGTCATGAGCCTGAACATTTTTGATCACACCTATCAGCTTCAGGATGCCTCCGCGCAGGTTCATCCTGATACAAACCTGAATGTGTTTGTCCGCCCTGAATTCATCAAACTTCACCAACCGGACCAGGGACATTTTCGCGGAGTGATCCGCGAGCGCACGTTTTTAGGCGAAAAAGTCGAATATGTTGTGGATATTCAGGGGCAGCAGATCAATGTGACCTCGTATGATCCCTTAGAACACGAGACCTTTGCGCTGGATCAGGGGGTTGGCATACAACTCGATCCCAGGAATATCAAAATTTTACAACCCGGGGAGGTAGAAAAATGAAAAAATATCTGTGTTTGCTGCTTACTCTCGGATTTGCCATGATTGGTTTCGTTGGAAATCAGGCGTTGTTTGCAGAAACCGCAGAAAAGCACGAATATCATGGCGCCGATTCAGTCTTTCAGGCTGAAGGTCTTGCGATTTTTTGGGCGATTCTTAAAGGGGCAGATGATGAACATTCGCTGGTGTACATCAAGCTGATCAGCACCGCTGAAGCGGGAAAACCCTTTCAGCACTATCGTGTACTGGCGGTGAATCCCTTTTCAAAAGAAGAAGAATGGGTAACCAAGGGGGAAACATTCGAAGAACAGAATCTGCTCAAATTGAATCGGGCCTCATTTCGAAACAAAACGGAACGCCGATTTTTCTTCTACAAGAGCGAAGAGATTGAAGAAGACCAGAAACCGGATATGACTGTGTATTACCAGGGTATTCCTGATACTGCCCCTGAATTTCTCGAAGAAACGCAAATCGAACAATATTTCGAAGGCGCCCTGATCCGGCTCAAAAAGAAATAATATTGAGAAAGGGAAAGGGTAATTCGTCCGGTCTTTCAATGGCAAAATGGGTGTCAGCGTTATACAGATGGCGCCATGGCACATTTTACAAAAAAAACTTGACATCCCACAAAACCTCCCCTACCTTACCCGCTTGTCTATGATGGGGTTACAAAAATTTCAGATAGTGGTTACGTCGTCAGCGATGACGTAACCACTACCAAATTTTAGAGGAGGAGCTATGAAAAAGGTAATTTCACTTTCCCTCTGTCTGCTCATGATCGCGGGTGTGGTTTTTGCCTTTGCAACCGGAACAAAAGAGGCCGCAGCGGCGGAAATAACTGCCAATATCGCGTCAACCTTTCCACCCGGTTCTCCCTAGGACATGGGACTCAACAAGTTCAAAGAACTCGTCGCTGAGCGCTCCGGCGGCCGGATCGAAATCCTGATCCACCCGTCCAATGCCATGGGTGACGAACGTCAGACCTTCGAACTGTTGTCTCAAGGCTCGGTGGAGTACGGTGTGCTCGGCACCAACGACATTTCTACCTACTTCCCGAAATACTACATTTCCGAAGTTCCCTACGTGTTCGCGAGTCAGGACGACTTCTGGAAGTTCTGGAACGGTCCGGGCAAAGACCTTTCCGCCCTGATCGAAAAAGAGAGAGGCGTGCGGACCGACGGCGTTATTCTGCGCGGGGCGCGTTACCTCACTGCGAACCGGCCGGTTACATCAGTGGAAGAAGTAAAAGGCCTCAAAATGAGACTTCCCCCGGTGAAGGCGTGGTTCAAGGTATGGGAGCACCTGGGGGCCCTTCCGTCGAACATCGCCTTTGGTGAAGTCTATATGGCGCTGAAGACCGGCGTTGTGGAAGCTCAGGAAAACCCGCCGGAGACGATCCTGAACTACAAGTTTTACGAAGCTCAGAAGTATATGATGGCCACGGAACATATCTACTCCGCTGCTCGGGTCTTGTCTTCGGCGCAATGGTGGGCCACTCTGAGCAAGGAGGACCAGGATCTTCTGACCGCGGCGATGAACGAAGCTGTCGCCTACGCTAATGACATCACGAAGGACGGCGACGCCCGGTTCGTCGAGGAACTCGAGAAACTCGGCATGACCCTGATCAAGGTCGACAAGAACGCCTTTAAACAGGCCGTACAGCCGGTTATCGACCAGATGGCTAAGGAAGAGTGGGATCCCGAATTTTACGAAAAAGTGAAAGCCGCTCTGCAATAAAAGCATCCCGTGACACTGAGACCCCGTAGGCCGCCCGGCCTTCGGGGTAATTTTTCTTTCGAGAGGGGATAAGTGTGCGTAAATTCATAGAAAGGTTCAACGCAGTTATTCTGTTGTGCATGTTCGTCATCACGATGCTGACGGTGGTTTTTCGGGTAATCCTGAAAATCCCCGCTTCCTGGTCTGAAGAGCTTGCCCAATATTCCTTCATTTTTCTGGCCTTTATCGGATCCGCAGCAATCATGCAGGATGAATCGCACATCAAGATCACCGTGCTGATCGACCGGATGAGTGAGAGAGTTCAAAAAATTCTCCGCATCGTCGGACGTCTTCTGATGCTCTGGTTTCTGGCCATATTCACGTTAGGAGCCTGGGACAATGTGCGACTCAACTGGACCATCGAACTCCCGACGGTTGCATGGATGAAGATCGGGTACATGTATCTGGTGCTTTTACTCTCCGGGATTATCATGATTTTCTATCTTCTCCTGAATCTTTATTACGACCTGACCGGCAGGATTCCTGCGGGTTCCGGGACGGGAGGTGCCGCATGATTCTCATTCTTACGCTGGGACTGATCGTCCTTCTGCTCATCGGCCTGCCCGTGGCCCTGGCCCTGGGCATCTCCGCCCTTGCGGCGACCCTCGTCGGCGGTTCGATTTTCCAGTTTTCCGTACTTTCCCAGAAGATGCAGTTCGGCCTCCAGAATTTCATCCTGCTGGCCATCCCCCTTTTCATTCTCGCCGCGAAGCTGATGAACACCGCGGGCATCACCGAGAAGATCTTCAAGTTCGCCGACACGCTCGTGGGATTCCTGCCTGGCGGCCTTGCCCACGCCAATGTGGTGGCCAGCCTCATTTTCGCGGGAATGTCCGGAGCGGCGGTGGTGGACGCGGCAGGGCTTGGTCAAATAGAACTTGACGCCATGACCAAAGGCGGGTATTCCAGGAAATTCAGCGTGGCTGTTACCGCTGCCTCTTCCACTATAGGCCCCATTTTCCCGCCGAGCCTGCCCATGGTCGTTTTCTCTTTCGTGTCCGGCGTCTCCGTTGGACGTCTGTTTCTCGGCGGTGTCATCCCGGGTGTGCTGATGACCGTGATCCTGATGCTTATGGTGGCTTTCTACGCCAAGAAATACGATCTTCCCCGGCAGCCCTTTCCGACTTTAGCGATCGCGTTCCGCAGTTTTCTCGACGCCATTCTTCCCCTCATGACGCCGGTCATCCTGCTGGGCGGCATCTGGCTCGGTTTCTTCACTCCTACCGAGGCGGCCGGCGTGGCCGTGTCGTACGCTCTCATCATCGGAGTATTTGTCGTCCGGGAGCTTTCGTGGAAAGACATTGTCCGGGCTTTTATTGAGACGGCCAGGGAGACAGCGATGATCGGCTTTGTCGTCGCCGCGTCGGCGATGTACGGCTGGGTCCTGATGCGGTCGGGAATGACGATCCGCATCGCCGAGTCCCTGACGACCATCAGCACAAACCCGCTGGTGATCCTGATCATCATCAACCTCTTCCTGCTGGCAGTAGGCTGTTTTCTGGATTCCACGGTAGCCATCCTGATTCTGGGTCCCCTATTTATGCCAGTCATCGAGAAGGTGGGGATTGACCCGGTGCATTTCGGCGTCGTGATGGTGCTGAACTTGATGATCGGACTTCTGACCCCGCCCTTCGGGATCGTCCTCTTCGTGATGGCCCAGGTTTCGGGTCTCAAATTCGAGGACGTGGTCAAGACAACGCTGCCCTTTCTGATCCCTCTGGGGATCGTGCTCGTGCTGATCATCATTTTCCCGGGTCTCGTGACCGCCCTGCCCGACATGCTCATGGGATTGAGAAGATAATAGCGGCTCTTTTGAAACTACAGGAATAAAGAATAAGCAAGAATTCTCTTCGGAATGATTTTTGCTTATTCTTTATTCCTGTAGTTTCATTGCGTCGGATGAGTAGTCGCTCATGATAGCTTCTTCTATGAAAGACCAATGCCAATGATAATAGGAGGTATGCCATGATTACAACACAAGCCTTTGGCCGGACAGGCCATCTGAGTACGCGCACGCTTTTTGGCGCGGCGGCATTAAGTCAGGTTACGCAGGATGAAGCGGATCGGACGTTAGATTTGCTGCTACACTACGGCGTCAACCATATTGACACGGCCGCAAGCTATGGGGATGCGGAATTGCGTATCGGCCCCTGGATGAAAGCACATCGTCACACCTTTTTTCTGGCGACCAAAACGGAAAAACGCACTTATCAGGAAGCCAAAGAGGAATTACAGCGTTCATTAGAACGCCTGCGAGTTGACAGCGTGGATTTGTGGCAGATGCACGTGTTGGTGAAACCGGAAGAATGGGAGATTGCCATGGGCCCCGGGGGCGCGTTAGAGGCGTTTCTTGAAGCCCGCGAACAGGGATTGACCCGTTTTTTAGGCGTGACCGGGCATGGCCTGACTGCTCCGGCAATGCACCTGCGCAGTTTAGAACGCTTTGATTTCGATTCCGTGCTGTTTCCGTACAATTATGTGCTCATGCAAAATCCGCAATATGCCGCTGACGTGGAAAAATTGCTCAAAGTCTGTCAGGAAAAGCAGGTCGCCGTTCAGACCATAAAATCTCTGACGCGCGGCCCCTGGGGCGAAAAAGAGCAAACTCGCGCCACCTGGTATGAACCGTTGGAAGATCAGCGGGATATCGATCTGGCGGTGCATTGGGTACTGAGTCGGTCTCAACTTTTTTTAAACACGGTCGCCGATATTCATCTCCTGCCAAAAGTGTTAGATGCGGCCGCGCGTTTTCAGGTCGGTCCATCTGATGATGCCATGCAGGATATGGCGCAACGACTCGGCATGACGTCGTTGTTTGTTGACTGAAATAAGCATCGTAAGGTTCGTAGTCAACGCTTTAGCTTTATTTTCAATCTTTTCAGAAACGCTGAAGCGTTTACTACGAGCTAATATAATCGGACATCGGGCTTAGGGCTTACACTCCTGGACTGACAGGAACAATAACAGTCTGTTCCTGGGCAATTTTCGGCGTCGAAGCGAGTTGCCGCCGAAATTTGACATGACGCCGCCGCGTCCATTCAACGATAGGCCGCCAGACAAGTGCTGTCAATTGATGCTCAATCAGAAATTTCCAGAGCCAGTTTGAACGTTTATATAAGTATGACATGGCGAGATACGGGGCGATCGCTTTGACATCTTGTGGTCGCCGCCGCCAGATCGAACGATGAGAAAACAGGCGTTGATAACACCAGCCATACCCTTCTTCCAATGTTTCAGCGCTCATGAGTTTCGGGCGAAAAACAACATGCGCGGTATCGTAGAGTTCCCAATTTTTGTGCAGCAAACGCCCTTCCTGTTCAAATTGCCGAAATAACGGCGTGCCCGGATAGGGCGTCAGAATGTGGAAGGTGGCGCACTCAAGGCGATTTCGTTCAATCCAATCTGCTGTCTGCTCGAACACCTCGGGCGTGTCGTGATCAAAGCCAAACACAAAACTGCCATTGACTTGAATGCCATTTTGATGAAAAATGTCCACCCGCCGGGAGTACTCTTTGGGCGCTGGCGTGTTCTTTTTGTTGGTTTCATGCAGATTTTCATTTGAAAGGGTTTCGAAGCCCACAAACACGCCCGTACATCCGGCCAGCGCCATTTCTCGCACCAGCGAGGGATCATCGGTCACATCCAGGCTCACGGCCGCGCTCCAGATTTTTTCGAGCGGACGCAGCGCCTGGCAGAGTTGGCGTAAATACTCCGGATCAGACCCCAGATTATTATCGGTAAACACCGCGTAAGGCTGGTCATCCATCACAAATTCCAGCGCGACCTGTCGTACTCTGCGGCAGCGATAGGGCATACGTATTTTGCTCGTTGCCAGATAGCAGAAGGTACAGCGATTTTTACAGCCGCGCGTGGCGATCAGACTGGTTGTTGTCAAAAAGCTGCGGCGCGGAAGCAGATCGCGCATCGGGAAAGGCTCAGCATCAAACGAATTTTCATATCCGGCCCGATAGACTTTTTGCAGGCAGTTGCGGTCAATATCGCGCAAAATCTGCGGCCAGAGAATGACGCCGTTACCGATGGCGATGGCGTCAGCATGTCGTACCGCCTCATCCGGGCAGGATTGCACGTGCAGGCCGCCGAGAATCACGATTGCGCCGCGTGCGCGATACCACTCTGCCAGCGCGTGCGCTCGTTTGGCAAAGGTGAGGTGGACGGTGATTCCCACAACCTGGGGAAACGGTTCGCAGGGCGGCGGCCCTTGCAGCAGATTTTCATCCCAATACCTGACCTCCCATTCCGGCGGCGTCGCGGCAGCCAGGCTGGTTAACGCCAGTGTTGGCGTGAGCACATGTTTGCCGAAGCTGGCGCGGGGATCTTTAGGATAAAAGGGGTTGAGCAGTAACACAATATGTCGTTCGACTCTTTCAGGACGAAACGCCGGATGTAACTCAGGCGCAATCTGCATCTGTTTTGGATGCCAGTATGTTTTCATATGTCACCTCAAAATACGCTGTTGAAAGCGCACGTTTGTTCCGTTGCACTGAAATCCAATACGCTAACATCAATAACGTGAGTAGCAAAAGCGTTTCAAAGACGATCAAGAATGTTTTATGCGCAAGTTCCCAGGACCTCCATTGCGAGAGATAACAGCTATGCTGCTCAAAGATGACAAGCTCACGCGGCAGGTGGAAATCAAAATAGGCCAATTTTTCAAGGTCAGGATAGATTCCGCCCAGGAGCGAGATCATGGCGATGACCGAATGATCGTGCAGCATGTACCAGGTGAATGCTACGACCGGTATGGCCGCAATAACCTGCGGAATGTGCCACCAGAAAGGAAGCGGTTTAAAAATTGTAATGTAAAATAACCAGTCGTAGTGCGGCATCGCATCCAATAACAGATGGGAAAGCACCCCCAGCAAAAAACATGCAACGCCTACCTTTACCAATTGTCGAGGTGAATTGGAATTGTGAGGCATGGTCTGGTCAACATAAAGAACCACGCTGCCAACTAACGCCCCGGTTGCCAGATGAATCGGTAAATCCATAATATCTGTCCTCCTGTGAAAATAACCGTTTGTAGTAAACGCTTTAGCGTTTCTTTACGCCGCTAAAGCGGCTACTACGAGCTTGTGATTTTCATGATGTTGGGTGAGCCTACGCTCATATTCACTCCATTGACCATGTAGTACGAAATTGTTACTTCGCTTCAGAGGTCTCGCCGTAGCGTTCAACCAGATACTTTGCAAACCAAGACCCTAATAAAATACCAAGCACGTCAGCGAGAAAATCAGAAATACTCGCTGTGCGGCGTGGAGAAAAGGATTGGAGAAGTTCTTCAAGCGCAGCGATCACGATCATCAACGCCGGAGCGAGCCGCAAAAACGCCAGTTTACCGGAAAAAAGAGGGCGAAAGCGGAACGCCCCATCGAGAAAAAAGGCTAATAATCCCACAAGCACCAGATGCCCCCATAAATCAGCGTGGGGAATGACCTTGTAGGTCGTCGGTAAGATTCCCCAATACGCTGACAGCGAAATTGTCGTCACAACACTGAGATGAATCCCCAACCCATAGTTCCAAAAGGTTTTTCCGAACATCGTTTTTTCCTCCATCACTTTATTGTTGACTCTGTTGATACACCATTTTTGCGAGTATTGTCGGTAATCTTTTTTCAGCTACCTGACGATGATGGATAAGATAGCGGAGAAGGACATCAGCACAGATGACCCCGAGATAACTCGCCATCAAATCCCCCCAGGAAAAGGTTCGCGCCGAGAAGAACAACTGCGATCCTTCTTCAAGCGTCGCAAAAGTGAGTACAAACACACTTCCTTTCAGGATGTTCATGCGCGGTATTTTGAAAGCGGAGATGTGCAAACTCAGGTTAGCCAGCAACGCTAACATCCCCATCATCAAGAAATGGGCAATTTTATCGTCATAAGGTAAACGCGACGGTAGGTGTTTGCCCCACACCTGCGGAACATACATATACAATTCCGTTTGAACGTGCTGAGGCCACCCTGTATCTGATAATACGAAAATAGTGATAAGGCTGAAAAAATAGATGATGGTCAACTGTTGTACTGAGAACCGACAGACAGTTTTCTCCAGGATGGTACCAGCGAAGGAGCGAAGGTGAAGCCGGATTTCGCGGTACCAGGCTTTAAACGAACTGTTTGGCCCTGGATGCTGAGTGCGATGTTTTTGTCCGAACCAGTGCATCAGAGCTAATAATCCGGATAGCAGTCCAATTTCAGCGACAATCAGCACATGCCGGTATTTGACTTCCCACCCGGAGGATGAATACGAGTAGCTATGGAAAGGGAAGAGCACGAACGACCGGGGAAGAAGTGTAGCAAGATACGCCCCTTTTTCGAAATCCGGGTACAGTCCGCCTGCAAGGGCGGCGAGTACAAATTTCGGATGATCTCTGGCAAGAAAAAGAAACCAGAGAATGAGTGGAGGGATACAGATACCTACTTTCAACAATTTCCAGAGTGATTCAGGGAAAAAGTCTGGGAGGAGGCTATTTCCGATACTATAGAGCATATTACAATGAGGAATCGTATCTAACGCCAGGTGCGATAAAATCCCAAGCGCGAAACAGCCAGTTCCAAAAAGATATGGCCGCCTGGCAGAAAGTGAAGGATCTGGCGTGCGAGCATCAAGATATAAGGCTGCCTGACATGTCACGGCCGCCGCGGCAACATGAATTGCAATATCCACCATAACCTCCTTTTTGCTATGAATGGTTTAAAATTATATAAAGTACTTTATTTTACAAAGTATAAAATAAAAAAATAATATCATTGATAGATGCCGTCTCGACTCCGCTCGACGTCCGGCATTCCGCTCATCGAGCGAAGTCGAGATGAGGAGAAACAACCCTGTAACCACAAGGAGTGACTACTTCCGATAGCATTGCCTCTCTAAGAAAAGCCTCCAACAGCCTGCAACCAGGTGGATTCCTCCAAAACCGAGTCCCATCAAAAACAAGCCGATTTTGCCCTGTACAAAGAGCACAAGCGTGCCAAGCGCGATAAACGCCGCGCCTTCGATTTTGTGTTCAACTCCGGTGAAATAGGAGAAGGAATATAAGATCGTCCCATAGATTCCCAGCCAAACTCCCGGAATAAGATCCAGATAGCCTTCTCTGGTCAAGGCCACGCTGAGCACACCCGCGACAAAGATCACAGGGGTCTGCGACAGGAACATGCGCGCGGCCAGGGAATTCCAGGCAGAGTGCCCATGTTTGCGAGCTTTATGCCAGGCGCAAAACATGACAACACTCAGAGCTGACACAAACACCAACAGCCAGAGTAACATCAATCGCTGAATATCTTTCGGAGTAATCAAGGTGATGTTCAGGATTTTATGATCCCCTAACAACAGATATGTCCCCCAGACGCCGATCAGTCCTAGGAAGCCGGCCGCCAGATACCCGGAAGCCGGAACATTCGTATAGCGCGACGACGATTCCATGGTCTGGCGAATAAATTTAAGATCCTTTTCAATATCAGCTATTCCCATATTTCACCTCCATTGACTTTTGTTTGACGAAAACTGCTGTTATCAGCGGAAATCACAAAATTCTTGCTTATTCCTCATTCTTGTAGTTCTTTAAGGCGATTCCACAAAGACCTACGCTTTCTTCACCTGAGCCAGCATTCGTTCCAGTTCTACGATATATTCCTGAAATTGTCGGCGTCCTTCCTCGGTAATTGAGAAGGTAGTGCGAGGTTTCTTGCCATGAAAATCTTTGTCTATGCGGATCAAGCCATGCTTTTCAAGCAGCGCGGCATGCACACTCAGATTGCCGTCGGTCACGTCGAGCATTTCCTTTAACTCAGGGAAGGTCAGTCTGCCACGAGTCACCAGCGCCGACATAATTGCCAATCTGACCCGTTCATGGATCACTTTATTCAATTCTGCCGGATTCATGCTCCTCCCTCCCCGTATTCATCTATTTGACGATCCCACCACAAATATGCTCACCTTCCAATCTCATTCGTGATAACGAAGATTCTACAGTTTCCACGGGTCTCTTTTGCTATTTTAACTTTATTATACAAAGTACTTTATTTATGTCAAGTTTTTTTTATAATTCAATTCCGTACACCGCGTATAATTTTCATTTTTCCCCTATTTGGTTATCAGCCGTTAGAAAAAAAATCTATGACAATATCTCTTATGGCATTTTCTCCGTCTGTAATATTTGAAAGAATGTTGATCGTCAATTGTTCTTGTACGAGGTAGCTGGAATAAAAACCAACCCCGGCGTCACCACCCACAATCGAGAACATGCTGTTATCAATGCGTTTATAGATCCCACAGCCATATCCGTCCGTGTCGTTAAATGTCCAATGGGTATTCAAATAGATTGCCGTGAGTTCCCTGGAAAGGATCTTATTGGAAAACAACTTGTGCCAAAAAGAACACAGATCCTCTGTCGTGGTGTACATCCCCCCGTCTCCGCCGCCTCTTATCGGAAGATGATAGATATTTGTCGTTTTCCGGTCCTCCAGATAGCCGATAGCGGTGTCTTCAGGCAGGTCATTAAAGGCGTAAAAACCGGAATTGGGCATATCGGCGGCTTTCAAGACATGCTCCTGGACAAAATTTCGATAGAGCATGCCCGATAATTTTTCGATAAGCATCCCCAAAAAGACATAGCCACCATTAGAATAAGAAAACCGCTCGCCGGGGTGAAACTTCATGACCTTGTTTTTAAATAAGGGATAATAGTCTGACGGTGTTTCCAATTCGCACCACGGGATTTCAACGAAAAAGTTATCAACGTCCTGATGTATCTCCTCGTCGTAATAATCATAGATTCCAGAGGTATGCGTCAGCAAATGCTGAATTGTCGCGTATTCGTCAATAAATGTCACATACTTTTGATCAATTTCCCTGATAGTCGTTCCCAGCGAGATTACCCCCTGGTCAATCAGCTTGCCAATTCCCAACGCTGTAAAGACCTTTGTCCCGGAGGCAATCCCAAATCTTGTATTGGTCGTATTCGGCAGCTTGTTTTTCACGTCTCTGTATCCAAAGGCTTTATTGTAAAGACTGCCCGTATCTTCAAATAGCGAAATAACTCCCGAGAACTCTGTTTTCAAAGCTGTTTGTTCTAATTTATGTATCAGGTCTTGTACATTTTTTTCCATTGCGCTCATAATTTTACTTTGCCGTGTTTGGGGAACTACAAGGAGAAGAGATAAGAAGAAGGATAGATTTTTTTGATGATCGATGTCCCTCCCCAGAACATCCTTTTCTTATCTTTTTTCCTTGTAGTTCTCCAAATTTGACAAAGTGAAAATAACGTGAGATGACTACCGAGATGTTGCCTTCTGGGGCTGAAAACATGTATTTTCTTATCCCGAACTCACGTCACTGTCATGCTGTAAGTTGGTTATGTAACACCCGAGTCTTTGAAAAATCTCGGGTATTCTCTATCAGGCTTGAGACTATTTTCAAGTTGAGCCTGGACATTAATGTCCAGGCATAGATGTTCGAGGCGCCGTCAAATTGCTCGCGTTTCACGTCGCAGCCAGGCGCATTCCTCTTTGTTCAAAAATGGCGAGAGCGTATCATACACGCGCTGGTGATAGGCATTCAACCAGGCTCTTTCTGCCTGGCTCAACAAGGATGCTTCAATCAAATCAAGATCGATGGGGCACAGGCTCACGGTTTCAAACTGATAAAAGGTATCAAATTCCGTTGTTTCGGCCGGAACAACCACAATGGTGTTCTCAATTCTAATTCCATACTGGTCAGTACGATATAGACCGGGTTCATTGGAGCAGACCATGCCCAATTCTAAGGGCACATAATTATTGACATGAATCCGTTGCGGCCCTTCATGGACGTTCAGAAAATGTCCGATGCCATGTCCGGTGCCATGTCCGTAATTGCACCCATGATTCCATAACGCCTGCCTGGCCAGGATGTCAAGCTGCGCGCCAGTTGTGCCTTTCGGAAACTTTGCCAGAGACAACGCAATATTACCTTTCAACACCAGCGTGAAATCCTGTTTTTGCTGCGCAGTTGGGGCTGATAGCGCGATAGTGCGCGTAATGTCGGTGGTGCCATCCAGATATTGACCGCCGGAATCAACCAGCAAAATTCCTTCGGGTCGGATTTTCAGCGCGGTTTTCGGTTCAGGACGATAATGGCAAAGTGCAGCGTTCGCTTGATACCCGGCAATCGGATGAAAACTCAGCCCTTGAAAATGCTGCTGCTGACTCCTCAAATCGTGTAAGGAATTAACTACCGTGTATTCCGTGTATTCCTCTTTGTCAATGTGTTGATCCAGCCAGTAGAGCCATTTGACCATCGCCACGCCGTCGCGTACATGAGCATGACGGATGCCTTGCACTTCAATCTCATTTTTCTGCGCTTTGAGCGTAAAGGCGATGTTTTGCTCTTCTTTGATAGTGCAATGCTGGCTGAGCACGTCTTTGACCGCCAGCGAGGTTTTCTCCGGATCGATCAGGATCCTTGTTCCCTGCGGAAGTTTCTGTAAAAATGCCCAGACCTCCTCATATTCGGAAAATACCACGTTGTCGCGCCGCAGAGTCGCCTGCACCTCCGCCGAAAGCTTGGTCGAATCAATAAATAAGCGCACTTCATCCTGAGAAATATACGTGTAAGCAATCGTCACCGGATTGTATTCGACATCGCTCCCGCGGATGTTGAACATCCAGGCAATGTCATCCAACGCCGAAATGAAGTGCGCATCAGAACCGGCTCTTTGCAAGCGTTCGCGTATCCGAGCAACTTTGGATGCTCTCGATTCTCCGGCAAATTCCAGCTCCAACATCATCACCGGTTTCGCAGGCATGGCCGGGCGATCTTGCCAGATCTGCGCAATAAGATCTTGTTGATAAACCAATTGAATTTGTTTCGCGGACACGGCTTTTTGCAGTTGCTCCCCCTGTGCCGCGGAAAATATCTGTCCATCAAAGCCAATGACCGCGTGTTCACGTAATTCCTGAGCGAGCCAATCGCTATACGACGGTGTATCGGGTTGACCGATTTTAAACAAGGCGATTCCTGAGCCGGCTAATTCCCGATCAGCCTGCAAATAATAGCGTGAATCAGTCCATAAACCCGCCTTTTTCTGAGTAATAACCACCGTTCCGGCCGACCCGGTAAATCCCGAAATCCAGGCGCGGGATTTCCAGCACTCGGCGGGGTATTCACTCTGGTGCGGATCCGCACTGGGCGCAATCCAGGCATCTATATTGTGCTGCTGCATCAACTCTCGCAGGGCTTTAATTCTTTCCTGTACGTTCATCCTGCCTCCTTTGCACATCTACGTTCGTAGTGAACGCTTTAGCGTTTCATCACGCCGCTGAAGCGGCTACTACAAACCTGATTCTCATTGCTTCAATGGTATTTCGCGCTACTCTTCAATATGCGGATTAATCCGGCGCATCTTTTTGATCTTTCCGCGATGCCGTTTTGAATCTAAGCGGCGTTCCTTGACAACCTGGGGCGGCCTGGTTTTACGGCGCGGAGTTGGCGGTTGCGCGGCCTTACGAATGAGGTTCAACAGTCGCTCCAACGCATCTTCTCGATTGCGTTCCTGGGACCGAAAGCGCCGGGCGTCAAGAATCAGCACACCCTCCTCAGTCAGACGTTTCCCGGCCAATTGTTCCAGACGCTGGCGCACAGGGTCGGGCAACCCAGCCTGCCGCACATCAAAACGCAGTTGGACGGCGGTCGAGACTTTATTGACATTCTGTCCGCCAGGGCCGGACGCGCGGATAAAATCTTCCTGTATGGTCTGTTCATCAATGTGAATATCGTCAGTCACTTGAATCATCACAGTTATAGCAATTCTCAGGCAGAAAAACCGGGTTTCTTCAAGAAACCCGGTTTTTAGGATACCTGAAAACCTTTACTCAGGCATGTATTTCATCAAAACCAGGCCGCACAAAGGATCTGGCGTCAGGGAAATCGCGCTCAATCTGCCGCCGCAGCCGATCAAGCTGAACCAAGACATCAATTAACTCATCTTTGCATTCCGGCAGGAAATTCCGTAACGCCATCCAGGCCGAAATTGAGCGGTCAATGCCTATTAACGCCACCTTTGCGGAACCATCGGAATCTTTTGGCAAGTCATCTTCCGGGAACATCTCTTCACTGGCACGGCCTGAAATTGCCCGCATGAGTTTCACATAGATCTGGTGCTGGTACCAGCGGATGATTTCGAGCACATCTTCAAAACCGGCGGCTTTATCCAGGCACGCGGCGTCAGTCGGATCGAACTGCAGCCTGTCCCGCAACACCTGGCGCTGTTCCTGGAGAATTTCGTTATTTTCATCAAACCATTTATCCACCAGATCCCCATAAGCTTTGGAAGCGCGAGCGCAATCATTTTGGCGGGCAGCCTGCTGTTTGAGCAGTTCTTCTTCCTTTGCCGCCTCACGATCGCGCGCATCAAGCTCGATTCCTTCCATCCGCAAGGTATCTTCCAACATTTCGCGCGTTAAGCGAAACATTTCTGACAAGCGCTGCCAGAAAAGCTTATTGTAAATATCGCGGGATTCCGGTTCTGCAAATTGTTCCTCGCTCAGAGCAAAATTCAGGCAGCGCGTGGTAAACGGGCAGCGTTCGCACCAACGGTCGCAATAGTTGTAAATATCCGGGATAAACTGCGGATTATTGGCAAGTTGTTTAATTCGTTGTTTTGTCATGATGTTCATGCAAACTTTTCTTATGGCAGCGCAGCTACGGCTTTCGCGCCAGAAGCGAAAAAGTCATGGGAATGCGCCCGATCAATTCCGGCTTCAGATGGGGAAAGCAATCCCAATAGGCGTCCGGGTGCTCTCCCAAATATTCAATGGTCAATCCTGCTCGTTGCAGCGTCTGAAAAACCTCTGCAATCGGCCATAAGCGTTCGAACTTCCGCGCTTGCTGTGGTACAGGAATTCCTATATCGCCGATGTAATTCGGCGACCAGCCCTGAGACGACTCGCTATGCGCAAAATAATCGAAGCCAGAATAGATAAAGGTCGCTTGCTTGGGATCGAACAACCAGGTCAGCGGGTGATCATCAAGAATATGCACGACGCCTCCTGATGTCAGCAAGCGAAAAATGACGTCGGCCCACCGATTCAGATCGTGCAGCCAGCACAACGCCCCCCGGCCGGTATATACCAGGCTGGCGATGCCATCAAGCTCATGCGGGGTATCGAGCACATCACAGCGATACCAAATAGCCGGCGCTTGAAGTACTTCGGTTATACGTCGAGCGTTGGCAATATGCACATCGGAAATATCCACGCCAATTACTCGTGACACGCCTTCATTCCAGAGAGAGAGCGTATCCCGGCCGGAAGCGCACTGCAAATGTATCGCCGTGCGGCACCATGCTCGCAAATCTCCCAGATTTCGGCGTTCAACCGGATGCAGGCTGCTGTTTCCGGCGCGTAAAAATTCAATCGTGTCTTCCAATTCTTCCGTGTAGCGCTGCGCCCCCTGGTTCCAACTTACCCGGTTGGCTTCATGGCGTGAACGGACATCCTGAATGTTCTGCGCGAGCGGTTCAATCTGATATGCAACTGTTTTCTGTTCCATCGTAGTATTTGTGGTTATCTACACCACACCTGCGGCTTTAAACGCAGCATTCACAATGGTCTGCGCTTCTTGCTGAATTTGCTGCAAATGTTCCGGCCCCTTAAAGCTCTCGGCGTAAATTTTGTAAATGTCTTCTGTGCCTGAAGGTCTGGCTGCAAACCAGCCATTTTCCGTGACCACTTTTAAACCGCCGATGGCGGCATTATTGCCCGGCGCGTGCGTCAGTTTGGCAAGAATCGGCTCGCCGGCCATTGCGCTGGCCTCAACCATCTCCGGCGAAAGATTCCCCAACGCAGCTTTTTGAGACGGATTCGCAGCCGCGTCCATGCGTTCATACACCGGGCTGCCGAATTGCGCCTCAAGGGCTTTGTAATGTTCCGCCGGATCTTTGCCGGTTTTCGCGGTAATCTCAGCCGCTAGCAGATCGAGAATGATGCCGTCTTTATCGGTCGTCCAGACTGTACCATCCAGACGCAAAAAGGAAGCCCCCGCGCTTTCTTCGCCGCCAAAGCCGTAAGAGCCGTCAAGCAAGCCATCCACAAACCATTTGAACCCGACCGGCACTTCCGAAAGTTTGCGCCCCAGATGAGCCGCCACGCGGTCAATCATCGAACTGGAGACCAGGGTTTTACCGATGGCTGCATCCTGACGCCAATTTGGACGGTGCTGGAACAGATACCAGACCGCCACAGCCAGGTAATGATTCGGATTCATCAGCCCCGCGCTTTTGGTGACAATGCCGTGCCGGTCGTAATCCGGGTCGTTGCCAAAGGCGATGTCAAACTGATCTTTCAGGCTGATTAATCCGGCCATGGCATAAGGGGAAGAACAATCCATGCGGATTTTGCCATCTTTGTCCACCGTCATAAACGCAAACGTCGGATCGATGTACGGATTCACGACTTCCAGGTTGAGGTGGTAGCGTTCAGCGATGGGCTGCCAGAAGGCCACGCCAGCCCCGCCCATTGGGTCAACGCCGATGTGTAATCCGGCAGAGGCAATAGCCGGCATGTCAATCACCTGCTGCAAGTCTTCAACGTAAGGAGTCACATAATCGTGTTCGTGCGTGGTTTCAGCCTTGAGGGCTTGTTCAAACGGCACGCGTTTGACACCTTGCAAGCCGTTGCGCAGAATCTCATTGGCGCGGTTCTGAATCACTTTGGTGATGCTGGTATCGGCCGGGCCCCCGGAAGGAGGGTTATATTTGAATCCGCCGTCGCTCGGAGGATTGTGCGAAGGGGTGATCACCACGCCGTCGGCCAGACCGGAGTTTTTACCCCGATTATAGGTCAGAATGGCGTGTGAAATTACGGGCGTGGGCGTGTAGCCCAATCCGCGCTGCAGCATAATATCCACCTTATTGGCGGCAAACACTTCCACAGCCGTTGCCAGGGCTGCTTCAGACAGGGCGTGCGTATCCATGCCGATAAATAATGGCCCCTTGGTGCCCTGGACCTGGCGATACTCACAGAGCGCCTGCGCAATCGCCAGAATATGGACTTCATTAAAACTCTTTTTCATGGATGTGCCGCGATGCCCTGACGTGCCAAATGCGACTTGTTGGGTCGGATCGCTGATATCCGGCGTGTACATGTAATAGGCGGTCATTAAGCGGGGGATATTCACCAGCAACTCCCGCGGCGCCGGTTTGCCTGCGAATTCATGTATGCTCATACGCTCTCCCTCCTTATGAAATAATGGTTAGCCTTTTTTCTTTCTTCCTATGGCAGAAGATAGTATTGATAAGCGATAGGAATCCTGTCAACTTTCTTTTCAAGTTGCAATGCCAGAAGGCTGAAAAAATGTCAAGACGACGGGAAATAGAGACAGGTCGCTCGTCGTTTTTGCGGCGCGTCGCCCCGAAAAAAAAACTTGACACCAACGAGAAATACGGTCAGAAATATGTCATAAGGCACAAGCGATCATCAACGCCATTTTTCATGGTGTGCAGTCACCTGGATAATAATATTGTTAGCTATCGTATGCATGAAAACTGGAGAAATCAAGGATAATGAGACTGTTTAGTCGCTTATTACATCTTCATGCAGGAGTAATCCCGCTTGAAAATTTTTTTACAGAGATCGTTGCATACGTGCTGGGTACATCTCATGAATTCCTCTGTGACTGGTTAAAGTATATCAATCTTGTAAAAGAGCCATATATCTATACCCATTCCCGTATTATGACTCAACAACGATTCGCTCCTCTTGAACACTATGAGATCGCAAGTTACCCTGACATACTTATTGAGCTATTCGAAGGGGAAAAACGGACAATAATCCTGATTGAGTCAAGACTTGGTTCAGGAGAAGGGGCAGATCAACTGACTCGCTATGCTGAAATATTGTCGGTAGTGGTTAAATGGTAAGTGATGCGTTCCCTGAGCGAAGTCGAGGGGAACAGTGAGCGGCTCGTTTCGACTTCGCTCAACGAGCGGACATCACTTACTATTTAACCACTACCATATTGTCAAATACACCTGACATACATACGCGGATATTGCTCTATATTACTCGAGATTTCGACCCAAAAGATGAACGTATTGTCCTTAAAGGAGTCCCTGAACATAATGTCTGTTTTAAACAATTGCGCTGGTATTCATTTTATAATTTTCTACAAAGGCAACCTGTCAATATTCTTACCACTGAAATTCTGAAATTTATGGAGGAGCATGGTATGGCACAAAGTAACCAATTTACTGTCACCGATGTATTAACGTTATCCAACATGCAGAAAGTTGTTAACCTTCTCTATGAAACGATGTGGGGTGATGTAAAAATAAAATTTAAAGAGGTTGTCGGTTCTGTCTGTACCCCAATAAAAAGTGTAGAGTTTTTGAAAGATTGGGGACGATATATCATGTTTGCAGATATGAGCAAAGACGTTTGGTGTGGATTAGGATATACCATGCATACGGACTACCCAACAGTCATGCTCTATATCAAAGCTAAACCCAATGTTGAAGTCAATCAGAGAATCAAAATTATTAATGCCATGAAAGAAATTGCTTCGCGCCCTGGTTGGCGTGGAGAAAATCTGGATTCAATAAAGGAACCCGATGTTTGCATTATTCGTGAACGAAGTTTACGTGATTTTCTTTCTGAGGGAGATCAGGTATCAGCAATACAACTCTATTTTGGAGAGATACTCGAAGAATTGTCACTCATTAAGCAGTAGTATGGTTTGCTCCTTTGGGGAGCTATGATGGAAAACCAAGATACTACTGAGGATAACTGATATATGGGTAGTTACTTACCTTAACTACTTGTAAAGATGGATGTCAGCTAATGATTGGATGGAGCGTATTTTTGAGTCTCGACATGCAGTGTGACGCTCTCACGCCAGAATGTCTGAAGCTGTGGCAGATACGCCGGCCGCACGGTCGCCAGCGTGATTGCGGCAAAAGGACGCGAGATTGCCTGAAAACAGACCGGCCACCCTTGCTGCAAATCAAATTCCAGCGGGCCGATTTCATCCACAACCAGTAAATCACTGGCCGGCAGGTTGAACAGCAGCTCATTGCCCCAGGCCAGCGCATCGCGGTCAAACACCCACTTTCCAAACCGCACACCTTTGATTTCATCCGGTACGGGTACGCAGGAAGCGAGCAGGCGCGTTGCTCCGCTTGCCAGATCGACCGCGAAAATCCCGGTTTTTTGCCCCTCTGCAAAACGCGGCGGCGACAGTATGCCGGCAATGCGCCATCCGGCTGATTTTGCGGCGGCGATGACCTGCTGGCAATACATGGTTTTCCCTGAGCCGGACAATCCGGTCACGATCAGACGCCGGGGCAGCGTTGCCAGGTTTACCATAACACGACTTGACGGCCAGCGATTTGCGCCACCTGTACCGGCGAGTGATACAATTGGCTTAACCGTTCGGAAGTAAACGCGTTTTCGGTTGTTCCGGCATACAGGATGCGCCCCTGCTGCATTAAGACCACGTGCGAAGCCAGATCAACGGCGAGTTCCGGTTCGTGGGTGGTCATCAAAATAGTCACACCCTGTTGCTGAAGCCGATGTAGGAGGTTGCGCACCTGAGCTTTGTTGTGCAAGTCAAGGTGCGTGGTTGGTTCATCTAACAACAGCAAGCGCGGCTGCTGCGTTAAAGCGCGGGCGATCACCACCATCTGCCGCTCGCCGCCGCTCAATTCCATGATATTGCGCTGCGCAAAATCCTCCATACCGACCTGCTGCAAAGCTTCCAGGGCAATCGCATAATCCTCTGCGCCTGGGGCGGATAATGAGGAAAGATACGGCGCGCGTCCTAAAAGAATATATTCCAGAACCGAATAGGCAAAGGTCAGTTGTTCCTGCTGCGGCACCAGACTCATAAATTGTCCCATTTCGCGGCGCGTACACTCGTGCTGAGGGCGGCCATCCAGCCAGATATGCCCGTGCAATGGTCTGAGCCAGCCTAAGGCCAGAAAGAGCAGCGTGGATTTGCCAACGCCGTTAGGGCCTAAAATCGTGGTCAGGCTGCCCGCCGGAATCTCAAGCTGCACCCCTTGTAATACCAAAGAGTGTTTTGGCCGGTAAGCAAAGGAAATATGGTCAAATCGGAGTAAAGAATGTTCGGTCAAAATTTTTCCTTTGAAAATGTAGCGCGAAACTCTAGTTTCGCGCACCATTCATCCGCCCGCGAAACTGGAGTTTCGCGGTACATTTCTTCCTTTGAAAAAGTAATTTGCAGAGTTAATTAACGTTGGATTTTGCGTCAAGAAATCTTTTAATTTCTGGTTTAAGAAATTTTTCTTTCATCAAAATCATTCTTGTAACTCTTTGAAAATATTCATGTTTACTCAAAAAACCCATTACCAACGAACTATTTTGCAGGATTGTCGCTGCTGAAAAATATTGACAGATTTTATATGAACATTTGAAATGTTGCTACAAAAAGAGCAACAATATTTTATTATATAACCCATAATAGTTCGAATTTCCGCCTTCTGGCGGCAGAAATTGTTAAAGCGAAAACTACGAATCTCATGAAGATGGAAACAGATTGTAAACTCCGGGATTTGGGATTTTCTCAATACGAAACGTCCTGCTATCTGGCTTTAATCGCCAATCATCCGGCTAATGGGTCACAACTGAGTAAGGCCTCGGGTATTGCCCGGTCGCGCATCTACGATGTTTTGCGTAACATGACGCGTAAAGGGTTAGTGCAGGAAGTTGGGAACGGTCAGTATGTGCCGATTCCGCCGGATGAATTGATTCAACGGCTGCGCAGTCAGTTTGAAAGCGATCTGGCAATTTTGGAAGATCAACTTCAGGAGATGGCTGTCGAGAGCATGTATGAATATGTCTGGGCGATTCAGGGCTATCATTATGTGATGAAACGGGCCACGCAGATGATCAAAGCGGCTCAGCACGAACTCTATGTTCGTCTTTTCCCGGAGACAGCGATCCACTTGAACAAACATCTGCATGATGCCGCGAAACGAGGGGTGAATATCCGCTATATTGCGATGGGCGAGATGCCTCTAACCTTCGATATTCAGGTGGTTCATCCGAATTCCAGCAAACTGAGGGAAACCATAGGCGGGATGTCGTTAGATCTTGTGGCTGACAAAATCGAAGCGTTAGTCGGAATTTTCGAAACGGGTAAAGAGGAACATTCGCCAATCAACTGGACGCGTAACCACTGGTTTGTCATTGCTAATCGCGACAGTCTGCGCCATGATTTTTATCATTATTTTCTGCACAAATTGTATGAACAGCAGCAAGAACTGTCGGAACAGGATAAAAAAATTTACGAAGTGATCAAAGCTGAAAGTTAAGAGACGATAGCGAGAAACCGGGGTTTTGCCAAACCCCGGTTTCTTCTACATCATGCGCGAAAAGGAATTTCGCGCGACATTTTCACAAGAGATGTCATGCGTGGGTTATTCGCCCGGCATGATAAAACGACAAGAATTGCATATAGGAAAGAATAAATTTCTGCCTCATTTGACATCATATTCTTTCCTATATACGATTCTTGTCGTTTCATAAAAGGAGGAGCCTATGAAACGGGTTATTGGTATTCGCCGCGAAGATAAAAATGAATGGGAAAGACGTGTGCCGCTTATTCCGGCGGATGTCGAGCAGGTAACAAAGGAACACAAGATCGAGTTTGTGGTGCAGCCTTCACCGATTCGGATTTTCACGGATGATGAATATCGCCGAGCCGGGGCCACGATTAACGAGGATCTGTCCGCATGTTCCGCTGTGTTTGCAGTCAAAGAAATTCCCTCGGAACTGTTTCAGACAGAGAAAACTTACATCTTTTTCTCGCACACGATCAAAGGGCAGGAGCATAACATGCCCATGCTGAAAACGATGATGGAACAAAAGTGTTCGCTGATTGATTATGAAAAAGTGACGGATGACAAGGGCCGGCGCCTGATTTTCTTCGGGAACTTCGCCGGATATGCGGGGATGATTGATACGCTGTGGGCTTTGGGTCAGCGTCTGGCCTGGGAAGGTATGCCGAATCCCTTTGAAGCGATGAACCATACTTACATGTATAACAATCTCACAAAAGCGGAACAGGCGGTCAAAGAAGTCGGCCAAAAAATTGAGCGCGATGGACTTCCAGCCGAGATCAGTCCGCTGATCATCGGTCTGACCGGTTATGGCAATGTCTCCAAAGCAGCGCAGGAGATCATCAACATCTTGCCAGTAATTGAAATCGCTCCGGATCAAATCGAAGAGGTGTTCACCAACAGGAAAGAGGATCGCCGGCACGTGTACAAAGTGATCTTTAAAGAACAGGATATGGTTAAACCCAAAGAGGCCAGTGTGCAGTTTGAGTTGCAGGATTACTACACACACCCTGAAAAATATGAATCCAGCATGGAAGCCTATCTCCCGTATTTAGGCGTGCTGGTGAATTGTATCTACTGGGAAGCCCGCTATCCGCGTGTGTTAACCAAAGCCTATCTGAAAGAGATGTTTGCTGATGGCAAGACGCCGGTGCTCAAGGTGGTTGGCGATATTAGCTGCGACATTGAAGGGGCAATTGAGTGTACCATTGATTCCACCAAACCCAATAAACCGACCTTTGTGTACGACCCCTTTACTGAACAAATTACGCCTGGGATTGCAGGCAAAGGCATGGTTGTGATGGCGGTGGATAATCTGCCCTGTGAATTGTCGCGTGAATCGTCAACAGCCTTTAGTCACACTCTGCGTGACTTTGTTCCGGCCCTGCTCGATGCGGATTTCACGCAGCCCTTTGATCAATGTGGCCTGCCTGAGACGCTCAAACGCGCCGTGATTTTGTATCACGGGGAATTGACAAAAGATTACGCGTATCTGCAAGAATTTGTGAAAAAATTATAGGAGTAATCCACGTTCGTAGTCGCCGCTTCAGTGACGTGGTCATAACGCCGCTAAAGCGGCGACTACGAACAATTAACACGAACGGGTTATTTGCCCGGCATCATGAAACTACAGGAATCTTATATAGGAAAGAATGTGATCGCAGGTGTGGCAGAAATCAATTCTTTCTTATATGAGATTCTTGTAGTTTCACAGGAGAACAACAATGAAAAAAGTCTTAGTATTAGGCGCAGGATTAGTGTCCAAACCCTTAGTGCATTATTTGTTAGACAAAGGCTACGCCGTCAAAGTCGCCAGCCGCACAGTCGGTAAAGCAGAAGCCTTGATTCAGGGCTATGCCAACGGTTCCGCTGAAGCATTGAACGTACAGGATGATACTCATTTGGAGCAACTTGTTGCTGGTTGCGATCTCGCGGTCAGTTTACTGCCCTACATTTATCATGTCAAAATCGCAGAACTCTGCATCAAGCATAAGAAAGATATGGTCACGACCTCCTATGTGAGCGATGCGATGCGGGCCTTAGACGGCGAGGCTAAAAAAGCCGGGATTATCATTTTGAATGAAATCGGCGTGGATCCTGGCATTGACCACATGTCGGCCATGAAAGTCATCCATGGGGTCGAGAACAAAGGCGGGAAAGTGACGAGTTTCAGATCCTATTGCGGCGGCTTACCGGCTTTGCAAAGCAACACCAATCCGTTTGGCTATAAATTTTCCTGGAGTCCGCGCGGGGTCGTCATGGCCGGGAAAAATAACGGCCAATTTCTGCAAGATGGCGAAGTGGTGTTCATCCCCAGTAAAAATTTGTTTCGAGAATATGAACTGCTCGATGTCGAAGGGCTTGGCACGTATGAAGCCTATACAAACCGCAATTCCCTGCCTTATCAGGAAATCTACGGCTTAAAAGATGCGCACACCGTGTTCCGAGGCACGCTGCGTAACATCGGCTGGTGTGAAACCATGAAAAAGGCGCAGGAATTAGGGCTGTTTGACGATACGCCGCGTGAAGATCTGCGCGGACTCACGTATCAGGAAATGATGGCGAAACTGATTGACGAAGAAGAGAGTTATGATATTATCGAAGAAACCGCCATGTACCTCAATCTGGAAACCTATTCGACGGTCATCAAAAAATTCGCCTGGTTAGGGCTGTTTGACGACACGCCGCTGCCGGATGAGAATAATGTCATGGATATGTTCTGTGCCCTCTTACAGAAAAAACTGTCCATGGCGAGCGACGATGCGGATTTACTCATCCTCTATCATCAATTTATCGCAGAATATCCTGACAAACAAGAATTTATCACCTCCACGCTGATTCAGACCGGGGAACCGGGCGGCGAATCCGCCATGTCGAGAACCGTCAGTTTACCGGCCGCGATTGGAGTGGCAATGATTTTGGAAGGGAAAATTACGCTCAAAGGCGTACACATCCCAGTAATTCCTGGCATTTACGAACCGGTGCTCAAGGAACTCGCACAATTGGGGATTGCCTGTAAAGAATGTGTAACCCCTCTTGAATAGGTACCTGACATCAAAAACCGGGTTTCTTCAAGAAACCCGGTTTTTTCTTTGACCATAGATTTGTGAAACTACCAGGATTTCACATAAGCAAGGATTTCCAGGAGCGGCGGATTTCTGAACGCCCTCTTCTTATGGGAAATCCAAACCCTTGGAGTTTTAGCAGAGGCATACGGGTTGTTTCTACAAATTTTCCGCAAGAACCTTTTTGAAAAAATTTCTTGCCTAAATCTCACCCCTGTTATTTGCCTGTTAACTGAACTAATCACTATATTACCGGAATAAAAAAGGAGGAAAATTATCATGGAAAAGGTGAATTTAGATTGGGGTAATATCGGATTTGAATATCGCAAGACAGAACTCAGGTATATTTCTTACTGGAAAGATGGACTATGGGATGAGGGAAAACTCACAGAAGATAATATGATCTGCATTAATGAAGGTTCAACGGTCTTACATTACGGGCAATCCTGTTTTGAAGGTTTAAAAGCGCAAACTGCGAAAGATGGCCGGGTGTTGCTTTTTAGACCCTATGAAAATGCGAAACGTATGATTCACAGCGCCAAAGGCATTCTTATGGCGGAAGTACCGGAAGAAAAATTCGTGAACGCATGCCAGCAAGTGGTTAAGGCGAATTTAAAATGGGTGCCGCCCTATGGCGTGGGCGCATCCTTCTATATTCGTCCGTATCTGTTCGGCCATGGCGAAAATATCGGCGTGAAACCCAGCCCGGAGTATATTTTTTCCGTGTTTGGCTGTCCGGTCGGGCCATATTTCAAAGGCGGCATGACGCCGGTGAATTTCGTTGTGTCAGATTATGACCGCGCTGCTCCCAATGGCACAGGCGGATATAAAGTCGGCGGAAATTATGCCGCCAGTTTACTTCCATTGAGCATCGCCAAAAAACAAGGTTTTGCCGATGTCTTATATCTTGATCCGGCCACCCATACCTACATCGAAGAAGTCGGATCAGCGAATTTCTTTGGAATCACGAAAGACAATAGATTCCTGACGCCCAAATCGCCTTCGATTCTGGCAAGCATTACCCGTCGCTCAATTGTGGAAATCGCTCAGAAATATCTGGGATTGAAAGTGGAAGAATGTCAAATTCCGATAGATTCTCTTGATCAATTTGTCGAAGCCGGCGCCTGCGGCACTGCTGCGGTCATTACGCCGATAGGCGGCATTTTCTATAAAGGCAAATTGCATACCTTCTACGGCGATGGCAAAGGCGTCGGGCCCATCACGAAAAAACTGTATGACATCCTGACTGCCATTCAAGTCGGCGAACATGAAGCCCCGGAAGGGTGGATTGTTGAAGTGAAGTAGAATTGAGAATTGACAATTCTCAATGTGATTTCAACACATGTCTCAGATGAAGATCTCGCGTGTGCGCGAAACTTCAGTTTCGCACTACATTTTCAGAGGAGACGTCATGAGCTGATGTTCACCCGGCACAATGAAACGACAAGGATTTCACATCACCAGGGATCACACATCCTTGCTTATGAGTCATCCTTGTAGTTTCAAAAGAGTTGCCATGAGCGTAGGCTCACCCGATGCAATGAAAATCAGATGTACCGCGAAACTCCAGTTTCGCGGGCGGATTACTGGTGCGCGAAACTGGAGTTTCGCGCTACATTTTTAGAGGAGATGATCATGAAAGAAAAATTATTACTCCTGGGCGATGAAGCTCTGGCGCAAGGGGCCTTAGATGCTGGTTTGTCAGGGGTGTATGCCTATCCGGGCACCCCTTCAACCGAAATTCCCGAATATATTCAACGCAGCCCGGAAGCGAAGGAACGCAACGTGCACCGGACCTGGTCTGCAAACGAAAAAACGGCGTTAGAATCGGCATTAGGCATGTCCTACGCCGGAAAACGGGCCATGGCTTGTATGAAACACGTCGGATTAAATGTCGCGGCGGATCCATATCTGAATTCCGCGTTAACCGGGGCAAACGGCGGAGTGATCGTTGCAGCGGCGGATGATCCCTCGATGCACTCGTCCCAAAACGAACAGGATTCCCGATTTTATGCCAAATTTGCCATGCTGCCGGTTTTAGAACCTTCTAATCAGCAAGAAGCTTACGATATGGCTTTTCACGCCTTTGCGCTGTCGGAGAAATATCACGTGCCGGTCATGATTCGTTTGACCACGCGCCTGGCGCATTCACGCGCCGGAGTCCAACAACGGGAAGCGATAGCAGAAAACACGTTGCACAAACCGGAAGACCCGAACCAGTTCATGCTGCTGCCGGCGATTGCCCGTAAACGCTACAAACTGCTCCTGGGCAAACAGACCGATTTTGTTCAAGAATCTGAGAACTCGCCCTTTAACGTTTATAAAGACGGCCCTGATAAATCCTTAGGGATTATTGCCTGCGGCCTGGCTTATAATTATCTGATGGAAAACTGGCAGGACCGCGAATGCCCGCATCCTATTCTGAAAATCAGCCAGTACCCGCTGCCCCGCAAACAGATTGAACAACTTGCTGCCGAATGCGGGCAAGTTCTGGTAATTGAAGAGGGGATGCCGATTGTAGAAGAGATGCTCAAAGGCTATCTGGGCGATATGGCTTACGGTCAGGTGTCATTGGATGCCATCAGCGCGGAATCCGGCAAAATTGCGCATGTCAAACGTCCGCTGATCATCAAAGGCCGTTTGGATGGTACGCTGCCGCGGGACGGCGAATTGAACCCGAATCTGGTCGCCAGAGCCTTAGGACACGAAGATACGAGTGGTCCGGCTATTTCTGAGATTGTCGCGCCCCGTCCGCCGGAATTGTGCAAGGGCTGCCCGCACCGCGATGTGTATAATGCTCTCAATGAAGTTCTGGAACCTTACGGCAAAGGCCATGTGTTTTCAGACATCGGCTGTTATACCCTGGGATTTCTGCCGCCTTTTGAATCAATTAACACCTGCGTTGATATGGGCGCGTCAATCACCATGGCAAAAGGCGCGGCAGACGCTGGTTTGTATCCGGCGGTCGCCGTAATCGGCGACTCAACCTTCAGCCATTCCGGTATCACAGGCTTATTGGACGCCGTGAATGAAAACAGCAACATGGTCGTCGTTATCCTGGATAATATGACCACGGCGATGACCGGCGGTCAGGATTCGCCCGGCGTCGGCAAATTGGAAGACATCTGCAAAGGCGTCGGCGTGGCTCCGGAACATATCCGGGTGTTTGAACCGTTGCCCAAAAATTACGACGAGATGGTGCAGATTTTGAAAGCAGAAGTCGAATACAACGGGGTTTCGGTGGTGATTCCGCGACGCGGGTGTATCCAGACCTTAGCTCGCAAACGGAAAAGCGAGAACGCATAGGAGGGAACATGTATGAGAAATGATATTATTCTTGCCGGCGTCGGCGGTCAGGGCATTCTTTCAATTGCCGCCATTATCGGATATGCGGCGGTAGATTCAGGGTTGTATCTGAAACAGGCGGAAGTGCATGGTATGAGCCAGCGCGGCGGCCCCGTGCAATCGCATTTACGCATTGCGGATCGCGAAATTTTTTCCGATCTGATCCCTTTCGGACAGGCGCAACTGATCCTTTCGGTCGAACCGATGGAATCGCTGCGTTATCTGCCGTATCTTGCGCAGCAAGGCTGGCTGGTGACGAATACCAAACCCTTTGTCAATATTCCTAATTACCCTGAATTAGACAAAGTCATGGATGCGATTCGCGTTTTGCCGCGCAATATTATTATTGACGCTGATGAGTTGGCGAAAGAAGCCGGATCGCCGAAAGCCATGAACATGGTGATGTTGGGGGCGGCTTCGCCTTTTATTGATGTGGATTATGAGAAACTGCAAACCGGGATTCAATTTATTTTTGGCCGCAAAGGAGACAAGATCGTGCAAATGAACCTGAAAGCCCTGAAAGTCGGCCGTGCGTTCGCGCAGGAACATTCTGCGAGCAAATAAACGCCAGTTTCTCAACATAACGAAAAACCAGGTTTTTTGAAAAAACCTGGTTTTTTACAGCATGAACGATTCATGGAAATTTTACGATCTGCCCTCTTCGAGAATTCTCGAAAACATCTTCGCCTGATTTTAGGGACTTTTCAGTCTGTCAAAATCGCGTTTCAAACCCAATTTTGACATATTTGAGAAATCATTTCCAGTTATCAGGGCGTTTTCGAAAAAAGGTTTCCGAGAATCCTCTCTTCGTCATCCTATTCATTTCAATAAAAAACGAAAGAAGAAATCAGGAAAAGACCCTGGCAAGAAATGCTAAAATTTCTCACATTCCCTTGACAAGAACAAAGCGAGATAGCATCATTTGAATGAGTACATTCGTTTAATGTATAATGAAATGAGTCTTTACGAGGGTAAATATTCTATGAGAAATGACGCCTGGCAAGCACACATCGTTATTGACCAATCTCTACATCACGGCGATCCATGTATTCGCGGAACGCGGATTCCTGTTTCAATCATTATCGGAAGTTTGGCTGATGGCCTTTCTCTTCAGGACATCCAAACTGCGTATCCGCAGATTAGTACAACCGATATTCACGCGGCGTTGGCGTATGCTGCTCAGGTTGTCCGACAAGACATTTTTGCGCCATTCCCTATAACAGAGAAAACTTATGCGTATTAAAGTTGATGAAGATTTACCGTCAGCGGTTGTTTATGAATTGCGTGAACATGGATATTCAGCCATGAGCGTTATTGAGCAAGGTCTTGGTGGATGGAAAGATCCTGAACTTTGGCAAACTGTTCAAAAAGAAGGGCGTTTTTTAATCACAGCAGATAAAGGATTTGCAGATATTCGCGTTTATCCGCCCGGTACACATGCCGGGGTTTTATTGCTGCGTCCTGATGAGGATGGCATTCGCCCAGTTATGGAGTTATTAGACAACGTATTACAGTATTATGACTTGCAAACCTTCTCAGGCGCAGTTGTGGTTGCAAATCCTCGTGGCATCAGGGTTAGGAGAGCATGATTTATGAGATGTTTTTGTAAACATCCTGATGAGTAAATTATTATGACACAACATACAGCAACAGCACCCCTCAATCGTTTACAGTATGAAAAAAGCCCTTATTTGCTGCAACATGCGGAGAATCCAGTTGCATGGCACCCCTGGGGGCCAGAGGCTTTTGAAAAAGCGCGAGCGGAAAATAAACCGATTTTCCTTTCAATTGGCTATTCTACCTGCCATTGGTGTCATGTGATGGCGCATGAATCCTTTGAAGATCCGCAGATTGCGGAGTTGATGAATGCGGTATTTGTTTCGATTAAAGTTGATCGTGAGGAACGCCCCGACCTGGATAATATCTATATGACCGTCTGCCAACTTCTCACGGGCAGCGGCGGCTGGCCGTTGACGATCATCATGACGCCCGATAAAAGGCCTTTTTACGCCGGAACCTATTTTCCGAAAACCAGCCGCTTCGGACGGATCGGCATGGCCGATTTGATTCCTCAGATTCAGCAGATTTGGACGACTGAGCACGAAAAAGCCTTGCGAACTGCGGATCAGGTTGTTGATGCTCTTGAAAAACAGACAGTGTTTCCTGCGTCCACAAGACAGGAAACACCCGCAATAGAAGGCATCCTGCACGACGCTTACACTCAGCTTGTCAGACGTTTTGACGCGAGACACGGCGGTTTCGGCGCTGCGCCGAAATTTCCCACCCCGCACAATCTGTCGTTTCTGCTGCGCTATTGGAAACGGAACAACGACGAGACCGCGTTGAGTATGGTAGAACGCACGCTTCAGGCCATGCAATTGGGCGGTATGTACGATCACATCGGGTTCGGCTTTCACCGCTATTCGACGGATGAACGCTGGCTCTTGCCGCATTTTGAAAAGATGCTCTATGATCAGGCGTTGCTCTCCATGACGTATCTTGAAGCCTATCAGGCGACCGGAAAAGAAACATACGCTCGTGTTGCCAGAGAAATTTTTACTTATGTCCTACGAGACATGACCTCGCCTGAAGGCGGTTTTTATTCAGCGGAAGATGCTGATAGCGAAGGCGTGGAAGGAAAATTTTATGTCTGGTCGGCCAGAGAAATTCAGGAACTTTTCGAAGAAACGGATGCTGATTTGATTCTCAAACTCTTTAATTTCGAATCGAACGGCAATTTCCGCGATCAGGCAACAGGCCTCAAAACCGGCGAAAACATCGTGTATCTGCGGCAGTCGGTCGAGAAAACTGCTGTTGTGCTGCAAATGTCTGAAGAGGCTTTACGGCAGAAGCTCGAACAGATCCGCCAACGTTTATTTGAGGTGCGTGAACAACGCATTCATCCGCACAAAGATGATAAAATTTTGACCGATTGGAACGGTCTGATGATTGCTGCCCTGGCCAGAGGCGCGCAAATCCTGGATGAACCAGATTATGCGCACGCAGCCCAACGGGCAATGCAATTCATCTTCGACAACCTGCGTCGTGAAGATGGCGGCCTGTTGCACCGTTATCGTGATAGCGAGGCGGCGATTCTTGCCAATGTGGATGATTACGCCTTTTTGATCTGGGGATTGATCGAATTGTATGAAACCACTTTCGCCACGAACTATCTCAAACAGGCTCTTGCGTTCAATGCTGAAATGATCGCGCATTTTTGGGATGCCGAGGCCGGTGGATTCTATTTCACAGCCGATGACGCCGAAACGCTGCTGGTACGCCAGAAGGAACTTTACGACGGCGCGATTCCATCCGGCAATTCGGTTGCGATGCTGAATTTACTCCGCCTTGGCAGACTCACCGCGCAACCGGAACTTGAAGAACGAGCGCAGCAGCTTTTTCAGGCCTTTGCCGCAAGCGTGACGCAATCCGCTTCCAACCACGCCCAACTCATGCACGCCCTGGATTTTGCGGCTGGTCCAACGCAGGAAATCGTTATTGTCGGTCGCTCTGACGCTGAAGATCCCCGCGTCATGCTACAGGCCTTACGGACAACTTATACGCCCAACAGCGTCGTTGTGCTGCGCCCCGCAGAGGAAGAATTGCCTGAAATTCTGCAACTCGCCCCCTATATTACACCTTATGTTAGTCTCGACGGCAAGGCGACGGCCTACATCTGCCGCAATTACGTGTGCAGCTTGCCGGCAACGGACGTAAACGAGATGCTCACATTGCTCAATTAGACATCCTCGCGAATGCTGAACCCACCAGATTCTCAGAGGATTGATGCCGGAATTTTTTTGTGAAACGCTTCCCCTTCCCTAAAGTTAAAAATTTTGAGAATGCTCCATCACTCACGATAAAACCGGTTTTTTCTTGACAACATTCATATTGATAGGGATTCTGAAAAGATATTGTCCAACAATAATTAGCGATCTCCCGGCGAGATATCGGAAACACAAAATATGAAACAATCAATTGTCCATATCGCCCTGGTCGTCAGGGATTATGATGAAGCGATCG
Organism: Candidatus Vecturithrix granuli; assembly: GCA_000739535.1. Lineage (GTDB taxonomy): Bacteria > Moduliflexota > Moduliflexia > Moduliflexales > Moduliflexaceae > Vecturithrix > Vecturithrix granuli. The sequence continues at coordinate 561,802 of DF820463.1, read as the reverse complement.
CATTTTATACCCAAAAGCTTCATTTCACGGTGATTGAAGACACCTATCAACCTGAACAAGATAAACGATGGGTGGTGGTGGCTCCACCTGGATCACAGGGGACGACGGTATTACTGGCGAGAGCGTCAACACCCGAACAGGAAGCGTTTGTGGGAAATCAATCTGGAGGGAGAGTGTTTCTTTTTTTAAATACGGATGACTTTTGGAGGGACTACAAGGCGATGATCTCTCACGGGGTGACATTTGTGAGAGAACCCAAACAGGCATCGTATGGCATGGTCGCGGTGTTTGAGGATCTTTATGGAAATCGTTGGGATTTATTACAACTCAATTCCGATCATCCAATTGCGCAACGTTTCGCGTAACGTATCTTCGTCAATACATTTTTTACTTCAGGTGTGTAGCATGAGTGATACTTATTATTCCAGTTGGCCGAACAGTAATGTACCCTGCATATTTTTAAGAAAAGAGGTTTGCGTCAATGTGTGAGTGGAATTTAAGACTGCTGACACGGCGGCGAGAAATTGGGTAAGACTATGAAAAAAGGAAGTTTTTTTGTGCGATTGGTGATTAATGCGCTGGCGTTTCTGATTGTGTCCTCTCTCTATAGCGGGATGTCGGTGCGAGGCGTATGGAGCGCGATTATTGCAGCGTTGATTTGGGGCATCGTCAATGCGTTTTTGAAACCGTTTTTAGTGCTGCTGACCTTACCGTTAAATATTCTGACCTTTGGTCTGTTTACCTTTGTAATCAACGGTCTGCTGCTGTTGCTGACCTCCGCCTTGTACAGCGGACTGTATATTTCGGACATTTTCGCCGGAATTATCGCGGCCGTCTTGCTCTCAATCGTCAATGTTGTCTTGTCAATGCTGCTTGTTGATGAGAAACATTAAGTACGTGCAGGGATGCCACATAAGAAAGGATTTGCGGACGTCTATAGCGCTTAAAAATGATTGAGAGAGTGCAATGTCAATGACATGTGAGGACGAGCCTATTTTTTGATAGACATTTCCGTATATTGCGCCGCCAAACCGGCCAGCGCCATGTTGTCGGCAATGACATCATGGAGGATGAGCACGTAACGCTAGGGCTTGGCCGCATTTTCTAAAGCATGGTCGGTCGCATGACGACACCAGGCAACCGCCGCGTTGCGTTTCGCCAGTACGTCCTTAGCTTCTAATTCTTTGCTCATTTTCGGTTCCAGCAGATAAATCTGGTCGGCCGTTTCCGCGACAAAATCCGGTTGATATTCGTTCCATTTTGTGGACGGCAGTACCAGTCGTACCAGAACCAGCAAAAGAATCAAGAACGATATCGTCATTAGTTGACCGAACACGCAGTTATAGAGGGATTGTGGAGAATTGAACAGCCCTGCTCTCCTACATTTTAAAGATGCAGAAGCAGAAAAAATGTTCGAATGACCATCACAGAATCATAAGGAGAAGGATATGAATACCGTAAAACAGACATTGCCCGGCGGAGTATTTGCCGCGAATCTTACCCCTCAACACCCGGATTTACGCGTCGATGCTGAAAAATTACTTACCCATTGTCGCTGGTTATTAACGCATGGCTGCAATGGTCTGGCTGTGATGGGCACGACCGGGGAAGCAAATTCCTTTTCAGTGAAAGAGCGCATGGAAATCCTTGACGCCTTGCTGCAAGGGGGGATCTCGCCAGGAGTTTTTATGCTCGGAACGGGCTGCAGCGCCCTGACCGATAGCGTCGAACTGACCCGTCATGCCCTGGAACACGGCGTATCAAACGTGCTCATGCTGCCGCCGTTTTATTATAAAAATATCAGCGATGACGGCGTATTTCGCTCCATTGCGGAAGTGATTGAGCGCGTAGGCAATGCTCAGATGCAGATTTACCTGTATCACTTTCCTAACATGAGCGCGGTGCCCTTTAGCGTAGAAGTTGTGCAGCGATTGCTTGATCGCTATCCGCATATAATTGCTGGCATGAAAGATTCGAGCGGCGATTGGAAGCATATCAAATCAATGTGTGAAGAGTTTCCCGGCTTTCGCCTGTATGCCGGCACCGAAAAATATTTGCTTGATGCGCTGGAAGTAGGAGGAGTCGGATGCATCTCTGCCACCACGAATGTCACCTGCGGCTTAGCCGCAAAAGTGTTTGACGCCTGGCAGGCCAGGGATCTGGATCGCGCTCACGAGCTTCAGGCATACTTGACAACTATCCGGGTTACATTTGAACACTATCCTTTTATTCCGGGTTTAAAGTCATATCTGGCTCACATTACAGACCAGGACCATTGGTTGGCGATGCGCCCGCCGTTTCTACCCCTTTCTGATGAGAAGCTCAGTGTGCTGCTTGAAGCGTTACGTTCGCACAATTTTACCCTGGAATACGCGTAGTTTTTACTACTTCGAGAATCCTTTGCCGTGGTGGCTTTGTCGAACAACTCAGACTTGTCCAGCAAACTCCGACAGGGTCTGTTAAGTAGAATTTCTGTCCCAAAGCACTACAAACCTAATTGGTTTTGCGGCAGCAGGGACCGGTAGATTCACGCACCACCAGGGAACATTCCAGCAGCGTCAACCCTTCACGGTCGGTCTCATCATCTCCATTCAGACTATAATAGAGTTTTTGCACGGCCAGTTGTCCTTTCTGATAATGTGGTTGAGCCACCGTGGTTAAAGGCGGGTTGGTATGCGAAGTCAGAGGGATATTATCAAACCCGACTACGGAAATATCCTCCGGGATCATCAAACCAGCGGTACGAATAGCATGTAAGGCCCCAATCGCCACAAGATCATTGTAGGCCAGAATCGCCGTTGGTCGTTTTCCGACAGGCAACCGGAGCAAATTGTTGGCGGCGCGGAATCCATCATCAACGGTTGAAAGGCATTCGCGATAAAATTCCGGTTTGAGCGCAAAATTTGCTTCATTCAATGCCCGTCGCACGCCGCGTAACCGGGCTTGAGCAACTTCTGAACCCGGAGAGCTCGAAAGGTAGGCAATCTGAGTGTGATTGAGATTCAGAAGAAATTTAGCAGCCTGATACATTCCATTTTCTCGATCCGTATCAATACAATGGATACGAGGGGTCGCAATGTCCCTTCGGAGCACCACCATCGGAATTTCCTGGCGATTGCACACGTCTAGAACCTCTTGCGGCTCTACCCCAAGATGGTGCAGAATCACTCCATCCACAGTGATCTGGGTCAATACCTGCAAATTCTGGTGCAAGCTGCCGGGTTTCTCACTGACAGGCACAATCAATAAGTGAATTCCCATCTTTTCGGATTCTTCCTGTACCCCGGTAAGAATCTGTGCATTCGCCGGATTTAAAAACTCCGGGGCTATACAGGCGATCATCGCGGGTTTTGTCCGTGTTTTCAAGCGTTTTCGCCGCGGTTCGAATCCTAACTCTTCGATGACCCGTTTCACCCGTTCCTCGACTTCCTTCCTGACAGGTCCTGAGGCGTTGATCACCCGTGAAACCGTTGCGATAGAAACTCCAGAATGAGAAGCAACATCTTCCAGCGTCGGATTGGTTTTTTCTATGTTCATAATGATACTTTTAATACGTTTATAAAATTACACTGTAAATAAAATATTTTTCATTATATATTTACAGTAAAATTTATGCAAAAATCAACTTTTATAAAATTTATACACGTTCTTTAACAACAGAAACAGAGCTTATCAAGTGAATTCTATACAAAGACTTTATCTTTTTAAATCCTCACTTTATCATAAAATAGCGAAGGTCATAAAAAGTTGCAAGAAAAATCTTTATATTTTTATTTACATCAAAAAATATCAATATTTACATGTAATTTATCATGAAAAAGATAATATTTTTACAGAAAAGACTTGACAAAAATTTAAAGCAAATCGTATTTTGAGAAGGTCACAATAGTTCAATATTGTCTGTAAAGTTCATTTTTAACATGGAGGGTGTGTATCATGAAAAAACTGGGAAGATGGATGTTATTGCTCGTTGTCGTCAGCCTGTTCATGATGTTGGATGTTGTCACCGCAACTGCTGAGGAGCCGATCGAACTGCGGCTGACCTGGTGGGGATCGCAGCAACGGCACGATTTGACGATTAAAGTCATTGAGTTATTTGAACAACAGTATCCGAACATCAAAGTTGTCTATGAATTCAGCGGATGGCGCGATTACTTCACCAAGCTGACCACCCAGGCCGCCGGCGGCAATTTGCCGGATATTATGCAGCACGATTACGCCAGAATCGCAGAATGGGTCGCCAATGGCCTGCTGCTGCCGCTGGATGAGTATGTGGCCTCCGGGATGCTTGATCTTTCCAATGTATCAGAATCCGTACTTCAGGGAGGAAAAGTTGACGGGAAACTCTATGGAGTGACGCTAGGAACCAATTCTTTAGGCATGATTTTGGACGTGGATGCCTTCCAAAAAGCCGGCATTGATCTGCCTGCGCAGAATTGGACCTGGGAAGATTATGAACAGATTGCGCTCAAACTGCATGAAAAATTAGGGATCTGGGGCGGCGGCGGCACGCTTGCCGACCATAATATCTGGAAGTCGATTTATCTGGGTTATGGACAGAATAATTACGCCGCTGATGGTAAATCTCTCGGATATACCGACGATCAGCCTCTTACTAATCACATGAGTATGCTTGTGCGGTTGATTGATGCCGGTGCCTATATTCCACGAGATGTTGAACTGGCGGAATATTTTACTACTGGTCCCGAAGGAAGCGCCCTTGTGCAGGGAAAGGCCGCCATGGTGGCCTATTGGAGTAATCAGATGGCGGCAATCTGGAAAGCCGCCGGTGAAGATCGGAACCTGACGATTATGCATCTGCCTCGGCCAAAAGATGGCTGCTGTTCATCGAACTACATCAAACCCTCAATGTTCTTCTCGATCACTAAAGATGCGAAACATCCGAAAGAAGCGGCCATGTTTATTGACTTCTTTATTAATTCTATCGAGGCAGGACAAATTTTGTTGGCTGATCGTGGCGTCCCGGTCTCTTCCGATGTACGGAAAGGCATCACAGAGATGTTAGGCAAAGCTGAACAAGCCTCTTTTGCGTTTGTTGAAAAAGTAGAGAGTGATGGCAGCCCGCTGCCGCCTGCTGATCCTGCCGCCCACAGCGATGTGTACAATAACGTCTATCTGCCGGAATTTGCTGATCCCATTCTGTTAAAGGAAATATCGCCTGAAGAAGGCGTGGCGAACCTCAGAAACATGGCAACTCCTATTCTCAGCAAATAGTCAAGCAGGATGCCAAACAAGACTAAAACCAGGTTTCTTCAAGAAACCTGGTTTTTTTACAATATCGTGAGGAAGACGTTATGGGGCAAATTCTCCAACAATCTGTTGCTAAAAAGCCCGGTTCATTGTTCAGGCAGGATGCCTGGAGCGGGTATCTGTTTTTATCGCCCTGGCTGATAGGTTTTTTCACCTTTACACTGTTACCCATTCTTGCGTCTCTGGTGCTCGCATTCACGGAATACAATATTCTGGCAGCACCCAAATGGATCGGATGGGCCAATTTTGAACGCATGTTCTTTCATGATCTCCGATTCTGGCGTTCAGTCAAAGCGACCTTTTTTTATGTGACCACAGCAATTCCCCTGCGTTTAGGGTTTGCTTTGCTTGTCGCTATGCTGCTCAATACCAAGCGCCGCATGATCCCAGTGTATCGAGCCGTATTTTATGCGCCTTCGATTGTCGGCAGCAGCGTGGCGGTCGCGGTGATGTGGCGGCAGATTTTTGGCAAAGAAGGCGTCGTGAACTTTGTCCTGGCCTGGTTTGGCGTGGTTGGCCCTGCGTGGTTAGGCAATACCAAAACTGCGATCTGGACTCTGATAGTCCTGGCGGCCTGGCAGTTTGGCTCGCCTATGTTGATTTTTCTAGCAGGCCTCAAACAAATTCCGACCGAACTATATGAGTCGGCCTCCATTGACGGGGCCGGGTATTTGTCCCGCTTTCGCAATATTACCGTACCTCTGTTAACGCCAGTAATCTTGTTTAATCTGGTGATGCAAATGATTCACGGCTTTTTAATTTTTACGCAAGCGTTTATTGTGTCTGGCGGCAATGGCGCGCCCCGCGATCGTTTGTTGATGTACACGCTCTATCTGTACCAACGCGGATTTGTGACTCTGGAAATGGGCTACAGTGCAGCCATGGCCTGGGTGTTGCTCGCGGTAATCGCCTTTTTTACGGCTCTGGTTTTTAAGTCCTCAAAATATTGGGTGTATTATGAAACGGAGTTAGAGGAATAGGAGGAAAATATGAATAGGATGCGCACGACAACGCTGGAAATGAAATCGACATCTCTCAAGCCCTGGACGAAAACGCTTCCGCAGGACATCCTCTATCATGGTTCAATTTGGGTGTTTGGATTCCTGATGATGTATCCGATTCTCTGGTTGGTGGCCAGTTCCTTTAAAGCGCCGCATGAAATCTGGACCAATGTCACTTCTTTGTGGCCGAAACAATTGATGTTTGAAAATTATGCCAATGGCTGGAAAGGCTTCGGCGGCATTACCTTTGCCACCTTTTTTAAAAATTCCTTTTTCTATACCGGCGTCGGTACTATCGCCCAGGTCGCTTCCTCGGCGGTGGTTGCCTATGCCTTTGCCCGCATTCAATTTATTGGCCGCAAAGTCTGGTTTATGCTGATGCTGTTGACGATTATGCTGCCGCAGCAAGTGCTGCTTATTCCCCAATATATCATGTTTAGCAAATTAGGATGGCTGAACTCCTTTAAACCCCTGCTGATCCCTCGCTTTTTCGGACATCCTTTCTTTATCTTTTTGATGGTGCAGTTTATGCGCGGCATTCCCAAAGAATTGGATGAGGCCGCGAAAATTGACGGGTGCAGTAAAGCTGGCATCTTTTTCCAAATTATGCTGCCCTTGATCCAACCGGCCCTGATTACTTCAGCTATCTTTTCATTTTACTGGACCTGGTCTGAGTTTCTCACACCGTTAATTTATCTGAATGATCCGAGGCTCTACACCATTTCGATGGCGTTGCGCACCTTTGCCGATCCTTCGGGACAGACTGATTGGGGCGCGATCTTTGCGATGTCCACGCTCTCATTACTCCCGGTGTTTCTTATCTTTATACTCTTCCAAAAGTACATCGTCGAGGGAATTAGCACATCCGGCTTGAAAGGTTGAACTGTGAAAAGAAGTCAGCGAGAGAAACCGGGTTTTTGACAAAAACCCGGTTTCTTACATGACAAAGGAATGATCTTGAACGAAGCTTATGAGGAATCCTTGGAGTTTCACAGGAGTTTCCATGAGCGTAGGCTCACCCGATGTAATGAATATACGATGTACCGCGAAATTCCTTTTCGCGGGCGTCTCACTGGTGCGCGAAAATGAATTTCGCGCTACATTTTCATAGGAGTTATCATGAACGTCGCCGCTCACTCGACGCAATGAAAATACGATGTACCGCGAAACTCCAGTTTCGCGGCTGTCAACGATGCGCGAAACTGGAATTTCGCGCTACATTTTCATAGGAGAAGTCATGGAAATGCCTATCTACAATAGTTTATACCCCTCCACTGTATCTCTTCCCGCCTATAATGTGCGTGCTTTGGGAGTGGTTGGGAATGGGATCAGGAAAGAGACCCGGGCGATTCAGCAGATCATTGACCAGTGCGCCCAACATGGAGGTGGGACAATCTATTTTCCTGCCGGAATTTATCTGACCGGCAGTCTGCACCTGCGCAGCTTTATCACTTTATACCTTGACGCTGGCGCGACCTTGCTGTTTAGCCGTGATTTTGAAGATTATCCGCCGGTACAAACCCGTTGGGAAGGGGTCGAGTGTTATGGCTTTTCTCCGTTGATTTATGGAAACAATCTCGAAAATATTAGTGTTATAGGGCGAGGAACGCTGGATGGACAGGGATCTGTATGGTGGGATGCTTTCAAAGAACGTCGCGAGCAAGGCAGAACCGGCCCTGAAACGGAATTCGAACGCGAATTGGCGCGTTTAAATACAGGCTACGAATCGAGCGGATCAGGCGGTGGCGGACGAGAAACTCAGTTTCTGCGCCCACCTTTAGTGCAGTTTATGAATTGCCGCAATGTCCATTTAGAAGGGTTAACCCATCAGAATTCGCCCTTCTGGAATACGCACCTGGTCTATTGTGAGAATGTGGTGATTCGCAGCGTGACCTTTAAAAACCCTCCAAATGCTCCGAATACCGATGGATTGGATCTTGATTCCTGTCGCAATGTCAGAGTTTCCGATTGTTATTTTGACGTCGGCGATGATTGTCTGTGTTTAAAATCCGGGATGGATGCGGACGGTCGCCGCGTGGGAAAACCAACCGAGAATATCACGATTACGAATTGCACCATGCTGCATGGGCACGGAGGAGTCGTGATTGGCAGCGAAATCGCCGGCAGTGTGCGGAATGTGACAATTTCAAACTGCATCTTTCTCGGCACGGATAGAGGCATCAGACTCAAGGCCCGCCGCGGCAGAGGCGGAATCGTTGAAGACCTTCGCGTTAGTAATATCCTGATGAAACGCGTGTTAAGCCCGATTGTGATGAACATGTTTTATCGCTGCGGGGCAAAACCGGAGGATTGGTATTTTTCCTCTGAACCGCAGCCAATAACGGAAACTACCCCCGTATTTCGTAATATGGCCTTTGCGAATATTACAGCCCGAGAAGTCCGCGCCGCAGCTGGTTTTCTGCATGGTTTGCCGGAGATGCCCATTCAGGAAGTGCGATTTCATGACCTGTTGATTGAAATGTCCCCGCTGCTCGAAGAAATTACAGAACCGCCGGCAATGATGTTTGGACTGAAGCCAATGGCGGGCAAAGGCATCTGGGGCAAATATCTGCAAGATGTGCAATTTGCGCATGTGCGGATTGAGACGCAGCAGGGCGAAGGGCTTTTTCTTGAGGAAAGCCAGGATATTGAAATTTATAGATTCAGTCTGAAAAATTTTCGCAAAGAGATACCGGGAATCGTCTTGAATCAAGTGGAAAATGCCTGTATTCATGCCTGCCTGCAAGGGAGCCTGAGCGAGAATTTTATTCAGCTTCAGGGACAGCAAACCCGCAATATTTTTCTTGATGATCGGTATTTTACTCACGTTACGCAGGGATTTTTACCGCGTAGCGGTTGAAGTATTGTAGCCTTTGCGTCGTCCCCGGGATTTCCTACCGCGTAGCGGTTCTGGATCACCTACGGCGAAAGATATGCGGGAGGTGAGCCGCCCTCGTTGCTACAATACTGTATCGCCTACGGCGAAAAGATGAGCTAAATAGTAACAAGAACTCTATGTTAATGAACACGCTCAGGAGTGTCAAAGCTCGTCTTTGACAGCGAAAGTCGAAGGCGTTGGCCATCGTTTGGGTCAGCACTACAACGGATTTGAGAATCAAACGGATAACGACCATATAATCCGTTCCATTCTTTCATCCGTTGTAGTGATGATAGTCGAAACGATGACCAACGCTAAAGTCGAGCTTTCGCATTCCGGTTTTATAAAAATTTTTCTGCTCAAATACTTACCTATTTGCTCAAAGAGGGGGGCGATTATGACCACCATGACAAGTCGTGAATATATCATGCACTATGGTTCCATCCGTTCCTGGGCGGAAATCGTTGCAGATTCCGTGTTAGCGACCTATCCTGATCCCAAAGACCTGCACAATCATCATCCGGGCGAATGGGTGTATCAAAACGGGTTTTTTGTGAATGCCTTGTTTGCCTTATGGCAGAAAACCGGCAGGCAGGCGTATTGGAACTACCTTGTGAAGTGGGTTGATCTGTTCATCAATCAGGCTGGTGAATTTGATCCCACGAAATACCAGCAAGCCGCCTATAATTTAGATAATATTTTACCCGGCAGATTGCTGCTCGCGCTTTACCGGGAAACAGGAATAGAAAAATATCAAACCGCGGCGTATGCTCTGAAAACCCAGCTTGATGCACAGCCGCGCACTAGTGAAGGCGGCTACTGGCATAAGCTTATTTATCCGAGCCAAATGTGGCTGGACGGGATTTATATGGCCGAAGTTTTTTCGGTCGAATTTGCCCAGACCTTCAATGAACCGCACTATTTTGATGAAGCAGTACACCAGATCACCTTAATTTATCAACATACGTACGATCCCCGCACCGGCCTGTTGTATCATGGCTGGGATGAAACCAAAACCCAGGTCTGGGCCCATCGTGAACGCGGCACTTCGCCGGAATTCTGGGGTCGCGCCATCGGCTGGTACATCATGGCCCTGGTGGATTGCCTGGATTGGCTGCCAGCCGACCATGCCGGCTATGACCGGCTGCTCTCGATTTTTCAGCATCTCGCAGCCAGCCTGACAAGGTATCAGCATCCTGAGGCCGTGATGTGGTATCAGGTGCTCGATAAGCGTGAACGTCCCGACAACTGGCCTGAAACCTCTTGCACCGCCATGTTTGCCTACGCCTTTGCCAAAGGCGTCAGAAAAGGCTATCTCGATCCCGTCTTTCGGTCAAAAGCTGAACAGGCCTATCAACGGCTGATTGACCACTATGTGTTTTTCGATCAAAAGGGACGATTTTACCTGACGGACACCGTGAGCGTCGGCAGCTTACGTTCCAACGCCGATTACGAATATTACGTCACCACAGAACGCCGCACCAACGATTTTAAAGGCGTCGCCGCCTTTCTCTATGCCAGCCTTGAGTTCGATTAAATTCCGATTGCATAAAATCCCCCGAATTGGAAATCTTGTTAGAGCAAGCCAAAAAAGAGACCTGTAACCCCTTTTTGGCAAATCATTCCGGCGAGTTCAAGATTTCTGATTTTTCGCTGCATTCTATCGGAGTTATTCTATTTCGGAGTGGCAAAACAGATGTCTTTGAGACGTTTGTGCGCGATGTACTGCCGAACGTGACGATAGTGACCCTCTCCACTCCAGGCTATGATTCCTTGCCCTAGGAAGCTGATCGGAAAAAGATGGATTTCGATGATACTTACCATCTGATTTTACAGGACAAGCTTCATGAGTCCATCATGCTGCCAATAATTCCTTTTGCATAAAATCCCCCAGATGGTAGGTTGTCCAGAGAACTTCTTGCCGTTTAAGAGCACGGTGACGGAACCTGCAAAGGGTTCACAGTAGCTATGCATCGGAGGCAGCAAAGGCAGTAACCAGGCAAGATGAGAAAATTTCCCCCCCCCCCATACCATCCAAAAAGAATCAGTTTTTTTGTGAGCGTATTGTAATCGGGAAGAGCACTACAACGAATTGGAAAATGGAACGAATTGGGAGGAGGACATTAAAGCGAGTTGGGAAAAACACTACATCGAATGAAGAAATGGAACGAATTATGAATACGACATCGAAATAGAAAAAGACGACGATGAATCAAAATAGAACGAATTTTCTTGCTTTTCTCACATACATCCCTTATCTTCCAAAATAAATTCGTTCCATTTCTTCATTCGATGTAGTGTTCTCGATTTGCTGTACTGTTCGTCCGAATACGTTCCATTTCTCAATTCGCTGTAGTATTTTTTTTGTATTTTTAGGATTCGATATACACTCTTTCGGCGGGTTGGGAGGGATTATGGACGTTTACTCGGTTACTGAAAATAAAATGACGACCATGGAATAGAGACCATTCATACCATAAGGGGGAAGAATCTTCTAAAAGTCCGACCGCCTTAAGTGAGAGACAAGCATCGCCGGCTTTCATCTCAAGCAACTGCGCTTCCTCTTGATCAATCGACACGGCTTGTATTCTCTGATCCCACCCGGTAATGTAAAGCCCGAAGCGATTTTCCAAACCGCTGATAAGAGAACCGCTGAGCATGGTTTCGTTTAGTTCGGGACAAAACCTGGCGCGAATAACTCGTCGATCTAAGATTACAGGTTTCTCTTCAAGGCAGCGGACGCGTCTGATAAAAAACACGTCTTCTTCTTTGCCGACGTTCAGATGATTGGCGACAGCTTCAGGAAATTCTGCGACCTGGGTTTTGCGGAATTCTAACACCTTCGTTGAGACATTTCGCCCCATCAAGGCCGCCATTTTGGTAAAACTCATCAGCTCACTCATATTACAGAGGCTCTCGCTGCTTTTAACAAATGTGCCTTTGCCTTTACGGTGTTCTAAGTAGCCTTCTGTAATCAGAATCGAAATGGCTTTATTCGCTGTGATTCGGCTAATATCAAATTTTCGGCAAATTTCCCGTTCTGCGTAAAATTGATCGCCCTCTTCAAAATTTCCTTTCTGGATTTCAGCTCGTAACTTCTTGGCTAACTGGAGATACAGGGGTTCCTTTAAGAGCATAAGTCATCCATACTTTAACCCAGCCATCAATGGCCGGTCTCAAAGCTGAAGGACGCTAAATCGCCCTGTTTATCAGCTTTTAGCAGACTTTAGTCTGCTTCAGCTTTGAGACTGGGCATTGATGCCCAGGGCTTAATATCCCGCGTCTTCAGCCCGTACGCCGGTCACGATGGGGACGCTGGATACAGAGCCGATGCGATTCGCGCCGGCGTTGAGGACGAGCACCGCTTTATCGTAGTTGCGGATGCCGCCGCTGGCTTTGACGCCCATATCCGGGCCGACCACCCGGCGCATTAATCGCAGATCTTCGGCGGTGGCCCCGCCGCCGGCAAAACCGGTACAGGTTTTGACAAAATCCGCCCCGGCTTTTTTGGAAATTTCGCACGCCAGCACTTTTTCTTCATCCGTCAAGAGACTGGTTTCAATAATCACTTTCAAGATGGTGGTGCCACGGGTCGCTCGTCGTACCGCGCGAATATCATCTTCCACATACTTGAGTTCGCCATATTTTAAGGCCCCCACATTGATTACCATATCCAGTTCCTGCGCCCCTTCTTCAATGGCCCGGCGCGCTTCAAAGGCTTTGGCCCGACTGTCCATTGCCCCTAGTGGAAACCCAATCACTGAACACACCTTGACGTTCGTCCCCTGAAGTTTTTTCGTGACATACGGCACCCGGCAGGAGTTCACGCACACCGATTTGAAGCCATACTGTTTGGCTTCATCGCACAGCTTATCAAACGCCGCCAGGGTGGCATCGGGTTTGAGCATGGTATGATCAATATATTTTGCCAGTGACGCCGGGTCTGCGCCCGTGAATTTTCCACCGCCGCTGACAGCGGCTCCAGGTTGAACGCTCTGCCTGCTCATCTCAGCTTGCAGCCGTTTCATGACTTCGTTCGTAATTTGAGTAATCAGTTCATTTTGATCCATAGAGTCGTTCCTCGCGTTCAATTGCCATCATTTTATTAATTCTCGGCCAATGACGTCCTCCCCCGAATCGGGTTTCCAGCCAGAGTTTGGCCATTTCGCATAACTCAGCCCCACTATGTAATGGCCCGCCCAGTGTCAGCACATTGGCATTATTATGTTCTCGACTATTCACAATTGTTTTCATGTTATAGCATAAGGCCGCTCGAATTCCACGTACTTTATTACAGACCATCGAAGAACCAATCCCTGCGCCATCCAGCATAATTCCCCGATCACAATCGCCATTTGCGACTTTGCGAGCAACGGCGGCGGCGTAATCCGGATAATCGACGCGTTCTTTGGAGAATGGACCGACATCTACCATTGTGTACCCTATACTTTGCAGATAGTTTTTCAGGATTTCTTTATGCTCGACCGTTGTATGATCCGATCCAATCGCCACACGGCGTACCATATCTTTCTCATTTACGGAACGTGGAGAGGGAGTCTCGCTTTCAGAGGGTTCAGGAGCGTTCTGCGAAAGAACCTGACTCACAACCTGCTGAACAATTTTTTCAATATCTATTTGTGCCATGATTTGTCTATAGCCATTCTAAATCAGTTGTATCATGTCACTTCGACTCCGCTCAGTGACCGCAACGTTTGTCGAGCGGAGTCGAGACACAAATCATTTAGGATGGCTATACATCACTACGTCATGCCTCAAGACATTCCATGAGACATAGGATGTATTACGTTTCAATTTCATCCACAATGCCACAGACGACAGTTCGGACTGTTCGATTTTCCGGAGCGTCTAAAATCGCTCTCCCGGAGCCGCCTTCATCAATAACAAGCACCATATCGCCAATCCCGGCCTGAACCGAATCGACGGCCAACAATGATTTTCCGACTGCTTGTCCTTGATGATCCACAGGCTGAACGATCAACATTTTATAACCATCATAATCCGGATGTTTCATGGTTGAGACGACATCACCGACAACTTTTCCCAGGATCATTGCGTTATTCCTCCTCCGTCCAGATGGTCAACAATTCCAAGTATGGCAGCGTCGGCCGGCGTGAACCATTCCCGTAAAGCCCAGCCCGCTTCTTTACTGGTTTCATAAAAAATAAGATCCCCTTCTCCAGCCTGGGCGGCGTCAAAGGCTACAATCGGATCACCTGTCTTTTGCTGGTGCTCATCAATGGGTTGCACGAGGAGTAATTTTAATCCGTTAAAATACTCCAATTTTTGGGTGCATACGACTCGTCCGATGACTTTTCCTAATTTCATAGAGGGAATAGAACACTGATTAGACTGATTAGGCTGATATACACTGATTTTTCTTTTTCTATCTGCGATAATCAGTCCAATCAGTCTAATCCGCGTTCTATTCAGACAATTCGAAAATAATCAACTAACGTACAGCGGCGTTCTCGTGTAAAAGTTCGCGCTCTGGTCAGCCCCTCACCGGTCGGGCTGGCAATGGTAAATGAGGTAAATCCGGCACCTCCCTGCCCCAATCCGCTATAACATGGGCCATTCTTCACAAAGATCGAGCAGTTCATACAACGGGCCATTTTCGAGAGCTTTTTCACATTTAGAGAATGCATGATGGCCGTATGTCGAAAGCCATGTTCGCATTCTACGGCCAGTTCAATGGCTTCATCCACATTGTTCATGCGTACCAGGGGTAGGACCGGCATCAATTGTTCTGTCCAGACCAGAGGATGTTCGCTTCCGACTTCACAGAACAGGAGTTTAACAGATTCCGGAACGTTCAGTCCGATATCCTGGGCGATGGTTTGCGGGGATTTCCCAACGTATTTTTTGTTGGGAACCCCTTCTTTGCCAGGGCTTCCTGGTTCAGCGATCACCAATTTCGTCACCTTCTCGATCTGGTCTTGCGTCAATTCATAAGCGCCATGACGCTGCATGACCTGTTTTAAGCGATCAGCCACAGATGCTACGACAAGCAGTTCTTTTTCACAAATACAGACGATATTATGATCAAAACTTGCCCCATTGACAATATCTTGCCCGGCTTTCTCAATATCCGCCGTTTCATCTACGACACAGGGGGGATTCCCTGGTCCGGCCGCAATCACTTTCTTACCGCTGTTCATTGCCACGCGCACGACGGCCGGTCCCCCGGTCACGACTAACAAATCAATCTGTGGGTGTTTCATCAGGGCTTGCGCCGAATCAATCGTCGGTTGGACGATGGCCGTCAACAAATTGCGCGGTCCCCCGGCTTTTACAATGGCATCATTTAACAAGGAAATCGTGAGGCAGGAGACCTTTTTGGCCGAGGGATGCGGATTGAACACCACGGCATTGCCGGCAGCCACCATCCCGATACCATTATTTACGACGGTCGAAGATGGATTTGTGACCGGAATAATCGCGCCGATTACGCCGTAGGGCGCACGTTCAACCAGAGTCAGCCCGTGATCATCAGTATAGGATACGGCCTCTAAATCTTCCACTCCCGGTGTTTTGAGAGCCACCAATTCATTTTTGACCAGCTTATTCCTCCAGCAGCCCAGACCGGTTTCTTCGACAGCATTGCGGGACAACTGCTCGTTGTGTGCCAGAATGGTTTCACGCATACTCTTGATAATCGCTTTGCGCGTCTCCAGCGTCAGTTTCATGATTTCTTGATGGGCAATTCTGGCAGCGGCAATCGCCCCGTTCATATCGGGGAAGATTCCATGCCCCGAACTGTTGTCTGACTCTCGAAGGATTTCCTTTACGTTGAGTTTATTGACAATATCCTCAACTAATACCCGAATATTCTGTTCAAGTAGTTCCACCATATTCTAAGTGACTAAAGTGAACTAAAGTGAAGTAACTTTCAACTTTAGTCACTTTCGACATTACTATTTAGCTCATCTTTTCGCCGTAGGCGATACGGTATTGTAGTAAAAAGCCCCCCATCCCTCCGATATTCGCCATAGGCGATCCATACCGCAACCGCTACGCGGTAGGGAGAGAGGGTAATCTATAACTACAATTACTGTATCGCCTACGGCGAAAATCCTGGTAAATAGTTACCTTTCAACTTTAGTCACTTTCAGTATTTCAGTCATTTTAGCTCACTTTTTATATACCACAGTCCCTTGCTCGTCAATCTGGTCAATGATGCCTACGATAATGGCATCCATTGGTTTGTTGTCAGTCAGGTCTGTCTGACGGGCAGCGCTTCCCTGACTCAAGAGGACCACTTCTCCAGGCCCTGCGCCGATCATGTCTAAGGCCACGAGGAAGTTGTTCTTTCCTGTTCCATTTTGTAAGCATTGATCGATGAGCAAATACTTCGCAGCCTCAATCTGGTCGGCGCGTCTTTCTGCAACCACTGTCCCTACCACTGTTCCCAGAATCATAATACAATTTGCCACAAAGGCACAAAGGCTCGAAGATTAAAAACGAAAAAAATTTTCTCCCAAAGCATTTGTGCTTTTAAACTTTTTTTGTGTCTTCGTGTCTTCGTGGCGATAATTATTCTTGTCCTTTTTGATAGACATACTGCCCATTTATCTCGATATTATCAACAATGGCAATGATCGAGGCATCAGCCGGTTTTTTGTCCGTCACCTTCGTCATTCTGGCGCTGCTGCCGGAGACATAAAAGACCACTTCCCCAGGCCCGGCTCCGACCGCATCCATCGCCACAACGTAGCTCCCTTTCCCTTCCATCGTCGAAGGATCTAATGCTTCCAGGAGCAAGAATTTGATCCCCTCAATTTTTTCACTCTTATGAGTAGATACGACCGACCCTTTTACGCGTGCCAGTATCATGTTTTCTCCCCTGAAAATGTAGCGCGAAACTCCAGTTTCGCGCATCGTTGATAGCCGCGAAACTGGAGTTTC
>DF820463.1:505376-544490 GCA_000739535.1 Candidatus Vecturithrix granuli | reverse complement strand
CATCTTCCCCTGACCATAAAATTTTTATTCGCCGTGGTGCGTTTGCCAAAACGAATGAATAACTCCTATGAAAATGTAGCGCGAAGCTCCAGCTTCGCGCCCGCGAAAATGGAGTTTCGCGGTACATCTCTCGCTGATTTTCATCGTACCGAGTGAACATAAGCTCATGTTCACTCCTTTGAAACTGAAATTTTCATGATGCACGGGTGTTCGTAGTTCCCGCTTGAGCGGGCTGCCTGAAGGCAGAACTACGAACATGAGGATTCCTGGTTTACATCAGTTATTCTTTTCCTTGACGTCCCAATGGTAACGCACTATCAACATTGGCATGAGGCCGTGGAATCACATGAGTTGAGACGATTTCGCCAACGCGTTCTGCGGCGCGGGCGCCGGCATCAACAGCAGCGCGAACCGCAGCAACATCGCCTCTGACAACAACGGTCACAAATCCGCCGCCAGTTTTTTCATACCCCACTAACTCAACTTTTGCTGCTTTGACCATCGCATCCGATGCTTCCACCATTGCAGCAAAACCACGTGTTTCAATCATCCCAAGAGCATCTGCATATTGTTCTGCCATAACATTTCTCCTTACTTTCTTCTCGATTATATTGTGTTAACAAAAGGGTTATATCTTTACGTATAAAATATTCAGACTTATTCCTCCCGGCCCGAAAGCATTGCCAGGCGGTTCTCGACAATTTCGCGACTTTCGACAACTTCGGCCTCATCGCCGGCGATATACACCCGGCCGTATTTTCCGAAGCCCTGCACATTAATAATATTAATATGTGAGGCTTTTTCGGCCTCGTTCGCCGCGTAATAGGCATACCCGGCCGGCTCCAGTTCGAGGATATACAACGTATCCCCACGCAAGACCATATTCCCGTAGCGGGTCCGATTGATCAATTGAGCATGATGATCCGTGACATGGCGGATTAACTGACTTGTCAAGACATGGGGTTTTATACGATCCGTCTCACTTTTCCCCAGGGCTTGCAATACCGCTTCCCCGGCCTGTCTCGCATCTGCCTGCTCATCCGAATGAACTTCCAACAGGCCAAACGACCTTTCGACTACTTGCAATCCGGGTGTCACATTCGTCGCTTTCAACGCAATATCCGTAAGCCGATTGATCTCAATGCCCGGGGCAATTTCAATCACACAGCAGGCTTGTTCAGCTACCGGATAATATCCACGAGAGATGGTCGAAATAAAGGACGCCATCTGGTATTGTAATGAATCTAAAAACACATAGGTGCGTAAATCAACTGACATAGTTATTTCCCCTTCTGTGAGTGTCGTCCCCAGCGGCAATGCGCGCTCTATCTTCGCGTGAGGCCAGGAATGACATGGGTTCAATGCATTTCTCGCCCGCCTGTAATGTTGAACGCCTGTCCAGTACAATAATCGCCGTGTACTGTCAAGAAATAAACAAACTCAACAATATCCTCAATCTCCGTCAATCTGCCCAGCGGAACTTTCGCCGTGAACTTTTTAATCACCTCTTCGCGAGGCATCTGCAAATTTTTGGTATATCCTTCGCTGACAACGCTCCATACGCCTGTGGCATCGGTAATGCCGGGGCACACACAATTAATCTTAATATTCTTCCCGGCAAATTCAAAGGCCATGGCATGGGTCAGCGCAATAATCGCGCCTTTGGCCGCAGAGTAGGGGGCCATCAGGGCTGATCCGGTTTTGCCGGATTTGGAGGAGAAATTGATAATACGACCATCTCCCAGGGATTTCATACTTTTTAACGCTCCTTGTGAGCAATAAATTGTGCCATTGACATTCACCCGCATAATTTTGTCAATTTGTTCGGGCGTATTCTCCTCAAATGGCCGTTGATCCACCAGACCGGCATTATTCACCAGGGCAAATACAGGTCCCAGCCTTTTTTCAATATCATCAAAACAGGCAAAAACCGCTTGTTGATCGGTAATGTCCACAATATATCCTTTGACGGTCGCGCCTGCGCTGCTGAGACGATCTGCCTGGCTCGTGACTTCCGGATTAATATCAATCATCGCAACTTTGGCTCCGTCCTGACAATATTTTTCCGCAATCGCCAGACCAATGCTGCGAGCGGCGCCGGTCACGACACACACTTTCTCCTGGATTGAAATACTCATATGCCCTAACATGCCGCAATGAACATTCCCTCAATAGTCTTGTGGGACATCAGGTAATATTCATCGTGCAATATATTGATTTAAT
This sequence comes from Candidatus Vecturithrix granuli, assembly GCA_000739535.1. GTDB lineage: Bacteria > Moduliflexota > Moduliflexia > Moduliflexales > Moduliflexaceae > Vecturithrix > Vecturithrix granuli. Next base: position 542,267 of record DF820463.1, on the reverse strand, counting down.
GTTAGCAACCGGATTATGGTTTCAGCACGACTCGCAATGATTCTCCGCTCTGCATCAGGTCAAAGGCCTTAAAAATATCATCCAACCCCAGAATGTGAGTTGCCAATTTGTCCATCGGCAGGCGGTTCTGGCTGATAAGCTCGACCGCTTTTGTCACATGGCGCGGCGTCGAATCACTGATTCCCAACACGCGCAACTCGCCATAATGGATTTTCCGGCTGTCTAAGGAGAGCATATTTTTTCCCACCGGGAGCGAAGCAAACAGGCAGACCGCTCCGCGTTTACGAACCAGATCAATCGCTTGTTCCTGGGGTTCTACAGCCGGAGCCGCAACAATCACCACGTCGGCCCCGATTCCATCGGTTTCATCAAGAATCATCTGACGCACATCCTGTTCTTCCGAATGAATCAGGACATCGAAGCCGAATGAACGCGCCCGTTCCAATCTGGGTTTTGAGCGGTTGATCAGGATAATTTTTTTCGCGCCGAATTCCCTGGCAACACAGGCATTAATCATCCCCAACGTCCCTGCGCCGCTCACAACAACCGTGTCTCCATCTTGAACGTCACAGATTTCACAGGTATTGACCGCGCAACTGACCGGTTCGGAGAGCGCAGCATGTTCGGCTTTCACCCCTTCGGGAACTTTAATGACATGACCGTTCTGTAACGCTCTGGCCGGAATGATCGTATATTCCGCCATTCCACCGGCATAACCGAAGCTCATGGGTGAAAGGTTCGCACAAATATTGCGCCAGCCGCGTTTACAATAGTAACATTCCCCGCAGGAGATCGTCGTGGCCATGACAATGCGATCTCCCAGGGCGAATCCCTGGACATTTTTTCCAATGGTTTCGACCAACCCCGTGAACTCATGTCCCATTGGCAATGGGGCTTTAATCCGGGGATTTCCGCTATTATATGACTTCAAGTCCGTCCCACAGACAGCGCATGCGTCAACTTTCACACGGATTTCGTCGTCCCCGCAGGATGGAACAGGGATCATTTCAACCCTGATATCTTTCGGGGCGTAATACATGACCGCTTTCATCGTATCTGCCATGTGTTTTCCTCCTCCTTTTTACAAATGTGAATTCCAGTAAATGATAACAACTCAGTCGTACCACGAAAATCCCTGTCAGCACGGAGAACCCTGAACTCTACGATGATTCTGCCTCTCCATGTTGGGTAAACAAGGATGGTCATGGTACGAAAAAACTGAGTGATTACAGTTATACATCTATTTTGATCTGATCTTGCTCCTCTAATTTGAATACATGGCAATCATTGGCATAGAGCCGTTCAGGAAGCGCGATTAACATATTGGCAGGTTTCCCGTTTGTTGTAAACGGACCATGATGCCATACTCCCGGACGAAGTACTACCAGGGTTCCCTGCGGCACCCGGAAGACCTCGATTTTCTCTAACGGGACCTGCTCATCCGGGGGCGTGGCCGGGGCGACATACATCAAGACATCATTGTCAAGCGGCAGAATCCCTTCCCCGGACGTTGAATGGTATTCCGTTGCATCAATAATCAGCTCTCGTGGTTCGACCCGGCATACCCCGAAAGAAACCCGTCCCGTATTGCCTAATTCCAGTTGGAGCATATCTCTGAAAAACTCTATCGGCGGCGCTCCTATTTTTTCAGTGTCCGGATCGATCATATTGGCATAAAACCCAAAGGGCAAAAACGCTTCAACCTGTAAGTCTTTTACCTGTACTGTACGCATATTCTCCTCCCCAATTAGATATGTTCATACCGTTATGTATCCATTCATGAGTGTGCGTGTTATCTGCGCCCCCCGAAACCATTCTTGCTTATGCTACATTCTTGTAGTTCTTAACACTTACTCTTCAACTTTTTCCTTGATCAGCGTATAGACAGCGACAGTGCCGATAAGTACGATGCCTCTGACAAAAGATTGCCAGTAGGGCGGAATCCATAAAACGGTCATTCCGACTGACACGCACATAATGATCAAGGCCCCAACGACGGTTTTAATGATAGACCCCTCACCGCCGTAAAAACGCGCTCCTCCCAAAAGCACGGCAATGATAACTTCCATCTCCATCAGGTTGCCCGTCTGAGGGTCACCCATTGACAGATAACTTGCTCTGGCAATACCGCCAAGAGAAGCGAGAAAGCCAGTGATGATATACAAAATCCAGACGGTCCGGATGACATTGATACCGGATAATTCTGCCGCAGTCCTATTGCCGCCGATTGCCGCAGTATATTTACCAAGCACCGTTTTTTGCTGCACAACAATCATGATCGCGATAACCGCGACAGTGATATAAAACGCTAATGGCAGACCCAGAAACACGGGGGTGCGACCAAAATCATTAATTCCCTCAGGCATATCGCCTTTAATCAGACCGACCTGTCGAGGTGTTAAGGTCCAGGCAATCCCGCGATACAGATATAATGTAACCAGAGTCGCGATAACCGGCACAATGCGCCATTTCATGACCAGAAGGCCGTTAATGAAGCCCATTAATACCCCTAAGAGGAAAGTGAGCAGAGTGGCCCAGAAAAACCCGATCCCGCTTTTTAGCCCGATGCAGTACATCACGCCGCTTAAACTGACCATACTGCCCACCGAGAGATCGATATTTGCGGAAATCATGATTAACGTGGCTCCGCAACTGACTAACAGGATTGGGACGGACATTCTCAAAATGTTGACAAGATTATACGGATTTAAGAAATTTAATGAGACGGTACTGAATCCGATGACAATCGCTGCCAGAACCAGGTACACAAAGATATCCTTAAAGGCTGTCCATGTGAACTTTCTTGGTATATGCATGTACATTTCCATACTTTCCTGCTCCTCGTTAAATTCCTTACGTTTTTCTGTGATCCAAAGCAAACCGCTGCGCCAAAATCGCGATTAGGGTGACAACACCTTTCACGATTGTTTGAATATCCGGAGATAACCCCAGCATATTCAACGAGGTGGATAAGATGCCCAGGATAAATGCGCCGACGACTGTGCCCAGAACCGAGCCAAATCCACCCATAATGCTTGTTCCGCCCAATAATGTAATAACCAGCGCGTCAAATTCGACCCCCTCACCAAGGCTGGAAATCCCCGCATTATGAATGGACCCCATGATGACGCCTACGACGCCGGCTAAAAAAGAACTGACCAAATATAGGAGTGAGATATGCTTTTCAACCTGGATGCCGGAAAGCTTTGCCGCGATCGGGTTGGCGCCGATATAATACGTCCGCCGGCCGAATACAGTCTTTTTTTCAATGATCAGTGCAATACTAATGAGGATGATCATGAGAACAACCGACCCATTAATGGTGCCGATCAGGGAAAATCCCCCAAACTTTTTGTATATGTATGGCAGGCCCGAACTGCGTTGAGATCCCTGGGTGAGAATCAGCGCAATACCGCGCGCCAGCGACATGGTGCCCAGTGTCACAATAATGGAGGCGACCTTCATCCTGGTGACAAAAAAGGCGTTGATGGCGCCAATGCCCATACAGCAGACAAGAGTTGCCGCGATGGCAACGCCATAGGGCATGCCCAACCCACGCGCCAGCGCCAGCCCAGCCCCAGTTGATCGCTGACAAAAATATGCGGAAAGGACAGCGCCTAAACCAACGATACCGCCTACCGACAGGTCAAAGTTGCCACTAATCAAAATAAATGTGACGCTAATGGCAAGAATAATAAGTTCCGCCTGTTGAGAAAGTTGATTGGAGATTGTACGGATATCAAAAAACCTTGGCACAAAAAGCGAAGCCACGATAAATAATCCGGCTAACACGGCCAGCATGGACAATGTAATAAACGATTCATTGCTCATTGTTCCTTTTACCATGTTTTTTGCTGCCATTATTCGCCCCCTGTCACAATATGAATAATCTTTTCACTGTCAATCTCTTTACTATTCGCCATTCCCGCTTTGATTCTTCCGTCATACAACAGGAAGATTCTGTCGCACATATTCATAATTTCAGGCAGCTCGGAAGAACAAAAGACGATTGATTTGCCTTCTTCTGATAACTGGCGGATAATTTTGTAAATCTCACTTTTGGCTCCAACATCGATCCCCCGGGTTGGTTCGTCCAGGATGAGCAGATCGGCATCGGCAAACAGGCACTTGGAAAAAACGACTTTTTGCTGATTTCCGCCCGAAAGCTTGGCAGTTTCTTTTTCAACGCTGTTTGTCATAATCCCCAGTTTATCAATATATTCTACTGTGGAGTTCCATTCTTTTTTCGCATCAATAAATCCGGCGTGTGAGATTTTTTGCATATTCATCACCGGGATATTATTTCTGATCGTGAGAAGCGTGAAAAGTCCCTGCGTTCTTCTTTCTTCAGGCACCATGGCAATTCCTGCGCTGATCGCTTTATCTGGGGATTGTTCCAGCTTTTTCCCTTTGAATACGATCTCACCAGTGTAGTTGTCTGCGCCATATATGGCCCGGGCGAGTTCAGTTTTCCCGGCCCCTACCAGTCCATAAAACCCCACGATCTCGCCACGCTTGACATGAAAGGAAATTTCCTTAAGCTTTTTGTTGCAGATATTGCTGACCTCCAGCAGATTCTCTGCGTTTTCGAGATTCCTCATAACATATTGTTCATACACTGTTTTTCCAATCATTAATTTAATTAGTTCGGCGCGATCTTTAACCTCAGAAAGCGGCCTGGTATCAATATGTTTCCCATCACGCATGACCGTCACGTAATCGCCGAGTTTAAAAATTTCATCCAATCTGTGGGAAATGTAGATCACGGACACATTTTTCTCTTTCAAGCCTTTGATGATTGTAAAGAGCCGCTGCGTTTCTTCTTCGGAAATCGCCGCCGTCGGTTCGTCCATAATAATAATATCAGATTCCGAGGCAACAGCTCGGGCGATTTCCACCATTTGTTTTTGGGCGACACTCAAACTCGATACCCGTTGTTTTGGGGAGATCGACGGGTCAATGCTTTCCAGCACATTCACCATATTTTTAATTTTATCCGTTTTTTTCAAAAAACCAAACCAGGTATCCTCCATGCCAAGTGTCAGGTTTTCTTCAACCGTCAGTTGGTCAACCACATTCAACTCCTGAAACAAGGTACTGATCCCTTGTTGTTTTGCCTCCCTGGGATTATGAGCCTCATAGTCGCTCCCGTTCAACAGGATGGTCCCGCTCGTCCTGTCATAAGCGCCAGTGAGGATTTTGATCAGCGTGGATTTTCCGGCTCCGTTTTCTCCAACCAGGCAATGCACGGTATTTCTTTTGATATTGAAACTGACGTCATTCACGGCCCTTACACCGGGAAAATCCTTGGTCAGGTTTTGAATTTCCAGAACATTATCGCTCATCATTTTACTCCCCGTTGAAAGACCTGTCAGGCTTTGGAACCTGACAGGTCTCAGGTACGTTTATTTGTATTCAGGCAGTTTAACCTCAGCCTGGAACTGCTCATTGTACCATTGCACGGCTTCTTCTGGTTTCATGCTCCAATACCCAACGAGAGAAGCCGGAATATAGAGTGGTTTCTTGTTCGCCGGATCAACCTGCGGAATTTTTCCATTCCTGATGTCCATCAGATTGTCAATTCGAAACATGCCGGTTTCTTTTGGCGGAAGAGCCAGTGACATTTTCAATGAAGAACTCGGATCGTAAATCTCTATTAACTCGTTTTCCGGGCAGTCCACGCTGGCAACGATTTCAGTCAACGGCACACCATTCTCCATCTTGCCTCTGCCAACCGCTCTCAATCCGGGCATGGTGCCATCCGTCAAATTTGCCGCTTCCGAGTAGATGATGCAAAGGTCCGGATTTGCCTGAACCAGGTCTTGAATGATCTTCTTTGCGGCATCCGCGCCTTTACTGGCATCCATACAACCGAGATTTTTCGCATCCGGGGCTACCGACAAAACCCCCTCGACGAACGGATTCGTCCGTCCCTCAGCGACCGCTTCATTATCCGGCCAGCCTAATTGGACAAACACAATGGGTTTATCAGGATGAGCTTTCTTCCACTGTTCCGCCGCAATTTTGCCCATCTGGAAGGAAACAGCAGCTTCATCATGTCTGACTACAGGGATATCCACGGCCTGTGTCTCGAAGAAACTGGCCATGGTTATTCCCTTTTCCAGGGCGGCTTCAATGCCGGGTTTCGCAGCTTCTGGCTGCCAAACATGCAGAGTGGCCATATCCATACCCTGGGCAATGACCTGATCAATATTTGCGGTCATGGTAGCGACATCGGACTTTCCATCAAAAACCTGGACATCTGCCCCATATTGCTCCTTGGCATATATTTTGGCCCAGTAGGCTTGCGCCTGATGGAATCCGACCTTCAGATCGGAGACAAAATACGCGATCTTCAAAGGTTTATCTGCCGCATAAGAGGCAGGAACAACCAGAGCTGCTATAACGAGTAATAAAATAATCTTTTTCATTGTGTCTTCCTCCCTACTCTATAATTACCTTATAGATGTTCGATTTTGAAGTTTTTACAAACGCCCTTATTGTACGCACTTAGCTTACGTATAACCCCTCTTATCAGTTTCTCACTTCTTAAGTGAGCCATGTCTTTTTCATATTCTCCCTCCTCCCTGATGCGCTGGTTCAATTGAATTGGTGGGGAAAACAAGCATATTTTGGTTTTCACAGGTATTCCAACAGAACTCAACCAGTACCAGGGTATATATCAAATTTGCATGTTGTTATGTGGACTGTCCACACAACAACATACAAAAAATACGCCATAAACTTTCTATAGACATCCTAAATCATTTGTGTCATGTCACTTCGACTTCGCTCAGTGACCGGGCGGCTGTCGAGCGGAGTCGAGACACAACTCACATGGGATCACTATACACTGTTTATCCGGCAATTATCGCGAGAGCATTCCGCCGGTTGCGTCAAAAGTCGAACCGGTCACGTAGTTTGCCGGTTCCGACACTAAAAAGATTGCCAGTTTCGCAATTTCTTCAGGTCGCGCAATCCGGCCAATCATAATCCGTTTTTCATAGTATTCTCTATTCTTCGCCAGAGCTTCCGCGGACATGCCCGTTTCCACAAGACCCAATGCGATGGCATTGACATTAATCCCCTGCTTGCTGACCTCGCGGGCAAGTGAAATTGTAAATGTAACCACACCGGACTTACTCGCCGCATAGTGGGCGTGTCCGGTGGTTGACCCATTAAATGCCGCTTGTGAAGTCACATTTAAAATTTTTGCCTTCCGTTTTTCCGCCAGGACTTTTTGCACCAGAGCCTGGCAGGTTAAAAACACGGCAGTTAAATTAATATCAACTGTTTTATGCCATTCTTGCAATGGAATATCCTTCACTAAATTGGTCGGCCATAAACCGGCATTGTTGATCAAAATATCGATCGGTCCCAGACTTTCTTCCGCTTTCTTGACAAGGTTGATACAATCATCAGCTTTCGTCAAATCAGTTGGGATTGACACCGCTTTGACGCCAAATTGTTCACATTCCCGGACAACATCATCGGCATCACGAATGTCGCCAATGGCTACATTCGCTCCTTCTTCGCTCAAAGCCAGGGCAATCGCCTTTCCGATTCCTCCTGCTGCCCCTGTCACAATCGCATTTTTGCCTTGTAATCCTAATTCCATAGCACACTCCCTTTGTCTTTTTCGAAAACGTTCGTCCTACGCCCCTATTGGTTGACCTAGCGCTTCAACATCATGACGCATCCGTTGAATGTCGTTTGGTTCAAGGGAGAGATCGCCGGCTTTCGCATTTTGTATGCTATGTTCAGGCTTTCGCGCTCCACAAAGCGCAAATGTGATTCCTGGTTGTTCCACTGTCCAGGCAATAACAAGCTGCGCAAGCGTACAGCGATATTTTTCGGTGAGGTCTTGCCACCCCTCCAGCATATCAATCACTTTCTCGCGGTTTTCCGGTTTGAACCAGACGAGTTGATTCCGAAATTCTCCTTCTTTAAACGTTTGCTCTTTTGTGATCTTTCCTGTCAACAATCCCTGTTCAAGCGGAGAATAAACCAATGTACTTAGATGGTGTTCAAGACAATAGGGAATCAGCTCTTGTTCAATTGCTCGATCCAACATGCTATAGCGTGGTTGTATAGCATCAAGCACGCCGACTGCCTGGTACGCTTTAATCAGGGCAATATCAACATTTGATGCTCCAATCGCACGAATTTTGCCTTCCTTTTTGAGGCGCAGCAGACACTCCATTGTATCGGCAATCGGTTCATGTTCCGGGTCGAGCGACGGCCAATGAGTTTGATACAAGTCAATGAAGTCGGTCTGGAGACGTTTGAGGCTGATTTCCAATTCCTGCCGGATCGTTTTCGGCCCCAGGGTTCGTTTCACCGCATGGCCTTCCAGTTCAAAGAAGGTCTTTCCGGTATCATCATGCCACCAGAGGCCGCATTTTGTGGCAAGCACGACTTTCTCGCGCCGGTCGTGAATGGCTTTTCCGACAACTTCTTCGCTTCTTCCCCATCCATACACCGGAGCGGTGTCAATCAGATTTACTCCGGCATCGATTGCCGCATGAATAGCTTTTACAGACTGTTTATCATCGGAGTCGCCCCACCAGGTTCCTCCTCCAACAGCCCAGGTTCCCAGGGCGACAACTGACGCTTCAATATCTGTTGTTCCTATCTTACGAGTTTTCATAAATCTTTTCCTCCCTATTTATTTTTTGTGATGACGGAGATGATCGAGCGATACTGCGGTCAATAAAATGCAGCCTCTAATCAACTCCTGCCAGTAGACTGAGACATCCATCAGGATCATCGAGCCGGTAATAGTCGCAACCAGACCGATCCCCAGGATAGAGCCAAAGACGGTCCCTTCTCCACCTGTCAGGCTGGCGCCGCCAATGACCGCCGCAGAAATGGCGGTCAATTCAAGGCCAGTCCCAAAATTAGCAGTCGCTGCCCCAAATTTCGACATAAAGATAATACCTGCAAGTCCTGTCAGCGACGAGCACAGCATTGCCACAGCGATTTTCACTTTTGACACGTTAATCCCGGAATACATCGCCGCCTTTTCGTTGCTGCCCGTGTAAAATACCTTCCGCAAAAGCGTCGAATTTCTTAAAAAATAGTCACTGATGATCACGATAATGAAAAAGATGACTATAACGAAAGGAAGATTTTTAAAAATGTTCCCTTGTCCAATAAACTTGAAACTCGGCGGTAGGGTGTACAGGGATAACGGGGTTCCCTCCGTAATTACATAGCAGGCGCCCCGGGCAATCCCCATAAAAGCCAGGGTTGTGATAAAATGGCTTAATCCTAATTGGGTGACAAACAGTCCGATTGCAGCTCCAATGAGACCACAAATCATAATAGAAACCAGACTGGCTATCCAGGGGTTTAACCCTAATAGAAACAGTTTACCCGCTATGACCATGGAAAGAGCCATGACGGCTCCTACTGACAGATCAATCCCCCCGACAATCAGCATAATGGTCATCCCTACGACCACAATCCCTTCTGTCGAAAACGAGAGCAAGATAGCCTTGATACTGGGCCAGGTCAAAAAGTAGGGTGACGCAAAACTCATTACCACACAAACAAAGATGATGATCAAAATCAGAGTTCCTTCTCTGAAACCCTCAAATTTCCTGATGATATTTGTCAGTTTTCCACCAGGTGCTTCTGGTGATCCTTGTTGCCCTTCTTGTTCCATAATACCCCCCATAACACAACCCCTCCTCTATGTGATGTATGCTTCTTATAAACCGGAAGCGAGATGAATAATCCGCTTTTCTGTGATTTCATCCCTGGTCAGAATCCCACATTGAGTCCCCTCATGCATCACTAACACCCGGTCGCACATTCCGATAACTTCTGGCAGTTCCGAAGAGATCATAATAACGCCAATCCCCTGGATCGCCAGTTCTCGAAGCAACCGATGGATCTCTGCTTTGGCCCCTACATCAATTCCGCGAGTAGGTTCATCCATTAAAACGATAGCAGGCTTGACAGATAAGAGTTTGGCGATTAGCAATTTCTGTTGATTCCCACCACTAAGAGAAGAGGCTTTCTGAGAAAGAGAACTGTATTTCACGCGCAGTTTTTCTAAGAGACTGCGTGCCTGGCGATTTTCCTTCTTCTTGTCAATAAATCCCTTCGATGATACCTGTTTGATATCCATCGCGGAGATATTTTGCTTGAGGGGCAAATCCAGGAACACCCCTTCTGCCTTGCGATCTTCTGTCAAGTACACAATCCCGTTTTTGATAGCATCTTCATATTGGGTAATCTCTAAAGGCTTTCCTTTAAAGAGAATCTCTCCATTTTCTTTCGGATAGAGCCCACAGATCGCCTTCGCGACTTCGCTTCTTCCGGCTCCAACCAATCCGGCAAGTCCCAGAATTTCCCCTTTATAGAGCTTGAAATTAATATCTTTGAATCGGTTACTATTTGACAGATGTCTGACTTCCAATAGCACCCGGGTGTCATCTTCCTCTTCATCCATTTTCGATGGGTACATATCCCCGATCTCCCGGCCCACCATCTTGTTTACCACATCTTGCGACGTGCTTTCTGCCACAACATAGGTTCCGACATAATGTCCATCTCTGAGAATAGATACTCTGTCACATTGTCCAAACACTTCCGCCATACGATGGCTGATATAGATAATGCTCATCCCCTGTTTTTTTAAATCTTGCATAATCTTGAACAGGGCTTTGGTTTCATTTTCGGTTAAAGCCGCCGTAGGCTCATCCAGGATCAAAATTTTACAATTCAGGATCAAGGCTTTGGCAATTTCCACCACCTGTTGGTTAGAGATGCTGAGATCCTTGACTTTTATATCCGGTTTAATCGAATGTAACGATTTGAGAACGTCTGTGGTTTTTTTGTAGAGTGTCTTATAATTGACAAAAAGCTTCCTGCTAGTATTCACTGCCGCCATATACACATTTTCGGCGACAGTAACATGCGGGCATAACGCAATCTCCTGATGGACAAACCCAATCCCACATTGTTGAGCCTCAAGAGGGTTTCGAATCTGCCGATGTTGATTGTTGACAAAAATTTCTCCGGCATCCGGCTGATGAATTCCACCAATCACATTCATTAACGTTGATTTTCCGGCGCCATTTTCCCCAACCAGGGCATGAATTTCTCCCTTGCGAAGTTGAAAATTCACCTCGGATAGCGCTTTAGTCCCAGGAAATATTTTATCAATGCCTTTGACTTCTAAAACAATTTCCTCGCTCATGGGAAGTCCCTCCCGTTCTCGGATTGGAGGGCAAACTTTAGTTTGCCCTCAGAAGCCTACAAGATAAATTTTGCACTCCTCTAATCTTTCAGAGAAGCGGTGGCATTCCACCACTTCTCCGTCCATGCGCATGCGCGTATATTACTCATTGATCCCTTTGGTGCCTCTTTGTGCCAGGTATTTTTCCCAGTAGAAAAAGTCCGCATTGTCTTTGTTGACAACGTGCATGCCGTTATCCAGATAGGGCACAGACATTGGGTTATATCCGGCCTGTTTCCAGTCGTTCATCGGATCGATCATATCAGAGTGCTTTGCCAGATAGAGCAGCAACATTCCCATATATCCCTGAACGCCCTGATCTGGGTTGATAGCGGCAAAAATCTCGCCGGCCTTAATCATATCCAGGATTTTCACGCTCACATCACAGCAGACAACTCTGATCTTGCCACCCAGTTCCTTCGCAGCCTGAGCGGCTCCGATCGCCGTTACGGCCTCAGGCATAAACACCGCGCCTAGTTCCGGATGAGCTTGTGCGAGGGTCAACACAGCCTGATAGCCTTTGTTCGGATCCTGATTGCACGCGACCCGACCCACGACCTTCATCTTGGGATAGTTTGCTTCTATACTTTGAATAAAACCATTTGTCCGCCGATCATGGTTATCCTGGCCCGGGTTTTCAAGTACAGCAACTTCTCCGACTCCTCCCATATCCTCTGCGATAAACTTCGCAGCAAGGGCGGCCTCTTTGTAATTATCTGAAGTTACGTATGACACCCGCTTACTAAGAGGAGAATCAGCAGCGAACGTGACAACAGGAATCCCCATTTCAGCCGCCCGATTAATAGGCTCGATAAAGGGATCAGAATTCATTGGATGGAGCAAAATTCCGGCAGGTTTTTTAGCAAGAATCTGGTCAAACACCGCAATCTGTTTGTTGACATCATACTCCGGCGTTCCGGTATACACCGTTTTGACGCCTAATTGTTGCCCTGCTTGTTTAAACATTTCATAGACCGGGAACCAGTATTCCACCCCAGACACCATCACACACATGTAATAGGTTTCTTCCGGATCACCGATGAACGGCGATTTTTTTTCTTGTGCACACACTGAAAAAGCTAATGCACTGACTACAAATACGACCACAATACCAATACCCAATTTTTTCATGACTGATCTCCTTTTTATGCGATGCCGGTGACGTCCTCACTTCTGCTACGATTGTCAAGGACACCACTGAACAATTGCTTTACCACGAAAAACATCAATCTTCCTTCCCACACACCACCTCCCGAACTTATGGGACTCAGCCCTCGAAAGCGAACGATGTTCTGAAAAAGTTCTTCTGGTTAGACATGCTTCCACAACGATGCCAGCGTTTCCACCGTCTTCTTATAGTTGGCGTACTTTTCCTCATAAATGGTTTTGTTGTCAGGATTGGGCAGAATCGTGCGTACCACCTGCACCATGTTTTCCGACGCGCGCTCCAATGACGGAAAATGGCCGGTCGCCACTCCGGCGCACATCGCGGCTCCCAGTGTTCCCAACTCTGTGCCGCTCATAACTTCGAGCGGAGCTTGCAAGACATCGGCAAACATCTGGCACCAGACTTCTGAACGGGCGGCTCCTCCGGTAATTCGAGCAACTTTTGGCATGTCCCGATAGGCCAGTAATTTTTCGATGTGCATCTTGTGTGAAAACACCACCCCTTCATACAGTGCTCTGAGAATATGAGCTTTATGATGCCACCCTTTTAAGCCGATAAAACAGGCTTTTGCGCCAGCCTCCACATTTGAGCCGTACAGAAAGGGGAGAAAGATGATATGCGTCTCTTCAGGGGCAATACTCTCGACCCACTCATTACATAAATCATAGACCGATTTGCCCGATCCGGCGATTGGTGCGTAATTGTCTCCTAAAAACTCCGTCACAAACCACTCGAGGTTGCTGGCCGAAGTCGGGCTTGCTTCAGTTGCTAGCCAATATCCCGGCACACAATAGAGCGATGTCATAAACAGGGATTTTGAAACGATCGGTTGTTTGCTGATATATTGGTTGATGCTCCATGTCCCGGCAATAATACAAAACTTCTCATCATCCGTAATGCCGGTAGCAATTGCACAGGCGTCAATGTCAAACAACCCTCCGGCCACCGGAGTTCCTACCTTTAAGCCGGTTTTTTGGGCTGCTTCCTGATTGACTGTTCCACAAATCTCGGACGAATACTTGAGCGGAGGCAGCATCTCGAAACAGTTTTCAAGGCCAAATTCCCGCAGTAATTCCCGATCATAGGTTACATCCCTGACATTCATCAAATTCGATCCTGACATATCAGTGATTTCCGCATAAGCTTCACCGGTCAGGCGGTAGCGGATATAGTCCTTGCACATAAATATCCAACGGACTTTTTTTAAGATTTCCGGCTTATGGTCTTGAAACCAGACGAGCAAAGCGACCGGCTGTCCCGCCCAGATCGATTGCATGGTTTTAGGGAGCACGGTATCAAAGGTGCCGTCTGCGTACCACCTGTCAACGTATCCTTGTGCTCTTACATCGGTTGAATAGATACCAGGATAGACGGGAGTCCCGTCTTGACCAATGAGGTAGAGACCATTACCATGACCTGTTGTGGCTATTGCGGCAATATCGCCGGTATTGATCCCGGATTGTTGGACGACTCCGGCAATTGCCCGGACATTCGCTTCCCACAATTCCTCGGCATCACGTTCGGTATAGCCTGGTTCAGGGATATTCATCTCAACTTTCGAACTCGCAACTGCGACTTCGTGCCCCGTCAGATCGTAGAGGGCGGCCTTAATCACCGTGCCACCGTTATCAATACCTAAAACATATTTCGACATAGCCACCTCTCCTTCCATGCACCATCGGATTCATAACTCAAATTTTTTGATCAATTTTTCCGCCATCATTTTAGGGCTGTTGGCAAACGCATCTCTGGTTGAGCCTGCTAAATGGGGAATAAGCGTGATATTATCCAATTTGAGATAAGGATGATTGCTCTCGATCGGTTCCTTATCAAAGACATCAATCGCCGCTCCCATAATTTGTTTATTTTCAAGGGCGTGAATCAACGCCGCCTCATCCACCAGGCCGGAACGAGCGGTATTGACGAAAATGGCATTCGGTTTCATCAGGGCGAATTCTTTTTTACCAATCAAGTGATAGGTCTCGTCACACAGTCGGGCATGGATTGAGACGACATCCGAAATTTTCAGGAGTTCTTCAAGAGATACCAATGTAATTCCCGCTGGCGGTTCTTTGATATAAGGATCATACACCACAACTTTGCTGCCAAAGGCGTGCAGATAATGAGCGACAAGACGTCCGATATTGCCAAATCCGATCAAGCCGACAGTTTTTTCATATAATTCGGGGATGGCCTCACTGTTGGGGAAATCCTTCCGCCACTCTCCTGCCTTCAGAGCAGCGTGAGCACGGCCAATATTTCTCATTTCCGCCAGAATCATTCCCAGTGTAAATTCCGCGACAGATCTCGCATTTCTGCCGAGAGTATTGAGTACTTCAATGCCTTGAGCTTCGGCATAAGCACTATCAATGTTTTCTGTTCCTGAACGAAGTACACAGATATATTTGAGCTTTTTTGCCCGGTCAATGATCCTTTTATTGATGGGAAAAAACTGAATGACAAGGATCTCATATTCCTCGATCCCCTCTACTAAATTTTCCGGCACGTCGAGCGCTTCCGGTCCTTGTTGTTCGACCAGCAGATTATCATGCTGTAAATCCGTCAGAGTGGCATGTTTCCATTCCCTGACATCAACCTGCCATCCCTTTTCACGGAGTTTTTCCAGACCGGTATGCATGAACTCGGCCGGAATAAACATATCACCAATGGCTAACACTTTCATGCGACATCTCCTTTATACTCTGTTTTTTGAGAAAAACCTCTCTATTTAAGGTCTCCAATATAATTAATCGGATTGTAATAGGTTCTCAACGCATTCGCGGTCTCTTTCAGATTCTTTTTGGTAATATTTCCCAATTTGAATAAGATACCGAGGTACAGCAGGTCGAGAATATAGAGTTGGCAGACTTTGGCCTCGATCGACCCGCCATACAGCGGAACGTCTCTCTGGCCTGGAGGCGTCACCAGACAGATTGTCGAAGCTCTGGCAAGGGCAGAGTCGCGGTTACTGGTGATCCCGATCGTCGTAGCCCCTTTTGATGCGGCAATTTCCAGGGCATCCACGACGTGTTTGCTCATCCCGGTATTGGACACCCCCAGCGCAACCCCTTCGGAGTTCATCATCGAGGCGGTTACGGTTTGCATATACCCATCCACATACACGCCGCAGCTCAGACCGGCTTTAGCAAAAAGGTGATGCGCAGCATAGACAATAATCGAAGAGCCGCCGATACCGTACAGGGTGATATGTCTGGCATGTGCAAGCGCATCGATCGCAGCATCAATATCATCTATCCTCAAACTTTTTTGAGTTTCAGCAATTGCGCCGGAAAGTGTATCAGCCAATTTTTTGCCAATTTCAGTCGTCGAATCCGTCTGATGAATATCTCGCGGAATATTTTGAAATTCTTCCGTTATATTGATGGATGTGGCTAAAGAGAGTTTAAGGTCTTGAAACCCTCGAAAGCCGACAGCCCGACAGAAACGACTGATCGTGGCTTCACTCACATCAAGAAATTTGGCAAATTCCGTGATGGACATATCTAAACGCTGTTGAGAATTTTGCCGTAAATAATCGGCAATTCTTTTTTCTGATTTTCTCAGCGACGAATAGCGAGTTTGCAATCGGCGAATGAAATTGTCGCCATTTTGTAAATTCGATCCATTTTCTTCGGGTACCTCTTTGCTTATGTGTAAAATTTTTTCCATAATTCTTTATGTAAAGGCCTTTATTGTTCTGTCAAGAAAAAAATTTTACTCATTACACAAAAAATATCGAATGAGCATTTGAAGATCTTCATCATGAAAACGCGGAGGTGAGAGAAAATGACTTATTTGCGATAGGACGAACTGGACGAGTGAACATCGCGTTCGTGAAGAATCGGATAGATGAAATTCTCCAATTATCTCAAGATCCCATTCCAAAGGTCAGAATGTCAATGATATGGGCATGCGAGAATATTGCACATACTGATGCGGGCTTATTTTGAACACTATATCTCAATATTTGAAACCCTTTTACATGATGAAGATGAGCACTATGTCAGAGCAGAAGCCCCAGAGATATTCAGAGTCATTGGAAAATATAGAGGTATCACAGCATTATTCATCAGAATTGAATAGAGACTTGACAGGTTTTTAAAACCTGTCAAGTCTTACTGTGTGTTCAATACTTGTGAATGTTGCTGTAGTATCCATTGTTCCTGATATTTTGTAAGGACATGCTCAGGTGTTCATGGCAATGCTCGAGTAATGGTCGCCCGTGTCCATACATATAGGAGTGCGAAAGCTCTGCTTTCGCTGTCAAAGCAGAGCTTTGACACTCCAAATAGGAGTGCGAAAGCTCTGCTTTCGCTGTCAAAGCAGAGCTTTGACACTCCAAATAGGAATGCGAAAGCTCTGCTTTCGCTGTCAAAGCAGAGCTTTGACACTCCCGATTTAGAGTCCTATTTATTCGGCTTCCATGAGTAAATCAATCAGCTCATCGCAGAGTTCTCCGGCTTTTTCTTTGTCGCCGGTCACTTCAGCCTGACGGATATCTTCGATCACGGTGGAAATATCTTCCGCCAGATCCGCATCGAGGTTCGGTTGTTCCAACACTTTTCTGGCTCGGTCAAAGAGAGCCATCACGCCGGGATCGAGTTCAACCGCTTCCAACTCGCTGAATTCCGCTTCAGACCATTCGGCCAGTTTTTCCTGACTTGCGGCGATTTGTTCGGGACTCATGCGCTGACGGTCGGCTTTCAGGCGTTGCTGCACCCGTGTGCGCGTACCGCGTTCCGTCACCGTGACTTCCAGAATGCCGTTCACGTCAATTTGAAAATTCACGGTCACCTTGGTTAGACCATGCCACTGCGGATTCGGTTTTAAGCCTTCGACCATAAAATCGCCCAGCAGCGTATTTTGTGAGGCTGTGTTGTGTTCCCCTTGATAGACCTTGATGTGAATGGCCTCCTGCCCCGGATACAGGGTTTGAAATTCTTTGCTTTTGTGCACCGGGATAGTTGTGTTACGGTGAATCAGGGGTTCAAAAATGTCGCCGGTCACCTGGCCGGTGATACTGACGTTCGCAACTTCAATGCCGAGCGACAAGGGGGTGACATCTACCAGAATAGCGTCAATATCTTCTTTAGCGATGATGCCGGCTTGCACGGCTGCGCCCAAGGCGACGGCTTCATCGGGGTTAATTTCGGTGTGCGGGTCCTGCCCCATACGTTCCCTGACCAAGTTCCAGACCGCCGGAATGCGGGTCGAACCGCCGACAAACAGCACCCGGTCAATATCCTCCGCTTCCAATTTGGCGTCTTTGAGGGCTTTATCAATGGCGTCAATCGTGCGATCAAGCAGACCCTCGATCAGGTCTTCAAATTCTTCACGGCGCACTTCGCGCGTCAGGTGCAAGGGACGGCCTTTTTCGCCTTTCGTCAGATATTCAAGTTTGACTTCCGTATATTGGACATCCGATAATTCGATCTTGGCGTCTTCGGCCGCGCGCAGTAAACGTGCCCAGGCCTGATGGTCGGTGCGTAAATCAATCTCATACTCTTTGGCAAATTCATCTGCCAGCATGTTGGCGAGCAGTTCATCGAAATCATCGCCGCCCAGCAGATTATCGCCAGCCGTCGCTACCACATCCACGATCCCTTCGTGCAATTCGATAATCGAGACGTCGAAGGTGCCGCCGCCCAGATCATAGACCATAATTTGGAGATGTTGCGCCTCTTTCGCGCCATAACCGTAAACCAGGGCTGCGGCCGTGGGTTCGTTAATGATCCGTTCCACCGTAAATCCGGCGATTCTTCCGGCTTCCATTGTGGCCTCGCGCTGGACTTCGTTAAAATAGGCCGGTACCGTAATCACGGCTTTTTCGACCGGAGTGCCAAGTTCATATTCAACGGCCTCTTTGATGGCGCGTAGAATGAACGCGGAAATCTCTTGAGGCGAATAGGTTTTGCCAGCCATGGTTACAGGTTCTGGGGATCCCATTTTGCGCTTGATCGAGCGGATGGTGCGTTCCGGCGCAACAACCCATTGATTCCGAGCGGCCGCGCCCACTAAGAGTTCATTGTTCAGCGAGATGCCAACAACGGAGGGCAGCAGATGTTTCCCTTTGACCGGCGTCAATTTCGGGACGCCGTCTTGAATGAGCGCCACAACTGAATTCGTGGTGCCCAAATCAATTCCGACAATTTTTTCTTTCATAGGTCTTCCTTTTGTTGCGGGGCTTTTGCGACAATCACTTCGGCGTAACGCAGAACCCGATCCTGGTGCGTATATCCTTTACGAAGCACTTTTACAATGGTATTTTCGGGAACATCAGTGCGTTCTTCAACTTCCAGAGCGACGTGCAGATGAGGATCAAAAGATTCGTTGAGATCGGGGATGCGTCTGATATGTTCCTGTTCAAGCAGACGTACACACCGCTCGCGGACAATTTCAAGGCCGTGCAGCCAGTCAGCAATGGCGTCAGAGACTTCTGAGGCGACGCTTTGAGGCGTCTGTTGCTGCGGCTCATGCTCCGGATGATGCTTTCCGCCAAAGAGTTTTCGAAAAAACCCTGAGGAAGGCTGTGGTTGTTCAAGAGGTTGATGATTCTGTTCCGGGGCTGGCATCCCGTGTTCCAGAGCCAGTTCAATGCCATCTAACACCGGAAGAAAATCGGCGGCCAGTTGAACTCTGGCGCGAGCCTGTAACGTAGCTTGGCGCTGCTGTTCTTCTTCTTTGCGAGCGTTTTGGATTTCTTCGCGTTTGGCGAGCATCTCGCGCAAGAGGGCGATTGTTTCCGAAAGCTGTTGATCTTTCGCTTCATTCAACGTGTTCGCCTTGAACTGAGTGCGGCTCAATTTTTTCATGGTCTGAACCAATTCGTCAATTTTCTCCTGGCCGGATTCCATCTGAGTTTGTACTTCTGCCAGGACCTCGTTGAGCCGGTTATGAGCTTCCGTGTTGAGAAAATGGCGTGTCAGGGCCTGCAACTGACCGTTGCTTTCCTGAGTTTCCTGCAATAATTGACCGAGTTCCCAGTGCATACGCTCGATACGCTGGGTTAAATTGGCCATATTGTTCTGAACTTGTAAAACATCTTCGTGTTCTAACATAAATGCGAGTATTTCGGAAAAATAGTTTACGTTCAAGAACCAGATATTTTCAAAAAACCTGGTTTTTTTCCTGTTTGGCGCTCCTTTATCATGTTTCCGGTGTGTAAAAATCTTTTTCTACAGTAAGTTCCGCGAGCTTGAATTCCAAAGCCAATCGGCTCATATCTTCTGGATGCACGGTCAGGTCATAGCGGCCTTTGGTCAAATCTGGAAGAACCGGCGGTTTTTGCAAGAGAAACATGTCAACCAGGGCCTTTTGTTCCGGAGATTTGAGCTGCTCATACGCCTTGCGAATTTCTTTGAATTTCTCCGGCTGCTCTTCCGGCGGGAACTCTCGTACAAGCTTGAAATACGCGCGTTTAATTTCCGCCATATCTGCGTTGGGGGCAATCCCTAAAATCTGGTAGGGCGTGGCGGCAAGCGGCTTTTTCGAAAACAGCATGGTTAAAACCCTCCTTCCAATTCATCTAACAAATCTTCAAGCATGCATTCCATCTCTTTCTGGCCGTACTTTCCTTGCATCTCGTATAAAAATTGATCGAGTATATGATCCATTTGTTTCTGGCCTTTTTTGCCTCCCATGCCGCCCATATTGAACAACATATCCATCAACGCATTTGGCGGCGGCGCATTGAGCATTTTTTCCTCAGTTTCAATCTGTCGTACCAGTCCGGAGTCATTGGCGGCTTTGGCAAGTCTTTTGGCTTTGTGCAGCATACGTTTCGCTTTTCCGATGTTCTGTTCTACATCAATCGCTGAGATTGCCTCAATAAATTCGACCGCGCCGCTTTGGGGCGTCTCCTGAAAGATTTTTTTGAGATAAATCTGCTTCAGGTCCTTGTATTTTTCCGGGGGAAGACTCAGATAGATGTCCACAAGCACACTGGCTTTTGTCACGACCTGAATATATTTCAAATGCTCCAGGGCCTCTTCGTAAAAGCGTTTCGCCCATTTGGGATGATCCAGGGCAGTTTTCCCCTGATCAACCCAGAATGCCGGAAGTAAAGTAGGAATCTGGTGCACCTGGGGAATGATCTGCTCGATCTCAGCATCAGCATTCACATGAATGAGATTCTGAAGCACCATCGCGGCAATCTGCGCATCCTGTGGAGCGAGATTGTGCGCCTGAACCAGATAAGCTTTCGCCTCAGCATCTTTATGAGCATCTATATGAACGATTCCCATGGCCAGAATCAGATCAGGATGCTCCGGCAGTTCTTTCAAGCCTTGCTCCAGAATTTTAACCCGTTCTTTAAATGGTAAAACTCTTGAAAGATATCCTGTTTTTTGCGGAAGCACTTTCTCCACGTAGTTCCAGGCGAGTTCCTTGCGGGCTTCTTTATTTTCCGGGTCGAGTTCCAGAATTTTTTTCCACAGCGGCGTCGCATTGTAACGCCACTCATTCGTCATATAGAGGTGCGCCAGTTGGGTCAGGGCTTGAATATTGTCCGGGGCAATCTCTATAATCCCATTGAGTTCTTTGATCGCTGCCTGCGTATCGCCGTGGGCGTCGGGCATGAGCAGGGAAATGAGTTTAAAACGCAGTTCCAAATTCTGCGGGTCATATTGAATCGCCTTACGTTGGCAGGTAATCGCGTCATCATCAAGCGGCACATTCAAATAACAGTTGGCGGCATGTTCCCAGATTGCGGCCACCTGTTTATCGCGCAGATAATCCGGATGACCCTCTTTACGCGGACGACGGCGCAGCATCTCGCGCCACTCATTCGCCGCCAATGCCCATTCTTCCTGCTGTTCCTGGGCAATGGCTAAATTTTGTGCCAGATAGCGGTTATGCGATTTTTGGGCTGCTTCTTGCCAGTATTTCACCGCTTTGCGCCAGTTGCCTTTCTCAGCCTGTTCATACCCCTGATGAAAAAGGGCCAGGCTGGCGACCTGGTTTAAGGCGTCATCATTCAAATCGGACGGCAAACGTTCAAAGGCTTTGAGCACCTCGTGCCAGCGTTCAGTTGCGACGAGATCATCAAAGTCCTGACGCAGAGTGAGACCCAGATTTTTCTAATTCCAGGGCGTCGTAAACCCTTTTGCTAAGGCTTGCTGCCAGAGGGCTTTCGCAGTTTGCACATCCTCCTTGCGTATCGCCGCAACGCCCTGATAATATGTTAAAATCGCTGAAACCGCTTTGGAGAGCCTGGCTGCATTTTCTTCCGTCGGGAGCAGATTGGGCGTCGCAGTTTTATCATGGCGCATTGCATGCAAGGCGTTCCATACTTGCGAATTTCCTAGCAGCGGATCATTCACAGGCGTCTCCGTGAGTTTTTTTGATGGGCGTTGGGTAAAGAGTTCAAGAACCTTCAGGGTGTTTGTTTCGGCTTCCGAAAGTTGTTGGTTTTTGGCGAGCGGTTTTTTCGCTGATAGAAGAGCGAGTTGACGAAAAAACGCTAATCCTTCCCGTTTCGGTTCGGTTTTCGCAACCAGATCAAATTCTTGCAGCGCAGCAGCAGCCTTCTCGGTTTGCAACAGCGCAATGCCGTAATGAAAATGAAAGCGAGGGTCCTGGGGCAGCACGGCCAGCGCATTCTCTAAATGGGGGAGTTTTTTCTCAGGATTTTGCGTTTCCAGGGCGCGGCGAAAATGGATCTCGGCTAACAATTGGTACGCCTGCTGAATTTCCTCCGCGCCTTGCGTTTGTTGTAACACCTGCGCCGTCATTTGAAACGCGGCGTTCAAATTTCCCTGTTGCAGCGAAAGCCAGGCTTCGCGCAACGTTGCTTTGGGTTCAGGGGCATTGCGAGCAAACCATTTTTTCTTTTTATGTCGCGCCATACAGGTTTTCCAAAGAATTTCTACTCATTCAAAAACATGATTCCGTGTAGTTTTCAAGTATTTTTCCTCTCTGGTTTTTTGACAAGAGAATTCGTACAAATTAGAAAATTTGAGTACAAATAGAAACAACATTTTGCGATTCCTCTCTCAACACGAGATCATTGTCAAAGAAGTTTCAATATACATGCTTTCTGGACATCACGTCTGGTGTTTTCTTGCGCTCAATATTTCTGGAAACGTGATCGTGAATTGAGTACCATTCTCGTGATCCAATTGGATCTGACCGTCATATTGTTCGACTAATAGACTGATGAGGTGTAAGCCGAAACTTTGCGTCCGGGTCAAATCGATGTCTGCCGGTATGCCCACCCCATTGTCAGCCACGACCAGTTTGACCGACTGGTCACTCATTTGATGCACACAGATGCTAATAGTGCCAGACCTCCTCTCTGGAAACGCATATTTGAGAGCATTTGTTATTAATTCATTGATGATAATTCCAATTGGAAAGGCATATTTCTGATCGATCATCAAGTCGACAATGTCGTGTTCTACGATCACCTTGTGCATCTGTGGATAAGTGCGTGTGATCTCATACAGTAAATCGGTCAAATAGTGCTTCAGATTGATAGTGGTGTAGTCGTGCGAACGGTAGAGCTTGTCATAAATCTCTACCATGCTGCGCATGCGATTGCTGGCATCGTGTAACTCAGTTTTAGCGTCTTGATTGTGAAGTGTCACGGTGTGCAGGTCCAGCAAACTAATGAGCATACTCATGTTGTTTTTGATCCGATGATGGACTTCCCGCAACAGGAGCTCTTTTTCGGTTAGAAGTTGCTGAATCTGCTTTTCAGCACGTTTGCGTTCAGTGATGTCGTGCCCTGAGACCGTCACGCCACTGATCATCCCTGTGCTGTTTCGAATCGGATGGAGGCGATATTCAAATTGACAGGGTTCTCCTGAAAAGCGCGTGGCCGTTTCCACACTGAAGGCCTCGCCATGTAACACGCGATCATAATATTCCTGCCATTCTTCACGCGTTGACTGCGGAATCGCTTTCGGCAAAAGGTATTCGCCTTTGGCAGGCTCATATCCCAGTACCGTTTGCATGCCCTTTCGAAACCAGGAATTCCCGATAATCAAACAATAATGCAGATCGACTGACCAGATACAGTGGTCGGTGTTTTCAATCAGGGCAGACAGATTGGCTTCGCTCTCTCGCAACAAAGCGAGCAAACTTTCGCGTTCTGCCAACATCCTGGCCAATTTCAGGTTAGCATGACTCAGTGCAGAAACAAGGTTGGCAAACCCGGTGTAAAAGGTCATGACTGTATTGATGGTTTCTCTGCTCCAGCGAGGCACCCGTCTGAGGGCAAACAAATATTCTTCCTCATCAAAACCATAGCGTTGGGCTTGAGAACGGAACAATGCTTCATCTGGTACTTCATGTTCAAAAAGAAATTGTCCCAGAAACAGATTGCCCAGATGTTTGCCGCCCACCATAATGGGGGTCACCATATCCCACATGTTATTTTTACAACGATAGATTTTGAAGGTTCCCGGCGCGACTCCTTCTGAGAGTTCTGTATCGCTTTCGAGGCAATGTTTACGCGTTTCGGGATGGACGCGGTGGAATTGTGTGCAAATATCCTGCCAGCCCGTAGCAACCAGAACTTTGCCATGAATATCAAGGATAGCCACCCCGATCCGGGTCAGCGCGTAAAAGTCGTTCATCAATGCCTGGATCGCCTGCATATCTACAATATCTTCCAGTTCCAGTGTTTCCAGATCTCCGTCCGGTGCAAGAATCGCGTTCAGTTTCATCCTGATTCGCGCTTCGCTTTGTTTGATCTGCTGGTGTGCTTCGAATAATTCAAAGGCCATTTCAATGGAGGAGAGCAGGACGAAATTGCCGGAATCTTTGAGCACATAGCCGTAACGGGTAATTTTTCTGACTTTTTCCACCATGGCTTGCTCGGTGTGGGCGGTCAGAAAAATGATCGGCAGATCGCGTTGCTGTAAGATTTTTTGCGCTGCCTGGGTCCCATCGATCCCACGCCCCAGATCAATATCCATCAAGATCAGGTCAATAGCCGGGTTCGCAGCGACCATCTCGATAGCCTGTTCGCCGCTTGAGGTTATCACCACCTGATACCCATGTTTTTCGAGTATCCTGGCTTCCGCCATAGCGATTATCGTTTCATCTTCGACGAGGAGCAGGGTTTTGGGCCGGGTATTCTCCATACTATGCCTCCCATGTGACAAACCGCCATTGTACTTGCAAGGTTGTGCTGGCGGAGTTGAAATTTTCCAATGATCCGATCATGCATCTTTAAGCAACAGGCTCTGAACTTGTATCCTAACATTCTGGGCCTGAACGGTCACATCGGCGTCAGCATTGGGAAACACTCGATCCGGCAGCAGCAGATCGCCGATCGTTATCGGAATCGTGCTGGAATGCTTCCGGAACATTTCATGGCAGAGCAAGAGCGTAGAAGCATTGCGATGCAAGCGTGCAATCAAATAATAGAGCAAGGAATTCCTGGCGCGAATAGCGATAGGCAGGATCGGAATTTGATATTTACGGGCAAGCGAAAACGCCCCTGCCTGCCATGTTTGTTCACGAATGCCGCGCCAGGAGAGTTTGGTGACTTCCCCGGCCGGAAAAAAAATCACGGCTTGCTCGGCCAGGATTGCCTGCCGGATGGCGGCAATATTCCGCTTTTGCAGACGTGATGTATATTGATCATACAACAAAAAGAGGTCGGCTAAATTATCCAACCCGGCTAAAATATCGGTCAGGACGATTTTGACATCCTGCCGTACCTGACCGATAGCATGGAGCAGCAATAGGCCATCCAGAGGGCCGGTCGCATGGTTGGCGACGCAAATCAGCCGCCCCTTTGCAGGAATCTTTTTGAGATGTTCTTCCGAAACTGTATAAGAGACGTGCAGATAATCAAACACTGCTTCAATGAAGTCCCAATTCCGTTTGTCGCCGTGCTGATCAAAAAAATCGAGGAGCTCGTCCGCATGAACAATCCGTTCCAATACCCGTAACAACGCTGAGGAGAGAACATGTGGCAAGCGTTCGAAATACTGCGGACTTTTGGCTTCGATGATCGCTTTGAGGTCATTTTTTTTCATCTTTTTAGGAGTACAAACTCGCGTTTACACAAATTCATGAGCGAAATCACAAATTCGTTCTATCTTTAGTCAAGTGACGCCTGGGTTTTAAGTCTCGCTGGTTTTTATATTTGAGAAACCATGGCGCGGATTTTCGCTCGTTCCTGGTATCTCAGATTAATATAATGAATAATCATCACTAATAACAGCATCAAGCCCCAGATCAGCCTTTTAGCGTAAGGGGTAAACATAAACAGGGTAAACGCATTTTGTAAGGATTGCAGGATGATAATGCCCATCAGCACTCCCGACACTTTTCCGCGTCCACCGTAAGGGTTCACCCCGCCGAGCACTGCAACCAGAATGGCCTGGAGTAAATAGGTATCGCCATAACCGACTTTGGCTGAATTGACGCGCGAAATCATGATAATCGCTGAACAGCCTGCCAACAAGCCGGAAAGCAGATACGCTTTGAGGGTGACGCTTGTGTTGTGAATCCCGGAAAACAGCGTTGCGATGGGATTAGCTCCGAATAAATACACACTCTGTCCGAAAACCGTCTTATTCAGTGTGAGCGACACCATGATCGCCGCGAGTACGAAGATCACGAGCGGAATGGGAAGCATGCCAATCTTGCCCGACCCGATTGCCAGAAATTGTTCCGGAAATCCGACGACCCCAACCCCCTGGGTGATTGCCATGCCAATTCCGGTATAGAACGTCATGGTACCTAGTGTGGCAAGAATCGCTGGAATTCCGACATACGCGATAAGCATGCCGTTGACGAGACCGCACAGTAAGGCGACTATCAGCGCGGCCAGAATTGCTATGGCGATCAGCAAGATGGCCCCAGATGCTGCCATCTCAGAGGTGATCATTTTGGTTAAGATAAAGGCTGCAACAATTCCGGAAAGATTGGCATTGGCAATGACAGATAAATCAATGCCGCCGCTTATCATGGCAATCATCATGGCCAGAGCAAAGCAGCCAAATTCGGGAAATTGATAGGCCATGGATTGAAAATTTCGCAATGAAAAGAACTGCTGTTGCAGCAAAATACCGAGCACAAAGAACACCCCCAGGGTGATGGCCGCTAAGACGGCAAGATGAGCATCTATGCGTTTCTCTCTTGGCATTTTTACGTCATTACTGCTATGGGACAGAAATTTTTACTACTTCGGGAATCCCTGGCTGCGGTGGCTTTGTCGGATAACTCAGACTTGTCCGACAAGGTCCGACAAGGTCTGTTAGTAAGAACTTCTGTCTCAAAGCACTACAAGGATTTTTCATAAGAAAATGTTTTGCCACTTTAGACTTTAAAACTTAAACTTTTCTCATTTTTGAGTTTGTTCTGATATGACGTGATGCCCACGCTGACCAGAATAATCAAGCCGACAAAAAAGTCGTTCCAGGATGAGGATAAGCCTAACAGAACAAGCGTCGAATAGAGAACTCTGACAATGGCAACACCCAGGATCGTCCCTAAGATCGTGCCTGAACCGCCAGTCAACTTTGCACCTCCAATCACCACAGCCGCAATGACGGTCAGTTCCTGGCCAACTAAATCTACAGGATTCACCCATCGGACTTCTGAAACATACACAACTCCCATGATCCCGGCCAAAAATCCGACATAACAATAGATAAACAGTTGGGTTCTGACCAGATTAAACCCGGCGCGCAGGGCAGATTCTTTATTATTCCCAAGCGCGTAAATTCCGCGTCCCAACATCGTATATTTAAGCAGAAACCAGGTCAGAAGAATGGCGAACAACAGCGGAATAACAAATACGGACAATCCATAGGTGTGTCCTTTGACATTTGATAAGTGCACCAGTTTCGCAGAACCAAAATTAATAAAACATTTCGGCATCTCACGGGCATTCACGGATTTTGTGCCGACAAAGGTGGTTAACGCCCCAAAAAAGACGCTCAATGTCCCCAGCGTTGCGATCAGGGTCGGCAGTCGAAAAAACGAGATGATCAAGCCATTGATCGCGCCGAGCAGGATACCGACTGCGCATGAAATCAAAAAGGCTACAGCTAAATTATCTACTCCGGCGGCCATGGTTGCTCTCACGGCAATATATCCGCCTGAAATTGCAACGGCGGTGAACGAGACGTCAATTCCGCCTGATAAAATCACCACTAACACACCCATCGCCAGAATCCCCATACCGGCGCTGCTTCTCACAATATCAAAAAAGTTTTCAAGAGTCAAAAAGGAACTATTGACTGCTGTCACCAGAATAGAATACGAGATAAGAATGAGGAAAAGATAAGTTTCGTTTTTTCTAAACATTTTTTGCAGAACGTGGTCCTTGCCTTTCATGCGTCCTTTCTCCATACTAAGACATTACACTGATTTCCTTACGGCCCACAAGGGCGAATAACTCTTCTTCTGTCGTCTTCTGCGTCTCAAATTCTCCGATAATTTTTCCGGCTTTCATCACAAGTACGCGATTACAATTATATAGCACTTCAGGCACTTCATCGGAAATGATAATAATCCCCATTCCCCGTGCAGCCAGATCATGGATCATAGCGTGAATTTCTGCTTTTGAGGCAATATCAATCCCGACTGTCGGGCTATCCAGGATAAAGATCGTAGGATGGGTTGCCAGCCACTTCGCTACAACAACTCGCTGTTGATTCCCACCGGACAGGTTTTCCGCAAACATCTCTAATGTCGGGGTTTTGATATGAAGTTCCGTGGCCCATCTGGTCGCAGTCTGAGATTTTTTGCCTGAACTAATCAATTTGAAAGGGTTCAATAATTTGTTGAGGATGGTTGCGCTGATATTGTTTTCAATGGTTTGTTGCAAAAACAAGCCCTGAATATGGCGATCTTCAGGCAAAAATCCGATACCCAGGTTCACGGCCTGGCGCGGGGAGGTGATGGTAACCGGGCGTCCTTGTACCCAGATTTCTCCTGAATCAGGAGGATTCAGGCCGAATATGGATAAGGCTAATTCTGTTCTGCCCGATCCCAATAATCCGGTGATGCCTAAAATTTCACCTGCTGTAAGAGTAAAACTGATCTGTTCATAATGATCAATTTTGGAAAGATCTTTCAGTGCCAGAACTGGCGTGGGTTGCTGATGTTGGTTATGATACAGAAACCTGGAGTGATCGATCTTTTTGCCAGTCATATAAAAAGTTAATTTTTCAGTATCTAATTCATCTGTACGATAGTCGCCGACTTTTTTGCCATCTCGTAAGATTGTAATGTTTTCTGAAATTTCTAAGACCTCATTGAGCTTGTGACTCACAAACACTGTGGAAATCCCTCGCGCTTTACAATCCATGATCACAG
The DNA here is from genome assembly GCA_000739535.1 of Candidatus Vecturithrix granuli. Classification (GTDB taxonomy): domain Bacteria; phylum Moduliflexota; class Moduliflexia; order Moduliflexales; family Moduliflexaceae; genus Vecturithrix; species Vecturithrix granuli. Next base: position 513,561 of record DF820463.1, on the reverse strand, counting down.
AAAACAAGGAATCAATTTCACTTTTGGTCAAGGCGGTCGTCGGTTCATCCATGATGATCAGTTTGGCGTCCTGAGTTAAAGCGCGAACAATGGCGACGATTTGTTTGTTGGCCATGGAGAGATCTTCCACAAGCTCCTCTGGATCAAGCGGAACGCCGATCCGGGCAAGCTCTTGTTGGGCAATCCGTTTCATCTCTTTCCAATTGACAAACTTTCGTCCTTTTTCGACCATCTGATTAACGGAAATATTCTCGGCCACGGTCAGGCGGGGAAAAAGTGATAAATCCTGGTAAATCACTTGAATTCCCTCGTGGATAGCATCGATCGCATGGAAATGTTTGTAAGCTCGTCCATGAATAAGTAGTTCTCCCTCATCAATCGGAATGACGCCTGCCAGAGCTTTGATCAACGTGGATTTCCCAGATCCATTTTCCCCAACCAGGCAGTGAATTTCTCCCCTGCCAATCGTCAGGTTCACGCGATCTAAGGCGCGAACCCCTGCATAGGATTTGCTGATATTTCTTGCAACTAACAGTTCTTCTGCCATGATCTCCGTTCCAAAACTGTTGATTTTGTAATGGACCCCATCCCGAAATCTCTCCTTTCAGGAGGCAGGGTTGTTAAGTTCTCACACAACATCCCGTCTCGACTTCGCTCGACGTGCGGTGTTCTGGTCATCGAGCGGAGTCGAGATGACAAACTTCCACAGAACTTAACAGCCCTGCCTTTCAGGAACTGACAAGGGTAAGTATTTTGTGCTGATGCCTCATCTGCCCAGTCATAAATGACCGGTCTCAAAGCTAAAGCAGGCTCAAGCCCGCTCATCAATTCCGCAGGGCGCTTCAGCGTCCTTTCGCTTTGAGACTGGCGATTGATCGCCAGGAGACTGGTCGCACGAGTAAAATACCTACCCCTGTCAGCCTTTCAGGATGGGGTAGGAGTGGGGTTAAAACTCCAAAGAAATTCCTTATTAGAAAGGATACTGATCCACATTCTCCGCAGTTAAGACTAACGGAGCGTTCCCAAACACCACACCGTCTTTCACAGTGCAGTTTTCATAGCCCGGTTTCACCAGATTAACGCCAGTGCTGATTTCTTCCCCTTTGAGCATTTTGTAAGCAATCAGCGCAGACACATAACCAGCGTCGGCCGGACGCCAGCACTGACCTTTTTTCAGATATCCAGATTTGATGTAAGGGCCGCTGACCGAAGGCAGCGCCAATCCTACAACCGCAATATCTTTATTCTCTTTTTCTTCTAACACCAAAGCCGACATAGTCGTCGAAGATACGGAGCAGCCAATGATCCCTTTCAAATTCGGGTAGGTTTTGATTAGTTCGGTGGCGCGATCATAGGCCAATTTTTCATTATTCTTGTCTTCAATCGGTTCGGTAGTGACAAGTTTCATATTGGGAAATTTTTCTTTCTGTAATTCGACGGCGGCGTTAAACCATTGCATGTGGGTCTGCATGGTCAGGGCGCCGACAAAGCCTGTATATTCACCTTCACCATTCAAGACTTCAGCCAGCGATTCCATCATCAACCGTCCAAAGTTTTCATTCACAAAAGATTCCATGTCATAATCCACAATGCCTGCTAATTGTTGGGCTTCATGGCTGATGACAATAATTCCCGCTTCTTTAGCTTTTTTCAGAACAGGTTCCATCGAGGTTGGATCATTGGGGACAACCAGAATAGCGTCAACCCCTTTGGCAATCAGATCTTCGACCATCTGGACTTGTTTTGCCGGATCTCCGCCTTCCGGAGCAATCTGATACGCTTTCACGTCAGCATGATCTTTTCCAAACTCTTCAACCCCGGTTCGCATGTCATCAAACCAGGAAATGCCTTCATGTTTAGCGACCATGACAATTTCATATTCTTCGGCGCAAACCGAAAAACTGCTAAAGGCTAAAAAAGCACTGACAAAAATAACGCTGACACTCAATATTTTTCTCATAGTTTTTCCTCCTCTTTTGATTGTTCTTTCCTTTTTTATCAGATGGAAACTGTATATGCGATCTTCTGTTCTCCGTTCATCACCTCGCTTTCATCTATCTTTCCCATGTCAATGAAATTTTCATGATGTACGTGCATGCCTGTACGCTGCCCGCAGACGGGGATTCGTCATCCCCGCTTAAACAGGCTGCCTGAAGGCAGAACTACGAGTATCACAACTTCCACAAGCAAAGGGCAGATAGCCGTCGTACAAACAGATATGGTGTAGTAGTGATTTTCCCTTGATGTCAAGAAAAATTTCATCTTACAGGAATATCTGGAATCCGTTACTTTTGAAAATCATGAACGTATTACTCAAAGTTTTGTAAAATGCTATGAAGTTTAATCGAGTGAAGGAATCGGGTTTCGGGAAATCGCTGCGCTCATTCCCGAAACAACCACATATTTCCATTATGTTTTGATTTGGTTTTATGGATGAGGCGTCTGCTGCCGCAATCGTTCGCTGGGGTGGATCGGGCGTCTGGGATGCGGCGTTGGTTCAAGGGAAGATGGAGATGTCGATCCCAGTCTCCTGATGGTAATAAGGAGATCTTGCGTCTCTTCTTTCGCGAGCGTCACTGTTCTCTCGGTTGTGGCATAGCCGATTTTTTTGACCGTGATCGTGTAAGTTCCCGGTGCAAGTCCTTCTATCAGGATCGGAGATTTCCCGGCAAGTTTTCCATTCAGATAAATTTCACAGCCAGAGGTTGTAGTTTCAATGTTGAGCGCGCCAAAACCAGGGAACCGGTATGTAAATTCTGTCGTGTTGCCTGCAGTAATTGAGAGTTGCTGCTGAAACTCATGTCCTTCATACGAAAAGGTGACAGTATAGGTTCCAACGGGAAGTTCGGATTGTTTCAATGGGGTTCGTCCCAAAATGTTCCCATTAATCACAACTTCAGCATCTTCAGGATACGAATAAAGGGTTAACCATCCTTTTTGCGGCGCAGGAGGCGTAGGGGTTTTCTGCGGCGTCGGCGTTGGCGTTGGCGCGACTTTCGTAGGGATCGGCGTGGGGACTGGCGTGGGAGTCTTTGCTGCTGCAATAGTCGGAATTGGTTCCGGCGCCTGACCTGTAGAAGGTTGTGAAGAGGAATGCTGAAAATAGAGCACGGCAAAGATGACCAGGATTCCGAACATACACACGGAAACGATAAAAAGAAACAAATAGGCTTTGGGTTGGCTGATTCTTTGCGTTTTTTGTAAATCAAGCATCATGGGTTCATAGTCTTTGGGGCGATCCATAAAAAAATCTCCTCTTTTTTTCTCTATTTCAGAGTTTTATCAGGAATTCCGCATCATTCTGATCAAAATCTTGTAACGCTTTGCGGATAAGCTTGAGATTAATAGGAGCAACATATCGAATTTCGGCAAGTTGTTTTTGCAATTCTTGCGCTTTAACATAGTCGTGATCGAGTTTCAGGGCGTTTTCGCAGTAAATGCTGGCTTGTTTGACATCCCCTTTTTCCAGGAACACGTTACTCAAATTAAAGTGAATTTCCTTCATGGTTGGTTTGAATTGCAGCGCGGTTTTCAGGACCTCCTGAGCATCATCCAAATTGCCAATCGCAATATAGGCCATCCCCAGATTATAGTACGCGACGCCATTCTGGGGCCTGGCCTTCACAACCTCTTTGAGCATTGCAATCCCTTCGCGATAGCGTTGTTGTTGCACGTATGTACAGCCCAGACCATAACGTGCTTCGAGCATCCCAGATTGGCGTTTCAGCGCCGCGCTAAACTCCTCTTCCGCCCTGGTATAGTCTGCGGTTTGGAGATACGCCACGCCCTTATCATAATGGAGTTTCGCTGCAAAACGAACGTATTGACGAAGCCATATTGCCCCACTCACGATACCAATAAGTCCCACAAGAACAATGATACTGATCATCAGAAAAGGCGACATCATCATATTAGTGTTCCTCTGACCCTGTTTCTTCGACGGCAACCAGCACTACCGTAATATTATCTTTTCCGCCCTGCTGATTCGCCTTCATCACCAAGCGATGACAGGCATCAGCCAGGCTGGGAGAACCGAGCACAATATCGCGGATTTTGGCGTCCGTGACCAGATCGGTCAACCCATCCGAGCATAAGAGCAGTAAATCTCCGGGGCAAAGCGCGGGATATTCGCCGACCTCAACGTGAATTTTAGCAACACACCCCAGCGCCTGATCTAAGACATTCGAATCCTCCTGGGCAGCTTCTTCAGGCGTCAATTTTTTTTCTTTCACAAATCTGTTGACGAGCGTATGGTCTTCAGTCAGTTGGGTAATTTCACGTGTGACCGGTCGGATGACATATAAACGGCTGTCGCCGACATGTCCGTAATACGCGCTATTCTCTTTCAAAATCACGCTGGTTAATGTGGTGCCCATGCCTTTATAGCGCGGATGCTTTTCCGCGTATTCTTCGATTCGTCGGTGCGCCTCAAGAAACACATTCCGCAAGCGATCTTGCGGGGGAATATTCACATGCGGCAACACATAATACATGCGCAAAGTATCAATGGCGATTTTACTCGCAATTTCGCCTCCTTCCTGACCGCTGACCCCGTCTGCTACGGCAAATAAGTACCCCAGACGATTTAAGCTCTCAGCCACGGTTAATATCTGAGGGGTGTCTAAGAAACTATCTTCATTCGCTGTTTTTCGCAATCCTATGTCGGTTTCTGAGGTGCTCCGATATGTAAATTTTGACTTCATAAGCCATGCCACGTGTCATAAAGGATCAGCAAGCAACGTGATCTTGTTAACTATACAGTGCAAACCTGGGAATTATGGTTAATGATTTGACCCAAATATCCCTGAGCGGTTGAAAGCGATTTGTATAAATGGAGCGCCTCATCATTTTGACGGCGTTTATAATAACAGGCGGCCAGGTTGTTCACAACTTTCAGGAACAAGGTATTCCACTGTTGTCCCCCCCAAACCTCCTCATAGCGTTCGAGGACCTCTTTCGTTTTCAAAAAGGTCTGTTGGGCCATGTCATATTGACCTTGTTGAAACAAACAAATCCCATTGATCAGGCGAGCGCGAATGGAAAGCGACAACGAGGAGAGCAAGTGTTGCATCACTTTTTCGGGAAAAGTCTCATTCGTATTGAGCATTTCATGATCGACTTCATCCTGAATTTCGTCAAAGTGTTCACGGACGTATTGTCCCCATAAAAGTGATTCCTGCCAATCATGACGTTGATATGCTTCTGTCATGCGTTGCAGCATATAGGGTAAAAGGAATTGTAATAAATATTCAATTGAGGGACGCTGCTGCGGATGGAGCACTTCAAGGGTTGAAACAAAGCGTTGACACAGTTCTAATGGCAGATGGTATTGTTGGAGAAACACGTATAATTTCTGTTGATTACGTTTTGCGATGTGATAGGCAAGTTGATATTCTTTTTTCGGAGTCTTTTGCGTGGCCGGATCGGTATGATAGTCATAAACATATTCTTTTAATTGCTCAGATTGTTCAATGTTTTCAAAAAACGTGGATCCCATCAATAATTCATAAAAAATCGCCCCAATGGAAAAAATATCGGCGCTTTCAAACGACCCCATTTTTTCTTTGCGCAGGGTTCGAAAGCGTTTCATTCTCAGACGGGTCGGGGAAACTTCCGGCGGTGAATACATCTCGCCGCCAAAAATAATCGTGCCTGATCGGCGTTCGGCTTCGCGCATTCCGCCTAAATCAAGGAGGATCAATTTTTCCCCCTGAATTTTGATATTATCCGGGAAAATATCCTGATGATAATGACCGTGTTGATGAATGCTGTAGATCACGGAACAAAGTTGAAAAATCAAACGAATCGCCCGATCTTCTTCGACATCTAATTCAATCCGGTATTTACTCGATCCCAGACGTTTTCCATGCACATATTCCATTACCAGAAACCAATAAGGTTCTTCTCGGGTAAACTCATATTGTTCGCCAACCAGATGCACAATTCCGGAACGATAGCGATAACTTTTCAAGGCTTTGACTTCTTCGTGCCAAAGCTTCATTTGAAGCTCTTTACTGAGGTTAGGTTTGATGACTTTAATGCAGACTTCTTTTTTGTCATCCTGGGTGTCAAAGGCTTTATACAGTCGTCCAAAGCCACCTTCTTCATGAGGCATCTCCGTAATATCTCGGTAGCGCTCATGAGTTTTTTCATCAATAAACTCGCGTATAGTCATAAATGTACCCGGTATGTGGTGTCCAGGTTTATGTTCTTTTTTAGAGAACATGTATGCATATTAATACAGTCTTTTTGCAGTTATGGAGACTTGTCAACTTCAAAGCATCACTGAAAACCAGTTTTTTCAAAAAATTGAAACGCCAGATCATATTTTAAGCAGTCTTATTTCCGATTTATTGGGGTAGTCCGCGTTTTTTGAACCATAAAAAAATTATAGCAATTTTTATGCCAGGATGAGATGTTATTGACAGTGGAGAATTAGAAGTCATCGAATGGTAGGAATATGACACACACGGGATAAAAATCAAGTTCGTGGCCCCTCACCACTTCAGGCGGAAGAACTCGCTAAAGCGAGAACTACAAACAAAGAGCTGCATGAGAGAAATAAAAAAAGGGTGAAAACCAAGTGGTTTTCACCCTTCAGAAAAAGTGAGCCGCCCTGGACTTGAACCAGGTACCCTCTGCTTAAAAGGCAGATGCTCTAACCGAGTGAGCTAGCGGCCCCTCATATTTAACAATTTACTCTATAGAAAAAGGAACGAAATTTTGTCAAGGGAAAAAATACCATTTTGGGAAAATTGTTAGAGATTTCCCTCCTTCATATATACTCTTGGCAGACGCCAACTCCAATTGGTAAGAATATCATACGAGACGCTCTGTTTCCATCTGGCAAGCTCATGTACGGAGATTTCTTCTGTTCCCATTTTGCCCATCACAACTACTTCATCGCCGATTTGAGCAGCCGGAATGTCGCTAATATCCACCATCATCACATCCATGGCATTGCCGCCCACAATCGGTGCACGTTTTCCATGAATTAACACGCATCCGGTGTTGCGTACTCTGGGGAAGCCATCGCCGTAACCCAAAGGAATCACAGCGATCTTACGGGCAGATGGGGCGGTGTAGTGCATCCCGTAACCGACTTTATCGCCTGGCAGCAGATCGCGGATCAAAACGATTTTAGCTTTGACGCTCATAATCGGCCGAATGCCAGGAATTCTACGACATACTTGTGAGGGATAGACGCCTAAGGGCAAAATCCCTGTTCGCACCATATCAAAATGCGCATGCGGTAAATCTAAGAATCCGCCAGTGTTGCAGATATGGGTCAGAGGAAGATTGATTCCTTTACATTTCAGCCCTGTTAACACCTCTTGAAAGCGTTGGAGTTGCAACAGTGCGTACGATTTATCCAACTCATCTGACATGGCGAAATGGCTCATAATTCCTTCAAAACGAATACCCGGAATGTCCATAATCTGCGCAACAGTTTCCACAGCTTCGGTCCAGCGAATGCCATAGCGGCTTAATCCGGTGTCAATTTCGATATGGACGGCAGGCGTTTTCTGCCATTTTGCCGCATAACGAGCGTACCATGTCGCTTTTTGCACAGTATTGACAAAAATCGTCAGATCATACTGCAAACACAATTCCAATTGATCTTCAAGCCGTTCGCCAAAGATCAGAATCGGGGCTGTTATCCCCTTTTCGCGCAGTTCAACCGCTTCACTGATCGTCGCCACGCCCAGCATCCTGACGTCATGCTCGAGCGCAACGCGCGCGCATTCGAACGCCCCATGTCCATACGCCTGATCTTTGGCGACAAACAAGAGCGATAAGGCCGCTAGTTTATCCTGATTGATAATTGCAAAATTTTGCTGAAGCTGCCCCAGATTGATTTCAATCCAGGCCGGTCGGTGATATGGATTCATAGACTCTCCTTCTTCTGATTGCTTGTTTTTAAGGCAAACTCAAGTTTGTACGCCATTTTTGATTTTCATCTCATATATCTTTTCATTTTCTGACAACTATTTTTTTGACATTCCTGGCATGATGGTTTTTTATATAACCTTAAATTATTACGAATTTCAACGGCTTTGTTGCATGATTAACTTAAATTTTTTCAATAATTTATATGATTGAAACCGTCAAAAAACGTCAAATTTCGACTTTTAAAAACTTTAACTTATTGAAAAATATGGTGATAATCATGCAACAAAGCCAA
>DF820463.1:481089-505102 GCA_000739535.1 Candidatus Vecturithrix granuli | reverse complement strand
TCAAATTTCGACTTTTAAAAACTTTAACTTATTGAAAAATATGGTGATAATCATGCAACAAAGCCAATTTCAACACAAAAGTCAGAATCAGAAGGAATTTTACATAATGGAACGTGCTGGATTAAAGTTTGCTGAAACCGTGATTGCTCAATTTGATTTTTTAACGCGTAACTACGGATTTGCTTGTAAACGCTGCGAGGAAACATTTGTAAGATATGAATCAAATAAAGTCTTTGTCAATATCTATCACGGGAGAAATTCTTACGAACTTGGTGGAGAAATCGGATTACTCGGTTCGGGAAAGGAGGCAAAATTTGGAATTGCTTCATTGATGGAACTTCGAGATCCCGAAAAAGTCAAGGATTTAAGATACCGAATTGCCTATAACGAGGAGAGTGTCCAAAAGGGACTCTCAGAACTCGCAAGTCTGTTACAGCAGTATGGTGATGAGGCATTGCAGGGTGATCTGAAAATTTTTGAACAGCTTCAACAACTTGTTAAGCAATACTGGGCTGAAATGCGGGCAAGTCAAATCCGTCCAAAGGCAGCTAGCGTTTTTCAGGCAAAGGATTATCAAAAAGCAGCGGAGCTCTATGAATCTATGTATGATCAGTTGACCAAAGCTGAATTGAAAAAGCTGGAATATGCGAAAAGCAAGGAATTATCAAAAAATAATTTGTACACCAACAAGAGTAAATTAAACAATCTATTTGCGAAAATCGTTTCCAAAGTGTTCAGGTCAATTATGGAGAAAAAATAAAATTTTACAAAAAGTTCTTGCATGATTTCATCCACATGAAGAAGAATATGTTTGTAAATACTCGCCTCAAAAGCGGACTTAAGCAAATAGGAGGTATGAGTGTATGATCAATACGGTGATCGAAAGAAACGAATTGAAGGGGTTATTGAAAGAAAGTCTGCTCGAACTCTTAGAAGAACGCCGCGATGTGTTTTATGATCTGATTGCAGAAGTCTTCGAAGATTTGGCAATGGTGAAAGCGATTCAAGAAGGGATCAATACGCCATCGGTTCCACGTGAAGACATTTTTGCAATTTTAGAAGGCCGCGCATGAACACGGATTTCACCGCCAGTTTTGCGAAAGATTTGCGCAATCTTCGAGATCAACGCATCCTGAAACACATACAGCGGGTGATTCACGCAATTGAAAATGCGAGGGACGCTTGCCGATCTCAAACATCTCAAAAAATTGCAGGGCACGGTGAATTGCTATCGTATCATGGTCGGCGATTATCGGGTCGGTTTCATTGTTGAGGATAATGTGGTCAGATTGATTCGCTGTTTGCACAGAAAAGAGATGTATCGGTATTTCCCGTAAGTATTGCTGTGGCACTAACCGCTATGAATATCGCTGTACAGTGCTATACAAGTTAAAAACCGAGTTTTTTGAAAAACTCAGTTTTTTCCGGCCTATACATTTCTGAATATCTACACGTGCGTTAACGGCCAGAGAGTTTTGCCAATATCGGTGCGATAATAGCTGCCGGGGCAGACGATTTTCTTGATATTGCGGTACGAGCTTTCAATGGCTTCTTCAACAGTGCGGCCTGTAGCGACAACATCCGCAATGCGATGGCCGGAGGTATAGACATTGCCTTTCAAATCCGTATCCACTTCATTCCACCATACATCGCAATCAAAGGGTTCCGTGGCTTGCACCGAGAGTTTGGGCGGAACAATTTGGGTATAAGGATAGCCATAGCCCGCCAGCGTGAGCGAACAGCCATATTTACGGTCTTCGTGAAAGGCCAGGTCTAAGGGCTGGTTCATGGCAGTTTGCGCCAGGATCATGGCCGGGTCTTTAAGCATTCTGAGAATCAGTGGGCCGCAGGTTACGCCCAGCCGAATATTATATTCGACCACGTGCCAGACGCCTTCATATTTGAGAGCGGTCACTTGAATCGGCCCGTGAAAGTTGACTTCCCGAAACCAGGGCAGTAATGGGTGCAGGAGTTTACGGGCTAATTCATACTTATCCTCCGGATCTTGTTCTACCAGTCCGCCTAAGGGTGCGCCGGCTACAATGCCCTGATTGCCGTCAAACGCTCGTTTGTATTCCTGATTGCTGATTAACGAGTAAATCTCACCATGACTGACAAAGGCAATATGGCCGCCCTCTAAGCGGCCAAGATATTGCTGTAAAAAGACGCCCTCTTTATAGTCCACATGTTTCAACCAGGTACGAGTTTGTTCGACGGTTTCGCTGACAATCGTGTGAATCGGGCTGGTCGGAGAACAATAGGGATTTTTGATGACATAGGGCAGCGGATCCTGTTCGAGAATCTGTTCGGCTTCCAAACGATTCCGAGCTAAGTAGGATTTGGCAAAAGGCACGCCGAAACGTTGGCAGAGTTGTTGGGAAAAATCGCGGTCGCGTTCGATCTGATACCCCTCTCCAGTTGCGCATAAAATTGGAATCCCTGAGCGTAAGAAATCCTCGGTCCATTCTTGTAACGCCCAGTCTAAAGACATCGGAATCACATAATCAATCTGCTCCTGTTGCAGAATCTCACAGGGATTTGGGTAATATTCCTTATGAAAGGTTTTTCCTTCGACCATCGGGCCATAGTGCGCATAATCGCGCGTCAGATAGGTTGACACCTCTGCGCCGTTCTCCTTGAGAACCCGGATCATGCCCTGGGTAAAGGCTCCGACGCCGAAAACCATAATGCGATAGGGTGATTGAGTTGTTCCGGTTGGCATAAACAAACTCCTTCTCTTTTTATCCTAAGAAACCGGGTTTTTGACAAAAATCCGGTTTCTCTGACAAATGATGATTCTCTGATTACACTCTCACATAACGCACCAAATCGCGTAATTCGGCCCCAAAGGACAGCTTAAATTTGCCATAGCCTTCAATTTCCCGTTCGGCCGGAGGGCGGGTTTCGCTGAAATTCATGTTGCGAATGCCCCACATATTGTATAAGGTATAACCTTGCTGTTTGTAATATTTGATCAGTTCCCATTGAATCAGGTTATTCGGCTTATACGACCAGGTGCCATCATCGGAAGAGCCATAGACAAAATTGATCATGCGTTTATATTTCCAGATAAAGGCATACGCCAGGGGCATCTCATCTAGAAAGGCGACCCACAAATCCGCCAATCCGTTCCGGGTAAACGCATCGAATTTCATGCGTAGTTCCTCATATCCGATATACTTCGTGTTGCGCTTTGTGCGGATTTCTTTGTAAAAATGATAAAAGCGTTCAAAATAGGGTAATTCATTGGCAATACGGGCTGTAACTCCCTGGCGCTGGGCGTAGCGCACGGCGTTGCGACACTTACCGTTCAATCCCATCCATAAGGTGTTTTCCTCAAGCTGTAAATCAAGAAACAGGGTGGAATCATATTGTTGCATACACTGCCAGCTCGGGTCAGCGAGCAAACAGTCATCAAGGTGAAAACAGGGGTAAAAAATGAAGCGCTGAGGCGGCTGAAAATATTGCCTGATAAATTTTTCAATAAACCGGTTTTTCAGTTCTTTGGCTTCTGGAGTTTGATCATAGCGCGGAATCATCACTGGAAGCCCGCCGCTTTTGGTGCCGATTTCAATGATGTCCTGATGATAGCCGGAATCATTCCTGATTCCAACAATCACTCCGACCGGTTCACCGCCGTCATAACAGCATGAATATAAGAGTTTGTGCCCCAGAGCGGTTTGAATGTCAAAATATTCCGGACTATGAAAAACATTTGCTAATTCCGCGTGTTGCAGCACATAGTTCCAATCGTCACGATTCACGACTGAAGAAAATGTTATTTGCATAATTTTTTACCAATATCCAACAATATCGGCTTGCAGGAATCATCGGATTCCTACAAGCCGATGTCGGTCGGAAGATCTCTTGTAAGTGAATATCAATAATTTTAATAATTTTCTTTGACTTTTGTTTGGCGAAAACGCTGATATTCAGCAAAAGTCAGAAAATTCTTGTGTATTCTTCATTCTTGTCGGTATTGAAGAGGGTAAACCCCCTATTTTTTTTCTTTATGCTACTCTGGAACATTTGCTTGCTATTTACAAGTATTTTTTGAACAAAATTATTCCGGGATTCTGGAATGGTTCTCTCCCTGGAAAGAATCCACTGAAAATACTTGACGTACATCTTTTACACACGCTATATTTGTGTTGTTAAATCACAGAACATGAATATTCGTTGTTGGGAAATGTCATGGAACAGATGCTGATTGCCTGGGGAACAAAAAATCTGAATACATCGGCTCAGTTGGTGCTCGCGAAACGCCTGGGGTTTTTTCGACAAGAGGGCATCCAGATTCAATGTCGTTTATTTCCTTCTGAAGAAGACCTGTTCAAGGCGTTTACCACGATGCAGGAAAAGCCGCTAATATGGGTTCAAACGGCTCCGGATATTTTTCGTCTTCAAGCTAGTGGATTTCCGATCCGGATTATTGCTCCTCTGGCAGATATCTCAGCGTCTTATCAGGTGATTCTGCGCGAAAATGCCGGGATCGTCCTTCCTGGCGATTTGGAAGGGCGGAAAATCGGGATCGTGCGCGACTCTTTAATTGATCTCATGTTTCGCAATATGGCCAGAGATTTCAGTCTTGATCTGGGCTCAATGGAATTTATCAATGCAGCGCCAGTCCGACAATTAGAGTTATTTGCCGCAGGCCAGCTTGATGTGGTCGCCTGTTGGGAACCCTGGGCCAGTCAGGCGTGTTATATGGGCGGGCACTTCTATTTTTCCGGATTATTTTCAAAGATTCCCGGTCATGAAGGCCCGGTAAACTGGCTGACAGGCCAAAGTTTGTTAGCGACGTACGCAGATCACCTCCACGCAGATCGAGAGCAATTGTTCTCCTGTCTGAAAGCCATCAAAAAGGCGACAGACTATCTTAACACCACAGTACAGAAGGCGGTTTCCATTCTCTCAGACCTTTTGAGTCTTGAACACGATGAATTGGCGGAATTGCTCCAAAAGAATCTCTACTCAATGAAGATGGATGAAACGTTTCAGATTGGGTTAAGTTCTGCACGGGATTTGTTCACGACTTCTGCCCTGGAGCATGTGCCTGCCATGACGGAATTATACACGGCTGAACTATTAGCTCAACTTGACGCTTCGCTTGTTTCTCAAACCGTTCAGTCTTCCTGCCTTCCAAGCCAGGGATCCGCATCTTCTCAACAATCACAGATTCTTGCAGAAGGGAATATTTATTATGCGATGCAAGCTCGTATCCAGCGTTCTCGCTCCGTTCCGCTGCGCTACATTATTGTGGATGATACGCGGGTAGTGCTTGACGTGTTTGCTACGATTGTTGACATGCTCGACGGACAGGTGGTTGGGACAGCTTCAACCGGAGCAGAAGGCGTGGTGTTATATGTTGATCAGTTGCCAGATGTGGTTGTGATGGATATTTCAATGCCTGACATGAATGGGATCGAAGCGATTAAAAGTATTTTTAAAATTAATCCGGCCGCCAATGTGATTGTGATTAGCGGCAACGATTATGAAGAAATCCGGCAACGAGTCTTTGAATTAGGTGTGAAAGTATTTATCGGAAAACCTTTTCATGTCGAACAAATTTTAACAATTTTGCACCGTCTGCTCTCCTGAGATGGCAGCTATCGTTTTTTCGCTCCGTGTGCGCCGCATATCGAGCAGGATCGAGAAGGGTGGGGAGTTGTGAGTTATCGCCTCCCCAGTTCCTCAGAATGAACATGAAGGAAAGATGTTGGCTTTGTTGTCTGGCGTTCGTCTTGACGTAACCTCCCCATTTCGCCTTGTTTAACAATCAGGAATATATACAGATTAATCAATAATTTCCAGAATATAGGTTTTCCCGACCTTCCTTCCTGCTGCTTTCAAAAGAGTCCGCATGGCATCTGCCGTTCTTCCCTGACGTCCTATAATTTTTCCTCGATCACGTTCAGAGACTTTTAGCTCAACAATTGTGCTATGACTTCCCTGAATCTCAACCACTTCAACATGTTCTGGCTCATCAGCCAATGCCTCGGCAATATATCGCACCATCTCTTTCATCGAACCTTCGTGCTGCTGTTCCACTGGATTTCGAAAGCCACAAAGTGATTCTCTATTCATCTTTTCCTTCATACCATGATCGGGTTTCGTCGCATTACCTGTCAAAAAAGCTGGTTATAAAGAAATCACTTTGTGACCTTTTCCTTCGTATGCTCTGATAAATCGTTGCTAATAAGAATCCCTGTCGGATTAACAATCTAATGTCAACTGCAGCCCATGCATATCGAATCAGGAGAGCCTTACTTCCCAGCAACTTTGTCTTTAAGACTTGTTCCAGGACTGAATTTAGGAACATCTTTCGCAGGAATTTCCATTGGGGCTCCAGTGCTAGGATTACGTCCTGTCCGGGAAGCGCGCGTCACCACAGAAAACGTGCCGAATCCAATGAGGGTCACTTTCTCTTTTTTCGCAAGCGCATCAGAAATACTCTCAATAAATGCATTTAATCCACTTTCACAGTCTTTTCTTGTTAAACCTGATTTTTCTGCCATTGCGGCAATTAATGAATCCTTATTCATACGTAGCTCCTCCTTAATGTTAAAACACGATTATTTGATGAGCAAATACCCCACCACTCATCCGTACATCACATATATTGTTGAACAAGGCATGCTTCACGAAAAACCTTCCATACAGTTTTCCGTTCGAGACCTCGCTAAACTGAACATACTATAACGGAAGTCTCTTCTAACGTCAATAGAAAACTGAAGAGAGTTTGCATTTTTTTGAGGAAGATATGCCTGTATAAAGGGCGTCTTACAGACTTTAAAGAAATAAGTCCTTTATTATCAATAAGATAGGAAAACACCTCATTTTCCTTTTATAAAAGGAAATTTGTAAAAAATTTTTCGTTTTGAACGCAGATTTTTATAAGAAGGTGAAAATTGATCACTCCTAAAATGTTGTGAAGATCAACTTGACAGATTCAGACACAAGGACATCATTATACAATAACTACTCCAATAATTATGAAATTGAGTTGTATCGGGAATAGAGTGAAGTGGATTTCTCGACACTTCTGGTGTTTCGGGAAATTTCCAGGAGTCTTTCCCGAAACAACAAGCGCTAACCGTATTTCTGATTATGAGAAAAAAAATCATTGTGTTGTGGGGAATTATCTTCACACTCCTCCTATTAGCAGGTTTAGAATCTTCCATTGAAGCCCAACTGACTTCATATTTCGGCAAAAATAAAGTGCACTATAAAGATTTCAAATGGGCTACGCTTAAAACGACACATTTTATGATCTATTTTTACTCCGGGGAAGAGCAGCTTGCCCGGAATACGGCCAAAATGGCCGAACGCGCCTATCAGCACCTTTCTACAGCCCTACAACATGAGTTCACTGAAAAAATTCCTCTGATCTGTTATGCTTCGTCGGATGATTTTCAGCAGACTGAGATAATTAGCGGTTTTATCGGCGAAGGGATTGGCGGTGTGACCGAAAGCCTGCGAGGCAGAATTGTCATCCCATTTTTAGGGTCCTATCGCTACTTCAATCACGTGCTCATTCACGAGCTTGTTCATGCCTTTCAATTTGATATATTGCGTGAAGCCGGGTTTGGAGGTGGAATATTTTCATCAGGTCTGTATGTGCCCCTCTGGTTTATGGAAGGGATGCCAGAATATCTTTCAGAATATCGCAATCCCTTAACGGAGATGTGGCTGCGAGATGCTGTGTATAATGATACGCTTCCCAAAATAAACCAGATCGAGGATATTGAGGATATTCGCGCTTATCGTTTTGGACAATCTCTCTGGCAACACCTTGGCGAAATGTATGGTGAATCGTTGCCCGGCGATCTATTGCGAGAACTTGCCAAGACTGGAAATTGGCAGGAGGCAATCAAGAATGTAAAAGATACCACCTGGAAAGCGGTGTATAGAGATTGGTTAGAAGACGTTCAAAAGACCTACGCGGCTGAGAATGAAGGACGCCGTCCGATTGAGGAACAGGCCGTGCGGCTCATTGCTCACAAAAAAGATGACTTTGCCTTAAACATTCTGCCAGCCGTTTCCCCGGATGGCAAATATATCGCCTTGATTTCGGATCGCGATGTGTATCGCACTATTTATCTGGCGTCTGCTGAAACCGGGAAAATCATCAGACCTCTGGTGGAAGGCGAACGGCGTGGGACCTTTGAAACGCTCCGGTTTCTCAACACTTCACTCGCCTGGGATTCGGAAAGTCAACACCTTGCCTTTAACGCCAAAGCCGGAGGAGAAAATGCGATTTATGTAATGAATGTTCATTCTGAAAAAGTCATAAAAAAACTCGTCCCCGCGGTTGCCAGCATCAGTTTTTTGGCGTGGTCGCCTGATCGTCGTAGCATTGTTTTTACCGGAACACAAAACGGACAGGAAGACTTGTATCTCATCAACATCGACGACCAGAGGCTTGTGCAATTAACCAATGACCTCTATTCCAACCGGCATCCATCCTGGTCGCCGGATGGGAAGGCGATAGCCTTCACGACTGACTCCGGACAATTTTCTGACCCCGAGGAACTCAAATTCGGCCCTTCAAATTTGGCGCTCTATGAAATGGCAAGCGGAAATGTTTATCGTCTGGCTGATAATGCATATAATGATTTTACACCGGTCTGGTCGCCGGATGGTTCATCGCTGGCCTTTATTTCTGACCGCGATGGCGTATGTAATATTTACCTGCTTGCTCTCAAGAACACTCCTGATGCTTCCCGAAAGTATCGCATTGATGCCATAACCCAGGTGACCAATGTGAACACCGGTATTGTAGGCTTAACAGAAGATAATCCGGCGTTAACCTGGGCGCAGGAAACAGGAAAATTGTTCTTTTCCGGATTTGCTGATAAAGGTTGGGATATTTTTGCGCTGGACAACCCTCTCAAAGATACCCAGACACCTTTGACTGCTCATGAACCTGGAGAACTAATAGAGAAGTTATCCCTTTCAGAATCGCTCACATCTTTTGGGAAAAAAGATTGGAAACATCCCCTTACTTTCAAAAAAGTGCCTGAACCGAAAAAGTATCGTGCACGTCTGCAGCCCGAATATATTTTCGGAGGCGGAGGCGGAAATGATAAAAATCTTGTGATTCTGGCTCGTTTAGGGTTGAGCGATATGCTCTCAAATCATCGTCTGACGCTCGGCCTGAATCTTACAGAGGTGTTTGATGAGTCGGATTTTCTGATCCAGTATTCAAACCGGGCGTCTCGTTTGAGTTACGAGATCCATGGATTTCAGTTTGGTGATTCTTATGGGACCTATTCCTTGAAAGATGCTGAGTTCGAGGTTGAAGTGCAGCGAGGGATCGGCGTCAATTTTCACTGGCCTTTTGATAAATTCCGACGGGTTGAATTGGGTTTGGAAGGGTGGATGGTCAGCGGAGAGAAATTGGAAGATACAACGCGAGAAGAACTTGAGGATCAATTCTTTGCGGTTCCGACGCTCGCGTATGTCCATGATACAACCTTATACACTTCCTTTGGGCCCCTTGATGGTCGGCGTTCACGTTATAGCCTTTCCCCGGCGTTTGGCGATTTTCTGTATCTGACAGCGGCGGCTGACCAGCGTTGGTATATTCAGGCGACCAAACGCAGTACGCTGGCCCTCCGGATGTTGACGGCGGTGAGTGTTGGCGAGAATGCGCGTATTTTCAATATTAGCGGCCCCTATACATTCCGTTCAGGGGCCTTTGACACTGACGAGGAAGAGGAAATTGAAGGCACAAAAATAGCTCTGGCCAATCTTGAATATCGATTTCCACTCCTCCCCAAGCTCAATCTCTTGCGCGGGAATGTGTTTTGGGATATGGCGCTGGGCTGGACTGATAATGTCCGGCCGTTGACGACAGAACAGACCTCGTTTATTCGCTTAAAAGATTTACGGGCAGCCTATGGGATCGGTGTGCGTGTGCCGATTAGCGGGCCCTTTGGATCAATTCTTCTGCGGTTTGATATGACTCAGGAAACTGATTTAACAAAAAATATTGGAGAGCGTAAATGGCTCTTCTCATTAGGACAGGATTTCTAATACTTCACCAATTGAGTTGTGCCAGGTTCGTAGTCCCAACTTTAGTCGGAAACTCGCTCAAGCGAGAACGACAAACCTCACATTGAATTAATGAGAAACTCGGTGTTTTCCTGCTATCACTTTTTCTGAGCATCTCTCATAAAAAAAACTTGCATCTTCTCTGAATTTCGGATAGCATATATTTGATAAGAAACTGAGAGGATAAGTATTTGGACAAAATTAATGTCATACGTTGAGTGTCAAAGCTCTGCTTTGACAGCGAAAGCAGGGCTTTCGCACTCCTGACTCTATAACAACAATTCTGTCCGGCTACTTAGCAATCGAGAAAAATAAACATTTTCAGAAAAAAATCGTCACACATGTATTGAGTCAGAAGTTTTGAAAAAGAGAGTGCCTCGCGAACAGTCCTGTTTATCATGTGAATACCGCTGTTCCGGGTGCAAAAAACCTCTGCAGCACGACATGAGGAGTTAAGTATGTATTGGTTTGAACTCAAAGGCGCATTATTGTATGGTCAGCCGCAAATCACAAATGAAATGCTTCAGCCGGAAGCGTTAAAAATGGCCGTCAGGGAAATCGCCCGCCTGGTAAATTTCGGCTGGATCGATAAGCTGACAGACGACACATTACAGCGGATTCAAACCGCGTGCTCTATCGGACATTGTCCGGAAGTCTGGGATGAATTTCATTACAGCAATCTACAGCTTTTAGCGCGATCTCAGAAGCATGCCCTTTCCTGCTAAGGTATCCATTTTATTAGCTCAGGCTGATTTTTTCTTTCAAGCTAGGTTTTCTTGAAAAACCTGGCTTGTTTTATTGAGCTCATCCATGTTTCGAAACTAGGCATCCAAATTTCTTTAAAGAAAAACATTGACGATTCTCTTCTTTTGTAGTAAGAAGATCTTCCAGAAAAATTTCCAGAAAAATTTTTGCTGTTATTGCCCAAAAGTCAAATTGTTACGGAAAAGATAGCCCTATTCATAATGAGTATATTTTTTACACGACCGTACTGGAAAATTACGATTTTCTTGCTTTTCTTCACAGGGAAAATAGGATTCTTATTCTCTTCTGTACGTGCTGCTGTGGAGCCAAATGGACAGGAAGGTGTTTGCGGCCCGTATTACATCTGGTATCAGGTCAGTCCCGCAGATTACGACTATGCCGTTGACTATGTTGATCTCTGCGGAATTATCATGAATATCAGCGATATTGTTGACGATTTTGATTTTGTCTATTTTGAAAATACGGATGGTTATCAATGGAGATCTCTGGATAAGAATCATGACGGCATTTCCGATCTTTTTTTCATACGTCGGGAACAAGATCATTTGAAATGGCAGCCTGAAAGCGGCTGCATTCGCATTTATATGCGCAACTGCCGTGGAAAAACGCTGAATGAGCAGTGCGGTCATGCTGCTATTCGTATTCAACCCAAATACGGGGTTCGCGAGGGCAGCGCGAAACTTTCCATTCACACTATCGCAAAATGTCCCCCTACCGGTTTTGATTGCAGTAAAAGCTTTACCTTGATCCATAAATACTCCAATTGCCTGATCAGTACGCCGTTACCGGATTTCCTGGTTCAAAAACAGGTCAATGACGTCTTGTTCATTTCGACAATTAGCTCCCGTATGCCCAGGTTCGAATATACTCTTCTGGTTCAAAATACCTCAAGTGAAATAAAAGACACGGAACTGACGGATAGTATGTCAGATGGAACGAAAGGGGGCGCATTAATTTTATCTGAAGTCAAAATTGACAGATGCCCTTCCTCAGCGACCTGTTTTTTAACCGGAATTGACGATAATCGTATGCACTTCTCATTCAAAAATTTTCCGCCGGGGGAACAGGCAAAAATCATCTATATATTCAAAGGCAATAGCGATGATATTGCTCGTGATGAGGTATCGTATTTCACGAATATTGCCACGTTGTCAAAAGGAAATTCAGCCCAGGTAACAGTTGGAATTAAAGGATTATTATTCCAGACGCCCAGGCCGGAACGACCGAGGCACGGGAGTGAGCCAACGCATCCCCGCGATCGTTGAAATAATTTGCAAACAGACAGACGCTCACGCTTATGACCATGGAATTTCCAGAACTCTTTGAATCGATACTCCGGAAGTATGATGATGTTTCAGAATGTTCTTTAGACATTATCGCAAATAAACACGGTATTGGGCCAGTTCTCCTCCTGGGAGGGGTAGGGGGGGTGCTCGATGTCAGCATGTCGCCGATCCTGGTAACCAACCCATCACCCCCACCAGGAGGGGAATTCGGGTGATTTCGTCGCATAAAAATTTTATTCGCGATAAAGTCTTTTCTATGCCTATGTTAGAGTCAGAACCATTTTTTTCTTGACTTCACGGCATAGTGAATGATATTTGCGCCTCGAATTTTTGAGATGTTTGATAGTGTTGAGGAAACAGGTCAGAATTTTTGAAAAAGACGCCCATGAAATTACGAAAAGATTATATTGAATCACTCAGTCAGCGGTTGGTGCAACGGCTTGTTCAGAAAGGTTGTATCAAGGTACACGTGGATCCGAAGATCTTGTACGCCAGAATCAGTAATACCATTATCCAGGACCTGAAAGTTGAGGATGATCTGGACGAGGAGGTGCGGAAAATTTTAGCCGGATATTCTCAACAGATGCGACAACAAAATATAGAATATCATGAGATGTTTCAGATGGTGAAACGAAAGCTCGCGAAGGAACGAAATTTGATACTATGAGATTAAGTCGAGAGAAAGTACTACATTTGTCACATCGAATTATCGAGGCTCTGGACGATCAGGAATTGGCGACATGGCTCATCGATAAAAACAGCCTTCGGGCAGAAATTGCCAATGTCATGCTTGATGAACTGAGCGTTGAGGAGGAGGTGGATCAGGAAGTTCGACGCATGCTTCATTCATATAAGCGGAAAATCATAGAAGGCTCACGAGAGTGGGATGTGATGTATCAAAAACTGTATGAAGAACAGATGAAAAAACGAGGAAGAATAGGGTAAGGCCCTGTTCGACCGGGAGAGAAAATTTAACAATAAGAATCTCTGAGAGATACACACCATATCTTATTGAATCAGTGGGGAGGAATGTTCTATGAATTCACATGGAGTACTGAAGTATTTTTTCTATAATCTTCTGATGGGATGTCTCGTGATAACAGGATGCGGCACAGGCACGAAAACCTATCAATCCGAATATGAAAATTCTATTCCTGAGCAAGAAAGCCAGGAAAATTTGTCTTTAGACATATCGAACATTATTGCAGAAGCCGAAAAACATTATGAAGCAGGCTGCCAATACTATGATGAGCAGCGTTGGACCCTTGCACGCCAGGAGTTTGACACCGCCCTGGATACTTTACTGAATGCGGATGTTGATGCCGAAACCCATTACATGTTGACTCAGACGTATGACCGACTCTTTTATAAAATTCATACGCTTGAATTAAAACAACGCTACCTCCAGGATATTCCCTATGAAGGTATGCCGGAGATTGCAGCAAGCACCGAGGAATTAGAAGCTTCGTTGTCTTATATGTGTCCGAAATTCTTTGAGGAAGAACAGGTGCAGCAGCAAGAATCGCCTGAAAATACAAATTTTTTTGATTATACTGCGGAAGAGGTTCTGGGAGATATTGTGATCGATGAATCGGATGCGGAGGTTATGAAATATGTGAAAGAATTTTCTCGAGATCGATCACAGTATCGAAAAGGCCTGGAGCGAGCAGTGCAATACCTTCCTATGATCGCAGAGATCTTTAAGAGTTATCAAATTCCGATCGAACTTGCCTTTATTCCCCTGTTAGAGAGTAATTTTCGAATTGACGCCGTTTCACCAGCCGGGGCCGTCGGATTATGGCAATTTGTCAGCGGAACGGCGCAGCTCTATGGCCTGAAAATTGATAAATGGGTCGATGAACGGCGAGACCCTGAAAAATCCACTCAGGCCGCTGCTGCTTATTTAAAAGCACTTTATGACATGCTTGGTGACTGGGATTTAGCTCTTGCTGGTTATTATATGGGAGAATATAAAGTTCATCAGGCCATTGGAAAACATCGAACCCGCGATATCAGCGCTCTGGCGGCGACGAGAGCCTTTGGTCAGGGAGCGAAACACTACGTTTCCCGGATGAAAGCAATCATGTATCTTGCCAGAAACCACCAGAAATTTGGGGTCTCTTTTGTGCATATCTCCCCGGTGAGATACGAAACTGTTCACGTCAAAAAAGGACTTTCTTTAAAAACCCTGGCCCAGGAACTTGGAACAACCTATAAGGAACTTTGCCAACTAAATCCTGCCCTCAAACAAGGGAAAACCCCGCCTGGTTCAGGTACGTATGCTTTAAAAGTTCCGCAAGGGATCGGGAGTATCGTTCTCGCAAAAGTTACATCGCTGGAAGCAGAACCTGAACAGCCTCAACCTAAGCCTCAGTCAACTAAAGCTGCCGATGATGACATCTTCTATGTTGTCAAGCGGGGAGATAATTTATCGAAAATTGCAAAACAATACGGCGTTGATGCGAATCTGTTGAAAGAGATCAATAACATTCGCAATGTCAAGAATTTACGAGTCGGACAGAAATTGAGGATCCCTGCTTCAGGGAAAGAGAAAACCTATGCGTCGTTACGAAGCGCTGAGACGATTACGCACACCATCCAGCGTGGAGAAACGCTCAGCATGATCGCCAAACGCTACCAGATGGATATTGCGGCATTAAAATCGCTGAATAAGATTAAAAATGAAAGATCATTACAAATCGGACAAACCTTGAAAGTTCCGTTGCCCTCAACGAGTGTACTTGCGAAAAACCAGGAGGACACATCTCAAAATACGAAAATGCTTACCTACCGTGTCAAACGGGGAGATTCTCTGAGTAAAATTGCCTCGACGTTTGGCGTGAGCGTTGACCAGTTACAGAAATGGAATAATTTTCAAGGAACGCTGATCTATCCTGGAAGCCGAATAAAAGTATGGTATTGAATATTAATATCTGAATGACGCTTAGCCCGCAGGGATGAGCAATGAGAGGGCAGTGATCCCCTGTGTACCCGGATAGGGGGCAGGGTGATCCTGTTCTTATATTTCTTATCCTCACCATGTTGAATTTAGGAAGTAACATCAAACTTCAAGAGTACCTATCGCAAATCCCGATAGAATTAGCTCAGACAATTGCGCTGGAAAATAATCTTCAATGTAATCTGTATTCAAAAGCGCGATTAATTGAAATTCTGACTCAGAAATTCCGGGATCGACGATTTTTGAAAAAATTGTTCGGGGAATTGTCCGACATCCAGGCTGCCGGGGTCATGATGACCTTGTTTTTCAAAGAAGAAGATGGGTTCACAACAGAGAAATATCATGACGAACTCCAGCGAATTTTTCCTGAACATGACCTGGCGCCAGATGATGTGATGAATTCCCTGATCAATCGCGGCATTATCTATATTGCGTATCCCGATGAAGATGAAAATACATATTCGATTCCGGTTGATCTTGCCGAGGCGTTATTAGAAATTATCGGGCAAGATCTGCTTGAAAAATTAGATTTTTTCGCAACTGAACCGCAGCGAACCCGTTTTGATGGCCTGGCCATTATTCGAGATATTTTCACGTTTCTGGCGTTTTTGAAACGCGATAATGTGAAGCTGACCCAGGAATATGTCATTTTTAAACGAACACAGCTTCGCATTCTGGATTCCTTTGAATTGCCGGAACGTCCATTAGAAGATATGGATAAAGAACGGGAAGAAGGTTATTATCCGCCGCGATTTGATTTTATCTTTCGATTCTGCACGGCAAAAGGGTTGACGGTGGTCGAAGGGAATTATCTGCGAATTACTGATGCAGTTGAAGAGTGGCTGGAAAAGCCGGACTTCTTCAAAATAAAAGAACTCTTCCAGTTCTGGCAAGATTACTATATGACCTCCTCGGCCGAGGCGCAACTCCTTCTTCGTCTGCTTTTGCTCGTGCCCCGCGGAAAATGGCTGACCGCCGCCTCTGTTGACCGTGTGTTCAACGTGTTGATGCCGCAACACAAATGGTTCAGACAAAGTTCAAAGCCGCGCGATCCCAATTTCTTACACGTGTTGTTATATATCGGAGGGATTGAGCAGAGTCTTCATCGCGAAGCGGGGGAAGGGGATTTTGGAATTCGAATTAGCCGCTTGGGAACTGCCATTCTGGTGAATGATATTTCTTTATTCCCCAAACAAGTCGAGAAGAATTTTTCGATTAAACCGAATTTTGAAGTGTTTGCTTCAAAAGATTTGGAACCTTCAATTCGATGGGAACTCGGGAAAATTGCTGAACTGGTGCGGGTGAATGATGAAGTCGTCTATAAACTCTCACGTCCGTCAGTATATCATACCTTGCAAGAAGGTAAATCGGTTGAAGAGATTATGTCCTTTTTGGATAACCACGCTGAACGCCCGATTCCCGATAATGTCAGAGAAACGATCGTCGAATGGACCAGCACGTATGGACGAATTAGTTTTATCGATGCGTTGATGTTACGTTGTGATACTCCGGCGTTGGCGAAGGAACTCAAAGAATCAAAAAAGATTTCAAAGTTCCTGATTGAACAGGTTGCGCCAACCTATTTTGTGATCCAACGGAAAGATCACGCCAAATTGGTTGAGATTTTGGAAGAAGAAGATTATATGCCTAAGCCAGAAATCGAAACCTTTGCTCCAAAATCCTCGTAAAACCGAGAAAGACCACAAAACCAGGTTTCTGATCAGAAATCTGGTTTTTTCTATAACAAATAGAGAAGATCATGGAACTGTCCATAAGGGAATCATCTTCTCTTGTTCCCGGAAATCAATCGCTCCAAAGGTTTTCAACAGGTTCACAATCGCAGTGTGACCATGTTGTTCAGCCAGCAACAGAGCGGTTGCGCCATTGCCCATGCGCTGGTTTACATTCGCACCGTGCACCAATAATCTTCTCGCTGTTTCAAATTTCCCGCTGCGAGCGGCCTGCATCAGCGCTGTCATCCCGATATGATTATGCGAATCAATCTCAGCCCCAGATTCTAGTAAAAGCGTCACCATATCCGGTCCTGCGACCCCGGCGGCAAAGATCAACGCCGTGTTCTGGTTGATATCTCTGGCACGAACATCCGCATGATACTCCAATAACAGGTTAACACACCCCAGACAATCTTTCGCTACAGCTTCCATTAACGCTGTGACATGACGATTATCAGCCGCATTCACATCCGCCTGATGTTCTAATAAGAGGCGCATGATCGGCTCATTTCTTCGATGTGCGCTATACAGTAACGAGGTGGCCTGATATGTGTCACGGGCATTGACATTCACCCCTTTGTCTAACAATGAGGCCGCCGTTTGCTGATCGCCATTCCAGACAGCTTCTAATAATGCGATCTCTGATTCAGTGTGCTTTCCTCGCTCGGTTTGACATCCCATTACCAAACAAAAACAGAATACCATCGTAACCCAACTACCATACTTGACGTTCATCATATCTCCCTCTTGAAATAATGATTTTAGACGCCAGAAGGAACTCGACAATATTATCGTCTTAATAAAAAAAAATGGAATCTTGTCAAGTGAACATTGTCGAGATTACAAGCGCATCGTCTGTTTTCCCTTGACAATGTGACCCGCTTGTGGCGAAACAATCCACATAAACAAATAGAGACCAGTATTCAGAAACCTGAGCAATCTATGGAGGTTCAACAATGAATAACCTACTTAACAATATTCAAGAAATTTTGCTTATGGGCCCGGGGCCTTCCTGTGTCCCTGATGCTGTGTATCAAGCCATGAGTCAAAAAACCCTCGGACATCTTGATCCATATTTTTTGCAGATCATGGATGGCATTAAGGAACAGCTTCAGGCCGTTTTGCATACGCATAATGTCCTGACAGTTCCAATTTCCGGGACAGGTTCCGCCGGAATGGAAACCTGTTTTGTTAATCTGGTAGAACCGGGTGATCCGGTGCTGATTTTAAGTAACGGTGTCTTTGGCACACGCATGCAGGATGTCGCCTCACGATTGGGAGCGAAAGTTGACGCGCTCGAATTTACATGGGGTGCCCCCGTGATTGTAGAGGATGTCAAGAAGAAACTTGCCGGAAACGCATACAAAATTGTGGCGGTTGTTCACGCCGAAACCTCAACCGGTGTATGTAATCCGGTCCCTGAAATCGGAAAATTGCTGCAAGGTTCAGACACGCTCTTCCTTGTTGATACCGTGACCAGCCTGGGAGGCATAAACATCGAGATGGATGCCTGGGGCATTGACGCCCTGTATAGTGGAAGCCAGAAATGTCTCTCCTGCCCGCCGGGTCTGTCGCCCGTGTCGTTTTCTGATCGAGCGGTAGCAGCCCTCCAGCAGAGAAAGAGCAAAGTTCCCAATTGGTATCTGGATTTGAGCATGATTATCAAATACTGGGAAGGGCGCAAACGCGTCTATCACCATACTGCACCGATTAATATGCTCTACGCCCTCTATCAAGCACTTTTTCTGATTTTAGAAGAAGGGCTTGAACACGTGTACCAGCGTCATCTGGAAAATCACCGCGCTTTAGTTGCCGGGCTTGAAGCGTTAGGACTGAAAATGGTGGTGGAACCGCAATATCGCCTGCCTATGCTGAATTCAGTCTATGTACCGGATGGCGTTGACGAAGCAGCGGTTCGGACAGCCTTACTTGAAAAATATAAAATTGAAATTGGCGCCGGATTAGGTCCATTGTCAGGCAAAATCTGGCGGATTGGTCTGATGGGACATACCGCCCGCCCTGAAAACGTGACCCGCTTGCTTGACGCGCTGAAACGCCTGGTGTAGCAACCCCACCAATGCCCTATCTCTTTCGTCTCCTGCGCCGCCTCTGGCGGCGCAGGAGACGTCAATGACTTTAAGTGTGGACTGCATCCATCATAAGCTTGTTCTTCATGCGAAAAAGAGATAATTCAAATGCTTTGCGGCAAGTTCTGCCACGCCAACTAACGAGCATTCTTTTCGACGGGTAAATGAATAGCCTGAAAAGACGGTTCGTTCTTTATGAAGAATCAGCGGCTATTTGCCAAAGGCCAACGCCGGCAAAAACGTCACAATCGAAGGAAAGAGCGTAATCAGCAACAGCACGGCCAATAACGGAATAAAGAATGGCAGTGTGGCTCTGGCGATGCGCAAGGATGACAGGCCGCTGATCTTACTCAGGATAAACAAGTTGATGCCAAAGGGCGGGGTGAGCAACCCTAACATCAGATTAAGCACCATCACCATGCCGAAATGCAGCGGGTCGATACCGACTTTGAGCAACAACGGCAGAATAATGGGCACCAAAATACTGAGGGCTGCGATTGTTTCCATGAAACAGCCGATGATGAGCAGAAAGGCATTCAGGATAAAGAGCACCACGATCGGATTGGTACTAATGCCGGTCACCAATTCTAATAACACAATTGGCATGCGGCTGCGAATCATGACCCAGCCATAGAACATGGCACAGGAAATGATAAACGTGATCGTTGCGGTTTCGTGGGCAGTTTCTTTGAGAATTTTCCAGAGATCGGTCAGAGAGATCTCCCGGTAAACAAAACATCCTAACACAAAGGCATAGAGTGCACAGATCGCCGCCGCTTCAGTGGGAGTAAAGATGCCCGTGAGAATGCCGCCAATCAGGATCACTGGCGTCATCATCGGCGCAGCAGCGAGTTTAAAGGCGGTCCACAATTCCCCCAGGGTCGCCCGTGGGTTCTGGGGATACCCTTTTTTTCCGGCATAGATCGTTACCATGATCATCAGTGCGATCCCAACCAAAAACCCGGGCACGATTCCGGCAATCAACAATTTTCCAATGGAAACGTTTGCCAGAATACCGTAAATAACCAATGGAACGCTGGGCGGGATAATCGGTCCGATCGTGGAAGACGCGCCAGTGATAGCGCAGCTAAAATCGCTGTCGTAGCCAGCATCGTGCATGGCTTTCAGCTCCACCATACCCAACCCTGCGGTGTCAGCGGCAGCCAGACCGCTCATGCCAGCAAAAATCATGCTGGCGATAATATTCACCTGTCCCAGGCCGCCTTTCATGTGCCCCACCAATAAATTGGCAAAATGAAAGATGCGCTGCGTCACGCCGCCGGTATTCATCAGTTTTCCGGCCAACAAGAAGAAAGGAATCGCTAAGATGATGAAATTGTTCACGCCGTACAACATCCGCTGCGCAACAATTCCGATATTGACAGTTTCGCCCCACATCAGCTTCAGCGTCACGAACCCGCTGATCCCCATCGAAAAAGCG
The DNA here is from genome assembly GCA_000739535.1 of Candidatus Vecturithrix granuli. Taxonomy (GTDB): domain Bacteria; phylum Moduliflexota; class Moduliflexia; order Moduliflexales; family Moduliflexaceae; genus Vecturithrix; species Vecturithrix granuli. The sequence goes on along the minus strand of DF820463.1, from coordinate 484,772 downwards.
ACCGGCATACCGATCATAAACAGGATCACTAAAATTCCGATAAAGGCGGCAAATTTCATTATACGTTCCTCTTTTCGGATGATCATTCATGAGAGCTAATCTGCGCTCCCGACCTCATGAATTGTTCCCCCCTTCTGTGGTGGTTTGCAATGTATGGTTTCCGGAACCGGTGAAATCCAGAATAGTTTCAACGGCCCAGAGCGCCAGATACAGCAGCATGAACCCGATGCCTGTGGGCAGAAACAGATACACATGCCCTGTCTTCAGCCATCCGATTGAACCGACCGGTGTGTTCCAGGTCAGTTTGATCATCGGAATGCTGCCCAGAAACACATTTACCAGGAACCACGCCATTGCCGCAATAAAGATGAGTTGCAGGACAGCTTGAAATTTCTGAGGAAGCCTTTCAAAAATGGCGCCAATCACGATATGTTCTTTTTCCCGTAAGGCAATCGCGCCGCCCCAAAAGGTCACAAATATCAGGGCAAAGCGCGCGGCTTCCTCGGTCCAGGGGACGGAAATTCGGAGCACGTAACGGAAAATCACTTGAAAGATCGCGCAGAGTAGCATGAAGATAAAGCCCAATGTCACAACAATATCCAAGGCCGAATCAAAATATTTGAGTGTAATTTTTTTGGCCATCCTGAATCCTTTTATGTAATGATTCTCTTACCAGCATCATCGCTCATTTCACTGAGAGCAGGGGGCAGCCATAGCTAAAACCACCCCCTGACAGATGCACATGTTAGTATGAAAGGACTTCTTCCCAGGTCGCTACCGGCCACTGTTCTTTGAAGAGTTGTTCGACAGCCGGTTTGGCTTTTTCGCGGAACGCATCGGCATCAGGGATCACTACTTCCATGCCTTTGGCCTTCAGGTCGGCAATCAATTCGGCTTCGCCGTCGATAATCTTCTGCGAACCCCAATCTGCGGCTTCTTTGCCAGCTTCCTTGATTATTGCCTGTTGTTCTGCCGTCAGGCTTTCCAGGAAAGTTTTATTGATCGTCAACGCACCGGTTTGTACCAGGTGGTTCGTCATGGATAGGTATTTCTGCACTTCGTCCAGGTGGAAGGAGTGAATCTGACTTACATCGCCTTCGGATGCATCGGCCACACCGGTTTGCAATGCGGAGAATAGTTCGGTCAAGGCCACCGGAACCGGCAGCGCGCCAACGGCTTTCCACACCGCGATCCAGGTGGGTAACTGCGGCAGGCGCAGTTTAATGCCTTGCAGGTCGGCAGGCGTCTTGATTGGTTTGTTCGAGGTGAACTGACGCGCGCCGCGGTACACAACGCCCAGATACACGGTGTTTCCGTTGGTGGCGATCAATTCCTGGGCTTTTTTGCCGATGGGGCTGTTATAGAAGACATTCTGGAAGTGCTCCCAATCTCTGATCACATAGGGAGAATCCAGGAAATAGTACTCAGGAGCATAGGTCTTAATCGGCAATCCGCCGCCGGCTTGCATCTGTACAGCACCGATACTGACGGATTCGGTACACTCTTCCTCCGACCCCATCACACCGCCCAGGAACAATTCAACAGTAATGGCGCCGCCGCTTTTTTCTTCCACCAGTTCTTTGAACTTCTGAGCGGATTGCGACAGAATATGGGTCGGCTCAAAGGCGCTAGCCAACTGAATGGTGACGTCAGCCGCCGAGGCTGCCAGAGCAAAACACGACATTGCGGCAATTGCGAGAAGTACAACAAACTTTTTCATGAGCATGTCCTCCTGTGTTATAAGAACATTTTAATTTTTATGATTTTTTTGAACAACACTGCGTTTTATGAACTCCGCTATTTAGATTATAGCGGAGTTCATAGCTGCCCTTTTACAGAAAGGATCGGCCTTTTACCTGAGCAGCGCTTCGGTTATCGCATCGATGAATTCAGGAACTTCCGGAGGGGTTCTCCCGGTCACGACATTGCCTTCAATCGCAGCCGCCCAATCCGCATGGAACGTTCCGCCCATCATGTTCACAGAATCCTGCACAGCCAACCATCCGGCTGAATTTTTGCCGTTCAAAATATCCGCTGCCGCCAAAGGAATCGGGCCATGGCAGATAGAAGCGATCAGTTTTCCGAAGGCGTAAGCATCTCTCAAGAATTCTTGCGCTTCAGTCCCCACAGTGAGCCGCCAGGGGTTCATGGCGCCGTGAATGAACAGCAGGTCAAAATCCGACATCTTCAGATCAGCAACGTTGATAATTTTGTAATAGCTGGCCGGAATTTCCTGGAATGGCACGGTTGTGCCGAAACTTCCGGTACGTACCTCAGAATCAAGCATCGCCGGACGAGCTTTCTGGATTGGATCGAACAGACCGACCACAATATTGGCTTCTCTGTAGAACAGTTCCAGAATAGGAGCACAGAGTTCGATATCTTCCCAATCTTCAGCGGTCATCGCCATAACGGTTTTGCCTTTGAGGATTCCTTTCTTCGTGTCAACAAATTCCGGATCAAACACTTTGCATAAAGCTCTCAGCACGCCGGGTGTAGAGAAAGTGTCGCGTCCGGTAATGATGTTGCCGTCAACGGCCACCGAACCGGCCTGGAATTTCGCAATCTTTCTCAACATGTAGTCAACCGTCCGGTTTCCGACTGCGACTTTCCCATCCATCAGGCCAAGATGAATCATCGGCATAATGCCGGCGTCAATACCAGCTATAGGAACTCCCCTGTCAGCCACCGCTTTAATGAACGCGAGCGCCACGTCGTCAGCGACCAGAATGTCGCCAGAATGGCTTCCCAAGATAATCAGGGCATCATAGGCTGCCGGATCGGCGACTTTCAGAGAACCCGGGCCAACTCCCGGAGCAACAAAGTTCGGATCTTCTTTTAACACCACGGGATACTCCACTCGATTGCCGTTCATCCCGAGGCCGTCCATGCCTTCGGTTAAGGTCAAGCCCCAGGTTCCGTGAGGAATATGGATTCCATTCATCGGACGGGTATTTTTCCACAGATGATTATTATCCATGATGAATTGAGGTGTTCCACCGAACTCGGCGACAAACTCTGCCAGGTAATAAGCCTGCCAATCACTGAATTCACATGCGACCAGTAACCCGATCTTTTTCCCGGCCAGGGGACCATTCGGTTTGATTTTTCCGCCCAAATCTCCTTTCCAGATGGTCATACCATTTTCTTCAACAAGTTCGATCCCTGTAGTTTTGGCAACTTCCAAAAACGGCGATGCCGCGAACGCATTCAGAGACAACACAACACTGACTAACACCGTGAGTACGACAAATCGCATCATATTGTTTCCTCCCATGTTAAGGTTGATGATAACTCCATCCATAACGCATACACACGCCACCTCTTAAGACCTTTATGCCTATGCCTCCACATCACCCCTTTTTATCAAGTTTCTCAATCTGTATTCAAAGGTTTTTTGCATCGTTGTATGCTTGTATAGTCATATTATGTTTGTCAATTATTTTTTTATTATTTTTAAACATCAACTACATTTGTATGTTCATATTATGTTTTAAGAATAGAAAAACTTGACCCTCACCCCTTACAGGTATGGGTTTTTACATGGCGCAGCCGTGAACTCCCCTCCTGGGAGGGGTTAGGGTGGGTCTTTTCACCTGAAGATGCTTGCCATCCCTTACAGCATTATGCAGAACCATTAACCTGATACCTGTCACAAAAACCAGGTTTCTTGAAGAAACCTG
>DF820463.1:459999-478520 GCA_000739535.1 Candidatus Vecturithrix granuli | reverse complement strand
TCTGAACATGATCACAAGATATTTGTCAAAGAACTTTTTTATCTACTGCGTAAAGTGAGTGAATCATTACAGCATTTCAAAGACTCATTCCCAGCACAACAACGGATTGAAGAATATAGCGGATTATGCTATGCTGCATGGAAAATCTTATCCGTTCCTTTCCCCAATCCACTGTAGTGTTCCTGAAAATCAAGGCCGACACGGAATCGGTTCACACAAAGCTTTCAGATTGTCAACCGGCGTGCCGGAGGGGATTTCACAGCCGGCAGTGATCATGTAGGGGTTGCCAACCGTGTGATAGGTTTTCACCATTGTCTCGCGGATTGTTGCGGGCGTGCCGCGTAACACACCGCTGACCGGATCAATATTGCCGGCAAGCACGACCTTTTTCCCAAGCGCCTGACGTACTGCGGCCATATCAACACTATGATCCACGTCCAGAATGTCAATGTTCAGTTCCGCAATGCCTGGCAGCAGATGGGTGATATTGCCGCAGATGTGCAGGCGTACGAAGGCCCCCAGGTCTTTGACAGCCTGAATCAGGCGTTTCTGGCGCGGCAGGATTAATTTTTGATAGACGCGGGGCGAAACCTGGCTGGCAGCCGCGTCGCCAATCCCAATCGTATCGGCTCCGGCGTCAATCTGGGCTTTGGCAAATTCAACGCCCACCTCCACGCACAAATCCATCAATTTTGCCGCAAAGGGCTTATCTTCGATCAAATCAACGAAAAAGTTCGACATACTGCGCAAATCCGTGGCTTCGGCGGTCGGACCTTCAATCCAGCCCAAAATGGAATACTGACCGTCAAAGCGTTCTTTGAAGCTCTGAATCGCCTTAACCCGATCTAACATGCGTTCGGATTGCAGCGGATTCGGACGCACAAGCGTTGCGAGCTCTTTACTGGCTTCCAGCGGCGGATGCGGACATCTGGGCACGCCGTCTTTGACATATACAATTTCTGCGCCAAATCCCTGCGTTTCCCGAAAGGGATCGGAAATCGCGCTGAGCTGATCCATGCCGAAATCCTCGGCGCAACGCGCGTTGGCTTCCACCAATGCGTGATAATCAGAAGCAAATTCGCCGTAATTTGAGCCGATGTATTCAGCCGCAAACTGCATTAAAATCGGCAGGCGGGGCAGAAAATCCACGCGTTGCCCCTGCAATATTCCAAGATAACGTTCGAAACTGTTCATAATATTTTATCCTTTCTTTTCCTGATAGACAGGTTTTTCCATAACTTTCTGGTATTGAGACAAAAATAAATGCACAAATGGGAGGAGTAAATTTCTTGACACGATAGTCACGATATTCCATTTTGAGCAATAATTATCACCCAAGATTTTCAATAACTCTGCAAAACATCTCACAAGGAGAGCTTATATGTATCCTGATGTTATTCAACAGTTAGTTGTGAAAAATGATTCGAAAATCATCTTTTTAGTGATGGACGGGGTTGGCGGGTTGGCTCACCCGGATAAAGGGGGCACGGAACTGCAAGTCGCCAAAACGCCCAATTTAGATGCGTTGGCCGCCAAATCTTCATGCGGCGTGTTTGATCCGGTGTATCCGGGCATCACGCCCGGCAGCGGGCCAGGACATTTCGGGTTGTTTGGTTATGATCCGTTGACCGCCAATATCGGGCGCGGCGTGTTGGAAGCTGCCGGCATTGAGTTCAAATTAACCGGCCGCGACGTGGCGATTCGCGTCAACTTTGCCACCTCAGACACAGCGGGCAACCTGGTTGACCGACGCGCCGGACGGCTTGCCACGGAAGAAAATCAGCGCGTCTGCGCGAAACTGCGGGAACGGATTGATCTGAAAGATATGAATGTGGAAGTGTTTATCGAACCGGTCAAAGAACACCGTGCGGCTGTGGTGTTCCGGGGCGATAATCTTAGTGGGGATTTAGAAGACACCGATCCACAGAAAACCGGGGTTCCGCCCAAAGCTCCGACCGCAACCTCTGAGGAAGGCAAAAAGATGATCCCGCTGGTGACAAAATTTCTGGAACAGGCGCACAAGATTCTGGCGGATGAACCTAAAGCCAATACCATGCTGTTACGCGGATTTGCCAGATACGTGCCTTATCCCTCGATGGAAGATCGGTATGGGCTGAACGCGCTGGCTGTCGCCAATTATCCGATGTATCGCGGCATCGCGCTGCTATTGGGCATGAAACTGCATCCCATCACGGCCGATATTCGCACCCAATTTGAAGCGGTCAAAGAACAAATTGGCAATTACGACTTTTTCTTTGTGCATATCAAATATACGGATTCCAGAGGGGAAGACGGCGATTTTGATGCGAAAGTCAAGGTGATTGAAGAAGTTGACAGTTTATTGCCGATTTTGACGGGAATCAATCCTGATGTGATGGTGGTGACAGCGGATCATTCCACTCCGGCGATTCTTAAAGCACATAGCTGGCATCCGGTGCCGGTGCTGTTGCGCGCCAAATATGCCCGGGTTGATCGAGTGAGCGCGTTTAATGAGATTGATTGCATCGCCGGCAGCTTAGGCCGCCAGCCTATGGTTAATCTGATGCCGCTCGTGTTAGCCAATTCCTTACGCTTGCAAAAGTACGGAGCCTAATAGTGAAACGAATCAAAACATTCGCAGACATAACTCCTTATCCTACAAGTAGTTCTGTAGAACGTGACAAATATTCTGCGTATTTGGATAAATTTTTGTTGACAAATGTTGGAAGTGATATCATATTACCCATAGTTTATGATTACAGAATATGGAGGGGAAGCGTAGAGAGGGAACCAGGTGAGAGCATCTCACGAAAGTGCGTAACAGCAAATACCTCAGCTTCTTCCTCCATTTTTTTCTGTCAAAAAGCCAATTTTCTTTTTCAGGAAAATTGGCTTTTTTTATGCTTATGTCTTTGTATTCTCAGCTTTTAGTGACCGGCGGCAGTGGGTTTTTCGGATGGGCTCTTGCAAAGCACGCCGCGAAGTTGTATGATACTTATTTTACCTATTGCCAGCACCGTATAAAAATCTCGGGTTGTCAGGAATACCATCTGAATCTTCAAGATTCCGAAGAAATTGAGAATGTGCTGGAAGAAATTCAGCCAAACATCATCATCCATACAGCGGCGCTGACCAATGCTGATGTATGTGAGAAACGCCGTTCTATGGCGTATGATATTAACGTGACCAGCACAACCCGTCTGGCGGAACTTGCCGAAGACCTCGGCGCCAAATTTGTGTATATCTCCACAGACCTCGTTTTTGATGGGCAGCAGGGAAATTATCGCGAAACAGACATTCCCAAACCCTGCAATTACTACGGAGAAACCAAACTTCTGGGAGAGAAAGCGGTCAAAGAAACCGTCTCCGATTACCTTATTATCCGCCTGTCATTGATGTATGGGAAGAGTCATGGGAAAAGCACGTGTTTTACCGATTGGCTGCGAGATGGTTTGGAACACCAACAGCCAGTAAAATTATATACCGATCAGTTTCGCACTCCATTGCTTGTGAATGATGGCGTACGCTCGATTCTCAAATTATTGGAACAACCAGTAAAAGGCGAAACCTTTCATCTGGCCGGACGAGAACGCCTGAATCGCTATGAATTTGGCAAGAAATTTGCCAAAGCCTTTGGATATGATGACCAGTACCTTCAGCCTGTGACCATGCAAGAAGTCGAAATGTCGGCGCAGCGCGGCAGCGATTGTTCCCTGAATACCCAAAAAATTCAAAATTTGTTAAACGTGAAATTGTCAGATGTGGATTCCGGGCTGCGCGCTATGCGCCAGAATGGCTATTTGAAGTAACGCCGGATCATCCCTTCCGTTTTATTTCTCAAAAATCGCAAACAGAAGTGTCAAAGTTTGGCTTTGACAGCCAAAGACAAGCTTTGGCATCCCTTTGAAACTACAAGAATCATATATAGGAAAGAATAGGTTATTGCTATGCCTGAAACCCCATTCTTTCCTATATACGATTCTTGTAGTTTCAAGAGTGTCGCCATGTGGTACAGCACTATACAATTGCGTTGACACTGCCAGAACACCTGACAGGTTTTGAAAACCTGTCAGGTGTCAGGTCAATGCTAGTGAATAATGCTGTAACAGGATTTACGGCGTGACTGGCAACTTCTCCTGACTCCAGCCGACAATCCCGCCTGTCAGATGATAGACCTGGTGAAAATTCAATTCCTGCATCAGCCGCAGCGTCTGCGAACTCCGGTTGCTAGTGCGGCAATAGATAAGATAAGTCTTATTCTTTGCCAGTTTTGCCATTTCTGCTCGAAAATTTGGGGCATAATAATCGAGATTTACGGCATCCCCTAATTTCCCACTCCGGAATTCGGCGGGCGTGCGGACATCCAGAATCACAAAATTTTCATCCTCGTTGTGTTCTTGTATGAGCGCGTGCGCTTCTTGCGGCGTGAGATTTATGAAGCGCGCTTCAGCAGGCGGTGACGAGGAGGTGTCTTTATTGCTCGCAGCACTCTGCCATACCTGAATTGCGCCCATACCGATAACAACCAGAACAAAGAAGAAAAGGTATCTGCGTTTTTTGCGTTGATCTTTCAGTTGACCTTTCATATATATGTGCTAACGAATTGTGGAATGGAACGAATTATTTCTTCAAATCCGTTGAATTCTTCAATCCGCTGGTATGCTTTGAAGTTTTAACAACATCTGAATTATTACAAGAATTCAGTATTTCCTGTTTCCTCTGTTTATTCTTATGTCCAACTTTCAGAGAAGCAAGTCTCTGAGGAAAAGAAAAATTTCTTCCGGAAAGTTTGTGGCTATCGTTCTTGCGTTTGTCAAAAAGAGCCAAAAAAGTTCTTTACTCTGACTACTCATACAGGAATGACTTTGACGGGCGGATGCTGCTTGATAAACTCAACGATCTTCTCTGGCGAGTCCGTCACGAACAGCATATCCGCATACATTCGTCCCCAAGCGAGTTGCTGCAAGATGGGGAAGAGGAAGGTGTCTTTGAGATAGCGTTTTCGCCCTAAAAACACCATCGGGCTATAATAACCGAAACTGCCGTAATGATTTTGGGTGGCGTCCATAAAAATTTCCTGAGTGGTGCCGGCGCTGCCCGGAGCGTAAATCACGCCATACAAACTGATCGCCAATAACCCGTCTTCGCGAATGCTGTTGGAAAAATATTTGGCGATATGGCTGGCGAACAGATTGGTCGGTTCATGTCCGTAAAACCAGGTCGGAATAGCTAAATTCTCGGTTCCGGTCGGATACTTTTCCAGCACGGTTCTGGCTTGCCTGAAATGTTCCGGGTGTTTATACGTCGGCGCATGAGCGAGAATTCGGATGGCATCATCAAGCTCCTGGTTAGAGTATTCAGCCATATAGGCCCCTAAATTCGCAGCTTCCATAATGCCAGGTCCGCCGCCGGAAATCACCAGATAACCTTCACGGGCTAAGAGTCGCGCGGTGCGAGCGACTTTCGTATAGTAGGTGTCAGTGCGCGGGATACTATGGCCGCCCATAAAGCCGACTCCGCGTTTCTGACTCATGCCCTCTTCATCAAATTGCAGAAAATCTCTGAGTGCATCATCAATGGCGTGGTCATGGATGCGCTGCGCCAGGGCCTCACGGATATTGGGGTTGTAGCGGCCATTGCATACAAAATGATCGTAAATCTGAAAATCCAGGCTTTGATCCTCTTCCGGGTCGTAGCCTTGCATAAGTTCCTGCCAGGTATATAACTTCGAGCGATACGGATTATAAGGCAGTCCCTCAAGTTGGGGGAAAATGTATGCGCCACGCCGCCGGACAGTAAACTCATCTTCCAGGCTGGCAAAGGCACATCCTAAAAAAATCGTATCTTGTAGGTTCACCTTTTCCCAATCAATATGTAACCTCCGCAGATCCAACCCTTGAATCGCTTTTTTACTGAGCGAGTATTGATACTCGAGCAATTGGGTGATACTCTCGATCTCCGTGATAACTTCGCTGTAGCAATGACTGTAATTCATTACGCCTCCAAATCCACCAAAACTTGGGGTTATCGTATCGTGTGAGCCTGTGAATTTAAATTATTGCCCTGAAATTGCCAGGAAGTCAATCAAAAAAGTATGCTTTTTCCCATTCCTGGAGGAGATATGAGAAGAAAAATATTGATGTCTTGACAAGATGGTTATTATTTGACAATACTGACAGCAAATCAAGGTGGCTGTATTGCTTGGTGTGTTGGAACTGAAGCTTCAGCATCCACCGTATGCCAATATCGTATTTCAGTGAACAAAAAACTTCGCGTTATATTTACATGAGGGGAAAGAATATGGCCGGGAACGTAAATATTGACAATTACTATCGGGTTGTATCAATTCAAGGCAATGTGATTCATGTCGAAATCAAGGGATTTTGGGATGATCGTATTATCGATCAAATTGGTCCTGAGTTTCTCAGACTTTATGAAAATGCGATCAAACAGCTTCACGGGAAACGGTTTATTACGCTGGCAGATTGGTCAACCTGTCCGGTTTTAGGGAAAAAAATGATTGATTATTTCAGTAAAGCCATGCTGCTTGTCAAACGTTATAATGGACACAAGGTCGTTGAAGTGATCCCGAAAGCTCTGGCGCAAATTGGGGTGAAGGCCGCTGCGGAACAAACAGGCAAAGATGATTTCCGCATTGTGGTGACATCCCTTGCCGAAGCGCAAAAAGCGATTGAACAACTCAAGCAGGAATTGAGTTAAGCTCTGTGCCAGGCGCAAAAGCTAACGAATGAAAGGAAAGCTTAATTGTGATGTGACATCACAATTAAGCGCCAGATTAATCGTCGGTTAAATCGAAAATTTTTCAACCCGCGCGCGCAATTCTTGCGCCAGATGCGACAACGCGTTCGCGGCCTCATTGACGCTGGCGGCATGATCTGAACTTGATTGGGCAGTAACGACGACTTCGCTGATTGCCCGGGTAATTTCGGTGCTACCCTGGGCAGCATCTGTAATGCGGTGCGCGATTTCATGCGCGGCTGAACTTTGCTCTCCGACTGCGTGATCAATCGTGCGGGCTAATTGATGAATCCGTTGAATAATCTGGCCACCCTGGGTCACAGCAACTGTCGCTTCCTGGGTACTGCTCTGGATCGTTTCCACGCGATGCGTAATATCGGCCGCAGAGTTGGCAATCCCGCGGGCCAGGTCTTTCACTTCATGCGCCACGACCGCAAACCCTTTGCCCATATCCCCGACCCGTGCAGCTTCGATTGAAGCGTTTAAGGCTAACAGATTTGTTTGTTGGGTAATCGTCGTAATAATTTTAACAATCTTTCCAATTTCCTGCGAATCATTCTCTAATTTGGTAATTTTGGCGTTTGCCACAGAGGTTGTCTCAACCGCCTGACTAATAATGCGGGCCATTTCATTGACCGTGCCGGAGATTTCACGGGCGTTAGCGGCAAATTCTTCAATTGCAGTCGAAATCGCCGTAATATTCTGGCTGATGTGTTGACTATTTAATGAAACCACCTGCGCTTGCTGTGAGGTTTGCTCGGCGCCAGAGGCCATCTGTGCGCTAATCTCCTGCAAATGGCTGGCTGAAAGCCTGACCTGGGTTGTCCCCTCAACGATATGTCCCATAGTCTGGCGAATAGTTTTCATTTGGCTGAATGCCTGTCCCATGACATCATATTCTGTACGAGGTGCAATTTCCTGGCGCAAATCACCGGCCGCAAACATGGCGGCACCCCTGGCGATCTCTTGCAGGTAGTGCGTCATACGCGCAAACGCCTGCCCCAGGATGTCCGTTTCGCCCCGCGGAGCAATCTCCCGACGCAGATCTCCTTGTGAAATGCTGGTGGCGACTGCCGCCATCTCTTGCATATAACTTGTCATGTTAACAAATTCTATCATCAACTGCCCGATTTCATCGCGGGAGTACCTGGCGTCCAGTTGAATGTGGACATCGCCGGCAGCAATTTGTCTGGCCGCCAGAGCCAACTTCACAATGGGTTTCACGAGCCGCACCGCGGAATAGGTTGTCAGCAACAGCACGACGAGAATGACAGCGGCCAGGCTCGCCGTGGTACTCCTGGATAATTGAATTCTGGCGCGCATGTCGGTTTGCATTGTATTGACCGCCGTGGTAAGTTCGGCGTCACGAGCGTCTAACGCCTGCAACACTTGCAGTTTGGTCTCATTCACCTGGTTGAGTTGCTCCTGAAAGGCAGTTTGCATCTCCTGAAAATGGATCGTCGCCTCTTTATATTGGGTCACGATCTTCTGTAATTGTTCTCCCTGGGCAGAGATTTCGGGAATTGTCGTGACCAACGTCTGAAAACGTAGCAGTAAATAATCCATGGCTTGCAGGATGGTTTGAAATTCTTCCGGGGTAAGGCGGCGGCGTTGTGATTCATTGACTTGCGTAATAATTTGCAAGAACGTATTGCGATATCCAGTCGGCATGGCCTGTAATTCTTTGAGATGGACGGCCAACGCAGTATTTTCCGTTTCAATGATCTCAAGTTGTTCTGCGATGATATCCTCTAACACCTCGAAGTGAAAGATTACATCGTTTTCAAGCCTGGTCAATTGTTCCGGGATGGTTTTGAGCGCGGCGGCTTGCTGAACCAGGCTGGTTAATTGCTGCGTAAACGCGGCTAACGCTGTTTGGACGACAGCACTGCTATTTTGTGCGGCGAGTTCTTGAATTTGCTGTTCTAAGGCTTGCAATTCAGAGGTTTCCGCGCCGGTTTGTTTATAGAAAATGGAAATGACCAGATCCACAAAGACCCCCGTCAACTTTTTTACAGAATGGGCATTTTCTATAATATCCACCACATCTCGATCGATAATAGTCGTTACGGAATGGTCGATCTGTTGAAAGGCCAGAAACACCACCGTTAAAATGATGCCCAGGGCCAGCATGGCCAACGAATTGAGCAGAAACAATTTCGCGGCGATCCCCCATCGTGAGGTTTTTACCGGTTGTTGCATAGCATCTTCACATCGCTGCCAGCAAAATTGAGGGCGTTCTGGCGAGATGTTCCTGCCTATCCAGATGTTACACCCTTATTCTGTCTGACGATTCATTTCTGCCGCACGGATGTAATCACATCCAGACGGACAATCGTTTGTGTTATGCTGTCCCTCGCCTTAAACCCGTATGGGACAGTTTTTCCAATAAACTTCATTATTCTGAGGACTGCCCTGTGAAGGGCGCAAAGCTCGTCAGTTATTCAACCAACGCAAAATCCTTTTCCCTCACCTGCAAAATAGGATATTCTTTTACGACATTACCGTCTTGATCAAAACTCATGATCCCAGTTACGCCCGGAAAATCTTTCAGGTTAGCCAGTGCGTCGCGAATGGCTTTGTGGTCAGTTCCCGCCTGTTTGATTGCAGCCGCGATCAAATTGAGTGCATCGTAGGCTAGGGCAGCTTCCTGAGTTGGCGGCTCCTGATATTTCGTCTCAAAATTGTTCACAAAGGTTTGTACTTCCGGTCGCGGCGACATTGGGAAAAATCCTAAGGAACTCGTATAGAGGTTGCGCCGGGCGCCAGCATCGAGTTCGAAAATCGTCGGCGAATAAAAATCAACATACCCCATCACGAACACATCGTCCCAGCCGATTTGCTGACGCTGCGTGAGAATCATCTTGCCATCAGGGAGTTGGGTGAAGAGATACAACAGATCTGGTTGCGCGGCCCGCAATTTTTCCAGAACAGGCAGAAAATCCGTGGACTGATCAAGAAAACTTTCAACTGCGACGATCTCTCCCCCTAATCGCTTAACTTCGGTGATAAAGATATTCTGGGCAGCCACGCCCCAATCGTTGTTCAAATACAAGACAGCCACCTTCTTTTTTTGCAATTTTTCCACCACAGCCCGTGCCATGAAAGTGCTGAGCAATTCATCGGTGCCCGGCAATGAAAAACTGAAGGGACTGCCCGGCGCGAATGAAGGGTGCGAGGAGGTAGGCGAGATTTGCACCATCCCAGTGCGATGGAAAAATGGCTGCGCCGCCATCGAACATGAACTGGCAAAATCACCGATGACCGCAACAATACGTGTATCCTCAGTCAATTTGCGGGCCACGCGTTTGGCAATATTCGGATCGCCTTCGCTGTCGCCAACCACCAATTCGAGCGGCTGGCCTTGCAGCCCTCCTGCGGCGTTAATCGTTTCCAACGCTAACCGGATACCCTTCTCAAAACTGACGCCATATTCGGCATATTCCTTCGAGAATGGGGCCGACACACCGACATAGATTGGCTCTACAGCGGCCGTCACGTGAGGATAGATCCAACAGCCGATCATACCGGCAAGTACGATACAGAACAAAGCATTTCGCTTTTTCATATTGGCGACTCCTCTTTTTAGAGTGTGATGAATCCTCGCAGTAATTCCAGAATTCACCACACCGGCATGGATAGGGAAACAGACTTACTCACCTCCGACTTTCATCGTAAACGGCTTTCCTCGACCAGGACATCCCATCTGACCCACGTATAAGCCTATCGAATACGTCAGGAAACCCGCCTTCCGATAAAATCTAAATCAATTTAGTTACTCGCTCAGAAAAACGCAAGTGGAAATCACGCGATTTTGTAAATTTGTTGTAGGATTGCAGTCAGGAAGTATTTCGGTTAGCGTGATAAAAATATGTTGACGATTGATTTGAGGAATCATACACGTGTTATAACTCTTTAGCGATTCAGGAGTGCCAAAGCTCGTCTTTGGCTGATATGTTGACGAATTATATATGCTACAATATTGTATTGTCTTCAGCGAAAAAACCTGGTGAATACCCCATGAAATACTCAATATGTGTGTCTCAGTATAAGTCGTGGCAAGTTGCAGGAGTTTCGAACCGCAAAATCGCCTTCTTCATGCCTTTTTGGCTTTTATTCGGATTGCTCTTGCATCTGTCTCTTTTGACAGGAACTCTGGTCTTTGCGGCAGTACGTTCGATGTCTGATCCAGCGGTCATGACGTTTATCGAACAGGGCAAATTCGATCCGCAGCAGATTTCTGAAAACGACTTATTGGAGAGTCTGCAAGCGGCGTACCGAGAATTCATCGCTGATTTGGGGAAACCCACCCCTGTCCCCTCCCAGGAGGGGATGTCTGAGAGGGTAGATCGACTGGGGGAACGGCTGCTGCGTCTGAAATGGTGGCGGTTGTGGGATGCGGATTTTGAGATGGATCCCGAAACTGTGATCGTGACCGACCCGCTACCACCTTATTTTCGTCCTGCCGAAAATTGGCAATGGGCAGACGCGCGCGGGGCCGGTCAACCACGTTGGCATTACGGAAACCCGGAGCACAATACGGCGCGACATCGCTTACAAGGCGTGCTGCCTTCGCTGCTGCCGGTTAACGGAACATTGTTACAGGAAGTATTTTTCCCGGAAGATACTCTGCCGGATCAAATCTGGCTGCACATCGAAACTAAATATGTCGGCAGCACGCACCCGGAGCCAACGCAGATCGTGCAAGTTCGCTGGACCAAAACGCCAGAAGAACATTTTCGCACTGAAAATCGCCCGGATAATTTCTGGGCTGGCGTATTTGACGCGGACTCCTCGAAAAAAGGCGGAATACAAACCCTGACAGTTAATCTGCTCGATCTTGGGCTGTGCGGACGCGAACGCTCGATTTTAGGAATCGAGTTTGTGGCTGTGGGCGGGCAGGCCTGGTTCGGCCGTACCATCATCCGGCGACCCCAGGTCGAAATACGCGGTTCAAAACCCTATCATATCTTTTCAGAGAGGGATAAACTGCAATTCGACCTGATCGTCCACAATTTTCTGCCTGCGAAACAGCAATATACGTTGAATCTGAAGGTATCGGATTACGATGGAGTTGAGCTGTTGGATTCAACCTATGATTTGGAGATTCCGAAACATGCCAATCGCAAGAAAACTCTGACCCTGAAACCCGAAGGCAAACGTTATTTGGTCTTTGAATACACCCTGAGCAGCGGCGGACAAACGATTACGCAGGGCTACAGCGCGGCAGCCGTGATTATCCCGACCCGCAGCGGACGCGATCCTTACTCCAAATTCGGCATGATGTATTGGGATCACCCAGGTCAGCAAATGGTCACATTTTTCGAACAACTGGGCGTAAAACTTGTGGTGATGTTCCCGGATCTTGAACGCCTGCACTTGTTCGATCCGCACAAATTCGACATCATGCCGATGTTCTGGATGCTGCCTGAGCGGAATCCGGTCGAAGCGGCAAAACTGCAACAAGAGGTACAGCCCTATCTGCAATCCGAACAGCGGATGTTCTCGAATTTCTGGGAAACCGATTTGCGCGTTCCGGCTGCGATGTTCGCCCCGAACATGCAGACATTTTGCCGCATCATCAAAGCATTGCAGCCGTCTGCGCTGGTCGGCGTCGGCGGATTGGCCTGGTTTAACGTGGCCTATCTCAACCAATTGCTGCAATTTGCCAGCAACGCGCCGCCCTATTTCGATTTTATCGCTATGATGCTCTACAATACTCCGTCTCCGCCGGAATATTCCGGCATTGAGCGCGAAACCGATGCCTTGCGCACCTTAATTGAACGCTCTGGAAAATCCCAAATTGAACTCTGGAACGTGGAATGGTCGTATTTTGAAGGATTGAACCTGGACGGACAAATCTGGCTCAATACCTGCGTCCCGCGCAAAGACGTGGCGGCCTATACCCTTCGTCATCATCTGCTCGGTTTTGCGGCCGGAATTGACCGCATGATTCCGGGCAGCAGCATCTACGCCGGACGGATGCCCCTGTCCAAAAATTACGGGCATTCCATGGTGTTGGGCGGCAGTTCGATGATCCGCTACGACCAGACGCCCTTGCCGCTTCTCCCAGCCTATTCTACCATGACGCGCCTATTAGAAGGAAAACATTTTGTCAAAAATTTGAGTCGGCATCCGAACGTGATCTGTCAGGTATATCAAGGGATCGAGAGCGCAAAGATTGTCATTGTGCTCTGGTCGCTCTTCGGAAAGGAAACAGTGACGTTCGCATTCCCACAGAAACATACTGGCCAGGAGATGAACCTCACGCTGCTGAATATGATCGGAGAATCGTCGCAGTTGACCACATTTCAGGGAAAAATCGGTTTGAGCATATCGCCTGAACCGACATATATTCTCCTGCCAGAGGGTTTATCAGAGCATCTTGACGCCCTGGAAATGAGCGTAGCTGAGCCAATGTTCACGATGACGCCGGAGATAATCGAGGTCGTTCCCGGAAAAAAGACAACAGCGGCTCTGAGCTGCCGTCTCTTTAATCCTGGAATGAAGCCGTTACAAGGGGTTGTACGTTTAACGCCCCCAACCGGCGTGCGCGTGCTTGACAGCAAAGTGGTTTACGCCGATCTTGTCGGGGAAGAACTCGCCGCCCAATTTCTGAAAAATTCGCAGCGGCGAGGTTCAGCGGATTTCGTATCCCAGGAAATCTGGCTAGGCCGTCAGCGCGAGGTTGATGTGTTTTACACGCTCGAATTCTCTGAAGCTCTGAGGCGCAATACGTATTATGAGCAGGCGGCGTTGACCGCACAATCGGAAATTCCACTGAAGGCGGAATTATTGGTGCAACACCAGCTTGTGGCGCAGGCAGCAGTGACAGTCAGGATTTTGCCGCCGTTGCAGGTGCGTCTTCGTCCGCTTGTAGCAAGCAAACATGCACTGAATACGCCCGGCATTCAAGTACAGGTTGTCAATACTTCCGCAGTTCCGAGGGAAGGCGCGATTCGGTTGAAAACCGCCCTGAAAATTCAAGCTGTTCCGCATCAGCAAAGTTTTACGCTCCTGCCAGGACAAAGCCAGACCTACAACTTTTCGCTGAGCCTGACGGCTCTAACATCGCTTGAATATACCCTTGAAACTGTGGATACGCGCTTGCAGCGCAAAAGCGGACAGATCACACTTCAGGTCGGACAACCAGCCCCGTTTGACCATTATCAGAAACAGAACGGCTATCTTTTTTCCTTTGGCGTGGGCGAAGGGTATCCGATCGAGGCTCTTGTGCGCGATCAGAAAGGATACGAAGATCGGCAGTTGCGTGGTTTTGCCTTCCGTCCGGCGGTCAAAGCCAAAACGCCGATCACGATTGACGGCAATCTCGATGAATGGCGTGCCGCCGCGCCATTATTCGTGCACCCGGAAAATCGCCTGAGCGGACTCACTT
The DNA here is from genome assembly GCA_000739535.1 of Candidatus Vecturithrix granuli. Taxonomy (GTDB): domain Bacteria; phylum Moduliflexota; class Moduliflexia; order Moduliflexales; family Moduliflexaceae; genus Vecturithrix; species Vecturithrix granuli. The sequence goes on along the minus strand of DF820463.1, from coordinate 464,386 downwards.
TTTTTGCCAGGGATTACGGCGCTGAGATGCAATGGCAGGGCCTTGCAGATTTCTCTGCGGCCTGGCAAATGCTGTGGGACGACAGGTTCTTGTATCTGGCAGTCAAAGTGTTTGATGATCAGATCGTGCCGGTGCATGCGCTCGGCTCCTTTTGGAACGGCGATACCGTCAGTTTTCAGATCGATCCGCTGCCGGATGACACCGACGCTTCGATCTTGCCGCAGCAACGGGATTTACGCGCAATTCATACTTTTGAGATGGGTTTGAGTCAGCAAGGGCCTGTGATTCGCCGCCTGTATGCAACCCACAATACTATGCCGGGCGTCGTAACGACCACCAATCTTGCCATTGTTCCGCAGGCTGACGGACCTGTCTATGAACTTGCGTTACCCTGGGCAGAACTCGCGCCGCTTCGTCCATCTCCCGGAGTATGGCTGGGCTTATCGCTCGTGTTTTCCGAAGACGACGGCTATGGGCGTGAAACCCAGATTAACTGGTTTGGCGGCAGCAACGGCAACGGCCTGGCGCGTGAACCCCGTTTGATGGGCGATGTGCATCTTGTGGAGTGATGTAAAGAGCTCTTATGCAGCACTTTCCCTTGACATCACGGCTTCTATCTCCAATATAGGGAGAGGCAGGTGTGTTCGACAGAGATGATGCTGTTGCTGCGGGAAATCCGCTGTACGTCCTTTCGACAGGCACTTTGAAAAGCCTTCGCCTACGCTCAAGACAGGACTCAAGACAGGCTCAAGACAGTGCATTCCCACAGCCATTCACGATCATGTTTTCTGTAAACGATCTGTAACATCGCTGTAACGCCGCGAACAATGGGTTTCGATGCTTTTTCCGCAGACGCTGGAAGACTTCCCAAAAACTCCTGCGCTGCACTTTTCCCTTGACATTCCAGTGTGTTGCCCCAATATAATTCGATATTAATGAAAGCAGTGAGACCATTTTTGTGTATATTCTCCAGCATGGCTCTCAACCGAATTTATCTTGAGCGTCAAGCAGACATTTTCAACACGAGGCCTATTATGGGAATCACTCAAGCAACAAAACAGAAATTATTGCATGAGATAGAATACCTCTCACATCCCTCTATTGTCGAATTGCAACACTTTATCCGGTATCTTCAGTTTAAGCAAGCGAATACGGGAATACATTCTGACGACATCCCAATGTTATCTCCGGAACATGACCCGATTCTTCATGCACTTGGCATCGTGGATATCGCTCCATTTTCCGAAACCATTGACGAGATACTGTACGAGGCGATATGAGAACCATATTCATTGATACATGGGGATGGATCAATCTCTTTAACCGTCAAGAGTGTCATCATCAACAAGTCAGCCAGATATACCAGGACATCCGAAATACTCATGGAACAATCATCACGACTGATTATGTTTTAGATGAAGTCTATACCCTCCTTTTCAAACGAGTGCCTTTCGAAACGGCTCAAAAAGCTCTCGAAGCCATCTCGGAGGCGATTGAAAGGGGGTATGTCAGTGTGATCTGGATGACGCCGGAACGCTTTGAAGCGACCCAGGAGTTACGGCGAAAATTTCACGATAAACCGAATATCTCATTTACGGATCTCAGTTCAATGGTGGTTATGCGAGAACTCGGAATTTCAGAGATTTTGACTGGTGACGCCCATTTCACCCATGTCGGGATGGGCTTTGTCCTTTTGCCATAGAACCGATACCATTTCGACGGATTGACCAATGACGATTCAAGACACTCATCCACAGCCGCAATATAGGGAAACGCTGTCTGTTTTCTGGAATTTCGCCGTGTATCATTCCCGCAGCAACTCACGCTCGTGTTTTCTGTACACGGTCTGTCACGTCGCTGTAACGCCGCGAAAATGTGTTTCGATGCTTTTTTCGCAGACGCCGGAAGACTTCCAAAAACTCCTGCGTAGCACTTTTCCCTTGACATTCCAGTGCGCACAGCCCAGATACAGGACAGATGTTGCGATGAGATCAACTTCAGAAAAATGAAAAATCCTGTTAATTTTTCTACTTCAATGGCGTATAATTTATACATGGTAATTATCGAGACACCTATCTTTACTCGTAAGCTCAAAACCTTATTTCCTGATGATGAGTATTGCAAGCTTTAACATGAACTTGTCTTGCGGCCTGAAGCGGGAGATATTATTCCGGGAAGCGCCGGCATAAGAAAATACGGTGGGCAGGCTCAGGTCGAGGAAAACGTGGAGGCGTTCGAGTTATTTACTACTCGTTCTCTCACAAGGATGTGATCCTCATGTTATTCATCTATCCAAAGAACGAGCAAGATGATCTGACGTCAAAACAACTGAAAACCCTGAAAAATCTTATTGAGAGGGAATATCTATGAAAGAAGAATTATTTGAAGAACTGTTAGAAAGTGTCAAGCAAGGCGACGCGATTCTGAGAGGCGAGATGGAGCCGGAGCGTTCATTTGAATTCGATCCCCCGGATGTATAGGCTATCAGAAAACAATACGGGTTGTTGCAGGAAAAATTTGCCACCTTGTTTGGCATGAGCGTTTCGATGTTAAGAAATTGGGAACAAGGCCGGCGAAAGCCTGAAGGGCTATCATGAGTTTTATTATGGGTTGCTGCCAGACATCCTGATACTATCCTTGATGTTGTCTCTTTCTGTTGAGTGTTCAATGTTCCCTGTTGGCAAAGCAAATAGGCTGTTCCTTCGCTCTGGTTACTTTTCGAGTATATTCTGGTCTGTCATCTGTTCCCCAGCTCAGTCATTGAGAAAGCTGTGAGCGTTGAAAACTTTCGTTCCTTCTCGCACATTATTCAGGCCGCCGAGGAGCTTGTGGCGTTGAATCACGGCCGATTGTCGCCCAGCTCGCTTGCGGCGGTCAGAACCCCATCGCCCGCCTGGGCGCGTCACGCAAATTATGTTGAGACGAACGATGCGCACAGTCTGTCCTGGTTTCAGGCTGTGCGCAAGCTTTTACACGAAACTCGCGCAGACGGCGCGCCCTATCGCCATATTGCGATTCTGTTTCGATCAAACCTGGAAGTCTATCGCGCCTTCACAGAACTCAAAAAGGCCTTGCAAGACGTCAATACAGCTTCTGTAACGATCCGCGTTCAGGGCGAAGGCATTCAATTTGCGCGTTTACGCGAAGTTGAATATTTTCTGGATGCCTTTCGAGCGCGGGCAGAGAAGCCGCTTCCGCAGAATGTTGTTGATGACTTTCTCAAGGATTGCCAGGCCCTGCCAGCCTGCTGGCATCAGGACTTTCTCCAGATCTTGCACACCTTACTGCTGGAATTTCAAAACACCCGCTACGATTCCTCCACGTTTGGCGATCTTGTGGAATATATTGAGGACATCGGACGTTCTGACGCCGGCCAGATATACAAGATCTCTCAGTTCTGGCAGCCGCATAAGGTCTTAGACAGCGACCTTCCCGGACAGCAGGGCACAGATATTGTGCTGTCAAGCATTCACAAGGTCAAGGGACTTGAATTTGATGCGGTCGTCATTCCCGCTTCGATTGCGGATCTGCCCTTTGCTCACTCCCCTGCCTCGCGCGCGGATCTTCAGTCCATCTTTGCTGAAGAACGGCGGATTTATTATGTCGGCATGACGCGGGCGCGCGACCGGCTGCTCCTGCTCAGGTCGAAACGGGAAGACTGTTTAATAAAGAATCAGTCTTTTTCCCTTTCCTCCGACCAGAAATTGCAGCTCGGCATCGGCTTTAATGCGGGGATTGAGAACCTGTACATTTCTCAGAATGCGAATCAAACATGTATCCGCAGTTACGCGCAGCTTTCAGAAGAAGTATTTCTGCGCTACATCGAACACAACATCGCGATAGGCGACCCGCTGACCCTGCAACGCATCCAGCAGTGCTGGTGTCTTGTCCACAAAGGCATGCCGGTAGGGCGATTATCCCAAAAAGCCGCGCAGAAATTGAACCCTTCAACCGCATACACCGGCCTCGAAGTCACGCAAGTCGTGCGCTATTCCTACCAACAATCCCTCGCCAGCGATAAAAAAAATCGAACACGGGGACGGGGTTATTCCACTCATTTTGCAGAGCTGTGGTCGCCGTATTTTCGGCAGAAGGGCTGGACTTATCTGGTTGATTTCTGCGGTTATGCGCAGCCATCTTCGCGTTGAAGTCTTCGTTGTTTCGGGAAATCCGCTGAGCTTCATGCTTGAAACAACAAAAAAGAGCAGGGAAAAATCCCTGCTCTTCTGATGTTCTGGCAAGAATGTATTTTAGTACATTCCGCCCATTCCACCCATTCCGCCTCCCGGAGGCATAGCCGGGCCAGCCGGTTCCTTTTCGGGAATATCCGTAATCAATGCCTCGGTGGTCAGCATCAGGGCCGAGATGCTGGCGGCATTCTGCAACG
>DF820463.1:237553-458792 GCA_000739535.1 Candidatus Vecturithrix granuli | reverse complement strand
TGCGGCCTTTGGGGCCAAGGGTAATTTTCACCGCTTCGGCCAATTGATTCAAGCCTTTCAACGCGGCGGCGCGGGCTTCTTCTCCGAACTTTAATTGCTTTGCCATAATTTATTTCTCCTTGTTTTTGTTAAGAACGCGTTTATTCCATCACGCCCAGAATATCATCTTCACGCATAATAATGTATTCTTCATCATCCAACTTCACATCTGTACCGGCATATTTTCCAAACAGGATTCTATCGCCGGCTTTCACATTCATTGGGAGCACTTTGCCATCTTCCAATACTTTGCCTTTTCCGACAGCAACCACTTCCCCTTCCTGGGGTTTTTCTTTGGCAGTATCAGGAATAATAATGCCGCCTCTCATTGTTTCTTTTGCTTCGAGCCGTTTTACAAGTACACGGTCATGTAATGGACGAATTTTCATAAGGGGTTCCTCCTTAAAATTTATTCACAAATTTTATTAGTATTCGATCCTTATTAGCACTCATATCTTGTGAGTGCTAGCAAGGCACAACATAAATCTTCTGTTGAAAAAATCAAGTCGCAAATATGATGGTAAAAAGTTAATCATGGTTATTTATAACAAATATACCATGTAAACTGTTTTTTTCAAACTTTTTTAAATTTTTACATGATACTGTTATTTTTATAAAGACAATACGGCTCTTTCAGATTTTTTAAAAACCTGAATACTCTCAATATTCAGGGAATTGGGCTGCTTTCCATTGGCTGGTGTTACACAAAAATAAATTTCAGCTTGACATTTCTGAAAAATTTCTCCAGGCTTTTTTCACAGTAATTTGTCTTATCCATGTTAAACGCGCTTGAGACTTTTGTGTCTGAAAAAGTGATTCTACAAGAACCAGTTTGCGAAGGCAGGAAAAATCGGGTTTCTTGAAGATGTCTGGTTTTAAATGTTCGCCAATTTTGGGATAGCTACGTATTTGATAGCTTCTTGTAAAGAATTCCTGACAAGTATTTTGGAATCGTAGTAAAAATTCATTGACACAAGAAATGTCACAGCGCAGAATGATCTCAGGGAGAGGAAATGTGAGACATGGTACAAGAGCGACAGAGATACAATGTGCTTGTTATTGGGCAGACGCCAAAGATTATGCGGCTTGTCAATATCTTGAAAAAGGACATGGCTGTGTTTCATGTCCCTGCCTGGGAAAAAGTAGCGGACATCTTGCAACACGATCTTGCTTTGATCGTTGCTGATCAGCATGCGTTGGATTTATCCCCAAAAACCCCTGCGGAAATGCTTGCAGCGTTCCCGGAAATATTGTGGATTTTTCTGTTTGAAGCTCATAAAAAGCCAGTGCCAGACCTGACAAAGCACAAAAATTTGTATCATGCGTTGGTATCTTCCTGGAATCCCGGAGAAATTGCCAACCTTGTCCATCGTGCCCTGGAGTATTCTCACCTTCGTGCAACTCAGCAACAACTTCAAAATGAACTCGCCCAATTCAAGGCGCAAGTTCTGCCTGAACAAGCTCATCCAACCCTCAATGGTTCAGCATCTTCAGATTCTCAATGGGATGCCATCTATCGTGAATTCCAAAGTACCCTGGGGAAAATTGTCTTTTCTGAGAAAATGATTACGTTAGGGAAGATGGTTGCAGGCATTGCCCACGAAATTAACACCCCTTCGGGAGCGATTAATGCGGCGATTGTGAATATGACCCACCATCTCAAGTTGTTATTGAACAGCCTGTACGAGCTTGAGACCCGGGGGGTTACACGTGACCATGCACGCCAGATGATGCAGATTGTCGCCAAAATGCTCGACATGTTGGATACACCTCAACGTATAAGCCCAGGCGAAATCCGTATAGAACAGCGCAAAATTTCGGATCTCTTGCAACAGCGAGATTTAGAAGACCCTCGGAAGATCGCGAAAGATATTGCCCGCATGGGATTAGGTGAAAACACGGAAGAGATTCTGACTTTAGCCCAAATCTATACGTTAGAAAGCGTGTTGCAGCTTTTTATCCATTGCAGCCGGGTGATCAGCTCAGCCAGAGACATTCAATTGAGCATTGATGTGCTTACCCGTATCATTCAGGCCCTCAAATCCTATTCCTATCCGGAGCAAGAAAAACCTGAATTCGCGGATATTCATGAAAGCATTGCGATCGCCTTAATTTTATTGAACAACAAACTCAAACATCAAATTCATGTTGAGTATCAACCCACAGATTTGCCTTCTATCTGGTGTTATCCCAGTGAACTCAGCCATGTGTGGATTAATATCATCCATAATGCGATTCAGGCGATTGAAGGAGAGGGACAGATTCTGATTGAAACCTTTGCGACCCCGGAATATATTGGAGTCAAAATTTCCGATAATGGTCAGGGTATTCCGCCAGAAATTCAATCTAAAATTTTTGAGGCGAGTTTTACCACTAAACCTCGCGGCGAGGGCACTGGTTTAGGGTTGTATATTGCGCAGCAAATCATCAAAAAGCATCAGGGAACGATTACAATGACATCTGCCGCAGGGCAGACTACCTTTGAAGTGCATCTGCCGCGACATCTCTCTCCCAATTGAGACTTCTGACGGCTGTTTTCAGGACACTCGTCAGTTAGTTCAATTATACAGAAACACTTAAGTTCCTCCCTTGACAATCTCTTCCTTACACCTTACATTAGAATCGTGGATGAAATAACTTTTGGCCCTATTGAAAACTGAAAATCGAGTTTTTGCAAAACCTGGTTCTTTCCTGCAAATAAATTTCTGAAAATCTATAAAACGTATTTCCAGGAGACACATCTGGGTTCAGGTGTCATCATTTCCCGGTATGATGATGTCCGCATCTTGTATGTTTGTAACAATGGCGAATACGACCAATTCAACGCTTCAGCATCATATTGCAGCCGTCAAAGAGGGCGAACGCTGCTTTGAAAATGTGTTTCAGAGCGTGTCGAGGATGATTTTTGAGAGCGGGATCGAAAAAATCGTGGTGAATGGCAAAACCACGTATGATTATAAAATTTTCCGTATCGGGAAAAAACATATTATCGGCTTATATGATGAGATTAATAGTTTTGTTTCGTATGTGAAAGATGCTGCTGAAGGGGGATCATCGAAGGAAATGGCCTATGTGCTGGTTGGCGAACCTGGCAACGGCAAAACTTTTTTTGTGGATTTTCTGTGCAACTGCTATCGCCTATTTCTGACAGCACCCCAGAACCGGCGTTATACCTTTCGTTTCGTGAATATCGATCAAATCGGTAGTTATGGCAAAATTCGCGTCATCGAATCTCAGACCTATGAAGATCCGATGGTGCTGGCGATGAACCTGTTTGAAACTCAGGGAGAAACAAAGAATTATCTGATCGACCACTTTGGATTCTCAGAACATGAACTGGATCTGTTGTACGAAAACAACCGCCCTCTGGGTGCATGCAGCGGTTATATTTGGAACGACATTCGCGCTTATACCAATGGGAATCTCGATGAGATGCTTAAATTTGTCCAGATTGTGCCAGTGCCATTGACAGAAAGCCTGGGAACCGTGACCGGCAAATATCCGGCCAAAGATAAAATCACCTCCTCGGCGGTCGATCTGCTAGGCGAAGAATCAATTCAACGCTTATTGCACATTACTGACACTAATAATCCCTATCGCTTCGATTTGCGCCGCGGCGCGTTGGCGCGTGTGGCCGGCGGGGGAATTCATTTCAGCGATGAAATTTACAAAAACAAAAAAGATCTGGTGCAGGTGTATCTGGGAGTCATTCAAAATCGTACAATTGAAATTGATGGCTTCAAGTGGCCGATCGATACCCTGATTCTCGCGACAAGCAACAATTCGGAATTCAACCGGTTTCTGGCGGAACGTGAAGAAGCGCCGATTGTGGATCGCTGCCGCATCAGTTACATTTCTCATAATACAAACTATAAGCTGCAAAAAGACCTTACTGCTTATGCAATTGGCAGCGAAACCCGCACGACCCTGAACCGGGAATATTTGCACCAGGATCCAAATTTAAATTACGCGGCCTCCATCGCAGCGGTGTTGAGCCGTCTGCCCCGTTCCGAAAAACTCACGCCGGTCGAAACCATGAAACTGGCGGCCGGGGAAGTGGCCGGAGAAAAGAGCATCAAAACCCTGGCGGAAGTGATTGATACCTTAAACCAGGATCCGGATATTACCAAACGCTTCGGACAAAAAGGCTTAGGACAGCGTAATCTGGGGAGAGCAATCCAACTGCTGGTCGAAAGTTCGGAAACCAACGAAGGCCAGTGCATGTTCGCGTATGATATTTTTAAGGCCATTGAACGCATCATTCTGGATTATGTGACCGACGCCAACGACCGCGCCAAATATCTGGAAGATTTGAAAACCGCCAAAGGTTTGTATCGCGAGCGCATTATGACTGAAATGTTTAACGCTTACATGGATGAACCGTATGCCATTCGCAAAGATGTGATGAATTATGTGAATATGATTATCGGCATTGATGCGGAAAATCTCGGCCCCGACAAAATGTGGAAATATAAAGATCCGCAAACCGGCGAATTAAAAGCCTTGAAAATTGATGAACGCTATATTAAGAGCATCGAAGAACGTCTGGGTTTGAAAACCGAAGAACAGCGCGAAACCTTCCGCACCTCGATTCGCAAAATTTACGGGCAAAAACTTTCGATGGACCCGAACTATGATTTTATGGATAACCTGGAGTTAGTGAAAGCCGTGACCGACGTGCGTTTGAAATCTGATATTGCCGGGGCCGGCAGTCTGATCGGCGCGCTGGCGAACCGCACCAATGAGGAGAATCAGAAACTCTACGACCGCATGATTGATACGATGCTCAATAAACTCAACTATTGCCGCACCTGCGCCCAGAAAACCATCGAATACTTCTGCACGCAGGAAGATGAGAAATAATCAATAGTTTTAAAAGAGGTTGGTATGAAGTGGGAACATGTATGAAAACGGAAGTACTCAAATTTTATGAAATTTTAAAACAACGCGGATTGACGCCTGAACAAGAGCGCAAAATCCGGTTGGAATTAGAGGATGAGGGGACGCACGATTTGCCTGCGCCTGCATCTGAACAGGGCGAGTTTCTGTCTGATCCGCTGACGGTGTATGACTATCATGACCTCATAGATTTGCAGGACATGCCGGCCCCCTACGCACCTTATACCACCTGTCTGCGTTCGCTTGACGAACTTTTGGAGCGGGATAAATTACGGGAAGAAGACGGGTTCCCGCGTAAAATCAGGGTGGGACGTCTGATTAAACCGGGCAAAGGCGGCAAAGATAAAGTGGTGGTCGTACCCACGACGGTTGAGGAAAAATTCATCCATGATAGTATTCGTTCCCCCCAGGAAGAAAGTTCTTCCGGCGGTTCAGGCGAAGGCGAAGAAGGCGAAGTGATCGGCGAACAGCCGGTTCGTGAAGAAAATGCTCCGGGTTCCGGCCCCGGGCAAGGCGAAGGCGGCCCACATGAGATGGAATCCAGTGCGTATGATTTGGGGAAAATCCTGACCGAGAAATTTGAACTGCCGAATCTTCTGGATAAAGGCAAAAAACGCTCACTCACGCGCTATACCTACGACATGACTGACCGGCATCAGGGCACCGGGCAATTGTTGGATAAAAAAGCCACCTTACGCAAAATTGTCGAAACCAATATTCATCTTGGCAACCTTCCTGACGTCGGCGATATTGATACCACCAACTTCCTGATTTCCCCCCAGGATAAAATTTATCGCATTCTGTCTGAGGAAAAAGATTACGAATCTCAGGCCATGGTATTTTTTCTGCGCGATTATTCCGGGTCAATGACTGGCAAACCAACCGAATTAGTCGTGTCACAGCATGTGTTGATCTACAGTTGGCTTTTATATCAATATGCCCGGCAAGTAGAATCGCGTTTTATTCTGCACGATACTGAGGCCAAAGAGGTACCGGATTTTTACACCTATTATAACTCCAAAGTCGCGGGCGGCACAAAAGTCGCTTCCGCCTTTCGACTGGTGAACGAAATCGTCGAGAAAGAAAACCTGGCGCAGGATTATAACATTTACGTCTTCCACGGCACCGATGGCGACGATTGGGATACCGACGGCAGAGAAACACTCCCGGAAATTAAAAGAATGCTGTACTATGCTAGCCGCGTCGGTATTACTATCGCCGAAAGCACCGCTGCATGGCGCAGTGAGAAAACAGAAGTGGAAAAATATCTCCGTAATTCCAGATTATTGGACGAGCAGCCGAAATTAATCCGCCTGGATGTCATGAAAGAAGACGCCGATGAACCGAGGCTCATCGAGGGGATTAAAAAACTGATTTCGTAAAGTCATGGAACTCATTGACCAACATACCAAAAAAATTATGGAAGGGTGCAAAGAGCGGGCGCGTGAGGCCGGCCTGCGCTTTGACGACGAAACCCTGGAATATATTGTCACCAATCGTGATCTGCTCGAATTATCGCCTAAAGTCATGATTCCCACTTTATATGATTACTGGGTACATGACGTCGAAGTTCTCAAAGAAAAGGGCAAGTATGAACTTTACCCCGGCAATCCGTATGAAACCGTGATCAACACTCGTCCTGCGATTTCGTATTATAATGATAATAATCCGGATTGGCTGAATGTGATGATCTTTTATCATGTCCTGGGGCATATTGACTTTTTTCAAAATAATCTCTATTTTCGCCGTACCTGGGACGACGATTTTACCGGACAGGCTCTGTCGGATAAGCGTTTGATCGCAAGACTCCGTTCGGAACATGGGCGCTGGGTGGATTATGTGATTGAATTTACCCGGGGTATTGATAACCTCGTCAGCTATCATTCTGAGCTGGCACGCTTGAATCAGCCTGCAAAACCAACCTATTCTCCACGTTTGGATTTTTATTTTGATGTCTTTTTGCAGCAGATCAAACAGGTTTCGATCAATGACTATGTGAAAGAAATTCAGCGTTATAACGAAAGCGTGCAACTGTATGGCGAAGGCTCTGTGAGTGAAGATGCGTTTTTTGCGGATATCGAAAGAAAACACCCTGAATTTGAAAATCTTTTCAAAAAAAGCCTGGAACACGCACCTGCCCATAAAAAAGATCTCATTCAATTTCTGATGGATCATTCCGAATTTTTACAGAAAAATGAGCACAAGTGGATGAAACAGGTCATGGAAGTGGTGCGAAACACGTCGATTTTTTTTCAACCGCAAATCCGCACCAAAATTATGAACGAAGGCTGGGCCAGCTATTGGCACGAAACCCTGTTTCTAAAAGATGATCGCATTCTGGGGCACGAAGTGGATTTTGCCAGAGTCAATGCGAATGTCACCGCTCTGCCGCGTGTGGGCTTGAATCCGTATGCCCTGGGCATGCGTTTATTCTATTATATCGAAGATCTCGCCGAAAAAGGCAAATATTCCTTTGAATTTCGCAAACTGACCGATACGGAAGAGCGCGAGCATTTCGACGCTCACACAGGGCGAGGAAAAGATTTCATCTTTCACCTGCGCGAAAATTTTTGCGACTTCACCTTTATTTATACTTTTGTGGACCAGGATTTTGTCACGAAAAATAAGCTCTTTGTCGCGGGAAGACGGCTGAATCAGGCGCGCATGGTGTGGGAATATTATGTCAAAAGCCGCAAAGCTGAGGATTATCGGCAGATGCTGCTCGATGCTCTGTATCATCCCCCGCACATTCAAATTGACCATCACAAGAGCCAGAATGGTTCTTTATACCTATTCCATTCTTTTGAAGGAAAACCGCTGGTGGCAGAATTTATTCATAATACCATGTTGGGCATTGAATATCTCTGGGGCGGTCCCGTGCACCTTGAAACCAGCGAGATCGTTTCAGTGACGCCTTCGCCAGATGCCCTTGCAATTCCAGGGCAGCCGCCGCAAGAGCTCGAGCCACCCAAAATCGAATGGCAGCGCGTGCTCTATACCATGGAAAAACGCAAACTCACGAAGAAGAAAATTTAGTGTTTGAGTGTTTGAAGTGGAAGAAACCGGGTTTTTTCAAAAAATCCGGTTTCTATTGTCACTCAAGCACCTCACTCCTTTCCATCATGGACAATATCCAAAGCGCCTTACAACATCTGGAACGCAGCCTGAGCGAACGCGAACAGCAGACAGTCCTCTCGTTCGAAGAATTTTTGCGCTTGCTCGTCGCCAAACCGGATAAGGTGATTCGCAATGTGTTCCAGCTATTTTATGACATGATGACGACCTATATCGGCGAAGGGGAAGATGAATATCCTGACGACCCGGAATCGATTCACTTTGTACATTACGATTGTGATCGCCTGTTTGTGGAAGGCTCAGATCACCCCTTTTTTGCTGATCGGGTTTTTGCGAATCGCTTGATTAAACATGTCGAAGCCTTAAAACGAGGCGCCCAGCAAAATAAAATTTATATTTTTGAAGGCCCGCCGGGCTGCGGTAAGAGTACTTTTCTGAATAATTTACTCAGAAAGTTTGAAGAATATGCAAATACGGAAGAAGGCTCATGCTTTGAAACGGTGTGGCGATTGAATCGCAGGCATTTGGGAGAACATGAATCGATCCCGCTTTTCGAAAAACTGACCCAGCTTTTGGAAAATCCCACAGAAAATGAGGAACTCGAAGAAAATGACATCTCCCATATTTCCGACGAAGCGGCTGAATTTTTTGAAAACCATCCACCTTCACTTATTACCGAAGATTATATTGAAATTCCATGCCCCAGCCATGATCATCCGATTCTGATGATTCCCAAACAATACCGCCGTTCCTTTTTTGATGATCTCTTTATGAATGACGAATTTAAATGGAAACTCTTCACTGAAAAAGAATATGACTGGGTCTTCAAGAGCCAGCCCTGTACGATCTGTAGTTCGCTCTATCAGGCCTTGCTGCAAAAACTTGGAACCCCACTGGAAGTGTTTCGCATGATCTATGTGCGACCCTATCCGTTTAATCGCAGACTGGGTGAAGGGATTAGCGTCTTTAACCCTGGCGATAAACCGATGCAGCAAAATATTCTGCGCAACCCCATGCTGCAAAAACGGATTAATACTCTGCTCAAAGACAGCAATCAGGTCAAATATCTGTTTTCGGAATATGCGAAAACCAATAATGGCATTTATGCCCTGATGGATATTAAAACGCATAATATTGACCGCCTGATCGAACTGCACAATATTATCAGCGAAGGGGTTCACAAAGTTGAAGAGGTTGAAGAAAACGTCAATTCCCTGTTTATTGCCCTGATGAACCCTGAAGATAAAAAAAATATCCAGAATTTACAATCTTTCTCCGACCGTATCGAATATATTGATATTCCCTATATTTTGGACTTGAATACGGAAGTTGAAGTCTATCGGAACATTTTCGGCCGGCATATTGATGAAAATTTTATTCCCAGAGTGTTGCACAATTTCGCCAGAACCATTATTTCCACACGCTTGAAAACCAAATCCGAAGCGATGCTGGAATGGATTGGGGATCCGAAAAAATATCAAATGTACTGCGATGAAAACCTGCAATTACTGAAAATGGAACTCTACACCGGCTATATCCCCCGCTGGCTGACTCAGGATGATGTGAAACGCTTTACAGCCCAGCGCCGCCAGAAAATTATTACTGATTCCGAGACCGAAGGGGATTTTGGCTTTTCTGGACGTGACTCGATTAAGATTTTTAACGAGTTTTATTCGACTTACAATAAAGGCGACCGCCTGATCAACATGACCATGCTCTACAATTTTTTTACCAAAGTTCGCCCGGATTTAAATAAATCGATCCCGACCGGATTTCTCGATGCCTTAATCCATCTGTACGACTATACCGTTCTCCAGGAAGTGAAAGAATCGCTCTATTACTATAATGAAGAACAAATTTCACGCGAGATTCAACACTATATTTTTGCCGTCAATTTTGAACATGGCGCGGTGCAAACCTGTAAATTTACCGGCGAACGCCTGGAAATTACGGAAGACTTTCTGAGCAATATCGAAAATCACTTGATAGGTGCGACTGTTGATCAAAATAAACGTTTAACCTTTCGCAAAGACACTCAGAAGGAATATACCTCGAAAACCTTAACTCAGGAAATCATGTTGGAAGGGAAAGCGATTACTGAAACGAAGCTCTATGACACGTTGCACGATCGCTATGTCTATAATCTTAAAGAAAAAGTGTTGGATCCCTTCATTGAAAATGAAAATTTCCGCCGTGCAATCAAAGACTATGACACCGAAGATTTCAAAACCTACGGCAAGCGCATTATGGATGACGTGACCTTTTTGATTAATAACCTCTGCACCAAATACCGCTATACCAAACAAGGCGCGAAAGAAGTGTGCATGTACGTGATTGACCGCAATCTCTCCCAAAAATTTGCGGTACATTGAAAAAATATGCGTATTCTGGCAATTTCAGATTTACACACCGATTTTCCTAAACACCGCAACGCGCTCGATCAGCTTTCAGAGACGCGGTATCGTGATGATGTGTTACTTGTCGCCGGCGACATTGGCAGCCGTCTCGAACTGATTCAAGCTACGTTATCGCTGTTGCAGACAAAATTCCGCGCCGTATGTTATGTGCCCGGCAATCATGAACTCTGGGTGCGACAGGGGCACTCAACGTCTATCGAAAAATTTTTTCACATTGTCCACCTTTGTGATGAACTTGGCGTACATACCCGGCCTGTCAGAATTGGCAAGGTGCGCATTGTGCCGCTCTTTTCATGGTATTCCAGGGATTTCAGCGATGATGGCCATGAATATGCCTATCAACTGCATGGGTGGACTGACTTTTATTCCTGTCACTGGCCGCAAGATGTGGAGAATATCCCTGAATATTTTTCCACCCTGAATACGCCCCATATTCAACGTTATGATGAACCAGTCATCTCTTTTTCCCATTTTCTGCCGCGCCTGGAACTCTTGCCGCCGCGCTCTTTTCTCTACTTCAAAGCCCTGCCTGAAGTCTCAGGATCGTCTTTGATTGAAAAACAACTGCGTCAATTAGGTTCGACCATTCATGTGTTCGGACACAGCCATATTCCCCGTGATGTAATGCTCAACGGCATTCGCTATGTCAACAATCCACTTTCCCATCATCGTAACGGAGAACATGTCACTTTCCCGGAAAAAGTTATATGGCAGGAGAATAAGGAAATGTAGCGCGAAATTCCTTTTCGCGCGTTAGTTTTCATGTTGGGCGTGCGTCGCTATCGAGTTTCGACGCACGCGACTCCATACATTAGAGGATCAACTAGAACGCATTCGTATGTTTGCACACAGTAATGTGTTGCTTACCTTGCACCGTTAAATTCTTGCAATGCCGCTATCATCGCCGCAAAATTTTCCACTGGCGTATTGGGCAGACTGTTATGAATGGTGTTAAACACAAAGCCTCCATTAGGCGAAAAAATCTCGCAGCGGCTTAAGACTTCAACCCGCACCTCTTCGGGCGTGCCAAAAGGCAAAGTTTTCTGAGTGTCAACGCCTCCACCCCAGAAGACCAGTTGGTCGCCATAGCATTCTTTCAGGGTTTTCGGGTCCATGCCAGTTGCCGAGCATTGCACCGGATTCACCACATCAAAACCGGACTCGATGAATAAGGGCATAAACTTCTCCACGGCCCCGCAAGAATGTTTAAAGGTTTTCCAGGGCGTGTGCTGGTGAATCCAATCATTAATCGTCTTATAATACGGATGATAGAGATTCTTATAGGTTCGCGGAGAACAAAAGGTTGATATCTGGGTGCCGAAGTCTGTGCCACAGACATAGGCCACCCCGGGCACATCCCCGACCACCTCGTAGATTTTGGCTAAATTTTCAAGTGCAATTTCGGTCTGGCGCGAGAAGATCTGATGGATATAGTCTTTCCGAGACACCGTGGAAATATACCATTCAGCGACATCCCGAATCCCCTTCGGATGTTTCATAAATGGGCCAGTCACCAGCGCAATATCGCCCATCCCGGTTCCGCCAAAATTGCCAAGCACATAACGGTCAGAATTTTTTAACTTTTCTGCCTCGGCTTTGAGATAGGCTAAGGTGTCCGCACGAATCGGTTGAAATTCCTCCAAATTGTCTTCAGGGTTCAGTTTGGCGTCATCAATCGGTGCCTGACGAATAATCGTGTCAAAAAAGTCGCCCCCTGCCGGCATTCGTCCACTGGGCGGAACGCTCATGTCGCCCTCAGGATAGATCAGGAGATCCCCATTGACATCCACAGTCGTATTAAATGCACCGGGCACCAGGACCTCCTGTCCCCACGGAGTGTGCCATTCCTTCCAGTTAATATTGTCAAACCCGAACATGGTGGTAGGGGACCAAAGCGGAATCGTATCACTTCCTATAACATCTTTGAGATCATCATCAATCAAACCGAGCATTTGATAGGGTTCAATCACTTTGACCGGTCGTTGTTCCAGACCGTAATAGTCCCGGAGTTTTTCCACCAATCGGCAATGGATGCCGGTAGTAGGACTTCCGCCAAAATCAATCGGCACTGTGCCTTCTTTATGGTTCAGGGCTTGTTCTACAATTTCTTTGCGCGTCATCATGCTTTCCCCTTTTATTTCCCCATTTATGCTGTTAAGTAATTGGACAGAATTATGATTATAGAGTCAGGAGTGCGAAAGCTCTGCTTTCAGGAGTGCGAAAGCTCTGCTTTCAGGAGTGCGAAAGCTCTGCTTTCGCTGTCAAAGCAGAGCTTTGACACTCCAAATTATGACATTATTTTTGTCCAAGTACTTATGCGATCAAAAACTCCAGACTCGCTGCAAAAACTTGTTTTAACTTCTCCAGAGGCATATTCTGGACATCAGCAGAAAAGGGTTCAAAGGAATACATGCCTGTATAACCCTGAGATTCCAATGTATGGATTTGTGCTTTGTTGCCCATAATGTCTTTTTCTCCGATGAGGATGCGATGCCCGTCACGAATCTGGGACGTTGGAATATCTGTTTCGACCCCGGAGATATGCACCAGTCCGGTATATTCAGGGAAAAAGGTATCATCAGGGCCTAAATAATGATGAAACGTATCGTGCACAAGCCGGTACCCATGATAGCCGGATTCCTGAATCGCCTGAACCGCGGTTTGCTTCGAACGCAGCGAACATTCTTCAAATCCTAAGGGTTCGACCAGCCCGATAATGCCAGACTCTTGAAACAATGGCGCTACTTTTTTTAAGGCGGCGACGGTCTCCTGATAAAACTGTTCCGCGGTTCTGGTATCGTTGACGTCGTTATGCGGGCAAAGCACAATGCCGTAACAGCCGATAGCCGCAGCCGTTTCCAGCATGGTTTTAACATTGGCGTACACTGTATCCAGGACGGAACCCAGGTTAAAATGCTGCACCGCATTGATGGTCAGAATCTGAATTCCATGCCTATCAGCCAGAGCCTTCACCTCTTCCGAAGTCATGCCATCTAAAATTTGTTCACCAGGCAGATCGTTTCTCAATTCGACGGAATGCAGCCCAAGCTCTTTGGTCAGCATGAAAAACTTTTCCAGATCAAGCCCCGGATAAATAATGCGATTGAGACAAAAACGAGATCGATCTATACTCATAATTTTCCTCCCTTAATATGTTCCGTACTTTTTCGCAAATTCAAATAATTTGACCACTTTTTCCACTGAGGTGTCAGGTTGAATATTATGCGCGCCGGCCAGAATATACCCACCTCCGTGAGCGGCGGCTGTAATCACGCGCTGTACCTCCTGCTCCACATCGGCAAGCGAACCAAAAGGGATGGCACCCTGGGTATCCATCCCACCGAACAAACTTGCCCGCGACCCGAATGTATCTTTAATAGTTTTTAAATCCATATTCACAGCTGTTGGCTGGAGGGCGTTCAGGATATCCACGCCAATTTCAATCAAATCCCCTATGATCGGAAAATAGGACCCACAGCAATGATACGCGATCTTTATCTCAGGATTCAGGTGTTTTAATTCCTTGATCACATAGCGCATACGTTCTTTAAACACATCACGCCACATTTTGGGAGAAATCATCATCCCCTGCTGAGTGCCCACATCATCTCCCAGCCAGATAATGTCCGCGCCAATTTTGATTAATTCCTTCGCAACTCCCAGGCTGTATGCCATGACGCGATCCATCAACGCAAACACGTAATCTTTCTGCATGGCAAGATCCATAAAGAATTTCTCCATGCCGACTAAGTACCAGGAAACTTCAAGAATCGTTGTTTCCGCATCCCCGCAAATCGCATATTGCTTGCCATATTTGGCAGCCATGCTTTTGGCGTGATCAAATCGCCCCTCTGCCAAAGGGTCAGGAAACTCAAAGGCTTCGATATCGGCAACGGTTTCGGCATGCGCTAAAGGATGTTCGATCATTTCGGCATAGAGATCTGTTTTGCGGAATTTGATCTGCCATTCATTGATCAGAATATCTTTTTCGATTTCTCGGGTTGGGCCGGCAGTTGGCGCACAGGCCGCAATGCCGACAATATCATTCCCCAGATGCACCAAAAGTTCCGTATAGGAAATTCGATTTTCTGCGAGCGGCGAATCGGGATGGGTATAATCGGAAATGCCGAGAAATTGGCTCAGTTTCTCAGCAACTTGAGGGGTAATCGTAATAAAAATCGGCACGCGATCGGGTTCTTGAAAATTGATCGTGTGTAGTACCCGTTCTTTAGGAGAGAGGGTGGTATCCATCGCACGTATTCCTCCTTTTTTCAGATGATAGCGACTTCAGTCTCATAATCAAACACATGGATTTTCTTATCCTTAAACGAAACCCAGATATCTTCATCCATATTCGCGCTAAAATCGGGAGAGGTTCTTGAAAGGAAGGTTTCGGTACCGCTGAAATGAAAAAAGACAAAGGTTTCCGCCCCCATCAACTCTGAAACATAGACTTTTGCCGGATACGCGCCTTCGGTTTGCGTTTTGCCGACTTCAATATCTTCGGGCCTTATCCCGAGAAGTACTTTTTCAACTTTGCCATGTTCTTCCAGCTTTTGAGTTATATCAGCGAGCAATGGATAGGCAAAATGATCGGTCGTAATTTGCCCCTGGGTATAGGTACCGATAAAAAAATTCATCTGGGGAGAACCAACAAAACCGGCTACAAAACGATTAATCGGGTGAAAGTAGATGTCTGCCGGACTTGCTAATTGCTGGATCACTCCATTGTTGACGATTGCAACTCGATCGGCCAGGGTCATCGCTTCGGCCTGATCATGAGTCACGTACACCGTTGTCGTTCCCAATGACTTCTGTAATCGGCGTAATTCGGCCCGCATTTGCACGCGGAGTTTGGCATCGAGATTTGAGAGCGGTTCGTCCATCAGAAATAAATTCGCCTGTCTGATCATAGCACGGCCCAGGGCCACACGTTGCCTTTGGCCCCCGGAAAGTTGTTTTGGTTTCCGTTTCAAGAGTTCGGAGATCTCCAGGCGTTCAGCGACTTCAGCCACGCGTTGGCGTTTTTCTGCTTCCGGGCGTTTCCTGATTTTTAAGGGATATGCGAGATTTTCGTAAACGGTCATGTGCGGATACAAGGCGTAACTCTGGAAAACCATGGCAATGTTACGATGTCTGGGAGGCAGATCGTTCACCAGGGTCTCCTCAATATAAATGTCGCCCGCCGTTAACTGCTCTAAGCCGGCTAACAGGCGTAACAGCGTCGTTTTACCGCTCCCGGAAGGCCCCAGAAGCACCAGGAATTCCCCTTCATAAATATCTAAAGACACATTGTTGACCGCCACAACCTCATCAAATTTTTTGGTAACGTTTTTCAAGCTCGCTTTTACGGCAGTTTCCATATTGTGACTCCTTACCCTTTAATCGCTCCAAAAGACATTCCGCGCACCAGATGCCGTTGCACAATAAAGGCAAAAATTAAGACCGGGATGACGGCAATCACCCCTCCGGCGCTCATCGGACCCCACAGAATTTCATACTGCGTCACACGTGAGGCGATTCCAATCGGCAAGGTCGCGGCATCGCGGGTTTGTGATAAAATGAGGGCAAACATAAATTCATTCCAGGACATGATCATCGTAAAAATCGCGGTCGCCACCAGGCCGGGCCTGGCAATCGGGAGGACGATTCTGAGAAATGCGCTCATGCGCGAATCACCGTCCACCATGGCGGCTTCTTCAAGCTCATGAGGGATTTCCTGGAAAAATCCCCGCATCATCCATACCACGAAGGGCAGATTAAACGCCGCATACGCAATCACCAGGCCGAATTTGGTGTTGACCAGATGCAAAAACTTCATCATCGCAAACAATGGAATAATACTGACAATCGGCGGAAACATGCGGGTCGAAAGCACCCAAAAAGACAGGCGTTCATTCAGTTTATAGGGAAGTTTAAAGCGCGCCAGCGCATAAGCGGCTAAGGTCCCGATCACGAGCGCCAACAGGGTGGTCGAGACTGCTACAAATAAACTGTTTTGGATGTATTTTATGATTTGCGCCTCGACAAACAAGTTCAGATAATGATCTAACGTTGGCGTGGCGGGGATAAAGATCGGTGGAATCGCAAAGATATCCACGGTATTTTTGAAAGATGTGCTGACCAGCCAAAAAATCGGAAAGAGCATGACGCCGGTCACCACGAGTAACACTCCGTATTTCCACCCTGATTTCCTCATGTTAGAACACCTCTTCCGTCTTTAACCGGGCGATGAAAATATTACTGACAATGGTTGTCAAAATCAACATAATAAAGGACAACGCAGTGGCATACCCGACATTGGAAAATCGAAAAGCATGCCGATAAATATACATGCTCATGGTCTCGGTCGCGTTGGCCGGTCCGCCGCCCGTCATAATAAATACTTGATCGAAAATCCGCAAAGTGTCCATAATTCGCAGCAACAGCGCGATCAGGATCGCGGGCTTGAGGAGCGGAAAGGTGATATCACGGAAAATTTGCCAATGGTTTGCGCCATCCACTTCTGCGGCTTCATACGGATCAAGTGGAATAGCTTGCAACCCGGCTAGTAGGATCAGGAACATAAAGGGCGTCCATTCCCAGACATCCACAATAATTAACGACATTAAGGCCGTGTCAGCGCTGGATTCCCAAACGATGCCAGAAATACCAACTAATCCTAAAAGCCAGTTCAGGACGCCGAAATCCGGAATATACATCACTTTAAAAATCACCGCTGCAACAATCGGCGGCAGCATCATCGGACTCAGCAGCAGACTCCGAAAAATCCCACGGCCTTTAATGTCTGATGTTAAAAGAACCGCCAGCCCTAAACCGATTAGAAATTCGATGGCGACCCCCACACCTGTATAGATCGCCGTATTTTTCAGCGCGTTCCAGAAAAACGTATCTTTCGCGATCTCGACAAAATTTTGCAGCCCGACAAAAGTGCGCTCTCCAGTACGAACATTGACCGTGTGCAGCATTGCAATAAGGGAATAAATCAATGGATAAATCGTCAGCGCGAGCAATAATAGCACAGTGGGGACGAGCAACAACCATTGTGTATGCTTCTCAAACCACCCCATTTTCAATTGTGCATTCATACGGCAATTTAAGACCTGACAGGTTTCTGCAACCTGTCAGGTCTTCTTTCTCAGCTATTTAATATATCCGGCTTTCTTCATCAATTTTTCAACTTCTTCTTGCGATTTCGCCAGGGCTTCTTCGGGCGTGATTTTTTTGGCCACCATGGTAGACAGATAGATGCCGAAGGTATTTTCGACTTCATTCCAGTTCGCAATGCGTGGACGCGGGCTCGAATTGGCAATCGCTTCCATCAACACCGGATAATGCTTAAATGCAGGTTGGCTGGTCAACTCTGGATCGGTGAATACCGATTTACGGGTCGGCGGAGTTCCCAATGCTTTCGCAAAGGCTTTTTGTTGTTCGGCAGACGTGGCCCAATGGATAAAATCAAATGCGGCTTCTTTGTTTTTGGCCTTAGCCGGAATAGCCGCAATCCAGTGTCCGATTTCCGATGAGCCTTTCGCCGTGCCATCAGGAATCGGCGCATAGCCAACTTTCCCAACCACTTTTGATTGTTTCGGATCTTCAAACGCGGGCACAAACGCCGGCCAGTTGATCATCGCCGCGGCTTTGCCTTGCAGCATATACGTCGCCAGTTCTTGCGCGTCAAAACTCTCGGAACCTAACGGCGACACATCGCGCAGTTGCAAAAAGAATTTCACGGTATTCAGCGCTTCCGGCGTATTCAGTGTAACTTGGGTTTTATCCTCAGTGAACATGTCCGCACCAAAAGACCATAAAATCGGCATAAAATCTGCCACTACCGGGTTGCCTTGCTCGCCGCGCATGACATATCCGTACACGCCTTTTTCCCCTGCCATAATTTTCTTCATCATGTCCAGGGCCTCATCCCAGGTTTTAGGGGCGCGATCCATCCCATATTTGGTGAACAGATCCGCGCGATAGAAGAACATCTGGGCATTTCCAAAAAATGGGAGCGCATACGGCGTTCCAGTTTTATAGGGATGATGGCAAATGGCGGCCGAGGTGGGAATGAAATCGTCCGATAAACCAGCCTCACCTTTGGCTTTGAAAAATGGGGTCAAATCCGTTAACCAGTTACTCTCAGCGAATTGGGTAAACCATGGATCATCCAACAAAATGATGTCATACAATCCGGTACCTTGTGACATATCCAGAACCTCTTTTTCAAAGAGGTTGGAATAGGGCGCTTCGACAATTTCGACTTCAATCCCTTTCAGCTCGCCATATTCACGCAGAGCTTTTGCCGTTGTCTGCCCTTCCACCGAATTCAAGGTGGCGAGCACAAGCTTTTCAGCATATCCGGTCAGGGCCACAACGCCCGTGAGAATCAGAACACATGCACAGACCATGATCGTTTTCACGATGTTTTTCATGATATTTCTCCTTCATCTCAAGAATAAATTTATAATGTAACCGATTACATTAAAATTACCCAACAAGCTCACCTGTTGCCTGAAAATGTTAGATTTCTACCTCACATCCCCCCTCTCTCTAAAGAACTTTCCGCAAATAAAAACGGGTCTGATTTTTGACGACCTCAAAATTAATTTTGTAACCGCTTACAGTTGTCAAGTAAAAAAAGAGGCTTTTCATGTTTTTTTTCTGACAGGTTTTTTGCAAGACTCTCTTACAATAAGATGCGGGCGAATAGTCTCTTTGATTTTCGCCGAGGATTTTTCAACATGTTGAATTTTTTCAATCAGCCGCCTGCACGTTTTTTTTGCGATTTCCTCGCGCGGCTGGTGAATGGTTGTCAAGGTCGGTTTTAACATTGACGCCAGAGGAATATCATCATATCCAACAACCGAAATATCTTGAGGAATAGCCAGCCCGATGTCTTTCAGACCCGCAATCACTCCGAACGCTAATAAATCTGTCACGACAAACACGGCCTCTGTCGCTTGAAATTTGTTGGCGTGCTCTCTGACAATTTGATACCCATCGTTGACCGTCAGAGAGGCGTACAGTACATGTTTTTCAGAAAAATCAAGCCCATGCGTCGTCAGCGCTCTGGCAAATCCTCTTTCCCGGAGCACAAATTCATTGACCTTATTTTCCGCGCCGATGCACATCATGCGCTGACATCCCAATGACGCCAGGTGCTCGCCGGCCAGCTTTCCACCCCAGAGATGATCCGGATATACGGCGTCAACGCTGATATCTTCAGAACTCGGGGGATAATGCGAAAAGATATAGGGCACATTCTTCTTTTCCAGAAAATCCAGAAGCTCAGGTTCCAGGGTTTCTTGCAGAATAATTAAGCCGTCAACCTTTCTTCTGTTAATCAGGCTGAGGATATTGCTTTTGCCGGTAAAGCGGTTTGTTAAGAAGGTGACAATTAAATCATAGTTTGCCCGTTCCAGCGTGCCACGCAGATCATTCAGCAGAGAACTGTAATATAATTGCTGCCCAAACTGGTCGTATTCCGGAGGAAGAATAACCCCGATCGTATTGACTTTGGAGGTAGCCAGCCCTTTAGCGCTGGCGTTTAATTCAAAGCCCACTTCATCAGCGAGTTTCAAAATTTTTTGTTTGGTGGCCTCCTGGACTAAAGGGCTGTTATTCATGCTGCGAGAGACGGTCGCCACGCTCACTCCTGCAAGTTTAGCAAGATCACGAATAGTCATGTCTTTTTTCTCCATTATCTCATGATCTTTAATCGTTGTATTGATTGTAACCGTTTGCATTTTCAAATGGTCTGCTAATTTTTGTCAAGAAGAATCATCTCAATGATGGCTATTGTGAGAATCAGAGGTGAACAGTTCCCGCATAAAGCAATTGCAACACACTTACAATTTTTTAATACAGCGATAAGTAACTCGACAATGTTAAATTCCCAGAATGATGGAATTTCTCTAACCATAGATCGATCAACTCCTCTGTTATACTTTATGCTGCACTGCGGAGAAAAAACTTGACGAATTCTCTGGCGTGAGAATAATTCCTTCCGTTGTTATTGATCTGTTATCCTCGTAAGAATCGTTCAAGGAGGCCTTTATGAAAACAAAGAAGAGTATCGTATTACTATTTGGTATCATCCTTATCTATTCCCTGTTTCCGATTTTATCGGAAGCGGAATGGCCTGAAAAACCGATTCAGTTGATTATCCCCTGGCCGGCTCCCAATGATCCGACGACGATCATCGCTACTGCCATGGCACCTTATTTGTCTGACGAGCTTGGTGTTGCGGTCAAAGCAATTAATAAACCCGGCGGCGGTGCAGTACTTGCCACTAATGAGCTTGCCCAAAGTCGGCCCGATGGGTATCAGGTCGGCCTGATCTCGATCGGTCCGATGATTACGCAGGTGCTCAGAGGGAAGACGCCGTATAAGAATCAGGATCTCAAGCCTCTGGGCTTAATCTGGTCTTCACCTTTCACCCTTGCCTGCCGGGCTGATGCGCCGTATAATAATTTGCAGGAGTTAGCGGAATACGGCAAGACCCATGATTTACGGCTGGCGCACTGGGGCCTGGGTGCAGTGCCCACCTTAATTGCGATGAATGCAGCCAAAATCGGTGGGTTTGCCTGGAAAGAGACGGCCTATAACGAATTGACACCGCTGTTGGTCGTGAAAGGCGATGCCGATGTGATCACATTTTCGACCCCGGGATTAAAAGACTATATTGAATCTGGTCAGATGAAACTCCTGGCCTGTATGCTCCCAGATCGACTTCCTGACTATCCGGATGTCCCTACTGTGACCGAACAGGGCTTTGGCGATGCATATTCAATTTGGTTTGGCGCGTTTGTGCCGGCGCAAACTCCGGATGAGATTGTGCAGAAATTGAGCGACGCCTTCTTTAAAGTTATGGCACTACCAGACATTCAGGATGTGATCAAAAAAGCCGGTGTTATTTCTCATCCGACTGGGCCGCAAAAGGCTCGGACCCAGATGGACAACGAATTGGCGAATTTTGGTGAAATCATGAAAGGGCTTGGTATCCTTGAATAAAGGCAACCACTCAAGCTAAGAGCTATTGCCCGAGAAACACCCGAAAAGACACAAAACAATTCAGAAAATTATTCATCATCCACGTACACATTTTCCCGAATGTGTTTCGTGGGCTGAGTAGTGAGGAATAAAGGATGCTTTTATGTCTCAGCCGCTCAATCAAGCAAGTCGTTTACATGATCTTCTGGCAGCATGTTTAGGTGGTCTGGCGGTAGTTGTTCTGATCAGCGCGCCCTGGCAGGTTGATACGTCTGGCCCCGATCCGTTTTACAAGGGGCCGCTGATCTTTCCGCTGCTTGCGCTCGGCCTCATGATCCTGGCCTCTCTGCCGGCAGTCTGGCGGCTTATGAAGCCTCCTGAAGGGGCATCGTGGCAATTGGACGACGCAGGAATGCCTCTGAAAACAATAGTTGTGTTAGGATTCCTGATACTTTTCCCTGCCGGTTTGGTCTTGATCGGATTGGAAGCCACTTCCTGGGGTTTCCTGTTCTCATTGCTCTATTATTTGGGGTATCGAAGTTCTCGAACGTTGATCCTGGTTCCGCTCATTGTTACGGGTCTGCTGGTGTTGATCTTTAAGTATGTCCTGGACGTGTTTTTTCCAACCCCTCTTCTGATGGAGTTGTGGCGATAGATGATGTTTGAATATTTGTTAGAAGGCATACAGGCGTGTTTGTCAGTCGGTAATCTGGTCGCCCTCCTCTCGGGTACTTTTATCGGAATCATTGTGGGAATCATCCCTGGTATCGGCCCGATGGTCGGGATGGTGGTGTTGTTACCCTTTACCTTTGCGATGGCCTCAAATACGGCACTTTCTTTGCTGTTAGGAGTGTTCTGCGGCGGATATTTCGGGGGCGGAATCCCGGCGATCCTCATGGGTACTCCGGGTGTTCCGTCTTCCTTGTTCACCAGTTTCGACGGGTTTCCTCTGACTCGCAGAGGGGAAGCTCAAATAGCTCTGTCGGCGGCGTTACTCGGTTCATTTGGCGGTGGCATGGTAAGCGTCGTGATCCTCATTACGCTGGCCCCTTTTCTGGCGCATGTCGCAGCCTCTTTCGGGCCGCCGGAGTATTTCTCAGCCGGTTTTTTTGGCGTGGTACTAGTGGTAATGGCTCATCGCCAGTATCTCGCGCGTGGACTTTTGCTGTTGGGGATGGGATTGTGGTTCTCTACCATTGGTATTGACGGCACCACCCTTAGCTCTCGTTTTTGCTTCGGCACCCTGGCTATACAGAACGGTCTTGATATTGCGCCGGTCTGTTTAGGGCTTTTCGGCCTGGGTCAGACTCTTCTGCTGGTGGAACAGAAAATTCTGCAAACCGACAGCATGAATCTCACCGGACGTATGCTTGACTTTTCAAAACTCCTGAAAGTTCTGCGTTATTGGAAAACGCTGCTCAGGTCGAGTGTGATTGGGACATTCGTTGGCTTATTGCCGGGCCCCGGTTCGATTTTGGCTTCATTTATGGCTTATCAGGCCGCCAAGCATTCTTCAAAACACCCCGAAGAGTTTGGGCAGGGAACGCCGGAAGGGTGTCTGGCTTCTGAGGCAGGGAATAACGCGGTGCCCGCCGGAGCAATGATCCCGCTTTTGACATTGGGAATTCCGGGTGAAGCAATCAGTGCAGTACTTCTGGGCGTTTTTACAATCAACGGCATCTACCCCGGCCCGTTATTACTGGTTAAGGAGCCGGTGTTGATTAACACCCTGTATTTCTCTCTGTTTCTCATTAATATTGCCGCATTCCTGATGCTAGCGATCTGGCTGCGACCCTTTGCGATGATCATCCGCATCCCCAGTTCACTGCTGGCGGTGAATATCATGGTGATTTCTCTGATTGGCATTTATGCGATGAATACGCGAATCTTCGATGCGGCACTGGCAATTGTGATGGGGGTATTCGGGTATATGCTGCTCAGACTCCAATGGCCGATTGTGAATCTGGTCATGGGACTTGTTCTGGGGGACATTTTGGAAAATCGGCTGCGGGAGAGTTTAAGTATCGCCGATGGGAACCCGTTGATTTTTTTCACCAGGCCCATTTCGCTGGGCCTGATGATCGCCTCAATTTTGATCGTCGTTATCCCGTTTATTCTGGATTATCGAAGAAACCACTAGGAGTGCGAAAGCTCTGCTTTCGCTGTCAAAGCAGAGCTTTGACACTCCTGGTTAATACACGTCAAGGTCTTTGCCTGAAATCACAGTTCCATCATACCTGTCTTGTACTTCTCGTAGAAGTTCCTCTTCAGAAACGACGCCATGAAAAAGCTGATGATACAGGATCAACATTCCCGGTCGGGCTTGTGCCGCAACTTCAGCTAATTCGATTGACGAGGTATGCACACTTGAGTGATATTTCTGCCATTCAGGGGCGCGCTGTTGCAGTCCCACCGCGGAATGTACCTCATGGATCAGTACGTCACAGCCCTGATACTGTTCTACCATCCCTTCAAAAGGCGCAGTGTCGCCAGAGATAACGATAGTGCGATCCGGAGTAAAAAATTTATAGCCATAAGCCGGCCAGGAACCATGCTTGGCACGAAACGCTTCGACCCGTACATTCGCGTCACAATAAATCTGCCCCGGAACAATCTCGGTCACATGCACCTGATACCCTTGATCATTGGCCGGCTCCAGGCCATACAGCCGTTCATGAATATCGGCTTGATACGCGGCCAGAAGATGATTGGTCATTTCCTGAAGTCCGGGCGGGCCATAGACCTCTAACGGCTCGTTGCGCTCCAGCACCCAGGGAGTGAAAATCAGATCCGGATAACCCACAGTATGATCAGAATGGAGATGTGTGATAAAGGCGTGGCTGAGGTTGCGAACCTCAAGCCCTTTAACGCCTGCCTGATATGCTGCGGCAGCCCGACGAACCACGCCCGGCCCGCAATCCACAATATAGGGCGTCTGGTTCACCACAATCGCCACGGACGGACCATGACGCTCCGGATCAGCGTTAGGAGTTCCTGTACCCAGAAGCACAATCTGTGATTTCTTTTTCATACCTCACCGACAACCGATGCTTTCCCCACCTCTGAAGACATATTCACAATGAACAGATTCAGAATTGTGGAAACCAGGAAAAAAGTTGTTCATCATGTCAGAATATTGAATCTCCTGGACTATCGCAAGGAATTTTTTTCGAAACTTAATAGACGCCCCTCGGAATATCTGGGACTTTTTTCGGATTGTGAGTAAAAACCATATAAAGAAAGATAAGCGTAGTTGAAGACAATCAAAACATGATGTTTTTTCATTCATTCCTAAAGAAAATTCATTTGACAGAATATCAATAACGCAGAAGTAATGATAAGCAATACTTCGGACAGTTTTTTGAACATGCCCGTTGTTTCGGGAATTTTGAAGACTCATTCCCGAAACAACTGAAAAACTGTCCGAAGTATTGGATAAGGAAAGATAAAAGACCCTGAGTGGATGATAGTGCAAATTTTTCGGGAAAGGCCAATACTTTATGAATGAGAATATCTCTCAAATACCCAAACCCAATATTTTAGTTGTTGATGATACCCCTGCCAATTTACGGCTATTGAATGAGATTTTAACAGGGCAGGGCTATATTGTGCGCCCTGTGCCTGACGGACGGTTGGCAATTGCCTCTGCTAAGGCTGCAGCGCCCGATTTAGTGCTGCTCGATATTCGCATGCCGGAGATGTCTGGCTACGAAGTCTGTCAGGAGTTGAAAACCAATGAATTGACCCGTGAAATCCCGATTATTTTTATCAGCGCCTTGCATGATGTGGTAGATAAAGTGAAAGCCTTTGAGCTAGGCGGGGTGGATTATATCACTAAACCTTTTCAGCCGGAAGAAGTCCTATCCAGGGTCAAAACTCACCTCACTCTGCGAACGTTGCAAAAACGGCTGCAAGAAAAAAACGAACAGCTCTCTGAAGAAATTGCGGAACGGACACACGCGGAAGAAGCGTTAAAAGCCTCGGAACTACAACTTCGGAAAAACAATGCGAGTAAGGATAAATTTTTTTCGATTATTGCCCACGACTTACGCGGCCCGATCAGTTCGTTGAACGATTTGACGCACTTTGCTTCTGAAAATATCGATACTTATACCTTACAGCAACTCAAAGAAATCATCCTGTTGCAACGTGACACGACTGAGAACCTCGCAAAACTTCTGGAAAATTTGCTTACCTGGTCACGGCTGCAGCGAGATATGATTGAATTTATCCCGCAGGAGATAGATCTCAAACAACTTGTCAAGCGCAGCATTGCTCTCTTTACGGTCCAGGCAGAACACAAGCAAATCTCATTAAAAAATTCCGTGCAAGAATCTGTCATAATTTACGCCGATTTCAATATGATCGATACTGTGATTCGTAATCTGGTGTCCAATGCAATCAAATTTACCCACCCAAACGGAAGTATAGAAATTACAGTTCGTCAAGATCAGCAATATGCTGAAGTCTCCGTGACCGATAACGGAATTGGAATTGAGCCTCAGCACCTTGCTAAACTCTTTGACCCGGAAGCCAAATACAAACGTTTAGGGACAGCGCATGAAAAAGGCACAGGTCTCGGCTTAATCCTCTGCAAAGAATTTGTGGAACACAATGGCGGAAGAATTTGGGCAGAAAGTGAGGTTAGCAAAGGGAGTACGTTTACCTTTACCCTTCCCAAAATGGGAAAGCAGAGAAATTCTGAACATGGGTGATATGGTAATATTTTATTGACTATTCTCTCTCTGTCCTCCCTATGATCATTTTATGAATATCATTTGGCGTTGTTTCTTCATTTTCATGTTTGCGAGATGTCCGTTCTGCGCGTATGCTCAAATACTATTTCTCCTGAAAGATGCACAAGATCGCTATGTATTAGGAAATTTTCTCGAATACCTGGAAGACCCGACCGATGATTGGACGATTGCCGATGTCGTCTCTTCGGCGCATACCGAAAGACAGGCGCAAGAAGGCACCGGACTGGGGTTAACGATCAGCCGCAAATTCGTCCAGTTAATGGGCGGCGACCTCCGCGTCCGCAGCGAAATCGGCGTTGGCAGCCCCTTCAGTTTTCATATAACAGGGAAGCGTATGGAACAAGCCGCAAGCGTTAGGCGTCGCTCGTCAACACTCATGCGACCTGTGTCCCTTGAACCCGGACAACCGCGCTACCGCATCCTGATCGCGGATGACAGCCTCGATAATCGGAAACTACTCGTTACCTTGCTTGCGCCTTTCGACTTTGAAATCCGTGAAGCCGCAAACGGTCAGGAAGCCATTGATGTATGGCGTGACTGGCAGCCGCACCTGATCTGGATGGATTTGCGTATGCCAGTGCTGGACGGGAACCAGGCTACCCGACAGATCAAGGCGACGCCCCAGAGCAAGCAGACAAAGGTGATTGTGTTGAGCGCCAGTGTGATAGATGACGATCGGCTGGCGGTCATGGCCGCAGGCTGCGACGATTTTTTGGGCAAACCCTTTCGAGAGGCGGAAGTATTCGCCCTGTTAGAGCAGCATTTGGGCCTGCGCTGTGTTTACGCTGAAAAACAGCCTGAACAGGTCATTCCCGAAGAAGTCATGACGCCAGATGCCCTTACCGCTGCCATCGCCGCTCTTCCGCCTGACTTTTCGGCCGCATTCCTTCAGGCCACACGACAATGTAATCTGACCCTGATGCTCCATCTCATTGCCCAACTTCGCCCGGAACACAAGGCTGTCGTTGATACGCTGACCAAATTGGCGGAGAACTTCGAATATAAGCGTCTGTTGACGCTGTTTGAAGATGTTTGATCCTTCCAAATACCTGATAATACCAGGGAAAACCTATAAGGAGGTAACAATGATGAAAACCTTCATGGCATTCATATTATTGACCATGATCGCGGTAACGCAAGTCGGCGCTCAAATGTTACCCAAAATGCGCATTTCCGTAGAAAACGCGCCGTCGCATGTCCAGACCAAAGCCGTGCAAGGGTTTGCAGAGGAACTTCAACAGCAGCTTGCCGGCCGTATTGCTGTCGAGTTTTACTCCAACGCCCAACTTTTTCGCGATAACGATGTCATTCAGGCGCTCATGCACGGAAAAGTCGAAATGGCCGTCCCTGGCACTTGGCAGTTTGACCGCTTTGACCCAAACGTCGGAATTTTTTTGCTGCCAATCTTTTATGGCCGCTCAGCGCAAACCTATTATGCTATACTCGCAGGGAAAATTGGCGATGCTATCAATGGCAAGATTGAAGAGCGTCTTCATTTGAAAGTTGTGGGGCGTTGGCTTGATTTGGGACACGCCCATCTATTCAGCATCGGTAAACCGATTGTCCGCTACGAAGACATTCGTGATATGAGAATCCGCGTGGCCGGGGGTATCGCCAATGAACTGCGTATTCAAGCTCTGGGTGGCATCCCAACCAGCATTGCCTGGCCCGATCTGCCGGCGTATTTGCAGCAAGGTACGGTTGATGGGATTTTAACGAGCTATGAGACGATCAGAAGCGCAAAGTTATGGGAATACGGCGTAAACTATGGATTCGAAGACCGGGAATATTTTCCGCAATACATCCCGCTCATCAGGCTCTCCTTTTGGAACAAGCTCCCTGGGGATATTCAAGAGATTGTGCTGACGACCTGGGACAAACACGTTGATCCTGCCCGTGAAAAGGCGGCCGCAATGCAAACGCAGGCCAAAGCGATCCTCCTCGAGCAGGGCGTCAAAATTATTGTACCTGATGAAGATGCCATCGAACAGCAGCGATATGCGCTATTATCAAGACAAGATGAATTTGTTGCTCGCATGAATATTGATCCGGAACTTGTCAAACAACTCCTTGAGGCATTTCGAGAAGAGGGATTATGACCGATCGTTTTCCCAAAAATCGAATATTTCTGCTCGTTGGCCTGTTGGTGATCTTTATGACCTTTTTGATCGCGGGCAGCCTCTTTTTCATTCTCAGAAATAAAGAGCAGGCGCTGCAGGTTGCCCGCATCAAGTCGCAGGCACAGGTTCAACTGCTTGGTGAAAACGCATCAAGTACGTTGTATGCGGTTGACGCCGCACTCATGGCGCTGTTGCCGCTGCTCCAGAATATCAACCAGGTTTCTGACAATGCGGTCGCGCTTTTCAAGTCATACTTGCTGCTGCCGCAAATCCAAAACCTCCTGGTATTCGACGCGCAAGGAAATCTGCGCTCTCATTTGTACGAATCTCCTGAGATCATGTGTGCTACATGTCCTCAACACCGTGATGCCTGGCTTGATTTTGCCGTGGAGGCCATTTTCACCGAAACGCAGGACGCGTTGATTGTGATGAGCCGTCGAATTGAGACGCAGACCGGAACATTTGCCGGAGTCGTGATGGCTGTGATTGATCCGCAGTTCTTTCATGATCGCTACGCCACTTATCTCAATATTGACGTGGATGCGTTGCTCTTATTGGATTTGCACGGTATTGTGCTCACTGATTGGTTTAAGGATACATTCAAACATCAAAAACGTTTCACTGGCCTGCCCGTCCGGGAAATTCCACTTTTTGACGCAGTTGCTGAAAACCTATGGCAAGGCGGCGGCATACGCACCTATGAAGACGAACAGATCGTGATCGCCGCGTATCAAGTGCCTGCTTTCCCATTTCATATCACGGCTGCGTATCTTACCAGCGAAATTCTGGGCGCCTGGCGTCAGGAAACCCTGATCGTGCTCAGCATCACCAGTGTGCTCACGGTCATCACTCTCTGCGCGAGCGCCATGACAATCCGGCAAGTTCAACGGCGGGAGGCTGCGGAAATCGAATTAAGACGTTACCAGCAGC
The DNA here is from genome assembly GCA_000739535.1 of Candidatus Vecturithrix granuli. Taxonomy (GTDB): domain Bacteria; phylum Moduliflexota; class Moduliflexia; order Moduliflexales; family Moduliflexaceae; genus Vecturithrix; species Vecturithrix granuli. The sequence continues at coordinate 429,566 of DF820463.1, read as the reverse complement.
ACCTCGAAGATCTGGTGCAAGTTCGCACCAATGCATTACACCAGGAAATCGCTGAACGAATCCAGATCGAAAATGTCTTACGCGAACGAGAAGCTCTGTTTCACGGGATGTTCAACACGCACAGCGCAGTGATGTTTTTGCTCGATCCCGCTAATGGCCGTATTATTGAGGCTAATCAGGCTGCGGTCCGTTATTACGGGTACTCGCTGGAAGAATTACAGACTATATCCATCTATGCCATCAATCAATTGAGTCGCACAGAAGTTGATCAGATTATGAGCCAGGCTATGGCGCACCAACGGAACAGTTTCGAGTTCCGCCACCGTCTTGCCAACGGCTATATTCGCGACGTGGAAGTTCACTCCGCGCCGATCACGTGGCAGCGTCAGACGATCCTCTTTTCCATCATCCATGACATCACCGCTCGTAAACAGGCCGAGGAGGCGTTACGCGAAAGCGAGCAGAAATACCGGTTGTTGGCTGAAAATGCAACGGACGTGATCTGGACTCTTGATCTCCAGGGGCGATTTACGTATGTCAGTCCATCGGTCAAGCGATTGCGGGGATATACTCCGGAAGAAGTCATGCAGCAAACCCTGGCAGAGGCCCTCTGTCCGGGATCTATTGAGGTTGCCGTTGCAGGCTTGCGCTACACCTACGAAATAATACAAACCGGTCAGCAGGATATCCGCCCGCATCGTAACGAACTGGAACAACCCTGTAAAGATGGCACCACGGTCTGGACCGAAGCGATTACCAGTCGGATGTATAATGATCAAGGAGAATTTGTTGGGATTCTCGGCGTTACCCGCGACATCACGGAACGTAAACGGATGGAAGCGGAGTTAACTCGCGCCAAAGACGCTGCCGAAAACGCCGAACGGGTCAAAAGTACCTTTTGGGCGAATGTCAGTCACCATCTCCGTACTCCACTTAATGCCATTCTTGGCTTTGCCGAACTCATGGCCGAGGATGCAACACTGAAACCGGACTATCAGGAGTATCTGATGTTGATCCGGAAAAGCGGCAAAGACTTGCTGGCGTTGATTAATCAAATGCTCAGGGTGTCTAAACTTCAAGCCAATGAGCTTGTCGCCGACCAGGCTTCCCATCAGTTACTCGATTTGTTGGAAAACAAGATGCCGCAAGCCACATTGACGCCGCAAACTGAAACTATTCTGGACGAAAAGGAGATTGAGACGCTACGACACAGGCTACAGGAACTGCCGGAGGATATACGCCGCAGTTTTGCTGACGCCACCCAACACCTTGACATTGCGCTGATGTCACAAATTATCAATCAAATTCGTCAGAATCAGCCTGCGCTTGCAGATACGCTGGAACGCCTGGCGCGAAATTTCGAATACGAGACGCTTCTCAACACGTTTAATCTTTCTTGACAAAAATGAGAACAACCTGCTGACACTCAGACGCATACGAAAGGAGGCTGCAATAAATACCAGGTTTTTGCGAACAATTGTCGCCTCCCCGGTCGTAGAGGTTTAGGGATGCCACAAACTTCATTCCTGAAACATCCCAACAGGATGTAACTATGCTGAAATATACCTATCATCTTTCACAAACAGCAACTCATTGGCGGCGCACCATATTCGCTGGGATATTCATCCTGAGTCTGGCAACGGCAGTTCAGGCGCAAACGAGCCGCGTGCTCTACATTAATGCATATCACCGGGGCTATCTATGGAGCGATGGCATCGAACAAGGTTTGCGGGAACGCTTGCAGGCGTCTGGTAAAAAAATTGACGTGTATGTCGAATTTCTCGATACTAAACGCTTCCCCGATCTCGCGTACCTTACGAAATTGGCTGAGGTGTTTGCGATGAAACATAGCAAGGTCAGCTATGACGCCATCATCGTGTCTGACAACGCCGCCTTTGAATTCGCTGTGACATATCGGGAACTGCTCTTTCCGCGCACGCCCCTTATCTTTTGCGGGTATAACACGTTCCGTCCGGAGGCTCTCAAAGGAATTACCAATGTCACCGGGGTCAACGAAGAAATTGATTTCGCCGGCACGATTGATCTGGCGCTTGCAGTACATCCGAAAACTCGGACACTCGTCTTCATTATGTCAGATTATTACTCGGCAGGCCAACGCAATCAGGACGTCGTGGAGATCACGCTCATTCCCGCCTATCGTGATCGCTATCAGATCGTGCAGCTTAAGAACCTCTATTTACAAGAACTTGAGCAACGCCTGTCTGCATTATCACCCAATACCCTGGTGTTCATTTTCGGCGAACCACTTGATAACCGCGACGCGCAGTTCATGGCCGCCGAGGAATTTTATCGGCGGGCGGCGGCCGCTAGCACTGCGCCCGCGTATGGATTTTGGGATTTTACCCTGAATACCGGCATGATGGGGGGGCGCATTATCACCGGGCCTGATCAGGGGCGTATGGTTGCAGAACTCACGCTCAAAATCCTGGAGGGGACGCCGGCCGATAGCATCCCGGTCGTAATGAATACCCCGACGAGCAGCATCTTCGATTTCAACGCCATGCGCCGCTTCGGAATCTCAGAACGTGAGTTGCCGGCGGGGAGTATTGTGATTAACCGGCCTGATACGTTTTATCATAAATATAAGCCCTATGTTTGGATCACGATCAGCGTCTTTGTTCTGCTCTCCATCCTGTCGCTGATCCTCGCATTCCTGCTGCGCCAAAGCCGTCGGCTCAGCGACAGCTTGCATACGGAAATCGTCGAACGCCAGAAAGTTGAGGACGAATTACGACAACATCGTGAACATCTGGAAGAGCTTGTCGCTGACCGCACCGCCAAACTACGCGAAAGTGAAAATCGTCTGCGTACCATCTTTGAAACGTCGCAAGCCGGGATCATGCTGGCTGATCCACGCGGCGTCATCACGTTTGCCAACCAGTATATGGCTGATCTGTTCAAATGCGCTTTACCCAACCTGATTGGCTCAACCTATCCTGATCACATTTACCCTGATGAACGAGAGTTGGGGGATCACAACATGCGGCGGTTGATTGCCGGCGAGATTGGTGTAATTACTCTCGAGCGGCACTATCTCTGCGCCGATGGCAGCGATTTTTGGGGCTTATTAAGTAGTCGCCGCCTGGAGGATGAACAGGGGCATCTCGTGGGGCTGGTGGGCATTATCATTGACATCAGCGACCGTAAGCAGACGGAGGCTGTATTGCAACAAGCTAAAGACGCTGCTGATGCTGCCAATCGAGCCAAAAGTACATTTCTCGCCAATATGAGTCATGAATTCCGTACACCCCTCAATGCTATTCTCGGGTTCGCCCGGATTCTTGCCCGCCATCCAGAGACTCCCCGGGCGTCAGACCATGCGATGACGATTTTGCACAGTGGTGAACATCTGCTGACCTTAATCAACCAGGTGCTTGATCTCTCCAAAATCGAAGCTGGCCACATCACTCTGAATGTCAAGAATATTAACCTGCTCCGGTTTCTGGAGGAGGTTAAAGACCTATTTGCCATGAAAGCGCAACAGAAAGGGATACGCCTCATAATAACCTACACGCCCGATGTACCGCAATATGTGCGGACAGATGATGTGAAGTTGCGACAGGTGTTGATGAATCTGATGAGCAACGCGATCAAGTTTACCCAGACTGGCGGTGTGACCATGCGGGTAACATGTCAGGAGTGCAAAAGCGAAGCTTTTACCCATCAAAGCTCCGCTTTGACGCTCTTTTTTGAAATTGAAGATACGGGGCCGGGAATTACGCCAGAAGAACAGTCGCTCCTATTCAAGGCGTTCACGCAAACAACCACAGGACGGCAAATGCAGGAAGGAACGGGCTTAGGCTTAGCCATTAGCCGGAAGTTCGTGCAGCTTATGGGCGGCGATATCCACGTCAACAGTGAAATCGGACGCGGCGCGATGTTCTCTTTTCACATTCTGGTCGAGCGCGTGGCGGAGTCCGATGCTGCCCAGCCGCCTCCAACTCGCCAGGCGATTGCGCTCGTCCCCGGCCAGCCTTGTTATCGTACCCTGATCGTGGACGATAACCCTGATAACCGTAAGCTGTTCATGACGCTGCTTGCGCCTTTCGCCCCTGGGATTGACTCCGAACAGGGGGGATTGGAATTGCGGGAGGCGCAAAACGGTCAGGAAGCTCTTGAACTCTGGCAAACCTGGCAGCCGCACTTGATCTGGATGGATCTACGGATGCCAGTCCTGGACGGGTATCAGGCAACGCAGCAGATCAAAGCCACGCCCCAGGGGCAGCAGACGAAAGTGATTGTGGTGAGCGCGAGTGTGGTGGATGACGACCGACAAGCAGTGTTCGCCGCCGGCTGCGACGATTTTCTGCGCAAACCCTTTCAGGAAGCCGATATTTTTACACTCCTGGAAAAACACCTGGGCCTTCGCTTTATTTATGAGCAAGAAACGCCTTCCCAAACAGATCAAGCAGTCCTTTTAGATGCGGATATTCTCGCCGCTGCTATTACAGAGGTTTCCTCTGACATACTTCAAGAACTCGCGCAGGCAACGAAACAACTTGATATCAACTTGATATTGCATATTATCTCCAGAATCCGCGTTCACCAACCTTTAGTTGCAGATATGTTAGAGCCATTGGCAAAAAACTTCGATTATGAAAAAATTTTAGCCGCTATCCAGCAGGAGTAAACTATGACTCAAAACGATGCCGCAGGCCCTGCTTTCCCCACACCATCACAAACGATTTTAGTGGTTGATGATACTCGCGCTAACCTGCGCTTACTCGTTGACCTGCTGATGAAAGAAGGTTATCGGGTACTGCCTGCAACCAATGGCGCAATGGGTCTTGCTGCTGCTCAAAACCAACACCCGGATCTGATTCTGCTGGATGTTATGATGCCTGATCTCTCGGGTTTCGAGGTGTGCGAACACTTAAAAGCCGACGAACGCACCCGCAGTATTCCGGTCATTTTCATCAGCGCGCTCAATGAATCCCTTGATAAAGTCAAAGCGTTTGAAATCGGCGCGGTGGATTATATTCCGAAACCGATTGAATCACAAGAAGTGTTAGCCCGTATTCGCATTCATTTGGCCTTACATGAGGCGCGGCAGCGATTATACAGGCAGAATATCGAGCTCCAACAAGCTAAAGAGGCGGCAGAAGCCGCGAATACAGCCAAAAGCCAGTTTCTGGCCAATATGAGCCATGAACTGCGCACGCCACTCAACGGCATTTTGGGGTATGCCCAGATTCTCAAAAGCGACCCTTCCCTCAACCCAAAACAAATCGAAGGAGTTGAGATTATTGAACGCAGCGGACGCCATTTGCTCACCCTGATCAACGATATTCTTGATCTCGCCAAAGTAGAAGCCGGCAAAATCGAATTGACATTGAAAGACTTCCATCTTTCCAACTTTATTCGGGAAGTGGTGGATATTATGCGAATCCGCGCCGATCAAAAACGCCTGGAATTTCGGGTGGAATTGGCAAACGATCTGCCTGACTATGTTCACGGCGATGAGCAGCGCATCCGGCAAATTTTGCTCAATTTGTTAGGTAACGCTGTTAAATTTACAGACCAGGGCCGCGTGATCCTGCGCGTCAAAAAAATTGCAGATTGTCGCCTGAAAAGTGAAAATACTTCAGTCGTCAATCTGCAATTTTCAATTCAAGATACCGGGGTAGGCATTGCGCCGGAAGACCTTCCGCGTATGTTTGCCCCGTTTCAGCAGGTCGGCGAGGCCGCTCGCCGTATGCAGGGGACAGGATTAGGGTTGGCGATCAGTCATAATCTGGTCGAACTCATGGGCGGCACGATCGCTGTGTCCAGTGAATTCGGAGTTGGTAGTACCTTTGTCTGTGATCTACCGTTGCGCTGTGTCTTGCCAGAAGCAGACGTCAGTTCTGGCAGACGGAAAAAAATCGGGATCAAAATCTGGCGCGGAAGGCCGGGAACCGTCCCGAAAGTGCTGATTGTGGAAGACCTTCGGGAGAACCGGATGGTCTTACGCGATCTGTTATCGCCGCTGGGATTCGAGATTCTGGAAGCCGAAAGTGGAAGAGATGGATTGCGCCGCGCGCTCACAGGGCAGCCAGATCTTGTGATTACCGATCTACGAATGCCGGAAATGGATGGATTCGAGTTGATCCGGCAGATCAAGCGGAGTCCTGCCCTGCAACACATCCCGGTCATTGCAACCTCTGCGAGCATCTTTGACGTTGATCGCCAGCAAAGCGCAAAGGTTGGAGGCTGCGCGTTTCTGCCTAAACCGATTGATGCCGAATTGCTCTTCACACAGCTTCAGCACGTGCTGGATATAGAGTGGAACTATGAAACTACCGGAGAGACAACACAAGTCTTGGCGCGCTCTCTCCCACTCTGCCTCCCAGCAGTGGCAACGCTCGAAACCCTATTATCTCTGGCATACATGGGCGACATCCTGGCACTACGCAAACAATTCCAGATCCTGGCCGATTCGCACGAACGCTTCGCTTCCTTTGTCGCTCACTTTCAACCCTGGCTCAAGCAATATCAGCTCAAAGAGATCGCCCACGGTTTGGAAGAATATCTCAACCAATCCAGAGAGGCAGAACAGAAGGGAAAGATCCACGAACTCTCCGAACAGGAACGCCATGAACATGCACTGATTGCTGAGAGACTTGCCGCGCTGCCTGCTGAAGTGCTTCAGAGATTAACGTATGCGACTACCACGGCGGACATTCTTCGGATTACACGAATTATTGAAGAGATTCGCCCCTATGATGCAGTTATCGCGGAACGCCTGGCAGCATTGGCGCATGAATATGAGTATGAGAACATCTTAAAATTGATTCAGGCCAAAGATTGCTGAAATATGATTTATGCAGATGAAATATTCTTGACCAGACGTTAATAAACGCAAATATATAAATCAACAATGTTAAATTTTCCATTTCAAGTTGTTTCGGGAATGGAGTACAACGGAATTCCCGAAACATGCTCGTCATAAAAAGCCTGTTTTCGGGAATTCTACTGCGTTTCATTCCCGAAATACCGTTAATTTTACATTGTCGAGATAAATTATGTTGTAATATATACTGCGGACTGCATAAATTTGTGATTTTTTTGACCACTCCCCCTCAGTCCCCCTCTCCTAAATTAGGAGAGGGGGAAGGGGGTGAGGTGTTCACAAATTTATGCAGTCTCAAGTATATGTTGCTATCCAATGCCACGCTCTCTTGAACTTTTCAGTTTTTGAAAAGGTGATTATGACGTTTGAAGGTAACTTAGCTGCGCCGAAAGGTAACATTTTAGCGGTTGATGACGTGCATGCGAATTTACATTTGCTGACCGAAATTTTGACCCAACATGGTCATACGGTTCGCCCTGTTCCTGACGGAAGATTAGCGGTAACTTCGGCCAAAGCCGCCCCTCCGGATCTCATCCTGCTTGACATTATGATGCCTGGTTTGTCTGGTTATGAGGTATGCAAACAGTTGAAAGCTGACGAACATACCCGTGATATTCCAATCATCTTTATCAGCGCATTGAATCAGGTGTTTGATAAAGTGAAAGCCTTTTCCATCGGCGGCGTTGATTATGTCACCAAACCTTTTCACCCCGATGAAGTTCTGGCGCGGGTCAACGCTCATCTGGCGATACGGCATCTGCAAAAACAACTTCAGGAACAGAATATTCAATTACAACAAGAAATTTTTGAACGAAAACGGGCGCAGGAATCGCTTCAACAGCGCAATCGGGAATTGACCTTACTAAACCAGATGAATGCCATGCTTCAGGCTTGTCATAATGAACCTGAAACCTATCATGTGCTGCGGAATATCTGTGAGCAATTGTTCCCTTCAGAGGGCGGATGTCTGTATATGCTCCATGAAAACCCCACTGCCTTAGAGTTGATCGACTGTTGGAATACATCTTCAACTCCGCAAGCCTCCATTTCCACCGATTATCAACAGGTGCAGCACGGCGAAATGTATCAGATCGATTCGCCCATGCATCCCCTCTATCTGTATCTTGATGCCTCACTGGATAATGGCTGCCCCTATCCGATGCGCGATGCAACCGGACAAATCCTCGGAATTCTGCTCTTGTACAGTCAGCCGCCCATTTCAGCAACATCTGATGAAGAATATATGTACTTGATCGAAACCAAACAACTCCTTATATCTCGCGTGGTCGAACAATACACACTCTCTCTGGTGAATTTGCGCCTCCGCGAAGCCCTGAAACATGAAGCCATCCGCGATCCCCTGACAGGACTTTTCAATCGGCGGTACATGGAAGAATCGCTTCGTCAAGAAATTCGGCGCGCCAAACGCAATGGCAGCCATGTCGGTTTGATTATGCTCGATGTCGATCATTTCAAACAATTTAATGATACCCACGGCCATGAAACCGGCGACATCGTGTTGCAAACACTTGCCAAACTCTTACAAGAGCACATTCGCGAAGGGGATATTGCCTGCCGTTACGGAGGAGAAGAATTCTTGCTGATTCTTCCTGATGCTTCGCTCACAACGAGTGAGCAACGCGCCAAAGAATTGCTGGAACAGGTTCGGAAATTGCGGATTGTACACCAGGGGACACATTTTTCGATTACGATCTCTCTGGGAGTATCAACCTTTCCTGAATATGGGAGAGAGAGTCAGGGGCTTGTGAACGCCGCTGACATGGCTATGTATCAGGCTAAAAAACATGGGCGGAATCAGGTGGCGGTCTCGGCTGTTCCCGATGAAACACCATAAAAAACCGGGTTTCTTGAAGAAACCCGGTTTTTGAAGTGTTTCACGGTTATTGTGTAGCTTCAATGACCATATCAACTAATTCCGGGCCGATTTTTTCTTTCCAGGCATCATACACGACCAGCACTTTTTCACGAAAGGCCTTCCGTTCTTCCGGCGTGAGTTCGATTACCTCGACGCCTTTGGCTCGGGCTTCAGCGTCGGTTTGAAGACGATCCAGCGCATTTAACGCCCGATTCACTAATTGCAATTCATACGCGCCATCAGCAAGAATGCGCTGAATATCTTCGGGCAGGCTCTGGAACCAGTCAATATTGGCGACCACCGGCATCGGCTCATAAATCCAGCCGGACAGCGTGACATACTGCTGCACTTCCAGCCATTTTGACAGAGCCATCGTATTGTACGGCAAATCAGCCCCATCCACCACTTTCTGTTGTAACGCTGTAAAGGTTTCCGGCCAGGCAATCGAGACCGCATCCACGCCTAACGCCTTATAGGAATCGAGAAATAAAGGGCTTTCAATCGAGCGCATTTTTAAGGCCGCCATATCTTCAGGGGTATGAATCGGGCGTTTCGAACTGGAAAAATCACGGAACCCATTCTCGCCCCAGGCCAAACCGATCATGCCTTTTTCCGGAAAATAACTCAGAAGTTTATCGCCGATTTCACCATCTAACACCCGATACGCCGTCTTTTGATCCGGGAAGATAAAGGGTAAATTCGTCACAGCAATCTGGGGGATGAAATTGGTGAGCACGGCCGCGGTAAAAAATCCCATTTCAATCGTCCCTAATTGTACCCCTTCAATCATGGCGCGTTCTCCCCCCAATTGACCGGCGGGGTGGACAGATACTTCAATGCGGCCCTTCGATTTGGCTTCCACATAGTCCTTAAAATGCAGGGCTGCCCGGTGGTCAGCGTGAACAAGCGGGGCAATGTGAGCAAATTTAAACGTAAACTCCGCCGCCGAAGCCGCCGTTGCAAGAACAATCATGGTCACTGCAAGCACACCCATCAACACTCTTTGACTTTTTTGCATAAATTCCTCCTATGTCATCAGAAGCGCAAACTTCAGTTCGCCTGATTTGTCGGCATTTTGTCAACTGAAGTCTGCGCTCAATACGTATGATTTTTCTCCATCTCTCACACCGACAAATCTATAGAGCGAAATATGAAAAAATTGTCAAGTAGTTTAGACAAACATACCGGAAGATTACAAAAATTTTCTGTACCCGTAAATAATTCTGTGCTGGAGTGCAAAAGTTCTCCTTTTGCGTATCAGTTTTTCGGCAAACACTCACAAGCGAAAGTAGAACTTTCGCACTCCAGCCAATTATCACAGAATTATTTACAGCAACAATTTTCTTGCGCTTTTTCTCTGCTCTTACAAGATACGTCTGAAATGAGTGGATTGACTGAACAGAACTCTTGCCAATCAAAGGGGATGAAGTTGTGATTATAGGGATTTGCGGCGGCAGCGCCTCGGGCAAAACGATTTTCACGAAAAAAATTATCGAACTTGTAGGCTCTGATGCGCTCATTTATTTAGAACATGACGCCTATTACAAAGGATTGACAGAATTACCGCCGGAATTGCAAGAAACCAAGAATTTTGATCATCCGGACTCGCTTGATAATGCTCTGTTTATCCAACATCTTCACCAACTCCAGACGAATCAACCGATTGAACGCCCGGTGTACGATTTTACCATCCATCGGCGCACAACGGAAACAATCCGGATTCTGCCCAAACCGGTCATCCTGGTGGATGGCATTTTAATTTTTGCGATTGAAGCTTTGCGGGATTTGTTTGATATTAAAGTGTTTATAGACGCCGATGCAGATATTCGCTTAGCGCGGCGCTTACAGCGCGATTTATTTGAACGCGGACGTACCCCGGAATCGGTGCTCGATCAATATCTCAAAACTGTCCGCCCCATGCACAGGGAATTTGTCGAACCAAGCAAAAGATATGCGGACATCATTATTCATGGCAAGATCAAAAAACATAACACCGGCTTAGACCTGATTGTCACGAAAATTAAGGCGTATCTGGCGGAATTAGCCCAACAGCAATAAGAAAAGGAGTGCGAAAGCTCTGCGTTCGCTGTCAAAGCAGAGCGTTGACACTCCTGTTCAGGATTCATCGGAAAGCTCGAACGGAATATTCAACTGCCGAAAGGTTTCTTCGATTTTATCTTCGATTTCCTGCTGGGAAATCGCGCCGTTTTTTGCCTTTAACGAAATTTCAAGGGAGGTGAACTTGCTCTGTAACAAATTTATCACGCCCATAATGCCAGCGACTTTGCCTTTTGGGATTTCAAAGGTTAAGCGTAACTGCGCGTGCGTTGGGCGAACAGGCTGATGCGGCTCAACCGGGGAAGTAGCGCGGTCGTTCACGCCGACCGGTTTCTGTTCTTCGCCGCCGCGATAGACCGGGGGTGCCTGCGGCTTAATGTCCTGTTCCTGTGCCTGCTTCTGCTGCTCGCAGATGTCCTGTCGGATGAGAATCTCATTGCCGGCAAACGCCACAACCGCGCGTTCTTTGAAATACATACAGCGCGGGCGGTCTTCCTCTAATTCCCCCAGACCGAACACGCCCATCTGCACGCCTTCGCGGATGCCATGTTCGAGCACCAGACGATCGGCCGGTCTGGCCTCGCCCGGGGTGGTCAGCGCCGCCTGATACATCTGTGCGGTGAAGACATACTCTTTTCCGATCAGATATTTCTCTTTCAACACAAGCGGAGCGATTTTTTGCAGGATGTCGTTCTCGAGCCGCAGTTGCTCATACACTTCCTCATCCAGACTCTTCGTAAAGCCATACGCGGCGATGCCCAGATCCTTTTCTTTATACCCGTCTTTGGCCGGGATGGCGATCATGCGATACAAGCGGCGCACCGCTTCCTTTAAAGGGGTTTCCAGTTTTTTGAGTTCTTCTTTGACCTCTTTTTTCTGGTCCTCAGTCAGCCGCAGGTGCTGATCTTTGGCAATCGTCTCAAAGGCAATTTTGCGTTTGAGCGTGGTAAGAAAATAACTGCGATCAGATTCCAGTGGATACAGGAAAAACACGGTGTTGCGGTACACTCGCGGAGTGTGCCCCTTTGTTTTCAAAATATCGCTGATGACCGCTTTGTCCTCTTTTTTCAACACCACGAGCTTGAATTCTTCCGAATCGGCGATATTGAGCGACGCATCTTCCCAGAGATAGGTTTTGAACCGGCTGCCTTTGACCACTGAACGCAGCAGGCTCATTTCCAAATCCGTCGCATCCTCCTCTTTCACATTTTCCATGTAGTTCAGAAGGATACGATTCAAATTGACTTGATTATCAAAAAAATATTTGTCGCCGCGACTCTGGAGATAGAACAGTTTCGCTTTTAGCTGCTCAATCGCTTCAGCCACGACCGGCGAGGGATTTTGCAGGGTAGCGGCCGAACGTTTGATTTCCCCCAGGGTGGTTCCGTGTTCCTGGCCGCCGGAAAAGGAGTAGAGAAAGATGGCTGTGGCGGTGCGGCTGCCGATCTTCAAGCCCTGATAAGCTTTGCCAAGCATTCGATCAACTTTTTGTGCGCCAGCCTCGCTGCCGGAGATATCAGCCCCAATCACGCTGTTAAATTCAGCGCCGATATGTTTTAATAATTCCTGGCGTAATTCCTGCCGGCCGAGATCAAAGTCGGACAAACTGATATATGGCGTATTCGAATCCTTGAGATGATGGATAACCAGCGATAATAAGCGCAGCGCGCCGCGCGTGCGCTGAAAGGTATGAAAACTGCCCCAGCGATGATAGAGCACATCTATCACCTCTGGCATAAACGGATAAGAATCGGTAAACCGGGTGCGGTATTCACTGACTTGCATGCCGCCGGGCAGAATATTTTCTTTCTCGGCATACTCAACAAATGCAGAGACGACCGTCTTTGCCTCGTCCGCATCAAGGCGGCTGAACAGCCGGCGGCGGATGATGCGGGCGATTTCATGTTCTTCGACCGGGGTGTAAATCTTTTCCACCCGGCCCGACACTTTTTGCAACTGTTGGAATAATTTCTCCGCCCCCTCGTCGTAATGTTCGAGCAGACTGGCCGGTAAGGTGACTACCAGACAGACCTTTTCCAAAGTACTGACCGCTTCGGAAAGTTCCTGCATGAAGGCGATGGACTGGGCCGCCAGATTACTGTCGCCGACCCGGACGCCGGCGGCTTTGGTGGCGTATTCCAACACTTCATCCATCAGAATCACCAGCGGCTGGTTTTCAGCGAGCAGCGCGCGCAGAGTTTCTTTGCCGGGCGAGACCTGTCCGGGGCAGCGTTCGATTTTCCCGGTCAATTGTTCTTCGAGAAAGCCCCACAGGGTGTTGCGCGGACCTAACGCCGTGCCCACCATGACCACCCGTTTCGCGTTCCATTGCTGCGCCTGATGATACATGGCGATCAGCGCATGGGTTTTGCCCCCGCCGAAGGGGGTTTGAATCTGAATAATCGGGTCTCCGCCCTGTCCCGTCACACGCTTTTGTACCACGTGCAATAAATTGTCCAGCCCTTGTGTGAGATAGGTTTTTTTAAAAAAGGTCTCGGCATCTCGATATTCATCCGAGCCGCGATTTTGAGCGGCTTCCCATAAATCCGCGGCAAACACGTCCATGGTCAAACGCCCCTGCAAAATATCATCATGCGGCACAGCAATCGTGTGAAATGGTTTCATGAATTTCTATCTCCTTATTATCTTTCGATATTCAATGTTTTTCTTAAAATGGGTCTGAGTTTCTTCATGATCTGAACGGCTTGCCGCGCCTGATCCCTGATATAAGGCGCTGTGATAATCGCCTTCGGCTCTGTCAATCCACTCTCGCACCAGTTCGTTCATACAAGACTTTCCCCTTCCTGAGAATATCTTCTAGAAAAAAATCACCGATGGATAAGCGTCTTTCGACTTCCTGCCTGGTCTTCACAAAAACATCCAGTGGAAAGGCATGATCTAAGATCAAAGAGATTTCAACGCGTATGTCCCAGGAGGCGCGCGCGGAATCTACGATAATACATAAATCCACGTCGCTTTCAGGCGTAGGCTCTCCTCTGGCGTACGAACCGAATAAAATAATTTTTTCCGGATCGAATTTTTCGACGATGCGCTGCGACTGCCTGTAAATTTCATCAAAGGAGGCGCAACGTTTTCCGATAATTGACATGGTATCCTGCATACATTTTCTCACAAGTTACGTAAATAACATGAGTTCGGGATAAGCTCATCAGCCACAGATTAACACAGATTCACACGGATTTTCGAGCCAATCCGAGCCGAATTCGTGAAAATCTGTGGCAATCTGTGGCAAAAAACTCTTATCCCGAACTCACGTTAAATAATGTTGTCTGGCTGGCGGCTTTTTTCACGTCTTCTTGCAGGCGTTCGCGGCCGGATAAAAAGCCGTCCAATAATTTCTTTTCTTTATCCTCGTTAGACAAACATTCAGACACGGCCTGACCCACGCGGTAAAAGGCTTCGCTGGTTCCAAAGCCGGATTCCTGCAATAATTGGATGATTTCCTGACGCTGGCTTTTTTCCCATAATAGCAGCACTTTGTGCAGCACGTCAATCAATTCGGAGGGCTGCTTCAGGCTGTCCGGTTTGCGTTCCTGGGGGGTCCCAGAATACGGATGAATTCTTTTTCTTTTTGGATGAAGCCCGGACGGTTCCAGTGCAAGGCTAAATCCAGGCTGCAGCTCTGCGCGAGTTTGCGGGCCTCATCAAAGGGCGCTTTGGCCGCGCCGAATTCCCAGCGCCAGAGTACATAAAAGCGCGTCAGGTCGGAAATTTCCCCGGCAAAGCTTGTGCTGAGCGCAGTCGAAGCACCATTGTGCAAGATTTGTTTCACCGCAAAATCGGTCACGATCTTGCGCACGTCCTGCAACAAGCGGTCGGCGCGGATGACATTGCCCTCGTAATCCATCACCTGTTCGTATTTGCCAAACACCTCAATGGCCGAGCCGATGGCCGCAATAAAAAAGTCCGAGCCGCTGATCCCCTCCTGCCACAGCCGTTCCAGTTTTTGCGCGAGATAGCGGTTGAGTTCCTCTTTGACCTGCGTGTAAAAACCGGTGGGCTGCCGCGCCATTTTACGCGCCACGATGTAAATAGAAGACGCCAGCGCCGCTGTTTCATTTGCCAAAAGCCTGGTCTGCATCTCAGTATTTAAAGGCCATGCGCCGGTCATAATCAGCCCGGAATCCAACAGCGAATTAATCAGCGTTTCCCAACCTTCTGTGGATTTATGAGCGTAAACGATGACCGCCGTACCGTTAGGTTTTAAGATTCGGTAGATTTCCTGAAACGATTTTTTGAGCATTTCTTCAAAAAATTTTCGTGCATTATTTTTTCCACCATGACGATTCAGATCAGAAACAATTTCATTATTTTTA
Organism: Candidatus Vecturithrix granuli; assembly: GCA_000739535.1. Taxonomy (GTDB): domain Bacteria; phylum Moduliflexota; class Moduliflexia; order Moduliflexales; family Moduliflexaceae; genus Vecturithrix; species Vecturithrix granuli. The sequence goes on along the minus strand of DF820463.1, from coordinate 414,442 downwards.
GGCGTCAACGGGGTGAAAAACAGTTCGGGATAGGTAATAATCAGAGATCGCTTGAGCCAGACATAAAAGTAATCAGAAAGATTTGCATAACCAATGTTATCGTAATAAGGGGGATCAGTGAAAACAGCATCAAAAGAGTCATTTTCAAAAGTCAATTGTGTTGCCGAATTGTTAGTGACACTGCAAGAAAAAGGGATTGTGGAACAATGAATAACGCTGTTCATATAATAATTAAATCCATTTAACCAACTACCTGTTGAACCACTGAATGAATTATTTTCAGCGTAATCCCACATCATTGGCAACGCTTGTCGGGAATATACATGTTTTATAATTTGTGAGGTATTTTCCCACCTGGATAAGCTGCTATTGAAACCCGTTTGCATATCCAGGCTCAGGCCTAAATAACTCCCTATCGCTTTCGAATATTCATCTTCTATTCCTATTCCCAACATTTTTTCGCGTACCTGCCGTACCTTCTCCACAAAGGTCATCAATGCCAGTTTTTGCCGGGCATTAAATAAATCGCCCCAACTTAACATCCCATACATTGGTGGTCTATCAATGTCGTGACAGGGTCTTGTTATCAATTCGTCCGGCACAGGATCCATGCCCCATGCCAGCATCAATTTTTCCCGTTTTTCCTGCAAGTACGCTTCGGCTTCTGTAAACACCGCCATGTCCTGCGCTGTAGCAACGCGGTATTTTTTGCCGCTTGTCCCGGGTTTGTGGGTCACAACCGCAATCATGCGCTGCCCGGCTTTACCTTCTTGAAAAAGCTGGCGGGTCATTTTGTCTGCGATTGTTGAACCGCAGACCGGGCAGGTTGCCACGGCGCGAGCGACCGTGCCGTTTTCCGGTGTAAAGCCCGCCGGCCATTCATCGTGCCCTTCGACTCCGCTCAGGGCAGGCCCGTCGCCCACAATTTTGAATTGCACGGTATTATTTTCTACGAAGGGAAACAGGGCCACATGCTTTTTAGCTTTTTTCGCCAGCCAGTATTGGCGCATTAAGGGGATTTCCGCGCCGCAGGCCGGATTCTGGCAGGGGATCGTCCGCGCCCAGATATAGCCCACCGGAATCGAACCGTCCGGTTCTTCCGGGTAAAAACGGCCGATCTCTTTTTTGGCTTGCGCCAACACCCAGTTGCCCCAATATTTCACGTCTTCCACTAAGGGATTGACCATTTCGGAGCGATCAGCAAACAGACTCCCGGAGTCTGTCAGACTCCGGGAGTCTTCTCTCATCAGCCAGGGGCGTTCAGCCAGGTATTGGGTTTTGGGAATCGGTTGGCCGTATTTCTGCGGGTATTCCAGCGTGCATTTCTGAATCAAGACTGCGACCGGGTTTAAATCATTCGAATAGGTTTCACAGCCTAAACGCAGGGCTTCGAGGGGAATGGAACCGCCGCCGCCAAAGGGATCGAGCACTTTGGGCGGGACCCCGGCGTTGGCTTCCAGAATTTTACGCCGCGCCCGTTCCAGCAGTTGTTGATTATTCGAATTTTCCCATTTGCACAATTCGACGATGAAATCCCGTTCTTTCTGCCATTCCTCGATATTGGCCGGGGCCGGAATGAGGGCCGCGTATGCGGTCGCCCGCGAAGAGGCCAGAGGCCGGCGCGCCCACCAGATGTGCAGCGTGGAAATATGGCCGTGCCGGATATTCTTTTCCCGCGCCGATTCCACGCTGACTTCCTTGACCGGAAAGGATTCTTCGATAAAGCGTTTGGTGCTAGTCATGATTTTTTTCTCTTTTCATATTGGCATCAGATCGTGATGAATAAAGGGTTTTGTCTCTTCTTTCAAGGCTCTGCTGGACACAATATCTACTTTTATCTTGAGCTTTTGCTCTAAAAAATCTCGCAATCCTGACAAATCGAATAATGTCGCGCCAGGCTGGAACTCTACCAAAATATCAACGTCGCTGTCTTTGCGCTGTTCCTCTCTTGAATATGAACCGAAAATACCTTTTAAATCGGCTTTATACTGTCGCAGCGAATCGAGCTTCGCTGATTGTAAAATCCTGATAATTTCTGCTATTGTCATCGCGTCCTCTCTCCTTTTTCACCGAGACCGAAACGAAGCTTGTTGAGATAGAGCAGAACGAGTATTATGCTGTCATCATACGCGCAATTTTTTCCCGTAACCAGGCATTAATCAGCACTTCCGAAGGAATATGCTGTCTGATCGCAATTTTTTCGACTTGTTCAGCGATGTCCTCGTCGAGCGTCACAAGATGCTTGCGAGCCTGGATATCTACATCAAAGCGGACTTCTGGCAGCCCATCAAGTTCGTCGCCTAAATCATGCGAATCAAAATATGCGACGAAGGCCTCAAGCGATCCCTGTCCTAAAAACGGCTGTTTAGACTTTTTTGCCATAATATGTTCTCTCCTTCTCAGCCATATCGCGTGCGCTGAGAATTAAAGCTTCTTTGGTTGACTTGTAACTCATGTTACGCAGTCCATCTCTTTACCGCGTAGCGATTGGAGTATTGTAGCATAAGGGATGTCTCCGAGCTCTCTTACCGCGTAGCAGTTGCAGTCTTGGAGCGTTCTTTCTGCAACCGCTACGCGGTAGGAAATTCCGCGGACGCCACAGATTCTACAATACTGTAACCGCTACGCGGTAAAGAATCTCTGCGTAACATGACTTAATTATTGAGTTTCCCTTTTTCCTGAATTTGTGTCAATGGAATAATGTAGCGCACGACTTCGATTTTCTCTTCAGCGTTCACGTTTTCCGCCGGATTCTGAATAATGTAGAGTTTCGGCTCGGCGGCGGTATTTAACACGACATACAGATAATAAGCGTCTTTGAATTGTTTAGCCTTGAACCATTCATTCTGCGTTAAGGCTACCGCGGCCCTGGTTGAACGCGCTTTCACCTCGATATAGCGGATGTCCTTTGTTTTTGGGTCCCGGGAGCGAATGTCAAAGCCCAGGTTCTGGTCAGCCACATCTTCAGGGATGCGCTGCTGCTGTTGTTCATACGCCATGCTGATTTCCATGCCGATGCGTTCCACTTCAGGATCGCTGCGCATGTCCGGTTCAACCAGGGTTGCAGGGACTACCCGAATGATGCCTTTAAAGCGGGGCATGCTCATCGTCAAGCTTTTTTCTTTGCCAATCTGCGCTTTCAACTCATTTAATGCCTTCCCATAGCTGGCTTTGCGTTCTTGCTTGTTGCGAATTACCAAATCGACATTTTCCCCCTGTTCTTGACGGCCCAACAAGGCGATCAATTCCCCGTCCAATTTCCAGTCCAGATACTCAAGGGATTGCACGCCGTATTTTTCTTTGATTGCTGCCTGGCGCTGGCGTTCTTGCAGCAGTTCTTGTTTATAATTTTCCAATGCGTTGATAGCCTGCGTGTTGGAAATTGAGGTGATCTGTTCAATACCCACCCCTTGCCCCTCCCAGGAGGGGAATTCGCTCTTGTTTCCCTCCTGGGAGGGGCAAGGGGTGGGTAAAAGATGGCTGGCTTCAGCTAAATCCCAGATCCCGGCCGCCGGAAAAGGTTTTACCTGTTGACCCTGCACGTAAAAGCTGAACAGGCGTTTGCCGGCCGCGCTGCCGATGCCGTCTCGAATTTCACCTTCATAAAACACGATATAGCCGTCAAGCAGGCCGTCGGGATCAAGAAATGTTGCGCCTGTGAGCAGCGCGTCAGAGCATGTCTGTTCAATGTAGAGCATCATCGCCTCAAATAACGGATGCCCAAAACAGAGAAATTCGGCGTCCTGATGTTTAAACGCAATCTCTTTGTCAAACGTGGCTTTGGGATAACGTCGCAGCAGGTCGCCGTAAGCTTTTTTAAACGTGTCATCCTCAGCCAGGGCGCGAATCTCGAAAGGAATGGATTCAATTGCCAGAAACCCGTCTTTGCGTTTTCTGAATTTCCCCCCGGCTTTCAACAGCGCTTTTTTGAAAAAGCTCTCGGTGTATTCCGGGATCAGACGGTGTTCGCGGGCAATCTGCGCCATGGCTTTGATGCGCGTGTAATCAATGTAGCGAGTGGCGAGGCTTTCGCCTAAATTTTCTTTGATGCGCTGAATGTATTCCTCATCCACCTTGATGTCGAGTTCTTGCAGGATGTCCTCCATGCTGCGGGCGTGGGCGGCCGCTTCCAGCATTAACTGCGCCAGGTTTTGCTGATAGAGCACCTCATCCAGCACGTCAAACACTTTATCGCTGCCCATGGCATTGCGAATTTCATCCAGTTTCTCAAACAACGTGTGCAGCACCATGCCTTCGCGGGTGTCAAGCGCGACTAAATTAAACACAAACACTTCTTTCTGTTGTCCGTAGCGATGAATGCGCCCCATGCGCTGCTCCAGGCGATTCGGATTCCAGGGGATGTCATAATTCAGCATGAGATGGCAGAACTGCAAATTAATGCCTTCGCCGGCCGCTTCAGTCGCAATCAGCACATCGGTCTCGTGCTTAAAAATCCCCTCGGCTTTGATCCGTTCTTCCAGTTTCATGCCGCCGTGAATGGTATTGGTGCGGTAGCCCCAGGCGCGAATCTTGTTTTCCAGATAATCCAGCGTATCCCGCGACTCGGTGAACACTAAAATTTTCTTATCCTGTGGGTCCTGATATTTTGCGGAAAGCTCTTGCAACGCGCGCTTGAATTCCTTGAGTTTGATCTCCTCTTCCTGTTGAATGATGGCTGCGGCCTGCTCGATCAGTTTGGCAAGGATCCTGATTTCTTTTTCCAGTTCTGCGCGGTTCTCCGCGACGCTCAGGGTTTCCCAGATTTCTTCCTCGCGCCAGCGTTCTTCTTCGCTCATATCCTCCACACTTTCGAAATCAAACGCATTCTCCGAGAATTTTTGATTGCCGGCCGCGCCTTGCAGGTATTCTTCCAGACGTTTTTTACGCCGTTCCAGGGATTTCAGCAGCGCGTACGTGCTGGAAGCCAGGCGGCGCTGCAAGATCACCAGCGCAAAGGCGATATTGCGGCGTTTGTCTTTAGCCAGGGCCTTATTGTATTGGGTTTCCACATAGTGCGAGAGCGCGTTATAGAGTTCGACTTCATGAGGCGACGTGGTTTTCCAGTGAAAACCGACCGTGTGCACATGGCGCGGCAGGAACAGGGGTTTGCCCTCAAAATCTTGCAAGTCCTCTTTGATGCGGCGGATAAACAAGGGGTTATCTTTGCTTTTGACCGATTCCGCCACCAATTCATTGGTCGCAAAGAACCCCGGTTCAATCAAATCCAGAAACAGGCGAAAATTTTCAGGGTCCCCTTTATGGGGCGTGGCGGTGAGGAACAGCAGATGTTCGCACGTATTAGACAGGGTTTCGCCTAACTTGTAGCGGCTGGTTTTATCAATCTTTTCGCCGTAGCGATACGCGCTCATTTTGTGGGCTTCGTCCACGATGATCAGGTCAAAGTGCGCCGCAGCAATGGAGGGCAGAATATCCTCGCGTTTGGCGAAATCCAGCGACGTGACCACCTGATTTTCACGCATCCAGACATTTTGCCCAAACAGCGCGTCAAGATATTGGCGTCCGACCGGGATGAAGATTTCCTCGAAACGCTCTTTCAGTTCGCGCCGCCATTGATCGCGCAAATGCCCTGGCGCCACAATTAGAATGCGCTTAACGAGCTGGCGGATTTTCAATTCTTTGATTAACAGCCCGGCCATAATGGTTTTGCCGGCCCCGGGGTCGTCGGCAATCAGAAAACGAATGCGCGGCTTTTTTAAGATGCAGCCATACACCGCTTCAATCTGATGCGGCAGGGGATCGACTTTTGAGGCGTTCATGGCGATCAACGGATCATACATGGACGCAAAACGATAGCGCAGGGTTTCCAGGGCTAAAAAAACTTTCCAGGCTTCTGCGCTGAAATTCGTGTGAACCCGGTCAGGCTGCAATTGCGCAAACTCTGCCTTTGACAGCAGTTGATCAATATGCTGACGGGAATGCTTCGTGGCTCCGACAATGTGCACATAATCGCCGGTCTCTTCAATCAATTTGATTTCAACCGGTTCCGGCCAGTTCGGGCCTGTGATAATCGTACCTTGCAGGAATTTTTCCGCCATAGTTTCCCCCTTTTTACGATAACATCAACATAATACGATCATTTCGTCAATAATTTTCTGTGTGATTATTTTTACGTAGAAATACGTGCATCGCGACGCCAAATTAAGCTTGACAGATCAAAGGACTGCGTGGCATGAGTACAGGCTCAAACGAGAACGACGGACCTCCCAAAATTCATGCAAAAGGGTAGTCTTATGAATAATACAGTGCGACTCTATGAATTAGCGAAAATGATTGATCATTCCCTCTTGCATCCTACTTTGATCGATGCCGAGCTGCGCGCGGGGTGTGAACTGGCAAAACGTTACGATGTGGCGACGGCCTGCGTGAAACCCTATGCAATTGAATTGGCGTGCAGTGTACTGAAGGGTTCTGACGTTAGCGTGTGCGCGGTGATTGCTTTTCCGCACGGCAATAGCAGGACATGCATCAAAATTCAGGAAGCCAAAGACGCCGTATCCGCCGGGGCTACGGAAATTGATATGGTCGTGAATATCGGGAAAGTGCTTGGCGGCGATTGGGAATATGTTTCACAAGAAATCCAGGCAATTAACGATGTGGTTGTCGTTCAGAAGGGCATATTGAAAGTCATTTTTGAAAACGACTTTCTCCAGGAGACGCATATCATCAAATTATGTGAAATCTGTTCCCAACATCAGGTCGCGTTTGTCAAGACTTCAACCGGCTATGGCTTTTTCAAGCAGGCAAACGGCATGTATGCGTATCAAGGGGCCACAGATCACCATCTAAAACTCATGCGTGAGCATTGTGCTGCAAACGTTCAAATCAAAGCAGCCGGCGGAGTCAGAACGCTTGATGATCTGCTCCGCGTCAGAGCGCTTGGCGTCACGCGCATTGGCGCGACCGCCACCGCCGCCATACTTGAAGAAGCCAAACAACGAGGAATTGGCTGATAAAACTCCGGATAATTTTTAATACTGCACAAAAACTTCTCAAAATGAGAATTTATTTGACAAAAAAAGTGGGTGGGATAAAGATATATATTCAGCAAGAACTGAATCGAGACAGCCGCTATGCACATCATTAGTTACAAAAAGATCCAGGAGTTTTGTAAAAAACATGCTGGGGCAAGCCATTCATTGCAACACTGGTATCGTATTGTCAAGCATGAATCCTTCACCACTTTTGCTGATGTCAAGCACTTGTTTCCCAGTGCGGATCAGGTGGGTAATTTTGTGGTGTTCAATATTGGCGGCAACAAATATCGCCTGATTGCTTTCATTCGCTATCCACTGAAACGTTTATTTATTCGACACATTCTCACGCATGATGAATACAATCGGGAGAAATGGAAGGAGGATCTATGGTTCAGGAGTTCCAACAACTAATTCAGATCTGGCCGTCGGTCTCATCCTATTTGTCTGCTCCGACGACAGAGACAGAAGTGAACAAGTTGATCGGATTCGCGGATTATCTTATGGATCAAACCCAGGGTAATCCTGAACATCCGCTCATGGGACTGCTAGATATTGTCGGGATGTTCATCGCGGAATATGAACAGCAGCATGTTCCGGAACCTCAAGGAACCCCGGTTGGTTGTCTGAAATATTTCATGCAGGAACATGGATTAAAACAGAAAGATTTAACGGAACTTGGCAGCCCTGGCGTGATTTCTGAGATATTAGCCGGGAAACGGGAGTTAAATACACGACAGATCAGGGCATTAAGCCAGCGTTTTGCGTGTAATCCTGCAATTTTTATCTAATCTGATGAACAAAGAGTGTTCATCGTAAATATCTCACGAATTTGTCATCTCGATTTGCATATTTTTATCATGAAACGTATCATACTGACGGGCGGGGGAACGGCGGGACATGTTACGCCAAATATTGCGCTGCTGCCCGGATTGCGTTCTCTGGGGTTTGAGATTCATTACGTCGGGCAAACCACAGGTATCGAACGCCAACTCATCGAACCGGAAGGGATTCCCTATCATCCCATTCCGGCGGGTAAGCTGCGCCGCTATATTGATCTGAAAAATGTGCGCGATATCTTTCTTGTCATCGCCGGTTTTCTGAAGGCTTGCTTGTTACTGTACCGCATAAAACCGCACATTATTTTCAGCAAAGGAGGCTTTGTCTCCTGTCCGTTAGTATGGGCGGCCTGGCTGCACCGCATACCGGCCATTCTTCATGAATCGGATTTGACGCCGGGTCTGGCGAATAAACTGTCGCTGCCTTTTGCCGTGCACATCTGTTACAGTTTTCCCGAAACCGCTGCCATGCTCCCGTCAGGAAAAGCTACTCATACGGGTATTCCTATCCGAGAATCCTTGCAAAAGGGAGAGCAGGCCAAAGGTCGAGAGTTGTGCGGATTTACGGACACGAAACCGGTTGTACTGATTATTGGCGGAAGTCAGGGGTCGGAAACGATCAATCACGTGATTCGCAACGCGCTCCAGGAATTGCAGCCGCAGTTTCAGATTTGTCATATTTGCGGGCCAGGCAATATTCAGGCGGAAATTCATTTACCCACCCCTGGCCCCTCCCGGGAGGGGAAATTACAAACAACTCCGGGATATGCGCAGTTCGAGTACGTTGACAAAGAATTGCCGCATCTGTTAGCGCTGGCGAATGTGGTAGTCTCACGCGCCGGGGCTACGACCATCTTTGAGTTGCTGACCTTGCGCAAACCAAATCTGTTGATTCCGCTCTCACGCAAAGCCAGCCGCGGAGATCAAGTGTTGAACGCGCAATCCTTTGCCAAACAGGGCTTCAGTCGCGTACTTGAAGAGGAAGATTTGACGGTCGCAAGCTTGATCGAAAATATTCGCTGCACCTACGAACAACGCCAGACACTTATCCAGGCGATGAATGCGGCAACTACGACTAATGGCATTGAACAGGTGATTGAGGTGATTCAGCGATTTGTGCGCTAAGTGTGGAGTGCGAAAGCTCTGCTTTCGCTGTCAAAGCAAAGCTTTGACACTCCACCTCAAGACTGCGCATCTTCTGAAATGGCTTCTGTTTGTCTGCGCTTGATCTGGCGACGGCGACGTAGTTCTGCGGCTTTAGCCTGCAAACTCTGAAAGGTTTCGGTCTCGGTAATTTCTTTGACCTGTTTCTCGCGTTTGGCTTCGTCAATTTCGATCCGCAATTGTTTGATCTCCTGCTTCAAACTCTGTTCTCGGATATACGCTTCCAGTGCTGCAACGGCCAAAGAGGAGAAGGATTCCATCATTTGCTGCAAGTTCTGATCAAAGGGAATAATCTCTTTGGTTTCAGAATCCTGAGCATTAATCAGTTGCAAGACGCCTTTCACGTGTCCCAGGGTATTTTTCAACGGCATGGTGAGTAATGAGTGAACGCTATAATCAAGAATAATTTCACTTTGGCGTTTGTAATCAGCAATATTACTCGATATTCCAGTGATCGCAACTTCAGTCGCCACATAGCAATGGCTGGATTTTTCATCTTCCTCAGTTGGCAGGGGCAGCGGGGCATAGAGCACTTCATTGCCAGTTGTGCCCCCCAGGGCGACATTTTTGGAGTCATTGCGTACAATCACAAACTGTAAATGTCGATCTTCGGTCAGTAAATACAGAGTACCCGCATCGGCGTTGCAAAAGGTTTTGGCTTCAACCAGCATGGTTTCTAACAGACGATTAAAATCTTTTTCTGAAGAGAGCTGCACGCCGATCGGAATCACGACTTCCAATAAATCATCCGCCCGTCTTTTCTCCTTACGAACTTGCAACAACGTTGTCCGCAATTGTCCGGTCATATTATTGAAGGTTTCAGCCAGAATGCCGATTTCATCGTGCGATTCGATTTTTGCTTGCGCCTCTAAATCGCCTTTGCGAATTTTTTCGGCGATTGTTGTTAAACGGCGAATGGGACCAGCAATATTTCCTCGAAAAATAAACGACATGGCGATCCCCAAACCTAACGCAATAATTCCGCCAGCCAGAATACGTTGGTTGGCGGTCACCAGATCCTGACGTCCTTCACTTAATTCCTGAGTGAGTAAGGTTTGTTGGTCTTCGGTCATTTTTGCCAGAATTTCTTGCATGGCATTCGCAAGCGGCACAGCCTCATTGCTGAAAAGATACAAATCCTCCCGCCAGCGTTCACTTTCAAGGGTATTGAAAATGAGTGGAGGTAGCATCAAAAAGGTATCGCGATTTTTGCTGATTTTTTCAAGGAGTTCTTTCTGATTCGGGTTCAAAGTGGCGCTTTTTGCTTTCAAGCGATTCCAGGCATTTTGGTTATCCGTCAAATTGACTTCAAATTCTCCGCGATAAATCCGATTACGGGTCGTCACGTAACCGCGCAAGGCCGAAAGCATCGCGGCAAAGTTCCCTTGAAACCTGGCCATATCTTGTAAACGTTCCAAATTTTCTTTGCTTGGCTCACGCTGCCCCTGCATTTCAATCATTTCATTAATCGCAATCAACACGCCCCCTGCCAGTCTCACGCCTTCTGTAGCCAGGAGTTTATACGCTGGTTCTCGGTCAAGTTGATCATCACGCAGGGCGAATAATTTTTCCGGCAGCGCGATCCATTGTTCGTACACATTTCTGAGTTCACGCAATTGTCGCTGATTTTCAGGATTCAGGTTTGGCGAAAGTTGATGCAATTCTGCAAGATTGGCGGTAAAGGCCTGGACAGATTGGTGATAGCTGCGCCGGTATTGCTGGTCGCCTAAGGCAAGATAACCGCGCACATCCCCTAACATTCGCAGCAAATTAGCCTGAGCGCGCGAAGCAGCCAGCGCGGTGGGCACGCGCACATCATCGGTTTGATTAATTTTGAGCGTTGCCCGGTTACTGCCAAAATAACTGATGCCAGCACTCAAAAATGTTAAGACGACCAGCACCCCAAATCCAAACGTCAATTTGCGTCCGATGCTAAAAAATTGTGTTTTCATCATGTTAGATGTCCCCAATATGTTGTGAAGGGATTGTATTCTTTCTCTTTTACGTTCTTAGCGTGCAATTCGCTTCCAATTTTTAATATTCCAGGTATTAGCATCCCAGGGAGTTAAATCAATGCCCGCAACCGTTTGGCTTATCCCCCGGACATCAGCCCAATCCACAAGAGGAATCATGACGACATCCTCGATCAGAAGATCATTCATTCGAATAAACATCTGCTGCCGCCGTTTGGGATCAACTTCAACCGTTGTCTGCTGGTAGAGATCATCATATTCCTGATTGCACCAACGTTCATAATTCGCGCCTGTCCAATTGTTGACTTTCTGGGGAATTTGGCTGCACGTCCAACCTTTCATATAGCTTCCGGGATCAGGACTGGAGCTCATGCGAAAAAATTCTTGCATATCGGCATTGAATCGCCGAACGTTGTCAGGGTTTTCCAGCGGAGAACCGAACATGATGCTTGAATCAACGATTTTTAATTCCACTTCAATTCCAATTGATTCCAGTGTATCTTTCACGATGCGTTGGGTTTGCTGGGCCGCTTCACCAACATAAGTCTGATACACGACTTTCATTTTTACCCCGTCTTTTTCGCGAATCCCGTCATGATCCGTATCAATCCACCCGGCTTCATCTAAAAGTTCAGCGGCTTTCGTTAAATTAAACGTATAAAAGACATTGGGCGAATTATATTGCGGCGGCGCAATCAGGTTATTGCTGGTCGGACGTCCGGCAGGACCAAACGCCTGCACAATAGCGTCTCGGTTTATCGCATAAGCAATAGCCTGCCGAATCCTCTTATCGCTAAAAAGCGGATGGGGAAAATTCACGCTCGAACGTTCGCCATCTTCGGTTGCGCGATTCGGATCTGTCCGATTCATCGCAATCCGCTCGCACCCGGAGCCCCAATTGATAATAAGGCGGCCTTGTTCCCCCTGCATCATTTCTTCTAAGACCTCATTCGATAAGGTTTCCACTCCAAAGGCATAATCAACCGCCCCTTCCTGAAAGACTGATCGCGCCGCTTCTTCGGAAGTTCCGCCCCCCCGAAATTCGATGCGGCTGAAATACAGCGTCTCAAGTTCTCGAAAATACGGATTCGGCTCAAACACGATTTTATTGGTTTCCAAAAGCTGCGTACCCAACAGTAAAACTTCCTGCGTTTTTATCCCCGGAGGAACGGCACGATACGGTCCAGTTCCTACTGGCAAGGTATTAGCAGGCGCCTCATGAGCATTGGAACCATTGTATGGCTCAAAGATATGGCGCGGAAGAATTGTCCCCTCAATTCCAACAAAGAGCGTGGCCCAGGCCGGATTCACATTTTTGAAATTAATTTTTATCGTATAAGAATCTAACACCTCAAGACTATCAACCACCTCATAATTCTCTGCATAGGGAGTATTGACTTCCGGGTTGATATCAAACTGATACGTAAAGAATACGTCTTCTGCAGTAAAAGGCGTTCCATCCGACCACTTCACATCCTGTTTGAGCTTCCAGGTGACCGATTTGCCATCAGCCGCCAGTCCGCCATTTTCAAGCGTCGGAATCTCGGCGGCCAAAAAAGGAATTAAGTTCCCATTCTTATCGAAGCTAGCGAGCGGTTCATACGTAATGCGACTGGGTTCCCAATCTTGTAAGGATGAGGAAAGGTGCGGGTTGAGTAATGTGGGCGCTTCCGGGTTAATGATACGCAGAGTATCCCCCACGGTCTGGGCATTCATATCCGGAGCAAGAGCCAGCGGCAGCGTTGTTTCAATTTTCTGAGGGGGTTCGGTCTGAGTCGTCTGAATAAACCTTATTAATGCACTATAGGATGCATGGAAAGAATTCATCACGCGCGCAGCAAACTCAGGAATCTGATCTTCATAAATCATCAGAAAAAAGATGCCCCATAACACAAAAGCTAAAATATAGGGCTTTGCAGACTTTTTTCCACTCTCGTTGTTCATATCGTTACTCCCACCTCGGTTGCCGCCAGAGATCCTATCGTTCGGAACGATGGTCCCACTTCTGATTGGGCATACCGTACGTCTGTCGAAAAATTAATTTCAATCTATACTTGAGGCCGGGTAAATTTGTGATTTTTTTGACCACTCCCCCTCAGTCCCCCCTCTCCTAAATTAGGAGAGGGGGAAGGGGGTGAGATTGTCACAAATTTATGCGGTCTCAAGTATATATGCTTCCTTTTACAGATAAAATGTTTTCAAAGAGATGGACGAGAATCTCTCTCAAAAGTTGAGACATCCGACAAGGATTTTCCTTGATGCGGTAAACTCAGAAACTCTCTCTTACCCTGGTCATAACCTCTTTTTGCTCAGATAAACGACTTATAATTTGCGTCAATCCAGCCACCGTTGGATTTTCAAAAAAACTGCGCAAGGCAATTTCAACGTGAAAAACGGCGTTCACCTGAAAAATAAGCTGCGCAGCTAACAGGGAATATCCTCCTAATTCAAAAAAATTATCATAAATGTCAACATCTTTTACTCCCAAAATTTTAGACCATATTGCGCATAGCGTGTTTTCAGGAGAAGACAGGGAAGAGATAGATGCGTTTGCGGTAACGGATGGAATCGGATAAATTCCCAGGTCAGACTCAGAAAGAATGCCAGGAATATTGTTCTGCTCTTGTTTAGTGGGATAGACACGAGGAAATTCTGTCATGCGCCAATCAGGATGAGCAACGCCTGTTTCTAAGATCGTCTGAAAATGCTGGATTAAACGGATCATCGTGGCTTCATCAAAAAGGTCTGTTTTATATTCCAGATTGCCCTGTAATCCCTCTTCTGCCTCACGGATGTACAATTCCAAATCAAACAGGGCCGTCATGTTCCGGGGTTTTAATGTGGTCACGCTCACCCCGGGAAGTTCTAATTTCTCCATTGGAGTGTTTTGAAACACAAATAAAACCTGGAAAAAAGGATGATACCTCAGACTGCGCGCTGGCTGCAGAATTTCTACAAGTTTCTCGATGGGCATATCCTGATGACTATACGCTCCCAACGTCACTTCTCGTACCCGTCTCAGTAATTCCCGAAAAGTCGGATTCCCGGAAAGATCGGTGCGCAATACGAGGGTATTGGCAAAAAATCCGATCAGATCCTCGCTCTCCTTGACATTTCTGTTCGCAATCAGCGTACCAACAAATACATCCTCTAAGCCGGTATAGTGATACAATAAGATTTTCCAGGCTGCCAACAGCGTCATGAATAAGGTGACATTCTCATGTTGGCTCAATATTTTCAACGTCTTCATCAGGGATTGAGAAAACATGAACGAGTAGGTTGCGCCCTGAAAGGTTTGAATACGCGGTCGCGGCCGATCGGTCGGAAGCCGCATGAGAGGGATTTTCCCGGCAAGTGTCTTTTTCCAATAGTCCAATTGTACCTCAAAGACCTTTCCCTGCAACTGTTGCCGCTGCCAGCATGCAAAATCCGTATATTGGATTGGAAGTTCAGCCAAAGGAGAAGGCTTTCCAGCCGCAAAGGCCTCATACAGCATTGATAACTCCCACAAAAGCACTCCTTTTGACCACTCATCAAACACAATATGATGGATCATGAAAAACAGGATGTATTCTGATTCAGCTAATTGCAGCAAACTGGCGCGCAATAGCGGCCCTCGTGCAAGATCAAAACCTTGCAGGACCTCTGCGACGACCAGCCGCTGGACTTCGATTATCTGCTCTGTTGGCGACAAATGTTGCAGATTTCTAATTAGTACAGGAATGCTTGCGACAGGAGCAATACGCTGCCGCGGCTCGCCATGAATTGTTACAAAATATGCACGCAAGATCTCATGGCGGCGAACGACTTCATCCAAACTTTGTTGCAGAGCAGAGATATGAAGCTGCCCATTCAATTGGAGCATCATCGGAAAATTATACACCGCATTTCCCGGTTCAAGTTGTTCAAAGAACCATAAACGTTGCTGTGCGTACGAAAGCGGAAACCCTTCCTTATACTCTCTTGCGCATGCGAAGGGCGCACGAGGAATCATAGTCTCCTGTCCCAGGAGGATATCATTGTTCGCAATCAGTTCTGCTAATCCAGCCACCGTCGGTCTATCAAATAACACACGTAGAGGAAGGTGTATACCGAATGTCTGACTAATCCTGGAGATAAGCTGTGTGCCGAGCAAAGAATGCCCGCCTGATTGAAAGAAATCATCATGAATACCGATGTGCTCAAGTTCTAAGAGATCACTCCAGATACCGATAAGCAGGTCTTCAACAGGCGTACGCGGGGCAACATATTGCGCTTGCAATCGGGGCCGCTCTGAGCCAGGAGATGGTAAAGCGCGGCGATCTATTTTCCCATTCGGGGTTAACGGCAGCGCATCTAAAAACACAAATACCGATGGGATCATATAGTCAGGCAGTTTTTCTTTCAGAAATCCCTGCAACGTTTCAATTGAAACGGAATTATCCTGGGGCACAAGGTAAGCCGCGATACGTTTGCTCTGCAAATCGTCTCCTTGCACAACAACAACAGCCTGACGTATGGCAGGATATTCGGATAATGCTGTCTCAATTTCGCCCAATTCAATTCTGAAACCTCGAATTTTGACCTGATCGTCGCGACGCCCAAGAAACTCAATATTGCCATCGGGCAAATATCTGACCTGGTCGCCGGTTTTATATAATCGTTCTCCGGGGACTGAACTCAAGGGGTGCGGCACAAATTTTTCAGCCGTCAAGTCTGGGCGTTTGAAATATCCGCGCGCCAAACCCGCGCCTCCGATATATAATTCCCCGGCCACCCCAACTGGCGTAGGGGTAAAAGAAGCGTCCAGGATATAAAATTGAGTATTGCCTATGGGTCTGCCAATCGGAATGGTCTGGTCTGAAGAGGTAACCTGATGCAACGACGACCATATTGTGGTTTCTGTGGGGCCATACAGGTTCTTTAACGACGCGACGCCATTAAGCAACTGCGCGGCCAGGTCGCGCGGAAGAGCCTCACCACCGCATAACGCTCGCAATTCTGCGGTGTTGCGCCACCCGGATGCTAACATGAGCCGCCACGTCGCAGGGGTTGCTTGCATCACCGTCACGCCGCATTGCTCTAATCGTTCGCTTAACCGACGGCCATCCAGCGTTGTCTCCCGGTCGGCCAGCACAACTGTTCCACCTGCTATCAAGGGCAGA
This sequence comes from Candidatus Vecturithrix granuli, assembly GCA_000739535.1. Taxonomy (GTDB): domain Bacteria; phylum Moduliflexota; class Moduliflexia; order Moduliflexales; family Moduliflexaceae; genus Vecturithrix; species Vecturithrix granuli. The sequence goes on along the minus strand of DF820463.1, from coordinate 398,330 downwards.
AATAGTTCTAAACCGGCAATATCAAACGACAGCGTGGTGACAGCGAGCAACGCATCCCTGGCTGTAACCCCCAATTGTTGACGCATGAAGAGCAAGAAGTTACGCAGCGCGTTGTGCGAAATCTGGACGCCTTTGGGAAGACCTGTTGAACCTGAAGTATAAATCACATACGCCAGATTCGCTCCGTGCAGGCCATGCACAAGATTGCCTTCGCTTGTGACAGCGATGTTTTCCCAATCGGCATCAAGAAACACCTTTTGGGATTGATTGGACGGGAGTTTCTTTTCTAAAGCCTTTTGGGTTAACAACACTGAAACCCCTGAATTATCTATCATAAACTGTAAACGCGCCTGGGGAAATTCCGGATCAAGAGGAACATACGCTCCTCCAGCTTTTAAAATCCCCAGTAATCCGACCATCATTTCCAGCGAACGCTCAACAAAAATCCCGACCAGCACTTCCGGTCCAACGCCTAAACTCCTCAGGTAGTGCGCGACGTGATTAGCGCGTTGATTCAGTTCCTGATACGTCAAAGGTGTATTGTTAAATACAACCGCGGTTGCGTCCGGCGTATGCTGCACTTGCGCTTCAAAAAGCTCAGGAAGGAAGCCTTGTTCCGCATAACTGACGTGAGTATCGTTCCATTGCTCTAAAATTTGTTGTCGCTCCGCCTGAGTTAACAGAGGTAAATCCGAAATATATTTCTGGGGATCCTGGACAATGCCAGTGAGAATTGTCTGCAAATGGCCGATCATGCGCGTGATCGTCTCAGCATCGAACAAATCTGTAGCATATTCGATGGTTCCGTCTAATGTTCCATGCTCAGTTTCTATAAAGCCCAGAGTGAGATCAAATTTAGCGATTCCAGGATCGAATTCGAGCGATTTTACGGTTAACCCGGATAGTTCCATGTGGGTTTTAGGCGCATTTTGGAAAACAAACATCACCTGAAAAAGAGGGGATGAATGGAGGTTCCGTTCCGGCTGCAAAACTTCAACTAACCGTTCAAAAGGGAGATCCTGATGGTCGTAAGCCTCCAGAGTCACCTTTCGCACTTGTTGGAGCACGTCTAAAAATGTCGGATTCTCCGCAACATTCACCCGCAACACCAACGTATTCACAAAAAAGCCGATCAACGATTCCAACGCCGGATGTCTGCGATTGGCAATCGGCGACCCCACGACAATATCATTACTCCCGCTATAACGCGCAAGTAAACTGACAAACGCCGCCAAAAGCGTCATAAAGAGCGTCGCTCCTGCTTGTTGACTCAACGTCGTTAATTTCTGGCACAGAGCAGCGTTCAGGGAAAATCTCAGAGTCTTTCCCTGAAAACTCTGAATCGCCGGGCGGGGATGTTCTATAGAGAGTTCCAGGATCGGAGGGATGGCCTCCAATTGATTTTTCCAATAAGCCGTTAATCGCTCTAAGCGATCACCCTGAAGCCAATTTCGCTGCCAGACCGCAAAGTCGGCATACTGGATCGGGAGATCGGGCAAAGAAACCGGTTCTCCTGTGACCCAGGCCTGATAGATGTGCGCGAGTTCTTGAAACAAGATTCCGGTTGACCAAGCGTCTGACACAATATGGTGTATCGTCAGCACTACAACATGGTCTGTTGGCGCGACACGCAGCAGCAGCACGCGCAGTAAGGGTCCCTGCTCCAAATCAAAGGGGCGTTGCGCTTCTTGCACCGCGAAGTGTTGAACGCTGTCAGCCTGTTCTTGCGGTGAAAGATCTTGGAGATCCCGGATGGAGAAGGGCACTCTGGCGTCAGTCAGAATTGTTTGTACCGGATCGCCGTTATGCATGGCAAAGCTTGTCCGCAACACCTCGTGACGACGCACAATGGCGCTCACGTTTTGTTCCAATGCCTGGATATCAAGCCGACCGTGAAGCTGAAAAGCTTTTGACACATTGTACAGTCCCCGTTGTTCTTCCTCGAATTGGTGCAAAAACCAGAGGCGTTGCTGGGCAAAAGACAGGGGCAGAGGCGTATCTCGCGGAACAACCGGAATGGGCGACGATGCTTGCGAGCCGCCGCTCGCCACCGCCCGGAAAAACGCCAGGATGTCCGCTTTGCGTTGAGCAATTTCAGCGCGCAGGTCTGGGGTCAGGCTGCCTTTTGGGGCGTTTAGATGCAGTTCTTCGCCGTTGACCAGAATGTGGACTCCTGAATTTCGAAGATCTGCTAACAGCTCAGAAACAGGTCTCATAATACAACCACCTCGCGCTCATTATCGGCTGGGGAAGACGGTTCTTGCTGATGTTGAATGGCCCAGTGCACGGCGTCGACAGCGCGAGCCAGACTTTCCACGGTGGGGGACTCAAAGAGCGTGTGAAGAGGCAACGAGATGTGCAAGATGGCTTGCAAGCGGGAAAGGATACGCATACCTGAAAGCGAATGACCTCCTATCTCAAAAAAATTATCATCAATACTTATGTGTTCTATCTCTAATACTTCCGTCCAAATCTCGGCCAAAATGCGCTCTGTAGAGGTACGCGGAGCAACTATATCATATTTTCCCTGCCTTTGAGACCAATCGGGAGGCGGAAAAGCGCGACGATCGATCTTGCCATTCGGCGTCAGCGGGAAACGCTCTACCTGGATAAACGCCGCTGGAATCATGTAGCCAGGCAATTTTTCTGTGAGCGCATTCCGTAGTTCTCGAGATGTTGGATGTTCTCCCTGAGCAGGGATAACATACGCAACCAAGCGTTTATCGCCAGGGATATCCTCGCGTACCAACACAACAGCATCCTGCACCAGAGGATTTTCAGATATTATTGTTTCAATTTCTCCTGGTTCAATTCGAAAACCACGAATTTTAACCTGGTGATCGCTCCGGCCGAGGAACTCGATATTTCCATCGGGCAAATAACGCGCAAGGTCGCCGGTTTTATACATACGTGCCCCTGGCTGAGAACTAAAAGGGTGCGGCACAAATTTTTCAGCTGTCGTGTCAGCACGCTTTAAATATCCTCGCGCCAGTCCAACACCGCCAATGTAAAGCTCACCAGAGATGCCAACCGGCACAGGTTGGCAAGAAGGATCCAGGATATACACCTGGATATTCGAAAGTGGACGTCCAATCGTCGGTGTGTGAGAAACAGCACTTATTTGACAGACCGTTGTATCTACAGTACATTCCGTTGGCCCGTATAGGTTATAAAATGTTGTTACTGTCTGAGGGGCTAATTCTTGCCAGGTTGCGTCCTCAATCATTTCTCCGGCAACGAGTACCTTACCAGGGGCATCTTTTGACATTCCAACTTCAAGCAGTAACTTTAACTGAGAGGGAGTACAATCGAAAACATCAATTTTATGCTGCTGGAGATAATTGAGCAACGCATTCCCATGAAATCGCATCCTTGCCGGGATCACATAGAGGGTATGACCGCTCAGAAGTTGAACCCATTGTTTCACCGATGTATCAAACGTTAAGGGGCCATTCAGGCTAATCCTTAGTAAATCCCTGATCTTCTGAGCATAGATACTATGAGCTAATCCGTTCCATAAATTCAGGACTGACTGATGTTGAATCACCACGCCTTTTGGGATCCCTGTTGAGCCTGACGTGTAAATCACATACGCTATGTTCTGGGGCAACGTGCTATTTTCAGGGTCATTCTCGTTCTCACGCGAAATTGTTTTCCAGTGTGTATCTATACAGATCACCTGTACTCTCTGCTCAGGTATATGAGCTAAGAGTGCTTGTTGGGTGAGGAGTATTGATGCCTGCGTATCTTCCAGCATGAATGCTAAACGTTCCTTTGGATCCTCAGGATTGAAAGGCACATACGCTCCGCCAGCTTTCAAAATGCCCAACAATCCGACGATCATTTCTAAAGACCGTTCCAGGCACAAGCCAACCAGCACTTCGGGGCCTACCCCTGATTTCCGTAGATAATGAGCCAATTGATTGGCGCGCTGATTCAATTCCCGATACGTGAGCTGCGCATCTTCATACACGACCGCGATTGCTTCAGGCGTTTTTCTGACTTGCGCCTCAAAGATTTGGTGCAGACAAGAGGTGTGGGGATACTCAGCCTGAGTTGCATTCCATTCATAAAGAATCTGATGTTGTTCCTTTGGCGTTAACAAAGGAACACAGGCTAAGGGCTGTTCCGGCTGCGCGAGCAGGGCAGAGACAAAGGTTTCAAAATAATGCGCCATCCGGGCCACGTCATCCGGCTTCAACCAGCCTGTCTTATAGATCCAATGGCATACCGCGCCATTCCCCTTTATCCTCAGCGTCAAATACGCATCAGACGAGACAGATAGCAGATTTTCCCCCTCAAACACTTCGACAGCGACAGGTAAAATTGCCTGAGCACGGAGTTCTGTTTTTGAATGAAGAGAAGGAAAACGGGCAACCAGATCGCGCATGTAGGTTTGACGGGTTTTCACACGGCTTATCTCGGTGTATATGGCTTGTTGGTTTACACACAAAGACTGCGTATCATCCAGGTGCAGGTGAAAAGGCACGTACATCGCAAAAAATGGCTCTAGGCCGTCAAGCTTCTGGCGTAATTCAGGGTAACAAAAGGCAATATCGCCTTGGTAAAGATTGTTGAGCCGTGCAAAATATGTTATGCAAGCTGCCAGGAAAAAATCGCTGTCAGCCGGAGCCGGAACATTCATGGTGATACACTCGATATGGCCTGTTGCTGAGGGATTTGCAAGATGGATACTATATGGCAGAGGCATTGGCTGGAGAGTTTCTAAACACTTGATCCAAAAAGATTCGTGTCGGCAAATCTGAGCATGAATTTCAGTAAGACGACGAGATAGGTCAACTGATGGAAGCGGCAGCACATCTTTTACACGGAGATCGAATTGTTCTGCGCATTCCACGACGGAAAGTGGGTGTCCATCAAGTCTTGTAATCTGACAAATGTTCACATCGAAGGTGCCAGTGGCAATCGTGAGTATCTCTGGGGTTATCATTGTAATTGTTCCGGGTGGATTTTGCGAAGGAATATCGGTCACCTCCAACGCGGCGACGGCCAGACACGTCTTTCCAACAAGCATCTTGGGCAGCCCCAGAGGATTAGGATAATTCCCAAAGGTCAACCCTCGTACCATTGCATCAATAACCTGAGCTTCCTGGTTCCAATCAAGCAGACAGGCGGCAGGGGGACGCTGATAGCGTCCAAAATACGTTCGTTCCGTTAAATTTTGTTGAATCGGGTGAATGCGCCCACAAGCAAGTTCCTCAACAAGTTCACCGAATAAGTGCAGCGCGGCTTCATAACATTTAGTATTCAAACTCAGAGCTGTTTCATGCGCTCCAATAGGAAAAGTGTGTTGTTTTAAGATGTCGCCCGCATCCACGCTCTCGGTCATCACATGCCATGTGACCCCATGAAATTTTTCCTGGTGCATGATGGCATGAGAAGCCACGTTCGTGCCGGCGTATTTTGGCAGCGGCGCATTATGATAATTAATGGCATATCTCCGGGGCAATTTCAAGGCATTGGCAGGAATGACCGTGCTATTGACGATACTGAAAAGATAATCGAAGGGTTGTTTTCCTAAAATATGGACAAGATCGTCAGTCGGAGCATAGCAGGGAATCTTGCGCTGCTCGGCCCATTGGCGCACAGTGGCATCCGGCGAAATCATTCCGCAGATGCCATGTTTGCATTCTAAAAGGAGATTGCCACATTGGACCGGAAGGCTACCTTCTCCGATGAGAAAGCAACAAAACTGATCATACTTCTCCATACTGCTCAGTTCCCTCTTTTCAGTCAAATTGATCGAATAATTTGTGCAATTCTCGCGGTCTGGAACGAGTCAGTTCGGCAATACGATCGTAGGCATGGCGTAACTGTTTATTAAGCGCGTTAATTAATTGCAGCGAGAGCTCTGGATGCTGCCGGGCTAACGCTAACAGGTGTTCACGGCTGATTCGCAGGGTCAGAGTATCCTGGATGGCAATAGCATCCGCCGTATGCGGACTGGCATCAAACACCGATACTTCGCCGAGATAGGAATACGCTTCAAGTGTATTGACTCTGACAAAGGAGCCTTTGCGTTTTTCCTGTTCAATCCCCACACGACCATTCACGATGACATATAAATTGACGCCGGATTCTCCCTGATGAAACAGGTGCGTATCTGTCGGAAAGAACTCTTCTTCACAGACATTGGCGAGCACTTTGAGTTGTTCTATCGTCATTCCCTGGAAGAATGATACCTGTTTTAAAAAAATCACTTTTTCAATAGCTGAAAGCATGACATGCTCCTTTTGTAGAAGATCTTTTTTCCTGAGCCCTGCGATCATCCGTTGGGCGATTTGAGCGGTAAAACGCACCTCCTCATCCGAATCGGCAAGAGAACTGGCTAGCAGCGTTTCGATTTCTGGTAGCGTGAATATCGTGGGAGCGGAATCTGAAGGGCGATCTATTGCGTCAGATTCTTTCGTTTCGGGGGCAACAGCAGGCAGCGCTGAAGTTTGCGCGGTCTCTGGAGACGCTTCATCGGAAAGGAGACTCAACAGATCGGGTTTGACCGCGCGCCGCGCCGTCCTCCTCCTACTCCCTATATGTTCTGAAGCGCCTTCGCCATTGTTGATTTCACGGTTTTCACTGTTTGTCTCATCTAATAATTTGAATGTGACCCTGGGCTTATCCGGAAGAATAGCAGGTTGAGGGGGTCGCGGGGATGGAGTCAGGGAAGCTCCCAATTCACCTAAAACAAAGGTAGCAATCGTTCGCAACCAGGGTTCTTCAGGAGTGGCGAGAAACGTTCGAAGCGTCTTTGCCATGTCCGGCTGGGGTAAATCCCATACATCTTTCCCAATCGAGAGGATCTGTTCTGCTTGGTGTTCCGGATCAAAGAACGGAGACATGAGCCTTGCGGTTTTGGGGTTGGTCATTGTTTCTAACACCTCCATCGCACTGGCTCTCAGGCTCAACTCCTTGCTATGCAGCGATTCGTTCACCAATTGAACCGCGTCAGCATCGTGCATCGCAGACATCAGATAAAAAATCTCATCAAGAAGTTGCTGATTGCGATCATTCAGGACTTTTTGAAGGATCATGAGTCCAAAAGAACTCTGGTAGCTTCCAAGCATGTCTGAGATCGCGTACTGCTGATAAATGTTCAGGAGGTTTCCTTGAATACTCGTGTTGACCAGGGGTCCAAATTCTTCCGGCTGAATCCGGCACAATACCACCGCAACCATTTTACGTAAATCCAGTTGAGGCGAGTTTAATTTCGGATGAAGAACCGAAATGACTGATTTTCCCAGGTGCGTCAGGTTATTCACTGCGGTTGCTCTGATATGCGGACTACTATCAGATAACGCTTCAATCAGTTTTGGATACAAATCTCGATTCTGTTTGCAGCCATGTCCGATCACTTGCAAAGCGGCCTGACGCACACGTTCCACCGGATCATGGAGCAAGGTTTCCATTTTTGCCACAAACAGAGTTCCTGATGGATGACCATTGATGCTGTGAATACGGGCTTCAATGGCTGTCGCCGCTTCTAACCGCACCTCATCAGCCGGGTCATTCACATACTCAGCCAATCTCACTAAAGCTCCCTCCTCTTCGATTTGTCCGAGGATTTGAACTCCCTGAGCGCGAAGGCTCGGCGCATCATCGGCAAGAAATGCATTCAGCACATTCATGGCAGAGGGCATCAGATAAAAATCGCGGGTTTGGCTGAGTGCAGAAAGGACGCGGATACGCACTTGCGTACTGGAATCGTTCAACATGTTGACGGCCAGGGCGACAAACTGCTTATTGTTAATGCCCATCAATTGTTCCAGGCCGATAAAGGCTGATTGTCGAACCTGTTCATCCGGATCAGCAAGGAACGTGGTATATGTATCGCGTACGATGTCACCCTTCAGATTTGAGGCCGCCATGACATCAAGAATTGCTGAACGCATTCTGGCGTCTGTCGCGTTGTCTATCGCTCTTCTCAAAATTTTTCCGGCTTCATGGCTCCCAGTTTGGCTGATAAGTTGAGCCATAAACACGGTCAATTCTCGACTGGTACTCTCTTTGAGCTTTTTTTCTAACTGGGCAAGGATAATAGGATCCGTTGTGGTAATATCTGAGCTTTCTTGTGGAAGCATAAATGAGAAATCTTCCTCTTCTAACATTTTGATTAAGGCGATACGATATTGTTTGCGGATGACCAGGGTATTGGCAACATACGCCAGCGCCAGGATTCCAATAATCAACGGAATCATCCACCAGCTTGTGACCAACACCGGAATGAAGAGCAACAGACTTCCCATTAAGGTGCCGATCGGTTCAACCAGTCCATTCACAAAGGCGCAGGCGCGCCCTTTTATTCTTGATGGCACGGCATTGTAAAGCAGACCATCAATCGGGAATTGAAAAATCCCTGGAAAGACGGAGTAACCAAGATACGCTCCTATTGCGCTGAGCGTGCCCGGGGCAAAAATAAGCCCACCGCAGATAAACAAATTAATCAGGGGAAAAAATAAGATAACATTGTTCAGACCGAGAAGGGTAATAAGGCGGCTGATGGCAAAGACCAATATCGGCAAAGCAAAAATATTGGCGATTCCGGTCACTAATGCTAAAAAGCTTGCTAATTCTTCCTGAGTACCACAGACCTGTAATAAAAGCTCCATGGTTTTATACTCAATCAAAGCCAGGAGTATCATAGATAAAAGGGTTCCGATCGCGATCCAGCGCAGATAATTTGAGCGGATCGTATAGCTAAAACCTTCTTTTATATTTTCGAGATCAAGAAAATAGGGTCTTCTTGAAGCTGTCTTCACAAGCGATGTACTCCGATGAGGTGGTTTACCGGATGCTCCTTTTTTTCTGAGAAAGTAAGGCATTAACCATACCAGGCCTACGATAGGGATATAGGTTAAAAGCCAAATCGTAATAATCCTATCCGAAGCAAACCAGGCGAGTAATAGCGGGGTCGTCAATCCGCCCAGAATATTTCCTATTCGAAAACCGGCGGTAATCACCGGCAGAACCCGCTTGGCAGATTGAATATCATAAAAACTATTCACATAGGTAATAAAATGCGGATTAGAAATAGCGACCCTTGCCAGGAAGAGCAGATACAGTATTGGAAACGCAATGGAAGAAAATTTCAAATAGAGTAAGGTTAATCCTAAAGCAATGCTGGCAGCGCCAAAAATATAAATTCCCGTCAGGAGTTTCTGATGATTAATACGATCAACAAAGGCCGTATAAATTCCTGTGGCGAAAAAAGAGAGGATCGCGCTCAACACCAGAATCCAGGGCAATAAGTGTAGTCCAACTTGTTTTAAAAAAGCGGCATAGGCGATGGTTGACCCCCAGATCGATCCGGTTGTCACCAGAGCCGCTATCGTAAAAAGAAAAAGAACACTCATCCATTCGTCTTTTCGAATATTAAATAATGTACAAAAAAAATTTACCATATCTCTTCCAACATTCGCCAGGTTTAGATAAGCAACTTTTTAGCAATCTGTCTGTATAAATCTGTCAAAGGATCGTCAGGGTAGCGCAACGCATACAAACCATTACTCCCCAGTGCCAGCAGCTTTCGAGAATGAGGAATAACTGCGGCCACATCATGTTGTAATTTTTGTCCGACCTCTTTTCTGATGACATTCAACTCATACTCTTTCGGAACTTCATTGACCACAAGGAGCACCTCCGAAACATCGATCTTCCGAAGCAGATGGAGCATCATTCCTGTACCTTCAAAATCCTGCCGATCAAGACGCATCAACACCACCAGGGTATCAGCAATCGCAATAGACGCCAGGGTCATCTCGATTAAACCAGACCGTGGGTCAATAAAGAGCACATCTAATTGGAGATCTTCGGCCCATGATTCTATATCAGCATTCAAGGAATGGAAGCTATAGCTGTTACTCAACACTCTTGCGATTTCATGGGTCTGACAAGTGCCTGGAATGAGAAAAATCTGTCCCGGAATTTCGACCGAGTCTTGCTGAGGTGTCACATTATACATTGCCTGAGCGAGCGTACATTTTCCCCACAAATAATTGTTGAGCGACCAGCCGATATCTGCCTCGCTTAGGCGGAAAAAAAAGTGAAGCGAGGGAGATTGAATATTCGTATCAATCACCCCCACCCGTTTGCCTTCCAATGCTAATAACGCCGCACTATTTGCGATCATCGTCGAGCGTCCCACTCCGCGACGAAACGAATGAATCATGATGATCTTCGTCATGCCTTTTCTCCAGGAGAAGGTGTTACACGGAACCCTGCATCGTTTTATGAGTCAGGTTACGATTGAAAACGTTCTCTTGTCAGAGAACCAGGATGCTGTGCGTAATTACGCCATTAACTGAGCGGCAACCTGTTTCAATTTTAACGTCACAGGGTGATCCGGAAAACTTAAGGAAAACACCCCTTTTCCTCCCAACACCATCATTTCGTCAGAATGGGGAAGAATCGCCGCGACCGGACAGTCATAGACTTTTTCCATATCGCGTTTGAGTTGATCAAAATCATACACATCCGGCGCTTTATTGACGACGAGCAATAAATTGGGCACACTCAACTTACGGGCGACATCGATCGTCACGGCGGTTCCCTGAATATCTTGCTGATCAGGGCGCATGATCAGCACTAGCGCATCAGAGATCGCAATCGAAAGCAACGTTTCCTCATTCAAACCAGGGTGGGTATCGATCATCAATACATCTAACTCCAGATCATCGAGTACATTATTAAAGCCATCGTTTAACAGCCCGACATCATACCCTTCCTTGAGAATTCGCGCAATATCATTGGCTTTCATGCTCGAAGGAATTAAAAAAATCTGTCCGCCGCTCTTCAAGCCGAGGTGCGAACTCATATCGTGCGCTGCCTCAGCCAGTTCACATTTTCCCCACAGGTAGTCATTTAACGTATGGACCATATCATTCGGATCTAACCCCAACAGCACATGGATGCCAGGAGATTGAATATCCGTATCCACGATGCCAACCCGCAGTCCCTGATCTGCTAACAATAACGAAAGATTGGCGGTTGTATTCGATTTCCCCGTTCCCCCTCGAAAAGAATGAATCGATATTATCTTTGACATAATTTTCCTCCTTGTGTTGAATTGAAAATGTTGAAAATGCAATATTTCACCCTGCTCACACTCTTATACTGATCACAGGATTGATTACTCGCTATTCTTTCATTAGGTCGTCTAAAAAAGATTGTCCTCTTGGGTGTGGATCACGTCTTCTGGTTTTTGGTGTAAATTTCGTTTTATACACAATGTTGTCCTGAGGGTCAGGTACCTGGCGCAGAAATCCCTTCAATAGAAGGGCATCAAGAATTTTTTGGGTCATTTCTGATGATAGCTGTAATTCATCGGAGATTTCAGCAAAGGTCATCCCGTTTTTGCGCATAATTCTCCCCATCAGTGATGCGATGGCCGGAGGGAAGTTCAACAGATCAACAGAGGAGAATCCATCTTGCGGCCCCTGGGAGTCCAGTTCATCCAGCAAATGCTCATAAAATCCTGGCATAAAATCCCTCCTTCATCTACCATCTTTAAGTCGATTTCGGGTTATGACGCGCCGCCAGCATTGTAATATCATCAAACTGGTCCGCTTCAGCGATGTGGGTTTTGAGATTCTCAACAATCTGATCCAGCATGTCCTTGACTGAAACAATGGGTTGCTGTAACAAGGAGATCAAACGCTCTTCTCCAAATTGTTCTCCCTGGGGGTTCAAGGCATCCGTCACGCCATCGGTGAACATCATCACCAGGTCGCCAGGGTCTAAAGTGGTTTGTTCAATATCAAAATCCACATCAGACATTACGCCGATGGCCGGGCCGGTGGGGTGCAGGCGGGTTTTGACATTTCCGGTTGAATCAATAATGATCGGCGAATCGTGTCCGCCATTCACGTAAGTCAGCGTCCCGGTCGCCGGATCAAGCACTCCAAAAAATAGAGTCGCAAACATGTTCATATCCCCGTGATTTTCACAAATATATTTATTCGTCAATTCAACCGCCAACAATGCGCTGGTGCCGCCGGAGAGCAGCATACGCTGGCGTTTCATCCGTTTTTGGACTTCTTCGGCGGGAAGCTCGCCAGTGAGACTATCCAACCAATTTAACGGGCGATGTTGTTCGGCGAATGCTCGCAGCAGGCTGCGGCTCAGCGACATAAAAATCGCCGGCCCAACCCCTTTATCACAGACATCAGCGATGACCAACCCGACTTTATCGCGCCCCACAGGAAAGGCGTCAAAAAAGTCACCAGCCACCTGACGCGCTGGATGAAATTTCGCCACAATGTCCCACCCGGTTGGACGCGGTAATTTATTGACATTGGGTAAAAAATCGGTCTGAATCTTGCGTCCGATTTGCATATCGCGCTCAAGCTGTAACAACCCTAAATGGGTTTGCGCCTGGTCGCGCAGCCGTTTCATTTCGACGCAATCATCAATGCGGGTTTTTAATAGCAGAGGGGGATGTGTATCAAAAAGATAGTCCGTCGCACCTTTTTCAAGACAGGCGACAACCTTCTTCGTATCTTCACGATGGGCAGCGACTAGCGTCGGAATGTCATTGACCTCAGGGAAGGTTTGGATTCTTTCCAGAAACGGGCAAATCTCTTGCTCAGGCACCTCAGCCCCAAACACGATCAGATCGAACACAGGCGACTGAGAAAACGTTTTTTCCCGAACAGGCAGTATGTTTAAAGCCTGGGCAACCTCCGGAACTGAAGTGACGTGATAGTTCAATTGTTGGCAAACACTTGTTAATGAATTAGAGGCGGTGTCATTCTGTTCTACAATCAAGAGATGAATTTGGGCTGTATCCATAGCGATCCTCGTTGTCATAAGCTTATCAATACATATCTAATGGATTTCATAAATAATTTTTCACGTTATGCAGCAATTCAGAATTGTCAAGTGCTAATTTGTGATTTTCTATTTCGCCCTCGGATTTGTAGAAAGAATGAAATTTACTCCTTTTAGACGCACTAAACCAGAAAAGGAGTATCCTCATTTTTCTGTGATTCAGAACTTCGTGCTTCTCGGACCACATTTTCCTTGACTCAAAAAAGTGTTCATTATTTTTCGAAAAAACTCAGTTTTTTACACGTACATAAGAAAATCAGGTTCGTAGTAGCCGCTTTAACGGCAAGATAAAACACTAAAGCATTTACTACAAACTTATGGAGAAATCATTCAATGAAAACGTTTATTGCCGTGGCTGGCAACGTGGGCGTGGGAAAATCCACCTTGACCAGGTTGTTGAGCGAGTACATGGGTTGGGAACCGTTTTATGAGGCGGTGGACGCGAATCCCTATCTGGCCGATTTTTATCAGGATATGCGCGCCTGGAGTTTTCACTCCCAGATTTTTTTTCTTGCTAAACGCCTGAGCCATCACCGCCAGATTATTGAACGTCCCGGAACAGTGCTCCAGGATCGTACTGTGTATGAAGACGCGGAAATCTTCGCCCGCAATCTCCTGCAACAGGGATATATCAGCGACCGGGATTGGCGCAGCTATTGGGATTTGTATCAAACCGTGATCACGATCCTCCCTCCTCCTGACCTGGTGATTTATTTACAAGCCTCGGTTTCGGTACTGCAAGAACGTATCCGTCAGCGGGGCCGCGATTACGAACAAACTATTTCGGCCGAATACCTGACACAGTTGAATGCCTTATATGAAACCTGGATGGATCATTTTACGCTCTGCCCTGTGCTGACTGTGCCAACCGACAATCTTAACTTTGTAACGGCGAACACTCACCTTGAAATGATTGCGAACAGGGTGTTATATAAGCTACATGGTAAGGAGATCGTGGTCTTTGAGTAAAAACTCTTCTTAAAATATTTTGAAAACCACGGTAAAGGTACTTGACAGGATCGTAAATAAATAATGAGTGTTACTCTTTCCATTTTGAATGGGCAAGATGTGGAATATTTCCAATCCTGCGTCTTATGATGAGTCATGAACAGCGAGCATTTCATTAACCTTTCATGTAGGAGTATGGTTCTATGCAATTTGACGGCAAGAAAGCTGTGATTTCATGGGGAATATATGATTGGGCGAATTCGGCGTATGCCACGACGGTGATGGCCGGATTTTTTCCGATCTTTTTTAAACAGTTTTGGAGCGCTGGCGTTGATCCGACAACAAGCACTGCTCGCCTCGGAGTCGCCAATTCATTGGCCGGGATTCTCATGGCCTGTTTCGCGCCAATCCTGGGAGCCATTGCAGATAAAGGCACTGCCAAAAAGAAGTTTTTGATGTTTTTTGCCTATATGGGGGTTGTCATGACCTCCGCCCTTTATCTGGTGTCAATGGGCAATTGGTTGCTGGCGGTCATGCTGTATGTGTTCAGTTCCATGGGATTTACCGGGGCCAACATTTTTTACGATGCTTTACTGCCGGGCGTCGCAGCGGAAGAGAAATTAGATTTTGTTTCTTCGTTGGGTTATTCTTTAGGTTATCTTGGCGGAGGACTGCTCTTTGCCCTGAATGTGTGGATGGCGTTGCGCCCAACAGCATTTGGCTTTGCAAATGCTGAAAGTGCAGTCAATTTTGCTTTTTTGACGGTCGGCCTCTGGTGGGCTCTGTTTTCCATTCCCCTCTTTTTATTTGTGAAAGAACCGCCGAGCGCCAAAGCAAAACCAGGAACAAACCTGGTTAAGGCCGGATTTTTGCAATTACGCGATACCTTTCAGGAATTTCGCCATCTGAAATCCACCTTCCTGTTTCTGGCAGCCTATTGGCTGTATATCGATGGGGTCGACACAATCATTCGTATGGCGGTTGATTACGGGCTTTCGATCGGATTTGATTCCAATGATTTGATCAAAGCTTTGCTCATTACCCAGTTTGTAGGTTTTCCGGCGGCAATTGTCTTTGGGGTGTTAGGCAGCAAAATTGGCGCCCGACGTGGAATTTTCTTTGGCATTGCTGTGTATTTCTTGATTTCTATCTGGGCCGCCTTCATGCAAGATAAACGTGAATTTTATCTGTTGGCAATCATGATCGGACTGGTACAAGGAGGGATTCAGGCTTTAAGCCGTTCCTTTTACGCCAGAATTATTCCAGCAGATAAATCCGGAGAATTTTTCGGATTTTACGATATGCTCGGCAAATTTGCGACGTTTTTTGGACCGCTGCTCATGGGAGGAACCGGAATTATCATCCGGGTATTAGGATATAGCAGTGATTTCGCCTCCCGTTTGAGCATTACTTCTATTGCCCTGCTCTTTTTAGCTGGCGGCGTATTGTTTTATTTTGTTGATGAAGAGCAAGCGAAACAAGAAGCCCGATATTTGACAGAAATAAAGAAAGGCAACACGAGTTCGTAGTACCTTATAAAGTGAATCTTAATGGGTTTGTAGTAGCTGCTTTAGCGGCTTCTGAAAACGCTGAAGCGTTTACTACGAACGTCTTTCTCTTTATTCGCCCATCACTTTGATAATCAGGCGTTTCGGTCGCTGCCCGTCAAATTCGGCGTAATAAATCTGCTGCCAGGGGCCGAAATCAAGACGTCCATTTGTTACCGGCACAATCACTTCATGGTGCATCAACAAACTTTTCAAATGGCTGTCGCCGTTGGTTTCGCCAGTTCGATGATGGCGGTAATCCGGTCGAAAGGGCGCAAGCTCTTCTAACCAGTCATCAATATCCTGAATTAAACCGCTTTCCGAGTCATTCACGTACACTGCGGCGGTAATGTGCATGGCAGAAACTAAAATCATGCCTTCCCGAATTCCGCTTTCGTATAGAGTGGCTTCCACTTCGGATGTGATATTCAGATATTCTCGATGTTTTGTTGTATTGATCGTCAGATATTTTGTATGAAATTTCATCGTTCAAGCCCTCTTTTACTCGGATACCCCGAACCGGAGCGTGCCTTTAGTCGGAATTTCAAACTCCGCCATCATCGTATCGCCAATCATAAATTTCACAGAAAATACGTTGTAAGTGCCCTTAAGGGTCATCATGCTTCCGGATGTCTTTTTCTCAATAATCACTTTCCCTGCGCCATTTGTAAACCAATACTGCTTATCGTTTTTCTGAAGCAATCCGTTCACGTGGACTTTATACTCTTTGTGTTCTACGCTGAAATTTGCCTGGCGGCCAGCATATTTATCAAATGTGGCGGTTAATTTATTGAGCTTGACTTCTTCCATCTCTCTATCCCCCTTTCTTGAAGCATACCACGTTTTATCATAACGTAAGTTCGAGATAAGTTTTTAAGCCCCAACGGGGCGAAATCTGGTAGCCCAGGGGGTGAACCCTGGGCTACCAGGTCCCGTCCTTTTGAGACTTTTACGGCGTTTTTCTTATCCCGAACTCACGTTATCATATTATCGAAAATTTTCCTTTTACAGTCAAGGAGAAACTTCATACGGTTGAAAATTTCTGATTGCTCTTAGGAAGAAAGGAAAGATACAACAAGAAAGAAGGTGATTGAGAGATAACAACCCCGGATTGAAGGAAATAGTCGTTGAGTCCTTCAATCCGAGGATAAGGTGTTTTGAGATTGGATGTTTTAAATCCCTGCCAGGTTTCAGAACCTTGACAGGGAGCGTCGAGTACAAGTTACATACCGTATTTTGGATTCACGCGAATTTCCAGTTCGACCCGGCGATTGCGCTGCCGTCCGCTTTCAGTGGCGTTTGAGGCCATCGGCATGCTCTCGCCGTAACCAACCGCGCTGATTCGATAGGATTGAACTCCCCGACTTACGAGATAATTCGCGACCGATTGCGCCCGGTATTCGGAAAGTCGCTGATTATAATTCTCATCACCAATACTATCAGTATGGCCAGCGACAACGATCGTCGTTTCAGGGTAGCGCAGCAGGATATCTGTCACTCGATCCAAATCCAGGCGCGCTTCATAACGTAACGCATACGAGTCGAAATCAAAGAGGATCGTATTCGGAATCATCACCAGCAATCGTTCGCCTGATAATCTGGCATCAAACCCGGGAATCCGCTGAAAATCCTGCTGCTGCTGCCGCAGATACTCTTCGCGCGAGGGATAGGGCTGCGGCGGATACGGCGGCTGCGTCGGATACGGCTGTGGCTGGCCTGGATACCCGACCACATAGAAATAACAGGTCGCAGTGCCGTAATCTTCCTGGCGCGGACTTTCAACCACACGCGGCCGGGTAACAATCTTAGCTTTGATATCTTCGCGTAATTGACCGGACAGCGAAAAATTTCTTGCTAAACTTTGTTCCCCTTCAGAACCAAATTCCTGTGGACGATTTTGATATTCCGCACTGCGCTTATAGTTCTTAGAGGGTTCTCTATTGACGCTTCGGCCTTTTAACCCCCAGTCGCGCAGCCACTGCGGTTCGCCTCGATTGTATTCCCATTGATAATATGGGTCTGTTGACGCCACCGCATCTACATATTCAATGCCTTCCGGGCCTTCAACAATCAGATCATACGAATAATTCGGCGTCGGAATCGTGTAAGTCGCCCCGCCTCGTACAAAATTATTCGGATAATGGCGGTTTGGGAACAGCACAGAAACCTCTCCACGGGTATCAATATCATAGAGTGTCAGGTATGCATCGACATTTGTGCGAAAATTAATCATAATTTTTTCACCCTGCCGATACGAGGCCCCGCATTGTTTGTCAAACCACAAATCCACCGTAATATTGTCTCTGGGCTGCGGCACAATTTTGCGTGTTTCCGGGGCTGATTCTCGCGGACGAACCTGAGCAAAACTCTGACCCGCGCTTCCCAGTAAAAGCAATCCCACAAGAATAAAGATACCACATTGATATACTCTAAAATTTTTCATAAATCTATTCCTCCTGAATACTGATAAAGACAACATGTCTTGTGAACATGAGCCTCTATTTTTATAAGACATGCTGTAACTCCTCAAACATCTTTCTACATGATACAACGTTGTTAAGAAAGTTGCAACTTTTTTTATGTTCGAAGAATACAAATTCCTGAATTTTTCTACTTTTACTATTGTGCAAGTTCTATTCCATAAAAAATTTTTAGGAAGGAGAAAGGGAAAAGGGCGCGTTTTCAGAAGTTTACAACCCATCAAAGCAGAGAGATGAACACCCTCATGTTGTGGATCTGAAATGTTATTTCCGAATGAAGGAGAAAGATGGGAAATTAATGATCTTATTCACGTCATAAGGGTTTCTTGTGAGTTATTTCGGGAATTCCGCTGTACTTCATTCCCGAAATAACATGAATCTCCTATTTCTGTTTCAGAGTATCTTTGATAGCTTCGACAAAACCCTTCACTTCTTTTTTGGTTGTATCAAACGAAGTCATCAGCCGCACTTCAGAACTGTGTTCATTCCACACATAAAAATAATATTTCTCTTGGACCGTTGGAATAATTTCTTTTGGAAAGATCGCAAAGACCGCATTGGCTTGAACTTTCTGGGTGATTGAGATCGTCGGAATCTTTTCAAGTTCGCTGGCAAGGAGTTGAGCCATCGCATTTGCATGTCTGGCATTTTTGAGCCATAAATCATTAGAAAGATAGGCGTCAAATTGTGCGGAAATAAATCGCATTTTCGACAGCAATTGCATCCCTTGTTTACGAAGATATTTAAAATTTTTTGAAAGGGAACGTTTAAAAAAAATCACGGCTTCTCCGAACATTAACCCATTTTTCGTACCGCCAAATGACAGCACATCGACTCCGACATCAGTGGTCAGGTCGCTTAAATGGAGATCAAGCGATGCCGCGGCATTCGCAAGGCGCGCACCATCAACATGGAGCAACATGTCATGTTGATGAGCATACGCGGCGAGCGTCTCGATTTCTTCGGGAGTATAAACGGTGCCCATTTCTGTGGTCTGGGTAATTGAAATCACTTTGGGTTGGTTATGATGCTCCACACCAAAGGCCGATAAAAAATGTGAGACCTGTTCAACCGTGATTTTTCCATCGGGTGAAGGGACAGTCAGTAATTTGCACCCGGTAAATTTTTCAGGAGCGCCGCATTCATCAACATTGATATGAGCGGATTCGGCGCAGACAATGCCATGATAGGATTCTGTAATCATCTTGAGTCCGAGCACATTGGCCGCTGTGCCTCCAAAGACAAAATACACATCAATCCGATCGCCAAAATGATCATGAAATTTTTTGATCGCCGCATCCGTATATTTATCCGCGCCATAGGCTTTATAATGCCCGCTATTGGCAGAAGCAATTGCTTTCAAAATATCAGGGTGTACCCCTGCAAAATTATCGCTGGCAAAATGTTTCGGTACTTTCATGTTTCACACTGATTGCCTTCAGAACACGGGAAAACCGCCTCCACCAGCCTGAAGGAATCGTCCTGCCTCATTTGCAATAGTTCTTCCCTTGCAACGAAAACATTGCGGAGGAACAAAAATTTTTAAACGTTCTCAGGTTTTCATGTCATCCAATCTTGCAGAGATTGTCAAGAAAATTTCCGGGGACACGCAGACTGATGAATAGCAGATTTTAGAATAGAAGGGGAATCTACCGGATAGAAAAAAAGTTGACAGAAAAATTTTTAGGACAGTATATACATAAACAGGCGCACAATGGTCTGAACTTCAAGGAATGTCTGTTGAGATGTTCGGAGTCTGGAACCGAGAGAGAATTGAAAAAAAGGAGATTTTTCATGAAATGGTTCAAAAATCTTAAGGTACATACGAAATTAGCGCTGGGATTTGCTCTCATGATCGTTTTTATGGGAATTATCGGCGTTTCAGGATACCGCAGCGTTTTCACCATCCAAACCAAACTAGATGAGATTTTTCAGGTGCGACTTCCGGGCTTTGATTACATTCTAGAAATTGACCGAGATCTGTACCAACTCCTGGTCGCAGAACGTTCGATGATCTTCACGGATCCCTTGTCAGACGAATTTCAAAACCTGCTCAATTTTTATGAAGAGAATCTGAGGCAATCTGAGGAACGTTGGGGAAAATATAAGGAATTACCCCTCACATCTCAGGAAAGAGCGGTTCTTCCCCAATATGAGGAAGCCAGAGAAGCATGGAAAGCCCTATCGCGTCAGGTTGTCGAGCAAACGCAGAAGACAGGTTTTGAGAATAAACAAGGGACGATCAATTTAAGTATTGGCGTCGTTCGGGAAAACTTTGATGCCATGCGCGCGCACCTCGACCAACTCACGGAGATCAATTTACAGATCGCCGAACAGGCGCACCAAACAGCGCAACAGACCTATCAGGCCACTCAAATGAATTTGCTGATTTTCACGGCTTTGGGAATAGGCGTTGGCCTTGGACTGGCATTGCTCATCAGCCGGGGCATTACCAATCCGTTAAAGCAAGCCGTGCAAATTTCTCAACAGATCGCTGACGGCAATCTCCCGGAAACGATCGACGTTCAGAGTCGCGATGAAACCGGACAGTTACTCCTGGCCATGCAGCAGATGACCGCCAGAATCCGACAGGTCTTACAAGAAACCAATACCCTCTATCAGTCTGTGCAGCAAGGGAATTTAGATGCTCGCGGAAATGCCGAGCAGTTTACCGGAGGATGGCGAGAACTGGTGTCTGGCGTGAATCACCTGCTTGAGGCGTTTGTGACGCCATTTAAAACGACGGCTGAAACTCTTGAACAAGTTTCGCGGGGTGACATTCCGGAAAAAATTACGGAAGACTATCAGGGGGATTTTAATCTCATAAAACGCAGTATCAACAGGCTTATTGAGAGTGTGCATGAAACTACCCGCATTGCCGAAGAAATTGCTGAAGGGAACCTGGAATTGCAGATTACCCCCCGCTCTGAAACTGACCGACTCATGAACGCGATGAGTACCATGTTGAAAAAGTTACAGGCGGTGTTAAGCGAAGTGAACGAATTGATTCAATCAGTTCAAAAAGGACGGCTCGATTTACGAGGCAGCGCAGAAAATTATTCCGGAGGCTGGAGTGAATTGATCATCGGGATCAATGAGTTAATCGGGGCGTTTGTCAGCCCGATTAACGTGACGGCTGAATATATCGAACGTATCTCGCAAGGCGATCTTCCGGAAAAAATCAGCGAAGAGTATCAGGGCGATTTTAATGAGATCAAGAACAATCTGAACCGATGCCTCGATGTTCTAAGTGCTTTAATTTCAGCCATGAACACGATGTATGCAGAGCAAAAAGCAGGCGATTATGAGACGCGGATTGACATCAACCAGTTTAGCGGAATTTATAAAGAAGTCGCGCACGGGTACAATGAAGCGGTCGGGTTACACGTGAAAAATTTTCTAACTATCCTCAATATTTTATCCCAATATGCTGAAGGGGATTTTACGCCCCGGCTCGAACAACTTCCCGGAAAGCAAGTGCTTGCGAATGAGCGTATGGATTTGTTGCGCACGAATTTGCGGAATCTGATCGATGACACCGACATGCTGGTTCAGGCTGCGCTGGCTGAGCAATTCACCACACGTGCCGATATTTCCAGGCATCAGGGAGATTTTCGCAAAATTGTGGAAGGTATCAACAACACCCTGGATTTGGTAGTCGAAAAAGTTTTCTGGTATGAACAAATGTTGGATTCTTTGCCGTGGCCGCTTTCTGTCACAGATATGGACATGAAGTGGACTTTCATTAATAAAGCCGCAGAGCAGCTTACCGGGTTGAAGCGAAAGCAGGTGATCGGACAGCAGTGCAGCAACTGGAATGCCGATATCTGCAATACTGAACGCTGCGGTATTGCGATGTTACGCAGGGGAACGCCGACATCATTTCTCAGACAACCTGGACTTGACAAAGATTTCCAGGTTGATGCCACCTACATTACAAATGTTCAGGGCGAACGGATCGGACATATTGAGCTTGTCCAGGAGATTACTGCAACCCGGCGTCGAAAGGAATATCAAGACGCCGAAGTCCAGCGATTGGCTCAGAATTTAGAATCGCTGGCCCGGGGGGATTTGTCGTTTAAGATCGAGATTGCCGAGGCTGATCAATACACTACCGAAGTCCGCGAAAATTTTGTCCAGATCAATACAAACCTGCTTCAAGTGAAAGAGTCCATCAGCGCGCTCGTACACGAGGCTGGAAAGCTGACAGAAGCTGCTGTGCAAGGAGACTTGTCAGTACGAGGGCACGTTGATCAGTTCGGCGGCGATTATGCCAGAATTGTCCAGGGTATCAACAACACCCTCGATGCGGTGATTGAGCCGTTAAACATGGCCGCTGCGTATGTTGACCGCATCAGCAAAGGCGATCTTCCCGAAAAAATTACAGCGGAATATTATGGCGATTTCAATCAGATCAAGGAAAACCTGAACCTTCTGCTCGACGCCATGCATGAGATTACCCACCTTGCAGATGAAATGGCGCAGGGCCACCTGGCAATCGAAGTTAAAGAACGGTCAGCAAACGATCTGCTCATGCGAAACCTGAATCAAATGCTCCAGCGATTGAATGAAGTGGTAGTCGCGGTCAAAGAGGCCAGCACGAATGTGGCTTATAGCAGCCAGCAAATGAGTTCAAGCGCGCAGCAGATGTCAGAAGGCGCAACCCAGCAAGCCGCTTCTGCTGAAGAAGCATCGTCTTCAATGGAACAGATGGCTGCCAATATCAGGCAAAATGCGGATAATGCGCTGCAAACAGAAAAAATTGCACTCAAAGCGGCGCGTGACGCGCAGGAAAGCGGCCGGGCCGTGAGTGAAACCGTAAGTGCCATGCGCACTATTACAGATCAAATCACTTTGATTGAAGATATTGCCGGACAAACACGGTTATTGTCATTGAACGCCACCATCGAAGCCGCCAGAGCGGCTGAACATGGACGTGGGTTCGCGGTCGTCGCAGCAGAAGTTCGCGCCCTGGCCGAACGCAGCCAGGTCGCTGCAAATGAAATTATGACGGTGGCGAGTTCCAGTCTGCAAATCGCGGAAAATGCCGGAGAATTGCTCAAAAAGCTTGTTCCGGATATTCAAAAAACAGCAGAGCTTGTGCAAGAGATCAGCGCCGCAAGTCGAGAACAATACACCGGCTCAGAACAAATTAATAAGGCGATTCAACAATTAGATCAGGTAATTCAGCAAAATGCCTCTATTTCCGAAGAAATGGCATCGACTGCGGAATCCCTGGAAAGCCAGGCAGAACAACTTCAGGAAACCATGGCATTTTTTGAGGTTAATGAAACCATTACAGAACCAAAACAAGTAAAACAGCAAGAAAAGCCCCACCCATTTCATCAACCGACTCTTAAAACTCATCAGACTCAGGGCGCACGTAAAAAACTTGATAACAGCAAGAAAAAGAATCTCGCTTCACGCTATGTTCTTGGTATGCAGGAACAAGAATCAACATCGCAAGACGAACAGGATCGTGAATTTGAACGCTATTAAGGATATGACACTATGAGCGTACAATCAGATAATGCCGATATGATCGATTTTTTTGTTGTTGAGGCCAGCGAGCATCTGCAAAGCATTAATGATGATTTACTCGCCTTAGAACAACAACAAGATGATGTGGACCTTGTTGACCGCCTTTTCCGTTCAGTACATGGGATTAAGGGATCGGCGGGCATGTTGGGACTTTCAGTACTAAGCCAATTTGCTCATAAAATCGAAAATCTGCTCGGGGACATCCGCGATCACAAACTGACCATATCCAGTGCGAGCATTGATTTTTTGTTTCAGGTAGTTGATATTTTAAGCCAACAGGTAGATAATGTGGCGAATGGGCAACAGGAGGAAGATCAAACGATTCTCGCAACATTCAGCAATCTTTATACGAAACTCGTGAAACCTTCTCCGCAGAAGAAAAAACCAGATCTTCCTCCTCGTAAGACATTGGTTTCAAAAGCAGAGGCCACATCTTTTACTGCTATTTCACGATCAGAGATGGCGTTGGCTGAAGATTATGTCAGACAGAACCTTTGCGAGAAAGCGATAGTGCTCTATCAAAAAATACTCCGCGATGACCCTGCCAATTCCACTATTCGACAGCGATTAGAAGAAACACGGGCTTTGCACGCCTATCTGCAACAACAGGCAAACCTCTCATAACAAGCAGGTGGCTGGTAGGGAGGAAATTCTTTCAGTAGCCTGCTTTTTGCAATGTCAGAAAATCGGCTGTTTCCCGCGCAATGCGTTCATGTTGCTTCCAATTCCCATGTTCAAGTTGTTTTCCTCGGAGTTGTTCGATGATATATCGAGTATGAGCATCAACAGATCCCGGCCTGCTCTTGAAAAATGGAGTTCCTGCCAGCGGCATGAAGACATGACTATGAATGCGAGCGCCCATCGCAATCAAACGTGTGATCAATTGGAGGGTCGCCTCCCGATCTTGCTGA
Organism: Candidatus Vecturithrix granuli; assembly: GCA_000739535.1. GTDB lineage: Bacteria > Moduliflexota > Moduliflexia > Moduliflexales > Moduliflexaceae > Vecturithrix > Vecturithrix granuli. The sequence continues at coordinate 374,060 of DF820463.1, read as the reverse complement.
ATTTCACCAGGCAAACCGAAAATAAGATCAACATTCGGAATTAACCCTGCGTTCAGAGTCAGTTCCGTTGCTCGCAGAATTTCTGCCACGCCATGACCACGATGAATCGCCTCAAGTAAACGGTCGCTTCCCGATTGCGCGCCGATTACCAGATTGTCATTGGCGCAATAGGCTTTGATCAATGCGATAGTTTCGGCGGAAATATGCTCTGGCCGTACCTCAGAAGGAAACGACCCAAGATACACCTGCTCTTTTCCATAGATGCCAGAAACCGCCTTTAACATGGCCTCAAGAGCTTCAAGGTTCACTGAGCGGCCATCGGCCGCGCCATAGGCGAACGCGTTTGGCGTGATAAAACGTAAGAGATTGCACCGCAAACGTTTTGCCCGTTCTGCATACGTGATAATACTTTCGAGGGAACGATGCCGCATACAAGCTCCCATCAAAAACGGCGTCTGACAGTAATAACAGCCCCAGGGGCATCCCCGGCTGATTTCCATTGGACAAAAGCGTTTATGCCAGAGCGCAAAGGGAGGAAAATCGCTTAAATCAACTGGCGACGGGCGAACATTCGCTTGAAAGTGACCATCATCTCTCAAAAACCCCACTCCTTCAACCAAGCGGTAGTCTTTATCATGGAAGTAGGCATCCAATAAACAAGGAAATGTCGCTTCTCCTTCCCCAATGACAATAACATCAATTCCCAACCGCAATGTCCCTTCCGGATCGCCGGAAGGATGCGGCCCGCCTGCAACAAACAGGACATGTTCGATATGATGTGCTGCCAGCTTGTGACGGATGTCCCGGATCAATTCCCCTATCGCCATCACATTGGCCGTATGGAAGGAAAACGCCAACACTAATTTGTGATAACGTCTGACAAGTTCTGCCACTTGTTCCGCCACGTGCAGAGCATTGGAATGCGCCGAACGCATTCTTTTTCTAAATTTGAGAAAATGAAGATCCAGGTTCTCAAACCGTTCGTCTTCTTCAAGAATTCCTGTCAGCACAGCCAGACTATAGCGATTGTAGTCGCATTCAACAAAGATAATCGCATGATCAGACATGAGACAACGCCCCAGCATAATCGCAGATTTGACGTAACGGGCATTGAACGCACAAAGGCTTACGCGCTTTACAAATGGCTCTGCCATGTTTGATGAGATTCAAATGAAACGAAAACGCTTTTCCGGCTGGCACACGTGACTGCATCTGGGAAAACGTCTGCTCAGGCGAGGTCGTAGGCGGCTTGACCAGTCCAATCCGGTTACACAGGCGATGTACATGCGTATCCACCGGGAAAATATCCACGCCGCAGGAAAACGCTAACACGACTGAGATGGTTTTAATCCCAATGCCTTTTAATTGACAGAAGGTTTGGATGACCTCCTGCGGGTCCATCTCACACAGAAATGCTAAATCCAACTTTCCGTACTGCGCATAAATCCACTGCAAGATCGCCTGTATACGCTGACTCTTTTGGTTGGCTATCCCCGCAATACGGATAGCATCGGCAATTTCCCGCACCTCGGCGTGCATTACCGCTTCCCAGGTTGGAAAATGTGTTTGTAAATTGTGATACGCTTTGTCTCGATTCACATCATTCGTATTTTGCGAAAGGATAGTGAGCATCAAATTATCCAGGGGAGGCATGGGATTTTCTAATTGAGGAATGCCCAGTGTGTTTTCTAAAAGCACGACCACCTGTCCGGTTTTTTCAGCAAGCATATTCATTTTTAATCTACCTCAATACCAAAATACATATCTGACCCCTATTTTCGAGGATTCTAAAAACCTGATTTTTTATGGGATACTGGTCAATTCCGTCAAGCATATAATGCAAAAATGTGATCTCAATACACACCTATTTCGTTCTTTATTCTCCAAAAAAAGAGAGGTTTTTTCTGGACATTGTATAAAGTCGTATGGTATAATTAAGTTATAGATTGTGAGAAAGAGATTTACAGCAAAAAAACCGCATTTTTCGAAAAACGCGGTTTTTAGGTGTGCACATATTTTACAAGAATTTTGTGAAAAGCAGCCTTTGGTGCGTAAAGGAGGAGAGATTCATGAAATATCATTATATTTGTATCCTTTGGTTTCTCTGTATTCTTGGCGATCCTTCCGGAGTTCTTCATGCTCAGGAAATCGAACCCCCGGCCTGGGCTGTTGGCGACTGGTGGGTGGTCAAAACTCAGCGATATGATTCCGGTGGCATTATTCGTAAGGATACGCCGCCGCGATGGCTTCCGCCCCAGGCCTGGCGTTTTGACGTTGAACAGCAGGAGTCCATTGCAGGCCAACCATACTTTGTCGTAGCCGTTCGTCCTATCGAAGACAACCCATGTCCGTATTGGTTTCGTTATTGGTTCAGACAGTCGGATCGATATATCGCCCGATATGAATTGCATCAATTGAAGAGCAGCACAGCCAATACACGCAATTTGGCTTCATCAGTTGTTCGCAAAGATTTTGATCCTGCGGGAACCACCCCTTTTCTCACGACCACGTTTCCAACGCTTCCCCTTGCCGTTCCGGTGTTTGCTGTTGAGAGTGAAAACAGTGAGACCTTTGCGAACGAGCAGTCTATAAGTTCCACTGCGCCGGCTTATGCAAGCCCGGAGTTTGAGATGCTGCAAGAAGTGCAAAGTATCGCCGTGAAATCGCTGACTGAAAAGGCGCACCCGGATTTTTTAGGTCTGGTCGGCAATATTCCGCAAGAAGGCAATGTGTTTATTACGATCAGCACCACCATCGCCTTACAGGAAAAACAGCATTGGAATCCGCAATTTCCCTGGTGTATTTATGGTGAAAGTGTTGAAAATTCTGAGATTACCAGGCGTTATTGGCTTGTAAAAATGGGGCGCAATTGAGTATCAGGATAAAGGAGGTCAAGATGCAAGTATCCGTAATGAAATATGTCGTCATAATACTCTTATTGTTTTGTTTGTTTATATCGCCTCATTTCGCCTCTGCTGCGATAGATTCGGGAGAAGTGCCGGCCGACTACATGGTGTGGTCTTCCTGGTATTGGCCGTTTCATAACGATTACAATCCAAATCTGTATGATGCGAATGAAGCCATGGCCCGGTATGATGCCTTCGATGTCGGCGCAAAGTCGCAGGCCTGGGAATATGAGCACCACGGTCCCCCACAAAATCCGGAACCCTGGTGGGGGCATTGCCATGCGTGGTCAGGAGCGGCGTGTTGGGAAAAACAACCGGCAACAGAAAAAAAGCTCAATGGTGTGACCTTTCGTATTCGCGATCAAAAAGGGCTGCTGATTGAGATGTATCATAAATGCGCTGATGGCATCTATTATGAGATTTTTGTCAATGATCCCAGCCCCGGATTGTTTTGGCGATATTTACGTAATGAACTCCGTGGTGATAACGCTATGCACGGGCATGGTATGGGTTTTGCCGCTGAACTATACTATGGAGCAAGTGTGTGGAACTATCCGGTCTATAAATACGAAGTTACTTATAGTGATTCCTCTCCATATTCGGGAACGATGAAAATCTGGGTTGCCGCTGACGGTCAACCGTCGTATGCAGACTCGACGACATTGTATAATAGAGTGTTTACTTACCAATTTGAAGGAGTAAAGGGGGATGGCGCCGCTCCGGTTGACTCCGGGACCTGGGTCGGTTCCGGCCCCTATCATCGTCCTGATGCGATCTGGCGTCCCTATCCTCCCAGCACCTGGCTGCAATATGTCGAAAATTCAGAGTTAGATGAACCTCACCTCAAGGGAATTCTTTCGGGGGATAATTCATCTATGGCGTACAAAACCTTTGAACGTACCGTAGTGGTTCCGGGGAATACGCGTTGGCTGGATTCCGGCGTGGCAGTCGCATCTGGAGACATGCTCACTTTTACAGCGCAGGGTACGGTGGTGTATTCTGCTACAGGCTATGCTTGTGGTCCCGCAGGGACAACCTGGAGCGATACACGCGACCAAAAAGATCCGATCTGGAATCGACCTCATTCCGGATTAATTGGGAAAATCGGCGAAACCAGTTCACCGTTCTTTATTGGAGAACGCTATTCTTTTCAGGCTGGAAGCGACGGAAAAGTGTTTTTAGGGATTAACGATTACTGGTATCAGGGCAATTGCGGGAAATTTACCGTGAACATTCGGCGGCGCAGCCCAAACTTATAGGAAATTTTGGAAGTTGGAACTGAGGTGTATCAGTCATGAAAAAAGCCGGGTTTCTTGAAGAAATCCGGCTTTGCTTTGTGTTGCTGATCTTACGGATATTGTTTCACTGGCTGTTGTTTGACCGGTTCCTGTTTCACTGGTTCCTGTTTGACCGGTTCCTGTTTCACTGGCTCTTGTTTCACCGGATCCTGGGTCGTCGGCACTGTTTCCGATGAGGGGATGGTTTCCTGCCCCCCAGTGTAGCAGCCGCTCAGAGTGAAACTCACGACCATCAACACCACTAACAACTTTACCATAATATTCGTTTTCATAAAAATTGCCTCCTCACCGAATCTTCCACCCCTGCACATTTCTAATTGACATCATTCATAATTCACGTGACCTCACCTGAACAACCAACGTCAATTTTTTCACGACGCTGCAAAAAGGGTACAAGAAATCGGCTTCCTCTAGCTGCACGTTGCAATGAGAGACTTTCAGAGAAAAGCATCCAGGTTTTGGATTTTTCCTCAAACACATCTGGAAGACTCTTTTTCTGAAAAATCTTCTATTTCAGATCCACGTCAATAGTAAGAGGATTTTTACAAACGAAAGTTTAAAAGAATTTTACAATCTCTGCATTATCACTTTTTAACCTTTAATGACCCCGATTGGTCGAAGTTTGACAATCTTACGGCTAATTCCAGAGTGATGGACGACATCCACGACTTCTGAGACATCCTTGTAGGCTTCCGGCATTTCTTCGGCCAGTGTGGCGCGCCCATCAGAGCGCACAATCACGCCTTGATCTTCCATTTCACGCCAGATCGCTCTGCCTTTTGCCTGTTTTTTCGCCGCAGTGCGGCTGAGCATCCGTCCAGCGCCGTGACAGGTGCTGCCAAAGGTATCGCTCATGGCGTCCTCAGTTCCCACCAACACATAAGAACATCGCCCCATATCGCCAGGAATCAGCACAGGCTGCCCGATCGCTCGATACGCTTCCGGAACCTCGATATGTCCGGGAGGAAATGCGCGCGTCGCACCTTTCCGGTGCACGCACACCTTGCGTTCTTTTCCGTCAATAAGATGGGTTTCAAATTTGGCGATATTATGGGCGACATCATACACTAGATCCATTTGTAACTCCTGGGGGGTTCTCTCTAATACGCGCTCAAAGGTTTCTCGTACCCAATGAGTAATGATCTGGCGGTTCGTAAACGCATAATTGGCGGCACAGGCCATGGCTGCAAAATAGCGTTGGCCTTCTTCCGAGTGAATAGGCGCGCAGCAGAGCTGTCGATCGGGCAGTTCAATGCCATATTTTTGCGACGCTTTCAACATCTCCTGCAAGAAATCATCGCAAACCTGATAGCCAAATCCACGGGAACCGGTGTGAACAGTTATGGCAATATGATCTTTTTCTAATCCCAGTGTCGCGGCTATCTGCGAATCAAATACCTCTTCGACATAATCAATTTCGACAAAATGATTGCCTGATCCGAGAGTGCCCAACTGAGGGCGTCCGCGTTCATACGCGCGTTTACTAATCACCTCCGGATTTGCTCCGGCAATGCACCCATGTTCCTCAATGTGCAAGATGTCGCGTTCAGATCCAAATCCCTGAGCAACAGCCCATTCCGCACCTTTGGTGAGCACCTGGCGTTCAGTATTGGCCGAGAGTTTCAGATCTTTCCGTTTTGACCCCACACCGCAGGGGATATTTTGGAATAAGGCGGCAACAAGATCCCGAATATGTCCTTCAATTTCATGATAGCTGAGATTTGAGCGCATCAACCGTACGCCACAATTAATATCATACCCGACTCCTCCAGGGGAAATCACGCCTTCATCCATATCAAAGGCTGCCACGCCGCCAATCGGGAATCCATACCCGCTATGCGCGTCCGGCATCGCCAGAGAATGTTGAATGATTCCAGGGAGATGGGCGACATTCGCCACCTGTTTGAGGGTATCATCTTGTTGCAAGTGCGGAAGCATCCGTTCACTGGTATAGACAATCCCATCCACCTGCATCTTTCCTGTCTGGGGAATTCTCCATCGGCAATCATCAATCTTTTCAATTCGAAATTTTGGTTTATCCGTCATAACGTGTATGCTCCAGACCATCAAAGGCATAATCATCTGGATCATGCCTTTGATAGTGTGATATCCACCTACAATTTATTTTAGCGAGAAAACTCTTGCATGACAATCTAAAATTAAATCACCAGTGTCTCGGCCTCTTCATGCGTCTCGGCCATGAGATGCGGAATGGTGAAATAAAATGTGCTTCCCTTGCCAATTTCACTTTCAGCCCAGATTTTTCCGCCATGGGCCTCAACCACAAGTTTACAAAAATACAGTCCTAACCCGACCGAAGCTGCCTTTCCCTGACGTTTTCGATCAACCTGCGCAAAGCGATCGAAAATAGTTTCAAGATATTCTGTCGGTATACCCTTCCCGGTATCCGTAATCCCGGTCAGGATGTGATCCTCCAGAATTTTGGTCTGAATTGCAATTGTGCCCTGTTCAGGCGTATATTTCACGGCATTGCTTAGAATATTGGCAAATAAACGTACCATTTTGGCCTGATCCACAAAGATGGCTGGAAAATCCTCCGGAATAGATAATTGAATTGTAATCTCTTTTTGTCTGGCTGAAACATCCACCTGCCGAATCGCGTTATCAATAATGTCTTTGAATTCTGCCAGATCTTTTTGAATCTCCATAGAGCCATCTTCCATTTTGTGCACTTCCAGAATATTATTCACCAGATCGTGCATGGTATTGGCTTGATCAAGAATACCGGTCAGAAAACGCCCAAAATCATCAATACCACATTTCTTAGCCTTATTCAGCATAATTTCAGAAAATCCGATCACACCAGCTAATGGGTTCTTCAGATCATGCACAATCATGCTGACAAAATCGTCGCGCATCTGCTCCAACTGTTTTTCCTGCGTGATGTCATGTAACACAATCATGTGTCCAATGACTTCTTGTTCCTCTCCTAATACTGGATTTCCGAGAATTTTTAAGGTCCGAGCCGGAGCAGTCAGGCTAATTTCTTCACTCATTGTTTTCTGGGGGGATGTAATAAGTTGATATACGACTTGCTTGACGAAATCAAAATGCTTAAATTTATCTTTCTGATTGTCAACAAATTCAATCAGGTGTTTTCCATGATAGGTGACGGCCTGGATTTGAAACAGTCGATCAATGACTGCATTCGTCAACATCAGATGAAATCGGTTATCCGTCATGAGAATTCCATCAGCAGAAGAATTCACCAACGCTTCAATTCGCCCCTTTTCTTCGACCACTCTTCGAAACAGTTGAGCATTCTTTAACGCCACCGCAAGCTGGCTGGTCACAGTTTCGGCTAAACGAATTTCTTCTTCCGTGAAATGCCGTTGTTCGCCAGTGTGCAAGAGCATCATAATGCCAATCGCCGCATCTTTTGAGAGCAGTGGAAGGTTCATGAGCGACGAGATTCCTTGCTTTTCAAAGACCCGTTTCACTTCCGGAGCCATGGCGCTTGTCTGCACATCGTCAATGATCACAGGTTGCATGGTGTCGATGGCTTTTAAAAAGTCAGGATAGCGGGTCAGGGGAGCGCTCACAACATTCAATTCCCCGTGTTGAGTGATTCTATCGTATTTATACAGCGATTCCAGATGTTCCGTCCCTTCCTTGATCAAGAAAATGCGCGATTGCGTGACATGCAGCAAATCAACCACTCGTTCCGCGCCGATTGCCAACACTTTTTCCAATTCAATCGTCGAACTAATGGCTTGCGACAGTTTATTGATCAAATCCAATTCCTGGGCGCGGTGTTCTGCGGTCTGACGTTCGGTATCGAGTTCAAGATTCTTTTTAGCAAGTTCTTCTGTGCGTTTTTCAACAATAATTTCAAGATTCTCAGTATAATCCTGGAGTTGGCGTTCGAGCTTTTTCTGTTCTGTGATGTCTTTGGCAATCCCGAGAAATCCTAACATCTGATTTTCTCGATTTCTCATCGGCGTCATGGTAAACATCATGGTTCGTACCTGACCGTCCTTACGAATGACTTCCCATTCACTTTCATCCACGCCATACTTCATGATTTGCACACCAACCTGAGCAAAAGATTTACTCGAAGACCCGCGCAGAAATAATAAAGGGCTTTCTTTGTGGACGATTTCCTCTGCTGAATATCCGATTAAACGTTCAGCCCCTTTATTAAATAAGGTAATTTTCCCATCCTTTCCGGTGGTAATAATTGAATATTCGGTCGAGCTATCTAAAATGCTATGTAAAAAATCTGTCGTCTCTTGTAATTTCTGCGTTTCTTGTTCTAATTTTTCCGTATATTCTTCAAGTTCTTTGGCATAGGTTTCTTCCACAATCCGCTGCGTGCTTTTGACCCGTTTTTCGATCACTCTAATCGTATGTTTCAGCATAATCAGATACGTTCCGGCCAGCACTCCAATCCCTGAAAACACACCTGCCCATAAGCTCGAACTTTTCCCATCAGAAAGAGATGCAATAACTATCAGGACACCAGCAGCAACGACAAATAACACCCCAAATATTTTGCTAAGAAAAGTTTTACTTTCAGACATTGTCCATTAACCCTTTATTGATTCTGTATTTGACCATGAACCTCTATTTCGTTATTCATAACAAGCATTGAATGTGCTTGTTATGACAACCTTTTGTTCTTCTAAGTTGAGTTTTATGAGGAAAAAACGTTCTCTATCGCTGCGATCTTCTCCAAACATAGCGAAGCGACATGAAAACCATAAATATTTTATGCATCAATACTTCGGACAGTTTTGTGAAGATGCCCATATAGCTGGTTGTTTCGGGAATGAGCCGCACGATGTCCCGAAATCTGAATATGCCCTCTGTTTCGGGAATTTCGAAGACTCCTTCCCGAAACAACTGAAAAACTGTCCGAAGTATTGATGCATCTCCTCAGAAAAAAAGAGATATGTCAAACAAAATTTATGGTTGCTTCATAAGCGCAAAATCCAGAGGAGTTTACCAGGACGTTTAGAAAAATATGTACTTTTTTGATTTTTTCTGATATTTTGATAATAATCATGAAATTTATTGTTTTTTTACATCTCATTAGAAAATAAAGGGTTAGTAGAGAGCGGGTAAAAATATCTTCTCTCATCTTATATATTTATTGCACTTTTTTCTTGTCAAAGAATTGATTATATAGTAGCTTATAATTTTCATAACCGCGAGTGCATGACGTCGGAAGTTTTCAGCAGCACTGTGTACCGCGAACAGCCCTGTTCGCAAATTGAACACGGCTGTATGGGGGACTAAAAACTTCTGTCATCATGCGCCAGGTTGAAAACCTCACGGAGTATGAGGAAAAAATTTTGTATTCTTTCAGGATCACGAATAAACGGGAACGATGATATGAGAATTTTTAGGAGTCTATTTTTAGCAGGAGGATCAATTATGCGAAGAAGTTCCTCTTTTCTTGTGATTGTTGGCATTATGCTCTGGAATGTTGCTCTGACACTTCCTGCCTATTCCAAAACCGGAAGCGTGGCGGAATTATCTGAAGGAGCGTGGGCTTCTCATAAAGTCAATCTTTTACAACTTGATGGAGCCAGTGGAGACGTTCAATCTGACCAGAATGGCTGGATCTATTTAGGAGCGAATCATCTCGATGGCGGCGATGTTACCTATAATGTTGCGGTTGGTTCTCTTCGCCGAGACGATATTATTGAAATCTGGATTGATGGGTATTCAACCTCAAATGACCTGAACATCGGGCCAACGGTATTTATTGGAAAAGGAAAAAATCGGTTTGAAAAAATTACACGAATGAGCGGGGATGCCTGGCGTCCATTTGTCTTTCGTTTTGCCGATGAAGATCTATACGGAGATGTTACCGATCCTTCGAATCGCAATCAATATTGGCGTATTCGCTATCCCTCTTCCAAATATGAGGTTCGCAGAATTGATAAAGCTCCGCATGAGCTTCTGGAAGGGCAGATTTTGCCAATTAGGATCTCTGTCACCGGAGCCGAAGATTTTATTATTAAACGTATAGAAGTCGTTGTCATGAGTACACAGCAGCAATTCAACGACGGGTTATATATTGTGAACCTTGATCCCTATAAAGTGACTCGTGGAAAAATGGTTACGCTGCAACTCAATCGAGAACTACCCTCAGAACAAGTAGATTTTTATATTGTCGACCCTTCCGGACGTGAACATACAATTGTTCCCCAAGTCCTGAATGCCGAACGCAATAAAGTGGGATTTTATATTGATGAGTTTCCGTTTACGAAAAGCGGGCGTTATGAGGTCAAATTGATTGATCGTTCCAATCGAGATCAAGCCTATTCTGATGTTGAGCGCTTTGAAGTGGTAATTGCTTACCCCAGATATAAGCCAAAGCCAACAGTGCCCTCAATGCCTTCAGTTCCCTGTCCACCAGCAGAAGTAGCATCGATCCCACAAGCTCCGCCGATGTATATTGTGCCTGAAATTCCCGGTCAGCCTGTAGTTATGCCTCCCTTTACGACAATGCCGCCGACTGCTCCGCCACCTGCGATGGTGCCTTATGGTGTAGCGGATCCAACATATTCGGCTGGATATACGATTCAGATAGGGGCCTTTCGAGCCAGGTCGTCAGCACTCGCCATGGTGGACCAATTGCGTGCCTATGGATTTGACGCTTATATCTCCGAATCATTCCGGGGCAGCGATTGTTTATTCCGAGTCCGGGTAGGAAAATATGCCAGTAAATCTCTTGCTCAGCAAGATGCCAGTCGATTAAGGAGCAGGGGGTTTGAGACCTGGATTACCTCGTTAAGCTAACAATGCCTGCCTTCCCCGCGCCTTACTCCGAACAGGGTACCCTGTTCGGAGTTTTTTATTTCTAAACTTGACAAATGTCTGGGGGTTTGTTAAACGAGCCATGATTTTATGAGATTCTCGTAATATGTCAACCTTCAATGAAAAGAAGAGATCGTATCGGAAAATATGAATTGTTGTCTTTTTCGATATGGTCAGAGACCTGGATTGCAAGTGAACAATCGCATCAAATCTATACAAAACTTTTTCAAGCACCTGATCTTGTGGAGTAGTTGTTTCTTCTTGTTTTGCATTTTTTCTCCTTCAGCTCAGGCAACAATTGGGGAAAGTTTACAATTGACGGAAGGGGATGCGCTTACGATTTCAGCGGAATCATTAAGTTACTTTATCACTGAAAATTTGTATATTGCCGAAGGTTCTGTTGAAATTACTTATCGCACAGCACGGCTGCTTGCTGACCGCGTTGAATTTCATGAACTCACTGGAGATGCTCTCGCTCTTGGTAATGTTGTCTATCAAGAGGGGTTAGAAACGGTCACGGCCGACCGTGCGGAGTTTAATTTTGACCAGGATCGGGGAATGATCTACAGCGGTGATCTTACTCTTGAGGACGATCACTACCTTACGGGAAGAGAAATTGAAAAAATCGGAGAAAAAACATATCTCATTCGTAAGGGTTCATATACCGCCTGTAATAGCCCACGACCTGCCTGGGAATTTAAAAGTTGGAGAGCAAAAGTTGAAGAGGAAAAATATTTACAATCCTGGCATACAGTCGGCTTTGTGAAAGGCATCCCGATCATTTATTTTCCATATTTCTTTTTCCCAATCAAATCTGAGCGCCAAACCGGCCTTCTCGTTCCAGATATTGGCAATAGCACCACAAATGGATTTAGCGTCGGCACGCAGTTCTTTTGGGTGATTACGAAAAGTCAAGACGCCACCTTTGGTCATACGTACTACACTGAACGCGGTCATAAATTCGATTTAGAATATCGCTATATTTATAGTTCAGAGACTGAGGGTACCTTTATTGGACAATTCATTAAGGATAAATCGGATTTGACGCAGAAAAAACGCCTGGAATGGTATCATCAGCAGGGGTTGCCGTATTCCATTATCGGGCGAGTCAATTTAGATTGGACTTCTGACGATGCATTTGATGAAGATTTTTCAACCAACCTCGATGAACGTTCAAATCGTAAATTAAACTCAAATGTGTCTTTTACACGAAATTTTTCCCAACATTCCATCCTTCTTGTGTTTAATCGAGTAGATGATTTACAAGAAGACAGCGAGGATCGAGCGGACCAACGCTTCCCGGAATTAACTGTCACGAGCCAAAAACAACAAATCTTTGGTAGCCCCTTATATATCCAACAAACTACAAAGATGTCATACTTAAAACGAGAAGGAAAAAAAAGTGAGGAACTTGAGTTTGGCCGACTTGATATTCAGCCGACCCTTTCGCTGCCCTGGAATGTTCTGGGACAGGCATTGACGATTACCCCGGAACTTCAACTGCGTGAGACGTATTATACGCGCAATGCCGAGACGGCTATGGATCAGAGTCTAGGAGCAGAATCAACCCATCGCGAATATTATATCGCCTCGCTCGGAGTGAGTGGTCCCAAATTTAATCGGATCTTTGATTTTGGTGCCAACCATCGAGTCCAAAAAATGAAACATCTGATTGAACCTTCACTATCATTTACGTACAGGCCTGGTATTGATGAAAATGAGTACCCTAAATTCGATAGTATCGACAGGGTAGGGAGCATAAATCGAAGCCGGAATGTCAATTATGGAGTAACTCAGCGATTGTTGCTAAAACGAGTAACCCAAACCGATTGGACTCGATTTAAGGAGGGAGAAGAAGAACTCTATGTTGATGAACTCGCGACAGAAACCAAAGAACTCGCTTCATTTAATATTTCCCAATCCTACGATTTTGAAAAAGACAAAGAAAATTTTAGTGATATTACCACCTCTCTCAATGTGACTCCTTTCGACAATTACAGGTTTACTGTAGGAGCAACATATAATATTTATGTTGACTCGTTTACGCAAACCAATGTTACTTTCAATGGCACAGTCCGGGAGGTATTTGATTTTAATGTGAACTGGCGTCGAAGTGCGTCATTAAAACGTGAAAATGATGAACTTAAAATTAACCAGATTTATCGTTTTCTCGATGTTTCGACCAGTGTAACATTGTTTGACCGTTTGGGGCTTTCATATCGCGGGCGATTTAATCTGGAAGAACATAAACGAATTGAAGATAATTTCGGATTGACCTATACCGGCCAGTGTTGGGACCTGACAGGAAGCTATGTGGAACAGTTAGTGAATGACGAAACTGATAGAGGCTTTCATATCCTCCTGGAACTCAAGCATCTTGGCAAACTTTTTGATATTGAAGGATAGCATGGAAAATTCGACCACCCGGCAGCCGTTACAATCGCATCTTTGTTTTCAGATGTGGGATAAACATCTCACTGCATTAAATACCCTTTGGGATTTACAAACAGATGCTTCCTGTCGAGATGCGGCAGGCACACAGGCAACCCATTTCCATAAGACATTGTGGAATCAACACTTGCTCCATTTGAATCAGACATGGCATGTGCCATCGATCCTCGTTCTCCAGCCGCCATCATCGTTTTTGGGAAAATTAGTATTTCCTGTAAAAAAATTGATTCTACGCTGGATACAGCCAGCCATTGATTCTGTGGTGCACCAGCAAAACGAAGTAAACGCCCGATTTGTTCAGACATATAACAGCCTTGTTGAACTCACGAATCAGGAAGCCGTTCGGAAATTGGAAGCCCAAAGAGAGGTGAATGCCAAACTTGTCCAATGCTTAAATGATCTCGTGGATCTTACGTCTTCCGAGTTGGACCGGTTACGTGAAGAAGTGGATCATCATCTCAAGACGTTCCAAACCCAATTCGATACGTTCCAAACTCAGCTCGATACGTTCCAAACCCATCTTAATAGGTTGCAAAATCATATCGAGAACCGGTTGGAGCAAATTGAACCGCGCTGTGCTGAGATTGAATTGATCGTTTGGGCGTATGACCGTCGCAAAGAGGCGTTAGAATTCGAACAGATTTCCTTGAATCAAAAACTGGAGCAGGTTCTTGCGGCGATACACTCTCTTAAACGTGGTGAAATTCCTGATATGGAACATTTACCTCCGCCGGAACAACAAAAAGATTATAGTTATTTCGTCTTTGAAAATCGTCACCGTGGCGATGAAAAAACAATCAAGCCTCGTTTGGCGGATTATGTCAAATATTTCAAAGGGTGTTCGAATGTGCTTGATATTGGGTGTGCGCGGGGAGAATTTTTAGAATTGCTTGCTGAACATCATATCCAGGGGCATGGTATTGATTTGAATCATTCATTCATACAATATTGCCAACAGAAAGGGCTATCTGTCCAGGAAATTGATGCGCTTTCTTATCTCAGTTCTCTTCCTGATAATTCATTAGATGGTCTGTTCATCGCCCATTTGATTGAACATTTTCCAATGATGGATTTACGGAAACTCTTGCAATTATGTTTCGAGAAGCTTGCGCCTCATCGCTATCTTGTAATCGAGACCCCAAATCCATGTTCTGTTTATGCGCTTTCGCAATATTTTTATAAAGATTTATCTCACGATAAACCGTTACATCCTGAAGCCATCCTGTTCCTCACGAAAAGTGTGGGGTTTCAACAAGTAGAGATTGTATACAAAAATCCATTTCCGGCCAAAGAAACTCTTCAACTCCTGGAACCTCCTGAAACGGCGGATAAATTGTTACGTGCTATGATAGATGTGTCCAACCACAATTTCCAACAATTGAATACGCTTCTGTATGGACATCTCGATTATGCCATTATTGCCCGTAAGAGACCTGTGGTATAAGTACCTGGAAAGACTATGAAACTTGCTTTTTTTTCTCCTCTGCCTCCTCAACGATCTGGGATTTCGGATTACAGCGAAGATCTGCTGCCATTTTTAGCCCAGGGAGCGATGCTTGAACTTTTTACGGATGAAGGCGTGTCCCCGACAAATTCAAAGATTGTCGACAATTTTCCAGTCTATCCTTATACCCAATTTGGGAGACGACATCAGGCCGCTCCTTATGATCTCTGTCTCTATCAAATGGGGAACAATCCGAAATATCATCATTATATGGATGCCCTTATTCAAACCTATCCCGGCATCGTAACCCTACACGATTACGCACTTCAGCATCTTTATATTTTCTTATGTACAAAACAAAAGCGATTTGACGAATATCAAGAGATGATGGAAACCTATTACGGGCCAGAAGGACGGGTGATTGCTAACAACTTTCGCAAAGGAATTCTCCATGATTATGTGTTCTATCAATATCCCTTGTTCCAGAGGGTGGTTGTTCCAAGTCGAGGGACAATTGTGCATAGTCAATATGTCAAACAGAAAATTCTCCGCTACGATGCATCACTTCATGTAGAAATGATTCCAATGGGCATTATGCCTCCGGATCTCAGCCAATATGATGTGAACACGCTGAGAAAACAGTATCAGATTCCATACGATCGTTTTGTTGTGGGAGCCTATGGATATATTCAGCCAGGAAAACGAATTCCGGAGTTGCTGCGTTCCTTTGCTGAGTTGGTAAAAGAGACTCCTGAAGCCCTCTGCCTGTTAGTAGGGCATCTGGCCAGCCCGCAAGAGGTATCGAACTTTGATATCCGCAAGCTTATTCGTGACCTGGGAATTGAAAAACATGTCCTCATTACCGGATTTACGCCTTATAATCAATTTTTGGACTACCTGGCTCTTTCCGATGTATGTGTCAATCTGCGCCATCCTACGGTGCGGGCAACTTCGGCTAATATTCTGAAAATCATGGCTTTTGGCAAACCAGCGATTATCTCCGATCTTGGCGAAAATCTCGATTTCCCATCAACGGTTTGTATCAAAATTCCTCTAAACGATACTGAAGAGGAAAAAATTTTTCAGGCGATTGTTGCCCTTTCTCGTGATCCGGAGCAACGCCAAACAATGGGGGCGCAGGCAAGGAAATTCATCATCGAACAGCATTCAATCCAGCAAGCCGCCGATAAATATCTGGCATTTTGTCAGAAAATTCTTAATCGATGACCCTTGAATCACTTCTCCCTATAATGAGTTCTATTTTTGCTTATTCTTAATTCATAGAGTTTTACAGTAAAGAGTCAGGCCATGGAAACTAAAGAGCAATATCTTGCAGAAATCACCGCATTGGATCAGGAATTAGAACGTCATTATGCGCCTGTGATGTCGCTTGATAATTCCCTCACACGCCAGTTAGTAAGTTTTCAGGCGAATAAAGAAAAACCACTCTATCGTGCCTATAAATATAAAGAAGCTTTTTCTGCTGATCTCGTCGCCTATCTTTTACAAACCTATCAGGTGAGAAAAGGAAGACTCCTTGATCCTTTTGCCGGGATTGGCACAACCTTATTTACCGGGAGTAAATTCGGATATTCAGCGGATGGCATAGAACTCGTGCCAATAGGGCAACGTGTCATTACAGCTCATAATTATTTACTCCATCATATTACCGATAAAGAACTTTCAATTTTAAAACAATGGCGCGCTGAAAAACCCTGGCAAAATACTGATAAGATACAACCCGTGCCTTCGTTAAGAATTACCAAAGGGGCTTACCCATCTGACACTGAAACAGAAATCGGGAAATATCTGACATGTTTGGAAAAAGAATCTGAACAAGTTCATGCTATTCTTCTTTTCATTCTATTGTGCATCCTGGAATCAATCAGTTATACCAGAAAAGACGGCCAATATTTGCGCTGGGACTATCGGTCAGGAAGAAATGCCGGTAAAAAACCTTTTGATAAGGGGAAGATCGATACTTTTGAAGAAGCCATCACCGCAAAACTCCACGAAATTATCAGCGATGTTGAAAATAGTGAAGATAAATACAATTTGTTTCACGAACAACCTGACTATGGGGAAATCCATTTATTGAAAGGCTCATGCTTGCATATCCTGCCAACGCTGGAATCCCCAAAATATACTGCAGTGGTCACCTCGCCCCCTTATTGTAATTGCTATGATTATACTCGCACCTATGCCTTAGAACATGCGCTTTTAGGGATCACTGAGAAAGAACTTGTCCAATTACGACAGACGATGTTAAGCTGTACTGTAGAAAATCGATCAAAGGATCTTTTATGCATCAATCCGAACTGGAAAGAGGCAATTGCGGCAGCAGAAGAGCAACCATTGCTCCATAAGATACTCCAATATCTTGACTATCAACGAATACAAAAGCAACTGAATAATACCGGGATTGCTCGCATGGTGAAAGGGTATTTTTATGAAATAGCCTGTGTGATCGCCGAATGTGCTCGCCTCCTCAAAGAGGATGGGCTGATGTTTATGGTGAATGATAATATGCGCTATGCCGGCGCAAGTATTTCGGTTGATCTGATGTTATCGAATATTGCTGAACAGTCAGGATTTAGTGTTGAAAACATCCTCATACTTCCCCAGGGAAAAGGAAACAGCAGCCAGCAAATGGGCGGGTATGGAAGAGAAGTCCTCAGAAAATGTGTCTATGTCTGGAGGAAAAGGAATCTATGCGACTCCTGACAACCCATCTCTTGCTTCTGCTGTGCTTCACGCTGATTGCGTGCGTGTTGCTCTATCCGTTGCCGCTGTACCTGTCAAACGGTTTGCTCGCAGCCCAATCTGGTGACCCGCTTCTGCAGATCTGGGTAATACAGTGGAATATTCACAAACTGACCAGTTCCCTGACCAATTATTTTGACGCCAATATTTTTTACCCCTATTCCAATACCTTTGCTTATCATGATCATCTTTTTGTGCTCAGTGTTTTAGGACTGCCAATTTTTACATTGACGCACAATCCTATTCTCACCTACAATCTGTTACTGATCCTGTCGTTTGTGCTCTCAGCATACGGCATGTATCTTTTCACGCATGAACTGACCGGAAATGGCGATGCGGCGTTTCTGGCGGGACTCATTTTCGGCTTTCTGCCGTATCGTTTCGCACATCTCGATCATCTCAACCTGTTAAGCATTCAATGGCTGCCGTTGTGTCTGCTCTTTCTGACCCGTTATTTGTTTCTTAAACAACGCACAACCGCCAAAGTTGCCTGCCTTCTCGCCGGATTTTGGAGTTGTTATCTGCTGCAAGTCTTGACTTCCTTCAATTATTTGTTCATGCTGACCTATATTATCGGCATCGTACTTGTTGGAACGCTCGTATTTCAATGGAAATATGCGTTTCGACTGCGCGCAACGACCGAAATTTTCGCCTTTCGCACACGACGGGAAATGCTGTTGTTTATCGCTGGCGGATGTCTTGTCGGCCTGCTCTTACTCCCCTTTGGTTTGCCGTATTTTCGAGCGAATCAGGAAATGGGCTTTCAGCGAACTCTTGAGGAAGCTACTTTATTATCAGCCAGAATTCAGGATTATCTGGTTGCTCCGCAAGAAAATTTGTTGTACGGCAAGCTTACGCAGCGCTTCGCTTCCCCGACCTCGCCGTTTCCCCGCGAACAAATTTTGTTTGGAGGACTGATCCCAACAATTTTAGCAATTTGGGGAGTTGTGTCCATGTTTGTAAAGCTTAAACTGCACGACCGATTTCAGCGATTCCAGATTGTCCGTTTGACCTATCTTGTGTTGCTCCTGATTGCCGCGTTATTGTCCTTAGGGCCATTCTTTGTTTTTCAAGGGAAAACGTTGTCATTACCCTATCTCTGGTTGTATCATATTGTGCCTGGATTTCAGTCAATGCGCGTGCCGGCGCGTTTCGCTGTGCTGGTGTTTTTTGCAATGGCAGTGCTTGCGGCGCTCGGCATGACGCAGATTTTGACCTCTTTGCAGCGTCATCGTTGGTTTTCCTGGCCTACGCTGAAGCAGACTGTTCTGACAGGGGTTGTAAGCAGCTTAATCCTCCTGGAATATGCCTCGCTGTCGAAACCCCTTTCTTTTTACCCGGGGACGCAAGAAACCATTCCCGCCGTTTATCGTTGGCTGGCGCAGCAGCCTGAAGATATTCGCATAATCGAGCTTCCGCTGGATTCCGTCAAAGCAAATTTCGAATATACCTATTATTCGACGTTTCATTGGAAACGACTGGTGAATGGCCGCAGCGCATTTATTCCTGAAGGGACTAATTATCTTTTCAATGCAATGCAAACCTTCCCGTCAGAAATATCGGTGAATGTACTGAAGACCCTGGGAGTTCACTATATCATCGTCCATACCGCTCAACTTGCACAAGCATTCCTATCATCGTTGCCGCAAGAACTTGAAATCATCCAACAATTTGGCGATGATCTTGTCCTGACTATGTCAGATCGAGATTCCGAGGCATGGGAAAATTCCGGCAAATTTGTCACCCACATCCTGGCGGCTCAACCAGTGATCCCGTCAATGCTTCGCCCCGGAGAAATGGCAACAGGCGCAATTGAGTTACACCCCCAGGCATCTCCGTTTTGCACTTTACCATACCAACGCGCCCATATTGATTTGGAATGGACAGCGCAAAACGGAGAACGCTTCACTGACACGCGAGAAATTCAATTTCCCATCCTGATTGAGCAGGATGCTTCAATTGCCTTGACCTTTGTTCCTCCTGGGAAATCAGGTGAATATGAATTAACGGTACAAACAAAACACCCTTTATTTATGGAACACACCCAGAGCTTTCCGGTCACAGTATCAGCGGAAATTCCTGACAGTCGCCATCCAGGTAAACTCCTGGCAGATTTTTTGAAAATTGAGCTGCCGGATGTCGGGGAGTCAGGCAAACTGCTGCCAATTCGGGTGATCGTGCGCAATAGCGGCGATACCCTTTGGAAAGCCGATGTACAAAATCGGACACACCCTGTCGGTGAAGTACATCTGGCTGTAACCGATTGGCGTGAAAGAACATCGGGGGAATCTCTGAAAGTTCATTTTCCACAATTGCTGCTTTCACGCGGTTTTTTGCCTTATGATGTGGCCCCGGGCGAAGAAGTGCGGATCGATATGCTTCTCAGAACCCCGGAAGTCGCGGGAGAGTTCGAAGTTGAACTTGATATGGTCAGTGAACTGATTCAATGGTTTTCAACTAGCGGTTCAGCAACAATGACGCAAAAAATTACTTTGAAAGAAGTAGGGAGTAAGGAGTAGGGAATAGGAAGGAGGTTTCTTACTCCCTACTCCCTACTCCTTACTCCCTTATCACATGCAACCACCAGTTCCACGTGTTGCCGCGATTCATGATCTCTCAGGATTCGGACGCGCTTCATTGACCGTCGTCATACCGATCCTTGCGACAATGGGTATTCAGGTCTGTCCGGTACCAACAGGTGTTTTTTCGACACACGGATTGTTTCCCGGCGTCAAGATGAATGATCTGACTGATGTTCTTCGGGAATACCTCGAACATTGGCGTAGTATCGGCATGACCTTTGATGCTATTTACAGCGGATTTTTGAATTCAGCTCGCCAGATCGACGTCATGACCGACTTCATTCTGGATTTCTCTTCCAGGGATCAACTCATCATTATTGATCCCGTACTCGGCGACAATGGCAAGTTGTATGGCATTACCGACGCAAACATGGTCGCTCGGATGCAGACGTATATTGGTCTGGCAGATGTCATCACTCCGAATGTGACCGAAGCCGCATTGCTTTTAGGGAAACCTTACCGCTCAATATTCGATGTGGTTAAAATCAAGGAATGGCTGCTCGAATTTGCTGAAAAAGGCCCGCGTATCACCGTTTTCACGAGTGTTCCGATAGGTCATACGTCTCGTCAAAAAGCGGTTGTGGCTTACAATCGGGACGAAGGACAATTCTGGCGTATCCTGTATGACGAAATTCCTGCCGCCTTTCCTGGCACCGGCGATGCCTTTACCAGTATCCTGACCGGTAGCCTGTTGCACGGTGATAGTCTGCCATTGGCAATAGATCGGGCGGTGCAATTTCTTTCCATCGCAATCAGAACGACTTTCAGCTACCCGTCTTATCCGGCTCGCGAAGGCATCCTCCTGGAACGCGTCTTGCAACATTTACATCAACCATACATTCCGGGAAATATTGAAACTCTGTAGATAGTATGTCTAATTTCACAGGCAACACACTCTAAACGGAAAAATTTTTCGAAGTTTTCTTTACAAATAATTCACTGTCTGTCATATTTACCAATCATATATCGTTTTCTTTCTGAAAAACTATCTAATTTCAGGCTAACTAAGGATATACAGAGAACATGATGAAACGCTCTTTAACCATCGCGGTCAAAATCTGGTTAAGCCTCAGTATTCTGGTCTTAGGATATTTGATCCTGGTCATTCTGTCTTTTCACCTTGAAAAATCTATGAAAACGCGGTTGCGAGATGTCTCTGAAGCGCTGATTCCGGCTGCCAAGCAGAGTGAGCTGGCGTATGCGGCGTTTAATGAACAGATTAGACTGTATAACGACGCCGTCATGATGGGCGAAGAATCGCTGATCGGATCTGCGCAAAATTATGCAGAAAGAACCAGAACTGCGCTTCAGATTATCATCAATCTGGAAGAACTCAATCCGCAACAAAAAGAAATGATCAGAGAAGTGCTGGTACAAGTCACTGCGTTTACTGTTTCGGCTCAGGAGGTGTATGTGAAATTGAGTTCCGCTTTTGCCGATACAGAAGATATCACACCAGAAACAACCGAACAGCTTGATCCTGCGCTGCAAGATCGAGCGATTCAACTTGGACAACAAACGGAAGAGATTCAGGAACGATTACGTTCTTTTGTTGATCAATTTGCCAACAATTTGAAAACGGAACTCGATTCAATCAATATCATGGCGCGACGCTATGGCAAAATGAATCTGCTCATCTCGATTATTATAGTCATCAGCGCGCTGACGTTGATTGCTATTATTATTAAGCATTCCATCATCCATCCTGTGTCACGTATTGTGGATATTGCCGAAAGCATTCGCGCCGGAAAAGAAGAAATCGAATGGCTGCCGGAAAGTGGGGATGAAATCGGGGTGTTGAATACGTCGTTGCGCACCATGACGGAAAATTTACAGGCGGAAATCAAAGAACGCAAACGCGCAGAACTCTCATTATTACAAACAGAAAAGAAATACCAGATGATCTTTGAAAATAGCCTGGAAGGTATTTTTCAGATCAGAACCGATGGCCGGCTGCTCAACGCTAATCCGGCGCTGGCAGCCATCATCAAGTATGATTCTCCCCAGGAATTACTTTCCACCGTCACGAATTTTATGGAACAAGTCTATGTGAATCGAGAAGATTTACACAGTTTTGAACGAGTTCTTCATGACGAAGGCAAAGTCATCCGCTTTGAAACCCAGATTTGCTGTAAAGATCGCGCGATTATCTGGGCCTCCATTTCGGCACGCACCGTGCTTGATCCCAATGGGAAACTGCTCTATTACGAAGGCTCACTCATCGATATTACAGAGCGTAAACAAGCAGAAGCCTTGCAACATGCTTATAAGGCTAACCTGGAACGAGAAGTGAAAGAACGCACGCAGGAACTCTCGCTGGCGCTTGAACATTTGAAAGCCACGCAACGGGAACTGATTCAATCGGAAAAAATGGCGGCACTGGGGCAATTGATCGCCGGCGTCGCCCATGAAATCAATACCCCTTTAGGGGCAATTCGGGCCTCAATGGGACATATTTCCAGCGTCTTACAGGAAACCTTGTATCATCTGCCTGCGCTCTTGCAACGCTTAACCCCGGAGCAACAGCAGACCTTTCTCATGCTCATCCAACAGGCGTTACAAGGTAAAAAAAATCTAACATCCAGAGAAGAACGCAAACTGCGTCGCGATTTACGTCAGGAACTTGAAACCCATCAGATTGCCAATGCCGAAATGTTTGCCGATACACTGGTTGATATGGGAATCTATGAGGATATTACTCCATTTATCACGTTATTTCAGGATGGTCACAGTACTGAAATTCTCAGGGCGGCCTACAATCTCACCAGCCAGCAGCACCACAGTCAAAACATCATGATGGCAGTGGAGCGCGCCTCAAAGGTTGTATTTGCGCTGAAAAATTACGCCCATTATGATCATTCCGATGAAATGACCCGGACCAATATTACGGAAGGAATTGATATTGTCTTAACCTTATATCATAACCAGTTAAAACATGGGATTGAGGTAATTAAGTACTATGATCCGGTGCCAGCCATTCAGTGCTATCCTGACGAATTGAATCAGGTCTGGACGAATCTGGTGCACAACGCAGTTCAGGCCATGAACGGAGAAGGCCAGCTTGAAATTGCTGTTTTTCAGAAAGAAAATCAAGTTGTTGTGCGGATGACAGATTCCGGCTGCGGAGTTCCTGAAGAGATCCGCGAGCGCATTTTTGAACCGTTTTTTACCACAAAAATAGCAGGAGAAGGAAGCGGTTTAGGATTAGATATTGTCAAGAAAATCGTCGAAAAACATGCGGGAAAAATTGAATTAGAAAGTCAGCCCGGACGAACCACTTTCAGCGTTTTTTTACCAATTACTGCCGCCGCCATCCATTCGCAAAATACCTAAAAACTGAGTTTTTTGAAAGAACTCAGTTTTTATAAATACCTGGTGTGGCACTCCAACTTCTTCAAGGCTTTGCTGTACTTCGGCCCCACCCGCCGCAATTACCCCCTGATCTGTGACACAAGCACCTTTGAAGCTGAAAACGTTTGGACGTATCTCCCGGCTAATGCCTTTGCTTCTGCTCCAAAAATTATTTCCGGGGCAACAAATTTCCGCAAATTTGATAGAGAGAACATGCCTCTTTTTTCCTTATTATGGGTAATCAATGCTAAACGAAGAAATTGTTTTCTATTGGCTCTCCAGCCACTTCATCCCTTCTTCCGGATCGGTAAAAAGCTGGACCGTAATCCCTTTTTTCGAATACATCTCGGCTAATTTGAGCATTCTCCATTTCGCAATAACATGTTCAGGCTGCACAATCGCCCAATATTTCCAACCCGCTTCAATGACCTGAGGCTCCCAGACTTCAATGCCCCACTTCTGATCTTCCGGGCTCAAAACCGGATTATTTCGATCATCGGATAACCACTTGTGCGCCCCGTATGTTTTCATAGCTTCAGCACCGGCCATTAATGCATCACGAAATGTCTGGCCATAAGTATATTTGTGCATGACATGATGAATGATTTTTTCTTCTGGATAATAGTAAACAGTAATTTGTTCGTTCTTGAAAATAGTTATAACAGCCATACCTGATCTCCTTTCAAGATTTTAAAGTAAAAAAAGTAAATTTGATCGTATTGACAAATACAGAGAAAATAACGTTACTCTTTTTCTATTGTCATATTGAAATTCTTATAAAATGCTTAACTCAATAGGTTCAAAGGCTTAACAATATACCTCTACCGCCTCATGAATCTGGTGCAGAAGTTACGGATCATAGAACGATTGAATTTCGATTCCCCGATTGTATTTATGACAGAAGATATTGTGGGGTGAAGGTCAGCACCATCACAGAAGACAAGCGGTTGCATAAGCGTTCATTTTCATCCCTCAGGCATTTTTGAATTTGTTAATCAAATAAGAAGCTTTCTCTGACCACTCTTGCGAACCCATAGTTTTTGAATGTTGAAAGAGTATTCGAGCATCTGAGAGGGTGAAATAGAAGTTTGAGCAATGTTGAATTGCTTCATCTTCACTCTGTTCAAGAAATTCATACATTTCCATCATGCTCTTAATAATGTTCACAGCTTCTTCGTGCTCATTATTTTTGAAATGTTCTTTATACAACTTCCTCCACATTTGGGATAATCTTTTGTGAATCCCAACCTCAGGGGTGCCCTTTCTACAAATGTCTTCTAAGATTGCTATTGCTGATGATAAATTACCCCTTTTTTCTTCTTCCGTCGCCAAAGGATACTTTTCAAGGTCATACCTTCTGGCGGAATTCAACTGTACAACTCTATCCCAATGGATTTGTCCTTCTGAATCACAAAACGTTTGTATGAATTCAAGCGTAAATTTATTGACCACTTTACTGTATTCTTGAAGAAATTTCTCATTTTTCTCTTTTGCTCTGTGTCCAAGAGGCTCTATGATATCCGTATATAATGTTTCACTTCCAGAAATAAGGGTCCAGAATCTTTGACCACATAACTTGAGATAATCACCTTTATCTGGTCTATTGTCTCTACCATAGCAACACCCATTTACTGCCACAATATTCATTGTAGAAGACGTGTTCGACCTTAAAATTTTTTTTGCCTTTTTGAAATCAGTGACCATTTTCGTTACTTGACCACTATTGCCCCAGTTTGGTCCCGATTTGATAGAAACGATAAACTTCGTGTGATCCTGTTCAAATTCTAAATCTATTCCCTCAGCAGAAGATTTTCTTCCTCCAAATACTTGAACACAGATAAATATCGCCAATTTTTCCAAAAACTCTCCAAACAATCCCTCTTCAGAAGATGAGAGAAAGGCGTCTAATGTATTTCGTACTAATTCTTCAGCCGTGCAGATATTCCTGGCTTTAAAGAGATATGGGTTCTTGTGTTTCAGAATCTCTTCCAACTTTAAAGATAGCAGTTTATTCAAACGGCTCTGATGAAATTGAGGGATGTTGGCTTCAACATACTCAATGATTTCCTGCTGTGAAATCTGTCTCATATTCTGCCTCTTCTTCAAGCATCTTATATTGAGTTGTTATCGTTCGTTTTTGGGCAAGTTCATAATTTTCAGGAAGAATGTCGATCCCTACCGAATTCCTATTTATCGTTTGCGCAACTTTACATGTCGTTCCTGAACCGAGAAACGGATCAAGCACCCAATCATATTCGCGGGTAAATAGTTTTATAAACCAGGCAGGAAGTGCTTCCGGAAATACCGCGCTATGATTCCGGTTAAAGCATTCAGTTGCCAAATGAAGCACATTCGTAGGGTAGGCTTTTTTTCGATTGAGCCAATTCGAGACATTCTTGCCGAATCCGCTTCCGACATCAGAAGTATCGCGAATTTTGTCTGTGTCACTTAAGTTCTTTAAGCGAGTTTTCGCCCAATCTCCCATTGGCACCATCACGGCTTCCTGATACATCTGAAATTTCCTGGTTTTATTAAACTGTAAACATCGTTCCCAGGCGTCTCGAAAACGATTAGGCCATTTTCCAGGATAACAATTTTTCTTATGCCAGATAAATTCTTCTGTCCAAAACCATCCTTGCTTTCTTAATTCCAGGATAAGCTCTATGACATAGGTGCTCCTTTCTCCATTCACGACTCGTTCCTTAATATTCAAAATGAATGTGCCAGAAGGCTTTAACACGCGTAAAAATTGTTCACTTCGAGGAAGAAACCATTCAACATATTGATCGGGTTTAACGCCTCCATACGTATTTTCCCGACTATCTGCATAAGGAGGGGATGTCACGATTAAATCAAAAAAATTATCCGGATAGTCTTTCAAAATTTCCAAACAATCGCCGTGTTTGATTTGAGTTTCAACAGGTTTCATAACAGTGCAAATGTTAGCTAATCGTATATTTACCTTTTGTTTGCTTGTTATTTTCTTTTGCATACTATAAACTGTCGATTGAATCTTGTCAACAAAAAAGATGGCAGGCAGCGTTATTTGGAACTATGGGGCACAGAGTCCTGGGTTGAGGCTGTTAACAACCGATAGTGCTCGAAGCGCAGGTAGATTTTTTCCTCTTGTTTGAGATTGAGGTGGGTTTCGATCAGGAAGATGGCTTGATTGGGCAGCCGCACTTCGTAGCGTTTGATATTGCCCAGATAAAAGCGGCGCTGCACCACGCCGTGCAGGTGCCAGGAATCGCTGGCGGTCGTGACACTGATATTTTCAGGGCGAGCAAGCAGGGTTGTCTTGGAACAAGGCTGTTCTGCAAGTGCAAACTGCAAAGCTGCATCCTGACTCACGAACCGGCCTTGCGCATCAATCGAACCGTTGAGCACATTAGTCTTGCCCACAAAATCCGCCACAAACAGGTTGACCGGTTCTTCGTAAATGACATCCGGCGCGGCCACTTGCTGTACTTCACCCAGATTCATCACCGCAATGCGATCCGAAATTTCCAGAGCTTCTTCCTGATCGTGGGTCACATACACGACCGTCAGAGCCAGACGGTTTTGAATCTCGCGAATCTGTTTGCGTAAGGAAATTCGCAGCTTGGCATCCAGATTGGAAAGCGGCTCATCCAGCAGCAAAATCTGCGGATCGATCACTAAGGCTCTGGCAATGGCGATGCGCTGCTGCTGTCCGCCGCTCAGCTGCTCTGGGAATTTGGTTTCGATTCCGGGCAGATTAACCAGATCCAGACCCCAACGCACCTTTTCCGCGATTTCCTGCGCTGATTTTTTGCGGATTTTCAAGCCGTAGGCAATATTTTGAAATACATTCATGTTAGGCCACAGCGCGTAATTCTGGAACACAAACCCGATCTGTTTGTCCCAGGGGGGTAAGCTGGTGACATCGGTATCGTTAAACAAAATTCGACCATGATCCGGTTGTTCAAATCCGGCGATGGTGCGCAGCAAAGTGGTTTTGCCGCAGCCCGACGGGCCCAGCAGAGTGAAAAATTCCCCGCGCTCGATCTGTAAACTGACGAATTTCAACGCCTGTAATTTGCCGAAGGCTTTTGAAACCCCCTCAATGCTGACGCTTGTAGCAAGACGATGCTCAGATGGATTCAATGTTCATCTCCTTAATCTTACGGGTTTTGATCGTAATCAGATACAACGGCGCGTATAACAGCAGCATCAGTACCACCGTCATAGCTCCGGCCACGCCGAAATCCGCTCCGGCGGAAATCGCATTTTCAAAAATCACAGCAGTCATCGGCTTCCAGGGCGGACGATACAAGATGATGGTCGAACTGAGTTCGGTCATAATATGCAGAAACGATAGGCTCGCGCCGGAGATAATGCCCCCTAACATCAGCGGTAAGGTGACATCACGAAAACTGCGCAGCGGTCTGGCGCCCAGACTTTTCGCGGCTTCTTCCAGGGCAGGATGAATTTGATACAGCGTGGCTTCCGAACTTTTGACCGAATAGGGCAGTTTTCTGATAAAATAGGCCAGCACCAGAATGATCCAGGTGCCGGTCAGTAAGATCGGCGGTTGATTGAAAATCAGAATGAATCCGATTCCCAAAACCGTGCCCGGAATGATGTAGGGCACCATGACCAGCAGATTCAGAAAATTCGCCAATACCACATAGCGTTTGCGCACGATAATGTAGGCGATGCCAATGCCAAACACAAAATCAAGCGCGGTCGCTGAGACTCCCAGAAAAACGCTCACAAATACGGCGTGCAGTTCGGTTGAGAATAATTTGACAAAATTCCTGAGGGTCGGGATGGTTGTCACGATGCCGACATTCCACTTGAGAAATGAAGTAATCAACACCGTAACATGCGGCAGAAACGCAAATGCACACACCAGCGCGGTGAATCCGAGAATACAGCGTTGCTTTGTCTGCGATGGCTGCATGACGGAAGGTTGGCGCGATTTAACCGAAGCATACGAGCGGCTGGCCAGATAGATGCGCTGCCCCATCAAAATCAGGCTGGAAATCAGGATCATCAAGATGCTGCCGGTACTGGCAATCGAGACATTCGAACCAACCTCGCTCATGTATTCTTTATAAATTACAACTGGCAGCACGTTTAAATCAATCGAAATCACATAAGGCGTGCCAAAATCGGTGAACGCCGTCATCATCGCCAGATACAATCCGGTCACGATGCCGGGCATGGCCAGAGGAATTTCAATTTTGAACAGGGTCGTGCGTTTATCCGCGCCCAGACTCATGGAGGATTCGCGCAAGGAATGATCGATCGAGGTAAAGGCGTCGTAGGTCAGCAAAAAGATGACCGGAAAGATTAACCAGGTCACGACCCAGATGACGCCGTGAATCCCAATGATCGTCCAATCCAAACCGAGCGCACGCGTCAGAATGCCATAGCTGCCCAACAACATGCGCCAGGCATACGCCCCTAAAAACGGCGGCGCAACCGAGGCCATGGTGATTAGCACCAGAATGGTCTCTGTCCCCGGAATTCGGTAGCGCGCCAGAAAGTAAGCTAAGGAAACCGCAATCACCGAGGCCAGCGCAGTTGCACACACGGTCACGATCAGACTATTCCAGATCGCTTTGAGATAGCGATTTTGGGATAAGAAGGTCACATAATTTTGCAGGGTGTAATGCAGTCGCTGGTCGTGAAAGGCGATATAGGCGTTCGGATGAAATGTGAGTTCCACCACACCGGGCGCGAGCATTTTGGCTTGCAGTGGCGTCACTTCGGTTTGCGTCTCGAAGAACGAAAAGAACACTTTTTGTGAAATGACAAAATCAGCCTGTTGAATTGAGAGCCTGAGCGTATTATCTGCCCCGGATATGACTGAAAATTGGACGCCCTTAGCCGCTTCAAGACGCAGGGACCTCTCCCCCTGACTGTAAATAGAAAAATAGAAGCTCTGATGGCGGCTGACTGCATATACGCCAGTTTCCACTTCCTGAAGGTTATAACGTTCTACTGTTTCCGGGATGACCGTCACAATGCCGGCACTGGCCTCAGCTTTCAGATGAAACTTGCCGCCAGCCTCCTGAAGCGACGCCCGCAGAATCCAGATTTGCGGTGCAACAATCAGGCCAATCCCCAGCAGCACCGCCAGCAGTGCAAAAAGCATCCAGGGGTCATGTATCCAACGCAGCAGCCCTTTTTGCATGAGGATGTCAGGATCGCCTGCATCTTTTGGCTATCAGAGAGCCGGCGAAGACGCCAGCGATCCCAGTATTTCGCTCTATTTCCCTAATTCTTGCAGAATCTTCGTGAACTTGGCATTAACCACATCGCGTGGTTCGGTTTCAGGATACAATTTCAAATCGCCTAAGGCTGGCAAACCTTCCGGAGGTTCCACATCTTTACGGGCCGAACGGCGTTTGATCGTATCGCGGGCAATTTCATGTACTTCTTTGGAGCAGATGAAATCCAGAAAAACCTTGCCGAGTTCAGGATGAGGCCCACCGTCAACCAGGGCAATAGCATCCATCTGGACCGTCACCACGTCGGGCGCGTAGATCATTTTGACCGGCAGTCCTTCTTCTTCCCATTTGATACCGAGGTCTTCGTTGATAAATCCCACTGGCACTTCGCCATCTTTTATGGCTTTAAACATGGCATCTGAACCAGGAGCTATTCGGCAGTATTGCACGAATTCTTGCACGAAATCCCATCCATACGCACCTGAAATGCCTGACACAATGGTGAAACCTGTGCCCGATTTATTCGGATCAGCCAGCGCGATTTTGTCCTGCCATTTAGGATCGTTCAGATCTTTAACCATTTTGGGATATTCATCTTCTTTCAACAGATTGGTATTCACCAGAATCGGCTGACATAGAATCGCAAAGGGATGCCATTTATGATTCGGATCGCTTTTCAGCATGGCCTGATCTTCAGGCGATTGGTATACAGCAAACAGATCTGCCTCCGAGTCGAACAAAATGGTCGAACCACCCCACATCACATCCGCCGCCGGATTGCCCTTTTCAGCCCGGATACGCGCTAATAATTCACCGGTTCCGGCTTTAATCAGTTGCACTTCAATATCGGGATATTGGGCTTTAAATTTTTCAATAATCGGATCGGTAATTTCCGGGCCATGAGGAGCATAGACCACCACAGTACCGGACTGGGCGAAGACCTGAACAGCGGAGAGCAAAACAAAGACAATCGCAAGGCAGAAAAACGGGGTTAAACGTCTCATAATGATCCTCCTTTAAATGCAGAAATGTTATACACATCTCTCTTCATTCACACGATGTTACCCACACAAACACACTTTGTAAAACTTCTTTATACGAAGTATATCACCTCACTTTCATCAAAGGTTTGTAGTAATCGCTTTAGCGATTTCGGTAGTAGTTAAATGGTAACTGATACCGTTCCCTGATCGGAGTCGAAAGGAACACGTCCAGACTCGTTTCGACTTCGCTCAACGAGCGGATGTCACTTATCATTTAACCACTACCGCGATTTCTTATTGAAGAGCACTAAAGTGCTCGCTACAAACGATTTTGCGAGAATATTTACCAGTATGCCTCATAGCGGTCGCCCATTGCTCGCGGCTGCGGACGAAGACCGGCAGCGTAAAGATGGGAAACATCCGCCACGTGCAGGGCGCGCGGAACCGCCCACTGCTGACTCTGTTCTTCAAAATAGATCGTCGTTACCGAAGACGGCCAGCTATAGAATCCGCAGCATACCAGCGGAAATGGCAATTCAAGCAAATGTGCCAGAAAGAGCAGTACAGTGGCGTTATGACAGAAAAATGCCAGTCGTTTCCGATTCGATGTTCGAATCCGATAGCGTCCGTTCTCACGCAGATACCCCTGTTGAGCAAGCAAAAGATCGCAGTGATTACGGAAGGTTTGCCACATTTTTAGGACCTCAGGGTTATCAAACGGCGCGCGCGTATGCCAATCTTGTTGGCCTGGAGGCGGTGAATCAGCGCGAATTGTTTCCCCAAAAGTATCCCACAGGCAATATATTCGCCCTTGCTGACTGATATGTAAGGAGTCTGGCTCGCGCAGCCAGGGCAAAATCTGCACGGAAAGATCGAGGCGTGCGGCAGTATATCTGGCCGTTTCAATCGCACGAACTGTATCAGAAGCATAAAGCGCATCTAATCCATCAATTGCAAACCTGTCTGCCAGTGCCTGCGCTTCCAGATGTCCCTGCAAGGTCAGGGAATTCCGTTCATAATCGGGATCAGCATGTCGAATGAGATGCAGGTGCATACGTCGTTGCTTAGAAGCGTTCGAACTCCTCGTCATCCTGGTCAGTCATTTTGGGTCGAAACAGTGTCTCGTCAATTTGATAGTTGATATCCTGGCGGTTTACACGATCAGGTCGTTCTTGCTGTCGAATAGGAGGAGGGTTAATGACATCGTTAGGCATTCCTTTGCCGATTACGCTTCGGATCGTAGTTTCTGAGGAAGGTTCTGTTTCAATCCTGGTCGTTGCGCCAGTTTTGAAAAAAGCCACGGTTCTTTGCAATTGTTCGGCCTGAGCCGCCAATTCCTCTGCTGTTGCCGCCATTTCCTCCGAGCTTGAGGAATTTTGCTGGGTCACGTGATCTAACTGCTGAATGGCTTTATTAATTTGTTCGGCGCCCGTGTTCTGCTCGTGACTTGCAGCCCTGATTTCCTGCACCAGTTCCGCAGTCTTTTGAATATCAGGCACAAGTTTTCTCAGCATCTCACCCGCTTGTTCTGCAAGCACGACGCCGCTATTGGTCAGATCGATAATTGCAGCCGCCGCTTGCCGGCTCCGTTCGGCCAGGGATCTGACCTCTGAGGCCACAACAGCAAACCCCTTGCCATGTTCTTGCGCTCGTGCAGCTTCAATCGTGGCGTTCAATGAGAGCATCCGGGTTTGACTGGTAATATCTTCAATAATCGAAATCTTTTGCGCAATCTCCTGCATGGCTTTGACGGCCTTGACAACAGCCTCGCCACTCTCTTGAGCATCCACCGCCGCTTTGGCTGCGATGGTTTCGGTCTGTACCGCATTATCAGCGTTTTGTCGGATATTGGCGACCATTTGCTGCATTGATGAGGACGCTTCCTCAGATGCTGCAGCCTGGGCGGTTGCGCCTTGTGAGATCTCTGAGGCGTTGGCGCTCATGTCTTGACTGCCAGCACTCACATTATACGCAGCCTGTTTTACGTCGCTCACCACTTCCCGAAATCGGGCGATCATCGTGTGTAAGGCCCCTGCCAGAATTCCAATTTCATCGCGTTGCTGCAGCGCAATTTCCGCGCTTAAATCACCTTCGGTCATTCGTTGGGCAATTGTGAGGAGATGATTAACTGGCCGGATAATCGCGCGGTTTAACGAAAAAATGATGACGCCCACAGTCAGCGGCGCAATAATCAAAAACACGATAACGATCCATAAATTGAGCCGACTGGTGGTCTCAAGTGTCTGGTTGGCACGTTGAACTTTCCCCTGCGCCTCCGTAATAATGTCTTCAATCGCAGTAGTTCCAACGGCCTTTTCAAAATCTTCCTTTGCCGTCGTAATTTGAGCTTCCATCACCGATAGTTCTTGCCTGGAATTGCTAATAAACGCTTCCAGGATATCGATCTTTCCAAATAAATCTTGAAATAAAGTGGCAATCGTCCCATCTGGATCAATTGTCTGGATCTGGCTCGTGATAAAACGCTTATTATTTTCCACCACTCCTTTTTGTTTTTCTGTAAACTGTTGGGCATCCAGCGCATTCAGCGCAACCAACGTCAACTGATTGAGGCTCTTTAACACATAAGCTGCCATTGAACTTTCTTTGCCGGTATCCATTCCTAACACCTGATTCATTTCAGCTTTCGCTAACACCGTGGCAATTTCTTGCTCAAGTTTATCGTACAGATCATTAATATCTTTCCGCTTGTTTATAAAGCCCTGCTCAATGTTGTGCAGGATATCGGCGCGTTGCTCAATGAACGCTAACAACATCTTCCCGGTTTGAATGAGAGCCGCGCTTTCTTCAGTTAACACGTCAGATGGGACATTGAATTGTTCTTTGGCAAACGCTGGCACTTGCCCTGAAGCCACGCTGGTTGAGACAAAATTAACAAGCGTATTTTTCCATTTTGCAAAATCTTCAAGTCTGTTAAGCTCGGCATTCACAGCGTCGCGCACCCGAAAATTCGCTCTCACTTGCTGGTACGTCCAGATATTGATGAGGGAAAGCACTGCAAACACTAAAAAAGTTCCCCCGGTCATGGTCAGGATTTTGTTTTTGATTGTCATATTGATGAACCTCGCTTTCTCGCATCGAACATGATGGTTGGAAAAAAGTACGGATATCCTCACAAGCAGGAACGACACATCATCAAATCGGAGAAACCGGGTTTTTGAAAAAACCCGGTTTTTGACACACCTCTTGGAGAAACTGGGTTTTTCAAAAAAACCCGGTTTCTGACACACCTCAATGTGTCGCCGAATTGATAAAGCGGCGTCCTAATTCTTCCAGTATCCGCAGCCAACCCAGGCATTTCGGCCGTCTTTCAGGACGATTTTCTTGAAAAATGAATGTTTTGTTTGGATTTTTTGTTGAGGATTAAGCCAGTCGTATTCGAGCCAAAACTCGTCGTACTTTTCAATCAGTTCAACATACTCATGAAACACCAGCCGCCCGCTCGGTGTCCGCAGGTTCCACATATTCCTCCCAACCAGGGCAGGATTCTCCCCCTGTCCGCAACAAATCGCTTCCTCTTTCTCGGCATTATAGCAATGCATGAAAATATAAAGGCCATTTTCATCATCGCGAAACCGTGGATCTTCCTCAAAAGCTTTTTGAACTGCGGCCATATCCTCCGAGTGTTCGCTGACAAACGCATGCGCGGCTTCAACAATCGCCTTCGTTTTCTTGGCAATAGGCGAAAGTTCTTTGTCCTGCGCGAAGACGACAGACGCAACCAAACAAAGAGCACACCCCACAACCATCACACTCATCATATATTTACGCATAGTTCCCCTCCTTGTTAAACAGACCGGTTAATATCTTGATTCCACTGATAACCTGTTATTTATTCTGTTTCATGAGGAGCAGAAAGTCAAGTCCAAAGATTTTAAAAATAATGGAGTTGTTATCAAAAGCGGGGTCAACGTCTGGTTTTGAAGGCTAAAGACAAACCCTGGCTATCCTGATCTCTGGTATCAATTTCACTGAATAATGCGATAGCAATCAAAAGAGGGTTCCACAACCTGAACGTTGATAGTACTCGAATTAAAGCCTTTCAAACTCTTCATCTAAACGATCTTCCTTGGGAAGAGGTTTCGATATATGGTGCTTTTGCTCAATTGGGGGTGTTGATGGATTTGGCGGATTGGTCGGCAATCCCTGTTGATCACTGTCTAAAATCGTGATGGTCTTCCACAAACGTGCCGCCTGTTGCGTAAAGCTGTCGGCTGTTGCCGAGAGTTCTTCCGCCATCGAGGCATTGTGCTGCGTCACTTGATCTAATTGCTGGATAGCTAACGTCACCTGTTGGATGCCGGTGCTTTGTTCTTCACTGGCCGCGCTGATTTCCTATGAGACATCGGAAGTTTTTTGAATTTCTGGAATAAGACGTTTCAGCATGTCGCTCGCTTTATTCGCTAACGCCAAGCCGATCTGGATTAATTCCTTAATTTCTGTCGCCGCCTCCTGGCTTCGCGCCGCTAACGCACGGACTTCCGTCGCCACAACGGCAAACCCTTTGCCATATTCCTGGGCTTTCGCGGCTTCAATCGTCGCATTTAACGACAATATCTGCGTTTGATGCGTAATCTCATCAATCATCACAATCTTTTTTTCAATTTTTTGCATCGCCGCCACCGTTTCAAGCACCGTTTCTCCTGCGTGTATCGCATCGTCTGCCGAATGGATGGCCGTCTGTTTCATCTGAAGCGCATTGTCGGCATTATGACGGATTGTCGCAGCCATTTCTTCCATTGTTGCAGACACTTGTTCGGTCGAGGACGCTTGCTCAGAGGCTCCCTGTGACAGGTTCTCTGCCCCAGCCTGGATCTGCTGACTCCCGGTCGTCAGCATCAGCGCGACATCCTTGAGCGTAATAATGGGCGTAATCATGCGCTTACTTAGATAGAGTAAAGTCACAACCACGATTGGACCGCCAAGACCAACAACCCAGAGACTATTGGCGACGGTCACGCCTTCCTTCCCCAAAAAAAAGGTCAGGGTATTTAAAACAACCGCCCCAATCAGAAAAAGAAATCCGATCCGGAGCGCAATTTTCCGGCGATATGCGATATAAAGACTCGCCAAGACTAATGAGATGCCAAAGAGATTGAGTCCTACTAATATGGCGTAATCCTCAAATTGTTGAATCCATTCCATAGTTTTTCCCTCAAGAGGACCTTATGATGTTGTGAACGATTCCGTCAATCAACATTCATGCCCAAGCTATTTTTGGTAAGTATCTCATCACCGTACGCTCGAACGACTGTGCAAAGGCGCAAAATAGTTATCAAAACTTATACATGGCGATCATAGACAAGTCAAGTATTTTTATGATTGCCTCCTGTATAATCACTGATACGTATCGTCGCAATAGGGGAAGAAGAGTATAGTTTCTCATCAGGTATTTCTTTCCTGGAGAGGAACAATGATGCCTACCTTCTAAACCTCATCAACCCATGCAAGCTCTCATCTGTCTGAATCTTTTCAGAAAACTTGACTTTTCATCAAAAAAAGAATACACACTTGACAAAATCTTGACAGGGAAAAGGGATCTGAATAGGTGAGATAGAGACAGGATCTGACCTGCGTGTTGGGAAATACTTGTGGCAATTGGAGACCCTATGCAAAAGTCGGTAATTTTATGCGTAGATGACGAAAAAATCATCTTAACCAGCCTGAAAGAGCAACTACGACGACATTTTCAGAATGACTATCTGATTGAAACGGTCGAAAGCGGCGAAGAAGCATTGGAATTGCTTGGTGAATTCCAGGAAGAACGCGTCGATCTCCCGATCGTGATTGCCGACCAGATTATGCCAGGGATGAAAGGTGATGCTCTTCTGATTCACATTCATCAAACGTTACCAAAAACCTTAAAAATTATGTTGACCGGGCAGGCGAATGCAGACGCGGTTGGCAATGCCGTGAATCGCGCAAACCTGTATCGCTATATCGCCAAGCCCTGGGAAGAGACGGATTTGGTGTTGACCGTGACCGAAGCCCTGAGGAGCTATGGGCAGGAGAAACAACTGGAAGAACAAAATGCCGCGTTACAAGAGATGAATTGGAATCTGGAACAGATCAATGCGGCCTATCAACGCTTTGTACCCCGAGAATTTCTCAGCTTTTTGGAGAAATCCAGTATTCTCGATGTGCAGCTTGGCGACCAGGTTCAAAAAAATATGACCGTGATGTTCAGCGATATTCGCGGCTTTACCTCGCTATCAGAAACGATGACGCCACAGGAAAATTTTCAATTTATCAACGCGTATCTCAGCCAAATGGAACCGGTGATTCGAGCGCATCACGGCGTTATCGACAAATATAATGGGGATGCGATTATGGCCTTGTTTCCAACCACTGTGAATGATGCCGTAGATGGGGCCATCACGATGCTCAAACAGTTAATCCGCTATAATGTCCAACGTACTCGCAAGGGTTATCCCCAGATTCGGATTGGCATCGGCCTGAATACCGGGACGCTGATGCTTGGCACTGTCGGCGGCCCTAACCGCATGGATGGAACGGTCATTTCTGATGCGGTGAATCTGGCGGCTCGTTTAGAGGGGCTGACGAAACGGTTTGGCGTATCGCTTTTAATGAGTGAATACACCTTACGTGAACTCCATGAGGAAACTCGCTACCATATCCGTTTTTTAGGAAAAGTCCAGGTCAAAGGCAAAAATCAGGCAGTTGACGTGTATGAAATTTATGACGGCGATTCAGACGAATTGATCGAGGTCAAATTGAAAACGACGGTCAGTTTTGAAAAAGGCTTATGTTACTACTTTACCAGAGAATTCGCTGAAGCTGCCGTGATGTTTAAAAATGTTCTGAAAGAAAACCCGACCGATAAAACCGCCAAACTTTATCTTGAACGGTCGGCGCAATTTATGGTGCATGGTGTGCCTGAAGGATGGCAAGGCGTTGAAGCCATGGAAAGTAAGTAGATCGGCGTGGTAAAAAACCATTGACAATTCCTCCAAATTCTTGAAAAGTGAGGAAGGATAAAAAATCATTGATAATATTTCCTGGAGCAAAATGTTCATTTCGCTCTATATGGACACGGGAGAGGAAAGCATGCTCAAAAAAGCCATTTTGTGTGTTGATGACGAAAAAATTATTTTACAAAGTTTAAAAGCGCAAATCAAAAAATATTTTGGGGATCGTTTTGTTTATGAATTTGCCGAAAGCGGCAGTGAAGCCTGGGAAGTGATCGAAGAATTACAAAATGATGGCATTGAGATTCTCCTGATAGTCTCTGATTGGTTAATGCCGAATATGAAAGGGGATGAACTGCTGATTCAGGTCCACAAGAAATATCCTCACATTGTCAAAGTGATGCTGACCGGTCAAGCCGATCATGACGCGATTGAACGAACCAGGCAGCAGGCGAACCTGCACCGCTGTTTATATAAACCCTGGGAAGAACAGGAGTTGATTGATACCCTGGTTTCCGGACTAAACGTGTAAAAACCGGGTTTCTTGAAGAAACCTGGTTTTTCATGCGATTTCCTAGTATCTGTGACCATGAACAAGTTATGTAACTGGAAAAATATCTGCTGCCGGGGCTGCCGGGTCATTGGATGGAAGCAAAAGCTCTTGTGTGCAGGCATCCTGCTGCTTCTTTTCAAATTCATCTTCGTGCTGTTGCCCCGGCCGGAGCAAAGCTCGACAACGCCGCATCTTCAAGTGCAATCTGAACAGGCAGCTCAAAAAAAAGAAGATCGCTCGGTATTTTCTCTGGCAGCCCTTGCGGAAGAAAAACTCAGGTTTGAAGCGATTTCAGGGCAGCAAGGGATGCCGGGGAGTTCGATTGCCTGTATTCTGCAAGATCGCCGGGGCTTTCTCTGGTTTGGCACAGATGATGGCCTGACGCGCTATGATGGATATGCGTTCACGGTTTATCGCCACGATCCTGGGAATCCGCAGAGTTTGGGGCATAATAACATTCAGACGCTCTATGAAGATCAGATCGGAAACCTCTGGATTGGGACAGAAGGCGGAGGTTTAAATAAATTTGATCGCGCTGCGGAACGATTTGTGCGTTATCAACATGACCCACAAGTGCCTCACAGTCTGAGCCACAATGTTGTGACTGCCATAGCTGAAGATCAAGCCGGAAATCTCTGGATTGGGACAGAAGCCGGATTAAATCGATTTGATCGGACTTCTGGACGTTTTACCAGGTATTACGCTAACCTGGAAAATCCCCAGAGCCTCAGCCACAACAGGATCTGGGATCTTCGTACCGATCACAGCGGACGGCTCTGGATTGGCACTGAAAATGGGCTTGATCGTTTCGATCAGGAGAGGCACGAGTTTGTGCATTATCGCCATCACCCGCAGGATCCCCAGAGTATATGCGGGAATCAGATTATGACGTTGCATGAAGATCGTTCCGGTTCGCTTTGGATCGGGACAGACTCCGGATTAGCCCTCTTTCATCAGGATACCGGACTATTTTCGTGTTACCGGCATGATCCCGCTAATCCTTACAGCGTAAGCCATAACCGCATCATCGCCCTTGTCGAAGATCAGGCCGGCGCGCTGTGGATCGGGACAGAAGGAGGAGGATTGAATCGTTTCTCCCGGGAATCCAGACAATTTCAACGCTATCAGGCGCACGCCGCGGATCAAAACGGATTGGGCAGCAATTATATCTCGACCGTATATGAAGATCGCGCCGGGGTGCTCTGGATCGGCAGCTATGGCGGCGGACTCTACAAATTTGTTCCGCAAAAAACCGCATTTCGCACCTATGTGCACAATCCGTACAAACCGAATAGTTTAAGCCATAATATGGTCTTTTCGATCCTGGAAGATCGAGAAGGCATGTTATGGGTCGGCACCTTTGGCGGAGGCCTGAATCAAATAGACCGGGCAACCGGTAATGTGACGCGTTATCAACACCATCCTGACGATCCGAACAGCCTGAGTCATGATGCGATTTGGACACTGATAGAAGATCACGCTGGAATGCTCTGGATTGGCACGGAAGGCGGAGGACTGAATCGCTTTGATCGTAAAACCTCCCAATTTACGCACTATCGTCATGATCCGATCAACTCTGACAGTCTTGGGAATGATACTGTATCCTCATTACTTGAAGACCATGCGGGAAATCTATGGGTTGGAACCCTGGGCGGGGGATTAAATAAGCTTGATCCGAGCACTGAACAATTTGCTCATTATCTTCCGGATCCGATCCGGCCTGACTCCACGATCAGCGACTATGCAATTTCTACCCTCTACGAAGACCAGTCAGGGCTGCTCTGGATTGGCACTTTCAGCCGAGGATTGAATCGCTTTGATCCCCAAACAGCCCGGTTCACGCATTACCAGAATGACCCTGATACGGTTGGGAGCATCAGCAACAATACGATCTGGTCAATCTATGAGGATCAGGCCGGGATGCTCTGGATTGGCACGAGCGGCGGGCTAAACAAATTTGATCGCAGCGCAAACACGTTTAACACCTATCGCCTATCGCATGGGCTTCCGAGCGACGTTATTTATGGGATCGTTGAAGATCTTCAGGGCTATCTCTGGCTTAGTACCAATAATGGTCTGTCCAGATTTGATCCCCGTACCACGATGTGTAAAAATTATTACGCCAGCGATGGGTTGCAAAATAATTACTTTAGTCCTAATGCCTATTACAAGGATGCCCGGGGCGAACTCTTTTTCGGTGGATTCAAAGGATTGACGGCCTTTTATCCTGAACACATCGGTGAAAATAGCTATATCCCGCCCATTGTGATTACCAGCTTTGCGCTGTTTAATCAGGCCGTGAGTCCAGGAACATTCTATAACCGACCGACGAAAAAGCATGATGGGTCCGTCGAGTATGAATTGCAACCATCCCCACTGCAACGCGCTATTACCGAAACCTTTGCGATCACGCTTTCCCATCGAGAAGATGTATTTTCCTTTGAATTTGCTGCGCTGGATTTTAGCATTCCTGAAAAAAATCAATATGCCTATATCATGGAAGGGTTTGATGAAGAATGGACATTTTCAGGCTCGCGGAGGTTCGCCCAATACACAGATTTGCCTGAAGGAACTTATACGTTTCGCGTCAAAGGCTCGAATAGTGATGGAGTCTGGAATCACGAGGGAGCCGCCATTCAAATTACGATTGTACCACCATTCTGGCGCACCCTATGGTTTGAAGCCTTCAGAGGACTCTTTCTCGTCGCCCTGGTTATTTTCGGCTACATCGTTCGTACC
Organism: Candidatus Vecturithrix granuli; assembly: GCA_000739535.1. Taxonomy (GTDB): domain Bacteria; phylum Moduliflexota; class Moduliflexia; order Moduliflexales; family Moduliflexaceae; genus Vecturithrix; species Vecturithrix granuli. The sequence continues at coordinate 333,051 of DF820463.1, read as the reverse complement.
AAAAAAATCAGGTATCAAAAGCGAATGTTGGAAGTCCAGGTCCAGGAGCGTACAAAAGACCTGCAAGAACACGCCCGGCGGATGGAAGATGAAATTATTGAACGCAAGCATGCGGAAAAGGCCCTGAAAGAAAGCGAAGAATATAATCGCCTGATCATCGAAACCATGAATGAGGGGCTGGCCGCGTTTGACCAACATTCGGTTATTATGTATGCCAATTCCAAATTGTGCGAAATGTTTGGATATACCCGCGGAGAAATGCTTGGTACGCATATCACGAATTACGTGGATGAAAAGAATTTCCTGACGCTTCAGAACAAAATCCGCTGTAAGACGAAAGGAAAACGTATCACGCCTTATGAACTGGAATGTATTCGCAAAGACGGTACCCGCTTTCCGGTCATCGTTTCGCCCCAGCCGATTTTCGATAAAGACGAGCATCTCACCAGCGGTGTGGTTGTTATCACCGATATTACCTCGTTAAAACAGACCCAGAACGCCTTAGAACAGGCGAAAGCTTTCACAGAATCGATCATCAATAATGTGCCGGAAGTGATCTATTCCACGGATGGAAATATGAAGTTGACGTATATCAGCCCGAAATGCGAACAATTATATGGATATACGCCAGACGAATTTTTTCATGCCCCGGATTTGTATCTGAAGATGATCCATCCCGAGGATGTAAGCCGTTTAATCGAGCAACTCAAGACGCTTATGAGCGGCCAGATGGTGTCGCAGGAATATCGGATTATCAAAAAAGACGGACAGATCCGCTGGGTGCGAGAATCCGCGATTCCGACCCTCGATCACCGCGGCCGCCTGGAACGCCTTGATGCCAGTGTGTATGATATTACCGAATTGAAACAAGCAGAACAGGCTCTGGCCGAAGAACGTAAACTCTTGCGAACCCTGATTGATACGATTCCCGACGTCGTCTATGTGAAAGATAAAGCCGGCCGGTATTTAACCACAAATCAGGCGTTTGTGCAATTGCTAAACGCGAAAAGTGAACAGGAATTACTTGGCAAAACCGTTTTTGATCTCATGTCGGAACACGAGGCGCAGGCCACTACCGAATTGGAAGCCGCGATTTACCAGACTGGAGAACCGCTTCTTTCCAGGGAAATGCTGTATGAAAACCTGGGTGGAAAAACGGTCTGGATGTTAAAATCAACCGTCCCCTTACGGAATGACGTTGGTGAAATTATCGGCGTTCTGGGAATTAATCGAGATATTACCGAGCATAAAAAAGCCGAACGTGAAACCGCGTATCTGGCGGCGATTATCGAAAGCACGGAAGATACGGCTGTGATCAAAGATCTGGATTTCAAGATCATTGCCGCTAACAGAGCGTATTTAAGGAGTATCGGAAAACCCTTAGATGGAGTGCTTGGTAAAACAGAAGGAGAGATATGGAAAAACAGAGTCGATCAAGCGACTCTGCAGAAATGGCGTGAAGATGATCTGGCTGCTCTCCAACTTCGGCCCGGCGAGGTCATTGTTGAGGAAGATACTTTTCCGGATTGTGAATGTGCGCTGCATTTCCGAACGTTGTTAATCAAGACGTTTCCGATTTTTGACCGACAGGGAACCTTGATTGGTATCGCGGATATGTCCACCGACATCACCGAACGCAAGCAAGCTGAAGAAGCCCTGCGCGAATCGGAAGAAAAATACCGGGTGTTGTTTGAAAATCTGCAAGATGTCTTTTATCGCGCTGATAAAAAGGGCAATATTCTCTTAATTTCGCCCTCGGTTGAATATATCATGGGCTATACCCCTGAAGAAGCTGTCCGTTTAAATTTACTCAGAGATGTGTATGTGTATCCACAGCAACGGGAGGAATTCGTCTCGCAAATTAAAAAGCGCGGATATATTGAAGGCTTTGAGGTACAACTCAAACGCAAAGATGGCACGTTCATCTGGGCCAGTGTGAATTCTCATGCGTATAAGGATAAAGATGGGAATATGCTGGGAATTGAGGGCATTGCCCGCGATATTACCGCCCGGAAATATACGGAAGAAGAATTGATCGAAGCCAATATTGAATTAAAAACCATATTGGACAACTTGAAGCGCACCCAGGCTCAGCTTATTCAATCGGAAAAAATGGCGGCCTTAGGGCAACTGATTGCCGGCATCGCTCATGAAATCAACACCCCGCTTGGAGCTATCCGCGCCTCCATCGGCAACATTACGAATGCCTTGAGTCAATCGTTAGAACAATTACCGCTCTTATTTCAACACCTTTCTTCAGAGCAGCAGCAGCAATTTTTAAGCTTTATAAACACAGCTTTACACCAGAAAAAATATCTGACTTCCAAAGAAGAACGGATACTCCGGCGTCAATTACGAAACGCTTTAGACGATCTGCACATTCACGATGCCGACTCTACCGCCGATACGCTGGTGGATATGGGGATTTATGAAAATCTCCCTTCCTTTGCCTCTCTCTTGCAAACCCAACAGGCCGCCTTGATTTTACAAACAGCCTATAACCTCTCGACGCAAAAATATAACAGCGACAATATTCTCACCGCCATTGAACGCGTCTCTAAAATTGTCTTTGCCTTAAAAAGTTACGCCCATTACGACTATTCAGGGGAGATGATCAGAGCCAACATCACAGAGGGGATAGATGTCGTCTTAACGCTCTATCATAACCAGCTCAAACATGGAATCGAGGTGATCAAGCACTATCAAACCGTTCCGGAAATCTTGTGTTATCCCGATGAATTAAATCAGGTCTGGACCAATCTCATCCATAACGCCGTTCAAGCGATGCAAGAACAAGGCACGCTACACATTACCGTCTCACAGCAAGAACAACATATTGTTGTTGCCATTACCGATTCGGGCTGCGGTATTCCGGAGGAGATTCAAGCACGGATTTTTGAACCGTTCTTTACGACCAGACCATCAGGTGAAGGCAGCGGACTGGGCCTGGATATTGTGCATAAAATTATTGATAAACACCAGGGGAAAATTACGGTTAATAGCCAACCGGGAAATACGACATTTTGCATTTTTCTGCCGATAAATCAAAGAAATTAGTAAAGGACTAAAGGAACTAAGGGGACTAAAAGGGCTAAAGTTGAGAAGGATTCTCCAACTTTAGTCACTTGAAACTTTAGTCACTTATAACTTTTATTTAGGAATGTCAGAACATTACGCTATAAATGATGAACAGAATAAATGATGAACAGAGCTTGCTGACCTATGCCCCGGAGCCAGATGTGTCATCCTCTACATCGTCATTTCCACCCTGGAAATTGATGATTGTTGACGATGAACCTGACGTTCATGCCATCACCCGCAGCGTCCTTGAAGATTTTCGATTTGAAAATCGAGGGTTTTCTTTTGTGGATGCGTATTCCGCAGCCGAAGCGATTCGGCTGGTTCAGGAACATCAGGACACAGCAATTATGCTGCTTGATGTGGTCATGGAAAACGAGCATGCCGGATTAGATGTTGTGCGGTACATTCGGGAGGAGCTTCAGAATAGATTTCTCCGCATTATCCTTCGGACAGGGCAGCCAGGCCAGGCTCCGGAGCATGAAATTATTACCCAGTATGATATCAATGATTATAAATTGAAATCCATGCTCACCGTTCAAAGTCTGGATACGTCCATGATTTCCGCGCTGCGTTCATACCGCGATCTCTGCCTGATTGACCAACAGCGGCAAGCTTTAGAACAGGCGTTGGAAGAGGCAAAAATTGCTCAAAAAGCCCGTTTTCAATTTTTAGCCAACATGGGGCATGAATTACGAACACCCTTACATGGCATTATCAGTTTGGCTGAAATACTCTTGAGAACGCCGATAACAGGCCAGCAACACGACTATTTGCAACGAATTAAACACGCCGGCTGGAGCCTTACTGATGTCCTGAATAATATCCTGGAACTCTCTGAAATCGTGGAAGGCCGCCTGATATTGAAGGAATCACCATTTTCCTTGCATACTATCATTACAGAGGTCATGAAGACTCTTAAAATCCAGGCGCAATGGAAACAGATCGGGTTAACCTATCAGATCGCTGAAAATGTTCCAGATATGGTCATCGGAGATATGCAACGGTTGAAACAAGTTCTGATGAATCTGCTGATCAATGCATTGAAATATACCCTGGAAGGACAGATTCACCTGAACATTTCTTGCGGTGAGACTCAATCGCATAATTTGCTCTTTACGATTCACGATACCGGCATAGGAATTGCGAAAGATAAACACCAACAGATTTTTGAACCCTTTGAACTCGGAGAAGATGCCTTAACCAAACGTTTTGCCGGCGCTGGCCTGGGGTTAACGATTTCCAAAGAAATCATTGATAAAATGCAGGGCAGGATCTGGCTCGAAAGTGAACCAAATCAGGGGAGTACGTTTTATTTTTCAATCGTCTTGAAACCCGTCTGAGATATGTGAATCACAGAACATCTGTGGTTGACATCCAAATGGGGACATCGAATGACACGAAAACGTAGCACACGCAAGAATGAAAATCTGGCTTGTAGTAGCCGCTTTAGCGGCATGAGGAAATGCTAAAGCGTTTACTACAAACGGGATTTACATGGGAGAGGCCGATGTCGAAAAAAGCCATCTTATGTGTGGATGATGAAAAAATTATCTTGCAAAGTCTCAAGGCTCAAATCAAAAAGCATTTTGGAGATCGGTATCTGTATGAATTTGCTGAAAGCCGCGATGAAGCCTGGGAAGTGATCGAAGAACTTGATGAAGCGGGCATAGAAATCCTGGTGATTGTCTCAGATTGGCTCATGCCCAATGTGAGAGGCGATGAATTTTTGATCGAAGTACACCAGCGGTTTCCACAGGTTATCACCGTGATGCTCACAGGTCAAGCCCATGAAGACGCTATCGAACGAGCAAAAAAAGAAGCGAATCTGCATCGGTGTTTACACAAACCCTGGACTGAGCAAGAATTAATTGAAACATTGCTATCAGGATTGGAGGGCGTATGAGCAAGCCGGTGATTTTATGCGTTGATGATGAAAAAATGATTTTGGTCAGCCTGAAAGAGCAACTCAAACGGCATTTTGGAGGAGACTACAGGATTGAAACCGTTGAAAGCGGAGAAGAGGCTTTAGAAGTGCTTGAAGAATTGAATACAGAACAGATCGAATTGCCAATCGTCATCGCCGATCAAATCATGCCAGGGATGAAAGGTGATGCCCTTTTAATCCACCTGCACCACCTGCTGCCCAGAACCTTGAAAATCCTGTTAACCGGTCAGGCTAATGCCGATGCGGTCGGGAATGCCGTGAATTACGCGAAACTCTACCGATATATTGCGAAACCCTGGGAAGAGGCCGATTTAAAGCTGACAGTGGCTGAAGCGCTGCGAAGCTATTTTCAAGATAAACAATTAGAAGAGCAGAATCGCATTCTGCAACAATTGAATCGCGAATTAGAACGGTTTAATGCAACTCTTGAACAACAGGTGCGAGATCGCACCGCAGAATTAGAAGCGCAAAAGCTGGAATTGGCCGAGTTAAATGCCAGTAAGGACAAATTTTTTTCGATCATTTCCCACGATCTCAGAAGTCCTTTTAACGCCTTGTTAGGATTTGCCCAAATTTTATCGGAGAATCTGGAACGATATACCTTAGAAGAAATTCAACAGAAAGTAATCTATATACGAACTGCGGCCGAACGTTTATATGCCCTGTTGGAAAATCTCCTGACCTGGTCGCGCATTCAGCGAGGCGCAATCGAATATGATCCTGAACCACTTGATCTGGCTGAAATTGTAGAAGATAACGTGGCGCTGTTCATGCCAAACGCGGAACAGAAACAAATCCGTTTACATAACTCAATTCAGGCCCAAACTTTCGTCTATGCCGATTACAGTATGCTCAATACCGTGATTCGGAATCTGACCTCTAATGCGTTGAAATTTACCTCCTCTGGCGATCATGTCTCGTTATCTGTAATGGTCGCAGAACGACTGGTCGAGGTAGCTGTTTCAGATACAGGCGTTGGTATTCCGGCGGAAGTGCTGCCGACCTTACTTCGAATTGATACGCACCATACCCGGGTCGGGACGGCCGGTGAAAAGGGCACAGGACTGGGGTTGGTGCTGTGTAAGGAACTGATTGAAAAAAACGGAGGGCAGCTCTGGGTAGAGAGTGAAGCAGGGAAAGGCAGCACCTTCAAGTTCACACTTCCCAGGCCCCCTTCAACGGATATATAGGAAAAGAAAGCGGCTGACAGGAATACAAAAGCGAAGCTTTTGTATTCCTGATTTACTGAGAGAAAACCATGTTTTCAACCCAAGAATCCAAATCTGTTATCCTGCTCGTCGATGATGACCCGGATAATTTGCACGTTTTACTTGAAGCTCTTGATGAATCTCGTTTTAGAACCTTAGTGGCTCTTGATGGTGAAAGTGCTCTGCGGCAGATCGACTACATTCAGCCAGATTTGATTCTATTGGATGTGATGTTGCCCGGCATTGATGGGTTTGAAACCTGTCTTCGGATCAAGCAACATGAGGAGTATAAAAATATTCCGGTTATTTTTATGACGGCCTTAGCAGAAACCATAAGCAAAGTCAGGGGATTTCAAGTCGGGGGAGTTGACTATATTACCAAACCAGTTGACGTTGCAGAAGTTCTGGTAAGAGTCGATACCCATTTGACCATTCGTCGGCTTCAAAAACAGCTTGAAGAAAAAAATACTCAATTAAAAGCGACCAATGCCAGTAAGGACCTCTTTTTTTCCATTATCGCTCATGATTTACGCAATGCTCTCATTGGCTTTCTTTCCTTTACTGAAATTTTAGAAAACATCGAGTTGTTAGGAAAAGATGAGTTTCGAACATACTCCAAACTATTTCGGAATTCAGCAGAGACTTTGTTTGCTTTACTCGAAAATTTGCTTACCTGGTCGCGCTTGAATCGGAACATGATCGAATATTGTCCACAACCGCTCGATGTGAGAATGATCTTTATGCGCACGCTTGAACTGTTTCATTCTCAGGCCGACACAAAACAGATCGTCTTGAAGCACTCCACTCAGGAAGACATTGAAGTGTGCGCCGATTATAACATGTTGCATACCGTGATGCGTAACCTCGTTTCGAATGCGATCAAGTTTACCGAACCCCAGGGAGTGATAGAGATGTCAGCCATCTCAGATGAACATGAAGCGACGATCAGTATTGCAGATACTGGTATTGGCATTCCATCGGAAAAAATCGAAAAGCTCTTTCAGATCGATGAAAAATTTCAACGCGACGGAACAGCCGGCGAGAAAGGGACGGGCCTGGGCTTAATTCTCTGTAAAGAATTTATCGAAAAACACAACGGTAGAATTTGGGTAGAAAGCAAAGAAGGCAAAGGGACGACGTTCCGGTTCACCTTGCCCAAAGCGTAGGAGTGTCAAAGCCCGGCTTTGACAGTCTGGTAGAGGGTTAAATAGTAAGTGATGCTCGCTCGTTGAGCGAAGTCGAAACGAGCCGCTCATTGTTCCCTTCGACTTCGCTCAGGGAACGCATCACTTACCATTTAACCATTACCGACAGTCTCAAGGTCTGGCCTTGACACCCATGTCCTGGCGTTAACTCACTGTGTATCAGGAGGTTTCTAACACACCAAGGAGTGCCTGGATTCTTTGCTTCTGATCGTCCGTAAGGGGGATAAACGGGCGACGGCAGGAGCCGCATTCGATTCCTCTGAGTGTAAAGGCGTACTTGACGGCATTAAAAATTCCTACCTCCAGAAAAACTTCTACGGCCGTATTGAGCTTGTGCTGTAATTCCGCAGCGTTCTGCATGTTTCCTGCCAGATAGAGCGCACGAATTTCTTTGAATAACTTTGGGAACAGATTGACGGTTGTTCCTATAGCTGCGGTTGCTCCGGCAGCCAGCCCGGAAAGAAAAATCTCGTCATACCCGTTAAAATAGATCTTTTCCGGATACGCAGCTTTCATTCTTTCCAGATCATACAGATTTACCGAAGTATGTTTAATACCGACGATCTGAGAATGGGCAAGTAATCTGGCGCTGCTGCCCCTGGTAAATGACACCCCGGTAAATGCCGGGATATTATAGATGATGATCGGAATATTTACGGCGCGTAACACATCTTCGTAATACCCGACAATCTCCTCCTGATTGAAATGATAATAGTAGGGCGGGATCATCGAGACTGCCACCGCGCCAGCCTCTGCCGCATGTCTGGCGAGTTCGATTACATCATCGGTGCGGATGGTGCCGGTGTGCGCAACAACGGAAACATGCCCCCCGGTTTCATCGAGCACAGTCTCAAGCACCTGTTTGCGCTCTGAGAGAGAGAGCAAAAGTCCTTCGCCTGAAGAACCACACACATAAAATCCCTCAACTCCGTGTTTCAGTTCCCAGCGCACCAGGCTGCGCAAAGCATAGAGGTTCACCTCACCAGTTGCTGTCATTGGAGTCACTATAGCGGCGTAAATTCCTTCGATATTATTCTTCATATTTCTTGCCTCATCGTCTGTTTCCTGAACAGCTTTGTTAAGTACTTGGATAAAATTAATGTCATAATTTGGAGTGTCAAAGCTCTGCTTTGACAGCGAAAGCAGAGCTTTCGCACTCCTGGCTCTATAACAATAATTCTGTCCAATTACTTACCAGGCCGTCCAACCGCCATCAATGACCAGGTTTGATCCGGTCATATATTTTGAGGCGTCCGATGCGAGGAAAATCATGGCGCCGTTGTATTCATCCGGTTGGGCCATTCGGCCAATCGGAATCCGCGCACAGTAGTTTTTCTGGAATTCGTCATCCTGGGTGTCGCGAAATACTCCCGATGGGGTCAATACATTCACCCGAACCCCTTTCTTTGCCCAATAAGTTGCCATGTAACGGGTCAGATTATAGACGCCGGACTTCGATGCAGAATAGGCCACCGGTTTGATAAAGGGTATGCCGGTTTTTTCTTGCTTATACGCATAAATATCCTGCACTGGCGAGAGCATCCCGTAGATCGAACCGATATTGATGATTGAGCCTCTGCCGACTTCAGCCATTTTAGCCCCTACGACCTGGCTGCAAAGAAATGTGCCTACCAGATTCACATTCACAACTTCCCGGAATACTTCTTCCGGGAATTGCTCAAAAGGCCCCGACACTTCAGGCGGAGCGCTCGGTTGCGTATCAATTCCGGCATTGTTAATCAAAATTTGCGGCACATCCCATGCAGCAATAATTTTATCAAGAGCCTTTTCGATCGTTTCCTTGATCGTAATATCTACCGCAAAAAACCGGACTCTGTCGGTGTCGCGGTATTCCTGCGGAAATCTGCTCTCTACAATCTCTTTCCTGATATTTCGTGAAAATACCGAGACTTTTGCTCCGCGACGCAACAATTCGAGCGAAAACTCAACCCCAATCTGCCCAAGTCCGCCCGTGACAATTGCGACGCGCTCAGTAATATCAAATAATGTATCCGTCATTACGAAACTCCTATTTTCGTAAAATTGTGAATAAGTTTTTAATAAGATGAAAAGGAATTCTTGAAGTCACCTGGCACTATTTCATAAGAAGATCCGGCAGCCAGGTGATGATCTCCGGGATGAACAGCGTAAGCAGCAGAACGAACACCAGCGGAAAAATAAAGGGGATGATCGCACGGAACAGCCGGTGCAGGGACACGCCTCCGACCTGACTGATTGTAAACAGACACATCCCAAATGGAGGCGTCACCTGTCCGATCATGAGGTTCAGAATCATCATCACTCCGAAATGGACATAATCCAATGCCAGATGTTCCACAATCGGCAGCAGGATCGGCAGCATCATGATCAGAATTGCGCCCGGTTCCATAATCATGCCTAACAGAAACAGCACCAGATTGATGATCAGCAGAACCACAATGGGATTTTCTGATATAGAAAAGAGCCTCCCGGCAATGATTTCGGTAAAGCCTTCGTTCGTCAGAATAAAGGAGAAGAGCGTGGCCGTGCCGATAATGAAGATGACATTCGCGGAAGACACTGCCGTATTTTTCAGGGCGTTCATCAATTTTTTCAAGGAAATCTCCCGATAAAGAAACCCTCCGACCAGCAGCGCGTAGAACACCGCCACCGCTGACGCTTCGGTAGGGGTGAATAATCCGATAACAAAACCGCTGAGAATGATGACGGGTGTCAGCAGGGGAATGATTGCTTTGACAAATTCTCCGCCCAATTCGCGTAAAGAGAATGGAGTCCTGGGGTATTTGTTATTCAGGGCATAGAAGAAAATCATGACTATCAAGGCGACCATCATGGCTAGGCCTGGAATTACTCCGCCCAGAAACAGTTTTCCGACTGAGACACTCGCAATCCCTCCGTAAATCACAAAGGGAATACTGGGCGGGAAGATCGGCCCAATAGTCGAGCTTGCCGCGGTGACCGCGCTCGAAAACTCGTCATCAAATCCGGCATACCGCATGGCCTTCATCTCAACCACTCCCAAACCTCCCGCATCGGCAATCGCAGAACCCGACATCCCGGCGAAAATGAGGCTTGCCACGACATTGGCATGCGCCAGACCGCCGGGAATCCACCCGACAATGGTCTTAGCAAAATTAAAAATTTTGTCGGTAATCTTGCCGACGTTCATCAATTCTCCGGCAAGGATAAACAGCGGGATGGCGATAAAGGTAAAGGAATCAATGCCTGTGACCATTTTCTGCGCGACCACAATCAGTGGGTAGCCATAATATTTCAGCGAGACAACTGCGCTCAGGCCGATCGCGATAGCAATAGGAAAGCCGATCGAGATCAAAATAAAGAACAGCAAAAACAACATGATCATACCGTCACTCCCCTATCGTTCTACCGGTTTTGAGGAACCAGCAGCAACAGCAGGATTTTTACCACCGTCTGGAAGACCAGCAGCGCGCCGGCTGTCGCAACAGCAATGTAGAGCCACCTTGTCGATATCGGCATGGTAGAGAAAACCTGGGCTTTTGCAAACTGGCTCACTTCAATTCCGGCTTTCACCATAATTCCGAACAGCGCAAGCGAAGCAAGATAACGCAGCAAGGTGAAGAACTTGTGAACGGTGGGGGGAAAGCGTTTGTCAAGCAGATCAAACCGGATGAGCAGCTCTTTATCACTCGCATAGACAACCCCGAGAAAACACATCCAGATAAAAATCAGACGATTGGCATCCACGATCCATTGGAACGAGAATCCCATCAGGTTCCGGACAATAACAGACAGCATAATCAGAATTGCCATCGCGGCGACAGTCATTCCAATCAGAACGCTTACCAGGTGTGTCAACATACTGTTTACGCGCTGCACTCGGTTGATGAACATGAACACGCCTCCCCCAAAACCTCAGGACTGTTAAGTTCTACGGATTGTTGTCATCTCGACTCCGCTCGATGACCGGAATACCGCACGTCGAGCGAAGTCGAGACGCTATATTTTGCGAGAACTTAACAGCCCTACCCCACAACCTCTTCTTTTCCGGGGCAATTAGTTATTTCTCAGTGCGTCAATCAGATTCTTATCATACCAGGGTTCGTTCTCATACTTCTTGTAGAACTCCTCAATCCCGGCCATAAAACTCTCTCGGTCAGGATTCATATCAATTTTAGTTCCCCGGGCTTTCATGGCTTCTAACGCTGTGACATTATCCCGTTCGATTTCATCAAACGACCATTTTGCCGCGACTTTGGCTTCTTCTTTGATAATTCTCTGGTATTCTTCAGGGAGAATTTCCCATTTTGCCTTGTTCATCACCATGGTCAACCCCATCCACATATAATTGATCATGGAATAATAATCCTGTACTTCATACACTTTACTTGCAACAGAATGATAAGGAGCATTATCCTGCGCATCGACCACGCCGGTTTTGAGCGCCATATAGAGTTCGGTAATCGGCATAGGAGTGACCACTGCACCCCACCAGGTCCAGAGATCAACATAGGTATTGATCTCGGGTACGCGAACTTTCAGTCCTTTGACATCTTCCACGCTATGCACCGGGGTTTTACTTGTGCTGATATGACGCATCCCATTATCGCCAGTCGAAAGATATACCAGACCGAATTGTTCCATATCTGAGAAAATCTCTTCACCCACGGGGCCATTGACCACTTCGTAAGCTTCCTGAGAATTATCGAAGAGGAAAGGGAGATCAAAGATTTTAGTTTTGTCGTAGAACGTTGAATAACCACCAGTTCCAGCGAACATTATATCAATCGTTCCGATTCTTGTGGATTCTATACCTTCCCGATCATTTCCCAATTGTCCGCTGTGAAAGACTTTGATATTCACTGCGCCATTGGTTTTCTCTTTCACATTTTCCGCGAAGTACACCAATGCTTTGGTCGGGACTGCTGTTGGATTGGTGGGCACATACGCTTTAAGATTGATTTCCTGTGCAGTAGCACTTACGACGAATCCTGCTGTTATAAGCAGAGAGACAACAAGCAGCATCAATTTTTTCATACCATACTCCTTTTGTGAAAGTAATATTAGTAAATCTGGGCTATTGGTTTGTCTGAGAAAACGACATATCCCGATAGACCTTGTCCAGGTGCTCGCGCATACAACGCTGGGCTTCAAGGATATTCCGTTCCTCTAAAGCGGCATTGATCTTGCGGTGTGGTTCTATGGCGTTGTCAGCGTGCTCTTGCACTGTAAACGATCGCCGCCGATAATCCGCAAACGCTTCCACCACAACTTTGTACATCTTACTCAGGACACGATTGTGCGCCATGTCAACAATGGCCTGATGAAACCTGGCATCCAAATCCGCCAATCGTAGATTCGCGCCGCGCTCCCATTCTTGCTCATACGTTCGCCGGATCTCGTCAACCCGGATAAATTCCTCCGGGGTGCCTCGTTCGATCGCCATGGCAATGGCATAGGGTTCAATGAGCTGCCGCACCTCAATGAAATCACTAAGTTCCAGCTTATGGCTCTCAAACCAGGAAGTAATCTGCTGTATGGGAAGATCGGCCTTCTTTTGCCGCAGAAACGAGCCTTTCCCATTCACAATCTCGATATACCCGAGCACCGATAATGTCCGGATCGCTTCGCGCACGGTCGAGCGACTGACATTGAGCATTTTCGCAAGGGTAAGTTCTGGAGGGAGTTTTTCCCCGACCTGAATTTCATCCGAAGCGATATACTCTTTGAGAACATCAACCACCTGGTCCGACTGATTTTTTTTGGACAACGGTTTAAGCTGTCCGGCTGTTAGGCTGTCTGACATCATGATCATAATAAAAAACTACCATTACCATTTGTCAATAAAAAATATGAGAAAATGTGGAATTATCTGGGTAAAAGATGGTGGCGGGCTGTCTTTTCCTGCTGATAATATGCGGCAAGCCTCTTGATGTCGATCCGTTTGAGAATATCTCGCGTAATTGGACGTTTCGCATCGAAAAATACCAGTGAGCGAAGTAACTGCTGGCAGCGTTCAGAATTCAAAAGCGTGGTAAGAAACGCGGCTTCTGCCTCAGAAAAACAGGAAATAAAGTAACAAGTATCATCAACCATGATCGGCTTGCCTGCCTGCTGCCCAAGAACAGCAAATCTCATCTGTTTATAGAACCCTGAAACAGCGACCTTCCAGGGCGCAAAGCTATATTTGCCAACGCCGAAAATCGAAAACGGCGGACGGTTCTTGTAAATACTGCTTTTTCTGCTTTGAAGGATGTCTCTATAGCAGACTAAATATTTCCATGTTTTCGGAGCACAGGTCTTGATCTTTGCGGTATCCTCGCCCATTGATGTTTGCGTAAGAATGACGTATTTGTGTGGAATCAGTCTGTGGTTAGCAATATCCGAGGATTTGAGGAGAGGAAAAATATAATCATCTTCTATATCCGCAATTTCTCCGAAGCCATTGACAAAATGGCTACCCTTTTGGCTTAATTCTATGACTTTTGCGGCATCATGTTTTATGCCCGATCGCCAGATGTACTCTGAAGCGCCATCAAACTCTTTCACATCCTGATACAAGTCAATATCAGCAACAAGTTCTGTCCCATACATTTCAAACCTGGAGATTTTGTGGCAAAAGTCTAAGCTTGAATAAACCGCAGCCTCTTTGGTTGATTGCGGAGCGCCGATATGCGTCAGAAACAGACAGGCGTCAACTGACACTTGAAACGAGGCGTTGGTGTCAATGAGGTGTAAAGAAGATTGACCAATCTGAAAATCTTGCTCCCAAGCATAACGAAGAACTTTTCTCACGGTCGCTGTTTTACAGAGCATGGCTATCCAGGCGGTATGCCCTTGTAAACTTTCGAGTAATTTAATCAGCATCCATTCGGCAATGTCAAAGTTGGCTTTTCCCGTTTTGGCAGCAAGACCGCTATATCTTTGAAAATTGCTCTTTTGGGGGGCATTGCTGCTTCCAATCATGCCAAGTTTCGCATTAGTGACCCAGGGAGGATTCCCAAGCATCAAAATATGATCAGTCTGAAAATCTTGAAAAAAGGTTGACCAATCGTGCTCAAAAAAGTTTTTCGTTTCAATTGTGATCTGAGTATGGTTATCCTGTGGTAAAGAGGCTCGCAATTGAGCAAGATACGAAGAATTTATGTCAAACGCAATATAACGAGGGTGTTTCCCGAAGGTGTTGAGTGCTGCATGGACAAAATTTCCGATCCCGCACGTCGGTTCTATGATGACCGTAGGATGTAGATCGAGGTCTTTTAATAGCGCGGTAACCCGGCGTGCAAGCTGCTCCGGTGTCTGGAAATCTCCATAGGCGATTCGCTGTGTTTGACTCATGATGGAGGAAGAGACAGAAGTTTTTGATAGGCTGTAGTACAGCGTTTCGGAAATAAATACACACTGGTAGCCCCGCCCTACGTGGCGGGTTTATCGGCGTCNCATTCCCGCCACGTAGGGCGGGGCTACCAGGTTTATTTCATTGTGTACTTATTTCCGAAAGTATGTAGCCTGATGCTGGTATTGCGGGCTTAAACGAAACGTTCTCCTGGTTATAACACTTCCTCCCAGATCGTGACAACCGGAACTGCGTCCGGCTCATCAGGAGAAAATCGCCCCTGCACTTTTAACGTTTTTATCACAGTTTCTTCCATGCGATGGCCATTTTTGGCTTTGCCTGTCGCCATAATTTCAAAACGCCCGGAAGAAAAATAGGAGACTGAAGTTGAGAATGATCCGGTATCGAGATCAATATCCGTTGTTTTCTCAATATCGTTCCCGGGCAAGGCAAGCTGGTGCAACGTGTATTCAACTCCGGCCTCAGCAAGATTCAGGGCTACCTGTTCCAAAGATTGATGTTGCAGGCGTCTGAGAAGTTGTTCTCCGCGATCAAATGACATACTTAATAGAGCAAATAACGTCGCAAAGACCACCAGAACCAGTAATAACGCATTTCCTCGTTGATTTCGTATCATAAATTTCCCCTATCATCTCATCGCGTAAGATGAGATTGTTTGCAAGGCAACTTTCTTTCCTGCAACGGTTTGTTGTAACCTTAGCTGAATGTTAAAAAGCGTTTGGGTTTCGGAAGTCATCTGAATTGACTCAATATTGCGCGAAAGTTCTGTGGTAATCAATTTTTCGTTTCCCTGTTGTTGAACGATGCGTAAAAGCCGATTCGGGCGTTGGGCATCTAAAGCATAGGTAATGGCCTGTTCTTGCAGAGAGGAATCCGAGGCAATCTGATGAACTTTCATGGTTGCAACAACCACATGTTTCATATCAGACGGAGCGTTGCAGAGAATTTCATGCGCCTTCCGAATATCATTGCCAATCATGTCCATAAGCCGATCACTTTCATGGATGATTGTCAGCAGCGCATCCCGCGAACGAATGGTTTCATAACTCGTGGAATACATCGGAAGTACCAGAGCCAACACAACGGATAGCACCCCAATCGTCACCAGGACTTCAATCAACGTCATACCGCGCACACCATGCCGTAACCGCAAGCGTTTGTTCATAGTTCTCCCCCTTTTTCCTGGGTTACAAAGGCTGTCAGAGCTTGAGAACGTTGATGATAGCGAGTTCGCAGGGTTGTCAATTTGTACTCTCGTTCGCGACCACGTTGATCAAACCATTTGACGCTCGTCACAACTTTTTTCAACCCTTCGGTTTCAGAGAAATTACTAACCTGCACATCGACCGTCATTGGTGTTTGTTTAGAAACTGTCACGACTGAAAAGCTTTTCAATTCATCGAAACGAGTCGCTTTAACACGTTCCATCGCTTCATTGGCCTTCAATCTGGCGCTTAGGATTTCTGCGGAAGCGCGAATCACCTGATTTTCAGCCTGCATCAATGTCAGAAAGCCTCCCATCAAGATGCTTAAAATCGCAATAGCTATCAGCACTTCAAGTAAACTGAATCCTTTTTCCCCTTGTATTCTCATCCTGCTCTTCTCCCATATTAGACATAGAAAACAATGTTATAACGCTTCAAGCGAATAACATCACTGCGGAGCTTCATTCCGTCCAAAAAAATTCTTGAAACAAACATACTATGATTTGTTTATCACTTCTTGTCAATTGAAAAACATAATCACTCTATGTGACAGAAACAAACACGGTATTTTTGCCGATAAGTTTCTGAATTTGTTGCGTTAATTGTTCCGAAGGCTGCACATGAAATTTTTCTCCGGCTCTGATGCGCGTGATGGAATTGTCATGATCAATATACTTAAAAATCACCGGACAGTCGCCTTGATGCTGTTGTAAAAGCTTCTGAAGGGCATAAAGAGTCTGCTGGCGTAATTTTGTTGCCCGAAGCTCAATCAGACACAGTTGTTCTTGTGATGAGGTCAATGCCAGCGGTTTCATTTTTTCAGCGCGGAGTTTGGGAAGTTCTTCTTCGGACGCCGAGATTTTGCCTTCGATCTGCACCGGGAGATCTTCTTGTAGCATATTGTTATAGCGCTCAAAGACCTGTGGGACAAGAATCACCTCAATCGCTCCCTCTAAATCTTCCAATCGGAAAAATCCCATCATATCGCCTTTTTTGGTCAATTTTTTGCGATAGGAGGTCACAATGCCTCCAATCGTCACGGAATCCCCATCATGGCATTCAAGCAGCGACGACGTCGTAGCGGTCGTGCTCTGACGCACGATCTGAATATATTTCTCCAAAGGATGCCCGGTGATGTAAAAGCCGATACCTTCTTTTTCCAGTTTAAGTTTTTCCGATTCATCCCACTCAGGCACATCCGGCAATTGATAGGATTTGGTGGGTGAGGTCTCGTCGGAATTTTCCAGAAGGCCAAAAATATTTGCCTGTCCGCTGTGCCGATCTTTCTGAGTGCGCTGGGCAACTTCAAACACCTGTTCCAGTCCTTGCGCCATAGCTGAGCGCGGAGTTCCGCTAAAATCAAACGCCCCACACTTGATCAGGCTTTCAACCACACGTTTATTCACTTTGCCTAAATCAACTCGTTCGCAAAAATCCTGTAAACTTTGATACTTGCCATTGCGTTTGCGGGTTTCAATAATCGAATCAACCGCTGCGCTACCAACGTTTTTCACAGCCGCTAATCCGAACCGGATTTTTCCGTCCACCACTGAAAACATCCGAAAACTCTCATTCACATCCGGCGGCAAAATCGTAATATTGAGTTCGCGGCATTCATTGATATATTTCACTACGCGATCGGTGTTATCCATGTCACTCGTCAATAGCGCCGCCATAAACTCGACCGGATAATGAGCCTTTAAATAGGCGGTCTGATAAGTAATCAAGGCATAGGCGGCGGTATGCGATTTGTTAAATCCGTATCCGGCGAAATATTCCATCAGGCTAAAAATTTCATCCGCTTTGGCTTCGGGGATATTTTTTTGCCGCGCGCCCTCCATGAAGCGCTTGCGCTGCTTTGCCATCTCTTCGGGCTTTTTCTTCCCCATTGCCCGGCGTAAGAGGTCGGCTTCGCCCAGGGTATATCCGGCCAGCACGTTTGAAATCTGCATGACCTGTTCCTGATAGATGATGACGCCGTAGGTTTCTTTTAAAATCGGTTCTAATTGGGGCAGTGGATAAGCAATCGGAATTCTGCCATGCTTGCGGTTAATAAAATCATCTACCATGCCGCTGCCTAAGGGACCCGGCCGGTACAACGCTAACACGGCGATAATGTCTTCAAAGGTCTCCGGTTTCAATTTGCGCAACAGTTCGCGCATCCCCGAACTTTCAAGCTGAAAGACGCCAAGCGTTTGCCCACGTGAGAGCAGTTCATAGCTTGGGCGGTCATCCATCGGCAGATCCATGATGTCCAATTCGTATTTGTGCACATGGCGAATCAGTTCCAGCGTATCCTGAATCATCGTCAGATTGCGCAGGCCCAGAAAGTCCATTTTCAGCAAGCCGATTTTTTCCAGATCAGACATCGGATATTGAGTCGAGATTTCATCATCTTCTTTGGTGCCTTTATACAAGGGCACGAATTCGACCAGCGGTTTGGGAGAAATCACCACGCCCGCAGCATGAGTGGAAACATGGCGCGTCAAGCCCTCCAACACCTGGGCATTAGAAAGTAATTGATTGACTTGCGTATCTTTTTCCTTCAATTGCCTCATTTCAGGCACAGATTGCAGACTTTGATCCAGTGTGATGTGCAATTGATTCGGGATGAGTTTGGCGATTTTATCCACATCCGAATAGGGCAAACTCAACACGCGCCCCACATCGCGCACGACCGCTTTCGCCCCCAGGGTTCCGAATGTGGCGATCTGAGAGACATTTTCTTTGCCATATTTTTCAGACACATAGCGGATTACTTCTTCGCGCCGGTTCATGCAAAAATCCACGTCAATATCAGGCATACTGACGCGCTCAGGATTCAGGAAACGTTCAAACAGCAGGTTGTATGGGATCGGATCAATATCCGTAATTCGCATACTGTATGCCACCAGGCTGCCCGCAGCGCTGCCGCGACCCGGTCCAACTGCAATGCCCGCATTTTTGGCGTAGTTGATAAAATCCCATACGATCAAAAAATAGCCGGCATAGCCCATTTTTTTGATAATATCCAGTTCAACCTTCAGGCGCTCTTCATATTCGCGTTGCAGCGTCTCATGATTTTCTTGAGTATGTTTAAAAATTACTTCCAGGCGTTTTTGCAAACCCTCTCGGGCCAACTGTTCCATGTAGGAATCAAAGGTATGTCCTTCCGGGACTTGATATTCAGGCAGGATATTGTTGCCGAATTCAAATTGGAATTGACAGCGTTCTGCGATTTTGAGCGTATTGTGAAGGGCTTCAGGATAATCCGCAAACACTTCTGCCATTTCTTGGGGCGATTTCACATAAAACTCGTCGGAAGTGTATTTCATGCGATTTGTGTCGCTGACATGTTTCCCGGTACCGATGCAAAGCAGTACGTCGTGCGGCGTGGCGTCCGAACGATTCAGATAATGACAATCATTCGTCGCCGCCACAGGTAAATCAAAATCTTTAGCTAACTTAAGCAAAAATGTATTCGCCCGCTCTTGTTCCTTGAGATTATGATATTGGAGTTCCAGAAAAAAATTGTCTTTGCCGAAAATATCGCGATATTGTCCGGCAATTTCTCGGGCTTTGGCCTCGTTGTCATGGATATACCAGTAGGGAACTGCGCCTTTTAAACAGGCGGTCAATCCAATCAGGCCCTCAGCATGTTGGCTGAGTAGTTCCAGATCAATACGCGGTTTATAATAGAAACCTTCAAGATACCCGGCGCTGACAAGTTTGATCAGGTTTTTATACCCAGTGTCATTCTGAGCCAGTAAGACCAAATGGTGCGAAGCGCTGGAAATGCCGTGCGTATTGGTTTTATCGAAGCGGCTTTCAGGAGCAATATAGACTTCGCATCCGATAATTGGTTTAATTCCCGCATATCTCGCTTTTTGAAAAAATTGGACGGCCCCGAACATGTTACCGTGGTCGGTAATGGCGACGGATGACATCCCCAGTTCCTGGATTTTTTTCATCAATTTATCAATGCGGTTCGCCCCATCAAGCAAGCTGAATTCAGTGTGCAGATGAAGATGGACAAATTCTGTGTTTCCCATGACGCCTTGTTCCTTAAAGCAAAGACTCGCTAAAGTGAGAACTGCGAACCTATTAAAATGAGGTCAACAAAAAAACCAGGTTTCTTGAAGAAACCTGGTTTTTCTTTATCGTCTGACTCTCATGGATGTCAAGATTTTTACTTCTGAAACAGCAGAATTTTTTGAACCGATTCACCCTCAGCAATAATGCTGTGAATTTCCATGCGGTAATGGCCTTCACGATCCACCCATTCCCAGATTTTCAATAAGCGCGGCGGAACGATCTTCTGATTTTGCCTGCGCGGATAACTGGCGACAAAACGTTCAATTCGATATTGTCCATCAAGTTCTCTCACAAGCGGCTCGTGCATGTACCAGGCTTCATATTGCGCTGCATCTATCGCAAACCAATGATCTTCCTGATCGCTTTCATCCGCCTTCTCTACTTTTTTATGCACTTCGCTGTAATAGATATCGGCCAAAAATGTGCGAATTTCCGTTGATGTCAAAAAACGTACAAACTCCAGAGCTTGTTCAGCAGAGGTAATGTCTTTGGCCAGCGGAGCAAAATCTTCTGCTTTCTGAATTTTGATCTCCTGTTCACCATCCCGCGCCAGAAGATAGCGATGATCAGCGAGCGGCAGTCCCATGCCCTGCACTCCCCACAGGCTGTAGCGTTCTTCAAGCAGCGCCGTGTCAAACACAATCGGTCGCTCTTGAATGTCGGCTGACATTTGTTTCGTGTGAGCGCAGGAGATTCCCAACACGATAAGCAATAAATTCAAAAATATCAGTTCTTTCATAAGGACGCTCCTTTCTCCATGTAAAAGCAATTTTCATATATGCATGTAAGAAACCGGGTTTTTGGAAAAAACCCGGTTTCTATGCGTGACTCGTTTGTTACGAAGGATCATTTCGTCAAATATTCTTGCACCATTCCAAAACGAGTGAGCGTTTGAATCTGGCGTAAGAGTTCCGGCGATTTCATAAAATTCGCCCGATCATCTACAAAAATTTGCGGCTGGAGGATACCGCCGAACGCTTTCGCATTCGGAAGCGGGTCGTTATCAATATCCGTATTACCAATTGGGCGGCTGTATATCACCGCCATGTGAATTTGATCAAAGGAGCTATACAGCCCTCCAAATTCCTCAGCCGGATACATCACTGTGGGTAATGCTGAGGCATGACGATAGCCGAACCCGTGCCCCAATTCATGCGCAATAATCTCGCGCAGGGCAATCGCAGTCGGATTTGTTCCGCTTTTGTAAAACTGATCGCTATCCAGGATAAAATGCGCAGCTTTATTAATGGATGTTCCCACAGATGAGACAAAATCCGGATCAGTTACTGTAAGTCCATAAGCCCCAATATCCACTAATGTGTCGTCAAACGAAACCACAATCGAATTTTCAGGGATTTGGGCAAAACTGTTCAACGTGGCAAAATAGCGGGTTTTAACCGACAACGCGCTGTAGTAATTGCCGCTGAAGACCGGAACAATCTCACTGAGCACCTGCTTGACCGTATCAATAGTCTTCTGATTAATGGTCCCGTCCAATGTCGCCTGTGCATTGGTATTAATATAAAAGGTCGGCGGAGTCGTGCTGGTCCAGCGATGGGTAGGATACATATTCCGTTCATTCGGATGATTTCCGCGCGCAAGTTCGCGATAAAACTTGAGACTAAAGTTACTATTCGTTTCAATCGCGTCAAGCAGCACAGAACGACCATTAGCTGTGTTGACGGCTGCTGTCCGGGTATAAACTGTACTCCCGGATAACACTACTGCGAGGTTTCCACTGCCAACGCCATCAAGTCTAAATGTGCCGTCCAGGCCTGTTGTGGTTGATTTCTCTCCGATAGTGACTTTAAGTCCAGCTAAAACATTTTCGTTGATCGTACCCACCACTTTTCCTGCAAAATTTCCATCTCCGGGATCCGCAGGAAGTCCTCTTGTTGATGACGGATTTGTTGGGTTTCCACCATATTCTTCGCTGCACCCAGTAACAACAAGGAGCAGCGTTAGCATCAGAACACTTATATATATGAACGAGCGATTACGCAGCTTCATAACATCTTCTCCCTTATCAGAATTTCAGAAATACGAACACTCTTTTTCTACCTCTTTATGTATTATGTTTTTATAGCACGTTGTGGTCTCGTCAAGAGGTCTGAAAAAATTATTCTCTTCCTCAGGAAAAGCAAATTCCATGCCAGAAAATCTGCTCCATTACAGGGAGGGTTATGCAGATTATGTGTGAGAATAAGGAAATGTTATTGCTGAAAAATCGAAAACGAGGAAACTTGGAGACCTGATTATGAAGAGACAGGATAAGCAGAGCAGAAAGCTTGCATCGGACAGAGTAAACAGAGCGGTTTTCGCGCTGTACACACTATCGCGCCAAAATCCATCAGGGCCTGATTATAATCATAAGCATTCTTTTTCGGAACGAGGGCCCTGGCAAGTTCCCAGACGACTTTGTCCTCTTTGGTCGTTTGTGAAGCAGGGTTGCCGAAAAATACTCGCTGCAACACCCGATCAACATTCGTATCTACCAGAGGCACAGGCTTGCGATAGCCAAAACAGGAAACTGCGCCTGCGGTATATTTGCCAATGCCCTTCAGCTTTTCTAAATCTTCCGGCGTATCTGGGATCTTCCCACCGTAGGTTTCCTGGACTTCTCGGGCAATCGAATGTAATCGCACCGGGCGGATGTTATATCCCAGAGGTTTCCAGGTCGCAGTGATGTCCTCTTGAGGAGCTTCTGCAAGGGTTTTGATATCCGGATACTTCTCTAAAAATTCCCGATATTTCGGGATGACGCGATCAACCTGGGTTTGCTGCAGCATGATCTCCGAAACCAACACATGATATGGATCGTCCGTCTTTCTCCAGGGCAGATCACGACCATGTTCCTGATACCAGGCTAATAACGTTTTGCGAAACCGCATTTTTTTCTTCTGAGAAATTTCAGAAACGACCATACCTGGCGTTACTTATTGGACGAGATTTTTTCAAGCTCTAACAAAACCGACTTCAGCCGTTCATCGAGAGTTGAAGGGCCTTTTCGAACTTCGCGGATAATCTCCTCAAGCGAGTCAAGAATTTGTTTCGGCTCAGTGCTCTGTTCTACGGGCAACGTATCGATCAACCGGCTTAATTCTTCTCGCGCACCTGTCAGGGTTAATTCAGCTGTGACATGATCTTTGCGCGCAAATAATTGGAAGTAAGCGTTTAAAATTGCGATACGAATCTTTTCCAGGTGTGTATCGTGTTTGAGCATGTCAACATCTGCGACCAATTTTTGCTGGGTCATTTCAACATCGCGAAGTTGGAACTCAGCTCCAAACTTTCGAGTTGAATAGAGGCTGACGAGCATCAGGGTGACAAGCGAAATCAACAAGGCCATCCAGGCTGCCCATTTTACCGAGCTTCGATCTTCCAACACTCCGATAGAACCAGGGGTTTTTTGAGGAAGAGGTGGTTGGTTTGTTTGTGAACGCTTTTCCTGGTGGTGAATTGCTTCAGAATTTGACGGCAGCGGACGCGCACCAGCGTCTTCAATGCCGCGCGAACGCTTGGCTTCACGGGTCATTCTCTGAACAATACGTTCCCTGCCAGTCTGAATGGCGTCTTCATCTTCACCAGAAGGGCGCGGTCGTGAAAGTTCTGCTTCCGATGGATTCTTTTGATCTTGTTCAGGGTGTTCCTGGTCTTTCTCATGTTGTTCTGCCATAATAAACCTCCTCTAACTATAAACACGCATATAACACGGAGTTTCCGATGCAAGCAATACACATTCATACCGTAACAGAAAATCTTCGGATGTCAAGACATTTCCGGAGAAGAAAATTGTAAGGTCTCTCCGGCGAATTCGAAGATTTTCCCTGGTTCACATGGACGCGCCTTATAGTGAAATCAACACCGGACATTCCGCGTTTTCAATGATGGTCGGGGTCACGATATCTTTCCTGGAGCCGGTTTTACGATGTTTTCCCAACACGATCAAATCAATTTGATATTTTTCCGCTACATCCAAAATCACCCGCTGCGGCGTGCCTTCTTCTAACGTTAATGCGACGCGCACATGACTGGACACCGCTTCTTCTTCTAAACTATACAGCACCTTCCAGCCACTTTCTTCTGCTTTGACTAACAAGGCTTCCTTGGACTCTTTGCCGTAACGAGCCATGGTTTCAAGCGCACGCGTATCCACGACATGCAGCAGAATCAATTGTGAGTGATGAAGTTGAGCGAGGGTAATTGCCATACGAGCTGCATCAATTGAGTACTTTGAATTATCAACCGGGACAAGTATTTTCTTGAATAGCGTTGACGCAGGCATGATATAAGAAGCGACCGCGGATTTCGTGTCTCAAGCTATGAGCATAGGGTAACTCGATACTCGACACTCGTAACCCGTGCCTCTAGAGTTCCTGTTTCAGTTTTGCTTTAACTCGCTTCAGTTGAAAAAGGATTTCTCGTTCTTTTTCCTCCAACGTATATTCGATATACTTTACCGTCTCCTCATATTGAGGGATCAGCAGATTGTCCAACGCGTTGAATCGTCGTTGAACTTTTTTCAACTCAGTTGCAAGTCTCCACAGCGTCGTTTCAATTTCAGCCAATTCAACTAACAACACCAAACAGTCTGAAAACTTATGAGCGGCATTATCTAAAGCATAAGTCGTTCCGGCAAAACTATAGCGCGGTTTGTCCGTTTTACTCCACTTCACTTGAACAACAGGCACGACAACTCCCATCACACTGCGATCGTGAATGTCAATGGTTGCCTCAGAAGGAATTCCCAACGCCGCTCGTCGCACATTTTCTCGTCCCAGAACTACTTTCGCAACTACCATGGCCTGATACGCTTCAGCAAGCTGTTTTTCCATTGTCAGGCGTTTGCGATGTGCGTCTTCAAGCGTTCCCATAATCTCCATGATCAGAATTTCACGCTTTTCATCAAGCAGATCACGACCTTCTTTGGCGAATATCAGTTCTTCGCTCAAACGAAGAAAATTACTCTTGGTTGATGGAATACTCAGCCTTGCCATAAAGTATTGATAATTGACAATTGACAATTGACAATTGTCAATTGTCATCAGGCGCTTTGCCCATACATATCAATTTGCTCTTCCGTGACGCGTGTGAGTTCTCTGCGCGGCAGAGATGAAACAAGCTCCCATGCCAGATCTAGCGTATCTTCGATCGAACGGTTTTCTGTAATCCCCTGATGCACAAATTTGTATTCGAACTGACGTCCCAGTTCCAGATACTTTTTGTCCAGATCAGAGAGTTCACTTTCTCCGATAATGGATGCCAGGGTTTCAACCCGTTTGATGTATGTATAGGCCGAGTATAATTGATTGGAAATATTGCGATGATCGTCACGAGTTTTGTCTGCCCCAATGCCGTCATTCATCAACCGCGACAAACAAGGCAGAACATTAATCGGGGGATAAATGCCCTGTTTATCCAAATTGCGGTCGAGCACAATCTGGCCTTCTGTGATAAACCCGGTTAAATCCGGGATAGGATGCGTAATGTCGTCATTTGGCATGGTCAGAATAGGGATTTGGGTAATCGATCCTTTACGGCCGATAATACGGCCTGCGCGTTCATAAATCGAAGCTAAGTCGCTGTACAGATAACCCGGATAGCCTTTGCGGCTCGGCACCTCACCTTTTGCGGTCGAGACTTCCCGTAAGGCTTCACAATAGTTTGTCATATCGGTCAGCACAACGAGAACGTGCATATCGCGATCAAATGCCAGGTATTCCGCAAGGGTTAACGCCGAACGCGGCGTCAATAAGCGTTCAATAGTAGGGTCGCTGGCCAGATTGATAAACATGGCGACATTTTTCAAAACGCCGGTTTCTTCAAAACTTTTGCGAAAGACCTCGGCGTCATCGTGTTTAATGCCCATCGCCCCAAACACCACGGCAAATTGGGTCTCTTCTTCCCCCAAAATCGTCGCCTGCCGAATAATCTGCGCGGCTAATTTATTGTGAGGCAGACCGCTGCCGGAAAATACCGGGAGTTTTTGGCCGCGAACGAGGGTATTCATGCCATCAATCGTGGAAATACCGGTTTGGATAAAATCGCGGGGGTATTCACGGCAGGCCGGATTAATGGGCAAACCATTCACATTGCGCCATTCCCGGGCGATTGGTTCCGGCAATCCATCAATCGGTTCACCAATACCATTAAACACCCGACCTAACATATTTTCAGAAACCGGTACTGTCAGCGGATGCCCGAGAAAACGAATTGTTGTGCCCTCAAGCGACAATCCACTTGTGCCTTCAAAAATTTCAACTGCCGCAGTCGTTCTTCCGATCGACAATACGCGCCCATGTCTTAACCGGCCATGCCTGTCAATGATCTGAACCACTTCTCCAAACCCGACATCGGAAATATCTTCAACATAGAGAATCGGCCCTGACACTTTTTTAAAACCAAGATATTCTTTTGCTCCGGACATGTTATAAGAAATGTTGAATGTTGGATGTTGGATGCTGGATACTGAATTCAGCCTCCAACATTTAGCATTCAACATTTAGCATTCAACATTCAGCATTTAGCATTCAACATTCAACATTTCTTAAAAGAACCCACCCGCATAGTCTTGTTCGAGTTTATCAAACTCTTCATCGACCTGTTGCAGCAGTTCTTCGAATTTTTCAAGTTCTTCGTTGCGAATGCGGCTTTTCATGCGGTTAATATGTTCAATGACTTCCATCTCACGGATACGATAGATGGGAGCGCCTTTTTTGATGATCTCATTGGCCCGATCGTAAAAATGCAGGATGATTTTCAACATCCAGATCTGGCGTTCCGGCTGCGAGTAGGTATCCACTTCGTCAAACGCGCCTTGTTGGAGCAGCGCATCTTTTAGCAAACGCGCACCTTCAATCACTAAACGCTGATCATCCGGCAAGGCATCTTCGCCAATAAGCTTGACAATTTTCTGGAGTTTGTCATCTTGTTGCAGTAATCCCATGGCTTTCGCGCGCAAGGCATTCCAATCGGCAATCGCAAATTTCGTCCACCATTCCGACACATCTTCCAGGTATTCACTATAACTCTCCATGTAGTTAATCGCCGGAAAATATCGGGCGCTTGCCAACTCTTTATCCAACCCCCAAAAGCATCGGACAAAACGTTTAGTATGTTGCGTGACCGGTTCGGAGAAATCACCGCCCGGCGGAGAAACTGCGCCAATAACGCTGATTGAGCCTTCTTTACCGTTCAACGCCACCACCCGGCCTGCGCGTTCATAAAACTCCGCCAGGCGCGTGGCTAGATAGGCCGGGAACCCTTCTTCGGCCGGCATTTCCTCTAAGCGGCCTGAAATTTCTCGCAATGCTTCCGCCCAACGGGACGTAGAATCGGCCATGATGGCCACATCATAACCCATATCGCGATAATATTCAGCAATGGTAATTCCCGTATAAATGCTGGCTTCGCGGGCTGCGACAGGCATGTCAGACGTATTGGCAATGAGAATGGTGCGTTCCATCAAAGGATTGCCGCTTTTAGGATCAATGAGTTTTGGGAAATCCACTAATACGCCGGTCATTTCATTGCCGCGCTCCCCACACCCGATATAAACAATCAAATTCGCATCGCACCATTTCGCCAACTGATGCTGTGTGACGGTTTTTCCGGTGCCGAATCCGCCGGGCACTGCCGCCGTTCCTCCTTTAGCTAAAGGGAAAAACGTATCAATCACGCGCTGTCCGGTAATTAAGGGGATTGTTGGATTCAAACGATTGTGATAGGGACGGGGCTGTCGAACCGGCCAGCGATGATACATTTTGAGTTCCTGTTCACCGTCTTCCGTGGAGATCTTGGCAATGACATGTTCAATCGTATATGCGCCTTGAGGCACGATTTCCAGCAGCTTTCCTCGTATATCAGGGGGACACAAAATTCGATGGATAAAGGCTGAGGTTTCCTGGACATCTCCCAACACATCCCCCCCCTTGATCTGATCGCCGACCTGACAGGTTGGTGTAAATTGCCACAGCGTTTCTCGGTCGAGAGCCTGAACCTGAGCGCCGCGTTGGATAAAATCCCCTTGCAGGGCTTTGATATCTTCAAGAGGGCGTTGAATGCCATCATAAATATTTTTAATCAAACCCGGGCCAAGTTCAACAAAGAGCAAAGAACCGGTGCCATATACATTGACGCCAGGCTTGATTCCGACGGTATCTTCGTACACCTGAATGGTGGCCATGTCGCCATCAAGTTCCAATACTTCTCCTATCAGCCGCTCTTGTCCGATTTCGACCTGTTCCATCATACTCAGGCCGCTCACCTGATCAGCGCGAATAACTGGCCCGCTAATCCAGGCGACTTTTCCAACAATCTTCTCACTCATAATTCCATTCCTTCGAACAAATCCTGGGCGATCAACAGTCGCAGTTCATGTTTTCGCCGTTCGAATAGACGTTGCAGCGTGTTATCGCACCGGACGCGTTTATCAACGCGCTGCACGATCACCCCAGTCATTTCTGAAAGAGCATCTTCAGCAAGTGTCACGGAAGCTTTTTGTTCCTGACCAAGATGTTTCAAGAACTCCTCTGTGATTAAAGAACGGTCTTCCGGCGCAACAATCACCTCAAACGCCTGCCCATCTAACATCGAGAGTCCATCTCGAATTAAACGTCTGAGGATATCAGGATATCGAGCCTCATTGCGAATTTGCAGCAATCGGTCTTTGACCTGTCGTTCAACTTCAGCAATCAGAGCCTCTTGCTTGAGAAGTTTTTGTTTGCGGGCCTCAAGTTCAGCGGCGGCCACAAGCTGCTTATAGAGCATTTTCGCTTTTTGCGTGGCGGCACGCGACTGTTCGGCAATCCTGATCTGCTCAAGCTCTTCTCGTGCGCCATCCAGGATTTTCTCAACCTCGCGTCGCGCCAGATCGACGAGGTCATCCGCTTCCTGTTTGGCTTCATCCAGAATCGCCTGTGAGAATTCAGTTCCGTCTTCTACCGGCATAGTTCCACCTCATTCCCTCGCATATAACGTACGCTTTGCCCCATGATTTCTAAAATTTGACCCCGATAGCTGATTTGACAAATTCATGTGGAGTACGTCTTCCTGGCAATGGGCCTTGACTATCAGGAATTTCCACCAGAAGAGGACGCCCGCCTCCGATAACCCAGCGATCCACCGTTTCCCGGATGACTTCCGCTACCCGTTCCGTGATCAGGAGGATTCCGACACCCTCAAGGTGTACCGCCGTCTCAAAGGCTGTTCGAATGTCTTCTTCCGTAGTCACGATCATGCCCTGGACGCCTGCCAGCGAAAACCCGAGAACAGTGTCTTCATCAGCTATAACCACTGTCTTCATTAGATTCTCCCTAAAATCATGATAGCAATGATTAGTCCATAAATTGCGATTCCTTCAGCCAATCCGACAAAAATCAGGGCCCTCGCCGCCATTTCAGGCCGTTCGGCCATAGCCCCCATCGCTGCTGAGCCCACAGAACTCACCGCAATCCCGGCTCCTATTGATCCAAGTCCAACAGCAATCGACGCTGCTAAAAATCCCCACTTAATAATGTCAGAATTCACGTCACTCTTTTGTTGCGCTACTTGCCCGAAAGCGACCCCCATACCTATATTCAACGTAATGGTAAAAAGACTTAATACAACAAGAAACCCTAAGGCTCCAACAATAATTTTTTTGAAATCTCCTTTGTTTATCTTCATAACTCTCTCACCAGGTTAAAGCGATTTACCGATAACAACAATTTACCGATTCACCAGCTACTCAACTTTCAATGGTTGAAACCGTTCCCCCCCACCTTTAAAGAATTTACTGAAAAACTCGTAATATTCCAACCGGATGGTTTGAATGGACACGACTAAACCTTCCAAGGCAATGATGAGCACATTCCCCAGAATGATGGCGAGCCAATACCACAATCCCCCCCCTTTCATCTGTGCTAAAATATCAGCCAGCGAAAACACTGCGATAAAAAGTCCCCCATGAGCCAGGGCAAACGCAGCAGTTCTCACAAAGGAGACCGTACTCGCCAAATACCGGATCACCACATCCATCACATCAATAACCGATTCCATCACAAACATGGCGATCCCTTCCGGAAATAATTTTTCTTCTGTCCCTTCATGTTTAAACAGAAGATATGAAAGCGGTTCTCTGAAAAAGATAATTCCTAGAGGAACCGCCAAAAACAGGATCAGCACTTCCGTGCTCACCCCTAAATTCCCATAGATCGCGTATTTCAGTCCCAAACCGATGGTGATCCAATAAAACAATCCGCCGACAATGCCATAATGTCCGAGAATTCCTGAGGCATAGTCTTTACGGTGAAAGGAATTGATAATATTCAGAATCACCGCCGCGCTAATCATCACGACTCCCAAACCTATGGCAAATTTAATTAAACTTCCGATATTTTCAGCCGGATGCAACCAGAGTGCCGGGAGCCAATGTTCAACGCCAAAAATACTCCCGTACAACAAGCCGAAAATGACAGAAGATACGCCGCACTCCATGGTAATAATGCCATAATCCATGAATTGATAAAATCTTTTAAACACCCAATACCCGAGGGCAAATAACACGATTCCATGCCCAACGTCACCAAACATCATGCCAAACATCAGCAAAAACGTGATCGCCACGATTGGCGTGGGATCGATCTCGCGATAATCCTGGGTGCCATAATTAAACACCACGGATTCAAAGGGCTTAATCAACAACGGATTGTTAAAGAGGATCGGAATTTTGATTTTTCCCTGCTGCACCTCTTCAATCAACTCCGGTTCAGACACATCAAAACGCGCCCGCCCCTCGGTGACTTTCATAATCTCTTGTTTAAACGTCTCTATTTGCACTTTAGGGATCCAGCCTAAAATGACATACGACCGGGTCCCTTTTCCGTAAAAAACCTCTGCTTTCAAAATAAGAAGGGCGAGCGACACTTTTTCCCGGAGTTTTTGTAATTCTTCAACCACATCGGCCTGCGTATTCTGTAAATCCCGACTTAATTGAGACTTTTTTACAGCAATATTGTTCAGATCAGCGTCTAGTTGTGTAATGACCTCATCAAGCGACCCCTGGCCGATATCAGGTAAGATAATTCGTTCAACATACGCACTTTTCAATGCCCGCTCAAGCACGTCTTTATCTTTTGGCGAACACAACACGGTAATCAGGGTACGGCGTTCAATTGTTGTTAAGGGCACAAGCACCACATGAATTGATTCCAGACTGGCTTCAAAACGAGGAATATCTTTGCTTGCAATAAACCCTATCGCGCGATAAAAATAGGTAAATTTTCTAATCGTTTCCAGATCTGGGGCATTAGCGGCAATTGAGCGAAGTAACTCTACCTGTTGTGCTTTTTCTTCGCGTTGCTGTTCAAGTTGTTCTAATTGACCGGAGAGATTACTCAGATCGCGCCGAATTCTTTTCACGCTATCTTCAATAGCGTCAATTTCTTTGGTCGGTTCAATCTCGATATCTTTACGCAGCGTTCGATGAATTGAGAGCGTGTGAAACATATTCTGTAACTCCTGATCCAGCGCGCTAAAACGACTCACCAGTGATTGAAACGCTTCACCCCCAACTTTTGCCTGGCCGGCAAATTTGGCAAATTGCCGGCTGTCTAACAAGTGGAATAACCCTTGTTTGGCAATCACATGCGTCACTTTCGCGGCATCAGAATGCAGCACTTGCAGAACAACCCTGACCATTTCAAGCGGTCTAAACATAACTATCCCTTCCCATGCGAATGACGTAATGTTGACTTTGCTCGAGTGAAAACCCATACTTTTTCGCTTCAGCAATCGTCAGAATATCAGAAATCTCAAACTCTTTGATCAGCAAATATCCGAGAAGCACCCTGATATGAAAAGGGTTTCCATAAAAACACTTGTGTAACTGATCAACCAGATATCGATAGAGTGCGACGTGTAACGTGTTAAGAACCTCGCTTTCACCTTCCATGGCTTTGGCGTAAAAAGTTGTTTTCAGATACTCGCGTACTTCCTGACTTCCGCGAGCATGAGCTAGTTGCCTACGTTCACGAAGCCTGAACGCATACCCGTGTTGAATTGTATAATTCAAAATTTCTTCAGGAGAAAAATGATAGTGTTCTTTAAAACGGATAATCCAGACGATATTGAGAATATCAAGCCACATTCCCAAAATACGCTGACTTTCCTGGCGTTCTTGTTCCGGCAATTTCAGAGTAGTATCCCACAGGCTGTGATAATAGTGCAGATCCAGGGCCATCTCGAGCGGAAAAAATTCCTGTTCTTCCTCAAATCGTCGTAATGCCCGATTTAATGGATACTGGAAAAAAGAACCCTGGAGGTGCTCAATAACATGGTGTACCTCGTGATATTCCAGCAGAGATTGTTTAGAAAATAACGTATACTGTTCTGTGGGCAAAAGAAGCGCGGCAATGTCTTGAGGATCGGCATGACTGATAATGCCGCGCAAAATCGTTTTCAGATTGACCAGTTCGTACTTCTGGTACAAAAAGATGAAAAGCGGTTGAATATCTCTGGCAACCGACCGAATAGTTTTTTCATAATCGCCAAACAGACTTCGATAGATAATACGGGTCAACAGCGGAATAGACATATCCGCAGCGGAAGAATCGCCCAGGCTGTCAGCATAAGAAGTCATTTGGAGCACGTGCAAGACTTCTTCAAAGCTTTCGGTGTGAAGCAATGCTCGCAAATGTTCTTGGGATAATAGCCTCCCTTTCAGCGCGCGAATTTTTGCGTGAGGATAAGCGTATTTGAAAACTGAGTTGATCATGAACATCAGGGTCTTATGTTAAAAGCGTTGTTAACACATGATCGACAGCATACATGATTCGTTCTCCGGCCTTCTGTTCCATCTTTTCTAACTGTGCGTTCATCTTATCCACAATGGCGATCTTCCGTTCCTCTGCTTCTTGTTCAATCTTGAGAATCTCCTGCTGCACTTCTTCCTGAATGGACTTTCTCCCATTGGTCACAAGCTGTTTTGCATCTTCGCGGCCTTTTTTCCGAATAGAATTGGCTTCATTTTTGGCGTCTTCAACAATCTGACGCGCTTGAGTTTCGACCTCAAGCATTTTTTCAAGAATATTCACTATCCCTTCTCCTCTACAACCAGAGCAACTCGTTTAATCTTCCCTGTACTGCTATTATAAACAGCTTATGAAGAACTATGAAATCGTGTCAAGAATTTCTCACATAGAAATTGAGTTGTCTCGATGCAATGTTTTTTTTTCTTGACATTCATAGGGGATTCCCCCTCACTACCCATGATAAGATTGTTAGATTTCTTATCACTCTTATGAATGTTCGGGAATACAGATTCGTAACAACATGCAATACTGGCAGAGAGTCAATCATTCTCATCTCTGTCGAAACGCAAAAGGAGTGGTGAACTCATGAAAAAGTATAAATGTACGGTATGTGGGTATATTTATGACCCGGAAGTTGGTGATACTGAGAATGGAGTGGCGGCAGGGACGGCATTTGAAGATCTGCCTGATGATTGGGTTTGCCCCGATTGTGGCGTTGAAAAAGATATGTTTGAACCCCTGGATTAATGATCTGAATCTCATAACAAGGAGGAAAAGACAATGGCATTGGCACAATTTATTCATGCTCCTGAATTTGAAGGCAAGGAAAAACATGTTCCTGATATTGCGCTATCAACAAGTGACCTGGGAACCGTTGTCACCATTCAAGTGGGAAAAGAAGTCGTTCACCCTACCACCAAAGAGCATCATATTGAATGGGTGAAGGTCTTTGGAGAAACCCAGGAAGGTAAATTTGTTGAGATTGGCGAATTGAATTTTGGGAGAGGTACAGCTTTTCCCCGCGGATCGCTGGTAATCAAAAAAGAAGAGTACAAATCTCTGACAGCCCTGTCGTATTGCAACCTGCACGGCGTCTGGGACAATAGCCTGGCATTATAGTTTTTCAGAAAAATCTTGCGCGACAGGACTCCGGGAGTCTCCGAGACTCCCGGAGTCCTACTAGTATCAACATCTATGAAATTGGCGCTTGCGCAACTACCGATTAGCCCGAATCCAGAAGATAATATCGCGGCGGCGCAGCGTTTTGCAACCACCGCTTCGGAACAGAACGCGACCATTCTTGCCTTTCCTGAAATGTTTATGGCCCTTCCGCGCAAAAACGTAGCTCTCGCGACGGTCGCTGAACCTCTGGACGGCCCGTTTGTGACGGCTTTACAAGACCTCGCCCGTAAACATCACCTGTATGTAGTCGCTGGCGTTTGGGAACGCATCCCCCAGGAAGAGCGCGTCGGGAATGTCATCGTTATGCTCTCGCCGCAGGGCGAACTGCTCACCGCCTACCGCAAGTTGCACCTGTTCGATGCGTTAAACGTGCGCGAATCAGACACGATGATAGCCGGAAAGACTTTGCCAGAAGTGATTCCGGTCGCAGACTTCAAGATCGGTCTGGCGATTTGTTATGACCTGCGCTTTCCGGAGCTTTTTCGCTATCTGGCTTTTCAAGGTGCAAACGCGATTCTTCTTCCGTCGGCCTGGTATGCAGGGACTCTCAAAGAAGATCACTGGCTCACCTTACTGCGCGCCAGGGCGATTGAAAATACGTGCTATGTCGCTGCAGTAAATGCTATTAGCTCAAGTTTTTGCGGCCGCAGTGCAGCGTTTGATCCCTTCGGCGTCCAGATCGCCGATGCGGGTGAACAAGAGCAGATCCTGATCGTTGAACTCCAGGCCGAACGTCTTCACAATGTCCGTGCCAAACTCCCCGTCCTCGCGCACGTTCGTTCAGACCTTTGCATGAAGTAAAAATTCATCAGACATGAAAATACGAATGTATTTTCCCTCAGCTTTATCCTGAGCCGGACAGGATAGAAAACAGCGTGTTTCAGGCCGCCGATGAATTTATGAGAGCCGTCACAATTTTCCATTGACAATTCTTCGTTTGCCAGCATACCATGTCATCATTAGCATAAATCGAACAATTCATGCGAATTAAGAGTTGAAGTTGAGGAGCAGCATCGCAACGGTCAAACGTCCAAACACATGGACGTTTAACCCCTTGAGCGACCGAACTTTCGACGCGCATTGAATGCCGGTATGCTCCTCCACCCAGTTAAAGAACGATTCAACCGGCTGGCGGACGCGACTCACCGCCGTGGAGAAGAGTTGTTCAAACCAATGGAGCCGCTCCTGGCCTTTGGCTTTCTTGATGGGCGTCTGAATGGTGCTCTCCTGGGCCGCGAGAATCTGGAGAACCAGTGCGTCACTGTATGCCTTATCAGCATACAGTGATCCCTGCCGTAGAAAGGGAGCCAGCCCCTCTAACACCGTCAGATCATGATTGCTGTCCGCGGTCACTTCCAAATATTCTGGGCGGGGTAATTGCTCGGCTCGCCGAATCGCTAGCAGATGGACGTTCACGCCGTAATAATAGACATCCTTCGACCCACAATACCCACAATTCGCGACTTCTGATGCCACTTTGGCTCGTTTCCGTCGTTTCTCTGACGCGAGCATCACGGGCATGGAATCCAGGAGATATGCCACGTTATTCCCTAAACTCGGCCACCGCTCCGTCACCGCAGTCATGAACACAGGAAAGACCTTCCCCCCATTGTTTACGCGCTGGACATACGCTTCATCCGAAGGCAACCGGCGAAACCAGTCACGTCAATGATCCGAGGTATAGTCATAGATCGCCCGTACTGTGCGGTGATACTGCATAATCCCAAAGAGGGAAATGGTCAGCATCTCTTCATCAGTGAACTCCGGCTGACTATTCTTACTCATCCGCTCACAATATTGCCATCAATGACGTTGATAGTGGTCACACACTTCACAATAGACGGTGACTCATCGGGTTTCCCATTCCATGGCTGCCTCTCCTTTCATAGGATATCCCCGTGCCCATGTTATTTTGACGGGCGGAAGGATGGCAGAAAGCAATGCCCCTGTCAAGTATTCTTTTTCACGTACATGATAGGGTGAGTGATGTCGTCAACTCTTTATTCGCATATTTGATATGAGCAATGCGGATTTAGACGCGTTGGATACGGCGATCGTGAACAAAGTTTCTCAACTATTTTCGGATGAAATCGGGCTGAAGAATATTCTTCCGCGCCTGATTGAGATCATCGTTGAATATACCGGTGCTGTGCGTGGCCTGATTGTGTGTGAAGAAAAGGGACAATGGGTAGTCAAAGTCGTACATGGTTCGCATACGACGAGAGCGGGATTTCCGGAATCCGTCATCACCTATGTGGCGCGTACCAGAGAACCTGTGATAGTGGAAGATGCTGCGCGAAAAGGGCAATTCACGACAGATCCCTACATCATGACCGCACAGACCAAATCGGTGCTTTGTCTGCCATTGTCGCATCAGAGGAGGCTGGTTGGCGTTCTGTATCTGGAGAATAACTTACTTGCCGGCATCTTTCTTCCCGGGCATCTGAACATGCTGACCTTGCTTTCCTTACTGGTTGCGATCTCGATTGACTATGCCATGTTCTCCTGTACGTTAGAACAAAAAGTGCACGAACGGATGGCAGAATTGCTAAGCGCCAAAGAAGCCGCGCTTAAAGCGCAACACGAGGCTGAGATCGCAAATCAAGCCAAAAGCGAATTCCTTTCAAACATGAGTCACGAACTGCGAACCCCACTGAATGCAATTCTGGGATATGCATATATTCTGAAAAGCAACAAATCTTCAACTGATCAGGATTATGCCAGTCTGGACATCATCGAACGCAGTGGAACTCTGCTGCTCAGCCTGATTAATGATCTGTTAGATTTGTCGCGGATTGAAGCCCACAAATTTGAATTGCAATTCGCGCCATTTGACCTGCATGAATGTCTGCGGATGGTGGCCTCGATGATTCAGATACGGGCGCAAATTAAGGGAATTACCTTCTATTTTGAACCACCTTTCGAATCGCCGCTCATGCTGTTGGGCGACGAAAACCGCCTGAGCCAGATTCTGCTGAATCTGTTGGGTAATGCGGTCAAATTTACAGACCACGGGCGCGTGACATTGAAAGTGACTCACGTGCCTAAAGTTGAAAGTGGCAATCTGAAACCTCAAACCTCAAACCTCAAATTTGAAATCTCTGACACTGGTCCCGGGATTCCCGCCCATCATCTGGATGACATTTTTTCTCCATTTGTCCAGATCGGTAATCATACCCGCAAGCGTAAAGGCACCGGTTTAGGTTTAGCCATTAGCCGGCAATTAGTGCGGCTCATGGGGGGTGAACTGGAAGTGGCAAGCACAGAAGGAGAGGGAAGCCGTTTTTGGTTCGATATCTCCTTGCCTGAAGCGCCGACATCCAGTACACAAACAACTCTGAAATCACAGCGGATCATCGGTTACAAAGGCGCCCGGCGCACGATTATGGTCGCTGATGACAATCTGCAGAATCGCACGATGCTGCTCAACCTCTTACGACCACTCGGTTTTGACGTGATGGAGGCAGTTGATGGTCAGGATGCGTTGAAACAATTGCATGAGACAAGGAACTCTCTCCCTGATCTCATTTTCCTGGACGTCATTATGCCAGGGATAGATGGGTTTGAAGTAGCTCGTCAATTGCGCAACTCCTCCGAATTCAAACATCTCAAGCTCATCTTCGTCTCAGCGAATACCTCACTCTCTGTCCAGGAACAAGCAATGGCAAGCGGCGGTGATGATTTTCTTGCCAAACCGCTTCATCTCAAGCGGTTATTAGACCACTTGCGCCTTCATTTAGACATTGAATGGGAATATGAGTCTTCTGCTGAAGCTGATCTTGAAACGCAACCTCTGATATTCCCACCGAGAGAAGACCTGAAATCCCTGCTGGAATTTGCAAAAGGCGGCTATATTACCGATATCCGGCAAGCTCTTACTCGTATGAAGGCATCCGACCCTCGTCTGCTGCCCTTTGTCGCCAGGCTGGAAGACATGGCAAGTACCTTTCAATTCAAGCAAATTATCGAGTTCATAACGAATTCGTTATCATCATCGCGAAAATAATTCTATGACAAATCTTATCGAATTTCCTGGTAGAAATCTGCATTCTTCATATCGCCGACAAACATGTGGCCAGGAGCATGGGTGATCGCAAAGGGCAATTTCGCCTGTACAAGCACATTTTGCGGAGTAACGCCGCAGGGCCAGAAGACTGGGATTTCATCAGCATGAATGCTCACGCTGTCGCCATAATCCGGCGACTGAAGATCGGCAATACCGATCAGGTGCGGGTATCCTATGTGTACCGGCGCGCCGTGCACTTCTGGATAGTGCGCGGTAATCAAACAGGCATCTATCACACGATCATAACGAATCGGGCGCATACTCACCACCATGCTGCCGGTAAAAACGCCAACCGCTTCCAACTCGATATTAGTGTTATACATCGAGACATTACGTTGCTCTTCCACATGCCGCAGGCTGATTCCGGCTTGCACTAACGCGGATTCAAAGGAAAAACTGCATCCTAGCAGGAAAAAGACCAGGTCTTCCTGGTAAAATGCGGTGACATCCTGCGTTTCCTGCTGGATTTTGCCGTCGCGCCACACCCGGTAACGGGGAAGCGTGTTTCTGAGATCCGCGCCCTCTGCCAGGCGCGATGTCAGGGCAGTTCCCGGGCCAACCACTTCTAACAACGGACAGGGTTTCGGATTTTTGCGGCAAAACGCTTCAAAATCCTGCGCATATTGTTCAGGCAGCGCAACTAAATTCGCCTGAACATACCCTTCGCAATACCCGGCGGTCGGAGATGTAAATTCCCCCCGTGCTGCCAATTGGCGTAATTCATACGGCGTCATAGTAGTAGAAAGGGACTGAAAGGACGCAAGGGACGAAAGTTGGGAAAGCTTCAAACTTTACTCACTTGTCCCCTCAATCTCTTCAGTCCCTTTTGTCCCTTGCTACTTTTGAGATCACAATGCGGCACACGCTTTCACCGCGGGCTAAAGTCTGTTCCAGACAAAAATCCAGATCTGGAATAGTCGCTAAAATGCCGCGGTCGCCTTCCATGGCAAGATCGCAAAGCTGCGGAATATCTTCCGCGGCAGCTCCGATTTTCTGCCATGCGCTGACCAGCGGGCAATAATGGAATTCACACACAAAACGTTCTTCTGTCGTTTCACAAATATCGAGATCAAAAATCTGTTTGACATTCTCCGTCGCAAATTCGTTGGCAAAGACATCGGCGCGATCGGTTTTTGAAAATCGAGATTCGCCGTGAAAACAGCCGCAGCGACGAATGGCTTTACGAGCAAAGTCCTCCCAATTCAAGCCGCGTTGCCGCGCCTCATCCAGTAATAAATACATCCAGGTTGCCCGGTGTTCAATCGCCGTGCGTAAATCATCAATATGTTGTCCATGAT
Organism: Candidatus Vecturithrix granuli; assembly: GCA_000739535.1. Lineage (GTDB taxonomy): Bacteria > Moduliflexota > Moduliflexia > Moduliflexales > Moduliflexaceae > Vecturithrix > Vecturithrix granuli. The sequence continues at coordinate 293,660 of DF820463.1, read as the reverse complement.
CCTGGGGAATATTCACAATTGGCATAGCTTTCTCCTGTGTAAATTATGAGTTTGTCGTAAACGCTTCAGCGTTACATTGTGTGTAAGAAACCGGGTTTTTGGCAAAAACCCGGTTTCGATCATTCCACGAGTTCAGACCTGTCAGCATTCGTGTCCAGCGTTTTCACAAAGTCTCGTAAAAATTTACGGAATTCGTAGCCAAGGTCCTGGCGATCAACCGCAAATTCGATTTCTGTAATCAAATAATCGAGTTTATTCCCGATATCGTAGCGTTTTCCTTCAAATTTAAAGGCGAGGATTTCCTCATCTTTGCACATATCGCGCAGAGCATTGGTGAGTTGGATTTCGCCGCCTTTGTCGGCTTTTGTGCGTTCCAAATACTCAAAAATCGCGGGAGTAAGAATGTAGCGGCCGCCAATAGCCAGACGCGATGGGGCTTTGTGAGGCTCAGGTTTTTCGATCAGGTTGGAAATCCGATATAACGATTCTGTAATCCGTTCCCCCTGCACAATACCATAGCGTCCGACTTTCTCTTCCGGTACTTCTTCCACTCCGATCATCGTGGTATGGTGCAGATTGTATACATCAATCAACTGCCGCACGCAGGGCGTTTTGCTTTTGATGATCGTATCGCCCAGCAGCACAACAAAAGGCTCATTTTCCACAAAATTCCGCGCATAGCGGATTGCATCACCGAGGCCGTTTAATTCCTTCTGGCGGATATAAAAAATTTCGGCCATGCTCGAAATATCCTGCACCTCTTTCAATTGACGCTGCTTATTTTTCTTCTCAAGTTCGGCCTCCAATTCAAATGAGCGATCAAAATGGTTTTCGATAGCCTGTTTGCCTTTTCCGGTAATCACCAGAATTTGTGAAATTCCGGATTTAACTGTTTCCTCAATCACATATTGAATGGTAGGCGTGTCAATAATCGGAAGCATTTCTTTTGGCTGCACTTTGGTGGCTGGTAAAAAACGCGACCCAAAGCCGGCCGCAGGAATCACGGCTTTTTTGATCATAGTTGTTCTCCTTCTTCATCCGGCTGTTCTTCAAAAATGATCGGTTTGATGACGCGCGCCCGAATGTTTTTCATCTCGATTTCAAGGCGTTGATACATGTTCTCGTCTTTATAAATGCCGACGATCGCCCCGCCCGATCCACAGAATTTTGACGAGGCACCAAGATTTCTGGCGCAGTTAATCATGTCCCAATTCCGTTTACTGATTTTATAAATTGAGGCCCGCAGATTGAAATTGCGATTAATCAACATGTTCATGATGGAAATATTCCCTGCCAGCAGGGCATCGCGAAACTGATTCGTAATCTCGGCAAATTCTTGCATAGCTTCGTGCACCTGACGGTCGCCGTTATCATAACGCTGACGAATGTTATTGTGAAAAACTTCGGTGCCTTCACTCAGGTCGTCAGAATAGGCGACATAAAAATTAGGCAGGACTTCCGGCTCCAGATATTCATACATTCCATACCCGTATTCTTCCATGTATTGCCGGTCAAAATCCATATATACCATGTTTTCATACACTTGAATCACGCGATCCTGAAGTCCGGCGCTGATGCCGAGTTCGTCAACTTCTACAGACAGAATGAGGTTCGCCAGAACAGGTTTTTCAACTTCGACCCCATAAAACTGCATGAGGGCCTTCATAATTGAGGTAATAATGGCGCTTGACCCGGCTAATCCAACTCGCAGAGGGACATTTGAATCGTACAAAATCGTGAAATTCGCCTGTTCAAGTTCGATCTCATTTTCCAGGCAGTATTCATAAAATTTTTTAATAGCCGCTTTAATTAAACGAATCCCGCCATAATAGCCTGAGAATTTGATGTCATCAACGAGGTGCTGCATAGAACGGAACATCAAGCGATCATTGGTATGCAATTTAATCTCTAATTCCGGCGATTCATACAGGGTGATTTTGGCAGAAAAATTGCGAACTGAAAACGAAATCGTGCGACCAAAATACCCATCCGACGGATTGCCGATTAAACCTGCTCTGGCATACGTGGTTGTGCGAATAATCATAAGAACAACTCCTATATCACGCGCCACGGTTCAAAATGACATGTTATATCAGGAATGATCACAGCAGTGTGACGTTCATCTTCCCGAATAAAATCAACCGTGGCCTGTTCAGCATGTTTTGCTTTGGTATAACTCACAAGTAATTGCGCGATCTGCTCAAATTGCTCATTTGCTGGATTTCCTTCAATCAGGACAAGCGGCCCTTCACATTCCCGGAGTTGCGCTTGCCAGCGCCCTCGAACGTATTGCGCCAACAAAGTATTATCGAATTCATGGCGCCCCACAATCACTTTCAGGCCCCCGGGAAAACGAAAATGCCGCCCTAATTTCAAGAGTTGCACATCTTCGACCTGAATATGTTCCGGGGCGATATATGTCAACAGTTCTTTCAGACGCTTTGAAAATTGAGGGTCAGTCAGTAAACAGCCTCCTGCTGGCTGAGGATAGCGTAACTGATATTTTTGCGCAAGTTCGGTCTGAGCTTTGCGCCCGCGCCCGGAAATATCCAAAAATTTTTCGCGATCCACCCATCCCTGCTGTTCAGGAATAGTCGGATCTAGCAATTTCGCGGAAAGCGGACGTACTAAATACCCGCTCAGCCCGGCTTCGCGTTCGGTTTGCAGCAATGTCTGGCGATGCTGCGACATCGGGCGTTGGCCAATCACTTCGCCTGTAAACACAAATTGAGCGTCATGAGCCTCCATATAGGCCCTGGCCTTTTGCATGATAAAGATTTTACAGTCAATACACGGATTCATCCCGGAACCATAACCATGCTTTGGGTGCAAGAAAACAGAGAGAAATTCCTGCGCCACATCCAGATGCGTAATGCTTACGCCCAGTTGCTGTTCAATCTCTTGCTCGGTGACTTCGATTTCCCGCTGTTTGACTCGCCGTTCAATGTGTAACGGTTCCACCCCGATGCCATAGTGAATCACTTCGACCTGGATCCCTTGATCTTTGATTAACTTGACGGCCAGGATACTGTCTAAACCTCCTGAAAACAATCCGATCGCTTTTATCATCTCTCTCGCTTTCTTTTATGGGAAGGTTATTATCCGTTAAAGACAGATGACTTCTGTGTTGGCAAAAATCGCCACTATCAAATAAACTTCCTGAAATCCCTGCTTATGAGAAATCCTTGTAGTTACTTGAACGAAGTCATGCAAAAAAGTCAAGTTCCATTTTCCTGGAGTCTCGCTCAGGTTTTTTTCTTTGTCGTGGTTTCCGGAGTTTTTTCGTCAAACGAACTTCGCAAAAACTTCGTCCGATCAAAGTCCGGCAGCGCGGACATTTCAGAAGATAGGTTGCATCAAATGTAAGATGACAGGTCGGGCATACAACCTGTCCTTTGGTTTTCCTGGCTTCCCGCAAACGCCTGGCAATCATTTGCCCGGCTTCTTCATGTCTTGGTATGTCTTGTTTGTTGGCATGTGCTGACATACATTCTCTCCCGCTATCGTGCAGATTATGAGCAGAGGAGTATTTTTTTGTTTTTTTTCCTTTACAAAAGGATGGGGGAGAGTAATATTTTGGATCAAGAGAGAGGGGGAACAAGAATGGGAACAATGAATTCTTCTTTCTCAACCATGAGCCAGTATCAAGAAATTTCCACCGTAGAAAAACCAAATCGCAAGGATACAATCGGACGAATAGGAGCACAGAAGGGCGCATACATATAAACAGCTTTCCCGCATACATGGCTGTTTCTCCCTTTTGTCGCTTCTGAAAGCTGTAAGGAGGACCAGTCCTTACAGCTTTCGCTTCCAGTGGGCGACAACACACATCCTTTTTGAAAACGGAAATTCCTCCTTCACACTCATAAGCAGTTAAAAAATTCCCTTTATCATCAAAAACACAACCTTTACAAAGAAAGGATTATCTATTCAATAGACCAGGGAGAAAAGTTTTGTCAAGGATAAAATATCAGCAACTATAAATATTTTAAGAAGATAGAGCATGTTGTGAAAATTTTTCCATTTTTATCACACAAAAAATTAGGAAAGCTTTCTTTTATCGCAAATTTTTGAAATCAGCTAACTCTAATAAAAACAATGAGTAATGCCAACTCATGCCTTTCTAAGGAATATCTGTTGCTGCATTTAATTAATACTTGACGAGTTTTGTACCAGAAACGTAATATTTCCTAAAGTATAGAGGTCATCTTCTGTGGAGACTTTGTGAGAAGAAAATATTTGGTGGAGAGGATTTATGGAATTGGAAAAACAACATCTCATGAATATGTATCATGATGGAAATGGGAATGCGTCTCTTCTCGAAGAGGCGAATAATGTTATTGATTTTGAAATCCTTGTTGATGATGACGACAGCACCATGACAGCAGAAAAGATTGTGAAATCTCTGCCATCAGATGTCACGCTCATTGTCCAGAATACCACCTATAACCTGAAAATTTTGGAATCGTACAGGCAGCTCATCTCAGAGGAAATGCGCGTCATTTTACAGAAAGAGGGGCATAAATCCTATAATTTCCGACGGTATGCTGAAATTCTGCGGAAAATCACGACCGCGATCAGGTTAAAGACCGATTTTGTGCGCGACCTTTTCCATCGCTTGACCAATACCACGCCTGATAACATTGCCAGAACTTCCTATTCAACCGTTGTTCATTATCAGCGATCCTTACTAGACTATCAGCAAATTTTGACTGAAAAACACAAACGGCTTCAACAAGAATTACACACCCTTCAGCATGTTCTGACAAAAGTTGGCGAGACGTTTCTTCTGCTTCGACGACGAGCCCAGGAAATCAGCGAATTACTCTCCTCGATCACCGCCGAGGAAATCGCCTCGTATCCTCCCCAGGAACTGGAAGAGTTCCGGGCGATTTTGGAAAGTTCGCTTGATGTCGGTGTTGAGCAGGTTGAACATGCCGAAGAATCTCGGCAAACAGGACGCTATGCCTTAATGAAGGTGCTGGAAGCGATTGGAATTCAAGCATTGAGCGTCAAAGAGAATCGGAAATACCAAGAAATTCTCAATGAAATCGAAAATTATCTCGGGCCGGAGAAAACGATATTTGTGACAGCCCTGCTCAATCAATTTACCTCAATGAGCCCCAGAGACATTGCCCGCAAGTATGATGCGACCATGATCAAACACTACCTGTTGATACTATCCCATTTCACCCTGCTGCTGGAGAGTCAGAATAACCTTCATATTCTTGAACAATATAATGAAACCTCGAAACGGATTTCCGAAGCGTTGAGCATCAAATTGAACCCCTATAAAGAACAACTTGGCTTGCGACTCTGTGATGAACTGGCAGGGATTCATCCTGATGAACTCGCCGCCTACCAACCCTATGAACGCATTCGAGAATTCCGAAAAGTGCTGGAAGCGTCGATTGCGGCCTCCGAAGACGATGAAAATGCTGAGGATGTGCTTGTACGCCATAAAACCCTTGTAAAAGTCCTGGAAGCAGAAGGCATTCAGATTTTGATGTGGGAAGAACCGGAAAAACACAAAAAATATCAGGAACTACTGGGACATATCGAGCAAAATCTTGTGCTCTTTAAGGATGAATTTCTCAAAGAACGCTTAACGCGCTTTGCAGGCCTGACGGCGCAGGAAATCGCCCAAAAATATCGAGTGAATACGATTAAACATAACGTGTTGTTACTCGCCCGACTTTCGTTGTTATTGAATATGCAGGAAAATGTTGATGTGATGTTTGAATATTATACAGTCTCCAAAAACATTTTCGAAGCCTTGAATTTAAAATTGGAGGAAAGCAAAAACTATCGGGAAGAGATGGATGCTTTTCGCCTGGAAGCGAAAAAAGTGTTATTGGAAAGCGATCTCTTTCGGACGCTTTCAACGAGCGCGATTGAGCGGATTGTGGATCGGTTTGAATTACAGGAATATTCGAAAAATACGATCATTATTCAGAAAGGACAAAAAGGAGACGCCTTTTATGTGATCAAACAAGGTAGCGTGACCGTTGGTATTCCGAGTAAAGGCGGCAAAGAGATTGAATTGGCGATTTTGCGCACCAGTGATTGCTTTGGGGAAATGTCGCTCTTGACTGGAAATCCAGCCTCAGCGTCAATTACTAGCATCGAAGATGTCCAACTCCTGAAACTAAGCGAGGAGCGGTTCAATGATATTCTGCTTGAATACCCAGTCTTAAATCGCTATTTCCATCGCATTCTTTCTGAACGTCTCAATTTTACAAGTGCCAAAGCGCAAGGCGGAGAATTCCACAAAGGGCTGGTAGGAAAATTGAGTACCATCAGCCTGGAAGAATTAATTCAGACGTTATATACCGCCAATAAAACCGGCATTTTAACCATTGATAACCAGAATGATAAAGGCAAGATTTTTATTAAGAATGGTCTCGTGATCCATGCCATGACCAAGAACTTAAAAGGCGAACAAGCCTTTTTTCGACTCATGACATGGCATGATGCGTCTTTCCGTTTTATGCCTGGAGAGGTCAATGTTGAGCGAACAGTCACCATGAATGTACATGGGCTTCTGCTTGAAGCCATGAAACGGATTGATGATATGCGCCAAATCAAACATTTATAGGGCAAACACGCTGTTTTTGAAACACGATCACTCCTTTGCGTCAGAATTATACCCAAAATCTCCCACAACAATCTTTATATTTTAAACCGCTTCCGCAGGGACACAGATCATCCATGCTTTTCGGAGACGGAATAAAGGGCCCAATATTTCGAGTTTTATGCAGCTTTTTCAGAAATTCATTCAGTTCTGCGCCATCATCAAGCGTATCACCGTCCCCGCCATCGTATTCCTCATCTTCATCAAGCTCATCGTCAAATTGTAGTAATGAAAAATTTTCAGTTGACCGTTGGATATTTCGTGCGAGTAATAAAATCGGAATTCCTAAACCTGCCGTGCAGCTAATCGCCAGGACAACCAGGACATAATGAAAAAATTTCATGGTTGTGGCGTGGAAGAGCGTGGTTGTCACATAGGATAAGACATATCCCATCAAGACGATTCCTGCTGAAACAACGAGTAAGGTCACGCCAACAATCATCAGGATCACTATTCCTGATAAAATCAAAGAACTTCCGGGTTTAAGCATATTTGATGTATCCATAAGATTCCGTTCCTCCTCAGAAGCCGAGGCCCCTGAAAAAGCGCTTGCATCTTTCCTTTACTTTCCTCAAGGGTTTTGGGAAAAAGAGTTTTCCCACGCCCTTTTCCGCCAGAAATCAGCCCTTGAGCTAAATTCAACATAACTTTATCATAAGCATCTGCCTTGTCAAGAAGGAAATCGAGGAAATGCGAAAATTTTCTGTCAAGTACTCTTACTTTCTCTGTTTACAGGTGTTATACAAACTATCGAAACAACACTCCTGATTTATTTTTGCTGAAATCATAATTGACAATCTTCAAATGTCTTTCTGTGCAAGTCTCTTACGTCTTATTCTTATAGGAAAGATTTTTTATTTGACAGGAATATAAAGAGTGTGACACTATCCTTTTAAATTTACTCGTTGGTAATGGTTAAATGGTAAGTGATGCGTTCCCTGAGCGAAGTCGAAGGGAACACTGAGCGGCTCGTTTCGACTTCGCTCAACGAGCGGGCATCACTTACCATTTAACCACTACCTACTCGTTTTGAACGAATCGAGAATGATACCTTGTGAGGAGGGTAAGAAAACAGATTTTCCAAAGACAAAAGGGGGAAAAGACGTGTTTCAAGAAGAAGTTCACTTACGAGACTATCTTCGTATCATTAAAAAACGCCAATGGGTGATTCTGACATTTTTTGTGATTGTCGTTGTCAGCGTCGCCATTACCACATTTCTGAAATCTCCGATATATCGAGCTACTACCAGGATTCTAATTGAGAAAGAAACGCCGAACGTTTTATCATTTAAAGAGGTCCTGGCGTTAGATACTTCTGATACGGATTATTATCAAACCCAATATACTATCCTGAAAAGTCGCACCCTCGCCAAAGAGGTACTTGAAAAGCTCGGACTCATGGAACAGGCCATGCAGACCGAATCGCGAAGTTTTTCCATTCGAGGGTTGGTTTCCGGTTTGATAGTATTGCTTGGATTGCGTGAATCACTTTCTGAAGAAGCGCAAAATCGAGCCAGAGAACAACAGGCGATTGATCATTTCTTAAATGATATGATTACAATAGAACCCATCAAAGGCAGCCGTTTAGTTGATGTCAACGCTTTTTCAACGGATCCGAAATTAGCCGCGAATATTGCAAATACTCTTGTTGCAACTTATATTCAGCAAAACCTTGAAGCGAAATTATCAGCGTCAAAAGATGCTGTAGGGTGGTTAGCAGAACAATTAAAAGTCACGCAGCAAAAAGTTGCCGATTCGGAGAACGCTTTGTTTCAATACAAAGAACAGCATGCGATTATCTCATTTGAAGACCGGCAAAATATGGTGATGCAAAAATTGTCGGAACTCAACACAGCGGTGAATAACGCTAGAATCAAACGGATTACTGCAGAGACCCAATATAATCAGATTCAGGAATATCTGGCGGCTGTTGAATCCAGTTCAAATGCAAAGGCGATCGAGAAATTAGAATCTATTTCCCAGGTGATCAATAATCCGTTGATTCAACGCTTAAAAGTTGAATTGTCAACCTTAGAGAGCGAACTCTCCGATTTGCTCAAAAAATTTCGCAACAAGCACCCGAATGTGATTGCCTTACGTTCCCAAATTGACTCGGTTCGTAATCGGATCAATTCTGAAATCAGTCGAATTGTGACAAGTATCAAAAACGAATATGATCTGGCCCTGGCCCAGGAACAGGAGATGACAGCGGCCCTTGAAGAGCAGAAACGCGAAGCGCTAGACCTCAATGAAAAATCGATCCAGTACGGAGTTCTGGATCGAGAAGTGCAAAGTAATAAACGGGTCTATGATGCATTATTGCAACGCACCAAAGAAACTTCTGTGACCGAACAACTGGAGACCAGCAATATTCGCATTATTGACCAGGCAAGCATTCCGAATTATCCTGTCGCTCCCCGGAAAAAATTGAATATCTTTTTGGCAATGGTGATGGGGGCTGTGCTGGGAACAGCTCTGGCGTTCTTTTTTGAATACATTGATAATAGCATTAAAACGCCGGAAGATATTAAGCAATATGTAAATATTCCTTTTCTCGGTTTTATCCCAAAAGTCTCCTACGAACATCCTGCACTTCTCAATAGCAGTCCTTATTCAATAGAACTGGTGGCGGCATTTGATCCGAAATCAACAGTTTCTGAAGCGTATCGAAGTTTACGGACCAACGTGCTCTTTTCCTCCCTTGAGCGTGGCCCGGTTTTGCTGGTCACAAGTGCGGGACCAACGGAAGGGAAAAGCATTACTGTGGCGAATCTCGCAGTAACCATGGCCCAAAGTGGGAGTAAAACATTAATTATTGATTGCGATCTGCGGAAACCTCGCATGCACAAAATTTTTAATATTGCCGAACATGAACAAGGGATTACAGATATGATTGCCAATTTGGGAACAAACGGCTTACGTATTACGGTGAAACGCACGAAAATTCCGAATTTAGATCTGATCCCCTGCGGAAAAATTCCTCCGAATCCGTCAGAATTATTGGGTTCCGAACGAACACGACGCTTAATTGAGGCTCTGAGCAAAGTGTATGATAAAATTTTGATTGATTCTCCGCCAGTGAACGTCGTCACCGATCCTGTCATTTTAAGCCAGATTGCCGGAGGGGTTATCATAATTATCCGGGCCGGGGAAACAGGGCGAGATGTGGTACGTCGCGCGCGCGAACAACTTCTGGATGTCAAGGCGAATATTTTGGGAGGCGTACTGAACAGTGTCGATCTGAAAAAGGATAATTACTATTACTATTCTTATTATCACAATTATTATTATCATCGCGATCAAAATGAATTAAATCAGGCCACCAAGGAGACTCGGTTGCCGATAAAGTATCCACAGAAAGTTTTACAGGCCGCTAACCTGATGAAAAAAGGAAGCTCTATCGAACCTTCTGACAAGCCTCAACAAGGCTCTTCATAAAGAGGTCTATGAAAATCTGTCTGACTTGACTATGAAAAGCCAGGTTTTTCTCAAAAACCTGGCTTTTTGGGTCTGGTTGTTAGTACGCGCTATGCTTCTGATGATGTGTCAAAGCATATTCGATGGCATATTTAAGATGCTCGGCAAAGAACAGCGTTTCGAGGGATGAGACTTCGGGAGCAAGGTATTTTCCAATTTCCAATTCTCCAATACTCTGATTGTGACAGACTAAAGGGATTTGAATTTTCCAGATCTGATTGTGAGGAAGGTTTTGTTCTTCGCAGCGGGGGCTGAGCCAGGAGAGACGGACAGAAAAATTTACACCTCGCGCTTTTTCAAACGTTTTCCTTATGCTAGAGAACGCGATTTTTCCTGTATCAAATTCCAAACTTTCAAGATATCGGATCAGCAATTTTTTGAGCATGACCCCATCAGTCGTTGTTTGAATCTCTTCCAGAATCTCCTGCGCTGATTTTTGTTTTCTGAGAAACTCCTTTTTTTCTTGAATACGTTTTTTCGCTAAAGTGCTTACTTCCATCATATTCGTGGTATAGCCGAGCATCTTCATGCCACCAATGGTCATCACGCTTAAAATGAGTAAGATGAGGGTGAGAACCTGATTATTCACCGCGGTCATTAAGAGAGCCGTGATTCCGAGCAGACAACAGACCCCATACAAAATGAACGCAACCTGTCTTGATGAAAATCCCATGCCCAGGAGTTTATGATGAATATGCTCTTTATCAGCCGTAAAGGGCGACCGTCCTTTTCCGACACGCCGGATAATGGCCAGCAGTGTATCGGCAATCGGAACGCCTAATGCGACAATCGGGATCAGCAGCACGACTGCTGTGGAACTTTTCTGGGATCCGTGTAATGAAATGGCGGCAATCACGAAGCCAATAAATAAACTCCCGGAATCTCCCATAAAAATAGAGGCTGGGGCAAAGTTGTACAGGGCAAATCCGAAAATTCCTCCTGCAAGTGCGGCCGCAAAACAGGCTGTCAGAGTATGATGCAGAAAGAGCGAAAGAATAAAGATGGTTGAAACGGAAAAAAACCCGACTCCGCTGGCTACCCCGTCAACCCCGTCCGTGAAATTAATTGCGTTCGTAACGCCCACAAACCAAAGAATGGTGAGAGGAAAGCCCCATATACCCAAATTAACCTGCCCCACAAAGGGGATAGCGATAATATTAATCTTAAATCCTAAAAAATAGATCAAAATCGCTGCTAGCGTCTGGACGCTTAATTTCTGGAATACGGTTGCTCCGTGAATATCATCGTAGATACCGATTACGAAAATAAGGCTGCTTGTAACAAGCAGGCTCAACAGGATATCAAGGTGGGCAATAAACAGTGAATGAACAGGCCCATCGGCGAGAAAAATACTCAAGAGCGACAGAAAGAATCCGAAATAAATCGCAATGCCGCCTAATCTTGGGATCGGATGCGTATGAATTTTCCGGGCGAGCGTTGGGAAATCTAACACATTTCTTTGCTGACACCGGTTTCTGATAATTGGGGTCAGGATAACACTGATGAAAAATGCGAAAAGAGAAATAAAAATATAATCCTGGATAAGGTTACTAATCGCCATGCTGCACCAATGGATGACCTGTCTTCAAACTCGCGCTGAAAAGCATCGTGTACGAACAGCCCCCCCGATTATTTAGAGTAATATTTCTTTTACTCAATTTTCAGGCAGAAAAACCGGGTTTCTTCAAGAACCCCGGTTTTTAAAAATTCCGAAAGATTCACATCTTAATTTTTCTCCGGCGTCAAAATCTCGACACGCACATTCGTTCGCTTTTTAAATTCCTCCGCATCCTTCTTTGACCCGATAATTGCGCCAAAGTGCATCGGAATCGCGATCTCCGGATTGATGGCATTTGCAGCTTCAGCGGCTTCGGCAGCCGTCATCGTATAAGTGCCCCCAATCGGCAAGATCGCAATATCAGCCGTAATCTGTTTCATTTCCGGAATAAAATCGGCGTCTCCGGCCTGATAAATCCGCTTACCGTTGAGCGTCACGATATACCCTACGCCACCGGCAGATTTAGGATGAAATTTTTTGCCGATATTATAGGCCGGAACCGCTTCAATCTGCACACCTTGTTCGATCATTTTCTCCCCTGCCGCAATGATTTTGATTTTCCCTGAAAGTTGAGATTGGCAGCTTGCCGGAGCAATGATCACAGTGTCGGCCTTTGCTACTTTTTCTATATCTTGCGGCGAGCAGTGGTCATAATGATCATGGGTAATGAGCACAATATCTGCCGGTTCATAAGCTGAACCCTTCAACTCATACGGATCGATATAGACAATTTTTTCCCCCCGAAATTTCATCGTTGCATGTCCATACCAGGTAATGTTCTCAATCATACTCTTCCCTCCTTGATGAATATAAAGTTCTTACGACAGCAATTCGGATTTTACTCTATATAATACTACATTAGAGAAGAAAATTTGTCAATGAAACTTATGAATATGAGTAATCTATGAAAAAAAGTCTTGATGAAAAACGTCAGTTCAGACAGATGGGACAGAGGAGTGTCAAAGTTCATCTTTGGCTTTGGCAGAGGAAGGTCAACTGAACTGAATGATGCTGTAAGAGCCGATGGAGAAGTATGAAACCGATGATGTATGTTATTGGCATAGCAATGCTTTTGTTTGCAGGAGGGATAAGCGGGATCAATCTGTATATCAGCAAAACCGCCGGTCACGTTATTTATGAGCAGGGGCAAACGGTTCCAAAGGCTTATGCAGCTTTGATTTTAGGGGCCAAAGTGCATTCTGGCGGCAGGCTTTCTCACATGCTCGAAGATCGTGTGCTTACCGGATTGGAACTCTATCGCGGGGGAACCGTGCAAAAGCTTCTGTTGTCCGGCGATCATGGGCAAAAGGATTACGATGAAGTCAATGCGATGCGCGTTTATTTGCTCAAACATGGTGTCCCAGAGGAAGACATCTTCATGGATCACGCCGGATTTAACACTTACGCCAGTATGTATCGGGCCAGAGACGTGTTTCAGGTTCAAAATGTGATCGTGGTGACACAGAAATTCCATCTGGCTCGCGCTGTGTATATCGCTCAACAACTTGGCCTTGATGCGGTCGGCCTTGCGGCTGACCGGCGGGTATATATGCCAACCTCGCAGATGAAGTCTGTTGTGCGGGAAATGTTCGCACGAGTTAAAGCGTTCCTTGATGTTCACCTGTGGCATACTCAACCGAAATATCTGGGAAAAGTCATTCCGATTACCGGAGATGGACGAAATACTGTAGATTAAACGAGTACAAGCACTGATGGAAGGTAAAAATTGAGCTTTTGTAACGAAAATGAGACCTTTGCCCTCCTGAAGATTTCTGACATTTCAATGTAAAACAACCATTAAAATGAGAAAGGATATTCATGAAAACAGCGCTTATTCTTATTGATATTCAGAATGATTATTTTCCAAATGGCAAAATGGAATTGGAAGGGAGTGTTGAAGCCAGTCTTCAGGCTCAACAGATGTTAACCTACTTCCGGGAGCAGCAATTGCCTGTTGTTCATATTCAACATATTTCCGTTCGCCCCGGAGCAGCGTTTTTTCTGCCTGAGACCGAAGGAGTCAAGATTCATTCGCATGTTCAACCGTTGGCGGATGAACTTATGATTCAAAAACATTATCCGAACAGTTTTCGAGAAACCTGCCTATTGGAATATTTGCAGCAGAAACAGATTACGCGGCTTGTTCTTTGCGGCATGATGACCCATATATGTGTCGAAGCCACAACACGCGCCGCCTTTGATTACGGATTTGAATGCCTGGTAGTTCATGACGCCTGTGCAACTCGTTCGCTGTCTTTCCAGAGCGAAATGATCCCGGCCAGACAGGTTCACGGCGCATTTCTGGCGGCTCTTGCTTCCACGTATGCCAACGTGCTGAGCGTGGAAGAGGCGTTACTCATCCTGAAAAAACCTGAATAATTGAGGAGTGCGAAAGCTCTGCTTTCGCAGTCAAAGCAGAGCTTTGACACTCCTGTTTGCATAAAGAATGGAAGTTTATAAACGACTTTTAACCTATACCAGGCCTTATATTGCAACAATCGTTCTGTCCTTATTGTGCGCAGCCGTTGCCGGAGGATCGACAGGCTTATCAGCCTCGCTGGTCAAAAAAGTGGTTGATGGCATTTTTGTGGAAAAAGATCAGACCATGCTGGTGTATATCCCGCTGATCGTTCTGGTGTTAATTACGATCAAAGGACTGGCCTCTTATGGTCAGGATTATTCTATTGAATATGTCGGTCAAAAGGTCGTGTTACACCTGCGCGATGAGATCTACCGCCATATCCAGACCCTTTCGCTCAAATTTTTCTCTCACACGCAAAGCGGAACACTGGTGTCAAGAATTACGAATGATGTGAATTTACTTCAAACGGCCGTGGCAACAGTTATTGCAGACGCCATTCGCAGCGTTGTGACGGCACTGGCGTTATTAGTTGTGGTCTTTTATCATCACTGGAAGTTAGCGATCATTTCATTGGTGATTCTGCCGTTAGCGGTGGCGCTGGTGGCCTATTTTGGCCGGAAGATCAAGAAGAATAGTCACACGTTACAGGTAAAAATGGCTGACATCAACAATCTGTTATATGAAAAAATTTCCGGCATCCGCATTGTCAAAGCCTTTAGCGCAGAACAAATTGAGATTGAGCGATTTTTCCACGTTCTTCAGGATTATTTTCAGACCTCGCTGTACGCCGTGCGCATCCGCGCTGTCAATTCTTCACTTTCAGAAATTCTGGGAGGCGTGGGGATTGCGGGCGTGATTTGGTATGGGGGCTACGAAGTGACTCAGGGGATTACGACGCCTGGCACTTTTGCGACGTTTATCACCGCCTTATTGATGCTGTACGAACCCTTGAAACGTATCAGCAAGTTCAATCTGAAAATTCAACAAGCGGTGGCGGCGGCCGAACGTGTCTTCGCGGTTCTCGACATGCAGCCCGATGTCATTGAAGCTCCCGATGCTATTGAATTGTTGCCGATTAAAGATTGTATCACCTATAAAGACGTGTCGTTTCAATATGATGATGAGGTCATCTTACACAACATTAATTTTACGGCAGCGGTTGGGCATGTCACCGCCTTTGTCGGTTTGAGTGGCGCGGGGAAAACCACCTTGCTCAGCCTATTGCCCCGATTTTATGACCCGACCGCCGGCGATATCTTTATTGATGGGACAAACATCCGCGAGGTCACCTTTGCCTCGCTGCGCAAGCAAATCGGCATTGTGACACAGGATGTGATTTTGTTTAACGATACGGTCGCCAATAATATCGCTTACGGCGCAAAATACTATTCTGAGGAAGAGATCATTCAGGCCGCCAAAGTCGCCAATGCCCATGAATTTATCGAAAATTTGCCTGAAGGCTATCAGACAGTCATTGGCGAACATGGGATGCGTTTATCCGGCGGGCAGCGGCAACGGCTGGCGATTGCCAGGGCGATTTTGAAAAACCCGCCCATCATCATCCTCGATGAAGCGACCTCTTCGCTGGATTCGGAGTCGGAACGACTGGTGCAAATCGCGATTGCGAACCTGATGCAGGATCGCACCACGCTGGTGATTGCCCACCGCTTATCAACCATCAAAAAAGCGGAAAATATCATTGTGCTCGATTGCGGCAGGATTTTTGAAAGCGGCACGCACCAGGAATTACTGAGCCAGGGCGGCGTTTACACCCGCTTATATGAAACCCAGATGCTGAGTAATAATGAGGATGCCTGAGTTCTTTCAACCAGTGACGCTTGCAGGCTATTCGGGGTATCTGCTGGAAATATGGAACGTTCCGGACTTTCGAGTGCAATTGCAAGCATTTTTGGCGTCTGATCGGGATGTTCATGCGCCCTTGACGAAGTATTCTGACCGGGCAGTCTATTGCCTCAAGCTGAATTCCGGCGAGGTGTATATCAAACGCTACCTCATCAACAATCTGAAACCAACGATTCAGGCTCTTTTTCAAGCACATAAAGCGCAAAAATCCTGGCGGATTGCCCGAATTCTTTTGCGCAAAGGTATCCTAACCCCGCAGCCTGTCGCTTTCTTACACTGCCGAACCTCATGGCGTTCAGGAGAATATCTTTTAATCACACAGGGCGTTGCCGGCGGCCTTTCGCTCCGAGAATATTGGCAGTTTGCGCCAGAAAAAAAATATCTTTCTTCGTACTTTCAGGAAGGGGATAATCCCATAGCTCTGAAACGCGCACTCATCCGCAGTGTGGCCGAATTTTTGGGTAAACTTCATCTGGCAGGCGCGTATCATGGCGATTTGACAGCGAATAATATTCTGCTTGCGCGATGCGGCGAACAATGGCGCGTTTATCTTATTGATCTTGATGCTGTGCGTTCGACGCGTTGGATTTCAGAGCGACGCCGTATCAAAAATCTGGATGAGTTGGGACGGAATTTTCTTGATCTGCGTCTGTTGACCACACCTGATCGGCTGAGATTTCTTAAATACTACCTCAATACCTACACCAAAGAAACCAGAACGCTCCGAGAACTGTTTTATGCCGTCTTGCAACGGACGCAATTTCGATTGCAAAAGCATCAGCAGCAGTTTATCCGCTCAGCACCGCCTTCTACGTTTATGTACCATTCTGATTTTGTCAAAGAACCACCTGTCATCATTTCCGAATTTCAAGACAAACCGAAACAACAGCCTGTCGTCAACATGCCATTTTTTGACAGAGAGCCTGGTTGGCGTTTACACATTTTTCCGGCGTGGCAAGATACGTTTCAGACGCTTGCGGACGTCGCCGGTTTTCTCGCCAGACCGAAAATCGTGCTCCAATCGCATAATCGCGGGGAAGTGTTTCTGATTCGACATTCAGGGCAACAGTTTATTGTGAAACGGTCGTTAACCCAGGAAAAACGCTGGTGGGCGCAATTCACGAGCTGGTACCGAGCCGGAGAAGGCGAGAGAACCTTACGAAATATGGAGAGGTTGCACACTTCAGGTTTGCCTGTGCCGCAGCCGGTGTTTATCCTGGAAAAGAAACGTTTCGGGTTTGTCATGGCTTCCTGGAGCGTCTATCAATATCTTGAAGGACAGCCCTGCACATGCGCCGAGGTCGAGCGTATTGCGGCGATGTTGCGGACATTACACCAGCAAGGATGGGTTCACCGCGATCCGCACGTCAAAAATTTTCTGCTGCATGACGATCAAATCAGGATGATTGATTGTACCCGCGCGCGTCCCTGGCGTTCCCGCTATGCCCGGATGTATGACGTCGTCTTGCTCAATAAATGCTGTCCGGGAAGCATGAAATATTATGGTGTTCCTGACGCCGATTGGGTCTATCAATTGGCACAATGGCAGTGTTCGTTGTTAGTTTCCTGGCGGCGGCTCAAACGAAGGCTGCGGTTCTGGAAAAAATAACACGCGGCGTTTCCGGAGTGCAAAAGCTCTGCTTTTGCAGCGAAAGCAGAGCTTTCGCACTCCAGGATTATTTTTTTGCCAGGAGCTTGCCTTTTTCTTTGAGCGCGAGTTTAGTCCAGGTATCGGCCTGTTGGAGGTCAATGAGATCTAGCTCAAAGGTCGAACTCTGTTTTAGATACCCCAATGCACTGGCGTAAGTTCCTGTCGGAATGCCTTCTAACGCCAATTCAAGTTTCATGCCGGCCGTAAACTTGTTGTATGCCAACGGGCCAACCAGATACACCCGCTCAATGCCAAATTGTTCCACTAACATGAGCGCCAGACGTTGTGCTTCTTGTAAGGCGGTTTCCTGCAATTGACGCTCTTTTTGCTTCTGTTCCTGGTATTGCAGTAAAAGCTCTTTTTTATGGATCGCATGGGAAACTTTAATATTCATACATGCGGAGTGCATTGAAACACAAATTTTCAGGAATCTTCTGACAACTTGTGATCATGCACTTATGCTGGAGGTTGCTGGGGCAGGGTAAATTTAAAGGTCGAGCCTTCGTTCTCTCTACTTTCTATCCATATTTTCCCTCTATTTTTTTCGAGAAATTCCTGACACAGAATCAAGCCTAAACCTGTCCCTTGCTCATCCGCCGTTCCTTTGCGTTTATACTGGGCATCAATCCGAAAAAGCCTGGGAAGGTATTCCTGGCCGATGCCGATGCCGGTATCGGTGACGACGATCGTGGCCATATAGCCATCTTGCCCACCGGAGATCGTCACTTTTCCGCCGTAAGGTGTGAATTTTACCGCATTTGAGATGAGGTTTCTGAGAATGGTCTCGAGCATTTTTTCGTCCACATAGACGAACATTGGTTCCTCAAGACTTGTCGTCAAGGCAATCTGTTTGTCTCGGGCCGTTTGTTCAAAGATGTGCAGATTTCGAAGAATAGCTTCTCGAATATTCACTATGCGCGGTGCCATTTCGATCACCCCGAGCTGGCTGCGCGACCAGGTTAGAAGATTTTCAAGTAGGGCGTAAAATGTTTCAGAGGTTTTCCGCAATTTGATCAAGAGCTGTTTGAGGTCCTCTTTGGGATAGGCCTCAAATTCTTCAGTAAGTACCTGGGTCAACCCAATCAGACCGACAAACGGGGTTCGTAAATCATGGGAAATAATCGAAAAAAAACGATCTTTACTGGCATTAGCTGCTTGTAACTGCTCATTCTTTTCGGCGAGGGCTGTATTTTTTTTTTGAAGTTCTTGTTGCAGTTTGCGCAGCATGAGATGAGCCTTCACCCGGGCCTCGACTTCTTCACACTGAATCGGTTTGGTGATATAGTCAACTCCACCGACTTCAAATCCTTGCAGTTTATCCACGGTTTCCGAAAGAGCCGACATGAAAATGACCGGAATATGGCAGGTGGTCTCGTTCGCTTTCAACCGCCGACAGACATCAAAACCATTTAAGTCGGGCATCATCACATCTAATAAAATGAGATCAGGATGGCACGTTTGAGCTTGTTTCAGAGCATTTTCTCCATTTTGAACCAGCAGAACCGTGAATCCGCGGTGATCCAAATAGTTAAATAGGATCCCCAGATTTTCAGGCGTATCATCCACAACTAAAATGACCCCTTGGGAGATGTTTTGCATGGCATTCCTTCTCGTTCGAAATTCTGCTCTAAAAATTGACAGATATGATCTATCTCAAATCGGTTTGCAAACTGTCGTACCTGAGTTGTTAACGGTTTCCAGCGTATATCAAGTTGGTCAAGTCTGTCAAGCGCGATCATCAGTTTTTTCAAATGCCCTTGTTGAGCAAGAGCTATAAGCGCATGAATTTCCTCGTATGATGGGATAGCTATCGTTTGAAGGTTTGTATCTATATGATTATTTTGACCTGGTTGGGAATCGAACGGTTGATATTGCCATTCGATTTGTAAATACTGCTGTAATTTTTGTAATAACTCTGACATATTGATCGGCTTTGGAAGAAAATCATCGCAGCCAGCCGCTAAACTTTCCTGGCGCGTATGTTCAAAGACATTGGCTGAAATGGCAATCACAATCAGGTCTTTAAGTTCGGGAGCTTGACGAATCTGACGGACAACTTCAAGGCCGTCCATTTCAGACATCACTAAATCAAGGAACACAAGATCCGGAGCATCTTCAAAAATTTTTGCAAGGGTTTCCCGACCATTTCTAGCCTCTAAAAGTTCAAATCCTAATGGCGCTAAGAGATCTTTGAGTAAAATACGGTTCGCATCATGATCATCTGCAATCAAGAGCCTGCGTGGTGCACCGCGAAATCCGATAATCCGCGATCCTTCCAGAGCAACATCGCCAGACCGGGCATTCTCCACGGTTGTTTCAGGCATGTCAAGCTCAAACCAAAAACGACTTCCTTTCCCAGGCGCGCTCTCAACCTGGAGTTCTCCTCCCATGCTATGTACCAGATACTGGCTAATGGTCAATCCCAAACCAGTCCCCTCTGTATGGCTAAATCCTCCACCATGGGCGACCTGGTGAAAGGGGAGAAAAATCTGAGTCAATTGATCCGGGGGAATTCCAATACCGGTATCTTGTACCTCAAAACACAGGCGTGTTCCGAAGGGTGAATGCCGAGGGATGGAACAAAATACACGGAATTCAACACGTCCCTGGTTAGTAAATTTCACCGCATTACTCAGTAAGTTCAGAAGAATCTGCTGCAGCCGCCGTTCGTCGCCATACACTCGTGTAGGTAATTTTGGGCTGAAATGATAATCAAAACGAATAGCTTTTTGTTGCGCATGAATTTGCCCAATTTCAGCAAGATTTTTCAAAAATTCAGGCAGAAAAATGATGTCTGATACAATTTCTAACTTTCGAGCCTCAATTTTCGATAAATCTAAAATATCATTAATCAGGGTTAATAAATGATTGCCGCTACGGTACATCACGTCCAGAGCATTTTTGTGGATTTCTGACAGAGTTGGGTCGCTACGGAGAATTTGTGTATAGCCTAAAATGGCGTTGAGCGGCGTGCGGAGATCATGGCTCATGTGCGCCAGGAATTCACTTTTAGCCCGATTGGCTGTTTCTGCCGCTTCTTTGGCTTGCTGTAGTGCCTGTTCAATCTGTTTCCGTTCGGTAATGTCGTGCATGACAATCACAAGCGATTGTCCCTGTTGGGAATCATCTCGAATCCTGGAGGCGCTGAGTTCCGTAGGAAAGCGGGTTCCATCTTTTTTGAGGCACGTATATTCGACGTTTTTGAGCGATCCCAGTTCCAGAGTGCGCTGTATATCGTTCAACGCCCGCCGATACTCCTCTGGTGCCAAAAAATCAAACACACTTCTTCCAATGATTTCGTCAATGCTATCAGCCCCATTTAAACGTAATGCCTGCTGGTTACACGTGAGAACGGTTCTCTCCGGACCAATCAGAACAATCACATCCGGCGATGTTTCGACAAGCGTCCGATAGCGTTCTTCGCTTTCCTGTAAGGCTTTTTCAGTCTGTTTGCGTATGGTAATATCATGATAGGCGCTTAAAAACCAGTCGCACCCCTGATACTGCATCATGGCTGTCGAGACGAGCAGGGTCTTTTGATTCCCCTCTTTGGTTTGGATGGTTGTTTCGATATCTCTCAAACTCTGGCATTGACGAACTTCCTGCATGCCATCAATTGCTTTTTGCCGTTCGGAGGGCAAAGGGTAAAGCCGTGCGAGAAAATCACTATCACTGTTTGCTTCTGAGCGTGTATATCCGCTGATTTCTTGCATTTCCGAGTTAAAAATTTCAAAATAACCCGCATCATTACTCAATGTGATGCCCTCTCCAACCGTCTCGATCACGGTCTGGAAACGTTGGGCGATGGCTTGAATTTCTGTTTCTGCCCGCCGGCGCTCATCGATCTCGCGCAGGAGTTGGGCATTGAGTTGTTGTAATTTAAGGGTGCGTTCTTCAACCAGATATTCTAAATGGGTCTGGTAGGCCTCTAATTCTTTTTCAACCCGTTTACGCGCAGTCACATCTCGAAAGCTCGAAACGCGTCCGGCGGATTTTCCGTCTTGAATCAGCGGACAGGAAAACCGTTCAAATATCCGATCATCCTTAAAGTAGAGGGTATCAAAATCTTCTACCGCTGTCTGGTATAACCCATGAACTTTCATAAGAAATTGCTGTGAATTCTCAAGTTGTTCTAACACATAATTCAGTAATTGCTCGTTATTTCTGGTTACAAGTATTGTTTCAGGAATACGCCACATTTCAGCAAAACGAGCATTGGCATGTGTCACCTGACCAGTGTTATCCACAACCAGGATGCCATCAGTCGTTGAATCAAGTGTGGCGCGCAGCAATTCTTCTTTATTCCGTAATTCGACTTCAGCCCGTTTACGTTCACTGATGTCGCGGCAAATCCCGACAATTCCGATGACCTCTCCATGGCTGTCGTACAATGGAACTTTGGTCGTTAGCAGATAATAGGTTGTTCCCTGGGGGTCAATGGTGATTTCCTCATGGTTAATTAACGCTTGCCCGGTGTGTATGACTTCTTGTTCATCCGCATAATACGAGGCCGCTAATTGCTGCGGAAAGATGTCGAAATCCGACTTACCCAGGAGTTCCTCTTGCGAACTTGCCCCCAATAGCCGAATATGTGCACTATTGTTCAGCACAAACCGGCTCTGATGATCTTTGACAAACACAAAATCTGGCAGGGTATCAATCAGAGTGCGTAACAGGGTTCGTTCTTCTGTTAACACTTCCCGGGTTCGAAGATGCTCCGAGATGTCATGAAATACCAGCACAACTCCGGTCACATTCCCACGTTCATTTCTCAGAGGAGTACCGCGATATTCAACCGGAATCTCTCTCCCATCTTTGGCAAGCAAGAAGG
Organism: Candidatus Vecturithrix granuli; assembly: GCA_000739535.1. Taxonomy (GTDB): domain Bacteria; phylum Moduliflexota; class Moduliflexia; order Moduliflexales; family Moduliflexaceae; genus Vecturithrix; species Vecturithrix granuli. The sequence continues at coordinate 271,284 of DF820463.1, read as the reverse complement.
AGTGATCAGTCAGGCCAATAGCCAGATTTTTTTGCAGCACTTTCTTGATAGGGTCTGGCAAAGGGTCCCGGGTTTCTTTGTCAAACACGTGAAATATGATATCTTTTCCCGAAGCATCTTCCCGGCTATAGCCAGTGAGCAATTCACTTGCAGGATTCATGAACGTCACCACGCCGGCATCATCGGTGACAATCACCCCTTCTTCGATACTGTTCAGAATCGCCGCTAACCATTGCTCGTTTTTTTTCAGATCAAGCTCGGCCTGTTTGCGTTCAGCGATCTCTTTGATCAAACGTTGATTTGTCTGAACGAGTTCGGTTGTTCGTTCTTCGACTAAATTCTCAAGGCGATCATGATAGATTCGTAACTGCTCCTCGGCCTGTTTTCTTTCACTCACGTCTCGTATCGCTGCTAAAAAATGGGATTGTCCCTTAAACTCAAAGGCCCCACCCTGAATTTCAGCATGAAACGGAGTTCCGTTGCTGCGGAGATTGATCGCTTCCAGACTGAGCCGTTTATTGGTCTGGATGGTCATCTTGATCTGATTCAAGAGATAGTCGTGATAATCGGGCGTCACCAGATCGGTGAGGTGAAGTTTCAGCAGCTCGTTATACGGAATTCCATAGATGGAACAGGCCTGTACGTTGGCGTCGAGAATTCGGCCATCTGCACTGACAAGCACCAGGGCATCGGTCGTGGCGTTAAAAATTCCAGAATAGCGTTTTTCGCTTTCTCGCAGAGCATTTTCAGCCTGCTGACGCTGTAAGGTCGTGGCAAAAATATTGCCGGCGGTTTGAAGAAGTACGATATCCTCTTGCTTCCAGGTCTTTTCCGTCTTGACCGCGTCGAATCCCAGAAACCCCATGATCTGCTTGCCATGCACCAGCGGCACCGTCACCAGCGACTGAATGTGCTGCATTTCAAACCCTGCTTTTTCAGCACTGGCTTCCGGAGGGAGATTGGCCACTCGTGCAATATGAAGCACCCCTGAGCGTTGGAGCTGCTCAGTAAACCAGGGGAATGTCTCTATGGATAAATGCTGCAGGGCTTGCTTTTGCGAGTCTATGCCCTCAGCGCACCATTCATACACATTATCAGCGTACGTTCCATCATCTGAGAGGAGGAACACATAGCTCCGGTCAGCCCCTGCAAAATCTCCAATATCTTCTAAGGCTTGATGAATTCCCGCCGCAATGTCATCGGGCTCAAGGTTGATGAACATTGTTGAAATGCTGGCGATCAATTGCTCGAATTTGATTCGATGCCGTAGTCTCTGCTCTCTCGATTTACGTTCAGTCACGTTGACACCTGTTCCCTGCCAGGACAAAAAACCAGGTTTCTTCGAAGAAATCTGGTTTTTAAATACCTGAAAACTTTTGAGCCAATACGGAGTTAATGATGCTCTTCAGGCCGATAGAGTCCGGCTTCATTTACGCCCAGTAATCCGGCCTGATAGCTTCGCTGATCCATGCGATGTAATCTGGCTTCCATGACAGGGGTCAGAAGGGAGATGCTGCGAATCTGATCCAATTTCTCTGCAATCACGTCAAGTCCTGCATCCTCTGTCATCCAGTGCAGGGAATCATAGCGGCTGAGGTCCAATGGAATCGTATAACCCCGCATCGTTTTTTCGCCATCCACATTGTAATAATCTTCAAAATATGACAACACTAATTCGCGCAGATTCCGAAACACCGGCTCTCGAAAACGCAGGCCGGAAAAATTTGACTTGGCGATGGCGCCAAAATGGCCGTCAATGGTAAATAGCGATAGCAGATGCACATCATCCCGCACCGCTTTTATCTCACACACGCGCGGTGTATACCCAAGCAAACGCAGAGCGGCGGCGGCAAACAATGCGCCGTCAAAGCAATGCGCTTTTCGGTCGCGCAGTACGCTGCGAGGGGAACGGTAAATCGGGTCATCGCTATAAGGGATGTCGTCTAAAAACGCCTGAATATCCCCAGGGGTGACAAAATGTTCAAATACGGCAAATTCTTCGGGAGTCCATGGCTGTGGCATGTTATTCGAAAATGTTTTTTTCATTAGCAGATTCTCCAATGTTCGATCTTTTCAACATTGTGTCATAAATTACGGCAACCTGACTTGAATAAATCATGCAGGTATAGCAAAGGATTGTCAATAGAAATTCGAAGCCGGTTAGATTGTATTGGAGAATTCCTCTCAAGCGACAAAAACGAAGGACTGATTGTGATCATACAATAGAACAAATTTCGCAAATTTTATATTCCGGTGAACAGAACCTCCTGGAAAAATGTTGACACAATAACGTCTTTGGAGTAGGACATCCATTCTCATGGTGACAGCTGTGAGTTTGTTGTATGGTCTTTCTGATAATCACCCTCAGTAGGATGATCACCAGATCAAGATAATCACCTGTTAGTCCGCCAAACGCGGCTATGTACAAGAAAGTATCTGATAGGGAGGAAATATGTCATCGAGAGTAGAAACTTCCACACCACCCAACACTCCTCAACCTATTGGCCCATACAATCATATTGCGAAGGTGGGTCAATTCATTAGTATTGGCGGCACAGCCGGCGTCAATCCCGCCACGGGTAAGCTTGCTGGCCCGGACGTGCACTCCCAGACAGCGCAAATTCTGGAATCGTTCAAAGTCATGCTTGAATCTGTGGGGTCTGATTTGAATCACGTCATCCATGTCAATGTCTTTCTCAAAGATATGCAAGATTTTGAGCGTATGAATCAGGTCTATGTCGAGAAGATGGGCGATCACCGTCCCGCGCGAACCGTGATTGGCGTCAATGAGCTTCCCAAGCCCGGCGTGCTGCTGACCATGAATCTGACGGCAATCACGAAAGAACTGGTCTCATCCCGGTGATCGTATTGGCGGTGTAAAAGCTTACGCAGTGTATTTTGACACATTGTGGCGTCAGAGGCTCTGGATAATGACTGGAGTGGGGGACGTTCCCCGCACAAACGCATGGGGCTGCGCCTCGCTGTCCCGCGAAGCCCAGCGGCTCAGACGATGGAGCGTTTCGAACAAACATGTCTGTGATGGTGGCATCCTCTTCAGACCACCCTCGCCGTCTCGGCCTAAAACGTCAGGACCTGGAAGGAACATGTGTATGTCAGCATGAAAACTTTTCCAATCCTCAGCCTTTGATCGCTCCGGCTGTCAATCCTTCTATCAAACGCTCCCGGACAATGGCATAGAAAATAAGCAATGGCAGCATGGATAGAAAGAGAGCTGCCATCATGGCGGGGATATCAGTGGCAAATTGCCCCTGAAAGTTCCATAAGCCCAGAGTCAAAGGCCGTTTCGATTCAGCATTGATGAGCACCAGGGCAAAGATAAATTCATTCCAGAGTACAACCGAATTGAAGATGCCTACGGCGGTCATCGCCGGTCTGGAAATAGGGAGCACAATATGCCAGTATATTTGCCAGCGTGTTGCGCCATCTATATAGCCGGCTTCTTCTAAACTCAAGGGGATCTCTTCCATAAAAGCGACCAGAATAAACACCGTTACAGGCAGGTTTGCAGCCACATAAGGGCCGAGCAATGCCCAAAGGGAATCGTACAGGCCAATGCTGCGGGTGAGCGTATAGATCGGGATGAGCGTGATATGGACCGGAATGGTTAAACCGCCGATGAAAAGAAAATAGAACAGATTCCGGAAACGGAACCGTATGCGCGCAAGCCCAAAAGCCGCAGCACTGCCAACAATAAGAATAATCAACAACGACCCACTGGTCACCATGGCAGAATTCAAGAAAAATCTGTAAAATTGATTTTCCCAGATGCGTTGATAATTTACCATCGAAAATTTCTGTGGGAGAGACCAGACAGAGGACATAAAGAATTCCATGGACTGCTTAAAGGAATTCTGGATCAAAAATACCAATGGGTAGATCGTAATCAACAGCCATAGGAAGGCAAGTGCATAAATTCCACCTTTTGTAAGAACGTTTTTGAGCTGTGAAGGCTTGTTATTCATAAATGCTATTGTTCCTCTTTGGAAATTACCCATACACGATTTCTTCTTGTCGTTTTCCTTTTCTGAGAATAAAGACGGTTAACACAAAAGAAATCATGAACATAAACACGGCAATGGCGCTTCCGTACCCCATCCTGAACGACGTGAACGCCTGTTTAAACATGTAGGTTGCCAATAACTCGCTCGCATGATTCGGCCCGCCTCCTGTCATGACGAAAATCAGCGCGAAATATTTCAGCGATCCTGTCAGCGAGAGAACGCATGCAATACGAATGGTATTTTTCAACAGAGGGAGGGTAATCGTTAAAAATCCCTGACCCTTTGAAGCCCCATCAATGTAAGCCGCTTCGTAGAGTTCTTGCGGAATGCCTGCTAAGGCCGCAGCGAATAAGACCATATAATATGGGATATATTGCCAGCAAATCGCGATAATGACCGCCCACAGGGCAAATTTTTCTTCCCCCAGCCAACCGGTCGCAAATCGCCCTAAGCCAATGACATTCAGAAATGCATTAAAAAGTCCGAACGTGGGTTCATAGATGAAATTCCAGGTGAGGCCGATGGCGACAGCCGAAAGCAACATAGGCAGAAAGTAGATCAGTTTTAAGAATTTCGTCCCTTTCAGTTTCGATGATACAAAGACTCCGAGGATCAGCCCAATAGGCAGTTGGATGAGAATAGAAGCAATGACCAGAATGATATTATTGGTCAGAGCTTTCCAGAAAGCCGGATCATTAAACAAGGCCACCCAGTTTCCAAATCCTAAAAATTTCTTCGTCGGGGAGATTCCATTCCATTGGAAAAAGCTATAATAGGCCGATGCCGGAATAGGGAAAATAAAATAAAAGAGATAAATTGCTAATGCTGGAAGAATAAAGAGCAGCGCAACCAGGAAATCATGCTTTTTCTTCATTGGATCGCATCCTTTTTCCGGTCAAAAAAACCTGAAAGGTCTGCAATGACCTTTCAGGTTTAAGAGGTACAATCGTATTATTGTTTCAGTTCCTCAAGAATCGCATCTTCGTGGCCTTTTGCCATCTCTTCAGGCGTGATGGTCAGAGCAAAAAGCGATTGCACGAGATCCTTGTGTTTCTCCCCCATTGCCGGAGACATAAATTGGTCATAATAGACCTGGACATGCCCGGCAGCCTCGAAGGTCTCAGCAATTTTCTTCATCATCGGATCCTCTACATACGAGGAAGCGTTTTTCACCGGAGGAACATAGCCGGCCTTGTCCACGAGAAACTTGATATAGGATGGGCTCATGATGTAGTCTTTCAGAAACTTCAGCGCCATCTCTTTGTTTTTGGAGGTACTGGCGATCGAGAAATAGTTCTGTCCCGGACTGCCGATCAGGTTTGTGGGATCGCCTTTTCCACCTTCGATTGCCGGAAATGTGAAGAAGTCAATGTTTTCGAGTACTTCCGGAGCCTCTTTGTTTGCAGCGCCAATAAACCAGTTTCCCATCAGAAACATTGCGGCTTTGCCAGTGTAGATCAATGCACGCGATTGCCCTACATCTTCTTCCATCCCATTGAACCCTTTGGGGAAGAAGTCGCGTTTCACCAATTCTTGCACCAGTTCCCCGGCTTTTACATACGCCGGATCCTCAAATGTTCCCCCTTCTTTCCGATACAGAGCGTTCAAGAACATATCCGCGCCGCCTACTCTGTCAGCCACATACATGTAGTAGAAAGAGCCGGGCCATTTGGTCTTGTTTCCGAGAGTAATCGGAATGATGCCGTTTTTCTTGAGGGTTTCCCCGACTTCAAGCAATTCTTCCCAGGTTTTCGGAGGAGTCAGGTTGTATTTGGCAAAGATGTCTTTTCTGTAAAAAAAGTACACCCCCGTTAAGCCAGTATAGGGGGCACCATAGGTTTTTCCGTCAAAGGTAGCCGGATCGAAGGCCGCCGGAATATAGGTTTTCAGCAGATCCTCTTTAATCTCATCAATCGTAGCCACCATCCCGGAATCAATATATTCTTTGAGCGGTCCGCCGCCCCAGTTGTGGAAAATATCAGGCGGAGTTCCCCCACCCATCGCGACTTTCAATTTTGTTTTATAGGGATCATTCTGAATATGCACCACTTCGAGTTCAAAATCAGGATTGTCCTTGTTGAACTGTGCCGCCGTCTCATCAAGCAAATCCTTGACAACATTGGAGGTCATTACATCCCACATGACCAGTTTTTCTTTTGCGGCTGTCATCTGACTGCCTATAGCCATCAGAAAAGTCACACAGAGAAAAATACCGATAAACTTTTTCATAATCTGTTCTCCTTTTTCCTGTCATAGAAGTGTTAACAATGTATTAAATTCTATGTATCGACTCCACAAGTTTACGCGATGTGGTTACTGCATTCACACTCTCCGCATCGCCATATTCTCCCCTGTTCATCACCTCCTTTGAAAATGTAGCGCGAAACTCCAGTTTCGCGTATTCGTTGACAGCCGCGAAACTGGAGTTTCGCGGTACATCTGATGTTCATTGTGCCGGGTGAGCCGAAACTCATGGCAACTCCTTTGAAACTACAAGGATTCCTCATAAGCAAGGATATTTTCTTTCTGATGATATGAAATCCATATAGTTCCATCAAGCCGGATAGTCGCCAGATCATGACGACTCCTTCAAATAAAGACTTTTATTGCATGATCCCAGATTGTATTCATGCAAAATTCCGCAGCATATCCACCAGTGGTTGACGAATCACGCACTGGTTAAAAAGGAACGATTCCATCATTTCGTGAATATCGGTGTCGCTCATCCCTCTGAAACATTCTCCAAATTCCTTCAATAGCGGTTCTGATAGCAGAATATGCCTGACAAGAAGATTGATTTGCCGTTGTACTCCAAAGGGAAATGGATCATAATCAGGAAATTCTTGGGCAAACAGCCGTTCCAACGGTTCCATAATGTGCCGAATGTCTTTGTCAAGTCCGCCCCAGGCGTCAACACCGAGACGAGCTTTTTTCTTGAGCATCGGCTGGATACGCTTGATCCACGCACTCTCAGGGTTTGTGTATGCGATCCCTTGCAACCCAATGTCTTTATAGGTCCAGAGCGCCCAATTCACTTCATATTTCGCATAAATCTCAAGCTGATCCTGCAACACCTGGTAACGCATGGCATCAGCGTCAGGCTCTCCTGTGTAAACCGGCCCAAATTCGCCTACCCAGATCGGGACATTGTGATCAAGCATGTACTGGCTGCGTTTTAAGAAGGTCGCTTCAAGCACATCCCGATCAACATAAATTCCTCTGGAATATCCCGGATACGGGCCTCCATCAATAAATCCGGGCAATGCATAATCGTGATTGGTGTACACAATGTTCGGCAGCGGTTCGCCAAACATGTGAAAATCTCTGGAATAGCAGTTTCCTTCCAGGAAGATAATATGATCCCGATCAATCGCTCGAATCGCTGCAACAATCCGGTCATACACCGGCATGATCCGGCGTTCTGTGGGATCTGCCGGTTCATTAATCGGATTATACCCGGCCACCCACGGATTGTCCTTATAATGGCGAGCAAAGGTTTCCCAGAGTTTCACCGTTCTGTCCTGGAAATGCTTGTGTTCCCAAAAAAGGGCTTTATGGGTGGGATTGTCTGAATGCCAGGCCTGATTTTGATACCCTGGCACAGCATGAAGATCGATGATGGTATAAATCTCGTGTTGCGCACAGAGATCAATAACCCGATCTAAATGTGTAAATCCGGATTCTTTGATTACGAAGGGTTCCATGTCATCTTCAAAATGGTGATAGTTGACAGGAAGGCGCAAGAGATTTAGCCCCAAAGATTGAAGAAACTTGGCATCATCCTCGGTGAAAAAGTTTTCCAGAAATTGCTCAAAAAAGAGATCGTATTTTTGCTCTCCGAGCACCTCATGGATCACCTGGCGTTGGGCGGTTTCATTAGCCGGATACCCTGTAATAAAATTTTCCATATTCATCCAGCCGCCAAGCCCAACCCCCCGCAGGATGACAGTTTTCCCATCGCGATCAACAAGTTTTGTGCCTTGTGTTGTTAAGAATGGACGCTGTTTCATATTTTATTCCTCTCAACGGCTCATGCTGCGTTCTTATGTTTGCTTGTACGTATAAGTGATAATATGATGATGTGTCAAGTAAAAAAAGAAAGACTTTTAACTCGATAATGTGAAATTAAAATAAGTATGCCTGAGTGACCCTTCTGCTCAAGACTGAATTTGTAACCCAGGCTCTTTTGAAGCCAGGTAATAAACCCGGCAAGAGCAGAAAGTTAATATTGTCGAGATCCTTACAGATTTCAATGTTCATTGGTCTATCATGATGAATTATTTTTATAAGGAAAGAATGATAGAAAGAAAAAATTCTTGACTTTAAAATACTTGTTCGATATATGTTTATTGTATTGTACGAATAAATATAGCAAGGCTTACGCCACCCTCACCCCCGGCCTCTCTCTCAAAGGGCGAGGGGAGTAAAGACCAGGACGTTTGTACTCTTCCCCTCCTCGCCCTTTGAGAGAGAGGCCGGGGGTGAGGGTGCGTAAAGCATGATGAGAAACAATGAAAATTGATGCAGAGAAATCAACCCCCAAATATCTCCAGTTGAAAGAAATCGTCAAACGTCATCTCAAAGACGAACACTATCAAACTGATCAGAAGATCCCTTCAGAAAGCGAGCTGATGGTCCAATTTCACGTGAGCCGGAGTACTGTCCGACAGACCTTAGCGGAATTAGTGAATGAGGGGGTTATTTATAAAAAACAAGGACTTGGCAGTTTCTTTTCCGGAAAAACCCGGGGGAATCAAAACCGCAGTTATCTCATCGGCGTTATTGTGCCCGGCTTGTCTTTCTATATTTACCCGAAAATCATCCAGGGTATTAACGATATTGTGTATCAAAAGCGCTACAACATTGTGCTGGGGAGTTCAGATACCGATCCGGAGAAGGAACCCGCATGTCTAGAACAACTGCTTGAAAAAAATATTGATGGACTGCTGTTTGAGCCGTCTATCGGTCCACAGCAATTTTTAGATTCAAAAACCTATCACTTCCTACAAGCCCTCACGATCCCTGTCGTCTTCATGGATTGGGCTCTTGCTACTCATGAGGTCTCTTATGTTTCCTTAGATGATGTTGAAGGCGGATTTCGAGCGACAAGCTATTTGATTGAAGCCGGGCACCGGCGAATTGCGTATGTCTATCCCAATACCCATGTCCCTGGCATCCAGCGCTATCAAGGATACAGGAAAGCCCTTGCCGCCAATCGAATCGAGTTTGATCCCCGGCTGGCAAAAACCAATACCACCCTCAAGTGGCGTGACGCGAATCATGGATATTTACTTATGAAAGAATTAATTGCATTGGGAACCGACCGGCCCACAGCGGTCTTCTTTTTTAATGACGAGACCGCCTTACAAGCCTATGCCGCCATTCGCGAAGCAGGACTGAAAATTCCGGACGATATTTCGGTAATGGGGTTTGATGATTCTGACCTGGCGGTGCTGGCGGAGACTCCTCTGACTACGATGATCCATCCCAAATATCAAATCGGAAAATGGGCGGCCGAGATTCTCTGCGACCAGATCGAGCATCAGGGCCGCAACACCCCCCAGCAAATGATCCTCCACCCGGCAATTGCCGTGCGAAACTCTGTGAAAAAGCCTTCCTGGTAGTTTACCATCGTAATATCAATAAAGAAGTGGGAAGATGAAGGAGGATTTACAAGGTTGAGATTTTCCTGGTTCTTTGCCGCAGTGTTGCTTGCTATCATATTCGCGGATTGGAATATGAATATCGCCGCAACCACCTCTAAAGATGGTTTTGGAGGGGCTTCAGATATGGTCATCTTAGCTGCGCGCTCTGATCCTTACTACGATTTAGCTGAAGAAATAGCCCACTCGGAAAATCTACCGCTTACCCACTCACTGAAGGATGCCTTGAAGCATAAACCAATTTTTTTACTGTGGGTGATAACCCCTGAGCATCTATCAGATTCCGTGTTTTCCCAATTTGGACAAACGCTACAAAAACATCGGGCTGTCATTTCAATAGGGATTCTGACTGGCAGTTCCCAGGAGAAGGCTCGTTCGTTATGGCAGCGGCGACTTTTCAATGGAAAATCCCTTGCAGTGATTCCCAGGGAACATAAAATTTTTTTGCACGAGAAGGAGCAAACCACATCAATTCTCCTGAACAAAAATAATGTTGTCGCCTCTCTCCAGGAAGCGGCGTATGTGACCTTTCAAGGTCATGGCTCCCGGCGACACTGGTTATTAGAAGATGGGATCGACCTGATAGCCGATGATATTCCACCTCTGCCTCCTCTCCTGGTGAATGCGCTTGCATGTCAAACGCTTAAAGTTTGGAATCAAGAGTCTATTGCTCTGAGAGTTCTTGATCAAGGCGCTGCTGCTTATGCAGGATTTGTCTATAGCCCTCTCGCGTATGCTTTCGGGGAACCGAAGGGATTTCCTTTTTCTTATACCTGGCCGGATTTCCCCATAGGACATGTGGTCCAGGTGCAAAATCAGGGGTATCTTCAAGGATTCCTGGCCTGGCCCTTCTATTTTCTGCTTGGCGATCCCCGCTTATCTTTTCTGGCAGACATGCCCTATCAGCTCATTGACGAATATGAAAATTCTACAGGGCGGGTTCTCACCTATAGCAATGCGCCGAAAGGAGTGATCCCTGTGTATATTCGGAATGGCGCCCGTTATCGTTTTGTAGAAATACCAGGTGTAGGCGCCGCATGGGATCACGCTTTGTTTTATAATCAATATGTGCAGCAGATCAATCTCGGTTCTGACAAATACCTGCTCTTTCTCCATCAAGGCGGCGATTTTACGATAAAACTCTCTAAAAATCTCCCCTGGAAGCAACAGTTTATTACGCCAATTCTTTCCGCTCTGGATCATACCACTGTGCTCTACTTTGCCGAGAGCAATTTTCTGCCTGGCCTGATAGGAAGTGGTCTTATGCTGCTCATAAGCGGTTGGTTTGCGGCGCGCCGTCAGATGGACATCCGGCAATACTTGCCAGATGCGCTTGTTGTCGGTCTGGCACTGACTCTCTTTCGAGGCGGCTATGCTGTCATGCGCCAGGAGCATTTACATGCCTTATATACTAACCGAATCCGGACCATGGATGCAGCGTTTGATATCAATATATGGTTTCTCTTCTCGTCATTGCTGATGGCCGCGTGTGGCGCGTGGTTGTTTTTCAATAGTTGTTCACGTTGGAAAAAGATGGTGACCGTGTTGATTATCATATTTCCGAGTTGGATGATAGCGGGGTTTTCAGCAGGCATACCTATGTTTATCAATATGTTAGCCAAACAAAAATATGGTATAGCCCTTTATGCGTATGGTCAGGGGATAATGGCCTTGATGACCTGTATTGTCGAGTTATTCGTGGTTACCATAATTCTTTTCATTCTATCTGTCCAATATATTAACGATTGCTTTTATCCATAAAGTTTAGAATAAGAAAAGAATTATCACAAGCCTTCTAAAGGCAACCTACAAAATATCTTGATCGGTTTGTACAATATTCCATGATAGAAGGCGACGAAGTAATAATAATCCAACTACATCTGACTTGAGAGACGCGGTGCAATTTTAAGCATAGTGCTTCCGGCCAAGGTCGGCTAGTGGTTCAACCTGTGTGCCCGCTCACAAGGATGTCTCTTAAGCAGGTGAGTGGGGTTGTTATGACAAATGTCATCAAGCTGGCGACTGCGAACATTATGGTTGGATGATGACGCTGAGGCTGATGGGTTGTTTCTGCATTTTGTCGAGCAGCCTTTTTCAAACCCCAGTGAAAGGCAGGAGGAAGGCATGCTTCTGAGCATCTGAACGCGGGAGAACCAATTGAACATAAAGATATGGGAGAAGGCCTCCGTTGGAAATCGTGAACGATGAATCATGAAGTTTTTGAACAGGGAGCGATGTCTTTTACGCTGTATGGCCATACGCACCCTCTTTCTATGTGTTTCACGTTTCAAAACTACGAGAATATTTGGGAGGTTGGCGGGGTATCTACCGATCCGGCTCATCGCAGAAAGGGAGATGCAGTTTCACGCTCCGTGCCCGCTGTCAGGCGTCCCCCCAAACCAATCATGTTCGGCATTCTCTTGAAGAAATCTGTTGACAGGAAACGCATCATTCAGCATACTGTGCGCGATACAACAGGATAACGGTAAAGATTCTATACGACATATTTGAGGCGTAAATTCGGTCGCTATTCCCGATGTTGCCAATGAGAGCAATAGGTGCCTCGGACATAGGGAGCATGAAATGCCTTCTGCGAGGCATACTGACACGAATTATTGGTAAGAAAGAGGGGCGTAACGTATGCAACATATTCTGGTGGAAGTTCAAGATCATGAGAAGGCGCAATTGCTGTACAGCGTCTTGCAATCGCTTGATTTTGTCATACACATCTCGATGGATGATCAAGAGATTCTGCAACATGTTCAGCAAGACACTGTGGATCGCACTGAAGAATTCTTTTCCTATGCCGGATTGTGGAGTGAGAGAGATCTCTCCGTGACCACCCTTCGTCAACAGGCATGGCCGAGGCAATTCGTATGATCGTCTGTGATACCAATATCCTGATCGAATTTTACAAGAATACGTCGAATATTGTGCAGGAATTGCATGCCATCGGGTACACACATCTGGCTATCAGCGCTATTACACAGGCCGAACTCTATTTTGGTGCGCTTGATAAAGCGGAATTGCGCAAGATCAAAACGCATCTGTCGCTGTTGACGGTGTTTCCGGTCACGAACAGCATCTCTGGTCGATTTATTGAGATCATGGAAACATACTGCTTGAGCCATAAGCTCAGTTTGCCAGATGCGATGATCGCGGCAACATCGATCCATCATCATAAACTGTATACCCTCAACCAGAAAGATTTTCGTTTTATTACAGGAATCTCGTTCTATCAGCCCGTGACATATACGTCGCCATAGGGAAAAAGTGGATCAATTTTGCGTTGCTATTTACATACCCTCTGTCCACGTGTTTCACGTTTCAAAACTACGAGCGTATATGGGAGATTGGCGGGGTGTCTATCGATCCGGATCATCGCAGAAAGGGATATGTCATTTCATGCTCCGTCTCCGCTGTCAAGCGTTCCCCCAAAACCAATCACTTTTGGCGTTATAGGAAAATACAATGCATGAAATAACATTCACACCAATAGGATATGTGTCATCCTCAGTCACTGAACGTATGGATGAACACTGGGGTGACATTCAATCAAAAATTCTCTTACAATCCGAATTTGCCGGGGCATTGCGAGGGTTAGAAGGATTTTCTCATGCGATCATCGTGACCTATTTGCATCAGGCTCATTATGAACAAGAAAAACATCTTCAACGCAGACCAAGAAATTTAGCAACCATGCCAAAGGTCGGGATTTTCGCGCAACGGGCCAAAAATAGACCAAACCCAATAGGGATTACGGCCGTTAAAATAATCAATGTGGGCAATGACTGGCTTGAAGTCAAAGGGTTGGATGCCATCCATGAAACCCCTGTATTGGATATTAAACCGTATTATCCACAGTATGATAAAATCGAGAATGCCAGGATTCCTGAATGGGTAGAGAGACTCATGAAAAATTATTTTTAAATACTACCGATAACGAATCATTCAAGCGGGCGCGTACCCTGCGGGCCAGCGACGCTTAATTCATCCGTTATGACGAATGTGATTAAGCTGCCGACTGCGAAAATGTGGCTGGATAATGACGCTGAGGCCGATGGGCTGTCTATGCATTTTGCCGAGCAGTCTTTTTCGAACCACAGTGACATGCAGGAAGATGGCATTCTGCTGAGCCTCTGAACGCGGGAGAAACAACTGAACATACATACATGGGGGATAAAACCTCCCTGGGGAATCGTGAAGTATGAATCATGAAGTTGAGGTAAAATCATATCTGAATACCAACGCCTTCCACTATATCGTGCACTTGAAGATGATCCACGCGTATTCGGAGCATATTGTGTGCTATTATGAACATCACAAGGGGCAAAAGGGCGTCGTCTTGTTAGTTCCGACTCCCGTTGTGCCCTTTGACGCCAGGACCTATCCGAACTCAGCGTTTATTGTTTTGTTGGCGGCTACTGACAGGGATGTGCTTTACCAGATCATCCGGTATATTCCTCCTACAGAAAATCTGGTGTTTAAGCTCGTGGATGATACAACAAAAGAGGTTATATGTCAGCAATTCCCTTCAACGCGAGTGACAGCTTATGTGTCCTATACGGCCTACACGCAAGCGTTTCACCAGCATGCTGCCGTCGTCGCCTCGTCGATGTTGGATGTACGCTTGCTCCCTTACTATCACGCCAATGGCTATACCCCTGATGAGATGAACCAGTATTTTGAACAGGGAGCAATGTCATTTACGCTGTATGACCATGCTCACCCCCTTTCAACCTGTTTCACGTTTCAAAACTACGAGCGTATATGGGAGATTGGCGGTGTGTATACTGATCCGGCTCATCGAGGAAAGGGATATGCCCGTATGGTCGTGGAGACGGCGCTCCAGACACTCATGGCCCGCCAATATGTGCCTCGCTATCAAGTCGCTGAAACCAATATCTCCTCTATTCGGGTCGCAGAAACGCTAGGATTGACGCCAGGTGTGATCACAGAGCACTTTTTCTACCATGCCGGATCAGACCAGCAGAGTATCTAAGAAAAAGGTGGAAAAACTGCGGCGATTCCATCGTTTTCCTTTCCGCACAACGCCTTGATGCAGTTTCACGCTCCGTATCCGCGTCAGACGCCCCCCAAAACCAATCATTTTCGGCTTTATAGGAAAATAAAATGCATGAAATAACATTCACATCCAGAGGATATGTGTCATCCTCAATCACTGAACGTATGGATGAAAACTGGGGTGACATTCAATCAAAAATTCTAATACAACCTGAATTTGCCGGGGGCATTGCGAGAGTTAGGGGTGGGTAAAACCATTAGTGTATTCTTATAAACTTCTAAAGTGTATAAGCATTTCAACTTCCCATTGAGTAAGATTCAACAAGCTTGTCATTTGTATGGCTCGATTATTCAACATCCGACCTGTGACTATTTTGAGAAAGGGCTGTTGATGGCAGTGAATTCCGACGATCCAACGATGTTTAATACATCAATCAACCAGGAATATCGTGTGATCCATGAACAATTTCTTTTTACGATGGATGACCTGAAACAGATCAGTTTCAATGGAATCACGGCATCATTTCTTTCGGAAGACGCCAAAAACGATTTAAGAACACAATTTGAACAGGCCTGGCAGCCAGTTCTGAAAATACAAATAAATATTTGACAAAACATGAGGGCTTTTCTTATGCTTTATAGTAAGTATGAATAATCAATATTTGATTTCTCTCGCAAAGCCCGCAAAGACGTAAAGCCTTTGAATATCCATTCATTGCGAGCTTTGCGGGCTTTGCGAGAAACTGAAAAAAATTATTTATAATCACTACAGAACCCATTATAAGAGGGAGCCAGGTTATTATGGCATTTACGAAACCAGTAACGCAATTGATCACAACCCGCACTTCGGTGCGCACATATTCCAAAAATCCGATTGCTCCGCAGACCCTTGAGTCGCTCAATGAATTTATCGCCGCCCATCAGGCTGGACCGTTTCAGAAGGGAGCGCCCTTACGTCGCACGCGCATTCGCCTGATTGCTTCCCAACCGGGCGATGCGGATGCGCTCAAAGGGTTGGGAACCTATGGTGTGATCCGGCATCCGGCCGGCTTTATTGTGGCGGCAATGAAGAATACAGACAGGATGAATCTTGAAGATTTCGGGTATGCGATGGAACAGATTATTCTGTTTGCGACGGATCTTAACCTGGGAACCTGTTGGTTAGGCGGCAGTTTCCGACAAAGCAATTTTGCCCGGGCCATAGAGATACAGAATGATGAAAGCATCCCTGCGGTCGTATCTATCGGCAATATTGCTGCAAAGCCAAGCCTCAGAGATAGCGTTGTACGGTTTATAGCTGGATCAAAAAATCGTAAGCCCTGGGAAAACTTGTTTTTTCAGCAGAATTTCCAAACACCCCTGACGCAGGAAATGGCCGGGATCTATGCAACTCCTTTGGAAATGCTGCGATTAGGCCCATCAGCTTCCAATAAACAGCCCTGGCGTATTGTCAAAGAACCTGAAAAGTCGGTGTTTCATTTTTATCTTGAACGTACGCCCGGATATAACCGCAGTGAAAAATTCTTTTTGAAAGTAGCTGATTTACAGCGGATGGATATAGGCATTGCGCTCTGTCATTTTGAGCTTACTGCCCGTGAACAGGAGCTTTCGGGGACATGGGAAGTGGCTGATCCGGGAATAGCGCCATTATCTGAACATACGGAATATCGCGCCAGTTGGATCGGTGAACAATAAGGGAGTGCCCTTACGAGGTTATCGGAAATAGAACACTGATGGGACTGATTGGGCTGATGCTCACTGATATGACGATGAATTCAGGACACGGTTCATGATCATGAGAACAGCATGGAGCATACGTCACTCTTCTCGAAAAATCAGTAGAGATCAGTTCAATCAGTCCCATCAGTGTTCTATTTCCGATCATGTCTGAATTTAGACGTTGGGGAAACCTTTATGACGAGAGAGGGTGGCATGGAAAAAGATAGCCAGTCCTTCGTGATGCAGATTGTCATGACGGATGGCGAACATCGCATCTCATTTTTGCCTGGCCTTTCGATTCATGAAATCCTCGCTTCCACTCCTCTACGACTCCGATCAGCCTGCGGAGGAATTGGTATCTGTGGTCAATGTCTTGTGGGCGTTGAAGCAGGGTGTGTGAATGATCCCACACCCAACGAACTACATAAACTGGCATCGGATCAGCTTGCTCAGGGAATGCGTCTGGCATGTCAGGTCAGACCGTGCCAGAATGTACGGATAAGGATCGAACGTTCTGTGCCTCAAGCTTCCTGGCGAAGCCTTCTTGAAGACGAATACACTCCGTTTGACCTTTCGACCCAGAGCATTTCAACATCCACTCAGAAGCACCCCTCCTATGGCGTCGCTGTAGATTTAGGCACCACGCAAATTCGTCTTTCCCTCTGGGACATGAAAAAAAAGCAACGGCTGGCAGGACGCGTGGGGCTGAATCCCCAGAGTTGCTTCGGAACTGATGTGCTCACGCGATTGGTAAACGCCTCCGAATCGCCAGACCGGATGCGGGAAATCGGAGGATTAGCGCGGGATGCCATCGGAGGGGCGCTGCGGGATATGCTGTCTGAAGGCGGTTGGAACAGTCAGGCTATCGGGCACATAATGATTGTGGGAAATAGCGCCATGTTGGCGCTGTTGGCAGAACGGAATGCTCACCTGTTGCTTCATCCTGAGTACTGGATGCGGGAGATCAATTGCCAGCCTGACGACACAGATTCCTGGCGTCGCTCCTGGGAATGTCATGAAAGCGCGGTCATCGAAATCGTTCAGCCATTGGCAGGCTTCGTGGGTTCCGATCTGCTGGCAGGTGTGCTTGCCACACAACTGACTCAGGGGGCGGCCGGGTCGCTTCTGATCGATTTTGGCACTAATTCTGAAATCGCCTTGTGGGATGGCATGCAATTATGGGTGACATCAGCCGCCGGGGGGCCCGCTTTTGAAGGCTGGGGAATCAGTTGCGGTATGCCGGCAGAACCGGGAGCAATTTACAGGGCTGACCATAGAGGCGACTCTTCCAACTTGCAGATTGAGGTGATCGGCGGCGGCCAGGCGTGCGGCGTATGTGGCTCCGGCCTGGTGGATATTATTGGAAGCCTGTGTCAGAGCGGAGAATTGAAACGTAATGGTCTATTTACCGGGAATCTCGGCCATGAAGGTTTTTGCATTCTGAAGGGATCGCGAGACATTGTGCTGTACAAACAGGATGTTGACATGTTCCAGCGGGCGAAGGCGGCCATAGGCGCCGGAATAACCTGCTTGCTAAAACAAGCCGATCTGTATCCCAGAGAAATACGGCGCGTCTGCGTATGCGGGGCGTTCGGACGATTCTTGAATGTTTCAAATGCTCAGGCTATCGGCCTTTTACCAGGCATTGCTCCTGAACATGTCGAACTCTGCGGGAATACCGCATTAGCCGGGGCTGAGATGCTGCTTTGCTCTGATAACACAAGCATATTGAAGTCGCTGAGAAGGAAGGCCAGAATAATCAATATGTCCTCTGACCCGATCTATGAAAACCTGTTCATCGAGCATCTCTATCTTCAACCAATATCAATGGACTAAAATAGGAGGTACGCTATGATTGACAAGCTATTGACGGCGTATAAGGAAGCCCTTTTCGATACTGACCGGGAAAGAGCATTGGTAGTCGTGCATGCGGCTTTGCAAGAGGGCTTTGCTCCGGAAGATATTCTCTTCAAGCTTGTCCTGCCTACGGTGTTAGAATTTGAAAAAGCTGTTGGCGAGGGCTTCGAAATCAATCTGGCGCAACAATTTATGAGTTCTCAGATCGCGCTGGAAATCACGGATGAAATGATTTCGAAATTTAAAAAGCGGCCGGTTGCGGCCGGCCATATCGTCATCGGGACAGCCGAAGGCGATTTACACTCGCTCGGCAAGCGGATTGTGGCGGGCTGCCTGACAGCGCTCATGATTGATGTTACGGATTTAGGGGTGAATGTCGAGCCTGAATGCTTTGTGGCCGAGGCGCTTGCTCACGATGCGCAAGTCATTGGAATTTCGGCCATGATGGTTCATACCGCCCGAGGGGAAAACGGCTGTCGCAAAGTACGCCAGCTTTTGAAAGAAGGCGGCCTCGAAGAAAAGATCAAAATTATTGTCGGAGGCGCGCCGTATTGTTTTGATCACAACTTGTACAAAACTGTGCAGGCCGACGCCTGGGCCGCGAACGGGATCGCGGCCGGAAGCGTGATTACCGAACTGATCAAGGAGGTGCGCCGATGATCACTGGAATAGAACGGCTGAATGCTGCGATCAAAGGGGAAATATTGGATCGCATCCCTGTCTTCTGTAATCTGGTGGATCAGGGAGCTAAAGAACTGGGGATGTCGCTTCAGGAATATTATGCAAAAGGGGAATATGTCGCTGAAGGGCAAATCCGTATGCGGGAAAAATACGGATACGACAATGTCTGGAGTCTTTTTTATGTTGGGAAGGAAGCTGAACTGTTAGGATGCCGTAAGATTCTCTTCGCCCAAGACGGCCCTCCCAATGTGCAAGATTTTGTGATCAAGAGCTATGAGGATATTCCCAAACTCCAGATTCCTGACAATATCATCGATCACCCGGCTTTCCAGGAAGAACTAACCTGTCTGCGCCTCTTGAAAGCTGAAGTCGGTGGGAAATATTCGATTGTAGCCTACATCACATCTTCCATGACGCTGCCAGTTCTGTTGATGGGCATGGAGAAATGGTTGGAATTACTGTTGTGGGGGCCGCCGGATTTGCGCGATGAATTGTTGTCAAAGTGCCATGAATTTTTTACGCGAGAAATGGCCGCCTATCGCAAGGCCGGCGCCGATGCGCTGGTGTATTCAAATCCCTTTGGCTCGACCGATACAATTCCGCTGAAGTTTTTTCGGGAACACGCGCTGCCCTGGATTGAAAAGGACGTCAACGCGGTTGGCGCAGAGGGATTGGTCTATTATTGCGGCACGTCACGCATGAATGCGGTGCTCGATGTAGTGATCGAAAGAACAGGAATAACCGCATATAACCTGAGTCCCTTCGACGATGTTGTTGAGGGCAAGCGCATTATCGCCGGACGAGCTTTAACCGTCGGCATCCTGAATGATCTCAAGCTCATTGATTGGTCACACGACGAGATCCGGTGTGAGGTCAAACGAATTCTTGAGGCCGGGATGCCGGGGGGGAAGTTCGTATTCGGAACAATGGGAATGCCCTATTGCATTCCAGAAGAGAACATCAACACAATGCTTGAAGCGGCTTATGAATTTGGCAGCTTGAGACCGCAGGAGTGCGAAAGCTCTGCTTTCGCCGTCAAAGCAGAGCTTTGACACTCCAAATGATATTATGCAGGAGTGCGAAAGCTCTGCTTTCGCTGTCAAAGCAGAGCTTTGACACTCCAAAGGATACTATGCAGGAGTGCGAAAGCTCTGCTTTCGCTGTCAAAGCAGAGCTTTGACACTCCAACTGATACTATGAATTTTGTCCGGATACTTATGAAAAAAGAGGATGACGATGAATAACCAGAAACTTCTGCTTGTCGGGTGCGGGATTCTCAAAAGGGAAATTCGATGGTTGATTGAGAAAAATCAATGGCCGGTGGAGGCGATCTTTCTGAATTCGGCCCTCCACGTTGATTTTGATAAACTGGCCCGCGGTCTCACCGCTGTCTTGAGGGCCTACCACGGACGCAACATCATCGTATTTTATGGCTGCTGCCATCCCCTCATGGACCAGATGCTCGAAGATGCGGCCACCTTCCGGACTTCCGGCCAGAACTGCTTGGATATTCTTCTGGGGCCGGCAGTATTTACGCAAGAGCTTTCTCAGAGGGCCTTCTTTCTGGTGGAAGACTGGGCGCGGCGCTGGAATGAGATAACGAACAAAATATCCGGAAACAACTCTAAAGGTGTGAAGTACATTTTCCAGTGTCACCACACTTACCTGCTCGCTCTCAGAACTCCTTGTTCCGAGGATTTTACGACTCAGGCCGAAGAAGTCGCCGATATCGTGGGACTGCCGCTGCGATGGATGGATGTCTCACTCGATCATCTTGAATCAATTTTGCAGACAACGATCATGCGCAAAATGGAGGAACTGTCATGTCAGAAATGATAACCGTCCCTCAAGATGAGTGGCTTCATCTGCAAGCACGCCTCAAAAAAATGGCGGTGGAAAAATCATACTCTCAGTTAATCTACACTCTGGTCAAGAAATTAAGCGATGTATCCGGTCTCGAAAACGTGGTTGAGAATATCGTGCACACCGTCATTGAAAGTATCGGCGGCACTAATGTCAGCATCTATTATCTGATCGATCAGGAGATCTATTTTGCCGATGCCTATGGGAAAGGAAAGGAACTCGCCGGCATCGAAGACATCGTAGATCCACTTGTGAAACGTGTATTTGAAACACGTACATTTGTAGAATATGATCATGCATTCGGCGATACAAAGTTGATCATGCCTGAATTTACGAAGGCATCCACATGGGTCTTCCCGCTTCTGGTCGGCACGGATCTGATTGCGGTCCTCAAAATGGAGGATATGTTGATGACTGCGTCTTCAGTCCAGGAGCAATTGCAGTCATTTTTGAATTACGCTGCTCTGGTGTTGAAAAACGAGATTCAGAGTTCTTCCCGGCTCAAAAAGGCTTATGATCAATTGGAACAGGAGATCATTGTACGTAAGCATGCTGAGGAACAACTGCGCCGGGCGCGTGATGAATTAGAGATACTGGTTGCAGAACGGACAAAGCAATTAGCCCGAACTAATGTAAACCTGAAAGCTGAAATTGCTGAGCGCAAAAAAGCAGAAGAGGAGATCCGTACCCTCAACGCTGAGTTAGAACAACGGGTGCAGCAACGCACCGTTGAACTTGAAACTGCCAATCAGGAGTTGCAGAATTTCGCCTATGTCGTGTCACACGACCTGAAAGCTCCATTGCGAGGAATTGCTCAGATTACACACTGGCTGGTCGAAGATTATGCCTCAGCATTTGATGAGCAAGGCCAACAATACATAGAGTTACTGTTGAAACGTGTGAAACGGATGGATAACTTAATCGATGGGGTATTGGAATATTCTCGTGTGGGGCGAGTAGTGGGGAATGCTGAGCATATTGATCTGAATCTGATGTTGCAAGAGGTACTTGAGATTCTAAGCCCGCCGCCAGCCATTCGTATCGCACTACAACCCGGATTCCCCGTAATTGTCGCCGATAAAGTCCGTATTTTGCAAGTATTTCAGAATTTGATCGGGAATGCTATCCAGTACATGGATAAGCCGAGAGGGGAAATCACGGTCGAATGGCTGGATGCCGGAGTCTTTTGGCAATTCAGTGTATCCGATAATGGACCAGGGATCGATCCGAAATATCATGATCGGGTTTTTCAAATTTTCCAAACCCTGAAACCACATGATGACCAGGAAAGCACGGGCGTCGGCCTGAGTATTGTGAAGAAAATCATAGAGTTACATGGCGGGAAAATCTGGGTAGAGTCAGAAGTTGGTAATGGGAGCACATTCTGGTTTAGTCTTCCCAAACAAGGGGTAAAGTAGTAAATTTTCATAAGGAAGGAATGCGATAAAACGATGGAGAGTATGCTTCAGCATTTATATCATTCTGTTCTTCAGGATAAGGTGCTTTTACTGATCGATGATGAGCCCATGAATTTGGACATGCTGGCCGTATATTTGAAAAAATATCCGGTAAAAATTCTGGTGGCCTGGGATGGGAAATCCGGTCTTGACAAAGCGCAACGCGCCCATCCAGACCTGATTCTGCTGGATATTATGATGCCGGAGATTGATGGGTTTGAAACCTGCCGCATGCTGAAAACACGGGTTGATACCAGGGACATCCCCGTCATCTTTATGACGGCGTTAACTGATATCGAACATAAAGTTCGGGCGTTCCAGGCCGGGGCCGTAGATTATATCACCAAACCCTTGCAACAAGAAGAAGTCCTGGCGCGGATCGTTACCCACGTGCGCTTGCACCACCTGAATGAACAATTAGAACAGAAGGTCCGCGAGCGTACCAACGAACTTGTGCGGACGAATCAGCGACTCCAACAAGAAATCAGCGAGCGGCAACAGGCTGAAGAAGCCCTACGAGAAAGTGAGGCGCGTTTCCGACGGCTGGCAGAAAATGCGAAGGACATGATCTATCGGATGCTGCTTCCTGAGGGGCGCTACGAATATATCAGTCCGGCCGCCGCCGACCTCTCGGGCTACATGCCCGAAGAATGGTACGCCAACCCCGAGCTGATTCGCACAATAATTCATCCGGACTGGCAGACATATTTTGCATTTCAGTGGGAAAAACTTTTACAGGGCGACCTGCCGCCAGAGTATGAATATCAGATCATCCACAAATCTGGCGATATCAAATGGGTTAATCAACGTAATGTTCTCATTCGTGATACTGAAAACAAGCCCATTGCATTGGAAGGCATCGTCACCGATATAACCGCTCGCAAGCAGGCTGAAGAAGAAGTGCACAGACTTAATGTAGAATTAGAACAACGCGTGCATGAACGCACCGCCGAACTGGAGGTTGCCAACAATGAACTCCAAAGTTTTGCCTACATCGTCTCGCATGATTTAAAAGCCCCCTTGCGGGCGATCGCCAAACTGTCGCAATGGCTGCTGGAAGATTATGGCTCCGCCTTTGATGCTCAGGGACAAGACATGGTGAATCTACTGATTAGTCGAGTAAAACGGCTGGATAATCTGATAGATGGTATTCTGGAATACTCTCGGATCGGACGCGTTGATAGCCATCTCGAGTCTATTGATCTCAATCAACTCCTGCCGGAGGTGATTGATTCCATGACGCCGCCGCCGAATATTCAGATCGCCATCGCCTCAGAATTGCCCCTTATTCTTGGGGATACTACTCGTATTCAACAAATCTTTGCCAATCTCATCGGCAATGCTATGAAATTCATGGATAAACCCCGAGGAATTATTACCATCAGTTGTGAGGATGCTGGTGCAGATTGGCGGTTCAGCGTAGTTGACAATGGGCCGGGGATCGATCCGAAATATCATGACAAAATTTTCCAGATTTTCCAAACCCTTCAACCGCGCGATGAATTCGAAAGCACCGGAATCGGACTGACAATTGTGAAAAAGATCGTGGAACTATATGGCGGGAAAATCTGGGTCGAATCCACCATAGGGCAGGGAAGCACCTTTTATTTTACTGTGCCCAAAAAATCAGAGTCCTTTTAAAAAAAGAGGCAATGGTCAATGCATTTTGTAAAATAATGGTTACCCTCTCTTTCCCCCCTCGCCCTTTTGGAGAGGCAGGGCTGTTAAGTTCTCGCAAAATATAGCGTCTCGACTTCGCTCGACGTGCGGTGTTCCGGTCATCGAGCGAAGTCGAGATGACACAAACACCCACAGAACTTAACAGCCCTGCTCTCAGAGAGGGGGCAGGGGGTGAGGGGATTACGTAACATGAGTTTGGTTACTCTTTTGAATAGTGAGGTTTTCATAGTACAAAAGGAGAAGGGATGAACATTCAAGCGAAGCTTATCGTGTTTATGGCAGCGATGCTCCTGGTGTTGCTTGTTGTGACTGTGGGCATTGGAACCAGGGTGATCAATACCATCATTTACAGACTGAATACGGAACTCCTTTCATTGAAATTAGCGATGCAGGTTGAAAAAATTGAAACAGTCGTCAAAATCTTAGAAGAGTCGGGCGCGACCGGAATTGCAGAATATGTGCGCCAGGCGCAAACCGAGATGCTGCAAAAACTTCAAGAACAGATAGCTGCCCAGACTGAGCAGTATTATATTATTACAGGAAAGGAACATCAGTCGCTTTTACACCCAAAGACAGGACAGGACCTGAACATCAGCGATGACGTACTCAAGGAGATGTTTGAAACAACGTCTGGAGCGACCAATTTTAGACAGGAAGGAGTGATATATTTCACTGTCTATCAGTATCTTGAGACGTGGGATTGGTTAATCGGCGTTTCGCTTCCCCAAACCACCATGTTTCAGCAGCGTCACGTCTATTTTATGGCTGTGAGTTTTTTTTCGTTGCTCGTGTTTATTGGCGTGTTTGTCCTTGCGTATGTCATCGGGAAAAAATCGATTGTGACTCCGCTTGCAACACTGGTCAATGTGACGAAAGCGATTGCCGCTGGTCATTTTGACCAATCCTTTCAGTTTTCTCAGCATGATGAAATCGGCCAATTGGCTGACGCCATTCATCGGATGGCGCAACAGTTACATCAAAATTTTGAACAAATTGAAGCGCAATTCGACACTATTCAACGCGATATAGTTGAACGCAAACGGGCGGAGGAGGCATTGCGCGAGAGCGAGGAATTTCTCCATAACATTGTGGAGAATATCCCCAATATGATTTTTGTGAAAGAGGCCAGAGAACTTCGGTTTGTACGACTTAATAAAGCTGGCGAAACGCTGTTAGGCTATTCCAGACAGGAACTCCTTGGGAAAAGTGACCACGATTTTTTTCCAAAGCATGAGGCGGATTTTTTTACCAAATACGATCGGGATGTGCTTGATCATAAAACCTTGCGTGATATTCCTGAAGAATTTATCCTGACAAAGAATCACGGCGAAAGAATCTTGCATACGAAAAAAATCCCCATCCTGGACAAAAATGGGAATCCGGCATATCTTCTGGGTATTTCGGAAGACATCACCGAGCGCAAGCGTGCGGAAGAAAAACTGGAACAATTCTTTTCTGTGAATCTTGATTTGCTATGTATCGCCGATATTGAGGGTAATTTTATCAAGGTAAACAAGGCCTGGGAATCAATTCTTGGATATTCTACTTCTGAACTTGAACACCGAAAATTTCTGGAGTTTGTCCATCCTGAAGATATGGATTCCACACTGAAGGCAATGTCACAATTGGGTGCAAAGGAACAGGTGTTGAATTTTGTAAACCGCTATCGTTGCATGGATGGTTCCTATCGCTTTATTGAATGGCGTTCACAGCCGTCGGGGAGTCTCATCTATGCTGCGGCTCGTGACATCACAGATCGCAGGCAGATGGAAGAGTCTCTGCGCAAGAGCGAAGAAAAGATGCGCAGCATCTTTCGTATTGCCCCAACCGGGATTGGGGTTGTCAGTAACAGGGTCCTGCTCGATGTCAATTCTCGTATCTGTGAAATGACAGGCTACGCTAAAGAAGAATTAATTGGACAAAGCGCCAGGGTGTTATATCCCACACAGGAAGACTTTGAATTTGTCGGAAAAGAAAAGTATAAACAGATCGCCCAAAAAGGTAGCGGGGCTGTCGAGACACGTTGGCAGAAAAAAGACGGTTCCATCATCGATATCCTGCTCGCATCCACTCCGATTGACCTTACGGATCTTTCCAGGGGAGTGACGTTCACAGTTCTCGACATTACCGACCGCAAGCGGGCCGAAGAAGAAATTCGCAGTCTCAACGCCGAATTGGAACAGCGGGTACGCGACCGCACCGCCGAGCTTGAGACCGCGAATCAAGAGCTTCAGAGTTTTGCCTATGTGGTCTCCCACGATCTCAAAGCGCCGTTACGCGCTATCAATCGGCTGGTCAAGTGGCTGGTCGAGGATTATGCCGGGGTCTTTGACGCCAAAGGCAGCGAGATGGTTGAACTCTTGATTGGTCGGGTCAAACGGATGGACGACCTGATTAACGGGATTCTGGACTATTCGCGGATCGGACGCATGGCTGTTCACGCCGAGCCGATAGAGCTTCAGCACGTATTGCCAGACGTGATTGATTCGCTCGCCCCGCCTCCAAATATCCAGATCAGCATTGTCTCTGCCTTGCCCGTCATCTTTGGTGATATTGTTCGCATTCAACAAGTGTTCGCGAATTTGCTCGGTAACGCCGTGAAATTTATGGATAAATCCCAGGGAATCATTACGATTCGCTGTGAGGATGCTGGCGCGGACTGGCAATTCAGCGTGGCTGACAATGGGCCAGGGATCGATCCGAAATATCATGAGAAAATTTTTCAGATTTTCCAGACGCTCCATTCACGCGATGAAGTGGAAAGTACCGGGGTGGGGTTAGCGATTGTGAAAAAGATTGTGGAATTTTATGGCGGGAAGGTCTGGGTAGAATCTCAGACAGGCAAAGGAAGTACCTTCTTTTTTACATTTCCGAAGTCAGGAGAACGGCCATGAACGACGAAGCAAAAACTTACGCAGAGTTGCTTGAAGAAATGACGATGTTACGGCAGCGCAATGCTGAATTAGAAGCTCAGGCAGCGGAACATCGCCAGGCTGAGGCCAGATTCCGTTTACTGGTTGAGAATTCAACCGATCTCATTTGCTGCCATACCCCAGACGGAGTGTATCTGTACGCGTCCCCCGCCTGTCGCCCGTTACTTGGATATGATCCGGAAGACCTCGTGGGACATTCGGCGTATGAATTTTTCCACCCTGAGGATCGGGCGGCCATTGCGGCCTCCCATGCCACGGTTCTTGAACAGCCAACGGTATCTACCGTGAGTTACCGCATCCGCCGGAAAGATGGGATGTACATCTGGTTCGAAACCACCAGCCATGCCATCCGTGCTGAACAGACCGATGAGATCGTGGAAATTCACACAGTCTCACGTGACATCACCGCACGCAAGCAGATGGAAGCGGCCCTGCGCGAGAGCGAGGCGCGCTACCGGGCTGTCATCGAAAGCCAGGTTGACCTGATCAGCCGATACCGACCAGATACCACACTGACATTTGTGAACGATGCGTACTGCCGGTTTTATGGCAAAACCCGTGAACAATTGATTGGGCAGAGTTATGTGTTTATGGTCGCGCCTGAATTCCGTGATCTCGTCCGGCAAGAAACTGAAAATCTGGCCAGGAACCCCAGACAGATCATAGGTGAGTACCTGAATTACCGGCATGATGGCAAAGAGTGTTGGATTCAATGGGTTGTCCAATGTATTCGCAATGAACATGGTCAAGTTGTCGAGCTACAGGCCGTAGGTCGTGACGTCACCGACCGCAAGCGGGCAGAAGAAGCCCTGGTTGAAAATGAATTAAAATACCGAATGTTATTTAAGTCCATGGGCCAGGGGTTCTATGTAGCGCAGATACTTTACGATGAAGATGGGATGCCATGCGATTTCATGTATCTTGATGTCAATTCGGCATTTGAACACATCATAGGTTTACAACAAGAACAACTCATCGGGAAAACGTATAATGAACTGGTGCCTCCCGATCCAGAATCCGGCTGGCTGGATTGTTTTAAGCGCGTTGCGCTGACTGGCATCCCTGAAAACTACACCTTCCCTTCAAAAATCTATAACAGGTATTTTGAAGTGTATGCCTTCAAGCCTGATGAAGGAAAGTTTTCCGCACTTGTGAAAGACATCACCGAGAGCAAGCAAATGGAGGCGGCGTTGCGCGAAAGTGAAGAGCGCTATCGCTTGCTCGCCGAGGCAGCGCACGACATGATCTTTATCCTCAATCGTGATGGAACGGTTGACTATGTCAATCGTTTTGCGGCCCAACAGCTCGGACGCTTGCCCGAAGAAATCATCGGCAGATCCCAGGCTGAACTCTTCCGATCCAGTGATGCTGAACACCAAAAGGACAGCTTACGCCAGGTTTTCGAAGCCGGCCAACCCGTGTACATTGAAAATCCGACCCAGTTTCCGAACCAGAGGATGTGGCTGGGGACATGGCTGGTTCCCATCAAAGACGAGGCTGGTCAGGTGAAATCTATTCTCGGCGTTTCGCGCGACATTACCGAACGCAAGCGAATTGAGGAAGCGCTCGAAAAACGCATCGTGGCCTTAACCCGACCGATGGAGACCGCCGAGGGCATCGCATTTGAAGATTTGTTCAATCTGGCGGATATCCAACATCTGCAAGACCTGTATGCCAAGGCTTTCGGCGTCGCGGCCCTGATTACGAGGCCGGACGGGACACCGATCACGCAACCGAGTAATTTCAGCGAACTCTGTGGCGACATCATTCGCAAAACGTCAAAGGGCCTCAAAAACTGTAATTACTCGGATGCAATGATCGGAAAGTACAATCCCTCCGGCCCTAACATCCAACCGTGCCTGAGCGCCGGCCTGTGCAATGCTGGGGCAAGCATCTCCGTCGGTGGACGTCATATCGCCAATTGGCTGATTGGCCAGGTCCGGAACGAAACGCAGAATGAGGAAGAAATCATGCAATACGCCCGCGAGATCGGTGCAGACGAAACCGCGTTTCGCGCCGCCTATCGCAAAGTGCCCATCATGTCGCAGGAGCAATTCGAGCGAGTAGCCCAGGTTCTGTTTGTGCTGGCCAATCAGCTTTCCACATCCGCTTATCAGAATGTGCAACAGGCGCGGTTCATTGCCGAACGTAAGCGGGCGGAGCAAGCCCTCCAGTCCAAAACGGCGGAACTTGATCGGTACTTTACATCAAGCCTTGATCTCCTGTGCATTGCTGATACTGATGGATATTTCCGTCGGTTGAATCCTGAATGGGAAACCACGTTAGGATACACCATTGCCGAACTCGAAGGCCGACAATTCCTCGAATTCGTGCATCCGGAAGATCTTGACGCGACGGTTGCGGCCCTCTCACAACTTGCAAGCCAGAACCAAATTCTGAATTTTGAAAACCGCTACCGTTGCAAAGATGGCTCATATCGCTGGATCGAATGGAGATCGTATCCGAGCGAGAAGATGATCTATGCCGTTGCGCGCGACATCACTGAACGCAAGCAGGTTGAGGCAGCCATCCGTACCCTCAATGCCGAATTAGAACAACGTGTGCATGTACGCACGGCCAAACTTGAAGCTGTGAATAAAGAACTCCAGAGTTTTGCCTACATCGTCTCACACGACTTGAAAGCTCCGTTACGTGCTATCAACTGGCTGGTTCAGTGGTTACTCGATGACTATGCCGAGGCGTTTGATGCCAAAGGCCAGGAGATGGCTGAATTGCTGATGGGCCGGGTAAAACGCATGGATAACCTGATTGACGGGGTTCTGGAATATTCGCGGATCGGACGCATCATTGGACAGGCAGAGCCTCTTGATCTCAATCAATTGTTGCCAGACGTGATTGATTCGCTCTCCCCGCCTCCAGGCATCCAGGTCGTCATCGCTTCGGCATTACCTCTCGTTTTTGGCGATATAGTTCGGGTTCAGCAGATATTTGCGAATTTGATCGGCAACGCCATGAAATTTCTGGATAAACCCCAGGGAATCATTACGATTCGCTGTGAGGAGGCGGGCGCAGACTGGCAATTCAGCGTGGCTGACAATGGACCGGGGATCGATCCGAAATATCACAACAAAATTTTCCAGATTTTCCAGACGCTCAAACCGCGTGATGAAATGGAAAGTACCGGGGTGGGATTGGCGATTGTTAAGAAGATCGTAGAATTTTATGGTGGGAAAATCTGGGTGGAATCAGAAGTGGGCAGCGGCAGTACATTTTTGTTTACTTTCCCAAAGCAAGGAGGCCGGCTATGAAGGACGAAGAAAAAACTCATGTGCAACTGTGCGAAGAAATCAAGGCCTTACGACAGCGCAATGCGGAATTAGAAAACCTGGTTATCACCTATCAGGAACGGATGGAAGTTGGTTTGCGAGAGCATGAAGAGCGGTTTCGCCAGATTATTGAGGATACGGAGGCCGGATATTTTTTCATCGACCGGGCCGGCATTTTTCGGCAGGTCAACGCCGCCTGGCTACGTCTGCACGGGTATTCTTCCGCCGATGAAATTCTTGGCAAACATTTTTCAATAACGCAGGTTGATACAGATTTCGAGAGCGCGCAGCGCAATGTAGAAAGATCACTGGCCGGAGCACCGATTCCCTCCGGAGAATTTACTCGACGCTGCAAAGACGGATCAATCGGCTATCATACATTTACCGTCAGACCGGTCATCAAAGAAGGCAAGGTGATTGGACTGGAAGGGTTTATCATTGATACGACCGAGCGGAAGCGTGTTGCTGACGCACTACGTAAACGCGACCATTTTATCGCTCAGATTCTCGATCATGCCCCTTTTCTGGTCTATATTTATGATCTGGAAGAGCAACGCAATATCTATGTGAATGCCAGAAGTTTCAGCATGCTTGGATATTCGCCTGAAGAAGTCACTGATTTTCAAGCAAATTTATTTCCAACGCTTATTCATCCTGATGATCTGCCCCGCGTTAGTGCGCATGGCATTCATATACAGGCGGCTCATGATGATGAAGTGCTGGAAATCGAGTATCGCATCCGGCATGCCAATGGCAACTGGTACGTGTTGCATAGGTGGGATACCGTGTTTCTGCGAACGCGTGACGGACAGGTAAAACAGTATGCTGGCACCGCGATTGATATCACGGAAGTGAGACGGGCCGAACAGGCCCTGCGCGAAAGTGAGCGGAAATTTCGAGGCCTGTACACCACAATGAGTGAAGGCGTCATTCTGCATGAAATTCTTTATGATGCCTCTGGACGCGCGGTTGATTACTGCATTTTGGATGTGAATCCCAAATTTGAACAGCTTACCGGGATACCTGCGGAGCAGGCTCTCGGCAAGCTGGCGTCAGAACTGTATGACACAGGCGTCGCCCCATATTTGGATGTTTACGCAGAGGTGGCGCGCACCGGAAAACCCACGACATTTGAAACCTATTTTTCGCCTATGAACAAACACTTTCAGATTTCCGTGTTTTCTCCGGAAAATGGAAAATTTGCCACGATATTTACAGATATTTCCCAACGCAAACGCACCGAATTAGAAGTCCTCCGATTCAATACTGAATTGGAACAACGCGTCCGCCAGCGTACAGCTCAACTAGATGCCGCCAATAAAGAATTACAAAGTTTTGTCTATGCAGCCTCTCATGATCTCAAAGCCCCGCTGCGAGGTATTAACAGCCTGGCTTCCTGGATCCAGACGGATTATGCGAGAATCTTTGATGCAAAGGGACGGGAGATGTTGGACTTATTAGTCAATCGGGTCAAACGTATGGATAGACTGATTGACGGGATTCTGTACTATTCACGCATCGGGCGTGTTTACGAACCCAGAGAGAAACTGGATTTGAATGTGTTGGTGCAAGAAGTGATCGATCTCCTGGCGTCTCCAGACCATATTCATATTACAGTGGAAAATACATTACCGGTGATTATCGCTGAACGAACCCGGATCCTCCAGGTATTTCAGAATCTTCTGAGTAACGCCATCAAGTTTTTGGATAAACCGCAGGGAACCATTACCATCCGCTGTGACGAGGCTGGCGCAAACTGGCGGTTCAGTGTGACTGACAATGGACCAGGGATCGACCCGAAATATCATGACAAAATTTTCCAGATTTTCCAAACTCTTCAACCGCGCGATGAATTGGAAAGCACCGGTATTGGGCTCAGTATTGTGAAAAAGATCGTAGAATGTTATGGTGGGAAAATCTGGGTTGAATCAGAATTGGGCAACGGCAGTACATTCTTGTTTAACTTTCCCAAAGCAAGGAATCCGACTATGAACACGATGAAGGCCTAGATCGTATTGAATTTATCCTTTTCTGATTTATTGCGAAAAAACCCTCTTTTCACGTGATTCTACCGAAAACAAATCCGCCGGAACGCTAAACACCTGCTCAGGCCGTTTTCAACCATCTATCAAACCATGCAAAGGCTTCTTTCTGCATGGGGAGATCGAAGCGATGCGGCCCCTCATGCCATGAGAGTTGAAAGGCCTCCGGGGCATGAGCCTTTGCATAGATCGCTTCGAGCTTCTTTCCGGCGTGCTCAACCTCTTCACGGGTAAAAAGCGGATCATCGCTGGTCGCCAGAACAAGTGACGGCAACGGAACGCGCATGCCAAGTATATCTGGATAATCCATGAAATTCGGCAGCAAGGGAATATAAATCATCCAGGTGTGCGTAAAACAGGTTTGAAAGACAAAATCGCGCCAGGTGGTCATAAAGCCCGCTGTCACCGAACAACGAATCCGGTCGTCCAATCCGGCAAGATAGTTCGTTCTCAGTCCGCCGCCTGACAATCCGCAGCATCCGATCCGAGTGGGATCGATATCCGGCCGCGAACAAAGATAATCCAGCGCGTAAAGATCTTCTGCGAGAGTCACTCCGGGCCAGGTTAATCCTGCTGAAAACAGGGATTTGGCAATGATATCTTCATGTTGCGCCGCAAAGGCATTATAGGCGAGGATCTGTTCGACGGGTTCCTCGTCCGGCACGTCATAATTTCGGAGAACATCCCTGCTTCTGACATCCTCTGGCGTGAGTTCTTTGATGGCCTCAGGCGACGACATCATGCGCTGCACGACATGCGCCGGAAGTTCCGAAGCCAAAATTTTGCGGCTTTCAAACGGAAATACATCGTGTACCAGCACTCCATACCCTTGTTTTGCCAATTCATTTGCCCAGGCCACGCCGCCATAATATTCATGTTGATGAGCTGCAAGAAATGGATGGATTTCCGAACGGGTTCGGAGGATTTTTTGTTTCCCGAAATATTTGATGCCTCCATGGTCATGAAGTCCAATGACTCCCGGAAGAGGACGAGTATGGTTAGACGATTTCAGGAAAACCGCCCGGGTTTCAGGTCCGTACGGGAGGTTCCAGGCGAGTTCCTCAACCTCTAACCCATCGAACTGATAGGCTGCGATAAGGCGCGCCTCTCGCATTGTAGCGGTTTTCGGCGGCGCGAGCAATTCCAACACCTTGCTGCGGGCGATGCTTTTCCAGACTTTGTGATCAGACCATTGCGGATGTAAAAAAGAAAGCGGAAGATCCTCGGGGCAGATAAGATCTCGCGCCCATTGTCCATAAGTCCCAAGCATGTTTGGTATCATCTCTTGCATAAAGTAATCCTTTCTTTCTCGGACAAAAAAGCAGTTCCAATTCAGCGCTATTTTACTCCAACACTCATAAAACCAGAGGTTGTCAAGAAAAAAATAGTGAAAGAAATTTATTGATAAGGACTTAGAAGCTGTTTTAAAAGTCCATGCAACGGGCATTTCGAGAGAGGTGAACAGGAGTGTCAAAGCTCTGCTTTGACAGCGAAAGCAGAGC
>DF820463.1:206927-236417 GCA_000739535.1 Candidatus Vecturithrix granuli | reverse complement strand
TCATTGCGAGGAGTCTTCGACGAAGCAATCTCGGCGGGATTGCTTCGCAAAGCCTCGCAATGACAGTCTAAATTTGATTTAGGATTGCTATATAAAAATGGCGTCTGGCCGCGTCGAATGAAAATGCTCTGAATTTTGCATTGACAGAAAATTGATTTTAGCGGTATATTCACTAATGACCAGAGAGTCTGATGGCGACAATTTCAAAAATTATCTTTACCAGCAAGAGGCTGAAGCGTTGTGAAAAAATATTTTGCCCTGTGTGTTGATGATGATCAAGGGGTACTCAATCAACTTGCGATTCAATTAGAGGAAGCGTTTCAGGATTTTTGTGAATTTGAATATGCTGAAAGCGCGGAAGAAGCCTCGGAATTGTATCAGGAGTTGGTCGCAAACGGAAATCGCATTTGGCTGATTATCTGCGATCAAGTCATGCCCGGCATGTCTGGCGATGCCTTTTTGGAAAAGATTTATCAGATTGATCGCAACGTGCTCAAAGTCTTGTTGACCGGTCAGGCGGGGCTGCAATCAACGATTCGCGCCATTAATCATGCAGGGCTGAATTATTACCTGGAAAAACCCTGGTCAAAAGACGATTTGCTTCTGATTGTCGAACGCTTAAAGGTGCAATATCTCATGACGACCATGGTTTCCGAAGTACAACGGCGGTTCGCAGCCTCCATCGATTTGAATGAAACCTTGCATACGATTTTTTTTGATACCCTGGAAATCCTTGAAGCTGAGGGTGGGGCTATTTTTCTGACAGATGACTATGCCGATATTTTAAGCTGTAAACTTTCTCAGGGGCTCTCGAATCTTCAGGGACTCACCTTTTCAACGCATAGCGGGATTGTGGGACAGGTGGCAAGAACCAAAAGCGTTCATCTTGCTCAGAATATTGATCTGCTTGACATGTATGGCCGGGAGCTCAATGAAACGAACGACGTCATGATACGGTCGGCGATTTCGACGCCCTTGATGAGCAAAGATCAGGTGCTAGGGGTCTTGCAGGTCATGAATAAAAAAAGCAGAAACGCTTTTTCTCAAGATGATGCTACCCTCCTCCAATCCTTGAGTACAGGGGCAGCTCTGGCGATTCAGAACGCGGAATATTCGCAGCGTTTGCTGCAAGAGGAACGTATCCGCAGCGAACTTTTGATTGCCCATCAAATCCAACAAGGTATTTTACCAGCCCCGTTTGAACCTCGCCCTGAAATTCACTTTGAAGCCGTGAATAAATCAGCCAAAGATGTGGGCGGCGATTTTTATGATTATTTCGAAATCGGAGAGCAATTTGCTTTCTTTATCGGCGATGTCTGCGGCAAAGGCGTACCGGCTGCAATTTTCATGGCGAGCTCCCGCAGCACCCTCAAATCTCAGGCTCTGGCCAATCCGAATCCATCCCATGTCCTGCCGCTTGCAAATCAACTCATCACTGAAGACGCGCAGGAAGGGATGTTTGTCACCGTCTTTTATGGCCTGTATAGCCCTCAAACTCACATCCTGCGCTTTTTGAACGCCGGGCATACCATTTCGCTACTCTTTCGCCCCGGCACGGCCTCCTGCGCCTCGTTACTCAATACTAATTTTCCGGTGGGTATTTTTACATCTGCGAATTTTGATGAGGCTCAGATTCAATTAGAACCAGGCGACAAACTTATTCTCTATACCGATGGGGTGAACGAAGCCATTAATACCCGGCGTGAACAATTTGGCGTGCAGCGAATTGTGGAACTGGTGTTAGAACACGGCAATCGTTCTCCAAAAGAATTGCAAAATGCAATTGTTGCAGCGGTTGAAGTGTTCTCTGAAGGCCAGGAACAACATGATGACATTACTGTGATGATCGTACAGGTGTGACTTTGGAGAATTTCGTCTTATCGCAAATACGGTTCATAGTAAACGCTTTAACGTTTATGGGGTTATGTTATTTATGAACGTTTAAGAAACGCTAAAGCGTTCACGACAAATGAATTTCTGGGTTTTATTTATAGCGGTCGTAAATCTTCTGTAACGTTCCATCGTCGCGCATGGCTTGCAGGGTTTCATCAAATTTGGGCAAGAGATCAACATAGGCAGACTCTTTCCCAATGCACAGATTGAAAGTAATGGCTTCGAGCACGGGTGGAAGTTCTACGATATCATTCTGATAACCTAAGCGTTTCAGGTTAAAATTCACGACCGGAGAAACATCGATAAACACATCAAAGCGCCCTTTAATGAGCATTGCCAGAGTTTGATCAACCGTTGGAATCCACTCGACATTCAAGCCTTCCAGTGCTTTTTTGCCCCAACCGTTGCCCATGTAATTGCCGATTCTAAAATCCTTCAAATCCGGGATGGTTTTGACGCGAGACAACGCTTCAATTTTCGGGCTGTCTTTTTTAGCGAACATCACCGTTGTCACAAGCAATACCGGTTCATTACTGATCTCGGTATAGCTTCGACGCTCCTCAGTGGGTACCGTGACAAATGCATCGGCCTGGTTTTCTTTTACCAGACTTTGCGCTCTAACCCAGGGATAACCTTTATGGTCGAGAGGAATTCCCATCCGGTTCTGAAGCGCTTCAGTGACAACGTCAATCAGAATGCCTTTCATCTCATCCTGTTCCAACCAGGAAAAGGGCGCATAGTTATCAAAATAAACCATTTTCATTGGTTCCTCAGCAAACGACGGCAGAGCTGACAAGATTAGTATGAGTATGCAAATAAATTTTTTCATAGCGTTTTTCTCATGGAGATTTACCACAGATTTTTCAGATTTCCCAGATTTTATGAAGTTTTCAAGACGATGGCTCTCCAAACAGAAGCTCATAGAAACAACCTGTTTCATCTGGTCAATTTGTGGCTCTTCATGGTTCCTTTTTTTATTGTTGATGACATGTTCGCAGAATATATCGTGATTGAAAGAGTGTTCTACTTTAAGACGTTCAGCCATTGAGACGGTTGAATCATATATGCTGCTCCTGTCAAAACATATAAGGAAAAATCAACGGAAAATTGCTTGACCGAAATACGAACGCAGTGTAGATAAAAAGAAAAAGATTTAATTATCGCAATCAACACAAGGAAGCAGTCATGAGCATACCTCTTGTCATTCTTGCCGGCCCGACCGGCATTGGGAAAACCGAGGTCGCCTTAGAACTGGCCG
This sequence comes from Candidatus Vecturithrix granuli, assembly GCA_000739535.1. GTDB lineage: Bacteria > Moduliflexota > Moduliflexia > Moduliflexales > Moduliflexaceae > Vecturithrix > Vecturithrix granuli. The sequence continues at coordinate 233,266 of DF820463.1, read as the reverse complement.
AACGCTTGCATGCTGAAATTGTGGGAGCCGATTCCATGCAAATCTACCGGTTCATGGATATTGGCACGGCGAAACCGACGATGGAAGAACGGTCGCGGGTTCCGCACCACCTGATTGATATTCGCAACCCTGATGAAGAGTATTCGGCTGCCGATTACGCGCGCGACGCGACCAGAGTGATCTGCGACATTGACGCTCGCGGGAAACTTCCTCTGTTAGTTGGAGGAACGGGTTTATATATTCAGGCGGTGGTGTATGGAATCTTTGAAGGCCCCGGGCGCGACGAAACATATCGTGAACACTTGCGTGAATTGGCTGAAGAGTACGGGAATCTTGCGCTCTATCAGAAATTGGAAACGCTTGATCCCTTGAGCGCCCATCGTCTGCATCCCAATGATCTGGTGCGAGTGATCCGGGCGTTGGAAATCTTTCATCTCACTGGAATCCCGATTTCAGCGTATCAGGCGACCGCAACCACTCCGCTGGCAGCCTTTACTCCTTGTTTTCTGGGGCTGACGACTGAACGTGAAATCTTGTATGATCGGATAGAAACCAGAGTTGATGCGATGATCGAAACTGGATTGGTAGAAGAAGTACAAGGGTTATTGCAGCAAGGGTATCATGCGGAGTTGAATGCGATGAAATCACTGGGGTATAAAGAAATCGTGGCGTTTTTGCAGGGGCAGACAGATTTACCAACGGCAATTACCCAGATCAAGCGCGATTCACGCCGCTATGCCAAACGCCAATTGACCTGGTTTCGCAAATATCAAAACGTACTCTGGGTCCACCGAACGCCAGACATGTCTTCTGACCAGATCGTCGCCCGGTGTCTTGAGCATATTGAGATGTGGCGCGCCAATCTCTGATATCTTGAGGTGCTTGAGTCTGTTATGTGGATTTTTCTTCGTCAGGCAGCCGAACCCCGATCGATTGTAAAAATTCTTTGTCAAACTGCGTAAATTCAAATTTTGGCGGAAGCGGCGCAGATTTCTCCTCGTCATCTCGCTCGCGAATCATGATCCCGGAGAAAATGGTCAGGAAAATATCATAGCCTTCCTTACTGGCAGTTTCAAGAATCTCAGATAACTCATCGGAATCACGCAAGAGATCCTGAATAATATCGGCGATAAGCATGGCAAAGTATTTTCTCCGTTCTTCATCGTGCATACACGAACCTCCTCAGATACCGTTGAGCATATTTCTTCTCCGGCAGAATCCTTTCATCAGTGAGACTGTTGCAATTAACGCCTATCAAAAGGAATATATGCAAAAAATGCAAGAGAAAAAATGATTAATTTCCATCTTCTAATCCGTATAGGCGAATTTTTTTATGTAAATAGGTCCGCTCAATCCCGAGAGTTTGAGCGGTTTTGGTAATATTACCGCTATGGGCTTTTAAACACTCGAGAATATAGCGTTTTTCAAAAGTATTTTTCGCATCTTTCAAAGGTTTCCAGGGCGCACCAAAGGAAAGCCCCGTCTTGCCAGACCGGGGTCGTCCGCTACCCAGAATGCTGCTCGGAATGTGCTCAGCTCGAATCATATTAGAGGAGACCATGATCACCAGACGTTCAATCACATTTTTTAATTCGCGGATATTGCCAGGCCAGTTGTATTGCAGCAAAATTTCCATGGCGTCCTGCGCGATGGTTTTAATCCGGCGGCCATTTTCTAACGAGAATTCCTGTAAAAAATGATTGACCAGGAGAGGAATATCTTCCGTCCGGTCGCGGAGCGGCGGCGCGTAAAAGGGAATCACGTTTAAGCGGTAATAGAGATCTTCACGAAAGTTCCCCCGCTCAATTTCTTGCTCCAGGTTTTTATTCGAAGCGGCAAACACGCGAAAGTCGGCTTCCAACACCTCTGAGCCGCCAACCCGTTCGAATTTCTGTTCTTGCAGTACCCGCAGCACTTTGGCCTGGGTTGCCAGGCTCATATCGCCGATTTCATCCAGAAATAAGGTGCCTTCGTGCGCCAATTCAAATTTGCCACGCTTTTTGGATGTCGCGCCCGTAAACGCGCCTTTCTCATGTCCGAATAATTCGCTTTCGATTAATTCCTGGGGAATCGCGGCGCAATTCACCTCCACAAACGGTTTCTCTGCCCGCAGACTCTGGCGGTGTAAGGCCCGCGCAATCAGTTCTTTGCCCGTACCGTTCTCCCCATAAATCAACACGCGCCCATTGGTTGGCGCAGCCGTGGCAATGCGTTCGCGGATTTCCTGCATGACTCTGCTGTTGCCGATCATCTCATATTTCCGTTCCACACGCTTACGTAAATCGAGGTTCTCTTGCAACAGACGACGTTGGTCCAGGGCACGTTCGACCAGAATCAAGGTCTTTTCCAGAGAAAGTGGCTTTTCCAGGAAATCGTAGGCCCCGAGTTTCGCGGCTTTTACGGCGGTCTCAATATTGCCATGCCCGGAAATCACGATCACCGGCAGATTCGGATAGCGTTGTTTTACCAGTTCCAACACTTGCAATCCATCCATGCCAGGCATCCACAAATCCAATAACATGAGGTCCGGCAGGTGTTCTTCCAGGACTGCTAAAGCGGCCTGTCCGTCATGCACCGCCCGGACTGTATAGCCTTCATCTTTCAGAATGCCGGTCAGCGACGTACATATCCGTTTTTCATCATCAACAAGTAAAATATGCGCTGTATTCATAGTGTCTGGAGTGCGAGAAGCTCTCTGTTTTCGCTGTCAAAGCAAATCGGAGTGCGAAAGCTCTGCTTTCGCTGTCAAAGCAAATCGGAGTGCGAAAGCTCTGCTTTCGCTGTCAAAGCAGAGCTTTGACACTCCTTATTTACGCAGCTTGTGGCTGAAGAGCGGTTACCTGGCGTTGCCCCCTCATCACCCGTTGCGGATAAACCGGGGCCGGAAGTTCAATCACAAACACTGTGCCGCGCGGCGCATTATCTTCGATTTTAATCGAACCGCCATGTTCGCTGATAATTTTATGCACAATCGCCAGGCCTAATCCGCGTCCGCTGCCTTTTGTAGAAAAATACGGAATAAATAAGCGTTCTTTCAGATCATCGGGAATACCGTGCCCCGTATCTACGGTGCGAATCGTTACGATCCCGCGTTGGGCGTCGTAAGATGTGTGCACATAGAGTTCCCCCTGCTCGTTCATGGCCTGAATCGCATTATCAATCAGATTGACAAATACTTGTTTCAATTGCCGGACATCGGCGTGTAACACCGGCACATCTTTGGAAAATCGAGCGTGAAATCTGATCTGTTTATAGTAAACCGGATAAGACGAGAGCGTTTGTTTTAAGAGCGCGTGTAATTGCATCGGTTTCTTTACCATGGCCGGCATTCTGGCAAAGCGTGAAAATTCATCCACTAAATGCCGCAATCCCCGCACTTCGTCAATAATCGTTTGCGTGCATTCCTCAAAAATTTCTTCGTACCGGGGCGATTTTTTCTGCGCCTGCCAGCGTAAACGCTGGGCAGAGAGTTGCAGCGGCGTGAGCGGATTTTTAATCTCGTGCGCCAGTCGCCTGGCTACGTCGCGCCAGGCGGCAATCTGCTGCGCTTTGATCAATTGCGTCAAATCGTCAAAGACAATCAGGGTGCCTAAATATTTGTCCTGTTCGTCATACATTGTCGTGACATTCATCAGCAGCAACAAGATTTTCCCATTCATTTTCAATTGTAAATGTTCTTCATAGCTTTCCACTTCCTCCTCGTGCATCTTCCGAATAATCGCCATAATCCGTTTCATTCCGTGAAAATCCAGAAAACCGCGATAATGGTGATTCAGCACATATCCTTGATCGATCTGGAGAATGCGTGAAGCTGCCCGGTTGAATGTGGTCACATAGCCGTCGGGCGTGATCGAGACCACGCCAGTCGCAATGTTTTCCAGAATGGTTTCAATATAGCGGCGGCGTTCAGTCAGCGTATCTGTCATGTTTTTTAACCTCTCTGTCATCTGATTAAAGGAATCCACCAGAATTCCGACTTCATCGTTCGCTTCGACTTCTACCTTGTGGTCCAGGTTTCCGTCGGCAATGGCTTTGGTCCCTAACGCCAGTTTTTGAATCGGAATCGTCATGCCTTTCGCCAGGTGCATCCCAAACCAGATGGCGGAAAAAAACACTAAAAGCGTAATTTGCAAAAAGGTGAGCAGATAACTGCCCAGAATGGGGTTTTTATGGATTTTGATCTGCTTGTACTGTTCGAACGCGCCCTGAATATTTTGCATCTTTGAGGCCAGATTCCCATCCACAAAATAATCCACCATCAATACGCCAATAATTTGCTCCTGCTCCCATTTGGAGCGAATCGGCACGATTGATTTGATCAGATCGCCGCCTTCCAGCGAGTCTGTAAACGCTTTTTGTTTCCCGGTGTCGCCGACGTGTACAATGTCTGTCAGATAGACATCGAAATTGCCAATCGGGACATTGGGGTTCACCGCCCGCGCCAATCTGACGCCTTGCGTGCTATAGACTTCGATCAGACCCAGGTTAAACTCCTGCTGTTTTTTGCTCAAAAATTCGTGCAGGGTGTCAACTTCGCGCAGCATGCGTTTATCTGTCAAGACCTCGCTAATCTGTTCAGCGAAATAGAGCGAATTCTTTTTCGAGTTCTCATAAAAGGCCTGCGCCACTTCCAGGGATTCTCGCAGAGAATGTTCGATTTGCACGTTGAACCAGCCCTCAATGCTCTGAGTGATCAAATTGCTCGCCACGACCGAGAGAAATACCGTCGGGATCAGGGACAGGATAATAAACGAGATGATCAATTTGGTCTGAAACTTTGAACCCAGAATGTTATTCTTACGTTCAAAATAGAGTTTGGCTAAATTTCTGACCACGACGACGATCAGGACGACAAGCAAGATGATATTGACATTGACCAGCGTAAAGACTATCAGGTTGTTGATAATCGGGACTGGATTGTTCAATTGCTGGAACAACATCTCGATTGCCGTTAAAACGGCCAGAAATAGAATAATGAGCAACGCAAAACTGCGCGTTCGTCGTTTTTTATAGTCCGGGCTATGCGTCATAAAATCTTCCCTATTTCACATATCATTTTTATGTGTGTGTAGAAATGCTCTCGTCCAAATACAAATTTCATAGAGTGATACCTTCGAAGCGTTGTCAAGCAATAAGTCGAATGGTAAGCAGGAAAACATGATACTTTTTGAAAATTATGATATGACACCAGGCAGAATCTGTCAAATACTTCTTGAGACAAAAACAGTACCGCCCGCTTCCCGACAAAAGGTGTTTCTCCCTTTTTACGCAGACATAAGCGTTTTTGAAAGGGCGTGGTCACCGTAGTATGAAACTTGGTAATCAGATTTCTCCGCGTCCCTGCAAAATCCGCCTTATGTCACTGTTAGAGGCCCTCATTTCATTTTGTGTGAATCCCAGGCCGACAATTTCTTATCAATTCGATATTGTTGGGATTTTCCCGGGTTTTGCGTATGACGGCATTTTTAGCCAAAGAAATTGATTACAGTTCAAAAAAGAAATCTGAAATAGAACATTCGTCCTACATTTTTCTTGACAACTTATTATTTATGTATACATGAATGTATGTATTCAATCAAATCAAGAGGTGAATCTGCATGGTGAAGGAAGATTTGGAAGAACGTGCGTATCGTTCGATTATCCGAATGATCCTGGAGCATTGTTTTAAACCGGGGGATTACCTGTTGGAAACGGAGTTAGCGGCGCAATTGGAACTCAGTCGAACGCCGGTCCGACAGGCGTTAGGACGGCTTGTGGCGGAAGGATTTTTGGAGAAAAGGCGCAAAAAGGGCTGCGTGATCCCGGTGCCGACCCCTGAAGACGCGCAACAAGTCTTTTTTGCGAGACAGGCGATTGAGAGTCAAACCGCTGCAGCGGCAGCACTCCACGCGACCGATGAGGATATTGCCACACTTCAGACGTTTCTCCAACAGCAAGATGAGGCCTATCGTTCTTGCAATAAAGAAGCGTACTCGCTTGCGAATGAGGAATTTCATCTTGGAATTGCCAGAGCCAGCCGGAATGCGTATCTGCAAAGATATTGCCAGCATGTGTTCTGGCGTTCGAATCTGTATATCTTTTTTTTCGACGCCTTCTACCTCCAAAACAAAAATACCAGACAAATTCACTTTACCCCTCAAGAGCACAACCAGATTATCGAAGCGATTGTCCATCGCAATCCCCAGGAGGCAGAGGCGGCGGTGAAGCAGCATATTCAGCATTCCTATGACCTCTTATTTACCCCATGGAACACATAAAAAGTGCTCTATGAAAAATTTTTTTGATTGAATATAATGTATACATTAATAAACTCATTAATGAACTCATTAAAAAGGAGAAAAACAATGTCAACTGAAAAAATCGTTCTGCTGGGGCTTGGAATGCAAGGAAAAGCTGTATTGGATGATCTTGTCAAAAACACTGATGTTGATCAGATTGTCGTGGCCGATAATAGTCCTGATTTGAAAGCATATCTTCGTCGTTACTCATCAGAAAGGGTTTTTGGCAGCAGCATTGATGCGACAAATGAGGTAGAACTTTCAGCGTTGATACGCGATGCTGACGTGGTGATTGAGTCGCTGCCCGGCACATTCGCACTTCCGGTTGGGCGACTTGCTGCAAAATTGGGCGTCAACCTGGTCAGCAGCATGTATTATATCAATCCTGGTGAGCAGAATCCAGAAAACATCGGGCGGATGCAGGCGGAAGTCAAGGAAATTGACAGGCAGGCAAAGGCAAAAGGGTGTACCATCCTCACGGAGTTTGGTATGGATCCGGGGATTGATCTGGTAATGGGCGCTAAGGCGTTGAGTGATGTCGAGGAGGTTCACGAATTTTATTCCTATGGCGCGGGTTTCCCTGCTGCGGAAGCCTCGAATAATCCCCTCAAATACAAATTCACCTGGTCGATCATTGGACTCCTGCGTTCCTATCTGCGGCCTGCAAAGATTATTTCGCAGGGCAAGGTCATAGAGATTCCGGCGCAGGAGGTGTTTGTCCCCGAGAACCGGCATATCCTTGAACTTGAAGAAATTGGTGGCCCTCTGGAAAGCTATCCGAACGGGAATAGCGCGCACTATGCCGAACTGTTTGGCATCAAGAATTCTGTGAAAGAAATGGCGCGCTATACCTGTCGCTGGCCCGGACACTGCGCATTCTGGGAGATTATGGCCAAGAGTGGCTTTTTGAATCCAGAGCCGATCACTGTCGGCAATGTGCCGGTCGCTCCGATAGAATTCGTGGCAGCCTTACTCAATTCTCAGCCGCAATTCCATCTTGCTGAACACGAACAGGATTTGACCCTGCTCCGCATTGATGTGCGCGGAATTGCGCAAGGGAAACGCACTCGTATTGTATATCAACTCATTGATCGTCGCGATCTTGAAACAGGCTTTACGTCAATGCAGCGTACCGTCGGTTTCACTATGAGTCTGGGGGCGCAGTTGATCTTGCAGGGGAAACTTCCACATGCAGGACTTTTGTCGCCGATAGATGTGCCATATAGCCTTGTTGCTCAGGGGTTAAAAAAGCACAACATGAGCATTACCCGCCAGGAATTATCCTGGAATGATTAAACCTATCGTTTGCGAAGAAACGCTGTATCTTCGCGGCAAAATACATCAGGAGGATAACAAGATGAAAATCGCAGTGTTAGGATCAGGCAATGGAGGCTGTGCGGTGGCGTTTGATTGCGCAGCCGCCGGACATCAGGTCAATATATTTGATTTCGAACAATTTCCCGCTAGTATCGCTGCCATTCGGAACAAGGGCGGGATCACTTGCGAGGGGGAATTGGAAGGGTTTCAGCCAGTCGTCTATGCCGGACATGAGATAAACAAGGCGCTGGATGGGGCGGACATCATCTATGCGGTTGGGCCGGCGTATAGCACCAAACCGTTTGCCGAAGCTTGTAAGCCGTACCTCAGGAAAGGACAGATCGTGATCGTGTGCCCAAGTTCTTGCGGCGGCAGTATCGAATTTAAAAATGCCGCAGGGCTGGCACTGCGGAACAAGGAGATCATCGTGGCGGAGACTTCGACGCTGCCGTATGCGGTTCGACTGCTTGAACCTGGCAAAATCAGAATTTTTAACAAACTCAAAGGCGGATTGTTCTTGGCCGCAGTTCCGGCGAAACATACCGCCGCGGTGTTGGCGAAAGTGCAAGATGTGTATCCCACCATAACCGCGGCCAAGAATATTCTTCAGACCAGCTTACAGAACGGCAATCCGGTCATCCATCCGGCCATTACTCTGCTGAATGTCGGGTTGATCGAACGTACGCAAGGCGGGTTCTTTTTTTATGAAGAAGGCGTTACTCCGGCGGTCGGCCGGCTGGTCGAAGCAGTTGACAAGGAACGGATCGCCATTGGGAAAAAATTGGGCGTGACGGTCATTCCCGATCCGGAGTTAGGCGTCATGCAGGGCTACATGACGGAAGCCACGTATGACACCGGCTTCATCACCGCGCCCGGATTCAAGGGCGTCAAAGCCCAAAGCAGTCTGGATTATCGCTATTTCAACGAAGATGTGGGCTACGGACTGGTCTTCTTGCAGAAACTTGCCGAACAGATCGGCGTGGCAACGCCGATGATGTCGGCGGTGATTACCATAGTGTCGCTGATCATGCAGCGCGATTATCTGGGAGAAGCGAAACGCACGATGGAATCGCTGGGACTATCTGGATACACCGCCGAAGAATTGGAACAACTGTTAGCGTGAAAAATGTGTTGTAGAGGGAAAAGGATCCTTTCATCCCAAAGTCTGTTGAATTGTTAATCGGCAATTCAACAGCATTGGGGGCGCAATATGGATGCCGAAGGAGGTGGTGCGGAGAAAGGTAAGTATGTGGATTGTGGCTGTATGCTGTGTAGTGTCTGACATAAGTAGAAACATAACATAACTCGACCATGTGAAATGACCCACCCCTGCCGAGGGGGATCCGCACTCCGTATGCTCCGGGAAATCCCCTTCGGGGAGGGGCAGGGGTGGGTCATTTCGCATGGTCGAGACAAATGGAGGAACTTACTATGGAAGGAACAGGGTTAGGAATTCTCTCACTGGTACCAGTTGCGCTGGCGCTGGTTCTGGCGTTTGTCACTAAAGACGCCGTGTTTTCGCTGTTGATTGGCTGTGTTGTCGGGGTTATATTTCAGGGGTTTGACCCGGCCACCGGTCTGTCGAAACTTTTTCAGAACTCGTTAGGGAACGCCGATTTTATCTGGGTGGTGATGATCGAGATCGCAGTCGGGATCATGGTGGCGTTTTATCTGCGGGCCGGCGTGATCGCGGCATTTACGGAATGGGCGTCAACGAAAATCCGCACCCGGCGGGCCGCGTCAGGTTTTGGCTGGTTGATGGGGCTGTTCATCTTCTTCAGCGATTATTTCAGTCCGTTGTTCTGCGGGCCCATTTGCAGACCGCTGACGGACAAATACAAAGTCTCCCGCGAGATGCTGGCATACTCGCTGGATTCGGGGAGCGCTCCCGTGTGTACCCTGATTCCGTTGAGCGGGTGGGTCGTGTACATTGTCGGGCTGTTAGCGCAGGGATATGGGCCAATCACTTCGGTAGATGAAGGGATGAAGGTGTTTCTTGCCTCCATTCCGTTCAATCTGTATGGGTGGTTTGCCGTGATTTTAGCGGGCTTGATTGCCTACCAAATTCTGCCGAATTACGGGCCCATGAGAAAGGCGGAACTCCGCGCCAAGAATGAAGGCAAAGTGCTTCGGGACGGCGCAACGCCGTTGACCGGCGAAGAAATGGATCTGATTCAACCGCTTGAAGGGAAAAAAGCCAATCTGGTGGTCTATCTGATCGTGCCGGTTCTCATCGTGATATCTGTCGCGCTCGGCACGTTTCTCATTCTGGGCAGCACGAAAACGCTGGAAGCCTTCTTTGCGGCGGTTATTTATCAGGCGATTGCCATGTCGATCGGAAAATATTTCAAGAGCGTCAAGGATGGCATGACTGTGGCCGCCAATGGGATCAAAGCGGTGCTTCCGGCGATTTTCATTCTGGCGCTGGCCTACTGCATTAACACCGTGTCCAAATCGCTGGGGGCGCAACAGTATATCATTTCCGTGACGAAGACCTGGATGACCGCGGGGATGCTGCCAGTCATTACATTTATCACTGGTGGACTCATCTCCTTTTTTACCGGCACATCCTGGGGCACGTACGCCATTCTCACGCCCTTTGCGATGCCGATTGCCATGAGTCTTTCCGGTGGCAAAGTCTCAACGGTGGTGCTGGTCACGGTCGGCGCGATTATCGGCGGCGGATTGTTTGGAGATCACTGTTCACCGGTTTCTGATACCACCTGTCTCTCCTCTTTTGGCGCAGGCTCGGATCATATGGATCATGTGTCCACGCAGATGCCGTATGCCCTGACGGCGGCCGGATTAGCCATCGTGCTCTATGTGGTTCTCGGAGCAATGGCCGTGTAATGGCTTGTGGGCTTTAATTTGGATAAGACCCCAAAAGTCTTGAAAGTTTTTGGGGTCTTTTTGTTTCTGGGGGGATGTGTGGCGCTTATATTCCATCTTATTCCGTGTCTTGATAGAAATACATCAACGATTTCTCATAAGAAGTGGCGGCTACCCGGAAACGGATGGATAAGCTTTGACATACAATGAGAATTTTCTTGACGTGATTGGATACGCGAATAATATAAGGAAACGATGCAGGTCATCGGATGTAGCCAGGGCGATTCTCTCAAAACGGGGATCGCCGGATATTCACCGGGCATACTTGAGACTGAGTAACAAGCTGCACTTGTTATTCAGTGTGTTCAGGTATCGCAACTTTCGAAAAAGGAGTAGCAGCCTATGAAACAGCGTTATGTTGGGTTACTGGTGTTCATGCTCAGTCTGATGTTGGTATGCGGCCTGGCGCTGACCGCGGCCGCCGATACACTGGAGGAGATTGTCCAACGCGGCGAACTGCGAGTCGCCGTTCAAACCCAGGGGCCGCCGTTCAGTTTTGTGGACAAGAATGGCGAGCGTACGGGGAGTTCAGTGGAATTTTGCCGCATGATGGCGCAGGAAATGGGCGTCGAGATCAAATTTCTCGATTTCGATTGGGATGGCTTGATTCCAGCGTTATTGTCAGGCAAAGCGGATATGCTGGCCGCCGACATGACGGCGACTTTAGCGCGGGCATTGAAAGTCTCCTTTACGGATCCGTTCTATAACACGCCGATGGTGGTTTTTGCGAAAAAGGGAAGCGCATTCAAAACCCTGGAAGATTGTAATCGTCCGGAAGTAAAAGTTGCCTTGTTGCTCGGCAGTACCGGCGAAACTGACGCTAAACGCTTTTTAGCGAACGCCGAGCTGAAATCCTATAAAGGCGGCGGTCCCATGTTGATCAATGCCATTTTAGCAGGTCATGCGGACATTGGCGTGAATGATGAATCGGCGGTTATCGCCCAACTTGCCAACTTCCCACCGGACAGCATCGAAATTCTGCCTATTACGCTGTCCACCCAACCGCTGGCCTTTGCGGTTCGACCGGAAGATACCCATTTGCTCCAGTGGATCAATTTGTTCTTCAAATGGATTCACGAAGATGGGCGGTATGACGAAAACATTAATTATTGGGTGAAGTCCATGGATTGGACAAAAGATCATTAAGCCGAAACGGAACGAGGCTGAAGCGCTTTGCGCTTTAGCCTCGGGAGGGAGAACGCATGCTTGAAACCTTTAATTTTCGGATCATCTGGCAATACCGGGAACTGTTCGTCGGCGGGCTTTGGGCGACGACCTGGATGTCGGCGATAGGATTAATTGGCGCATTGCTGGCGGGTATCCTGGCATGTACGGCACGGCTGTCCGGGTTCAAGCTCATATCTGCGCCAGCCATAGCGTATATTGAATTGATCCGTTCGACGCCGCTGCTCGCGCAATTGTACTTTTTTTACTTTGGGCTGCCATCGCTTGGAATTTACCTGACAGAAATCCAAACCGGCATCCTGGCGCTTTCACTCAACAGTGGGGCCTATATTGCCGAGATCGTCCGTTCCGGGGTGAAAGCGGTGTCTTATGGCCAGATCGAAGCCGCAACTGCCTCTGGTTTGACTCTCCCACAGCGACTCCTGTGCATTATTCTCCCGCAGGCCCTGGGATATACGATCCCTCCGCTGTTGGGTCAGGCGATTGTCTTAGTCAAAGACAGCGCCCTGTTATCTTTGATCTCAGCATTCGAACTGACCCGCGCCGGACAAACGCTGGTCTCGGAACGATTTACGCCAGCCGAAGGGTTTTTTACAGTCGCGCTGCTCTATCTGTTGTTGTATTACGGACTCAAAGCGCTTTCGAGCTATAGTCACCAACATCTCACCTTATACCGGCGGGAGGGTTGATCATCATGTGGACATTCTATTTTCAGCAACTGGTGAAGGGTTTTCCGCTCTTCCTGAAAGGGTTGTGGATGACCGTGGCCGTGGCAGTAATCAGCTTGATCGCCGGGACGATCATCGGTTTGTTCATGGGTATTGCGCGTTCCGGTCGCAACAAAGCCCTGCGTTGGTTGTTAGCGATCTATGTTGATTTCATGCGTGGTACGCCGTTTTTGGTGCAGATTTTTATTCTGTTCTTTATTCTGCCGGAGTGGGGTATTCAACTCGAAGCGTTTACCACTGCGGTGATTGGTCTTTCAATCTATGCGGGCGCGTATATTTCCGAGATTTTTTCTGCCGGGATTACGACGATTCCAAAGGGTCAGATCGAAGCGGCAACTGCGTTAGGACACACCCGCTACCAACAATTGCGCTATATTATCCTGCCGCAGGCCTTTCAGGTCGCGCTGCCTGCTTTAGTCGGACAGTATGTCCTGTTGATTAAGGACACTTCCGTCGTGTCCGCAATTGGTGTGATGGATGTCACGCGCGTCGGGTGGCTGACAGTCCAACGTGTGCCGGAAGGTCTGATGGTATTTGGATTGGTAGGCCTCCTCTATTTTGCCGTGTGTTACCCGCTTATCAAGTTGTCCAATATCTTAGAACAAAAACTTTCGAAACAACCACTCAGGCTGTAGAGGTTAGTTAGGAGGAATAAGGTCACGTTCAGTTTTTGACCGCGAAACGACATAGGGCCAATTGGAATTCGGCCATCTATACGGAAAAGTCCGTATTCAAATCGATGCGGTAATTAAAAAATTGCGGAGCTTGAGATAATGCCGGGTTTCATCCAGTGAGATTGAGCTTCTCCGACCAAGATCGGTTTTTTCTTGACATAAAATGCTTCATGATGTGTTCGAGAAGCGGGCGGTGATGTGTTTGTTGCACTGTTGGGGGAAACCCGTTTAATTTGGACTTCACATCATGGTTCAAAGCATTGATGGCTGAAAGGCCCTGTTATCAGGAAGGGTGATTGGATGGATAAAAAATCATGTTAGATAATATGAGCGGATCTTGTAAAAAATGGAGTCGTGAATCTATGCAACAACCGGTGTTTCTCGTGTCAGGTCTTCCCCGTTCTGGCACCTCGATGATGATGAAAATGTTAGAGGCGGGCGGGATTGAAATAGTCACAGACCACCTTCGTCAGGCCGATGATGATAATCCTAAAGGCTATTACGAACTTGAAAAAGTTAAACATTTGCAGAACGATGCGCGTTGGATGCACTATATGCGCGGCAAAGCGCTGAAAGTGGTGTCATCGTTGTTGTTTTACGTGCCATTGAGTTTGCCATACAAAGTTATTTTTATGCGGCGGGCTATCGGTGAAATTCTGGCGTCGCAGAAAAAAATGCTTGACAGTCGCGGCGAAGATTCAAATACAGTTTCAGATGACGTTCTCAGGCAGAAATATGAAACTCATCTGGAAAAAATTCAGGATTGGATTGCGGCCCGCCGAAACGTGGAGTGTTTGTATATCGAGTATGCGGAGATTCTCAAAGATCCGCTTGCTGGCGCACGAGCTGTGCAGGAATTTTTGGGACAGCCGTTACAGATAGAAGCGATGGCGGCGGTTGTCGATCCTGACTTGTATCGCAACAGAGTAGGATAGTAGTGCGTATGTATGATTGGATTATTGGGCTGGTAAGCCTCCTGGTGCTGGTGTACGCCCCACCGGCTTCGGCGTATATCGGGCCGGGTGCAGGTTTTGCGGTTGTTTCGTCATTTTTAATTTTATTTGTCACAATCTTTGTCGCGTTTTTAACCATTCTGATCTGGCCTTTTCGGGCCTTGTGGCTCAAGATAAAACGCCGGAAATTTCAAAAAGATCGTCAGGTAAAACGAGTCGTGGTTATCGGACTGGATGGCCTTGATCCGGCCTTGACACAGGGTTTCATCCACGCCGGAAAACTGCCGAATTTCCAGCAACTCAAAGAAGAGGGAAGTTTCCGGCCCTTACAGACGACGTCGCCTTCGATCTCGCCGGTAGCCTGGTCAACTTATGCTACGGGGGTGAACCCGGGGAAACACCGTATTTTTGATTTTTTCACCCGTAATCCGAAAAATTATCTGCCGGTCCTGTCGTCTTCTGAGGTGACCTCTTATACAAAAATCATCAAGATCGGCCCGGTCAAAATTCCTTTTCTCAAAACAGGCGTCAATTTTCTCAGAAAAAGCACATCCTTCTGGAAAATTTTAGGGGAACACGGGATCTTTTGTTCCGTGTTGCGCGTGCCGATTACCTTTCCACCGGAGAAATTTTATGGCACCTGTTTATCTGCCATGTGCGCGCCTGATGTTCGGGGTACCCAGGGATCATTTACCCTGTTTACTTCGGAAAATGGCGGCAATGGCTCTGCAAAGACCGGCGGGACTGTGGTGCCGCTGCGTTTCAACAACAATCGGTTTGAAGCTGACATTCCCGGACCGACACTGAGCAGCAACGGTAAATCGCAGACGCTCTCGCTGCCGTTGAAGGGGACAGTTGATTTTGCCAAAAAAACAGTCACGCTCAAGCTTATGAACGAAGCACTTGACTTGAAATTGGGCGAATACTCCCCCTGGCTGCAATTGGAATTCAAAGCGGGATTCCGCAAACGCATTTCCGGTATTGTGCGCTTCCTGGTGACAGACCTGGAACCGGAGGTCCGCATCTATATGACGCCTATTAATATCGATCCCGAAAAACCGGCTCTGCCTGTCTCGCACCCGCTCTATTTTTCAATTGGCCTGTCAAAATTACAGGGCGCGTTTTCGACTCTGGGGCTGGCTGAAGATACCTGGGCCTTGAATGAAGGCGTGATCAATGAAGCCGTGTTTTTGGAACAAGCCTACGATATTTACGAAGAGCGTAAAAAACACTTGTTTGATTCGCTCAAAAAGAACACTGATGGATTTGTGACCTGTGTGTTTGATACGACAGATCGCATCCAACACATGTTTTTCCGGCACCTGGATGCCGACCATCCGGCTAATACCGGCAAAGATTGCGAAACTCATAAGCACGCCATTGCAGAACTGTATGTGAAAATGGATGAGTTGATCGGCGAGGTGCGGCGTGCCCTGAAACCGGATGATGTGCTGATGGTGGTCTCGGATCATGGCTTCAAACCGTTCAAATGGGGCGTAAATCTGAATTCCTGGCTCTGGAAAGAAGGCTACCTTGTGCTGAAAGAAGGTGCGACGCCTGGCGATGCCGAATGGTTTCTGAATGTGGACTGGCCCAAAACCCGGGCCTTTGCGTATGCGCTGGCTGGTATTTTTTTCAACGTGAAAGGCCGCGAACGCGATGGAATTGTTGAACCCGGAGAAGAACGCCTTGCCTTGCAGCGTGAAATGCAAGCAAAGCTTGAGGCGCTTGTTGACGAGAAGCGCGACAAACGCCCGATTCGAAGGTGTATGCTGTCGCAAGAAGTCTTGCACGGCCCTTATCTTCGTGATTGCCCGGATTTACTTGTCGGCTATCATGTCGGCTACCGCGCTTCCTGGAATTCGGCGGTCGGCCGCGTGACCAATGAGGTGATCGAAGATAATCTCAAGCATTGGAGCGGCGATCATGGGATTGACCCGGAACTTGTGCCCGGCGTGTTTTTTTCAAATTGGAAACTGGAACAGCAAAAACCGGCCCTGGCTGACCTTGCGCCAACGATTCTCACATTATTCGGTATCGGACCTCAGGCGTTTCACGATGGCGTCGCGCTGAATCTGACTAAACCTTAACCCCGGAGAATTCTCAAAAGAAGAGGTTAGGTAACTACAAGGATTTCTCATAAGAAAAGGATGTCTGGTTATTGCCTGAAATCAAACATCTTGCGATTTTTGACTGCCTGAGAAACCGGGTTTTTTCGAAAAAACCCGGTTTCTGATGTACTTAAAGGAAAGTTTATTATATAACTTAAAACTTTCTACTGCCGTTTTTACCCCACCTCCTGCCCCTCCCCAAAGGACAGGGGTCGGAGATGGGGTTTTAGAATATGAATAGAAGACGCTTTCTCAGAACAGCCTTCGCCTTTGGCGTAGGAGCAACATTATTTCCTTATAACGCGTTTTCGCGGGCGGCCGCAGCGCGCAAAAAAGTGTTGATGCTCGGCATTGACGGCATGGACGTGCGCTTAACCGAACAATTCTTGCGCCAGGGACGGTTGCCGAATGTCCAAAAAATCATTGCCAGGGGCGGAATGGCGCCGTTAGCTACCAGTATGCCGCCTCAGAGTCCGGTGGCGTGGTCGAATATTGCGGTTGGCGGCACACCTGCCATTCATGGGATTTACGATTTTATCCATCGGGACCCGGCTACCATGTCGCCCTTTCTTTCGATGTCAAGGGTTACCCCCTCGGCCAGGGTGCTCCACCTGGGAGAGTATGCCATTCCTTTAACTGCCGGAAAAACCGAAAATCTCCAACAAGGCAAGCCGTTCTGGGCGTATTTAGCGGAACGCGATATCCCGACCACCTTATTTAAGATGCCTGCGAATTTTCCGTGTCGGGGTGGGGATATTGAGATGATTTCCGGCATGGGTACCCCTGATTTGCGGGGTGGATATGGAAATTTTACGCTGTTTACCACTACGCCAGAATCATTTCCGCAGGATATTTCAGGCGGCCGTATTATCCCGGTCGCTTTTGAAGGCAACCAGGTTTCCATGTTGCTACCGGGACCAAGAAATACATTAAAAAAAGAGACGCCTGAAGTAGCTATTCCGATCAGCGTCTGGCGCGACCGCATCAATCCGGTTGTGCGCGTTGTCATTCAAGATCACGAGTTTGTCCTCAAGCAAGGGGAATGGACCGGCTGGTTTCGGGTGGAATTCCCAATGATCGGCTCATTGGTGAATGTGAAGGGAATTTGCAAGATCTATATCAAAAGCGTTCATCCTCATTTTTCAATGTATGTGTCGCCGATTAATATCGATCCTTCTGAACCAGCGCTGCCGATTGTTTCCTCAGAAAAATATGGCAAATTGCTGGCTGAAGAGAACGGCTTCTTTTATACCCAGGGGTTGCCGGAGGACACCAAGGCGCTTTCCGAAGGAATTTTTACTGAAGACGAGTATTTAGAACTTGCGCGTCAGGTGCTGGAAGAACGCAAAAAACTGTTGTTTTTCGAATTTGAACGTTTCAACCGCCGCGAGTCCGGGATGCTGTTTTTCTATGTTTCCAGTATCGACCAGAACTCGCACATGTACTGGCGCGCCATTGACCCGAAACATCCGCAATATTCCCCGGAATTAAGCGGACATTATGGCGACATCTTAGTCGGGTATTACACCCAGGTTGATGGATTCCTGGGGCAGATTTTAGAACAGTATGATATTTCCGATCCAAACCTTACCCTGATGATCATGTCGGATCATGGCTTTGGCTCTTTCCGCCGGCAAGTCAATGTGAATACCTGGTTATATGAAAACGGGTACCTGGCTCTTTCCGGAGCCGATGCGCTGGAGCGGAATGATTATTTTTCGGGCGTCAACTGGAAACGCACCGGGGCCTATAATCTCGGAATCAATTCGATTTATTTGAATCTGAAAGGCCGGGAAAAACAAGGCGTTGTGCTCGAAAATCAGGCGGCCGGCTTAAAGACCGCTCTTCGTGAGGAATTGATGGCCCTGGTCGATCCTGCCAGCGATGAGCGTGCGGTGGCAGATGTGCGGATTGTCCCGGATGCTGAACATGCCCGCCATCCCCATGCTCCAGATCTAATCGTTGGCTGGAATGACGGCTACCGCACGTCGTGGAATAGCATCCTCGGCGGATTTTCGCCCGACATTTTTGCTGACAATCTTGACAAATGGAGCGGCGATCACTGCGTTGATCCTTCTGTTGTTCCGGCGATTATGATCAGCAATAAACCGATCGTGAAACCACAGCCAGCCCTGTGGGATATTGCGCCGACCGTTCTGCAAGAATTTGGGATTGAGGGATCGGAAGAAATCGAAGGCGAAGCATTATATACAGTCGGTAGTGGTTAAATGGTAAGTGATGCCCGCTCGTTGAGCGAAGTCGAAACGAGCCGCTCATTGTTCCCTTCGACTTCGCTCAGGGAACGCATCACTTACCATTTAACCACTACCATACAGTCTAAGATTCTGTATCTTCCGGTATGTTTGGGGAACTACAGGAATAAAGAATAAGCAAGAATCATTTCCTCTTGCTGAGAAAGCTTTCTGTTTTTACTTATTCCTCATTCATGTAGTTTCCACAACGTTCACGAAAGAACTAATATCTTCGCGGAGGCCCGGAGGCTCGGAGAAACTATGAAAATACCGCTTTTCTCTGCGAGCGCTCTTGTACTTCCGTGACACACAACAGATGGCTAAAAAGATAAAAATCAATGATGAATTGTATGAAAAAACAAAACGGATTGTCGAAGAACTCGGCTATGCCTCGGTTGATGAATTTGTCACACATGTGCTGGAACGCGAGGTCAATCCCCCCGGCATGGAAGATGACGACAAAGCCATTGTCGATCGTTTAAAAGGCTTAGGTTACATTGCGTAACAATTTTTCAACACTCTTTTAGAAGGGCGACAGCGAAGCTTGTCAGCGTAAAAACTTCTTAATTATTTAGCACGTAGTGCTTTAAGTATTGTAGAAACGATCATCATTCCCCGACACTCCCTACCGTGTAGCGGTTGTACATCGCCTACGGCGAATTCAAGCAGGGAAGAGCTTCATTTCTACAATTCTGTATCGCCTATGGCCAAAAAGCCTGGTAAACAGTTACAAAACTTCGCTGTTGTATGCTTTTTTCATGGTACTCAATAAAATATTTGATCTGCTGTCATTGACACAAACCTCTGTAGGGCGATATGTGTTTATTGTGTTGTTGAGTCTGCTCAGCGCTGTTATTTTTTTACTGATTTTCAAGAAGACCTCAAATCAAAAAAAAATCAAATATCACAAGAATAAAATTTTCGGATATGTGCTCCAAATTCCTTTATATAAGGATCGCTTCGGTGTGCTGTTCAGCAGTATCGGTCAGATTTTGAAGCATAACGCCCTGTATGTTCTTCACACGCTGGCCTCATTGATTTTTATTATCATCCCACTGATTTTTATTATGGTTCAAATCAATAACCGCTGCGGCTATGCTCCGCTCGCGCAGGGGCAGGACTTTCTGATCCAGGTGACGCTCAATGATACTGCGGATCAAGCCACCCTCGAAGGCGTCTCTTGTGAACTCTCGCCCGGGATTGTGCTTGAAACGCCGGCGTTACGAGTTGAGGACGAAAAACAGGTGTTCTGGCGCGCCAGGGTAGTTGACGGATCACCTGAAAATACTTCGAGTATTCGGATTCAGCTTGAAGGGCATTCTCCCGTCATTGAAAAATATCTTGCGACCGCCTACAATCAGCAACGCTTCAGCCCTGAGAAGAAACAACCGTCGTTCTGGAACAGGATTTTTTATAACGCTGAAGGCTATCTGCCTGCTGACACGCCTGTAACAGAAATTTCGACCGAGTATGCACGCGCTGGTTACCCCTTTCTTTTTTGGCAGGTTGACGCGATTATCCTCTTTTTTATTCTGACCCTCATCTTCGGCTTTGCCCTGAAAGGCGTATTCCGAGTCAATCTTTAACTCACAACAAGCGGAACTGGTGCTCTGTCAAAGCTAAAGTGACGGGTAACGATGTACCCCGGACATCCCTGTCCGGGGTATTTGCAGCCCGGACAGGGATGTCCGGGGTACAAGTCTGTTCAAAGGCGTATCAATTTAACTGAATAATGCTGTAACATTGCGGACTCCGTGAATTGAAAAACACACACCTTGGTATGAAATCATTGAGCAAACAGCGGATTGTCCATCTCACAAAACAGGCAGTCATTGTTTTTTTGTTTTTTTTGTTCTGGACCCTGGGACTGTCGCCTTCCCAGGGATCTGCGAAGTCGCTTGAAGCGTTACAAGTTGACATTACGCGCTATAACTTACAATGGATCGCCAGAGAAACCGCGCTCAGCCACCTGAGCAGTGAAGAAAAACAGCGACGGGCGGGCGGGCTTAAAACTCCGCCGGATCGCATCAATCCTGAACAGATCTGGCAAAAGCCGGAACGAGATCGGGCAATCGGAGGCTATCCGCTCAGTTATAATCTGTGGGATTCCGGAATGATCACACCTGTCAGAGATCAAGAGAGTTGCGGGAGTTGCTGGGCCTTTGCAGCGGTGGCGAATTTGGAATCGCTGTTATTACAAGCCGGACAGGGAGGTCAAGATTTATCCGAACAGGTCGTGTTGAATTGCAGCGCCGGTACGTGCAGCGGATGGTATCTGGATTACACCTTTACTTTTCTGCAAAGCTCCGGCACGACGCTTGAAAGCACCTTTCCTTACCAAGGGAGCAAACAAACCTGCCAACCTTACACGGCAACCGCGAACATCGCCCAATGGCAATGGATCAATCCTACTGGCATCGCAAGCGATTATTATGATGATCTGATTAAGACCTTTATCTACACCTACGGCAAGCCCGTCTCGACCCGCATGGAAGTCTATGATAGTTTTTACAGCTACACTAGCGGGATTTATGAACATATTGCTGGCGAGTATAATTGGGGCGGGCATTTTGTTCTCATAATCGGGTGGGGGAATCAAGATGGTGTCAACTATTGGATTTGTAAGAACTCCTGGGGAACCTATTGGGGGCAGTCCGGCCTCTTTTACATCAAAGCGCAGGATTCGGCAATCGGCACGTATGCTATCGGAGCCAGCGTCGCCGTGTCATCGCCATCCTACTTGTTATGGACAAAGTAGAAAAATAGAGGGACCAAAAATTAATTGACAAAAGATTTTTTCTCTGAGTAGAGTATTTTCAGTTCCAAAGCGTTGGATAGCACAGAGGAAAAGGAGAAAAATATGATGGCGATTACCGAAGAATTAAAAGCGGCATTAATTGAAGAAATTAATGAGGATGCTGCCTTTGGGTATGATCTCTTTCGGGCGATTATCCGGGGCGCCGAAGATCGCATCGCCACCGCAGCGTATTTAGATCAGGCGTTAGCCAGGCAATCTGAGGAGATCAATGAACGATTCAAACAAGTTGACCGACGCTTCGAGCAAGTTGACCAACGTCTCGATCAACTCGATCTCCGCATTGAGAGCGTGAAAGAAGAATTGAAACATTTTATTGACCGAAAACTGGGCTACATCGGTTCGCGCTGGGGCGAAGACATTGAAAGCACGTATCGCAATTTTGCGCAAACTATCGTAACGTGAATTCGGGATAAGCTTTTAAGCCCCAACGGGGCGGAATCTGGTAGCCCAGGGTGTCAGCCCTGGGATAAGAAGCGGGTTCCCCCTCTCCTCTCCGCGTTCCGCCGCCGCGAGCGGCGGCAGAACGCGGAGAGGAGAGAGCACACACGTCGGATTTTCACCACAGGGCTGACACCCTGGGCTACCATATCACGTCCCTTCGGGACGTTTACAGCGTTTTTCTTATCCCGAACTCACGTTATCGTAGTGCAGTGGGGTATGACCGTGATTATGCCGGAACAAGGATAGGAGCGCGGCGACTGTGCTCCCTACAGAAACTATAGCAATGCTAAATGATTTGTGTAGTGAGGAGTACAAACTGGGGAGAATAAACGAACGATGACTGAAAGTAAGTTCTTGAAGTGGTTCATGATTGGCGTAATGTTCTGCATTGTTGCTACAATATCACCAAAAGCTGGATATGCTGAGGCGCAGTGGACGTTTCTGGTCTATCTGGATGCAGATAATGATTTAGAAACCTACGGGATCGCCGACTTTTTAGAAATGGCCGCGGTAGGAAGCACGGCGGAGGTCAACATTGTCGTGCAGTTCGACCGGCATCCCGGTTACGACTCCAGTTATGGCGATTGGACGACTACTAAGCGTTTTCTGATTACTTCCAGTCTGACGCCAACAGTGGCCAATGCTCTGATAGATATCGGCGAAGCCAATATGGGCGATCCGGCCACTCTCACCGATTTTATCAATTGGGGCGTCGCGAATTATCCGGCGAACCGCTATGCCCTGGTGTTCTGGGATCATGGCAGCGGCTGGCGGATGCAGATCGAGACCTTACGGAGCGCGTTGCGAACGGCGACAACGGTTGATGAACGCGACCGGATTTTACAAGATTTGCAACGCGCGGTCCCGACCGTGTATAAAGAGATCTGTTCGGATTATACGGATGGCGATGAGCTGTATATGCAAGAGGTCAAGAACGCCCTGAATGCGGCTGCGGACATGACATTGATAGGATTTGACGCCTGTTTGATGAGCATGACCGAAGTGGCGTATGAGATCAAAGATACAGGTGCGGCGGTGATGGTCGGGTCAGAAGATACCGAGCCAGCCGAAGGTTGGCCTTACGATACCATTCTTAGAGATCTGGCGCTGAATCCGACCTGGACAGCTTCGCAGTTCGGTGTGGCCATTGTTGATAACTATTATGCTTCTTATTGGGAAAGCGAAACGTTGTCGGCCATAGATTTGAGCCGCATGAACACATTGGCCGGTGTAACCAGTACCTTTGCGGAGACGATGCGCAATTTCTGGAATAGCGACCAGGCGGCTGTCCGGGCTGCGGCGCAGGCTGTCATGGATGAAATTGATGCAACAGTTCTTTACGAACAGCATGGCGATTCCAGATCGGGATCTTATGGACTGGCGATTTACTTTCCGGAGACTCAGGGGTATTTCGATACCAATTACAATGGCAGTACGATTGCTTTCCCGGCTGATACGTTCTGGGAAGAATTCCTGTCCGATTTTTACACCTCTATGAGCAGTTCATGGATTGCGGATGCCAGAGAATATGCCCAACAATATTACGTATCAGCACACATTGATTTGTATGATTTCTGCAACAAGCTGATCAATCCTGTGGCATTAGACTGTACGAACGCGGTTCCGCTGTCATCCGGCGTGGCTTACAGCGGAAACACGACAGGGGCGCCTTCCAATATCAGTTCTTATGGCTGCTGGATCTATACCTTAAGCGGACCGGAGATCGTGCATACGATCACAACAACCATCGCCGGAGATATTATTGCGACAGATAATAATAATAATCTTGATCTCGTCATCCTTAATGCCTGCAATCCGAGTAGTTGTGTCGTTGCCGGCATGGATAGCGCAAGCTACACGAATGCCCCGGCCGGCACTTATTACATTGTTGTTGACGGCTGGAACGGCGCCAGCGGGACATATACTTTGACCGTCACTGCGCCGGGAGCAGAACAAAAATCTTATCTGTTGTGGACGAAATAAGCCTGATCTTAAGAGCTTAGAACTGTGAACGTTACACAGGAAAAAATTATGATCACAATCATGAAACAAAGCGTCATATTTAGCTGCTGTTGGGGGATTTTCCTGGGGATTTTCGCGTTTGCCGTATTTGCTGAAGACGCGCCGGTAGCTGTTAAACAAGCAGCGGAACAGGGCCTGCCATCATTTTTACAAGCCATTCCTGCCCGGACCTTGGCCATTTTAATTTCTCCAATCAAACAGAATTGGAACAAGCAACTTTAGGAGAACCATTTTTGATCTATACCATTCCGCCGGAATTCATTCTCAATTATCAAGCTGATACCCCTCTCGAAGACATGATTGCTCCTACGTCAATCTGGTGTTTTCCGGTTCTGGTCAACGGCGAGAGCTGCACATTGCTTATGGTAGATTTGATGGATGGAGTCTGGAAAGCCTTAGGAATTGGCAGTTCCGGAATAGCGAAACAGTGGGC
The DNA here is from genome assembly GCA_000739535.1 of Candidatus Vecturithrix granuli. GTDB lineage: Bacteria > Moduliflexota > Moduliflexia > Moduliflexales > Moduliflexaceae > Vecturithrix > Vecturithrix granuli. The sequence goes on along the minus strand of DF820463.1, from coordinate 209,165 downwards.
TGCTGTAAACAGGGTAAGATATTCAGCAGAGGGCTATACCACCAGGTTTGTGAGAATCTTTCAGGCGACAGCAGATTTTGTGATATTGTCTCATCGGACGGCTGCAAGCAAAATGATTCCTTTAGAATCTGCCCGCGCGACTTTAGAGTTAGACAGGATCGGAGAGAAATACGCTCCTTCAAAGATTATTCCCGACCTTCAGCAAACGGTGCGGGAAAATCTTGAAGCATCCAAATCTTTCATATTAAGTTTATCTGATTTTGAAAATTTGTTAGATAATCAATCAGAATGAAAAAATGCAGTGCCTTGTTCGTGAACTCAGTCCTATTTACCATTTAGGAGAATCGCTTGATATAAAGCAAGGTTGAATATGTAAGTACAACAATATTTTAAATCATACCTAGTTCAAAGGAGTTAACATGAATGGGCGCTCGCCCGGCATCATGAAACTACACGGATTGCATGTAAGAAGGATGGATTTGAGGAGCAGTGAAATTCAATCCTTCCTATTAATAGTGCGCGAAACTGGAGTTTCGTGCTACATTTTCAGAGGAGAAATTGTTTGAAAACAACCTGATGACCTACGAACGTTCTGCTTTCGCGGTCAAAGTGAGCGTTTACACGCTGTTATGCAGAAGAGGTTCTCATCTGCACGCCTGGAAAAGCGCGTTTTACCTCGCCTAATGAAATTTCCCGGTACTTGCCCGGCATTAAATCGCCAGACGCCAACCCGCCAAAGGCAATGCGTTTCAGGTGTGTGACTTCATACCCAAAATGGGCAAATAAACGGCGGATTTCGCGGTTTTTGCCTTCGTTGAGCGTAATCAGCAGGTGCGATTCTTTGCGGCTAACCTTGCGCAGGTTGACTTTTTCTGCTTGTAAAACTTCACTGGCGTCTTCGATGCCTGCCATCATCGCTGTGACCGTCTCTTGCGTCACACAGCCTCTCACCGTAACCACATATACCCGGGAAATCTGATGCGCCGGATCGGTCAACCATGAGGAAAGAAGGGTATCATTCGTGATAAGTAACACGCCAGATGTTGCCCAATCCAGCCTGCCGACGCTGTGAAATTGTACAAATTCTTGCGGCAGCAGCGAATAAATCGTTGGCCGTCCTTGCGGATCGCTGTGACTGGTGATCACGCCTCTCGGTTTGTACAACAGGAGTACCCGCGTAGGCTGAATCGTGACGAGAATTCCGTGACAATGAATGCGGGCGATCTCCATCTGAACAGGCTGTTCGGGATTACGACACGTTTTTCCGTCAACCTCAACCTCTCCGGCTACAATCCATTGCCGCGCCTGGTTCCGGCTGGCGAAACCTGCTTTGGAAAGGGCCTTATACAACGGAACTGTTCCGCGCTGTGTAAACAGATCATGCGCCATGTCAATCTGAAGGAATCCTTCTAAATTAATTTTGCCTCATAGATACCGGGAGTGCAAAAGCCTGGTTTTCGCTGTCAAAGCCGAGCTTTGACGCTCCAGTTCAACCTATCACAATTTTCACGATCCTCTTTCTATCCTGGGTAAAGAATTCATCAGGGCAAAAAAGTACGTGGGGTCATGCGTCTGGTATAAATTATACCATGCTTCAAGAGTCGCCGGGAGAAACACATCAAGTTTTTTCAAAACTGCATAAGCAAAATCAAGCGCAGCAACTCCTGAAGCGGTAATCAGGTCCCCGTCAACGACAACGGGTTGTTGTTGATAGAATGCTTCCCCTCGATAAGTTGGACAGATCGCTTTCACATATTCAAGATCGTTACTGGTGTGCTTGCAATAGTCCAGAAATCCATTTGCTGCTAAACCGAGCGTGGCTCCGCAGATAGCCGCCACAGGAATATGATTGTCTAAAAATTCTTTCACCTTCAGGAAAACAGAGTCATGGAGAGGTTCTAACCAGGTATCGCCTCCGGGGAGAATCAATATGCCAGCCTCAGAAATCATCAAATCGTGAATCATTATATCTGGGAGTATTTTCACGCCACCCATTGTGGTGATCGGATCCATTGTCAGACTTACGGTTTTGACTTCATATTTCAACGTTTTCTCCCTAAAATATCGACCTGAATGTAATTCCGAGATGATATAGCCTGGCTCCCAATCGGCCATGGTGTCAGAGACATAGAGATATGCGATCTTTCTCATGTTTTGCCTTTCTTCTAAGAGTTAATAACTCACATTACGCACTCATATAAAAAAGTCAGATATTATACATTGTTTTTAACTGTGTTA
>DF820463.1:199286-206120 GCA_000739535.1 Candidatus Vecturithrix granuli | reverse complement strand
CTGAACATGATCACAAGATATTTGTCAAAGAACTTTTTTATCTACTGCGTAAAGTGAGTTAATAAAACAATGTAATATGTTCCGAACCCTGCTTACAACAAAAAGCCGCACAAAGAACAAGCGCGGCTTTTTGTTACACAGGTTGAAGCACCTGTCAGATATAGTGCAATTTATGCTTCCTCAGCGCCGATGTAGTCATAGATTTTCGCACCAAGGAAAGCGCCAACAATAGGAGCCAGCCAAAACAGCCACAGTTGTCCGATAGCCCATCCGCCAGCGAAAAGTGCAACCCCTGTGCTACGTGCAGGGTTCACGGAGGTATTCGTGACCGGAATGCTGATCAAGTGAATCAAGGTCAGGCAAAGACCGATCGCGATCGGAGCCATACCTTGCGGCGCACGTTTGTCAGTTGAACCGAGAATGACGAGCAGGAACATCATGGTCATGACAACTTCTGTGATCAGGGCTGCAAACAAGGAATAGCCGCCCGGCGAATGGGATCCGTAACCATTCGCGGCGAAGCCTGCGGAAGCAGCAAAACCGGACTTGCCGCTGGCGATAAGATAAAGAACTATCCCCGCAGCGACAGCCCCGACGACCTGAGCCACAATGTATGGCAGCAATTGGTTCGAGGGGAAACGACGACCCGCCCAAAGCCCAATCGACACTGCGGGATTGAGATGGCAGCCGGAAATATGACCGATTGCATAGGCCATCGTCATAACTGTCAAACCGAAAGCCAATGAAACTCCGAGCAAACCGATGCCAACTTCAGGAAATGCAGCGGCCAATACTGCACTGCCGCAGCCGCCAAGAACCAGCCAGAATGTCCCAACGGACTCCGCAACATATTTTTTCATACTTCTCTCCTTTGTGTGATTGATTGTTACATCTAACTATAATGCGACCTTCTTTTCGGATTCTCATACTGGAAACCTCACCATGATCCCCCTGTGGATGTGATCGATTCCCGGTTTAGATTCCTACTTATAAGTCATCAGGAGTATTTGGCAGAAGTCAAGAAGGGATGTAAAAAAATCTTGTGTCTCGTTCAAGAAAGCCAATTACCCTTCATTCCCGGTTCATCATAGGTATCGAAAAAGACCTAACGAAAGAACTCGCTGAAGCGAGAACGACGAACCTATTGAATTTGACACGTTCGTCGTCCCGCCTTCAGGCGGAAGAACTTGCTAAAGCGCGAACAACGTCTAGTAGGTTATATTACAAATATTTGTTGAATAAGGTTTCCCCCAGGGCTGTTCGTTGCACTTTGATGAGCTGTTCGATGCCGGTTTTGGCAAGCGCGATCATTTCCTGCATCTGTTCCGCGCTGAACGGGTCCTCTTCGGCGGTGCCCTGAATTTCAACAAATTTGCCACTGCCGGTCATGACCACATTCATATCGACTTCGGCTTTCGAATCTTCCAGATAATTCAGATCGAGCAGCGCCTTGCCATTTACAATACCCACGCTGGTCGCCGCCACAAAATCTTTTAAGGGCATGCAATCAATCTCTCGATTTTGACGCATATAGGTCAGTGCATCAAACAAGGCAATGCACGCGCCGGTAATCGAGGCCGTGCGGGTGCCGCCATCCGCCTGAATCACGTCGCAATCAATCCAAATCGTGCGTTCGCCCAGTTTCTTCAAGTCAACTACCGAACGCAGAGAACGTCCGATTAATCGCTGAATTTCCTGGGTTCGTCCACTTAATTTCCCCTTTGACGCTTCACGCTGCATCCGGGTGTCAGTCGAACGGGGCAACATGCCGTATTCCGCCGTCACCCACCCCTGGTTGGCATTTCGTAAAAATGGGGGCACTTTATTTTCGACGGTCGCCGTACAAATGACGCGCGTGTCGCCCACCTCAATTAACACTGAACCTTCGGCCCGCTTGATATAGCGGCGTGTCATTGTAACAGGACGTAATGCATTAGGCTCTCTTCCATCATTTCTCATTCTTCGATCCTTTCTGTATAAATATTGAGTTGTTTCGGGAATGAGTCTTCGAAATTCCCGAAACAGTTTGGTTTCGGGAACTTCGAAGACTCATTCCCGAAACAACATTTTTCAATCCTTGTAGTGACTTATGAGCTCGACAATAACATTTTTGAAAAAGGTTTGCGACAATCAACATGACCGGCCAGTGTCTCAATTTCAGTGCCTTCAATCAGAATCTGTACCTGCCGGATTTCTTTAAAATTAAAGAGAGTCGTGTTCACAATCGAAGCAAGCGTGACAAGTTCAGCCGAAAGTCCGCCAACATGGCGATCCTGAAGATGTCGGTTAAAATTCAGATATGCGATCCCATTTTCCGTGAAAAAGACCCCTAATAATTCCGTCTGATCAGGGATGACAGGATTGCGTAATTCCGGCGTTGGCTGAATCAGAAACTTAATGGTTTGTCTGATCTTCTGAGGCAGGCCCTGTGTTGCGTCGATTTCGCGCACATACCTCTTCAAGGCTCCGTTCACGTCATCTCCCACAAACAATGTCACTTGCCATACTGGCTGCGGCGTCAACTCAGGCGATGGCAAGGGACCATCCTCGATAATTTCGGTTATCGGCAACGCATCAAAAAGGTCTTCTTGTGGAGGATGGGTATAAAGATACCAGGTTCCTCCCAGGAGACCAAGCGTGAGAACAAATATTGCATACCAGATTTTCTTCATATTACTTCTCAATTAAGGGGTTTGCTCTTTTTTAAAACCAGCAATGCCGTCGCTAATAGCTGCCACAAGGGATTGCTGAAACACTTCTCCAGTGATATTCTGCTGATCCTGAGCATTGGACCCATAACCGACTTCAAGATGGAGTGCAGGCATCGTCGTGCCTTTCAGGGTGAATAACGGTGCATACTCCACCTCAGCCCGGGAACCGGGGTATCTGGCCTGATACGCAGCAACAATATGTTGCGCTAAGCGTTCACTTTGAGTCACATAATTCGCCTGGGCAAAATCTAACAACTGAGAACGTCCACTCAACAGGTTAGATCCATTCGGCTGCTCCAGACTGCCGTAATCCATGACATAGGCTTCAAAACCGACCATTCCCGCGGTAAAGCTCTTATTCACATGTAAACTGATAAATATATCTGCTCGGTTACTATTCGCCAGCGTAGCCCGGTCTTCTGCGGAGATAAATTCATCTACCTCTCGCGTCAGAATCACGCGCACCCCAAGGCGCTGCGTCAAATTAGTTTTCAAGGATTTGGCAATTTGTAATGTCACGTGCTTTTCATATAATGCCGGAGTGTCATCAGTGGCAGGTAAGATGATGACGCCCAGATCGCTCCCCCCGTGTCCAGGATCAAGCACCACAGTTCGCAGGACATAAGGCTTTGGCTCGCTGGCAGGGAAGCCTGGTTGTTCCGGAGCAACCAGATTTGCTTCAATAAGCCCTTCAACCGGTTGAGTTGTATCAGGCGTTTTGGGGCCATGGTACACTTTTAACACCCAATGCGCCGGATCTTTGGACATCTGGTGTTCGTAACGCACAAACTCATTCCCCAGGCGCACAATGATCTGAGTAGAGCCAAAACTGTCAACCACTGAGACATGTTTGACTGAACGACTATTAATCTGTAACGGGTTTTGCGCCAGGTCGAAAGTTGCCTGAGGAAATTCAAAGATCAGCATGGATGGGAGTTTCTCAGTCACTTTATAAGATGCTCCTTGACTGAATTCCGCCGTAATTTGCGTATATTCACTAGAGGGTATGGCAGAGAGCGTTGAAATTTGCAGAATTTCCGGATTCTCACTTCCGACAACAAAGCGTCTGGAGCCAGGTTCCCAGATGATCTCGCGTGTATAGATCAAGGGAAGAATCTTGGTGAGAAATTCCAATGGCACCATGATCACGCCTTCGATTTTCAAAGGAGCAATCTCAAGGGTATAACTCCGCCGGGCGGCAATCACCTCATTTTTTCCCGGAAAAAACGATGCGGTTTTCACGCCGGAAGAGAAGGTGACATGTCCATCGATCGGATCAGTTTCAGCCGCAATCTGAAAAATTTCGGCGATTTTATTGACATGCACAAATTCAGCCTGTCCGTTATACAGTGTAAATAATGTATAACGAATATCCTGGTCGTGAAACACCACTTCGATGGTGCCGGCTTCTGCCACAAGATTCCAACCACAGATCCATATCAGAATCCCCAGGGCCAGGCGTAGCCAATATTTTCTTTTCTGTTCTAATCTTTTTGGGATGTTCATTAATATCAATCTTTCTTTGGTGTCATTCAAAAATATATCTGTCTCTATAAATACATTCTGGAACAAGGCATACAGACAAGACTGCCTTGTCAAGCGAAAATTACTTTCGGCTATATTAAAACCCAGGTTTCTTGAAGAAACCTGGGTTTTTTCTGCCGTGACATCCCGTTCTTATTCATAGATAAACGCTTTCAATCGCTCGAAATACGCATCACCTCCAATGTCATAAGTATCATTATGATCTGCCCCATGAATTTCATAAAAAAATTTAGGTGCATTAGCGGCCGCAAAAAGCTGTTTTCCTTGCTCAAATGGGACAATGGTATCCTGATTCCCATGAATGACCAGCAGGGGGACGTGAATCGTGCGAATTTTCGCCAACGAATCGAATTGGCTGCGAATCAGATAATGCACCGGAAGCAACCCGAATATCTCACGCACCATGCCTTTGATTGAGGTGAACGTCGATTCCAGAATCAATTTTTCACAGGGTTTGCGGGTTGCTAACTCCACGGCCACCGCGCCACCCAGGGAACGTCCAAAAAAGACAATGTGCTCTGGCTGCACGTCTTTGCGAGCAAGAAGGTACTCGTAGGCTGACGCAGCATCCGCATAAAGCCCCTGTTCACTCGGTGTCCCTTCGCTTTTTCCATAGCCGCGATAATCAAAAATAAAAACATTGAGGCCACACTGAATCAGATGAACGATATTGGTCTGGCGGTGCGTAATATTTCCGGCGTTCCCATGCAAAAAGAGCAACGTGCGCCTGGGCCTGGTGTCCGGAGCAACCGCATGAGCAAACCAGCCATGTAATGTCACGCCATCTTCAGTACGAAATGTGCAATCCTCAAGGCGTCCTGGAAAATGTGAGGTATCCCAATACCCTCTGGGAAATACCATCGGGTAATAGATCATCTTCTGTTCCGCCAACCGGATACCAATAATGCCAACAATGACCAGAATAACAAGCGCAATGCTGACCTTGCCTAGAATTTTCAATATAACCAACAGGAGTGCAGCAACCATGTTTTTTTGCAAGATTGTAAGTTTGCATTTCCATAGGTCTGGAGTGCCAAACTTCCCCCCATTCTTACTTCGCCGTAAGCGACCAGACGATAGGTTTGTAGGTCTCACTTTAGCGATTTTCCGACTTGAAGGCGGGATTACAAACTCGTCAGGCAAACCTAAACAAAACACTACATAGTTAGCTTTAATTTCTTTGCGACATCCTGTCAAATAAAACTTCCCAATTTCTTCATCGAGATCTTTTTAAGACCGGGGATAGATCAGGAGCAAAGCCAAAGAGGCGAGGGCGATAAAAAGATAGTTCTTTTTCAAAAGACGCTCCTGCCAGAGAAATAAGCTGGTGACGGCGGACAACAAAATAATGCCAACGCCATTAATCGGATATACAACAATACCCGGAAGTTGTTGTAACGATTTCATAAAAAAATAATTGGAGAAGAGATTCAACATTCCCAGTATCAGCCCGGCGCAAAGAATGTTTCTGGAAGATCGAGGTGTGATTTCATCGTAGGTGGTCAAATCAGAACGCAGCTCCATCCCGGTTTGAGCCGTAAAGGTCTTATAACGCAGCAGCATAAGACAGGACACCAAAAAGGCGACCGGAAACAGTAGGGCGAGAAAATGATAGGGATTATATAACGGAACGATTTCATGCTGAATTTTGAAGATAAAATTGGTCACGCCAAACACGCCAAATAATAAGAGCCCCCATCCAAATCCATTGTGAAACAGCTTTGCCAGATTTGAGCAAGACAGCGATTCCTGAGTTGCCAGGGGTAAGGCCAGGAAGGCCAGTACAATGCCGCTAAATTGAAGCACACTCGGAACTTCTGCAAAAAATATGATGGAGCCAAATGTCGGCAAAACGGATGACAAGCGCATCAACGAGATCGGAATCGTCACACCAAGTTTACGAATCGAGAGCACCATTAAAACATAGCTACACACAAACAAAATACCGATAATCCCACCAAGTACGAACAGGAATGGCGACCATTGCCGCCAAAATGCCTCATCACTTCCCCAAACAGCCACGCAAAATCCAACAAAATAGTTTACGGCAAACAAGCCAAACATCGGAAGTGATTTTTCTTGAACATATCTGAACACGTGAGCAATGCTTACAGAACATATAATCGACAACAGTAAAAATATCATAGTGTTCTCTGGTCAGACAGGTATTGCTGATTTCAGTATCACATTTCTGAAGAAAGTTTGTTAAAATGTTGAAATGTTCCATGCGTTGTCTTCTCACTCTCACACAATTTCTGCAAAAAGTCGTGTTCTTGTCAAGATATTCCGGCGTAAAGACACAAGGGAAGAAGAAGACGGGAGCGACATGAATTCATTAGTGTTCTGTCAAGGTGCAAATGAATGGTCGCCGGAGTCCACTTTCCTGAGTGGCCTCTATCTCGTGGCAGGGGGAGGCCACTCAGGAAAGTGGACTCTACACCGCCTCATTCACCCCCACCAAGTATAAATTGGCAGAATAGTAGAACATCTCCGTAATAAAATATTACAGATTACAGCATTATTCATAACGATTGACACTGTTAAAAACCAGGTTTCTTCAAGAAACCTGGTTTTTGTG
>DF820463.1:170197-198955 GCA_000739535.1 Candidatus Vecturithrix granuli | reverse complement strand
TACAGCATTATTCATAACGATTGACACTGTTAAAAACCAGGTTTCTTCAAGAAACCTGGTTTTTGTGACAGGTATCAGGTCAACAGTTTTGCATAATACTGTATCATGTTGACGAAAATCTCTGGAATTTTTCTTGCGCGTTTTCCCTGATGTTAATATTAAGTGCTTATGAATCAGGGTATTTCTTATGACCTCACCCTCGGCCTCTCCCTAAAGGAGAGGTGCCAGGAGGCAATGCTGGTGAGTGAAGAAAATTGACAATTGATAATTTGCCATTCACAATTGACAATTCGACGTTTTGGCAGGAAAAGAAATTGTCAATTGTGAATTATTCATTACGTATGAAGTTTGCACAAAATGGCTGTTTTGATGTCCTCATTATTGGCGCTGGAGTTGTCGGTTGCGCGCTTGCGCGAGAACTCTCAAAATATCGTCTCAGTGTGGCGGTTTTGGAAAAAGAACCGGATGTCGGTTGGGGCACGAGCAGTCGTAATAGCGGTGTAGTTCATGCGGGGTTTAATAATAAATCCGGAACCTTGATGGCGCGATTGTGCGTTGAGGGAAACCAATCCTTTGAAACCTTATGTCGTCAACTTGATGTACCCTACAAAAAGCAAGGCAAACTCGTGGTCGCCCGAAATCATGAAGACATTCAGACGCTGCACAGTTTGAAACAGCAAGGAGAGAGGAATGGCGTCAGAAACTTAGAGATGATTGATGCTCATGATTTGCACCGTTTGGAACCGAATATTCGCGGTATTGCTGCGTTGTATTCACAAGAAACCGCTGTCACTTCCCCCTATCTACTAACCATTGCGTTAGCCGAAAACGCCTTGCGCAACGGCGTCTCTTTTTTTCTCAACACAGAAGTTCAGCAGATTGCTCGTCAACGCACACACGCTCCTTTTGACGTACACGCCAATACCGGCGTCTTCTCCGCCACATATCTGATTAACAGCGCAGGATTGTATGCCGATAAAATCGCAGAGATGGCCGGAATAACAGGTTATCGGATTTATCCCTGTCGCGGCGAATATTACATTTTAGATAAACATGCCGGATCCCTGATTTCCCGTCCGGTCTATCCGGCCCCGGTTAAAGGAAGCGGAGGATTAGGGGTACATTTCACAACCACCGTTGAAGGCGTCATTCTCATTGGTCCGAGCGCAGAATATATCCCTGAACGCGATGATCTGGCAACCACCCGCAAGATCATGGACTTGTTGTTTGAGGAAGCCAGAGACTTTCTCCCACTCGTGTCGCCGCAGTATTTTATTCGTAGTTATTCTGGTTTGCGAGCCAAGCAAGCTCCTCCTTCTGAAGGTGGCTTTCGCGATTATGTCATTGAAGAAAGCCGCAGCGTTCCGAATTTTATTAATCTGATCGGCATTGAATCACCGGGATTGACCGCCTCTGAGCCGATTGCGAAGATGGTGACAGCCATGATTGACGCCAAAGAGCAACTCTCATCAAACCCCGATTTTATTCCCACCCGCAAAGGTATCTTGCGTTTTGCTGAACAGGATGAGGCTGTAAAACGCACACTTATTGAACAACATCCTGATTACGGGGAAATCTTATGTCGCTGTGAACAGGTTACCAGGCACGAAGTCATGGAAGCCTTGAAGAATCCGTTAGGCGCGAAAAGTTTGAATTCGATCAAATACCGTACCCGCGCCATGATGGGACGCTGTCAGGGGAGTTTTTGCATGATGCGTATTATTGACTTGCTTATGCAGGAGACTGGTATGAGACCTGAAGATATTCGTTTAGGTCGGCCGGGATCCTATCTGTTTCCAGGCTATCTGGGAAAAGTCTCTGGTGTTTCAGAAAAATAACTGCCTGGAAGACTCCGAGAGTCTCAGAGACTCCGGGAGTCTTCCTGCAATGAAGAACATTGTATGACGACAGGAACATTGCTTGTTATTTTAGGAGTACTGTGCCTTGGTGTGGGAATCTATCTGATTCTCTACATTCGCACCTTAAAAGACGAACGCGCCATTATCAGTGAGATGAAACAAGATTTTGCCGAACAGCGCGTGGTATTGAGCAACCTGCTGCAAACCAGTTTTGCAGATACGGCCGAACGCATTGCGCGCTCGTCCGGGAACCTGCGTCAAGAAGTTACCGACCGGTTGAGCGAGGAATTCTTGCAGATTCAGGAACGGATTGACAATCAACTCACGCGCGGACGCAAAGAGGCGCGCTATGTGCAGGTGAAAACTTCGCAGCAGTTGGAAGGCCGGTTACAGCACTTAGAAGCCGCTACCCGCGAACAATTGGAACGCATTCGCGGCAACATGGATGAACGTCTGTCCACAATCGGGCAAAACGTGCAGGCGAAACTGGATGAAAATATGCAGGAAGGCTTCAAACATTACGAAAAAGTCCAGGAATATTTAAAATCTGCAGAAATGCAGCTACAGGCGGTCGGCGCGGTCGGAATGTCCCTGAATGAACTCAACAGTCTGCTCAAATTGCCGCATTTACGAGGTGGTTTTGGCGAAGCTACCCTGGAACGCTTGCTGCAAGATTTTTTACCGGCCCATCTGTTTGAATTGCAGAGCACGATTGATGGCGCTGGCCGGGTGGATGTACTGGTCAAATTTCCGAAAGCGTCGTTGCCGATTGACAGCAAATTTCCTCGTGAACAGGTGCTGCATCTGTTTGAAAGCTCGGATCCGAAAAAATTAACCGAAGCCCGCCAGATTTTGAAAAAAGTGCTGCGCATGGAAGCCAAACGCATCAGCAAATATATTCGCCCCGATGCAGGTACGATGAATATGGCGATCATGTTTCTGCCCAGTGAAATCCTGTATTTTGAACTGATCCGCGATGAACACTTATGGCAGGATTTAGGAAAAATGCAGGTGTTTCCCGCCTCGCCAAACACATTAGCCATTATGCTGCGCAGCATTGCGATTGCCCATGATTATTATGAGATGGCCGCCAGCGTCGAGAAAACCATCGAAAGTTTACAAAAAGCGCAACGCCACTTCGCTCTGTTTGAGAAAAAATTTGACGCTATCGGTCAAGGGCTTGAAAGCGCGCGTGAGGCTTATCAGGTCGCTAACACGCATCTGAACCGCTACTCTGGTTCTGTAGTGCGCTTAACCGGAAACCAGTTAGAAAATAAGGAGCAAGCCTCGTCGTCGATCTAAAAATCGGGTTTAAAAACCGGGTTCCTTCAAGAAACCCGGTTTTTTCGGTTTTTTAAAACACGATTTTAATGTTTGACAGGTACTTGAAGAGATCGGTGTTTAAGGTGGCAAGCGGGATATTTTTGGCAATGGCTGTGGCGCCGATTACTAATTCCTGGACTTCAATCACTTCTTGTTGCAGTTTCAAACGGCGATATTCCTGGCTGGCAACTCTGGCGACCTCGTCGTCAAACGGGATGATCGTGAATCCTTGAAAAAGTTTCGCTATTTCCTCAGCGTGTTCGGGGTCGCAGCCATAGAAAACTTCAAAGACTGTGATCGCAGACACGCACATTTCCTCACTGGTCTGGTAGAGATTATACAACACAGTATTCTCTTTTTCCTTGCGCTTCAAATACCCGACCAGAATCGAAGTATCAATCAATATTCGTCGAATGTCCAATGGCGAAACTCCTTTTTTACGGCATCAATGCGGTGCAATTCTTCGTCGCTTAGTGTTGGGCCATCTTTCAAAAAGCGTAAAAATTCCTCTTTCTTCACCGACCCAACATGTACGCTTGAATCCAGAGGCAGCACAATCACTTCAACCTCTTTATTTTCAAACGAAATCGGGAGTTCAAGCGCAATTCCGTTATCTTTTACCGTTGTCAGAATACGAATCGCTTCCATAAGGTTGGTGCTCTCATTATACGTAATTAGTCCTATCGTTTCAGCTATTGGTTTATTAGAAGGTTTCGCTAAAAACCGAGTTTTTTCCTATATTTGACATCTCCCTTTATTCTTTGTTAAACACTTTTTGGAGCAATTCAGTAATTCTGGCTTTCGGATCGTTCCGGATTTTGCGCTCTTCTTCAGAAAGCTTGAGAAACAAGCCTTCCAGAGCTTTCTCTGTAACATACTGGTTCAGATCGAAATCTGTAAACAGTCCAAGCGGAACAAAGGTATTGACCTTTGTTTCCAGATCCTGATACAGTCGGGTGACTCCAACTTCAGCCATGACTGTTGTCACAATCGGGCTGAAGATTTCTTGTAACCGGGCTGATGTTTTCTCCTGAAAATACAGCGTAGCTTCGTTATCTTTTCCTTTCAAAATCTTCTCAGCATCTTGAATCGTCATCTGCGTAATGGCGTCCCAAAACAGGTCTTTTGCTTCAGACGCCGAGCGTTCTGCAGCCCGGTTCATGCTGAGTTCGAACTCTTCAACGAGCAGTCCAAAGCCTGCCGTACGTAACAATTTCTCGGCGGCTTTCAATTTATCCGGGAAGAAAATTTTAATATCCGGGCTTTTATAAAATCCGTCGAGTTTGGAAACGATTTGAACGACATTCTCAGTACCGACTTTTAAAGCTTCTTTCAAACCTTCTGCAATTTGATCGGCACCGAGGACGCTTTGTAACACCTCATCAAGTTTCTGGGCATATACGGATGACGTTGTCAATCCGGCAGCGAGCAAAAACCAGAGCAAGAGTGAATATGTATATTTTTTCATGAAATATTTTTTCCTTTCATAAGAACAGGTTCATAGATCAAAATTCATCATCACGAAATATTCCAAAAACCGGGTTTCTTGAAGAAACCCGGTTTTTTTCAAGAGAACGCTACCACAAATAGTGCACCGGGTTTTTGATATATTTTTCGTAAATCTCGTTGATCCCATGCATCATCTCCTCGCTCAATGGGGGAAAATCCGCGGCGGAGAAATTTTGTTCGGCCTGATCCGGGCGTTTCGCGCCGGGAATAGCGCAGGTCACAGCGTCGAACATCAGAATCCAACGTAAAGCCATTTGTGTCAGCGACATCTTTTCAGGCAGAAGATTTTTCAATTCCTCGACAGCTTGCAGGCCGATTTCATAATCCACGCCGGCGAAGGTTTCGCCTTTATCAAAAGCTTCGCCATACCTGTTGAAAGCGCGATGATCATCTTTCTCAAACGTGGTTTTAGGAGTCATTTTCCCGGTCAACAGTCCGCTGGCAAGAGGCACGCGCGCCAGAATACCGATACGGCGTTTCTTCGCCTGCTCAAAAAACAGGTTGGCCGGGCGCTGTCGGAACATGTTAAAAATAATCTGCACGGTTTTGACGTTCGGGAATTCAATGGCTTTCAAGGCTTCTTCAACCTTTTCAACGCTCACGCCGTAATGTTGGATTTTGCCCTGTTTTTGCAAGTCATCCATGATGTCAAATACTTCCGGGCGATAATACACCTCTGTGGGCGGACAGTGCAGTTGCACCAGATCCAAAGCCTCCACCTCTAAATTTTTCAAACTGCGTTCGACAAATTTCGTGAGATTCTCGCGGTTATACCCATCGGCTGTATGCGGATTCAGTCGGCGTCCGGCTTTGGTCGCCACAATAATCTCTTCCGAACGGTCTTTACACACCTGCGCAATCAATTTTTCACTGCGCCCGTCGCCATATACATCGGCCGTGTCAATAAAATTCACGCCCATATCAATCGCTTTATGCAGCGCGGCAATGGAGTCAGCGTCTTTCACTGTACCCCAACTTCCGCCAATGGCCCAGGCCCCAAAACTAATTGCCGATACCTTGAATCCGGTTCGTCCTAATGTACGATATTGCATGTTTTCCTCCCTTAGAAATTATATGTTTGTAGTAAACGCTTATGAATATTAAGAAAATAATTCGGTCAGAACCTCCCCCCGGCCCCCTCCGAAGGAGGGGGAGAAACTCCCCTCCCCTTCGGGGAGGGGCCGGGGGTGGGGTCGAAAGGACTATTACCGGATTAATTATTTAATGTTCATTAGCGTTTTATCACGCCGCTAAAGCGGCTACTACGAACTTATAGCCAATAAAACGAATACGGCGGTAATACAATATACTCATCATGCCAATGCAACTCGTGATCAAGTAAATCTTTGCTCTTCTTTACCTCGATAAGCAGTTTTCCCCGTTGTTCACGGGAAGACAGGTTCTGCACAACCACGAGGGTTTCCGAAGGAACGCTTCTGCGATAGGCCAGAATGTGCGGATTGACTCCCCCTTCAGCATCGTGCAGATGCGCAAATTCCAGAGCTCCGCGACTGAAGGCCGGATGATCCTTGCGAACGCGAATCATCTGTTGTAAGGCCTGATAGACCTGATACGCCAGGCTGTCGGGATTCTGAAGTTCCTGTTCAACCCGGGACCAGTCAATCGGACCGCGCACGAAATTTCTGGAATCCGCATATCCGGTGCGTTGCAGGGCTTCTTGATAATAACGCTCATTATTGAGCGTGGCAAACTCATCGCCGTAGTAAATAATCGGCGTGCCGGGCAGGGTAAACATGATCGAATAGGCCAGCGTGATTTTGCGTTGATCCTGCTCGAAGATATTCGCCAGCCGGGCTGCAATGCCCTCGCCTTGACGATAATTCCAGCGCGGGTCTTTGGTGTAGTACTCAAAAATGAACGTACGCTCTTCAGGCGTGACCATTTCCAGACTCAATTCATCATGGCAGCGCAGAAACATGAACCATTGCGCGGATTCCGGGATGGCAGGCGTAAAATCCGGGTGCATGACCATTTCGATGGCCTGCCCCTTTTCTTCGGCTAACGCTCGGTAGATGCGCGGCATCACCGGAAAATGGTACGCGCCCTGGCACTCATCCCCTTCGCCAAAATAAGCCACCACGTCTTTTGGGGGTTGGCAAGCTTCAGCTAAGAGCAAGGTGCCGGGTTCCAGATAATCGAGTGCCGTTCGAAAGAATTTCACAATTGTATGGGTTTCAGGGAGACTCTCACAGGTCGTGCCTTCTTCTTTCCAGAGAAAGGGCACGGCGTCCGCACGAATACCGTCAATCCCTTTGATTTTCCAGCGGATCAGCATGGTCGTCATGTCAACCAATACGTTGGGATTGTGATAATTCAAATCCGGTTGAATCTCGAAAAACCGATGTAAGTAATATTGCCCCGCCGTCTCATCCCAGGCCCAGTTGCTGTTGTGAAAATCTTTCATCAGCAGCCGGGCTTTGGGGAATTTCTCAGGCGTGTCGCTCCAGATATAATAGTCGCGTTTCGGCGAATCTTTGGACTGCCGCGCTTCTAAAAACCAGGGGTGTTCGTTCGAAGTATGGTTGATGGCAATATCGAAAATCAAGCGAATTCCGCGTGTGTGCGCATCTTCCAGAAACTCCGCAAACGCTCGATCTTTTTCTGCTTTTGACGCCTCAGGCGGCAACCCCAGCACCTCCGCCCGGATCTCTTCAAAATCCGAGATGTCAAAGCCCGCGTCTTTCATCGGCGATTGCAAAATCGGCAGCAGCCACAGACAGGTCACGCCGAGTTCTTGCAGATATGGCAATTTGGCTTGTAAACCTTTGAAATCCCGAGCAAAGAAATCGGCATACGTGGAATAGACAATGGCGTCTTTATACCACGTGGTATCCACTGCGCGAGGGATGGCGAAATGCTGCTGCTTGATGCTCGTTAACTCAGTCAGAAAGGCAGTAAGTGTTTCATCAGCCTGGCGCCCATACAGGTCATGCCATAAAAATGATAATGTTTGTTGTAATGCGTCCATACAACCCCCTCTTTCATAATTAAAGATGGATCATGTTTGCGTGGAAGAAACCGGGTTTTTTGAAAAAACCCGGTTTCTCGGCCTGCCAAAATTTACAAAAATTTATTTATTATCGCTCAAAACATTCTTGTAGTCGTTGAAAGAAAGCTTGTCAAATGTTAATCGGTATTTTGTAAAAAATTTTTCTATATGGAAAAATTTATGTAGGAAAATCCTCTCTTCTTTCTGTATGAAAGTTAGACAACAAATTGTATTCTCAATAAAAAAATACTTCATAAATTCTATAGAATAGAAAAAATACTAATGTTTTTGCATATAATACATAAATTATGAAAAATTTTTCTTGACGAGATCGATTAGAAGACAGTAATAAGGTTGGTGAGTGAGACCCGATATGTTTCGCGGAAGACTTTCGAAGCCTCAAAGACCTCGGAAGTCTGAAGGAATGGATTTAGCGGAAAAGCTTTAAGAAAGGCGGAAACAAAGGAATGGCGGCAGAAAAGAAGGAGATTGATGAGATCGATCGCAAAATCATCCTGGATTTACAAGAAGACGCCCGCAGACCGTATAAAGATATTGCGGCAAAACTCGCGATTTCTGAAGGGACGGTGAAAAACCGGGTTACGCGCCTTCTTCAGCGCGGGGTCTTGAAATTAGAAGCCAGAGTCGATCCGTTTGCACTGCCGCATAAAATCCCGGCTATCGTGGGGGTCAACCTGAAAGATCGCAACCACGATGAGATTATGCGGCAAATTGAAAAAATTCCGGAAGTCACGGGCGTCTGGAACGCCAGCGGGCATTTCGATCTGTTTTTCGAAATCATGGTGGACTCGCTGGATGAGTTAAATGAAATTCTTTTTAAGAAAGACCTAAAAGCGATTGGCGGCATCTCATACACTGAAACGTTTATCATCTTATCGTCAACCACAAAATATTTCAAGCTTTCGTAGCCATTTTTACGAAAGATTAACTTGAATAATCCTTGACAAGGGGGGTTGCAGGGAAGAAGTACGTAAAGAAGTGGCTGTGTTTTCTGTTTTTATGATGAACGTCTTGAATTTTTCAGGAGGGTATAACCATGCACAAAAAATTATTTATTCCAGGGCCGGTTGAAGTTCGTCCGGAAGTACTTGAAAAAATGGCAACACCTATGATCGGGCATCGCACTAAAGATGCTTCACAGTTGCAACGCGAAATCAGCGAATTGGCCATGAAACTCTTTTATACCAAAAACCAGATCCTTCTTTCTACGACGTCAGGCAGCGGCCTGATGGAAGGAGCGATTCGCTGCTGTACCAGAAAACGCGCGGCGGTGTTCTCGATTGGGGCTTTTGGCGACCGCTGGTTCAAAATGGCGCAGAATAACAATGTGCCGGCTGATAAAATTGACAGCGAATGGGGACGGCCAACAACGCCTGAACAGGTTGATGCCGCCCTGTCAACCGGCAAATATGACCTGATCACGATTACCCACAATGAAACTTCAACCGGCGTGATGTGCCCGGTCGAAGAGATTGCGGTCGTGATGAAAAAGTATCCAGATGTGATCTGGTGTCTGGATACTGTCAGTTCAATGGCTGGTACCAAAATCGAGGTGGATGCGCTCGGCGTGGATATATGTATTACTTCCACTCAGAAAGCGATTGGATTACCTCCGGGCATGGCAATCTGCTCGATTTCTGAAAAAGCCATGAACGCCGCACGTCAGGTAGAATTTCGCGGCACCTATCTGGATCTGGTCGAATTGTATGATTATATCCAGAAGAAAGATTATCAATACCCTTCAACGCCGTCGTTGTCGCACATGTTCGCTTTACGCTATCAGTTGAATTATATCATCAATGAAGAAGGATTGGAAAATCGCTTTGCTCGTCACCTCGAAATGGCGAAACGTACTCGCACATGGGCCAAAACCTATTTTGAAATGCTGGCCGACGAACGTTATGCCTCCAATACCCTGACGACAATTAAAAATACACGCGGGATTAATGTCGGTGACCTGAACAAAAAGCTTGGGGAACGGGGTTTTATGCTTTCGAATGGCTATGGCGCGTTGAAAGAAAAAACCTTCCGAATCGCTCACATGGCCGATTGTACGTTGGCAGAAGTGAACGAACTCTTAGGAC
Source organism: Candidatus Vecturithrix granuli (assembly GCA_000739535.1). GTDB lineage: Bacteria > Moduliflexota > Moduliflexia > Moduliflexales > Moduliflexaceae > Vecturithrix > Vecturithrix granuli. The sequence goes on along the minus strand of DF820463.1, from coordinate 189,149 downwards.
ATGTTGAAGATATTCTGGGCTTAAAGTAAGTTTCATATCAGACCGGACGCATCACTGCGTCCGGTTTTCAAAAAAAGGGGGAAGAGTTATGGCACGCGTATTAATTACCGACGGAATGGCGAAATCTGGTGTAGAAGCCTTGAAAGCCAAAGGATTTGAGGTGGTTGAACAATTTTTCGAACCGGATCAACTCAAGGAACAAGTTAAACACTTTGACGCCGTAGTTGTGCGGTCTGCTACGAAAGTGCGAAAACCGATTATTGACGGCGCATTAGAAACAAAACAACTCAAACTGATTATTCGCGGCGGCGTCGGCGTAGATAACATTGATGTTGACTACGCGGAAGAGAAAGGTATTGCTGTGCGTAATACGCCGGCAGCAAGCAGCGCGTCTGTGGCAGAGTTAGCCATCGGTCACATGTTTTGTCTGGCTCGTTTCCTGCACATTTCCAATGTGACCATGCGCAAAGGAGAATGGAACAAAAAAGCCTACACTGGCATTGAATTAGGCGGGAAAACCCTGGGATTGATCGGATTCGGGCGTATTGCGCAAGAAACCGCTAAACGCGCTCATGCCCTGGGCATGAAAGTGCTCTATACCAACCGGAGAGGTAAAATGGCAGGCTTCGATAACTATACCTGGATGCCCCTGGATGACCTGATCGCCCAGGCCGATTTCATCTCTCTGCACCTCCCGTTTGATCCGAAGGTTGGCGCAATTATCGGGGAAGCGCAATTTGAACGCATGAAAAAAGGCGTGTGTATTGTGAATACTGCTCGCGGCGGCGTGGTGGATGAAGCTGCGCTGTTAAAAGCCCTGGATTCAGGGAAAGTTGCGGCCGCGGCCCTGGATGTGTTCGAAGAGGAACCGACGGAAAATGAAGCCTTATACACCCATCCGAAAATCTCGATGACCCCGCATATCGGCGCCATGACCAAAGAGGCGCAGGATCGGGTGGCTGATGAAGTTGTTGAAATTTTGATTGAGTTTTTTCACGCGTAATTTCTAAAGAGAGATTGGCCAGTGAGCGCAAACGGCTCAAGGGACTCAAGTTTCAATGTTGTCCTCACACTTTAATCACATTAGCTCACTTGAAATTTTAGCCACTTTAGTCCCTTTCGTCCCTTGAGCCGTTTGCGCTCACTTCCCAACTTTTCACAACTATGGCTGTAATCAGACCTTTACAAGCCTACCGTCCGACGCCGGAACTGGCGGCCAAAATCGCCGCGCTACCTTATGATGTGATGAACAGCGATGAAGCGCGGGAAATGGCAAAAGATAATCCCTATTCTTTCTTGCACGTTGACAAAGCGGAAATCGATCTGGAACCCTCAATTGATCTATATGATCAACGTGTCTATGAAAAAGCCCGCGACAATCTGAATACCATGATTAGCAAGGGTTGGTTGGTTCAGGATGCGCAAGAACATCTCTATATTTACAAAGAGGTGATGCAAGGCCGCTCTCAGGTCGGATTGGTGACCAGAACCTCGATTGATGATTACCTCAAAGGAATAATTAAAATTCACGAGTTTACCCGCGCTGATAAAGAACAGGATCGCATCAATCACGTAGATTACACCAATGCGAATACCGGTTTGATCTTTCTGACCTATCGTCCGCATAAAGAGATTGACGCCATTATGAACGCATGGATTGCAGCACATCAACCGGTGTATGATTTCACCTCTGACGACGGCATTCGGCATACAGTGTGGATAATCGAAGATCAGAAGGTTATTCAAGCATTAGTCGCCTTGTTTGCCCGGGTAGAAGCGTTCTATGTGGCCGATGGACATCATCGCACCGCTTCGGCCGCCAAAGTCGGCCAGATGCGTCGGGCAAAGCATCCCGACTATACAGGGAATGAAGCCTTCAACTATTTTCTGTCCGTTCTGTTTCCGAGCGAACAACTCTATATTATGGATTATAATCGGGTGGTGAAAGATTTACACGGGTTATCCGAAGCCGAATTCCTGAACAAAGTCAAAGAAAAATTTGACATTGAGAAATATCAAGGCGAGGGGCAATATAAACCGGCGGCACGGCATACCTTTGGCATGTACCTGGAGGGCAAATGGTACAAATTGACGCCGAAACCAGGATCCTACAATGAAGACGACCCGATTGCGCGGCTGGATGTTTCGATTCTGCAAAACAATCTGCTCTCCCCGATTTTAGGCATTCACGATCCGAAAACCGATAAACGCATTGATTTTGTCGGTGGCATTCGCGGATTGCAGGAATTGGAAAAACGGGTTAAGGCCGGCATGAAGGTGGCCTTTTCGATGCACCCGACCAGCATTAATGACGTCATGGCGGTGGCCGACGCCGGCAAAACCATGCCGCCCAAATCGACCTGGTTCGAACCCAAACTACGCAGCGGCTTGTTTATTCACAAGCTCTCGTAAGCATTGCCCTTGCAAAAAACCTTTGCAAGGGCATTTTTTTTGATATGACCCCTAAACGCTTAATTGCCATTGCCAGCCTGAATCAATTCTGTCACTGGTTTATGATCGGACTCTTCTTTCCCGTAATGACCTTATTGCTATTGGAACGTGGCTTAACTCTTTTTCAGATAGGAGCCATCGTTGCCGTGTATTCAAGCACAGTCATCTTACTTGAACTGCCAACCGGCGGACTGGCCGATGCGATTGGCAGAAAACGCGTGTACCTCATCTCTCTGGTGGCGCTGTTTGCGGCGGGGCTGGGCATGTTGATCGCCTGGAACTTCGTCACGATGATGATCGTGTTTTTCTTCATGGGAATGGCTCGTGCATTGTCTTCCGGTTCTTTAGATGCCTGGTTTGTTGATGAATTTCAACGCATACATCCTGAAGGAAACTTACAGCCGGCCCTGGCCAGAATCGGAGTGTTTATCCCGCTTGGCCTGGGGCTCGGCGCGCTTATTGGCGGTATCTTGCCGATGACCCTGGGAACGGTGACCCGGCAGATTCCGGGGTTGACAAAATATTCCGGCAATCTTATCACGATCACTCTCTGTCTTATCGTACACTTTTTCCTGACCTTGCGGCTGGTTCAGGAACATCTGCCCGAAACTTCCAAATCAGTGAAATTTTTCGAAGGTTTTCAACAACTTCCTGTTGTGCTAACCACCTCAATTCAATATGGCGTCAAGCACCCAACGATCTCTTTATTGCTCGGTTCAGCGATTGGGTGGGGTATCGGGGTCTCCGGCCTGGAACTTTTATGGCAGCCGCAAGTCAAGATGCTTCTTGGTTCCGATGCGCAAACCTGGATTTTCGGCGTCCTTAGTGCAGGCTATTTTTTAGCAAGCGCCGCAGGAAATCTCAGCGCGAATCCAATCTGTCGAATATTCCACCATGACTACCCCAGAATTTTATTAGTAACCCGCCTGTTGATGGGGATCGGCGTATTTCTCCTGGCTCTTCAACAGCATTTGGCAGGATTTATGCCCGTCTATTGGGGGCTGTTTGTGTTTAACGGCCTGAGTAACTCCCCGAATGCGGCGATCTTTAACGCACACATTCCTAAAGAGCAGCGTTCCACCCTGCTCTCATTTCAGTCATTTGTAGAGCAAAGCGGCGGTTTGATAGGCGCGCTGTGTATGGGCTATATCTCCGAGCATATCTCAATCCCAATTGCCTGGTTTTTCGCGGCAGAAATTCTGGTGCTTTCCGGTCTGGCGTATGTCTTTTTGCCAGGGCAAAAGAGAAAATAGAAAATAATGGAATATAACTGACAACTTTCGAACTTTGAGCAGACAGCCTTATCTGTATCTTACAGACAGGGCTGTCTGTAGCACACGCCGATCAGCCAAAGCCTATCTGTTAGAATGACGAGTATCGGCGAGAGACGCCTCATTCCTCGGCCATAAAGGGATAGCTATAATGCGTCGGCGGGCAGAAGGTTTCTTTGATAGTGCGCGGACTGATCCAGCGCGTCAAATTGAGGTAGCTCCCGGCTTTATCGTTGGTGCCGGAGGCGCGTGATCCGCCGAAAGGCTGCTGTCCGATGACTGCGCCGGTCGGTTTGTCATTGATATAGAAATTGCCGGCCGCATAGCGCAGGATGCGACAGGCCTGAATCATCGCGTATTTGTCTCTGGCGAAAATCGCCCCGGTTAAGGCATAAGGCGACGTGCTGTCGCAAAGACGGAGGGTATATTCATACTCCTCATCCTGATACACATAAACGGTTAACACAGGACCGAAAATCTCTTCTTCCATTGTTAAAAAATGCGGATTGGTCGTCACGATAAGCGTCGGTTGAATAAAATACCCTTCTGTTTTGTCGCCCTCGCCGCCAGCCAGAGTTTCGGCTTCTTTCGATTCTTTTGCAAACTCGATGTATGTCATGATGCGATCAAAGGCAGTTGCGTCAATCACAGCATTCATCATATTTGAAAAATCGCGCACATCGCCCACCTTAATTTCCGCCAGGGCCTCCACAAGCAGATGCTTGATCTCATCCCATAGTGATTGGGGGATATAGGCGCGTGAGGCGGCTGAACATTTCTGCCCTTGATATTCGAAGGCGCCCCGAATCATAGCCGTTGCCGCTTCTTTTGGATCCGCCGAATTATGGACAAAAATGAAATCTTTCCCACCGGTTTTACCCACGAGCTTGGGGTAGGAACGGTACAGATTCAGATTGTCGCTGACAGCGCGCCACAAGCTGTTAAAGACAGTTGTCGAACCCGTAAAGTGAATGCAGCATTATTCACTTGCGTTTAACCAGGCAGACATAAAGTGTGGTTTCATCATACAACCTGTTGGGAGGTAAACAGATGAAACCGATTTCACCCGATTTACGAGCACGCATTGTTGAGGTCTATGAGGAAGGACAGCTTTCCTATGCGACGGTCGCGGAGCGGTTCTGCGTGAGTGAGAGTTCCGTGAAAAATTTTGTCAAGCATGGCGAACAACGGGAACGATTGACCCGAAACCAGCGGCGAATGGCAAAACCTTTCTGCTTGATGTCGCTGGAGAAGAGATCCTGAGAAGCCTCCTTGAGGGCAAAACGGATTTTTCCCAAATGGAATTGCGGGAGCAGTTAGCAGAAGAGACCGGTTGCGTGGTGAGCCAACCGACGATCAGTCGGGCGCTTCAGCGGTTGAAACTGACGCGAAAAAAAAGTCGAAACGCGCCGAAGAACAGCTCAGAGACGACATAAAACAGGCCAGGAAGGAGTTTCAGGACGCCCAAAAAACATTGGCTGGGGACGATATGATTTCGGTAGATGAGATGGGCGGCGTGACCGGCATAAGCCGGACCTCTGGCTATGCCCCGTGTGGAGAGCGGGCGATGTCCTATGAACCTGGAGGGAAAGGGACCCGCCTGAGCCTCATCGGCGCCTTGTCCACCGCGGGATTTCTCGGTGGGTTAGAGCTTGAAGGCCCGGTGAATGGCGATGTGTTTGAGGCGTTTGTGGAACAGATTCTCGTTCCGCAGCTTCGGCCTGGCAAGGTGGTCATCTGGGATAATGTCTCGTTCCATCGTCGAGAGAGCCTGCGGGAACTCATTGAGGCGCACGGCGCGACGGGAAAGTTTTTGCCGGCCTATTCTCCAGAGTTGAATCCCATCGAAGAATGCTGGTCAAAAGTGAAAGCGTGGCTTCGAAAAAAAGCCGCTCAAACTGTATTGACCAGCAAGGTTATGGTCAGATTCTCATGGTCAATTCGTCTGATTTTGCACAAAATGATTCTTGAAAATTTGACCATAATCTGACGTGTCAATACAACTAACGAATAGTGCTGTATAACTTCTATACAGCGTTAGCGCAGGTACAGCCAGAGGGCGAAGTCAAAGATGTCTTGCTGAGAATAGCGAGCGAAGAGAAAAAGCATAAAGAGAAAGTCGAATATTTATACACCAATACAGCTTTTCCGGAAAGTTTCTAAGATGGGAAAACGTTTCGAAAATTTTATGACGCTAGCCCCTCAAAGATTTTTGAACCTCTGAGGGGTCGTTGATAGATATGCAGATCGGTCCATATTCCTTTGAAACATTTTGCGAAAAAGTCACGGAGTTTCACGGTTACATCGCACCAGGAGTAATTCTGGGGGGCTTTATGGTCAGTGTTGGACAACAGTTTTTGCCGGCCGACGCGATCTATGATGTGATTTGCGAATCGCGTAAATGCCTTCCGGATGCGGTGCAACTCTTAACCCCCTGTACCATTGGCAATGGGTGGCTGAAAATTCTTGATGTCGGTCGTTTTGCTCTGGTGTTGTATGACAAAAACAGCGGCGCTGGCGTGCGTGTCTGGGTTGATGCTGAAAAATTAGGGCAATGGCCTATGATCAATGATTGGTTTTTTCAACTAACCCCAAAATCTCTACAAAATAAAACAGAATTACTCCAACAAATTCAAGCAGCCGGAACTGACATTCTCAACAGCGCAAAAATTCAGATTGCTCCTGAATTTCTCCGACAGCACAAACATCAGGGAATTCTGGTCTGTCCGCAGTGCCATGAACCCTATCCGGTAGAACATGGAACGACGTGTAAGGTCTGCCAGGGTTTTCGACTTCCTTACACCTTACATCGCTAAATCTTTTATGTCCTATCCTCCTGGAAATTACTCCTCCTTAAAGTGAATGTTGACGGATTGAATCGGAATGCAAAAACAGAGCTTTTGCATTCCGCTCCGCAGAACTTCTCAAATGCAACCCTCCGTTTTTCTGAACGTACTGAATAATATAACATGTTTAAAAGCACTTTCCGTGTAGAGATAATTTAATTCTTGACAGTTTTTGTGAGCCTGATGTTAATATCCTATCAGAAGTTATTCTGTTGATTCTAAGAAACCGTCTGTGAGCAACAAGGAGGTGAGACTGCTCGAAGAAAGATGGGAAAACGTATGTCATTAATAATTTATCAACATATTTAAGGAAGGAGAACATTGCGATGAGAAAGTTAGGTATTCTAATTCTTTGCATGGTCTTTGTATTAGGAACCACCTCAGTATTTGCAGAGATCAAAAATCCTGATACCCTGATTAAAGCTACCTACGGCACGGTACGTACGCTTGATCCTGCGGTTGCTTATGATACCGAGAGTGGACAGCGTCTGAATAACATCTACGAAACCCTGGTGCGCTTTGAAGGGTCTTCAACCGATGCGTATGCGCCTTTGTTGGCTGTTGAAGTGCCGACATTAGAGAATGGCGGCATTTCGGAAGACGGCAAAACCTATACCTTTACGATTCGCGAAGGGGTAAAATTTCACGGCGGAGAAAGCTTGACGCCGGAAGATGTCGAATATTCCTTTGAACGGAATATGATCTGTGACCCCGACGGCGGGCCGATGTGGATGATGCTGGAAGCCCTGACCGGTCACGATTCGACGCGTGATCAAGACGGCAAGATCATTGACGGCATCTTTGAGAAAATTGTCAACTCGGTCGAAGTGGATGGCAATAAGGTCATTTTGCACCTGCCAATGCCTTATCCGCCGTTAATGCAAATTCTGACCCAACGGTGGGCGGCGGTGTTCCCAAAATCCTGGGCCATTGCCCAGGGGTGCTGGGATGGGATCTTAGAAAATGCCGCGAATTTCAATAATCCAGAGCCGGGGCATGAACCATTGATCGAAAAAACCAATGGAAGTGGCCCGTACTTCATGAAATCCTGGGAAAAATCAAAAGAGTTCGTCTTCGAACGTTTCGAAGAGTATTGGGGCGAAAAACCAGCACTCAAATACGGGATTGTCAAATATGTCCCGGAATGGAGTACGCGTAAACTGATGTTGCAAAATGGCGACGCTGATACGGTAAGCGTGGATAACACGTATGTGCCGGAAATGCTGGAAGTTGAAGGCTTGAAACATTACGAAGTGCCGCAGTTATCGGTGACGGCTGCCATGTTCTGCCAGAAAGTCAATCCGGATCAGAATACGAGTATCGGCAGCGGGCAATTGGATGGCGAAGGCATTCCGCCGGATTTCTTCTCAGACATTAATGTGCGCAAAGCCTTCTTACATGCGTTTGATCGTGACCTGTATAAAGAAGATGTGCTCCAGAACCTCAGCGATATTCCGACCAACCCCAATGTGCCTGGTTTACCGTACGCGCTGGAAGTGCCGGTCTATGAGTTTGACCTGGAAAAGGCGGCGGAATACATGAAAAAAGCGTGGGATGGACAGGTCTGGGAAAAGGGTTTCAAAATGACGATTACCCATAATACGGGGAATGATATGCGTGAAGGCGCCGCGGTTATGCTGGCCGAAAATATCAACTCGTTAAATCCGAAATTCAAAGTCGAAGTCGCGAATGTCGAATGGAAGGATTATCTGGTGAAATACCGCAATTTCCAGTATCCAGTGTTTATCATTGGCTGGTCTGCTGATTACCCGGATCCGCATAATTTCCTCTTCACGTTTATGAAGAGCACTGGGGTGTACGGACGTTACATGGCCTATGCCAATCCCGAAGTTGATCAACTCTGCGACGAAGGGATCGCGACTACCATGCCGGAAGAACGCGCTAAAATCTACGAACGTCTGCAAAACCTGTGGTATGAAGATGCTATCGGCCTTTGTATCTATCAGCAGAAACTGTATCGTTTCTATAGAGATTGGGTACAGGGCTTTGTGCCGCATCCGATGGATGCTGACGCTGCCGAATGGTTAATGAGGCTCTCAAAACAAGAGCAATAGTTCGCAGACAGGAGAACGTGGTAAGGGGGGAAGTCACCTTTTGCCACGTTGCCTTTTTTGATGAGTAAATAGACGATAAGTCGTGAGAATGGCATGTTTTCGCTGCTTGTTGCGTCATTTACGTAAAGAGAGCTTTATGATAACATTTCTGATACGGAGATTGATTTTTTTAGTGTTTGTGCTGTTTGGCGTGACCATCCTGGTGTTTGGAATCCTCATGACCTTCAGTCCCGAGCGTCGCGCCGCTGCCTATATTACCAGCCCGCAGCAAGCCAAAGATATTCCGAAAATTGTAGCCAAATATGGGTTAAATGATCCCTTTTACCTGCAATATTTTCGCTGGTTGAAAGAAATTGCGCGCGGCAATTTAGGATGGTCGCTTGTGGCAAGCAGCACGGTGATGGAAGCGTTTTTGCGCTATCTGCCCGTGACGCTTGAATTGGTGATTTTTTCAGCGCCGCTGATTGTGATTACCGGAATCTGGTTCGGCACCCTGGCCGGGGTGCACCGAGATTCCTGGATCGATCATAGTTCGCGGATCATCTCGATTATCGGATGGTCCCTGCCGACCTTTCTGTTCGGCCTGATTCTGCTCATGCTTTTTTATGGCTATTTTAATTGGTTTCCGCCAGGCATTTCCAGCAATGAAGTCAATATGTACGTACTTGATCATGCCGATACCTTTACCCGCTACACCGGGATGTACAGCATTGATGGACTTCTGAACGGCGAATTCTGGATTGTCTGGGATGCGCTGAAACATCTGGTGCTGCCTGTGATCACGCAAGTTATCGTGATTTTTGCCTTATTAGTGCGCGTCATGCGTTCCGGCATGATAGAGGCCCTGACGCAGGATTACGTGATTACTGCCCGAGCCAAAGGCGCAGATAAAAATACAGTCAATAAAAAACATGCCCGCCGAAACGCTTTGATTCCAGTGATGACGATTTCCGGTCTGTTAACCGCTCAATTAGTGACCGGCAGTATTTCGGTCGAAGTCGTCTTCAATCGGCAAGGGATGGGATGGTGGCTGGCCAATTCTGCGATTCAATTGGATGTTCCGGCTCTGCTCTCGGTGTGTCTGTTTGTCGGGTTTATCTTTGTGATTGCCAATTTGATTGTCGATATTATGTACGCCTATATCGATCCACGGATACGGCTCAGTTAAAGGGGGAACGGGAAGATGGCGAAAGAACAACATCCACGCATACGCGAGTTAAAATACACTCTCACTCGCATTTTTAAAAATCCGGCGGCGATTATCGGCTTTTCATTGATGGCGGTGTTTGTGTTTATTGCGGCGGCCGCCCCATATTTAGCGCCGCCGCAAGACATCAATCGACCATATATGATGCCTCATCGCGGGTTTTCTCCTACCCCCAAACCTCCCAGCGCCGAGAATATTTTTGGCACCACGTCAGGACAATATGATATTTATTACGGGATTATTTGGGGCACCCGAACGGCCTTTGTCATCGGTATTTTCGTTACTGGTGTGGCGTTGTTGATTGGGGTGACGCTGGGTACTTCAGCCGGATATTTCGGCGGATGGGTTGATGAAATCATCATGCGCTTTGTTGACATCATGTACGCTATCCCAATGCTTGTCCTGGCTATGGCGATTGTAGTCGCATTCGGCAGAGGGTTAGATAAGATTATGTGGGCCTTAGCCCTGGTCGAATGGCGCGTGTATGTCCGCTTGCTCCGCGCCGAAATTCTGACGCTGCGGGAACGCGATTTTATCCTGGCCGCCAAGACCATGGGGGTTTCGGATGTTGTCATCATGTTTAAACACATCCTCCCCAATGCGATTTATCCGGTGCTCATTGTAGCCTCGTTGAATGTAGGCTCCATGGTGATTACCGCGGCCTTTATGAGTTTTATCGGCCTGGGCGCTCCCAAAGGCTACTCCGATTGGGGCCAAATGGTGGCGCTGGCGCGGAACTATATTGTTGGTCCCCAGGACGATCCCTTAAAATTTTGGTACACCGTTGTCATTCCCGGAACGGCGATCGTCTTGTTTGTGCTCGCCTGGAATCTCATTGGTGATGCGCTGCGCGACGCCTTTGATCCCAAACAACGGAGAAGATAAGGAGCAGAAATTATGGCGAAATTAGTGGAATCCGTCGAGTTGAAAACGAACTTTTACACCTACGAAGGGGTCGTGAAAGCCCTGAATGGGGTCAGCATGGCGGTGAATCACCGGTCAACCTTCGGGCTGGTCGGGGAAAGCGGCTGCGGCAAGAGCGTGATGGTGCGTTCCATTATGCGAATTATCCAGGAACCCGGCAAAATTGAAAGCGGAAAAGTTCTGGTTTTTTTCAATGAGGAACGTCAGGATGAGGCGGTGGATTTGCTTCAGCAGTCTGAAGTCTACATGGAGCATCTGCGAGGCAATCAGATTTCGATGATTTTCCAGGAGCCCAATGCGGCCTTGAACCCGATTCTTTCCATCAATGACCAGATTTCAGAGAGTTTTCTCATTCACCAGCGGGCCGAACTCCGCGAAAAGGTGATTGCGGATTTAACCAGGGACATCAACGCATCTCCTTCGCCGCTCAAGAAATTTCAATTAGCCCTGTTTGAGCGGCAGACAAAAAACCCCAACGATCCCTTTGTCAAAGTATTGAGTAAATTTCCGATCCTGAAGCGCTGGGAAAAACCTTTATACAAAGAGGCGACCAGACGTTCTATCGAGATTCTTGGAAAATTGGGGATTGCCAACGCGGAGCAAGTCGTAACCCGCTATCCGCACGAGATCAGCGGCGGCATGAAACAGCGAATTGTGATTGCTATCGCGCTCGCCTGTAATCCTATTTTGCTGATTGCCGATGAGCCGACCTCGAATCTTGACGTGACAATCCAGGCCCAGATCCTGGAGCTGATCAAGGAATTAAAGGAAAAATACATTTCGTCGGTGTTATTTATTACGCATGATTTAGGTGTGGTGGCCGAAACCTGCGATCGTGTGGGCGTGATGTACGCTGGCAACCTGTGTGAAGTGGCGGATGTGCAGGAACTTTTCCGCAATCCGAAACATCCTTACACCTTTGCGCTTTTAACGGCTGTTCCCAAGGTAGAACAGGAAGGCGAACTGGCCAGCATTGCCGGGTCAGTGCCCAACCTGGTTGATCCTCCGTCAGGCTGCCGGTTTCACCCGCGCTGCCAGCACGCCATGGACATCTGTAAAACAACGCTTCCTCCAACCAAAGAAATCGCAGACAATCATTATGTTGCATGTCATCTTTATAATGGTGCGTCATTCGTAAGAGGATTATAAGCATGGAAAAATTATTCGAACTCAGGAACCTCAAGAAATATTATCCGATCTTAGGCGGAGTGATGCGCAGGCCAGTGAACACGGTCAAAGCGGTGGATAAGATTGATCTGGACATTTATCGCGGAGAGTGTCTGGGATTAGTGGGAGAGTCCGGCTGCGGCAAAACTACGACCGGTAAGGCGATTATTCGGCTGCACGATCCGACCGAGGGCAATATTTTTTATCATTATCGTCAAGACGGCAAGGCCGAAAGGGTTGATATTGCCAGTATGCCGCCCTCTGAAATGAAACGACGCGGCATTCGCAAGGAATTGCAAATGGTGTTTCAAGATCCGACCTCCTCGCTTGATCCGCGCATGTTGGTCAAGAATATTATTGCTGAACCGATTCGCTTGTATCAACAAATGAATGCGCGCGAGCTTGAACATCGCGTGATCGAACTGTTGAACACCGTTGGTTTGACAAAAGACCATTTGCTGCGCTATCCGCACGAGTTCTCTGGCGGTCAGCGGCAGCGCATCGCTGTGGCCCGCGCAATTGCCACGGATCCGGATTTCATCGTGATGGATGAACCGACTTCAGCCCTGGATGTCTCAGTCCAGGCGCAGATCTTGAACTTGCTCAAAACGCTTCAGGAACGTTTGAATTTGACCTATTTATTTGTGACCCATCACTTATTGGTTGTAAAATACATCAGTCACCGGATTGCTGTGATGTATCTGGGGAAAATTGTCGAAACCGCGAAGTCAGATCGCATTTTTCGTTATCGCGCCCACCCCTATACTCAGGCGTTACTGTCAGCAATTCCGGCGCCGGATGTGGAGCACAAACCGGAACGGATTGTGCTGACCGGCGACGTGCCCAGCCCCATCAATCCTCCGTCCGGCTGCCGTTTTCATCCGCGCTGCCCCTTTGCCCTGGAAATCTGTCAGCAGCAAGAGCCGCAATTGCTCGCTTTTAGCGGCGACCAGGATCATCTGGTGGCCTGCCATCGTCAGAATGAGATGCACCAACTTGTGCATGACAAATACGGGAAACGGTAAGGTATAAAACTGCGTGGTCATGCCATCTGATACGACCTGTTTTGAGCGAAGTCAGCTTGCCAAGCCGGAGTGCAGCCATATTTCCCCCTGATCCCGCCGCGCCAGCAGACCTGATTAGGGTTTTCGGCGCGTCGAGGGGCAACTCATCCCACGCCCCGTTAGAATCTTTTCATAGTAGAAGGAGACATAAAGATATGTTACAGGATTACCAAATAAAAACACTCATGCTTGTGTATGAACTTGAGAAAACCATAGGTGATATCTATGCAGTATTCGCAGAACGATTTCCTGAACACAAGACGTTATGGAATACCCTCGCCAAAGAAGAACAGGAACATGCGGAAGCCGTGCGGCAACTCTATCGCCTGACATACGAAAAACAAGTATTGTTTGATGAGGGGAGCATAAAAACTGAGGCGGTTCAATCAATCGTTGACTATTTGAAGAGAACTTACGATGCAGCAAAACGAGGAAAGTTTACTGCAGCGCAAGCTGTTTCAATCACGTATGACACTGAAAAATCCTTGATCGAAAAGAATATTTTCAAACATTTCAAGGTTGCCCCGCAACTTGCTGAGACACTTCAGTATTTACAGGATGGTTCTCAACATCATATTCGATTAGCCAAAAAAGAATTGGAGAAAATTCAACGAGCGCATGGAAAGCCAAAAGGATAAAAAAGAGTTCGATAAGCCATCCGCTTCATGAAATATTGGACAGAATTTAGGCCAGCAGTCTCTTTGATGTTGGGACAATCTGATATGATCTTAGCAAGATTGAAGGTTCCTTGTGAATTCTGAGAGATGGTGAAATGCTCATTTCATGATTCACTGTGGGCGTTCAGATCGCAACGGGTAGATGCCAATGAAAGACATGCACTCCTCAATCTGGCAGGGCGTTGGCGATGCGCTCTTATCGTTTCTCCCCATGAGCGTATTTTTTCTATGGATGAAGGTCATTTCCTGGGCGATTGCCACATGCGACCCGTATGATCAGTATGACTCCCGTATTGGCATGATCTTCCCCCTGATTCTGCCTCTGTTCTTTCTTGGACTGGTGTTTGGTTTTCGGGCGTGTTGGACGGTCATTCGTTTGTATCAGCGGGCGCCTGATCTCCTGACACTTCCAATTATACTTGGTATCACGGGATTATTGGGGCCATTTTTTCTTGGAATTTTTTTGGCCGCGAGGTTTCTTATACAATAGATATTATCGGAAATAGAACGTTGATTGGACTGATTGGAATGATCTGTCCTGATTTAGGAAGAGTTTCGATGCTTTCGCGGATCGATCCTCCTGAATCGTTGAATTGCTTTTAAAACCAGGGAAAATCAGTCCCATCAGTCCAACCAGTGTTCTATTATTCGTGATAATGTCTAATGTATTGTGTCATGAGGTTTTCTGAGGGACAGTTTCTCCGCTTGTCAAGCCCGCAACCGCTGATACCATGTCTGACAAACGGCGTTTTTCTTATCCCGAACTCACGCTATCTAGCGTTCATCAGGCACAATTATACCTACTCAATCTCATACTGTTTCATCTTGCGCCGCAGTGTGCGTACAGGCAGTTGCAACATCTCGGCGGTGTTGGTTTTATGCCCATGATTCTGGACTAAGGCATCCAGAATGAGTTGTTTTTCAAACGTTTCGACCGCCTGCCAGAACCCCTGCCCGCTTGTCGCTCGTTTTTCCGGAAGAGGCTGATCATCTTCTCCGAAATCCAGGCGGTGCAGCGTCAGATAACGTAGCAAGACGTTTTGTAACTGACGGATGTTGCCGGGCCAATCGTAGTCATACAGTGATTCCAAAATCTCGCCGGGGAGCAATTGTTGGGGCTGACCCTGACGATAGCTCTGAAGAAAATGCTCGACCAGCAAGGGAATATCTTCGCGGCGTTCGCGTAAGGGCGGAACAGGAATCGGAATCACATTAATGCGATAGAAAAAATCCTGACGCATCAGGCCCTGTTTGACCTGCTCATGCAGATTGCGGTTAGTGGCGGCGATAATGCGTACATCCGCATATTTCACGCTTTGATCGCCGACCGGCGTGTAGCCTTTGCTTTCGATGGCCCGCAAGAGCGTGACCTGCATCGTCAGGGTCAGCTCGCCGACCTCATCTAAAAAAAGTGTCCCGTTATGCGCGGCATCAAAAAAACCAGGATGATCTTTGATCGCGCCAGTGAACGCCCCTTTGCGATGTCCGAAAAACTCGCGTTCAAACAAAGTTTCCTGAATACTGCCACAATTGACCGGCACAAAGGCATGCTTTTGGCGGTCGCTGAGTTCATGAATGGTCTGGGCAATCAGATCCTTGCCTGTGCCCGACTCGCCATAAATCACGACATTGACATCTGTGGCTGAGGCTCTGGTGATCAGTTCATAGATTGACTGCATGGCCTGACTCTTGCCGATAATTTTGCCGAACCGGTAACGTTCTTTCATAGCTGAGCGTAAGCGTTCATTTTCACGGCGCAATTGTTTACGCTCTTTATTCAGTTCATCCTCTTTGCGTTTGCGTTCGGTAATATCGCGCACCGTCATCAGGATTGCCGGTTTCCCTTCCCACAATATCTGACTTTGATGCCCTTCAAACCAGAAGGTGCGTTCATTACGGATCGTTGTAAATTCAAATACGCGCCAGAACGTTTCGGTCGCTTCGCGTTCTTCCTGCTCCGCAAGGTTTTCAGCGAGCGTGAGAACATTCTGCCCTAAAAAATCCGCCGCAATCTTCCCTACCATGCGATCCGGAACAGAAGCACATATCTCCGCCAATGTCTCATTGACCAGGACGAACCGCTGTTCTTGAAGGATTGCAATGCCATCGGTGACCTTTTCGACCAGCAGACGATATTGCTGTTCGCTTTTCTGCAAGGCTTTTTCAGCCTGTTTCCGTTCCATAATTTCGCGTTGGAGTTCCAACGTACGTTCTGCGACTAATTCTTCAAGGTGATGGCGAAAACGATACAACATCAGGTGTGTTTCTACCCGCGCCAGTACCTCTTCCGCTTGAAAAGGTTTGGTGATGTAATCTACCCCGCCGAGCGCAAAGCCTTTGACTTTTTCCGGCATATCCTGCAACGCGCTGATAAAAATGACCGGAATATCGCGGGTCTCTTCAGCAGCTTTTAACTGTTCGCAGACCTCGTAACCGGACATGTCCGGCATTTTAATGTCGAGCAAAATCAAATCCGGCCGTTCAGATTGGACGGCCGCCAATGCCCGTGATCCGCTGGATGCAGGACGAATATCATACCCCTGTTCTTCCAGAATTCCGGCTAACAGCCGCAAGTTGTCAGGAGTGTCATCAACAATCAGAATACTTGTTGTATCCGGTCTATGGTTGTATGCACGACTCATCATAATTCCTTTTCCATGCTCGAATAACAGTTAAGATATTATCATATTGAAAATTTTGCGCCAGATTTGTAAGCGCATCGGCAACACAAGCGTCGAAGTTTCGAATATCTTCAATGAGAACCGCAATCTGTTTCATACTGCTGCGGTCGGTCGCCTCTTCAAGGCGTAATAACAATGCTGAGGGAATTCTGGCAAGCATCTCGATTGTCAGCATTCCTCCTGTTTTTTGCCCTTCGCCCCGCGCCTTTTGTCCTTCATCTTCTTCATACACATAGCGCAGGCCAAGATATTTTTGCATCAGAGCAAACAGGTCGTTTTCTCGAAATGGTTTCCGTAAAAAATCGTCGCAGCCCGCGCTCAAAATGACAGAGCGTTCTTCCTCAAAGGAACTGGCGGTTAAAGCAATAATAGGCGTAGGGCAGAGGGTAAAGGGCTCAGGGCGAAAGGAATCTTCCTTTTGTCTTTCACCCCGAGCCTTTTGCCCTAAGTCTTTTCCCCTTTCCAATTCTCGAATCCGTTTTGTGGTCTGATACCCGTCCATAATCGGCATGCGCATATCCATCCAAATCAGGTGCGGTTGCCAATGTTCCCAGCGCGTAACGGCTTCTTCGCCGTTACGCGCTTCCTGTACGTCAAATCCGACTCCCCGAAGCAACTGCGTCAAAAATGCGCGGCTGTCCTCAGCATCATCAGCAACCAGGATACGATAATCTGGCTGATCGGGAGCCAGGCCAATGACCCGCTGTGTCTCGTATTTTCTTTCCTCAACAACCACATCGGTCAATTCAACCTGTATCTGGAAACTGAACATCGAACCTTTCTCATACTCGCTTTCTACTCGAATATCCCCACCCATAAACTGCACAAATTTACGACTGATTGTCAAGCCTAATCCAGTACCTTCTTTGTGAGTCTGGCTATAGCGGGTACGCCCGAAAGCTTGGAAGATTGCGTTATACTCTTCCGGTGGGATACCAATGCCGGTATCAGCTACGCTGAAATGAAGAATGGCAAATTGAGAATGAGGAATTGATTGGTTCTTTGCGTTTTTCATTCCTAATTCTTCATTCCTGATTCTTAATTCCACTTTCCCTTCTTCCGTAAATTTGACAGCATTGCTGAGCAGATTGATCAGCACCTGGCGCAATTTGCCTTCATCGGTTTTAATGTAGCGCGGAACATCAGGCTCACGCGTGACGAGAAATTCCAAGCCTTTACTCTCGGCACGGACGCGGATCATTTCTTCAATATTCATGAGCGTCTGCCAGAGATCAAAACTTTCAACTTGCAGCGAGAGTCGGCCCGCCTCAATTTTCGACATATCGAGCACACCATTGATCAGGGTCAGTAAATGTTCGCCGCTACGGGTAATAACGCCTAATTTTTCGCGCTGCGCCTCTGTAAGCGATACGTCACGGTATAATAACTGCGTAAACCCTAAAATAGCATTCAACGGCGTGCGAAGTTCATGGCTGATATTCGCCAAAAACTCACTTTTCGCCCGGTTTGCAGCTTCGGCTGTTTCTTTAGCATCACGCAATTCCACGGTTTGAGCTTCCAATTGTTGGGTACGCTGCTGTACCAGGGTTTCAAGATGCTGTTGGTGCGATGAAATCGTATCTCCCATCTCTTTGAGCACACGAATCAGGGGTTGGAATTCATAGTAAAGAATTTGGCGGGTAAATGCCTCATGATTGCCGGCGGCATAGGCATTGACGATCTCAATAAATTGGAACAACGGTTTTTTTAAAAACTGCCGTAAAAGTCCCTCTGTGAGAAAAAAGAGTGAAAGTAGCATCACAAAAATTGTCACGCTGTATGACCAGAACAATTGGCGATAAAGGCTTGTATAATATTTTGATGACAGGGCAATGCTGATCGCGCCAATCACCTCGCCGGAATATACCACTTCCTGCGAACGCGAAATTTCGCTTCGTTCCTCCTCTTTTTCCAGGGACAGAAACAAGGGGCCATAATCAGACGTAACTGTGAGCGCCGTCATCAATTCATTCTGCATATAGGTTTTGCCGATAAAGGTGATCGTATCTTTATCCAGAATCCAAAGGGGAATGGTCAGAACATCCGTTAACGAGGTGATATATTCATCAGCTTTCTGTTCCAATGCTGTTTTGGCTCTTCTGGTAGAAACCAGATAACTCAGCGCAAACGTGATACAGGCGATGATGACAAGAATAAGGATCAAAATCCGGGTGAGATCGCTGGAAATGGAACGATGTTGAAGCGAGGACGTGTGAAACATATCTTCTCCTGTGAAACGACATGGATTTTCTGTAGGAAGGATGAATGTGAGTTGCGCCGACAACCTCCATCCTCCCTCCAGAAAATCCTTGTCGTTTCATGGCGCCGGGTGAGCGCCCGTTCATATTAAGTCCTGTGAAAAGGAGTACTAATTTTTTTCGCGCATAAGTCTGATTTTCATAAACAAGGCGGTAGTGGTTAAATAGTAAGTGATGACTCATGCTTCATGATGCGGTCAGGAGTGCGACGAGGTCGTCGCAACGGCATCAGCGATGCCGCGCCTGTTAGGGCGTTGCCCTGAGGCGATGACCTCATCGCCCTCCTGTTTGTTGAGCAGTGTTCCGGGTACCCATCACTTACAATTTAACC
>DF820463.1:139247-169979 GCA_000739535.1 Candidatus Vecturithrix granuli | reverse complement strand
GCGATGACCTCATCGCCCTCCTGTTTGTTGAGCAGTGTTCCGGGTACCCATCACTTACAATTTAACCACTACCAACAAGGCTTCTGAATTTTGTCAAGTTCCTGGAAAAAAGGATTTCTCATTTTCACACAAATGGCTGAGAGCTTTAAAGAGTTCAAACAAACGATCAAGAAGAAAACAGCGCGTCTTTCATGCAGGTATTGCAGAAAAATATTGACAATGCGCCCGAAAAAGAACATTATAAAGAGGGTAACAACAATGGTGAAAGCAAAGCATCGGCAGATTTGAAGTTCTCGTTTCAGCTTGTTAATCCGTCTGAAGACGGAACAATAAGCTTCTCACAATTCATGAGAAAGGAGAGGAACGTATGAAATTATTTGAAAATGAAGCTGCGGTGATTTCGCTTGATGATACCATCCCCTGCCTCGAATGGATCGGGAAAGGGTCTTTACAGAGCAAGACATTTCGAGAATCGGAAGAACAAAGTTTGCACTTCTATCGAGAATATAAACCGAACTATCCTCAATTAGAATGGTTTGTAGATTCTCGCAAAATCGGTTCGCTCTTGCCCGATGATATCGAATGGGTATCACACACGATCTTGCCGCAATTTGAAAAGGCCGGCTTGACGAAAGAAGCTTTTGTGATCCCTGAAAAAGCCTTAGGACGCTTTGTGGTCAAAGAGTACTCCGAGCATTCGACCAGCGGCAAGGTGACAATTCGGATGTTTGCCTCTGCTGAAGAAGCAAAACAATGGTTGAAAAGCGGATAAATTTCTTCCGAAACCGGCGCGATCTGATTTTGCGCCATAATAATCATACTGTGCAAAAGCATGGTGTGCGATCCCGTTATGACAATTATGCGACATCAGCCGGAAGCCTTTTCCAGAGTATTAATTGATGATGCGCTGCGTGAGAGCGACTGGGATTTGCTCGACGCGACGCAGGTGCAATTCGAATATCACACCGCCAACGGACGCGCCGATTATCTGTTGAAAGATTGCAACGGCCGGGTATTATGCGTCCTGGAAGCCAAACGCGAGGACATTGACCCCTACGACGCCAAAGAGCAGGCGCGCGGGTACGCCGAAAATGTGCGTGCGCCGTTTGTGATCCTCTCCAATGGGCGGGAGCATTATTTTTGGAATTACGAACGCCGCGATCAACAGGATGCGCACCGCATCGAACGTCTGCCTTCCCGCGCAGATTTGGAACGCGCGCGCCTGAAGAATCTCCAACCGCCGCGCCCGTTGTTGTCGCAAATCGTGCGACCGGATTATCTGTCCCGGTTTCAAGCGGATCTGCGGTTGCATCACTATCAGGTGCGGGCCTTAGATGAAATCGCCCGTCAATTCGATACGCAGGCCCGGCGTAAGTTTTTGCTGGAAATGGCGACTGGCACGGGCAAAACGCTATTATGCGCCGCGCTGATTCGCCGTTTTCTGGAAACCCGCAATGCGGAACGGGTGCTGTTTATTGTGGATCGGATCGAACTTGCCAAACAGACAATGGAAGACTTTAATCGGTACCTGGCGGAATTTAAACCCGTGGTGTTCAAAAACGCCCGCCGCACCGGCGAATTACTCGCGTCCAGCGTGGTCGTAGCAACGATTCAATCGCTGCTGGTTGACCGCCGCTACCGGAAAGAGTTTACACCCTTTTACTTTGATCTGGTGATTAACGACGAGGCGCACCGATCTATTTACGGCGACGCCCGCGAAGTCGTGCAATTCTTTCAGGCCACACGCATTGGGCTGACCGCCACGCCGAAAGCCTATCTCAAAAATATTGACGCCCAGGCCCTGGCGCGTGATAACCCGAAAGCCATAGAAGCGAGGCAGTTGCGCGATACCTATCACTATTTCGGCTGCGAACCAGGACAACCGACGTTCCGGTATGACATCATTGATGCGGCCAAAGACCCGGCCGGGCCGTTTCTGTGCCTGCCGAAAATTTTCGACATTCGCTCGGATATCACGACTCAGACCCTGGAAGAGAGCGGTTGGACGGTGACAATTGACGAACAGAGCGAAAACTACAAGATTCAGGATTTGGAGCGGCGGATTTTCACGCCGGCGCGCAACGAACTGATGTGTCGTGCGTTTCTGGAACACGCGCAGAAAAGTCCGGACGGGCAGCTTGGCCGTTCCATCATTTTCGCGGTCAATCAGAATCACGCGACCGCGTTGACCAAAATCTTGAACGCGATCCAGCCGGAAATCGCTTTGACGATTACCTCACGCGTGGCGGAAGCTTCTGCACTGGCTAAAGATTTCCGCGACGGCCGGCGTAAAGAGCGCATCGCGGTGTCGGTGGACATGCTTTCGATTTACAGGCGATGATTAATTTACCCTCCGGCGCGTTCAAACCCTATTCCGGCGTCGGCACCGCCGCGCTGATTTTCGAAAAACCTCTTCCAGGAGGGGGAGTTCGCAGATTCGTCCTCTCTTTCTTCCGCTAATAAAGGCGAGGGCTTTGTCTGGTTTTACGGCGTGACTGCCGACGGTTTTTCGCTGGATGACAAACGCACGCCGACCGATGTTAATGACATCCCGGATCTGCTGGCAAAATGGCCGGAACGCGCCGCAGGCGGCAACGCCTACCGCGTGCCGATTGCAGCAATTTTGGCAGATGCGAGCGTCAGCCTCTCGGCCGGGCGCTATAAACCCATGCAAACCGAAGCCGTTGAACATGACGCGCCCCAAGACATTTTGGCCGAGGTATTAACGTATGAACAGGAGATTATCCAGAAAACACAGGCATTGCTCGCGGCCTTGAATTTATGATGGTTTGCAATTCAAGTAACTCTTTAGCACGTAGTGCTTGAAGTATTGTAGAAATAACAAGTTCCATCATATTCCCTACCTACCGCGTAGCGGTTGCGATGTAGATCGCCTACGGCGAATGAAGGATAGGAGGAGTTCATCTGTGCTACAATACTGTATCGCCTACGGCGAATGAGCCTGATCAATAGTTACCAATTCAAAACTTGACAAGTGCATTGGCAATGCGTATATCATTTATAGGTAGTGGTATCCTGTACATGATGCACGTTCCCTGAGCGAAGTCGAAGGGAACGCCTGCGTGCTCGTCTCGACTCCGCTCGACGACCGGTCATCATGTACAAGGTAGCCACTACCCATTTATAGAAGGAGGAATGACCTTATGCAGCCTGCTACAATTATTCGCGAAGCAACGGGACAAACGGTACGTTTGCCAAAGGACTGTGAACTGCCAGGGCAACGGGTCTATATCAAGAAAGTCGGGAATGTGCTTGTCCTGATCCCGGAAGACAACCCCTGGCAAACGTTGTTTGACAGCCTTGACCTGTTTACTAATGACTATATGGAGGGAGGAAGATAGGATGCAACTCACGATTCATTTTCCAGATGTGCTGCCATCCGAAAAATTCGCCTGGTATGTGCAACAGATTGAAAACCTGTTACGTTCAGATCACATTTCGGTAGAAATCCACCAGGAAAGCGTATCGAAATCAGATCCGTGGGATGAACTGGACCTGGAAGATATTGCCGTGCATACCGGGATTCCGGATTTTGCCGAGCAACATGATCACTATCTGTATGGGACACCGAAACGAATATGAAACCAGTGTGACGATGTGTTTCATGAATTCCGAAGATTCCATTTCCAAAATAACGTTAAAATGAGTCATAACGTCCTGCTTGCAAATTATATTGAAGAAATCAGAACACGGTTGAGAAATCAACAACGCACGGTCTATTCTGTGACCAATACGAAAGGTTTCGTCCCGTCGTTGGATGTATTTGATAAACAAGTGTTCAGTACGGATATTTCCAACTATAAACTTGTTGCTCAAAACGATCTCGCTTACAATCCTTCACGAATCAATGTTGGTTCTGTGGCGATTTGTCCCGATCCTCAAGGAGGAGCAGTCAGCCCGATGTATGTGATTGTCAGATGCAAAAACGGCTTATTGCCTGCCTATCTGTTACATTTTTTGAAATCAGATGTCGGATTGGCCGAAATCAATCTTCGGACTGAAGGGGCTGTACGGTTTCAACTGAAATTCAAAGATTTACAGCGTATTCCTATCTATCTTCCCTCAAAGGAGGAACAAACCCGCATTGTGCGGCTGCTGGATGAGGCCGACGCCCTGCGCCGCCTCCGCGCCCGCGCCGATACGCGCATGGCGGCGTTTATCCCCGCGCTGTTCCATGAGATGTTTGGCGACCCTGTGTTAAATGAAAAAGGATGGCCTCTTGTTTTAGTTTCATCTTTTGTACACGGATTTGAGGCAGGCAAAAGCATTCTAACAGAGGGAATAGAAAATCCAAAAAGTCAATACCGGGTGTTGAAAGTTAGTGCAGTAACATGGAAGAACTATCAGCCAGAAGAAAGCAAACCTGTTCCTCCAGACTACAATCCTCTAATTCACCATATCGTGCGAAAGGGAGATTTACTTTTTAGCCGAGCTAATACAACTCAATTGGTTGGCGCGACGGCATTTGTATTTGAAACGCCTCCAAATATCCTTCTGCCTGATAAACTGTGGAGGTTTGTATGGGAGGAGCCATTGAAAATTGATCCGTTGTTTGTTTGGTCTTTATTTTTACATCCATCTATTCGCTATGAACTTGGTTCACGGGCAACGGGAACAAGTGGCTCAATGAAAAATATTTCTATGCAAAAAGTTTTATCCATGAAAGCCATTCTTCCTCCGCTTGCCCTTCAGCACGAATTCGCTGCGCGCGTACAAGCAGCGCGAGTGATTCAGGCGCAGCAAGCGGCCAGCCGGGCGCGGCTGGAGGCGTTGTTTCAATCCATGCTGGCGCGGGCCTTCGCCGGGGAATTGTAGAGCAGTCACACGCGAAACGTCGTTTTCCCCGGTTGACTTTCACATTCAATCCATCTCTGCGGCAATAATGGAAAACGTTCCGGCTTTCGACTTTCGTCACAGTAAGCTGCAAACAGATTGTTTCTCTGAGACTTTAGTCGGTTGATCGCATGAATCCATCAACAAAAAAGTTGACAAATGTGCAAAATCTTGTCAAAAACATTTGACATTGTTCATATCAGTGCAATTCGAGCGATTTTGGCTTTAGTGGGGATAGTCATTCAGACTCAGAAGATGTTATTTCCTTAATGTTGTGATGATCAAAAGCTTTTGTGGAGATGCCTTTTGGTCCCAACAGGAGGTTTGTTTTATGTGTATGAAGAAGAGGTTGAATATCATAGCTGTAGTTTGGGGAGTGTTCGTTACAGGAATTGGCGTTGTTTCTGCAAGTGATGAGATTGTGCTCACAACGGAGAATTATCCGCCATACGCCATTGAAAGGGCTGATGATCTCGGCGTATTTCCTGAGTTGATCATTGCAGCCTTCAAGGAAATGGGGAGTTCTGTGACCTTTAAATTTTATCCCTGGAAGCGCGCGGAGAATGAAGTGCGCCTGGGGCGATCTTTTGCTGTTTTTCCAGCCCGATTAACAAAAGAGCGTCAGCAGGAATTTGACTTTAGCGATCCCTGTTATAACTATTCCGCCAAATTTTTCTACAATAAGAAATTTCATCCCGATGGCGTCCCTTTCGAGAAATTAGAGGATTTGCGCCCCTACATGCTTGGCGGAGAGTTGGGATACTGGTATGAACCGCTCTTCAAAGAAATCGGACTGCAAGTTGATTATGTTCCCACCGTCGAACAAAATATTCACAAGTTGTACGCCGGGCGTATAGACCTGGTTCCAGAAGAAGAAAACAATGCCAGGTATCTTATCCGAAAACTATATCCTGAGGAAGCTGACCAGTTTGGCGCCCTGGCTAAACCGTTAGAGGAACCCGGCGGAGATATCAATCAATTGAGATTAATGGTGTCGCGCACCTATCCGAATGCCGGCGAACTATTACAAAAGTTCAACGAAGGTCTGGCAGCGATTCGCGCTAATGGGACATATATGCAAATACTGGAAAAATACCAGGTCTCCACTGAAGGACAATAGACATTATACTGAACAGCCCAGGGTTCACACCCTGGGCTACCAGATTTCGCCCCATTGGGGCTTACAAGCTTATCCCGAACTCACGTTAGATAATACCAGCTAATACACACGTCTCCCTGTCTATGACAGGCGCATGGTTAAGGAGATGCGGCGGCGGTCGAGATCGACTTCTAACACTTTGACCTGCACTTTCTGCCGGACTTTGACCACGTCATTCGGGTCTTTGACATACTTATCTGCCAGTTGGCTGATGTGTACCAGGCCGTCCTGATGCACGCCGATATCTACAAACGCGCCGAAATTGGTGACGTTGGTGACAATGCCGGGCAGAGTCATGCCGGGCCGCAGGTCTTTGATCTCATGCACTGCCTCGGAAAAGGAAAACATTTCAAATTCAGGACGCGGGTCCCGTCCGGGTTTATCGAGTTCGGCCATGATGTCCTGCAAGGTCGGCAGCCCCACATCGCCGCCCACGTATGTTGACAGATTCAGGCGTTTGCGCCGCGCCGCGTCTTTGAGTAAATCCTGCACCTGACAACCTGAATCACGAGCCATCTGCTCCACGAGGGCATAGCGTTCAGGATGCACCGCGCTGGCGTCTAAAGGATTGTCGCCGCCCTGCACGCGCAGAAATCCGGCGGCCTGTTCAAAAGTTTTTGCGCCCAGACGCGGCACCTTTTTCAAGGCAGCGCGTGACGGGAAGGGGCCGTTTTCTTCGCGGAATTTGACAATATTTTTAGCAAGCTGAGGCCCCAAGCCGGACACATAGGTCAATAGCTGCGCACTGGCCGTATTCAGTTCCACGCCGACCGCGTTGACGCAGCTCATCACCGTATCGTCCAGGCTTTTCTTGAGCGCGTTCTGGTCAACATCGTGTTGATACTGTCCGACCCCGATCGCTTTGGGATCGATTTTCACTAATTCTGCTAAAGGGTCTTGTAAGCGGCGTCCAATCGAGACCGAACCGCGCACCGTCACATCGTAATCCGGAAATTCTGCGCGGGCGATCTCGCTGGCTGAATAGACCGAGGCCCCGCTTTCATCCACCATCACAACCGGAATGCCCAAATCCAATTCGCGTAAAAAGCTTTCGGTCTCGCGGCTGGCTGTGCCATTGCCGACCGCCACAGCTTCAATGCTGAATTGCTTATACAGTTCCCGTACCACTTTGGCAGCCTGTTCTTTCTGTCGCTCGCTCTGAGTCGGATAAATCGTGGCATTCTGCTTCAGGTTGCCTTGCGCATCTAACACCACGACTTTACAGCCAGTGCGGTACCCGGGATCAATCGCTAAAACCCGTTTCTGCCCTAAAGGCGGCGACAGGAGCAGTTCGCGCAAATTGGTCACAAACACCTGAATTGCTTCTTGATCTGCCCGCTCTTTGGCTGCTTTCAGGGTTTCTCCTTCTAAGGAAGGGGCGAGCAGGCGTTTATAAGCGTCGTGCGCTGCTTCACGTACATGTTCATACGCCGGCCCTTCGCCGCGCAGCACCAGCTTCTCCAGGGCTGCAATCGCTTCTTCATCGGAAGGACGGGCATGGACGGTTAAAAAGCCTTCGCGCTGACCGCGCAGCACGGCCAGAATCCGGTGCGACGGAGCTTTGGCTAATGGCTCTTGCCACTCAAAATAATCGCGGTATTTAGCGGCTTCTTCCTGTTTCTTTTTCACCACGTTGGACTGAAATTGCGAACGGGTTTCATACAGATAACGTTCATAACTGCGAATGCGGGCGTCTTCACTGATCCATTCGGCAATAATGTCTCTGGCCCCTTCCAATGCCTGTTCTGCGTTTTCCACGCCTTTTTCAGGGTTGATAAACACGCTGACGTCAATCGCTTTGCCGTCCTGACGAAAAATACGCTCTGCCAGCGGTTCCAGCCCTTTTTCTTTGGCAATCGTGGCTTTGGTGCGTCGTTTGGGGCGAAAGGGCAGATAAATATCTTCCAATTCGGCCATCGTTGCGGCCGCTTCTATTTTCTGCTGCAGCTCTTTGGTCAGCAATTCGCGCTCTTCCAGAGATTTGCAAATCGCTTCGCGGCGTTTATCCAGTTCCCGCAATTGCTCAAGCCGGTCGCGGATCGTCTGAATGGCGACTTCATCGAGCGATCCGGTGACCTCTTTGCGGTAGCGGGCGATAAAGGGCACGGTGGCGCCTTCGTCCAATAATTTCATCGTGGCCTCAACCTGTTGAGGCGTGACGTTCAATTCTTTCGCAATAATTACGGCATGATCGAGTTGTTTCATCGTTCTATTTTCCTGAGTTGAAAACCGGGTTTTTTCAAAAAACCCGGTTTTTTTATGCTAACTCATAGTTTCAAAAAACCGGGTTTCTTGAAGAAACCCGGTTTTGAGCGTTCATTCTACAAATTTCATCGAACCTGTTTATCAGCCAACAGACGCTGGCATAAACGCACGCCATCCATGGCGTTGACGATCCAATAATCCGCGCCGACATACTGACAGACCTGCTCGTTGATGGAAACGCCGCCAATCACAATGGGAATTCGCGCCAACGTTTGATCTGGATGATGGCGAAACAGGGCTATCGTCTCTTGCATGGTGTCATACGAACTGGTCAGCAAGCCGGAAAGTCCGGCAATATCGGCCTGGAATGTACTTGCCTGTTCGACAAAGACTTCGGGCGGGATGTCAACTCCCAGATCGCAGACCGTAAAGCCATAACAGCGCAGTAACATGCTCTGAATATTTTTGCCGATATCGTGAATATCCCCCTGCACTGTACCTATCAGAATCCGGCCGGATTCATGACCATGCGTCTGCTCTTGAATCACAGGCTGCGCTAATTCCATGATTTCGCTAAAAATTTCACCGGCCATAATCAACCCGGCAAGGAAATACTGGCCTTGTTCATAGCGTTCGCCCACCCGGCGCATACCTTTTTGGCAATCTTCGACGATCCCGAGTGGGTCATCGCCGCGAAGTAACCGCTCACGTACGAGCGCCAGCGCGTCTTGTTCTCGCAATTCGGCGACATGCTCAATTAAGGCCGCCTGCGCCTTCTGGCGGTCATCAGTATTATTGGCTGTCTGACTCGTGTTATCCATTTTTGATCCCCACTATCGCGGTAAAATGCAGATAATCATGACGACAGAGAAACCAGCCCCAACTCACGGGATGGTCATCAAAATCATAAAACAGGTGCTCCAAACGGAAAGCGGCCTCCGGCGATGCTGTCTGCAAAAGCATGGCTTCTTCTTCGCCCAGCAAGCATGTCTCTATGCTCAGCTTGCCGTATTTCAGCAGAGCATTTCCGATCCCATCGAATAAACCCTTCAGGGCCGTCACTTCCATTTCCGATTCAACAATCGGACGCGTCGGATCGTAAATGAGATATTCGCGATGATACAAAGCCGGAGTATGATCGAGGCTGAGCAGACGGCGGATGTAAATGGTTTTTGCGCCGACAGGAATGTCGAGTTTACGGGCAGTGTGTTCATCAGCAGCTACGATCCGCGCGTTCAACAGCGTGACCGTCATGGAAGGGTTATTGAACAGATGTTGCAGTTCTTGCAGATCAAACGCCGCCCGGCTCAATTCCAGGCTATTCACAAAAGTACCCCGCCCCTGAGCCGTGACAACGACCTCTTCATCAGCGAGAAGGTTAATCGTGCGCCGGACCGTCATCGGACTGAGCCGATAATTCTGACAGAGCATGGCTTCGGAAGGGAGTTGGTCTCCAGGTCGAAACACCCCTACAGCAATCTGCCTGCGCAGGATATTCGCAAGTTGGAGATAGGCCGGCTCATAGGAATTGCGATCAATAGTTTCACTCGTTACATCATTGTAAGATCTTTTACGTGTTTTCATCACAGGGTCTTTCCAGCCCCTCGGGTTTGTATGTTCGCGTCAAAACACCTACGCTGAGCGAATCATGTCATACTGTACAACCTTTTGAAAAAAGTCAATCTTTTTTCTTGACAGCTTCCCTATATAACTATAGAAATTTTGTTTTTCCATGCTAAAAAGAGAGGTCATCGAACGTGACGACATCACATACGAAAATCATTGCCTGCGCTACTGTGATTGAAGAGATGCTCCCCATCCTCCCCGAAGGAGTTTCCTATGAGGTGCTGGATTTTGGTTTGCACCTGACCCCTGAAAAATTGCGCGTTACTTTACAAGATCGTATTGACGCCGCGGATGCCGATACCGTGATCCTGGGATATGGTTTATGCTCAATGGCGGTGGTCGGTCTGATGGCTACTGACTGTACTATTGTGGTGCCGCGGGTGGATGATTGCATTGCCATTTTCCTCGGTTCGCACGATGCCTATATAGAACAAGCCAGACGAGAACCGGGTACATATTACTTGACAAAAGGCTGGATTGAGGTCAGCGATACCCCGTTTGCCGAGTACGAACGCCTGGTTGAACGCTATGGCCAGATACGAGCGCTGCGCATGATTAAGCTCATGCTTAAAAATTATACGCGTCTCGCCTTTATTGACACCGGACATTACGAACAAGAACGCTATCGCCAATACACCCGTTTGATGGCAAAACAGTTTGATTTGCGCTATGAGGAGCTGCCCGGTTCCAGAGCACTCGTTGAAAAGATG
Organism: Candidatus Vecturithrix granuli; assembly: GCA_000739535.1. Lineage (GTDB taxonomy): Bacteria > Moduliflexota > Moduliflexia > Moduliflexales > Moduliflexaceae > Vecturithrix > Vecturithrix granuli. The sequence continues at coordinate 159,425 of DF820463.1, read as the reverse complement.
ATTTTTGGCCCCTGGAACGGCGATTTTGTGATTGCCCGACCCGGCGAGACCATTACGTATGCTGATTTTAAAACGCCGTCCCGGAATTTATCGCGGACGGGATTTGCGCCCTGAAACCCGGAAAATCGGAGACCGGCCATGTCTAAATCCAGCGACATATTTTCAACCTGTCAGGTTGATTTTGAGCCGATTGGCAAACGCATTGCTGTAGCATTCGGCGTCACCGTGCTTGAGGCTGCCCAACAAGCCGGATTGTCGCTTGCGTCGGCCTGCGGCGGAGTCGGACGCTGCGGCCAATGCCGGATATCAATCCTGAGCGGCAGCGTATCTGCTCCCACGGCTGAAGAACAAATGCTGCTGACCGAAACAGATATGCGAAACGGAGTGCGTTTGGCCTGTCAAACCCGCGTTCAGAGCCACCTCAAAGTCCAGGTGCCCTCCTCATCCCTGATTACAACCCAGCGTCTGCAATTATCCGGCGACAGTGCAGCATTCACGCTTGATCCTGTGGTGCGAGCATACAAGGTTGAAGCCCCTTCTCCGAGCTTGCACGATTCTCGTTCCGATCTGGAACGTCTGAGGGCAGCATTACCCCAAAAATCGGAGCAAGAGGCAAACGCCGATCCTGCCGTTATCCGCCAGATATCCTCGCTTGCCCGCGCCCACGAATGGCATATAACCGCCTTTCTCAAAAATACCGAAATTATTGGAGTTGCTTCCTGCGGTTCACGCCCGGTTGGTGTGGCCGTTGATGTGGGCACAACCAAAATTGCCGCCAGTCTGCTCGATCTGGAAACCGGCGAGGAATTGGCCGTCGTCGGGGCCTTAAATCCACAAATCAGCTATGGCGAAGATGTGATCAGCCGGCTTGCGTATGCGTTGCGCGTCTCTGAGGGCGGGCACAGCCTGGCTGTTATGGTGCGGGATACCCTGAACAATCTGCTCGCTGAGTTAACTGAACGCGCCGGCGTCAGCCGCGATCAGGTGACAGAGGTATGTCTGGTCGGGAATACGGCTATGACCCACCTTTTTCTGGAATTACCGGTTTCCCAACTTTCCAGATCGCCGTATGTCGCAGCGACCGATGCGGCTGTCACGCTCAAAGCCCGCGATCTTGGCCTGATGACCGCGCCCGGAGCATACATCCATGTTCTCCCTTGTATCAGAGGATTCATCGGGGCCGATCATGTTGCTATGATTCTGGCCGCACAGCTTGATCACACCGATTTAGCAGCGGTGGGGATTGACATCGGCACCAATACTGAAATTGTCCTGGCTCAACCCGAAGGGATGCTCACGTCGGTATCCTGCGCCTCCGGACCGGCCTTTGAGGGCGCACATATCAGCGATGGTATGCGGGCGGCGGCCGGCGCGATTGAGGCTGTTACTTTGACTGAAACCAGCGTTCAACTCAAAACGGTCGAGAATGCCCCGCCGATTGGGTTATGCGGTTCCGGGATGATTGATAGTGTGGCTGAATTGCACCGTTGGGGCATTATTAATTCACACGGCCGTTTTGAGCGTCAGCATCCGCGGGTGCGTGAAGGGCGACATGGCCCTGAATTCCTTTTAGTTTCCGACGATCACAGGAACGGTCGGCGGGATGTCGTCATTACACAGCAAGACATTAATCAGATTCAATTAGCCAAAGGCGCGATCCGGGCCGGATTGGACATCTTGCTGGAAGCGACCAATACCACATCAGAGGAGGTGAGTGAAGTCATTATTGCCGGAGCGTTCGGCTCATTTCTCAACATACAAAATATCCTTCATATCGGGATGTTTCCCGATTTTCCCCATGCTCACTACAGGCAGGTGGGCAATGCGGCTCTGACGGGAGCCAAAGGAGCTTTAATCTCTTGTCAGGCGCGCAAACGAGCCTGGCAGATTGCAAGACAAACCCGATACCTGGAATTGACAACCCATCCGCAATTTAAACGACGATTTGCGCTGGGGATGTTATTTTCGGGAAAGGAGTACGCATGAAGATTATTGGCGAAAAGATTAACGGCACTCGCAAGCGCGTGGCGCAGGCCATTGCGGAACGCGACGCCGCTTTTATTCAATATCTGGCTTGCAAGCAAGCTGAGGCCGGTTGCGATTGGTTGGATGTGAACGCCGGTACACATCCACAGCAGGAACCGGAGGATTTAGTCTGGCTTGTTGATACAATCCAGGCGGTGGTTGATACGCCTCTCTGCCTGGATAGCGCGAATCCGCAGGCATTGACCGCGGCGCTCAACGCTGTGAAACAGACGCCCATGATTAACTCGATTAGCGGCGAGCTGCAGCGCCTGGAACGAATTTTACCCCTTGTGTCAGAATCCGGGAGTCAGGTGATTGCGTTGGCGATGGACGAGAAAAAAATCCCGGAAACCAGCGAGGCGCGCGTCGCAATCGTGCATAACATTCTGAACGCCACGCATGCGGCGGGAATTCCTGATGAGCATATCTATGTTGATCCGCTCGCCATGACCCTCAGCACCAATATTCAGAGTGGAGTGATTTTTTTCGAAACCTTGCGGAGTGTGCACGCAGCCTATCCGGAGGTGCATTTTACTGCCGGTTTAAGCAATATCTCATTTGGGCTACCGGCCCGGTCGTTCATTAATCGGGCTTTTTTAACCCTGGCCCTTGCGCCCGGGTTGGACAGCGCTATTCTCGACCCCTTAGATGGGGAACTCAAAGCGGCGATCCTGGCCGCTGAGTTGGTGCTAGGTCTGGACCGGCACTGTTTAAACTATACCCGCGCCTATCGAGCCGGAGTGTTTCGTTCTTCATAATGGTCTGGGGGTGAGATCAACTCGCTCACCCCTATTTTTCTCAATACAAGGAGTTGTCATGAGCTACGCTCACTCCTGCTTGCGGCAGACAATCGGCATGATGAAACGGGATTGAGCATTCTTGCTTATTCTTAATTCCTGTAGTTTTTCATAGGAGTTAACATGAGCGGGATGCTCACCTGAAGCAATGAACATACGATGTACCGCGAAACTCCAGTTTCGCGGCGGTTAACGATGCGCGAAACTGGAGTTTCGCGCTACATTTTCAAAGGAGGTTTGTTATGTCTCAAAAATTAATTGATGCTATTACCGACATGCAAGAAGAGGAGGCTCTGAGCATTACGGATGCTCTGTTGGCAAGTGGAACACCACCGCTAAGCATATTGGAGGCCTGCCGCAAAGCCATGGAAGTCGTCGGCCAGCGTTTTGAAGCCGGCGATTGCTTTGTGCCTGAATTGATGCTGGCCGGGGAAGTGTTGAAGCAGATCTCTGAAAAAATCAAGCCCCTGATACAAGAAACTGCTGTAAGCGCCAAAAAACTCGGCAAAATTGTCATGGGAACGGTTGAGGGCGATATTCACGATATTGCCAAAGATATTGTGGTCTTCATGCTGGACATCAACGGCTTTGAGGTGGCAGACCTGGGCGTGGATGTGCCTCCCGCAAAATTTGTTGAGAGCGTTAAGGCCAACAACGCGACCATTGTCGGATTGAGCGGATTTCTGACGCTGGCGTATGATCCGATGAAGGCCACGGTTCAAGCCTTAAAAGCCGAGGGTCTGGACACAGTCAAAGTGATGATCGGCGGCGGTCAGGTTGATGAGCAGATTCGCCAATACACCGGTGCTGACGCTTTCGGACGCGACGCCATGGCGGCCGTTTCCCTGGCGAAACAATGGGTAGGAGCAGCCTGATATCGTGATCTTATGTGAGTTGTGTCATGACACTTCGACTCCGCTCAGTGTTCGGGCGGTTGTCAAGTGAAGTCGAGACATGATCATTGAGAATGTCTATCGTCGCTGAAGGCTGACGACATGAAGGTTTACGCAAGGATCGTTTGATAAATTTAGTGAGTCTGGGGGCCTGATTATTGAGCGCAGCGCGGCAATCTGCTGAATCGAGGACGTAAAATTCCAGTCACTCACTGATGCTGTCTTTACGTACAGCGTCGCTTTGTACCCAAAAGGAGGTTTACCACCATGTTTACCATTCCTGAAAATTGGAACACCCTTTCGTCGAAGGAAAAAATGGAGGCCCGCTTTGCAAGCTGGATGTCATCCAGGAATGATTTTGCGACTCCTGAAGCAAAACAAGCCTATATTCAACGTATTCGAATGATTCAGACCGTGACAAATTTGAAAACCCCGGAGCGCGTGCCGATCATTCCGTGGATGGGAGTGTATCCGGCGGAATATGGCAATATTACTGTAGAAGAAGCCATGTATGATTATGAGAAATTAGGAGCGGCCTGGAAAAAATTCAACCGCGATTTCCAGGCCGACGGTTTGACCACGTGCAGCCTGATCGGACCGGGAAAAGTATTCGAGATGCTTGATTACAAGATTTATTACTGGCCTGGTCATGGCACGCCGGCCAATCGCTCGTATCAGTGTATTGAGGGCGAATACATGGGCGCCGACGAATACGATCTGTTGATTACCGATCCCAGCAATTATTTTCTGCGCTATTATCTGCCGCGTGCGTTTGGCGCTTTAGGCCCATGGCAGATGTTAGGGGCCTTCACGGACATTATCGAATTGCCCTTTGTCGGCTTAGGTCTGATCCCGATAGGAATTCCGCCGGTACAGCAAGCTTTCAAAACTCTCTTAGAAGCCGGCCAGGCAGTGATGGAATGGATTTCATCGGTTGGCGCGATTGACGGCGAGTCTATTGCAACCCTGGGGGTACCCAGCATCATCGGCAGTCTGAGTAAAGCGCCCTACGATATTATCGGCGACACCATGCGCGGCACTCGCGGAATTATGCTGGATATGTACCGCCGCCCTGCCAAGCTGATCGAAGCTATGGAGCGGCTTGTCCCGATTGCAATTGACATGGGCATCCGCTATGCGACTGTCAGCGACACACCAATGGTTTTTATGCCCTTGCACAAAGGGGCTGACGGCTTCATGTCGAACAACGATTTCAAAAAATTCTACTGGCCGACATTGAAAGCCGTAATTTTAGGTTTAATTGAAGCCGGCACCGTGCCGTATCTGTTTGTTGAAGGCGGCTACAACCAGCGTTTAGACCTTATCACTGATCCAGACATCCCGGCCGGTCACACGATCTGGCTGTTTGACCAGACTGATATGAAAGCGGTCAAACAGAAATTAAGCGGATGGGCGGCTTTTGGCGGGAACGTTCCCGGTTCGCTTTTGAAAGCCGGACAACCTGCAGATGTCGAGAATTACGTCAAGAAGTTGCTCGACGAGGTCGGCCAGGATGGTGCGTATATCCTGTCGAACGGCGCGGTGCTTGATGACTGTACACCTGAAAATTTCCACGCATTTATTGATACGGGCAGAACCTATGGGGTCTATAAATAATCTTGAGGCAGTAAAGATTCTGTTAAAAACCGGGTTTCTTCAAGAAACCCGGTTTTTGCATCCATTGTTCACCGTTTAAATTTCTATTACCATCCCCGTTTGCAATGGGGTGAAACGGTCGCCAAATTTAATCGAAAGTCCGCGTTGCGCATTAAAACCGGTGCAATGGCCGGCTGCGATCCATTTCACGCCTTGTTTGGAGAGTTCGATCACGGTGCGCTTGATTTTTTCTTCCGACGCTTCAATCAGGTGCAAGCCGCCGACAATGCCTTCAATGGACTCGTGCTGCGTGATCTCAAGCGCAAATCGGGCGATATTGATAATTCCGGCGTGGCTGCACCCGGTCAGAATCACCAGGCCCTTGTCTTTGACGTTTGCGATAACCGCAATGTCATCTTTCAAGCGATCCTCCTGAATCTTGCCCTGTTCAAGCATTTTCAAGTCGAGACCGGCATCTTCAAAATCCGTCTGGCGTTTGACTTCACCGGTCGTACTCACACCGGGGAAGAGTTGCAGCGGCTCATGCGTCAAGAATAATACGCCGCCTGCGGCTTCAATCCGCTCTTTCGCGTCTTCATAGCGCACACCGATATGCTGCAAATAAGGCGATGTGACAAAGTGCAGGCGGAAGATGTCCCGATGCGCAACCACCGGCACGTTCGTTTTGCCGATGTGTTCCAGGATGTGCGCCAGACCGCGTGTATGGTCGTAATGGCAATGCGTCAGCACAATCGCGTCAATGCTTGAAGCATCCACGTGCATCAATTCCATATTCGTGATCAGCGCATCAGGGTGCTGCGCTACATCCACCAGAAACGTATAGGTTTCCGCGCCGCGCCAGGCCTGAACCAATAAGGCCAGGCCATGCTGCCCCAGATAGGGCGATTCATACATCACCGAATCTTCGGCTAATACCGTGACTTTAAGTTTCTCAACCTGATCGAAATTTTTCATTGAGTTCTTCCGTTATTCAGCAAGTAATATTTGGATATACTCGCGATTTGCCCAACTTCTCGATAACAAAACTTTAAGCATAAGTATGATCCATTAATTCAATAGTCAACATATTTTTTCTTGGATTTTGCTCTTTGCTCTTTCAGGGTTAGAAGGTTTTGTGGTAAGGCCGTCAACTCCGACATCCACGTCCAGGAATTCCCATCCGGCAGCGTGATCGTCCCACTGACAAGATTCCGCCCCCCTGGAGAATGGCTTCGGTGCTCGGGATGCTGCCATTAATTCTAACAGTGTGCTCCATTATCAGATGGAGTACCACTTTGAAGAGCCAGGGAAAGGCCTCGATCTATGTCGGCGTCTGGAGACAACTCGAATCCAGACAATCCTTCACATATACATCTATCCATAGAGTACTTGATTGGGTTGTATCTGAAAATATCATAGTCATAATGTACTTTGCTCGCTATTTGATGAAATCATTTTCCTCAATGACTCCGCTGAACGTAAAGTGAAACTTGTTTTGTTTTTATCAAATTCACAATCTTTGTTTGGGAAAAATTTGTTGGTTGATTTTTCCGCGAAAAACACATTTTCTGACAATACTTCGGACAGTTTTGATTCCACCCCCCTCAATCCCCCCGCAAGCGGGGGGAAGTGCAGACGAGAGGGGTCTGTCCAATTTCCCCCCGTTGACGGGGGATAAAGGGGGGGGCATACGAAAACTGTCCGAACTATTGATTTTTCTGAAATAAGTTCGTTTTTTGAGTTGACAGGATTGCTGCTTCTGAAAAAACATCAATGCTGATCCTCTGTGATTCCAGCAAAGGTCTTTCCGAGCTTGATGTCATTATGTGTTGAAAATTACTGATTGGAGATTTTGCGTTACAATGGCTAATAATGCCTGAATATCATGAAGAAACTTCGTGTAGAGCACTCTATTTTTTTAGGAATATGTGGCTTTTTTCTCGCGCTGGCCTGTAATATTGATTATCATCGGGCAGTCAATTATTTATTTAGCGACGAAGCGGTCTATTACATGATGGCCCAGAGTTTTGCCTATGATCAAGATCTTGAATATACGCAAAAGGATCTGGTACGGGTTTACAAAGATGGCTGGCAAGTTGGACCACAAGGGGTTTTTTTGAATAAAATCGATGAAAAAATTTATTATTCAAAATCCTTTATTTATCCGCTTTTTCTGTCGCCATTTCTTTTCCTGTTTGGATTCAAAGGGTTTCTTCTTCTGAATATGGGGCTGTTCCTCTTAATGATTTGGATCGGGTGGAAGTATTTGCGGCAATTCAATGCGCCGTCGCTCTCATTGTTCCTCTCCTGCACATTTTTTCTTTTAAGCGCCAGCTTTATCTATCATTTTTGGGTGACGCCAGAGACCCTCAATATGTTCTGTATTACTCTGGGCTTATTTCTTTGGCTCTATCAAGGTGAAACGCAGACTTTTCAAGAGACTTTAATCCAAAGGAAACAGATGCCCAGGAGAACGCTTGTCTTGTTGATCATGCACATGCCCGCCCTGTTTGGAAAATGGTTGTTCACGACGTCCAAAGGGCGTCTTTACCTTGCCCCGATTCCGATTGCAATTGCGGCAGCGTCGAAACTCCCCAATGCGTTATTTATTCTTCCAATTGTGCTCGATCTGCTATTCGAAAGTGTTAGAGAGATATTTCCTGGAAAATCAGCACGTTCCGGCGCGCGCTCACAGCGACCATTGCGCTGGAATTCCCCACATATTTGGCGTTCTCCTGGCAGACTCGTGCTCATTAGCGCTGTTTTCTGGCTGGTCTTCGGTTGCTCTTATTTATTCCAATATGGGTTTACCGGACATTTTAATCCGTATGCCGGTGACCGAAAAACTTTTTATGGGGAATTCCCATTCTCAAATAACGATGATGTATGGGAAAAAGGTATTCGTCTTTCCAATGATGATTATTTCAAAGAATCCTTTTATTTTCAACCAAAAGTATTACTGTATAACATGTATTACTACATTGTTGGGAGATTTACCGGAATTTTCCCCTATTTTTTCTGTTCGTTCCTCGCGCTCTATTATTTTCTGAGAACAGCCTTCTCTCGCTCATATCCTCTTACAACAGCAGAAGTGCGAAAAGACTCTTTCTCTCAGGTAATGATTCGGCGAAGAATATTTTTACTTCTGATCATTGGGGCAAGTATGCTCTCATATATTATTATGGCGCCGAGCAATTATCAGGGCGGCGGCGGCGCATTTGGCAATCGTTTTTTTGTAAATTTTTATCCGTCATTTCTGTTTTTAATCACCGGGATGTCGAGCCTGCGCCCTCTCATAATCTCCTGGATTATCGGGTCATCTTTTCTGGCGCAGTCGCTTCTCAATCCATTTCAAACCTCATGGTCGCCCGCCTTTCATGCTTATCGTGGGTTGTTCCGCTTGTTACCGGTGGAACTGACTTTAGTTGATACCCTGCCGACCAATGTGAATCCTCATCTGATGCAGGCATTTCACAATGAAACGCCCCCGTTCCGGCTTTATTACTTTGATGATCATGCTTACAACATCGATCGTTCTACGACCTTTTGGGTGAGAGGAGAAGAAACGATTGAACTGGCTTTACGCACTTTCGAACCTCAAAGTTATCTCGCGCTCACCTTCACCAATGGGCCGCTGGGCAATCAGGTCGATGTCGAGGTTGCTGGCGTCACGCAATCGATAGTTTTCGACATCCCGAAGGAGACAAGAAAGCTGGTCTTTCCGCTTAAGTGGTCGATGCCATATTTTACGACCAGCCGTATTTATCCGGTGAAAATCCGCTCTCATACCGGATATGTACCGCGATTTACTGTTGAGGGTCAAGATGTTGTGAGGAATTTAGGGTGTCGTGTGAATGTGTCACTGCATCCATTTGATATTGCCAAAGCGTTACGAGAAAACCATCAACCTCATAAAGCTATACCAATACTGGAATCCATGCTTACTGCTGAGCCAAAAGATATTTTCGCCCGGTATGAATATGCTCTGGCTTATCAACAAGCTAACATGCTTGAATCTGCGGAACGAGAATTTCAGCGTTGTAACGCATTACTTCCGGAATTTCAACAGGTATTCATCTCGCAGTGCCAAATCCAGGGAGAACCTTGCGCCAGGGAGCGTATTGCTGGCGAGCTGGGAACGGTCAGTGATTTAGCGCGCTTACTTTACCCGCTGATTCGGCGTTATGAGGCAGAACATCTTCCACGTACCACCGGCCAGATATTACCCTGGCAAGGCACCTCGAATGATGCCGTAGCGGCGTTTACGCCAAAAGCGAACCCCCCGGGATTCCTTGTGTATGGACCACCTTCCAAATATCAGCCTGGAACCTATCAGGCGCGATTTCGTATTCAACTGCAATCTCCGAAGGATGCCTATGAGCGTATATCTGCCCCGGCTATGTTCATCGAAGTGTTCGATCAAAAGCAGGGTATTATCGCTCGCAAAGCTGTTGCGCCAGAAGTGAAAACCTTCTTTGATTCTTCGCCATTTCAGGAATACACTCTGACCTTTGATCTTGTTTTTCCGGGTATACTCGAATTTCGGGTGTACACGACTGGTCTATCCCATGTTAGCGTGGATCGGATTGACGTCTATCCGTATTTGCCGCTGCAAATCTATCAGTCGCTTGCCGAGGTCTCTCTTGCCCAGAAAGATTCACAACAAGCCCTGCACTATGCGCAGCAATTGCTTGATGTGGCCCCCCAGACGCCGGAGTTTCAACTCTTATACCTCAGAGCTTTGCAGCAAACAGGTCAATGGGAGAAAATTCTGGAATTGTTGCGATCAGAATTCTCTGGAGCCAGCGCTCATACCGGGATTGCCAGTGTGGTATTTGAGGCCCTGCCGCAGATACCACATCAGGAATTACGCACATTTCTGGAAGAATTTTACGCCAAATTTGTTCCAGCTATTCCGCTCCAGGCAGAGTTTTCCGGAAAAATCGCACTGATGGGCTATGACATTTCTGTTTCTGCACTTGCCCCCGGAGACTCTTTTTCGATCCAATACATCTGGAAAGCCTTAGATTCGATGATGGCGGATTATACGATTTTTGTCCATTTTACGAAAAAAGAAGGATTTCTGGTCTCTGAAACCGCTGCGAAAATCAAACGACGATTGGGGATGTCTGTCAATAAGATGTTTCAGCATGATCATGATCTCCTCAACGGAACCTATCCGACAAGTCATTGGATTCCGGGCGAACTGATCCGCGAACAGTATGATATTGTCGTTCCCCAGGAAATCGAGCCAGGAACTTATGAAATCTGGGTAGGCGTGTGGAATCCGCTGACGAAAATTCGCTTAGAAAGTCACGACGCGACCAAAATCAAACTTGGAGAAATCGTAATATGGCCAATGAATGGCTCGAATGGATAGAGATTCCTCAGTCTGCAAGTTTGCCTGAACGTGAGAGTGAAGAACATCAGGAGATTTCCTCCAAACGCTGTCCGCAATGCGGCTGGCTTGATCTGATCAGTGTAGCCGAGTGCTTCCGTTGCGGCTATAATTATCTTTCCGGCGAACTCCATTCCGATTCTCTCAGCCAGCGTCAGATTGGTCTCCCGACCCCTGACATCCAGGCGGTGGAATTTGATGACTGGAAAATGAGTTGGTCTCAAAAGTACCAGCCGGTTATCGGACAGGGGTTTCAGCCGCCCCCTCCCTTAGCAGAATTTTTCCTGCGGCTACAAGCTGAACGCCTGCGTCTGGTTCAGGGCTTTAAGAGTTTGATTGCATTAGATGATCTCAATATTATTCATTATGACCATCAATTGCATACAGCCCTGACCGTATTAAATGCCATGCGCGGTCAGGCATTGTTAGCGGATGAAGTAGGACTGGGGAAAACAATCGAAGCCGGCATTATCATGAAAGAGCTTATTATCCGTGGCCTCATTCAACGCATTTTGATTATTACCCCGGCGTCGTTAATGAGCCAGTGGCAAGATGAACTTTTGACGAAATTTGGGGAAGAATTTCTGATAGCCGAACACGATGACGATTGGACTCAAAATAAAGTGATTACCTCGTTTTCTCGGTTGCGCTTGCCAAAAAAAGGACAAAAGGATATCCCCCATACTTCTCAGCAAGTGCTCACACAAGAGTATGATTTATTGATTGTTGACGAGGCGCATAAGCTGAAAAACCGGGCGACCCAGCGCTTTAAATTTGTGAATCGCATCCGCAAAAAATATGTGTTAATGTTGACCGCTACTCCAGTTCATAATAACCTCACCGAACTCTACAATTTGATTACGATCCTGAAACCAGGGTTATTAGGCACGATCCGGTCATTCAAACGCCATTTTGTGGCGTCAAATGATGCACGGCGTCCGAAAAACGAACAACATTTGAAAAAGTTGTTAGCCGGCGTGATGATTCGCAACCGGCGATCTGATGTGAATATTCACTTTCCGGCCAGAAAATCGGCTATTTATCATCTTGCGCTGACAGATAAAGAGCAGCAATTATATGATGAAGTTTCAGACTATATTCGGCATGAATTCAAAATCCAGACGAAACATCAATATCATTTGCTTTCATTGACAACATTGCAAAAAGAGTTGTGCAGCAGTTCCAGAGCAGTCAGGGACACACTGGAAAAAATGGCCGCCCGCGATCAGTATCCCGACATTACAAGAGCGCGGCTGCATTCGTTCATTGCTCTGGCCGATGACATTCGTGAAAACCGAAAGATTGAAGCTTTAGGTGAAATTCTTGTATCATTTCCCGGAAAATTTTTAGTGTTCACAGAATTTCTGCACACCATGCATTTTATTCAGGAACATCTGGAAGCCAGGGGCGTTAAGACGCAATTATTTCACGGGAGTATGGATCTGGTGCAGCGACGCGACGCCATTCGCAATTTTGCTCGCGATGCCAGAGTCCTCATTTCAACTCAAACCGGAGGTGAAGGTTTTAATTTACAGTTTTGTCACCAACTTGTCAATTACGATTTACCCTGGAACCCGATGATGGTGGAACAACGCATTGGTCGTTTGCATCGCTTAGGACAGGAACATGATGTTGCGATTTTTAATTTATCGATTCACAATACGATCGAGTCGCACGTGTTAGACCTGTTGGCTCGAAAAATACGGATGTTTGAGCTGGTTGTCGGGGAATTGGATTTGATCTTGAGTGAAGTGGAGGAAAAAAAGACTTTTGAACATGTAGTGCAGGACATCTGGCTGACCAGTAAAAATGAGCAAGAGATGCAGCAGCAATTCGACCGTTTTGGAGATCGCCTGGTTCAGGCCCGAAAAACATATCAGAAGTTCAAACAAGCGGAAATCCTGACTTCAGAGCTTGTGAAATGACAGACATCGCATAGGATGTTATGAAAGATTATATTCTCGATTTTTTCACATATTGTGGCTGTACGCTTCATCAAAACGGTCAAGTCTTGCAAGTAGAACTGACCCCGGAATTGACCCGGCATTTTGAGAAACCCACTCTGCGCCTTGTCTTTCGCCCTGAAGATGCCGGGAACGATACAGATCTGGCGACCTATAACAGTTATATCACCAGCCGAATTTATGATATTGTGAAGCATTTCGGTCAAAGAGTTGCGGTCGTCCTTCCTACGAAACCTCTTGATTTCCCTACTTCACAGACGTCGCTTTCTGATCACGCAAAGACGGATCTTATTCCATACCATTGTTCTATTTTACGTCGGCGTTCGCGGGAGGTCAAGAAAATCGAAACCTATCTCACGTTTCGCGTGGCATATTACTCGAATGAGAAGACGGAAGAGCTTGTGACAGTCGGCATTGATGCGGGCAGCAAGATTCACACCTATCTGGTTTTCCCTTATTCAGCCGAAATCCTGCGTGCAACAGAATCTCATCGGTTTCCATATTCTCATAAACAGATGCACACGCTGTACAACATGAGCCTGGAATATGTCAAACGCCTTGCGCATCAGAAGATTGGGGAATATCAGAAACAACTATCCGAGCAGTATCATCAAGATGTGCTTCGGCTGGAAGGATATTATCACCAGATGATTGAGGAAATTCCTGATATTGCGAGCAATCGTGAAGAACAGGTTCAACACTTACAGCATGAATATCGCAATAAAGTTGCGGAAGAATTACACCAATGCCAGGTACATGCGGTAATTGAACCGGTCAGTGTTTGTGCGGTCACGATTCCGTTTCGGCGCGAGCGATATACCCTTACTCCGGAAAAAGTGTCTTTCCATTCCGGAAACCTCTCGATTGACGTGTTGCAAAACCTTTTTTCAGGGAATCTCTTGTTTCCCTGCTGCGCAATTTGTGGACAGGAGATGCACACTGTCGGAATCTGCGACGACAAATTTCATGTTGTGTGCCAGGATTGTTTGAAGACATGTAGCCGCTGTGGAAAACACGTATGTCAAGAGTGCGGGACCGAACGTTGCGCTGACTGTGGGGAATGGGTGTGTCGGGAGTGTAGCGTGCGGTGTCATTTATGCGGAAAACGCTTTTGCAGCGAGCATACCTTTGGGTGTCTGGAATGTCGGCAACATTTTTGTCGTCATTGTGGAGCTTTCTGTGAAGAATGTGGTCAATTCGTCGGTAAGATCCACCTGATTGATTGTGATCTCAGCCATAAAACGGTCTGTTTTCATTGCCTCGTGACTTGTTCGTGCTGCGACCGGCATGTCAGTCAGTCGCAAGCTCATACCTGCGCATTTTGTGGGCAGCAGATGTGTACAGAGTGTACATTTCGCTGCGACGTGTGTGGAGAACTGATCTGCGTTCACCATATCCGTGAGTGTGAATTGAGCGGGAAAATGGTCTGTCCCCGGCATCTGGGTGTGTGTGAACAGTGCTCGCGGCAGGTCAGCACGCCTTTGCTCTCTAAGTGTGATGTTTGCGGGAAAAAAATATGCTCGCAGTGTGCGCTGCAATGTCATGGGTGCAACGTATTTTTCTGCGAAGATCATAGCGAAGAACTCTTAACCTGCCCTGCATGTGGGCAAACATATTGTCATCTTTGTTACACAGGGCAGGATGTGTGTTCCAGTTGTCAGAAGAAAAAGGCTGCGCTGATAAGCTCGGAATTCTCGCTTTAGAGAGTTTTCCGACTGGAGTATATTGCTGAAATTTGAGACTTCTGACGTCTGGCAGACTTCAGAAGTCTCAAATTTCAGAAAAATAGTTGTACATGTAAACCCCGAGTTTTTTCAAAAACCCGGGATTTCCTGCAAATACATTTATGTCGCGTATAGTTTCAATTCAAACAGAATTACGAGATGCCGAAATTTTGCAAGAATGCCTTGAAAAGCTTGATTGTCAGGTTCTTTACCAGAAAGAGGGCATTCGAATGCCCAGAGCTCGTAAACCTGTCCAATTTCTGATTCACGCTTCCGGCGGGACCTGTGGTTTTCGTTTGACGCCGGAGGGGCGTTATGAATTCGTGACAGATGATATGCTGCTGTCTCGCCAACAAGAGTTTCTCCAACGATTGACCCAGCAATATGCGTATCGCAAAATTTTGAAAGATGCGAAAGCGGCCGGATATCATGTTGTGCAGGAAGAAGTTCGCGGCGACCGCACGATCAAGCTTGTCGTCAGAAAATGGTAAAAGGAGGGAATACATGGTCAACAAACAAGAAATTGAATTTATCGTCACACCCGATGGAAACGTCGAATTTACGATTAAAGGCGCGAAAGGGAAACAGTGTGTTCCGATTGCCGAGCTTTTTCACGTACTCGGCAAAATCAAAGCTGATCGTCCGACTTCCGAGTTTTATGATCGGGAAGAAGAACGGAATGTTACGGTTTCCAACGTATAAATCACTACAAAAATAAGAATAAACGGAGCTTCAGCACTCCCAATAGTTATTCCTCAAGTTTGACATTCCAGTAGAAATAGTCATGCCAGCTTTCAGGCATCTGGGTGATCCCGAGCGTCAGCCTGAACGCCTGATGCCATTTGGGTTTGTGCGGATTCGTCAGCAGGCTTATATGGGCTTGCTGCGGAGTTCTCCCTCCCTTTTTGCGATTACAGTCAATGCAGCAGGTGACGACGTTTTCCCAGCAGGTTATGCCGCCCTGGGATCTGGGGATCACGTGATCATAGGTAATCTCTTTCGGCTGTAAATCTATGCCACAGTACTGGCACCGTCCGTGGTCGCGTAAATAGATATTTTTTCGCGAGAATTTCACCGGATCTTTATGCCAATTGACAAACCGTAACAGTCGAACAACAGAAGGAAGTTGTATGGAAAATGACACGCTGTGAATCATGCGATCATAGGCTTCTAAGATCTCAACTTTTTCAAGCGTGAATAAGGTCACAGCTTTTTGCCAACTAATGATTCGAAGTGGTTCATACGTCGCATTTAAGAGTAATGTCTTTTCCATACATCCAATATCCTCCTTTGTTTGGATTATGTTCATCTTACCCGGATTGTAGCTGATTCAGGCAATCCGTTCCTATTTTGTACAGAGTTTTACACCTGTTGCATAAACGTTTCGACTTCTTTCTGGTAGGGCAAACTCGGGATCGCTCCTCGTTTTAACGAAGTTATTGCTCCGACAGCATTGGCAAAGCGACAAATTTGTTCCATCACGGCTTTGTCGGGCGTCGCAAATGGCTCGTGTGGGCGAATATGGCTGAGAAGGCCTGAGAGTAACCCGGCGACAAAACCATCCCCGGCTCCGGTGGTATCGATCGCCTGGATCGGAAATCCCGGAATGCTGCCTTCAGCCGAGGTTGAACAAAAATAACATCCATTTTTTCCCAGGGTAATAATGATTAAGGATGGGCCGTATTCCAACAATCGGGCAGCGCCTTCCTGGAAATTTCGGGTGCCTGTGAGAAATTCGAGTTCATCATCATTAATCTTCACGATATTGGCATACGTCATGCCGTGCAGCATCTCGCATCGGGCCAGTTCTTCACTTTCCCAGAGTCCGAGTCTGAGATTGGGATCATAGGAAATGAGACATCCTGATTTTTGGGCAATTTCCAGTGCATGGAATGTTGCACTTCGACAGGGTTCCGAAATTAAGCTAATCGAGCCATAGTGAAAAATTGCGGCGTTCGCAATGAGTTGCTCCGGAATTTCCTCAGGCGTCAAACGCATATCCGCCGAGGGATGCCGATAAAACATGAAATCCCGTTCCCCTTCATGGGTCAGCGACACAAAAGCCAGCATGGTTCGGGCTTGATCATCAACGGCCATGCCGGATACATCTACATGATTTTCCCGTAAGACGCCTATCAGAAATTCTCCAAAACTTTCCGCACCTACTTTGCCGACAAATCCAACCGTATGCCCTAAGCGAGCCAATCCGACTGCTACATTCGCTGGCGCGCCCCCTGCCGCTTTTTGAAATGACAGCGCTTCGACCAATGATACTCCCGATTCCAGCGAAACAAAATCAATCAGTAATTCTCCCAGACAAACAATTTGTACCATGCGTTCAGGTGCCATCCATGATACGTGATACGCGATAGAGACTGCATATACATATAACGTATGAGGGATGACAACGTGCGTTAAAGTGTAAACTGACTCACCAGATCTTTGAGCGCGTCAGCATGTTGAGAAAGTGTTGATGCTGCTTGCGCCGATTCTTTGGCGCGTTGAGATGTCATTTGGATGAGAACTCGAATATCATCCATAGCTAACGACACATGTTTCACGACTTCGGTTTGTTCTAGCGTGGATTGCTTCACTTGCTGCGATAACAGCAATACATGTTCAGCCTGGGTCATGATATAGGCTGAACTTTGCTCTTGTTCTTTCGTTGCAACTTTGATTTGATTCACCATATCAACCACATGTTCCATGGATTCTATAATATGGTGACTGATTTTGGTTTGTTCTGCCGTGGTTTCTGCAATTTTAGCAATCACGGTTGAGGACTCATTGGCGCCGGTAATAATTTTGTCCAGCGCTTTTCCGGCCAGTTCTGCTAATTGGACCCCTTCCTGGACTTTTTCATTCCCCATTGACACAACCTCAACCGCATGAGCAGATTCTTTACGAACATCGCGAATAATCCTGGCAATTTCCTTTGCAGATAGACTGGATTGATCGGCGAGCTTGCGGACTTTATCAGCAATCACATTGAACCCACGTCCTCGTTCGCCGGCTTTTTTCGCAATAATTGAGGCATTAATGGATAACAAGGAGGTCTGATCGGAAATATCTTTAATCACATCCAGGATTTTTTCAATGGATTCCGTGCGGGTATTCAAATGTTGAATTGCATCGGCTGTCACTGTGACCATCTGTTGAATGATATTCATACTCTGAATCATTTTTTCAACAGCATCCCGACCATTCATGGCGTCCTGCCTGGCGGTATCCGATAAGGTTCTGGAATGTTTTGAGGTTTCTGCAATCTGTTGCAGGGATGCCGAAATTTCCTGGATCGAACTGGATGTTTCCTCAGAAGCCATTGCGAGTTGTTCGCCATGAGACACAATCTGCCGGATCGAACTGTTTAATTCTTCAATTGAAGAAGAGGTTTCGCCAACAAAGGAAGACAATTGTTTCATGCGTTCATTCACTTCGCCAATCGTGGCCGCCAATTCATTCATAGAACTCGAGGTTTCTTCAACTGATAATGAAATTTTTTCCACCGATTCAGCTTCTTCCTCGGCTCGATTGAGCGTTTCAATGCTCAACGTCACTAATTGATTTGCACCGCTCCGAATTTTTGACACCAGGTGTTGCAATTTGGCAATCATTTCAGCAAAAGCATTCCCGAGAAAATCTTTACTGGATTGCGGTTGGGAGGTTTCGCTCAAATTTCCACCGGCAACTTTCCTGGCCACCTGCGCAATACGTTGGAGATACAGCGTCATTTGATACACGGCATTGCCAAGCAGATCGTGTTCTGACTTGGGAGTGACCACCTGACTCAGATCCCCGTATGAAATGTCAGTCGCCAATCCAGTAATATCACGCAGATAACAGGTCATCTTTCTAAACGACAGGCCTAACGCATCTTTTTCTGAAACAGGTTTGACTTCATCAGTAAATTGCCCTTCGGAGATTTTCTGCGCGCCTTTGGCAATATTCCATAAATATTCAGTCGTTTCATGGAATAATTGGGAGAGCAGCCCGATTTCATCGTGCGAGTGCACTTCCGGGATTGTCTGCGTGACATTACCTTTTGAAATATCATACGCGACGGTCGTCATACTTTTAATCGGCTTGATAATTTTCCCTGCGACAAGAATACCGATCACGACGGCCAGACACCCTAAGCCGAGAATCATCGGGATCATATAATAGACTGTTTTTTTATAGACATTATTCGCCACAAGCGAGATATTTTCTGTCACCTCATCCACAATAGTTACAGCAAATGTCTCGTAATGGGCTTGAATATTGCGCCGGTTTTCTTGTTTGCGTACATCAATATTTTTTGAGAGTTCCGCGGTAATTTGTGCCATATTTTCCCGGGTCATAAGGTGTAGTTGCTCGTCGATTTTTTGCGTATATTCTGCAATCATGGCATCCAGAGGCGCGGTGCGAGTCCCGATAGACTCGATGGATTGCATGACAATAATTTTCCATTTCACTAATTCTACTGTGGTAAACGAAAAGATAAGCTCATCTTGTTGCAAATTTCCCCGTGTCTCATCAATACCTTTTAAAGTTGCCAGATTCTCACTTATGATTTCTGGAATAGGAATGTCCCGATGAGGATAAACCATCTTTCCCTGGTGCTCAATAATATAAATATTTTCATCATGATTAAAAAAGCGCGCCTGAATCTCATCTCTCAACGGAAAGGTACTAACAATGCCAAAAATCACTCCAAGAGTTTTATGCTGGCGTTTAATAGGGATAAAGAACCTGAGAAAGGCTACACCGCTTTCTCCTAATTCGGTAGTCACCACTTCTTCGCCTGAAAGGGCAAAGCTCAGATAGGGCTCTCGATCTGTCACGAGTAATTCGTCATTGTGAAAAAAATTGAGTTGTTTCGCTGCCTGGGCTACCCGCGTTCTGGAACTGTCAATCACATCAAGATAGATAAATTGTTCATAAGACAACAGCGTATTCCACAATTGCCCACCCTCCTCTCTTGGTAATTGAAGAAAATCGAATTTTTGGGACAAATTGTTCAGAACATGCCTGGACTCTTGAATGAACTGTTTACTCATCTCATTAACTTCCTCAGCGATTTCCGTATTTAATGATCGTAATTCATTTTCCAAAATGAATTGCGATTGGGAGGCGACTGTTTGAATACCCTGGGTATATAAGCTGATATTCGCTTTGATCAATCGCTCTTGCAGATTGGTCAGCGTGTCGTTGCCTATTTTCGCAAACTCCTGATGGGCCATCTCAAGCACAGCCTCACTTTGTTTCTGCTGGATTTGCGTACTGGTTTGCATGGTTGACGTGACGACATCAACCAATTGATTGGTGTTCTCCAGGATCGAAAGTTTACTTTGATATACCACATGAAAGGCAATCAACGCCACCGGAAACGCCACCACGCAGAAAAAAATCAGAGCAAATTTTTGAAAAAGATTGAAATGATACCATTTTTTGCGTAAAATTACGGCGTTGAGTTTCGTTGCTGTTATCTCCGGGTTTTGCTTGTCCTGCTTCATAGAAAGCCACTCCTTTACAGAAAAATTCTGTTTTTGTTGTTCAGGGTGTAATTATCCTTGAATTAAAGGTATGAAGTCAAGAAAAAGTATATGTGAACTACAAATTCAGTTTCTTTGCTTTTTCTGTAACAATTTATTGACAATTTTTTTGATGAGGTATTATTTTCCATGATGTAGAATATTCCCAGGTTCAAATCACTTCGCTATTGGGTAGTGGTTAAATTGTAAGTGATGGGTACCCGGAACACTGCTCAACAGACAGGAGGGCGATGAGGTCATCGCATCA
>DF820463.1:117640-138767 GCA_000739535.1 Candidatus Vecturithrix granuli | reverse complement strand
AAGCAGAGCTTGCGCACTCCGGAGAGCGTGTCCATAACCTTCTGTGTCATTACATTTAACCACTACCCGCTATTAGATGAATAATAAGTGAAAGGGAGGTAAGCGTGCGTGAAACAATCAACCGTGTTCTCGTTTGTCATAATACTTTGCTTCTGCTTGATGATGAGTGGCTGCGCCGGGCCGTTGGATTCCGTCACGAAAGAAGCCTTGCAGTCAACATTTGTGGGCAAGACCTATCTGGCAAAGGTGTATCTGGGAAGCCGGTACAATCTGGATTATACGAATAACTCGGTCGCAGGGCGTAGTCCGACGGGAGTGTTCATTGACCAGTCCCGGAATATCTGGTATGAAACCGACGCTTCCTTTTGGGAATCCGGAACTTCTGGCGACGAATATACGCTGGAACGTTTAGAGGAGATTGATCGGGATTTGGATTTTCACACCTTTGGTCAGGGAATTCAGCCAGGACAGATCGTAGCGATCAAAGGACTTCAAGACAAGAAAGATCAAATCGTGTTTGAAGTTGAAACCTTTGTCCGGTATCCGGTGAACAACTTCTATGGGACTGACGCGAGTACAAAGACGAAACCTCGTGCCAGCCGGATTCACTGTATAGTTGGTGAAACCGGAATGCAGGTGTTTGATCAAACGGTAGTGTCCTCGCTGCTTGATCAAATTCTTGCGCCTGTGCCTGCGCTCACGACCGAAGCGCAGAAGCACGAGTTTATCATCACTCATGCTCCTGACATCCCCGTCGATGATCTTGCCAGAATCACCAATTTATCCAAAACTGAGATATTGACGGTATATTTTTCCCATCGTTTGTCGAAAAAGCCGATTGAACCAGACTTGCAGCGACAACTTGTAGAAATTCTGGTTTCCAATCATGAGACCTGGGTTAATACACTGGGAATCCACCTTCAGAGACTCGATGTTGCCGCCGCTACCCTGCAATTGGATTGCGCCATCCAGGAGATAACCAGAGCACAGCTCTATCATTCTGAGGAACTCCGCGCCAGTTTGATCTTTTTTGAGCAGATTACCTTCCTGGCAAAAGCATTAGGACGTGCTTTTAGCCCTGAACCAGTCAATGTACTATTGGAAACCGTTAGCTTCAGCGTTTCCTATCTGTATTTCGATTCCCTCGGTCGTCGTATCCCTGAACACATCATTTATACAATCCCGGTCGAAGCCTTGCAGCAATATGCCTCTACCGCACTTACGGAACAAGAATTGGCAGACCGAACGCAGGTTGAAATGGACGCTGAGCGATTGCGTATTGATTTGAACGCCTTAGAAGCGGTGCAAAATATCAAACAGAGCGGGCCCTTGACCTGGAAAGAGGTTGAAGTCGAATTTGTCGATTGGGATTACGTGGAAAAGGAAGATGAAGAAATCGTAGTGATTCAAGGTGAGGTGAAAAATCGCGGCACCTGGATTGCCAGAAATATTCAGGTCATTGCAAAAGGGTATGATAAATACAACTTCCACATCAGGACTGAAACGACTTCATTATACGGGCTCTTGAAACCCGGCGAAATCAAAAGTTTTACGATCAAGATGAATTCAGAAAATCTCAAACGCTTCAAGCTCTTTTTGGAATGGCGTGAAGTGGAATAAATCAATGACGGCGATCCGGAGTGCGAAAGTGCAGCTTTTGCAGCGAAAGCAGCGCTTTCGCACTCCTGAATTCACCAAAGAGTTCCGGCCTGATAACGCTGCCAACCTTCGAGCAAAGACCAGGCGAGGAGTTGAGTACGTTGAAATAGACTTTCTGTAATCATAAATTCCTGATCGCTGTGATCCAAACTTCCTATAGGCCCAAGCCCATCAAGTACCGGGGTTCCTTCGAGCGCCACAATATTGGCATCTGAGACCCCCTGACGAAATTCTTCTTGAATCGGAACATGAAGTTCACGCGCCTGTTCAGCGACCATTCTGAATAACGCTCGATTGCCTTTGCTCTGCTCCATCGGCGGACGCGACCGGATCATCTCAAGCCTGGTGGAGGTTCCTGGAACATTTGTTTGCCGGGCAAGCGCAGAACGCTGTTTTTCAAAAAACTCTGCTCCGGCTGTCGTACTAAACCGGACATCCACGTCTGCAACCGCGTATTCCGGCACCGTGTTTGACCCAATCCCGCCGCTGATACGTCCGACATTCACGGTCACGCCGTCAAATTGACCATTGAGGGCCTCGAGAGCAAGAATCTTATGGGCTAGGGCGACAATGGCGCTCGCCTTGTTTTCAGTGATAAAGGCCGCATGGCCGGCTTTGCCGAAAACTTCCAATTTGACGCCAATATACCCTTTGCGCCCCGTTACCACTTGACCGTCTAAACCGCCGCATTCCAACACAAAGGCCATCACACTTTTGCGAGCTTCTGCAACAATGATGTCTCTGGAACATGGAGATCCGATTTCTTCATCAGGATTAAAAATAAAGCGGATCGGAATCCGGTCGAGCAGGCCAACGTGTTTTAAGGCTTTCAGAGCATAGATGCCTGTCACCAGACCGCCTTTCATGTCAATTACGCCAGGGCCATAGGCTTTTTCATGATCTTCACGCCACCAATTGAAATTGGTATTTTGAGGAAAGACTGTATCTGTATGACCAATGAGCAGGATATTATTTTTTTCGCCTGCTGCGCGAGAAGAGGCTATAAGAATAGCCCCGTAGTTTTCTTGAGGAATTTCCCTGACCGCAATATCGTCTGCTGCTAGTACATCCTGAATCAGACGGACGACCTGATCGACACCGGGCTTGTTATAGCTGCCGCTTTGAATTAGGACTAATTTTTCTAATAAGGTCAGCATGTGTCTGCGCTGAGTGTTGATATAATCAAAGAGTTGCTGTTTCATGTGGTTAAATGACTCCGTTCCCTGAGCGGAGTCGAAAGGAATGGGAAAAAGATGGTTTCGACTTCGCTTAATGAGCGAACATCACTTACTATGTGCCCTCTACCGAATACTATTTATCAGAGAAAGGGCGGGAATGGATAGGTTGTGCGCAGTTCTTGCAAAAATGCAAGATGGAGCGTCTCTTGATAGACGGAGGATTTCATTTTGCGCCTATGGGAAGCCAACCGAGCCTCGGCTTTGGCATACAACGCTTGACGGGTATCAGGCGAAATTGCCTGTTCGAGCTGAGTAAGAAGAGATTTCTCGCATTCACAAATCTGGTCTTTCACGGCAAGCAGCGTCATTTCTTCTTCAGCTTCATGAATACGGGGAAGAAAGGTTTCAAGCGTATTGATAATGATTAACAGATTTCCCTGAATACACTGGTAATTGTCCAATTCAGCATATTTTCGTAACAATGTAATGGTATTTTGTAATTTAACCACTAATTTTCGACGTTCAGACGCAAGGGTTTCCCTGGCAGATTCCTGAGAAGCAGAGGCATGTTCACGTTTCCACTCCTCCCAGGCGGATTCCACCTCACTTTGGCAAAATGCAAGCGAGCGAATGGCCCAACGTTGGTGCAAGGGCTGGTTTTTTTCAAGACGTTCAAAGGCTCGATCAATGCCATCGTAAATGACATCAAGGGGCACTTTCCGTTCTTGCCAGGAGCGAATTAACGGCCAATCTTTTGGGGAAAGGATAAGCGCGCTGCCACGTTTCTTGACAAAATATTGCTCAATATGTTCCCAAAAGGCGTCTTCAGGCATGGAACGCAATCCTTCATTAGACACTGGCAATCATAGTAACATCCCCTGCGAGAATCTGCCGTTCTTCGCCGGAATCCAGTTTGAGATAGAGCGAGCCATTCGGCTCAAGCCGGGTAGCAAGTCCTCTGATAATTTCATCTCCGAGATTCACTTCAACCAGATTTCCTAATGTACACGAGAGTTCACGCCAGCGTTCAAAGGTTTGTCCGGGCTGTTCGTTCAAGGCGCGCAGATACCAGCGTTCAAATGTTCGCAGCAATGCCTGTAATAATTTTATACGCGACACTTTTTCTTGATATTCAAGTACAAGCGATGTGACCTTTTCACGTAAGGCTTTGGGGAAGTACATATTATTCACATTAATGCCGATCCCGACCACGACATAATGAATACTTTCCATCTCAGCTCGTAATTCTGTCAGGATACCTGCCGTCTTCTTCCCGTGAATCATGACGTCATTCGGCCATTTAATTCTGGCATCAATTCCTAGCACTTCCTTGACGGCTTCAACCACAGCAATTGCTGAAATAAATGTAATACGCGCCGCTTGTATCGGCACAAACGTTGGTCGCAAAATTAACGACATGTAAATTCCTGTTTCCGGCTGCGAAATCCAGGAACGGCCTAGCCGGCCTCTTCCTTGTTTCTGTGACTCGCTCACAACCAATGTTCCCTCAGGATATCCCTGATCCGCTAGCTGGAGGGCAAGTGAATTTGTGGAATTGACCTCATATTCCCAGTGAATGTTCTGACCGATAAACCTGGTATTCAACCCGTTTTTGATTTCCAACGGTAAAAGCAGTTCCGGAGAAGAGACCAGTTTATACCCTACCGACGTAATCGCTTCAACTTTGTACCCGAGGTCGCGCAGCGCATTGACATGCTTCCAGATCGCTGTACGAGACATATCCAGTTCTCGGCTGAGTTGCTCTCCGGAAATATAGGCATGAGATTTGGCTCGCAAGACTTCAAGAATTCGGGCATTGATACTTAACGTATTTTGCGTTAAAGTGAATTTCTTGCCTGGAAGCTTCGTGTGCATGTATTGGTTTCTCGTCTGAACACTTGGATTGACAAGCATCAGAAAACATTTCTTTGTTCTTACGGCTATTCAGAGAAATGTTATGCTGACATTGCAACCAGCAACAGAACCGGATAATTTATCGTCTTCGTATGTAGTGCATCTTATGATATTGGCTGTAAAGTTCTACTTGACAGTAGAAGTTTTACAAGCATCATTTTTACAAGATCAGACACGTGGAATATGTGTTGGTTTAATCTTATCCCGTTGGAGATGCATCATCAAACTTTTTTTCAGCAATTTTTTTAAGGTCGAGATGAATTCCTCTCACCGCCACACTCTTACAGATTCTCTTGTCATGTCAAGCAATAAACGTCAATTAATTATTTACACCTGATAAAATCCCCCCTCCTGCTTACCTGGACTTAGATAGATTTTTTGCTTCCAAAACGATCTCCTGGAAGATTGAAGTAGTTAGGCGCGAAAACCAGAAGTCACGCGCCTAAGCACCCAAATGCTTCAAGGCATTTACTCCTTTTCCTGAATTTCTGGCAAGAGTTCTTTGACAAGCTGTTTACTGGTTTGTTCAACCACGCTTTTCACAACCGGAATTTGCATGAGGTACGCTGCAAGCTGCTGCATGAGGACTGGCACCAGTTTTTGGGCTAAGCGCTGAGCGATGTCTCCGGCAATCAGATCGAACTTTTCCTCGGAGATCGGCGCAATCTCCGCCATCTGGGAAATTTCCGGTGAAATGCGCGCAGTTTCTGCAATAATAGGCTCTTCAGGCAAAACAGCAGATTCTTCTGTTGGAACAGCAGGTTCTTCAACAGAAATCTCTTCTTCCATCTCTTCCCATTCTTCTTCAATGGGTTCCTCAGTTTCTTCTATGGCAAACCCTTCATCATCTTCTTTGCTCTCTTCCTCGGCTTCTTCTATGTCAACCACCTCAGCTTCTTCTTCAAGCAACTCATTTTCAACCACCTGATCAGCTTCCTCAGAATCTTCGTCAAATTCATACTCTTCCTGGACAAAAGCGGGTTCTTCAATCACTTCAGCGATTGGCGCTGTCATTTCTTCAGCTACCGTCATTTCTTCGATTTCTTCCTGAGCCTCTGCTAAAAATTCTTTGACTTTGGCAACAATGTCTTCCGATTTCGAAGGTTTGGTCAAAATCGCTTTAGTTCCAACAACATTTATGCCTCTTTCACGATCAAAATCTTCATAGCGGCCGGCTAACATAACAACAGGCAGGCGACGAAATTCGGCATTTTCTTTCAAAATTTTACAAATTTGATACCCATCAACTTCTGGCATAATGGCGTCGATAAGGGCAATATCAGGATGTTTGTCTCGCACAGCATCGAGTACCTGAGCGCCTGAACCAATTGTAATGACATCGTAGCCTTCTCGAGTTAACACCATTTCAAACAAACGTTGAGAGGCAATACTATCGTCTGCAATGAGCACTTTTTGATTCATGATGGCCTCTTCTCCTTTCAACCAGTGAACGGGTGAGAAGAAACATCGCCTTCACCTATTCGACTGAGTTCAGCCTCAAATTCATATTCGTTGATCAACTCTTCAAGTGCTAACAGTAAAACAAGTTCGGTACCTATCACGGTCACTCCTGCAAAATAACGTCTTGGGAGTGTTGAAATCAGCAGTGGATATTCATAAAACGAAAGTAATGATGCAACTTGCAATACGGCGTCAGTGTATAACCCAAATATCTGTTCCCGAATTTTTACAACTAAGATATTGTGGACACCGTGTGTCTGTTCTGCTCTCTTCCGCTCTTCCTCCTCTTGTTCAGGTGAAGATCGTGAAAAACGCATCTGCGTCGTAGTTTCGTCGGCGTCAACCAATCCGAAAAAATCACGAACATCAAGAAGATAGACCGTTTTCCTTCGATACGTCCAATATCCCCGAATAATAGGGATTGATGAAAAAAACGGAGTGATGTCAGCCTGATGAACCTGGATAATCTCAATAAGAAAATCCATGTTAAAGGCAAACTTTTCACCACAAATTTCAAAACAGACTAATTGTACTCCGTTTTCATTCATAAGCAAGAATAAAGTTGATCAAAGAATAAATTTTTTATCATCGAAAACAAACACTTTACATTCCGACTAATTCCATGACCTCATCAGCAATTTTTTCCAACGGGGCAATAGAATCTATACAGCCTGATTCAATAGCCATCTTTGGCATGCCAAACACCAGTGAGGTTTCTTCATCCTGAGCAATCGTTGCACCATGAGCATCTTTGATCGCATTCATACCCATGACGCCATCATTCCCCATTCCAGTGAGAATCACGCCAATCGCCTCTTTCCCAAACACTTCTGCGACCGATTGCATTAATATATCCACCGATGGGCAGGGAAGCGATAACGTTGGGTCTTTGGAAAGCAATGAAATCGTACGTTCTGGTCGAACTTTCATGTGATAGGCTCCCGGGGCAATATACACAAGGCCCTTTTGGAGTTTCATCCCCTCTTTTGCCTCCACAACCTCTAATTTTATCCGTGAATTCAGAAGTTCCGCGAGTTTTTCCGTAAATTTTTCCGGCATGTGTTGCACGATAAGGATCGGGGCCGCAAAGTCCAACGGAAAATGCCGCAGAATTTCGTTCAACGCCTGGGGGCCGCCGGTGGAACATCCGATCGTCACAACTTTTTCATAACGAAGACTGGCGGGGGATATTTGAGAAAGCGTATAGCGCAGCGCCGATTCAAACGCTGTTTCTGTTCGTTTTGTCAGAAGTTTTTTCGCTTCTTTTGATTGAGAAGATCCGGGAAATGACTGTTTGACAGTTCGAACCACTCGAATTTTCGACGCTAATTTAATTTTTGCCACAATTTCGGTCGTCAATTCTTCGATATCTAATGAGATATAACCAGAAGGTTTGGGCACAAAATCAATCGCACCTAAATTCAATGCCTGAAGAGTAATTGCTGCTCCTTTCTGAGTCAGCGAGCTGATCATGACGATTGGCGTAGGAGCCACGCTCATAATGTGTTCGACGGCTTTTAATCCATCCATGCGGGGCATGTTTACATCCATGGTGATGACATCAGGGCGCAGCGTTTTGGTTTTTTGGAGAGCCTCATAGCCATGTGAGGCCGTTCCGATCACCTGTAACTCAGGATCGCGGTTGATCATGTCGCTCAATAATTTGACCATCAATGTGGAATCGTCCACAACGAGCACCTTGATCACGTCTGTATCCCCGCTTTCCGGTGTGAAAGAAGTTTACGCACACTGTTCAAGAGGGTATCTTCGTCAACGGGTTTCACGATGTAATCGTTGGCGCCAAGTTCAATGGCTTTTGAATAATGCTTGTCTCCGGCTCGCGAGGTCAAAACAATAATCGGGATGTCCTTCGCTTGTCCTCCACTTCTGACCTCGGCAATTAACTCATATCCATGCATTCTTGGCATCTCAAGATCCGTCAAAATCAGATCATAGGATGTTGTGCTGATCTTTTCGATCGCTTCGACGCCGTCAACAGCTACATCTACCTTATAGCCTGCATTTCCGAGCATCATGCCGATAATTTTACGAATACTGATCGAATCATCAACTAGCAGTAACTCAGGCTTCGTTTTTTCTTCTGGCGGTTCAGGCGCTGGCATATCAAACGATTCGTTCAATTCTAATCTGGCTGAAGCCACGCCGAGAGGGGTTTTGGGAGACAATTCCTGGTCAATAATGGTTGAAATATCCAGAATCAGGCGAACTTTTCCTTCGCCAGAAATAGTGGCACCAGAAAAGAGTTTCACTTTTTTCAGATACTCTCCCAACGGCTTAATCACAATGGTTTCCCGTCCGATAAGTTCATCGACGATCAACGCCAGGGTCTGGTCTGCCGAACGAACAACGATCACAGGCATATATGCTTGTTGAGAAGTGGTCTGAGAATGATTCAGCCGTAAAATATCGCGCAGTCTGCGAATCGGTAGTACCTGATCGCGTAATTTGATGACTTCCTGGCGTCCGACGTTATGAATGTGATGAGCCGGAATTCTAGCGGTTTCTTCAACTGAAGTTAATGAAATTGCAAATTCCTGGTCGCCGCATTTGACCAGCAAAGCCGCATAAATGATCAGCGTGAGTGGTAATTTAATCGAAAATTTCGTTCCTTTGCCCGCTTCGGTTTTAATTTCAATGGTTCCTCCCAATTTTGCAATATTGGTTTTGACTACATCCATGCCGACCCCTCGTCCGGAAATAGCGCTCACATCTTTTTTGGTTGAGAACCCCGGGGCAAAAATATACTGGATGACTTCATCATCTGTCATTTTTTCGATCTCAGCTAATGAACGCAGCCCTTTTTCGGCAATGGATTCACGCACGCGATCAATATTAATACCATTGCCATCATCGGATACTTCGATGATGATATTATCGCCTTCCTTCAAGGCCTTGAGCATCACCGTGCCTTCTCGTGGTTTCGACCTGGCTTCGCGCACATCGGGCAATTCAATGCCGTGTGATACGGAATTTCGGATCAAGTGCATCAATGGATCGGCCATTTCATTGATTACGGTTTTATCCAGCCGTGCATCTTCTCCCGAGGTTTTGAGGACAGCCACCTTTGATTCTTGTTTGGCGACATCACGAACTGTCCGGTGGAAACGACTAAAGAGTTGTCCAACTGGCACCATGCGGATATTCGTAATTTCTTCCTGAAGGTCATTCGTCGTTCGCCGGATGTGAGAGGATTCTTCTTCAAATTGATCGAAAAATTCGGTCAATTGATTCATGATTTCGGAAATATCAGAACCAATTTCCATCAGAGTGCGGGAAAGGATATTGAAATCATCATATTTATCAAATTCCAGTTCAAAAAACCCATCGAGCAAATCCGATGCACTGAGTTGAGGGGTAACATCTTGATCACGATCAGGAACCATGTCGAAGGTCTGCGTCTCATCTACCTGTCCGAATTCATATTTCTCTTTAAAATCCCGAATTACTTTTAGGAGACGTTCGCGGCTAAAATTAAGTTCTGCGCTGATTTCATTGACATACGCAATTCGCTGATCGAGGCGGGTACGGTTGATCACCAATTCTCCCACTAAATTCATGAGCAAATTCAACCCCTCGACCTCAACTTTCACAATCTTTTTGTCGCTAGCCGATACCATTGACTTTTGAGGAACAAGTTCTCCTCTGGGATGGGCTGATCGGGCGGTTGCCTTACGGGAAATTTCAGGAACAACGTGTTCATCCTCTTCTTCACCTACTTCCCGTTCTTCCGGCACAGGTTCCAAAGCAAATGCTTCCGTTGGTTCCTCTTCTTCCGGTTCTGGCAACGGCTGTAAATCTTCAAAATCCGGAAAATCCTCAAACACATGAGAAATTTCTTCTTCTCCCGGGGGTAATTCTTCCTCGTCCGTGACGGATGGAGGAGATGGAGGTAAGGGGTGCTGGGGTGCTTCTGCTTCAGGGGTACCGAGAAACTCGGCATAGAGATCGTTAAACATCAGCAGAATTGATTCTTCTTCACCTTGTCCCGTAGGGATATTTTCCACCTGAAGTGTTAAGGTATCAACGGTTTGTAAAAGCAAATCGGTAATAGATTCCGTGAGTTCAAGTTCTCGGCTTCGAATTTTTCCCAGCAAATCTTCCATTTTATGTGCCAACTTGCTGATCACATGAAAGCCGAGCATGGCGGCAGAGCCTTTGATCGTGTGCGCAGAACGAAAAATTTCATCAACCACGCTCACATCCTCACTGTTTTCTTCGAGAGAGAGCAAACCGTCATTCAGCACTTGCAAATGCTCACTGGCTTCAACCAGGAAAAAATCAACAATGTCAGATCGATTGAACCCACCGCTCATGAAGGTATGGATCAGGAAAAAAAGAAATGGGATCTCGCCTCAGACCAACATGTTTGCGAAAATCCCTGTTCTTCTTATCCCTTCTATCTTATGGAGCTTTAAAAAAATCCTCTTCTGTGATGAGTTCATCCTCATCTTCTTCTCCTTCGGCAGAGCCAAATTGACGACTGAATTCGGCTAAATCTTGCGGCTGTTGCACAAAGGGCGCCATGGGCTGGGGTTGAGGCTGAGGTTTTGGCGCGAGGGGCTTTTTGGGCTTGGGAAGTTCTGCACGGACATCGGTTTCAGCAATTTTGAAATTCCCGATCGCTTCGATCAGCCTGGCAGATAACGTTGCCAGTTGTTCAATGGTCTTGGTAGTTTTCCTGACTCCTTCAGCATGAAGAGTCGTAATATCCGAAATAGTCTCCATTGAACGCACTACGCCATCGGTACCACGCGCTTGCTGTTTGGCCGCAAGCGAAATTTCCTGAATCAAATTGGCGACCTGTCCAACGCTTTTATCAATTTCTTTCAATGAGGATCCGGCCACATCAGCAAGGCGCGTGCCTTCTTCCACTTCGCGGGTGCCTTCTTCCATTGTCCGAACGGCTTCATTGGTTTCTGCCTGAATGCCTTTAATCAGGTCCGCAATATCCTGGGTGGCCTTACTTGAGCGTTCTGCTAATTTTCGAACTTCTTCCGCCACCACCCCAAATCCTCGTCCGTGCTCTCCGGCGCGAGCAGCCTCGATAGCCGCATTTAACGCCAGAATCGTCGTCTGGCGGGCAATATCATCAATTGTCGTAATGATTTCGCCAATTTCAATCGAGCGATCGCCTAAACTTTTAATTTTCTTGCTGGTTACCTGCACCGTATTACGAATACGATGCATGCCCCGGATCGTTTCTTCAACCGAACTCTCCCCTTTTTGTGCGGCTTCCGTGGCTTTCTGCGACGCCCGCGCTGCGGCTTCAGCATTATTAGCAACCTGTTGCATCGAGACCGCAATCTCGTCGACAGCGCTGGTGATATTATTGATATGGTTCTGCTGTTCTTCCGCACCTTTAATCATTTGAGCGGATGACGCCAGAATTTCATTGGTCGCCCGACTCATATCGGCAGCGGAACGCCGAACCTGATCAACGAGAGATGCCAGGCTTGCCACCATCATATTGAACGCATCAGCTAAGGAACCAAGCGCATCGGCCGTCACTTCCGCTTCAACCGTTAAATTTCCATCAGCCGCAGCGCTCACCGTGCTCAGCATATTCATAATTTGCCCCTGCGTCCGGTTGGCTTCTGCTTCTGTTTGTACCATCCCTTTCAATTGTTCGGCCATATCAACCAGGGTATGGCCAAGCACCGCAATTTCATTTTTGACGTTTAACGACAGAGGATGTTCCATGTTTCCCTGAGCAATCTGCTGAACATAGTGAATCAAACGATCTATGGGCGTCAAAATTTGAGAAGATACAAGATAACGTAGGGCAATTGCTCCGATCAACGCAGCCAGGATACCTATTCCGATAAACAACCACATTGAAGGAAGGCCACCTGAAACCCTGACATTAGGCACGATCCCGACATGCAGTTCGCCTTGTCTGGCTTCTCCTTCTCGCTCAGGAAGAATGAACGTTACAATATCCATAATCTCAGTTTGTACCCCTTCTTCAAACGTCACAGTCATATATTGGGAGGAAAAAGCTTCTCCAGGAGAAAGGGGATTCACAACCCGCAGCCGCCCCATGGAAGTTGCATAGTTTACTATACTCTCAGGGTATTGTGCACGAACCATGCCATCATTATCGCGAATAAACAAATATTTAATGGTTTTTGGATCCTGATCATAGGCAATTTTAAGCATTCGCTCAAGTTCTTTCACGCTTTCTTCACCAGTTTTTTGATACAACGCTGGCAGGTTGTACGACCTGGCAAATTTTGCGACAAGCATCCCTTGCTTTTGAACCAGTTCATGAGTGACTGTTTGGATAGACTGACTGTAAGAGTTTTGCGTCATTCTTCCTTGAATCAACACAATAATAAGCACAGCCACGATGACCAACGGTAGGGTAATCGCTAATAATTTAAACCAGATACTTTGCAACAACTTGAATTGCTCACGTGAAAAAAGACGTTGGTCTTGATTCATGCTGAATAAAGACGTCACGAACAGGGAAAAAAGAAGAATTCACCACCAACCCCTCTACTTCTTTCCTTGCTGCTTTGTCCTTTCATGTTATCCGTTCCCAGGATGTCTTATACATTACTCTTAATTATAACTGAATCGCCGTGTACAAATGTTGCAAATTCAACAGAACGAGGAATCCTTCGTTATATTGAATAATATTGGCGATAAATTTTCCATCGGAGATTCCCGTCTGAATCGATTCCGTCACCAACAGGCGTTTTTCAAGCCGTCGAACCTCAGTAACAGCATCGACAAGAATGCCAATCTGGGCATTTTTAAAGTTCAAAATCATGATCCGACTATCGCGCGAACGGTGTTTCACCGGGAGCTCTAAAATTTCACGAATATCCGCTACCGGAACAATATTCCCCCTGAGATTAATCACTCCTTTTAAGAAGCCCGGAGTTGTTGGAACAGGAGTAATGGGCGATTTTTCCAGAATTTCCTGAACATCAAAAATACTTAGACCAAATAATCGTCCTGAAAGTTCAAAGACACACACCTGGATCGTTTCCTGGTCTTGCGTTTCTTCATCGTGTTCTTCTCTCGCGTTTAGGGGTAACGACATATCCTGCATGTTCGTATGTGTATTCCCTGGCTCCAACGCTAATAAGCCATGATACAGGCCGAAAAGCACATTTCAGGGAAATGATGCTTCACATTAGAGATATTTGTTCAGAATTTCAAGAATCTGGGTTTTCTCGTATGGTTTAGTCACATACTCTGTCGCCCCTTGCTGCTTCCCCCAAAATTTATCGATTTCTTGAGATTTTGACGTTAACATGATAATTGGGGTTGTTTTAAATTGAGGCGTGTTCCGCAAATCTCGACAGACTTGGAATCCATTTTTCTTGGGCATGACCACGTCAAGAAAGATCAGATCCGGCCGTATCACTTTTGCCGTTTTTTCAGCTTCTTCGCCGTTTCTTGCGGTGATAATACGATGTCCGGTATCGGCCAGTATACTTTCTAAGATTTTGATTTCAACAATGCTGTCATCTACGATCAATATTTTAGCCATAGGTTCCCAATGCTATTTCTTTTTGGCTCGACGAATATATTCATTCATTTTTTCAACCACCGCTTTCTCAATGCGCTTATCAAGAGTTTTCATCAATTTTTCTAATTCGTTTTTGACCAATTCTTCCACTTTTTGCTCAAATCCCTGGGCAAAAATACGCGAAACTTCCTCTTGAACCATCGTTTTCAATGTCTCGGCAGCTACGGGAACCGCCTGAGTTCTGACAGCCGTAGCGGCTGGAGCAACAACGACAGGTTCTGGAGGGTTTACAGAAGGAACTGCTACAGGAGAAGGGGGCTGTGGAATTTGTGGCGCAGGAGTTGTCCCTTCTTGCGCTTCCAACGTTTGATGAATTTTCGTCACCAATTCTTCCGGCTGAAACGGTTTGGTAATATAAGCGGTCACACCAAGTTGGTTGACAAATTTATCGCCTACTTTATCGCCTTTTGAGGTCACTAAAATCACCGGAATCTGCCGTAGCTTTTCATCTTTTTGGAGAATGCGACAGACCTGAAATCCATTCATTTTCGGCATCACAAAATCAAGCAAAATAATATCAGGCTTAATTTCTTTCGCCTTATTAATCCCATCTAATCCATCCGACGCGGTGGATACTTTAAACCCTTCAGCGGTCAAAATCATCGTAACTAATTTACGGACAACGGAACTATCATCTACAGATAACACTTTTATAGGTTCTTCACGGTGTTTGGCAGGTTTTTGTATTCCCGATCCCCCAGCTTTTCGTTTGGCTTCAAATGCCGTTTGCAGTGTTGATTTGACCACACTCTCTTCGATTGGCCGCTGCAATACGCCTCCAAAATTTGAGAACGTCGTTAGTTCTCCATCCACACTTGCTGTCGCAGCTAACACAATGACAGGGATCGATCGCAGCCGATCATCTGCCAGAAGCGATTTACACACACCAATCGCCTGCAATTGCGGAATTTCTTTGTCAACAACGATTGCTGAGGGGATCACCATGCGAGAAAGTGCGATCCCATCAATGCCATTACGTGCGACGACATGGTCATAGTTATTATGTTCTAAAATACGCTTGAACTCTTCTTGCGTTTTTATATCTTCCGCTATAACTACTATGCTAGGCTTATTCATAATCTCCAGCCCTCTCTCGCCCCAATCTGATCTTCTATTTATCTTATCATTATGACATGGACAGAGTCTTTCAGGGAATTTATTCCTGGTGATACATCCCTCTCTGAAATTTCTATTGTATGGGTTTTATCGTTTTTGTCAAGAACAAATAATTTACTGTAACGAGATTTCAATACGTGTCGCATAAAAACCACCCCTTCCCCCAGAGTGTAAACTTTAGAATCGACCATACGACATGGTCATGTCTTTATTTTTCACACGATTTTTTTGAATTACCTTTCTTGACAACTGAAAGGATAAAAAAGTTTGGCAGGGCAGGGCAAAGGAAGTTCATGAGATCATTTCAAGTGACTCTAAGCGCTTTATACCCCAATAGATTGGAAGTATTGTGACTCCGAGACTCACCAGGAAAACGAGGCTGTAAGAGAGATATAACCCGAATTCTCCTCCACCGCTCGAACGCTGGAACAGGTGTTGAGAAAAATAGATATAAACAGGCCAGGCTTCCAGCAGAATAATCAGTCCAACATAGAACAAGCTGAAAATCATATATAAAATGCCCCCAATGCTCATGGCAATTTGGGCCGGATTTTCATTAATAAACTTTGGGAAAATGGCCCCCATTCCCACTCCTAAACCTGTTAGGCCGATGGTCATCAGAAAAATGGTAACGGTCGAAAGTATCATCATATACCCATCCACCTCGAGCAAAAAGTTTGAAATGATGATCAAAATTTCCGCGAGCACAAGCAGAGGAAAAAGGAAGATCGTGAATTTTTCGAGTAAAAACTGGCGATAGCGCATGGGCGCAGCATGAATCACCCAGAAACTTTGTCCTTCCAGGCTCGTGCTTGGATACACAAAACGTACTCCAATAGAGGCCAGTACAAATCCTGCCAATCCCAGATTGAGAAAAGAAATGAGATTTTTCAAAAACATCGTGCGTAATGGCAAACTTTTGATGTTAAAAAAGTAAATGATCAAGAGAGCGGCTAACATCAATAATTGCGACCATTGGGTCGTATCGCGCCAAAACAGTTTGATGTCTTTCATAAGTAAAGCGCGAGTTGTAGGGTGCAAACAGGGCAGGGAGCGCAAAAATTTTTCAGTCAAATTCCCGCGTTTCATCGTTTTGACGGTGCGAGATTCTGATGTATCCGTCCAACCACGATAATAGACCCACTTCGCCAGTTGTAACGCTAAAAGATAAATTCCTATCGCTACGAGCAATAACCAGAGGAAATTCCACAATGCGCGATAAGGCTGGTGCTCAAGCAACGACATCAACATCTCTGCCCCCCATGTACTGGGTAAATACTGCGCTGTCGGAATACGGTTGTGTTGGATATACGACAACAATTGAGCCATGCCGATTTCACTAACCAGTTGTTCTGGCTGGAGGAACCGAAAAAGCATGACTAACCCGGCAGCTAAAATTAAACCAAAGATAGCCAGTACCTGTTGTACGCGTTTCACCGGAAAAAACCGTACCAATAACATTGTGATCATCGTTCCCAACGTCGCAGGAATAATAATAAACGGAAAAAACATAATTGGAATAGATGCATAATAGTACCACGATGCCTGATATTCCTGCCCGCACGCAATAAAAACCGGGAGGCCGAACACGACTAAAATTGTCGAACTATTGATAGAACTTTCCACAAATTTAAGCATGAAAATTGAGGAAAAGCGCAAAGGTGAAGACAGGAGGAGACCAAGATCTGAAGAAAGATACAGGGTTGAAAGAGAGGTGATAATATTTGAAAAGAGCAGCATGGAAAAAAACATGAGCAAAATCATGCTCAGAAGCCTGGCTACCAATAATGTTCCGATCTCCACCATGTCCAGTATGTCGATCCTGGCAATATACGCAATGATCCGATGAAAAAAGAGATAATCTAATACAAAAAAAATGATTCCGATGCTGAGCAGCAACACAAAGCGCAGTATGATTTCTTTGGTCAGATGGGTCAACAAATTTTTTGAGATCTGCTTGCGTAATGAAAACAACAACGACAGTTCTTTGAAAAAATTCATGCGCGCCTCTTTACTCTCCGCTGTAAATTGTAGAGAGAAATGCTATCGTTTGACACGATGAATAACATCCCTCCTGATTTTCATTGGGTATCTGTGGCATCGGCATCATTACTGACTTCCAGATATTCAACCCTTTTATGAGGATAATGAAACATTACGACTTTGCAGGAAATTGTCAAGGCTTTTATGAATTACTGGCACATCGAAACAGAAAAGGATCTGACAATTTTCCAGAAAACGTCTGAAAAGTTTGTACTTGCCAGAGAGAGAATTATTCTTGTAGTTTTCCTTGACAAACTTTTTTTATACAGCACATGCTTCATGAAATATGTTGAAATGAAGATTATGTATTGACTTATCAGGGAAATTTGTCATTTATTAAGATAAAGGGGAACGTATGTCTGAGAAAATTTTAAGCGCCGGAGATGAGGTTGATTCTTATTGTACGACCTGCAAATTGGTCTTAGCTCATCAAATTGTGGCACTTGTTGATGAAACTCCGGATAAAGTGATCTGTAAAACCTGTGGGAAACAGCATAAATACAGACCAAATCCTCCAAAATCGTTACGAGCGAAAACGGAGAAAACAGCGTCAAGAATAAGTTCAACGCCCAGGAAAAAAACGGCGAAACCCAGAAAAGCCAAGGATATGACAGCAAAGTGGGAAGAAACTCTCGCTGAGCATAATGTGGAATCTCCGAAAGCATACTCCATGTCCGGAGCATTCGAGCAGCACGATGTGATTACCCATCAAAAATTCGGACGTGGCATAGTGACTGAAGTGCGGGAAGAAGGGAAAATGGAAGTGCTTTTCAAGGAAGGATCCAAAGTATTGGTGTTTGGGCAGGAAAAATAAAGGTTTTTTTAATTGTTGTGAAGGGGTGTTCCTGCTCTGGCAAGAACACCCCTTTTTTGCGTTAAGGGATCAAGACGATTTTCCCATACGCTGACGATTCCATCAGAAGATGATGCGCCTGAGCCGCTTCTATAAGAGGCAACTCTTTCTCAATAACTGGCTGAAGCGATCGATTTTCAAGCCCGGCAATAAGAGCGGCATGAATGCGGATGAGTTCTTGCGGAGATGCGTTCACTGACGACATTCCGATAATGCTGGCATCTTGTTTCATAAGATGGCGAGGAGTTATCGTCACATCTCCCCGCGAGCCTATCACAACCACTCTGCCGCCTTTGGCTAAGATCGGCAAATCATTGCCAAGATTGATATTGGCTAACATCTCAAGAATCACATTGACGCCCTGTCCATTCGTGTTTTTGAGCACCTGAGCGAAGTGTTGTGAATCATGATGATCCAGAACATCTTTTACCCCCTGTTCCTGCACAAGTTGTCGTCCCCGTTCTGTGCCCGCCGTGCCAATCACCGTCATACCGGCAGCGCAAGCGATCTGTACGGCTGCCAGACCAACGCCGCCGCTAGCCCCATGTACCAATACCAGATCACCTGGTTCTGCATACGCTCGATAAAACAACGCGCGATAGGCGGTGACATAAGGCACTCCAATGGAGGCTCCCTGAGCAAACGAGACATGCTCTGGTAAATGATGCACCTGATTCTGGTCGCAGAGCACTTTTTCGGCATACGCCCCACCGACAGTTCCGGCGCAATACACGCGGTCTCCCACAGATACAGTTGTCACTCCTTCTCCGACATATTCAACAAAACCAGCAGCATCAAACCCTGGCGTATAAGGACATTTTGGATTATACCCTTGTTTTCCAGAGCGCAAATAGGTATCCACCGGATTGACTCCAATGGCTCTGACTTCAACAAGTACCTGTCCAATGCCAACCTGCGGCTCTGAAGCCTCTTCCAATACCATAACTTCAGGTTCGCCGGTTTCATACACTCGAATGCGTTTCATACATTCTTCCCTCATTTTGAAGAATTCAGCAAGATAAGATGATGCTTCATTCGACGAGTATCCCTCATCTTCCTGAAACATGGTTGATTCAGGCGTTAAAGACCTTGCTCATATTTCACTCTCATAAAATATCCTGCAAGATTTTTACAGTATTGATCATACGTTGTTGATGAATTTCTTTGAGCAGCACCTCAATGTAAGGATAGTTTTTGAGCATCCGTGTCAGATTTTGGGCGGGCAATTTTAGTAATTCTGTATCAATTAACGCAGAAACTGTCGCTGAACGAGGCTCTTTTGTAAAAAAGGTACCTTCCCCAAAAATATCTCCGGCTGTTAAAGTTGCAAGACGTATCTGTTTTCGATCGGTTGAGATGATATGAAAGTCTTCTTGCTCAACCAGAGTTGTTCGAACCTCAACTTCACCAGATTTAATTAAAAAGAGCCCACTGTCGTGTTGCCCCTCGGTAATAATCTCAGTTCCTTTTTTCACGTTCAGAGTAAAAAAATATTCGGCAATATCTTGTCTTTCCTGACTTGTCAGATGAGTAAAAAGCGAACATTGAGAGATGACCGGATAAAAACACCGCCGTTTACAGGTATTCTTCAACGTATCCAGGATTCCTGTATAACGTTGAGCAAGGGAGATAAGACTTGTTTTGGGCAACTCAAGGATTGTACAAGGAGTTTTCGCTAAAGCGTTCAGAGAAACGCCTTTTTGCCTTAAAAACGAATGTTCTCCCCAAAAATCACCCTTTGTCAGAAGAATGGTGAATGCTTCCCGTTCCTCTTCGTAAAATTCGATCTGGAGACTGATTGTCCCATCCAAAATGACAAAAAACCTCTGCTGTTCGTTTCGACCGCGCATAATGCACATATTTTCCGTATAAGTAGAAATTGTTGCCTTTTGAATTATCAGATCGAATTCTGTCTGTGATAGCTCTGAAAACAGAGGAATTGTCTGGTGAAGATTCACGTTTCCCCCTTCTGGTGGAACGGGCGAACCTTCTTCGTGAACATCGAAGCTATTCTGAGTGAAATCAACCAGGACTGGTTGCTTTAATTCAAGAGCTTTTGATATTTGCGAGGTCTGATCTTGTGTTAAATCAACGAGAATGTTTTGTTCAGAGGAGTTTTCCTCTTTTCTGAAAATAGGAGCAGAGGAATTCGTTACATCAAGATTCTTGTTGACAATATCAAATTGTTGTTTTCGTTCAATCAGATCACTCTTATCGAATTGTGCCTCTGCAACAATCTCTCTCTCTATGAGCTCGACCAGGGCTTCTCGATCCCTTTGAAAATGAGCACCTTGCTCCCTTTCTTCTTTCAAATCGCTCTTATCAAATGGTGTCTCTGCAACAACATTTCCCTCTATGAGATCGACCAGGGCTTCTCGATCCTTTTGAAAATGGGCATCGTGCTCTCTTTCTTCTTTCGTTCTCTTTTTAGTGAATTCTGTGGGGGGATTGCTTGAGGAGTCATCCTTTTTCATGCGATGATCTGCGATGTGATCCTGCCGATTTTGCTGAGAACTTCCCTCCTGATGTTCCGATATTTGTTCATATTTATCCAGGGTAATTCCCAAATTTTGCAAAAAGATGGCACCATCTTCTTTTGAAACTGTTATCCCTGTCTGAAATTGAATCAAAGCCAGATTGGCTAATGCATCGCGATTAGAGGGGTCAATGTTAGTGATTAAATAATTACAAGCACATGCGCCATAGATTTCTTGAGCATGAAAGTAAAGAGTTGCCGCCATTGCATACTCTTCGATAGCGGTCTCCTTTTCTCCAATCCTTTCATACGATTTCCCGAGTTTAAGATGGATATCCGGCATCTTCTCGTCGGGATGCTCTTTCAATATTCGCTTGTAATTCTCAATCAGAATATCATCTTCGGTCTTTTTCCCAATAAATTTTTTTATTGTCATCATAAATATCGTTCAAGAACTTCAGAAATCTTTTCATCGTGCAAACGTTGAACAAAGACTTTCTGTCTCTCCTGAGTACCGAAAGTTGAAATCCTTGCGTTAAGAGAGGAGTTTATCGAATGTTTACCTCTTCTCCTCCATCGCTTTATGTAAACTCAGAGGCCACATATTAATTCAGACCTCTTGAATATGCGATTTCCTGAAAATAGAATTTTCATTGCGCCGTAGTGTCGGCCAAAACGCATGAATAACTCCTTATGCAGAAAATTTTAAGCACATCTGAGAACACAACACACAATAATTCTGAGAAATCAGGAAAAGTTGTCAAGAATATTTAATTGTTCTCAACGACTCAAGTACCCTTAGAAGCTGTTTTAAAAGTTTGCAGGTGAGGAGTGCGAAAGCTCTGCTTTCGCTGTCAAAGCAG
>DF820463.1:36519-117516 GCA_000739535.1 Candidatus Vecturithrix granuli | reverse complement strand
GCTGTTTTAAAAGTTTGCAGGTGAGGAGTGCGAAAGCTCTGCTTTCGCTGTCAAAGCAGAGCTTTGATACTCCTGTTCACTTCTCTCGAAATGCCCGTTGCATGGACTTTTAAAACAGCTTCTCAGATGAATTAATTTTCTTGACCACAATTTTGTCCAGGTACTTATATGAATAATGAGCTGCGAGGAGGAAGAACCTATGAAGATTACATCGATTGTTGATTGTACAACCTTGAACAATGGCATTCAGATGTCCTGGTTAGGGTTTGAAGTGTTTAAAATTCAAGATGACAAAATATTTCGGACTATTTTCACCCGTTCCAACGTCTCCAGTCAATAACTTCCCCTCCATCAGATTCGATTTGTGTCAAGAAAAATGGAGGTCAGACCGTTCTCAATATCATCCTATCATCCTCAAAGTATTATTCAGCAATTGGATTCTGTGTCAGGATATTGAGCAAAGAGGTTCTCTCCTAAAATTCATCATGAATTTCTTGAGAAATGTCACAGGGGATCAAAATGCCCTGTCGAAATTTTTTACAGATCTATAAAAACATTATCTCTTTATTTTATAATGAGTTGTGTTTAAATTTTCTTTTTCTTGAAAAAACAGTGTCGGTTTTCTTTACACCAATATAATTTTTTCATAGCTCATTTTTTTACAAATAGTTACAATCATAATTTCTATATAAAAAATACAGGGGTGTCGAAATAATTTACATTTATCGGCATTTTTTAAGATCAGAGGAGAGAATTTTTCACCCATATTATTCAAACATGAATTTTTATTCGACTGATTATGTAAGAAGTTCAGGCATGTTAACAATTTTTTTAACGTGATAGGGGAGTTTGGCATAAATTTTGCTGTAAAATATAGAATAAACATCTATCAAAAATTTCCGTTTTACACACCAGAAAAAACCAAACCCACCGTGAGATGGGGGCAGAAAGCTACGGGCCTTGAGATTGACGATCAGTCATCAATTCTAAGACAGCCGGGTTGCCTGGAGAAGGTTACCCGGTTTTTTTATGCCTGACAGCAATACCCCGATAGCCGGGCATGACGCATCACCGGGTAATTCACCATAACTTCTGAAATGAGTGACGAGTACGCTTATGATTCATTTCAACAACCCATAAGAAGTGATTCTATTCTTTTATGGAGTCTTTGGAGCTTGGAAGACAAGGGATGATTCGCCTCATGCTCATGACCCGAGAACAGACGGTTTGAGGTGGGTGCTCATCTCCTGACATGATGAACATGTCTGTATATCATCATAAAGGAGTTATGTCTGTCAATCGGCGCGATTGGCATATCCCCGAATAGGCATCGGCGTGTTATGGGACATTGATCAAGCGAGCCGTTTGATGTACATAGAAGCAAAAATTATGAAAGCATTGGCAAACACTCATAACAGGTTTCCTATCATAGTGATAGGAGTTGTCTTGCTGCTCGCTCCATTTTCCGTCGCCTATGCAGCATCCTACAGCCAGGATTTGACCTTTGAGACATCTGACCAGAGCATGTGGAGTTCCGGTTCGAGTTTTATCATCGATTACTCTAAGTTTTGGCCTTTTTTCGAATGGAATGTAAACCCAGATCCGGTTGGTGGTTTTGTCGGAGGAAAAGTCACAATAGTCCCTGCAGGTTGTGCGCCCTGGTGGCTAGGTGGTGGGTGCTGGGATGCAGTGACAATTGACACTACGACCGGTGCTGAGGTGGATACTGCGACAGATGGAGAGATCGGTCTGGAGTTTGGCTTCAAATTGGATAGCGGCTCAGTCAATGTTTCTTATCCGGTGAA
Source organism: Candidatus Vecturithrix granuli (assembly GCA_000739535.1). Lineage (GTDB taxonomy): Bacteria > Moduliflexota > Moduliflexia > Moduliflexales > Moduliflexaceae > Vecturithrix > Vecturithrix granuli. The sequence goes on along the minus strand of DF820463.1, from coordinate 115,711 downwards.
TGTCGAGCTTATCTATCCTGAGAACGTTCAACCTGGTGAAACCTTTACCATCTCCTCCCAGTATTCTGTGAATCCGGCAGCATTTTTCACCACCAATTTCCCTGAGCTCCAGACGTATGCTGATTTGATCTTCGACGTATATGCTTCTATCCAGGCAGAGTTATGTGCCGCAGGAGCTTGTACAAGCGGTGGTGTTACCCTTGACGTAAACAAAGCACTCGAAATTTTTGCCTTTAACAGGGATGGCAATGGACAACTGAGCTTATTTGGTGAAGTCTATGCTGATCTCGAGGAAGGGGTAGAAATTCCTCTCGGAATAGAAGTGGAAGATGTGGGAACCGTGGATTTGGGAACCATGACGGTTTGGATGCCGGATATTGACACCACGGGTTCGCTGACCGGGGGCGATACGCTTTCTTCAACTGGATCGGATGATGCCTTCTATGTCGGCCTTGATGTTGACAGTATTGCTACAACCCTGATGGGACTGCCGTCGCTTGAGGGGAGTGCCTGGGTGATCGATTATAATATTCTGGATGTTATCCTTGGGCCGGATTTTGATATTGAGCAGGCCTTTTCGTTCAACCCGAACTTGACAATTAGTCTGGACCTTGGGACAGGGGAAGTTGTCGAGTTTCCGTTTGGCGGAAGCGTCGAGATTATGATGCCCTATGAAGACCTGAATATCACTCCCACGTTCTCGATAGCCAGGAACACCTTCAATAGTGAAACTGACCTGGGGATCGGATTAGCCGGTTCCATCGCCATGTTAGATGCCTCGCTTCCAGATTTTGACCTTTCAATCGGTCCACTATTTAAGAAAGAGTTTGAAACAGGCAGCCTGTTAAGTCTGGAGTTGTGGCATAAGAATTTCTCTCTGCTAGGCTTTCAAGATTTTCAGACAGCCACATTTACGGTGGAAGTCATGCCTGAACCCGGTACTCTGATTTTGCTTGGTCTTGGACTGGCCGGCCTGGGATTTCTGCGCCGAAAGAAACGTTCTTGAAATTCTTCGCAAGCATCCCCTGCTCATGTGTACATGGGCAGGGGATGCTTTTTCGTCTCTTGCAACACGCTGCTCTAGTTTTTCAGAAAATCAAGAATTCCTGCACGAAACGCTTGATAATGCGCTTTTTCGAGCATGAGGATATGAGAACCGCCCTCGATTTTTACGAGTTTGCTCTGAGCTTTGCCGGGTAAGGCGTTAAACCCTTCTTCCAGGGCGTCCCAATAGAGATACGGATCGATGTCGCCGCCGACCAGCATTACCGGCATTGTCAGTTTGGTCGTATCAAACAAGACAGTCTTCTGACCTTGCATTAAATCCCGACGTCCACCGTTGGGGCTGCCTTCGCCGTCATAACGCCAGCAATTGGCTAAAAAGATCGAAGCGATCGCTTTATCCACTTTTTCATAGTCAATCTGCCCATCTTCTGTCATTTGGAAATCACCCGCGGCATGTTCCCAGGAGTTTTCATGCCAGGCGGATTCCGGACCGTCGCCGTCAAAGGCTTTAATGATCGGACCGTACAACACAAGTTTGTGAACCCATTCAGGATATTTGGCGGCAAAGCGCGCGCCCGTCACAGTGCCCCAACTCCAGCCCAGAATATCCACCTGTTCAACTTTCATCGTGTCCCTGATCAGAGCCACTGCCGTCGCAATGTCTTCCGCCGCGTAATCGGAATCCACCACAAAACCATCGTTATCGGCCGGAGCACCGCTATTGCCATAACCAGTCATATCAAGTAACCACACTGAATAGCCGTTCTGCACGAAAAACCGCACCAGGCTGTAATCTTCATAATCCACATGAAATTCATGCGACGAATAGGTCAATCCGTGCGCCATCAAAATATTTCCCGAAGGCGGCGTACTATCATCCACATATTGCATCAAATAGAGTTGAACGCCGTTTCTTTCAAGCTGCTGTTGCTGCGCGATCATTTCCGCTGAAACAACTATCGGATAAAAGCAGAAAATAATCGCTGCAAGGAATGAAATAGTCAACAATTTGAACCCTTTCATATCTAACCTCCCTGAATAAATGCTACCTGTTCGTTAAGCGGACCAATGTTTGTAAAACACCGGATGAAATAGTGAACACATTTTTTTACGTCAAGAAAAAAATACGCCAGAGAGAAACCGGTCCATAAACAATAATGATAGGATTGCCGGGGAAATTCCGAAAAACTTGCGCATAAGCAGTAAAAGCATCCATTCATTGCCATGTTTTTCTCCTTGACAGGACAGAATGAGGGGAATAGGGTCGGACGAAAACCGTTCACGCGCAACATCGTGCTGTCAGCATATCAATGAATGTTACGACCGTCAACAAGGAGGACTGGCATGAGAACACTTTTGATCCTTCCCACCCTCGTCGCAGCGTTGAGTTTTGTGGCGTCTGACCTGAGTTTTGCGGTAGATAAGGCGGTGCTCGAAAAATGGATTGCAGAATTCCAACCCTGCGCCATCAGTAAAGAAGAGCAGATGCAGGAATTGGAGTGGTTTGCGCAAGCGGCCGAACCTTACAAAGGCAGAGCAATTAAATCTGTGGCCGAAGACATCAAGACCCATATCTGGGAATCTGAAGTACTGACCAGAGCTTTTGAAGAGATCACCGGCATCAAAGTTACCCATGACATCGTCGGCGAGAGAGATGTTGTTGATCGCCTCCAACTTCAAATCCAGACCAATCGCAAACTGTACGACATTTATGTCAATGATGCGGACTTCATCGGCACTCATCTACGCCTGGATAGCGCGCTGAATTTTACGGAATATATGACCGGCGAAGGCAAAGATGTCACTAATCCCTATCTGGATTTGGATGATTTCTTGAACCTGGAATTCGGGCAGGATTATGATGGCAATCAGTTACAGATTCCGGACCAGCAGTTCGCCAATCTGTATTGGTTTCGCTACGACTGGTTTACCAATCCGGACTTCATGCAAGAATTTCAGGAGAAATACGGCTATGAATTAGGCGTGCCGTTGAATTGGGAAGCCTATGAAGACATCGCTGAATTCTTTACAGGCAAAAAAATTGACGGTCAAACCGTGTATGGTCATATAGACTACGGCAAAAAATCACCGTCTCTGGGTTGGCGCTTCACTGACGCCTGGTTATCAATTGCCGGCGTCGGCGATCAAGGCATTCCGAATGGTCTGCCTGTTGATGAATGGGGCATTCGCGTGGAAAACGGGATTCCGGTCGGTGCATCCGTCGAACGCGGCGGCGCAGCTAATGGCCCGGCCGCAGTTTATGCCCTGACCAAATATGTGGACTGGCTGAACAAATACGCTCCGCCCTTTGCCGCCTCCATGACCTGGTCAGAATCCGGATCGATGCCAGCGCGCGGCAATATTGCTCAACAGATCTTTCTCTACATTACCTGGTTATCGGATGATAACTTTCATAAACCTCCGGTCGCAGATGAAAACGGCAACCCCTTTTGGCGTGTTGCGCCGACTCCGCATGGTAAATACTGGGATGAAGGCATGAAAGTTGGGTACCAGGACGCCGGCAGTTGGACAATTTTGAAAGACAGCGTGACTGGCGACGACCGGGCCATGGCCTGGTTATGGGCGCAATTCTGTATATCCAAAACCGTAGATTTGAAAAAATTTCTGGTGGGGAACACGCCAATCAGAAAATCTACAATCTTTTCCGATTACCTGACCGAACACGCCGATTATTATGGCGGGCTTATCGAATTTTATCGCTCGCCGGAAGAAAAAAAATGGACAGATTCCGGTCCAAACGTGCCGCATTACCCCTTGTTGGCCGAACAGTGGTGGATGAATATCGCTCCGGCGGTGACAGGTAAAGTGACGCCGCAAGAAGCCATGGATAATATCGCCGCTGCCATGGATGATATTATGGGGAAACTGCAATTGAAAAAATTCTCGCCAGTGCTCAATGCCAGGCGAGATCGCGCATACTGGCTGAATCAACCCGGCGCGCCGAAACCGGAACGTCCGGATCAGCAACCCAGCACCATGCCGTATGATGAAATGATGAAACAATGGAAGCGCAAATAATAAAAATTTTTCTTCCTGTAAATCATTCTGTGCCGGAGTGCGAAAGTTCTACTTTCGCGCGTCAATTTTCCGGCAAACAGTCGCGTGCGAAAGTAGAACTTTCGCACTCCAGCTATAGGTACACTGTAATTCTCAATATTGCAACATAATTACAAGAAAGGAACATACACCATGAGTTACGACACACAAAATTTTGAACGTGATGTGATTCAACAAAGTTACAAGATTCCGGTCGTGGTGGATTTCTGGGCCGAATGGTGCGCTCCCTGCCGTATGCTCGGCCCTGTTTTGGAACATCTGGCTGAACGCTATAAAGGGGAATGGAATTTAGTGAAACTGAATACCGAGCAATACCCCAAAATTGCCGCTGAATATGGAATCCAGGGCATTCCAGCGGTCAAATTGTTTGTGGACGGCAAAGTCGCCGGAGAATTTACCGGGGCCATGCCGGAAGAAATGATCATCCAATGGCTTGCGAAAGTGATGCCCAGTAAATACTATGGTCAGATTAAGCACGCACAAGAATTATTGACAGAGGGGCAGACGCGTCGCGCTCAGAAAGTGTTAAAAAAAGTGCTTGACGTTGAGCCGGAGAATCAACAAGCCATGATTTTACTCGCCAGCACCTATCTGTTTTCAGATCATCAACAAGCACTCAAGATCATCCAGCCTATCCGCGAAGGTTCTGAGTTTACGGATATGGCTGAGGCCATTAGAACGATTGGCCGCTTGTTTGAACTGCGTGAACAACCGTCCGCGCTCCCGGAACACCGGGTAAAAACGCAATATCTTGAAGCCATCGCACAACTACATGCCCAGGATATCGAAAGCGCGTTGGAAAATTTTATTGATGTACTTCAACAAAGCCGCCAATATGACAACGACGGCGCCAGAAAAGCCTGTGTGGCAATTTTTAAATTTCTGGGCGACATGCACGAGATTACCCAGAAATATCGCCGCGCTTTCAGCAGCGCACTGTATGTATAACGGAGTGCGAAAGCTCTGCTTTTGCTGCGAAAGCAGAGCTTTCGCACTCCGGAATAATTCTACAGGGAAAGACGGGTGAGATCCAGCTCGAACACGACCGCAGGCATTTTCATGCCCCATTTTTCAAGAATTTCAGGATGGACTTCTCCGATGAACCCCACCGGCGCACCGTTGGCCAACAGTTCCCCGGAACGTCCCGCAATACACATCGGGAAATGTTTGGCGCGAATATGTATCTCCCAGAACAGAAGATACTGTAAATGCTGCACATAACTCCCCATCTCTGAGAAATTGGCTTCTGCATGCGCGAGCAGCGCCGCCAGCTTGCTGCGCGTGGCGCAGCCATGATTCTCGCTTTGATCAGGACTCACCACTTCCCCGACTTCAAAGATTTTATGCGGATAAAGCGATTTGAAGCTTTTCGCCTCGACTTTGAGCAGCGAAGGAATCAGAGAATTCCGCAAGACGGAATAAGATTCGGTCATCGGATTGCTGATTTCAATCAAGTCAGCGAACATGTCGTCCACATGCTCGCAGTAATCCTCTTTGTTGGTCAGAATATTCAAAATGACCTCTTCAAATCCGAATCCGATCAGAGTGTCCCGCACACGATCTTCAAGCAATGTTTGCTGGGAGAGATGCCCCACCGTGAAACGTTCCGGCATGATCGGTTCGAACGCATTATAGCCGGTAGAAATCGCCAGATCTTCGATCACATCCACGCTGTGCATGTAATCCTGACGATACGGATAGGTTGAAGCCGTGAAGGTCTCATTTCCCTGCGATGTCACCGACACGCCATAGTTTTTAAGCCGTTCGACAATCTGTTCTACAGTATAAGATGCGCCAAGATATGTGTTGCACAAAGCGTAATCCACTTCAACAGCGTTCGTCAAGGGATACGGGGCAACTACTTCGCTTCCATAGGGCGTGTCATAAGGATAGACGCCCAACACCGGCTCAATTTCGAATCCGCGATCGCTGAAATTACAAGCCAGGATATTCACGGCATGAAGGGTCATATCCAGCGTCAATCCGGTGACTTCAATAAAGAGATGGTCATCGCCGAGATGGACTTCGCCGCTTGTGCGCGAATTAATCACGGGTGGAAAAGAGAGGACATCGCCTTGATCATCGAGCAGCAGCGGATAGTGCGTCTGCCCTTTCAAAATACCGCCAAATTCGACTCCTTTGGGATGACGAGCGAGAATGTCGGCCAAATCCATCTCGTCTTCGCAACCAAGCGGTGTAAAACGGATTGAATGAGGTTCAACAGCGTTATAGTGTACGGGAAAGGAGATTTTATCAGCATTATAGATGCCGATCGCGATCAACTCGCGCTGCTTACCGTATCCGTCGCATAATTTTTCTTGCGTCTGGATCATTTGCAGCAAACCCTGCTCTGTGATAGCCTTGCCTTTGGCAATAAACGCGCCGATATAGGGGCGAACGGTTTGTACGTTTCGATCCACAACTACCTGTTTTTCCGGCCGTTTTGAATGCCGGAACAGCGCGGAATAATCCGGCGCATCGAAACTGAAACGTAATTGCCGCGCAATCCCTTCCGGGCACCAAAGATCCGGACGGTTGGTATCTTTTAACTCGATCTTGAGTTCGCCACTATCGTCGTCAACAGCTTTAAGTTCCCCTTTGACCAGATCGAGCAAGGGTTCAAGTTCAGCAAGCGTATAATTTCTGCCAAGTAATTGCAAAAGATCCTGCTGGTCAACTGAAATTGTTGGCATAAAACATCTCCCATATTATGTAGAACGAAATTATTTTTCGTTCATGTTATAAGTATTTACGCAAAGTAACTATTTCCCAGGATCGTTCGCCGTAGGCGATCCACAGCGCAACCGCTACGCGGTAGGGAAGATGAAGGCGGCGGTGCTTCATTGCTACAATACTTGAAGCCCTACGGGCTATAACTGCTAAATTGTGGCTTTCACCCGTTTTGTGCGCACGACTTCCAGATCCACGGAAAAGAGTTCACGGATGTCCTGAATATCCAGGGCGACCATGGCCATACGATCCAGTCCCAGCCCCCAGGCGATCACCGGCACATCAATGCCGTGCGGATGGGTAACCTCCGGACGAAAAATCCCTGCGCCGCCAAGTTCAACCCAGCCGAGATCCTGATGTTTCATCTGTATTTCGACCGAAGGCTCGGTAAACGGATAATAATCCGGCGCAAAGCGCATCTCTCTGGTTTGCGCAATTTCCAACGCAAAGAGTTTCAACAGTCCTAACAGATGCCTGAAATTGATTTCCTCGCCTAATACAATACCCTCCACCTGGAAGAAGTCCGGCGCATGAGTGCTGTCAATGGAATCGTATCGGAAACACCGGGCAATCGCGAAATATTTACCGGGAATTTTCGGCGCATTTGCCAGTTGCCGCACCGATAATGCCGTGCCCTGGCTGCGTAAGACCAGCCGTTTAGTGCGCTCTTTATCAAACGCATACCGCCAGCCTTTTGAACCCGTATCGCCGCCATTCGCATGGGTTTCAGCGACATAAGAATAATTCGGTTCTTGAATCGTGCGGCAGTGCGTCGGCTGCTTCAGATAGTACGCATCGTGAATGGCGCGCGCCGGGTGAAATTGCGGCATATAGAGCGCATCCATATTCCAGAATTCAGACTCCACAAGCGGCCCGCGCATTTCTTCAAACCCGAGCGCGATCATTTTGCGTTTGACGAAATCGAGAAAGGTGCGATACGGATTTTTCTTGCCCACAACAATGCGAGGGAATGCCGCTTCAATGTTATAAGCCCGGAAAGAAGCAGTTTTCCATGAACCATCTTTGAGCATGTGCGGCGTGAGTTGTGAGATCTCCTGGCCGCTAAGCCCTTTTTCAAGAATCAGGGTTAAGACAGACCGCCCCTCGTCTGTAAGCGTCAATTGTTTATCCACTTTTTCAACAACTCTGAACAGCCCTTTTGATTTGCCCCGTTTTCTGAAATTCCCTTCAATCACCGACCATTCGCGCTCATTAAAATCAGATTGCTTACAGATCCCCGCTACCGCGATTTTCTCGATTAATTGCTGTCGGATGGTCAATTCGGAAATGTCGGCTTGTGCAATCCGCGTAATCCTCCCACCGGACTGAATCTCGACAATTTCCGCGGTTTTCAGATTGGCAGCGGCGATATTCGTCTCTTTGCGATCTTCGCCAAGTTGGTCGGCTAATTCATGAACGGTCAGCCCATCCGCTGCTGCCAGACGCTCTAACATTCGGATTTCAAGCAGTTTGTGCTCTTTGAGCGACTGACTCGCTTCGGTCAGCGTCACAAATTGTGCTCTGGTTTCACCAATATACGTGAGTAATTCTTTCTTTTGCAGCCATTCTAAAGCCATGCGCACCTGATCTTCACTCAATGCGGCGTATGAAATAATTTCCGACGCAAATTGGGTTGGGTGGTGTTGAAATGTTCGTAACGTCTGTATTTCCAGTGGATGTAAATTTTTGATGCGTTCCTCCACTATTGTCATCCTCTGTTTCCTCCTTTTCCATTCCGACCGGCATAAAAAAAGCCATGAGCAACTGTCGCCGCCCATGGCCTGAAAACACAAAAAGCCATGGGCTTCACGTTTGCCCATGGCTTTTACTAATCGGAGTTATTGAGAATCAGGCACTCCCAGGCTCAGGGCAAACGTCGCCATCGCCGCTAAAGTAAAAGCTAAAAAAGCGATGATGTTGCCCTGTGGATTGCGCCATATTGTTCTCTTTTTTTATCCTCTCAGCTTATCTTCAAACTCACTTATTAGATACGTCTAAAATATACACAAGCGAGTTTTCGTCAAGAAGATTTTATGGAAAAAACCGGGTTTCTCGAAGAAACTCAGTTTTTTCCATAAAAATTTTCTTGCTTACATTTCCCTTTTTGCGTCAAAGTTCCCTTTCACGATTTTTGTTCGTACTTCACTCATTCAGACAGGATTGAACTTCGATAAGAAGGAACGACTATGAAACGCTCTGCTGCTCTTGTGATAGTGCTGGTTGTTGGTATCTGGCTGCGCTGGTATGGTATTGATTGGGCTTTGCCGCACATTTTTCACCCCGATGAAACTCGTTTGTTATATGCTGTGAATGATATTTCGTGGAACAATCTGAACCCCAAATTTTTCGCCTACGGATCGCTGCCGATTTATCTCCTCAAAATCGTTCATGTTGCTTCCCAAACGGTGGCAGCCTGGCTTGGAAAACCGCCATACATCAATTTTTTTCTGGTTGGACGGGTAGTTTCGGCCTTATTCGGTTCACTGACGATTCTGCTGCTGTATTTGCTTGGGAAACGAGGATTTTCTGAGCGCGTTGGGGGTTTGAGCGCTGCGTTTCTTGCGTTGACAGTGTTGCACATCCAACTTTCCCATTTCCTGACTGTTGATGTGATGCTGACCTTCTTTGTTGTCACAGCCTTCTACTTTTTGATTTCTCTGCCTGAAGGACGGCATCTGTTACGCGATTACCTCCTGAGCGGCGTGTGCATCGGCCTGGCGCTTGCCACGAAAATCAGCGCGCTGCCGTTGTTCGGTGTTTTTTTCGTGAGCCATTTGTTTACGCTTCTCGACCGGAATCCATCTGCAAGAAAGGGACGGACTTCAGAACGCTCTGCCTTGTTTTTATGGGGGATGTTTATAGCAGCTCTGCTGGCATCGGGACTGGTTTTTCTGCTTTGTCAGCCTTACGCGTTGTTGGATTTTCGGGAATTCTGGCGGCAAATTCAGGAACAGAGCAATATGGTGCAGGGGCGGTGGCGTCCGCCATACATTCTGCAATATGATCATACCGCGCCTTACTGGTATCCGATCAAACACTTGATCCTATATTCAATGGGGCTTCCTCTGGGCGTCCTCACGATTCTCGGAACAATAAGCATGTTAATCAGGGTTATCAAGGGACTGACGTTTCATCGCTCGTACGCTCTTCCCTGTCGTTGGCAGGCGATTGTTCTGCTCTTTGCCTGGACGCTTCCTGTGTTCTGGCTTGTCGGCGGGTTTCATGTCAAATTCCTGCGCTATATGCTTCCGCTTATCCCGTTTCTCTGTTTGCTTGCAGCCATCTTTATTGATGATCTATTACAACGCTTTCCCTCATGGAAAATAGGAGTTGCATTTGTTCTTATCGGAGTTCTTGGGTTTTCTGCCTTCTATTCCGCAGCTTTTGTCTCAATTTATCAACGCGAAGATCCGCGTGTCCAGGCTTCACGCTGGATTTATAATCACATAGAATCCGGCAAAACCCTGCTGACAGAACTGTGGGAGTTTGCCCCGCTTGTCTCTGTTGCCGGGAAACATCCCGCTGAATACCGCATATTAGAACTCGACGTTTATACGTCGGATTCAGATGCCAAAATCAGAACCATTGCCCAACAATTAAGCGAAACCGATGTGATTGTCATGGCGACCCGGCGGCTCTATGGGTCAATTCTGCGTGTAACGAAACAATTTCCGCTGACCGCGAATTATTATAAACTGCTGTTTGATGGAGTCTTAGGGTTTACGCCGGTCGAACCGTTTACCTCGTATCCGTCGTTGTTGGGAATCACATTCAACGACGATTTAGCGGACGAAAGTTTTTCCGTATATGATCACCCTAAAACCATCCTTTTTCGCAAAACGCAGCAGATTTCCGCGGATGATCTGTATGCACTGATTCTGAGCGCTCCGCCCGTTGAGGTTGTCGGTCCGCAGCTTGAACGCATGTTAACCTTTCCGAGGCAAGAAACGCAGGCTGTGTTTCTTGACCCGACCCTTGCCCCATCTCAGGAGGGAAAATGGTCGGAATATCTGATGTTTGTTCTGTGGGTGCTCGTGGTGGAATTCCTGGCATTACTGGCGTTACCTTTCACAACCCTGGCGTTCCGCAGTTTGCCGGATGTGGGGTATGGGGTGTCGAAAATTGCAGGCTTGCTTCTGCCAGCCTATCTGGTCTGGTTAGGCGTCAATCTGGGACTGTTTCCGTATAACCGTATGGCAATTGTGATGGTGATTGGCATTGTCTTACTCAGCGCATTCATGATCGTCTCTCGATTCCGCTCATTTTTTACAGAACTCTTGCAGGGGAAAGGACGAATTTTTCTGATCTATGAAATCGTATTTTTGCTCGCCTTTGAAGCCTTTGTGATCTTTCGCGCCTATAATCCGGATATTTTTTGGAGTGAAAGCTCCATGGATTTTTCCTTTTTAACCGTCTTAACCCGTGCTGAAACGCTCCCGCCGCCAGACCCCTGGATGTCGGGTTTTCCGTTGAATTACTACTATTTTGGCCACTTTTTGGTTGCTACCCTGACGAAATTGACCGGCGTTCTGCCGCAATTTTCCTATAATCTGGCCTTTGCTCTCTGGCCGGCTCTGGTCATCGTATTAGTTTTCAGTATCCTCTATAATTTGACTCAACGATATTTGTATGGAACTATTGGCGCAATTTTTGCTTGCATACTCGGCAATCTTGACGGATTTTTTCTACTCATTGATTGGCTGCGTAAAAAAGAACATGTTTACCGGTTCTTCCGTCCGGCGCATGAAGTGATTCCCTACACCGTACATGAATTCCCGTTCTGGACATTTATTTTTGTGGATCTGCACGCGCATTTGCTCAACATGCCGTTCTTGATCGCGGCGTTTCTGGTCGGATTACATCTTTTGTTTGCCAAAGGCGAACATGCCCATACCTTTCCCGAGCCTCCTCTTGCCCATTTTGTCGAAGCAGGACTGACAATTTTGCTGATCGGCACGCTTGGCGTGATTAGCAGTTGGGATTATCCCACTGGTTTGATTTTTTTGCTCTTGATCGCCCTCATCAATTGCTGGCAAAACCGTTATCGTCAGCATAGGCCATGGAAATCAGCGTTCCAACCCTTAGGATATGTTTTGGGAATCATTCTCCCCGGAAGTCTGTTGGTGTATCTGCCTTTCTATGTCGGCTTTTCCCGCAGCGGAATGGGGCTGGGGCTGGTCGGAGCATCAACCACACGGCTTTCCGATTTTCTGACGATTTTCGGGGTGTTTCTGTTTTTTATTTTTTCCTATCTGTTTTTCAGAAACCGCCAATACCAATTCTATCATCATTTCTGGCGTATCTTCATCTTTTTGCTCAGCGCGGCAATCATACTGTATGTCAGCGCCTTCAGGATATTGCATGTCAATTATGCTACCCTGCTGTTCGCGGTTTTCACGCTTGTTTTTGGAAGTTTTGTGTTGCTGCAAGATCACAGCCGCGCAGTTCCGGACGCCTATAGATGTCCGCAACAACTTTTTATCTGGGTTTGCCTGAGCTATGCTTGCCTGATTGTCGCTGGATGTGAAATCATCTTTGTACGTGATTTCCTGCAAGGCGGCCAGGAAACTTATCTGCTCCCCTTCTTCAATCGCGCGATCACCTTTTACACCGGCGATTACAAGCGCATGAACACCATCTTTAAATTTTATATCCCGGTCTGGTTTTTGTTTTCCATCGTGGCTGCATACAGCGTCAGCCGCATCATGCCTGGTTTCAAACAGCGTGTAATTCGTTGGGGAAGTTACCCACCCTTGTCCCCTCCCAGGAGAGGAATTTTGAAAATTACGTGGCTGGCTGTAGGAGGATTGCTCCTGGCCTGCGCTGCCGTCTTTCCGGTAATGAGTATTTACGCCCGCCGTCATCAGCAAGATGTCTATTATCGCACTTATATTGCGCCTACTTTGGATGGGTTAGCGTATCTCAACGCAACCAGGCCGGACGAATATCTGGCGATACGCTGGCTGCAAACCCATGTCGCCGGAACGCCGGTTGTACTTGAAGCCACAGGTCCTGATTATTTATACGAATATGCCCGTATTTCGGCCAACACCGGCTTACCGACCGTGCTGGGCTGGAAAAGTCATGCAGACCAGCGCGAGCATTGGCATCGCACCCATCAGCGCGAACAGGATAGTCGCGAAATTTATACCAATCCGAATATCCAGCGTACGCTGCAACTTCTCCGCGCCTATCAGGTGCAATACATTTACATCGGCTTTACCGAACGTCGTGATTTTTCCGAGGAACAGCTTCAAAAATTTGCAAACGTTCCGCAATATTTTGAACAGGTATTTCAAGCAGGAGGCGTCGTAATTTATCGCGTAAGAAACCAATTTTAAAGAGAGCTTATCGGAAACACATCCTTCTCTCGCAAAGCCGCTAAGTTCGCAAAGAATATTTGAGGTAAACATAATGGGATTAAAAATAGATATCGGTTGCGGAAGTAAGAAAAAAGATGGATGTATAGGAATTGATTATGTCCAAAGTCCAGGCGTGGATTACGTCCTTGATGTCACTCGTGAACGCTTCCCCTTTGAAGACGAGAGTGTCGAATATGTCTATTCCTCCCATTTTTTGGAGCATATTGATACACCTTATCATCTTTTCAAAGAAATCGCACGCGTATGCTGCGATCACGCGAAAATAGAGATCTGGACGCCCTATGGTTTTAGTAATAGTGCATTTTTCTATGGACATAAAGCCTTTCTAACGGAAGAAATCTGGTTGAGATTCTGTTATAACGATCGCGATACTTTTCTCGATTTTTTGCAAGGGCGCTGGCTCTTGAAGGAGATTAATTATGTGGTTCTTCCGCAAGTACAACAGGAGCTTGAACAGCAAGGGTTTACGTTAGATTTTGCCATCAAATATTTGAAATCCGTCGTGTTTGAATTTGGCGTAGAAATTGAATTTCGAAGGGATTTGAATATTGAGCCAATTCTTCCTCAAAAGAGCTATTCGCATTTGCGAGGAGGAGAACATTTTCCTTTACCCTCTTTTGACATGCACGTGCATGATCCTGCTACGCCGCAGACCTTCCTGTATAGAGTCATGATGCTGCTGCAGCGCATGCTCTGGAAAGTTCGGCAATGGGGACAATAAGGACTGTAAGGAGACGGTTCTTACAGATTTTTTAGATCAATGACCCAGGCGTCAGGCAGGCAGGAGGTGAGCAAATAGGCGCTGAAGTTTACCCAGCGCATCGCTCCGTCGAGAATATGAGAATCGGAACTGATCGCAATCTGTTCTGAGGCAATCAACGCGGTATCCGGATTCAAGACGACTTCTGCGTTCCAGGGCCAGCCGTGAGCGGCGGCTTCGGTTCGAATACGCTGCGCTAAACGCCCGCTGTTGGAGATCGGCGCGTCAAATAACCAGGTGACTGATTGGGGTTTCAGGTTACAAAGAACTGCTCCGATCAGTTCAAACGCCTGCTGTGTTTCGGTGACTGTCCGGTAAGAACCGTGGACACTGGAAAGATCGCGCAGACATCCATCGCGGCACCACAGCACTATCCCACCTGACAGTGCGGCTTCGATAGTGATCAACAGATTAAACCCGTCAATCAGCACCTCCTGGTCACGAATCTGCTGCACCGGCAGACATGTCGCTTGACGATGTTCGTACTCCTGATCCGAACACCCGGCTCGCGAAAGCGCAACCCGCTGGCGTTTGTTGAGTTTGTGACGATCCCCGACCAGCTTCAAGGCTGATACGGCAGCATAGCCCCGCGTCAGCAGCCAAGAGAATTCAAACACGGCGGTTCGAAGTCGTGGCAGTTGCGAAGGCGCAAACAACCGCTGGTCTTCCGGGTGCGCTCCTCGATGCTGGCGAGTATCGGGCATGAGGAATTTCCTTCTGGAGTGCAAAAGCTCTGCTTTTGCAGCGAAAGCAGAGCTTTCGCACTCCTCTGCATAAATTACTTATGACTGAAAAATGTTTTCACTTCGTTCACAAAGATCTTGATATCCTCAGCGGTCACGTCTAAATGCGTAACCAGACGAATCGGGTTACGAGGCAGAATCAGGATTCCTTTTTGTTTAAGGTACGTCGCAAGTTCTTCAGACGACCCTTTCGTGACCGACGCAAACACCATGTTGGTTTGCACAAAAGCCTGATCATAAGATATTTCCTCAATGTCAGCCAGACCTTGCGCTAATAATTGAGCATTCGCGTGGTCGTCGGCCAGGCGAGCAATATGTTCGTTCAGCGCGAAAATCCCTGCCGCTGCCAGAATACCGGCCTGGCGCATTCCGCCGCCCAACACTTTACGCCAGCGGCGTGCTTTTGCGATCAGGTCGCGCGAGCCGCACAGCATTGAACCGACCGGCGCACCAAGTCCTTTAGACAGGCAGAACATAATCGTATCAAAACATCTGGCAATGTCGCTCGCCGGAATATTCAATTTCACCGCCGCGTTAAACACACGCGCGCCGTCAAGGTGATGCCCCAGATTAAAACGTTTCGTCAAGGCTGCCGCCTGTTCCAAATAATCCATAGGCAAGACTTTACCGTTGTGCGTGTTTTCCTGGCACACAAGCCGCGTACGGGCAAAATGATAGTTATCCGGCTTAATGGCCTGTTCGATTTTTTGGAGATTGAGCGTGCCATCCGGCTCAAAATCAAGCGGTTGCGGTTGAATACTTCCTAGCACCGCCGCGCCGCCGCCTTCCCAACGATAGGTATGCGCCATCTGACCCACGATATATTCATCCCCACGTTCGCAATGGCTCATCACAGCCAACAAATTGCCCTGCGTACCGCTGCTTACAAATAGCGAGGCTTCCGTGTTCAACATCTCTGCAGCAAGGGCTTCTAGCCGATTAACCGTCGGGTCTTCGCTATACACATCATCACCGACTTCAGCTTCTGCCATCGCCTTCCGCATCGCGGGAGTCGGTTTGGTCACCGTGTCACTCCGCAAGTCAATGATTTTCTTCATATTGTTTCTCCGTTTCTATAAATAGCTACAAGGATTTCTCATAAACAAAGATTTCAGGGATGGTGCTTGATAAGGTCGGTTTTCGTCAAACAAAAGTTAGAGGAAATTATATAATTACTCCAGCATCAGATGATCTTCATGTATGTGTTCGGTCAGAACACTCATATTCAGGAAATTTCGCGTTTTCGCATCAATTGCCAGGCTTTTTTGAGGGCTTTATATTTGACCATTTCAGTATAACGTTCATACACAAATTCAAACTGCGCTCGTTCGCGTAAGCTTTTTAATTCCAGGATACTGTCAAGCGGATCAAAGGATTGCCTTTGTGTCCGATCGATGGCATATTCGTAAATGTCGATTATTTCGCTATACAGTATGGCAAAATCTTCTTCGACAAAATGAGGGCCTGTAAACAATTTTCTCGCGCCGCAATACATAAGCAGATCTTTTTCTTCAGCCAGAATATTGGCTGTTTTCAAAATTTCATCTGTATAGAGCCGATAACTTTTCTGTTGTTCGGATTCCTGGTCGAGCATCTTCTTCTGATTAGAAAAAGATTGGGATTGTGATGAGTGCACATAGCGTTCCTGGATAGATGCCAGTTTATCTCCCAGCGTTTTGATACGAGCTGGTGTGTAAAGTTCAAACTGAAATTGACCTTCTTCTTTTTTCAAGTTAATTGAGAGAATTCCGGTATAGAGCAAGTTAAAATCGCCGGCCCGGTCTCGAAAAGCATACACTTGCTGGCTTAGTGTTTCGAGACGTTCCAAAATTTTGCCGGAGAACATCTCAACCGCTTTACTATAAGGGACAAGAAATTGTTCTAATTCCTGAAAAAACACGGGTTTTGCACTGCGAAACGCTTCAAGAGTATAGGTCGAGAACCACGCATGGAACCAGTAGAGTTCCTGAATGTACGTATTGAGCACGGTTGACAGTGGATCTTTCCACTTGAGAAAGATTTCAGAGATGAGCAACTCGTGAATGCTATCCAGCGTGCCCCACAATCGAGTAATCCATTGCAACACCTCCTCATGATCGCGGTGCTTGTGCTGTAGCTCTTTGCGCATTTTTTCGAGTTCTTCCAGGTATTGAGGCGTACTGTAATGGTCAATCGCTTTGGAAAACTCGCCGGTCACAATCATATCACTCAACACAGAAAACCGATCTTCATCGAGAATGGTCTGGAAGAGTTTTTTCATCTGGCCAGGGCGAATCTGTTGTTTGACAAACGTATAGCCTACAGCATCAACATGTTGATATTCTTCCATTAACAGATCAACTTGCGGCAAAAGCGTTTCATTGTAGAAATCTTCATAATTATTCAGTAAATGTTCAAGGCTGGCGAGAAAATATCGCCGCTTTTGCGCTATTTTCCCTTTATTTTCGAGATAAGCGGTGAAACGGGCGTGGTAAAAAAAGGTGGCAATAATATCATTTAAAATCCCATCCCGCCAACGTTGATTATAAATATCATGAATATGGTTTTGGATGCGCTCCATCTTGATCAAAATATTACACAAGTTCGGGTCTTTCACATTCAGCAATTCATCCTGAGCGATTTTGACCCGTGAGAGCATGTGCAACAGTTGATCATCCTGTTGCAGAAATTCTTCAAAATTCTGCTGAATTTCTTCGAGTAAGCCCAGAAAACAGAGTTCTAAAATATGGATGTTATCCGGAGGGCTATATTCGGGAAACAAATGCCGGAACATATTCCGAATAATCACGGCTTGATTTTGTACAACCGGTTGATATTGCCGGGCAATGGTTGGGATTTCGGTTGAAGATTGGATGGGCAGATGGACACCCTGGCGTTCAATATCATAAATAATTCCCTGGATAATCGCCGCCTGCATTTGGGAAAAATTCGTTAAAAGCACCAGATAACAGCGATTCAGGATTTGTTCTATTTCACGCTGAATCACAGAGGTCGCACGGGTATGGCGTCGAGCTTTTTCTCTTTCAGCATTGCGGGCGAGCGGAGCGAGCAGCGCAAAGAACTCTTGTTTCACCCGTTCCCCTTGTTCGTGATTAATAAGATGGATAATTCTGCCCTGGGTGAGCAAATAGATGCTGCTGATAAATGAGATCTCTTTGGGGATTTGGTTCACCTTCACTTGAAGATTCCGGATGTACTCCATCAATGGAGATTCAAACGAGGTAAGGATTGCCTGATATTCTTTCGGAATGGCAAGATGAGATTCTTCGCCTTCTTCGCCTGTCAGAAAATTATCTGCGGAAAGCTCTGATAAGGTTTCTTCAGAAACCGCATGAAGATAGGCTTCGATCTCAAGTGTTTCAGATTTTGGCATGAGTGTTTCATGTTGCCCAGTGATAGAATTCAAATTCTTCGCTATAATGCGCTGGAAAAAAGGGAAAGACGTTTTTCCAGCCTAGCATGTCCTGGATAAATAGTCATGCTCACAATAGAGTTTGTCTCCAGAAGTTCTGACGCCTCTCATCGAGCATATTGTTGTTCTTTTCACTCTTAATCCAACTTCTGGATATTACGAATCTCTCAGAATCCCTGCTATCTCTTCCTTTCAGGAACATCCCAAGTTTATAATTATGACAGATTCTTTTTCATAAAGTAAAAATTTTCTCTGCCATATAATTTATCAGCTTTATGGCAAGGTCAAAATATCAGGTCCATTCGGCGTAATCGTGATCGTGTGTTCAAACTGAGCGCACAAACTCTTATCTTTTGTCACAGCAGTCCAGCCATCTTTTTTTACTTGAATTTCGTGAGATCCCATGGTGATCATCGGTTCAATGGTGAAGACCATGCCAACCTTCAACCGGATGCCTGTATTCGCTTTGCCATAATGGAGCACGTGCGGCGCTTCATGTAGCTCGCGCCCAACCCCATGTCCGGTATATTCACGGACAACTCCATAGCCATATTTTTTAACGAATGACTCAATTGCATAGCCAATATCCCCTAAACGCTCACCGGACTGCGCTTGCTGAATTCCCAGATATAAGGCTTCTTTGGTGACTTTCATTAACTGCTGCGCTTCTGTCGTGATATTGCCGACGGCGACAGTAATGGCGGAATCTCCGTGATAGCCATTCTTATACACCCCGACATCGAGGGTAATAATGTCGCCTTCTTGTAATTTTTTAGCATTTGGAATGCCATGGACCACCTGTTCATTGACAGAACAACACACGCTGCTCGGAAAACCATGGTACCCTTTAAAGGATGGCAGTGCCTGATGATCCCGAATAAACTGTTCTGCCATCCGATCCAGTGCTAATGTGGTGATTCCGGGAGTCACAGCCTTTTCCAACATTAACAGGGTCTGAGCGGCTAACCGCCCATTGGCGCGGATAATCTCTATTTCTTGAGAGGATTTTAAGTGTATTCTTCCCATAAATAATAACAAATAAAAATTTTTGACTGTTGTTTGACAAAACCCGATGATATTCAGCAAAAGTCCGAAAATTCTTGTTCATTCTTCATTCTTAGAGTTACTCCGGAAAAAACAAAAAGGGAACGAGTATTGTCAGTCAATAGCTCATTCCCTTTCTCGCAGGCATTCGTTATGGATTCAGGCTTAATTTGGCTTTTAATGCAGCTAATTCATCATCAACATCGGAACTAGCTTCAAGAGCCTTAAATTGATCGTCGAGGGAACTAATTTCTAACTCTACTGCCGCATCAGCCTGAGCTTCAATTTCCATGACTTTCTGTTCCATGCGGTCAAACTTAGCAAAGGCACCGCGATCGTTCAAGCCCGACATCACCTCGTGCACCTTCTTTTGTGCTTCAGCACGTTTCTGGCGCGCCACCAGAATCTCTTTTTTGCGTCGAGCCTCGTCAATCTTTGACTCCAGTGCGCGCAGGCTGTCTTTGAGCTTCGAAGACATATTATTCTGTTGTTCCCATTGCGGACGAATGGATTCGGCCAGGCCATCATAAGTCTTTTTTTGTTTTAAGGCTTCTTTTGCGAGATTTTCATCTCCCTTTTTCAGAGCCAGCATGGCCTTACTCTCCCAGTTTTGCGCTTGCGTTTCATTTTGTTTGAGTTGGTACTGCAGCCGCTTTTCATCGGCAATCGCTTTAGCTACCTGAATTTTCGCATCACGCAACTGTTCGTGCATTTCCCGGATCATCTGTTCCATCATTTTTTGTGGATCTTCAGCGCGATCAATAAGTTCATTGACATTGGCTGATAAAATATCTGAGAGTCTTCCAAAAATACCCATACGTGTTTCCTCCTTTCACCTTTCAACGGTGATGTGACGATGAATTAATTCTCAATATAGGTTTTCAATTCCTTATAATATTGTGCGACCGTAAAAGCTAGCGAGTCAATCGAGGCCTGAAGCTCATTCCGATCAAGATTTTCAACCTGCAGCGTATCAATCACCACCACATTCTCCTGCTCAATCCCAAACGCGCCATGGGGAATCTCCGTGGCATTGAGTTCGAGCAGCCGTCTATAAAAGGTTTCGCGCTTCTTTGTCGGAACAGGCATGAGTTTCACTCGCATAAATAAAATCGGAGCCTCATAGCTAACAATAATATTCTCGACCTTGTTATCGGGCGATTCAACACGCCAGATTCCCTCGCCGACTGCTTCAAAAGGAAACCCACAGTCATCCAGATAAATCTCAACATCGTTTTGTGTTACCATAGATAAACCTCCTTTAAAAATCCTGATCTAAAATTGTTCTTATCCCTTCATAGATTATCATAGGGAAAAAACTTTTTGTGTCAAGAGATATTTTGATACTTTCTCAGTCAATGTGGTAAATATTTTAAAAAATTCTCTTGACAAGTTTCCCGCCTCATACATATCGTCTCCACACAATAAAGATACGTTGAGTATCCTAAAATAAGTCTAAAAGAATATAGGCACGTAGCTCAGGGGGAGAGCGCTACCTTGACGCGGTAGAAGTCGGCGGTTCGAGACCGCCCGTGCCTATTATTTTTTTGCATAGAGGAGAGGGAGGAGAGATTTTACTTACCAGGCTATGATACACATTACACTTCCTGATGGTTCGGTTCAGCAAGTCGAAGCGGGGATGACGGCGGCTGAACTCGCATCGAAAATCAGTTCTCGGTTGGGAAAAGAGGCTCTTGCCGTAAAAATTGATGGGGTGCCTCGAGATTTATCAACGACACTGGAGCACGATTGTTCGGTAGAAATTCTCACCTTTCATTCTAAAGTTGGCGCTGAAATCTATCGTCACAGCACCTCGCATTTGATGGCTCAGGCCGTCCAAGAATTGTTTCCCGGAACTAAAATTGCTATTGGACCAGCCATTGAAGATGGGTTTTATTACGATTTCGAAGTTGGACAGCCCTTTACCCCAGAAGATCTTGAACGGATCGAACAAAAAATGGCAGAGTTGGTAGAGGCCGATCTGCCATATACGCGGAAGGAGCTTTCGAAGGAAGAGGCGATAGCAGATTTCGGGAGTCGCGGAGAAAAATATAAAGTTGAAATTCTCCAGGAACTGCCGGACGGGGAACGGATTAGCGAATATCAACAAGGGACATTTGTTGATTTGTGCCGCGGCCCTCACATCCCTTCGACCGGAAAAATTCGGGCGTTTAAATTGCTCACCATAGCCGGGGCCTATTGGCGCGGCGACGAACGCAACCCTATGCTGCAGCGGATTTATGGCACGTCTTTCCCATCGAAAAGCGCGTTAACTCAGCATCTCGACCGTTTAGAAGAAGCCAAACGCCGCGACCATCGTAAATTAGGAAAAGAGCTTGATCTCTTTAGCATCCACCAGGATGCGGGCGCGGGATTAATTTATTGGCATCCGAAAGGCGCGATGCTCAGAAGGGTTGTGGAAGATTTCTGGAAGGACGTTCATCTGGAACGAGGCTATGAACTGGTCACGATTCCGCACATCGCCCATTCAAGTTTGTGGCGCACCTCCGGGCATTATGATTTTTACCGGGATAATATGTACACGTTATCTATTGACGATGACGAATATGTGTTAAAACCAATGAATTGTCCCGGTCATATTTTGATTTACCAGACGCAAATTCGAAGCTATCGTGACTTACCGATCAGATATGCCGAATTAGGGACAGTCTATCGCTATGAACGATCTGGAACTTTGCACGGCATGTTGCGCGTGCGCGGATTTACGCAGGATGACGCTCATATTTTTTGTACTCCGGAACAGGTTTTTGATGAAATTGTGGGCGTGCTTAATTTGACCGAATACATGCTCAAAGCCTTTGGGTTTGATCGGTATGAAGTCGAACTCAGCGTCCGCGATCCGCAGCATCCTGAAAAATACGCGGGATCTGATGAGAACTGGGAACTTGCAGAACAGGCGTTGATTAAAGCGTTACAGCACAAAGGGTTATCCTATACCCGCATGGAAGGCGAAGCAGTCTTCTATGGGCCGAAAATCGATACAAAATTAATTGACGCTTTGGGACGAGGATGGCAAGGGCCAACGACACAATTTGATTTTAATCTTCCCGGCCGCTTTGATGTGAATTATATCGGCGAAGATGGGAAGAAGCATCATGTGTACATGATTCATCGGACTGTGCTCGGCTCTATGGAACGCTTTATCGGTGCATTAATCGAACATTATGCCGGAGCGTTTCCTTTGTGGCTGGCTCCAGTCCAAATTAAAATTTTGCCGATTGGGTTGCGCCATAGTGATTATGCCGCCAATGTGGCCGCCCAGCTTCAAAAAGCAAAGTTTCGTGTTGAACTCGATACTCATGACGAAAAAATTAGCCAGAAAATACGGATTGCTCAACGAGAACAGGTGCCTTATATGGTGATCATCGGCGATAAAGAGTTTGCAAACCATACACTATCCCTTCGCCATCGGCGAAAAGGTGATCTGGGATCGTTGACAATGGAACAACTGATTCGTCAGTTATCAGATGAAGAGGTGTGAGTGAAAAGGAAAAAAGCGAGTTATTCCCAAAAAACCGGACGCGTCGAGAACAAAATTAATTCGCAAATTCATGCGCCAGAACTTCGAATTGTCGGGCCAGACGGAGAACAATTGGGGATTCTCTCTCGAGATGATGCGCTCAACAAAGCACGAGAACTGGGGTTGGATTTGGTTGAAGTGGCTCCTAGTGCTGATCCACCGGTCTGTAAAATGATGGACTACGGGAAATTTCGATATCAGCAACAAAAACGAGCCCATGAAGCAAAAAAGAAACAAACAGTCATTCAAATCAAAGAGGTCAAAGTTCGTCCGAAAATTGATGAGCACGACTATCAGTTTAAACTGAACCATGTCAAGCGTTTCCTGGAAGACGGCGATAAAGCCAAAATTTCCGTGGTTTTTCGCGGCCGAGAAATTGTCCACAAAGATCTTGGACAAAAACTGCTGGATCGTTTTCTTGAAGCTACACAGGATATTGCGGATATTGAAAGTCCGGCGAAAATGGAAGGACGAAATATGACGGTGGTTCTGGTATCAAAATCCCAGAAAAGCGAAAAAAAGTCGAAACCGTAAAGGAGGAAATGGAGAAAGCGGAGAGAGGTCAGACGGATGATGACCGAATGATCACATTCTCTTTGTTCCATAGAAGATACGACTATGCCAAAGATGAAGACTAACAGAAGCGCCGCCAAGCGTTTTCGAAAAACAGGATCGGGGAAAATTAAACGGAATAAAGCATTTGGCGCACATCTTTTCACCGGAAAAACCCGTAAAAGAAAACGCCATCTACGTCAAGCAACAACCGTCGTAAGGGTTGATAATAAGCGTATTCAACGGCTTATCCCCTATGTATAAGTCGTGAACAACTGGAATAAATTTTCTTACCGATAAAAACGATTAATAAAAGGTGAAGCATTATGGCAAGGGTAAAAAGCGGAACAACGACAAAAAGACGTCATAAGAAAATTTTAAAGCTGGCTAAAGGGTTTCGCGGAGGGCGTAGCAAACTTTATCGTACCGCGAAAAATGCGGTGATTAAATCCTTAACCTACGCCTATCGCGATCGGAGACAACGAAAACGCGATTTTCGGAAACTCTGGATCATTCGAATTAATGCTGCCACGCGTGAACACGGACTTTCGTATAGTCAATTTATGTGCGGCTTGCACAAAGCGAATGTGGTGTTAGATCGAAGAGTATTGGCGAATTTAGCGATTGAAGATTCAGCGGCATTTGCCCAACTGGTTGAAACTGCCAAAGCTGCGCTGGGGAATTCTGTTGAAGAAGCACAAGCGGCGTAAGTTATATCGAAAGCGATGGAAGATATTATTCAAACCTTAGAAATTCTTCAAACCACGGCGCAGCAGGAATTTTTGGCGACAACTGATCAAGAAACGCTCAATAACCTTCGCGTCAAATATCTGGGAAAGAAAAGCCAGATTTCTCAGGCCATGAAGCTGTTAGGGGGATTGTCCCCTGAACAGCGCCCCCTTGCGGGGAAAAAAATTAATGATGTCAAAAATTTCCTGCAAGAGTTGCACGATTCCAGAGAACGCCAACTGGACGAAGAAGCGACTCAAAAGAAACTGGCCGAAGAACGTATTGATGTCACACTTCCCGGACGACGGCTTCTGTTTGGAAAAAAACATCCTGTTACACAAGTATTGGAACAGACCGAACAGATTTTCAGGGGGTTGGGGTTTTCAGTGGCAGAAGGACCGGAAGTTGAATTGGATTATTACAACTTTGAAGCCTTGAATTTCCCCAAAGATCATCCCTCGCGGGATATGCAAGATACGTTTTTCGTCAATGACGACGTGGTGTTACGCACGCACACTTCCCCGGTTCAAATTCGGTTCATGGAAAAAACGACCCCGCCTGTTCGATTTATTTGCACCGGCAAGGTATATCGGCATGACGCTGATATTTCTCATAGCCCCATGTTCCATCAAATTGAAGGGGTTTGCGTGGATACCCATATCAGCATGACCGACTTAAAAGGCGTACTGGAACTGTTTGTCGAACAGATGTTTGGCAAAGGTACCAGACTTCGTTTTCGTCCCAGTTTTTTTCCGTTTACCGAACCGAGCGCGGAAGTTGATATTTCCTGTTTTATGTGTAAAGGAAAAGGATGCCGGGTTTGCGGCAGCACCGGCTGGATTGAAATTCTTGGTTCAGGTATGATCGACCCAAATGTCTTCGGCTATGTTAACTATGACCCTGAAAAATATCGTGGTTATGCCTTTGGAATGGGGGCTGAACGGATTGCCATGTTGAAATACGGCATTGATGATATTCGCCTCTTGTTTGAAAATGATCTGAGATTTCTCGAACAATTCTAATGTGATGCTCTAGTTTTTCAGAAAAAGACTACCAGAAGCGCGAAAGAATATGAAAGTTAGTTATCGTTGGTTACAAGACTATGTAGAGTGTGGAGATACCTCTGTTGCTGAACTTGCGGATCGCTTAACCATGGCAGGGTTAGAAGTCGAAGGGCTTGAAGAACGAACCTACAGGTTCTCTGAGCGGATCGTGGTTGGAGAAATTCTTGACGTTCAAATACATCCTGAAGCCGCTGAATTATATGTGTGTCAGGTGGATATCGGCGAAACCACCCCGATCACTGTTGTGTGCGGCGCTCCGAATACGGCTGTGCATGTTAAATCGCCGGTCGCTCTGCCAGGCGCTGAATTGCCCGGTGGCCTGAATGTGCGTGCTGCAAAGATTCGCGGAGTGACTTCACAGGGCATGATTTGTGCCGAAGATGAGTTGGGGATTAGCGACGATCATCGCGGCATTATGGTGCTCGCGGCAGACATTTCTGTCGGAACGCCGATTTCTCATGAAATCCTGGGAATCGAAGAGGATACAATTCTTGAAATCGGACTCACGCCGAATCGCGGCGACTGCCTCAGTCATGTCGGCGTAGCCAGAGAAGTTGCGACCTTACTTGCGCGTCCATTAACTTTTCCCGCAAACGACTACCCTGAAGAAGGCCAGCCTGTCGCTGAGATTGCTACTGTCACGATTGAAGATCCTGAACTCTGCCCACGCTATACTGCGAGCATTATGACAGGGGTGAAGATTGGCCCCTCCCCTCTATGGTTGAAACGGAGAGTAGAACATGTCGGGATGCGATCAATTAATAATGTCGTGGATGTCACCAATTTTGTGATGTTAGAGTTAGGTCAGCCGCTCCATGCTTTTGATTTGGATATGTTGGCAGGACGACAGATTATTGTGCGTCGGGCGCACCAGGATGAACGTTTTATCACGTTGGACGAAACTGAACGCCAGCTTGATGATCAGATTTTAATGATTGCCGATGGACATCGGCGCAGCGTCGGAATTGCCGGCGTCATGGGAGGACTTAATTCGGAAATATCAGATACTACAACAAATATTTTGTTAGAAAGTGCGTATTTTTCGCCATCCAGCATCCGCAAAACCTCCAAAAAATTAGGATTAAGCACTGAAGCAAGTTATCGTTTTGAACGCAGCATTGATCTCTTAAAAGTTGATTATGCCCTGCGGCGCGCGACAAAATTAATCATTGAACTGGCAGGAGGAAAAGCGGCTCAGGGTATTATTGATTGTTTTCCGCTCGCATATACACCGCTGAATGTGTCGTTACGTCTCTCACGTGTGACTGACATTCTTGGGATTCAGATCGATCGTGAGACGATTCAGCACATTCTATCAACCCTGGGCTTCCGAGTTCTGACGACAGAGGAACAAGGATTTACGGTAGAAGTGCCATCTTACCGGCCTGATGTGACGAGAGAAATCGATCTGATTGAAGAAATCGGACGCATCTATAATTACGATAATATTCCGACGCAATTTCCATCAGGGGAAATTCCCTCAAAAATTGACAATCTAGCGCGTGATGTTGAAGGCATTGTGCGGGAAACGCTGTTGAGTCAAGGGTTGTACGAAGTCATCAATTATAGTTTTTTTGACGTCAGCAGTTTAGAAAAACTGGGGGTTGCTGCTCAAGCGCCCTACAAGCAGATTGTTCCCTTGAAAAATCCGTTGACGGTTGAACAGGGAAACCTTCGCACAACCACAATTCCAGGGTTGCTCGGCAATGTGTTTCTCAATAAGAGTAATCGCGTGGAAAATCTTCGATTTTTTGAGATTGGGAAAGTCTTTTACCAGACAGATACCTCAAAACGGTTGCCCGATGAGCATACGATGATCAGCGCCGTATTAACCGGGGCGAGATCAGGTGCATCCTGGGCGTATGCGCAGACACCGATAGATTTTTATGATCTCAAGGGAATCGTCGAAAATCTGTTCGAACGCTTGAATGTCTCGGCAATCTTTGCTCGTACAACCCAGTATCCTTTTCTGCATCCGGGTGAAGCGGCTGAAATTATAGTTCACGGGAAACCGCTCGGATGCCTTGGGAGAATTCACCCCAAAGTTGCTGGGCATTTTGACCTGGGCGATGAACGGATTTATCTGTGTGAGTTTTATTTAGCGCCTTTAGTGGAAGAGACCTCGTTTAAGAAGACCTTTCAGCCATTACCGAAATTTCCCGCGGTGTTTCGAGATCTGGCGATTGTTGTTCCGGCAAATGCCATCCTGGCCTCAGAGATCGAACAGTTGATCCAAGAAACAGGGGCGCCTCTTTTGGATCGCATGATGTTATTCGATCGGTATGTCGGCCCACAAATCGCCGACGGTCATGTTGGATTCACCTATTCATTACAATATCGCTCGTTAGAAAAAACGTTAACTGATGCTGAAGTGTCTGAGGTGCACCAATGCATTATTGATGCTTTGCGATCCCATTTAGGAATTCAGATCCGATAACCCTGTATTTTCGTCAAAGAGAGTCTCTTGCAACGAGAATTTTTCTATAAGTGATGTTTTTTTACGTAAATTTCTTGACAAGTCCTCAGGCTTGCTTTGTATATATAAGTCATACGTGAAAGAAGGAAAACTATCCAGAAACGTTG
Organism: Candidatus Vecturithrix granuli; assembly: GCA_000739535.1. Classification (GTDB taxonomy): domain Bacteria; phylum Moduliflexota; class Moduliflexia; order Moduliflexales; family Moduliflexaceae; genus Vecturithrix; species Vecturithrix granuli. The sequence goes on along the minus strand of DF820463.1, from coordinate 88,087 downwards.
AGAGAAAATACAAATATTCATTGCCAAAAGGTAAGGTTGACCGTAGAACAAGAAACAGTATGATGTGTGAATGTATAGGTGCTCCTGTTGAAGGAATTTTTATCCCAGATAACCTGAAAAAGAAAACCTTAACGTTGCGATGAATATGATCTCAAAACATGTGATCGCTGATAAATTGATTGAATGAATATAAGTGACGAAGATGTATTTTGTTGTTCTTGCATGGAAAAATCCAAGAGCAACTGGACTATACAATAAAGGTGGATGACGAATTCCCCTACCGTGTACGTGATGAAGTAAAACTCTTGAGCCTACCAACTTCAAGAATGGGAGTTTGAGCTGTAATATGACGTACATGCCCTGGATTCTCTGAATTCAGGGACGTACAGAGTATTCGCGAGAGCACCCACCTGGCTATGCCAGGTTCAAAGATTTTACTTCACACGGCATTGTGGTGGGGGAATGTAGAAAGATTCTCAGGAGATATTCACGGGCAGAGCAACAACACACACTGAACAAGCGATTGTCACAATGAGTCTTGCGATTGTAGAGAGCATCAAATCAGAGCGTGAAATATGAGTGTGTTTTTGTCGGAAATCCTTGAAAAAGAGAATCTGTTCACTTCAATGTAGGGCTTCACTGTGTGTTCCTTCACTTTTTTCCTCTCTTTCATGTAAGTAATTCCTGGAAGTATTTTAGACCTGTCTGAATTCGATTGTGTCTCAATTGAAGCGGCGTTGCTGCGAAATGTTATGTTATTGAGAGAATGTGCGCATCAGGTGGAGAGACCCCTCTTTAATGGCCTGATGGCAAGGGGTAGATGAGAATATGGGGGCTGTAGGGAGTTTTCTGTTTTTTTTGCTGATTATATTGATGGGCGGTGGAATGGGGTATGTCTTTCGAAAGGAATATATTGAACGAAAGATCGCCAAAGCCAGAAAACTTTCTGCGCAAATCATAGAAGATGCCAGAGCCGAAGCTGAAGCCGAGAAAAAGCGGATCATTCTTGAGGCGAAAGATGCACTCTATCAGGTGCGTACTGAATTTGAAACTGAAACGAAAGAACGTCGGGCTGAACTGTTAAAATTAGAGAATCGCATTAATCAAAAAGAGGAAAACCTCGATCGAAAAGACTCGCTACTAGGTAAACGTGAGCTTGAACTCAATAAAGCCCTGCAAGAACTTGAAGAAAATATGCAGCATATCGCCCAGGAAAAAGAAAATCTCTCGACAGTGATCCAGCAGCAACAGGAGATCCTCGAACGAATATCAGCAATGACGGCCGAGGAAGCGAAGCAAACGTTATTCCAACAGATGGAGGAAGAAGCGAAATATGAAGCGTCTAAAACCATCAGACGCTTATATGAAGAAGCCCGACAAACAGCTGATAAAAAGGCCAAAGAGATCATCATGACCTCAATTCAGCGCTGTGCGGCTGATCATATTGCTGAAACCACGGTTTCGGTAGTTGATTTGCCGAATGATGACATGAAAGGGCGCATCATCGGACGTGAGGGACGTAATATTCGCACCTTTGAAAGCGTGGCAGGTATTGACCTGATTATTGACGATACTCCCGGAGCTGTCATTTTATCAGGGTTTGACCCCATAAAACGGGAAGTCGCACGCATTTCCCTGGAACGTTTGATCGCCGACGGAAGGATTCATCCAACGCGAATCGAAGAAATCGTCGGAAAAGTTCGTGATGAAATGGAAGACCTGATCTATGAAGAAGGCGAGCGAGCTACGTTTGATGCTGGCATTCATGGCCTCCACCCTGAAGCCATTAAATTATTGGGGCGGCTCAAATACCGCACCAGTTATACCCAAAATGTGCTGCTGCATTCAAAAGAAGTCGCCTATATTGCGGGCATTATGGCAGCCGAACTGGGAGGAAATATTCAGATCGCCAAACGCGCAGGCCTGCTGCATGATATCGGTAAAGCCGTGAATCATGAGGTTGAAGGCGCGCACGCGATGATCGGAGCAGAACTCGCCCGAAAATATAATGAGAGCAAACGGGTGATCCATGCGATAGAAGCTCACCATCACGATGTTGAACCGACAACCTTAGAAGCCGTCATTATTGCGGCTGCCGACGCCCTTTCAGCCGCTCGCCCCGGAGCGCGACGTGAAATTCTGGAATCTTATGTCAAACGACTCGAAAAATTAGAGGAAATCAGCAATTCATTCTATGGGGTCGAAACGTCGTATGCTATTCAGGCAGGGCGAGAGATCCGAGTAATTGTGAATTACGAAAAAATTTCGGATGATGAAGCGGTAGTACTTGCGAGCGATATTGCGAAACGGATTGAAAAAGAGGTCGAATATCCCGGACAGATTAAAGTGACGGTGATTCGAGAAACGCGCTCGTTTACCTACGCCCGCTAATCGCTACACTCGCTGTGGGTGAAGAAAAGGGACATTTGGAGATTCTTTGAACATTACACTATTGTTTATCGGAGATATTGTTGGCAAAGCCGGAAGGCACGCCGTGAAATCGTTACTGCAGGAGATTGTGCGTGAATTTCAGGTAGATGTGGTCATTGCAAACGGTGAAAATGCTGCCGGCGGAGTCGGAATTACCCCGAAAATTGCGGAAGAACTGTTCACTTCAGGTATCCATGTGCTCACGTCGGGCAACCATGTCTGGCAGAAAAAAGAAATTATTGATTATATTCAGCATGAAAGACGTTTGATTCGGCCGTTAAACTTTCCACCTGAAACACCTGGTATGGGAACTTGTGTGGTGCATACAGGGTCAGGAGAAACGATTGCTGTACTTAATCTGATAGGGAGAGTCTTTATGGACGGATTCAGTTGTCCTTTTCGCGCTGCTGACCAGGAAATCCAGCGATTAAAAGACTCTGGTGCAGCCATTATTGTTGATTTTCACGCTGAAGCGACTTCAGAAAAACAAGCTCTGGCCTGGTATCTGGATGGAAAAGTGGCAGCCGTTCTGGGAACGCACACGCACGTCCAGACTGCGGATGAACGCATTTTGCCCCGGGGAACGGCGTATATCACCGATGTGGGCATGACAGGCGCCATGGATTCTGTCATTGGCGTCGAAACAGAACGGGTAATTCAAAAATTTTTGACGTACCTGCCGGTACGTTTTGAAAGCGCTGCGCATAATCCATGTTTGCACGGAGTTTTGGTGACGCTGGATGCGGCGCAAAGAAGAGCAGTACACATTTCTCGTCTGCGTCGTTTCCTTTTGCCTGGCGAAGCATAGCAGCAAAAGGAGGTGTTGAAAACACTCAACGCTTGTTCTATTGAGAATATCTTGACACGACCCGAGAATGAACATACATCAGATTATTCACAGATCTATATGGAGGTAACAGCTACAATGTTTGCCGTAGGAGATAAGGTTGTGTATCCTTCTCATGGGGTGGGAAGAATTGAGGCCCTTGAGGAGAAAGAAATTGCCGGACAAAAACTTCAATGTTTTGTCTTGAGTATTATCGGAAAAGACTTAAAAATTATTGTGCCCGTATCGAATTCCCAAAAAGTTGGATTACGACAAATTATTGACGAAGAGGAAGTTGAAAGAATCTTTGATATTTTACGCGATGAAATTAATAATATGCCCCCCAAGTGGAACAAGCGTTACAATTTCAACATGGATAAAATTCGTACGGGTTCTATTTACGAAATCGCAGAAGTGTTTAAAAACCTCACCCGGTTAGGACGCAGAAAAGAACTGTCGTTTGGTGAACGCAAAATGCTGGATAGCACCCGCGAACTGATTGTCATGGAAATTGCGCACTCAAAACGCATTGGCACCGCTCAGGCAGAATCGTTGATTGATGAGTGTTGCTGCGCGGCTTAACTGCAGTGATGTGTTGAATCTTCACACACTCTTTTGAATGTGTTCACAAATTATCAGGGTGTTTGGAGCAAGGTTCTTCCAAACACCCTTGATTTTTGCCTTTCCCAAACGCGACATGTCGTTCATCATTCCTATGATATCCCCTGTACTGAAGAACATATTCGGGAGAAAATAGGTTTTTATTGTCTTTCAGAAAAACAGTTGTACCTCTACAAATCGAGAGTTTTCAATAACTCGGTGTTTTCTTGCAAAGACATTTCTGACGATTTTTATCTATACACTCTTCCCCCGGTAACCGGGAACAAAATTGGCATAAAGCGAGGTGAACACAACGTGACCTCTCATATTGGAAGAAAAGTTATTTTTGCCGGAATATTCGGTATTTTGGGATATTTCCTGGGGTTTTGGGGAACAGGCGCCTTCCGATGGGGAATAATAGGCATGATATGGGGGATTTTCCTTGCCGGCCTGATATTTTTACTCGATTGGGAAATACGGAAAATCGATTCACGCACGATCGTCGGAGGAATTGTCGGCGGATTTCTTGGTTTGGCGTTCGCCAGGGTATTAACGCAATCATTTTTTGAATATTTCTCTCCCAAAATTTCCTGGGCAATTTATGTCCACATTTCCGTGCTCTATCTGTTTTTTGTTGTGGGGTTAATGCTTGGAGCAACGCGGATTCAACATTTGACTCTGGCTTCAATGCGGCAGTTTTTTTCAGATCAACCTGCAGCGAAAAATTATAAAATTCTTGATACGAGTGTCATTATTGATGGCCGGATTGCCGATATTGCTGAAACCGGTTTTCTTGAGGGCATCCTGATCATTCCACAATTCATTCTCAAAGAATTGCAGCATATCGCCGATTCCTCAGATCCAATCAAACGCAATCGAGGCCGACGCGGCCTGGAAATTCTCCACAAAATCCAGAAACGCATTGATGTCCAGGTCGAAATCGATGACCAGGATTTTCCCAAGATCAAAGAGATCGATGCCAAATTGGTGGAATTAGCCAAATTGCTCCAGGCAAAGCTCATCACGAATGATTTTAATCTGAATAAAGTCGCTGAATTACAAGGGATATCGGTTCTGAATGTCAATGAACTGGCAAATGCCTTAAAACCGGTGGTCTTACCAGGAGAAGTGATCGAAGTTCAGGTTCTGAAAGAAGGGAAAGAATACGGACAGGGAATCGCCTACCTCGATGACGGCACTATGATTGTGATTGATCACGCCAAAAAGTTAATTGGTAAAACTGTGAGCGTTTCTGTCACAAGCGTCTTGCAAACGACGGCCGGGCGCATGATTTTCGGGCAACTGACGACAGAAGGAAATATGAGATAAACTCTACTATGGTCACTGCGATTCTTCTGGCAGCCGGTACCGGCTCTCGAATGGGACAGGGACCTCTGCCCAAGCAATTCTTTTGCGTCGGCGGGGTCCCAATTCTCGCGCATACGCTTACCCGTTTTGAGCGTGTAGCGGCGATTGATCAGATCATCCTGGTCACGCGCCCGCAAGATCGCGCGCGCTGTGAGCAGATTCTTGCCGAATATGAGATTTCGAAAATTGACACGATCGTCGCAGGCGGAAAAGAACGCCAGGATTCGGTCTGGCAAGGCTTACAAGCGGTACATCCGCAGACAGAGATTGTGCTGATTCATGATGTCGTGCGAATGTTTGTGACTTCCACAATCATCACAGATGTGATTGAAGCCGCCCACAAACATCGCGCCTGTGTCACCGCTGTCCCGGTCAAAGATACCATCAAACGTGCGGAACGGCATTATAGCGATCCAAACAATTCTGCAATGGTTCAATCAGCCCTTTCAGAGGAATTCTTCGTCGTCGAAACCCTTGATCGAAGATCTTTATGGCAGATTCACACCCCCCAGGCATTTCAGTACCCATTTATTCGTGATATTCACGAACAGGCCCGAAACATAGGGCTTTACGGCACGGATGACGCCATGCTGACAGAATATTTCGGCTATCCGGTCAACATTGTCCAAGGCTCCTATCGCAACATCAAAATCACCACCCCTGACGACCTGCTCATTGCCGAAACCTTTTTACAACATGAGGGTTTGAGTTCCAATATTTGACGATTGACTCTCAAACCCCGGTTGTCGCGTCTGCTTGTGTAATTTCTTAAAAACGTTAAGCTTAAAAAATCAATAGGTTGCGGGAATTATTGATAGAATGTACTTCATCAAAACTTGAGAGTTTTATGGATCTGAAAAATCTGCTATCACGCTGCCTGCTCCTGGATATTGAAACGACGAAACAGGGGGCGCTGCGGCATGTCGGAGCACTCTTTCAGGGACAGACCTTTGAACGCAAAACACCATTCGAGTTGGAAGCCATTCTCCACGAGTTAGATCAATTTGCTGCTCAGGCTGACTTCGTATTGGGACATAACCTGATCGGGCATGATCTGGTGATTCTGCAATCCCTGTACCCCCATCTGAAACTCCTCGACTTGCCAGTGATTGACACCTTGTATCTCTCGCCCTTAGCCTTTCCGCAAAATCCTTATCACCATCTGGTGAAAGACTATAAACTGGTGCGTTCTGCCTTGAGCGATCCGCTTGAAGATATTCGCTTAGCGGTCTCCGTGTTTCAGGATCAATGCCAGGCCTTTCGCAAAACATGGGAGCATGCTCCAGAGGTGCTAGCGTTTTATCAATTCTGCTTTTTTGACTCGCAGATCGGTATGTTTCGCGGGCAAGGGGTTGCGGAAGTATTCCGAGCAATTGGCGGAGCGTTAGAACCGGCCGAAATTGAAACTTATCAAACCATCTTTGTGAAAAAAACCGAAGGAATCGTCTGTCAACAGGCTGTGCGTTCGGTCACGGAACAGATGCTATGCGCCCCGCTCCACCGTCCGGCGTTGGCATATTGCCTGGCATGGCTGCTGGTCTCAGGTTCGAATTCGGTGCTGCCGCCGTGGGTACGCTATCAATTCCCCAAAACCGGCGAAATCCTGAGATTATTACGAGATCGCCCGTGCAATGATGAATCCTGCCAGTATTGCCAGGAGAATCACAACCCGGTGACGCAACTCAAACGATTTTTCAATTTTGACCGATTCCGAGACACGCCGCAAACAGAGGATGGCAAGAGCCTGCAACAAGCCATTGTCACGCACGGGATGGCTGATCAGCCATTATTAGCCATCTTGCCGACGGGCGGGGGCAAATCATTATGTTTTCAGCTTCCGGCGCTTGTCCGGCATTACCGGCGCGGAGTTTTAACGGTTGTCATTTCGCCCTTGCAAGCCCTGATGAAAGATCAGGTGGATAATCTCGCCAAAAAGACCGCAACCCCTTTCGCGGACGTCGTGTATGGCATGTTGACCCCGCCGGAACGCGGCGCGGTGTTAGAGCGGGTGCGCCTGGGGGATGTCGCCATTCTGTATATTTCCCCGGAACAATTGCGGAATCGCTCAGTCAAACGAGCATTGCAACACAGGGAAATCGGCTGTTGGGTCTTTGATGAGGCGCACTGCCTTTCCAAATGGGGACATGATTTCCGGCCGGATTATCTCTATGCTGCCAGATTTATCCGCGAATTTGCCGTCGAACAGGGATCCCCGATTCCTCCGATTGCGTGTTTTACTGCCACCGCCAAAAAAGATGTGATCGCAGAAATTCTGGAACATTTCCGAAGTGAACTCCAACAGGAACTCACCGGATTTGAGGGCGGCGTCAAGCGGGAAAATCTTTCATTTGAAGTGCGCACAGTCGGGAAGGCAGAGAAAATGGAACAGGTTGCGCTCATCCTGGAAGAACATTTCAGACAAGCGGACGCTGGCAGCGTCATCATCTATGCTGCCACGCGCAAGGAAACCGAAGAAATTCGGGATTACCTGAGACACAAAGGCGCGAGCGGGTTTGTGGTGGAAAGCTTTCATGCCGGATTAGAGAGCCAGTTGAAACGCACAATTATTGACGATTTCGTCAGCGACAAAATCCAGGTGATCTGCGCCACCAATGCCTTTGGCATGGGGATTGATAAAGAAAATGTCAGAATTGTGCTGCATTTCGACATCCCCGGTTCGCTTGAAAATTACATCCAGGAAGCCGGTCGCGCCGGGCGTGATTTGCAAGACGCTCATTGCATGTTGCTGTATGATCCGCAAGATGTCGAACTCCAATTTTCGATGAATGCCTGTTCCGAAATCAAAAAACGTGACATTGCCAAAATTTTGCGCGGCTTGCGCAAAACCAAAACGCGACAGGAAGGGGAAATCGTTTTGACAGTTGATGAATTGCTGCGTGAAGACGAGGTGCATGGGGTCTTCGAGGGGCACGATAAGCTGCGGGACACGAAAGTCAAAACCGCCGTTGCCTGGCTGGAACGCGCCGGGTTTCTTGAACGGAACGAGAATCTGACGCAGGTGTTTCAGGGGAAACCGCGCGTTAAAAATATACAGGAAGGCAAAGCGAAAATTGCCCAATTGAACCTGTCGCCAGTCATGCAGGACATCTGGACCGCAATTTTAGAAGAACTCTTTCACGCAGATCCTGACGAAGGCTTGAGTGCAGACCGGATTGCGGAAGGTTTATTCAACACTGGATTTCAGAAGATTGCAGAGGCAAGCGGGCGAACGCCGGCGCAAGAAGTGATCGTGATCCTGCATGAGATGGCGAACGCCGGCATTGTGGATCAAGGCGTCTTGCTGACCGCCTTTCTGCGTCCGAAAGGTAAAAACAACGCCCGGAAAGCGTTTGAGGCGGTTTGTGCATTAGAAGAAGCCATGATCAAACTGTTGCAGGAAGCCGAGCCGGACGCCGACGAAGGCGCATGGGTCAATTTGTCGCTCCGCCGCTTGAATCAACGGCTGATCAATGAAGGGTTTGAAAGCAATCCGCAAACCTTACAGGATTTGATCAAAGGACTTTCGGATGATGGCAAAGGCCTGGCAGCCTCGATAGGCAGCCTTGATTTATACCATATCAGCCAGGATCTGTACAAAGTGAGACTGCGGCGGAGTTGGCCCGCCCTTCGTAAAACTGCCAATCTGCGAAGGAAAGCGGCAAATATTATTTTAGATGTATTGATTGGTAAGGCAGCCAAACAGTCTGGACAGGAAGAATCGCCGGAAGGCGGTCTGGTGCTGCTCCCATTTTCAAGCAATGAATTGACGGCGGCGATTGAAAATGATTTATTTCTGCGAGCCGAGCTTCGGAATATGTTAGCCGCCATAGATCGCGCCCTGTTATTTCTGCACGAACACCATATCATCACGATTCAGCAGGGTCTGGCGGTCTTCAGGCAGGCCATGACCATTCGTTTAGCCCCGGAGGCGAAAGGCAGACGTTATACGCTTGGCGACTATAGCCCCCTGGCGATCCATTATGTTGAAAAAATATTTCAGGTGCATATCATCAATGCGTATGCGGCGTTGGGACTGCGTTCGATTGCGGAAGCCTTGAGGTTGGTGCTGGATTATTTCACCGTATCACGTCAGGAATTTATCAAAAAACATTTTCCGGGACGGGAAAACATGCTGGAATACGCCACCAGTCAAGATTCTTTTCGGAAAATCGTGGATCAATTGCGCAATGCGGTACAGACCGCGATTGTTGCCGGCCCCCTTGAGAAAAATCTGCTGGTGTTGGCCGGGCCAGGCTCAGGCAAAACCAAAATCGTGGTGCATCGCTGCGCATACCTCCTGCGGGTCAAACGAGTGCCTGCGGCGCACATTCTGATTCTCTGTTTCAATCACAATGCGTCCGTGTCCTTGCGGAAACGCTTGCATGAATTGGTCGGCGACGACATGAGGGGCGTGACCATTCTGACTTATCATAGCATGGCGCTGCGCCTTGTGGGCCGGTCAATTGCAGAATCCGTGGAAAAGGATTCAGAGGAAGCAATCAATTTTGACGGAATCATTCGGGAAGCAATTGATTTGCTCAAGGGCAAAAAGGAGATTATCGGGATCGAAGCGGATGATCTGCGGGATCGGCTGCTCGCCGGATATAGCCATATTCTGGTTGATGAATACCAGGACATTGATCAACAGCAGTATGAACTCATTTCAGTCATCGCCGGCAGAACCTTGCATGAGGAAGAGGACAAGCTCTCCATTTTGGCGGTCGGCGACGATGATCAGAATATTTACACCTTCCGGGGCGCGAATGTGGAGTTTATCCGCAAATTCCAGCAAGATTATCAGGCGCGGGAGGAATATCTGGTTGAAAATTACCGTTCCACCCGGCATATTATCGCCGCAGCCAATCAACTGATCCAGCAGAACCGGGATCGAATGAAAACCAGGCAGCCGATTCGCATCAATAAAGACCGGCAGACCGAGCCGCCAGGAGGAAGTTGGTCAGCCCTCGACCCGCTGGCGCAAGGCCGGGTTCAAATCATTCAGACAAATGATTCTGTGTCGCAAGCCGCCGTAATCATTGCAGAAATCCAACGCTTGAAGGCGTTGAGCCAGAATTTCGATTGGCAGCATTGCGCCATTTTAGCTCGAACCCGCAAAACTCTCGATCCGATCCGCGCCTTATGCGAACAAACTGGCATTCCGGTACGATGGAGTATTGAACGCTGCCCGCCGCTGCACCGCATCCGAGAAATTGCCCATTTTTTGACAAGACTTCAAGAAGAGCAAAACATGATTAAAAAAGCGTCGGAACTTCAGCAGGTTTTCAGTGATATGTCTGCGGAAGCCGCTGAGAATCCCTGGCAGCAATTACTCGCCGAGATGTTGGAAGCGTATCGCCTAGACACGCTTGATGCCACTTTGCCGGTTGCGCAGGCCATCGAATGGTTCTATGAGAGTCTTGCCGAGGAGCGCCGGGATAAGATGTTAGGCCGCGGCGTGTTTCTGGGCACAGTTCACGCCGCCAAAGGGATGGAATTTCTACACGTCTTTCTGCCCGGCGGCGATTGGAAATTTCCGCCGCAGCGAGCCAAACAGGAAGAGGAACGCCGCTTGCTGTACGTCGGGATGACTCGCGCCATGCAAACCCTCTGCCTGTTCGATTGTCAAACCGCGCCGAATCATTTTCTCCGTCCCTTGCACGGCGAATATCTGCTGAAACGGTCGGCTCCGCTCCTGACATCCCTTGATCCGCACGAGTTGCGCAAGCAATACACCGTCTTAGGGTTGAAAGACCTCTATCTTGACTATGCCGGCGCATTTCCTGACGCCCACGCCATCCACCGCCATCTTACCAACCTGCGCACCGGCGACGCTGTCCGCCTGGTTTCGAGCAATAACGGCCTTCAGGTTCACGACAACTTCGGCTTTTGCGTCACCCGACTTTCCAATACCGCCAACGCTGCCTGGCGCGACAAACTCGATACGATCCAACATGTGCGCGTCCTTGCTCTAATTCAACGCCACGCCAAAGACCCGGCCGAAGACTATCGCCCGCGCATCAAAGCCGATCACTGGGAACTGCCGCTGTTGGAGGTGGTGAGTGGGTAAATTTTTCTTTCCAACTTCTCATGTTCTTTATATCGTGACCATGTTAGGATGACATCATCATTAACTCTGAAAAAGCGAAAGAGCGAGCAATGTGGAAATGTGATAAACTTCATTCTTGGCTATCAGAATTGACTTCTGAGTCTCACGATAAACGATACAGACATCGTCTGCTCAAAGAGAATTTGAACAGACGTACCGAAATCCTTGAGGAACTCAAATTTCTTATCCGGCAAGCGCATGAGGATGCCCGACGCCATATTCAAGAGCTTAGAGGAAATTCCCTGACTCCCTTTGAGGGATATTTTCAAAGTAATACGTCTGAAAATTATTTTGATTTACCTCTCAATACCCTAAAAGAATATTTTGGAGAGACTTTTGCAGGTTTATTTGCGGAAACCTTCTTACCATTCAACGTCGAAAACTGGAAGGTTCCAGCTTTTCTTTTTAGATTTCATAATGCAGCTATTCACCGCCGGGAGGAAGTAAGGCAAACGGGTCAAAAACCTAAAAATGTAGTCGGACGACCCGGGAATGATTGCTTGGCATTTCAATTGAACCAAGATGGAACTATTAGACGTTCCCTTTTTTGTGAAGCTAAATGTACTTCTAAACATCGCATCAAAAAAATGATTGCAAACGCTTACAAGCAAATTAATAGTCATCTATTAATTCCACAAAGTATTCTTGAAGTTATTGAAGTATTAGAAAGCCGGAAAAAATATGACCATAGTGCACAATCATGGATTGATGCACTTAGACGTTTATGGTTTTCTGGTAGTTTGGGCATTCTTGATGCAGAATATGAGCGATGCGATCTTATAATTTACATTTGTGGTCAATCTCCTAAAAAACAATCTATTTGCCTTCCCCAAAGCTCTCCTCATCAGAACTATACCAGGAATCGGAGACTTGAAGCTGTCGAAATTCATCTTCATGATGTTGATGCGCTGATATTAGAATTGTATAACAGCGTGGATAGCGAAACCATAAGTCCACACCCCTTTATAAAAACGGTTCAACCTAGCCATGAAGTCGAAAAGTTGGCAAGAGCATTACGAGAAGAACTTTCCGGAAAATTTTCTCGACCCACTGCCAGATTATACAGCCAACATACCAAACTCCACAGAGGGCAGCCAGGACTGCGTAGCTGGAGACCGGAAGAATTTTTAGCGCGATTAGACGACGCTGTACGTTTGTTAGAAGCAGCTTTTATCGAACAAAAAACTTTTCAAGATGATACTTGGCAGAGAGGAGTTCGACGCGCAGGTGAATTATTAGAGTGGTTAGATCACGCTGAAATGAATCCTGATGATTTACCGCTCGGATTGCTGTCGGCAGCAGCTTATCAGCTTGCTGGTTATCCGGCGCGTGCGGCTGGTATCTTGCGCGAACATGTTCGTGAAGATACAGAATCCAAAATCCTTCAAGCTTTGTTAAAGGCAGATTTTCAGGATTTATTTCAGGAATTAGGAAAATATTGGGGAAACCCTATCTCCCAAGATGTCGCAGATTTCAATTTAACATCTTTCCATAATATAGTCATCAAAGAAACAACCAGAGCTTTAGGTGTACTATGTTCGAAAATCAGATGGGGAGATGAAGAACGCTTGGAACAAGCGCAAGAAAAGCTTCTTAGTGTGAGCAACATGCTTTTACATGGGAATGATTTCTATTCCTGGATATTGGCAAAATTATGCACAGCGGTTATGAGTACCTATGTAAAGAGTTCCCTACGGCATCATCTAAAGGAATTTTCTTCAGCGCTTAATGAAATTGGACAACAGGCTCTTGAACGCTATTTACGGTTATATTATTGCCATTGTAAAACAATCGCTTGGCCCTCACAAATCCGTGGTATTGAACGACTGAAAGAACAAACATCTTTTGCGCTCTGTACTCCAACTGGCTCAGGTAAGACTACTGTAGCTGAACTAGCCATATTACAAAATTTATTTTCTATAGAAGAAATTGATATTCCAGGGTTTAATGAGGAAAATTTTAATTTTCCTGACTTTTTTCCAGACATCTTTTTTAATGAGCAACCCATCGATCATAATGCTTTTGTTCCACTTGTTCTCTATTTAACACCTACTCGCGCTCTTGCTGCTGAAGTTGAGGACAAACTATTTCATGCGCTAGGACATCTCAGCACTACTGATCCGATAGTGGTTACCGGTTTATATGGCGGAACTGATTGGGGGCCGACTGATGTTTGGCTGACAGAAGGAAAACCAATAGTTCTGATTTGTACGTATGAAAAAGCAGAAGCCTTGATACGATTTTTGGGACCGTTATTCAGACAAAGAATGTCTCTTGTCATTATTGACGAAGCACATTCTGTCGATTTTGGTTTCAAACAGGATGATTCTCAAGAAGAATTACAAAAAGCTGAAAGTCGGGCACTTCGTTTAGAGTTACTTGGGACACGACTTCTTGCGCATTTATCCAATACTCATAATCGAGTTATTGCTCTCTCAGCCGTTGCTTCAGGCATAGAACAGGCTTTGGCAGATTGGGTCAGCGGTCAAGACAATGCAATTTCAGTCAAATCACCATATCGAAGTACTCGTCAATTGATCGGTCGTCTTGAATGTTTACCGAACAGGGGTTTTTCTATACGGCATGATCTTCTTGATGGAGCGGATCTGCAATTTGAGAAAGAAAGTGAAGAGACTCCATACATTCTGAATCCTTTTCCACCATGTCCAATAACTCCTGATTTTAAGACAAAAGGCCCCGAAAAGAAACTACGCCCTTATCTGCTCTGGGCAGCGATGAATTTAGCAAAAGCAGATAAACAAGGAAAACATCATGCGGTCTTGATTTCTGTCACCCAATTCATTGAGGGATATATCAAAGACTTTTCTACGTTGTTAGAAAAAACTTGGATTAACATAAAGATTCCCGTCTTCTTTGAACCACCATCTCAACCCTATAAAGAAAGGGTTTGGAAACAATGTTTAAAAACGTGTAAAGACTATTTTACGGCTCAATCATACGAATATCATTTGCTTGAACGCGGTATCATCGTTCATCATGGCAACATGCCAGGACTATTGGCACGCTTATTTGTTGAAGCTATTCAAGAACGGATTATCCATATTGTTGTCGCAACCTCAACACTCTCTGAGGGGGTCAATTTACCTTTTGAAACCGTCTTGATTCCGAATCTACGTCGGAACGGTAAACCTCTTCATATTCGAGAATTTGAAAACCTTATTGGGCGTGCAGGACGCCCTGGTTTTGGAACAGAAGGTAGTAGTTTAGTTTTAGTTGAACCTAAATCCTATCAAGAAAAAGCTTATCTTGATTTAGTGAAAGAACTTCAACAAAAACGAGATGGAACAGATAAACCTCAAAGTCCATTAGCGCAATTACTGAGCAGATTACATGAACAATGGTGTCAGATTTCAGGCTCGACCCAAATATCTGAATTTTTAACATGGTTAGAAAAGACAGAACCCTTAGATGATGTTCTCTATAAGGCTCATCCCAATGCTATAGAAACGTTAGATGCGTTGGATAGTGTTCTTTTGTCTGCTATTGTAGAAATAGAACAGATTGCAGATCAGGAAGAATTGTCGTTGAGTGAATTAGAGGAACAACTCCGTCACGTCTGGCAGCATAGTTACGCCAGATATGCGATTAATGAAGAACAAACTCTAAACTTTTTAGAAAACATGTTTATTCACCGAGGGCGAGCGGTAAAAAGCCGTATTTATCCTGAGAGCAAACAACGAAAAAAGCTCTATCGGACAAGTCTTCCCCCTCGCGCTGGTGAGGAATTGGCAAATCTGTATCCAATAATCAAGCAGCATTTGGAAATCGGTAGAGAATATGTAACCTGGAAAAATCCCGAACAGCGTTTTGATTATATCCGAACTATAATTGACCAATTAACCGCATTACCAAAGTTTCGGTTATCAGATAAAAAGAAGTGGCAAAATGTATTGAGATGGTGGTTTAAGATGGAATGGGGAACAGATTATCCTTCGCCCGAACGTATCTCAGAATGGTATAAATATGTGAATCAAAACTTTATCTATAGATTTAATTGGGGATTAGGTAGCCTTATCGCCTTAGCAATAGAAGAAACGCATCAAGATATCCTTCCAACGTTGGAGAATTGGCCACAAACCGGATTACCCTGGATTGTCTTTTGGTTAAAAGAACTTGTGACATGGGGAACATTAGAGCCAGTTGCCGCATATTTACTTGCTCGAAGAATCGAGACAACCCGGACTGATGCTGAAAAAACAGCCCAAAAATATTATGAGGAACAACCCGAAATTCAAAATCCTGATGAATTTCTTAATGCTGTAACCATTCGGAAATGGGCACAACAACTTTTCGATCATGATAAAGGTAGAGATGACGTTTCTTCTGAATCGAAATTCCCTACTTTTATCCCCGTAAAGCTACTCGCAAATTTTCATAATACCCCCAAAGATGAGTGGCGGGTTGTTCCAGTAGAAACTGAAACAAAACTCTATTGGTATGACCCGGCAGGATATCCCCTAGCAGAAAGTGGTAAGCTTGAGGGATGGCAGGCGGAGTACTTAAATACACATGATTTCATTTTGGATATTTCCCAAAACGCGGTTCTATCAACCCTATACTAACCTTACGAGATAATTCGTGTGTTTCAAAACACCCGGCGTCTTTCAGGCAACCGGGGAATCAAACCGTTAAACCTCGATAGTCGAGTCCGTGACACGCCGAGTGTTCGAGGGAGCAGCAGGATACTGCCATCCAATCCGCTGGCAAGCTTTATGGCTGAATCTTGTCCTTGACAAAATGGAATATCTGCGCAATAGTTGGTGTGAAAGGAGAACATGATATGACTACCATGACAATTTCCATCTCTGATGATCGAGCCTTCAAATTACAGGAACTTTCTGCTGAATTTGGCGTGCCAATTGAAGACCTGGTTCGGATCAGTCTTGAAGAATTGCTGCTTCATCCGAAACACACATTTCAACAGACTGTAGATTATGTAGTTGAGAAAAATGCAGAACTCTACCATCGGTTAGCCTGATGCGGAAAGATTTCTTTACAAATCTACCCCGCCGCGTCAGGCTTCCTGGGAAAAAACACAAATCCAGCAACACCTTTTCCGGCACATTGAGAGAAACACATCATGATGAGGATATATCTGAAAGAAAAAATCGGCAATCCGGATATGTTTACGGGCTGCAAGAAGGAACTGGCGTTTTTTCTGAAGTGGATTGAAGGGATCAAGAAAGAGATTTCGATGAGCACGGTGATCCTTTCGCGCCGCAAGACCGGGAAAACCGCGCTGCTGCAACGCTTGTATAATCTGACCTTTGAGCAGAATGACGGTGTGATTCCGTTTTATTATGAGGTCAGAAAGGGCAAACAGTGGGCAGTTGAGTTTTGCCGGGATTTTTATCTTACCTTTCTCTATCAGTATATAGCCATTACAATGCGCAAGGCGGAATACGCCATTGTCGTGTGCAACCCGGCAAGGCGGTTGTTTTGTTGGGTGTTTGAGTACTTGAATGTGTGAGAACCCAAATACTCAAATATTGAAAATTTGCATGAAATCGAAAGTTGGTCTTGGTTATGATGTGCATCGCCTGGTTCCTGAACGGGAATTGATTCTCGGTGGGGTAAAGATTCCATATACAAAAGGATTACTCGGACATTCCGACGCTGATGTGCTAACTCATGCGATCTGCGATGCTCTGCTCGGGGCTCTGGGGCTTGGTGATATCGGGCAGCATTTTCCTGATACGGATTCGGCCTATCGCGGGATTTCCAGTCTCAAACTTCTGGCGAACGTGGTGGAATATATGCGGCAGCAGCATGCTCTGATCGGAAACGTTGATGCGGTGGTCATTGCTCAACAGCCAAAACTCCGGCCCTATATTGAGGCGATGCGTATCACACTCGCCAAAGTGCTGGTAACAACTCCAGACAATGTGAACATTAAAGCCACAACAACGGAAGGGTTAGGTTTTACCGGAACGGGCGAGGGAATCGCCGCTCAGGCGATTGTCAATATAATATTTTCATGATGATGATCTTTTTGACTTGACTTTCCTTCACTTCTCGAAAATGTCGAACTAACGTGATGGGATGTTCGTGACATCCCTTGATATGTAAAGGATATTCACAGTGGAAGCACAGTGTTCTTTTTAGAAAGAGGGGAATGAAAATGGCGAGCAAATCTTCTTCAAAACATGATCAAAATAAAAAGCATTATACAGGAAAAAATCTTGAAGAAAAAGTTTATCTTTATGCGCATGAGAAATTATTCAATTGGATCGTCGCGAATGTGAAAACAATTGGAATTATTGTTGGAGTTGTTGCACTCATCGTGATCATTGGCATCAGTTGGCGAGCCTACCAAAAAGGGGTCACTGAAAAAGCCCTGACGTTAGAAGGAAAAGCCTTTAAGCTTCATCAGAAAATTCAGACAGAACTTGCGTCAAAAAATCAGGAGACAGCTTCTGAAACACCATCGGACGCGCAAAATCCTTATCAGGAAGTTATCGTTCTCTATCAGGAAATTATCGACCAATATTCCGGTACGCCAAGCGCGGGACGAGCACAATATCTGCTAGGCAGTATCGCCTATCAACGCGGGAATTACGACGAAGCCAAAATGCTTTTCTCCGCCTATCTGAAAGCATACGCGCAGGGGACTCTGGCAGTGCAGGCTGAAGAGAGTATTGGGTATATTTTTGAACAACAAAAGGATTTCCAGCAGGCACTTAACACGTTCAAACGCCTGGAAACCAGGGTGTCCGATACCAGGAAACCGGCTATTTTACTGGCAATCGCCAGAAATTATGAAGCCCTGGGGCAGACAGAGCAGGCGATTACAACTTATCAAAGCGTGGTTGATTCGAACACCTCATTTTCTCTCAAAAATACGGCCAAGGAACGCTTAGACATTTTACAAACCGCGCAAAGACAACCTCAGATTGTTGCCCCGGCGGCGACGCAAGAACCGGCCGTTGCGCCATCGGAGCAGCCAGCATCTGAGGCTTCGCCAGTGTCTCAACCGGAACCTCAAGCACAGGAAACTCAACCAGCGACATCGAATCAATCGGTTTCTGAGGAACCCTCTGCTGAGAGTCAGCAGCCAGAGGAGCAGTCTGCGGAAACAACGGCAACTCCAGCAGAACCACAAGCTCAGAAAACTCCCTCAGAGGAACCGCCCGTGGAAACAACGGCAACTCCAGTAGAATCACAAGCTCAAGAAACTCCTTCAGCAGAAAAAACGACCCCGTAAACACAAAACATATAGGGTCGGATTTCTCAAAACCGGGTTTCTTCAAGAAATCCGGTTTTTCCTGTTATTTCGGGAATGAGCCGCGAATTCCTGAAATAACATTCTTCAAGCTATAAATTTATACTCAATTCAACAAGGGATGACGTAATGTTACGAGAAAAATATATCACGATTGTTGGGGCCGGAAACATGGCAGAAGCTTTGATCAGAGGTTTATTGCATCCGGCGGGAGTGGTCCCGCCAGAGCACATTGCAGCCAGCGATGTATCAAAGGAACGTTTGGATGTCTTAACACAACGGTATGCAATTCGAACGTCCAGAGATAACACCGAGGTTGTCAAACCGGCTGAGATCGTGATTTTGGCTGTGAAACCCCAGATTATTCAAACGGTGTTGCAAGAAATTTCAGAACATGTGGATGAAAAAAAACTGGTGATTTCAATTGCAGCGGGCGTGAAGATTGATCTGATTCAAGAAATTTTGAGACCCACCCGGGTTGTCCGCGTCATGCCGAACATTGCAGCGTTGGTGCATGCGGCAATGACAGCAATGAGTCCGGGGAAATATGCGACTGAAGAAGATATTCGCGTCGCCGGAGAAATTTTTAATGCCGTCGGTGAAACAGTCGTCGTTGAAGAAAAATTAATGGATGCGGTCACCGGCTTGAGCGGCAGCGGCCCGGCCTATGTTTTTCACGTGATTAACGCGCTGGCAGACGCCGGGGTCAGAGTCGGATTTTCACGGGAAATCGCCCTGAAACTGGCGGCACAATCGGTGTATGGCGCGGCAAAAATGGCGATTGAGACCCAGGAGCATCCCATGAAACTGCGTGATATGGTAACCTCACCCGGAGGAACAGCGATTACCGGCATTCATATCCTTGAACGTCACGGCCTCACGGCAGCCATCATGAACGCTGTTGAAGCGGCGACACGCCGCTCGCAGGAATTGGGAGAAGGCAAAACCATCTTTCACGATCTTTCAATATAAAAGAATCATAAATGTACCGCGAAACTCTGTTTCGCAGGCGCGAAAATAATTTCGCGCTACATTTTTATGAGAGGAGGGCATTTTATGTTTATTCTCAGTAATTTTCTGCAAGCTTTTGCACAACTGCTCTATACTGTCCTGAATATCTACCTGTGGATCGTCATTATTGCAGTGATCCTGTCCTGGATTCCGATTACAACCTATAATCCGACGGCGCAGGCAATGATTCGCTTTCTGCACAATGCTACAACGCCGGTCTTTGAGTATCTGCGGCGAAAATTACGCTTGCACCGCTACACGGCTCCTCTTGATTTTACGCCGTTGATCGTCATTTTTGCCATCTATTTTCTGCAAAATTTTGTGGTTCAGTCGTTAATAGATCTGGCGCGGGCGTTACGGTAACGTTGTAAATGATCCCTGAACAGGTGCTTGAAGTCGCGCTGAAAGAACGCATCATCTTTGTCATGGGCGACAAAGATACCGGCAAAACGACGTTTGTTCTGGCTCTGGCAAATGAACTATTCCATCAGGGTTTTTCTGTTGGCATTATTGATGCGGATATTGGGCAATCCGATATCGGACCACCGACCACTGTCGGATTTGGCGTTGTGCAGACCCCTCTGACGAGCCTTTGCGATGCCGTCCTGCAATCCCTCTATTTTGTCGGCTCGATCTCACCGAAAGGCTGCCTGCTCCCTTTGGTGATCGGAACGCGCAAAATGCTTGATAACGCTCTGACTCAGGAATTGCAGAAAATTATTCTTGATACGACTGGTCTCATTTCCGGACAATTAGGGCGCGTGTTAAAAACCCACAAAATTCAGCTTACAGCGCCTGACGTAATCGTCTGTTTGCAGAGAGCCGGAGAATGTGAACATATTCTGAGCGCGTATCATGGGTTCGAGAAACCGATCATTCTGCGACTTCTTCCCCCGTCTCAATGTCGCACAAAAACAATATCAGACCGACAGAGCCACAGAACGAAATTTTTTAAACGCTATTTTACAGAGGCTCGGCTGATCCACTGTTCCCTGGAGGATATCGGCGTCTTTGATACCCATCTTTTCAAAGGCAGTGCGCTCTCTGAGCAGAGGATCAAGCAGTTAAACCAGGAACTCCGCGCTTCAATCCCTGTTCAAACAGCGTTACCTTCTCAAGCAAACCCGCCAACGCCAGTTTTCCCGCAAATTCTCTGGGGAGAAATACTTGGCAGAGAAATCGCAATAGTCACATCCCAGAAATTGAAATACCAGCAGATGATGCGTCTGAAAACCGTTTTAGGCGAATCCAGCTATATCAAAAATTCTACCCCGGAAGACTACCGTAATCTTTTGCTTGGCCTCCTCGATCACAACGGTGCGTGTTGCGCGCTCGGAATCCTGCGTACACTTGACTTTGCTGCGAAACAGGCGTCAATTTTCACCTGCGCCTCTCCCCAGGAAATTGCCGCCGTACAATTCAGCGGCTACACGTATGAATACTCATAGAGTTTAGACAGAAAAACCGAGGTTCTTGAAGAAACCCGGTTTTGAAAGTATTCAAAAATTATGTTCAGGCGTTCTCTAATTTTTTCAACAGCCATGCCATGTTTTGCCCGAGCACTTTCATCGTGCGTATCCCCTCCAGGTCGTTTTCCACATCTCCTTTGTCCCGTCCGATCCCCAGATTCCAGTAATTCGAACCCGGCGCGATCATCTGGTGAATGAAAAAGAAGTGGTACATGGAATCTAAGGCGTGAATGGCTCCGGCCCGCCGGACGGCCGCCACGGCCGCGCCCACTTTGCGCCGGTACAGATCGTTATTCGCGCGGCCAACATGGCCGCTTCGGTCAATAAACGCTTTCATTTCAGCGGAAATATCGGAAAAATATACAGGTGATCCGAAAATAATGCCATCGGCGGCAATCATCTTCTCAATCCATTCATTGACCCGATCATCCTCAATAACACAGCGTTGATTCTTTTTTTCAAAGCAGACACGGCAGGCCGTACATCCTCGAATCGTCTCACCAGCAAATTGAATCAGTTCGGTTTCAATGCTCTCATGTTCCAATTCGTGCAACACAGCCTGAAGCAGAATTGCAGTATTGCCATCTTTTCTGGCGCTTCCGTTAAACGCCGTCACTCTCATTTCGCATTCCTCCTTTTATAATTTCACCGGGCGTTTCTTCAAAAACAATTATGATGGTTATTTTTTCAACTCAAAGGTAAATTCGCTTTTATCGCCGCGGTATTCTGCCAGGGAAAACTCGATGGGTGTTCCATCATCCAAATAGGCGATGGTTTGAATGAACTGAATGGGATCGCCTTTTTTGATTTCCAATAATTTAGCCTCTTCGGTTGCGATTCGCGCTTCCAGCGTTCTTTTCGCTCTTTCAATTTTATATCCGTATTCTTTTTCTATAATGTGGTATAATGAATCATTTTCGAAATCTTTTGAAAGGATATCGGGCAATTTATCAAAGGGCAGGAACGTGACAACCAGGACGATCGGGACATTATCGGCAAATCTCAGGCGTGTGAGTTTGATCACCTCTGAACCAGGCGGAATATTGAGTGCTGCGCTGATTTTTTCATCACAGACAGTCTTTTCCACTCCCAGGACCTTTGTTGCCGGAACCAAACCTTTCTCCTGCATTTCCTCCCCAAAGCTTTTCAGCACAATCAAAAAGTCTTGTTGAATTTTGGGCTCGGCGATAAAGGTGCCTTTCCCTTTCATCCTGGTTAAGTAGCCTTCGACAACCAGTTCATTGATCGCCTGACGCACTGTTGGCCGGCTAATATCGAAGTGCTCACACAGTTCAAGCTCTGTAGGGAGCGATGTTCCCGGTTCAGATTTTTTAATTTCTTCTAAAAGAATTTCTTTCAGTTGATAATACAGCGGAATCGGAATCTCTTTATTTAGCGTTCTGGCGGCGAAATTCATAGACATACCCTCATACCTGTTCCTGCATAACTCGAAAAACATACCATGTTAACGTTTAAACGCATAATAATGTTATTATAACATGACATCTGTCAAGGAAAAAGCATCAAAATTATTCAAGAAGAGGTTTTTGATTTTTTTGTTGACAAATCCCTCAGTACCGCCTGCAATCTTTCGAGACGTATCTCGTGAGGTTTTTCCACGAAGGTAACAGAAACCATCCCTGAGTTGGAAAAGCTCAAAATGACCTGCTATTCAAAAGGAGGAGGAGTATGTTAACAAAATTTTCCCGTGTTTGTATGATCGTGATTATTGCTGCTGTGTTCGCTATTGTGGGAATCAGCGCAGACGCCAAAGTCAAATTAACTATGGTGGAAACCATTACCAGTCCGGAGCGGACGGCCTTAATTCAGGGATTTTTGAATGAATTTACCCAGACGCATCCGGATATTGAAATCGAATTGATTTCGCCGCCTTATGAAGGCTCGGATCAAAAACTCAATCTGATGCTCAACACCAACCAGCCGATTGATGTGTATGAAGTGCGGGATTTCTTTATCAAAGGCTATGTGAATAATAAGAAACTGCTCGATTTAAGTGAGTTTACCAAAGACTGGCCTGAATACGAGAATCTGCTGCCTCTTACGCAAAAAGTGATGCACATTGTGGATGATACTCCATATTTCATTCCCTACGGCTATTTCATTAAAGGCTTATTTTACCGCAAGGATATTCTGGAAGAAAAGGGTATTGCGGTACCTACCACGATGGCAGAACTTATCGAGGCTTCTAAAAAGCTGACGGATCCTGAAAAAGGTACATACGGCTTTGCTTTTCGCGGCGGGTCGTCGGAAGTCAAATTTACAGATGTATTTGCCATGTCGTATGTTGACAATATTGATCCGGAAGTGGGCTATATGACCACTGACGGCCAGGCCTATTTTGATCTGCCGCAGGCGATTCAGGGCTTGAAAGACTGGGTGACGCTCTACCAGGAAGGTTCCCCGAAAGATTCGTTAAACTGGGGGTGGAATGAGCAGGTGAGCGGGTTTGTCTCGGGCATGACGCCGCTTCTGTGGCAAGATCCTGATACGGTCGCGATTTGCCTGCAACGTCTGGGCGGTGATGAAAAATTCTCGGTCGCGCCGATGCCAGTTGGCCCATCGGGTAAAGTCTATCTGGATTATGGCAATGCTGGTTGGGGCATTGCTTCCTATTCCGAACATAAACAGGAAGCCTGGGAATTGATCAAATTCCTCTCGTCAAAAGAGGTCAATGTACCATTTTCTAAACATAACGGTACATTGCCGATTAGTAAAGCCGCGATGGAAGACCCTTATTTTTCTTCGGGCGTCTATGCCGGGTGGAAAGAGATGTTTGAAAATCAGGATAAATATATATTTATTCTGCTGCCTTTCGACAAGGAAGAATACGCTCAGTTTACGCAGGAACATCGAACGGATTTCCAGAATGTGCTGTTAGGTAAAATGTCTCCGGAAGATGCCGCCAAAAAATGGGCGGATGTGTGGCGTCAGGTCTATGCAAAGTAAAACCGCAGCCAGACAAAAGGCGGAGTGCAAAAGCTCCGCCTTTTTTGTTCTTGGCCGCAATATTTTTAAACAGAAACAGAAATAACTTGCGTATTCTGCAAAGATTTCTGAGGGTGAAAATGATATTTGGATATATAGCGATCCTAAATTAGTTGTGTCTCAACTCCGCTCGACGGCCGCCTGGTCACTGAGCGGAGTCGAAGTGACATGTTACAAATGATTTAGAATTGCTATCTGTACAAATACTCTGGGACAGAAGTTTTTACTACGTCGGGAATCCTTGTCTGCGCCGGCTTTGTCGGACAACTCAGACCCCGTCCGACAATCTCTGTTCGTAAGAACTTCTGTTCCGAAGCACTAATACATTGTTACCTAAATTTGCCTTCAAGCGGAAAACTCGCTAAAGCGCGTTAGCATACCAAGAAACCGGGTTTTTCGAAAAAACCCGGTTTCTGATGTGCAAAAAAATCTTTTATAATCACTCACGTTGTATGCAGCGGAAACTTTTAGAAGTTCGCAACCTGTCGGTACATTTTAAAACCAGTGAAGGAATCGTGCAGGCGGTACGCGACGTCAGTTTTGACGTCGAACATGGCGAAAGCGTCGGTATTGTCGGCGAAAGCGGCAGCGGCAAAAGTGTCACGTCTCTGGCAATCATGCAACTAATCCCGAATCCGCCGGGCAGCATCGAACAGGGCGAGGTTTTATTTGAAGAGACCAATCTTCTCACTTTGCCCAGGAAAACGATACGGGCTTTTCGCGGAAACCGTATTGCCATGATTTTCCAGGAACCGATGGTGTCTTTAAATCCCATCCATACCGCTGGTCAGCAGATCATGGAACCGTTACGATTGCACAAGCGATTTTCTAAAAAAGCCGCAGCACAGCGTGTGCTTGAATTGTTGGAACTGGTTGGCATTTCGGCCCCGGAACAGCGCATCAAAGAATATCCGCACCAATTATCAGGCGGAATGCGGCAGCGGGTGATGATTGCCATGGCCCTGGCCTGCGAACCGAAATTATTGATCGCCGATGAACCGACAACAGCCCTGGATGTCACGATTCAAGCCCAAATTCTGAACTTGATTAAGGAACTGCAAGCCAAAACCCACGCTGGCGTCATGATGATTACGCACAATCTTGGGGTCGTGGCGGAAACCTGCGACCGCGTGATCGTGATGTACACCGGGCATGTCGTCGAAAAGGCGGAAGTCAAAGAACTGTTCCAACAACCGCTGCATCCGTACACCAGAGGGTTATTACAATCAATTCCTCAAATAGCGGTTCCCAAAACGCCTTTGACCCCGATTCAGGGGACCGTCCCGAATCCCTTTCAGATGCCGTCAGGGTGCAGTTTTCATCCTCGCTGCCCCGAAGCGATGGAAATTTGCCGGCGCGAAACGCCGCAACTAGTCATGCACGATAACGGTCATGCTGTCAGGTGTTGGCAATTTAACGTATGAAGTCCATAGAACCAGAGATTTTAGTACAGGCAACGAACCTGAAGAAATATTTCCCATTGCGCCGTTTTGCGTTTGGCGGAGCAAAACACTCTGTCAAAGCCGTAGATGATGTGTCATTAACCATCTATCAGGGCGAAACGTTGGGTTTGGTGGGCGAAAGCGGGTGTGGAAAAAGTACATTAGGCCGCACTCTGTTAGGCGTACATGCGCCGACAGACGGACATGTCGCATTTGAGGGACAAAATATCGCTGATTGCTCGAAAACAGAGCGTAAGCAGCTCAAACAAAAAATGCAGCTTATCTTTCAAGATCCTTCCGGTTCATTGAATCCGCGCCGGCAGGTGAAGGATATTGTGGCTGAACCGTTCATCATCCATAAACTCCTGTCAAAAAGCGAAAGAACGGAGCGCGTGCGCGAATTGCTGGATGTGGTCGGCATTTCAGCGCATTTTTTGAACAGATACCCTCATGAACTTTCCGGCGGACAAAAACAGCGTATCGGCATTGCCCGCGCCCTGGCCCTGCATCCTCGACTGGTGATCTGCGATGAGGCGGTTTCCGCGTTGGATGTCTCTATTCAGGCGCAGGTGATTGCGCTGTTGGAACGGTTGCAGCAGGAATTTCAGTTGACTTATTTATTTATTTCTCATGATTTGAACGTCGTGTATCATATCAGCGACCGGGTTGGGGTGATGTATCTGGGGAAAATTGTGGAACTCGGCAGTTGCCATGAACTGTATTTTACGCCGCTTCACCCATATACGCAAGCTCTATTGTCTGCGATTCCCACGACGAATCCGGAGCAGCGACAGGAGAACATTATCTTACAAGGCGATTTGCCCAGCCCGGCCAATCCGCCCACAGGTTGCCGGTTTCATCCGCACTGTTGGAAGGCGAGCGAGCGCTGCGTGCATGAAGAACCGGTGCTGGAAGCCAAATCATCGAATCATTACGCGGCCTGTCATGCCGCAACATAAGCAAGGGGGGTGGTCGCTCAGAGAGACCTGAATGAATCATGTACGTCGAAATTGAGTTTTCGACACGTAAAATATAATTTTATGCCATTTTTAAGGAAGTTGACACGAGATAGCCGTTCACCCGGTATGATGAAAAATGAGCGGAGAAATGTACCTGCGGACAACCTTGTCCGCAGAGGATTTCGACGGACAAGGTTGTCCGCCGGTACAACTATTTTCCAGGGAGGAATACAGGTATGAAAAAAAGAAGTTTCATGAGTGTCTGTGTGTTGATCGTTTTACTGTTGAGTTTGAGTGGAACGATCCAGGCGCAAGAAGCGAAACAATTGGTGGTTGGCTGGCCCCAGGACGTGATCACCTTAGATCCGGATCGGGCCTACGAAGTGTATGCGACGATGGTGCTGAACGGCATGTACGATCAGTTAGTTAAATTTATCGGACGTATTGATCAGGTCAGCCCGCACCTGGCTGAAAAGTGGGAGATTTCCGACGATGCAAAAATCTACACCTTTCACTTGCGGACTGACGTGAAATTCAGCAGCGGGAATCCGTTCACGGCGAAAGACGTGAAATGGACCTTTGAGCGTCTCAAAAACTTGAAGTCCAATGCGTCATTTCTGGGGGAAAATATCGCCAGCATCGAGACCCCCGACGATGCTACGGTCGTGATTACCTTAACAACGGCAGATGCAGCCTTCATGTCAAAACTGGCGTCGCCTAACTTTGGGATTCTGGATAGTGAAACGGTGAAAGCCAACGGAGGCGTTGCCGATGAAACCGCTAGTACAGCCGATAGCGCGCAAAACTGGCTTGATCATCAGTCTGCCGGATCGGGGCCGTTTATCCTGGAAAAATTTGTCCCGGATGCCGAGATCATTCTGGTGAGAAACGAGAATTATTGGAAAGGGGCTGCGCCAATTCAGCGCATTCACTTCCAAAATATTAAAGACCCGAATACGCAATTGCTCATGCTGCAAAAAGGAGATATTGATATTGCCATGGGCTTAGGGCCGGAACATGCCTCGCTTTTAGCCAACAATGCTGATATTACCGTGTTGCCAGTGACTACCTTAACCATGAGTTTCCTGTTGATGAATGACGATCCGACATTGGCCGGACCTATCGCCAATAAGGATGTACGTCAGGCGATCAAATATGCCATTGATTACAAAGGACTGCACACGATGGCCGGCGAAGGCGCGGTGACGCCGATTTCAGTCATCCAGATCGGATTTTTAGGGGCATTGCCGCCGCGGGATCCGAATTTTACCAATATTGAAAAAGCTAAAGAACTGCTGGCCAAAGCCGGGTATCCCGATGGATTTGAGACCACGATTGATTCGATTTCCTATCTGCACGATGGGTTGAACTGGCTTACTGTCGCGGAAAAAGTTGCGGCGGATTTGGCGGCAGTCGGCATCAAAGCCGAAATTCGCCCGAAAGAATTGACGGTCGGACTTGATGAATACCGTAAAGGGCAATGGCCCCTGGCGACCGCCGGATGGTCACCGGATTTTCCTGACGCCAATAACCAGTTAGTCTTTCTGCCCGGCGAAAAAGTGGGCTTACGCGCCAACTGGAAAGCAGAAGCCAACCCTGCATTAGCAGAATTAGGCAAAAAAGCCGAGGTGACGGCGGATAACCAGAAACGCGCGGAACTGCTGCAAGAAATCCAGCGCAAGATGGATGAAGACAGCCCTTTTTTGGTGTTAGTCCAACATCCCTCGCGCCTGGCCTTCCGCAATGATGTACAAGGCGTGGCCTGGCATGAAAACTATAAGATCGAGGTCTATAACCTGAACAAATAAGCATCATGCACGAACCCTGACAGGGTTTAAGATCCTGTCAGGGTCAGGTTTTGCGATTAATATCATTGAGTTTATTCCGCTATATTTTACGACGATTGGTTTTTCTGGTGTTCTTGATTCTGGGAGTCTCGCTCCTGGTGTTTTTAATTTCTCATTTAGTGCCCGCCGACCCGGTGGTGGCCTTTGTGAGCCAACGCAACATGAGCGATCCGGAAGTTGTGGCGGCCTTTAAAGCCAAATGGGGATTGGATCAACCTCTCTACATGCAATACCTGATTTACGTGAAAAGCCTGATGCACGGCGATTTGGGCGTTTCGATCAGAACACACCGGCCGGTGTTAACGGATCTGGCCGAATATTTCCCGGCCACCATAGAATTAGCCACGTTTGCGACTATCATTGCAATCGTGTTTGGTATGATCTTCGGCGTCATCTCGGCTACTATGCGCAATAGTTTCATTGATCAAATCTTGCGGGCAATTTCCGTTTTAGGCGTCTCAGCTCCGAGCTTTTGGGTGGCGCTGGTATTTCTGTATGTGTTCTATTTCCGTCTGGGTATGGCCGCTGGGCCGGGACGACTCAGTTCGAGAATAGCTGCTCCACTGGCTATAACCCATCTCTATCTTCTGGATGCACTGTTACAACGTCAATGGCAGACAGCGCTGGACGTGTTTCGACATTTGCTCTTACCCGGAATAGTGTTAGGTTTGTTCACAATGGGCTTAATTACCCGCACCACGCGTTCCAGTCTATTGGAGGTCTTATCAAAAGACTATATCCGCACCGCCCGCGCCAAAGGTTTAATGGAACTGTTCGTGATTTTGCGCCACGCTTTAGGTAACGCCATGATTCCGGTCATCACGGTCATTGGCCTGGGATTTGGCAACCTCTTAGGCGGCACAGTCTTAGTGGAAACAATTTTTGCCTGGCCTGGAATTGGGCAATATGCCTTTCAGTCCGCGCACTCACTGGATTTCCCTTCAATTGTCGGCGTATCGCTCCTGATAGCCGTGAATTATGTCGTGATTAATCTCATCATCGATCTTATTTACGGAGTCATTGATCCCAGAGTGCGCTATGATTAACACTATTTTCCAGACCTTTAGAAAGATCCTGAGAACCAATCTGCTGTTTGGCGTCGGCGTCATCTTATTCACCGGCTGGCTTTTGATTGCGCTGTTATCCCCGCATATTACTCCTTATGATCCGATTGTGCAGGAATTAAGCGTCAGGTTCCAGCCTCCGACGCAGGCGCATTGGTTTGGCACGGATAAATTCGGCCGTGATGTATTCAGCCGGGTGCTGGCCGGCAGCCGAATTTCATTGGTAGCGGGCTTGATTACGGTCGTCGTGGCTTTAAGTATTGGCTCGGTCTATGGGGCCGTTGCCGGATATATCGGAGGAATTGTGGATGACATCCTCATGCGGATTTCGGAGTTGATCATTGCGTTCCCGGCAATCATTCTGGCTATGGTGATCGCGGCTGCGTTAGGCCCGAGTTTATACAATACCTTATTTGCGATGGTGATTATCTGGTGGCCGAATTATGCGCGGGTCATGCGCAGCATGGTGATTTCCGTGAAAGCCAATGAATTTGTGGAAGCCGCAAATATCCTGGGCGCGTCGCATTTCAGAATCATTTTTAAGGAAATCTTCCCGAATGCCATCGGCCCGGTGTTGGTGATGATGACTCTCGATTTCGGGAACGCGATTCTGCTGTTTTCCGGCTTGAGTTTCTTAGGTTTAGGTTCGCCGCCGCCGACGCCGGAATGGGGGGCTATGGTCGCCAGCGGTGTGGAAAATTTCTTTCATTGGTGGATTGGCACGTTTCCCGGTTTAGCCATTTTATCGGTCTCTTTATCCGCCAATTTTATTGGCGATGGCTTACGCGATTATCTCGATCCAAAATTGCGCAAGGAATTTTAATCATGATACGAAAAAAAAATGATGTGCAGTTCGTGCTGCTCATGCTTGTGCCGACGCTGGGTTCAATTCTGATCTTAACGTATATCCCGGCATTTCGCGGTATCTGGATGGCCTTCCAGAATTATAACATGTTCGACCTCTCTGATACCAGTTTCAATAATTTCGCCAATTTCCGCAAAATGGCAGGGGATAGCATTTTTCTGCTGGCATTGAAGAATACGGTCATCTGGGTGGTCGTCTCTTTAGCCGCCCAATTTGTACTCGGTTTTGCCCTGGCCCTGTTGTTGCGCGAGCCGTTTAAAGGCCGGGGATTGTATTCCGGCTTTGTGTTCTATCCCTGGGCGGTGTCAGGTTTTATTATCGGCTTGATCTGGCGCTGGATTTTTAACGGCAGTTCCGGGGTTGTCAATGATTTGCTCATGCGGATGGGGCTGATTAAAGTCAATATCGCATTTTTGTCGGATCCGCACTATGCCCTGACATCCGCAATTATCGCCAATGTCTGGTACGGCATCCCCTTTTTCGCCATTATGATTCTGGCGGCTTTGCAATCCGTGCCGCGTGAATTGTATGAAGTCGCCGAAATAGACGGGGCCGGAGCTATTGCCCGCTTCTGGAAAATTACAGTACCTTATATCAAACCTACTTTAATCAGCACCACGCTCATTCGCTTTATCTGGATCATGAATTTCCCGGAAGTAATTTTTGTGATGACCAACGGCGGGCCGGCCGGGCACTCGCACATTCTCTCAACGCTCATGATCGAAAAAATTTATACCATTTACGATTATGGCCTGGGATCCGCGATTGGCGTGGTGATTATCGGCATTTTGATTGTTTATACGATTACCTATCTCAAACTCACAGGTGCAAAAAGCGCCGGGGATTTTTAAATAACGACATGAATGAAGAATAAGCAAGAATCTCTCTTATTTCGGGAATTTCGAAGACTCATTCCTGAAACAACGAAGTGTTTAATTTTCCATGAATAAACAACTCTTTTTGCTGTTTAAAATTCTGACCCTGACGCTGTTTCTGCTCGTGGCCGTATTTCCGCTGTATTGGATTGTTGTGACCTCGATCAAAGACGCTACCGAAACCTATTCTTTTCCGGTGTCGTACTGGCCCAAACAGCCGACGATCCAGAATTATATGTACCTGTTCAAGTCCATGAACTTTGGACGCTATCTGTTGAATAGCCTCATGGCTTCACTCTCGGCGGCGAGCGTGGCCTTGCTGATTGCGTCATTGAGCGGCTACGTGATGGCGCGTAAATCTTTTCAAGGCAAGGGACTGGTCTTATTTGTGCTCTTTTTTACCCAAATGATTCCCGGGTTTATGCTCATGGGCTCATTGTATATTCTCATCGCGCCTTTACGCCTGGTGAACAGCTTGGGCGTGATTATCATGCTTTACACGAACATGATGATCCCCTTTGCCGCGATTATGATGAAAGGCTTTTTCGAGCGCATTCCTCCCAGTCTCGAAGATGCTGCGCTCATTGATGGCTGTAATCAATTGCAGGCCCTGTTTCGGATTATCCTGCCTGTGACCTTACCTGGCTTAGCTGCCACTTTTAGCTTTGCCTTTGTGAACTGCTGGAATGAACTGTTTCTGGCGATGATGTTTTTAGATCGTGAACTGAAAAAAACCCTCCCGGTCGGGTTAAACTCTTTTATTGCCAAAGCCGATATTAACTGGGGCGCGATGTCGGCCGGAGCCGTTGTCGCCCTGCTGCCGACGATTTTGATTTTTGCCTTTGCCCAGAAATATATCGTGCAGGGTTTAACCCAGGGAGCCGTGAAAGGATAAAATACTCATGAAAGACGAAAAACAGATTTCTTACATTTTAAACGAACTCGGCGAAGAGGGCTTTGCCTTTAGTCCGGTGAGTGTGCCGATTTACGAAACCTCGATTTTTTCGTTTCAATCGTTTGCCGAATTTAAACAGGCGTTGCAATGTGAACGCACGGCGCATTTATACACGCGGGGCAATAATCCGACGGTTGAAGTAGTCGAGAAAAAACTGGCGGCTTTGGAAGGCGGGGAAAAAGCCAAACTGTTTGCCGCAGGCGTGGCGGCGATTGCGGCCGCGACTATGGCCTTTTTGCAGAGCGGCGATCATGTGGTGTGCGTGCGCGACTGCTATTCCTGGACCACCACGCTGTTTACAAGGTATCTGAAACGTTTTCAGGTGGATGTGACCTATATTGAAGGCAAAACGCTTGTAGAGTGGGAAGCGGCTATGCGGCCGAACACGAAACTCTTCTACCTGGAAAGCCCGACCACCTTTTCGTTTCAACTGCAAGATCTGCGGGCGGTGGCGCAATTAGCGAAAGCTCACAAGATTAAAACTGTGATTGATAACTCCTGGGCCACGCCCTACTTCCAGAATCCGATCGAATTCGGGATTGATCTGGTTGTACATTCGTGCAGCAAATATATCAGTGGTCACAGCGATGTGGTGGGTGGCGTGGTGGTTGGCTCAGAAGCCGATATCGATCATATTTTTGCCACCGAATTTCTGAACATCGGCGCGGCTCCGGGTCCCTTTGAAAGCTGGCTCTTGCTGCGCGGGCTGCGCACGCTGGCGGTCAGATTGCGTCAGCACCAGCAAAATACCGCTGAAGTTGTCAATTTTTTGGCGGACCATCCGCAGATTGAAGCTGTCTATTATCCCTTTCATCACAGCCATCCGCAATATGACCTGGCGCAGCGGCAGATGCGCGGCGGGTCCGGCTTATTGAGCTTTACCCTCAAAACTCGCGAGCTTGAAGAAATCGCCCGATTTACCGACGCTTTGCAGCACATCCGACGCGCGGTCAGTTGGGGCGGCTACGAAAGCCTGATTGTGCCCGCGGCTGTCGTCAGCAGCCAGGATCCCGAACGCATCAATTTCGTCCGCTTGCATGTGGGCTTAGAATCGCCGGAGTTGATCATTGACGACCTGGCGCAGGCTTTGGATCAGATCGGATAATCGGCCATTACCTCTGCTGCGGTTGTTCCACGCACATTCGCAGCAGAGAATACCTCCGGAATTTTGACTGTTATCTCTGCGGCGTCTGATCTCTATCTGTCAGCGTCGTTTTTTCTCCCCTTCATCATTTTCATAACAATGTTGACTTTTTTTCGATTTCGATAATTTTAAAATTAGGATTTTCCCCGACATTAAGGACAGATATTCTCAAACAAGCTACACAACACAAGCTTATTCCATCTTATCACGATGCAATGATTAGTTTGTTTATAAAGGGGATTTATTTACCAGAGTGACGAGAAGAGCATCTTCACATAAGATCGCAATGGATCAACCCTACCAGAATGAGAAAAAAAATACACCAAAAATCATATAACAAAAAATGAAACAATATTCTCTGAGCAGGATCAGTAACGAGTGCAATATCCACCGCAATGTATCGAGAACAGAGACGAGAAGAACAGCCTGTAAAAATGGCAGACCATTCCACTAGCATCCATCTGAAGAATTTTATCCCCCGAAATAACTGGCAATTCGTCAGGAGATTTTGAAAACCTTCACTAAGCTCTGTAGGAGTTCCGATTGTTTTACCAGATGATTCATTGTGGTCGAAGATATGGTGGTCATGTCTTCCAGAATATTTGCCGTAATGGTTTCAATCGTGTGCATTGCTTCAACGATTTGCTGAGCATTGCGGTTTAATTCGCTGGTCTGACCAGCAATCTTACTAAATCTCTCTGTCACTATCCCCATGCTGTCTTCTATTTGCTTTGCAGCCTTATTCTGTTCAATACTGGCGTAATTGATTTGTTGGGACATGGACTGAATATTTTCGACCGCAGCGATCACCTGACCAACTTCTGTGGTCTGCTTCTCAAGTGTTGCTCGCATGCAAGCCACCATTTCAGTCACCGTCTTCATGGATGCACTAATCACCTGGCTGCTTGAGGCTGTTTGCTGCACAACTTCGGCCGTACCAGTCGCTTTATTGGTTGAATGGGTCGCACGTTCAATAATCGTATCCAGGGCTTGTTTCACTGCGAACGCTAATTCCATCCCCTGATCAGCTTTTTGCAATCCTTCGTTCGTGTTTTTGACGCCCTGTTCGGTTTTCATCTGGAGTGTGCGAATCAGGGAACTAATCTCTCCGGTTGAATTCTTTGTACGATTGGCAAGTTCCTTAATTTCATTCGCCACAACCCCAAATCCTCTCCCATGAACTCCGGCCTGGGCTGAAATAATCGCAGCATTTAAAGCCAGAAGTGAGGTTTGCTCTGTAATGTCATCAACAATATCGAGAATCGAGTGCACTTGTTCGCCCCATATATTGATTTCCCGGATAATTTCGGTCGTCTCAGACACCACATCTTTCAATTCTTTCATGCCCTGAATAGAAGCATTCACAGATTCCTGGCCGTTCAAGGCCGCTTTCCTCGTCTCTTCCGCCAACTTTTGGGCGTCGTTCGCATTTTGCGAGACATCTTTGAGCGAATGGTCAATAGACTGAATTTCTCTTTGGGTTTCGTGAACGCTATCCTCTAAGATCGCCGAGTTCTCAGACACGGATTTGGAAGAATCATTCAAGTATTCAACCGAGCTTAAAATCATTTGCAAATTTTCGACTAAATGATGCATACTCGTCGCCACTTCTTCACGACTCGTGCGCGTTTCATGGATCGAAGCGAGCACCTGCTCCGTTGCGGCCAAAAGTTCTGAAGTATCATGATCGACGGTAGTAATGAATTGATTAACTTTTTTCACACCAGTCATAGTTGTCTCCACAGATTCAGACTGCTGTTCCATACGTTGGGTTAAGGTGGCGATTTCCTGAAATATTGTGTCAGCGGTGTTTCCCATCGCATACGAAGAATTTTGCACCTGCTCGGTAATTGTGCGCAACTGCAAAATCATTTGATTGAGATGGGTTGCAAGCATCCCCAATTCATCTTGCACAGTTTCCTGTGCGACCTGGCGTAAATCGCCCTCTGAAGCCGCACTAATAATTGCGACAATGTTCTGGACGGTATGAATCGTTTTTCGGCTGAATACCCACGAAAGCCCAAAGGCCACAATGATACTGATCGAAGATATTGCGACCACGGACAGCAAAGTTTTTCGAATCTGAGCTTGTTCTATCGATCGGGACAGGCTCACTGTAATCACTCCAATCTTTTCCTGTCCATGCGTTAAGCTGCACCCCTCCTGATAATACATCTGTCGTTCGACTATAAGAGGCGCCATCGTCATCGCGATTTTCGCTTCGGAGTTCAAAACCTCATCACACGGCAGCAGCGATTCTATTTTTCTTTCATCAAGCTGCGTTTGAGCAGGCAATGTCCCGACGCTCAATTGATTTCCTGCAAAAACATTGATTTCGGCCTTACTCAGCATTGCATATTGTTCAACTATTTCCTGGGAAAGCGTCCGTTCGCCCACAAGGATTCCGATTTTTTTCTCTCCGCGATAGACCGGGGCTGTGACACGAAACAGAATCTCCTGTCCACTTTTGTTCAGTTCTGCCGTAACTGATTCAGGCATTTCTCCCTGGTATTCAGGAACAAAACCGGTTGGTAACGGAATATCTGGAATGGACTTGTCTGTGAACATCATAGTTGACAGCGCAGAGGG
Source organism: Candidatus Vecturithrix granuli (assembly GCA_000739535.1). Classification (GTDB taxonomy): domain Bacteria; phylum Moduliflexota; class Moduliflexia; order Moduliflexales; family Moduliflexaceae; genus Vecturithrix; species Vecturithrix granuli. The sequence goes on along the minus strand of DF820463.1, from coordinate 52,288 downwards.
ATCATCAAGGGTAAGATACGTCTCCTGACCTGTTGCCGAAATCAGATACGCGCCGACAGAAGGCTGTTCATGTTGTTGATGGTAGAGCAGCAACAAGCGTTGATCTTGCGTGTAGAACGCCAGACGATCAGCCGTGCTGACATAACCCAATTTTTTCAATTCTTCAGCAGGCGTCATAAGATAGGACACCGCAAACTGGAGGGAACCTGTACGGGAAGGATCTTTTGCGTATTCCTCTGCAATCCAACCCAGGGGATTATCAGCAGTCAAAAACTCCTGAAACTGGCGAGTCAGCGTGCGTAAGCGCGTCTCCACATCATTGAGCATCACATCGAAAGCAATCTGAATCCGCTGCCGTGACTCGCGTTGTTTATCTTGCCTCACCAGAAAATAGTATATGCCTGAGATCCCGCTCGTGGCAAAGAAAACTAAAAAAATACACAGCAATAATAATTTCGTGCGTATAGATGCTTTCATAATTTTTATGACGTATGCTCAATCAAGTTTTTATAGAAAGACTCTGTTCGGTTTGAAAAGGTTTATTGGATTCTCTACTCTAAAAACCGGGTTTCTTCAAGAAACCCGGTTTTTCTCCGGTTTAGGAAGGCGCTATTGAGCTTGAGAGGTTTAGTGCATTCTTGACTCTAAAAACCGGGTTTCTTGAAGAAACCCGGTTTTTCCGCTTACCATTTTCTGGCCTTCTCAGACAAATACGCCTTATGTTTCGTATATGCTTCGCGCACTTTTTCATTTTCAGAGAGAGAGGACACTCCTACTCGCCACCAGGATTCATAGCCATGGGAGTGCGTTCCGGGAATGACTTTTATATCAATCAAGGTGCTTACCGTATTTTCTTTTGCCTTTTTCAGAGCGTCTTTAAGTTCTGCGGGGGTACGGGCGGTGTATCCTTGCGCGCCCAGACTTCTGGCAATTCCCGCAAAATCGATCGACAGATAGTCTCCATCTAATTTGCCTGTTGTCGCCGAACGATAGCGCAATTCGTTTCCAAATCCGGCCGGACTGCCTTGCGACATCTGTAGATCCTTGATACACTGGAATCCACCATTATCAAATACGAGGATATTGATTTTTTTGCTTTCCTGGAGGCTGGTCACGATTTCGGAGTGCAACATCAGGAAACTTCCGTCGCTTAACAGGGCATACACTTCTTTGTCAGGTTCAGCCAATTTGACTCCTAAAGCTCCGGCGACTTCATAACCCATACAGGAAAATCCATATTCCATATTGTAGGTCTTGACGCCTTTACAACGCCATAGCCGATTCATGTCGCCGGGTAAACTGCCGGAAGCGCCAACGACAATGGCGTTCTCATCCACAAACTCGTTGACAATTCCAAAGGCTGTAGTTTGCGGCATTCCCAATTCAGATTCAAGCGAACATACCCGGTCAATTTCCTGGTTCCATTGAGTTTTCAGGGCTTGCAAATCTGCAAGTGTATATGCACTCGTATAGCCGCGCTCTTGCAAAGCTCTGGTCAATTCAAGCAGCGCGAGTTTGGCGTCAGCCTCCACGCACAGGGCATCCATTTTTACCCCATCAAAGGCCGCGACGTTGATGCTCAGAACTTCGACATCAGGATGCTGAAAAGCGGTTTTCGAGGCGGTGGGAAAATCCATCAGTCTTGAGCCGACAGCGATCAGCAAATCCGCGTCTTTAGCCAGGAGATTCCCGGCCAGCCCTCCGGTGGTGCCGACGCCATCCATATTTAACGGATGATCCCAGGTGAGCACGCCTTTTCCGGCCTGAGTCACCGTAATAGGAATGGTAAATGCTTCTGCAAACACTTTAAGAGCATCACCCGCCTGAGAATACAGTACTCCTCCCCCGGCGAGCAGTAACGGTTTTTTCTTTTTCCGGATCAATTCAACAGCGCGGTGAATGGCTGGCATGGCCGGCGGCCGGCGGTCGATATGATGTACACGTTTTTTGAAAAACTCTCGCGGGTAATCATAAGCTTCGCCCTGAACATCCTGAGGTAAGCAGATTGTGACGGCCCCAGTATCCACTGGGTCAGTCAACACGCGCATCGCATTCAACAACGCCGCGAAGAGCTGTTCCGGGCGTTCAACCCGATCCCAATAGCGGCTCACCGCCCTGAAGGCGTCATTGGCCGTTATCGTGTAATTATGCGGCATTTCAACCTGTTGCAACACGGGGTCAGGCTGACGGTCAGCGTAAGTATCGCCAGGCAGTAAGAGCACAGGAATTCTATTAACTGTGGCGGTTGCCGCCCCTGTCACCATATTCATTGCCCCCGGGCCAATAGAACTGGTACAGGCCAGAATTCCCAGGCGATTTTTCTGCTTTGCGTAGGCAATTGCCGCGTGAACCATGCCTTGTTCATTATGGCCGCGGTAATACGTTAGAGAAAGCCCGGACATATTTTCCAGAGCCTCGCCAATCCCTAACACATTGCCATGTCCAAAGACGCCATACACCCCATTCACAAATTTGTATTCCTGTCCATCCATTTCAACATATTGCACATCAAGGAATTTCAACAATGTCTGCGCGACGGTCAGGCGCTGCGTGTCTTTCATTATGGTTCCCTCCCTGTGTTCTTTGAAAATGTAGCGCGAAATTTTCATTTCGCGCATCGAAACTTATGTATTAATTCGTTAGCCCCCTGTTCTCTGGCGATCAATCAACAGTCTCAAAGCGAAAGGATGCTGAAGCATCCTCCGGAACTTAGCAACTGGCTTCAGCCTGCTTCAGCTTTGAGACCGGCCATTGATGGATGGGCGAACGAGGCGTCAGCATCCAATACCTATCCTTGTCAGCTCCTTTGGGGAGGGGCCGGGGTGAGGTTCTGGATATGACCACAATAATTATTTAACGTTCTTCAGTTTCGACATACATCACTTGCCAGGCCAGATGACCGCATCTTTCTGCGTCACCCAGAGATGTTCCGGTTCAAAAATCGGAGTAGCGCTGTGCTCCCCATAGCGACAGTCATCCAAATGTCGGATCGTCCAGATATAATACATGGCATAGCCCGGAGCGGCCGCCTGAGGGTGCGATTTATCATCAAGAATTTTCACAGTATCGCCATGTTTGACTTTAAAGACCTCCTCCCCCACCATTGCAAACCCAAAGCCCTGCTCAGGCAAAAAGCGATAATGATAGATTTCCGGCTGCGGATGATGATGAGGAGGATAACTGGACCACTTTCCCGGAAAGGTGATCACTTCTCCGATAACAAGATCCGCGTCAGGGGCGTTTTGATCATCGAACGTGGTTCTGACAACCCGGGTGGATGTTTCGCCCATGGTTCCGACCCCCCGATATTCATCCCTGGTATCGGCTTTCTCATAAAATGTGGGAATAAATGTTTTTTCATTTGTAGTCCGAAAAACGGCAATTTCGGCAGCGGTTTCCGCAAGAATGGAGACGGGCACGCCGGAAGGAACATGAAGCACTTCAGGGTTTTCATCAAATAACGAGTGCCTTTCAGCCTGTTTCGTGATTCCCTCAGAAGTGAATACCATGCGTCCATTCATCACCAGAAATGCCCGTTCTTTTAGTACCTGGCACTCGTAACGTTCACCAGCAGCAAGCACCAGGATTCCAAAATCCATCATCGTTCCGCCAGTAGATTCTGCATCCTCTGTGATGGCATTATAACCTTGTATGAACGGCTTCTTCTGTTGCAAATGATACACGAGTTCTGCCTCCTTGAAGATAAGTACGGGTTCATAAATTTCCAGGCAGAAAAACCGGATTTCTTCAAGAAATCCGGTTTTTAGAATACTCAAAAACTCTTTGTTACGTACTTAATTTGATAAACCATTATGTTTTGCGATGACTTAATCTGACATTAATGACCACCGCAACCGCAATAATCAATCCGACAAAGGCGTCCTGAACATAAGCATCGGTTCCTAACAAGATTAACCCGGTTCGGACTTCCGCCATGATTAACGCCCCTAAAAACGTGCCGATAATACTTCCAACCCCTCCACTCATGGCTGTGCCGCCAATGACGGACGCCGCAATCGCTTCGAGTTCGATGCCGGTTCCCTGGGTTGGGGTGACGGTTTTCAGATAGCCGAGGGAAATAATACCCGATACGCCAGCGGCAAGTGCAGTAATCAAAAAACTCAAGCGTTTAATGTGCACGGTTTTAATGCCTGCAAGATCAGCAGCCTCACGATTGTCGCCTGTTGCAAAGACCTTGACGCCAAAAGCCGTATGGTGCAGGACAATATACATGATCCCCCCCCAGACAAGAAGCCAAAGAATCGGAATTGGAACGGCGCCGAACAATTTGGCTCTTCCGGCAATTTCGAAAAAGATCTTTTGAGGAAATGCCGAAATCGGCTGGCCTTGCGAAAGTACCATTGCAGCCCCACGAAACACCATCATGGTGGCGAGTGTTCCGATAAAGGAATGCATGCGGGTTTTGGTAATTAACAGCCCATTAATAAAACCTAACATCAGAGCAAGGAGAATCGCAAGCATTGCGGCAAACCAGATATCGATTCCCGCCTTTTTGAACAACAAGCCGGTCACTACACCAGTGACAGCGTAGATCGCTCCGACAGAAAGGTCGAACTCTCCAGAGATAATCAGAATGGTCATCGCCATGGCAATAATGCCAAGCTCTGACATTTGTCGAAAAAGATTAAACAAATTATAAGGTGTTAAAAAGGCTGGCGATGCGATGGAGAAAAAAACAGCAATCACAATAGCCGCGACCAACACCCCGAAATCATGTAATCCATATAAGCGCTGAAACGCATTTTTCTTATTGGCTGGCATGAGATGTGTAGGTTGTTCCTGTTTCATAAGGTTAGTATCGTTGTTTTTGGAATTATTCACTATGAGGTCGTGGCAGCCAGAATCACTTTATTTTTTGTCGCCTCTGCTCTGGAAAACTCAGCAACCACTCGCCCTCTATTCATCACTAAAATACGGTCGGCAATACTCAGCATTTCCTCTAGCTCTGTCGACGAAAGCACAAACGCATAACCTTCATCCGCTAATTTCAGAATCAAATTGCAGATTTCCTCTTTTGCCCCGACATCAACGCCCCGCGTCGGTTCATTCATGACCAGCACATGAGGTCGCAGTGCCAGCCAGCGTGAAATCAACACTTTCTGTTGATTTCCTCCGCTAAGACTCGTGATGAGCGAATCAGGAGTCGTCATTTTGATATGGAAGTCCTGTTGCACCGTGTGCGCCAGGATTCGTAATTTTTCGCGGCTCATCAGCCCCCAACGGGTAAAGCGTGTAACATCCGCAATCCCTAGATTATACTTAATGTCCATATCATCAAAAAGCCCCAGGTTTTTGCGATCTTCAGGAACATAGCCGATTCCATGCTGCATGGCGTCACTCGGATTCGTAATACGAACATCCTTCCCATCAACCCGAATAGTTCCGCTTTCTGCCGGGGGCGCTCCGAACAACGCCCGGGCAACAGCCGAACGACCAGACCCTTCTAACCCGGCGATTCCCAAAATTTCTCCCCGGCGAAGCTGAAAAGACACACCAGAGATCTGGCCGCGTACCGACAGATCTCTCACCTCTAAAACCGGAGATTTCTGGGGCAATTCTCGGCGAGATGACTGACCACTTAACGTTCGACCGGCAATCATGTGCGAGAGCACTTCAGAACTAAACTCTTCTCGTTCTAACCGCCCAACAAAGCATCCGTCTCGCAGTACGACAATCTGATCTGAAAGTTCAATCAGTTCCTCAAGCATGTGGCTCACAAACATAAAGGTGATACCTTGTTGTTTGAGTCGCATGATGATCGCAAACAAGCGATCGACTTCCGGAGGGGTCAGCGCTGTTGTCGGCTCATCCAAAACTACCAGACGCGCATTGCGTGAGAGCACACGCACCAGAAGGGCCAGTTGGCGTTCAACGACGCTGCAATCGCGAATATGTTTTGTCGGATCAATCTGTTCACCCAGGAGCGTTTCAAACAACTCTTCGCATTGCTGGTTCATGTGTTTCCAATCCGGCCGTCCCGCCTTTGTCGGCATTTTCGGCCCCAAAAACACATTGGCGGCAATCGAAAGATTCGGGCAGATAGGGATTTCCTGGTGAAAGACACTGATTCCCTGTCCCTCAGCCTCAGCAGGGTCCTTCGGCCGGTGCAGGCTGCCTTCCAGGGAAATATTGCCGGCATCCGGCGCATGAACGCCGCACAAAATTTTAATCAGCGTGGATTTCCCGGCACCATTTTCCCCGGCCAACCCGCAAATATGCCCTTTTTCCAGAGAAAACGACACATTGTCGAGCGCGGTTATCGATCCGAAGTATTTGCTGATTCCTTCAATTTGCAAAAACGGTACATCGCTCACAAATATTCTTGCCTTTATGCAAAAAAAGCCACATACGTGAAAAACCGTATGTGGCTTTTTGATGATTAACGGTAGCCTTTTTCAGCCAGATCAATGACTTTATCGATATTTTCAGCCGTAACCGGCGCGATTCCGGTGTTGACATCCGTCGGAGAAAGTTGATATTTTTTCAGCAGAAACAATTGCATGACGGTTTGAAAACCTTGAAGGTAGGGCTGTTGATCGATGGTAAACTGCATTCTGCCATCTTTAATCGCCATCAAAATATCAGATACCAGATCAAAGCCGCCAGCAACTACTTTCCCTTTCAAACCATCTTTATCAATAACCTGAGCGATAGCCGAGCCGGTGATGTCTTCCACGCCAAACATCCCTTTGGTATCAGGATGCCCTTGATAGTAACTGGAAATCAAAGAAGTCGCCCGAACCATATCTGTTGTTGTCGCCACGACATCATACGTAAATTTCCCGGTCTCATCCAACACATCTTTCACGCCTTTAATTCGCTCTTCCAGGTTGAACGCGCCCGCCGTGTGAATACCTAACATCACATGCCCGCCATCAGGCAGGAGTTTAACCACTTCACTCCCCATCGAGCGTCCGGCTTCATAATTTCCCTGACCAATATATGCCAGACGTCCGCTTTTGGGAGCATCCGCATTTAAGGCAATCACCGGAATTCCTTGCGCCATCGCTTCCTGAACAACATCATTAAAGGCTTCCGCATCGGGCATCGTTGTTCCAATGCCATCAGCTCCTGCCGCAATCGCAGCTTTAATAAAATCAATTTGACGCGGAATATTAAAATCCGGAGGCCCTGTAAACTGGACATCCACTCCAAGAATTTCACCAGCTTCTTCAACTCCTTTGCGGACCGGGACAAAAAACGGAACAGCGATCGCATGAGAGACCACAATAAACTTAAAGTTTTCTTCGGCGGCCTGAACTTTTCCAAAAGGAAAAGAGAACGCCATTGCCAGCAGCAACACAAGACTCACACAAATCTTCACCACTTTACCGTTCATAGAGTTACCTCCTTGAAGTTTTTTGTAATAAACACTGCACAATCCTTATTGGCCATTACTATCAAGCAATCATTTTTCCTGATAGTAAGTATTGGTTAGTTCATGCCCTACAAAATATGTCAAGTACTTTTCTTTTGACAATATGAAATTCCTATAACATGTTATGATTGAATTTGTCACACTCCAGGGTCAACCCATTTGTACGTCACCAATACATCATTTTTTCATTGGATGCTGAAAGATCATACACGCTTTAGACGTAAAACCAAATTGGGCATACAGACCCTGAGCGTCTCTGGTTGCCAGGAGACGAATTTTTACATCACACAGCGGATGTTCAAGGATACATTGGACGAGCCATTTTCCTAATCCCTGCCCTCGATATACTGGATCAACAAAGACATCAGAAATCCAGGCAAAAGTGGCTTGATCGCCGATAATACGGGCCATGCCGATTTGTGTGTCCTGGTCAAATAAGGAAAGGGCTACAGAATGAGCAAAGGCTTTTTCGATTGTGGCTCTGGGACGTTCTTTGGCCCAATACGTGCTGTGAAGTGCTTCCGTGACGAAATCAAGATTGACTGCCGTTGGATCATCAGTGATCCAGTAGTTCTCTTTTTCCCATTTCATCCTATTTTTCTCCGCCTTGTTAGCGATATACCATGCTGATCACGATAAACAAACCGATTGAGACGATTGTACTTAACGAGAGCGTATTCACCACATACTGCTGATTTTCTTGATCCTCCTCCTTCAGGAAAAGGGCGATCACAAAGGGCGGCGGCATCAGAAACATGGCCAGCAACGCGTATTCATAGATTGGTTCAAGGTGTAAAATGCGGACAAAGACCACTTTATTCATCAGCAGTGCAAATGCGATGAGGAAAATTTTACGAATAATGATGGTTTTCACTGAAAGCCGGGCGCTGTGAAAATCAAATTTCAGTTCATAACCGATGACCAGGCAGATCAGCGGAACCGTCAGATTTCCTAAGAGGGTCATTACCTGCCCGACAAAGTGTACCATACGATTGGTGGAATAATCGGCGTCTCCTTTAACCAGGCTGACGAAAATCCCCAGAAAGATCGAGATGATCACTGGTGAAGAGAGAAACATCTTCACGAGCTGCGAAACACTTTGCGCTCCGTCCCGATGTTTCATCAACAGCGCCATCAGTACAAAAAATACAAATAACACCTGACCCAGATCAATAATCGCAAGTTTATCGATCTCGTCAATGCCATACACGGCAATAAAAATGGCATAACCTAACATCCCGGTTTCAAAACCTCCGAGCAAAATCGGAAAATAAGGCGAGGAAATATGCAAAGCATGGGCAAGCATTTCGCCGAGCATCAACATGATGCCGCAGATTCCAAAGACTAGCACCACCACAACGAGAAATTTGGGTTGCAGTTCAAGCTGGGAGAACGCCCGAAATAACAAACAGGGTAGGGCAATCGAGACCACCAGTTTTTTGATGTCCCCAATCGACCGTTCTTTGAAAAAATAGATGCGTTGTAATAAATATCCAAGTACGAAAAGGGTGAGTACAGGTAACACACTGAAAAAAATTTTTGTCACACAATCCTCCTGTTGGAGTGCAAAAGCTCTGCTTTTGCTGTCAAAGCAGAGCTTTGCCACTCCGGAATTCTGCTGTCAGGGCTGTGGAATTGTCTCGGCTTTTACGGCAACGCTGGCTTTCCAAAATCCTTCTGGTTTCCTGACCTGAATGCGGTAAGTGCCGGTCTGTCCCGGTTCCAGTTTTTCCGGGCGCGTATAGCCGTGAATTGTCAATAGAGTCCTGTCGTTTTTATCTTGTAAGGTGACAGTGATACGAATATTCTGCACCGCCGACGCGGTGTTATTGACCACATCGCCTGTGGCGATAATTTCGCTATTGTCCTCAGAGGGTGTAAAATTCGTGTTTACAATAGAAAGCGTTCCCGGTTTTGTAGGCGTGGTGCCGGGTAATGCTTCTATCGGGGTACGCGTGGTATCAATGCGGCTAATATCTACCATCAAACACACAGAACTGCCAATCCGCGTCACCTGATCGACTTCAAGTTGCGTGCCATCTTTAAAATAGACAGTCATTGTATGAGCGACGCCCGTCCAAAACAACAACATTATCAATACAACAGACATCACGATATTTTTCATAACGACATCTCCTTGATTATGTGAAACACCTCTGACAGGCTTCAGAACCCCAGCAGAAGTTGAGAATAAAATACTTCTAATTTTACTTTGTTTCTGAAGCGATCCTAAGAACAGGCGTATATTTTGTCAAGCAAAGTTCTGAAACAATCCACTTGCATACTGAATCAGGAGATTCAGTCATTTTCACATTTTTTTCTTGACCCATCTCTTCATTGTGCATATTCTATTTATATATACACACCTGTTTGCCAGGAAATGATCAAAATTTATTCATTGGTTTGTCAATCAGAGGATTGGTATCTGAAGTCATTTTGAGAGGGAGGAATGCTATGTCTGTTGTTGAGCATGGATTAGTTGTGACAGGAGATATTTTTGGAGAAACGGATTTGACAATTAAAGGAGTTGTGAAAGGTTCCGTCTATTTGCAAAATGCGAATTTAAGTATTGAGCAATCCGGCTATGTGGAAGGGGAAGTTCGAGCCGATAAAATTATCATTTCCGGAGAAGTTATGGGGGATGTCACTGCGGAAACTCTTTTACAATTAACCGCTACTGCCAGAGTGAAAGGCAACCTTCGGACGTCAAAGCTCGCTATGGCAGAGCAGTCGCTCTTTTCTGGAGGATTAGTCATTCAGGAGCCGGATCCCGTTGAATTAGGTATTCGAGACTTTAAAGCGTTGACTGAAGATGATTACGCAAAACTCCGACGCTGGAGAATGCGCAATAACATCGAATGAGCAAAGGAGGCAGATTATGCAACATCATCCTGAAAATCGGATTTCTACGCGAACAATGACGCGGCGTGATTTTTTGTGGTTAGCTACAGTTTCTACAGCCGGAGCCGTGACCGGATGCGCTATAAATCCGGTCACGGGCCAACGTCAATTGATGTTTTTGACAGAGAGCGATGAAATTCAACTGGATCAGGAAAATTCTCCGCACCAATTTTCTTCTGACTATGGCGATGTTCAAGATTCCTCCCTCAACTACTACCTGACGCAAGTTGGCAATGAATTAGTCGCCAATTCTCACCGCCCGAATATGCCATACTCATTTCGTTGTGTGAATGCCACGTATGTCAATGCCTATGCCTTTCCCGGAGGAAGTATTGCTGCGACACGTGGGATTCTACTGGAACTCGACAATGAAGCTGAACTTGCCGGATTATTGGGGCATGAAATCGGACATGTAAACGCCCGGCACACCGCCGAGCGGATGACGAAAAGTATTTTGACCAGTCTGGTGGTTGCTGGCGTCGCAATCTATGTGGAAAAAAAGCATGAGAAATATGCCGCTCTTGCTGCCGGGTTAGGAAATATCGCCGCCGGGGCTTTATTAGCGCATTACAGCCGAGATGATGAACGCCAGGCTGATGAGTTAGGCATGGAGTATATGACACGCGTGGGGTATAATCCACAGGGTATGGTGGGCTTGATGGAGGTCTTGCGCAGCCTGTCTGATCATAAACCCTCAGCGATTGACATGATGTTTTCGACCCATCCGATGAGCGAGGAACGCTATCAGACCGCAAAACAGCGCACCGAAACAACTTATCTGGCAATGCAGGACTATCCGTTGAATCAGGAACGGTATATGGATGCAACTGCGGGGTTGAGGCAAATAAAAGAGGCGATTGAAAACTTGCAGGAAGGGGAAAAGGCGATGACGCAGGAACAATATTCCAAAGCCGAAGGTTTCTTTGACAACGCCTTGCGTCAGGTTCCCGATGACTACGCTGGATTGGTGATGATGTCCAAATGTCAGTTAGCCTTAAACAACTCGAAAAAAGCTGAATATTATGCGGAACAAGCCAAACGTGTCTATCCGGCCGAAGCCCAGGCGCAACACGTCAGCGGTATAGCAAAGCTCGATCAAAACAAATATGACGCGGCATATCAGGATTTTGACCGTTATGAAACGATGTTGCCTGGAAATCCTAATACAATTTTCCTGAAAGCGGTGGCCTTAGAGGGTATGCAATATCGCCAAAAAGCGTCAGAAGAATATTATCGCTATTTACAAAACATCAATGAGGGTGATCAGGCAGAGTATGCGTATGATCGCCTCATACAATGGGGGTATTTGAAACCTCAACAATAAGAAAACAACTGTATGAAATATCCTGAAAAACAGGGATTGATTCTGCTCTACACCGGGAATGGCCGGGGAAAAACCACAGCAGCACTAGGAACTGCTTTGAGGGCTTGCGGACATGGTATGCGCGTGGCAATGGTGCAATTCATCAAACAGCCGAAAGTTTATGGCGAACTGAACGCGCTCAGATTTTTTGAGACCGAGCAGCCGCCCTTGTTTGAAATTTTTTCGATGGGGCGAGGATGTACCTGGGAGGAACCGGATCAGGCTGTACAGTGTGAAGCGGCCGGTCAGACCTGGCAAGTATGTCAAGAGAAAGTGTTATCAACCCTCTACGATCTGGTCATTTGGGATGAAATTCATTGCGCTCTTGAATACGGGTTTCTTGCGATTTCTCCTGTGTTGACATTTCTTCGAAATTTTCGCCCCCGGAATGTTCATATTCTTTTGACCGGCCGCCATGCGAATCCGGAATTAATTGACCTGGCGGATATGGTCTCTGATGTTCAGGAAATCAAACATCATTACGCCAATGGCGTCAAGGGACAATATGGGATTGAATTTTAAGATAGACCTGTTGCAGACACGTCTTATCAGTATCATCGTCTTTTTCACGTTGTTGACGCCTTGCTCGGGGGCAGCCGAAATCTATCGCTGGAAAAATGGTCAAGGACAAATCCATTATTCGAGCAGCCCCCCTTCCTATCCGGTTGCCGGCCTTATTGAAGTGAAACGTAACAATCGATGGTATCCATATACAGGCCAAGAAACGTTTTCCAATCTGACAGCCAATCCTGCGAATCAGATTACCTATACGACCAGTTTTCCTAACCAGGAGTTGCCTCTGGAAAAAGCCGCCCAGCAAACGGTGATCCCCTATAGTCAATATCAATCCATGATCATTGTGGATGTGACACTCAATCGAAACATTACCAGACCCTTTGCTGTTGATACCGGAGCCACATACACCGTCATTTCTCAAGAACTCGCGAATCGGCTGCACATTCATCCCACATCTGCCACTCCGCAGATTACTTTGCAGACCGCAAATGGCCGCATTCAGGTACCTTTGGTCACCCTCGACTCACTCTCGGTGAATGGCCTTGAAAGTGCAAATATTACCGCTGCCATTCATCAGTTTGATGAGTCATCAATGATTTCCGGGTTATTAGGGCTAAATTTTCTGAATCGTTTTCAAATGACGGTTAATGCCAGAGAAAATCAACTAATATTTATCCCGATTGCTCGCGATTGCGTTGCTGCCAAAGAACAAATTGATCTTGGGCAGGCATTGCGCAATAATTCTGAACAAGAAGCTGCCTATTACCGCAAAGCTCTTATGTTGTGTCCTGATCTTGTTGACGCTTATTATTTCCTGGGAGTTGTCTATATTCACCAACAAGATGCTCAACGCGCCATTGACATACACCGTCAATTGCTTCGGAAACTCCCCCATGAAGCGGAGGTCTATTTCAGACTGGGGGTTTCTTATCTGCTCCAACGCGATTTTCAACAGGCAGAAAGCCAATTTCAGAAAGCCTTAGAATTAGATGCCACACACCAACAAGCGCGAGAATATCTCGAACGGTTAAAAAACCTTTAATCTGACAACAATCTTAATTGCTTATATTTCAAGGAGTTATAAAAAATACCATTATTCTGATTGTACAGAATGCAAGGTTCTGTGACAAATTTCTTGACGACTTCTCTTCTTCTATGGTAATAAGAATAATATGAGAAGCCGTTTGTGTTGTTGAAATGTGTGAAGAGAATGAATGGACCTTATGCACAAGAAATTTCAATCAGAAATCTATGAGTAGATCGTGGGAATGAAAGAGTTCTTTCTTAAAAGAAAAATTCAAAAATATATCAAACGGCTGCCGAAATATCAGCATGATCCGGTATTTTTTGAAGAAGTGGCTGAGCTGTACCTCAAGTTATCGCAGCATGAACAGGCCAGGGAATATTATCAAAAAGCAATAGAGGTCTATTATCAGGAAAGTTCACGTTCAGACGAAGATAAAGATTTTATTCTTGATGTGTGCTGGAAATTACTCGACATAGACCCTCTTAACGCACTCGCACATCGAATATTGGGTCAGGAATATTGCCAGATCGGAGAATTTGATGAAGCGATTGAATTATATAAAGCCTTTGCTTCCAGATTAACTGAAGCAGCATGCTATGAAGAGGCCATCACACAATATCGAAATGCCCTGGTATTAGAGCCCGATGACATCTTTATTCATCAACAATGTTTTGCATTGCTGTGGAAATTGCGTCGAAGAAACGACGCGGTTTTGGAATTACGAAAAATCGCGGAGATAGCAGAAAAAGCCGGTCAGCTTGCAAAGGTGATCGAATGCTACAAAAAGGCGTTGAAAATTATGCCATCGAATACAGAACTGCAATCAGAACTTCATCGTGTAGTGAAATTGGTCCGTACCAGAGAACAACCTTTGCGGCTTGTGGTGAATAGGTAAGCAGGCATTCATACATTGCCAGGAAAAAATCTGGTTTTTTCAAGAAATCAGGTTTTTAGAGAATCTGAAGTCTTTTGTTCAGGGATGTAAGTTAAATATAATGAGGAGATTTCGTAGCAGACGATATGCAGGACTGCATAAATTCGTGAAAAGCAGCAGCCAGGTATTTTTGAAAAAATCTGGTTGTTCAGCTGGTGCGTATTCACCAATTTATCCGGTCTCAAGTATAATTTCCTGAAAGTCAGAGAGATCTTGACTTTCAAAAATTAATCTCTCACAAGAAGGAGTAACAAGGAGAGTCACCATGAAACAGAACAGTGTAACAAGAGTACTGATGGGTATAATCATGTTGTCAGTCTCCGTTTTCTTTGCCAATTTAACGGAGGTCTGTGCTCAGGAGACACAAAATCAGCCAGCAAGCAGAGTGATTACGGTGTCGGTCAAGGATGTTCGCGGTACAGCCCAGATTGTTTCCAAAGTCGAGATGGAAAAACAAAAGGATAAAGCCAGAGTACTTGGGATTCCTGCTGCGGAGGCATGGAAACCTGTGGCGACTGGAACAATCCTGGAAGAAGGTGATCGTTTACGGACCACTGTCGATTCTACAATGGAATTGCAATTGGACGATGGCACCGTCATTTCCCTGGCAAGCGACACGGTTGTGGAAGTGGAAGACCTTAAATCGGTGCGGGCGACAAGTCTGAAAATGACGCAATTTTTCCTGGAGAAAGGCAAAATCCAGACAACGCAGCCCACGAGAATTTTAGGGCAAACAGAGCAAATTATCCGCACTAATAATGGGACTGTGAATACACGTTTAGGCGAGGTGGAAGTTGAAAAACCTGAAATGCAGCCGATCAACCTGGCAGCGACTTCGGCCGTGCAATGGCCGCTGTTGGTTCAGAATGCCAGACAGCGCGGCAATTATACTAATGTGATATTACATCGCGGGACAGCCGATATTGAAGCGTCAGGAGATGGGCAGATGAACACGTTTTCTTTTGTGTTGCCTGAAACCTGTCTTGACAGTGAGGGGGTGAAATTTACATTAACAGACGCCAAATCGAAAGTCGCGCTCTCAAAGTTAGAGGAAGAAGCCGCTTTTCAGGTAATTTCCAATGAAGTGTTCCAACTCTTAGCCGGTACGGAAGGTATTTCTAATAAGCTGACAATCATAAACCGTTCAAAAGAAGGGATTATAGATATTGAAGGACTCGATGTAGCTAAATTGGGACCAAATTCCAGACTGGTTATCGCAATGAACGAACTGCTGACGCTCGGCTACCGTGGGCAAGATGCCCAGATCCGCTTTGAGTGTGATCTGACAGAATCAAGAGGGATCAGCGAATTAACGCTCAGTGGGGTGAACGGCGATGTCACGATTTTTCGCGATTCTCTGGGAGCAGGGCTGGACACAAGCAGACCAGATCCTTCCCGTGGTTCCGGGATTGCGATCTACCCGACTCGAACCCCCGTTACTCCTATCGTAACGCCAACCCCGCGCGTGACACCAATCATTACCCCTGTCATGCCAGTGCGACCGACTCCTGTACCTATGTTAACGCCAACGCCAACACCCACAGGAACACCGCTGACCCCAACGCCAACGCCCACAGGAACGCCGCCAACGCCAACCCCAACCGGAACGCCGCCAACTCCAACGCCAAC
>DF820463.1:19351-36154 GCA_000739535.1 Candidatus Vecturithrix granuli | reverse complement strand
AACCGGAACGCCGTCAACTCCAACGCCAACCCCAACCGGAACGCCGTCAACCCCAACCCCAACCCCAACGCCAACCGAAACTCCTGAGCCAACGCCAATCCCTGTGACACACACTCAGCCCAGAAATCCTAAGATTCTGAGCACGGAAGTTTTTTCTTTTTCGGATAACTGTGGGGGACCTGGTACATATTCGATCACGGTTGAATCCAGGATAGAAAATTATCTGCCTTCCATGGTCAACGATCCGGGTGGAGAGATCATTTGCCTGGTGACAAATGCTTCCTGGATCCCCTATTCTCCGCTCTACTATCATGTTCCCGATCAAGTGATCATTAGTTCCTATGCGTATGATGACGCGCAATTAGAGAAAATTACCCTCCATTTCTCTTTCTGTTACGGGCCGCCATCTGAATTAGGTACTAATCTGTATTTTACCTTGCAGGCCCAGGATTTGGAAGGAAATGCCAGTGCAGTAAAACAGTGTTCTGGCGATATTGGAGCAGGTGGATTCACCTGTCCGTAAATTTGCCAGGATCCTGCGCAAAATTCAGTCTACGCGCCAGAAAGCATTCATGAATGCTTCTGGCGTGTTTCTCTCTATTGGCTTTTGAATGTTGTGGGCAGAGAAACCTCTTGATCATGTTCAGAAAATGTTGTAATGTGCTTATCCAATTGGGAATCATCTCCCTGATCGTTTTTCCTCCACTTCCATTTGGGGCAGTCCAACACCGTTTTTTTATCCAGCTTATCATTCTTGGCATAGGCAGCGTTTGGGTCATCAAAACACTTATGACAGGGAAACTGCGATATATGCCCACACCTCTGGATTTACCGGTTCTGTGTTTTCTCGGACTTGGCATCGTGAATTGGTTGACCTCTACCTACGCGCATAGCACCGAAAAAGAACTGTATCTTTTCGCGAATTATATCTTGCTTTATGTGCTTGTGGTGCAGCATCTAAAAACAACCCGGCGCATCATCGGCTTAGCGTTTATTATTCTGCTTGTCGGAAGCGGCGAATCGCTCTTTGGTTTGTTCCAATACTTGCAAGGTGCGACCACCGTGTTGGGATATGAGACCCCCAATATTGGTACTGTCAATGCCACCTACTTCAATCATAACCACTTTGCCGGTTTTCTCATTCTTGTCATCCCGATTGCCCTGGGATTACTGTTTGGCGCGGCCCACCTTGAAAAGAAATTCTTTGTGTTCATTCTACTTGCCCTTCTTGGAGCAACACTTGTTTTAACTCTCTCACGTGGAGGACTCTTGAGTTTTTTTCTATCCTCTGGGTTTTTCGGATTCTGCTTGAGCATCAAACATATTCAGCACTCAGATTCCTGGCGTAAATATCTTGTGGTGCTCTTAGTGCTCATGATTTGTATCGGATTCTATGTGGCCTGGATCGGGATTTCTCCCATCGCACATCGTTCGTTGTTTGAAACATTTTTTCCCAATCGTATGACCGTTGAGGAAGAAATCCGGTTTCAGCTATGGAAAAATGCGCTGCCCCTTATTAAAGAGTTTCCTCTTTTTGGCAGTGGACTGGGCACATTCCACGATGTTTTTTTGCGATATCGTCCTGAAAGCCTTGCTCAAGAACGCCAGGCTTTTCATGCCCATAACGATTACCTTGAACTGCTGATAGAAATGGGGATTCCCGGCTTGCTCCTGGCGCTTTGGGCGATGAGCCGAGTCTATCACTACGTTCTCGCCAGCTATTTTCAGACAAAAGACCCTCTGCTTGCCTCGCTTGCGTTGGGAGGACTCACCAGTTGTACGGCGATCTGGATTCATAGTTTTTTTGATTTTAATCTTCAGATTCCAGCGAACGCGTTACTCTTTTACATTATTCTGGCCATGACGATTGCGATCATCCGGCTTATTTCCCATGAACACCGAGCTAAACATGGGGAAACACAGCAAAAGGATGTACACCGTCCGTCATGGAAGTTTGCCTTCCTCGCTTTAATCGTATTCATACTCCTGGCGTTCAATTTTCGAACCAATCTCGCCTATCAGTACTTTAGCAAAGCCAGAACCCTGGAAATCCAGTATTCTCCTTTTGAAGCGATCCAATGGTATCAAAAAGCAAAACGGATCGATAACGCTAATGCGCTATTTTCAGAATCGCTTGCCAAACTTTACACTGAATTAGGCAAAACTACCCCTCATGCTGAAAAGTGGTATCACCTGGCTATCCTGGAATATCAACAGGCTCTGACCCTGAATGCCTATTATCCTGCCTATTATTATCAACTTGGGTGGGTATATGCGGCTTTGGAGATGGAGCAAAAAGCTGTCGACGCTTTTAAGCAAGCAATTGCGTTGAATCCTCGCATTGCATTTTATTATGAAAATTTAGGTGACTATTATTTCTCCTTTGATCTTATTGAACCTTCGCTCAAGATGTATCAAGAAGCTATCCGATTAGATCCGCCCAGGATGCAAAATGTTTTCAAACGGTTCCAGGAATATGGATTGACCTATGCAAAGTATCAACACATGATCCCTGAAGGCGCTGAGTATCGCGAACAATTTGCGACTTTGTTGAAACAGCAGGGTGACTGGGAACACAGCAAGCAAGAGTATCGTCATGCCATCGAATTATCCGGCGGACAAGCGGAATATTATCAGGCTATGCTCTCTGCCTGTCAGACAAAAAACGATTTTGATTGTATGCGTACTCTGTGGCAGGAATTATGGCAGCAATCGCCCGAAAACCTCGATTATCAGGTGAAGATTGCCGAGAGTTTTGCCTCGCAGCAACAATGGGCGCAGGCCATCACACACTATGAGACGCTTCTCCGGGAACATCCGAACAGTGAGACGAAAATCTATCGGCGTTTAGCAGAATTATATCGTCAACAGGGACGCGAAAAAGACGCTTTGCAATTATACACTCGTTTATTGGAGCAACTCCCAACTGAGCTCAGCCTGTACCACGAAATCGCCGGAATGTATCGCCAGCAACAGGATTGGCAGGCCGCAATAGAGATATATGATCGGGCGTTGGCATCCGGCTTGACTCAGCCTGAACTCTCTAGCCAGTTAGGCGAACTGTATCTCAAAACCAACAACCCACGTCAAGCCCTGGAAGCCTATGAGCAAGCTATTCAGTCTGGCGAAACGCGCTTCGCAACCTATCAAACCATAGAACAATTATATCAGGCGCAAAACAACACCGTTGCGCTTGATTTCCTATGGGAAAATTATCTCGTGGCAAACAGACAGAATCCGGCAGCCATCTTTCAACTTGTACAGCATTATGTCGCCCGGGGAGAATGGCTCAAGGCGGTGACGCTTTCCAAAGAACTGATCGCCAACGCGCCGACAAATGTGACCTATCGCAGTTTTTTGGCTGGCTTATATGAGCAAAAGATGATGTGGTATGAAGCCATCGAACAATGGGAGAAACTGAGCAAACTCAATGCCCAAAACCTTGACTATAAGATGCACCTGGCCGCACTGTATGAACAGGTCAATCAGGCCGAAAACGCCAGACGGCAATATCGTCAAATTTTACAAATTCAACCCAATCACCCGCAAGCTCAGCAACGCCTTGTCAGGTGAAACGCGTTCATAGTTCGCGCTTTAGCGCGTTTTCCGCCTGAAGGCGGAACTACAAACCTGCTTGATAAGGATTTCTCATACGTAAGATATCTACGAAAAAGGCCATTTTATGAAGAGAACATCTCACATTCCGCCAATTGAGAACGCACAAACTATTATTCAAGACGCTATGCAGTTTTTATTAGAACGCAATGAACGACGCTTTGAAAAACTGCTGAGAGCGCAGTTGCTCCAGGAAGGCTGCAATTATCCTCTTGCTTTGGCCAGGCCGCGATTTTATCAGCTTATGTTGTCAGGACTCCTGGTGCAAGCCGACTCAGGAACTCAGGAAAAATTGAAAAATATGCTGACAGCCTCACCCCCTTCTTCTGGAGAGCCCCTTCCACATGAAGTATTTTATAACGCTTTATGCTTGCTGACTAATAAGTTAGATCACGCTGGAAAAGTCATGGCTCTTGAAGTGATCAACAGTCTCCAGACCATCACGCAGGAATCGCAACTCGATCCGGCGATGTTTCAGGAAAATCTTCAACAGTTTCAGGCCCGTATCCAAACGACTATGAATCAATTGTGGTCTGCCAGTCATTTGACGCTTTCTGCGCCGCCGCCTTTTGACCTTGTTCTCCGACGCTTGTATATGGCCTGGATGGCCGCCTTGTTGAGTAAAATGAATGTCAAAAACATATTCGAACAGGAATTCGGCTCAATCCCTGACGCCTTACAGGCCATGCAGCAAGACCATCATGTCTTTTGCCGCTTCATGGCGTTTTGTCAGGAACGAACCCCCTATTTTCGCTATCTCACAACCCAAACCTTCTGGCGTACCCTGGAAACCATGCGCACCGAACAACTTACCGACCAGCGTTTAAAAAGCTGAAAGTATCATTTAGTTTTGGTAGTGGTTAAATGATAAGTGATACCGTTCCCTGAGCGGAGTCGAAGGGAACAGAGAACAGCTCGTTTCGACTTCGCTCAACGAGCGGACATCACTTACCATTTAACCACTATCTTAGTTTTTTAATGATCTGCGAAAATTGATCAAGGAAATAACGTAATAACAGTGAGAGTTGTCATTGCTTCAAGCAACGACAACTCCTCCGCTGCTCAACAATATTCGTCCCAACTTTTCACCTGTAAGGTTTCTATTGACGTTCTGGACATGGCTTCAGCCAGGCGTTTGGCTAATTGCAGATTCGTGATCAGGGGCACGTTAGAATCAACCGCTTTGCGTCGGATCAGATAATCATTCTCCAATTCTTCTGGCTCTCCGCTTTTGGGAATATTCACGACCAAATCGATTTTGCCTTCCGCAATATAGGTCAGCGTATTCGGCTCCGTACGTTCCAGAGGCCAGTGTAACACGTCAACATCGGGAAAACCATTGGCATTCATAAACTCCGCGGTTCCGCGCGTGGCGTAAAAGCGAAAGCCCTGGTCAGCCAGCAGGCGGGCGCTGCTCAGAAACTCGACTTTATTTTTCAGCGGGCCAGTCGAAAGCAGGATGTTCTTCCTGGGTAAAACAATTCCGACCGAGAGCAAGCTCTTCAAATACGCTTCATTAAAATCGTCTCCCAGACAGGCGACTTCCCCGGTTGAAGCCATTTCCACGCCAGAGACCGGATCAGAGCCTTTCAGACGGCTAAAGGAAAATTGCGGTGCTTTGATGCCGACATAATCCAGATCAAAGGCAGAACGATCGACCTTCGGCACGGGCTCTCCCATGATGACTTTTGTGGCCGCATCCGCAAAATTCATCTTGAACACCTTTGAAACGAAGGGGAAACTGCGCGAAGCTCGCAAGTTGCACTCAATTACTTTTACATCCAGATCTTTAGCTAAAAATTGCATGTTAAAAGGGCCGGTAATGTGCAGCGCTTCAGCAACTTTGCGGGCAATAATTTTCACGCGCCGCATAGTTTCCAGATAAGTTCGCTGTGGAGGCAGCACCATATAGGCATCCCCGGAATGCACTCCGGCGTGTTCAATATGCTCTGAGACAGCCAAACAGTAAAGCTCGCCCTCTTTTGCGACTGCATCAATTTCAATTTCTTTGGCTCCGGTAATAAATTTGGAGATCACCACCGGATATTCGTGACTCACGTCCGCTGCCTTTTGCAAAAACTCTTCCAACTGCTGCGGCGTTTCCACAATGCTCATGGCGGCTCCGCTCAACACATAACTAGGCCGGACTAACACCGGATACCCTACTTTCGCAGCAAAACGTTCAGCCTCTTCCAGGCTGGTGAGTTCCTGCCATTCCGGCTGGTCAACGCCGACAGCATCGAGCAAGCGCGAAAACGTATGGCGATTTTCAGCGCGATCGATATCCTGCGGTGAGGTGCCAAGAATGCTGACGCCCTGCGTAGAAAGCGGCAACGCCAGATTGTTCGGCGTTTGTCCGCCCATCGAGATAATCACGCCTAAGGGTTGTTCCTTGTCGCAAATATCAAGGATGCGTTCCAGGGTAATTTCTTCAAAATAGAGCTTATCGCAGATGTCATAATCCGTACTGACGGTTTCAGGATTACAATTGATCATGATCGTGCTGTAATTCAATTCGCGCAGTGTAGCCACAGAATTGACGCAGCACCAGTCAAATTCAACCGACGAACCGATGCGATAAGCCCCTCCGCCTAAAACGGCCACCTGCCGGGGTTCGCCAAAGGTCAAATCATCTTCGCTGCCGTTATACGTCAGATACACATAATTGGTTTTGGCCGGATATTCTGCGGCCAGCGTATCAATCTGCTTGACGACCGGCGTGACGCCCTGGGCTTTGCGATGCTGCCGGACTTCTATTTCCGTACGTTTTGTCAAGTAGGCGATCTGCCGGTCGGAAAATCCAGACCGTTTGGCTTCACGCAGCAAAGAACCGGGTAAATCCTGCAAGCTGTACTGGGCAAGTTGTTGTTCTATTTCGACAATGTGGCGAATCTTGTGCAAAAACCAGGGGGTAATGTGAGAGAGTTCATGCACTTTCTCGACCGAATAGCCGCGCCGAAAGGCTTCCGCAATCGCAAACATGCGCTCATCCGTTGGCTCCCGGATTTCCCGGTCGAGGTCGCTAAAAGTCATCTTCTGGCAGGCCAGGCCGGTTTTGCCAATATCCAGCATCCGAATTGCTTTTTGCAGTACTTCTTCGAAATTGCGGGCAATCGCCATCACTTCCCCGACCGATTTCATTTCCGTGCCCAGACGCAGCGCCACTTTGCTGAATTTTTTCAAATCCCAACGCGGATATTTGAGCACGATATAATCTAAGGCCGGTTCGAAGCAGGCTGAGGTTTCTTGCGTGACCATGTTTTTAACATCCATCAGGTTATAGCCCAATGCCAGCTTTGTGGCGATAAACGCCAGCGGATAGCCGGTCGCTTTGGATGCTAAGGCCGAACTGCGGCTGAGGCGGGCATTGACCTCGATGATACGGTAATCTTCCGAATGCGGGTCAAGTGCAAATTGAATATTACATTCCCCCACAATTCCCAAATGACGGATCACCTGCATCGCAATCGAACGCAGCTTGAAATTTTCCGCCGCGCTGAGTGTTTGCACCGGGGCGACCACAATACTTTCTCCGGTATGAATCCCCATGGGATCAACGTTTTCCATCGAACAGACCACAATGCAGTTATTGTAGCGGTCGCGCACCACCTCATATTCCAACTCTTTCCAGCCATCAAGATATTCTTCGATTAAAATCTGTTTGGCAAAGGCAAAGGCTTTTTGCGCTAATTCGCGCAATTCTTCTTGATTATAAGCTACTCCTGAGCCGAGGCCGCCGAGCGCATACGCAGCTCTGACCATCACTGGAAATCCGATAGACTCCGCAATCTGCAGCGCTTTGTCAACTTTATGTACAGCCTGACTGACCGGGGTTTTGAGATGGATTTCTTGCAGCGTTTTGGCAAACAGATCGCGATCCTCAGTGGCTTGAATCGCGGCAACAGGCGACCCTAACACCTCAACCTTATGTTTTTCCAACACCCCGTTTTCATAAAGTTCAAGTCCGACATTCAAGGCGGTCTGCCCGCCGAAACCGAGCAAAATTCCATCGGGGCGTTCTTTTTCAATCACTTTTTCGACAAAATAGGCGTCAACTGGCAGAAAATAGACCTTATCCGCCAGGTATTCGGAGGTCTGGATCGTGGCAATGTTCGGATTAACCAGAATCGTTTGAATCCCTTCTTCTTTCAGAGCTTTAATGGCCTGGCTGCCGGAATAATCAAACTCACCGGCCTGTCCGATACGAATCGCGCCCGAACCGAGAATGAGCACACGGGTATAACTTTTTTTCATGATGGGTAAACACTACAACGAATTTGAGAATAGAACGGATTTCTTTTTTCCATTCGTTGAATTCTTTCATCCGTTGTAGTTGTAGTTACAGTATCAAACAAAATCCCCAGGAATCCTTGCTTATGAGAAATCCTTGTAGTTACGACATGGCCCTTATGAACATATCGAAGATAAATTCCGTATCGTCCGGGCCGGGCGAGGCTTCGGGGTGGAATTGCGCGCCGAAAAAGGGTTTGGAAATATGGATAATCCCTTCGTTTGTGCCGTCGTTTTTGTTGTAAAACCATTCGCGCCAGTCTTCCGGCAGCGGATCTGCGTCAACCGCATAGCCGTGATTCTGCACGGTCATATAGCAGCGTTTGACGCCGCTTTCTGCACAAGGCTGGTTGTGGCTGCGGTGTCCGTATTTGAGTTTATAGGTATCTGCGCCGGCCGCCAATCCTAAAATCTGCGATCCCAGACAGATGCCGAGGATCGGCGTATTATTTCTGAGCGCCTTGCGCGTGTGTTCGATGGTCTCCACGCAGGTTTTCGGGTCTCCCGGCCCATTTGACAATACAATGCCGTCAACCTTTTCCTGGGTAAAATCGTAATTCCAGGGGCAGCGGATGACCGTAATATTGCGGCGCAGAAACGCGCGTATGATATTGTTCTTGACGCCGCAATCCACAAGTATCACGCGTTTCTTGCCTTTTTTATAAACAACCGGCGTCTGTACGCATACCTCAGCGGCTAAATTTCTGAGATCGTGGTCAACAAATTCCACATTATTGCGGTCGTCAACAATTTTACCAAGCATGACGCCGCGTTCGCGTAAACGTTTGGTTAAGGCGCGTGTATCAATACCGCTTATGCCGGGAATCTCAAATTCCTGCATCCATTGGGCAAGCGAACGCGTCGCATTCCAATGCGAATACGCGTCGCAATACTCCGACACAATCAGCCCCTGTACCTGAATCCGATCGGATTCAAAATACTTGTGTAATTGATCTTCCTGTTCATCTCCGGGCACGCCGTAATTGCCGATTAAGGGATACGTCAGAACCAGAATCTGTCCGCGATAGGAAGGATCGGTTAAGCTTTCGGGATATCCGACCATTCCGGTGTTGAAGACCACCCCACCGCTCACGGCTTTTTTAGACCCAAAGGCCGTCCCCTCAAAAACTGTTCCGTCTTCCAAAATAAGTTTTGTCATAAGTTGTAAAGCTTTCATAGATTTTGCATCAGAACATGGTTGTTAATGTTATAGAGAGCTTTTCGGGAACTACTTTTATGTGAGAGGGGGATTTTGTCACGTTTTAATTTATTTTTTGAAGATGACAAGATCGAATGCGTTCAGAAAGATCATAAGCGACGCGAAAGAGAGACGGCAATTCGAAATTCTATCGTTAGACGAAACGCACCCGGTGGTACAGGGCATCCATGCTCATGGTCAGGTGAACGGATTCCAGATGAATGTCGCCGTCTTGATAGAGTTCCGGCTGCCAGCCTGTGCGGCGGCGAAAGAGCGCGGCGGCGCGGTATTCCTGTTCCAGGATCAGGTATTCCTGCAACGACGAGAGGTCTTTGTACGCCATAAATTTTTCAAAGCGATCCTGCCGTCTGGTGGACTGGGACAGGACTTCAATGATCAGACACGGCCGTTCGCGGTAATAGATGGCCCGATCATCATCGGCGCAGGATACCAGGACGTCCGGATAATAAAAAATGGTCTCGCCCTGAACCTCCATGCGCAGTTTCATATCGGACATGAAGACTTCGCAGTGGTCCGGCAAATTGGCGTGCAACAGCGCAAATGCGTTTCCCGCAATCGTGTTATGTTTGTCGCTGGCCCCTGCCATCGCATACACAATTCCATTGATGTACTCGTGCCGGATGGCGCTTTCTTGCTCGCCGCGCAGATAGTCGTCTTCACTGATATATTCGATGCTTTGTGATAACGCCATGTTTCTTTCTCCTTTGAAAATGTAGCGCGAAACTCCAGTTTCGCGCACCAGTGAGACTGCTGCGAAACTGGAGTTTCGCGGGACATCTCTCATTTTCATTGTGCCGGGTGAGCGTCAGCTCACGAGAGCTCCTATGTAAATAAAATTTTCATGAGGCGCGTGTGCTCGTAGTTCGCGCTTTAGCGGGCTGCCTGAAGGCAGAACTACGAACATGAAGACTTTATGATGAAAGACATTTTCTGTTTGTCAATGTTTTTCACCATAAAAAATCAGGAATGAGAAATTGTCCAGGAAGTTTTTTTGTCATGGCGTATTGAAGAATGTTGCATGAATTACCTGAATGTACGACAAAAAACTTGACAATGTTCATCTTGTTTCACATCCTCATATCTATCATTCGAGGGGCAGGACATGTTGATGCGAGCTCACCCGGATGTTTTTGTCTGGTTGAGTATGATAAAGATAAGGCGAGTATTTTATGAAAAAATATTCTTCGTTCTCTTCTTTTAGCAAGACTGTTCAACCGTATTTGTATCTTTTACCTGCGTTTGTTTTCTTAGCCGCCTTCACGCATTATCCTATTCTCAGAACCTTTTACCTGAGTTTTTTTCGCCAAAATCTTTCCGCCACGAAAAAACAATTTATCGGTGTGAGCAATTATATCCTGGCCGCGAAAACGCCTCTTTTCTGGGAAGTGGTAGGGAATAACCTGCTGTATGCCCTGGGAATAATTCCTACCAGCCTGGTACTCGGTCTGGTGTTTGCGTTATTGATTAATCAAAAAATCCGCGGCATCGCGATCTATCGAGTCGCCATCTTTTATCCGGTGGTGATTCCGATGGCAGCCGCCGCCATGATCTGGCTCTGGATGCTGACCCCAACCTATGGCCTGATCAATTACTATGGCCGCACATTATTGGGACTGCCGGATATTAATTGGCTTGGGGAACCCCGGCTGGCTCTCTGGGCATTAGTTGCTGTGGGGATTTGGAAACGGGTCGGTTATTATATGATTATTTTTCTGGCCGGATTACAGGTGATTCCCGATCATCTTTACGAAGCGGCCATCCTTGATGGGGCCAATGCCTGGAAACGATTTTGGAAGATTACGCTTCCCTTGATTTCTCCAACCACATTTTTCCTGGTAGTCATGGCCGTCATAGATTCTTTTCAAGCGATCGATCAGGTCTATTTAATGACGCATGGCGGGCCAGGCAACACCACCAATTTGTTTATTTATTATATTTATCTTAACGCCTTCAGGTTTTTTGACATGGGGTATGCTTCCACAGTTTCCAGCGTACTTTTTGCGATACTTCTGGGGTTGACGATTTTAGCATTTAAATTTCTTCATAAACGGGTTCACTATGAATAAAGACACTCTCTGGAAAAGCGTTGTCCATATTCTGCTGACACTGATCGCTTGCATCATGGTTCTGCCACTCCTCTGGATCGTCTTGACGGCGTTCAAAGAACGCAATGAAGTCTTCTCGTTGGCGCCGCAGTGGCTTCCTCAAAAACCGACATTGAAAAATTTTTTTGAAGTGCTCGACGCCATGCCGTTTTGGGCCTATTATTGGAACACCCTGGTGGTCGCCTTCGGGACGCTTGCCATTCAATTTATGACAATCACTCCGGCCGCCTATGCCTTCGGCCGGTTGCAGTTCAGAGGACGAGATGTGCTCTTTATGCTGTTTCTGGTTCAGTTGATGATTGCTCCTCAGAGCACGATCGTGCAAAATTATTTTACCATTAATAAACTTGGTCTATTAGATACCCGGCTCGGAATAATGGCGCCGTATCTGGCCTCAGCGTATGGGACCTTTCTTTTACGTCAAACCTTCAAAAGTATTCCCCAGGAATTAGAGGATTCTGCGAAAATAGATGGATGCGGCGGCTTGCGATTTTTGTGGCATGTCGCCATCCCCTTATCAAAACCGGGCTACTTAGCGTTTTCACTGGTCAGTCTGACATATCACTGGAACGAATTTTTTTGGCCGCTGGTGATTACCGAGACGAATCGGGCGCGTACCCTCACGCTTGGCCTGGGAATCTTTGCGCAAACCTCAGAAGGATCGGCGGATTGGACCGTCTTAATGGCGGCCACCCTGATGGTGATTGCAGGCCCATTGGCTCTGTTTCTTCTCTTCCAGAAACATTTTATCGGCAGTTTTATGCAATCAGGCATCAGGGGCTAACAGTAGCAAACACAAGGAGGTAGTGCTCTGGAACAGAAATTTTTACCAGAAATCAGGAGTGCCAAAGCTCTGCTTTGGCGGGCGGAGGCAGGCGAAGCGTTCAGCGAGCCGAGCCCCCGCCCTGCCTGTGTGTCCGGCTCGCTGAACACTTCGCCGGGTGGCAAAACCAAGCTTTGCCACTCCTACAAACTTCTGTTCCAAAGCAGTAGTATCAAGGAGTTATGATGTTTGTAGTTCTGCTTTCAGGCAGCCGGCTAAAGCGGGACATGCGAGCACCTGTCTGCGTGCAGCGCACAAGCAGGCACGCGTATCATGAACATTTCGTTTGCATGGGAGTTGTCATGAGCTAATGCTTCGCCCGGCATGATGAAACTACAAGAATGGCATATAAGAAAGAATAGATCTCTGCCCTGACTACAATCACATTCTTTCCTATATGAAATTCCTGTAGCTTCAAAGGAGGTGACATGATCTTATTACGCTCATCCGACGCCATAAAAAATGGCGACGATTCGTACCCCGGACATCCTTGTCCGGTCTGCAAATACCCCGGTCAGGGATGTCCGGGGTACAGGTATTTTTAAAGGAGCTTTCATGAAGCTCATGTTCGTCCATCAGCATGAAAATGAACAAATTATACCGGCGAACAACCGTGTTTGCCGGTACGGGTATTTTCAAAGGAGTTGTCATGAGCAGACGCTCACCCGACGCAATGAAAATCGGATGTACCGCGAAATTCCTTTTCGCGGTCATATCAGGTGTATGCGCGAAAAGGAATTTCGCGCTACATTTTCATAGGAGGTCACCTTATGAGACACGTAAAAACTTTTCTTGTGATGGGGTTGATATTTTTTCTGACAGCCATTACGCCAATCTGGGCCGCGACGACGATCAAATTCTATTATCCGGTTCATTTGACCGGCCCGCTTGTGAAAGAAATTGAAGCGATTGTCAAAGACTTTGAGCAGGAAAACCCTGATATTCGCGTTGAACCGGTCTGGGGCGGGAATTATTGGCAGAATATGCAAAAAACCATGGCGGCCTTACAGGCCGGAAATCCCCCGGATGTCGCGGTACACCTGGCGATTGATGTGGTCATCTTAACAGACTTAGATGCGGTGATCCCCCTGGATGAATTCGTCGCCGCAGAAGGGGGAGAAAATTTTCTGTCAGACTTTTTCCCTGGATTCATGAATGACTTGAAAGCCGGTGGGAAGGTGTATGCGATTCCGTTCCAGCGGAGCACGCCGATTCTCTATTATAATAAAGACCTGTTCAAACAAGCGGGGTTGGATCCGGCGAAACCTCCGACCAACTGGCAAGAATTGGTTGAGATTGCAACGAAACTCACAGTTCGGGATGCGTCGGGCACCACGACCCAATGGGGCGTCATTATCCCGGATGACGCGTGGTTGCTCATGTCTTTTATGCTCCAAAATGGAGGACGAACCCATAGCGATGATTTTAAGGAGGTCTATCTTGATGATGAGGCCTCGATTGAAGCGCTTCAATTTTGGGTCGATATGGCCGTTCAGCATAAAGTCATGCCTTTGCATCGCAGTTTTCCTGAATCAGTGCAGGATTTTGTGGCTGGCAAAGGGGCCATGCTGATTCATTCGACCGGGAATCTCCGGTTTGTCAGAGATTCAGCGAATTTTGAATGGGATGTGGCATTTCTGCCTGAAAATAAGGAACGCGCGGTCGCGATCGGCGGCGCCGGGTTATTCATCTTTAAAGGCATTCCGCGTGAAAATCAAGAAGCCGCGTGGAAATTCATCAAATTTGCGACCTCGCCTGAGATCCAGGCACGTTGGAGTAAAGGTTCCGGCTATATCGCCACCCGGATATCCTCGTTTGATACTCCCTTTATGCAGGAATACACCAAAGAAGTGCCGCAGGCTCTGGTAGCGCGCGACCAACTACCTTACGCCCGTCCTGAAATGAGCACCTACGATAACCAGAAAGTCCGCGAGATTTTCCGAAGCTACTTTGAAGAGACTTTAGACGGAAAATATACTGCTGCTGAAGGTATGCAACGCGCTTCGGCTGAAATGCGACAGGTTTTAGAGCCATACCAGAGTAGATAGGTTCTATCATGCTATTGTTTTAAAGATGAAAAGCAGGAGTGCAAAGGCTGCTTTGCACTCCTGCCTTACCTGGGAGTGGGAGTTTTCATAAGCCTGCCAGCTCGCCTGGCATGATGAAACTACAGGAAGGGCGATAAGCAAGAATGTGCCTGGTACATGTTTCTTACTTATCGCCCTTCCTGTAGTTACAAAGGAATGTTCATGACACCATGTTTCAGGAGGAATCTGGATTGTTCGCAACAACGTGCGGAAATTGGCCTCTTGCCAGAGCGGCGTCTTGAAATTGACCGACCTGAGCGTGGCAGAGCAGATCGATCACGACAGGAACACCGCATGAAGAAGAGTGACTGGATGCAGATATGCGACGACAGAGAGTCGGCAGGCAAGGTATTGAAAAGTGACGATATATAGTCACCTCAAAAAGTGACTATATATCGTCACAAATAGCTGCATATAGTCACTTAGTGGCTATATGTAGTCACTTTTTAAGGTGTGCGGTTATCCAGATAATAACATTGTTAGCCCGTTCAGTGTTACAGGAAACGAATCAATGTATTCTTGGAGCTTCAGATATACAGACAAATTAAATAATGTTTCAGAAACAATTATAGAGCAAATTCATCATACATTTCTCAATGGATTTAGCTTGAAACAAGGCTGGAGTCTTGAAGGTATCAAATATACACTCCGAAATTCCAATGTTATCGGATTTCTTACAAATAAGAAACATGCTCATATTATAGAAGGCTATGCTTTTTACTCTATCCCATCAGCTAAATTGTATGAAACTCATGTGCTTTGGGAAGATGCAATTTGTCTGAAGAAATATTTACAAGGAAAGGGGTTGGCATCTTTTCGGGTTCTTTTGAAGGAAATGGAGTGTCTTATTCAAGATAAAACAATAGGCTGGCTCGGAGGGCGAACACAAAATCCTGTCGTGTTGGCTCGATACGCAAAATTAGGAACACTGTATCCTATTGACGTTCGATATACAGATAAAATAGGGAGAAATATTATTAAATTCTTGCTTAAAAATATTAACGAAGTTAAAGAAATACAGGCGAGGTTAGAGCATGATACAGGTATTTGCCGTAATTTTTATTCTGAAGGAAAACTTGGTGATTATCCTACTACAGGAGAAACTGCTAAACAATTTGAACCATTACTTCAACAATGGCGATTTAATAGATCTGCTGGTGATGCCCTTATCGCAATAGTAAGACTGAATAAGCCTATTGAAGGAACAACAACATAAACGAAAGGAGTAAACATATGCCTGAAACACAAAAATCTTCTGAAATACCAACTTTAGACCCTGCTAAGTTAGATATATTAAAACTTGCCTATGAAATGCAAGAGAAATCCGTAATGTACCATAATGAATTAGCGTTCAAGATATTTTCTTGGTCAACAACATTGTTGTTTGCTCTTATAACGCTTTTAACGACACTCAGTAAGAACCTTACGGATATTCATCAATGGACACTCACTATAGCGGTAGTTGTACTCACATCATTTCTCTATAACTGGCAACGCCATAATAGATTAGAAAAACGAGAGCACATTGCGAATCTTTCGTTTATGGATCAACTCTTCCATTTCCGTGATCATGGATATTATGGAGGAGATAGAAGTATTTACGAAGATATTTGGCATGCAGAGGAACCTGTTGGACAAGCCCGGTTAGGGTTTCATGCGTTCAATATCACGATGGTTCTTTTAGCAGTTTTAACACTTGTTATGATATGGACTGTTTAACGTATACGATTTGCCTGATATACGCCGGATATGGCTAACAAGCCGCTTTGAGATCGAGCGAAAACCGCGTGGCTTTGTTAGGTTAGTGCTTCCGCTCAGGCTTAATGGTACTATCTACTTGGTTGCCCGCTGTCAAGGGCGGTTTTCGCCGCCTCAAGCGGAGCGTTGAATGAATACCTATCAGCGATCCCTCCGAAATACCGGCAAAAGATGAGCAGGGAAGAGAAGATTCGTCGCCTTCCCTGTTTTTGTCTTGACGGAGATAAGGAGGATGATTATATTTACTATGAGTGTCCATCATTTCGGGGATCAGCATCAATGCGATTCCAGAACTCCCGAACGACCAAACTTACCATAGCATGAGGTGCGAGATATGCAAGCCATTACATATATACAAGTCCAAGAATTAGTGACCCATATACCGATCACAAAGCTCCAGGTCGCGTATGAGTTCCTGCGCGATCTTGCTGGTGAGAAACCCCAGACAGTGCTGCCTCAAATTGAGTTCATGTTTCTTCCATTCAAAGAACAACAACACCTGTTGTCAGAACAAGCTGCCGAACTTGTCAAACATTATAAGGATACCCAGGAAGAACGTGAACTCTGGCAAGGGGGAGACTTAGGTGACTATTAAACGTGGGGAAATTTGAGCGTCAAAATTTGCGCATTCGTCGGATCCGGCGTGGGAGGAGACTTAGGTGACTATTAAACGTGGGGAAATTTGAGTGGTCAATCTTGATCCAACCATTGGAAAGGAGATCCAGAAAACAGGGCCCGTTGTAGTGGTGAGTTCGGATGCCATTGGCGTGTTGCCTCTCAGATTAGTTGCCCGGTAGTGGTTAAATAGTAAGTGATGCCCGCTCGTTGAGCGAAGTCGAAACGAGCCGTCCACTGTTCCCTTCGACTTCGCTCAGGGAACGCATCACTTACCATGTAACCACTACC
>DF820463.1:0-17913 GCA_000739535.1 Candidatus Vecturithrix granuli | reverse complement strand
AAAGAGCTAACACAGTTAAAAACAATGTATAATATCTGACTTTTTTATATGAGTGCGTAATGTGAGACCCTAAATCTCATAGAAGAAACTTGTCAATGTTTTTCCTGAGAGAATATCTGTTGACAGAAAATGAGAAGATCTGATTTTCATGTTTCATTATGAAGATACCTATTCCAAAACCATTCTCTGGCGGATTGCTCCTGTCTTACGGGTGTTCTGCGGCGTGCTGGCATTGTATGTATGCCTGTTCGCCCAAATGGGAGGCTGACTGGATCAGCGAGGAACACCTTCACGCCATGTTGTCACAACTGGCGCGCTATATCGAACCGTCGCCGTATGGCCCGGATTCGATCAGTCTCAGTCACGGACTGCATTTTACCGGCGGGGAACCGGGGCTGAATTTTGAGCTCCTCTGCACAGCGGTTGAGTATGAAACTACAAGGATTTTGTGTAGGAAGGATTCCTACCGGCAAATTGGGCGACGTGACACCGAACCATGCCTCTGAAAATCCTTCCTACACAAAATCCTTGTAGTTTCATGCTGCTGGACGAGCACAAGTTCATGGTGCTCCTATGAATAGGGTCAAACGCTGTAACAATGAAGTGATGTATGAACAACAATAACATTATCATCAAAACCATGCAAGAGGCTGACTTAGACGCGGTACTGGCAATTCAGGCGCAGGCGTACCGCCCGTATTTTCACGAAGCGCGTACGTGTTTTGCTGAAAAACTGCGCCTGTATCCGCAGGGATGTTGGGTCGCATGGGACGATATGCGGCCGGCCGCGTATCTGGTTTCACATTCCTGGTCGCAAGACCAGATCGTCGCCTTGCACGCGCCTTTACAGCAGTTGCCGCAGCATCCTGACTGTTATTACATTCACGACTTATCAGTCTCGCCCGCTTTTCACGGCAAGGGTCTTGGCCGGATCATGGTGGAAAAGGCCAAAGAATGTGCTTTGAACATCGGGTTAAAAACCATCCTGTTAGTTGCGGTGCAAGGTTCGCAGTCCTTCTGGAGCAAATTCGGATTTCAATCATTGCAACCGCCTTCAGCGACAATCAAAAAGATGCTCGATTCTTATCAGGATGCCTGCCTGATGATGGCAGTAATATAATCACTTAAATGTACCGTGAAACTTCCGTTTCGCGGACGCGAAATGATAATTTCGCGCTACCTGTTCACAGGAGGATGTTATGATCGGCGGCTATCTCTTTCAGCAGCAACAACCGGAGCTTGCCAGGCATTTACATGATGTACTAGGGGAAACGTATCAGCGGATTCCCTGCGGAGATATTGGTTTTCTGTTTCACGATACGCCCTATTCGGATTTTGCGACCGCGTCCTTTACGTCTGATCGTCTGACCCTTTTAACGCAAGATCTGCTGGTGCTCAGCAATGCCAACGGGGAATATCGCTCACTCAACGGGCAAAAGGAAGTTCCTGACCTGTTTTTACGCAAAAACACGGAAATGTTTCACGAGATTGTATCTGATTTTCGTATGATCATCCTTGCTCACGAACAGTCGGAAATCACGCTGTATCTGGTCTCTCATCGAGCTGGCAACGGACGCATGTATTATTCCGCAGCAGATTCAGGAATCCTCTTTTGTTCCGATCTGCGTTTTCTGCTCAAGGTTGTGCCGCTTGCAGTCAATGACGCCGCGCTGTATGCGGTGTTAAAATATGGCGCAAGTCCCGAACCGCTGACGATCAGCCGCAATATCTCCGTCGTGCCTCCGGCGCATTATCTGCGTTATGATCTCAAAAAAGGGACAGCGCAACCCCGGGTCTATTATCAATTCGAGTTTCCTTGCGACCAGCGACAGAATACGCCTGAGGAGTTCGACACCCTTTTGCAGCCTGTCAAACAAAGCCTGTGCAAATCAGCCAGCTTTTTGTGCCAATATCATCCCGCAATTTTGATCAGCGGCGGGATTGATTCCAGCTTATATGCCTCTTATCTGCATGAATTCGACCAGGGTGAACGCCTGCACGCCATTAACTGCGCGTTTGGCGACGATGATCCTGAATTTGCGTACGCCAAAATGATGGCAGAGAAGGTCAATGCCCGTTTGCACGTCGGCAAAATGGAGCAAAAAGACGCACTGTCGCTTTTAGAAGATACCGTGACGCTGACCGGACAACCGTTTTCGGATTTTTCCAGTTTGCCCATCGTCTTTATTCTAAAATTCATGCAAGAGCATGTCAAAGAAGCTCAGATGTTGATCGAAGGCAATGGGGCGGATGATTGTTTTGGTTTTCCGGCGTTAGGTGTTCGCTCGAAAATGGAGTTAAAACACCGGTTTCCCGGAATTGCGAAAGAGGCGATTGCAATGCTCTTTCAACACGCAAAAAGCTGGAAATGGACATCCCATGAAGGGTTTCTGGCTCGGGTACTGGCCTTAGCTGATGATCACGAAATCAATGTCTTAAATTACTTTCTGGTCTTTGCGCCGGTCAATTTTTTAGGATTGCACGCTCACCGCGAGTTAGACCGCGAAGTACACGAAGCTATGGAATCTGTCTTTTCAGCCTGCGGCAAAGATTATCAGCATCTCAGCTATGAAGCCAAAACCACTATCCGGCAATTGTTGCACATCAACAGCCGGCAGTGGGCTGCTAAAGCCTTTTCAGTCGGGGAGAGTTTAGGGATCAGGGTCATTTATCCCTATATCTGGCGTGATATTCTGGACATCCAGGGGACAATTCCCTGGCAGGCTAAAATCCGCAATGGCGTGGTCAAATGGCCGCTCAAACGTCTTCTTGAAGAATTCATGCCACAGGAGTTTATTTACCGGCAGAAAAGCGGATTTGTCCCGCCCTTTGTACGCTGGTTGACAGACAGAGATTTTAACCGGACGGTGCGCGACATCCTGCTCGCCTCGGATGCCCAGATTCGCCGCCTTGTTCCTCCGCGCATCATGGCCGAATTGCTCGACGATGCCCTGAATGGCAAAAATTTACGATTTCCGGTCTTAAATTTCTTATGGGCCGCGCTGTTTACGGAAATGTGGATTCGGAGAAATGTATAATTTTACTTTGTCAAGTTTGTGGAGCTACAGGGAAAAGGGCTAAGAAAAGGATAAGAACAGCAAATGTTTTGATGAGCGATATCCCCACAATATCGTTTTCTTGTCTCTTCTCCGTGTAGTTCACCATGATACAAGAAGTAACATAAAGTTTTTCCTTGTTTTTTTCCTTGCATTTTGTTCCTTGCCTCAAAAGCATGAATTGGCAGTTGTTAAATGGTAAATGATTTGTTCCCTGAGCGAAGTCGAAGGGAACAGTGAGCGGCTTGTTTCGACTTCGCTCAACGAGCGGGCATCACTTACTATTTAACCACTACCCATGAATTTTTTGATAGATAATACGAGAACTCAATGACTACCAGTCCGTTTTGAGCCGGAAAAAACACAAGCCATGAAAAATATCACGACTTCCTTAGTTGCCAATCTTTACAATCCCCATGAACAGAGCCAACAGCAATTGATTGAAAGCTTTGTGGCCAGGCAGGATCTCTTTCAAAATTTGTATCAAGCCATCAAAGCCTTCGATCCCGATCAGCCTGGTCAGCACTTTCTGATTGAAGGCCAGCGCGGCACGGGGAAAACCACCTTACTCTTGCGTCTCAGTTATGCAATTGAACAAGACGCTGAACTTCGCCGCTGGCTCATTCCGCTGGTGTTCAAAGAAGAAGCCTATTACGGCATCCGACGCTTATTTCATCTGTGGGAAAATGTGATGCGTGAGTTAGAAGACAAGGAGAAAAATTTTGCCGGTCTTTTTGAACAACTCAGCACGGCCTACGACGAGCGCATTGCTTACGAACAATTTTGTTATGCCCGGCTCATTGATGCACTGAAGCAGCAGGCCAAACAGATTATTGTGTTTATTGATAACTTTGGCGAGTTCATCCAAAACTTTTCCTTTGAAGAACGCTATCGCTTGTATGAGATTTTACGACAGGAGCCATCCATTCGAATTGTCGGCGCTTCTGCTGTAGCATTAGAGGCGTTTCTTCAAGAAGAAGATGGCTTGTACACATTGCTTGATCGGTGGAAACTAGAATCGCTGACAAAAGAAGAAACCTACAATCTACTGCTTAAACTGGCAGAAGCCTATCAAAAAGAAGCAATCATTGAACGAACGATCCAGGAACAACCAGGAAGGGTGGAAAGTTTGCGGCTGTTGACTGGCGGGGTGATTCGTACCATTGTGTTGTTATTTGAAATTTTTTCCGAACAAGAAGAGAGTAATACGCTTGCGGACCTCGATGCCGTATTAGATCGGGTGACGCCCTTGTATAAAAGCCGCATGGACGATCTCACTCCGCTCCAGCGTGAAGTTGTGCATACAATTGCGCTGAACTGGGAGGCCATGCCTATTGAGGAGATCGCTCGTAAAGCTCGTTTGACCACATCGGAAGTCGCCCATGTTGTGACCGAACTGGAGCAGGTGTTTTTGATTGCAAAAGTGGATTCCGCTTCCCCTCCCGGGAGGGGGGAAGAGTGGGTTACATCTGCCGCGTCCCAACCGCTGTATCGCCTGACAGAACGTTTTTTTAATATCTGGTATTTGATGCGCCTTTCTACCGGCGGCAGTCAAATCCGCGTCAAATGGCTGTTGCACTTCCTTGAAAACTGGTACAATAAAACGGAATTGCGGGAACATGCCAGATTACACGTTCAGTCGCTTGCACGAGGCCGGTATCAACCTCGAGCCGCGTATTATCTGACTGAAGCCTTTGCACAGACCGGACAGTTGGATCAGGACACCGAACATCAGATGCTCCAGACGACCAAAAAATTACTTCAGGAAACCGACATTCACCTGGCGCAGGGACTATCAGCCTCGGATAAAGACATCTTTCAACAAGGCGAAGCCTGTTACCAGCAAGAACGGTATGAACAGGCGATTACGCACTTTCTGAAGTTGAAAAGCAAACATGAGCATATCTATTTTCGGATCGGCTACGCCTTTGAACAGCTTGGATTGCACCAGGAAGCCGTTACGTATTTTTCCCAGGCCGCAGAACAGGGACACGTTGAAGCCATGGTGCGGCTTGGCTTGCTCTATCATTACCATTTGCAGGATGACCACAGTGCGGAAACTTTCTATCTCAAGGCCGTCGAAAAAGGGCACACCGATGCAATGCTGCACCTGGGGCATTTATACTATTACCGCTTCCATAATGACGACAAAGCTCAGGTGTATTACACGATGGTGGTGAAGGAAGGGCAAATCCGGTCAAAAGTCTTAACCTCCGGCAGCTTTTCATTCAAAAGTTTGAAAAACTATCTGATCACAGCTCTCAAAGGCGAGGTTTCCAATCCTGAGCTTTACCAGTTTCAGGATTTCCCGCAAGCCAAACAGAACTATTTACAGACGATTGAAAAAACGACCGCGGAAGCCCTGTTTCAACTTGGCAACCTGTCGGCTAAAGATCAGCAGTTGAACCAAAAAGCCGAATCCTATTATCATAAGGCGGCGGATGCCGGACATGTCAACGCCATGTTGATGCTGGGGGATTGGTACAATTACATGGTACGCAATTACACCCAGGCGGAGAAATACTATGTCCTGGCGGCTGAACACGGCAATATCAATGCGATGATCTCGCTGGGTTTGCTCTATCATGAGACGCTCAACAACGAAAAGAAAGCTGAGCAATATTACACCCAGGCGGCTGACAAAGGCGATGTGAGCGTCATGAATGACCTGGCCTGGCTCTATTTCGAGCAAAAACGGGATAAGCAGCGCTCGTTGCAGTATATTCAGCGGGTTGTCGCCGCCGAAAAAAATATCTACACCGCGCACACGGCGGCCTGCATTTATCTCTGGAATAATCGCCCAATTGAAGCGATAGAACTGGCGGAAATCTTCATGTATGATGAAAAGGCTTACGAAACCCTTGAAAACGACATAATCTTGTATCTGATGCTCTTGCTCGCCAAACAGCATTACAAACCGGTTATTACCTATTTCGAAGCCCCGCAGCTCGATTTAAAAAGACGCTTTACGCCGCTGTTGTATGCCTTGTTATATTTCATTGAGGATCCGAATTATCAAAAACTACCGCCTGAATTGGCCGAACCAGTGCATGACATTATCAGGCAGGTCAAACAACTTGCCGCAGACTATGTCTGATGGCGGAATCTAACAACTCAAGTTCGTAGTCGCCGCTTTAGCGGCGTTCTCAAACGCTAAAGCGTTTACTACGAACATAGATTTTCAAAGGAAGTAAGCCCATGTTTTTGAAATTGTTTTTAGCATTTACGTTCATTCCAGCCCTGGAGATTTATATTCTGATTACGGTCGGAAGCATGATCGGCGCGTTCAATACGCTGATCCTGATCATCCTGACCGGCGTCACAGGCGCGTATCTGGCAAAATTGGAGGGGATGCACACCGTCTTGAAAATTCAAGCGAACCTGCAGCAAGGTATTATGCCAGCCGAAGAACTGATTGACGCTCTGATCATTTTAGCGGCCGGCCTCATGCTGCTCACGCCCGGTTTTCTGACGGATATTACCGGACTCTTGCTGCTGATTCCGCAAGTTCGTTTCTATGTCAAACGCTGGCTGCGTAAAATCTTTGATCGCTGGACCAATACACACACGGTTAGTTTTACATCATTTTAAGCAACTACAAGAATAAAGATAAACAAAAAAGGTAGTGGTTAAATAATAAGTGACATCCGCTCGTTGAGCGAAGTCGAAACGAGCCTGGCTTTGTTCCCTTCGGCTCGCTAAGGGAACGGTATCACTTACCATTTAACCACTACCCCAAAAAAGAGGGTCATGTTATGAAACACATTGCGGTTCTCGTTATTGTCATCGCGCTTCTGGGAGGCGCGGCCTCTGCGAATCAAATTACCACATTATCCGAGAGCAGCGGCGCTGCTATTCATATTGAGGTTCTACCCGGCGAGCGCTGGACCCATCAGGGGAAAATGCTGCTCTTTAAGTTTGACGTCACACCTCAAATAGCGGTGTGGATTGAGGATCTTCACGGGAATTATCTGGATACCTTGTATGTCACTCAGAAATTTGCAAAGCAGGAATGGGGCGGGGTTCGGGGGCAGGATAAGGATAAGACGTTCCGCTCGTCATCTCTCCCCTATTGGAATCACAAACGGATGGAACAGGGATTGGCGTCGCCCACCAAAAACGCGCCGCTGCCTGACGCTGTGACAGCCGCCTCGCCCACGCAGAAACAAGCGTTCAGCATTGTCACAAAAGCCAATACCGACTTGACAGAGATTGCGGTGCTCATGGAAGTGAACAATTCCTTTGATGAAAATGAGCATTATTCGAACAAGCCTAAAGAAGCCGCGGCTGAATATAACGGCCAGCCGGCGGTCATTTACCGGGCAATGGTGAATTTGGCGCAGCCGGGAACATACGCCATGCAGTTGATCGGTCACGCAAGCTGGACAGGAGAAACTGACGATCTTATTGAAGATCTGAGCACTCTCACAAGCGCCGTCTGTATTATCGAAAAAGCTGTGGTTATCGTTGAATAACCCCCAAACCCAGGTTCAGATAGCTGGGCTTGTCAAAACTAGTTGTTTCGGGAACGAGTCTTTGAAATTCTCGAAACAACCTTCACTTAAAAGATTAATGGCGGAATTTATTCGCACTCAATAAACAACAGCACGATAACAGAAGGAGATGCACTCATGAAGAAATTAATCAATATCCCGGAGAATGTTGTGAAAGAAGCCTTAGCTGGCATGGCTGCGGCGCATGGCGATGTAGTGAAAGTCTTCTATAACCCGAATTACATTATCCGCGCCGATGCGCCTGTTAAAGGCAAAGTCGCCATCGTTTCCGGCGGCGGCAGCGGTCATGAACCGCTGCACGGCGG
The DNA here is from genome assembly GCA_000739535.1 of Candidatus Vecturithrix granuli. Classification (GTDB taxonomy): domain Bacteria; phylum Moduliflexota; class Moduliflexia; order Moduliflexales; family Moduliflexaceae; genus Vecturithrix; species Vecturithrix granuli. Next base: position 10,038 of record DF820463.1, on the reverse strand, counting down.
TTTTGTCGGCAAAGGGATGTTGGACGCCGCGTGCCCGGGCGATATTTTCACCTCGCCGACGCCGGATCAGATGGAAGCCGCCACAAAAGCCGTAGATGGCGGCGCGGGCGTATTGCACATCGTGAAGAACTATACCGGCGACGTGATGAACTTCGAGATGGCTGCGGAGTTGTGTCGTGACGCCGGAATCACTGTGGAAGCAGTAGTGATAGATGATGATGTGGCGGTAAAAGACAGCCTCTATACGGCCGGCCGACGCGGGGTTGGAACGACTGTGCTGGCCGAGAAAATCTGCGGGGCGGCCGCGGTGCAAGGGCAAAATTTACAGCAAGTAGCGGATTTGTGCCGAAAAGTCAATGCGCATGGCCGTTCAATGGGCATCGCGCTGACCTCTTGCGCCACTCCCGCAGCAGGTAAACCGACCTTTGATCTGGGCGATGATGAAATGGAAATCGGCATCGGCATTCACGGCGAACCAGGCCGGCAGCGCATGAAAATAAAAACCGCCAAAGAAATTGCTGCGATGATGATGGACGCCATTGTGACCGATTTACCCTATAAATCCGGCGATCAGGTCATTGCGATGATTAATGGCATGGGCGGCACGCCATTGATTGAATTGTATATCATGTTCCATGAAGTCGCTGCGATCTGTAAAGCCAGAGGAATCACGATTGCCCGTTCTCTGGTAGGCAATTACATCACGTCGTTAGAAATGCAGGGCTGTTCCATCACCCTGCTGAAAGCTGAAGCCGACCTGTTAGCCTTGTGGGATGCCCCGGTTCACACTCCAACCTTGCGGTGGGGCTGTTAAGTTATGGAAAATTGCGATGGAGTCCACTTTTAATGTGGCCTCCATCTGGGCGGTTTCAGAACGACAGAACCACATGGGAACCACCTGAGAAGTGGACTCCACGGAGAACTTAGCAGTCCTGTAGCCTTGCTGTGGTAAATTTTTGAAAAATTCCTGAGTTCTCTCGCAAAGACGCAAAGCTCGTAAAGAATGGCTATTCCGGGACTTTGCGTCTTTGCGAGCTTTGCGAGAAGCCGGGTCTTAAAAAAAGCCCGGCAATTTGGCATCCTGCCATACTACTCCAGCATTTTCAGATTGTCTTCGAGCAGAGCGATCTGGGTTTGAAGGTCTTGCAACTTCTGTTTTTCGGCGGCGACCACGTCTGCGGGCGCGCGGTTGAGGAATTTTTCGTTGACCAGTTTCTTTGCCAGCGGTTCCAACAATTTCTGAAGTTTGGCCTTCTGCGCGGTGAGGCGTTCGCGTTCTTTTTCCGGGTCTAACACGCCGACCACATAAATTTCCATGTCTCCGACCACCTGGGCGGCCGAGAATTTGGGGCGTTCCACCTGCTGGCCGATTTCCAGTGTATCCAGACGACAAAGATTGATGATATGCGCTCGCATGGCATTGAGTATGGCTGCGGCTTGTTCGTCGGCTTTAACGTGCGCTTCGATCTGTTTGCCCGGGGCAATGGTATATTTGCTGCGTACGTCGCGGATGCCGCGCACCACGTTTTGCATCAGGTCAAATTTGGCTTCAAGAGCCTCATCCTGATAGGCGGAATCAGGCTGCGGCCAGGCGGCCAGGATCAGGAGTTCAGAGGTCGGAAACGCCTGTTGAATCCCGCATACCGGCATATAGTCATGCAAATGCTGCCAGATCGTTTCGGTGATAAACGGGATAAATGGGTGCAAGAGCCGTAAAATTTGATCCAGCACGGCCGCAACCACCTGCCGCGCCACAAATGCCTGTTCAACGTTGCGTAAACGCGGTTTAATCAGTTCCAGGTACCAGTCACAGAATTCAGACCAGAAGAAATCCCGGGCGCGTCCGATGGCGGCCGAGGGATTGTAGGCTTTCAGGTGCTCGGTGACATCCTGAATCACGTGCGCAAGGCGCGAGAGAATCCAGGTATCCTCGGCAAACAATTCTTCTGCGGCAAGCGGCCGAAAATCCTGTTCTTCCAGGTTCATCAACACCAGACGCGAAGCGTTCCACAATTTGTTGCAGAAGTTGCGGCCGATTTCGAAGCGGTCGCTGATCACAGTCGCAGCCGGGAGATCCGGAATCGTGCCGAGCACGTCAAACTCTTTACCGCTGGTAGGGCAAATATAGGTGAAAACCGTGCGCCCGTGTTTGGCGGTCGCTAAATCAACGATTTCATTGGTAAACGGCGAAATCGCCTGCACCGGCAGCCGAATATCCTGCATGCCGGTTTGCATATCGCATAACACGTAGCGCATAGCGTCCGTGCCATAGCGTTCGATAATATCCACCGGGTCAATGCCGTTGCCGCGGGATTTGCTCATGCGTTCACCCTTGCCGTCAAGGATATTCGCATGAATAAAGCTATCGGTAAAGGGCAGATCGCCCAGATTATAGAGGCCGGTAATCACCATGCGCGCCACCCAGAGCGTGATAATGTCGCGGGCTGTCACCAGGCAGGAACCGGGATAATAATAGGACAGCGTATCGGGCCGGCCATCGGCTGAAGCGGTTGGGGTCTGACCCGGATTGACCGGCGCGTGTTCCGGATCCGGCCAGCCAAGCGTGCTATGCGGCCAGAGCGCGCTGCTGAACCAGGTATCTAACACGTCAGGATCTTGTTCTAACCCGAATTGAGCGAACAGTGGGCGATAACGTTCTTCCACATCAGGATTGCGCGGACAGAGTAAAATTTCAACATGTGAATGTCGGCTGATATCTTCCGGCGCAATCTTATTGTCCTCGGCGTCGGCCAGAAACATGGCAAGTTCATCCTTTTTTGCATCTTTGAGCGCGTCCAAAATCTGCGTAAGCTGCAGTTGTTCAAGTGTTGCAGACCAGATCGGAATGCGATGTCCCCACCATAATTGACGGCTGATACACCAGTCGCGTTTTTCCGCCAGCCAGTTGCAATACATATTGCCGTAACGCACCGGATCAGGGTGAAATTCAAGCTTGCGTCCGGTCGGCGAACGCCAATCGCCCTGCACCGCATCAATGGCGGCCTGCGCTAATCCGACGGCGCGAAATTCATTGGGAGTGCCGCGTCCGCAGACCACGCCGCCTGCCACATCCCCCATTTTCACAAACCACTGTTTCGAGAGGTAGGGTTCAATCGGGGTGCGGCTGCGGTCGGAATGGCCGACTTCCATTTCATGTTTCTCAATCAATTCGATCAGCCCTTTGGTTTCCAGATCTTCCAGCACAATTTCACGGGCTTCAAAACGCCCCATTCCTGAGTAATCGCCAGCATTTGTATTTAAACTGCCATCAGGATTTAAAATATTGATGATACCTATTTCGCTTTGATGACGCTGCCAGACCTCGTAATCGTTCGGGTCGTGGGCCGGCGTAATTTTCACGCAGCCTGAGCCGAGTTCCGGTTTGGCCCATTCATCCAAAATGAGCGGGATCTCGCGTTCTTGCAGGGGCAGCAGAATTTTGCGGCTGTCTTTCGCCATTTGCACGAATTTTTCGAGCAGCGGCAGATGGGTGTTTTTACGTGCTTCCAATTGCTCTAGTTCGCTTTGAAGCTCCTCGCGTTCTTTTTTAGAGACGCGCGTCAGACGGTCTTCAAGCTCCTGAATGCGCCGAGCTAACGCGCCGGCCGGATCAGGGTGGCAGGCTACTGCCGTATCTCCGAGCATGGTTTCAGGGCGGGTCGTCGCCACCACAACGTATTCCGGTTCACCCGGTTTGGGGTTGATGACCGGATAGCGGATATGCCAGAAATGTCCCTGCACGGCTTCATGGATAATCTCATCATCGGAGACAGCGGTTTGCAAATGGCAATCCCAGTTAACCAGGCGATTGCCGCGATAAATCAAACCATCACTGAACATGCGGAAAAAGGCTTCGCGCACGGCCGCGGAGCAGACGTCATCCAGGGTGAAACGCCGGCGATCCCAGTCGCAGGAACAGCCGATGCTCTGCAATTGTTTGACAATGCGTTCTTCGTATTGATTTTTCCATTCCCAGATGCGCGCTACCAGAGCTTCGCGCCCGATGTCGTGCCGGGTTTTGCCTTCCAATTCAAATAAGCGTTTTTCGATCACCGCCTGGGTCGCTATTCCGGCGTGATCCGTGCCGGGCATCCAGAGCGTATTATCGCCCATCATGCGATGCCAGCGGATCAACAAGTCCTGCATCATATTATCAATCGCATGTCCCATGTGCAGCGCGCCGGTCACATTGGGCAGCGGCATCATGATGACATAACGATTTTCACGCTCATCAGGAGTGGCGGCAAAGGCTTTAGCTGCCAGCCAGCGATCGTAAATTTCGCGTTCCACCGCGCTGAATTCATACACTTTTGCTAACTCTTTTTTCATTACATTCCTCGTATTTTCAATGGTAATAAATGACCAAAATGACTCAAGGGACTCAAGGGACTCAAATGATTAAAATGACTAAAGTTGAAGATCCCTCTTTACACTTCAGCCACTTGAAATTTTAGTCCCTTGAGTCCCTTGAGTCCCTTTAGTCATTTTAGTCACTTTGTTGTCAATGATTTTCTCGCGTCATAATAGCGAGAACCTTTACGGTTCCCAGAAACCTTCATGGACTTTGCGGGCTTCCGCTTCAAGCAGGGGGCCGACGACCGTGACTTCTTGCTGCCCTCTGGCAAAGACCTCGCGGCAGGGCAGGCGCATGGTCAGATTTTCAGGATTGTCGCCGGTCATTTTGTAGAGTTCCTCTTCACTCAACGCATATACCACCCGGCCGACGCCAGTCCAATAAATCGCGCCGGAACACATGGCGCAAGGCTCGGTGCTGGTGTACATCGTACAGGTGCGTAAAAATTCCCGGTCGTAGGTTTTTGAGGCCAGCCGCATCAGATTGGTTTCCGCATGGCCGGTGGCGTCATGTTCAGTATTAACGCGGTTTTTGGCTGAGAGGAGAATATTGCCCTGCGCATCTACCAGAATCGCGCCAAAAGGATGGTTCCCCTCGATTCGGGCTTCTTGCGCATATTGAATGGCGATTCGCAAAAAATGTTGATCGTTCATAATGAAGTACAAGGATGCCTCATAAGCAAGGATTCAGTTCCTTTGCCTGGAGAAAATCGCCTGTATCACGTAAAAATCCTGAAATCCTTGCTTATGGGAAATCCTTATAGTGACCAAAATGAAAATAGTCAATTTTAAGCATTGACAATTCTTTCGCATTTACATATTGACACCTCATGCCGTAATTACGTCTGTTCTGCAAGAAAATTTTTTCTGAAATGACAGGAGCGTGCTCATGTCATTGTTATCGCAAGGAGGAAGTCTATGAAAAAAGTTGCGTTGTCCGTTGTGCTTCTGTTCACATTGAGTTGCTGTCTGGTTTCAAATGGATTGGCCGATGAAGGCAAAGTTCGTCTGGCTTTCGTGATTCCGAGTACAATTGATGATATGGCCTGGAGCCAGGCGATGTATGAAGGTATTAAAGCAGTGCAAAAGGATCTGGGCGAAGACAAGCTGGAAGTGGCTATCAGCGAACGCTTGTGGAATGCGGTGGATGCCGGCTCTGCCATTCGGGAATATGCGTTGCAAGACTACGATATTGTGATTGCCCACGGCGCGCAGTATCAGAGTTTGCTGGCGGAAATTGCCCCGGAGTTCCCGGAAACGACCTTTGCTTATGGTACAGGCTTTGCTGCGGAAGAACCGAATATTTTTGCTTACGATCCCCATGCTCAGGAAGGGGCCTATTTATTGGGCATTATTGCGGGATTAAAGACCAAATCCAATATTGTCGGGATTGTCGGCCCGGTTGAAGCCGGGGATGCGATCAAATTCAATAAAGGCGTGGTGCAAGGCGTAAAATCAGTGAATGCTGATGCTGACGTGAGAATCGCTTATACCGGCAGCTTTGGCGATCTGGTGGCGGCGGCTGAAATTGCCCGGACCCATATTAAAGCCGGGGCTGATGTGTTAACCGGTTCGGCCCAGCAGACAGTCGGAGCAATCAATGTCACCAAAGAATTTGAGAAAATCTTCTGGCTCTCGACTGATATGGATCAGGCATCGCTCTCGCCGAATACCGTGTTAGCAGCGCAGGCCTATAACTTTAAGATGGTTGTTGAAACTATGCTGAAAAAACGCGCAGAAGGCGTGTTGGGCGGTGAACATCTGGAATTGAGCTTCGCCAACGGCGGCCTCAATCTTGTCTATAATGAAGCTCTTAGCAGTGAAATTACGGATGAGATGAAAGCCAAAGTGGAAGAAGCCAAACAGCAGATTATTGACGGCACGCTGAAAATTAGTTTGGAGTAAATCTATGTACGAGAGAAAACCGAGTTTTTTCAAAAAACTCGGTTTTTACGTATATCGCGGGAGTCCACCGTATGCCTGAAGCCATCCAACATCTTGCCATGCAGAATATTGTCAAGCGTTTTCCCGGGGTGCTGGCCTGTGATCAGATCAGCTTCGAACTGTACGCCGGAGAAATTCTCGCCATTTTAGGGGAAAATGGGGCCGGAAAAACCACGCTGATGAATATTCTCTACGGTCTGTATCATCCTGATGAAGGTCAAATTCTGATTAACCATCAAAAAGTAGCAATTGACACGCCACGCCATGCCTGTGAACTCGGCATCGGGATGGTGCACCAGCACTTTATGCTGGTGCCCAATCTGACAGTGATTGAAAACGTGGCCTTAGGCTTGTATAATACCTCGTTTTTGAAACTGGATGTGGCTGCGGTTCGCAAGCGTATTCTCAAAGTTTCGGAACAATACGGCCTCGAGGTCAAGCCGGATGCCTATATCTGGCAATTATCGGTCGGCGAACAGCAGCGCGTCGAACTCATCAAAGTGCTCTGTTTAGGGGCCAATCTATTAGTGCTGGATGAGCCGACTGCGGCCTTGACGCCCCAGGAAACCGATGAATTGATCGCGTTGCTCAAAGATATGGCGCAGCAAGGCTGTTCCGTGATTTTTATCAGTCATAAGCTCAATGAAGTCAAGGCCGTAAGCAACCGGGTGTGTGTGCTGCGCAACGGGCGGGTGGTCTATGATGGACAAACGACTGAACATTCGGTTGAGAGCCTGGCGGAAAAAATGGCTGGCCGGGAGATCAACCTTCCGGTGAGGCATGAAAAGAGCAGCTATGGCGAGATGCTGCTTGATCTTCAGGATGTTTGGGCCAAAGGGGATCGCGGTTTTGACGCGCTGCAAGGGGTCACGCTTTCGGTACGAGCCGGCGAAATTGTGGGCATCGCCGGCGTGTCTGGTAATGGACAGCGCGAACTGGCAGAAGTGATTAATGGCTTGCGCAAGGTCGAAAAAGGACGAATTTTGATCGAAAAGAGCGAGATTACGAATCTGACGCCGCAGCAGATCATCAATCATGATGTCGGCTATATTCCCGAAGATCGTTTGCACGAAGGCACGATCCCGTCTTTTTCAGTGCGCGAGAATTTTATCATGAAAGATTACGCCCATCCGCCGATCACCAAAAAGGGCTTTCTGCAAGAAAAGATCATCAACCGCTATGCCGCGGATTTGATTCAGAAATTTCAAGTCAAAACTCCAGATGCACAAACCTCGTGCGCCTCGCTTTCCGGGGGCAATATTCAGAAAGTCATCCTGGCCCGCGAACTGACGCGCAATCCGAAAGTGCTCATTGCGGCCTATCCTACGCGCGGACTTGATATCGGGGCCGCTGAATATGTGCATCGTCGTCTGTTGGAGGCCAGAGACAACAATAAAGCGGTGCTGGTGATTTCAGAAGAATTGGATGAATTATTAAACATCTGCGACCGTATCGCCGTGATCTATGAAGGTGTCATTTTACGAATTCTGCCGGGGAAAGAAGCGACCAGGTCGTCCCTGGGATTATTGATGGCGGGAGTAACTCATGAAAACAAGGCTGAATAAAGAATTGTTCCTGAACATCGCAATTATTATTGGCGCGTTGTGTGCGGCTTTACTGATCGGCGCGATTTTATTTACTATTGTGGGCGCAAATCCCCTCAAAGCCTACTAGGTGATGTTTACCAAACCGTTGCAAGGGAAATTCGGCTTAACCGAAATTCTGGTGCGGGCCACGCCATTGATGATTGTGGCGTTAGGCGTCGCGATTTCTTTCCGCAGCGGCATTTTGAATATCGGCGGCGAAGGCCAGATCGTGATCGGGGCTGTGATGGGCATTGCCGTGGCGCTGCATTTCCCGGAAATGCCGAAACCCATCCTGTTGCCCCTGGTTTTTGTGGTCAGTTTTTTCGGCGGCGCGATCTGGGGTGGGATCGCCGGGTTTATGCGTGCTTATTTCGCGGTCAATGAAATTCTCAGCACTGTAATGCTCAATTACATTGCCATTCAAATTTACACCTTTCTGATTCGCGGCCCCCTAATCGATCCGAAAGAAGTCGCTTATGGCACAGGCGTGCCGCAAACCGCCTTACTGCCTAAAGCGGTCTGGCTGGGTAAACTCATGCGCGGTACGCGCCTGCATACAGGGATTATTTTTGCAATCGTTCTGGCAATCCTGGTGTTTCTCTTTCTCTGGAAAACACCGATTGGCTATCGGATGCGCGCGGTAGGGGCCGAACCCAAAGCCGCCCGGTATGCAGGCGTGAATGTGCAGCACTATCTGTTCCTGGCCATGGTGCTGGCCGGAGGATTTGCAGGCATGGCCGGGGCCGTGGAAGCCTGCGGGGTGCATCATCGCGGACTTGAATCCATTTCCGCCGGATATGGCTTCAGCGGGATTGTGGTGGCCTTGTTTGGCGGCTTGCACCCGTTGGGAATTATCCCGGCCTCAATGTTGTTCGGCCTGCTGATTATTGGAGCCGATATGATGCAGCGCGCCGTGGCGATCCCGGCCTCTATTATCATGGCGATTCAGGGCTTGATCATTCTGGCAATCGTTGGCAGCCAGGTGTTTTTGACCCATGTGGCCATGCGTGAAAAATTGTTTGGATTCATTTTGAAGAAGTAGTCATCGAATGACACGAATGAGTCGAATTCGTATTATTCGATGACATTTGCTTTTGAGATTTATGCTCAATGATACGCTTATTGTCATTATTTCAACGGCGATTCCGTTGAGCGTCAGTTTGATGTTGGCCGGACTCGGGGAAATGTTCACGCAGCGTTCCGGGATTTTCAATCTTGGAGTTGAGGGGATTATGCTGATGGGGGCCTTTGTCGGTTTTTTTACCGTCTATCGGCTCGATAATAATCTGCTCGGCCTGCTCGCGGCCATGCTGGTCGGGGGACTGATGGGACTGCTGATGGCGGTGATTACCATCACCTTGCGGGCTACACAGGGCATCGCTGGGATCGGTCTCTATATGGTGGGATGGGGGCTTTCCGGGACGCTCTTTCGCAATTATGTCGGCGGGATTACTTCGATTGAGGGGATCAAGGTCATGAATCTTCCTGTTCTGAGTAAAATTCCGGTGCTTGGGCCGATGTTTTTTCAGCATGATCCGCTGGTATATTTAACCTTTCTGCTTGTACCGGCGGCCTGGTATGTGTTGTTTAAAACGGCCTGGGGTTTGAAAGTCCGCGCCATCGGCACTACGCCGCAAGCAGCCGATACGTTGGGCGTGAGCGTGGAACAGATTCGCTATCAATGCGTGATCTTGGGCGGCGTGATGGCTGGATTGGCCGGGGCTTATTTGAGCATCTGTCAGGCGCATATTTTTGCGGATAATATCACCGCCGGACGTGGCTTTATTGCGGTGGCCCTCGTGTATTTCGGGCGTTGGCATCCACTTGGAATCATGGGTGGCGCGCTGCTCTTCAGCCTGGCGCACTCCCTGCAACGTTCGATTCAGGTCTATGGCATCGACTTTCCCTATGAGCTGGCGGTTATTTTCCCGTATGTGCTCGTGATTCTGGTGCTTGCGCTCTCGTATAAATCGAAAAATTTAGGCCCGACCGCCCTGGGAAAACCTTACGAACGCGAGTTCAGAGGCTAAAAGCAAGAATCGGGAGATTTTTAAGGCTTAGATAATGGATAAATGGAGACAAGTTATAAACTCACTTTACGCAGTAGATAAAAAAGTTCTTTGACAAATATCTTGTGATCATGTTCAGATCCTCT
>DF820464.1:933183-995680 GCA_000739535.1 Candidatus Vecturithrix granuli | reverse complement strand
TTCGTTCGGTATAAAAAATCATAAGGTAACGAAAAAGAGCCAAACGAAACAGCTTAAACAGGACGTTAGGGGCTTTCCTCAGTTTTTGACAAGTTGATGCTAAAATTTCTCATAAAATGCTTGCCAAAATTCTTCCAATATTTTATTGAATAACGATGATGAGAAGAGGGACTCTTGGAGATTTGGTAAGTTAATCTATCGATTGATTTAGAAGAAGTGACGTAAAAAATCTAAGATGACACTACGAAAAATACCCTTGAAAGGAAATTGGAGAGCAGGATGGGCTTTAGATATCCACACTGTTTCAAGTTCACCTCGACCAGACGGTGGTTTTGATACAGTTCGAACAGAGATAGGAGAAGTGCTATATCAGCTAAAATATCGTTATGACAAAAAGAAAATCGCTGTAATCGCCGAAACAGCAGCAGAATTCATTAAGAGTCTGTTGGTATATAAGTTTCTTGGAGCAATTATACCCATTCCTCCTTCAAATTTAGAACGTCCCTTTCAACCGGTTTTAGAAATTGCTCTTGAAATAGGTCGAATTATTAGTCTTCCAGTTCCTTTAGATTATTTGATAAAGCAAAAACAAACGATCCCTTTGAAAGGCATTGAGGATCATGAGAGTAGGAGAGAACAGCTTGAAGGAGCATTTCATGTCAAAGATCAACGTTTCAAAGAAAAATATGTTCTTCTTTTTGATGATCTATATCGCTCAGGAGAAACTTTAATGGCTGCTACTGACGCCTTATACAAGGAGGGTAAAGTAGCAAGAGTATTTGTAGTAACGTTAACTAAAACGAGGACTAAGCGATGAGAATGGATTCAGCCTATTTTTGGTTTAGGCTTTTTGAGACTCGAGGAATTGGTCCTAAGAGTCTTATCAATATTACCAAAATATTTGAACGGAATAATCTTACTCCTAATGACATTCCGATGAATAAACGTGAACTCACCACAAACTATCCAGAGTTAGCAAAGATTCTTGTAGATAAAATTCAGTTTGATGATAGAGAGAGAATATATCAAGAATATGAAGAGTTGCGGGCTGAAGGCATAGAAATTCTTTATCCTGGGCATCCATATTATCCCTTAAAATTTTTGTGGTATTCAGAAAGATATAATATCTCACCTGTTTTATTCTGTAAAGGATACCTCCCTCTTTTCTGTAGTGATGGGATAGCGATTGTTGGTTCAAGAAATGTTTCAGAAGAAGGAGAACAATTTGCTCAACAGATCGCCTCAGAGATAGCTAAATCAGGACTAAACGTTATTTCTGGATATGCTAAAGGCGTAGACTCAAATGCTCACATTGGAGCGCTACAAGCTGAGGGTACTACCACGATAGTCCTGAGTTATGGAATTAAAGAATTTCGGAAGAAGAATGATTTTAAAAACTATGCCTGGGATCAAAATATGCTTATCGTCTCACAATTTGAACCTAATACCAAGTGGATAGCCAGGAACGCAATGGCTAGGAACAAATTGGTTTGTGCTTTATCAAAAGGAATTGTAGTGATTGAAGCAGGATTAGAGAAAGATGATACTGGGAAAATGAGTGGAACTTTTGCTGCTGGTAAAACAGCCATTGAAATGAAGCTCCCTTTATTTGTTATGGATCCCTCATACTTTAAAAATTCTCCCAAAGGTAATTACGATTTGATCAGATATGGAGGAATAAAAATCGATCCAATTAATGGAGCTAATACAATTATCAAACAGATTTCGCGAATAAACCCTACTCCGATAGTTGAGAACCATAATGAACTACTTTTACAGACAGAGCTATTTCATGATAGAACCTTACAGCCCCTAACGATGGCGTGAACCGGACGCAAAAAGGCGGCGGGGAAAATTGGGTTGTTGTTTGTTTGGGGTTCGGTGACCGCCGCCTTTTTGCGCCGGTTACGCCGGGCGTTAGGAGATATTGTAGAGGCGAATTCTCTTATCAATCATGCCATATTGGATAATAAAACACTTGATTCAAAGCATATTTCAATTCTTTTAACCATGCGCTATAGTCAAATCTTCATAGGGATTGAACATCATAAGGAAGCTTATATTATTTTAGAAAAAGAGTTAGAGGATGGGATAAAAAGAGATGTGTTTGTTGGTGACACCCCTATTCATCTACTCAATTCGGTAGGGCTTTATCTTGCTTTTAATGAGCTAGAAAAAGCTTTAGAAAGACTATACATCATAGATGCATATTTCAAAAAACACATCAGGCTAGAGGCGATTGCCATGCTCAAAGACGCCTACGCGCAGGCTTATTTGGCGCAAGGCGAACTTGACAAAGCGGAAATCAGCCTCAACGAAGCGATTGCCCTCTTTCAGCAGATGCGCTCTTTCCGCCTCGGCGAAGCGGACTTGACCCTCGCCGCGCTCCGCCTCGCGCAAAATCAGCCGGACGCCGCGCTCGAAGCCGCCTCCGCCGCCCGGAAAATCTTTACAGAGATCGAATATTATCGTTGCGGCGAAGCCATCCTCTCCGAAGCCAAAAGCCACCTCGCCCTGCGCGATTTCCCCGCCACCCACAACTGCCTCGCCGCCGCCAAGACTATCTTCACGCGCCAACAACAACCCCACCACGCCACCGAAGCGAAACTTGTAGAGGCTCAGATGCTTTATGATGAATCTAACGATCACGAACACGCGATGAATATGATCACAGAAGCGAAAAAGACATTTGAAGAGTTCGGATTAAAACGCTTAGAAAAGGAGGCTGTACACCTCATAGAGAGGTTTAAGAAATATTGAACGGAACATCAGAAAATATAAATATGACTCAAATATCTCATAATATGAGAAAGAAATGGATCTAACGAGCTGCTTGCAGGGGACGGTGCGCCGTTTAACGGCAGAGTAAATTACCCTCACAGAGGGTCAAGGGAAGCTATCAGAACCCCTTGAGTTCACTCAGGGTAGCCAATGGGGAAACCCAACGGTGAACACAGCATCCTGAGAAAGCCCGTTGAGCCGAAATAGGCGTAGGCAAGACGACAGGGCAAGAACTGATCGTGATGGTCAAACCTGGATTGGTTGAATTCCAATATCCAATAGTACAATGCAAGCCCCATCGGAAAGCCTATTGAATACCGATGCTCTGGAAAGTAAGGATGTCATGCGTTCCAACATCCCGAAGAGGTTGCTCAAACGGGTCAAGTGAGTAACTGGATAGCTGCCAGAGATATTCTCCGAAGGAGAGGCAAGGATATGAATGGAAGACCTCAGACGGTCTAGGACGTTTACTGTGTGCGGAAAACGGGATGACCTACACGGGGCGACCCGCAAGGTGACGGAGTTCCCATAGTACTCAGCGGCCGGGAAAGCCGGTTACACGGGGAAGGGGAACAGGTGAGAAAACGCTAAATACCCTGAGTGAGGTAAGTCGGAATGCTACTGATTGAAGCTCAAAAGTATTTAGACGTGGTAAGAAAGAGAGGAGAGGCAGGACCCGAACTCAAAAGGGTGTATTACAACCTTGCCACAAATCAGGAACTTTACCTTGTGGCATACGCGAACCTCTATGCAAATAAAGGCGCGCTTACACCCGGAACAGCCCCTGAAGATACGGCAGATGGGATGTCATTGGAGAGAATCGGGCACATTCTGGATCAGCTCAAAAGGAGAGAATATCAGTGGAAACCGACAAGACGTCCCTACATCTTAAAAAGAGAGGGAAGAAGCAAGCGTCCGGTAGGTATGCCGGGATGGGAAGATAAACTCCTTCAAGAAGTGATTCGATTGCTTCTGAATGCATACTACGAGCTGCAATTCAAGACATGTTCCCATGGTTTCAGACCCACGTTGGGATGTCATACCGCATTATGGGAAATCAAACGAACCTGGAAAGGAGTAAACTGGTTTATAGAAGGAGACATTAAAGGATGCTTCGATAACATTGACCATGAAGTGACAATTGGAATTCTGAGAAGACACATCAAAGATGAAACTTTTCTCATGCTTCTACGGGACATGTTGAAAGCCGGATACCTGGAAGACTGGAAATATCATCACACGTATTCGGGGACGCCACAGGGAGGAATAGTCAGTCCACTATTGGCCAACATTGTCCTGAATGAGTTAGATACATACGTGGAAGAAACGATAACTCAGAAATACACAAGAGGCAAGCAACGAGAAGTGAACCGAGAAAACCAGAGACTGCGAGTTCAAGCAACATATTGGAGAAAGAAAGGAGACGTTGTTAAAGCCAAAGAATTATATAAGGTGTTATAGCAAACTCCCCTCCCAATGTTACGAAGATGACAACTATAAGAGCGTGAAGTATATACGGTACGCCGACGATACATTGTTTGGAGTACTTGGAACAAAACATGACGCCGAAGAGATAAACGAGGAAATAAAAGTCTTTCTGAAAAAGGAGCTAAAGTTAGAATTGTCAGAACTAAAGACACTCATAACCCATGCTTCTGATGGAAGAGCCCGTTTTCTCAATTATGAAATCACGGTCGTCAAAGACGATGTAAAGAAAGCAAACGTAGTCGTTGAAGGGCTAAGAACACGCAGAAGAACGATGAAGGGTACAATTAAATTCTTCGCCCCCAGAGATGTCACTCGAAAGTGGAAAGAAAAAGTCACTAAGGATAAAAGAGTGATGCACCGGACAGAGTTAATAAATCATAGTGACTACGACATCATCGGTCACTATGAGACTCAGTTACAAGGGTTAATAAATTATTATACATTAGCCCTGAATGTGAGCAAAGAGATGTACAAACTACGAGACCTCTTTAAAACATCACTGGTAAAGACCTTAGCAAGGAAGCACAAAATAGGAGCAACCCAGATACTCCGGAAATATACGCAATACACAACGGATGGTCGAAAAGTCATCACGATAGTAATCCCAAGAGATGGAAAAGAACCGTTGAGAGCAATATTCGGAAAGAAGCCAATTCACTATAAAAATACCGTTGAAATACACGATGAACTACCTCGTGCCAAATGGACACGAAATGAACTGCTCACAAGAATGTTGGGAGAACGGTGTGAACTCTGTAAGGCAGAAGGGGTACGAATCGTCGGACATCACATCAGGCAGCTCAACGACCTCAAAAAGAAATACAGAGGCAAGGGAGAACCGCCTAAATGGGTCGAAACAATGATTGCCATGAGACGGAAAACACTCTTTGTATGTGATGAGTGTCATAAAAAGATACATACTGGCACATATGACGGAGAGAAACTTACGTAATCTCACTGGAGAGCCGGATGCTTGGAAACTTGCACGTCCGGTTCGGAGGGGGCTTGTTGGAAAAGTGCTTATAAATATAAGTAACTCGCTAGCTTGCTACCCTACCCAAAGGGCCAATGTCATAAATTTAAGGGAAAATGACTTGAAACATTTCAAGACATGGGCAATATTGAAGTATTTCTCAATATCAAAAGTTCACAGATCACCCAGAGCCGAAAGGAGTCAAGATGAAAAACAACTGGATGAGAGATCATTGAGTCCCTCAAAACGGTCTTATTCTCTGAACAATTGAAGGAAGACTGTCGGAAAGACCCGAGATATTTTACTCGGAAACGAGTGCTCATGTTTCCCATTCTGATAGGATGTTTACTCAATATGCTGACGAAGACCTTACAGATTGAATTAGACAAGTTTCTCAAAGTGCTGAAGGGGGAGAGCAGCCCAAGCGCTGTCACCAAACACGCATTTTGTCAGGCACGCCCCAAATTTTCAGAGCAGGCGTTTATCCGGTTAGATGAATGTCTGGTGCAGGAGTTTTATACGGAGAATACCTCTACCACGTGGAAAGGCTTTCGCGTGTTGGGGATTGATGGGTCAACGGTTCAATTACCTTGGAGTGACGCCATCTTTCAGGAATTTGGAGGGGTGACGAATCAGCATGGTGTGATCATGAGCATGGGACGGATTTCTGTCATGTTTGATGTGGAAAATGAGATCAGTGTGCATGCGGTGCTTGACCGATATACCAGCGAGGAACGACAGTTAGCCCTTCGTCACCTTGAGGCGGTGGCGGCGTTTGATCGGCGGACGGCCGGGCGGCGAGGGCATCAAGGCGATCTGTTGCTGTTTGATATGGGGGATCCCGCCTTGTACTTCATGGCGCTCATGATCCTCCAGGGCAAAGAGTTTGTGATCCGCACATCAGACACGTTTTTAAAAGAAGTCCAGGAGGCCATCCAGTCCACCGGGACGATCAGGTCACCTCGATTCCCCTTCACACTCCGGATCGTCCGCTGCCTCCCAAGTTGTCAGCGCATCTGCCAGAGATTGATCCAGAGATGGTCTTGTCCATTCGGGTCATTCAATTGACGCTTGAGAATGGCGTCCGAGAGATTCTGTTGACCACCCTTCTGGATGCCGACCGCTTTCCATACACTGATTTTCAAGGATTGTACGCCAAACGATGGGGGAGTGAAACCCATTATGATGTCTTGAAAAATATTCTTGAGATCGAAAATTTTACCGGAACGTCGCCACTGACAGTGCGGCAAGATTTTTATGCCACCGTCTTGACCAATAATATTCGGGGACTGATTCATTGGGAGCTTCAGGATGAGGTTGCACAGGAGAATCAGAATTCCACGCGCATGTATGCGTATCAACTGAATAAAAATCTCTCCATTGGTCGTCTCAAAGATCGCATCGTCACCTTGCTGTTGGACCAGGGGAATTTGCAGGAATTTTACGCTGATCTGAAACGCGAGATGAAACGGAACATGATCCCCATTCGCCCAGGTCGTCAATTTCCTCGAACCCGCAAAAATCGGCAGAAATATACGATGACGAAAAGACGGGCGCTGTAAATCGCCCTTGATTCGCTGTCCTGATGAGCCGGGCAGAGGCAATGACGGTGAGCGAAGACGAATACCCCAGGAGAAGAACCCGATGATATGAAGGTCGGAGTCTGTTTGGTGAGCACCATGAGGAGAAGAATTCCACACCACAAGGCTGGAGGTCTGTTTGGTGAGCACCATTCAACATCATCGTCTTCATCGAATGAGGCATATATGAGAAAATCGTCCCTGTTTTTACAGCAGAGAATTCAAAAAAAGTTCTTCGGCGAATACCTGAAAACAGGAACACGTTCTTAAATTTATGACATTGCCCAAAGGGCGGGCGGAAAAATTGATTGCCAAATGTCAAGGGTGGTTGCGCCCGCCCTTTTGTGCCCCTGAAACGGTGCGTTGGGCATTCTCAATGCCGAGCTGACCCTTTAAAGTTGACAAATATTCCAATTCATATAAACTTGTCCCAATAATGCATGATAAAACATATTCGTATAGAACGGTCAAGGAATTGGGGAATATCCAATGTCTCAGCAAGAACTTTTTAAGAAATCTGATCTCGAAGTGAATATCCAGGCGGTGTTATCTCCTTCTGGATACAAAGGATTAGCTGCTTTTCATAAATACTGGGGGAAGAAACCTCTTGAATGTCTCACATTCCTGATACAAAAACTCTCTTCAAAACATGATATTGTTCTTGATCCATTTCTTGGGTCTGGATTAGTTGCAAAGGAAAGTCTTGAATTACAACGGCGATTTATAGGCATAGACATTAATCCTGTATCTATTGACTTAGCAACGTTTTTTGTGAATCTTCCACTGGTCAAAGAGTTCTCTGAAGCCTTTCGATATATCGAACAAGAAATAAAACCGTCAATATATGAAAGTTATCAATTATATGATGGACGAATAGCGACCCATTATCTCTGGGAAAAGGAAACATTATCTTCGGTGTGGACAAAAAATGGAAAAGAGCGGGAAAGAATAGAACTTATTCCGACACCTCATGATAGAACACTCATACAACAATTTTCTCAATATACTCCCCATCACATTAGAAAACCAATATTTTTTAATAATTCCAGAGTGAATTCAACAAAGGAATTGACACTTCATCATCTTTTTACTGATCGCGCATTACGAAATATTGACCTTCTTCTTGAAACGATCATGAAATGCCCGGTAACCCTTCAAAAGCCATTATTATTGACATTAACATCATCTATTGGGCAGATGTCAAAAATGGTCTTTGCGATCTCTCAACGTCATAAAACACAAGAGAATACCACGATACATGAACATATCGAAGTTGGAAGTTGGATTATTGGATATTGGCGTCCAGAGCGTCATTTTGAAATTAATGTCTGGAATTGTTTTGACTTGCGGGTCAAAAAACTCTTAAAAGCATTACGTGAACTTCCTGAACCCGAAAAATATATTCCTATCACGAACAATCCTCATGAAGTCATCAACAATCTATCTCCAATTTCATTAGTCATTGGTAATTGTAATACGGTATTAGAGCAGATCGAAAAAGGTCAAATACAGCTTATCATTACTGATCCTCCTCATAGTGATCGCATTCCCTATTTAGAGTTAAGTGAATTGTGGAATACTATCTTGCAGCATACCCCGTGTTTTGAGGAAGAGATTGTCGTCTCAAATGCAAAGGAACGCCATAAGAATAAAAAAACTTATGTTGATGATATGTTGCGTTTTATGCAGAATGCGTATCATGTCCTGAAAGTCGGAGGATTCCTAGCAATCATCTTTAATGCACGAGATCTCTTGAGTTGGGAATATCTGAAGACCATTCAACACAATGTGCCTCAATTACACTATCGGGGTTGTTTTCCAATGCAGTATTCTGCGCATTCTGTTGTACAGGATAATCGAAAAGGCGCATTAAGACATGACTTCATTTTGATCTATCAAAAAATTTCTGATATGAGTAGTGATGAGAAACTATATAACACCCTCGAATCTATTCCAGGATGGAGAAGCGAATTTCCTAAACATTGAGGTAAAATCATGTCCTATACCTTCCAAGAAGCTCTACATGCTTTCAAAAACGATCACATCCGAGAATTAAGTTTAGATCCTGATGGAAGACGATTTTTAAAACTACGTTCACTTTCTCGAAATACATTGATGGACAGGCTTATACATGACCATCATCTCACAATTCCTGACATATCAGGGCAGAGAAGCTTTCAATTTTTGTATGAGAGTCCTTTGCATGAGCAACAGATTGAGCAAACCATTCGGAACATCTATGAAGAAGAACGTGAGGTAAGACGAGCAAGTGAATCTCAACTGGTCAGTGAATTGTATCGAGTCGCAAGCTTTGATTGGGGCGGTCTCCACCAAAACAGTTTAGAAAAGACCATTGTTGACAATTATGTGAAAAGGATCAAATCGTATGATGAATTATGTGAAAACATTGATAATAGGCTTTATCCGAGTATGAAAGCATACATTCTTTGTTCGTGGTATAATCATTGGACATCAATTATCATTGAAGACATCTTTAAAGATCATCCTCACGTTTTACCCGCTGTTGGCTTGATCAAGAAGGTTGATTTCTTTATCCAGAACGTGCCATTTGATCTGAAAGTGACTTATTTACCGGAGGGTTTCATCAAAGAATATCGAAAAGAGCATCATTTACGGCCAGAATTAACCCTTTTGAAACAATTTTGTCGAAAGCAGAATCTTTATTTTTCTCAAGATTTGGCTGAAGCTCGTTTACTTGAAGACTTATGGTCAAAAGTAGAAGATCACCCCTCTGAGGTTGCAAGAGAGTTGATAACCCAACTGAAGCATACACGATTGCAAATTTTACAATCAGTACGAGATAATCCTGAGACACTTATCCGTTGGCTCTATGAAAACCAGGGAGTACGACGGTTTGATGCGTCAAATAGGCTGTTTCTGGTATTAGTTGACGAAAACGACTTTTTTGGTTCTTGGAAATTAAAGAGAGCGAAACCATTATTAGACCAAGAAATTCACAGATATTTAGATCGTATAACAGAATTTCCTGGTTACAATATTGATTTTGAGTGGGACGGAGAAGTCTATACAACAACTGCTGATATGATTCTTATCTCACATTGAAAAAGGATGAAATATGCCCAACAATCGCTTGCACCGGACGCACAACAGCGGGCGGGAAAATTGGTTGGTGTTCTATCAGGTGTTGTAGCGCCCGCTGTTGTGCGCCTGTGAAGCGGATCGTTCGCCGCTATCCTCAATAATCGCGTAGATTGTTCATTAAAATTCTGAATTTCTCCATTGACCAGAACATCCCCTTCCTGTAAAGATGATTTGTAAAAGGAGATACTTATTGGGGTAGAATCGTCAAAGCGGAAGGACATGCTATGAATATCATAATAACGAGTAACATACGAGAAGAGGTATTATCGTATTTACATCGCTCAACCACTCAGCCACTTCTTCTTCATGGAGATGCCTCTTTCATCTTAAAGGAATTGCCTGATCAATCAATTGATATGGCCATGACAAGCCCTCCATATTGGCAGAAGCGTCAATACTCTCATGGTGGCATCGGTTTAGAAATAGACTATACGGATTATATTCAGAACTTATGTCATATCATTCAAGAACTCTATCGAGTCTTAAAACCTACGGGATCTTTTTGGCTGAATATCGACGATTCTTATCATCACAAAAGGTTGTTAGGAATTCCCTGGCGTATTGTCTTTGAAATGACTGATAAACAGGGTTGGATTTTGCGAAATAGCGTAATCTGGCATAAAATAAAAGGGCTCTTCCGTGAAAGTTGTGGGAACAAAAATTGCATGTTCCTCAGAAAGCCGTTAAAATTCTCAGTCGAAAGTTGTCAAAATTTCTGAAACCATCCCCCCGCCGCTTCACGAGTTTGATCTTGTTATTGATCCCTTCTGACGGGCTATTCGTGGTACGATGATGAAAATAGTTCAGGATCGCACTCAACCATGTCTTCATCGTCGTGATGACAGTTGGAACGAGATGGTGTTTATACGCGTTACTGATCCATCTCTGCACCTGTTTACGAGCATTCTCAACGGTTTGTATCGTCTCAAAGATCGTCCGAAATTCTTCTTTGAGCTGATGGGCTCGTTTGAGCCCAGGATCGACTTCGTAAACGGCATCTAATGTCTCTTGCTGCTGCTCTGTGAGATCCTCTTGATTCTTGAGCAACGGATAGTGACAAGCTTTGGCCTTCTCAGGCACATCTTTTTTCCTGCTGTGTTTCAGGTCCTTCAGATCCGTATTGACGGACCGCATCACATGAAAGCGATCAGCCACTAAGACAGCGTGAGGCAGCACCTCGAAGACGACTTGAGCGTAAGGACGCCACATATCAATACAGACTTCCTCAATGCTCGCTTTCACCTCCTCCGCAAGCGCCTTGAGATACTCAAGCAGTTGCTGCTTTGTCCGTCCTTGAAGCACTTCCACCGGCTTCCCGGTTTCCAAATTATAGAAAATCACATCATAGGCCTTGCGTCCCTTCCGTTCCGCGATCTCATCAAGCCCCAATTTCCGAAGGCCCTTAAACGGCTCAGCAGGAATCCGGCGGGTGGCTTCACGCAAAAAGATCCGTTCCACAATTTCATAACTCAGGCCTTCTAACACTTCCACATAACGGATGTTGTTTTGCCGAACTAACTCATAAATGTGCGACTCATAGCGCCTGGTGGAGTTCCGGTACGGCTCAACAAAATCGAGCGGCTCGTTAAAAGGCAGGCTACACTGGGGGCACCAAAACCGGCGACGACTCAGATGCAGATAGCCAGGTTTTCCGCTCAGGGGCAAATCCCGGATCACCCGCACCGAGTTATGCTGATGAAGTTCCCGGCTTGCTCTGTGACAGAGGGGGCAAATAGCACTCTCTGCCCATGGTTTGACAGACAGGTGAATTTCTGTCTCTTGCAGCTCTACTCGCTCGATAGTCACCTGAGGAATTCCTAAAATATCATGTAAAACATCCATCATCTTCCTTGTTCCTGTGGTCGTATCGCCATATTTTCAGGATTCTTTTTGAGAATAGTTGACAAGACAACACACTCTCTGTCACCTTGTTTTGTGTCAAGTATGTATGCAAAAATCGTTCCCACAAACTTTACGGAAGAGCCTAAAAATTTCTGCCTCCCTATCAATATTTTTATGGAGATATTTCCTGCGAGAATGACTCACAATGTATTCAACGAATCACAGAGCTTTCGGTAGGGTGAAGCGGATTGTTGTACCCTGTCCGCGTTCACTTTCTGCCCGGATGGTTCCACCCTGTTTTGCGATCAGGGCTTGACACAAAGGCAGACCGATTCCCGTTTTTTCTTCGGCATCAGGTGTATGAAACAAACGGTGTAACTGCTCATTCTCCATGCCAATGCCCGTATCCGTCACCGCAACTTCAAGTAGGTCATGTTGTTCCTCCACAGATACAGTGATCTCGCCTCCAGGCTCGGTAAAAGCCAGAGCATTTGCGAGTAAATTGCGCAAGATGACATTCACCATCATATCATCAGCATGAGCCAGCGTTTTTTCGGGAATCGTGCTATTTAATCTGATGCGTTTTTGTTCAGCCGTCGGAGTATTCAGCAGGATATTGTAAACGGCAATTTCATCCAGTGCGATTGTTTCAGGGCTGTATTCTATGGTATTCTGTTGTATTTTTGACCAGAAGAGTAAATTATCGTATAAGGCCGATAACTTTTCGGCCGTATGGCGTAAGCGTCGGACAGTATTCCGGATTTCATCCCTGCCATACTCTTCAATATTGTCATCAATCAACCGAGCATACCCAATCAGGGCGTCGAGCGGCTGCTGAAGTTTTTCCGATACACAGAGATATAATGCGCCTTTCGAAGCCTGCAACTCCCGGATACGTTCGTCTTTCTGGGCGAGAAGCGTATTTTGTACATTGAGTTGCTGTTGATACTCTTTAAGCTCGCGTTGAAGCCGTTGAATTTGTAAGTGGGAATTAATGCGGACAAGCACTTCTTCATGATGCAGGGGTTTGGTGATATAGTCAACCCCGCCCGCCAGAAAACCTTTGACCTTATCAATGTCATTGGCCAGGGCTGTCATAAATACGATAGGGATTTTCGCGGTTGCCGGATGCTCTTTCAACTGTCGGCAAAGTTCAAATCCGTCAATGCCAGGGAGCAGCACATCTAACAGAATCAAATCCGGCTGAACGTGCTCAAGCTGCTGCAGCGTCTCTTCGCCGCTTTGCGCCACAGCAAGTTCATAGCCCGATTCTTCCAGGTATTCAAATAAGACGCTCAAATTTGTCGGATTGTCATCAACAATCAAAATAATAGGCGTGTCATTCATGCGAATCCTCCATATATTCCCGGATACATGCTTGAATCTTTTTGACTTGAAATTCCTGTAGATATTGACATATTTTTTGGGCAAAAGGCGTAATTCTGGAATCGCTGGTTTGTATTTCCTGAAGACGTTTTCGAAGTCGCGTAAGTTGGCCTCCGAGTGCGAGTTGATATAAGGCATGCAATTCTTCCCGGGCTGGCAGTCTATCCAACGGTTCTTGCTGATCACATTCTTCCTCAGAGGCATAGCGCCATTCCAAGGGCAAATATGTCCGCAGCAATTCTAACAAGGTCTGAATCGAAAATGGTTTGGGCAGAAAGGCCCAACACCCGACTTCGAAACATTCTTGCTGGCGCTGCGTTGAGACGCTGGCTGAGATGGCAATAATGGGTGTCTGTTGAAACTCCGGCATCTGCCGGATTTGACGGGTGGCTTCAAGGCCATCAAACACCGGCATGACCAAATCCAGCAAGAGTAGATCCGGAGCATGTGCCCGCATTTTACTGATGGTCTCGGCCCCGTTTTCGGCTTCGACAATCTTGAACCCTAAGGGGCTTAAGACATCTCTGAGCAGAGAACGATTCGTTTGATTATCATCCGCAATCAGAATGGTAAAAGAAGTTGGCGCATTGAAGCCGATAATCCGCTGGTCTTCGAGCCGATTCTCCGTTTGCAGCAACAAGAGCTGACTCGCTGGCAAGTCAATCTCAAACCAGAAGCGGCTGCCTTTTCCGACTAGACTTTCGGCGTGTAATTCCGTACCCATCATCCCGGCTAATCGCTGGCTGATGGCTAATCCTAAACCAGTGCCTTCATTGCTCCGGCGAGCATCGTGAACCTGGTAAAAAGCGGAAAAAATATGTTCAAGGTGTTCTGGCGCAATCCCGATCCCGGTATCTTCAATTGAAAATTGCACCTTGCAGATCGGATATTGCCCTTGTGCCGTTCTGTTGACATGAAACGCAACCTTCCCATGATCGGTAAACTTTACGGCATTGCCCAACAGATTGAGCAAAATCTGGCGTAAGCGTTTTTCATCGCCATAGACGATGGCCGGGAGGGTATGATCAATCTGCGCGACAAACTCAAGACCTTTTTGTTCGGCCCGGATGCGCATCATGTCAACAAGCATCGCCAACATGTCAGGAAGTTTGAAGTCGCAAGGTTCCAGGGACATTTCGCGGGATTCTATTTTTGAGAGATCTAAAATTTCGTTAATCATCAAGAGTAAATGTTCGCCGCTGCGGTGGATGATTTCGATGGCATTGCGCTGCTGGTCCGACAAGGTGGCATCGGCTTTCAGGATTTGAGTATAGCCCAAAATACCGTTCAACGGAGTGCGCAGTTCATGGCTCATATTCCTCAGAAATTCACTTTTGGATTCGCTGGCCGCCTCCGCCAGAATTTTGGCCTCTCGCTGGATTCTTAGTTCTTCTTCAGCCTGTTTGCGGGCAAGCGCGTCGCCAATACTCCCTGCGACTGCAAGTAAGATCGCTTCTTCTTCATCACGCCATTCCCGTTCGCTTTGACAGGAATCAAACCCGATAAATCCCCAAAACTCGTCGCGAATCATAATCGGAACGACCAGGAGCGAACGAATCCCCTGAGCTTCCAGGGTTTCGCGTTCTTTGGCAGGAAAATCCCGCACTACCCCTCGCACCGGAAGATTCTGGCTGAGTAGCGCATACCAGCGGGGGCACGCGGATTCATAAGGCACATTTTGCAGGTCAAGATTCTCTATTTGGGGAGACACTGCCGCTGAAACCCATTCATAACGCTGGCTCATCAGGATGCGGCCAGAGTCTGTCTCAACATGATTTTCAAAGAGATACACCCGATCCATATCGGCCGCGAGTCCAAGTTTTCCGAGGGCTTCAGAGATCGCAGTCTGAAAGTCCATGTTTGCCAGCAGGCAATTCATGGCTTCCGCTGCTCCGCGCAACAGTTTTGCCTGGCGGCGCAAAGTTTCCGCACTTTGTTTGCGCTCCGTGATGTCTTCGCAACTGGTAACAATCGCACAAGGCTCTCCATCGGAATTTTTGACGATTTCAGACATCAGCCAGACCGGAAAAACCGTTCCGTCTTTGCGCAGGTTCACGCTTTCCCGTATCAGGCCCTTCCATTGTTTGAGTTGATCCAGAGTCGGCGGTTTTCGCAATTCCGGCGGAGCATAGATGCCAACATTTTTTCCGATCAATTCATCTTGCTGATAGCCGTGCATGGCGGCATCGGCAAAATTCGCATAGACAATTCTCCCGTCCAAATCCGAAATTGTCAATCCCAACTGCATGATTTCAACAGCTTGCTTGAGTTGGAAGAGATATTCATCGGGTTGAGGCGTTTTATAGGTTTCTGCACACATATTTCCCACCTATTGCTCTACCAAAATTCAAATGACAAGTTCGTAGTTCTCGTTTTAACGAGTTTCCCTCCTGAAGCTGGGACTACGAACCCGTAATCAGCAGCGCCGGCGTACGATTCGATAAACTGCTGCGCCTGTTTCCCGATCTGTGTGTATTTCTCAAGATCATCAAGCAACCAAACACAGGTACATGCGAAACTTGCGGGAATCGCTGACCATGAATGCAAGTTGTTCATCTGTTTGAAATGTTCGTTGACAATATGAGACAACATATTAAATTACCAG
This sequence comes from Candidatus Vecturithrix granuli, assembly GCA_000739535.1. Classification (GTDB taxonomy): domain Bacteria; phylum Moduliflexota; class Moduliflexia; order Moduliflexales; family Moduliflexaceae; genus Vecturithrix; species Vecturithrix granuli. Next base: position 979,902 of record DF820464.1, on the reverse strand, counting down.
GATTTCGTCAAATCTTTCTCATCAGAGATTATCAGAGAGTTGAAATAGATGGAAAATGTCCTCAATAATGAAAAACCGAGTCTTTTGAAAAAACCCGGTTTTGCATTCCATCTATTCAATTAACAGCACAACCTGCTCCCGGCCTCGTCTCTGATATTGATAACGCACCGGCTTCTGCTGTTCATCTAGCACCATCGTCAACGTAAAGGGAAGCTGATCGTTATTGCGCTGATGTTGGAGAAAAGGCGCGGCAGTGGCAAAACGCAAATCGCCGAAGGTAATCAGCGTTTCCTTCTCAATCTGTTCCGTGCGCATGATCGGAAAATCAAAAAACCAGTGATAGGTGGCAAACAACGACGAAATTTGTCCGAATTCTCGGAACAGGTTATTATCCGCTTTTTCATAGCGAGTAAACGTCAATGGTTGGCGTAATTTGAACACATTGACTCCACCCAGTTGATAGGCATCGCCCTGGTCAACAATGACTTTCCAGAAAAATGGCGAGAGTACGTCCGTCGAAACATCGAATGCATTGAAAGCCACGCCTTCCCGGACGAAACGCTGTTCAAGATAATATTCCAGGCCATAGCGCACCCCGAGATTAAAAGCCGGATAGATAAACACCCAGGCCAGACCAAGTAACGCGAGTGTTTTGCGCGTTTTTAGATATTTTGCCGACCGGTACATGCAAAAGAGCATCACGAGCGTATAAATTGGGTCAATGATAAACACGCTTGTGACAGCATAACGAGCGTTAGTGAACGGAAAAAAGATTTGCGTGCCATAGGAGGTAATCAGATCAAGAAAAATATGGAGTGCGATCAAAAGATAAACAAGCACAAATCCCCGTATAAACGAAAAAGACGGGACAAACCAGCGAAAAATCCACACAAAGAGCGCGGCCAGCAATATTGCGCCCAAGAATGAATGGGTTAAGCCACGATGATGAATAAGATAAAACTCCGGTCCGAGAATCCCGATGAAATTATCAATATCCGGCAGCCAGGCTGCGAGCAGACAAAAGACCAGCACGTGCTTATCGCGGCGAAGCGGCTTACGTAACGCCTGGCCGCCTAAAGCGCCTACGGCAAGATGTGTAACTGGATCCATAATTTTTTTCTCATCATTTCAGAAAAATTCGTGTGCAGACGAAAAACCGAGTCTTTTCAAAAAACTCGGTTTTTGAGACAGATAGATTTCTGAAATGCCTCTCATCCTCATAGATATATTAACGATATATTAACTAAACACGTTTTGTAAAGCCTGATACATCACGTCCACAGGGGCTTCCCTGCCTGTCCACATCGTAAACCCGATCGCGCCCTGATAAACCAGCATTCCCAATCCATCCAGCACTCTTGCGCCGCGAGCCTCGGCCTCCTGCAAAAATGGCGTGTGTGGAGGGTTCGGAATCACATCGCACACAATCATGTCTTTTGTGATGCTTTCATACACTATCTCCGGTTTCGCTTCGACATTCGGAAATAACCCGATCGAGGTTGCATTCACGAGAATATCGGTATGTTCAGGGATACAATAGGCAACATCCCATTCAACAAATAGGGCGTTTGTTTCTGTACGGTCGTTTAACAAAGCCACTAATTCCTGACCACGGGCGCGCGTCCGATTGACAACCGTAATCTGTCCGGCTCCGGCCAGAGCAAGTTCTACCGTAATCGCCCGGGCGGCTCCGCCAGCCCCAAGCACAACCACATGTTTTCCGGCCGGATCGACGTGCGCATCTTCGCGCAGTGAACGCAAAAACCCTTTGCCGTCGGTATTTTCTCCAATCAAGAGCTTTCCGTCGCGCCGCACCGTATTCACCGCCCCCATCAGCGCCGCATCGGGAGCAACCTGATCAAGATATTTGAGCACCGCCACTTTATGCGGAATCGTCAAATTGATGCCGCGCATATTCATCGCCCGCAATCCTTTCATTGCATCCTCTAAGTCCTCTGGCAGCACTTCAATCGTCAGATACCGCCAATTTAACTGACAGGCCTGAAACGCAGCCTCTTGCATTACAATTGTCGGATTTTCAGCTACCGGATACCCAAACACGCCCACCAGTTCAGCTTTGTAATTGCCTTGTTGTTCCATAAGTTCCTCCCATGTAAATAACATTTTCATGAGGCGCGTGTGTTCGTAGTTCCTGCTTTAGCGGGCTGCTTGAAAGCAGCATTACGAACATGACGACCCCTTTTTGTGTTTTTGTCATACGTTTCCCTCCTTTATGCCTTGACAGCCCCGGCCGAAAGCCCCTTGACGATAAATTTTTGAAAAACCAGGACAACGACCACAGGCGGAATAATGGCGATGATCGCGGCGGCTGACATTAAATCCCAGTGGACAAAGTATTGGCCGATAAATTCGGTGATGGCGACGGTCAGGGGTTTGGATTTGAGGGTATAAGTCAGCACCAGCGGTGCGGAGAACATGTTCCAGGTGAACAAAAAGGAGATAATCGAAACCGCAATCAAGCCGGGCATGACCATCGGGATGCTGACGCGGAACAGCGTGCCGAGATGCGTGCAGCCGTCAATTAAGGCGGCGTCCTCGACTTCGCGCGGTACAGCCTCAAAATAGCCTTTCATAAACCAGGTCTCAAAGGGGATGCGGAAGGTGAAGGAGAGCAGAATCAGGCCGATTTTGGTATCGAGCAAACGCAGATAGCTGAATTGCGAGAATAAGCCGATCAGCACCGGCCAGGAAGGCAGCGCGATAATTCCGATAAACAGCATAAACCACAAATTGCGCCCCGGAAAACGTAAACGCGAAAAGGCATACCCCAGCATGGGACTGAACACCATGACCATCGTTGTCGTAACGATTGCGATCACCAGCGAATTATACAACCCCTTGCGAATCAGTTCAGCCGCGCTCACGCCGCCCCCGCCGCGAAAGCCTTCGCCGGTCACGAGCACCGTATAGAATGGCTTCAAAGTTGGGTTTTCAGGAATCCAATGCGGCGGTTTGGCGTACAATTCCACGCGCGGCGAGATGGCGGAAATCAACACCCAATAAAACGGCACAAGAGTCCAAATCACTATCAGCAATACTGCAACTCCAAACAAGACTTTGTAACTGAGTTTTGTTATTTTCATTTACAATGTTTCAAACAATGAACGTGAAACGCCTGATTGTCGAATAATTCCGTTTAATGTGCCTATTTTTAATTCGTTGTGGTCGGGAACCGGAACAGTAATGGTTGTACCTTTTTCAGATTTTTGCATCATGATGTGGCTACCCTTTTGACGGACCTTCACAAATCCCTGGGTCGCCAAAATCTGGCACACCTCTTTCCCTGATAATCGTCGTAGTTTAGGCATGCGATACCTCTGCCTTGTGGAGATGTTTACGATCTGGCATCACTGGCATAATGGGCATAATGTAAATCTGCTTTTTTAATCGGCGTTTAATCTCTGAGGGAGAGGCCACTTCTAAAAAACCTTCGACAGCTTCGACTAAATTCATGCGAGCCTCTTCAATAGTCTCTCCCTGGCTGACGACATCAAGCTCCTGGCAGGTTGCCACATATCCATCGCCTTCTCGCTCAATCACAGCAGTCAGTGGTAATGCTTTTTTCATTCAAGTAAGTGCAAATAAATTTCTTGAACTTTTGTTTGAAAAAAAGCGCGACTATCAGGCAAAAGTCAGGAAATCCTTGCTTATAAAAAATCCTTGTAGTTACTCAAAACCTCCAAACAGAAATTAATCCTCTTTTTTTAAACTCATGCGAATATAGAAAAATGTCAATGCAAAAAGCAGTAAGCCGATTAAATAGGCCATGGCTGAGCCGCGACCGAAACGCCCCATGCCGAAGGTCATTTCATAATTGTAAATCATAGGAGTTTTGGTGGCGTCGTAAAACGTCGGGTACGAGCCGGTCAGGGTGACAATATCGTCAAACACGGTAAACGCGGCGATGAGCGTAAGAATAATGGCTATCGCGCCCACGTTGGAGAGCATGGGCAGCGTGATGTACCAGAAACGCCGCAGCGCGCCCGCGCCATCCACAGTTGCCTGTTCATACAGCTCGCCGGGAATGGATTGCAGCACGCCCAGAAATAAGATTGTGATAAAGGGCGTATAGCGCCACACAAAGGTCATGACCGCAAAACTCAGGGCGGCCAGGGCGTTTGCCATCCAGAATTGATACTCTTGAATAAGACCAAGCTGATACAACAGGCCGTTTAACGCACCATAATCACCGTTTAAAATCCATTTCCACAAAAAACCGTTCACAACCGGCGGAATCGCCCAGGGCAGAATGACCAGCGTTCGCAGCAGCGCGCGTCCCGGAAACTCTTGATTGAGCACCAAAGCCATGCCTAAGGCCAGCAGCATGACCAGTAATCCGCCAACAGTCATAAAATAGATAACGCGGCCGACAGTCTGCCAGAAAACCGCGTCTGCCAGAATTTTTTGATAATTCTCCAGGCCGATGAATTTGACTGCCCCGGGCATTTTGATATTATAGCGCAGAAAACTGAAGCGCAAAGATTGAATGGCCGGCAGATAGGCAAAGACCAGCACCAGCGCGCACCCTGGAATCAAAATGCTGTATGCCAGGTGTTGCTCGTTATTTAACCACCGTGAGACGCGATTTTTCATAACATGCTCTCTAAAAACCGGGTTTCTTGAAGAAACCCGGTTTTTTTGGGGGGCAGACAACAACGGATTAAAGGAAACAACGGATTAGGAAAGGCATCCATCCGTTGATTCCTTCAATCCGTTGTTGTCTCATTTCCGCAGCAGCCGGTTTAACGTGTGCAAAACAATCGGTTCGTCCGGTTGAATAGTTTCCATTTCCTGAAAACAGGCATAGGCAATCTCCTGATAGGATTTTTCGATCCCGCGCTGCTGCAACAATAAATCCACATACCGAATCGTGCGGTCAATCAATTTGTTGTTGCTCGGTTTCACATAGGTCATTAAATTGCCTTCGTAACGGCCTAAGCGTCCCATAACCAGCGTAGAATGGGTATTCAACAGCATTTTCAACACAATGTGCTCCCCTAAGCGGCTCAGGCCATTCAATGGGAGGGTGTGCGAAACTCCGTCGCATTGGAGCGTGAGCTCCTGTCCGGTTTTATGAATCTTAAAGCTGACATGTTCCGCCTGCGGCAGATATTCGCGGCGATAATCAAGAATCTTGCGGCTGAAATCGTGACCGTACAAGCGCTGCACCCCGACGCGCTTTTCCAGACCTTTCCAGTTCAAGGCGCGAGGTTCGCGGCCTAACAATACACGCCAGGCTTCTTGAGCCGTATGAGCTTTCGGAAGCACAAGATAACACAAGGCCGGAGCGAACACGGCTTTGCCGCGATCCTGAAGATTTTCAAAGGGATACAGACTGAACGTTGGCGCGCGTTCAGTCGTATCGGTCAAAATGCTGATCGCAAAGTCTTCATCTGCTTCGTAAAAGACATAGCCTTTGCGCTGATATACCGCGCTTTCTCGTTCGATAAACGCTTGCAGAAAAGCAATATCCAATTGTTCATAAAAGCGATACAACGCATTTAATTCTTTCGCCAGGGACGTATGCTCGCCGCTGCGCCATTCTGTCGGCGTGGTCTTCTGCCCTTCTTCATAATGGAACAACGCAAGTCCTACGGCCAACATCAGAATCGTGGTGGCCTGCATTCGGGTTGACCCGGAAATCGCCATAGGGCCAACCGTCAGATTCAGTTTGCGAATGCGCTCATTGTCAATCACCCGTCGGGAACGTTCGACGCACTCCGCTAAAATCTCATCAGGGTTGCAGTAGAGAAAATAGGGTGCACGCACCGAGATTTCGGCGGCTTTCTCGGTTGCGCCAATCACAAACGGAGTCTCGCCGCCTTCGGTCGTGCTGATGAGCAAGTCATTTGTACTGAAACCAAGTTCCATCAATTGCCGTGCGCCATACTCTGGCAGGTCTTCGAATTCCTCAACCGCCTTAATCAACGCAATATCGCCGCCGGCCATGAACGCAATCACCCGTTCGTGCAGTTCAGGTTCCGGATGTAATTCACGCCAGAGGGTTTCCAGGGCCAGTGATAAACGACCGGTCGCTCCGCAGCCATCCAGGAAGATCCGTCCACCCTGTTCAAGGGTTTCCTTGATGTCTTGCGCCATGACCAGCACTTCATTCAGTTTTTTGCGCAAAATCGCCAGCGTATCCAGATCGATTTCGTGTAAAATGTCCAGAGCCTGCAACAGGTCCTGCTGCGCTAAGACGGAAAGATTGAGCGTTTTAGGGTGTTGGGCTTCAGTCAGTAATTTGCCTAAATTGAATTGAGGAGCAATCTGTAAAAACTCCTGAGCTTTTTTTTGGTACATAAGTGTTTAAGTGGTTGAGTGCTATTTTACAGCCCCAGCAGTGATTCCTTCCATAAATTGTTTTGAGGCGACAAAAAAGAGGACTAACATCGGTAAGGATGAAAGCGTCAGACCCGCAAACAAGACGCTCCAATCCGTAGAATATTCGCTAAACAGCGTTAACATGCCGACCGGAATGGTTTTTTTGGCTTCATTATGGATAAACACAAGCGGAAAGAAAAAATCATTCCAGACCGTGATAAAGTGAATAATCATAACTGTGCCCAGAGCCGGCCGCATCAGGGGCAGCAAAATGTGTAAAAAAATTTTCACATTGGAACAGCCGTCAATACGCGCCGCTTCTTCTAACTCTTTGGGCATGGTTCGAAAAAAGCGGCTTAAAATCAACACGGCCATCGGGATCCCGATGGCTGTATAAATCAGGATCAGAGACCAGAGCGTATCCAGCACACGCAAACTGCGCATAAATAAAAACAAGGGGATAATGCCGAGTTTAATAGGGATCATCATACCCATGAGAAAAAAGAAAAATAAGGCCGGATTCCATGGAAAATCGAAGCGCGCCAGATAAAATGAGGCCATGGCCCCAAAGAGCAGCGTCAGAAAGACGGCCGCCGCGCTGACAATAATGCTGTTTTTGATATAGCCAAAATAGGGAAGCTGCTGCAATAACTGGCGGTATGATTTCAGCGTCGGTGAAGTGGGCAGCCCCAGAGGTCTGGCAAAGATTTCCGCGTTACTTTTTAATGAGGAGATGAGCATCAAAAGCACCGGATACAGGCAGATCACGGTAAAAATACAGGCGATAATTAAAAGAATCCAGCGTGAAAAATGTCTCATCATATTTTTGAATTTCTAAAAACCGGGTTTCTTGAAGAAATCCGGTTTTTGGGCTTACGACGCAGCTAAAAACAGCGGATTAATATTCGACTTCACTTTTGCGCACCACGTATAAAAAGAGCGCGGAGACACAGGCAATAATGGAAAACAGAATCACAGCTAAGGCGGAACCTAATCCGATTTGAACGGTATCGCCGGAAGCGCCGAAAGCCATGCGGTAAAAATATACGGCCAGCGTATCAGTTGAACGGAAAGGTTCGCCTTCCGAGCCTTCCATGGCATACACTAATTCAAAGGCCTCAAACGCATGAATAAAAGTAAACACTGCAATAATAATTAAAGACTGGCGCATCAGCGGCAATACAATCGAGCGAATCATGCGTACGCCGCGCGCGCCGTCAATTTTGGCCGCTTCAATGAGCTCCAGCGGAATGGACTGCAAACCGGCCAGAAAAATTAACATGGCAAAACCCAGGCCAAACCAACAATTTACCAGAATAACCACCGTTAACGCCAGTTTCGGGTCGCCAAGCCAGGGCTGCTGCCAGGCTTCAAGACCGATTTTCCCAAGCAATACATTCAAAACGCCATTGTACGGATTTAAAATCAATTTCCACAGAAACCCGACGACAATCACCGAAAGTAAACGTGGCAGAAAAAAGGCGATTTTAAAAAAGCCTGAACCTTGAATTTTTAAATAAATAATATAGGCCAGCAAAAAGGCAATGCCGTTTTGGACGAGCATTTCCAGGATGAAATAATAGACATTATGCCCAAAGGCATTCCAAAATAACTCATTATACGGCGGCGTCGTAAACAGGCGCACAAAATTGGCAATCCCGTTAAACGCGATTTTTTGTAAACCTTTCCACTCAAAAACGCTATACGTAAACGCCGCGACAATGGGGTAAATCATAAAAAGACCATACACCAGCAGCGCCGGTACAGGAAATAAGTGAACCGTGTGTCTTTTCCAATCAGTGTGTTTCATAAAAAAGCATATCTAAAAACCGGGTTTTTTGAAAAAACCCGGTTTTTCTCGCAGAACTTATTGAGCGGCTGGCTTAAACCAGGTATCTGCGCTTTTCTGGGTGCCTTCAGCCACCTGCTCCGGCGTCAATTGATCCAGGTACATGCCTTGCACCAGATTCTGGAATTCGGTTTTGGTCGAAGGGTTGCCCTGGTTGAAATACACTACGATCATATACGGCGTGGAGGTCTCCGGATCCGTCGCGTATTTGAGAATTTTGGCAATCAACGGATCAGACGCTTCAATCCCCGGAATGGTCGGAATGCTGTGCAAATCTTCTGAAACCATCGTTCCGAATTCTTTGGTTGCCAGAAATTCGACAAATTTCAACGCGGCTTCTTTATTTTTTGAATGAGCATTGACTGCATACGAGGCGTCAACCCAGGTCGAGACCGTCGGTTTGCCGCCGGTCGCTGAAGGGATCGGGAAGCAATCAAAGTCTAAATTGGGATTTTCTTTGCGCAGTACCGCGATTTCCCAATCACCCTCAACGAACATGGCGGCTTGTTCCGTTGTAAACAGAGTGCGCATTTCTTCCACGCCTAACCCTGTGTAAAATTTCGGAAAATAGGCGGCCAGGTCTTTCATGATCTGCACGGATTTTACAAACTCCGGGCTGGTAAAATTCGTTTCTCCTTTGAGAATCTTTTCGACAAACTCATTACCGCCGTAAAAGGTTGGGCCAAAAGCTGCATGAGTCAGCGCAAGAATCCAGCCATCTTTCGAACCAAACGCAAAGGGGGTGACATTGTTTTGCTTCAGGGTTTCGGCGATCTGAATCAGTTCGTCCCAGGTTTGCGGCTCTTGCAGGTTATATTGCGCAAACAGCTTTTTGTTGTAGAAAATCTGGATTGAACTGAATTTGGCCGGGACCCCATAAATTCTGCCGTCAGGCGCGCGCGAGGCGATTAAGGTAGAATCGGCGTATTGCTCTAACCCGGCAATATTCCCGTCTAATGGTTCAAGGTATCCGGCTTCAGCCAGTTGGATGCCCGGTGTATAAGGACGCAGATGGATAATATCGGGTCCGGTGCCAGTTTGCAGGGCAATATTCAGGGTCGTGTTATACTCTGTGTTTTTCGTCGGTTCGTAAGAAATTTCAATGTCAGGGTGCGTTTTTCGGAACGCTTCGATCACTTTTTCATAAAATTCGCGGTCCTCCGTACGCCAGCTTCCCATGGTTAATTTGACCTGAGCAAACGCGATCGTCGTCACACTAAGACAAATCAGCGTAAACAGTAGAATACCTTGCAACATTCGTTTCATAAATATTCCCTCCTTGAAAATAGTTGAGTTTTTGTTGTGACAATGAAATCTGTATCTCCTGCTTCAGGAGCTTTCCTAGTATTTACCGCGCCTCCTTCCTCTGAAAATGTAGCGCGAAACTCCAGTTTCGCGCACCATTAATCCGTCCGCGAAACTGGAGTTTCGCGCTGCATCTCATTTTCATTCTGCCAGGCTCATTCGTATTCTTCCTGCAAATCCCGTGTGAATTGCGCCAGGGCTTTCACAGCTTCTTCAGCAGTTTGTTCGCCTTGTGCGGCGCGCACAAGGGCCTTAGTAGCTTCCGTATTGAACTCGCTGAACCAGGGTGTCGCGTAGGGCAGTGCTACCAGGTAATTCGCCTGTTCTTTCATCACCTCAAAGCCATCAATTTTGCCCTCAGCGCCAAGTTTCTCAAAGGTGGCTTTTCTGGCCGGAAACATGCCGTGAGTCTCGTATGTCGCGATTTGCACTTCTTCGGTCGTCATGAATTCGATAAATTTCATAGCTGCTTCCGGCAACTCTGTATAAATTGAAATCCCGATGCCGCCCGGCAGACTCCAGGTGAAATGCTGCTCTGGCAGCAGCCAATAATCAGCATTGGGCGCGACTTTGGATTTTTCAGGATCATTAGCGATAGCCAGGCCGCCCTGCCAGGACTGATGGAAAACGGCTTGTCCGGCCCAAAATGCAGGATGCGGGTTAGGCGACGTGATGCGCTCCGGAGAGATCAATCCCTTGTTATAATACTCTATCAGTTTCACAAAGGTCTGAAATCCAGGATCGTTAGGATCGTCGAACACCGGCTTGAGGTCTTCATCAAATAACTTCGAACCGGATGAAAGCGCCATTAAAAACCAGGACCATGAGCGCACGCCAAAGGAAATCGGATATTCACTGATCCCTTGTTCTTTCAGGGTCATGGATACCTTTTCAAACTCGTCCCAGGTCGCAATTTCAGTCACGCCGATTTTTTCCAGCGCGGCTTTGTCATAATCAATCATGACCATCTGCGAATAAATCGGCACCGCGTACAATTTGCCTTCAACGGTAAAAAATGTGCTGCCGTACAGGGCGTCTAAAAGTTCCTGCGAAACCATCTCATCCAACGGACGCGTGATGCCAGCGCTGGCAAATACGCCCAGGTCGTCAATGCCGGTATAAATGATGTCGGCCGGGTTAACTTTTCCGGCCGCCGCGCTCAACACTTTATCGCGTAAGGCGGTTTGCTCCATACTCGTGACTTCAACCGTAATTCCGGTTTCAGCCGCAAATTTGTCGAGCAATTCCTGCGACGGCGTGCCCCAGGGTGTGGCCATATAGAGCAATTTGTCGGCTGCGGAAACGTTCAGCGTGAATACAACACTACACAAGATCACCATACTCACAAGCATAACGATTTTTTTCATGAATTGTTTCCTCCTTAGAAAAGTTGTCATTGAAAGATGAGTCTAACAATATTGAGCTAACATAACAGGAAATCTGAAAGTCAAGAAAATTTTCAAGCTGCTTTGAGAAAGCAAAAGAAACCGGGTTTTTCGAAAAAACCTGGTTTCTCTGGTTCTCCAATCAGGCAGTCTTCATTTCTTGTTCAAAATGCCGCACCACAACCTTCACGTCAAATTTTTGACGAAGGTGCTGCGCTAATTGCTCGGCACAATAGACCGAGCGGTGCTGTCCACTGGTACATCCGAAGCTGATCATGCAGTTCAAAAAACTGCGCTGTTGGTAATTTTCAATAGTCTGATCAACCAACGTGTAGATACTGTGCAGAAAGTTTTCGACGTCAGGTTCTCGTTGGAAAAATTCGATTACAGCCGCGTCCTGACCGCTCAAGTCTTTGTATTCAGCATAACGTCCCGGATTTTGCAGAGCACGGCAGTCGAACACATATCCTCCGCCATTGCCCATTTCATCAATCGGAATCCCCCGCCGATATGAGAAACTGTTGATTCTCACGGTTAACATGGAAGCTGCCCGACCAATGTTCTTCAATGCCTCCGAATCCACAACCTGATTGAGCGCATTAATCAGCATGGGCACTTTGATTGGAAGGCGCACCGTTTCCAGCAGCCATTCCAGATTTTTCACTGCATACGGGATGCTTTGCAGAAAATGTTCTTTTTTCTCATAAAAGCCTCGAAAACCGAAAGAACCCATGGCCTGCATCAGCCGAATCAGCGCATAACCGTAATAATAGGCGAGAAAGGATTTTTCATCGAGCAGGATAAACGCGCTGAGCGCGCCGATATAATGATCGAGCAATTCACGTCGCACTTGCTGCGGCAAATCGGCTTTGGCGTCGTATAGCAGCGAGGCGACATCATATTGCAGCGCGCCACGGCGTCCGCCCTGATAATCAATAAAATACGGCTGATTCTGGTAGAGCATGATGTTGCGGGATTGGAAATCGCGATACAAAAAATAGTGACAATCGGTTTGCAGCAAATAGTCGGTAAAGGTTTGAAAATCGTCTTCTAACTCCTGCTCGTCAAAGGCCACTTTTGCCAGCTTGAGGAAATAATATTTAAAATAATTCAGATCCCAGAGCATGGACTGTTTATCAAAGCGGTCGCGCGGATAACAGACCTGGTAATTCAAATCTTCTCCGGCCTCAACCTGGAACCGCGGCAGTTCCTCGAGCACTCTTTTATAAACGTCGAGTACTTTGTGCGGGAAAATTCCATTTTTGCGCGTATCCATGAGATAGGAAAATAAGGTGGTATCGCCCAGATCCTCGAGTAAGTATATATGTTGATCGAGATTTTCAAGATAAATCTGCGGTACATTCAGTCCTTTGCGATGAAAATGGCGGGAAAAATCGAGGAAGGCGATATTTTCTTTTCGATCCGGATTAAAGGCCCCTATTACCGTTGTCCTGTCGCCGCGCATACGATAATATTCGCGGTAAGACCCGGATGGCGGGAGTTGGGCAATCTGCTTAACCTGTTCTCGCGTCCAATCTTCACATAAATTGATTAACTGTTGTTCAGTTTGTGTTTTCATGAAGTATCTTTCTAAAAATCCAAAAACCGAGTTTTTTGAAAAAACTCGGTTTTTTTGTTGTTACTCAGCCACAGCAATACGTTCGATTCTGGCGCCGACCGCGCCAAGTTTCTTTTCAATTTCAAAAAAGCCCCGGTCAATTTGATGAGCATGGCTGATTTTCGTTTCGCCAGAAGCGCAAAGCGCCGCTGTTAATAACGCGATTCCAGCGCGGATGTCAGGGCTTTCAATGTTCGTGCCAAACAATTTCGTGCGTCCGATTACCATGGCCCGGTGCGGATCGCACAAGGTGATGCGCGCGCCCATGCGCACTAATTTATCCACAAAAAACAAACGGCTTTCGTATAATTTTTCATGAATCAGCAGCGCGCCTTCCGCCTGAGTGGCCAGCACAACGGCGGTACTGGTCATATCAGAGGGGAAACCAGGCCAGGGCTGGCTGTCAATTTTCGCCACGCTCGCGCCCACATCTTCCACAATGTTCAATTCCTGATTGGCAGGTACAATGACATCGTCGCCGTCAATCGTAAAACGTGCACCGTATTTTTTTAAGCCGATTTCGATTGGTTTCAAATATTTTGCGCCAGCCCTGCGAATACGCAGCGCAGAATTCGTACAGAGGGCAATGCCGATAAACGCGCCGGTCTGAATATAATCCGCTCCGATGGTAAAAGGAGATGCGGCTTTCAGGTCTGTGATTCCATGAACGATCAAACGGTTCGAACCTCGGCCTTCAATGCTCGCGCCGCACTGGCACAAAAAGTCGGTTAAATCTTGCACATGGGGTTCGCAGGCCGCATTTTCGATAATTGTCGTTCCCGGAGCAGCGGCGGCGCAAAGCAAGATATTTTCGGTCGCCGTCACGCTGGCCTCATCTAAAAATATAAACGCAGGTCGCAATCCTGCTGCCGGGGCTTCGACGACAAAGCGACCGCTCTGCGCTTGAATTGACGCGCCCATCTCCTGCATAGCCAGAAAGTGCGTATCCAGCCGCCGCCGGCCGATCACATCGCCGCCGGGGGTCGGAAAGGCAATTTTCCCAAAACGAGCCGCGATTGGCCCAACAAACAGAATTGCCGCCCGCACGGTCTCCCAGGCTTTGGAATGGATGCGAGTCGGATCCAGATTTGCGGTATTGATTTCGAGCGTATCGGCTTCAGGCGTTGAAACATCGGCCTTCATGCAGGCCAGAATCTCGCACATCCGTTTGACGTCGAGAATCTGCGGAATGCGCTTCAACACGACCTTGTGTGGAAACAGCACCGAAGCGGCAATCAGCGGCAGGGCCGCGTTTTTATTGCCATCAACGCACAATTCTCCCTGGAGCTGCGCATCGCCTTGAATGACAAAGAGATGTTGTTTTGCCATAATCGTCCTTTTTGTTGGAATGATCGCCCTGGCGCAAGAAACATAAGAATCTATGAGGTTAAGATAAAGAGGCACGGTTTCTGTCAAGCTTTTTTGAAGTTCCTCTCCTTCAAATTTCACTTTACAAAACAGCAGGCGTTTTGTATTGTGATCAGGTAACTAGTTAGCACGTAGTGCTTCAAGTATTGTAGGAAGGACTTACCAGCCCCCTTATCTTACCGCGTAGCGGTTATAGATCGCCTCCGGCGAAGAAGAAGAGGAGAGGGCGAGACCTCTCTGTTACTACAATACTTTATCGCTTACGGCGAAAAGAGCAAGAGATGATCTGCCTCGTCACAATTTTCCACGTATTTTGTATATTTTGCAGGCTATTCCGATAGCTATGCAACATTTGGGAGGGTTGGGTATTTTTATGCTGAACAATATTGTCAAACCGACGTTGCTGCTGAATAAAGCGCGCGCTATCCATAATATCGAAACTATGATCAGCAAGGCGGCCAGAAGCGGGGTGCGTTTCAGACCGCATTTTAAAACCCACCAATCAGCCGCGATTGGGGACTGGTTTCAGGAACGCGGGGTTGCGGCGATTACGGTCTCTTCCGTTGATATGGCGCGCTATTTTGCCAACCACGGCTGGCAGGACATCACGATTGCGTTTCCGGTGAACGTGCGTGAAATTGACAAAATCAATGCGCTGGCGAAAACTATCACGTTGAATCTACTGGCAGAATCAGAGGAAAGCGTGCATTTTTTAGGTTCGCGCCTGATGCACCCGGCGAAACTGTGGATCAAAATTGATACCGGCTACCACCGCACGGGTTTGAGTTGGGATCACGGTGAAAAAATTGCGGCGCTGGCCGGAACTATTGCGCAGGAGAAACGTCTGACTTTTCAAGGATTATTAACCCATTCCGGGCATAGTTATAGGGCGCGTTCACAACAGCAGGTGCGGGAAATTTATGCGGATACAATCGCCAAAATGCAAGCAACGCGCGAGGGCTTAAGGCAGGCAGGTTTTACGGGTGTTGAGATTTCAATTGGCGATACCCCATCGTGCAGCATTGTTGAGAATTTCAGCGGCGTGGATGAAATTCGCCCGGGCAATTTCGTGTTTTACGATGCCACACAACTTGCCATTGGTTCCTGTTTGGTAGGACAGATCGCGGTTGCCGTCGCCTGTCCGGTGGTCGCCAAACACCAGGAACGTCAGGAACTCATTATTTACGGCGGAGCGGTGCATTTGTCAAAGGATGTGCTGGTGCAATCCTTTGAACCCTGGGGCGAAAAACCGACCTATGGGGCGATTGCTCTGCCCGAGGGCAGCGGATGGGGGCCGATTCTCTCAAATGCCTATGTCGCCGGAATTTCCCAGGAACATGGAGTTGTTAAAGTCCTTCAGGAAGACTTCGACCGTATCAACGTCGGTGATCTGCTCATGGTGATCCCGGTGCATTCGTGTCTGACTGCACATCTGCTGCGAAAATATGTGACACTTGAAGGCGAAGTGCTTGAACTGGCGAATCTTTCGTGAGAAAGCTCCGGAGTGCGAAAGCTCTGCTTTCGCAGTCAAAGCAGAGCTTTGACACTCCGGAAGAGAAATCTAAATTCTTTGCGAGTGGTTCTTTCGGAAATGAAAGTTCTTTTTCTGAAAATCCTGATGCAGAGCATCCATCCTGCGTGAAGGGCGATTGCGCAAAGGAGAAACCCGCGCGGGAATGATTCTTGCAGTACCCAAATATTCCAGAAGTCCCTGGAAATTTGAACAGCAATCCAGTAAATAATCTTTGTGATTCAAATTCCTGAAACCGATGAAAACAATGTGAGCAAAGGAGGCTGAGAGCGAAAAAATTCTCATCGTATTTATTGCCTGAAAGGTGTAGAACATCAAAATGACATATCATTCTTACAGATAAAGGAGTTGAACATAATGAAGAAGATATTGATGTTCGGGGTCGTCCTGGTGCTGTTAGCCGGGGGAGTTGTCTCATCTTCTTCTGCTGCGGAAGCAGAGATTGTGCTCGTTGGCCACGAACGGATCGAAGAACCCCTGACGCAAGAGGAAATCCAACAAATCTTCCTCGGTAAGAAAACCCGATGGAAAGACAATTCCACAATTATCTTTGTCATTTTCAATCAGGAAGACGCGTATAAGACGTTTTTGAAACAATATGTTCAAAAAACGTATTCCCAGTATTTGAACTATTGGAAAAAACAAGTGTTTACAGGCAAAGGCAGAATGCCCAAAATGTTCAATGATCCGCAAGAATTGATGGCGTTTCTCGCCAACACGGAAGGAGCGATCAGTTTTGCCAGGGCGCAGGATGTGACAACCTCAAACATGGTCAAAGTGATTCCTGTCATCCCGTAATGAAAGGAGAAAGAGAGTGAAAAAATATCTTGTTATCTTGGGTATATTCAGCGTTACCTCTTTGACCACCCCTTTATATGCCGAATTGAACAATGAATCTTTGTGGAAGAATTCCGATGTGCATGGCTTTATCTCCCAGGGGTTTCTCAAAAGCGACGCGAACAATTTTTACACGGATACGGAAGATGGCACGTTTCAATTTCATGAGATGGGCGTCAATTTCTTAACCAATGTGTCTGACCGCTTGCATGTTGGAATGCAGCTCTTTGCACGCGATCTGGGTGATATTAGTAATGATAAGCTCCTCTTCGATTGGGCCTACGGCGATTATCGCTGGAATGACGCCTTCGGTATTCGCGCCGGGAAGCTCAAAGTTTCTTACGGTTTATATAACGAGACCCGCGATATTGACGCCGTCCGAACCAGTATTTTTCTCCCCCAGAGTATTTACACGGAAGCGCAGCGCGATCTGTTCAATTCTGCGTATGGCGTAGAAGTGTATGGGTATCTTGATCTGAGTTCCTGGGGTTATCTCTCCTATCAGGCGCAATACGGGGGAAAAGATGTTACCACCGACAGCGGCATGGTCAAAGATTTACAGGAGGACCCTAATCAGGAAGTGTGGCAATTCTTGAAAAGCATCCAGTTAAAACACATGATGGCCGCAGGACTGGAATGGGAAACGCCGCTTCCCGGATTACGCCTGAAGGGCTGGTATGGTCAGACGGATATGGTGTTCGATCTGGATATTGATGATAGAGAATTTTTGGAAGGTCTGGGCATTGATAGTGATCGGATATTTTTACGCCTGACCGATGAAGATAGCGACCTGACAATTCTTTCGCTGGAATATATGCGCGGGAATTGGGTGTTTGCGGCCGAATATTCTACTGGTTCGGATGAAGACGGAAGGAACGAAGGGTATTATGGCGGCGTCTCTTATCGCGTCAATGAATGGCTCGAACTTGGCACGTATTACGCCGTATTTTATGCGGATATTCATGATCGCGAAGGCAAGCAATGGGAAGCCGCCGGGTATCCTGATTATCTGGCCTGGCAAAAAGATTTGACCCTCACCGCCCGTTTTGATCTCAACGAACATTGGATTGTCAAAATTGAGGGGCATCTTGTGGATGGAGCCACCAGCTTTTATTTCCAGGATAATCCTGATGGGTTGGAACGACATTCCTCGTTATTGGCGCTGAAAATCACGTACAGTTTTTAAGTTACTTTTACCGCCAGAGCAGGTTTGTAGTTCTTGTTTTAGCGAGTTCTTCCGTCTGAAGTCGCACCTATGAATCCGTCAGGCAGAGTTTGACACAGTATTACTTGACACTCATTTCTCCGCGCAGAGGAGTTTGAAACCAGTGTTCAACCTGTTCGCGGGAGTCATAACGGCCTAACAGATACATCAGTTTGGTCGCCGCCGCTTCAGTTGTCATGTCATACGCGCTCACCACGCCAAGCTTATTCAGTTCAACGCTGGTTTCATAGCGTCCCATTTCAACTGACCCGCGTTTGCACTGGGTCACATTGCACAGCATCACGCCGCGCTGACTGGCTTCGGCAAGGGCGTCGAGAAACCACGCCTCCGTTGGAGCGTTTCCAGTACCATAGGTTTCGAGAATCACGGCTTTGAGACCTTCAATGCTCAGCATCCCTGCCACAACAGCCCTGGTGATGCCTGGAAATAACTTGAGGATGGCGATATTGGGGTCAAGCTGTTTGTGCACCTTTAAACGCTTAAACCTCGGTTTCAATATCTCATGGTGATGATAGGTGATATGAATACCGGCCTCAGCCAGCACCGGATAATTGCCTGATAAGAAAGCGTCGAAATTCTCAGCATTAAATTTGGTGGTGCGATTGCCGCGATAGAGTTTGCTTTCAAAATAGAGGCTCACTTCCGGCACAATGGGCGTATCATCCTCACGCGCCGCCGCAATTTCAATTGCGGTGATCAAATTTTCTCGGCCGTCGGTGCGAATGATACCTAGCGGAAGCTGCGACCCGGTAAACACGACCGGTTTGTTCAGATGTTCTAACAAAAAACTCAGGGCCGATGCCGTAAACGCCATCGTATCCGTGCCGTGCAGCACCACAAAGCCGTCATAGTGCTCGTATGTTTGCTCGATGACCTCCGCAATCCTGATCCAGAAGGCCGGATTCATATTGGAGGAGTCAATCACAGGGTCGAACGCATAGGTATCAATGTCACACTCGAACTGGCGCAGAATCGGGAGCTGATCGTAAATATTATCGAAATTTAACAACTGCAAAGGCTTGTTTTTTTTCTCCTGAAACATCCCAATCGTACCGCCGGTATAGATAATTAAAATTGAAATCTGAGTGTTCATCGCTCTCCTCATGGATATGTATGTCACAACTTACAACTATCCTGAATAGTCGGCGCTCATACGTGCGATCTGTCCAGGTGAATTTCACATTGAAGGGAAAAAGGACTGTCAAACCAGAGGTGACAGTCCTGATAGGATTCATAGCAAGGCAATAATATGCTGTCAACTGGATTTTGATCTCTTTTTCGGAAACCAGGGCAAAAAGGCCGATGTCTGCTCCACATAGTCCTGATACTGGGGGCGTGTTGCAAGCATCGTGCGTTCTAACAGGGTCACACCAGACACTTTTAAGAGCAGACCCGTGATAAGCAGCGGACTGACGATGGTCCAGAAACTTCCAGGAGTCGCCAGCGTGATCAGAAACATGCCCCACCAGAGGACGGTCTCTCCGAAATAATTGGGATGACGGGTATAAGCCCACAGCCCTTGATCCATGACGTTCCCTGAATTCTCAGGTTTGGCCTTAAAGCGCAGTAATTGCCAGTCGCCGACAGATTCAAAGAGAAACCCCAGCAGCCAGACGACCGTTCCCATTACATCAAACCAGGTCAGATTGCTTGGCATCGGAGAAAGTTGTCCGGTTTGCACTACCAGCGAAATGCTCCACAAGATAACTCCCTGAAGACCAAATACCGTGAAGAGGCTCACTATCCAAAATTTTTTGCCGTAATCGGCGCGCCATTTTTGATAGCGTTTATCTTCTTCCTTGCCCCAACCGCGCCAGAAAATATGCAGCGCTAAGCGCAGTCCCCAGATCGTTGTCAGCCCTGTAATCAGGATTTTTCGCCCCGGATAGCCTTCTGAGAGAAAAAAAGTGATCCAGGCGACCACAACAAAACCTAAACCCCAGAATCCGTCAACAATACTCGCGTCCTTTTTGAGCAGACTGATGATCCAGACCCCTATCATAAACAGCATTACAGCAATAAAATTAATCACAAAAATTGATAGCATATCTTTTCCTCCCCTGAAAATGTAGCGCGAAACTCCGGTTTCGCGCATAGTTGACAGCCTCGAAAAGGAGTTTCGCGGTACATTATTCCTTCCAATGTTTTCCGAGCCAGAAGCGTTTCCAGTCTCCCTGGCTGCGTTGCAGGGCGATAAAGGTGTATAAACACCCGGTAAAAAAACCTAACAGCATCATGCCGAGAATCCAGATCCCAGCCCGGAACAATGAGCGTTCCCGGTAGAGAATCCAGCCTGAAAACAGCATGAATCCAACATAAAGATCAACGAGCGACACAATCCCCCAGGGGATTGAGAGTAAGAGGCTGCCCTCCTGACGGAAATTGCCATAGAGGGAAGCGTAGAGAATAGCCCCTGCCATGCAGAGCATACCTAAAAACGTCAGAAATTTCGCAATTTGCATCATCTTCCTCCAGTTATGTGACCATCCGTTCAGGATGCAGTGGATCGACAACCGGACGTCCGGCCTGTCGTTCGCGGATCGCTAAACGGATGTTTTCATGAATTTTACCAGTAATCGGGTACTTCAACGCAATGAAAAAAGCGATCATGTTACAAAGCGATGGCGCCAGGCTGTATAATATGCGTAAGGTCAATTGCACCTGCGAGGTTTGTTCGACGTTAGGCGCGTACCCGACAAGGCCCAGAATGGATAAGGCGATTCCAACTCCCAGGGCGGCCGCAATTTTTTTGGAAATTGACCACAGTCCGATGTATTGCCCCTCGCGCCGCTCTCCGCTAAGCAATTCATCGTAATCAATCACATCGGCCTGAATGGCAGAAGGGATGGCCACGGTCGCCCCAAATCCTATGCCTGAAAGAAACACCAGTACGCCGTACATGGCTGCATCCCCGGGACCAAGAAAAAACACGCCGATAAACGCCCCGGTATTCAGCGCCATCGAACTGAGCCAGGCCATTTTTTTCCCGACATGGCGCGAAAGCGTGATCCAGCCCGGCAGAAACAGAATGCCTGTGACAAAATAGAGCAGCAGGAAAAAATCAGCGCGGCTCGACTGAAGCACGTACTCCACGTAATAGAGAATCAGCGTGGCTGGCAGATTATTGCCAACCGCGCTGATGGTGTAGGAGATCAGCAAAATCATAAAAGGCTTGTTGCGGATGACATGCCGTAATCCTGTCAACAGACCGTCTCCGGACGTGACTTCAGTGCGCGGCCTTTCCTGAATGGCGGCGACGCACCACCAGGAACCCACAATCACAAGCGGAGCATATAGCACGGAAATCCAGAAAAATTTGGCTCGTTCGCCCGCAGGATCGCTTGCAAGCTTGAAGACCACTGCAATGATCGCCGGAGAACTGGCGGCGGCCAGAGTTCCGGCAATTAACAAACCATCTCGCAATCCGAAAAGCGTCGTACGTTCATGATAATCCATCGAGATTTCCGGGCCGAGAGACTCGTAAGGCACGACAACGATAGTCCAAAAAAGAAACAGGCTGAAAATTCCTGCTGTAAACCAGACTGTGACGATTAATGTCGAGGCATCCGGCGGATTAAAAAGCAAGTAAATCGCAATCGCCAGGAAGATCGAACCGATTGCGATATATGGCCGGCGGCGTCCGAATCTGCTATGGGTTTTGTCCGACAAAAAGCCAAGCAGCGGATCGGTTATCGCGTCGAAAATTCGCACGCCGAGTAAGACAGAACCGATTATGGCGATATTCACTCCAACAACATCCGAATAGAATTTCGGAAGATAGACGTAGATCGGTATCCCCACGACCGCCAGCGCAAAAGCCGGCGCAGCATAGGCCAATTTTTTGCTCATAGAAATCCGGTTTTCAACGAATGCTTTCATAAATTGAATCATACCTCCCTTTCATTGAAAATTCAAGTTCTATGCCAGAGAATTTATCATCATATAAAGTGTTCGATAAAGAAGATTATAGTAACTACTCAGGCTTGTAGTCAGGCACGGAGTCTTCGGAGTGCCGTATTTCATGAGAAAAATAAGCGTGTGATATGTCGCAGAAATACGAAATATCGCAAAAATATGGCATCAAAATAAAAATTTCAGGGTTTTGGCTGTTGACACTTTGAAAAACATCCCTAATAGATAATTCAGAAGTCAATTTTTCCGTGAAGCTTTAATCGACGTGTAAATCCTTTTCTTGGGAGAAATCCTTGTAGTTACTTATGAAAACCCATTCTCTTTTTCACAAAATGCAACATTCCTTCCTTGTTACATCTATTATCCGTTGGATCGATTCGGAAGCGGGTTTGCAAGAATTAGCAGGGAAAGAAAAGCCTGGCGTTGATTGGCCCAGGATTCTGCCGTTTATAATTTTGCATGTGATGTGTCTCGGTATGTTCTGGGTGGGATGGAGTTGGATCGCTGTTGCAACGGCGGTATTTTTGTATGTAGTACGCATGTTTGCGATTACCGGGTTTTATCATCGTTATTTTTCCCATAAAGCCTTTAGGACAAATCGCTTCTGGCAGTTTGTGTTTGCCGTGTTAGGAAATTCATCAGCCCAGCGCGGGCCGCTCTGGTGGGCAGCGCATCATCGCCATCATCATCGCTTTGCCGATCAAAAAGAAGATATTCATTCTCCGGCACAACACGGTTTTTGGTGGAGTCATATCGGCTGGCTGACCTCTCAGAAGAATTTCAGGACCCAGAAAAAGTATGTAGGCGACTGGGTGAAATACCCCGAACTTGTCTGGCTCAACCGCTTTGATACGATAGTTCCGATTGCGCTGGCTGGACTGTTATACGCTTTTGGCAGTCTGCTCGCCGCGACTGCTCCCCAACTCGGCACAAACGGACCTCAAATGTTGATCTGGGGCTTTTTTATTTCAACGACCGCGCTTTTTCACGGAACAGCGACCATCAACTCGCTCGATCATCTTTTTGGTTCACGACGCTATGACACGCCGGATACCAGCCGCAATAATCTACTGCTGGCACTGATCACGCTTGGGGAAGGATGGCACAACAATCATCACCATTATGCGGTTTCGGCTCGCCAGGGGTTTTTCTGGTGGGAAATTGACATCACCTATTATCTATTGCGCGTTCTTTCGGGGTTAGGAATGATCTGGGATTTGCATCCCCTTCCTGATTATATCAAATATGGGCATGGAAAACACCAGACATAACGGAGCATGGCCAACCCTGCCTGAGTTTGAAACTTTGACAGGGTTCAGATATGCATACATATTATGCGAATAGCGATTATTGGGGCCGGTATTTCGGGCATGGTTGCAGCCTATTTGTTACATGAAGATCATAACGTGGTGGTCTTCGAAGCAAATGACTATATCGGCGGTCACACGCACACGATCGATGTCACGCACAATGAGGTGATCTATCCGGTGGATACCGGGTTCATTGTGTTTAATACAAAGACCTATCCTCACTTCCTCACTCTCATGCAGCGTTTAGGCGTAGCCTGGCAAAATTCGAACATGAGTTTTAGTGTCATCAATGAAAAAACCGGACTGGAATTTTGTCCGACCTCGCTGAATTCTCTTTTTGCGCAGCGACGCAACCTGGTCCGTCCGTCATTTTATCGCATGCTGCTCGATGCCTTTCGTTTTCGGCGTGAATCTGAAGCCTTACTCTCTCAGGATTCATACCAGACGACACTGACAGAATATCTGAAGGCAAATCGCTATTCCGAGTCGTTTATTCAGGATTTTATCATCCCGATGGGAGCGGCGATCTGGTCGACGGATCCGAAAAAGTTTTCTGAGTTTCCGGCGCGCTATTTTGTGGAATTTTTCAGGAATCACGGCTTTTTGAACGTGCGCAATCAACCCCAATGGTTGGTGATTAAGGGAGGATCGAGTCAATATATTGATCCGCTGACGAAATCCTATCGTAATCAAATTCGCTTGAATCATCCGGTGGAATCCGTGCAGCGCTTCCCTGACCGCGTGGAGGTTAAGACCCGCAATGGCGAAAAAGCTCGGTTTGATCAGGTGATTATCGCTGCGCATAGCGATCAGGCCTTAGCCATGCTGGCCGATCCGAGCGAGGCCGAACGTGACATTCTTGAGGTTATGGCCTATCAGCCGAATCTGACCATTTTGCATACGGACAGTTCGATTTTACCGCGTCGCAAAATTGCCTGGGCCAGTTGGAATTATCATATTCCGCGCAAAGAGACTGAAGGAGTCGCTGTGACCTATAATATGAACAAACTGCAAAGTCTCGACGCGCCGGTCACTTTCTGCGTGACTCTCAATCGCGCTGATTTGATCGCCCCTGAGCAGGTGATCCAAACGTTCCAGTATCATCATCCAGTCTATACCCCGCAGAGTTTACACAAACGCGAGCAGCGCGACGCTATTAATGGCGTCAATCGCACCTATTTCTGCGGAGCCTATTGGGGGTACGGGTTTCACGAAGACGGCGTCGACAGCGCGCTGGCGGTGTGTCAACATTTCGGAAAAACCTTGTAAAGATTTTATTGCCCACGAAACACACGGAAAGACACGAAAACATGACAGCTTGTTGGAGTCCGCCTTTAGGCTGGCCTTCATAAGTAATTATCAATAAGTTTTTGAGTTTCTCGCAAAGACCGCCAAGCTCGCAAAGAATTGATATTCAAAGGCTTTGCGTCTTTGCGGGCTTTGCGAGAGAAATCAAACAAATTGATTCATACTTACTTATGAATCATTGTTTTCTTTCTTTTCGTGTGTTCCGTGTGTTTCGTGGGCTGAAATGATGCACAGTTGTATTTATGAGGGATCTGTTCGACATCGGCGATTTTCGCCGGTGGGAAACGTTTTTCATTACAGGTTATTCCTGCTTTATCTCGACCTGACGGAACTCCCAACCCTGTTTGATCCGTACCGATTCTGGTCATATCAGAAAGCGAATGTCGCCAGCTTTTACCGCAAACATCATCTTGGGAATCCTGAAATCCCGCTTGACACAACGATTCGTGATGTAGTTGCTCAACAGACCGGCGCACGCCCGGCAGGGCCGATCCGTATGTTGACCCATCTGCAATATTTTGGTTATTGTTTTAATCCGGTCTGCTTTTATTATTGCTACGACCAGGCCGGCCAAGAGTTGGAAACCATCGTGGCTGAAGTGCATAATACGCCCTGGGGAGAAACTCATCCCTACGTGCTGAGCAAGGCGTTAAATGAACATCCTGATCCCGAATGGCGGCGGTATCAATTTGCAAAGAATTTCCATGTATCGCCTTTTATTGATATGGACATCTGGTACGACTGGAAATTTCGCGTGCCCGGACACACGTTGAACGTTCATCTTAACGACCTGGAGCACGGAAAAAAGATTTTTGACGCTACCTTGACCTTACAACGCCGAGAAATCAATAGTCAGTCGTTAAACAGGGTATTGATAGCGTATCCACTCATGACCATCAAGGTCATCACCCTGATTCACTGGCAAGCCCTGCGCTTGTGGTGGAAGGGGGCAACATTTTACACTCATCCAGGCAAAAGGGAAAAATCATGACGACAAAAACAATTATTCCGAAAACAACAAGAGTTGTCGCAGCAGAGAAGCTCGGCTATCTCGATAAACTCGCGCGGGAGATGCTCTTCTCGCTGCTGCGAAAATTGAAGCGTGGGCAGCTTGTGCTTGAAGATGGCGGAGAACAATTCACTTTCGGAGAATGCAGTGATGATTTCCCATTACGCGCCGTTATCCGTATTCAGCATCCGCGTTGTTACAGTCAGATCGTGTTTGGCGGCAGCGTCGGCGCAGGGCGGGCCTACATTGAAGGCTCGTGGACGACCGAGGATCTGACCGCAGTGGTTCGAATGATCATTTTGAATCAGGATGTCATGGTGAGCATGGATCAGGGCTGGTCAACCTGGCTGATGACGCCATTGTACAAAGTCTTCCATCTCCTCAATAAAAACACCCGCGAGGGCAGCCAGAGCAATATCCTTGCCCATTATGACCTGGGCAATGAGTTTTACGAACTATTTCTGGACGAGACCATGACCTATTCCTGCGGAATCTTTGAAACGCCAGAGAGCACGCTGAAAGACGCCTCAATTGCCAAATACGACCGTATCTGCCAAAAACTGCAACTCGGCCCTGAGGATCGCGTGCTGGAAATCGGAACAGGCTGGGGTGGTTTCGCGCTTCATGCGGCGCAGAAATATGGCTGCCGGATAACGACGACCACGATTTCGCGCAAACAACATGCTTTTGCCAAAGAACGTATTACGCGGGCCGGTCTCACGGATCGGATTGAATTGCTTATGCAAGATTATCGCGACCTCAGGGGACAATATGATAAGCTCGTGTCTATTGAAATGATCGAAGCGGTCGGTCATCAATATTACGACACCTTTTTACGCTGTTGCAACAATCTGTTAAAAGAAAACGGCATGATGCTGATCCAGGCCATCACGATTCCCGATCACGTCTTCGACCGCCACAAACGCTCGGTAGATTTTATTAAACGCTATATTTTCCCCGGAAGTTGCATCCCCTCTGTGACCGCCTTATTAACATCTATGGCAAAAGTGACGGATTTACGCCTTGTTCATCTGGAAGATATAACGCCGCATTACGCCACGACCTTACGCACCTGGCGTGAACGATTTTTGGCGAATATTGAGCAGGTTCGGAAATCAGGATTTCCCGACCCATTTCTCCGAATGTGGGAATTTTATCTCTGTTATTGCGAAGCCGGATTCATGGAACGCTATCTGGGGGATGTACAGCTTATCTTCACCAAACCCCTCTGCCGCCGCAATCCGATTTTGCCTGCACTGAAAACGGAAAGATAGAGTAAATTATGGTAAGCTGCCAGGCTTTTTCGCCGTAGGCGATACAGTATTGTAGTAAAAATGCCATGGTCATCCTGAATTCGCCGTAGGCGATACACTGGAACTTCAGGCAAAGCTGCTGCACGTGCTGCAAGAAGGCGAGATTGAACGATTAGGCAATCCCCGCACGTTCAAGGTTGATGTGCGTGTGCTTGCGGCGACTAATCGCAATCCGGAGCACGAAGTCCGGAACGGTCGGTTCCGTCAAGATTTGTATTATCGTCTGAGCGTCTATACCATTACTTTACCGCCGCTGCGCGAACGCAAAGAAGATATTCCCCTGCTGGTACAGGCCCTTGCCCATAAGTTCAACAAAAAATTAGGAAAGCGGATTGACAGGATTCCCGAAAAAACGATGGAGAGCTTACAGCACTACGCCTGGCCCGGAAACATCCGCGAATTGGAAAATACGATTGAACGGGCGATTATTAATGCACAAGACAATCTGCTGCGCGTTGAATTACCTGGAACAGCGCTGTTAACGCTTGATGAGTACAATAAACCCCTCGAAGAACTCGAGCGTGAGCATATTCTACACACCCTTCAAAAAACAGGCTGGAAAATTGCAGGCGCCGGAGGTGCAGCCGAGATTCTGGCAATGAATCCCAGCACCCTGCGCTCGCGCATCCAAAAACTCGGCATCACCAAGCCCTGGGTACGCACCAGATAGCCTCAACGTTTTGGGGAATGAAGAATAAGGGGATTCCCGACAAAGGGAAAAATTTTTCTTGACACTTTGGTCACATCCGGTTGATATACATTTCATCAAAAAACAAACACCTTCCCCTCATCTGACAGGGAATGCTGCCTGGAAATGTCTCAAAATCAGCCGAGAAGTCGAAACCAGCAAAGCCGTTCGAGCTATCAGAGGAGAAGGGCATCCTCAACAGAAGATGTGGAAGTTGGCTTACAAAGAGATCGTCGCGCTGGGACTGACGGATCGGATTGTGGCAGAGCGGAACGATCAGGAACGAGACCCAATATAACGAAGCATGATACATCTGTTTGGTAACGACATGTAGTCACCAAACAAAATCAAAAAATGACTACAGAGAATGCTTGCGATTCTGCCATGATGTTCGACAAGCCAGGCAAAGATGCTCTGCACAATATCTTCGGCATCCTGCGCATTTTTCAAAATATTCAGCGTGTAAGCGTAGGTTTTTGATCTGATATACCCTTCACACAGTCTTCCCAACGCTTCCCGGTCGCCGTTCAGCGCACGGCTCAATTCCTCCTGCCATTCCTCTTTGTCTGAAACATCCACTGTCATACTCACCTCTTCCGGGAATTGATGTTCATGCCTTGCATCTCTCAGAGATGAGTGTTCATGACATCTTGCTGTATGAAAAGAGAAAAATACAAGAAAATATGATTTTCCTGCATCCTATAAGGAAGACGATTGTCACAGGAATTTTTCCAATCAGAGAGGGTGAATTTTACAAAATTTGTTGTCCTAACCGAATTTGCAGGACGCAGTCCTGCTCTGCACCTGTCCCTTTTCTGATCTCCCAGGTTTTTTGAGTAAGAGCCTGTAAAAAACGGCGGTCATGGCTGACCAGCAGCAAACAGCAGGGACATTCGGCCAAGGCCTGTTCCAGGCATTCGATGGATGGCAGATCAATATGATTGGTCGGTTCATCCATGATGATGATATGCGGTGCGCGGGTCATACCCAGGGCCAGCAAGAGTTTACGAGTTTCCCCCGGGCTGGGGATGCTGCTTTCTAAGAGTCGTTGCGGGCGTGAGCCTAAGCGGCTGATAACGGTCATCAAAAACCCGAGTTGTTCGTGTGGCAAACGCTGTACTTGCGCTAAGATTTCGCGAGACTGCTGCGCCTCTATTTCCTGCGGTACGTAGGTAATATGTTTTTGCGGCGCATTGATTTGTGGTACCAGATGCCGGATAAGCGTGCTTTTGCCCGTTCCGTTGGGACCAATCAACGCAATGCGGTCGGTGGGGGTCACAAACAATTCAGGGAACCTGATCTGTTTTTGCCCGCCTAAGGCAAGCGATCCGGCCGGAAGGTGCAAAAGCACGTCGCGGGACGACCGCGCGGCCGGAAGCCAGATACCCAGCGTATATTCTTTTTTGAACCGAATATTTTCAACTTGCTGCCGTGCCTGCTGCAAACGTCCATCGAGTTGGTGCAGTAATTTCCCGCCGACCGCATCTTTGCCGGTCACGCGCGCCTGATTGATTTTGGCTTTGGCGTCATGATCTTTTTTAGCAATGCCGCGTTTGGAAACACGTTTATCGGCCTGCTGCGCAAGTTCCCGACGTTTGACGGCTTCACGGTGCAGTCGTGTATATTCTCGTTTTTTTATGAGTTGTTGCCTTTGTAAAGACTGTTGCTCTTCGCGGTCGATCTGTAGCCCTTTGGTTACGCCGCCGGGTCTGGTAATCACGGTGGGAGGTTCGACAAACAGACATTGCTGGCAGAGTGAGTCCAGCAGATCGCGATCATGGCTCACCAGCAAACCGACGCCGCGAAAGGTATGTAACGCGGCCGCAATTAACGCGCGCGCTTCACTATCAATATGATTGGTCGGTTCGTCAATCGCCAGCACTTCCGGCTCTCGCCAGAGCGCGGTTCCAATTTGCGCGCGTTTGCGCTCACCATGAGATAAGGTTTGCCAGCGTTCGTTCCAATCTTCCTGTATATGTAACCGATCCCTGATAATGTAGGCGTTTTTGGTCGTCGAAACCAGAAAATCCTGAAAATATTCGGGGCGGTCATCTGTACGCTGCGGACAATAGACTGTTAACGGAGGTCGATCGATAGAGCCGCTGTCCGGTTCTAAGAGGCCGGTCGCCAGGCGTAAGAGCGTAGTTTTCCCGGCCCCATTGGCACCCACAATCCCCAACCAACCGCGAGGAACGTGCAGGGAAATATCCTGAAAAAGCGTGGTTGTCGCTGCTTCATAGCGAAAGGTGACATTTTGAAATCTGATGTATGGCTGTCCCATAGAATTCTCCTTCTGAAAAAACAAAAGCCGCGGAAAATATCCGCGGCTTCTTTCGCAAAATAAACGTTAGACGTCGAGCCGCGGGGAAAATACCCATACGAAACCCGACATCCGACGCAATATCAGTGTACGAACCCTGCCAGGGTTCATTTCAGTCTATGCGATATTCCGGTTTCGTATGCTTAGTTTCTCACTCCGCGGCTCCTTCTATGTTTTACGCGAACAATCAGTTGAAGAAATCTTGCAGCAACATTTAAACACCGGGTTTCTTCAAGAAACCCGGTGTTTTCTTGCACTATTAACCTTAGTAACAGCAGATGGACAAAAATGTAAAGAAAAATTTATAAATTTTTTGTTGTTGTGCTGGAGTGCAAAAGTTCTACTTTTATACGTGAGTAGGTGCTGGAAAACTGACAGCGAAAGCAGAGCTTTCGTACTCCTGCGTATATCACAATCCCAGATATTCCAGTAACCACAAAATGAAGGTCAGCGCCATCACGACCGGAATGACGACCACCCAGGGGTCAACATTGAATAATTCCGGCAGCGTTTGATGGGTAAAAGTTTTGTGGTTTAAAATGCTCTGGTTCAATTTCGGATACAAGGCGGCAAAGATGCCGGAACCGAGCGTAATTCCGATCAATCCGCCGAACAGGGCATCTAAGGCCCCGTGCCCGATTGCACCGGCGACGATGCCGGGGCAATAGCCCAGGGTGGCAAAGCCCACGCCGAAAATCAGGCCACCGATCACATTGACTCCAATTCCTCCGGCTTTAGGGTGTAGTTTGGCGTAGTCCACGCTTTTAAGCCAGTGTACGCCGAGCGTACCGGTGATAATGGCTGACAACATGATTTTGACCACTGTCCAATCTTTCAGGAGTAATTGTTTTAGAATGACATCGTAGTTGGTGACGCCGCCTTTTTGGAGTAAGAACCCAAAAATAATGCCCATCGCCAGACCGAACTTTAATTGTAAGCGTTTGTTGCCGTGAAGGTTTTTGAGCATGATGACCACCTCCTGTGTTTCAAGTTTAAGGGTAAATAATCACTGCCGTTACAATTCCGGCGATAAAAAAACAGGCTACCGAAACCCAACTGCCAATCGCCATCTGTAAAGTGCCGCTGACGCCGTGCCCGCTGGTGCAACCATCGGCCCAGCGCGAGCCAATTCCCATCAGAATTCCCCCGAGCAGCGAGACAATAAAGCGGCTCAACCCTGAGCCTGGTCCAAAACGTTCGACCCAGAGTGAGGGAGTTAGAACAAATTGAAAGGTCCCAGAGAGAATTGACGACAAAAACGCGCCGATCACAATCCCAATTACCAGCATGAATTGCCAGTCAATCACCGGAGGGATTTCTTTGTAATAGGCTTTTTCTTCCACCTCTCTGCCGCGGAAATATTTTTCAATCATGCCGCTGAGACGGGCAAAAGTGGTTGAACATCCGAGCGGCTTGTCGGAAAGTAAAAATGTGAACCAGCTTAATATCCCAATGCCAATGCCAACCACGTAGGGCGGCCAGGTTTCCATTGTGAACCAACTCATATATGTTCCTCCTTTCCGGAGTGCGAAAGCTCTGCTTTCGCTGCAAAAGCAGAGCTTTTACACTCCTGGTTTATCCTAAAAACGCCGGGCCGTGCGGGCCTACACACATCGGGCACTCCGGCGAAAAACCGGACGCGCTGTAGGCAGTCATGCCGCCGGCCG
This sequence comes from Candidatus Vecturithrix granuli, assembly GCA_000739535.1. Lineage (GTDB taxonomy): Bacteria > Moduliflexota > Moduliflexia > Moduliflexales > Moduliflexaceae > Vecturithrix > Vecturithrix granuli. The sequence goes on along the minus strand of DF820464.1, from coordinate 948,912 downwards.
CATTATATACGTCTTTGAAACCGTGCTGTTTCAAAATGCTGCATCCCAGGCTCGACCGGTGTCCTGTGCCGCAAATCAGGACAGTGGGCAGATTCGGGGTCAGTTCTTTGTAGCGGGTGCGCAAATCCGGCGAGGGAATATTGATTGCGCCTTCAATGTGCAGAGCGTCGAATTCTTTGGGAGACCTCGCATCAACCAGGGTCAGTTGTTCCCCTTTGGAAATTTTCTCGTGTAAGGCAAAGGTGGAGAGTTGATGAACATGATCGGTTTCCAGGCCGTGTTTCCCCCATTCAAAAATTCCCCCCTCCAGATAGCCTATTACCCGGTCAAGTCCGACCCGCCGCAGCCAGGTCACAGCATCATGGGCTTGCTGCGGACTTTCGCTGACCAGCAGCAGGTCAGTTTGCGGCGGAAGCACCCAGGCCGCAAAGGTCGCAAAATTTCCGCCGAAGTCAACATGATATGAATCGGGGACGTGTAACCCGCCAAAAGACGCAAAATCCCTGGTATCCAGCACAATGACGTGTTCTTGTTCGGAAAGCGCTTTGAATTCCGGCGGCGTCAGCGGAACTAAGACAGGCAGATCATCCACTAACGAAGGACCTTTAGCATTGATCGCGCTGCAGCGGCTGAAATGATCCGGTGCAGGCGGCATGTCCGTCGTAAGTGAGGCGATGAATTCTTTGACATCTTTGATCTGAAGCGCGGCATTATACAGTTTTTCATACCCGATGGTGCTGCTGCGTTTCGCGCCCATTGCGCGGCCACAAAGCGACCCTGCCCCATGAGCCGGATAGACCTCGCAGAAATCCGGCAGTTTCAATAACTTCTCATGCAGCGAATGATAAAGTTTTTCCGCCAATTTTTCCGCAATGCCCGGAAACAAATCCGGACGTCCGACATCGCCGACGAATAACGTATCGCCGCAGAAAATGCACGCTGGCTCCGAACCGCGCACCCTGTCAGTGACAATGTATGTAATGTGTTCAGGCGTATGCCCGGGAGTTTCAATGACTTTGATTTCGAGGTCGTCAATGGAAAATGTATCTCCTTCTGTCACCTCAACATACTCAAAATCGCACTTGCCCGGGGCGTAAATTTTCGTACCTGTGACTTTGGCCAGATCGAGATGGCCGGATATGAAGTCCGCGTGGAGGTGGGTTTCTAAAATATGCGTAATCTGCATGCCCATCTCCTTCGCCGCATCCAGATAAATCTGAATATCGCGGCGCGGATCGACAATTGCACAATTTCTGTTTCCTCCAAGCAAATACGAGCTATGCGCAATCCCTTTCACAAAAAATTGCTGTACAAACATGACAAAACCCTCCCTTTGAATGATGGAATAAAAGTATGTATGTGGTCGCGTCAGAAATGAAAATTATTCCCATATATCCCCTCCTGAGAGGGACAAGGGTTAGGTAAGAATTCACTCTGTGTAAAAATAGTGGAAAACATGTTAAGAAGTCAAGGGTTATCTTTTGTTTTTCTTGAATATCGGGATTTCAAGGGCAGGATGTGGCAATTTCGCTATTTTTCAGCACCCATTTTACCCAACTTCGCACGGTTAACGCTCTTCTGGAAGCCGTTTGCCGATTCAATGAGGTGTGTGCTTGAATGATACTGGCAATATCCGAGCTAACGAGCTCATCAATTGACCAATAGTTTTCAAATAAGCGCAAATGGTGTGGTTGATCATACAATCGCTGAAAAATTTCTCGAAATGTTGGTTTTTTGAGCAGGTGTGCAATCAGTATTCAGATAATAGTCCCCCTGGCGTTCGTCAAAGTCAAAATATTCGGAAATTTCGGATTTGGTTGAGATTCCTGTTGCAACAAGATGAATAATATCAACGACTTTGTCAAGATCGTTGGCTTGAGGGTAAGGAACCGCTGGTTCAGTTTCGACCGGCACATCCTGGAGTAAGCGTAAAAAATTGATGGTTGCGCGAGGCGATTCATTCACGGTGTAACACTGTTGTTTGACCACCGTGAACTCTCCGAACTTCGGTTTCTACACGGCAGGGATAATTGGTGATGACTAATTCTCGAATGGGGCCGCGCTTCTGGGCATTTGAATTGATCATCCGGTTTGCGGACACTCTGAAAATATGGAATCCCTTATACAAGTCGTCAAAAAAGCGATCCTCAAGATTCTCATTAGTCGGGTCCGAATTACTCAACATCAATTTGGCATTTGTCTGTCTGGCAAGTTTACGATAATACTCTGCCAGTTTTACTTGATCGTCATCGGTAAAGACGCTTTGAGAATAGGATGTAAAACTTGAAGTTTTGCTAATCGGGCGATAGGGGGGATCAAAATAGACAAAGGATCGATCCGTAATCTGCGTTTCGTATGCGGTAAAATCGGCGCTAACGATTTCTGCGATTTGCAGCAATTGGGAGACATGCAGCACATTTTCGACATCTAAAATTTTCGGATATTTGTATTTTCCGTAAGGAACGTTAAATTCTCCGTTGCGATTCATGCGAAACAAGCCATTATAACAGGTTTTATTCAAAAAAATCATATAGGCCGCGCGTTCAATCCAGAGCGGAGAATAACAGGCATAATCTATCTGACGCCGTTCATGATTATAACGCGCGCGAATTTCGTAATACAAAGCGTGACGTTGTTCGGCATTGAGGGCATAGTAACGCTGAGAAAGTTGTTCAAGAATTTCCAGCAAGGGGTGGGGATCGCGCTGGATTACGCGGTAAGGGAGAATGAGTTCGGCGTTAATGTCGCACAGATATGCCGATCTGATGGGGTAATTTTGAGCGATGTCCAGAAATACCGCTCCTCCTCCCAGAAACGGTTCGAAATACGTCTCAATCTTCCCTTCCCGGAGTTCCTGAGGATAATACCGCTGAAATTGAGGCAGTAATTGCACTTTACCGCCAGCCCATTTGAGGAAAGGCCTGGCTTTGCATCCAGGATTGGCCCCATCACTTTTTACAGGAGAATTGGACGTCATAACTATTTTTATTGTGATTGCTATAGGAGTTTCCTAAAATTTTTTTCGTGTGATGCTTCTTTCTGATAATACCGGAACTCTGTCAAGTCTTTAATCCGTGTTCAAGATTTTCCTGAAACAATCTACTGCTTTGTGACAGAAATTCTTACGAATAGGACGTGTCGGACATCGTCGGATAAGTCTGAATTGTTCGACAAGGCCACCCTATCCAATGAGCCGCCCTATGTTTCCTTGATTTTCAAGGGTTTCCCGGTTGCGGCTGATTCTTCGATGGCGAGCGCAATTTCCATTGAATGGCAGGCGTCAAGCACGTCGGAGAGAATCGGGCTGCCGTGCAGGAGATGGTTCACAAGGTTATCAATCTCCTGTTGAAAGGGATGATGACTGACAGAACCGGAGTTGGGCGTGATGCAAGGCAGGGTGACAAAATCCGTTTGTTCAGGAAACAGGGTTTTGGAGTAAATGCGGTTATCGCGGATCGCGCCACTGCTGCCTAACAGATCAATATTAAATTGATAGGGAAAACACAAACCATCCAGCGAGACCGAGAGCTTGCCGACCGTTTCGTCTCTGAATTTGACTGAGGCTACAAGAGTAGTGTCATACTCAAAATCCTGACGATTTTTGCAGCGATAGGCAAAAACTTCAGCCGCCTCTTTGCCAGTCAAATAGCGAATGATGTCGGCTGCATGACATCCGCCGGTAATCATTGCACCTCCGGCAAATTCTTTGTGCCTGATCCAGTGATAACTCGAGAAGGTCGGTTTAATGCCATGCCAGTAATCCGCCTCAGTGTAATAGATGTCTCCAATCGCCCCTTGCGCTAACAAGGCTTTCAAATTATTGATCAGTGGATGCCAGCGCAGCACAAAACTGACAACCGAGCGTGTTGTCGCTTTCTGAGCAGCCTTGCGAAGCTCGTGCAGCTCTTCAAAGTTGATGGCCGCCGGTTTTTCTAAGATAAGATGTTTCCCGGCTGCAAAAGCTTGAATCGCTTCACGCGCATGGAGATAATTCGGCATACAGATCGAGACGATATCCACATGCGCATCTGTCAGCAAATCTTCATAGTGTTGATAAATTTTGGCCTGCGGCTCACATTGCGCCGCCAGCTTTTGCGCACTCTCTTCAGAACGGCTGCACACCGCAGCCAGATACAGATGCGGGTTATTTGCGATGGCACGAGCATGTTCATAAGCAACCTGCCCGGCCCCGCGAATGCCAACTCCAAAACATTTTGTTGTATTCATGATAAAAATTTGATAACTATCCAACAATCATAGCCCGTAGGGCTTTAAGTATTGTAGTACCCACAACGCCCCCCCGTCATTCTGCCTACCGCGTAGCGGTTGCACTGTGTATCGCCTACGACGAATGGAGGATGAGGAGGGCTTCATCGTTGCTACAATACTGTATCGCCTACGGCGAAAAAGCCTGATAAATAGTTATCCACTTCAGAGCGATTTCATAAATTCCTGAAATTCCCTTGCTTTCCGGTCAAGGTTTTCCAGCGACGGGCCGCCGATAAGCGGGGAACACATTTCATAGACATACCATCCGTCAAACCCGCCGGCCTGAAGAGCCTTGAAAAAACCGGCGTAATCAATTGCGCCGGCTTGCATGGAAGTGGCTTTGACAAAATCCGGTTCAACTCTGGTGTAATTGACAGACTCCGCATGATACGCATAGCGCGGGAACCGGAGGTAATTGGCTGCAATAGTCATGATAGTTTGAGAAGCCATCTTTTGCGCGCCTTCCGTAAGATTTTCGCCTCTGAGAAACGGGGACCAGGCGTCGTACCCGGCTTTCACATTGTCTCTTCCTACTTCAGCCAACAATAAGTGTATGGCTTCCGTTCCGACCGCCAGATCATGATGATTCTGCACGGCCAACTTGATGCCATATCTGGCTGCCCGTTCACCACATTCCTGAAGGAGAGAGACAACCTGTTCCCATTGTTTCGGAAAAGGAAGGTCGTTGCGGGCATATCCGGTAAAGACACGCACTAGTTCTCCCCCCAAAAATGAGGTCATGCGACAGCATTGGTCAATATAGGCCATCTGCATATCTTGCACCGGAATTTCAGAGGCGGCAGGCAGCAGAAAATCGTTATAACAAGCCAGGCCGATTAATTGCATTTTATGCATGTCTAAGGCTTGTTTTATTTGGATGAGCTGCGATTCATCGAAATCCAAAGGCGAAAGATGAGGACGTTTTGCCATGAGCAACACGCCCTGAAAACCTAATTCTGCAGCTTTTTGAATAAATGGGATCAGGTCGAGTCGCGCCTGCCCCCATAAACCGGCATAACTGACTGAAAATAGTCCTGTTTTCATAAAAATTTTTGTTTCTTCCGGAGTGCGAAAGTTCTACTTTCGCACGTGACTCGCGAAAGTAGAACTTTCGCACTCCAGCACAGAATCATTTACAGAAACAATTTCCTCAGCGATTTCAGGAGGGCGCTGAACGGGGTCAAGAGCATCCTGAAGCCCGCTTTCACAGGTTTCGTTCGTCCGAATAACGTAAAGAACGTACAGATAATCAAAATCATCGAAATGGTGCTTGAAAAAAACGGCAACAAGCTTCCGTTGCTCAAAATCAGCCCCCGACGTAAATTTTCATCCACCATTGGGCCCAGAATAATACCAAGCACAAATGGGGCTTCGGGATAGCCTAATTTCCGCATCGGAAACGCCAGAAGGCCAAAGCCGATCATGACCCAAATATCAAATAATCTTCCATTGATGGCAAAGGTGCCAACTGTGCAAAGCAGAAACACGATTGGCATCAGAATGGAATTGCGAATCTCCAGAATTTTTAACAACGGACGCACAATCAGTAAGCCCAGAATGAACATGGCAACGGTCGCCCAGAAAAACATGGCGGAAAACTCATAGGGGTAATTGGGCGCTTCGATCTGGAGAAGCGGTCCCGGACGAACATCATGCAGCCAGAGCGCGGCCAACAGTACCGCCGCCGGAGGACTGCCCGGAATAGCCAATGAAAGCACAGGCACAAGCGCTCCGCCAACACAGGCATTATTGGCTGTTTCTGAGGCAATCAGTCCTTCAATCGCACCTTTTCCGAATTTTTCAGGATGTTTGCTCCCTCGTTTTGCAAAATCGTAGGCCACATACGCGGCAATATTCTCGCCCACCCCGGGAATAACTCCCGTAAAAACTCCCACAAGTCCGGCGCGAAGGATATTAAACCAGTTTGCCGCGACATCTTTCAGATGGGGAATGACGCGTTCAATTTGCGTGATTTTCTCTTGCCGGTCGCCCTGAGTAAGGTTATCTAAGATTTCGACTAATCCGTACGTTCCTACCAGAACGGGAATAATGCTAAAGCCCGCATAGAGTTCACGAATGCCGAAGGTCAGCCGCGGATGTCCCTGAATGGCCTCCATGCCGACAAAGGAAAAGAGAATACCGAGAATCCCTGAAATCCAGCCTTTTAACGGATCTCTGGCAGCGGTTAAATTGCCGCAAATTGCCACGCCAAAAATGGCGACCCAGAAAATTTCGTAGGATTTGAATTTCAGTGCAATCCCTCCTAATAGCGGCGTGAGAAATGCCAACGCAATTAAACCGGCCACAGAACCTAAAAAAGACGATGTGGTTGCCAGACCGATGGCTTGCGCTCCCTGACCGCTTCTGGCAAGAGGATAGCCATCCAGACAGGTTGCGGCGCTTGCAGGGGTGCCGGGAATATTCAACAAGATCGCGGAACGACTTCCGCCGTAAATAGCGCCGACATAAATGGCGATCAGGGTTAAGATCGCGTTGCCGGTTTCCCATTTAAACGTCAGTGTGGTTAATAAGGCGACCCCCATCGTTGCTGTTAATCCGGGCAGCATTCCGATAATAATTCCAAGCTCGGTGGCTAAAAACACATAGAACAGATTCGAAATGCTAAACTGCCTCACAATTTCCTGAAATAAATAGATAACCCCCATAAAATTTCCCTTTGTAAGATAACGTGAGTTCGTCGGGATAAGCTTTCAAGCCCCAACGGGACTTTTACGGCGTTTTTCTTATCCCGAATTCACGTTAAGATAGCTTAAGTAACTACAAGAATCACATATAAGAAAGACTCTTATCCTTGTAGTTGCTTATGGTAAAGGAACAAGGAAAATCCTGCTGAACAGCACCCATACCGCCACTGACATTGAGACTGAGATGAGAAGATTGATCCACCAGCGCGTACTTCGAAAGTAGAAGATCGTACATAAGACATAAACTGTACTCAGGATGACAAAGTGAACCTTTCCTAATAACAAGGCATAAAGAATAATCAACCCGAACACCGCCAGAAATCGTTGAACCTGGACTGAATTAAACAGGCGGCTGAAATGCTCCCGTCTGAGTCGGATTTTATACCCCTGTTGAAGCAAACTTCTGATGAACAGGATGATACCCGTGAACAATAACAGCAGCGAAAACACCAGAGGAGCGAGACCCGGTGTAGCATATAACCCCCATTCTTCGTATCTCGGCATCACAATCGATTCAAATATCAAAAACAGACTGAAGAGAATAATCACGATGGAAACAATGAAATCTGCCTTAACCATCTGCTTAACGTTCATAGATCTTTGGAGTGCGAAAGTTCTACTTTCGCGCGTGCGTGTTTGCCGGAAAATTGACGCGCGAAAGTAGAACTTTCGCACTCCAGCACTCCAGTAACATCCTTATGGTTTGGGGATGTCAAACTGTTCCGGTGAAATTTTCGCGACTCCGGCTTCATACATCAGCCATCCAAACATTGAGGCCGCGTTTTCCATCACTGCATCTGCTTCAGCGCCCTGGATTGACACTGCAACACAGCCTTTTGAGTCGGCAAGTTTCTTGATAGCCTCGCTCTGTGAGGCAACATCAAAAGCGTGGCTAATGGCTTCTTTGGCGTCATCTGGGATATCTTTTGGAATAAATAGTCCAAAATAGAAGCCCACGCTAGGGTAATCTGCAACAAAGTCCGTCACCGGAGGAATCGGATCGATTCCGCTGATATTCAGGTGTTTATCATCCATCACTGCAATCGCGCGTAACTTCTGAGCACGCAGCATATCTGCCACTTCCATAGAAAGCTGCATTACGACTTCGGTTTCTCCTGCGACTGTAGCAACTACAGCAGGATTTCCCCCTTTATAAGGCACATGTTTGTATTTTGTCCCGGGAACGTACTTGATAAAGGTCTCCGCCGCAATATGTCCGCCGGCCCCGATGCCTGCGGAGGCCACCGCGACCTCACGTGTCTTGAACGCTTCGACTAAACTCTCCCAATCCGTAATTTTAGAGTCCGGATTCACGGTAATCACGCAGGGTGTAAAAATAGCGAAATAGCCTTGCCAGTCGCGGTGGGAAATGTCAGGTGTGAGATCCTGCACCTGATATGTAGCGACGCTTGCATCCGCATTTCCGGCCCAGGTGTGTCCGTCATGCGGAGCGTCGAACGCAGATTGCTGGCCGGTCGCTCCTGAAGCCCCTGGTTGATTAATGACAGCAATTTTTTCTCCTAACACCGATTCCATCTCACTGGCCAGGGTTCGACCGGTTTGATCAGATGCGCCCCCCGCGCCCCAGGGCACAATCAGCGTAATTGTTTGTTTCGGTTTCCAGGCGGCTGATGCAGTCGAGCCAATCGCAAATAATACTCCCACTACAAGCAGCAGAATGCACGTATAAAACGACAAATGTTTCATCATGATATGTCCTCCTTTGAAAATGTAGCGCGAAACTCCAGTTTCGCGCATCGTTGACCGCCGCGAAACTGGAGTTTCGCGGTACATCGTATGTTCATTGCGTCGGGTGAGCGTTAGCTCATGTTCACTCCTTTGGATATGTAGCGCGAAATTCCTTTTCGCGCCCGCGAAACCGGAGTTTCGCGGTACATTGCGCCTCCATCGTGTTCAGAAATTGTCGGGTGTGCGACAAAACGATTTCAGGGTTTTCCGGCATATGAAATATTTCCAGAGACATCCAGCCAGAATAGCCTTTTTGTATTAATGTTTGAAATGCCGGGAGAAAATCGGACGTTCCGGTTCCTGGATAGCTCCCGTTTATTTCATTGAGATGGATATGTTGAATCACATCGTAATACGCAGCGAGCAATTCTTCCCACGACAGAGGTTCAGAGGCATTATTATGGAAATCAAACATGCCGCTGACGCCAACTTTATCAACAGCATTCACCAATGTTTTGACCTCTTCTAAGGTATTGATGATATTCGTATATTTTGCTGGCAACGCTTCGATCAGAATCGTCGAATGCCGTTCCTCAGTGTATGTTGCAAGGCTCGCAAGTCCTTCTTGAAGATAGGTTTTTCCTTGTTCAATGGAGATCCCCTCGACATTCCGTTGTTTTGGAGATCCTAACACCAGATCACCTCCTCCCAATTCCCCGGCAATGTCAATAAGTCTGCGTAAATGCTCCCAGGAACGCGCTCTGATTCCCGAATCTGCGCTGGTGAGATGAAGCCCTTCAGGACGCAGGAACAGCCAATGAAAACCGGCAAATTGCAAGCCGGTAGCTTGTAAGATTCTCGCAATCTCACGAATGTGTTCCTGGCTTACAGTCTTGGGATCATCAAAGAGCGTAAAAGGAGCAATTTCGACGCCCTCAAAACCATGTTGGGCGATCTTCTGACAGGCGTTTTCAAACGTCAATTTATCAAACAGTTCATTACAGACGGCATATTTCATAGCTTATCTGATCTCTAAAGAATTATAAATTTGTAAAGCATATTGCCCGAATTCCGGCAAGGTGCGCACTTCCAGGGTTCGCGGTCGCGGCAGGTTGATGTCCAACGCCTGTACCATTCGTGATGGCCGCGCCGAGAGCACAATAATCCGGTCTGAAAGAAACACCGCTTCGTTAATGCCATGGGTGACAAACAGGATCGTTTTTTTGGCTTCTTCCCAGATGCGTAACAGTTCCAGATTCATGCGTTCCCTGGTAATCGCATCTAACGCGCCAAAAGGTTCATCCATCAGCAGCAGTTTTGGATCATGAATCAGGGCGCGGGCAATTGAGACGCGCTGCTGCATTCCTCCTGAAAGTTCTTTGGGATAACTCTGCTCAAAGCCCTGCAAGCCGACAAGTTTCAGCAAATCTCTGGCTCTCTCTTTCATAGGCGCCCGATCCATTTTGAGGATTTCAACGGGCAGCAGCACATTATCCAGAATTTTCCGCCAATAGAGCAGCAGGGCTTTCTGAAACACAAAGCCCACCTCTCGCGCCGGATCAAAATTGGCCTGATCAACCTCAATTGCTCCTCCACTTTTCAGAAGGAGTCCGGCCAGGATTTTGAGCAAGGTCGTTTTTCCGCAGCCGGATGGCCCCACGATTGAGACAAATTCCCCGGGATAGACATCGAAACTGACATCCCCCAGGGCTTCCAATTCGCCATCTCGCGTTTTGAAGATTTTTTTGACATTCCGAATTGAGAGCAACGGTTTTCGTTCAGCCATAAAAAGTAGAGAGACGCGATGGACGCCGTCTGCAAAGGGCAGGACTGTTAAATTCTCGCCTGAATGCCGTCTCGACTCCGCTCGACGTCCGGTTTTCCGGTCATCGAGCGAAGTCGAGATGAAAAGTAGGCGCAGAACTTAACAGCCCTGGCCTGCCAGAGGCGGCGGCCATTTCACAGAAACAGGGCGTTAGAATTCAAATTTGTACGGCGGATCCGGCAAAAATTCAGAAGTATAGGCATCTTCAGGTTTGAAGTTGATGTCAATCCCCATATATTTCCCGACCAGCTCAATCGTATCATTCATTCTTTGCGGATCAATATAACCGATGCCGTAATTTTTATAGCGGTCGGTTTTAAAGAATTCCATCACGATCATCAGATTGGCCAGATAGTCGGTTTGATTGATCGGATGGTATTCTGACAGGATTTTGACCCCTTCCTCTGGATTTTTCAGCACAAAATCCCAACCGCGATAGGCCGCTTTCAGAAAGCCTTTTACGATTTCCGGATTCTTTTCGATCACGTCATTGCGGGCGATTAAGGAATGGGCATACGCATTGAAGCCATAATCAGACCACAGAATCGTCCCTAATTGATCCGGTGGAATCGCTTTTTCCATAAAGGGTTTACCGGTGTATAATTCAAAAACCACATCCGCCTTTTTGGTCGCCAGAGCGGCCACTTTGGCTGACGGCTCAATATTGACGAAGGTGACGGAATCAGGCTCAATCCCGATCTGTTTGGCAAAGGCCGGCCACATCACGTAATGCCCGTCGGCGGCCGGAACAGCCACGGTTTTCCCGACAATATCCTGCGGTTTGGTAATTCCGCTGTCTTTCCAAAAATACATGCAGTTCGGATGTTTATCAAAGATGATCCCGACAATTTTGATTTTTGCCCCCTGAGCAATCCCTTTGATCGGCACAGGCGCGTCGGAAATCCCAATTTCCGCTTTGCCGGAATCAAGCACCTGCACGGTGTAGCCGGAGCCTTGCCCGATAATGATATTCACATCCAACCCTTCTTCTTTAAACCAGCCATTCTTTAAAGCCACATAATAAGGCGCGTGATCCGCCGTGATCTTCCAATTCAACTGAAAATTGACTTTTGTTAAGGCTTCTGTATTGCTAACAGACAGACACAACAGCACAATTCCTATCAAACAATATGTCAGAACTTTTGTTTTCATAATTTTCCCCTTTTGAAACGATGATGCGGTTTAGGAGTGCGAAAGCTCTGCTTTCGCTGTCAAAGCAGAGCTTTGACACTCCAGTTCATCCTATCAAAATTAACTATAAAATTCACTCCCACCCATCACCCCCTTTAGATTTCCGTTTCCGTTTGATGCCAGGGCATCAACAGTTTTTCACCCAGAGCCACAAGTTCAAAAAGCGCTGTACCGATGACTGACACCAGAATCAGCGCGGCAAAAATCGGCGGCGTGTCCATCGTATATTGGGAATTGATAATGATGTATCCCAATCCCCGGTCTGAGGCGATAAACTCACCGACAATCGCGCCGACCACGCACATGGTCGAACAAATTTTTAATCCGGTAAACAGATAGGGCAGGGAATTCGGAATCTGGATTTTCATAAAAATCTGCCACTTTGAGGCGTGCAGATAACGCACTAAATCGAGTAAATCTTCTTCGACCGCGTTGAGGCCAGCGGCTGTATTAATCACGACCGGAAAGAAAGAGACCAGAAACGCAATCAGCACATTCGTTAAAATACCATAACCAAACCAGAGCAGAATAATCGGCGCAATCGCGATAATCGGCAGGGAATTGAGAAAAATAAAGACCGGCAATATGAGATCGTTGATCAGTTTAGACCAGGCCATGGTGATCGCTATCGCCACGCCCGCCAGACTGGTAAAAGCAAAACTGATCAGGACTTCATACAGGGTCGTGTTAATATGAACCGGCCAATTGTAATTTGCGTCAGGCTGAGGCAGGAAAAGATGTTCGAGCGCTACAAGCGGAGAGGGCAGTATAAACTCGCGCACCTGGAAGATCATTACGGAAAATTGCCATACCAGAAAAAACCCCAGGATGACAAGTACTGTTTGATAATGGCGTTTGATGGCATCAACGATTTTTTGCATCTCTCACGACTCCTCCCAGGGCATCAACCAGCGTTCCAAAAGCGCAATACAACTGAAAAACCCCACGCCCAGCATCGAAATTAACAGTAAACTGGCAAACATCAGAGCTGTATTCATGTAGCCCTGCGCGCTTTTCATCAAAAAGCCAAGTCCCCTGGTCGAAGCGATAAATTCCCCTACAATCGCCCCCACCACGCAAAGGGTCGTACTAATTTTGAAACCGGAGAAAATATAGGGCAGGGAATTGGGCAATTGGATTTTGACAAAAATCTGCCACTTGCTGGCGTGCAAATAGCGCACCAGATCGAGCAAATCCTCATCCACCGCATTTAAGCCGGTAAAGGTATTAATGACAATCGGGAAAAAGGCGACCAGAAAGGCGATCATCACGTTCGGAACGATTCCATAGCCGAACCACAGGAGAAACAGGGGCGCCAGCGCGATTTTGGGGAGTGAATTAAACAGGATGATGATCGGGCTGATAATCTGGCGCAGGATACGCGACCAGGTCATGAGAATTGCCGCGGCAATCCCTACAACAGCGGTCACACAGAAGCTGAGCAGGATTTCACTCAGAGTCGTGCTGATATGCGTGAGCCACCGATGCTGCGAAGCGTAACGGGGAAGAAATAGTTGAGCCAGAATTGTGAGCGGCGCAGGCAGGATAAACTCTTTAATTTCAAACACCATCACTCCGATTTGCCACAGCGCAAGCACAGCGATGAGCGTCAACAGCCTGGTATAGTGCTTCCTGATGAACAGCGCAAGAGTTTTCATGAGGGCAAACACTATTCAAACAACAGAAACTTGTCAAATAAAATTTTTCATGCAGAAAACATCAATGCAAGTCCGGTCGTCGTCAGGAGTGTTATCAAAATGTTCGAGAATACAAAATACATCAGACTGCGCGTTCCCGGAACGGCTGACCTGCAAAACAGGATACTCAAACAAAATGTGAGCGTCATGACCGCAATTCCTCCCATCAGACAGATTCCGTCAATGTTCTCGACGAGGAGGAACAGAAATTGAGTGATCGTCAGGAAATTCAGACAAAGGATAATCTGTCGGGCGCGTTGATTGCCAAATACCACACTGATCGTATGTTTTTGCCCTCGCCGGTCTGAGGGTTCATCCGGCAAGCTGGTCGCTATAGCACATGCCAGATTGGTTGGCAGCAGAATCAAGAATAGCGAGCACGGAAAATGGATGAAATCCCCTGCCTGGGCGTAATAGCCAAATAAAGGTAGAACACCTCCCACCCCAATCATTTGTAGAAATTCCCCGCCACCGCGATAAGAAAGTCTGAATGGCGGGTAACTGTAGGCATACAGGAGCAGCAAAGCAATTGTCGCCAATAATAATGCCCATGGTCTTCGATAGAGCATCATCAATAGCAGCGCCGTTCCCAGGGAACCTCCAACCATCAAAAACGCCGCTTTTTTCAGGGCCTCCGGCGTGATGTCGCCATCGACCAGCACCCGCGAACCGCCGGAGAAAATCGTATAGGTATCATTCAGGGTATCAACCTGATAATCGGCGTAATCATTGGCATACACAATATAGAGTTGGATGAACAGGCCAAAAGCATGAACGAGCAGCGCAATCGGCCAATCCCATGTCGCAGCATGAGCGTATGCAAGAATTTGTCCCAAAAGCAGCGGGAAAAAAATATAAGCCTGTGATGGTAAGCGCGAGGCCTTCAGCCAGCGTTTCATGTGTGATTGTCTCTTCATGCTTCTTTTGTAAAAGTGTTTTAATGATTTGTGTCTCGACTTCGCTCGACAACCGCCCGGACACTGAGCGGAGTCGAAGTGTCATAATACAAATTTGCGGGGGATAATCATCCCACTGGCTATTGTAAAGTTCTGGATATCCGCAATGACAGGAGATTCGGTCTCAAAAATCACTGGCGGTGCCTGGGATTTAGAGTACAAATACCCGGTTGTGCCAACAAATAATGTCATGATCAATATTCCGAAAAGTATGTAAAATATTTTTTTTATCATAATGTCATTCACTCCTTAACGCTTCAATGGGATTAATCTTTGCGGCGCTCCGGGCGGGGATTAAGCCTGCGAATGCGCCGGTAATCACTAAGAGGATTGCTGCTGTAATCGCCATCTGGAAGTCTATTTCAGGATTCGTAAAAACCTCGTTTTGCAAGTGAAATCTATCCATGATATACCCTATTCCTTCAATCGCCCCAACACCTGCCACTAAGCCCATGTACCCGGAAACCGCCGTAATAAATACAGCCTCCTGAAGAATTAAGCTCACAATCGAAAACGGAGTTGCCCCGAGCGCTTTACGAACCCCAATTTCACAGGTGCGCTCTTTCACAATAATGAGCATAATATTGCTGACGCCCACAATTCCGGCAATAATCGTTCCGGTGCCAACGAGCCAGATAAAGAAGGCCAGCATGTAAAAAAGCCCCTGAATCTTCTGAAACAATTTTTCCGCATTCCACGAGCCAATACCCCGTTCATCTTCCGGAGCGACTTTATGACGCCTCTTCAGGAGATTTTTGAAGCGAATTTCTACTTCTGAAGCAGACACGTGTTTTTTCACACAAATCCCCAACCACCCGATATTCTCACCATAATCAAACACTTGTTGGAATGTCAGTAAAGGGACATGGATCAGTTCAGTCGGGTCGCGCCCTTGATCGCCGACTTTTCTCAAATTAAACACCCCAACAACTTGAAAGGACACACCATTAATCGTGATATACCGGCCAACCGGATTTTCTTCCGCAAATAAAAGCTCTTTAATTCGTCGTCCGATCACCGCTGTTTTCCGTTTTGACTGAACATCGGGACTGTTAATGAATCGTCCTTGCAGAATCTCGCGCGGTTCAATCGCGAGTAAGTCCGGCAGATCGCCTAAGACGGTGAATGAACCACTTCTATTTTTATAATTGATGACAGATTCGCCCCACTCCCAGCAAGAGCACCAGCATAAAAATTCCCCAGAACACCCCGAAAGCCGTCAAGACGGTCCGAAGTTTATGCCGCCGAAGCGTTGTCAATATTTCCTGCCATTTATCAAAATCGAACATGTTTCAGTGGTCAGATGGTTACTGATTACTGTTTACTGATCCAGGACTTACGCAATACCCCCCTCAATCCCCCCGTAAACGGGGGGAAGTTCACAAAAGAGCGTAAAA
>DF820464.1:918479-932843 GCA_000739535.1 Candidatus Vecturithrix granuli | reverse complement strand
GCAGGGCTGTTAAGTTCTCGCAAAATATAGCGTCTCGACTTCGCTCGACGTGCGGTGTTCCGGTCATCGAGCGAAGTCGAGATGACAAACATCCGTAGAACTTAACAGCCCTGGGGATAAAGGGGGGGGTGCGTAAGTCCTGTGATCATTGCTTACTGCTTACCAATTACTCCATCCTTAATCCGGATAATCCGCTCGGTTTTTGCTGCAATGTCAGACTCGTGGGTCACAACAGCAATGGTAATTCCGGAGGAATGAATGGCTTTGAACAACTCCATAATCTCATACGATGTTGTTGAATCCAGCGCGCCTGTCGGTTCATCAGCTAAAATGACTTTTGGTTGAGTAATCATCGCGCGGGCAATCGCGACCCGCTGCTGCTCGCCGCCCGACAATTTGGCCGGGAAATGAGACGCACGATCTTTTAAACCGACTTTTTCAAGATACTCCAGCCCCAGGCGATGACGTTCTTTCCGGCGGACTTTTTGATAATAGAGCGGAAGTGTCACGTTTTCTAAGGCATTTTTAAACGGAACCAGATGGAAGGATTGAAAAATAAACCCGATACACCGGTTCCGGTATTGAGCCGCCTTTGTCTCGGATAACCGCTGAATAAAGGTATGATCAAACCAATATTCGCCCTCATCATAGTGATCTAACAGTCCCAGGATGTTGAGCAGCGTCGATTTCCCGGAACCGGAGTGCCCCATGATGGAGATAAATTCGCCGGATTGAATATGTAAATCGATCCCTTTCAACACATGCAGTGGTTTCCCACCGGAGCGATAACTTTTATGGAGATTTGCTAAACGCAGCATAGCTTTAGACTCCTTTGAAACTTCCGTTCGTAGTAAACGCTTTAGCGTTTCAGCACACCGCTGAAGCGGCTACTACAAGCCTGATTTTCATGACGACGGCTGAGCTTACGCTCATGCTACCCCCTATGATTTTTTCACTGTAAACAAAGTCATCGTTGGGGGGCAACACACCCGTGTCGGGCCATGACTTCCGGTGCCAATCGAGACATTGATCCGAAGGTTCTCGATTTCTCGATATCCAGCCGACCATTCTGCCGGGAAATCACTGCCTAACTCTTGTAAGATTGCTGTTAACAAGAGACTCTGGAGGCCGGGAATACCCACCTGTCCCCCATGCAGATGACCGGCCAGAGCCAGATCAATCTTCAGGTCAAGAATATCGAGGATATAATCCGGCGCATGCCCCATGACGATGGTAAAATCATCTTCCCCGGCCGGCTTGAGCCAGTTTTCAATGAACCCTTTCTCTCTCTCCCATCTCGATTTAAGCCATGAGAGTCCTAACAAGCGCAAGCGTCCGAAATCATCAGCGATCAGCCACTCGTCGTCATGCAAGAGTCTGACTCCGGCCCGTTCATAAAACCAGGCGATTTTTTCCAGTCCGTAGTCATGGTTTCCAACGATCCAATAGGTTCCGTATTTGGGACTGAGCTGCCGAAACAGATCGGCCAGATCGTTCATCAGCTCTGTATCCCATTCTTCCGGGTTATAGAGATCCAGCAAATCCCCGGTCTGGAGGATGATATCAGGGTCGAGTTCTTGTATCCGTCGAAAGAGCTTCCGTTCATGATAGCCGATAGCCTTAATGTGCATGTCGGTGAGATGCAAGATCGTTATGTCCTCAACTACCTTATCGCTTAGAATCTCGATTTCTTCAACGCGCAGCGTATTCGGTTCAATGAATATGCTGTAGCCAAAGCTTGAGATCACAAGCACTGAGCAGCCGGCTCTCAGAAGACGTTCACGGAGATTCATCCTGTTGACACCGGGGAAAATTCGCAGCAGGCAGGCTTCGGCTATTTTGGCAACGTTCTGCCAGAGTACTATGCCGATATTGAGCAGAGGAAGGAAGAGAAAATTTGTGAACGCGGTAACATAACCAATCGCCATGACGGCGCGCAGCAAAAGGAACCAAAAAACTCCGTGCAATAAGCCTAAACCTTCGATCCTGATGAACACCGCAAGCACGACTCCGCCTAAAGAGAACAATATGAGCACAAGATAAAGGACGATGAACCATCGAAAATGACGAGACCGAAATCCTTTATGCAGTCCGGCCAGCAAGCTCACACTTGCGCCATACAGAAAAAACTCCATCCACGAAAAGAAATAGGCTAATCTCGGCCCAAAATACAGGAATGAAACGATTCCAACCGCGATCATGTCAAAAAGTAGAAATGGAAGCGCATATCGAAAAAGCAGAACGATAAACCCTGGCTTGTGCTCGACAGATTTGGTGAGGGCGGGGAGCACTTTTGACGTAGAACTGAGACCGAGTGCTTGAACGGATTCCATAAATTTTCCTCCTGTAAAAATGTAGCGCGAAATTAAAACTTCGCGCCCGCGAAACTTCAGTTTCGCGGTATGTCACCCGGCACGTTTAAAACGCCAGGGTCATCACAAACTCCTTACACAATCGTAGGCCGATGGAATTTGAGTTTTTGCAGTGCAGGAGAAAAATTCGATTGGCTTTTATTAAACCTGAAACCAATTTATGCTTGACATTCCTGGAATCTCTTATTCTAGTGCATGACCAATTTAATTTTGATATGTTAACATATCAAAATTAAATTGGTCATGCACTATATCCTTACATGGTAATGATAAACTCTCTTTAGACGCCCTAGATTGTATCTGAACATTGTCGTGGATGAACCTTTGTAGGGCTGAAGAATGATTTTTTATGAAAACGGAAAAACAACGTTTGGGCTATATTGAAGGTTGGGTCTCTTCAGTATTGAATGTTGCGCTTTTTGGGTTGAAACTCTGGATTGGTATGCTTTCAGGGTCAATCGCGATGATTGCTGACGCCTGGCACACGCTCTCAGATACCTTAACGTCACTCGTCGTGTTACTTGGTTTTTGGATTTCCGGCAGACCCAGGGATCAAGAACATCCTTTCGGACATGGCCGCGCCGAAGTGATCGCCTCCGCGGTTATCGGCACTTTATTAGCTGTGGTTGGTATGAATTTTATCAAAGAATCCTATTTGCAATTACGCCAACATATTCCCGTAGATTTTACTTTGACAGGTATTCTGATTTTTGGCTTGTCAATTGCGCTCAAAGAAGGTCTGGCGCAATTTTCTATCTGGGCTGGTCGTAAAGTGAATTCGCAAGCGTTGATTGCCGATGGCTGGCACCATCGCAGCGACGCGATTGCCTCATTCTTGATCGTGGTAGGCGCCTTGTTCGGCGAGTATTTCTGGTGGATTGACGGTGTATTAGGCGTGTTTGTGTCACTGCTCATTCTGTATGCGGCTTTTGACATTCTGCGCCAGGCCAGTGAATCACTTCTGGGGGAATCAATTGATCCGAAACTGGAACAGGATATTCAGCATGTTATTACACGCATAGCACCTGATACGTCCGGCATGCACCATCCACATGTGCATCGCTACGGAGATCATCTTGAGGTGACGTTTCATTTAAAGATGAATGCGAATTACTCGCTGTCCCAGGCGCATGAGGTAGTGTCCCGGATCGAAAGTGAATTGAGAGCCACGCTGAATATTGAACCAACCATCCATGCCGAACCCCTGAAGGCAAATGCTTCTGCATAAGAGTTGCCATGATATGATGCTTACCCGCCGTCATGAAAACCATGAGATTGTACCGGTGAACAGCCCTGTTCACCGCAGGGCTGTTAAGTTTTCACGGAGACAACCTGTACCCCCCTTTGTTCCCCCCGCAAGCGAGGGGAAATGGATTGTCCTCCCCCGCTTGCGGGAGACGGAGGGGGTAGAACTTAACCATCGGTACGGGTACTTTCAAACTGTTAGCGAGGCCGTTTATAACAAAAAGGCTCCCCAGAGTTTAATCATGATCGCAGCGACGATCCCGGCAATTAATGGCGTTGCCAGCCAGCCCAACACAATATTAATCAAGGTGCGATTATTGACCGAACGCGCCCCAACCGCGATCCCGATGCCAAGCACTGCGCCAACAATTGCTTGTGATGTGGACACCGGGACGCCAATTGCAACATAAATATGGATGGTAATCGCTTCAGACAACACAGCGACAAAGGCTGAAAACCCATCAAGAGCGACCAACCCGCTTCCGACAGTCATCATCACCCGTTTACTATATGTGATTGCTCCCAAAGCAATACTTAGCGATCCAATAATCGTGGCCCAGCGCACCGTAATCAGGCCTGCTCTGGCAAATACTCCTGTCACATTCGCCACGCTATTGCCGCCCAGGGCGTACGCGCCATACGCGCCGCTCACAAGCAATCCCCATTTGATGATCGTATTCAGAAGAAGAATATTCAGTTTGACCTTCCCCAGAATATATCGAAACAGCTTGTAAAGACTGAACGATATGAACATTGCCCCCAGAGGATTGCCGACCCAACAGAACACCACCTTCTGCAAGCCTTCCCAATTGATATCCTGGTGAAGAGCCAATCCAATCCCCAAAATAGCTCCAACCACGGACTGAGATGTTGACACCGGGAGCGACAGATAGGTCATGATTGTCACCGTTACGGCTGCCGCAAACGATGAGATAAAGGCTGAATTCAAATCTTGCGAGGTCAGTCCTCCCAGTGTCTTCATCCCTCCTGCTCCTTGAAGCACGGCACCAAGAACGACAAAAATCGCGATAATGGTTGCAGCCACTGAGAATTTGATCATCCTGGATGCGACCGCCGTCCCAAACACATTGGCGGCATCATTCGCGCCTAATGACCAGCCCAAAAATACCCCGCTAAGTAATCGAAACATAGGCCTGAAGGTTTCTCCGGTTTAGATTTGCCGTTTGGCGGCTAAAACTGTCAGGCGTTCCGCCACATTTTGAGCTTTGTCACTAATATCACAAATCCCTCTGATGGTGCGGTGCAGAAGATTTTGATAAGAGAGACGCTCTTCGATGTCGAATACCTCCCGGATCAACTGATGTTCTAAATCGTCAATCTCATTCTCGATCTGTCTGATGGTCTGAGCGAGAGTAAAAACCACGTCAATATCCTTAAAAATCGCCGAAGCCGCCTCATATAGCACATGGACGCACTGCACATTTTTTTCGACCAGCGTGCAAAAGTGTTTGTGCAGGGTTTGCGGAAACACGACACGTTGGAGATGGATGTCATAGGCCATTTCTTCTGCCCAGTTCGGGACTTTATCCAGGGCCTCGATCAATCCCAGCAGATCTCCGCGTGACTCAGGCATCAGGGCTTTGCCATAGAGTTCCATCTCAATTTGACGGCGCAGCTCATCACAGCGTGATTCCGCCTGATCAACCTGTAAGACCAGGTCAGCGGCCGCCTGGCTGGTCGAATCTTCAAGCATGGTACAAACTGCATCTTTGAAGAGATCCAGACACGTCCGCATCTCTTCGAGATATTGATCCATAAGTTGTTCAATGGTTCGCTCACGTTTCCAGAAAAAATTTGACATTGTTCTCTCCTTATGAAAATGAGTGGTGATTCCACACCTTCCTTTGCAACGACAACAGGAATACGACTCCAAACGTGGCGAAAATGTTTAGAGCCTGGCCTTCATTCAAGGAAGGTGTCAAAATAGAGTTCGGTTTTTGATTGCTGTTCGGCATGCAGCAACCCTTTGGATTTCAGGAATTCAATTGTTTCAGACTGTAAGGCATCCAGCGCGTCTTTATCAGACGCCGCGCCGCTATAGGCCAGCTCTACAATGGTTTCATCTTTTGGGGCCATAAACCAGATCGTCAACGTGATCTCCGCTTTCTTCACCGCGGGATGGTCTGGCGACAAACTGGCTTCGAATTCATATTGACTGGCAACTCCCGGAATTCTTACACGCGCATCATTGACAATTGGCGTGAGATACGTATACATTGTGGGGCAGCGCGATTGAATAAAGGCATACAGCTTTTGGGGCGTGATCGCCGTAAACGTTATATCAAATTCGTCATCTTTGAATTTCAGATCTGAAGAGATCGAATAATCCGCCTGTCCCGAATAGTCAATTTCATATTTCTTTTTATCACACTTTTCCAAATCCAGGACGCTGTCGGGAGTTGCGCCTCTGGCTTTGAGCGTAATCTTCCCCTCTTTGACCCGCAGAATCAAGTTTTGCTGCTGGAGTAAGCGATCCGGAGTATCAACATACATTCCGACATCATGGCTTCCCTCAGCTTTCACCAGAAACATCGGCGCAAGCTGCTCAATGATTTGGGCTGGCAATGTCGGCATGTAGGTTTCCGACACATTCACGGCGTCATTCAGCAAAAAATGATATTCCAATGACCCATCTGCAAACATGGCATCTGTGGCCTTTTGAGCCAGGCAATTTCCACTGAAAACTGCCATCATTATGACAAGAATAAGTACACTCAAGACTGATTTGATAGATATTTTCATGATTTTTCTCCTATAAAACTACAGGGATTCGAGATAAACAGGGATTCTTATGAGAGTTCGAGAACAAAAAAACCCTGCTTATCTCGAATCCCTGTAGGTTCATCATGCCGGATGAGCGTAAGCTCATGTGAACTTCTTTAAAATTATAAGTTACGTTATCTTACTCCTGTGATTATCAGATTTTTCCTTTTCCTTACACCTCCTTATGTTTACGGCGTTGATAATTCTGATACAATGGCCAGGCAAACGAAAGTAAGCCGAGCAGCAGGGCAATCAACGTTAACTTCCGGGTAAAAAAGATCGTCCAGCCAGACATGATCAAGGCGCGCCGGAAATTTTCTTCCACCATCTTGCCGAGCACCATCCCCAAAACGACCGGCGCAACCGGGTAGCTGTACCGTTTAAAGAGCCAGCCGATAATCCCAAAACCAATGCACGCGCCGACATCAAATAGGGAATAGCGCGTCGAATAACTGCCAATGACCGCCAGGATGAAAATCATCGGATACATGATTTTATCCGATATTGAAACTACTTTCACAAAGAACGGATTGCCCAGCAGACCTAATCCTAACATGATGAAGTTACTCACGATTAAACTGGCAAAAATCCCATAGACAATTTCAGGGTTACTGACAAACAGTTGCGGCCCCGGGTTGAGATCATGAATCATGAACGCACCCAGGAGCACTGCGCTCGTGGCGCTCCCCGGAATGCCTAAGGTCAGCAGCGGTACCAGCGATCCGCCCACCGAACTGCTGTTGGAGGCTTCCGCCGCAGTGATGCCCTCCAGACTGCCCTTGCCAAACTCTTCCGGCGTTTTACTGGTGCGTTTAACAATGTCATAACTGATAAATGTGGCAATGGTCGCACCTGCGCCCGGAAAAATGCCAACCACGGTACCGATAATAGAGGCTTGCAGCAGTGCCCAACGAGTTTTCCAAAATTCTGCCAGCGACGGCAGTTTGCTGGATACGATTTGAATGACTTTTTGTTCAAAAGCATATTGCTCAAACCGTTCGAAAACGACGCTGAGTGCAAATAAGCCAATTAACGCAGGAATCAGGGCAAAGCCATCATAGAGGCGATCCACGCCGAAGGTAAAGCGTTCGACCCCCGAAATGGGATCAAGGCCAATCGTATTGATGAGCAAGCCGAATACGATGGCGGCAAACGTTTTCGCCACATTCTCTCCGGCCATTGACGCCACAGTGGAGAGACCGAAAATTGCCAGCGCAAAATAATCCGCCGGGTGAAATCCGACCGCCACTTTGGCTAACGGCACTGAAAAGAAAATCAGAATAATAATTCCGATCGCGCCGCCAATGGTGGACGCTACCAGGGCCATCCCCAGAGCTTTACCGGGTTCACCGCGTTTGGTCAGCATATACCCATCTAACGCCGTGACGACGGCCGACGGGGTGCCGGGCGTGTTGATCAGTACCGCGGTAATAGACCCACCATAATTGGACGCTAAGTAAATGGAGGTTAACAGGATAAGCGCCATGGCCGGCGACATTGCATAGGTAAAGGGCACTAATAACGCCACGCCGGACGACGGCGAAATACCCGGCATGGCTCCGGCCAGGATCCCCAGAATCACCCCAACCGTCATCACCAGCAGGGCTTTCCAGCCGAATATGATACTAAAGCCATAGGCTAAATTTTGTAGTAATTCCATATCGCGTTGAATGTAGAAAATACGTAAAGAAACGATTGGCGCAGAGGGTTTCCCCCAGTTCTCCAATCAAGATTACATATCAGACATTATGTTAGTCAGACAGCATTTCAATGAGCTTTCCGACCGGAAACGGAACGTATAACATCCGCTGAAACACAAGGTAGGCGAACAGCACCCAGCCTCCTGCCACCGCGAACAGCGTGACATATTTGCGGTATCCCAGGAAATAGATCACCGCGACTAAGAAAATAAAAGTGGTGAGATAGTAGCCCACAAGCTGCATCCCGATCAGATACGCGAGCGTCGCCCCAATAAACCGCGCCAACATATCCAACCGTCCGCTTTGAGGGTCAGGTTCTGCTTTTCCCATCCACGTCCGGATCAAAATGAACCCGCTGAATATTGCCAGTAATAGACACCACAAATATGGGATGATTTCCGGCCCCGCCTCTTCTGCCGGAAAACCTGAAGCAATGACTGCAAAAAAGAACGCGAGAGCAATAAAGACACACGGAACGACAATATTGCCGAGAAACCGGCGTTTTGTAGGTGATTGATAGACCACAACCGCGATGATCCCGATAATAACGGTGAGCAGAGCGGCCAGCACATACACCCCCTTCCCTTCAACCCAAAATTTCATACGATCACCTCTTCAACGCCCCCTGAAAGATCCTGTCCGAACCTTTCAGGGGGAAACGGGTCTTATTCTAACAACCCTAATTTCTTTAAGTAGGCAATTGACTCTTGTTCGTTCTCTTTCACGATCTCAAGAAATTTTTCCGGGCCATAGTACACCGCATCAGCGCCCCCGGCCCCCACAAACTTGATCCATTCAGGATCCTGAGTGATTTTTTGAAATAGCTCGCTATAGAATTGCAAGGCTTCCGGATCCGTATCTTTATGTACCGCAATCCCGCGCCACATAATTTCGTTGTCCAGCCCTTCGACGCCTAATTCCTTGAAAGTGGGTGCATCCGGGAATTGTTCTAAGCGGGTTTCACGGGACAAGGCCGCAATTTTCAAATCCGGTTTGCCGAGAATATCCGACGGATTGCCGACATACGCGACTCCATGTCCACCCAGAACCGCAGCCATGGCTTGCCCGCCGCTTTCAAAGGGTACCCATTTTGCCTGAATACCCGCTTTTTCCCAGGTTTTCATGGCCATGACATGATCGCGTCCGCCGGCCGCGGGGCCGACCCACACCTGTTTACCTTCTTTGGCCTTGGCATCGGCCACCAATTGTTCCCAGGTGTTAACTTCCTGCGCGGTGCTGGTAATAATACATTCAGCTTCAGACACCAGCATGGCCAGCCAGATAAAATCCTCCAATTTCACCGCATCTTTTGTGGTGACCACTTTTTCGATATTCGATTGCGTCACCAGTAGAATGGTATATCCATCCGGTTTTGCCTGTAAAATCGCCTTCATCGCCACGAGACCGCCTGCGCCCGGATTATTTAAGGCGACAAAGGTCGCGTCTGTATGGTTGGCGGCAACGTCAATCAGCTTACGGGCGGTAATATCAGCCAATCCGCCAGGAGCCGTATAAATCATAAACGTAATCGGTTTTTCCGGAAACTTCGCAAACGCCGGCTCAATATTGGTTATCAACGACAAACAAATTGCCATGACTAAAAGTAACGTGATCTTTTTCATAATTATTTATCTCCTGTGAAAATGTACCGCGAAACTCCAGTTTCGCGGCTGTCAAAGATGCGCGAAACTGAAGTTTCGCGCTACATCTGATTTTCATGCTGATGGACAAGCGTCAGTTCATGAAAGCTCCTGTGAAAATAAAATTTCCATGATGTTATATGTTCGTCGTCTCCGCTTGAGCGGGCTGCCTGAAGGCAGAACGACGAACCTGTTATGCAAAACGATCCACAATCAATCCGTGCCGTAATCCCCGGTCACTCACGGTGAACGCCGACGCGCCGGTGAGTTGCATGATGATCTTGACAATCAGCGCGCCAGCCAGAATCACATCCGCCCGTTTAGGCTGCAACCCTATGATTTTTTTGCGTTCTTCAATCGTTTTCGATTGATAGAGTGCGATCTGGCGTTCAATTTCTGCCAGTTCCAGGGTTGAGCCTTGAATCACATCCGGATCATACTTCGCCAGTTGATGCTTCACCGCGCTCAAATTCGTCGCAGTGCCGCCCATGCCGACCAGCGCGTCAACCGCGCCTTCAATGTGCAAATCAGCAGCCAAATCCTGTTCAATCGCGGTCATGGCCTGCTGGAGTTCTGCCGGCGTGACCGGATTAGACTTCAGGATTTGTTCGGTGTACCGCACCGCCCCCACATTCAGGCTGAAACGTTTTTCGATCCGTTCATCTTGCCCAAAGATGAATTCAGTGCTGCCGCCGCCTGTATCAAAAATCACCAATTTCCCTTTGTCTAACCCGATGCCAGATTTGATCGCCAGATACGCCAGACGCGCTTCTTCCTCACCGGGCAGAATTTCCACGGTCACATCACAGGCGTCTTTGACGCGCTTGACAAATTCCTGGGCGTTGTGAGCCGTGCGCAGACACATGGTGCCCACCGCAACAATTTCGACTGCCCCTTGCTCGCGCGCCCGTGCGGCCATTTCCGCCACAACCTGCACATTGCGTTCCATGGCCTCCGGGCTGATGTTCCCGGTAGCTTGCAAACCCTCTCCCAATCGAGAAATATTCGCCTCATCTAACACGACCGACCATTGTCCGGCGGCATCTTTGGCCGCAATGTGGAACTTGATCGAATTCGTGCCAATATCAATCACTGCATATTTTGCCATAACGATTCGGTCGTGGTTGAATAGTAAGTGATGCCCGGCTCGTTGAGCGAAGTCGAAACGAGCCGCTCAGTGTTCCCTTCGACTTCGCTCAGGGAACGCATCACTTATCATTTAACCACTATCAAAATCAAGAGTCAATAGTCAATAATCAATTTCTACAGTTCGCCTTTGTGCATCCGCTTAATCGCGGTCACGTAGTTGATATTTTCGAGTCCGGTCAGCCCGAGCATCTGCATAATCTCCCGCACCTTATCCGGATCTTCCAATTCTACGGCCACCGTCATGATTGAGCGACCCTCGATTTTCAAGGCTGCTACTTCGACAATGCAGCCCTTGACGTCGTACAACCGTCTCGATTTATCAACCGTCACGCAGATAATTCGGTCATCGCTGCGAGCTAATTCCACAAATTCCTCAAAAGTGCACACCTCTTTTGAAAATTCGGGCATCGGCACTTTGAAGAGGCTGAACATCGCCTGCACTTCTGACAGCGGCAGCGGAAATTTGGCTTTTTTGACCGGCTTCCACTGTTCAAGCCCATCTTTGGTGACAACCTGCAGCGATTTAATATCCATCAGATTGTCCCGGACTTTCGTGTTTTCCATGCTCAGTTCAGACAGGATATAGACGTCTGAACTTTCCACCTGGCGCGTGAGCGGGTACATGGAAATTTGTGCTTCAACATCGGTTTGGTACGTAAAGGTTCGCCATTCCCAACGCGGAATAATTTCTGGCATAACACTTCCCTCCCATGTAAATGAAATGTTCATTCGTGCGTGTAAGAAACCGGGTTTTTTCGAAAAAACCCGGTTTCTATGCTCGATTCCTTATGGTCATCATGTTGGTAGCATAACGATAACTCTTGACAATTTCTATAGCACCAGGATTCATATCCCTGTCAGCCTGTTCTTGTCAAATCGTATGTTTTTATATGCTCATCATAAAATTTTATGACTCTTCAGCACCTCAAAACGTTTTATACTGTGGCGAAAACCGGGAGTTTCACCAAAGCATCCACAATATTGTATCTCACCCAACCGGCAGTGACCGCGCATATTAAATCATTAGAATCGTATTTAGGCGCGCCTCTTTTTGAACGCAACCGGGTGATGCACAAGATTGCCCTGACATATCAAGGCGAAAAATTGTTGATGTATGTCGAACGGATTTTTGCCCTGATTGATGAGATGGAAATTGCATTTAAGGAAATGAAAACCCTGCACAAAGGAGGGAAAGTCGCGATTGGAACCACCGCTGTAATCGGTATCTATGTGCTGCCCTCCATCTTCCGACAGTTCCGCGCGCAATACCCTGAAATCACCCTTGATAACCGCATCGGGAATTCTCAATCCATCCTCAATATGGTCTTAGCCTCAGAAGTGGAAATTGGCATTATCCGGAAAATTCAAGAATTTCCGCAACATCTCACGGCGACGCTGTTTCACAGAGAACAACTCCTTTGGATCGCCGCACCTCATCATCCCCTGACGCAAAAGGAAAACGTCTCCCTGGATGATTTACGAGGGATGTTGTTTATTCATCGAGAAGCCGGGACTCGCACCCGGGTGCAAATCGAACAATGGCTTCGTGAGCATCAGGTGGTTCAGCTTGTTTCAATTGAGGTCGGCCACATCGAAGCGGTTAAAAAAGCGGTTGAAGAGGGGCTGGGCATCTCGATCGTGCCTGAGATCGTCGTCAAACGCGAATTACAGACAAATCTTGTAAAAACCATCGAAATTGCCCAATTTGATCTTTCGGCCGAGTATTACCTGGTTCATCTTAATGATCGTAATCTGTCAAATGCGACCCAGGCGTTTTTATATACATTGAAAACCAGTAACCCTTTATAGCTGGCTGGCGATCAATCACCAGTCTCAAAGCTGAAGTACGCTAAAGCGCACTCTATCTGGCTTCAGCCTGCTTTCGCTTTGAGCCTTGACATTAATGTCAAGGCTCAAGTCTTGTGATAATAAATTTCCGGTGAGGTGTTGAAATTGTTGACATTTTTGGGGAGTCGTGTCTATCAGGCTCATAAAGTTTTTCTTGTTCCGGGATAAGCATGATAGACGGAAAGGTCTTTCCAAAATCCGTTGATTCCTTCCATCTGTTGTTGTGTTATTGTACGAGAGCATAAATTTGCCATCATCCTGATTAAGAAAGGGTTTTTCAGACTATGATAGAAATACAGCAAGACCATGTTGCACGACTTCATCAGCAAGCATTCACGATTGACGCCCATTTTGACCTGACGTATGATATTGCCAACAAACGCGACCGGGGAGCGACAAAGGTCGTTGAGTCAGACTATCTGGAGGGATTTCGCGCCGGCGGTTTTGACCTCATTGTGTCCGCAATATTTATCCACAATTATTTTTTGCCGGAAATGGGACTGCGCAAAGCCCTGGATCAAATCAGTTACCTGTTTCAGGAAATGGATGAATCGCCAGGAATCATGCGGATATGCAAAACTCCGGCCGATATGCTGCAAGCCAAAGCAGACGGACTGCTTGGCATTTTACTGTCGCTTGAAGGGGTGGACCCGATCCAAAATGATCTACGGCTTTTACGAATATTTTACGAGCTTGGCGTGCGCGGCGTGGGTCTCGCCTGGAGTCGCCGCAATTATGCCGCTGACGGCGCATTTTTCAAAGAAACCCGCGAAGGACGGAAAGGCGGCTTAACTCCTTTCGGAATTAAAGTGATTGAAGAGGCTGAGAAATTCGGGATGTTGATTGATGTCAGCCATCTTAACGACGAAGGCTTTTGGGATGTGATGGAAGTCGCCCAAAAACCCCTGATCGCCTCACATTCCAATTGCCGCGCCTTAGTGTCTTCGATGCGCAACCTCACCGACCAACAGATCGAGGCGATTGCCAAAAAAGGCGGCGTAATAGGCATGAATGCCCTGAATGCCTTTGTGGCCGATCCATCTGACCAGACTCGCCGGGCAACGGCTGACGATCTCGTCAAACACGTGGATCACATCGTGCAACTGGTCGGGATTCAACATGTCGGCATAGGATTCGATTTGTGCGACAACTATCAGAATTTTCTGACTATGCCCAGTTCGCTTGACACTTACGACGTGCTCGCCGGACATCAGAGTCTGCCTGAATTTACCGCCGCGCTAATCGAGCACGGTTATTCCGATGACGATATTTTGTTGATTTTGGGCGGGAATTTCATGCGCGTGTATCACGCAACGTTATAATGATAGTTTTTTAGAAATTTACTCGCGGAGAAAAACCGGGTTTTTTCAAAAAACCCGGTTTTTAGAGGTATAATTATTTTTCCGATAGTATAGTTTGAAAAAAATGTAGATTTACAACAAAATTTTTGTAAATATACAAAAATTTTTGTTGCGAATTTATTCTTAGCTTTTTAATTTAGACGTTTTATGGTAAGCATTGTATGGCGAGCAGATCAACTGATACCTATTCCGGTAGTGGTTAAATGGTAAGTGATACCGTTCCCTGAGCGGAGTCGAAGGGAACACGTCCAGGCTCGTTTCGACT
>DF820464.1:910499-918190 GCA_000739535.1 Candidatus Vecturithrix granuli | reverse complement strand
GTTAAATGGTAAGTGATACCGTTCCCTGAGCGGAGTCGAAGGGAACACGTCCAGGCTCGTTTCGACTTCGCGCAACGAGCGGATGTCACTTACCGTTTAACCATTACTCCTATTCCCTCTCTTTGCTAAAGAGAGGGAATAGGGGATGAGTTTCATTGAAGAGAGGTGGTTAACGGGCAAAAAATGATATTATTTTCCATTGTGCTTGGTTCATACGATTTCTTCACATTGTACCAATTGGTTACAAAATGAAAGGAGAAAACATCATGCAAAAATTCTTGAAAGTGTTTGGTATTGCGCTTGTTATGGGAATGGTTTGTGTCAGCGTGTTGGGTTCTGTTGCTGGCGCGGAAAAAGTGCTGCGCATCACCGACTCGGAAGATCCGCAAACTGCGGATTGTCAGATGACCACAAGTATGTACACGATTCCGTTGAACGTATTCGATCGTCTGGTAGAAGCAGTCACAGTGGGGCCTGCTCAGTCGGAACTTGTTCCGGGATTGGCTGAACGTTGGGAAATTTCCGCAGATGGAAAAGTGTACACCTTCTATCTGCGCAAAGGCGTTTTGTTCCATAATGGCGAAGAACTGACCGCTGAAGATGTCGTCTATACCTTTGACCGTATGCTCAATCCTGCCACAAAAGCTTTGAATACTGATATTCTGGACTTTGTGGTTGGCGCGCAGGAGCGTCTGGATGGCAAGGCAGATTCTACAAGCGGATTGCAAGCTCTGGACGACTACACCGTGCAAATCACACTGCGTGAACCCTACGCGCCCTTTATTGCCATTATGGCCAGTCCGCAGGCGTCTATTTTTAACAAAACCTTTACGGAAGCCGTGGGCGACCAATTTGGTCTGTCTCCTGAAACTACTTGCGGCACAGGCCCATTTATGCTGAAAGAATATGTGTTGAATGATTATCAAACCCTGACGGCCAACGAGAAATATTACAGAGGTCGCCCGAAACTTGATAAAGTTATCATTCGCGTGATAGCTGATGCTGAGACAATGCGTTTGCTGTTCGAATCCGATGAGATCGATCTCTTTGACTGTGATTTTGCCATTTCACAGCTTCCCTACTTCTTCGAAAGTGAGAAATGGAAAGACCAGATTCGCAGCGGCCCCCGTGTCGGCATCTACTATTACAGCATGAACCAGCGCATCAAACCGTTTGACGATGTACGCGTGCGCAAAGCGTTTCAGATGGCAATCGATCGTCAAAAAATCCTGGATAGCCGTTTTTATGGCAAAGGCGCGCTTGAAAATGGCGTGATGCCACGCGGCCTCTTGTGCTATAATCCCCAGCAGGAACCCATCGAGTATAATCCTCAAAAAGCCAAAGCTTTACTGGCCGAAGCAGGTTATCCTGACGGGGTTGACATGACGATCGTGCAGGTGAGCACCTGGTCGTCAAAATGGGTTGATATTAATGAAATTGTGCAATCTATGGCCAAAGAGGCTGGCTTCAATATTACGATTCAGCAAATGGACGAATCAGCCTATTATGACACCCGTAGATCAGGGAATGTCGGCAGTTACGTACAAGTCTGGTCTGCCGATTTTAACGATCCCGATAACTTTTTCTATACCTTCTTTGCCGAACGCGGCACTGTGACCCGCTCTTATAATAACATGAACCCTGAAATGTTTGCCGCCCTGGATCGCGCCAGAGCCATTACCGATCCGGCAGAGCGCTGCGAGTTATATAAAGAACTGGAACGGGTCATCGTGCATGAAGACGCCGCCTGGGTACCGCTCTTCAGCGTGGATCATGTCTATGTTGTCCAACCGCGCGTGAAAAATTTTGTGGTGCCCTGGAATGGGTGGAGTTCGATGTCGTATTACGAAATGGAAGTTGAGTAAATATCCGAACAAGAAACCGGGTTTTTTCGAAAAAACCCGGTTTCTATGGAGGCCACTTTCAAAGGGGCCTCCATCTGAGACAAACAATATCTTCACCCGTGGAGCCTACCTCTCAGGTGGACTCCACGTCTTCTGCGGAAACACAAACCAATGAACATGCTGCGCTATATTGCCAAACGGATCGTTATCTCGATCCCCGTGCTTATCGGTATTACGGCGATCCTGTTTGTCATGCTCAACGTCATTCCCGGCGATCCGGTGGCTCTGATGATGAAAGAACATGTCAGCGAGGATGTGATTGCACGCGTACGCGCCCAAATGCACCTGGATGATCCGGCGATTGTACGTTATTTTCGATTTGTTGTTGGGGCAATTCAGGGAGATTTTGGCATCTCTTATAAGCTGAAACGTCCGGTCACCGGCCTGATTCTGCAGGCCTTTCCCAATACGATGATTCTGGCTGTTTCTGCCGCACTTTTTTCCTGGATTATCGGCATCCCGGCTGGCATCTTCTCGGCGGTCAAACAATATTCATGGACCGATAATTTTTTTATGGGCTTTTCCTTGCTCGGCGTCTCCATGCCCATTTTCTGGTCGGCCTTGCTGATGCAATATATTTTTGCTCTGAAACTGCGCTGGCTGCCGGTTTCCGGATTTTATGGCTGGAAATATGTGATCATGCCGGCCATTGTGTTGGGCTGGAGTTCGGCCGGCGTGATTGCGCGTCTGACCCGCTCCAGCCTGCTTGAAGTGATGCGCCATGATTATATCCGCACCGCCCGCGCCAAAGGGGTCAAAGAATTGCCGGTGATTATGGGACATGCCTTGAAAAATTCGCTGCTGCCGGTCGTGACCATCATGGCGATTCAGGTCGCCAGTCTGCTTTCCGGAGCCGTGATTACGGAAAGCGTGTTCGGCATTCCCGGCGTGGGCAGAATTGCTGTCAATGCGATTCAATCTCGGGATATGCCGCTCTTACAAGGTTCGATCTTGTTTGCCACTGTGCTGGTGATTGCGGGCAACCTTGTGGCCGATATTCTCTATTCCTTTCTTGACCCCAGAATTCGCTATGAGATGCAGGAGTCGTAATGTTTGTCGTTCTGCCTTCAGGCAGCCCGCTAAAGCGGGAACTACGAACGTTCGCGTTTCATTTACATGGGAGAAATATAAGTCATGACTTCAACTATTTTGCCTGAACCAGCGATTAATCCAGTGGAAACCTTAGAGGAACAGGAACATGAAACCTTTCTGAGCGACGTTGTGCATGCATTTCTGCAAAATCGCATGGCGATTGCAGGCCTGAGTATGGTGCTATTTTTAGCGTTCATCGCGGTATTTGTCCCGGTGTTAAGCCCGCACGATCCCTATCTTGTCAATCTTGATCACCAACTGCTGCCGCCGTCGGCGAAATACTGGCTTGGCACAGATAAATTTGGCCGAGATTTACTGACGCGCATTATGTATGGTACACGCATTTCCTTAGTGATTGGGCTTGTACCAAGTTTGCTCTCCATGGCGATCGGCGCTGTGATGGGGATTGTAAGCGGCTATTACGGCGGCAAAACGGACTTCATTATCATGCGTTTTGCGGATGTCATGATCGCGTTTCCCTCCTTATTGCTGGCTATGGTGGTGATGTACACCTTAGGGGCGAGCTTATTCAACATCTTCATAGCCCTGAGTCTGGTTGGCTGGGCTGGCACCGCCAGAGTCGTGCGTTCGCAAACGCTCTCGCTGAAAGAAAAAGAATTTGTAGAAGCCGCCCGGGCAATTGGCGTCAAAAAACGGATGATTATGATCAAGCATATTCTCCCGAACTGTTTGCCGGTTTTGATCGTGTTATTTTCACTAAGAATTCCTGAAGCAATTATGTATGAATCCAGTCTCAGTTTTCTTGGGGTTGGTGCGCAGCCCCCCACGCCAAGTTGGGGGTTGCTTGTGTCGCAAGGCAAGGAATATCTGTTTTCCGCGCCCTGGGTAGCAATTATGCCGGGCATTGCGATTTTAATCACTGTGCTGGCCTTTAATTTCATGGGCGACGGCATCCGCGACGCCCTTGATCCGTACATGAAGGATTAAACGAGGGGACGATAATCAACGTTCGTAGTAGCCGCTTTAGCGGCCTTGTAAAACGCTAAAGCGTTTACTGCGAACGGAGATTTTCAAAAGAGAGGTCATGAGCTTTGGCTCACCCGACGCAATGAAAATCAGATGTAGCGTGAAACTCCAGTTTCGCAGATGTAGCAACGGTGCGCGAAACTGGAGTTTCGCGCTACATTTTCAAAAGAATACATCTATGCAATATGAGCGGACGGTTCAAAAATTAAAGCATCGTTTACGCACCCATTGGGGCAAAGCATTGGACCAGGTGATTATTTTCGGTTCAGTGGCCCGTGATGCAGCCCGGAGCACGTCTGACATTGATGTGATGGTTATTCTCGATGATAGTACGCTTGATGTCACCTGGAAAACGCTCTCCGAAGTCAGAACGGTGGTCTATCCTCTTGAATTGGAGGACGATGTGATCTTTGACTTGAAAGTAATGGGGAAGCACGCCTTGCAAGGCATTGCCGGACATACGCCTTTTGTCGAAACTGTACTCAGGGAGGGTATTCGTATATGACTCCTGAAGAAAAATCCACATATCTTCAATATCGGCTCCATCGTTCAAAAGAAACTTTGCTCGAAGCTCGTACACTATTTGAACAAAACCTCTTTTCCGGGGCGGTGAACCGAATCTACTATGCAATGTTTTACGCCGTCTCTGCGCTAGCATTGTTCCATGGATTCAGTACTTCTTCCCATGCCCAATTGCGAGGTTATTTTAATCGAGAATTTGTCAAAACTGGCCTGATGTCGGTTGAATTCGGCAAATTATATGGAGATGCCTTTGATAGCCGGACAAAAGGCGATTACGATGATTTAGTGACGTTTGAGCGTGAACAAGTGGATGACATGCTTAAAAATGCCGAGAAGTTCATTGATGCAGTTACCAATCTGGTTCAATCCTATATGAAATAACCTTTTAAAGAGTTGTCATGATTGGAGGCTCGTCTGGTATGATGAAAATCAGATTCGTAGTAGCCGCTTTAGCGGCCTTATAAAACGTTAAAGCGTTTACTACAAACGAAGATTTTCAAAGGAAAAAATGGATCAGGAAACCATCTTACACGTAAATAACCTTGAAACCCAATTTTCAACCAGAAAAGGGACGGTGCGCGCGGTGGACGGCGTTTCGTTTGCCGTCGGAAAAGGGAAAGTGGTCGGATTAGTCGGAGAATCCGGCTGCGGCAAGAGCGTGTCTGCGCTTTCGATCCTGAAACTGATCCCGTCGCCGCCCGGCAAAATCGTCAGCGGCGAGATATTGTTCGATCAGCGCAATCTCGCTGAACTCAGCTATGACGCGATGTGCACTATTCGCGGCAAAGATATTTCCATGATTTTTCAGGAGCCGATGACGTCGTTGAATCCGGTCTATACGGTCGGGCATCAGGTAGGCGAGGCTCTCAGAATTCATCAGGATTTGACGAGCAGCGAAATTCAGCGGCGCGTGCTGGAAATGTTCGATCTGGTTGGCATCCCGGAAACCGAATCGCGCTTTCGCGCCTATCCGCACCAGCTTTCCGGCGGGCTGCGGCAGCGTGTGATGATTGCCATGGCCCTGATCTGCGAACCCAAACTCCTGATCGCCGATGAGCCGACAACTGCATTGGATGTGACGATTCAGGCGCAGATTTTGAACCTGATGCTCGGGCTGCGCGACCGTTTACATACCGCGATTATCATGATTACCCATGATTTAGGGGTAATTGCGGAAGTGTGCGACGATGTGAATGTGATGTATGCCGGCAAAATCTTAGAAAAAAGCGATGTATTCGAACTGTTCGACCGGCCGGCGCATCCTTATACCCAGGGATTATTGCGCTCAATTCCAGGCGTTGCGCCAGAAGGGCAGGGCAAACGTTTACAGAGCATCGAGGGTATGGTGCCCAATCTGCTCTATTTACCGCAAGGCTGTCGTTTTCATCCGCGCTGTGAGCATGTCACCGACCTGTGCCGCCGCAAAGAACCAGATTTATTTGAAATCGGCAGCGATCATGCCGTGCGCTGTTGGTTATATAGACATCCTCAATGAATCGTGTCTCGACTTCGCTCGACAACCGCCCGGACACTGAGCGGAGTCGAAGTGTCATGTCACGTAGGATCACTATATCACACTCAGGGAGAAAAGGTATGACATCCACATTGATTGAAACTCAAAATCTATGCAAATATTTTCCTGTGGCCAGCGGACCTTTTAGCAGCCATAAACGCTTGATTCATGCGGTAGATGACGTCAGCATTACGATCCGCGAACGCGAGACTTTTGCGCTTGTCGGCGAATCGGGCTGCGGCAAAACCACGCTTGGCAGAGTGCTTTTGCGTCTTGATAACAAAACCTCTGGCAAGGTTTTCTTTCGTGGCACAGATATGCATGCCCTCAAAGATGAAGCCATGCGCACCTTGCGCAAGCAGATGCAGATTATTTTTCAAGACCCCTTTGCCTCACTGAACCCCCGTATGCGCATACGCAATATTCTGGCTGAGCCGCTGGTCACGCATCAGTATGGGAAAAGTAATCAGGAGATTGACGCCCGTATTCTGGAACTGATCGAATTAGTCGGGCTGCGTGGGCATGTGCTGCGGCGGTATCCACACCAATTCAGCGGCGGACAGCGGCAGCGCATCGGTATTGCCCGGGCGTTGGCTCTGAACCCGGAATTTGTGGTGTGCGATGAGGCGGTCTCCGCGCTGGACGTCTCGATTCAGGCGCAGATTCTGAATTTATTACAAGATTTGCAGGAACAATTTCAATTGACCTATCTGTTTATCACTCACGATTTGAGCGTGGTCAAACATATCGCTGACCGGGTATGCGTCATGTTTTTAGGCAAAACCGTGGAGTTAGGCAACACTCGTGATCTATTCAAACATCCCCGCCATCCCTACACCAAATTTCTGCTCTCGGCCGTGCCGATTGCCAATCCCCGACAGCGAACCCGTGAACGGATGATCTTACAAGGCGATCTCCCCAGCCCGATTCATCTGCCGCCCGGTTGCCGTTTCCACACGCGCTGCCCGTTTAAGCAGACCATCTGCACCCAGGAAGACCCGCCCTTTGTGTATGAAGGTGCCAGAGCCGTCGCCTGTCATTTTCCGTTAGAGTGAGAAGAGGTGTACCGTGAAACTCTGTTTCGCGGACGCGAAAATCAATTTCGTGCTACATGTTTTTTAAAGGAGTTGTCATGAGCGTAGGCTCACCCGACGCAATGAAAATCAGATGTCCCGCGAAACTCCAGCTTCGCGGGCGGATGACTGGTGCGCGAAACTGGAGTTTCGCGCTACATTTTCATAGGAGAAGAGAAGCATAGTCGAAACGCTATTGTGACTTGATGGAGACATCTTCCCGATGGCGAATGGATATTGAAGTGGGCTTGTTGGAAAAGTACTTACAAAAGTGAGTAAGTCGTTGGCTTGCTACCCTACACCCTGAAGGGACTGCATGCAGGGAAACTGCCACGGTTCAGCGGGGGACACCGCAAGGTAACTCGCTGGTTGCCTACCTGACCCAACAGGACATGGGTGAAAAATTGTTCGCCAACCCTCACGGTATGGTGACCGTGCCCTTTTGGGCGGTTGAAGCGGGGTTGTTAGCGCATAAAGTAATGAATGTTCAAGTGAACAAAAATCAGAAATATAGCAACCCTAAACCAGCTATGTCATTGCGAGGAGTCTTCGACGAAGCAATCTCGGCGGGATTGCTTCGCAAAGCCTCGCAATGACAGT
>DF820464.1:878173-910441 GCA_000739535.1 Candidatus Vecturithrix granuli | reverse complement strand
TCATTGCGAGGAGTCTTCGACGAAGCAATCTCGGCGGGATTGCTTCGCAAAGCCTCGCAATGACAGTTTACATTTGATTGAGGAGTACTATAGATCTTATTATCTTTCCAATATTTAGCTGATGTTATATCGGGGTTTATTGTAAATGGGGACAGCAATAATCCCCGATTATCAATTGCACCAAATCAACTGTCAGCTCTTTTGTTTTTAGGTTGTCCATAGGGCAATGCTAAAAATAGCAACGGAGAGAAAGCGTATGTCTGTAATATCGTCAAAGAAGGATTTTCAATGTTCACGAACGCGCCGTAACTTGTTCTTCGGCCTCTGTTTCTGTTCTCTGCTGCCGCTCTGCACATTCGCTCAAACACCAGCCATGTTTGATGCTGCCAAAATTGAGGCGGTTATCCAGACCACGATGGCCGAACAACATATTCCAGGTCTTGCTATCGCAATTATCCAAAATAATGAGGTCGTCTGGTCGAAGGGTTACGGTTTGGCCAACATCAAAACCCAAACCCCCATGACCGCGGATACGATTCAGAACATCGCCTCGGTCTCGAAAACCGTTACCGCCACGGCGGTCATGCAACTATGGGAACAGGGCAAACTCGATTTAGATGTCGATATCAACACCTATTTGCCGTTTTCAGTCAGAAATCCAACGTATCCGGATGTTCCCATTACTGCGCGGCAACTGCTCAGCCACCGGTCGTCTATCAAGGATAGCAACGCCTACGACGACAGCTATGTCTGCGGCGATCCGGCGATTTCACTCAAAGAATGGCTGATGGAATATTTCACTCCCGGTGGGAAATATTACGATACGAAAGGGAATTTCCATACCTGGCAACCTGGCGAACAAGGTAAACTCCCAGAAGAGCCACGTAATTATAGCAATGTCGGCTTCGGCTTACTTGGGTATCTGGTGGAAGTGCTGGCCGGACAGCCTTTTGCCGAATATTGTATCGAGCATATTTTTGCGCCCCTCAGCCTGACAGAAACCTCGTGGTATCTCGCCGGACTTGCGGAAGAAAAGCTTGCTGTGCCCTATACCTACAATCAAGATAACGCTGAATTTCAGGAAGCCATCCGCCTTATTCAAGAACTGGGGTTTATGAGCCGGGAACCAGAAGCCACACCTGACGGCAGCGAATTTTGGGCCTATTGCCGATATAGTTTTCCCAACTATCCTGATGGCACACTTCGTACCAGCGTCAATCAATTGGCCCGCTTCCTTCTGGCCTACATGAATGCCGGCACAGTTGGTGAAACCCGCCTTTTACAATCGCTAACCGTCCAGCAGGTATTCACGCCCCACTATCCCAGTGCCCCAAAACAAGGGCTATGTTGGGTAAAAACAGAGGACGATGATAAAAATACACTGTGGGGACATGGCGGCGGCGATCCTGGGGTGCAAACAGCGATGTTTTTCCGTCCGGACGACCAATTGGGTATGGTGATGTTTCTCAATACCGATTCAGCGGATACGACGGCCATTTTTGATGCGATTTTTGCCGCGACAACGAAATAATTTGGACAATTTTGCCACTATTCATCGGCTTATAACGGAAGTTTTGCGTGACAAAAATCGCTGATATTCAGCAAACGTCCGAAAATTTTTGTTGATTCTTCATTCTTGTAGTACAGAGTTTCGGAAATAAGCATACATGAGGCGCGACGAAGAAACCAGGTTTTTTCCTTAAAAACCTGGTTTCTCGTGTCTAGTTATTTCTGAAAGCATGCAGTAGTTACTTAATAATGAAGCTATACAGGTTTACTCCGGGATTAACCCCCAGGATTCTCTTGCCAGGCACGTCTTTTCGCCTCCACAGGTCCACAGGAGAACATACTCATAAATGTAGATAGACCCTGCGCCCCACGCTGGTGCATCCATTTCGGCGGTTGACGTGGCGTCCGTGAGCAGCGTAAAGGTGCTCGGACATTTGTTATCAAGCACAATACTGACATCAGCAAGCTTCGTCCCCTCGCGACAGGTGAGCGTGAAGGCCCATCGGCCTTCTTCTCCGGCGACAAAGGTATATCCTTGCTCGCTTGCCACAATATTCGTCACCCCTTGTTCAATAAATGTCTGGGCGCCATTGGGAAACCTGCATAACGCACTTGAGGAGAGAGATAAATCCGTCATTTTGTAATAACGATAGCGTCCGGGTTGCAAACAACTCTGGCTTTGCGTCGAGCTGCTGGAGGAATGACACCCCCAAAGCACTGCTAACAACAGAATTCCCCCCAGAAGTCCACTCCATCGTCTCCATCTTTTGCGAATATTCATGCAATCACCTCCTTTTTATGCCACGGCATAGCCGGTATAGGGGCGCACATCCGGCTCATGAAAGCCTAACACAATCTGCGCTTTCGGAATCCCGGCTTGCTCTAATTCCCGCGCAATGCCATCCTCGGTGCCGTCCCGTTGAATCCAGACCTTGCCATCCAGAATTTCGACATGCAACAGGCAGCCGTGAATGCGGCGCACGTCATCCCAACCCACCGAGACCACGAGATAGCGGTCATGCTGCGGATCAAAGACGGTTTCATTGTGGATCTCGCCCTTGGCGTATGTAATCTGGCTGTATGGACGTAACACCTCTTGAATAATGCGGCGATAGGTTTCTATGGTATCCATTGCACAACCTCCTCGTGATGCTGATCAAAAACCAGGATGCGGACGTGATGATGTTGAAGCAGCAATTGACCGATTGATTCTTCGAACAGATCAAAATACACTGCTTTGCGGATTGCCAAATATAATTCCCGGTCCGGTTCGATCTGTTCCAATACATCAGAGTAGAGGAGATAACTGCCGAGCGCATTTTTCAAATCCTCGATTTCCGAAGGGCTGACAAAACTTTTGACCTCAACCGCAATTTTGCGGCCGATTTTTTCGGCCAACAATAATTTTTCCGCCCCCAAATCCACATACAGGTCTTTTCTACCCCATTTCAGCGGCAGCGGCTCATGGGTAATCACCCAGCCATCCTTGATTAACGCCTTTTTGACAGTCTCATGATAAATATCTTTGGCCGGCATATCTCCCCTCCGTTTCTAAAAATAACGATTGCTGAGCAAATTGTCAATACTCACGTTCTACACAGCTATGGGTTTTTCGCTCTTTCAGGGCAAAAGCCCGAAACTCATATCGGTAAATGTTCGTAGCGCGCCATAACAAAACCCCTCAAAAAAAATTTTTCGACAGGGGGGAAGCCCCCCTGTACCCCCCAAAATAATCAAATTATTCAAATGACCAAATCATTGTCCGACACGCACACAACGCACGTCGACGCCGAGGTGGACGCCGTCCCAGTCCACGATGCCGTCGTAGAAAAGGACGCCCCACGCCGACTCCGCCGAACCTTCGCCTTTTATTAGATGAATATCGGCGCTCCAATACCAGGGGTACTTCACTCCTTCTCGAAGAACAAAAATGGGATCGAGATAGAAACCATTGGCTTGTTTTTCTGGTTCTATGAGCGACAGTAATTCCTCAATCGTCGGCAGCCGCCAGTCTTTATGCCCGGTCAATGTCAGATTGGCGCAATAGCCTTCGGCGTCAGCGTAGTTTAATGCATTAGGCGAACCCGCTTTCTCCCATAGTAACCCGGTGGCCTTGTCGAAAATTACGTCGTCCCGGCCTTTAAACTGGTTCTCGACATCATGCGCCAGGATTCCCCAGCCGCCCGCGTCCGCCATATTTAGCGACAACGCCATGTAATCACGCGCCGTCATCGGCTCGCGGCGCAACTGCAATGGATAAATCTGCTGCAATTCCGGGCAGGCCGGTTTATAAGGCAGCACATTGTTGGTAAATTGCCGCCATTCTTCGTCTATTAAAGCGATCTTAAAATGCACCTTCTGACAGACCTGTTTCACCACATCAGGATCGTACGGTTCCTTCGTAATAAATTTCGTGGCAAAAATCGTCTCTAACGCCACCTGAATTTCCGGCTGCATATTGCCGTGATACTGCTGGTTCAGCAAGTACGCATGCCGCGCCAGCAACGCCGCCCGTTCGCGTTGCTCCTCGACATTATCCTTATACGCGTAAGCGATAAGCGAACGAATGCGGCCGAGCCGCGACTGATGTTCGGCTTCCTTGCGCTGCGCATTGGCGTACAAGCCGGCGATAGCGGAGATGACGGCAAACACCGCAATGATGGCCACAATCCCCCGGCGCAGCCAGACGCCGCGGTAATATTGGGTCAAACTTTGCTTGAGAAAGGTTTGCTCTTCAGGCAAAAGCGTCTCGATGCGGTTGCGCTTTTGCCAGTCTTTGCTTTCCAACAGCGCGGCCCCGCGCAGCAGCAAGGTCTCGTCGCGGCCAGCGTTGGCCCATTTGCGGGT
The DNA here is from genome assembly GCA_000739535.1 of Candidatus Vecturithrix granuli. Taxonomy (GTDB): domain Bacteria; phylum Moduliflexota; class Moduliflexia; order Moduliflexales; family Moduliflexaceae; genus Vecturithrix; species Vecturithrix granuli. The sequence goes on along the minus strand of DF820464.1, from coordinate 906,085 downwards.
CGCGCTGCTGATCTGCCGGTAAATGCGGCGATCTTCATCCGCTTGAAATTGTTCGCTCCAGGCGCGGATAATCTGGGCAAAGACATCGTGATAGAGTTCGTACCAAGTCTGATCCAGCCGTTGATCGGCCCGCAGGACGCGTACCTCTTTACTCGCTAAATACGCCAGAATCGGCTGCAACTCGCTGACAGGGACGCCCAGCAGTTGTTCGCTGGCTAAATCCTCAGCCCGGTACGCCATTTTCGTGCCCCGCTCGGTCACGAGATAACGGAACATCTCGAATGCTAAAGACTGTTCGCGCAAGGAAAAGTGAGCCATGGCCTGCTCGAAGTGCTTGCGGACAATCTGCGTTGTGCGGCCTAAGGCGTTATAGCGAGCCATAGTGATGACTTTTTGGGGATTGTCCTTTTCCGCGCGCCACAGTTCATTGCAGACGATTTGCAAATAGGGCGGCTCGACAGACTCCATGACGGTTACGTGGAGTCCACCTTCCGCGGTGGCCTCCACGTGACGCGACTGTTCCCGCGCCGCTAAGTCGTTCAACAATTGTTCAACCAGGCCGTCTTCATAGCGAAAACCGACCTTTTTAAGCGGCTTTTCAATCGCCTCGCGCGCCTGCTCGATTTGCAACTCTTCCAGCCGGTAGTAGTTGTCGAATAAGCCGGGAATGCGGCCTTTGAAAATATTCAATTCGGCCAGAAAATCCTCGCGCATGGACAAAACCAGGCTCACCGGCAGGTCCGGCGTATTCACGACCCGCGCCACCTGCTCCACAAACGGACGCAGCCGGCCGGAACGGGCATGATATTGGAAGAGTTCTTCGAACTGGTCGAGCATCAGGATCAAGGGTTCACTGGCGTACGCGGTACAGGTGGTCAAAAAGGACAGGAGTTCGTCGTTTTTTTTGAGTTCGCGTCCCGTGATTTTGCCGTTGGCGCTGAGCGTTTGCTGAATCGTAGTTTTGAGTCCTTCCAGCGGCTCGCGCACCCAGTCCGCATAATAGACCACATCCAGCGCGTGTTGTTCCGTTAAAGCCGGGAAAATTGCGGCGCGCAGCAGCGAGCTTTTGCCCACGCCGGTGCCGGCGAACAGGAGGGTCACGTTGTTGGCAAAGATTTTGCCGAGCAGAATCTGCGTCTCGCGCTTGCGTCCGAAGAAATTGTCCTTATCCGCCACATCATACGGCGCAAGCCCTTTGTAAGGTGATTGTATCTGCATTGTGTTTGTTTAAGAAACCAGGTTTCTTGAAGAAACCTGGTTTCTCGCCTCCGCGTCCCGGAGGGACATTCGATAATAGCCCACCGTTTCAACGGTGGGAATGTCAGACGGCAATGACCCTATGAGTCCCGTTAGGGACGACTGAACATTACCCACCCGTTTTCAATTGTTCCTACGGGACATCAACGATATTTGATGAGCTGATCTTCCCTCACCGTTAAAACGGTGGGTTATTATCAACCGTCCCTCCGGGACTCCGCGCCGATTACCCATCGGTTCCCCACCGTTAAAACGGTGGGCTATTATCAACCATCCCTCCGGGACGAAATCCTTTTTTCGCGTATTTCGCGTGTTTCGCGGGCATGATCAAGACGAAATCCTTCTTAAAGCTGAATATTCATTTCCTCTGCCAATCCCTGGATAAACTCCGAAGTTTCAAAATCAAGGATTTGCACGTTTTTGCTCTTCCAATAAGATCGCTCGAAATCCGTGGCGTTTTGGCGCACGGCGTAGGCGTTGACTTTACGGATTTTCTCGTCTTTGCGCAAGATGTGGACGAGGGTGCGGAAATTCCAGTCGCACATGCGGTAGCCTAAAAAGAGGAACAGGCGTTGTTGAAACACCCGCTGAAACAGCGTCGGAATCGTCCGGTGCTGGTCGCTCAGGCGGCTGAGCCAGGCCACGTAATCCTCTTCGGAAATCACAATCGAATCAAGTTCCTCTTTGCCGGCCAACCCTTTGACAAACAAGTCGAAGGTGCCCTGAATTTTGTAAAAGACCCACCATTTTTCCAGATCAATGCTCAATTCATCGGACAGGCCGATTTCCGCGTTGTCAGGACGATCCGAATATGACACCGCCACTTTGCCGAGATTGCCTTCGTCTTCGGCATAGGCGATATGGGTCACGACCGCGTAGGGTTTGCCGTGTTCCCGGAACACCTGCTCCAGGAGCGTATCATAACTGGCGGTGATCACCACCATCGGTTGATCCTGCTGCGCCAGAAAGCGGTGAATTGCACCGGGGCGGACGTGTTGGGGATAGAGCTTTTTCAATTGTTTGTAAAAGAGGGGACGCGCGCCGACGACCTGCATCTGGTAGTATTGAGACATGACAGTCAGCGGATGACACTGGCCTGTTTGCAGCAATTCCGCTTGCTCCGCCATTTTTTGCGCTAACTCCCGTTCCAGCGGTGGCTCGTTGACGCTGGCCTCGGCGACGGCTGCGGGGTCCGCGGGAAGCACCATCTCCGACCCTAAAAAGGGGATGACGCTGCCATCGCGGAACATGTCGCTGATGTATTTATAATTCCGTTTCAGACTGGCCGGCAGCATAGCCGCTGTCTGCGCCGACGTTCCGGGAGTGCGCGCCACAACCCAGTTGCCGGCCGTGCCGGGATCCCATTTCAAGGGTTCGGGCAGGCTCCGGTCAACCATCTGGCGCTGCGCGTAGGTGTACCATTCATCCACCGTCACCTTGCCGTTCTGATCCAGGTCTGCCTTGCCGGTCGTCAGCCCTTCCAGCAGATATTGCGTCAGAGAACTGGCGGATGGCTCCGCGCTGCCGGCAGCTCCTTGCACCGCGTTGCTGATGAGATATGCGCCCTGGCGTGCACACCCCAGTTGGGTTTGCACCAGGTCAGGATCCGTGAGATGATACGGCGGCGTCTGGCCGCCATACTGACAGTCCAGAATCAGCATTTTTTGTACCGCTTCCGATTTGTCCAGAAAGGTTTTGATCCGTCCTAATTCAATCGCGGAACCGGGCAAATCCGCCGGGTCACTGCTTGCGCCGAGCAGATAGAGCTTGCCGGTTTCCTCTTTGTCCAGCAGGACATAGCCCGTAAAATAAACCAGCAGCAGGTCGGCGAGCGTTAACTGCCCGGTCAAACTCTTGATTTCCCGGATGATCTCCGTGTGGGTTTTGCCTTTTAACACCACCACCTGATCGAAGTCGCCAAGCTGTTGATCCTCCAGAACACGGATGAAGGCGTCCACATTGGCTTCGGGATATGCCAGGGACGGCAGCGTTGCCTCATCATACTCATTCGCGCCGATCAAACACGCCCAGCGCCGGCCTTCGCCTGACATCACCACAACTGTCTTGCTCTGTGCCGGTGTTGTGGCTTCCGTCGCCCGGCTGACTTCTTCAGGCGCGGCGGACAGGGCCTGGTCTTGCGCGATTTTCGACTGAATGGCCTTCAATAATGGATCGAAATTCGAGCCTTTGAGGGGATGGGTGTTGATGTTGCGCAGAAAGTCTATTAATTTGGCGATATTCTGGCGGATTTCAACATAGAGGTTGAGATCGTCGGTAATGCCCTGGAGGTTGGTGATATTGGCAGTGTTCTTAATCTCTTGCTGTAGATGGGCGATTTTTTCATCCCAGTAGCGGGCGTACCTGAGCAAATCTTCCGCTTCATAAATACTGATACCTTCGACAGTGATCGGGAAAATACGGTCGTAAAAGCCTTCCTGCCGCGACAGTTGCAGCAACTCGAACATACAGTCTTTGGATGTGAAGTATTGGTCGCTCAGTACGACGACGACATACTTGCCCTGGCCGAGCCGTTGCATGTACTCCTTAATCAATCCTTTGTAGCCAATATCCCGGTTATCACGGACAACAGTGATGCCCCGCGCCTGCAAAAAAGTGTCTAACGCTTCGGTAATCTTGAGACTTTCGCCTTGCCAGGTGTATGAAATAAAGATTTCAGGTGTATCCATGCAGCAACACTACAGCGAATTGAAAAAAGAACGAATTTTGCAGAGAATGATTACTTCCCTTCGTTGCATTTTTCATTCGATGTAGCTTCCTATGAAAATACCCGTTCGTAGTAAACGCTTTAGCGTTTCTTCATGCCGCTGAAGCGGCTACTACGAGCCTGATTTTCATTGCATCGGATGGGCGTACACTCATAACAAATCCTTTGAAACTACAAGAATCGCATATAAGAAAGAATAGATTTCTGCCACCTCTGACATCACATTCTTTCCTATATGTGATTCCTGTAGTTTCATGATGCCGGGCGAACGACTTCGTTCATGTGAACTCCCATGAAACCTGTCATTTCACAATTAACCCTCCATGTCAAATAATTATTCTGAAATATGATCAATTTATCACGCACCGGGAGCGTCAGGGCTTGAGGTGATATTTTCTCTCAAACGATTGAAAAAACGCTGGGCTTCTTCATAATCCCGGGCGCGAATGACGTGTTTCAGGAATTCGAGGCGCGCTGTCACTTTTTCAAGCTGTTCCAGGGAATAGGCATTAAACAAAATTTCCGCCAGTAAGTGATCGTCTTCAGACAACAGGCCTTTGGCAATAGCAAGATGGCGTTTAAAGGTCGTACCAGGAACGGTCGTATTATCCATGCAAGCTGCAAACACCAGAGTAGACGCAAAAGGCAGGCTTAGCGAATAGGCCGTCATCTGATCGTGTTTCTTGAAGGAAAACTCAAAAATATTCAGCCCGCGCTGCCGAAAGAAGGTTCTGAAAAATTCTTTGATGTTTGGGTCGGATTCAGTAATCAAAATCACATTTTCTTCATGTAAATCATTGACATTGGCGAAGGTCGGCCCAAACATCGGGTGCAAGGAAGCATATCGGAAGCCTGCCTGCTGATAGTATCGCGGTACTTCACCTTTCACGGAAGCGACATCAACGAGCACGCAATGATCCGGTAAATAGGCAACGCACTTCTCAAAGGCTTGCACCGTGTGCTGAATGCTGACAGCGTTTAAAAGTAAATCTGGGACAAATTGGGTGAGTTCTGCCAATTCTTTTAGCACACAATTGTCCTGAAATTCTGCGGTTTTGTGCGGATTCAGATCAAAGATGGCAAGCTCATGCCCATCTTTGATCAATTCTCTGGCAAACCACCCGCCTACATGGCCTGCGCCAATTATTGCTATTTTCATGAGGAACTAACCTCCTTATAACACCCGAGAAATTTATAGAGCACTGTATTGTTTTTTACCCCTTCAAGCACGCGCTTGACGGTTTCATCAGTATCATTCCCTTCAAAATCGAGGAAGAAATAATAGTTACCAGGGTCATTGCGATTCGGCATTGATTCAATCCGTGTCAGGTTGATTTTGGCGTCAGCAAATAGTTTTAAGATGCCGTATAAACTGCCGGATTGCGTGGCAGTTTCACGAGACATACAAAAAATGATCGAACATTTTGAGCCTATCTCTTGTTGCGGCTGCCGATCTAACACCAGAAATCTGGTGACATTGGCCTCGTGATCTTCCACGCCTTCTTTGATAATTTCCAGATTATACAGTTCCGCACACAATTTACTGGCTAAGGCTGCGGCCGTATCAGGACGTTCGGTGCTGAGCATTTGGGCTGCACCGGCCGTATCGTAATAGGGACGAGGCTCAAGATGATTTCTTTGCAGAAAATTCCGGCATTGGGTCAGTGCCTGAGGGTGAGAAAATACCACACGAATATCGCGGTGATCCGTGCCTGGCAAAGCTAATAAACAATGGTGGATCGGATTTTTGATTTCAGCGATCACATGTAAATCATATTGAATCAGCAGCTCATTGACCTGGGTCACTGATCCTCCCAGCGAATTTTCAACCGGAACGATGCCGAGATCCAGATACCCTTGCTGCACGCTTTCAAACACATCCGCAAATTCACGGCAGGGGATATAGGCCAACCCGCTGTGATACGCCCGCGCCGCGACTTCGCTGTACGCGCCATGCTCGCCCTGAAAGCCGATCAGCCGATACCCTTGCGCCTGGAGCGTTTTGCTCGCTTCGATGATCTGAGAGAAGATCTGTTCGGCAAATTCAGGCGTTAACAGGCTAAGAGCCTGAGCAGAAGCCTTTACCCGGTTAAGCACCTCGGCTTCACGCGACGTATCGGTAATTTCTGCTTTAAACTTCCGAATTTTCAACGCCGTCTCCATGCGCGTTTTCAATAATTTCAGCAATTCGAAATCAATCCGGTCAATTTCCGATCGCAGTTTATACAGTTCCTCCATGTTTTCAAGCAGAATACCCGAGGCATCATGCGTATGATGTCAAACACTACAACGAATTTGAGAATACAACGAATTTGAGAATACAACGAATTTAAGAATATAACGAGTCTAAGAATACAGCAGATTTGAGCATGGAACGAATTTCTTTCGTTTATCCGTTTGATTCCCAAATTCGTTGTAGTGTTCCAACGTGTTCAATATCAACAGTATTTCGCATAATGTCTCAGATATTCCGCGTTCCGTATGGCGTGTTCTTTATTTTTTTGTTACGATTTAGTTCACCTTTTCGCCGTAGGCGATAGAGCATTGTAGTACTCGGATTAAGCCCTCAATTCTTCTTCGCCGTAGGCGATCTACAACCGCTACGCGGTAGGAGAAAGGGGACTGGTGAGTCCATTTTTCTACAATACTTAAAGCACTACGTGCTAAATAGTTTCGATGGCTCTATTCCCTATTCTCGCAACCTGTTGTTCCAGCAGCATCAGATCGGCCAATACAATAGCTGTTGCCGCTTCGATCACGACCGGCAAGCGCAAGGCAAAACAGGCGTCGTGACGGCCTTCAACCACCAGAGAGGTCTGTTCCCCGCTGTGTAAGTTAATGGTTCTCTGGGGCTGCCCGATGCTGGAGGTCGGTTTCACGGCGACGCGAAAAACGAGCGGGTTGCCGTTAGTGATGCCGCCGTTCACGCCCCCGGCATGGTTAGTTGCTGTTCGGCCGCTCGCATCCAGAATCGGATCATTACATTCAGAGCCTTTCATTTTCGCAGATGCGAAACCGGCTCCGAACTCGATCCCGCGGATGCCCGGAACCGCAAAGATAATATGGCTGAGCAGAGATTCGACCGAATCAAAAAAAGGCTCTCCGAGTCCAACCGGCACTCCTGTCGCCTGACAGACAATAATCGCCCCGATGGAATTTTTAGTTGCAACGGCGTGCTCCACATTTTCCTCAATCCGCTCACTTCCTCCGGCTTCTACCAGTCCAGCTTCAATCCGAATGTTTTGAATGATTTTTTTGGCGACCACGCCAGCCGCCACTAATCCAAGCGTGATTCTGCCGGAAAAATGACCGCTGCCGCGATAATCATTGAACCCGCCGAATTTATGAAATGCAGTGAAATCCGCATGTCCCGGACGCGGATGGTCTTTAAGCAGATCGTAAGCCGAAGAATCAGTATCTTTATTGTCAAATCCAATCAACAGAGGCGCGCCGGTCGTTTTGTCCTGAAAGACGCCGCTTTTAAGCAGCCCCAGATCATCCTCGTGTCGCAGCGTTGTGCCTTTTGCGCCCGGTCTGCGTCGCGCCAGATCCGCGGCAAAATCTTCAGCCGCAAGCGGAATGCCGGCCGGTACACCGTCAAGTAAAATGCCCACACTTTTGCCGTGAGATTCGCCAAAAATATGGACTCGAAATAGTCTGCCATAGGAATTCATATTTTCCCCTTCTGTACAGGTTAAATTGTTTCAACATCTTCTGCGTAACTATACACTTCGAATCCCAATTTGGCAGCAACTCGCTGTGCGTATTTATCTACCATCGGTGAAATAATGATCTTTCTGCTGGTCTGACAGTCATGCATTCTTTCATAGAATGCGATTTTGTGCTCGAAACTGTACACTTCGCTGCGGCTCATTGAAGATTTAATTTCACAGACAATCAACATGCCATTTTTGATGATCACATCGAGTTCGACCTGATCGGGATGTCCAAATACTTCACCGCTGTCATCGTATTCGTTTACATGAACAACCTGCACATCAAAGGAATCTTCCAGGATACTTTTCAACGCATTGCGAAAGGATTCCTCAGTATGGAGTCCCCAACGTGAGCCCAACGCACCAATTGAGCTTTCATGCTTGCGGGACATTTTGTGAATCTCTTGCAATATCTGATTCAGCATCTTCTGGTTTTCTTCCCACTTTTGGTTCTGTTCCTCCCACTTTTTGCTTTGCTCTTCTCGATCCTGGCGTAATTCGTCGAGAATTTTATTAAAGCGACGTTCTGAACTTTCCAACCATTGATCCCTGACCAGGTGCTGAACAATCTCGTAAAATTCACGATCTTCATGAATTATGGTTGAAAGCTCATCTCTGACAATTCGTTTGACCTCTACTGTATCTATCATATTCGGCTTCCTCCTTTCTCTTATTCACGTATATACTGCCGTACTTTGCAGATCCTCATAAAATTGCGGATAAGATTTTGCCACACATTCCGCGCCCTCAATTGTTACGCCCTTACGGGAACGCAACGCGGCAATCGCACAGGCCATCGCGATTCTGTGATCATTATACGCATGCACGTTTCCCCCGTCAAGTTCTGAGCCGCTAATTTCCATTCGGTCAGGATATAAGGCGATATTCGCGCCTATTTTGCGAAATTCGGTCAATAAGGCGATGCCGCGATCGCTTTCTTTGACTTTGAGACGCTGCGCTCCATAAATCACCGTTTTCCCTTTGCAAGCGCACGCTAAAGCCACAAGCGGCGGGAACAGATCCGGACAATCTACCGCATCAAACTCAAAACCGTACAAAGTACCCTGATGGGCGCTGACCCGCGATTCTTCCAGAGTCAGATCTGCGCCGCAGCGAGCGAGCGCGTCCAGGATGGCGCGGTCGGCCTGCAGCGAATCGAGCTTGAGATTCGTCACGCTCACGTTTCCGGCAATGGCACCGGCCACAAGCAAAAACGCAGCTCCTGACCAGTCGCCTTCAACCGAATATGAGAGCGGGTGATACGGTTGCGGCCCATGAATCAGAAAATGTTCATACTGCTCATGTTCAACCAGAATTCCGAATTGCTCAAGCAAGTGCAGGGTCATGGCGATATAGGGAGTACTTTTCAAATTCTTCACTATAATTTCTGAGGTTCCCTGACATAGCGGCAAAGCCATTAACAAGCCTGTCAGAAACTGGGAAGTCACAGAAGCGTCAACAACGGCCTTTCCCGCTTGTAATGGGCCTGTCACCGTGATCGGCGCAAAGCCGTTATTGGTCTGGCAGACAACTCCAAGCTCTCGTAAGGGCTGGACAATCATATCGAGCGGCCGTGAAATCAGGGAACCACGACCGGTTAACGTCATTGTCTCAGGACGCAGCGCGGCGATTGAGGGAAACATACGAATACACAAACCCGATTCGCCGCAGTCTAATACCGGTTCAGGCTTCAAATTTCCGGGACTGAACAGGATGTTGTCAGAGCGAAGATCAAGCTGCGTTCCCAGGGCGCTGACGATGCCAAGCGCAGCTTTGGCGTCATCACAGAACGAGGGATGCACAATTTCACAAGTCTTGCCTGTTAAATAGGCGGCCGCCGCCGCCCGCAGCATATCGCTTTTGGACGCCGGGGCCGCTACAATTCCGTTAATCTGTGTCGGTGCAATAAATTTTTTCATAGTAATGAATATATTTTCAATTTTTCACCTGTTCTTGCCGTTTCAGTGTTGCCTGAAACAAAAAAGCCCACTCTACATCTCTTAGAGTGGGCTTTGGAAGAGGCGGCAAAGAGGGGTTCAGGTTATCCTCCCTGCCAGGAGCGCAGCACCGTCCCACCCCCGGCCTTATACCAAAAATAGTAAAAATACGCGCCTGCCGGAACAATTATCATCATCGGGTGAATGGGAAAACCGAATGTACTCATCTGACCATCTCGTGTTTTGCGAACGCCTCTCCGAATTTCCGAAACAATTCACAAGCAAAAACGTGACTAATTATTACCTCATGAATGTCATCACGCAATTCAATAGAACAACGCTGAGAATCTTGTCAACAAAAAAGTGGCTCTCCCTGGAAAAATACTACGGCACAGAGGATATCCCATTTGCCAGGGAAGAATTAAAAAGTATAACACCGTTCACCCATGATTTTCAGAATAGCCGCCATGTTCAGGAGGGCGCGTGCGTACGTCATCCAGCGTCACATTTGGATTGGCCTCGTGGGTAATGCTCAGCCAAAAGAGATCTTTTCCGGCTTCTTGCTGCTCTTTAGTTTTCAGAAATTCCATAAACAACAGTACTTCTCCCAATTGTTGGGTATTGAGTGTTTTGAGCACCGTCAGCACGCGTTCAGAAACCCGCGGTTGCATGATATGCGCTGTCATGTTTCTCCTCCTTTGCTGGGCGACGCTCCCTGTATATGGAGGGCACTGCCATCTCATTATTCTTGAAGCTCTTTCCGCATGAATGTCTTTCACATACAATGAACATCGAAGACGAATCTGTCAAGGCGTTTTTCATAGTTGTGGCGTTTTTTCAGGCGGAGGCACGACTGCTCAGCACAGATATGGCTTTGCGCCAGGTTCAGTCGACGGCAAAACCAGTAAACGGGCGGACTTCCGGCGGGCGAAAGCCGAGCACGATGGCGTTGTGGGGAATGCCTGCGGCAACGAGTTCAGCAGCCACGCCATCTTCTGTGCCATCATATTGCACCGGGCCTGCCAGGATGGGGGGACTCCCCTGAAACAGTTCATCACGAACGCCAACACGCACGTTGGAAAGGTCTTGTGCCTGATTGATGTCCTGCACACCAGGCACCACAGCCTTGGCAATGTTATGCCCGGTGCCGATCGACATCTTGACATTCAGGACGTCACGCAGAAACTCGATTACGTCACGATATCAGCGAAAGGGAATACGTGTCCAGATTTTTTTTGTGTTACTCTGAGTTGAACAGAGCCACAGCGTTGAAAATTCATAGCCTGATGGAACGCCAAAAAAGCGGATGCCATGATCCTTGAGTTTTTCAAATTCTTTGGCAACGGCTTTTTGATCACGTTCTTTTAAGATTGGCATAGCATGACCCTCCTGTTATTCGCTTGCATGAATTTCGTAAGCATACGTAATTTCAACTGCATCTTTCAACATCGCCCAGACCGGGCAATATTTGGTGCGCGCCAGTTCAATGGCTCGCTCCACATCTTTTTCTTTCAGGTTGCGCCCTGTGAACAGGAAGTTCAGATGAATTTTCGTAAACACTTTTGGGTATTCTTCAGCGCGTTCCGCCTCAACGCTAATCTCAAATTTTTCGATATTGGCCCGTTTTTTCTGCAAAATCGAAGCAATATCCGAGCCTGAACATCCGGCAAAACCGAACAGGATAAATTCCATAGGTCTGGAAGCAGCGGATGAACCGCCGAATTCTTCGGGTCCGTCAATCATGACCCAATGATTTGATTCGCCTTTTGCTGCAAAAGTTATCCCCTTAAGTTGCGTGACAAGAGCCTTCATCATCAGTCCCCTCCTTTTTGAAGTAGAAAAATATTTTTTAGGATATTTAACAGAAAATTGTAGAAAAAGTCAAGATCATAGAAAAAATTATCGCTTATAACCTACCTTTAGTTATATTAGAATATTCTAATGCTTTGTCAAGTTTTCATTTTCAGTTATTCTCGCGGTATTGTTGAAATGACATTGCTCTCAAAAGAAGGGTCACAAAAAAGTCTTGACAAATTTGCTTTCTGATCACATTCTTGTGTTGAGGATTTATTAGCACTCTTTATAAATGAGTGCTAATTTTAATAAGGAGTGAGAGACATGAGTATGCATACAGGTGAACCGTTGGAAGAGCGTCAAAATAAAGTGTTGGTCGCAGTGGTGTGTACGTACATTTCAACTGCCGAGCCTGTAGGTTCCAGGACGATCGCCAAAAAATATGATATTGGCGTCAGTTCTGCAACGGTTCGGAATATTATGGCCGATCTTGACGAAATGGGATTTCTCGTGCAGCCTCATACCTCGGCGGGACGAATTCCGACAGATAAAGGCTTTCGTTTTTATGTTGATCACCTGGAAAAAGCGCAAAAGACTCTGGAAGAGATCATGTCGCTGAATATCGAGCAAGTTCTGCATACCGAATCGGAATTGGGAAATCTGATGAAAAAAACGTCAGATGTGTTGTCGCAGCTTTCGAATCAGGCGGGATTAGTGTTAGCTCCCAAATTAAAACATACAGTGTGCCGGCATATTGACTTCATTCGATTACATAGTTCGAAAATCCTGGTGATCTTCATTTCTGAGGCTGGTCTGGTACACAAACGCGTGATCATGCTGGAAGAAGAGATTTCTCAGGATGTGCTTGACAAGATTTCGAAGCTGATTACAGAAGAATTAATGGGACTGAGTCTCTCTGAAATCCGGACAAAGCTTGTGAAAATGATGAAAACAGAAAAATCGCAGTTTGACTATCTGTTTGCTCAGGCCATTAAATTAAGCCAGCAATTCTTCTTAGATGATGTTGAAGAGGATGAATTATATGTTGGTGGAACATTCAATATGATGAATCAGCCGGAATTCGCAGATATTGAAAAAATGAAGCTTTTGTTTAAGGCCTTTGAAGAAAAACGTTTGCTGATTCACATTCTTGACCAATGCCTTGATGACGGCGATGACCAGGCAATTGTTTTGATTGGCGAAGAAAATCATATTGAAGACATGAAAGATCTCAGCCTTGTCCTGTCCTCATATAAATATGGTGAACGTGCGCTGGGGGCAGTCGGTATTATCGGCCCGAAACGGATGGACTACACTCAGATTATTCCCATTGTCGAATATACCGCGAAAGCAATATCGCGACTCTTGACAGAACGTGGAGAAAGTTGAATAAGAGGATAGAACAGCATAAGTGTGAGGAGGATGAATTGTGGTAAAAATTCCAATAAAAATGGTCAAAGATGAAGAAACAGCGAAGCAGCAAAAAGATGAACAACAACTTGAAGAGGTTGAGGATGTCAGCCTTCAAGAATACATTCAAGAACCTATCGACAACTCTTCCTCTCAAGCGAACCAGGAGTTGAATATTGAAACAAAGGAGGTGCTGTCTGAAGAGCCAGTAACCGCTGAAGGAGAGGATGAGTTGACTTATCTGAAAAAGCAACTGGAAGCAAAAGAAGTCGAGGCAAAAGAACATTACGAGGCTCGGCTGCGCATACAAGCGGAATTTGATAACTTTAAGAAACGAAAGGAGAAAGAAATTCTTGACTTTCGTAAGTATGCGAATGAAAATCTTATTAAGGAATTGCTCATTATCGTGGATGATTTTGAACGCGCGATTGCAGCCGCAGAACAAACGCATAAATTGGAGGACTTCCTGAAAGGCATTGAAATGATTTTCGAGAAATTTCTGGGGGTGCTGAAGAAAAAAGGGGTGACCGAAATCGAAGCGCAAGGCCAGCCCTTTAACCCTGAAATTCACGAAGCGGTGACGCAGATTGAAACAGACGATGTGGAAGAAGGGATGGTAGCGGCGGTGTTTCAAAAAGGCTATTATCTGCACGATCGTGTGATCCTGGCTCCCAAAGTGGGCGTGGCAAAAAAGAAAGAAACAGAGTAATGGTGGGGATAATCTCACGAAAATAACACCGGGAAGGTAGAGAAGGGGAACCGCGTATTTTCTCGATTCCCTGTGTTCTCCTCGTTTTTGAGAGTAGAGTATCTTGGCTAATACGACAAACTACTATAAGATTTTGGGAGTGAACGAACAGTCTGATGACGCAGATATTAAGCGAGCGTATCGCAAGTTAGCGTTCAAATATCATCCTGACCGCAACCCGGAAGATAAATTTGCTGAAGATAAATTTAAACAAGTGACCGAAGCCTATCGCGTCCTGAGTGATGCGAAAAAGCGGGCGGAATATGATCGGAACAGATTTTCTTCCGCCTATGATGCGGCGTCCCAAGCAGCGTATCGCTCTCCAACCACACACGTTGATGATGTGTTTGATATTTTTGATCATTTTTCGAATGCCAAAAATACCTCTCGTAAAAAATATCAACCAATTCGAGGCGCGGATCTCAAATATGGTGTCACGATTTCTTTTGAAGACTCGATCCTGGGGGCAACGACGACAGTTGAAATTTTACGGTCAGAACAATGTACGCGCTGTCGAGGAACAGGAATTGAACCGCGAACCTATCCGATGATTTGTCCAGTCTGTTTGGGGAAAGGCAGGGTACGACAATCTCATGGTTTCCTGGGGTTTACTCAGGTCTGTCAGGAGTGTAATGGCACTGGTCGAGTGTATCAAAAGGCTTGTTCCCAATGTCAAGGAGATAGTCGTATTCTTCAGAAACGAAAAATCGCGATCAAAATCCCTCCGAATATCGAGGAAGGGACCAACTTAAAGGTGAGCGGTGAAGGTGAAAGTGGTTTGTATGGCGGTTCTCCCGGAGATCTTTTTATCACGGTTCATGTTCGCCCACATGAATTTTTTGGACGAAAAGATAATGATATCTGGTGTGAAATTCCTCTGGACGTCACGCAGGCCATTCTGGGGGGCGTAATTGAAGTGCCAACCCTTGAAGGCAAAGTGCGTATTCGTATTCCCTCGGGAACACAGCCAGATCGTGTCTTTCGGCTTTCAAAAAAAGGTGTTCCGTTTTCTTCCAATGGTCATCGCGGAGATTTGTTGGTCAAAGTGAAAGTCCGGATTCCATCCCATATTTCGCCTCGTCAGCGGGAATTGCTCGAAGAATTTGCTTATTTGAGTGGCGAAAAGGTGTCAAGGCCAACATCACGATTCATGGAAATTCCTAAAAAGAAACTCTCCTCCTGGTTTCAAAAAGTCTTTAAACAAAAATCGAATGAAGCGTGAGTTGAGGCTTTATTCCGAATAACTGAGGATTCCAGTAAATGTTTCTGAAATCTGACACGGGGCCTCAGATGGAATCACAATTGGCAGAAAAGAAGGAGTTTGTGGCCCTGAAAGAAAGGTATGAATTTGACCAACGATCCGATCCTGGTCAAGGTATCCGTATATCAAAATAAAACGATAGAATGTTTCCTGGGGGGGCTGAATATTTTGTTGTTCCTCAATACAAAGGGAACTGTGGTCAACATTTCCAGATAAGACAAGACGTGCATTCTGGTCAGTAACAGAGGTAATGGTCAGATGAACCTTTTCGGTTCCGGTATCTGTGATCGCTATTCTTTGAAGTTTCCACTGTTGTGCAGTCGTTTGGCCGAGAATCATGCTCGTTGGCACAATGCAAGCAGCAATCACTGAGGACACGTACAACGGACAGGTTGAGGCCTGCACAGTCGTCATGACATCATAGACGCCGAGCGTATAATCAGAATCCTGTTGGCATCCCCCTGCAGCCAGAGCACAAATCAGAAAAATATTCAAAAATATTTGCTTCATAAGCCTTTTTCCTTCAAAGAATGTCAAATTTGTCAAGAGAAAAGAGAAAGTAAGAGAGGCGGGTTCAAATGACTGCTGAGGCAATAGAGATTTATATTCAGGCCTTACTTGATATTGCAAATGCCTTAGAAAGCCATCGTGAAGCTCGTTCAGCGTTTGATCATCTCTTTCTTCATCGAGTAATACGCGATGGGTTCTTACAAACGGTTTCTGAAGAAGATGTGCAGCGTATGCTCTACCAGAGCCAGGTTGGAGAAGAATTCTTACTGTGGCAAGGCCCCGTTCCCAATCAAAAATCGCGATGGAATGGGATAGGATGGATCTTTCCGTTTACAAGCCTTGCAGAAAGTGAACGAGCTTATGAACTGATTACCCGCGCAAAACTGTCCCAAAAATCCTGGGCGGCTTTCCGGCAATGGTGGCTCACCTGCCGTCTGCGTTTGCAGGAGACAGCTATTGATATTCCGACGAATCTGGTGAAAGTCAGAGTCATGGGGAGAACATGTCAACTCGCCATGCAGCATCTGGAACAGAACCCTCCCAACTTGAGGTATCTTGTCAAAATCATGTTAGAGCGACTGCCTGCCTCAAGTTATCTCAGAACACAATTTCAGATGAAACTTATGGTCGGAGAAAAGCTTGATCCATATATTCATACGTTTAAATGAAAGAGGCATACTATGACCGAGATGAAACAAGACCAGACAATGTATAACAAAGCCACAGGCATGTACATGAAAGCATTGGCAGAAATGATGAAAGCTCTGGACGTGCATTCACAGGTTCGGGTTGAAATGAACGGAAAGTTGCTCAAACGCGCCATGGATGATGGATTTTTGTGCGTGATTTCAAATGAAATCCGCCGTTCTTTGTGGAATTATTGCTATGATAACGAAATTTTGTTAGCGCGAGGGCCGATTCCGATCTCCAACGCAACCTTGAATTGCATCGGGTGGGTCTTTCCGTATCACACCGACGACGAGAAACAACAAGTCCACCGCTTGCTGGTTGAAACCAGCATAAAACAGAACGGAGGAAGAGCGTCGTTTGTGCGAAAGTTCTGGTATAGCCTTCGTTCAGCGTTGCGCGTCCTGCCGGCAGAGATTCCGCCGAATATTGTGAAAATCAGCCTGACAAACGCTTTTTACCAGACGGCGGTTGAAGTCTTGAGCAACGTAAATCTCGATACCCAGCAGTTATTTGCGAATGTGATTTACGCCGTGTCGCCAACGCATTATAGCCTGCCAAAGGGATACAACCGCGATCCAGCCGAATCAATGGTGATCATTTCCCCTCAGACCAATTTTTAGACGCAAGCACGCCGGAACTCTCCAAAGTGCGAAAGCTCGTCTTTTGCCGCATGGGCAAAGACAAGCTTTGCCACTCCTGTCTGGTGTATTATTTTTCAGTTCCAAACACTTCTTTCACGGCTTCCTGATAAACCTGATAGTCATGTTGCCCAAAACACACAAAAAACACCTTTTCGATTCGCTGCTCCTGTTCCAGAATGGCTTTGACGGTTTTCGCAGCAATGCGCGAAGCTCGTTCAATCGGAAAGCCATAGATCCCGGTGCTAATGGATGGGAACGCAATGGTGCGAATATCATGCTCGACCGCCAATTTCAGAGCATTGCGATAACAATTTTCCAGTAACCGATCTTCATTCTGATCGCCCCCCTCCCAGACTGGCCCCACGGTATGGATGACATATTTCGCCGGTAAGTTGTACCCTTTGGTTATCCGGGCCTGACCAGTAGGACATCCGCCTAATGTGCGGCATTCCGCTAATAATTGCGGCCCTGCTGCCCGATGGATTGCGCCATCAACCCCGCCGCCGCCAAGCAATGAACTGTTTGCTGCATTCACAATCGCATGAACCGGCTGCCGGGTAATATCATCATCAATGATTTCAATCCGTTCTTTGATGTCCATAAAATTCCCTCCCTGAAAATTCGATGTTCATCGGTGTGTGCAAAAGCCGAGTTTTTCGAAAAAACTCGGCTTTTATCGCTTATTTCTGTTATTGCGCTGACTTTCTAAAAGATGTGAGGAATTGCTTACTCGTTTGCAGAATAAGATGAACTTCCTCAATCTTCATAACGAACACGGAGATGAGAAATATCCCAATGCCCAGGCATCCACCGCTGACAATCAACGCCGCATTCAATAAGAACGCGGGAAAGTCAAAAATTCTTAAAAAGATCTGCTGATAGCCGGACAGAATACCTATCATAATCATGACTGTCAAGGCAATTTTTCCCAGAAACCAAAGGTTATGTCTCAGGTGCAAATCTTCGATTTTTCGGCGTAATAACGCAAACAAGATTACAACTTTTAAGGTTTTTGAGAACGTAAATGCCAGGGCAATGCTGCCGTGATCGAGTGTACCGATAAAAAGCCAGATCACCGTCACATGCGTGACAATTGTGACAACTTCCATGATAGCAGGTGTCAGAGTATCGGACAAACTAAAATAACAGCGCAGCAGAATCACGTCAAGCGCAAAACTCACCAGACCAGGCGCGTAGAATGTCAGGGCCATGACGGTGAGGTTTGTTGAGGTCGCATCAAATTCTCCGCGTTCAAATAGCAAGCGTACCACCGGATAGCGTAAGGCAAATAAACACCCAGCTAAAGGGGTGAAAATCAACACCACGGTTCGCAGAATGGGCATCAAAGTAGCTGTGAGCTTCGCATGATCTTTCTGGAGGGCTAAGTCCGAGAAATAGGGTAAGACCACAACAGCCAGGGGTTCCGCAATCGCGACATACGTGAATTCAATCAATTTATAGCCGAATGTCAGGGCTGAAATACTGCCAATAATTAATTTTGAGGCAAAAAAATTGTCAATAAGTCTCCGGCTTTCAATGCACGAAATTCCCACGAGTAGCGGCAACATGAGCCGGAACATCTTGCGTACCGGTTCGAGGCGCAAATTGATCCGAAATTTGTAAAACGGTAAGTATTGGCGCAGACCAATCAAATGTAAAACTGGCGCAATCCAACTGCCTATCGCAATGCCCCAGGCCAAACCATAAATGCCGATATAGCGGAGCAGTAACACTAAACCAAGAAATCCGGAGATTTTAAATACGACATCATCCATCAGAGCAAGCAAGAAACGTTTGTAGGAATTCAACGTCAGTCCTGTAATGATGGCGATAGCAAAAAATCCGGCGCCTGTCAACATAAGACGCGTTAATCCAACTGCAACCTCAAATCGTTCACTCTGAAATCCCGGAGCAACCAAGTGAATAAGCTGTGAAGTAAAAAGAAGCGCAAGTCCGATGATCAGGACAAAAACCACGGTCATCAGATTCAGAATCGTACTGGTAAACTCCCAGCTTTTCTCTTCGCCTACCTGACCGCGAAAACCTATCAACGTGGGGAGATAAGAGGGTGACATCAATCCGCGCAGAAAATCCCAGAACACTTTCATAAGACTGAATCCGACGAAATAGGCATCCACCTGATATCCCGTGCCAAAGAAATAGGCAAGCACCTGTTTTTCAATGAACCCCAGGATTTTAATGCTGGTTAACACTATCGTCATCCCGCCGGTAGCTTTGGCAATCTTCGTAAAAAGACCTTCATTGTGAACCGTGGCTTGCGTCGTTGAATCTCGTTGCGTCATCTGTTCTCCTCTGGAAATGTAGCGCGAAACTCCAGTTTCGCGCATTCGTTGACAGCCGCGAAACTGGAGTTTCGCGGTACATCTGATTTTCATTGTGCCGGGTGAGCATCAGCTCATGACAACTCCTATGTACATCAACCACAGATTTGGTGATTTCTCATCTGTGGTCTAATAGTGTTCTTGCAAAAATTGTCGAAACGCTGTGTATGAATTCGGTAACGTAACAAAAAATTCAGGTTTCTCTTCCAAACCTTCCAAACTCGGCGGAAGCTCCGGATCGAAACCGAGTATCTGCCGAATTTCTACCGGAAATTTTGCCGGATGCGCGGTTTCAATCGCGACACACATTTGCTCCGCGGCTGCATCTTGCGGAAATGCATTGAAATAGTGGGATAGACCGGCCCAGGCAACCGCCCCGTGCGGCTCCAGAAGCAGATGATGATCCGTATAGACCTGTTTGATCGTTTCCTGGGTCTCGGCATCGCTGATACTAACCGCATATATATCTTTTCGCAGTCGATCAAAATCAGGCTTTTGATGGATTTGTCCAGTTTCATCCATATTCCCGCCATATAAGGCGATTAATCGGGCGACATTACTCGGGTGCCCTACATTCATCGCACTGGAAATACAATTACGTGAGGGGACGATCTTTTCATAGTCTCCAGTTGCCAGAAAGACCGGAAATTCGTCATTTTCATTGGTGGCGACGACAAATTTTTTGACCGGCAGTCCAATATGTTTTGCCAACAATCCGCCCATCAGATTGCCAAAATTGCCCGAGGGAACTGAAAAGATGATCTGTTCATCTTCGGCGGTATGACGCAGCTTTGCATAAGCATAGACGTAATAGAGCATTTGCGGGAGCAATCTGCCGATATTAATCGAATTTGCCGACGACAGCGGTAAAGATGCCAATTCAGGATCCGCAAATGCGCGTTTCACCAACGCCTGACAATCGTCGAATTTGCCATTGATGGCAATGATTTGAATATTCTTTGCGAGCGTGGTCATCTGTTTTCGCTGCCGTTCCGTGACTTCATGTTCAGGATACAATACAACAACCTTGATGTTCTCTAAGCCATAAAAGGCGTTGGCAATCGCGCTACCGGTATCGCCCGAAGTCGCGGTCAAAATCAGCAGGTTTCGCTCTTCCTGTCTGAGAAAATACTGCATTAGGCGTCCCATCATGCGAGCGGCAAAATCTTTAAAAGAGGCTGTCGGGCCCTGATCCAGACGCATCACATATTTGCGCTCATATACGGGTTCCAACGGGATCAGAAAGGTATAAGCGTCTTTGACAATTGCCAGCAAGTCTGACTCAGCCATTTCTGTGTACAGAAATTTGCGTGTCACTTCAAAGGCAATGTCAGCATAGTCCAAATCTGAAAAACGACGCAGCTCTTCCGCGGAAATTGTCGGAAGTTCCCGAGGCATAAAAAGTCCGCGATCCGGAGCCAATCCCTTTAATAACGCTTCACGAAATGTAACCGGTTGAGCTTGAAGATTGGTTGAATAATACAGCATAGAAGTTCTCCTCTAACAGCCTCTGAGCAATTAATTATAAAAACGATATATTCCTAATTGCTTTATCAAAATTAGCATGGCAGGTTTGTAGTTCTCGGTTTAGCGAGTTCTTCCGCCTGAAGGCGAGACTACGAACCCGTCAGTTAATCCTTAAAAGAACACTAATGTCCACACAGTTGATCTTCACAGGGAATGCCATCCCCATCGCCGCGATCCATGTCTAACTGGTAATGAATGACATCACCCTCTTGTGGACGGCGTCCGCCTTTTTTGAGAGCAGAAATGTGGATAAACACTTTTTGGGCTTTATTTTCCGGTTCGATAAAACCAAATCCACGATCATCATTCCAGGAAATTAATGTTCCTTTCTGGTACGCAAGCATTGTAAAATTTGTTCCTCCTCAAAAATGATAAGTCTAACAAGCGAGTTTTTCAGAAAACTCGCTTGTTAGAGAAAAAGCATACTAAATAGAATTTGTCGTTGTTTCCAATAATCTGCGGCGTCAAATAAAATTTCCATGGCAATCTGCCAATCTTCAGGGTGAGCGGTTCTAAATCTTGCTGCATGAGAATAGATCATGAGCATATTTTTCACGTCAAGCCATTCCAAATCGGTCAGACAATCATAAAAAGCATCCCAGTTCCTGCCAAAATACGGCGGAAAATGAAATTTTTCCGCAAATTCTTGCAAAAAACTGGGCTTATCGTGAATGTTCGCCCCTTCAATCACAATAACAGCAACAGAATTTGACGCAAACGTTGCCGTAAACTGCTGAACCAGGATGTTATACGCTTGTTCCTCAATCATTCTGCCAGAATCTCCCGAAAGGTTTGGTAATGATCGTCAGTATAATACAATTCGCCTTGCTGCCCGACAACAATCCTGCGTGCGCCGCGATGAGAAATCCCCGGTGTTTTTACCGTAAATTCGCGATAATATCCATCTGGTTTACGGGGCAAAAGCTGTTCACGGTTTCCAAAGGTGGTGCCATCTTTGGTATAGGGAAACGGCGGACCTTTCTTGATAACTTGCAGCGTCTCAATCGCTTCAGGCGGGAGTTCCCCAGGTGAAATGGTAGCTGAATACTGCTCATTGACTGCTACCGATCTGACAGAAGGAGTCTGAGAAGTCTCCTGATGATTTTGATAAGCATAGAATCCAATGCCTGCGGCAACCAGGAAAAACAGAACAAATTTACGCCACATAAATTATCAGACTTTTCTGAGAAATTTGTATCGCTTTCTACAAGCTTCTCAAAACGAATTTTGTCGTATAGTCAATAATCTCTACTGTTCTGACAATTTTTAAGATGAATACATTTTGTCAATGTTTTTTGCAGGTGATCTTTCTCATCACATTCAGATCCTATCTTGGCGCAGGCGATGAGCCAATTGATGATCACGTCAGCTTTTGTGAATCTGAGAACAAGTGGGGTAAAAAAACCGAGTTTTTTGAAAAAACTCGGTTTTTCCATGCACGTAAAATTTTTAAAACACTTTAGAATTCTCAGACTGCCGAGGCTTCTTTTGGCTGTGGCAGAGTTGCTATGGATGGCTTTCGCAGCGTCAATATCTGTTTGACTTTACCAACTACGTTCTGAAAATCAATCCTAATCATATACAAGCAGGGCAATAAAATCAGGGTAATCGGTGTGGCAAAGAGTAACCCATACCCTAAGGCCATGGCCATTGGTCCCATCATGGTATCTTCACCGCCGATGCCGTAGGTTAAAGGCAGCAAGCCGAAGACGGTGGTCACGGTGGTCAGAATCACCGGACGCAAACGATCGGCTACACCTTCAGCAATTAGCGCGACCATATTTTCATCTTTGCGGCGGATCAAGACATTCAGATGATCCACCATAACGATGGCATCGTTAACTACGACTCCAGCCAGCCCGATCACGCCAATTCCGGCAAAGAAAGAGGCCTGCGTCATCCCGTGCAAGGCCATTACCAGAATCACACCGGCCACGCCAAAAGGAATGGTGATCAGGACGATAAAGGGCTGCGTCAAGGAATTGAACTGGAGCATGAGCAGAAAATAGATGCCGATTGCCGCAAGTCCGAAACTCATCAGCAGGTCTTGAATGGCTTGTCGGGAATCTGCGGCTTCTCCGCCGACATCAAGTTGGATGCCAGAATATTGGCGCATTTTTTCGAAATCAAATTCCTGTTTCACTGCCGTCATGGCTTCTATCGAGGTTGTTACGTTCTCATCAATCTCACCGGTGATTGTCACTGTCGGGTCTGCATCTTCATGATAGAATGCATATACACCCGGCTGCATTGTAAAGTCCGCCACTTCCTCCAGATTAATCAATTCACCCTGATCATTCGAGATTTTCAGCGTTTTTAAGTAGTCGAGGTTCTTACGATATTCAGGCTGCAAGATGACGCTAAAGCTGACATCTTCATCGCCGTAGCGTGTGGTGGTCGCTTCTTGTCCTTCATACGTTGTTCTCACAGTCTGGGCCAGATCAGAGACTGTCAACCCATAGCGCGCCAACAGGGAATATTTGGGTTGAATAATAATTTCATCCTTACCAGATTTATCATCACGTTCGAGGTCGGAAACCCCGTTAACTGTCTTGAGAAATGCCATAATATCAGTCACAGCCGCATTACGGGTGCTTTTATCCCCACCCTTGACCAGAATTTCTACCGCATTGCCGGTTGGCGGGCCTTTGAGGCTCATACCAATTGTCACTTCTTGAGGGCCTGAAATGGCATCAATTTGCTGACGTAAGTCTTCCACAATCTCATTGACCGGGCGGGCCAATTCGGAAGCAGGAGGAAGATACATCGTCATGGTTGCTAAATGCCCACTACTGACACTCCGCCATCCGCCCGACCCAATGGTGGTCGTATATGCACTTATTTCTGTACCAGGAAAGGTGGACAGAATCGCCTCAATTTCTTCCATTTTAGATGAAGTCGTCTCTAAAGCGGTACCCAATGGCATTTCTAACGTCATGTCCAAAGACTCTACGTTACTGCCGCGATCCATCAGGACAAACTTCATTGAACCAGTGGCATGAATAATCGAACCGGCCAGTATTGCTACGGCCAGAAACAGCCATACATAACGCAGGGAGAGCATCTTGGAGACCAGACGTTCAAATCCCTGACGAATCGGACGAAACCAGTCACGCCCGGCTTTCTGCTGCTTCGTATTTATCAGGCTGGACATGAGGTGCGCCGGAAGAATCAGATAGGCTTCCAGCATCGATACGGTTAGTGCAATAATCACGGTCAGGGGAACCACATAGAGAAACTTGCCCATCATCCCCGTGATAAAGAACATCGGAATAAAAGCGAGCACGGTGGTCGCAACAGTTGAAAAGACCGGCAATGCGACTTCATGCACACCATTGACCGCTGCTTCCAGAGGGGACTCTCCTTTCTCACGGCGTTGGAAGATATTTTCTGAGATTACGATCGCATCGTCCACAATAATACCAATCACCAGCACCATTGCGGCCATTGTCAGGCTATCCAACTCCACATCAAAAAACGGCAGCAGTATGAGCGTCCCCATCAGCGAGACCGGAATTCCCATCGCCACCCAAAACGAGGTGCGGATATTCAGGAAGATTGCCAGTATGATAAAGACGAGAATTAAGCCAACTGCGCCATTTGATTTGACAATCTCAAATTTATCGCGCACGCCGGTCGAATCATCGCGCGTAATCATAAACTCAATAGTATCCGCTGGCAGCGTCGCTTGCTCTTCGGCGATCATGGCTTTGATCGCGTCGGAGGTCCGAAGAATATCTGCGCTGGTGCTTTTGGTCACACTGGCTGATATAGCTGGCTTCCCATTGATACGTTGGATGGTTTCGGACTCCTCAAAACCATCGCAGATCGTGGCGACATCTTTCACCCGAACTTCTGCGCCGCTGGAGTATGATTTGATAATGACATCGCCGACTTCCTCCGGATCGGTAAACTTCGCCAGTGTAATCACATTTTTTTGATCAATAGGGGTATCTATTGACCCGCCGGATGAACGAATGTTGCGGGCTGAAATCACCTCTGCGAGTTGATTGAGCGAGACGCCGTATTTCATCAGTTTATCCGGGGAGACTTCGATGCGCACTTCACGATCCAGATAGCCTGAAAGATTCACTTCCGCCACACCGTCAATTCGCAACAGTTTCTTCTCAAAGTCATGCACATAATCGCGTAACTCACGGTAACTCAAACGACCGCTGCTAAAACCGATCGTTAAAATCGACTTCATTTTCGGATTCATTTTGGTAATCCTTGGCGTATCGGCATCATGGGGTAAATCATCTACGCCATTCACCGTTTCCACAATTTCATCATACACTTCATCCTGATCTTCATCTTCATCGATTTCAATTTCAATCCGTGAACTATTTTCTGCTGAGGTAGAGCTTATCGTCTTAATGCCGGTAATACTTTTGAGCTTATCTTCGAGTTTATTGGTCACTTCGAGTTCCACATCTTCAGGGGATGCGCCAGAATACGTCGTTGAGATTGTCACTACGCCTGTATCGGCATTCGGAAACTCCTCGCGATTCATCGTCATAAGCGAATATGAGCCGAGCAGTAAGATCATGATCGTTAGAGCATTCGCTAACAGGTGTCGTTCGGTAAAAAATTTGAATAGTGATTTCATTTTTTCTCTCCAAATTATTCAGTTGATCTGAGCACAGAGGATAGGAGTATCAAAACTTGCCTTTGACAGCCAAAGAAGAGCTTTGTCGCTCCGATAAAACTGATGAATAATGCTGTAATGATTAGGGGCCATGCACCCATTGTGTGCATGGCCTGGTGAGGAACAAGGAAAGATTTAATTGTTCACAGGGGGGCGTTCTTCTTTATCAAACCCTGGACGATTAAACATCGGGCGATTAAACATCGGGCGATCTTCTTCGAATAATTTATCAAATTTTTCCTGGACGATTTTTAATTGTTCAGGGGTTAAGACCGCGTTGATCGCACTGATTAATTTGACGCGTTCCACAAAACGATCTTCACGCATCTTCTCGCGTTCAGCTTCGCGTTCAACTTCCATTTGCTGGAAAAATTCGCGCACTTTAGCTTCATCGAACTCCGCAGTAAACAATTGCTGCATTTTCTCGCGTTGAGCCGCTATGCGTTCTTTGATTTTCGCCTGCTGTTCCTGCCGGAAGGTTGCCATGATCTTTGTAATTTCCCCTTGCTGGTCCGGCGTCAGGTCCAATTCCCTGGTCAGCATTTCCAGAAATCCCATGCCTCTGCCTTCATCTTTTCCCGGAAATTGACCTCCGGGTCCCTCTGGAAACTGGCCTTCAGGGCCTGCTGGAAATTGGCCTCCGGGAACATTGGTCGGCCGATTATCTTTCTTGCCATAGGCCTGCGCGTCCAGAGTCATGCCAATCATTGTAATTCCAACTGCCAGAATAAGTGCAACGCTTAAAACTTTGTGTGTACGAGTCATAATTTGCTCTCCTTCTATTTGGGTGAATACCAGACAGACTGTCTCAGCATTCGGTTTGCTATTTCATGAATGATATTTTCATCTTACATGTAGAGGAGTCGAAGGGGTGGTGAGAATGGTTACAGAAAAATGCAAAATGATGAAATTTTTGCGCTCTTCCAGGGACGAGAATTCTGGAACTTGCGGATTTTCCCATGTAGCCATCCCGTGTGCCGCTCATGATGAAGGTGTTATAGACGGTGGAAGGTAGGTCATTCACAACCTTAATGACTCACCCGACAGGCAGCTTACCCGCATGTACCGGCGAGCAATCGGAGATCATCCGCCGGTACATGTCGAGAGCGGCAGAGCGAACAGTCACGTACACCGCGCTCTGCAAGAACAATGTGAGAACCCTACTGGCAGCTATCGTTCCCGCAGGTATTCCATTGGATGATCAAATCTTGTCGTTTAGGATGCGTGATCACTCGGTACGTGTTATTCAAGCATGTGACACGTGCAGGATCAAACTGCGCCGGCACTTGCGCCAGATAGCTTTTGGCTAGCTCAATTGCCGCTGGATCGCCTTCT
Organism: Candidatus Vecturithrix granuli; assembly: GCA_000739535.1. Classification (GTDB taxonomy): domain Bacteria; phylum Moduliflexota; class Moduliflexia; order Moduliflexales; family Moduliflexaceae; genus Vecturithrix; species Vecturithrix granuli. The sequence continues at coordinate 879,544 of DF820464.1, read as the reverse complement.
GAGATTTTGAAATCGCCGGTCGTCAAATCATACGGGCCAGCGGGATCGACAATAACTTCCCAAATCGCCATTTGCACGGCAGCGAGGTGATTCTCGTCATGTGCGTCGTCATAAAACATGTCGAACAGCCAGGCCGCTTGCAAGCCACCCTTTTTCTGCTCAGGATCCACCAACTTCACCGACAGTTCTCCGTCTTTCCCGTCGTGGGCTTTCACTCCGGGTTCCACGCAAAATGTCATCATCCATTTGCCGTCATTGAGTAATTGCCGGCCCTCGCAACGTAACTTCGTGGGGTATCCACCCGGCCGGCTCTCATACGCGACACCCCCACGCACGCCTTTGACCTGTCGCATATAGGGCACGCTGCTTGCGAGGTGTTTTGTTTCGACTAACGCAACGGACTGTGTGGTGATCGGCTGTGCCTCACTGCACGCATTGCCGCGGGTGACGATAAAATCTTGTTTGTCGGGATGCGATATCCACTGGTACATACGATTCAAACAGGCGAGCTGCTCAGGGGTAAACTCTGACGGCACTTGCGCCAGATAACTTGCGGCTAAGTCGAGCGCCGCTTGATTGCCATCCCAAATTTTGAAATCGCCGGCCGCCAGGTCATACGTGCTATCGGTTACGACTTCCCAAATCGCCATTTGCAAAGCGGCCAGGTGATTCTCATCATGCGCGTCGTCATAAAACATGTCCATCAGCCAGGCCGCTTGCAACCCACCCTTTTTCTGCTCGGGAGCCACGGCCTCCACCGGCAGTTCGCCTTCTTTCCCGTCGTGGGCCTTAATCCCAGGCTCAACGCAAAATGCCATCATCCATTTGCCGTCATTGATCAATTGGCCGTCATCGCCGCGCAACTGGGTGGGGTATCCACCCGGCCGGCTCTCATACGCGGTTCCCCCACGCACCCCGGTGACCTGCCGCGTATAGGGCACGCTGCTCTCAACGTGTTTTGTTCCGACTAACGAAACGGCATGTGTTGCGGCGGGCATAATCACACTGCACACAACGAACAGCACAACAATCTTTGCGAATATTTTCATGGTGACTTCCTCCTGATATGATTGATAAAGAATACAATATTGATGGAAGCGGCGACAGAACAGAAATGTTACGGTCAGATGCCAGACATTATCCATATTCTAATTTTTTCATAGCGTGTTGGAGCAACACGTTCAATATCAAAAAACACGGACGTTTTCTGATATTGAGGTGCTGTCCGATAATGATTGAGGACAAACCTTAGAAGCTGTTTTAAAAGTTTGCAGGTGAGGAGTGCGAAAGCTCTGCTTTCGCTGTCAAAGCAGAGCGTTGACACTCCTGTTCACCTCTCTCGAAATGCCCGTTGCATGGACTTTTAAAACA
>DF820464.1:856271-877576 GCA_000739535.1 Candidatus Vecturithrix granuli | reverse complement strand
ATCTCTTGGCTCTGCTGTAGCGTTTTTTGAGAAACAACGAACGTTTCATCGCCTCATGTTCGCGTATATCGCGTGTTTCGCGGGCTATGTCACTGTCCATGCAAGAACCGTTCCGTTCTTCATTGACTGGGCATATATTGGCTCTTGTCTGAGCTATAACCACTTCTGCTCGTATTGCTTAATCTATATTTATCACATGCTTTTTCAGAGTATCTAAAGCCTCTAAAATTTCTTGTTTTGGTTTGTCTTTCTCTTCCTCATAAGCCTTCCATGTTTCGATAATATGATGTATTTCAGGTCAAGTCATTAGTACTTCAGCATCTCCAGCTTTATTGAAAATCAATTCCGTGAGACTTAATTCGAATCTCAGGTTGCTCCTGTTTCTTTGCCATGATTCTATTCTCCATTCAATTATATTAAATTTTTTACAAAAAACAAAAATAATTTCATACGAAACTTATTTCATCATCATTATGATAGAATGTGTGTCTTGCCAACCGTCATGTCAAGAAAAATACGCGGGAGGGGAGTTTCGCAGATCGTGAGGCAGATCTTATAAGATTGAGATTATCAGAAACTACGCCTGATTGGGTAAAGAAATCGTAAATTTTGTAAAATATGCTTGACATCCGCAGAGACGTTTGTATAACCCTGAAACAGTGCATGTTTCAGGATATTGCTGTGTTTCGAGTGTTATCGTTATTATCACAAATTTTCCAAAGGAGGCTATTATGAGACGACTGTGTGTATTCACAATCCTGGCAATCTTGAGTTTAGCGACCATGGCTTTTGCCCAGGGGGAACTCAATTTGTGGACCTGGGAAGGCTATGCCCCGGATGAACTTGTCGCCCAGTTCGAAGCCGAAACGGGCATTAAAGTGAACATCACCTATTATTCGAATAATCTTGAACTGATTTCCAAACTGCGAGCCGCTAAGGGGCGCGGCGTTGACCTTGTGCAGCCCAGCGTGACGCTGATTCCCCAGGCAATGGATTACGACTTGTATCAACCTTTCGATCTTTCCAAACTCGAAAATTTGGGCAATGTGTATCCCAGTATGCTGGAAGATTCCAAACAACTGGGAGCGGAAATAGACGGCGAGATTTATGGGATTCCCTTTTCCTGGGGAACTGAAGGTATTATGTACAATACTGAAAAAGTGACGGATCCGATAGATTCGTTCGGCGCGGTCTTTGATGAAAAATACGCTGGAAGAATTACCTATCGCGCCACACTGCACAGCTTTATCTCCGCGGGCTTATATCTCGGTTTGGGTAACCGGATGCGCGACATCTACGTGGATGAAGCCACCGCCCGCCCGATTCTTGATAAAATCCTTGCGTTTCTGATTGAAAAGAAAAAACTGGTCAAAACCTATTGGACCAGCCGCCAGGAAAATATTGATCTCTTTGTGCAGGAAGCCGTATGGGTTGGTCAGGGTTGGGATGGCACCGGCTGGTATCTGGCTCAGGAAGGTCATCCGGTGAAGTTTATTGCTCCGAAAGAAGGGGCGTTGACCTGGCTGGATGTGTTCTCCCTGCCGCAAGGCTCTGAAAATATTGATAACGCCTACAAATGGATTGATTTTACCCTGCGTCCTGAAGTAGCAGGCAAAATCTCGGATTTAGGCGGGTTTGCCTCGGCCGTTGAAAAATCGGTTGATTATATTTCTCCCGAGCGCTCAGCGCTCATCAAAGAATCCTTCCCCAAAGAAGCGGTCGAAAACCTCTGGTGGTACGGAATTGAGACCACCTGGTGGACCAATATGATGAATGAATATATCGAAAAGTTGAAAGTCGCTCAATAAGTTCCTTCGACTCCCATTAGACTCCCGGAGTTTTCGAAACTCCGGGAGTCTTCTACGATTATACGTCCTAACAACGGCCAAACACGAACACCATGAGTGAAATTGATGTTAAATTAGAGCACGTCACCAAAACCTTCGAGAAATTTACTGCGGTCAAAGATGTCTCGCTTGAAATTCAGAAAGGCGAATTTTTTTCCATCTTGGGGCCGAGCGGCTGCGGGAAAACGACCACGCTGAGGATGATTTCGGGGTTTGAAGTTCCCACGCAAGGCTCGATTTATGTTGGGGGCGAGCGCGTCAACGACCTTGCGCCGCACAAGCGCAAAACCAACCTGGTGTTTCAACATCTGGCTCTTTTCCCGATGATGAATGTGGAAGAGAACATCGGGTTTGGGCTTCAGATGCAAAAAGTTCCCAAAGCGGAGATCAGCAAACGGGTTGAGGCGATTCTGGAAGTCGTCGAATTACAGGGATTTCAGCAAAAACGGATCTCACAGCTCAGCGGCGGACAAAAACAACGCGTGGCCATTGCCCGCTGCCTTGTGCTGAATCCTACCGTGCTGCTGCTGGATGAACCCCTGGGTGCATTAGATTTAAAATTGCGTGAACAAATGAAAATCGAATTGAAGAAAATCCAGCATCGCATAGGTACCACCTTTATCTACATTACGCATGATCAAGGTGAGGCATTGGTGATGTCCAACCGGATTGCGGTCATGAATGCAGGCCGGCTGATTCAGGTTGGGAAGCCGCAGGAACTTTATGACGCTCCTAACGATAAATTTGTCGCCGATTTTGTCGGCGATCACAATGGCATCCCGGTCATAGTGCGTGAACGGCAGGGAAACCTGACGATCAGCCAGGCGCAGGAACTCACCATCACGTCAGCCGCAGGCAAATCCTTTGCAGTAGGCGACGGATGTCACGTATATATTCGCCCTGAAAAAATCGAGCTGCTCAATGCCAATGACATGAGTTTTCTGAAAAACACCTATCCTGGCGTCATTACGGATGTGATCTTTGAAGGCGCGTTGATCAAATATATGATCTCCATTTCAGAGGCATTACCACGTTTAACGGTTTCAGCGCCCAATATCGGACAGGAGTTACCTTATGCGGTCGGGACGAATGTCCGCATCAGTTGGAACCCTGAAAACGCGCTCACACTCTAGTGCTTTGGGACAGCAGTTCCTACTAGCAGGGCTTGTCGGACCTTGTCGGACAACTCAGACTTGTCTGACAAGGTCCGACAGGGGCTGTTAGCAAAAACTTCTGTCTCAGGGCATCAGTGCTCGGACAAGGTTATGACATATAACACACGACGAAAAATCTCGCTCGCGTTTATTTTGCTTCCTGGGCTTCTCTGGATCTTCGGCCTGTTGGTGCTTCCCCAACTCGGGATGTTTCTGCGATCGTTTCAATCGAATATGCCCTGGGTCACTATAAAGTTGCTCTCCCTTCAGGGCAAGCCAGAGGCTGTGGTTGACGCCTTGAAAAGTGTCCAACGCATAGATCTTCCGTCGCCTTCAGAAATTACTGATCGTGATCCGGCGCAAATCCTTCGGGAAATGCCGGCGGAAATCGCCTGGAAGATTCCTGAACCGCGAGCCAATCGCATTCTGCGGCAGTTAGAAAACGCCGGGGGAAAGGTGGAACTGATCAGAACCCGTTGGATGCTGAGTAATTATCTGCGTTTTTTCCAGAACGATGTGTACTGGACGGTCTATTTACGTACGATTTACGCCGCATTTCTGACGACCTTTGCCGCGCTTGTCATCTCGTATCCGGTCGCCTTTTATATCGCCAAGATTGCCACAAAAGCCTGGCGGACAAAGCTTTTGCTGCTCCTTCTGATTCCGTTCTGGGTCAGTGAGCTAATCCGCATTTTTGCCTGGCTGCTTATTCTCGGCGAAAAGGGCGTTGTGAATCAATTTTTGATGGAATTTCATCTGATCAGAGAACCGATTCAATTTCTTTATACCAATTTTTCGGTTGGGGTCGGCTTGATTTATGGGTATTTGCTCTTTATGATCCTGCCATTGTATGCGACCCTGGATAGTCTGGATTTTTCCCTGATCGAAGCGGCCCAGGATCTTGGAGCAAACAAGGTCAAAGTCTTCACGCGCATTGTGTTTCCCTACAGCCTTCCGGGCGTCATTTCCGGGAGCATTATGGTCTTCATGCTCTCCATCGGGACGTATATCGTGCCCAAAGTGCTCGGCGGGAAAAGCAGCGTGTGGTTTGTCGAACTGATCTACGGGAATTTTATTGACACCCTGAATTGGGAGCAAGGGGCCGCCTTTGCGTTTATTCTCTTGATTTCCACGCTTGGGATCATTTTCGGACTGTTGCGAATATTTAAGTTACCCCTGGGAGAAGTGGCGAAATAAACTATTATGAAAGCACAACATGTCAATACCCTGCAATTATGGATGTACCGGCTCTATCTGGTGATCTTTTTCATCTATTTGTTGGCCCCATTAATTCTGGTGGTCGTTCTGGCGTTCAATGACAGCAGCTATCCTTCGCTGCCCTGGAAAGGTTTCACCTTGAGATGGTTTCAGGAATTGTTCGGAGATAACCGCTTGCTGTTATCCATCTGGAACAGTTTACGGATTGCCATCGTCGTCTCAGTGCTATCGGTGTTTGTTGGCACGGCCACATCCTTTGCCCTGGTACGCCATAATTTTCCGGGCAAAAATCTGTTTTATGCGCTGGCCCTGGGGCCGATTGTGACCCCGGGGGTGATCCTCGGCGTGTCGTTATTGATCGGGATTTCAAACATTGAAGATCTGGCATACATGCTGAAAGATCAAGGCAGTTTCCTGGGAACCTGGCTCGTCGCGATTTATAAAACCAGGCTCTTTCCCGGCTTAGGCGGGGTTGTTCTGGGGCAGGCCTCGTTTATTATTTCCTTTGTGATTTTAACAGTATCGGCGCGTTTGAAAAAATTTGATGTGGCCTTAGAAGAAGCCGCGATGGATTTAGGGGCCAGCCGCCTGGGGGCGGTGTGGCGCATTACCATTCCTTTTCTGAAACCGGCTTTGTTTGCTAGCGCCATTCTGGCCTTTTTATTGTCCTTTGATAATTTTAATACGACCATTTTTCTGGTCGGGAATGAGTCCACCCTGCCGATTCACATTTTCTCCATGCTGCGCTTTGGGATTACACCGAAGATTAATGCGATTTCTGTTGTGCTGATTGTTGTCACCGTTGTTTTAGGCTTTTTCAGTGATAAATTCAGCAAGCAGGAATAGCTCTTTTGCGCTCGACACGAGCAAAGCTTACGAAATGGTGATCGCCAGAAATTGCGTTTGATGGAGATTGCCGGCTGCATCCAGGATAAACACTTCAAATATGAGGTCTCCCGGATCAGTCAGTGGACTCAACCGGATAGAGGTGAGGAAGGTATCTGGCGTTCCTTCCACTGAGGAAATCTTGCCCTGATAATTATTCCCATGAGAATCTGTGGCAATCACAGCGCCGCCGCTGAGGTTGGCAGCCGCATTTTCAACCCGCATTTCAAGGATAATCGTCGCTCCTGGGTTGGCCGGATTCGGATGAACGATCATCTGAGTGATTTTTGGGGGATTATTGGGGGCGGCGGTCAGGCAATCAACTTTACCATAGCCAGGAATTGCCAGACAGAACGTTAGCAGCGTCCAGATAATTACGATTCTCGATGTCATGGTTATCTCCTTATAAAGGCTTGTGGGTCGGGAAACTGGATACGTTCCCGACCCTATCAGGAAAAAGAACCGGACCTGAAGTTCTTTTCCCCGGGAAATGAATAAGTTTATGCTCCTAATAGCTGGGCATTGAGCCAGGTTTCTGCCTGGAATTAAGATGTAACCGATCCTCGTCAATTTTTCGGTTTAGGCGGCATACCACCCTGTGGTTGCGGTGGGCGTCGCTCTTCGAGCATTTTCCGATACAACGCCATTTGTTCTTCCGTTAATATCTCTTCAAGCTGCTTTTCAGTCTCTTCCTGGAGTTTCTGAAACTCTTCATCTAAGGCTTTTCTCGATTCCGGTCTCTGCCCCTGTCCCCGGTTTTTCTGAAAAAGCTCTTCGCGTTTTTCAAATTCTTCTTCAAAAATCGGACGAACTTGTTCGACTTGCTCATTGGTAAGATTCAGTTGCTCCTGGAGTTGAGATACGATTTCCTCAACAGTCGGAGGTTTGGGGGGCTGTTCAGGGCGTGTAGGCTGCGCCAAAACGACTCCGCTTATTAATCCAATCATCATCATCGCAATACAGGCTGTTCGATAGAACATTTTCATTGTGTACTCCTTGTTTATTGGGGAGATGCTGGGATTCTGCGGTATCTCCTCGTTTGAGTTTATATAATCTATTAACGCCACAGTTCCTCTCAAGGATCGTTTTCCTTTTGTTAGTGGAGTCGTGACTTGATAGGAGATGGTTACAGTTTTTTAAAGATTTTTGTATTTTTGTTGATAATACTTCGAAGAATTTTCTCTGTTGTTTTGCTTACAAGAGGTTACAGGGAAGGAAGCCGCGATGATCCGAAATCCGGTCCGAACTTCTGGTTAAAAATGATAGGTCGTTTTGACGGCCAGAAGATAGGAATTTTCGTCTAATCCTTCCGGATTATCATCAGAGAGTATTTGGCCTGTGCCATTGATGAAATGCCCTTCAATTTTCCAGATCCAATGGTCATTGATGTCAAAGCGAGAGGTCAACACCCATTCTTTCTGCCAGGCTTGATGGGCTGACCGTCCCTGGGCCTCAAGTTCTGAACCGTCTTTGTCATCTTTATAAGGATAATAGACGGAATAATAGAGACCGCACTCGATCCAATCATTGACTCGATACGACAGGCTGGCATAATAGCCCTCTTTTCCTTTTTGAGAAGTGGCATATTCGGTCGCCACGGTGATCGCATTCCAGTTATATTCCCCTGACAAAATGACAGTTTCAATATCCTCTGTGCGGCGGGAAGAGAGGGCAGAATCATACTCCTCATCTTCCGAGTTTTCCTCTACTATCCGGATTTCCAGCGAACGATCGGAAGTCATAAAAAATTCTTTGAACCGCAAACCAGGAATCGGGGTCTCCCACTCAACGCTGAAGGTATAGATATCCCCAAGATCAATTTCCTCAATCGCTGCGACCGTCGTTTGCTCCTGATCTGCTTCATATTTCGCCGTACTGCCGTCTTCAAAAACTTTTTGTTGGCCCCATTGGAATTGATAGCTGAGGCTGCCAACCCATTTTAACGCAAGATCGCCATACACTCCGACGCCCTGAAGCGCATTGACAATGTCGCGCTCGCCTTCATAATAGATGCTTGCAGGCAAAAACACACTGGTACGCAACAAATCAATATCGCGGGTTTCATTATAGAAGCCATAAGGAATTTTGATCTTTCCGGCTCGAAATCCGACCCAGTCGCGCCAGCGATAATCGCCATAGGCCCAATCAAGCTGGATCTCATTATTGCTCAAATCGCCAAGATCCCTGGAAAATAGCTGTAAACCGATCCGTAAACGGTCAGTGACGTCAGTCGAGAAGTTCAGACCGGCTTCATTAAACTGAAAGGTGCCGTCTTCTGTATCGGCAAATACATTGTTGCCATCACTGTGCAAATAGCCCTGCGAGATAAAGCCATGCACATCAATGTTCTTGCCGCCCAACGTCATTTCGCCGTCAAACGCAAAGAGAGATTTGACCATCACGATTGGAAGTATAATGATAAAAGAGCGTATGAATTTTTTCATGATCAGAATCCTTCTTCCTGAATAATAGTCATGATATTGACTTGAGCCTTATCGGCATGCTGGCGGGACACAAAACTAATCGCCCCTTGAGTTTGGGCCACAAACATCAAGAGTTCTTGCTCATCATGGAAGAACACGGGCATGCGTCCTTTTCCCGTGAAGACCTGTTTCTTCCAATAATTAAGATACTGGGTATAACTTTTTCCGAGATACGTTTTGAAAAACGCATTACAAAGCTCTCTATCGGCAGGTAACACAAAAATAATACTGGCATCATTGTTCCATCGGGTTTTTTGGCCCAAAAAAATGTGTTTGATATCATCTCCCTCAAGAGGCTCTTCGACGTTTTTATGGGTAATTACGGCAAATTCCTGGGCAATAACCTTGCACGGAGTACAAATGATCATCAATATCCACAATAACAACACCAGGCTTCCGCAACAGGATAGCGTTTTCATGCATTGCGTCTCATTAATATGGCGAAAAGTACTACTGCTCTGTCAAGGTGAACATGAAGAAATTAATTCGGTAATATTCTGACCCCTCCCCGCTCGGCGTAGGGCTGTAGTTCTATGGATGTTTGTCATCTCGACTTCGCTCGATGACCGGAACACCGCACGTCGAGCGAAGTCAAGACGGGCATGTTTTACAAGAACTTAACAGCCCTGCCCGCTCGGCGGGGGGAGGATGTAAAGGGCATGATGAGCGATTTAAAGATTTACACTTCATGAAGAAATCCGGTTTTGACCAGCGTCAACGTCCACGAATAATGCTGCCTGCCCTAGAGGGTTTCTTTTTCAGGAGGACGGTCACGTCCATCTCTGTCACCCGGCCCCCCTTCTGGTCCTGGAGGTGGGCCGCCTGGAAAAGGAGGAGGGGGAGGATTTTTTTCCCAACGATCGCGGATACGTTTTTCCATCTTTTCAAGTTTGCGATATTGTTCCGGCGTCAAAATAGCTTTGAGTTCAACATTCCGGCGTTCGATAATTTCTTCAAAGTCAATCCGAGATTGTTCGATCAATTGGCGAATTTCGACGGTTGAGTTGGTAACAATCTTTTCCACTTCCGGCTTTTGCGACTCTGTGAGGGTTAATTCGCGGGAAAGGCGTTCCATAAAGATTTCTTTATGGTCTTTCGGGGCTTTCATGGCAAATTGTTCAACCCGCCATCTTAAATAGATGCCAGCCCCTAATCCTCCGATAATTCCCCCAAGCAGAAAAATTGCCAACACTCCTGCCAGAACTTTCAATTGCGTCTTATTCATAGCTTTCATACTCTCCTAAGACCTGGGATACCGTAAATTCTACCGGATTAGCTAAATACAACGACGTGACTTCTTCAATCGGATTCCAACCAGTGAAACCGACATACACAGTCATCACGAGCGCCACCACGCACGCCGCCTCTGCGAAACGCCAGACAACCCGATTGAACATCATAAACGGGTTAAATTGGACATTGAGCGGCCCCAACCGCCGAATATCGCGCATGACATCCATGCGCCATCGCGTACCAGGCTCAATCTCAATCTGCTCTTTCGACACATACGCAGCTCTGAGTAATTTTTGTAAATGTTGCGCCTTCTTTTCTGAAGATGCCATAACTTATTTCCCCCCAATAATGCTACTTTTCCCTTGCAGGATTTTTTCAAGTTTTTTCCGGGCGCGAAATGAACGAACTTTTACGTTCGCCACACTCCATCCTAATAACTTCGCTGCCTCCTTGCCAGAATATTCTTCCAGATATACGAGTTCGATCACCATCCGATCCTCGGGGGATAATTGAGTTAACGCCCAGTCCAACAGCTCTCTCGTTTCCTGGATATCCTCCGCTTCAGAAAAAGCCTGATGAGCTTCCATGGAGACTGTCGCTTCCAACCAATGCTGCTGTTTTTCAGGCAGCGAACTCAATGGAAGTTCTCGCTCACGATACTGCTTGCGCCAGAAATCATAACAGGTCCGAACAGCGATCGACGACAACCAGTGTTTGAAATCGCTCGTATTTTTAAATGTCGGCAGCGACTGATACGAACGAATAAAGACATCATGCGTCACTTCTTCAATCTGGTTGTATGGAATATGCTTTTTGACAATTTTCACCACATGCTCTTGATAACGTTCGAGCAAGAATTCAAACGCATTGACTTTGCCATCAAGGATCTGACGAATAATATCGAGATCATCCATCGTCTCGGCGACTGTTTTCATGTATGCCCTGTTTCACGCTGTTCGTATTTCGGCAAGCATTGTATTATGAATAAACTCCTATTTTTTTCGTTTTCACCTAAAGGAGTCGAGAGACCTGCTGAAATGGTTACAAAAAATATGATAAAATTACCAGATGTCTCATCCATGCTTCAAAGTTTCCATAATACCCGGCATCCATGCGAGCAAACGTTCATCGTGCATAAAGGCCGCACTGCACTGCAAGCCTATGGGGAGATGGTTTTTCGACATGCCGGCCGGAACGGTAATTGTTGGAACTCCGGCATAGGTCCAGGGCAGATTCATAATCGGGTCCCCGGTCGCATGAATGCCTTTGGGGGCTTCACCCGGAGCTGCCGGACTTACCCATACATCAATGCCATGTTTCGTTTGCGCCTCTTCTATCTGTTGGCGCAGTTCCAGCCGGCCTGCTCTGGCAATCTCCAATTCGCTCGAACTGATCTGCTGACCTTTCAGAATAATCTCTAAGGTGCGCGGACGATAACGATCACGGTAGGTTTCAAACCATTCAGCATGTTCCTGCGCAACTTCTGCGGCTGTCATCTGGCGATGGCTGTGATTGACGCTGGCAATATCATCAAACATGGGCACGCATTTGACCGTATATCCACGATCTTCCAGGACCTGAACCTGCGTTTCAAAGGCTTTCATGCCGTCATAAGACGCCTGTTTCAGATATTTTCCTTCCGGTACGCCCACCACAGGACGTTCTTCTGTTTCTCGGCTGTCTGTAAAGCAGGACTGCCAGTTGTGACACAGCAATGATGCCGCAAGTTCCATACCTTCAATATCCTGGGTAAAAAGCCCTACGTGGTCCGCCGAACGAGAAAAGATGATTAAACCATCGGTTGAAATCCGGTCGAAACTCGGCTTGAACCCGATAATGCCGCAAAACGCCGCCGGCCGGATAACCGATCCAATCGTCTGCGTGCCAAAGGCCAGCGGGAAAAATCCACACGCAACTCCTGCGGCGGAGCCGCTGCTGGAACCGCCCGGCGTATGTTCCAGATTGTGAGGATTGCGAGTTGGTCCGGGTTCAAAATAAGCAAATTCCGTTGTCACAGTTTTTCCGGCAATTAACGCGCCAGCTTCACGCAATTTTGTCACCCAGGACGCTTCATCACCCGCTAACACGCCCGGCGGAAAATCCGACCCGGCTCTGGTTGGAAACCCATCAACGCGAAAAATATCTTTGATGCCTACTGGAATTCCATACAAGGATGGGCGCGTATGTGGATCAGGATAACGCTGTTTCAAATCCTCAGCTTCCCGGAGCAGGCGTTGACGCCGATCATTCTCAGGCACAAACGCCTGCACCTGGCCTTCATACGCTTCGATGCGATCACAGAGTTCATTCAGATACTCAATCACATCTAATGTTCCGCTGCGCAAGGCTTGCGCTGTTTCTGCGAGCAAGGCTTGTGTTATCATAATTTTCAGTCCAATCTGTGTTATCAATGATATATGATTTTCGATAGTGTAAAGTTAAATCACACCTTCCTGGCGTAATTCGGCAATCTGTTCATCTGAATACCCGAGGAAGGTTTTTAAGATTTTATCCGTATGCTCTCCGATTTCCGGTGCAGGTTTTCGCGTGGTTTCTTCCTCGATACTGGTCATTTTAATCGGGTTGCCGGCAATTTTGATTGCGCCAACGTCTTTATCCTCTATCTCAACGATCATGTTACGGGCTAAGATCTGGCGATTGGTCATGACTTTGTCAATGGTATTAATCGGACTGTGCGGCAAACCGACTCGTTCGAAAATGTCGCTCCACTCCGCGACGGTTTTTTTGATGATCTCTGCTTCCAGGAGAGGGATCAATGTCTCAAGGTGTTCGGTGCGGAGTTTATTCGTTAAAAATTGTTCATGCTCGATCAAATCTTCGCGTCCGATTGCCTGGCAAAAAATTTTCCAGAGGTTGTCATTGCCGACCGGGATGACGATATAGTCATCTTTGGCTTTAAAGGCCTGAAAAGGCGTAATTGTCGGATGTCGGTTGCCGAGAGGTTTGGGAGGCACGCCATCAACCTGATAACGGACAAGCGCGTTTTCGAGAATTGCCACCTGACAATCCAGCATACCGACGTCAATCTTTTGCCCTTGTCCTGTGTGTTCGCGCTGATAGAGCGCGCTGCAAATTCCGATCGCCGTAAATAACGACGCCGTAATATCGCCGATTGACATGCCCACTCGCGTGGGTGGGCTGTCCGGCCACCCGGTAATGCTGATGATACCGCCCATGGCCTGTACCAGCATATCGTAGGCCGGTTTTTGAGAATCTGGCCCTGTATGCCCGAAGCCTGAAGATGCGGCGTAAATAAGGCGCGGATTCAGCTCTTTGAGCAGCTCGTACCCCAGGCCAAGTTTTTCCATCGTGCCTGGTCTGAAATTCTCGACAAGCACATCAACCTGTTGCACCAGTTCACGAAGGATCCGTTTGCCCTGCTCAGTTTTTAAATTGATCGAAATACTTTCTTTTCCATGGTTAATGCTCATGAAATATAAGCTTTTATTATTCTTAAATGGCCCAAAATGTCTGGCATCATCGCCGATCATCGGCACTTCAACTTTAATGATTTCAGCCCCGAGTTCCTTTAAAAGCATAGTGCAATAGGGCCCCGCAAGCACGCGGGTTAAATCTAGCACTTTGACCTGGCCTAATGGTTTTGGCATACGTCACTCCTTTGAAAAGGTAGCGCAAAATTGTGATGTCACTCATAAAAAAACTGGTGTTCATTCAGTGCGTACGTCAAAACGTTAGTTTCGGCATACATAAGACCTTCTCCAGACGATCAGTCTCTCATCACCCATGAACACAAATAGCATCAAAAGAAATCAATACCAGACTACGCGTCTCAAGCCATGGAGTCAAGGAAAATCGAAAACGACTGACGGGTTGAATGCCTGTGTTTATAAGAATTCTTAGAAGCTGTTTTAAAAGTTTGCAGGTGAGGAGTGCGAAAGCTCTGCTTTCGCTGTCAAAGCAGAGCTTTGACACCTGTTCACCTCTCTCGAAATGCCCGTTGCATGGACTTTTAAAACAGCTTCTTACAAAAGCGTATTACCATCACATTTATTTTCTTTGAGAACATGGTGCTTTTTTCTTGACGGTTTTGGGCGGTTTTTGATGATCTTCAATCAATAAATATAGCAATCCTAAATTATTTGTCACATATCACTTCGACTCCGCTCAGTGACCGGAAGGTTGTCGAGCGGAGTCGAGGCACGCATTATGCAGGATTACTATATTTCCTGAATTTTTGATAAACTTTTGACGGCGAACGTGTAATTCATGAAAAAATACCCGCAGCAAATTAAACACCAACTTCACGAACTGGCGATGATTGCGACGGAAGCAGAACTGTTTCTACAACTGACGGAATTGGCCGAAAAATTTGAGAGCTGGAAGCAGGACGCGATCAGCAGCCGGGAATTGCGGCACATTTTATTAACCTACGTTGACGGCCCCTCCCGCGAATTATTCCGGCGCAACCGCGAACTGCCGGATGACATTGTCGTGGCCGATGCTATCGTCCGCGGACTGCTCAACAAAGATGATATTGCCGAAGAACTCTGGCCCTATCTGCAAAACGGGGTGCAATTCTATCAAGACGTGGCCACGAAGAATCGGGAATAAGCAGGCGAATACTGTTAAAAAAACCGGCGTCCCGGCCCACCCGGAACAATGGAACTTGTTGGCAAAAACTTAGCATTCGAATACAAGGGCGATATCCTGAGGTTAGAACGAAAGGTCTGGGAATGTAAAGTGTGCAGACACCTGGATAATAACATTGTTATATCCAGGAAGATACAACATATCCATGATTGAAATTCGAAAAACTGGCATCTTTGCGAAATGGATTGACAACCTCTCTGACGTTAGCAAAAAATCTATAGAAGTTCATTATGGCAAAAACCCACACCACACGATACGATGTTTCCGAGCATCTCCGTACTTCTGAAGATATGGCGGCCTATCTTGAAGCATGTCTTGATGAGGCACACGGTGACGCGGTATTCATTGCGAAAGCTCTTGGCGATATTGCCCGCGCCAAAGGTATGTCTCAGGTCGCGCGGGATGCCGGTTTGTCCAGAGCCAGCCTTTACAGAGTGTTATCAGGCGACAGCAGCCCGAATTTTGACACTATTCTCAAAATTATTGAGGCCCTGGGGTTACGACTCCATGCAGAAGCCGTGCATAGCACTTAGACCGCTTTGCATTGTTTCAGGAATGGCGAAAGCCATATTCCTGAAACACGAGGGAAGAGAAGAATTTTACTTACATTGACACGGATATACTCAGATTTCTTCCATTGTTCCGCCTTTATTTCCACATTTTCCTTTGACAAATTCAGGATGATTTTTCACGCTACAATATAACTAAATACAAAGCATGCGCTAGAACTTTCACCTTATCCCTGTCAGGACTTGAAACTTTGATAGGATTAAAAAATGGGAACAACAGAGGATGGCAGATACCCCCAATGATCTTTTTGAATTACTGAGACGCAAGAAGTCGGTTTTAACGAAAAAGCCGGCGCTGACCACTGTTTTTTTTCGTCTAGATTTTGATCAGGCTGGCGCATATCTGAGTGTGGTTGACGATCAGGGCAAGCCGCTCGAGGCGAGTTATGAATATTACAGCGGCGTGACGCGCGATATTTTGAAATCTCTTGACGCCATTCAGGAAAAGAACAGCTTTCGCATTGATTGGGAAAAACCGGCGGATCGCATCTATCTCGCAGAACATGAATATCTGCTCTGGCAGCTTCAGCATTGTGAGCAATTTGTTGATGCACGGTTTCAGCCGATTCGTTTTGCCGAGGGGGACGCGAAAGTCAGCATCGCGATCACGCCGCAAGAAGATGTTCTGCGCAGCGCGATTATCCTGGCGCATCAGGGCGTCAAAATTGCTCCGATTCAATTATTAACTGAAAATTTTGCCTTTGCCGATAACATCATCTACCGCATTCAACCTTTAGGCGAAAATTTTCAAGAGTTATCGCTGTTTGAAAATAAAGTGCTGTCTCTGAATCTTGAAAAATATCTCTCTTTACTTTATACCTTTTTCGAGAATATCACTGTCAGCTACCAAAACTACAGACAGATTGAAGGCTCTCCCAAACACACGCAGCCCGCGCTCATTTTCGAAAAGGTGGATGTGGATAATTCCTTGTATCTCAGGGTTTCAACCACATTACCTGGGTTTGATGCCGATTTCTTTGACGACTACGAGATTGCCAAAGTCGTGACCTTGAATGATTTGGAAAAAACGCTGGTGGTAAGCGATGTGCTGCACGAAGAAATCTATTCCTGTTTTCAGGAGATCGAGAAACTGCTGCGGAAATATAAACGCGCATTGGAGCAGCGTAACGACTATCATATCGAGGATAATCTGTTCATTATCGAGGAAGAACTGGCCAAAGAGTTTATTTACAAAGAATTGACGCACCTGATCAATCGCTTTGCGGTGTTTGGGGCTGAAAAGCTCAAATCCTACAAAGTGCGGGCGGTCACGCCCACACTCCATCTGAGCCTGTCGCACGGCATTGACTTTCTGGAAGGAGAGGCCACGCTGGATATCGAAGGGCAAACCATCTCGTTGTTCGAAGCCCTGAACCATTTCCGCAAACATGCCTATATCCCCCTCAACGACGGGACGCACGCCATTATTAACAAGCAATATATCGAGAAACTGACCCGCATTTTCAAAAAGCAAAAAGAGAATGTCAAAGTCTCGTTTTTCGATCTGCCGATTATCGAGGAATTGATCGGGGAAAACATGGCGCAAAGCACTTTTCCGCAGTCGCGGGAAATTTTTCTGGGCTTCAATACCCTGCAAGAGGCTGAGATTGAGTATCCTGGCCTGAACGCGGAACTGAGAAATTATCAAAAACAGGGCTACAAATGGCTGCACTATTTACACCAGCATCGCTTAGGCGGCTGCCTGGCGGATGACATGGGTTTAGGCAAAACCTTGCAAGCCATTGCCATGCTGGCGAACGTCTATCCGCAGCAAACAAAAAGCTCGTTGATTATCATGCCGCGCACCTTGCTCTTTAACTGGGCCAATGAAATTGAGAAATTCCGGCCTGACCTGACCTATTATCTGTATCACGGCTCAACCCGCAGCATCGAAGAGGCCAAAAAACACCAGTTGATCTTGACCACCTACGCGACGGCGCGCAATGACATCGAAATCTTCAAAGACGAAGAATTTTATTATCTCATTCTCGATGAATCGCAGAATATCAAAAATCTGGATTCGCAGATTTCCAAAGCGGCCATGATCTTGAAAGCCGAGCACCGCCTGGCTCTGAGCGGCACGCCGGTCGAGAACAATTTAGGAGAACTGTACGCCCTGTTTCGCTTTTTGAATCCGGCCATGTTCGGCTCCGGCGAAGATTTTAACGCCCAGTATGCCCTGCCGATTCAGCGCGACGGCGACAAAGACAGTCTGCACGAACTGAAAAAGAAAATCTATCCCTTTATCCTCAGACGCCTCAAGCAAGACGTGTTGCAAGATTTGCCGGATAAAATCGAACAAACGCTGTTTGTGGAAATGTCCGCCGAACAGCAGACCTTGTATGAACAGCGGCGGCAATTTTATTATAACACGGTCAAAGAGCAGATCAAAGAGGCTGGCATCAATCGCTCGCAGTTTTTTATTCTGCAAGCCCTGACCGAATTACGGCAGATTGCCTCGATTCCTGAATCAAAAAGCGAAAATCTGATTGTTTCTCCGAAACGCGAAGTACTGCAAGAGCAAATTCTGGATGTAATCGCCGGGGGACATAAAGTGCTGGTGTTTGCCAATTATCTGCACGCCCTGGAGTGCGTGTCCGAAGACCTTGATCAGGTTGGAATTGAGTATTTAATCATGACCGGCGCGACCCGCGACCGTGAAACCCTGGTGCAAAAGTTTCAAAATGAGGATCAATACAAAGTCTTTCTCATGACGCTGAAAACCGGCGGCATCGGATTAAATTTGACGGCTGCGGATTACGTGTTTATTTTCGACCCCTGGTGGAATAAATCCGCCGAAAACCAGGCCATTGATCGCACGCATCGCATCGGGCAGGACAAAACCGTGTTTAGTTATAAACTGATTACCAAAGGCACGATTGAAGAAAAAATCCTCAAACTCCAGGCGCTCAAAGCCGAACTGTTTGAAAGCCTTATTACCAGCGATGGCGCGTCCCTGAAATCGCTGAACGAAGAAGACCTGGAATTTGTGTTGGGGAGATAACACCGACAAGAAACCGGGTTTTTTGAAAAAACCCGGTTTCTCCATAGTTAACATCCATGCAATCCAAATTTTACAAACTCAAAGATGCACTGGAACAGGTTGATGCGTTGCAATTCTGGTCAACCGACGCTTTTACCTGCTATGCCTGCCGTAAATCCGTCAAAGGCGATAAATTCACCTCCCGTGTGGGAAGTTTATGCCTGCCTTGCGTGGAATCGGAATTGAAAAAAACCGTGCGCGCCGTGAATTTAACTACGCAGACTATTCCGAATCTCATGGAAAGCCTTGCGGCCGGCGATGCGGTGCGGATGCGCTTAACCGTGCTCTGGCGTGCATACGAAGTGTTGCAGCGTGTCACACGCGAAGCCCCTGACCAACTTGAACAACTCAAAAAATTGTTTATTCGCAATCTGGGCTATGTGCAGGAACATCCGTTAGCTCAGGCCGTTCGCCAGGCCGCCTTTCAAGCCTGCGCGGATTTTGGCAAACCCCTGACGCCGCTTTTGCTCACGATGTGCGAACCGACGCCCTGGCAGTTTTACGCCAATGTGCTCATGACCCTGGGCAAAATCAACCCGAAAGACCCTGAGGTATATGCTTTACTGGAAAAAGCTGCCTTAGATGCGAATGCGGAAATTCGCAAACGGGCGCAGGCAATCTTGTTAGACATCGCTCCTGAGAAATTTACCGCAAAAGCCCTGACGCCGGAACAAACGGAACAGCAGGAACGACTCATCGCGGTGGTGAACCGATTAAGTCCTGCGCTCCGCAGTCTTGTCAAAGTTGGGATGGACGAAAAGCCGGAGCCTGCTCCTGCGGTTCAAACGCCGCAAGCCGCAGTTCAGACGAGTTCCGCCAATCTGGCGCAAGTTGAAACCCTGGTTAATCAAACTTATACGGCGGATGCCCTCAAACAACTCTACAACAGTTATATTCAGGGCGTAGATTTTCATGACGTCTCTCTGCGTTTGCATGCCAACACCCCGGTCAATAAACTGAAAAAAGCTGAGTTAACCCGCATCATGGCAACCGTATTTGCGAACGCCGCTGCATTTCAGATATTTTTCAAGAGCCTGCCGCAAGCCGTTCAAGCCGTTTTTCAGGAACTGGTCTGGCAGAAAGGCGAGCGCGACGTGGAATTTCTTGAAAAGGAATATAATGTCCGCATTGTGAAAGCCGGAGAATATGGCCGCGGCAACGTGCAGGATTTGGAAAATGCCTACGCCCTGTTCCGGGTGCGCAGCCAATACGATTGGCGCACCTACAGCAAAGGTTCGCGCTATAAATATTTTCTTTCCATCCCGGACGAACTCAGACCGATCTTTAAATCCTATCTACCTCTGCCTGACGGCTATGATCTGGAGCCCTTAGATGCCATTAAACCGACCGCGCATCTCTATGAAGACCAGGATCGTATTCTGCACGACATCAAACTCTATCTTAGTTACATTGCTCAGGGTAACCTGAAATATTCCCAAAACAGCGGAAAATTATTGAAAAATTCGCTGACCCAAATGGCGAAGTATTGCCATATCACAGAATTTTACGACTCTACACGCAAGGATTTGCAATCTCTCAAAACCTCGTTGATTATTGATTTTTTACAAGGAATGCCGTTCGATGCTAGTCAATCGCCTGAACAACTTCTGCGTCGGCTTTTTTCCGACTTTTTTCAGGATGCCCAGCCCAAAGCCAAAAAACTCTATGAATTCTTGCATCATCTTAAAGGCGGGTACTACGAACATCAGTATGAGCAGCGCCAGAAACGCGTGAAAACATCTCTCTTGCATTTATTAAAAACCTTTCCGGCCGCGAAGTGGATTTCCTTTGAGAATCTTCAACAATATTGCCTGTATCGTGAGATCGATCTCGATATCGTCAGCCGCACAAGTTACGGCTCGGATCTGTATTTTAACATGAAGGTCAATAGCCGCTATCGCGATTATTATGAGCGTACTTACGCCAGAGGCGCGTATTACCACGATGCCGTGACCGTGCCTTTTCTCAAAACCATGCTGTTCCTATTTGCGATCTTCGGCGTCGTGGATATTGCTTACGATCTGCCGGTCAACAAAGCCTTGCAAGAACGCGACGCTGAGTATCTTTCCCCCTTTGACGGATTGCGTTACGTGCGCTTAACGCCGCTGGGAGCTTTCGTGCTTGGCTTGACACAGACCTATCAAGCCGTGCTGGAAGAGCACACGGCAAATATTCTGCTCGATGACAAACGCTTGATTCTGAGCATAGAAGGCCGGGATCCGCTGAAAACCCTGGTGCTCGAAAAGCTGGCCGAGAAAATCAGCGATACCTGCTACAAGGTCAATTACCAATCGTTTCTGAAAGACTGTCTGACCCAGCAGGACATCAAGCAGAAAATCGCGCTGTTTCACGAACAAATCGCAGCAAAACCGCCGCAAGTCTGGCAGGAATTTTTGGATGACGTGCAGCAGAAGATGAATCCGCTGCGACCGAAAACCAACATCGCGGTGTTTCAATTGCAGCAGAGCAAGGAACTGATCGCCTTAGTCGCCCGCGACGAGGTCTTGAAACGCTATATCCTCAAAGCCGAAGACTATCATATCTTGATTGAGACAAAGCATGTCGCCAAAGTCAAAAAACGCCTGGAGGAATTCGGCTATTTTATTGATAACATTTGATGATTCAGCCCACTAAACACACGGAAAGACACGGAAACAAGAAATACTGTCTGAGAATAAGAATATAAGTAACTGTACAAAATTATTTTTACACGTCACGAAGACACGAAGAATCGCCATACAAAGCCACTTCGTGCCTTCGTGGCACTGAGAACAGGGAGTTGCAGTACAGGGAGCAGACACACCATCAGGTAGGCTGCATTTTTTGTGTCTTTTCGTGTGTTTCGTGGGCAAAAAATGAGTTTAGCAGGAATTCGGAAAGCGTTGAGCGATAGCACGTATGGCATCGAGTCGCTCGAAAAAGATGTCAAGCACATCCGGATCAAAATGCGTAAATGCGCCCTGTCTGAGCATATCTAAGATATCGTTCTCGTGCAGGGCGTCGCGGAAAGCGCGAGGGCTGGAAAGCGCGTCGTAGAAATCCGCAATTGCGACGATGCGCCCGAAGATCGGAATGTCCTCGCCGCGCTTACCGCGTCCGTTTCCCAAAGCCGTTGTATATCCGGGCAAGGCCTGACCGGTCTCAATATCCACATACCCTGGATATCCGCTGCCGTCCCAGTACTCATGATGATTCAGCGCGATTTCGGCTGCCGCTTCTTCATACAATGATTGTGAATTTTTCAGAAGCATCTGCGCGCCTTTGAGCGTATGTTGTTTCATCATTTTAAATTCTTCAGGCGTCAATTTGCCGGGCTTTTGACGGAGATGGGCGGGAATCGCTAATTTCCCAATATCATGCAGTTTGGCGGCTAATTCCAGGATTTCAACATTTGTCTCAATCTTCACGCGCGGCAGGCGTTTCTGACGCGCCCAGACCTCATACATTTCAGCCGCATAGGCGCCAACCCGATTAAGGTGCGCGGACGTTTCTTCCGGATCGCCCACCTCAGTCAACACCTGAATCAAACGCAAAATTTCAGAGCGCGTCATTTGCGCCTGATCCAAGGCTGTTGCGGCATGGTTCGCAAACACTTTAATCAAAGGAATGTCACGCTCCAAAAAGGGGAACACCGCGCCGCCATCATTCTGCGCGTTAATCAGTTGCATGACGCCGATAATTTGATTACGCCGATTTTTCAACGGCAGGGTCAACATCGAACAGGTGCGATAACGCGCTTTGTCATCGTAAGACCGGTCGAACACATACGGCACCAGGTCTGTGTTCAGTTGATACACATCCGGGATATTCACGGTTTCAGCCGTACTGGCGACATAACCAGCTATCGAATAGCGATTAATCGGTACGGAAAAACTCTTATAGATCAGCTTCTCGCCCGCAGCCTGACGCTGCTGCAACGTATCATTCTGAGCATGTCTGAATTGCAGCCCCTCGCCATCCTTCATATAAATCGTGCCGGCGTCGGCGTTGGTGAGTTTGCGGGCCGCGCTCAGAATTTTTTCCAAAAGCGCATCCACATCCTGAATCTGCACAATTTCCGTACCTAAGTCAATAAGCTGCTGAAGTTTTTGCTGATCGTTGAGCATATACCCTC
Source organism: Candidatus Vecturithrix granuli (assembly GCA_000739535.1). Classification (GTDB taxonomy): domain Bacteria; phylum Moduliflexota; class Moduliflexia; order Moduliflexales; family Moduliflexaceae; genus Vecturithrix; species Vecturithrix granuli. Next base: position 856,398 of record DF820464.1, on the reverse strand, counting down.
GCGTCGAAATAACCCTGTCAATAAATACAAGAATGAAGAATAAGCAAGAATTGGTAGTGGAGTGATGCGTTCCCTGAGCGAAGTCGAAGGGAACAGTGAGTGGCTCGTTTCGACTTCGCTCAACGAG
>DF820464.1:812267-856061 GCA_000739535.1 Candidatus Vecturithrix granuli | reverse complement strand
TCCTGTACATGATGCACGTTCCCTGAGCGAAGTCGAAGGGAACGCCTGCGTGCTCGTCTCGACTCCGTTCGACGACCGGTCATCATGTACAAGGTAGCCACTACCCTATTTTTCTATCAAATACCAATCTTGTGCCCGCTGGTCATCCATCTTCTTAGAATCAGTCAACGAGATTTTTGTTTAACATCTTCTTGAAAATTTTACCAGGACATTTTGTGAACGTTCTTGCTTGACATCATCTCAACTCTTTGTACAATTGCGTTCAGACAGTGATAAGTCAGGGTGAGAATGTCAAGAAGGTGAAAAACCACAGATTTCGCAGATTTTTTCTATTTTTCAATCTGGGCAATCTGGGTGATTTCAGGGTTTTTTTTGCCGTAGGCGATACAGTATTGTAACTATCAACATGCCGCTGTCCTCCTCCCTACCGCGTAGCGGTTATGCTGTGAATCGCCTACGGCGAAAAACGGAGCGCGGGGGATGCTTATTGCTTCTACAATACCGTATCGCCTACGGCGAAAAATGAAGATGAGAGCAAAACACGTTATACGAGTCGGTATTCTTTCTCGCTCAAACCTGTTGTGAAAGCTACTGATTTTCAGGTTGAATTCGGAATTCATCAGGCCGTGTGACATTCATGAAAATAAAGTAAAGAACCACAGATTTCTCGGATTTCTCAGATTGAAGAAGAAAAAAATCTGGGAAATCTGAGTCATCTGTGGTTGATGCACATAGTAGTTACAGAAACCAAAGAATCGAAGGGGGATTATGTATTATGAGCGTCTTGTTGGAAATTCCAGACCATGTTGCTCATGCCATTCGGCTGCCCGCAATAGACCAGCGACAGCAGCTCATGACTGAATTAGCCGTCGCCTTATATGCTCGCGGGATTCTTTCGTTTGGCAAAGCGCGAGAACTGACACCGTACAATCGAGTCGAATTCGGACTTTTGTTAGGGCGCCGCAGCATTCCGCGCCACTATACCGAACAGGATATGGAGGACGATCTTGCCTATGCCCGTGGTCAGTAATACGTCGCCTATTTGGAACCTTGCAAGTCTTGAACGACTCGATCTGCTGCATGACCAATTCCCGGATGTGCGTATCCCGCAAGAGGTTTTCAGTGAATTACAGGTCGGGCATGAGTACCCTGAAATGGAGCGTATCCAACATGCCTTAACTGTGCGCTGGATTACGGTCGAATCTGTGACAAATTCGTATATTCGACAATCCCTCATGTTGGATTTGGATCGAGGCGAAGCCGCTCGAACAAATATTAATTGATGAGGCTGATGGACGGACAATCGCAAAAGCAATGGGATTACGTCCGATCGGCATCTTAGGCATCCTGCTTCGCGCAAAACGCGAGGGCAAGATCGCCTCATTGTCGCGTGAGATGTTACGACTCAGGCATGAAGCCGGATTTTTTATTGCCGAATCACTCTTTCAACGTTTACGGAGAGAAGCAGGAGAAACTCCCTGATAGAAAAGAACCCCAGATTTCGCGGATTTCTCAGATGGAAGTAACTACAAGCATAGTATATAAGCAAGAATTTCCGAACCTTTGTTTGATACCCGCGGCTTTTGCCAAACAAAAGCCAGGAAATTCTTGCTTATTTTTCATTCTTGTAGTTACATCCTCTGGAAAATCTGGGAAATCGGTGGTTGATGCAACATGGAACAGACGATTTTTGTCGGGCGGGAACAGGAAGTGCAGGACGTATTGGCGTTTGCCCGCAAAGGATTGGCAGGGCAAGCGAGCGTGGCGTTTGTGACCGGCGAAGCCGGGATGGGGAAAACGGCGTTGGTGGAAGAGGTCTTCCGGCGGCTGAAAGCGGAGATGCCTGATCTTGTGATGGCCGTTGGGCGCTGTAATGTGGACAGCGCGAGTTATCTGCCGTTTCGCACGATTCTGGAAGACGTGCTGGAAAGCCGCACGGACGTGCAGATCAGCGGCGAATTAGCGAGCGGACGCAAAGCGAAAGTCAAGGATTCGCTGATCAGTATTCTCAAGGATGTCGGCACGGATGTGATGAGCATTTTTCTCCCGGCCACGATTGCCGGAATTGCGGGCAAAGGGAGCAAATCGCTCTTTGACAAATGGTTCGGCTCGGACGCCAAAAAAGATTTGGCGGGCATCGCCGCGCCGAAAGATTTGGAGCAGGTGCAGGTCTTCGGCTGGTACACGCGGGTCATGGAAAACATCGCGGCCAAATTTCCGGTGCTGCTGTTCGTGGATGATCTGCATTGGGCCGATGCCTCTTCCCTCAATCTGCTGCTCTATCTGGGCCGCGAAACCGTCGAAGACCGGCTGATGCTGATCGGCACGTACCGGCCGCACGAAGTCGCGCCGGATTCGCTGTTAGCGCAGAACAAAACCAGATTAGGGCGTTACGGCGCACAAGAATTTCCATTGGATTTATCTGAAACCAAATCGTCCGACGCCGAAAAAGCGCGTCAGTTCGTGCATGACTATCTGATGGCCAAATACCAGACCAATTTTTCCGACCGCTTCGAAGCCTTACTCGCCGACCGCACCGAAGGCAACGCCCTGTTTCTGACGGAAATTTTGAAGAACATGGAAGAGAAAGGGGAGATTATTTCCAATCTGTCAGACACATCGGACATGTCCGACACGTCCGACAGTAAAAATTGGCAGCTTACCCGCGAAATGACGCACATTGACGAACTGCCGGAAGCGGTGGAAAACGCCATCAAAGAGCGTATTGGTCGCCTGGAAAAGCATTTGCGCGAGATTTTGGATTACGCCAGCGTGGAAGGGGATGAGTTTATCGCTCAGGTCATTGCGAAAGTCCGGCAGCTTGAGGAGTGGCAGCTGATTGACGATTTGACTGAAAAATTGCAGAACATCCACCAACTGATTTACGAGCGCGGCGGAACATCCCTGCCGAACGGGGACCGGGTGCATGGATTTGTGTTCAAACACAACCTGATCCGCGAATACGTCTATGCCCAACTGCCGCAGACCAAAAAGGAACTGCTGCACGCCAAAATCGGCGAGTGCTTAGAGCAGTTGTACGAACCGGAGACCAACGCAATTGCCGCCGAGTTAGCGATCCATTTTACCCAGGCGCACGTGCCGGACAAAGCCGTGCAATATTGCCTGCACGCCGCGCAAGACGCCAATGCCCGCTACGGCGCGGCCGAAGCCGTCAACTTTGCGAAAATGGGCTTAGAGGCATTGGAAGTCCGCGCCAAAACCCTGCCCCAATCCGAATACGCCGAAACTAAAATCCGCATGCTCCTGGAATTGGCAAAAGCCGAAAGATTTGGAGGGGAGAGGCATAAGGAGAAAAACCATATCCTTACCGGGATTGTGTCACTTGAAGCCCATTTCCATCTGTTACAACATACGTCAGAAATGTTGCAAGCCGATTTTTATCTGGAATTGGCGAGATTATGTGATAAAGCCAGTACTCGTACGAAAGAAGAAACGAAAAATTATTTCGAAAAAGCTTTTGCTCTTTATGAACAACTTGACGATAGGCGCAAAGTAGCTGAAATACTCTATCATTTAGGAAATATCTATCCCTACATCCCAACACCTCAAGGAGAAAAAAGTCCCCTTGAAAAAACAATAAACGCTCTTGAAAGAGGAGCATCTATCGCTGAAAGTGTTCAGGAGAAAACACTGCAATCGCTCTGCTATGGTCGGTTAGCGTTCAAATATATTTACAATATTCAAAATCTTGCCCTTGCAGAGAAGTATGCAATACATGCGCTGGAATTAGCGCGAAGTGTTGTGACGTATGATAAGTATGCGGACATCATGGCAAGGGATAATTTAGCAGAAGTTTCTCTGGCACAAACAAAATATAAAACAGGAATCCACTATTTGAATGAGGCTCTTGAGCTTGCAAGGAAGGTGGGGCAAATATCTTTGGAAAAAACTATCTTATATGATTTAGGATACCTTTATCGTGTTTATATCATGTTCCAACAGAAAGCAATTACGATGCTCCACAAAAGTATTTTACTCAGTGAACAGATAGGAGAGAAAAAAAGTACCGCACTTAATATTTTAGGAGAATTATTAGCCCGACAAAGTCAGTGGGAAAATGCAAAAAAATATTTGCTGGAAGCAGTTATAGATCCATCTGAAAATAGTCAATCTCTGAGTAGACGGCGTATCGGTTATCTTTATCTGGTGCAAGAAAACTATTTTCAGGCTGAAGAAGAATTTCAATTTCGATTTCAAATATTAGAAAAATATCGTCGGGCTCCTGATTTGATGGATTATGCGTTGATGGCATTGAATTATATTTTGATGGGTAATACAACCGAATATCAAGCATATATCGAACAGGCAACTATTCGTTTTCAAAAGGAAACCCGCCCACATTGGAAATTCGAATATTTATACTATATCGCAGAAGTTCACCGATTGATCGGAGAATACGAGCTGGCGAAAACGGAATGTCAGGAAGCATTAAACGGCTTTTTAGCTCACGCCGAAGACCCCGAAGATTTAGTCGTTGTTGCCGAAGCCCGCCTGAACATGGGCAAAATCCTCGTGGACATGGGCGACTTTCAAGAAGCGATCACCTACCTCGAACAAGCCCAAACCGCCTTTGCCATCTGCCAGCACTACGCCCTCGGCGAAACCCTGCTCTACCTCGGCAAAGCGCACCTCGGTCTCGGCGGCGTGGTCTTCCGGCGCCAGGCGAAAGACTATGTGACAAAGGCTTTAGCCGAATTCCAACGCCTGGAACTGCGGCATAAGGAGCAAGAAACGCAGGAGGTGTTACATGCGTTATGATTTCGAGTGGGATCCGGTCAAAGCGAAGCAGAATCTCCGCAAGCATACCATCAGCTTTCAGCGCGCCGCAACCATTTTCCGCGATCCATACATGGTTTCGATTTTCGATGAGGAACATGACGAAACCGAAGAACGCTGGGTGACGATAGGGATAGATGAACACCATATCTTACTCGTTGTGTCGCATACATTCCGGCAATACAGCGAAACAACCTGCACGATCAGGATCATTTCGGCGCGGAAAGCGACAACACGTGAACGCAAACAATATGAGGAGGGTAACTCATGAAAAAGGAATATGATTTTTCAAAAGGAGAACGGGGGAAATTTTATTCCCCAGAGGCCGAGTTTCATTTCCCGATCTATCTTGACGCCGATATTACAGAGTTTATGAGTCGGCTGGCGGTGCAAAAAGAACGTGATCTGAGCGAACTGGTCAACGATTGGCTGCGCCGGGACATAGAATTGATTCAGACCGTGCAATAGTCTCTCTGGCGCAACCCTTACATCAGAGGGAAAAAATTATGTCGAACCCATCGTTATTTCAACTCGAACAAACAATTTATGTGCTGCCGCGTGAGGATCAATTGTGGCTGGTTGAGCGCGTGATCCGGCATTTACGCCAACAAGCAGCCACAACGCAGCGCGCGCCGGATGCCTTCGCGGATCAATTGCGGATGATGGCAGCCGATCCTGAAATTCAACGGGAATTATGCGACATGAACGCAGAATTCCTGATCACCGAAACAGACGGATTGGAGGCGTAATTGTGGCAATTCAACGCGGCGATATATATTTTGTCAATTTGAACCCGACGCAAGGGCGCGAACAAGCAGGGAAACGCCCGGTTTTAGTGCTGTCGAATAATACGATTAATCAATTACCTCTTGTCGTAACCGTTGTGGTTGGCACAAAAGGGGAAAATATCACACACGATTACCCGACAAATGTGCGCGTTGCGCCTGCGGAAAGCGGGTTACCGATGGAAACCGTTTTTCTCTGCTTTCAGATACGTTCGTTGGATCCAGCACGTTTTCCGGATCGACCCGCCGGAAAAGTGACCGGAGAGGTATTAACAAAGATTGAAGAGACGGTACGCTATTGTCTTGGTTTGTAAGGATATTTGAGTCTCTTTCGACACAGAAACTCTTCTGAATGTCTGGGTTCAAAAGATTGTTCAACATCCAGAAGTCCTGACACACGCATGAAATAGAGACAATAAGGATGGCGAAACCCTGTTCTCCCTCTGCAAAGCGCACCTCGGGCTCGACGGCGTGGTCTTGCGGCAGCAGGCGCAGGAGTACATGACAAATAAGGAAGAGATACATCTATGACATTACAAGAACTTCAACAACAGTATCATATTGATCCTGAAATTATCCGCATCTGGAGCGAGTGGGAAAGCGACACGTTACTGCCGATTCAGGAGGCGGCGATTCGGGAGCATGGCATTCTGGAAGGGAAGGATCTGCTTGTTTCCGCGCCAACTTCTTCGGGTAAGACCTTTCTGGCGGAAATTGCGGCCATTCATGCGATTTTTCAACAGAAAAAAGTGATCTATCTGACGCCCCTCAAAGCCCTGGCCGAAGAAAAATATGTAGATTTTTCCGAGAAATACAACGAGTTCGGCCTGGATGTGGTCATTTCTACCGGGGACCGTACCGAATTTGATCACGCCATTGAACGCGGCGATTTTCATCTGGCGGTGCTTGTCTTTGAAAAAGTTCACCGGCTGCTGGCGCGGAACAGATATTTTCTCGATCACTGCGGCCTGATCGTGATTGATGAAATTCAGATGACCGCCGACTATTCTCGCGGAACCAGTCTGGAAATGCTGCTCACGGCGATTCTTTATCTGCGTGGACAGAAAACAGATTCAGGTTTACATCGAAAAACGGAGATACAGTTGATCGCTCTGTCGGCCGTGCTTGATGATCTTAATCATTTAGATGAATGGCTGGGGATGGAGGTGTTGATGTCTGATCAGCGTCCGGTGGATTTGTATGAAGGCATTGTGCGCAAAGACGGGACATTCACCTATCGCAGTTTCATCGCCAAAGAGATCGGCGCAGAACAGTTTACGCCCTTTCCCGCGCATCTCACCTTTAACTTGCGCTCAGCCGAAGGTAAACGCGAATATGAGTATCAGCGCTTGCTCCATTATGTTTCTGCGCTGCTTGGGCGCGGCGAGCAGGTTTTGGTGTTTCGCAAGTGGAAATGGCTCACCCGTGAAACCGCCTTGCGACTATCCCGCGACTTGCAATTGCCCCCGGCCTTGCATGCGCTTGAAGCCGTGCATGAAATGGAAGATTCGGTTTCCAAAGAGATCTTGCTTGAAGCCTTGCGCCATGGTGCGGCGTTTCATAACGCGGACTTAGATCGCCATGAACGCCAGGTGATCGAACGTTTTTTCAGAGCGGAACAGAGCAAAATCCGTGTCTTATGTGCCACTTCCACCCTGGCAATGGGCATGAATCTGCCGGTGAACACGGTCATTATCAACGACCTTGAAAAACCGGATCCCTATTCCGGGATTTTTCAGGAAATCCCGATCAGTACAGCCGAATATAAAAACATGAGCGGTCGCGCCGGACGCTTGAAACAGCGCGATTTAGGACGTTCGATCCTGTTTGCGGATACCCCGGCTGAAGAGAGCATTCTGTGGCGCAATTATATCGAAGGCGCGTTTCCGCGCCTGCAATCCTGGCTTGTAGAAAGTTCCCTGGCCCAGGAAACCTTATTCTTGCTGGCGGCCCAAATCTGTAGCTCTGAACAGGAGGTCTGCGAGTTCATGCTGCGTTCATACTCCGGAATTCTGCACTGGCAAAATTCTCCGGAAGCCTTTGAAGCAGCGACAGAAAAGGTTCAGAGGGCCGTCCAACTTTGCCTGACGCACGGGTTATTGACCACAACGGAAACGAATCGTTTGCAAGTGACCGAAATCGGGCGGGTATGTGCAATTCAGGGCGTCGCGGTCGAAACTTTTATTCGCATCATAGGTTTTCTTGAGAAAATCGATCTGGCAGCCTGTGCTCCCTGGGAATTACTGTTTATGGCGCAGCATAACCGCGAGCTTGACGATCTACACGTGCGCCTTTCACAGGCTGCGTATGAATCCGGTGAATATTGGCGAGCGTTGCGGGAACTCGCGCCGCTCAATTATGAACCGCTGATAGAACACTCGGAACAATTGCTGCAAAATCGCTTTGAAGTGACGAAACGCATCAAAATGTCGCTGCTCTTGTTAGATTGGATTTCCGGGATGAGTCTGCAACGACTGGAACTCAAATACAGCCAGTTTTACCATGATAAATCCTACAGCGGTGTAATTCGCAGTCTGGCCGAAAATGCGGGTTGGATGCTGCGGCTCGTGACGGAAATCGCGGCGGTTCGTCATACGGAACAGGCCACGCTGCAACGCTTACAAACCCTTTCGAAAATGGTGCTCTTCGGGGTGGATGAACGCGGGATTGAATTAGCCGCGCTCTACGTACCAGGCTTGACCCGTACTATGATCATGCGCCTGGCTGAAGCGGGTTATACCAGAGAAGAACAGGTGCTTGACGCTGAGTTCGAAGAGCTTATTCGGATTCTGCCGCGGGATATCGCCTTTCGTCTGCAAGATCGGCTGTATAAAAAATATAGTCGTACCGAAATGCGCTATCTGGTGGATCAAAAATTGCGCCTGGAACGCCTGGGGTATGATCCAACCTTGTTGAAGCACATCTACGCCGCTGCCACGCTCTCTGAATTTGATGAAGCTCTCAAGCAGCTCTTCCGCACCCCGCAGGTGAAATTGATTCTGCGAGAGATTGTGACGACAGAACCGGCAACACTTGAAAAAGGAGAGTACGGACGAGATTATCTGATCGAGCGCGAAAGCGGACCCTTGCTGTTAAGAATTCTGCCGCCGCAGTTACGCGAACTCAGCGATGATCAATTTGGTCATCTCTTTACTATCGGCGTGAAATATGCGCCCCAGGGATTTCTGCTAATCGGACGCCCGGATTTCAGCGAAGCAACTTACGCCAGTGCCCGCCAATTTTCGCAGACCTATTCGAAATCCTTAGAACTCTATCCGGCATATAGCGTATGCGAACGCTACGTGCAGGCATTGGAAAAACAGGGGACCTTTGAACTTGGCGGGAACATCTAAAAAGCTCACGAAAGTGAGAACGACGAACTCATCAGTTAGTGGGCTGTTAAGGTGTAACTGGTGGGTTCGTAGATGGTATAGGCTCGTTCCGCAAACATGGTTCTGACGCTGATGCCTACAATATCCGCCTGCCAAATATAATCAATCTCTTCGATGTTTTCATCGAACACGCGCACGTGATGTTCCGACGGTGTCAAGGCCGTTAGAGTCGGAATCGCCAGCAGATATGAAATATATTTTTTAGAAAGTAAAAACGTCGAGTAAAATTTATAATCGTAAAAGCTTTTTTCAGAGCTATTCTTCGGAATAATCAACGCAATGTTCATCCGGTTGTTTCCCTGGTCTAAGGTTTTTTTGAGTTATCGCCCTATTCATGGACGTTGATATTGGTCAGATGTGATAGGATTTTTGATCGGTCATTTCTCTTTAAAACTGAGAAAAAAAATCTCGTTTACCTAAAAAATAACCAAAAATGTCAATACCTCCCTCTTGTAAATCCCTCATTTGTGCAAGGAAAATTCCAGGGATTAAAGAGGAGTTCGTGATACTATCCGATAATAGCCATCTTTTGGCACAAAAATTGCTTTAAATATGTGATGTGCGACTTTTTGAACATCCGTTGTCGGATGGGTAAAAGAGCCCATCCTTGTCCCGCCCAGTGGGCAGGGATGGGCTCTTGGATTTGAAAGCTGCACATGACGTTTAAGTATAAAAAAATATTTTATTGTGTAAAGAAAAACAAAAGTTGACAATTAATATCATTTCCTATCTTACTTCCTAAAAAATTTCTTCTTATGACCGTAATTTATGAATAACCCCCATAAGAATACCAGGAGAAATTATGAGTTCTGCGTACAATTATCGAACGTTCGTTGAGCTTCTTCGTCAAAGAGCAGAATATACTCCAAAGCACATCATTTATACGTTCTTATTAAATGGAGAGCAAAAAACAGCGTACCTCACATATCAAGAGTTGGATCGACAGTCCCGAAGTATTGCTGCTCTTCTACAGAGTTTTCATGCTGAAGGAGAACGGGCACTGTTGCTCTATCCTCCTGGTTTAGAATTTATTGCCGCCTTTTTTGGCTGTTTGTATGCCGGAGTTATTGCCGTTCCAGCCTATCCTCCGCGCAATGAGCGTCATCTCTCGCGAATTCAGACGATTGTCGCCGATGCTCAGGCGAAATTTGTACTTACCATCAGAAAAACGCAGGAGAAAATTACGAGTTGGCTCGCACAATATGCTGCCATAGCATCGTTGAAGATCATTGAAACGGATCAGATCGCGGTCGAAGAACATGCCTGGCGCGAGCCTGACATTAATGGCGACAGCCTGGCCTTTTTACAATACACATCCGGGTCAACCGCTCTGCCCAAAGGTGTAATGGTCAGCCACGCTAATTTGCTCTATAATTCAGCCATGATTTGTGAACGCTTTGGGAACAGTCATGAAAGTCGAGCCGTGATCTGGCTGCCGCCCTATCATGATATGGGACTGATTGGCGGCATTTTACAACCTTTATATGTCGGTTTTCCGGTGGTATTGATGTCGCCGGCGGCGTTCCTCCAGCGGCCGCTGCGCTGGTTAGAAGCCATCTCCACCTATCGCGCCACAACCAGTGGAGGACCGAATTTCGCCTATGACCTCTGCGTGGAGAAGACTACGCCGGAACAACGCCAATTACTCGATTTACGTAGTTGGGAGCTTGCGTTTAGCGGGGCAGAGCCGGTTCACCCCGGCACGTTAGAACGGTTTACGGCCGCGTTTACATCTTGCGGTTTTCGAAGAGAGGCTTTTTATCCATGCTATGGATTGGCTGAAGCAACCTTATTCGTTTCCGGCGGACAAAAATCTAAATTACCAATTCTTGAACATTTTCAGACAACTGCGATAGAAGAACGTAAAATTCTGGCCGCTTGCGCTGATGATGACAAAGTGCAAACCCTTGTCGGCGTTGGTAATACCCTCTCAGAACAACGCATCGTGATCGTCAATCCGACATTACGAGCGCAATGCGCTGCGGATGAAATCGGCGAAGTATGGGTATCAGGGCCGGGAATCGCTGAGGGCTACTGGAACCGTGACGAAGCAACCCGGGAGACTTTCCAGGCGTATCTCAAGGGTACTGGTGAAGGCCCCTTTCTGCGTACCGGCGATTTAGGCTTTCTTCAAGATGAGGAATTGTTTATCACCGGACGATTAAAGGATTTGATCATCATTCGCGGCCGCAATCATTATCCGCAAGACATTGAATGGACGGTCGAAAATTGCCATGAGGCTATTCGCCGTAATTGCAGCGCAGCTTTTTCGCTGCATGTTGACGATGAAGAACGTTTAGTCATCGTGGCGGAAATCGAAAGACGTTATCACCGTCCTTTCCAATCTCCCAAAGAGGCCATACCAGATCAAGAAGAACACCATTTTCGTCGCGATCGTCGTCAGCCTGAAGTGCTCGATCCTGGTTTCACCCCGGACATAAAGCATTCCCTCGATCTTGAGAAGACTTTTATCCATATCCGACAAACCATCGCTGAAAACCATGACTTGCAGGTCGAACATATTGTCCTGATTAAGTTTGGGACAATACCGAGAACCTCTAGCGGCAAGATTCAGCGTCATGCGTGTAAAGCGGCCTTTCTGGAAAAATCTTTAGAGGTGATTGCTGCATGGCATCTTGCAGAAGGTCGAGACGCCAGACCTGAGGTTTTGACAAAAGAGAGTCACGCGATGCTCAGCGGAGCGTGGGAAACCTTTCTGGCATTCTTATGGGCTGATGCGCTTCATATTGATGCGGCGGAGTTCCATAGCCATTCCCACTTCTTCCAACTTGGAGGCGATAGTCTGAACGCTATTACGCTGACCGGGACGCTTGCTGATAAACTCGGACGCGAACTGGATACGGATTTATTATATCAATATCCCACATTACAGGAACTGGCCGCGTATTTAGAACAAAAATTCGGGACCCCGCCGTCTGAAAAGCAGAAGTTTGGCTTATTGCCTCAATATCAGCAGTTTTGTCACCCTGAGATTCCTGATTATCCATTACTGCCTTTACAGCAATCTTTTCTCATAGGGAGAACGCTAGGAGATGTTGCCATTTACATGATGTTGGATCTGGAATTGCACGGCGACCTTAATCTGAAGCTATTTCAGCAGGCGATATATCTGCTCAATGCCCGCCATCCGGCGCTACGGACAGCTTTCACGATCAAGGCCACTGGCCTGAGCCAGCATATTATGGCCCCTGAACACCAGCAGAATGTGATCGAACAACACTCTCTTGCTCACCTTTCCCAGGAAGAAAGAGTGGATCGCCTGAACCAGGAAATGTTATCCTTAGTTCAGCATCCCTTTAACAACCTGAGCGGCGAAACGTTTCGTGCAAAAATTTTTACGATGAACTCTCACACATATCGCTTGTTCATCAATTTTGATCACTTGGCTATTGATGGGTTCAGTCTCTCAAAATGGTTTGAAGATCTGCACCGCGTATATGGACAACTATTGCAAGCTCAAATAGTTGCGGATACTCCACAAACATCGCTCAATTTCAAAGATTATGTTGAAATCTTTACGACTCTTCAGGGGCCTGAACAACGCACCCAGGATATGACCTATTGGTTAAAAACGATCCCGGCATACGAAGTATTCCCTGCTATCGGAGAACCTGAACAGCTTGAAAATCAGCAGAGATTCGGAGTCCACACGCAAGTGCTTGGTATGCAGCTTGTCCGGGAATTGCATAAGCACGCGCAGGCTCATAAATTAACCTTTTTCTCGATCTTGATGGCATCATTTTTTAAGTTGCTCGCACTTTGGACGAATTCACAGACTTTGACCATCAATACCCCTCATTTGAATCGTCGCCCCTACGCCCTGGACATTCAAGAGGTTCTCGGCTGTTTCACCGATATTCTGCCTATCCGTTGTGAACAGCTACTGGAGCAAGATTTGCAAAGTCTGGCGCGAACAATTCATCAGGCATTGGCCGAGATGCATCACCATAGTTCGGTCTCTGGCGTGGAGATCGCTCGAGCTGTCGCACAAAAACAACATACGACCCCGAAAGCTTTGAGTCCGATCATCTTCAGTTCGGCCCTTTTCCCTTTGGAATCAATGGGTTCGCCTGACACTTACACGATTTCTTCAGTGCGGGTACGTACCGGAGCGCCAGAAACCTTTATTGACGTGATTGTCTATGAAGCCTGCGGCGAATTTGTGTGCTCCTGGAACTATTTACAGAGCCAATTCTCCGCTGAAAAAATTCGATCCCTGGCCGAACAATACGCCAGTATTTTACAAGAATTTGCCCAACATCCGCAGCAGGCAGATCCATTGCAGACCTTGCTCACCTATCCTGATTTTGCCGCCTGGTACCAGAAACAACAACAACAGGCCGAGCAAAAACGACATCAAGAATACTGGAAAAAGCAGTTACAAACCATGCCGATCTTACAAATCCAACTTGATCAGCCCCAGGGTAAAGAATCACTGATGTCGAAAAAAGCATCGAAAAAATTTAAAATTCCGGCTCATTTGCATAAAAAGCTTCGGAGTTTCAGCAAGAAATGGAACAGTTCGATGTCAACCACCCTGTTGACCGCTTTTCAAACCTTACTTTATCGTTATACAAATCAGGATGATATTGCGGTTGGTACGATTTTCAGCGAAGCGGATTTCTCGGAACGAATGTTTATCGTGCGCACAGACCTTTCTGAAAATCCTTCGTTTGCTGAATTATTAAAGCGCGTTCAGGATCGTTATCTGGAAGCGCGCATACATCAGGATGTTTCTTTGGATGAAGTGTTGGAAGCACTTCATACGAGCGAAGAAGCCAGAACTGCGCCAGCGGTACAGGTCGTGTTTGCCTACCAAAGTCCGACCTATCCGGATCAATGGACGCTGGCACTCAGCACGTATGAAGAACAAAACAGCGTGGCCCACTGCGATCTGTTATTATCGCTCGATGACACAAAACAGGGTTTATTCGGCGAATGGCATTATGCCGCCGGATTATTTGCCAAACGCACGATTGAAACGATTACCGGACATTTTCTGAAGCTGCTGCAAGAAATCGTCGCTTATCCTGAGAAGAGCATCTTTCAGTTGAACATTTTGACAGACGCAGAACGCCACCAGATCATCGAGGAATGGAATGCTACGGCGGTTGACTACCCGCTGGACACCTGTATTCATGAACTTGTTGAAGCACAGGCGCGCCGGACTCCGAACGCCACAGCCCTGATTTTTGAGGAGCAGCAGTTAACCTATCACGAGTTGAACGCCAAAGCGAATCAATTGGCGCACTACCTCCGCAAGTTTGGAGTCGGGTCGGAAGTGTTGGTCGGCATTTCAGTCGAACGCTCCTTTGAAATGGTGATTGGTTTATTAGGGATTCTTAAAGCCGGCGGGGCCTATATCCCAATGGACCCTGAATATCCGCCGGAACGATTAGCGTTTATGCTTGAAGATTCGCAAGTGCCGGTTTTGCTCACGCAGGAAAAACTGCTTGCAGTCCTTCCCGCCCACCGGTCTCAGGTGATCTGTTTGGATCGCGACTGGCCGCTAATTGATCAGGAGCCTGAAACCACGCCGCACAGCGGCGTGACATCAGAAAATTTGATTTATGCGATTTATACATCGGGATCCACCGGCAAACCGAAAGGCGCGCTGAATCTACACCGGTCTATAGTCAATCGTATCCTGTGGATGCAGGATGCGTATCATCTGACCCCGGAAGATCGGGTTTTACAAAAAACGCCCTTTAGTTTCGATGTTTCCGGCTGGGAATTCTGGTGGCCCTTGCTCACCGGGGCGCAGATGGTCATTGCCAAACCCGGCGGACATAAAGACAGCGCGTATCTGGTCAACCTCATTCAAACACAGCAGATCACCACTATGCACTTTGTCCCGCCGATGTTACAGGTGTTTCTGGAAGAACGCGGCGTTGAACAGTGCGCCAGTTTACGCCGGGTGATTTGCAGCGGCGAAGCGTTACCGTACGAACTTCAGGAACGGTTTTTTGAAAAATTCACAACCTGCGAGTTACATAACCTGTATGGCCCGACTGAAGCGGCGATTGACGTGACGTATTGGCAATGCCAACCCAATGATAGCCGTCGCCTTGTGCCGATTGGGCGGCCAATTGCCAACACGCAGATTTATATTCTCGATCCGTATTTGCAGCCAGTACCGGTTGGCATTCCAGGCGAATTACACATCGGCGGTGTGAATCTGGCGCGCGGCTATCTGAATCGTCCGGAATTAACGCAGGAAAAGTTTATTTCGAATCCATTCAGCGATGATCTCACGTCGCGCTTGTATAAAACCGGCGATTTAGTGCGTTTCCTGTCGGATGGCAATATCGAATATCTTGGTCGTTTCGATCATCAGATCAAAATTCGCGGATTTCGCATCGAGCTTGGCGAAATCGAAGCCACGCTGGACAGCCACCCTGCTGTGCGGGAAAGCGTCGTGCTTGCAAAAGAAGATCTGAACGGCGATAAACGCCTGATAGCTTATTTGGTGACCGCCCAACAGCCCGCTCCTGATACGAGTGTATTACGCGAATTTTTGAAAGAAAAATTGCCGGACTATATGGTTCCCGCAATATTTATAGCATTGGATGAATTTCCGTTGACCCCGAATGGCAAGGTGAATCGCCGCGCACTCCCGGAACCGGAACAGCGGACACAATCCAGCGCAGCCTTTGTCAGTCCGCAAAACGAATTAGAGCGTCAGATTGCGGATGTCTGGCATGAGATGTTACACCTTGATACAATTGGCATTCACGATAATTTTTTTGAATTGGGAGGGCATTCGCTTCTGGCGATCCAAATGCATAGTAAGCTTCAAGAATTACTTGACATGGATATTTCAGTCGTGGAAGTCTTTCAATATCCGACCATCCACGCGATGGCTCAATATGTCAGTCAGAAACAGCAAAAATCCGAAGCCGAACCAGAACAGGCCAGAGGGGAAAAGCGCATGGCTCGCAGAGCGGCGGTCAGCGAGCGCCGCCAACGCCGGCAGCAGCACCGAAAAACTACAGGAATACAGAATAAGCAAGAATAGTCCTCTGTCAAGTTATCGTTGACGGGTTCGTAGTTCGCGCTTGAGATCGTTTTCCGCCTGAAGGCGGAACTACAAACCTTATGAAAGGAGAAATCCATGACATTACTTGTCAAAAGTACGCACAATAATATTATTTCTCTTCCGGCCTGGCTGATGAGTCAGTTACACTTGCACGAGGGAGAGGAAGTCAAAACATCCATTGAAGGAGACGCCTTACGGTTCACCCCGTTAGAGCAATTTTTGGCTTTACGAGGAGTCCTGCGTGACGATGAGTCATTTGAACAAGCCATGATTTATCTTGACCAGGCGTGGTAAACATGGACATTACCTCCCTCTGTTTAGATACGAATCTCTTGATCGAATATCTCAAAGGACGTGAATACGCAATTTTTAGCGACAGAATGAAAGGAAAATAATATGAGTACATTTTATCAGTATGATCAGGTCAACGACACCGACATCGCTATTATTGCCATGTCCTGCCGGTTTCCCGGAGCCGATAACATTGAGGCCTTCTGGCGCAATTTGCGCGACGGTGTGGAATCAATCTCGTTCTTTTCTGAAGAGGAACTTGTGGAAGCAGGCATTGACCCGGAATTGGTGAAAAAGCCGAATTATGTCCGCGCCAAAGGCGTGCTGCCGGATGTGGAACTGTTTGATGCCTCGTTTTTTGGCTTTAACCCCAGAGAAGCTTCTCAGATGGATCCGCAACACCGTCTATTTCTCGAAGAATCCTGGAAAATCATTGAAACTGCCGGGTATCATCCCGATTTTTACGAAGGATTGATTGGCCTGTATGCCGGGATTGGCATGAACACCTATTTACTGAACAACCTTTCCACGCAACGCCAGCAATTGGAAGCCACCAGCGGGATTTTTCCGCTCTTAATCGGCAACGATAAAGATTACATGCCCACCAAAGTGTCCTACAAATTAAATTTAAAAGGCCCGAGCGTGAATGTGCAGACCGCCTGTTCAACCTCGCTCGTCGCGACTCATCTGGCCTGTCAGGCCTTGCTGAACGGCGAATGTGATATGGCCCTGGCTGGCGGCGTGTCTCTGCAAATTCCGCATAAATCCGGGTATCTCTATCAGGAAGGCATGATCCTGTCGCCTGACGGACATTGCCGCGCTTTTGACGCCAACGCCAAAGGGATTGTGTATGGCAACGGCGTGGGACTGATCATGCTGAAGCGTGTAGCGGATGCGATCAATGACGGCGACGAGATTCACGCGATTATCAAAGGCTCGGCCATTAACAACGACGGCTCGCTGAAAGTGGCCTATACCGCGCCCGGCGTGGATGGTCAGGCCGCCGTGATTGCCGAAGCGCAGGCTGTTGCGGATGTTGATCCTGAAACGATCAGTTATATCGAAACCCATGGCACCGGCACAGCCCTGGGCGATCCGATTGAAATCGCCGCGCTCACCAAAGCCTTTCGCGAACAGACGGACAAAAACGGTTTCTGTGCGATTGGTTCCGTCAAAACCAATGTGGGCCATCTCGATACGGCGGCGGCTGTGGCCGGAGTGATCAAAACTGTATTAGCTCTGAAACACCGACAGATCCCGCCCAGTCTGAATTTCGAAGCGCCGAATCCGCAAATTGATTTTGCCAACACGCCGTTTTATGTGAATGCCAAACTGGCAGATTGGCCCAGCGAGGGCAGCCCGCGCCGCGCCGGAGTAAGTTCTTTTGGTTTTGGCGGCACGAACGCGCACATTATTTTGGAAGAAGCGCCGCCACGCTTGACTTCGGGCGATTCCCGTCCGGCGCAGTTACTTGTGCTTTCCGCCAAATCCGAGTCAGTCCTGGAAAATGCGACGACGAATCTGGCGGCGCATTTACAGCAGCATCCCGAACTCAATCTGGCGGATGTGGCCTATACGTTACAGGTTGGCCGGCATGTCTTCAATCATCGGCGGGCGATTGTCTGTCAGGATCGCGTAGAGGCAATTAAACTGCTCAGGTCTCCCAATTCAAAACAGGTTGTAACGCAGGTGCGAGAGCAGGCCGCGCGGCCTGTAGTATTCATGTTTCCAGGGCAGGGCGCGCAATACGTGAATATGGGACGAGAATTATACGAAACCGAAGAAATGTTCCGAAACTGCGTGAATGAGTGCTCAGAACTCCTCGAACCGTTGTTAGGGGTTGATCTGCGCACGATCCTCTATCCTGAAAACGATCATATAGAAGAGGCTGAGCAGCAATTGCAGCAAACGGTGATCACGCAGTCGGCGATTTTTACAATTGAATACGCTCTGGCGCAACTATTTATGGAATGGGGGATTCAACCGCAGGCGGTTATTGGACATAGCATCGGTGAATTCGCAGCCGCTTGCCTCGCTGGCGTGTTTTCCTTAGAAAATGCGCTGAAATTGGTCGCGGCGCGCGGACAATTGATGCAATCCTGCGCCCCGGGCGCGATGCTATCCGTCTCGCTCCCCGAAACTGAGACGTTGTCCTTTCTCAACCCCGACCTGTCCATCGCGGCGATCAATGCGCCGAATCAATCGGTCGTCTCCGGTCCGATTGAAACCATAGAAGCTTTGCAGCACCAATTGGCTGAGAAAAAAATCAGCAGTGTTCGGCTGCATACCTCTCATGCCTTTCATTCGGCAATGATGGATCCGATTGTGCCAGACTTTGCCGCAATTTTGAAAAAAATCGCACTCAATCCGCCGCAAATGGAATGGATTTCGACGGTGACGGGGAATCGGCTCAGTCATGAAGAAGCCACAGACTCATCCTACTGGATCAAAAATTTACGCCAGACCGTGCGCTTTGACGCCGGGGTACAGCAATTGTTCGACAATCCGGCGCAAATTCTGCTCGAAGTCGGCCC
The DNA here is from genome assembly GCA_000739535.1 of Candidatus Vecturithrix granuli. Classification (GTDB taxonomy): domain Bacteria; phylum Moduliflexota; class Moduliflexia; order Moduliflexales; family Moduliflexaceae; genus Vecturithrix; species Vecturithrix granuli. Next base: position 837,202 of record DF820464.1, on the reverse strand, counting down.
CGGACGCACACTCAGCACCCTGGCCGCCCGTCATCCACACAAAGCCAAAGAACAGGCGACGCTCTCGTCGCTGCGTCACCCGCAGGCCAAAGAAACGGATATGGCCTTTTTACTCAGCACTCTCGGCAAACTCTGGCTGGAAGGCGTAACTATCGATTGGAGCGGCTTTTACAACAATGAAGACCGCTATCGCGTGGCTCTGCCTCCTTACCCCTTCGAACGCAAAAAATATTGGATTGATCCGCAAGAGCAAATCCACGTCTCACAAAAGCCTTTGAAAGAAACAAAAAAGGTTTCTCATCCTTTACTTGAATCCCATTTTTCAGAAAACGCGGAAGAGGAAGTGTATGTTGCCTATCTACAGCCTCAGAAGCATTGGGAATTGGATGAACACAGAATGCTGAAAAAGGCTATTTTACCAGGAACAGCATATCTGGAAATGGCTGTTGCTGCCTTTAAAGACTATGTTGGCGTCGCAGAAGTAGAACTCCGCGATGTATCATTTTTGCTGCCATTGATCGTAGAAGAAGGCGATAAAAAAGAGGTTCAAGTCATCCTGAAAAAGCAGGGGGAAGCGTTCGAATTTGTTATCAGATCTCAAACTGGGGAAAAAGAGTGGCAGGAGCATGTCAGGGGGAAAATAGTGCATATCACAGATACCTCTTCTCTTCAAAAACATAACATTCAGACAATACAGTCGCAATGCCAGCAACAACAATTAGAATTTCCGGACAATCCGGAAACAACGCACATAGAATTCATGGATTATGGTCCCCGCTGGCAAAATGTCCGTCAGGTAAATTTAGGAGAGAATCAAGCTCTTGTCAAACTGACATTACCAACCCGATTTATTGCCGATGTTCAGTCTTATACGCTTCACCCTGCGCTGCTGGATGCGGCTGTCGGATTCCTTTCGCTCCATGATGTTGGTCCCTGTTTGCCGCTGTCATACCAAAGTTTAAGATTAAGCGGTTCGTTATCCCAAACGATATATAGCTATATCAGGTATGCAGATGATAAGAAATCGCCGAAAGATGTGCTCCGTTTTCACATTACCATCATGGATGAAGAGGGGACAGAATTGGTGAGCATTGAGAATTACACCTTGAGAAAGATCGAAAGCAAAACACTTGCCAGCAGATTATCTCAGACGCTTGAATCTTCAAAGAAAGCGGATATTGGAGGGTGGTTCTATCTGCCTTCATGGAAACGATCACAAGTTCCCATGAATACCCGGGCATTCCAGGAAAGGCAACAGTGGTTAGTCTTTCTCAATGAATGTGGCTTGAACTCGAAAATTGTAGAACAGTTGCAACAACATCATCAGGAAGTATTCATTGTAAAAGCTGGCTCTTCATTTAGCAAAATGACTGATCATGAATATACGCTAAATATGCGACAGCCAGAGGATTACAATCTTCTTTTCAATGATTTGCAATCAATGAATGTTCGCCTGAACAAGATTGTTCATCTCTGGAATGTCACCGGGAACGAGCGTGAACAGCCTATTTTAGAACGTCTTGACATAAGTCAGAATCGAGGATTACATAGTTTCCTTTCGTTGGCAAAGGCCATTGGAAATCACAATATTTCTGACGAGATCGCTTTACTTGTCGTCTCAAATAATATGCAGGAAGTCACAGGCGATGAATTACTCTATCCTGAAAAGGCTACGCTCCTGGGCGCGGTCAAAATTATTCCGCAAGAATATCAAGCCGTGCGGTGTCGAAGTATAGATATTGTTCTTCCTGAATCAGGCTCTCGGCAAGAAGCAAAACTGGTTGAACAGTTACTCCGGGATTTTACAACACCTATCAGTGAAGATATTATTGTTGCATATCGTGGGAATTACCGCTGGAAACAAACTTTTGAGCCTCTTCGTCTCGAACATGCGCGAAAGGAACATACGCGCTTGCGAGACAGAGGCGTGTATTTGATTACCGGCGGACTGGGCGGCATCGGCCTTGTGCTGGCCGAACATTTGGCTCAAAAGGCCAGAGTGAAACTGGTTTTGACAGGGCGTTCCGCTTTTCCTGCGAAAGAGGAGCAAGAAAAATGGCTCTCTACCCATGATGAGCAAGATAGCATAAGTCAGAAAATTCGAAAAATTCAGGCCATAGAAGCAACCGGAAGTGAAGTTGCAGTATTCAGTGCCGATGCTGCCAATCTTGAGCAGATGGCAGAAGTCGTGGCGCAAACCGAAAAACAGTTCGGACAGATTCACGGGATCATTCATTGCGCCGGAATTCCTGATTATAAAGGTGTCATTCAGCGAAGATCACGAGAAGATACGGAAGAAATTCTGGCCCCAAAAGTGAAAGGGACATTAATTCTTGAGCACCTTTCACAGCATACCAGACTTGATTTCTTTATCGTGTGTTCTACGATCGGCGCGATTCTCCACAAGATGAAATTTGGACAGGTAGGTTACAGCGCTGCGAATGAATTTTTAGATGCGTTTACCTACTACAAAACGTCCAGAGATGGGACATTTAACGTTTCCATCAATTGGAACGATTGGAAAGAAGTCGGGATGTCAGAGCGAGCAGAACAACGGTGGGTGGCATCCCATGACATTCCTGAAGGACATGCGGTGCGTCATGGCATCATGTTGCCTTCCGAAGGCGCAGAAGTATTCGATCGTATCCTGGAACAGAGTCCTGCTCCTCGTATAGTTGTTTCAACTCAAGATTTACCAACCTTAATCGTGAAAGATGCTGAAGCTGCGGCCACGTTCCTGGAGACGCCGCAAACTCAATCGAAGGCGGCTAAATCAACCGATGCACGGCCGGAATTAAGCACAACATATACAGAGCCTGGAAATACGATTGAGCAAGAACTGGTTGAACTCTGGCAGCAGTTTCTTGGAATCGAACCGATCGGTATTTATGACGACTTTTTTGAATTAGGCGGCGATTCTTTACTCGGCACACAAATTATGGCTCGCAGCCGTGAGACATTTAACGTTGATATTCCAATGGGGCGACTCTTTGAAGATCCGACTATCGCCGGAATTGCTGCCTATATTGCCAAAAATCAACGAACATTGCAAGGGATCGAAAGTATTTCAGGAGAGGAACGCGAGGAGGGCGAAATATGAAAAGTTTTGAAGAATTGTTAGCATACCTGCAACAACGCGATATTCAACTCTGGGCAGAAGGACAAAAACTGCGGTATAATGCCCCTAAAGGAGCGTTAACCTCGGAGATACGCAACGAACTGAAAGAACACAAAGCGGACTTGCTGACCTTTTTACAACAGACTAGACCAGTATCAGGTTCCTATCAGATTGAAGCAATTCGTCCCGTCCCCCGCGATGGCAAGGTATTTCCATTATCTTTTAATCAGGAACAGTTATGGGTTGAAGATCAACTGGAAGGGAATAAAGCGATTTATAATTTACCTGTGGGCTGGCGCATTTTCGGCCCTCTTAACATTCCTCTTCTTGAACAGAGTTTCACAGAAATTGTCCGGCGACATGAAGCCTTACGAACGATTTTTCCGACAGTGCAGGGATCGCCGGTACAAAAGATTCTTCCGCCCTGGAAGATTCAATTTCCACTTGTAGATTTACAACATATCTCGCAAGGGCAACGCGACGATGAAGCCCGTCGGCTTGCGTTTGAAGCAATTGAACTTCCTTTTGATCTTGCTGAAGGACCGCTGTTTCGGGGAGTATTGTTTCGTCTGGGGCCCGAAGCCTACATTTTCGTGCTCTCGATTCACCATATCATTTCTGATGTCTGGTCAGTCGGTATTCTTGTACAAGAACTTTCTGCGTTGTATAGCGCGTATTGGGCGAATAAGCCTTCTCCCCTGCCGGAACTTTCTATTCAATACGCTGATTTTGCCTCCTGGCAACGCCAATGGTTGAGCGGCAAGGAACTGGAATCGCATTTGCACTTTTGGAAACAACAATTGGCAGGAATCCCTCCGGTTTTAGAACTGCCGCTTGATCAAAGAAGAGCACGAGAACGAAATTTTGCCCATGGGGTGGAGTTCTTTTGGATCGATGCTGACCTGTTAACGCAACTCAAGGCCCTGAGCCGCAAAAGCGGTGTAACCTTTTTTATCACGATTTTAGCAGCTTTTGCTGTTTTTCTAAAACGCTATAGCCGGCAGAATGATGTTGTGATAGGATCTTCTCTTGCCGGTCGCGGCCGGACAGAAGTTGAACCGTTGATTGGATTTTTTATTAATGTTCTGCCATTTCGGATCGATTTATCAGGCAACCCGACGTTTAGTAAATTACTCAGCCAGGTACGCCAGGTAACGGCTGATGTCTTTGCTCACCAGGATGTGCCCTTTGTGAAATTAGTCGAATTATTACATTCTGAACGTAATATCAACTATCCTCCTATATTTCAAGCTGCTATTGATTTGAAGAGCGCGCCGGTAGGAGAATTAAAATTTCCGGAACTAACCATAAGCATGTTAAAAGGCGAACGTGGAACTCCTGGGGTTGTTCTTGATTTAACCTTAGCCCTTGAAGAAACCGGTTCAGAAGTGTTAGGAGCCTTTGAATATAATAAAAATTTGTTTGAGACGTCAACAATCACTCGTATGATAACACATTTTCAAACCTTGTTGACAGGGATAGTCAGAGAACCGCAGCAGGTAATTTCACAATTACCATTATTATCAGAAATTGAGCAAAGGCAAATATTAGTTGAATGGAATGATACGCAGACAGAGTTTCCTACAGATATCTGCATCCATCAGTTATTTGAAAAACAAGCGAATAGAACCCCTCATGCAACAGCCGTTATTTTTGAAGATCAACAATTGACATATCAGGAATTGAACTGCCGCGCCAACCAATTAGCTCACTATTTACAAAAGTTAGGAGTAGAACCTGAAGTTTTGGTTGGCCTGTGCCTCGACCGTTCTTTGGAAATGATTATAGGAATCTTAGGCGTCCTCAAAGCAGGAGGAGCTTACCTTCCTCTTGATCCGGCCTATCCGCAAGAACGCCTGGCCTTTATGATCTCTGATGCACAGATTCCGATTTTATTAACCCAAGAACACTTACGCGCCCAACTGCCTGATCACCATGTGCAGGTTATTACGCTAGACACAGATTGGTCCGAAATTGCTCAGGAAGCGGAGAATAATCCACAAAATTATGTTTCTCCGGATAATTTAGCTTATGTTATTTATACCTCCGGCTCGACCGGCAGACCCAAAGGCACCTTGCTCGCGCACCGAGGTTTGTGTAATTTAGTGTATTCCCAGGCTCAAATTTTTAAAATAACTCCTCAAAGTCGGGTATTTCAGTTTGTTTCTTTCAGTTTTGATGTCGCTACCTCTGATATTTTTACAACGTTATGCACAGGAGCTATTTTGTGCCTGGCTTCCAGAGAATCCCTCCTTCCAGGCCCTGGACTGGTTCAACTCTTACAAAATTTACAGATTACACACTTTGGAGTTCCAGCCTCTATTTTAGGAGCACTTCCATATCAAGAACTATCAGCGTTAACCACAATTATTGTTGGAGGAGAACCTTGTGCTCCTGAAATAATAGAAAGATGGGGCAAAGGACGACAATTTTTGAATGCGTATGGCCCAACAGAAACAACAATTTGTACCACGACGGCACAGTATACAGGCACACAACAAAAATTACCAATAGGGCGGCCACTCTCTAATGTAACTCTCTATGTTTTAGATGCTGCGCTTCAACCTGTTCCTGTCGGAGTTCCAGGAGAACTATACATTGGTGGAATCGGTCTGGCTCGAGGCTATCTTGCCCATGCTGCTCTCACTGCTGAAAAATTTATTCCCAATCCATTTGATAATAGACCAGGTTCGCGGATGTATAAGACCGGAGACCTGGTACGTTATCTTCCAGATGGCAATGTTGAATTTTTAGGTCGTATTGATCATCAGGTGAAAATTCGAGGATTTCGCATTGAGTTAGGAGAAATTGAAGCAACGATAGCAAGTCATCGTGCTATACGGGATGCGGTGGTTCTTGTCAGGGAAGATCAGCCCGGGCAGAAACGCCTGGTGGCCTACATCGTTCTGAAAACCATTCAGTCGCTTTCTACGAGTGAACTACGCCAGTTCCTCAACGAAAAGCTTCCTGATTATATGGTTCCGGTGGTTTATGTTATGCTGGATGCTTTGCCGCTGACACCCAACGGCAAAATTGACCGACGAGTACTACCGGCTCCCGAAACTATCTCTGATAAAACAGAAAAAATCTATGTAGCTCCGCGTACTTCTACTGAAGAGATTCTGGTACAAATCTGGAAGGAGGTGCTCAAGCTTGAAAAAATAGGAATCTACGATGATTTTTTTGAAGCCGGAGGACATTCGCTGTTGGCCGCTCAACTCATGAGCAAAATTCAACAACAATTCAATCAAAACATTCGACTCTCATTACTTTTTGAATCGCCAACTATTGCCCAACTGGCCGAAGCCATCTCCCAAACTGTCAGGACAGAAGCGTTTTTTCCGCTGGTATCTTTACAAGCGCAAGGCATCACTCAACCTTTTTTTGCTGTACATCCCGGAAATGGGCAAATATTCTGCTATACTGAGTTAGCACGCCAACTGGGAAGTATGCAACGCTTTTACGGTTTGCAAGCTTTTGGGCTTGATCCCGCTACATCGCCACTTACTTCAGTGACAGATATGGCGCATCATTATATTCAAGCAGTACGGAGTGTGCAGCCTCAAGGGCCTTATCTCTTTGGCGGTTTTTGTATTGGCGGAATAATCGCGTATGAGATGGCACAACAATTCCGACAACAAGGAGAAGAGATTACTCTCCTGCTTTTGCTTGATACGTTATCTCCTCATCTTTATGAACGTATGGAGGAAACGTTTGTTGACGATGATGTTCAACATTTCATGGTTTTCGGCCAGGAATTAGGAACCTTTTTTGGCAAAGATCTGATTCCGATTTATGCCGGGCTGCGTAATATAGACTTCAAATATAATGGCATTCAAGCGATTCGCAATGATCTGCTGCCGCTATCTCACCAGGAGAGAATAAAGATCCTACTTATTTGTGCGCAGCGGGCCGGAATTCCTTTGCCTGAGGAAAGCATTGAGTATCTGGAACGTATGATCAATGTCCACAGAACCAACGCTCTTGCTATTTTTGATTACAGAACTCAACCTTACTCTGCTTCTCCGGTTGTGCTCTTACGTGCTGCTGACAATCAGATGAATCAGGAATTCGACGCTGCCTTAGGCTGGCGCAAGTATGTACCGGAAGAGCTATTACATATACAAGAAGTGCCCGGCGATCATTTTTCGATGCTTAGAATGCCACATGTGCGCATTCTATCGGAAAAATTCAAAGAAGCACTGGTATTGGCATCGCGTTGAAGATAACAGCAACGGATTGCAACAATCAACGGATTTTTTTTCTGGGCCTTTGCCACACCAGTGCTTCCAGGACAACAAGTGAATGCGAGAAAGAAACGAATTTTTCCCCATAGAACCGGTAATTTCTTCAAATCCGCTGATTCCTCAAATCCGCTGTTGTCATCATATCCTACCTCAAATTCGGAAACCCGCCAAACATAATGGAGGGGATTCCAACAAAATCTCGAGCCTCCATACGCACCGCAAACTGTTTTTCCGGCGTATAAAGCACAGCATAAGGACCGTCCTCCAAAACGCTTTCTGTGATTTTCTGATACATGGCTTCGCGTTTTTCGAGATCCAATTCTTGCGTTGCATCCTCTACTAATCTGGTAAGTTCCTGATTATCGCAATAATGCGTTACCCATGCCGTAATCTTAAAAGTTGCATCTTCTCCATGACTGTTACAATGGGCAAAGGGCTTGGCCATGGCATCCGGATCAATATAGTCAAAGCCCCAACGCAGCAGAAACATTTGATAGTCTCTTGCCATAACAACCTTTTTAATCAATTCAGGATAAGTCAATTCCTTAATAGCAACTGTTATCCCGATTTCTGCCAGATCAGCTTTAATTTTCAACGCCATATCAAGCCAGGGAGAAAAATTCAAGCAAGATAATTCGACCTCAAAACCATTCGCATAGCCGGCTTCAGCCAGAAGTTGTTTCGCCTTCGCCAGATCACGCTGATACGGCATGGCCGGATTATAGCCAAACACCCCTTTGGGGATAATGGTCTGAATTTTAGTTCCAGCTCCCTGAAGAATATAATCAATAATGCCATCATAATCTATGGCATAACGGATAGCATCCCGCACTTCTGGTTTATCTAACGGTGGATGCCACAAATTCATAGCGACATAACGCAATTCAAGTATTGGTGTTTTAAAGGTTTGAATCTCCGCTTCAGTTTCCAGACGCATAATTTCCGCCTGTTGTAAATCCCAGGCCAAATCAATCTCACCCTGTTCAAGATAGACTGCCTGTTCAATCGGTTCTTCAATATTGCGCACAATCACCTTTTGCAGCGGTGTCACCTTCTTACGATAGTGAGGATTTGCCGTCAAAATGGTTTCCACTCTTGGAGTGCGTTCGCTTATAACAAAACGACCAGAACCGGCTGAATGATCCACTAACCAGGCTTTACCCAAATCACCATTCTCTTCATGCTCCAGCACGAGCTTCTGATCAAGAATACCAGCTATAGCGTGAGAGAGACAGGCGAAAAAGACGCCTGGGGCATACTGCTTCTCAAGGCCAATCTGCACCGTCTGCCCATCGACTTTCACAATTGAATTTTCTGTGATTCCAAACTGTTTTAAGAGCCAGGCCTGGTCCCCAGTGAGTTTGATCACGCGCTGAAATGAAAACACAACATCATCAGCAGTAACCGGATTGCCACTAGCAAACAACGCATCTTTGCGCAGATGAAAGGTCCAGGTTCTGCCGTCTTCAGCTACTTCCCACGATTCCGCCAGATCCGGAACAGGCGTGGTGAAATCATCCATTTCAAAGATCACGAGTTTCTCATACAATTGATCGATATAACCAACTTCAGATATCTGGACATGCATTGCCGGATCAAGGGTTAAGCTATTATCCTGCATACCGATAATCAGAGTATCCTTTTGAGCGAATGCATGGTTTGCTATGAACAATCCGACGCTCAGAGCGACAAACAGGCAAAATATCATGTATTTTGTTGTATTTTTGAACATAACTATTTTCGATAGTGGTTACATGGTAAGTGATACCGTTCCCTGAGCGAAGTCGAAGGGAACACGTCCAGGCTCGTTTCGACTTCGCTCAACGAGCGGATGTCACTTACCATGTAACCACTACCCTATTTTCCTCCGTTTTTACCAGAAGTTTTCTTTTCACAGGCATTCTCAGAAATAACGGATACGGGAAATAACGCCAACATCTTTCTTATTTCCAATCATGACTGATATAAACCCGACGAAAAAACGATGATTCAAGATGTAAAAAAATGCAAGCGTTTTTTTACGAAAATTGCTTTTGGATTCCCTTGCTATTTCAACACCGGAAATTCGTTGGACAGTAAAGAGGGCATACTGATCAGATCTTTGATGTCCTGGCGCACAGCAAACAGTTTCTGCGGAACATCTAAGATCGCATAGGGGCCATTGTCCAACACCTCGTTCGTGATCTGCCGATACATTTCTTCGCGCTTAGCAGTATCCAGTTCCTGGGCAGCGTCTTCTACGAACTTGCTGCGTTCCCGGTCGCAATAGTGGGTTACCCACGCCAGAATCTTGACGGTCGCGTCTTCTCCATCGCTGTCGCAATGCACAAACGGTTTGGCGACGGCATCCGGATCAACATAATCAAACCCCCAGCGCAGCAAAAACATCTGGTATTCCCGCGACATGACCTTTTTCACCATTTGACTATAGTCTAATGGATTGACTGTGACCTGGATGCCGACATTGGCCAGATCGCTTTTGATCTTCATGGCCATATCGAGCCAGGGCGAATGATTTAAACAGATGAATTCGACCTCAAATCCATTAGGATAACCGGCGTCTTGCAGTAATTGCTTCGCCTTTGCAAGATCAAGCTGATACGGCATGGCCGGATTATACCCAAACACTCCCTGGGGAATAATGGTTTGAATTTTCGTCCCGATCCCCTGGAGAATATACTCCATAATCCCATCGTAATCAATGCTGTAACGAACCGCATCCCGCACCTCTGGTTTATCGAAGGGAGGGTGCGTCATATTCATGGCGACATACCGAAGTTGGAATAATGGCGCGCTAAATGTCTGGAGCTGCGGATCCGATTCCATCCGCATGACATCATCAGGCTGGAGATCCCAGGCAATATCAATTTCCCCTTGTTCCAAAGAAACCGCCTGTTCAATCGGTTCTTCAATATTCTTAACGATCACCTTTTGTATCGGAGCGACTTTTTTGCTATAATAGGGATTGGCCGTCAAAATCGTTTCCTTGCCCTGTTCCCGTTCTGCTACGATAAAACGGCCAGAGCCGGCGGAATGATCTTTGAGCCAACTCTGTCCCAGGTCCCCGTTCTCTTCATGTTCCAGAACGAGTTCTTGATCGAGGATACTGGCGACGGCATGGGCAAGGCAGGCAAAAAACACGCCTGGGGCATACTGTTTCTGTAATCCGATTTGTACGGTATCATCGTCAATTTTGACAATCGAAGCCTCCGTTATGCCGAATTGTTTTAGCAGCCAGGCCATATCCCCATTCAATACGATGACCCGGCTGAGCGAAAAGACCACATCATCGGCGCTGACCGGGTTGCCGCTGACAAATTGAGCGTCCTGACTACTACAGCGTTTCGGAAATAAATACACACTGGTAGCCCCGCCCTACGTGGCGGGTTTATCGGCGTCATTNCATTCCCGCCACGTAGGGCGGGGCTACCAGGTTTATTTCATTGTGTACTTATTTCCGAAAGTATGTACTACAAGGATTTTTTATAAGCAAGGATTTCCTGACTTTTGCCTGGTAGTCGCGCTTTTTTTAAACAAAAATTCAAGAAATTTGCACTTATAAGCAGGACTTACGCAAGCCCCCCCTCCCCCGTAAACGGGGGGAAGCTTGCAGAAGAGCGTCACATCTCTTCCCCCCGCTTGCGGGCAGGGCTGTTAAGTTCTCGTCAGAAAGGCCGTCTCGACTCCGCTCGACGTCCGACGTTCCGGTCATCGAGCGGAGTCGAGATGACAAACATCTTGAGAACTTAACAGCCCTGCCGCTTGCGGGGGGATAAAGGGGGGCTGTGCGTAAGTCCTGATAAGTAATTATTTATGTTGAAAAAACACAAGAAATTTTTTCTGTTTTCTCATGCAAATCTCTCAAAGGAGTTGTCATGAGCGTAGGCTCACCCGGCGCAATGAAACTACGGGAATGGCATATAAGCAAGAATCGCTCCAGAGAAAATTCTTGCTTATATGCCATTCCTGTAGTTTCAAAAAAGATTCCAGCAGACTATATCTGAAAAGTGTTAATCAATTGCCGCAGTTGTTCGGCGACAGCGGCCTGGGTTTCGGCAGATTGCCGGACTTTTCCTGCCAACTCTGAGGAATGTTGAGTCACAGTGGCAACTTCGGCAATGGCGAGCGACACCTTTTCACTCCCCTCGGCAGCTTCAGAGAGATTATGTGTAATCAGATCCGTTGTCGCGCTTTGTTCACTAATTGCGCTGACAATGACTTCTATGAACAACTGAATCTGCTGGATATGCTGCGCCATAGCGCTAATGGCTTGTGCGGCCTGCTGGCTGCTGGTCTGAATAGCTTCTATTTTACGGGTAATATCCTCAGCCGAGGTCGTGATTGCCCGGGCAAGTTGTTTCACTTCACTGGCAACAACCGTAAAGCCTTTCCCGGATTCTCCGGCGCGGGCAGCTTCAATCGTCGCATTCAAGGCGAGTAAATTCGTTTGCTGAGTAATCGTTGTAATAACTTTAATAATTTTTCCGATTTCCTGGGAACGGATTTCCAAGTCTGAAATGATACTGCCAGCCGCTTTGGCAGTTGTCACGGCTGTATCCACCACTTGAGCGACTTCATCGGCACGATGCGAAATTTCATGAACATTCGCAGCCATTTGTTTTGTCGCCGTCGCAATTTCATGGATGTTTTCACTCACAGCTTCGCTGCTGGAAGAGACTTCCTGCACCTTTTGCGAAGACTGCTGCACCCCGCTTGCCATTTGTGAACTGATCAGGTGCAAATCATCGGAGAGCACGCTCAGTTGATCGGCTTCTTCCATAATATGCCCCATTGTCTGACGCAGCGACTGCAAATGGTGAAAGGCCTGTCCCAGAACATCCTGGTCCGTTTGAGGCGTGATACTCTGCCGCAAATCCCCTTCGGAGACGGCGGCCGCCACTGAAGCAATCTGTTTCAAATAGCAAGTCATCCGAGCAAAGGCCTGCCCCAGTCCGTCGTTGTCTGAACGCGGCGTGACCTCCTGTGTGATCTCTCCCCGTGAAATGTTTTCCGCGACCATCGCCATATCACGAAGGTACTGCACCATCAGATCAAAGGAACGAAATAATAAGATCAATTCATTCTGCGTGCGTTGAGAGGAGGTGACATCGCTGTCGCCGATTTGCTGCCTGGCAAGACCGCCAAGATCGCCCCGGGTCAATTGTTCCAGGAGTTTCGTGAGAATGATAATGGGTTTCACGATAATGGCGCTCAGAAACGAGGCTCCGGCGGCCGTGACCGCTCCAAACAGCAGCATAATCATCCCCACCGTGATCAGAAATTTTTCTTTGGCCAGATCTTCTGCTGCGCGCGGCACAAAAATTGAAAACCCTCCTGTGACCTGCTCTTGATCCCCGAAAACCAGGATTCCTTGATAATACGCTTCATTCGCGATAGTGGTCTCTAAAAAAATTGGGACGGGAACTGTCTCTTTCGAATTTTGGATGTCAAGCTGTTGGGGACGTCTAAGATACTCTTCCGGAAGGTGCTGGTACTCAGGAAGCGTGCCGATGCTCCATGAAGTTCCGGCAAAAATGTTTACCCTGGTTTTACTCAAGGCAGTATAACGTTCGACGTCGCGCTGAGTTAGGCCAATCTTCACCACGCAGATGCCCTGAGGAACATCTTTTTGAAAAATTGGCACTTCGACCTGGATTACCAACAAACCGGCAAATATCTCTAAAGAAACCAGGGCATCTCGCGGAAACTCTCCTTGATATTCCAGGACAAGGTCCTCGGGAAGCGGGGCCTTAGGGATTTCGTCTGAACTCTTTAAATGCATGAACCAGTCATCACCAGTTTGAAAGAGGAGCAACTGATCATGAGCCACTCGAGATAAATAAATCCCTGCCAAATTTTTCTCCGGCATATTCCGGTACATTGCCAGTAATTGGTTGTTATGATCATAGAGCAACATTTCCGTTGCGCCGACCAATTCAGCAAAACGCACAGTTTCAGCGCCAATCGTGCTCAGATAGGTCATCAGTTTCCTGATTTCCCGGATGCCCCACTGGGCTAATTGCCGATATTGCTCCTCATATAATTGCGTCAGGTACAGCGGGCTGGAGTATGAAGATTGCGCAAAACTCGTTGTCTTCTCGATCAAATCCTGCCCTCGCACTTGTAAGTCATCGAAGATAATGTCAAATGCCAGGGTTGCCTGGGTATGGGATTGTTGGGCAATGTACTGACGAAACAGATGATAATAGGCCGCTGACATCGCAATAACAATAAACAAAGCAAGCAGGGCAATCAGTAACCAGATTTTTCGTTTTAAGGTCATTGTTCTTTTTCTCTATATTTTAGCGGTTTTCAGGCAAAGGGTTCGGAAAGTCTCGATATTGTCACCTTTGGACAAACCAGTCAAAAAGTCAAGTTGAATATTTGTTTCATCGCTGGCACATTCCTGATGGAGATGGGAAATATCAACTCTCAGGAGTCGTATGGGTTTCCTATAAAATTCTTTGTCACAGGTCACACGAAGTTTTTCATTCGCATATTGTAGAGCCATTAACCCAAAATTCTCCTTGACAGCGTGAACATCGACATGCAATCGGTCCGGGAAGAACTTGAACATCTATGACTTGCCCAGGAAGATATTTTGCGTTATACTCTCGACGCTTCATGACAATCACCGAGTTGGCCCGACGGATACTGGCCAACACCGACTGATTAGCTGACAGAGGAACAGTGATCAGCGTCGGTTGCCGACTTCTTTGCTGATTTTATTGTCCAGACTCGCAAGTTTCTCGGAAACTGTCCCGAATAAAAGGAAAGAGGAATAACTGCTACATCTGTTCGAACAAGTCAAAAAAATCAAGTTGAATGTTCTTCTCTTCTTCTCCACTTTCCGGTGAAAAATGGGAAATGCCAACTCCTAACAGGCGGATCGGTTTGGCGGGAAATTCCTGCTCGCACACAAGGCGCAGTTTTTCACTGGCGCAGGTGAAAATTTCATCGAGGGTCTGATAGAAATGGGTTTGGGTGACGCTGCGGGTAATCTGCTGAAAATCGTGAAATTTGACTTTGAGTGTCAGAGTTTTGCCGGAAACAGGGGATTTGCGCTGCATGCGCTTGCCCAAATCATAGACCAACTGGTGTAATTCTTCCAGGAGTTCCGGTCCATACACCAGATCAGTGGCAAAGGTATTTTCAACACTCAGGGATTTCATTTCACGATGGGCAATGACAGGGCGCGGATCGTCGCCGCGGATGATGTGATATAAATAGGTGCCCATTTTGCCGAAGTGTCTGATTAAGAAGGTTTCGGACTGCTGTGAAAGCTGGAACCCGTATTCGATTCCCAGGCTTTTCAATTTGCCCTGAGTCACTTTGCCCACCCCGGGAATTTTACGCACTTCCATGCGTTGCAAGAAATCGTGAGCTTTTTCAGGAGGAATCACAAACAAGCCATCGGGCTTCTGTTCCTCTGAGGCAATTTTAGCGAGAAATTTGTTAAAAGAGACTCCGGCTGAACAGGTCAGATGCACTTCCTCCCGGATCTGCTGTTTAATTTGTTGGGCAAGCCAGGTTGCAGAGGGGATTTTATAAAAATTCTCCGTCACATCTAACCAGGCTTCATCCAGAGAAATCGGTTCAATCAGATCCGTATATTGTTGAAAAATGGCGTGAATCTGCTGCGACACCTCAGCGTAACGGCTCATGCGGGTCGGAATGAAGATCGCCTGCGGACACAATTTATAAGCCAGGGCGCAGGCCATGGCCGAGCGCACTCCGAATTTGCGGGCCTCATACGTGGCAGAGGCCACCACTCCCCGGCTTTTCGGATTTCCGCCGACAATCACCGGTTTCCCCTTCAGTTCCGGGTTATCCAGAATTTCAATTGACGGATAGAAGGCATCCATATCAATATGGATGATTTTTCTTGGCGCTTTCATAACTCATTGTAAAGCTTCAGGGCAGAAGTTTTTATTCACAGGACTTGTCGGACCTTGTCGGACAAGTCTGACCGGTTTCTATCCCGACTCCCTGTGTTTCAGGCTCTCGGAAAACCCTAAGTGCTTATTACATTAGTTCGGACAGTTTTGAATTCATCCCCCCTCAATCCCCCCGCAAGTGGGGGGAAGTCCAGAGAACAGGGGACACCTCCAGTGCCCCCCGCTTGCGAGCAGGGCTGTTAAGTTCTGTGAATGTTTGTCATCTCGACTTCGCTCGATGACCGGAACACCGCACGTCGAGCGAAGTCGAGACGCTCTATTTTGCGAGAACTTAACAGCCCTGCTCGCTTGCGGGGGGATAAAGGGGGGGCATACGAAAAATGTCCGAACTATTGTTACTAAAAACCCAGAATAATATCGGGAATTTCCCGAGGCGTTGTCACCGTATGATCGGGTTTAATCAGCCAGGAAGAATCATCCCCCTGACAGCCGTAAAAGGCTGCAATGCTGACGACGTGCAGACCTGAGCCCTGTTGTTGCAGTGCTTGATTGGCAGCAAACGCACAGGCGGCGTCAACTTCATGATCGCCAATATAACACACAACCCCGGTCGCCTGGCTTTGCGCTTTGCATAAGTGCTCCATACACAACAGCAAGCTATCGGGCGCAGGTTTCTGCTTGTCAAAGGCGACTTCTTCATATCCGACAATGCAGGGGAAATATGGTAATAAATGTTGAGCACGCAATGTCGCAGTAATACTTTGTTTGGAATTCTGCGAAACGATCCCGTGCGGATAGTCGCTGAGGGTCGCCAGCACATCCGGAATCCCTTCAAACACCTCAATTGGTGTGTCATCAGATAATTGAAATTCTGTCCAGAGCCAACCGGCTTGATCGGTCTGTTCCGCGCTTAATCTACATTCTTGCATGTAAAATGCCCGCCAATTTATTGACTTAAGTGAGGCGTATTGATAGCGATCGACAGAACTGAGAGCATATATCTGCGAGGCATCCTGGCCGCTCACCTTTGTAATGATTCTGCGTGTCACTGCCAGATTCTTCTGCCAGGTATTGACCAGGGTACAATCATAATCCCAAATAATCGCACGAATGTTATCCATAATATTTAATTGGTGATATAATTTTTTTGTTGACTTCTCCTGAAAATAGAAAACTATGTTCTTAGTTTACCTGGATAGAAATGTCAATAATTTCTATACAATTTGTACGACAAAGGAGATCGCAGTGCTGGTGATTGAAGGATTTGGATCACCGTCATCCTGCCTGCATACAGAGTCAGTCGGATGTCAGTGATCTTGAATTCAACAGTATTGGAGGAGACAGTGTGTCCGATATCTTGCTTCAGATCAAAGAGTTACAAGTCACGTTTTTTTCAAAACTTGGGCCGTTACGAGCGGTAGATGGCATTTCTTATGCTATCCGGCAAGGCAAAACTCTCGGACTCGTTGGCGAAAGCGGATGTGGGAAATCCGTCACCTCCTATGCCATTATGGGTCTGCTCGATCATCCCGGCCAGGTGACCCACGGTAGCATTCGTTTTGATGGACAGGATTTAACTCTTTGTACTGAGCAAGAGCTTCAGAATATCCGCGGCAATCGGATTTCCATGATTTTTCAAGAACCGATGACTGCCCTGAATCCGGTGTTTACGATCGGCTTTCAATTAGACGAGCAAATTCTGCGCCATAAAAAAGTTTCCAAAACTGAAGCTCGTAACCGGTCGATTGAGATGCTCAGAGTGGTCGGTATTCCTGCGCCGGAAAAACGTTATGAAAGTTATCCGCACCAATTATCCGGCGGGATGCGTCAGCGCGCCATGATTGCCATGGCCCTGTCCTGCGACCCGGAATTTCTGATTGCCGATGAACCCACCACCGCTATTGATGTGACCATTCAGGCCCAGATTCTTGATTTGATGCAATCGCTTCAGGAACGCTTCCACATGGCGATCCAATTCATTACGCATGATTTAGGCGTGGTCTCTGAAGTTTCCGATGATGTCGTGGTCATGTACGCCGGAAAGATCTGTGAAATCGCAGATGCCGACACCATTTTCAATCATCCCAAACATCCCTATACCTATGGACTGATCGAGTCGATTCCCAAACGCAGGCAGCGCGTCGCAAAATTGTATTCTATTCCCGGAACTGTCGTCTCGCTGATTGAAATTCCGGAAGGATGTCGCTTCCAAAACCGTTGTCCGAATGTCCTGGATCAATGCCGAAAAATTTCGCCGGAGTTAACATCTGTTGGCGATGGACATAGTGTGGCGTGTTTTAATATGATGTAAGGAATAGAGGAGTGTCAAAGCTTTGCTTTGACAGCGAAAGCAGAGCTTTCGCACTCCTAAGAAGAGGAGCAGCATGAGTACGGAGATCATTCTGGAAGCCAGGCATTTGAAAAAATATTTTCCTGTTCATTCGGGACTACTATTGAAACACACCGCCGATGTGCGCGCGGTTGATGATGTGTCTTTTGTGGTCAAACGCGGCGAGACGCTTGGATTAGTCGGGGAAAGCGGGTGCGGCAAATCCACCTTAGGAAGAACCTTACTCCGGCTCTATGAACCAACCGCCGGAGAAATTTTGTATAATGGGGAGGTGATCAATCGTTTAACCTCAAAACAACTCAAACCGATTCGACGCAATATGCAAATGATTTTTCAAGATCCTTATGAATCCTTGAATCCAAGGATGACGGCGGCGAGTATTGTCTCTGAGCCGTTTCGGATTCATAAGATCGGCACACGGAAAGAACAACGGGAACGAACAGAAGAGTTGTTTGAGCAAGTCGGATTGAAACGGTCGCAATTAGATCTTTATCCGCATGAATTTTCAGGAGGACAGCGACAACGAATCAGCATCGCGCGGGCAATTGCGCTGAATCCCGATTTGATTGTCTGCGATGAATCGGTCAGTGCGCTGGATGTATCAGTTCAGGCTCAGATTTTGAATTTGCTCAAGGACCTGCAACAGCAGTTGCACATGACCTATCTGTTCATTTCTCATGATCTTTCGGTCATTGAACATGTCTGCAATCGGATTGTGGTGATGTATCTGGGGAAAATCGTTGAGTTTACGGATCGTGATACACTCTTCGATCATTCTCTCCATCCCTACACGCAAGCGCTCATTGATGCAGTGCCGGTTGCCGGACGTGGAAAACGGCGGCATGGGAGGATTTTACAAGGCGATGTGCCTAACCCGATGAATCCTCCTTCAGGGTGTTATTTTCATCCGCGCTGCGCCAGGTGCATGGAACGGTGTAAACACGAAGCTCCAACCTTAATTGAACCGAAAGGCCATGAGAATCATTGGGTCTCGTGTTGGTTATATGAATAAGACCACCTTCACCCCCAACCTCTCTCCCAGAGCAGGGCTGTTAAGTTCTCGCGGGGAAAAGTTGTGACCCCCTTATTTCCCCCGCAAGCGGGGGGAAACGGATCGACCTCCCCCGCTTACGGGGGACTGAGGGGGTAGAAATTCACAGCCCTGCTCCCAGGAGGGGAGTTTGGCGGCTACGCCGCAAGAAATCCATACCTGTAAGCTCTGGGAGAGAGGCCGGGGGTGAGGGTTGAGTAATGCGAGTAAATAACTTCAACAAACATAAGAAAGGAGTCAGGTATGCGTAAACTACTATTGATTGCGTTATGTATTGCCCTGTGCGCAAGCACAGCTTTTGCTCTTAGCAAAGAGGAATTGAAAATCGGCATCAGCCAGGAGTTTGAGTTCTTAAATCGCCATATTCAACAAATGTCCGCCTCTAACTACATTTCTGACATGTGCGTCAGAGGCTTACTGATCCTTGATGCGAATGGCGAATGGCAGCCGGTGTTTATCAAGCAAATTCCGGACCTGGATAATGGTCTGGCGGAGTTTATTGAAGAAGAGGGCGTCAAAAAAATTAAAGCCCATTTTGAACTCAAAGAAGGATTGAAATGGGGTGATGGCACGGCAATCACCGGCGAAGATGTCAAATTTTCCTGGGAAGTCGGGATTCACGAAAACATTTCCGTCGGTGAACGAGAAATCTGGGCCCAAATCGAACGCATCGAACTCGATCCGGCGGACCCGTTAAAATTCACGTTCATCTATAAAGAAGCGCGGTGGGATTTCAATCACTTACCCCAATTTACTCTGCTGCCGAAACATCTGGAAGAACCGGTCTTTAAAGAACATGCTCCTACGGTTGGCTCCTATGAAAAGAACACCTTGTATGCGACCGACCCGTTGAATCCTGGTTTGTATAATGGGCCTTACCGGGTGTCTGAAATTCAACTGGGCAGCCATGTGGTGCTCGTGCCGAATGAACAGTGGGCGGGTCAGAAACCGTATTTCCAAAAAGTTGTTATCAAGCTGATTCCCGATACGTCAACTCTGGAAGCGAACCTCATGTCCGGCACCATTGACATGATCTCAGGGCTTGGCCTGAGCTTTGATCAGGCCGTGGCGTTTGAGAAACGTATCAATGAGAAAAGCTTGCCATACATCGTGGATTTTGTGCCAAGTTTGCTGTATGAACACATTGATTTACAGTTGGATAATTCAATCTTGAAGGATCTGAATGTCAGGAAAGCCCTGGTGTATGCCATTGATCGCGACGCCCTGAGCCAGGCATTGTTTGAAGGCAAACAACCCAAAGCGCTGCACAATATCGCCCCGATTGATCGCTGGTACACGGATGATCCGGAAAAGATCGTGTTGTACGAATATTCCCCGCGTAAGGCTCGCAGCCTGTTAGATGAAGCCGGCTGGATCATGGGGGATGACGGCTATCGTTACAAAGATGGTGAGAAACTGAGTCTGCAATTGATGACCACGGCCGGCAACAAAACGCGTGAACTCGTGGAAGCCTGGCTGCAAGAAGAGTGGAAAAAGGTCGGCGTCGAGATTACGATCAAAAATGAACCGGCGCGTGTGTTCTTCGGCGACACGGTAAGAAAATCTGAGTTCCCGGCTATGGCGATGTTTGCCTGGTTCTCCTCACCGGAAAATAATCCGCGTTCCACCATGCACAGTTCCAACATCCCGACCGAAGCCAACGGCTGGTCTGGTCAGAATGATACCCGCTGGTCAAATGCGGAAGTCGATCAACTGATCGAGGAAATCGACGTCACTTTCGACCATGAAAAACGGAAAGAATTAGTGGCAAAAATTCTGTATCACTATACCAATGAAGTGCCGGTAATTCCGTTGTATTACCGCACCTCGAACTCTGTTCGTCCTACCAATATGGAAGGCTATCAACTGGCCCCGCACCAATTCAGCGAAGCCAACCATGTGGAATTCTGGCACCTGACAGAGTAAAAGAGGAGGATTGTCATCGAATAAGACGAAGGGACGCGAATGATTTCAATGTATATTCGTGTCATTCGGATTATTCGATGACAAAGTACAGGTATATATCTTTCTCTAAAAATCTGTCATCGAATAACACGAATGGTACGAATCTTTTCGGTTCTTATTCGTGTCATTCGGATTATTCGATGACAAAGTACAGGCATATATCTTTTTCTAAGAAGCTGTCATCGAATAACACGAATGGTACGAATCTTTTCAGTTCTTATTCGTGTCATTCGCGCCATTCGATGACAAAGTACAGGCATATATCTTTCTCTAAGAAGCTGTCATCGAATGGTACGAATGGTACGAATGGTACGAATCTTTTTGGTTCTTATTCGTGTCATTCGTGTTATTCGATGACAAAAAACTTTGCCTGAGATTATTTATAAAGAAGAAAGTTATAATATTATGAAAGCTTGTTTTGAAGTCCATAACCGTTTGGGTTGCGGATTTCTCGAAGCTGTCTATCAAGAAGCTTTGGCTATTGAGTTCGAATATCTGAATATTCCTTATGAAGCTGAAAAAGAACTTCATATTCCCTATCGTGACAGAATCCTTCGCAAGAAATATCGCGCAGATTTTGTCTGTTACGATAAGATCATTGTTGAGATAAAAGCATTAGGTCAACTTATTTCAGACCACGAAGCTCAGGTAATCAATGCGCTCAAAGCGACTGACTTTCAACTGGGACTACTTGTGAATTTCGGAGAAAGACGCTTAAAATATAAACGACTTGTTCGATTACAAGAACCTGTCATCGAATGGCACGAATAACACGAATGGGTTGAATTCTTATTCGTTTCATTCGTGTTATTTGATGACAACAGATACTGTCATCGAATAGCACGAATAATACGAATGGGTTGAATTCTTATTCGTTTCATTCGCGTCATTCGATGACAAAATACATGCGTACCTATATTTTACGACGATTAATTCAGACAGTTGTTGTCATCTTCCTTCTGTCCTTTGTCTCCTATTATTTAATGAACCTGATGCCCGGGGACCCGATTGATATTATGATCATGTCGAATCCGCGCATGACCCCGGAGGATGCGGATCGCTTGAAAAAACTTTATGGCTTTGATAAACCGATCCACGTGCGTTATTGGATCTGGCTCACCACGACATTATCAGGGGATTTAGGCTACTCTCGCACCTACCGGGTGCCGGTGGGAGAAATCTTAGGCCGCCGCTTATTGAATACCTTTTACCTCTCGACCTCGGCGTTATTACTTTCTTTAGCAATCGGCATCCCGATCGGCATTTTTTCAGCCTTACGTAAAGGGTCAAGTTTCGATTATGCGGTCAATCTCTTTGCCTTTGCTGGAATTTCGATTCCGTCGTTTTTTTTGGGGATTCTGCTCTTAATTGTCTTTGCCATCTGGCTCAAATGGTTTCCGGCTGGCGGTACGCAAACCGTCGGCGCGAATTTGACAGGTTTTGCGGCGTTTGCAGATCGCGTCAAATTTATTATTCTGCCAATGTGCTCTTTAACCGCGCAACAAATGGCGCAATATGTACGCTATATGCGGAGTTCCATGGTCGAAACCATGCACTTCGATTTTATCCGCACCGCCAGGGCCAAAGGTTTGCCGCGCCGCCGCGTGCTCTTTGTCCATGCCCTCAGAAATGCCCTGATTCCGGTTGTGACCATTGTAGCCCTCAGTATTTCATTTTTGTTCTCCGGGGCCATTATTACGGAAACCTTATTTGCGTATCAGGGCGCAGGCAAGCTGGTCTATGACTCGATTATTGCCAATGATTTTAATGTTGCCATGGTCTCGTTTAATATTACAGTCGGAATGGTGTTAATTATGAATTTGATTGCGGATATCCTGTACGCCTACTTAGATCCGCGCATCTCATACAAATAGAAGCCAGAGAAGTCATCGAATGACACGAATAACGCGAATGTGTGACGTATGGAATGAAAATCAGACTCGTAGTAGCCGCTTCAGCGGCGTGATATAACGCTAAAGCATTGACTACAAACTTAGATTGACATGGGAAAAGAGAATGGGAGAACAAGAATATAAAGCCACATCCATGCTGCGGATCGTTGCAGGACAGTTTTTGGAACACCGATTTGCTGTGATCGGGTTGGGAATTATTCTGATATTTGCTCTATTAGCTATCTTTGCTCCGATGATCTCAAATCTGTTAGGGGTGAATCCTTCTGACCAGAATATTTTTAACCGCTATAAACCCATCATGACCAGAATAGAAAAGTCTCTGGGACAACGCGAAGAAGTTGTCGAACGGTTTATTTCTGATCATCGAGAACAAGCGCAAACTCTGATTACAGCAACCCGTGAAGCAGGCTTGATTGACGCAAAAGTTTCTGATGCAGACGCCTTATTTGAAATCATGGAGCAGGTCGGAGAGGATCCTGCGACTATTTCGAAACTCTCCGCGCTTAACATTCCGGAAGCCAATGCGTTTATCAAAGTTCTCAAAAGTTTTACGACCGTACATTATCTAGGTACTGATGAGTTGGGACGGGATGTCTTAATGCGCTTGATCTTCGGCGCGCGCGTCTCAATTACGATAGGCGTGCTGGTCGCTTGCATTTCGGCCATGATCGGCTTAATCATCGGCAGCCTGGCGGGTTATTACGGCGGATTTTTAGATTCGGCTCTCATGCGAGTGACCGATTCATTGCTGGCTTTGCCGCTGATTCCGGTCTTAATTCTGTTTGCCGCAGCCGACATCAAACAAATTCCGGTACTGGGCTGGTTTATTCGCGGCGACAATGAAAGTATCGCTAAAATGATTGTAGTTCTCTGTATTTTTTCCTGGATGACGGCCGCGCGATTGGTACGCGCCAGCATCCTGTCTGTCAAAGAGAAAGAATTTGTGTTCGCTGCCAAAACCCTGGGCGCAAGCGATTTTCGCATTATTGCTCTGCACATCACACCCAATATTCTGGCCCCGCTCTTAGTGGCTGTCACTTTAGGTGTAGGAAGTTCGATTATATTTGAAGCGGCTCTCAGCTTTTTAGGTTTAGGCGTGCAGCCGCCGACACCTACCTGGGGCAATATGCTCTATAATGCTCAGGAAATGATTTACGAAGCCCCGCTATTGGCAATTTTCCCCGGGCTGTTAATTTTCATCACGGTCATCTGCTTCAACTTCGTCGGCGACGGCCTGCAAGACGCCATCGATCCCAAAGCGATTCGCAGATAATCATAAAAATTCTTGCGAGAGCGCGTTCTTGAACTCAGGCGGCAATATCAGGCGTGATTGGAAATAACAAAGCTGGCTCGTAGTCAACGCGTCAGCGTTTTTGAAAGGGCTGAAACAACGCTAAAGCGTTGACTACGAACCCGCTTATGAGGCATCAAGTTAATAGCCGAACAGCAATTTCAGGCTGAAGATGGCGCCAACCACCAGAAACATGCGTTTGACAAAAACGGCGCCCCGTTTCGAACCGAGCCGTGACCCCACATACCCGCCTAAAATCGCGCCGGGGATGGATGCGCTTACCAGCCAGAGCGCGTAATACCCTTGATGGATATACCGGATGGCGGCGAAAACTGACCACATCCACGCCAGGATATAATAATGTCCCAGGGCCTGAAGCAAATCGTGGCCGCGCGTCTGACAGAGCACAATCGAGGTAAAAATGCTATTGCCGGAGCCGAAAAACCCTTCATAAAATCCGAGCGGTAACCCGAATACCCCTGTCAGCAGCCGCCCGAGGGTCGGCGGTTTCGACAAGACGCCAAGCCTGGGACGCAAGGCGGTAAAGATGACCAGCAGAAACAGGATAACCCCGATGCAAGGTTTCAAAATTTCCGAATTCACGGAGATCGTGACCCGTGTGCCCCAATACACCCCAAACAGCCCACAAAGCGAGAGACCCGTTAACAGCCGCCAATCAATCGGCCTGGATCGTAAATAATTATAGGCCGCGCAGCCCACCCAAAACGAGGTATTGAGTTTTTCGCTGCCCACAGCGACCGGCAGCGGGACGCCGAACATCAGCCAGATTGGAATTGTGACCATCGAAGTGCTGCCGCCGCTGATCGAGCCGGTGAGCGTTGCCAGAAAAGCAATACAGAAGATCAGAACCGATTTCATAAAGTTTTGTATAACTGTTTCTCCGCGACTATGTTCGTCTAATAACGTGAGTTCGGGATAAAAAAACGCTGTAAAAGTCCCGAAGGGACGGGATATGGTAGCCCAGTGTCAGCCCTGGGGGAAAATCTTCGGTAGTGGTTACATGGTAAGCGATAAGTTCCCTGAGCGAAGTCGAAGGGAACAGTGAGCGGCTCGTTTCGACTTCGCTCAACGAGCGGGCATC
>DF820464.1:807144-811250 GCA_000739535.1 Candidatus Vecturithrix granuli | reverse complement strand
AGTGATGCGTTCCCTGAGCGAAGTCGAAGGGAACAGTGAGTGGCTCGTTTCGACTTCGCTCAACGAGCGGGCATCATTGACTATGTAACCACTACCAAATCTTCTTGTCCCAGGGTTCACACCCTGGGCTACCAGATTTTGCCCCGTTGGGGCTTAACTGTTCAGGTGTACCAGCGAACAGCCCTGTTTGCCGAGAGAGAAGCCCAGCCATCAATGGCCGGGCTCAAAGCCGAAGCAGGCTGAAGCCCGCTGCTGAAGTCTGGAGGGCGCTTCAGCGTCCTTCCGCTTTGAGACTGGCGATTGATCGCCAGGAGACACCTCACGGCGCTTCAAGCTGTGCGATGATCGCTGCAATGCCATCCGCCAGACCCTGATAATAGTTCCCGGTTTTAAATTGCGGGATAAACTGCTGCTGAATGATCGCGGTGCATTCCTCATCCGTCAGCCTCTCCCAGACATCCTGACTGGTTTCAATCCGTACCTGGCGCTCCTCCATGGGTAACAGGATCAGAATACGGTCATTGCGCTCGCCCGACGCTAAGGGCGTTGCATTAATTTTCTCGTAGGCATACGCTTCAAGGGTCTTCTCTTCCGGGAGTTTGGGGATGATTAGCACAAAGATGCGGCCAACCTGTGTACTGTTATGCGCTTCGAGCCGGTCAATCAGTTCCGTGCGCTGCGCTTCCGAGAGCACATTTGCCTCGTCCGTGAGATATGGCATCGGCGGGGTGACCAGCAGTGGTGTGGGCGTACAGCCTGTCAGGACGATACCCAAAAGAGCCAGGATCCAAAGAACCGGAACCCACCGTCTGATCTTAAATGAATCAATGAAATAATGGTGTTGCATAGTCTTTATTCCTCTGATAGCTTGTGATACATCAGAAATCGGGTTTTTTTGAAAAAACCCGATTTCTCGGTTTGTCAACACTAACAAAATTCAGGTATAACATCATGTGCAACTTTCAATGCGCCTGCACGTCATCATTCAGGCCTAATTCCCGTAATGCGGCTTTCATTTCGTCAATCTTTTGGGCTGAAATCCCGTCACTGCGGGTAATCTTGACATTCAATTCAATATCCAGCGTATGATCCGTGACAAAGCGCGTCAAGACTTTGGTGTAAAAATTCATCCATTTCTGACCGATCACTTTGCTGCGCCAGGCGAGACCGGTGATTTTCGGCGTTGACTGCGGTCCCGGACCGGGCGGCGGGGGAACAGACTGCTTGAAAATTGTTACCCTGGCGCGTGCAACCTGCCCGTGCGCAGAAGCTTTGACTTCATATTCGCCGGAAGATTCCCGGGCGGTAAAGATGCCTTGTTGATTGATCGTTCCACCGTCAGCCTCCCACATCACGTCCGCCCTCATTTCTTCGCCATGTTGATCTAAGATTCGAACATTAAATGTCGTGGTTTCTCCGACCTTGACACTGGCGGAAGGCGGGACAATGTGCAGCGCAGCAACCTGCCGCCCACGGTTGGTGAGATAGACTTCAGCGTCTTTTTTAGGCAGTAAAAAGGTGTCGTCCGAAATTTCGACTTCATCGGCGTGGAGCAGCGGCTTGTTGTTGTAATAGAACAGCGCGTATTCAGCGCCGACCTTCTCGCCGATATAGGCAAACAGGCCGAGATTTGCGCCTCTGGCAATCGTCTCTTTGAGCGCGTCCGGGTTGAGCAGGCGCGGGAAGAGGGGCGACGCAAAAAACGCATCGCGCACGGCGCGGGTGCTCCATTCTTGCGCCAGACCAGACCAATTGCGCGTCAAAAAACCGGGGCTGACCGCCTCAACCACCAGATCCGAGCGGCGTAACTGCTGGAGCATCAAGTCCGGCAGCGACGGCGCGGAACTGGAATTATTGCGGCCTAAATCCAGAAATTCAATGGTATTGCTGCTGTTCAGGAACGCGGCCCAGCGGTAGGTCTGCCAGACCGCTTCGCGGAGGTCACGTGCGGCTTTCTGAATATTTTCGCGGATCTGTTTCAACAGATGGGCGCGCTGCGCGTCTTCGAGGCGCTGGGGCCCCTCGTCGGCCTGCATGTCGTCATAAATATCTTCCCAGGCGAGCAGACGGCGGGCTTCATCCTGTAAACGGAGAGGCTCATCAGGCACAGCCCACAAAATCGCGCTTTTAAAGGTACGGGCGGACGCGCCGTGATTTTTGGTCAGATCCTCGATCAAACGAAGCGTCTCGGCATCTCCTTTGGGATAGGCCAGCGACAGCACTGCCAGCGTTAATAATGGGCGATCCGGAATATCGCTGCTCTGCTCCGGGAATTTGATGTCCAGTGCGGCGCGGGCAAAGACGTGTTTGACCTCCTGATCGGCGCGTTCCGCCGCCCGCTCCGCATCAATTCCCGGACTGCGATCCGCAAAGAGCTTATTGAGAGTGGGGATCAGACTAAAACGATAGCGTTTATTTTCGCGCAGCAAATAATAACACCGTTCAGTCAACGCCTCTAAAACGGTTTCCACATGCCCGATATTCAGGTCGGGTTCCCCGACCGCCAGACGGATTTCCGGTTCAGTGGCTTCTTTACGGTGTTCGCCGGCCATGCCGCCGTTGGATTCAAAGAAAATTGTGGCCGCGGCTTTGGTATGTAAGCGCTGTGTCCCGATTTCCCCGCTGGCTTCGGCATCCAGACGCGCAGCAAACGCATTTTTTCCGCAAATATCCGTCATCAGCGGCGCTTCCAGGCGTTCATCGTCGCCTAATTGCGCGCGCACTGCGGCCCGGAAATCCCGGTCTTCCAACGGCGCAGTGCCTAAACCAATCAGAGGATCGCGATGGGCTTCCTGGTAATCGGCCTGATATTCTTTGGCGATCCACAATGCTAAGAGACGCAATATCCCGCGCGTACGCTGAAAACGCGGCAGGGCCTGCCATTTGCGTTCGAACACCGACAGAACGGTCGGGTGAAAAGGATAGGTCGCTAAAAACGCGGATTTGGCCTGATCAAAGGGAAACCAGCCGGGGAGCTGTACACGCTGACTTCTGACCCAATCAGCGTAGGTCTGGCAGGTGCTTTCGGCTTCAGGGGGCAGCAAGACCTGATCAGCCGGCGAAAATTGGTCTGGCTGCCAGTCAAACAGCCGTCGCCGGATAATTTCAGCGGTTTCCTGTTCGGCCGAAATCAGGATCGGACGGCCGACCCGTTCCAGCATTTTGCTGTAGCGTTCGAAGGTCTGCCGGTCTTCCGCGCCCATTTCAATTTCCATAGAAGGAATCGAGATCGCTAACACCACCCGATCCAATGCCCGAATCTGTTCGGTGAAATTGTGCAGAAAATGATAAAACTGATCGATGATGTCCGGGCTGCTGTGCTCTTGCTGCTCGACTCTGCGGCTGCGGGCAATATAGTTCAGCACCTCGTCCATGAGAATCAAACAGGGCTGATCCTGCGGCAGAAACTCCCGGATCACGTCGCCACCCGGGGCAAGGCGGCGACGGTCATGGTCAGCGATCAGCGCAAACCCGGATTCGCCGCCCAGTTGAAAAGCGATTTCGCCCCAGGGGGTCAGACGTTTGGGCGTACCGTCAAGGCCGCCGCGGCCATGCAGCGGATCAAATTCCGTGCCGACAAACACCGCAGTTTTAGCCTTTGGTACCGAGGGAATTCCGGCTTCTTGCAGAATTTTCGCCACACCTTGCCAATCATGTGACTCCGGGCCGTGCTGCGCTAAATGATAGAGCAGGGTTAAGGCATGGGTTTTGCCGCCGCCGAACTGGGTGATCATGTGAAAGACGGCGTTGGTTTCGACTCGTTCGCCGGATAGACGGCGCAGGGCCTCGGCCGCAAAGCGGGTCAGATTTTTCGTCAAATACGTGCGGCTGAAAAACAGCGCCGGGTTTGTGTATTCCTCAAGCGCCCGGCCGTCGCGCACCTGATCTAAGTGCACCGCAAATTCCGAGGCCTCGGGCACCTGCCCCTGCCGCAAATCTTTACGCGGCTTAATCACCTCATACCACGGTTTGAGTGCCATACGTCTCCTTCAATTCGTGTATTGCTTAATGGGTTGCAGTCCATAGCCACAATGAATGTGGGTAGTGGTTACATGGTAAGTGACATCCGCTCGTTGAGCGAAGTCGAAACGAGCCTGGACGTGTTC
>DF820464.1:713068-805760 GCA_000739535.1 Candidatus Vecturithrix granuli | reverse complement strand
GATGCGTTCCCTGAGCGAAGTCGAAGGGAACAGTGAGCGGCTCGTTTCGACTTCGCTCAACGAGCGGGCATCACTTCCTATTTAACCACTACCTACAATCCTAACCCTTTCTTCCTTGCCAATACGCCATCTACCCAGCGTTTTTCGTCGGTGTGGGGCGGATAGAGTTTGCTCAGGCAGTCGGCTAATTTCCAGAAGCGCGGATGCCGGCCGACGCCGTCATCCACCAGAAACCGCCGCAGGGCGTCGCTGCGGCCGTCGGCAAAGAGCAGCATGCTCTGGTGTACCTGATCGAGAATGGTTTTGCCGATTTCAACGCTTGCGTCGTCCGGCGCAGGGGCCGCAGCATCGCTGGCAAATAACGATGCCTGTGCGGCGCGGGCTTGCGGCGTGAAGTGCCCGGCGCGTCCGGACGCGCCGGGCACTTTTCGACCGAGCAGATAATTCCGGCGTTCGGCCACCGGCAGCAGCCGCGCCTGGCTGCCTTTGATTTCCACGGTTTGCGGCATCTGTTCCAACGCCGCGCCGAGGCCCTGCGCAATCTTACGCGCCGTGTCATATTCCAGCCCAAACCCCGCGCTTTTGCTCACAGATTTTCGGCTGCCCTCTTCTTCCTCCTCTTCTTGCTCTAATTCCTCATGCTTCAGGCGTACTTCCTCATTCTTCGTCAGGGTCCA
This sequence comes from Candidatus Vecturithrix granuli, assembly GCA_000739535.1. Lineage (GTDB taxonomy): Bacteria > Moduliflexota > Moduliflexia > Moduliflexales > Moduliflexaceae > Vecturithrix > Vecturithrix granuli. The sequence continues at coordinate 805,083 of DF820464.1, read as the reverse complement.
GAGCCAGATGGCGGTCAGGCGCGCGTCCGGCTCGAAATCGCTGGTGTCCGCGCCCTGAAACACCAGTTCCAACGCTTCTTTGGAGACTGCGGCCCAGACCTGTTCCAGGTATTCGCTGAGGGTCACGGCCTCGCCGCTGGCTTTTTCCACGCGGCAGTATTGCGAGAAAATTTCCAATGCCGGGCCCAGACAGGCGAAAATGGCGTCTGCGCCCACCACGCCTTCCTGCGCTAAACGCGGCATCCAGGCGTGAATGCGTTTCGGCAGCGCACTCAACACCTCGCGCCAGTCGCCGATCTCTGCGCGTAATGTGCCATCCGGGTTTTCACGCGGCCGGCAGACCAGATGAATCGAAGAAGCTAAGGCGGCTGAATCCCGAGTTCGGAGTCGTCCAGGTCTTTCAGTGTCAATCGGCCAGGAACCTGTCATTATCCATCCAGCGTCAATCATGGCCTGGAGTTGAGCTTCCCATCCTGACGTTGATTTATGGGCAAAAACAATCACTCCAATTCCACTTGGAGCTAATAAACGACATCCTTCAAACATTGCTTTATTCATCGTGTTCTCAAAATAGTTTTTATCCTTCCCTTTAACATCGTCAACAATGCACTCAGCATTTTTAGGAGCAAGAACTTCATTCAATAGTTCTGTATGATAATTTTTAATTGTCCTTTTTAACCAAACGTAAAAAAAGTCTGATAAATCAGCATACGGCACAGCATCATAGTAAGGTGGATCAGTAAAAAAACAATCAGATATATCGTCAGGTAATGGATGTTCCGTTGCAGAAGCTTGTTGAATTTGACCTACATTTTGAGCTTCTATCGTATTTGCTATTATTGCTCGTACAATCCAGTCAATCGCCCCATCCCAATTACCTGAACCGTCAGTCCATAAATTACATTCAGGCCATTCCCAGACAATTGGAATGGCTTGACGACCAAATGTGTGAGCAATAAATTCACCTGAATTAGCCCATATAGTCAAGGAAGTAAGATAGTCTGCTTGTCGATCAATAGCTAAACCTAAGCATGTTTGTAAAGCGGTAATGAATCCAAAATCAACATGATTTTTCAATTTGACGGGAACTTTTTGGATCAATTGTGTTAATGTTGTCAATGACAGAACTTGGCGTGAGCTAAAGAGGTCTTCAAATCGATCCATCCCATAATTTCTTTGCGAGAAAGCCCGCCCTGCACCGCTGCCGCCGCCTTTGGGTGTCGGTTCATCTGGCACTAAACTGAGCTCTCCGGTATGTTCAGCTTTGCGGCGTTCCAGTTCGGCGGCCGCCTTACGCACCGCTGCCAAATCCCGTTCCGTGGGCAGGCGGTAAAAGCGGCCCTGCTGCCCGGGTTTGGTGGTGACCACCGCAAACAGGCGCGCGTCGTGCGCGCCGCCGCGCCGCACTTTCAGTTGTTTCCGCACGGATGCAACCGGCGTGGTGTAGCCGCAGCAGGGACAGGTAGCGGCCCCGCGTTTGACCGTGCCCTCCCCCACCTCTTTGGCAGATGCCGGGGTAAAAATTTCAAATGTAACGCGCCTGGAGTGCCAAAGCTCTGCTTTCGCAGCCAAAGCAGAGCTTTGGCACTCCAATTTTAACGCTACGGATTTTTTGTCTTTTTTCGCCAGCCACAAGGAGCGCATCAGGGGCACTTCCGCGCCGCAGCCGGGGCCTTCGCAGGTAATTGTCCGCGCCCATAAATAGGCAATCGGCGTCGCGCCATCTTCGTCTTTCGGGTAAAATTCCGCCAGTTCTTGTTCCGCCTGTTCCTTGATCCAATTGCCCCAATAGCGCACCGCTTCGGCCAATCCATGAAAGGCAATGTCTTCACCTTGTTCATTTTGCATGGTAAATTCGTAATTGCCGTATTTGGGGATATATTCCAGCACCACTTTATTCAGCAGCACCGCGACCGGGTTTAAGTCCGAGGCAAAGGCGTCCGCGCCCACGCGCAAGGCTTCTAAGGGAATCGAACCGCCGCCGGCAAAGGGGTCAACCACCAGGGGGCGCGTGCCCGGAATCCCGCCCAGGCTCTCGTGCGCGGCCTGCGTTAAACTCCGCGCCGTTTCCAAAAATTCCGGGATGGTCGAAGCGTCCCAATTCGCGAAATCCGCGATAAAATCGAGCAGCGCATAACGCATATCCGACCAGCAGCCGAGATGATCAGGTTTCAGGCTGGCGGCGTTCGTGCGGTTCCAGCGTTCCCAATGCTGGGCGCACAGTTGGCTTAATTTTGTGTCACTCCGCACCTTTCCGGCAAATTCGGCTAAAATATGCGCGGCCTGCGTCCGAAAAGCGGGCGGACACAAATCATCTACCGGATCAGGCCAGAGCGCGGCACACAACACCGCGCGGCAGGCCGCCAGGGGCCGGCGTGCCCACCAGATGTGTAAGGTCGAAATATGCCCGTGCCGGATGGATTTCTCGCGCCGCGCATGAGCCGAAATGGCTTTGATGGGTAAATCAACTTCGATTAAACGTTTGGGGTAGGTCATTTCAATGGTTCTCCTGCCAACCTGAGGATTTGTTCGCATAATGCCGGAGAAAGACGGTATCCTGCCAGGGAAAGAGCATTCAGCACGGGCGCTACGGCATCCAGCAAACCAGCTTTTTTCGCTGCGACCAACACGCCGCCGGTCCCTATAACAGAGACTCCTCTTTTTTGAGCGGCTTTGCGCCCTTTACGATCATCAATCAGCAGCAGATCTGCTTTTTGTTCGACCGCTAATTGAATTGCTTCTGCTTCTCCGGCGTCGATCACTCGTCCTAATATTGTTATCTGACTGGTATCATGAACGGGGACGCAAGTAATCCATCCAGCATGAATAGCCTCTAATACCATCTGAGAACCCGGTCTATTACTCGATAATTTCAGTTCTTCCCGTACCCGCGCCGGAATCAAAAGTTTTCCGTATAACCTTTGCAAAAATGATAAATGTCCGATACGACCGATGCCAATTAAAGGACCTGCGTCTGCAACAACAATTTTCATGGTTATGCTCTTTCGACTTCTTCGTTGAGTTCTTCCGGAGGATAGTCAACCGCAGAGATGCCCACTTCGCCCAACAATTCAATAAACTCTTCCAATGATGTCCCGGCAATTTGCGCAGCCTGCGACAATGTGACGAGACCAGTTTCAAAAAAATACATCGCCATTGTTCGCTGAATGCCATATCCTAACAATTTCTCATTAAAAGGCACCGCTAAAAAGGCCGGGCGGCCGTTTTGAGTAATCAAGGCAAGCTGTCCATTCTCTGTATCATGAAGTAACTCGCCGGTCCGATAGCGCAGATCACTCACGGTAAATATCTCTAATGCTTCCATAAGTAAGTATAAATAAATTTCTTGAACTTTTGTTTGAGAGAAAGCTCGACTATCAGGCAAAAGTCAGGAAATCCCTGCTTATAAAAATCCTTGTAGTTACTTAGTTCACCTCATAACAAAGAAGATCAACAGCACTCTATGAATCATCCCCAAATGAGTCAATAAGAAATTAACAGATAATCCTTTTCTTCGCTGAAATTCTTGTCATTCCGGGATTCTCTGCGTTTCCTGCGGTAAAAATCAACAGGCAAACTAAAGTTTGCACTCCCTGGCAAAAATCTCTTTCGCGCCTACCTGATAATGCTCAACTTTCACAATCGGCTGCCAATCCAATTGCGCCGGGTTTTGAAGGCGATGAATTTCGGGCGCTGCGGCGCAGTGAAAGACCACATAGAGCCAGTATTCGTCTTTAAGCAAGTGCGCTTTTTTATATTCGTTGGCTGTCAAGACCACCGTTCCTACTCCGGCGCGGCCTTTCACTTCAATAAACCGGATCGCGGTCGCGGTGCGGGGGTCTTCGGGATGGGGCCGGCGCGAAATCAGGTCAAACCCGCGATCCTGGCTTTCCACGCTTTCGACCTCCCAGCCGCGGGCGCGTTCGTAGGCGATTACTGCGTCAACCGCAATCCGTTCAATCTCGTCGTCGCGCACCATCTCGGCCATTTCCGGAGATGACCGCTCCGGGTGAGGCAGCACCCACGCGCTGCCGATATGCCGGATCGTGCTGATTGTACAGTGCCGCTCGCGCTCGAACTCGTGCAGCCGCGTTTCCCAGCGTTGGTTCAGATCGTCGAGCCGGTCCTGAAATTGACTGATGCGGCCGTCCAATCCTGGTTCCGGCGAGCCGGCCGCGCTTTTGTCCATCAATTCGGCAAACTGACACTGCACGCGATCAATAATGGTTTTCAGGCTGATGTCCACATGCCGCGCAATCCGGTCAATCGTCGCCCGCCGCTCCTGCTGGACTTGAGCTAACCAGGGCTGCAAGGTTTGAGTGAGCAAGATTTGCTCGGCCTGCTGCCGGTCAGGCAGCGTCTGTTCAGCCGGGAGTTCAGGGTGGTCGGCCGCAGGGGCAACGTTCAAAAAGAGCGTGGGCTGCGGCAGCACCCGCGCGCCTTCGGGTCCGCATTCCACCAGAAAGAGACGTTCGTGCAAGGCATGTCCCTGGCCGTCTTTGATCGCCGCCGTAAACACCTCAATCCGCGCCGGCTGCGACCGGTGGAGATCGTAAAAGACTGCGCCGCGCCGCAGATCATCCCGGGTCTGTTCCGCAATCGAGGTTCGGACAGCTTCAAACAAGGGATGACCAGGCGTGACCCATTCCAGAGTAGGATTGTGCTGCAGCAGGGCTTTATCAAATGCAATCTGTTTATATTCCCGCGCTAAACGGCCGAATTTCGTCTCAAGCTGATTCCCGATCCCTTTCAAACTGCGCGGAACGCGGCCGATGCGATAGATATGTGCGCCAGGCTGCATTTCTCTGGGCATCAGGCCGCTCAGCGGCGCGGCTTGCAGAAAGAAATCCTCAATCACTTCCGGCACCAGGCGGTGTTCTCTGGCTTCCGCGCTTTTGTTGATCATCACCGAAAGGTTCAATTCCTTTTTTGCCAGGCCTTCTAAGGTGGAATGGGTAATGCGCCGGAAGCGTTCCGTATCTACTTCCTCAACAATACGGCTGATAATCACCTCGTCCGTCAGGTTGTGCGCGTACATGTCGCGCAGCATACGTTCCAACTGATTCGAGGGGAAAATATCGCCTAAGACGTTAAACACCTTGCCGGTGCGCTGCGGGTCCAGATCCAGTTCGATGCGCCGGATGCGCTCGAACAGTTTTTGCAGCACGCGGCCCTCGCGGGTGTTCACGGCCACAAAATTGATAATCAGGCAATCCTTGTCCTGCCCGTAGCGGTGAATGCGCCCCATGCGCTGTTCCAAACGCATCGGATTCCAGGGAATGTCGTAATTGATCATGAACCAGCAGAATTGCAGGTTAATGCCTTCGCCAGCGGCTTCGGTAGCAACCATGACCTGACATCCGGGATCGCGAAATTCCTGCTCCGCGTAAATGCGGGTGCCCGGGGTATCGCGGTCTCCGACGTTCATCCCTCCGTGAATCTGCGTGACCGCTAAGCCCCATTCACGCAGTTTGCCGTAAGGCCGGCCCTCTTTGCCGTCGCCGGCCAGATAATCGAGGGTGTCTTTATGTTCCGTAAAAATCAGCAGTTTCATAGTGGGATCCGCAAAGATTCCTTCCTGGGTCAGCATCTCTTTCAGGCGCGTTAATTTGGTCTCTGTCTCGCGCTGCTGGAGCGCGTCCGCCTGTCGGATCAGGCGGGCAAGCTGTAAGATTTCCTCGCGCAGCTCATGCGGATCAATCGAAGCCACGATTTCCTCCAATTCTTCCAGAATCTTCGTTTGCTCGTCTTCCGGCAGTTCATCAAAATCCTCCGGCAGCTTTTTCCGAATCTGTTCCTGGCGATATTGGGCCGGATTTGCCAGAATCTTTTCACGCTGCTTTTGCATGCGCTCCAAACTGCGGCGCACAGCATAGACGCTTGAGGCAAAGCGGCGCTGCAGCATTGCCATGATAAAGCCGATGGCACGGCCGCGGATCGAATCGTCCTGCGCCGCCTTGATGGATTGGTCTTCGACATAACGGGTCAGCGCGTCATAAAATTCCCATTCCTCCGCATCAATCTGAAATTCAGCGGTGCGCACGTTGCGTTTGGTAAACAATGTTTGCGCCAGGCCGGTTTCGGGATGCGGAAACGTGACCAGAGCTTCTTTGACCCGGCGCAGATAGAAAGGGGCGTCATGCTGCGCCATCGCCGCTTGCAGACTCTTCACATCGCCATACACATCTTTATCCAGCAAGCTCAGAAACAGCGCGAAGTTTTCCGGATCGCCTTTATGCGGCGTGGCGGTCATCAGCAAATAGTGATCCGTGAGACCGGACAGGGCTTCGCCTAATTGATAGGCCATGGTCTTTTTCTCTGCGCTATACGCGCTCATTTTGTGGGCTTCATCCACAATCACCAAATCCCAATGACTGCGCAGCAAACTTTCTTTGGCATCCGCAATCCGCGAAATCCAGGCAATTGAGGTAATCGCCTGCGAGCGTTCCTGCCAGGGATTGGTACCGTAAGTTTCGCGCAACACGGCCCCGCGAATCACGCTGAAGGATTCATGAAATTTTTCTTCCAGTTCCCGCTGCCACTGGAAGGTCAGATTGGCCGGCGTCACGATCAAAATGCGTTTGATTACACCGCGAATTTTGAGTTCTTTGATGAGGAGGCCGGCCATGATGGTTTTGCCCGCGCCAGGGTCGTCGGCCAGCAGAAAACGGATACGCGGCAGTTTCAGAAAATATTCATAGACGGCTTCGAGTTGGTGCGGCAGCGGATCGATGCGGGCAATGGAGAGCGAGAAATAGGGATCGTACTCGTAGGCCAGTTGCAGCCGCAAGGCTTCCAATCCTAAACGAAATTTCACCGGATCGCCTTTGTATGTGGCCTGGGTCACGATTTCCAGCAGGGCCAGTTGCTCAGGCGTGAAGGACGGATCGTAAAATTGCCCGGTGCGCAGTCCCTGTCCGATCAGCTTGAGCGCATTGCCGAACGCCTGCGCCAAGACAATCTTGACCGGTTCCGGCAGCAGAGGGCCTTGCACGATGACATTCGGTGCGAGTTTTTTCAGATATTCTTCTAACACAGGATTGCGTCCCTCCAGGACAAAGAACATGAGTTTGATACAGAAGCCGGTGGTTTTGTCGGACAACTCAGACTTGTCCGCCAAGGTCCGCCAAGGTCCGACAAGATTTGTGCGTAAGAACTTCTGTCCCAAAGCATTAGAAGCTTGTACTTCTACGAAACCAGGTTTTTTCCTAAAAACCTGGTTTCTCATGCATAATTATTTCTGAAACGCTGTACTGCATACTATGCTTTTCTCCCAGAGTTTTGTCAAGAAAATCGTATCCAGAGCCGACTTCGCTCGACGAACGAGTTCCCGGTCATCGAGCGAAGTCGAGATGACAATAATTCGTAGAATTTGACAGCCTTGCCCCAGACAGGGATGTCCGGGGTATGTCTGCGCGATCTACCTCCCAACAAAAAAAGGCCGCTTTCCTTGCGAAAAGCGGCCTTTTTGTCGTCTGGCTCCCCGGGCCGGACTCGAACCAGCGACCAAGTGGTTACAGGCATCCCCATGATTTCTCATAGGCCTGGACTATCTCATCACCCTCGACCTGACTCGTTAGGGCGTCGAGCGCTTGTGGAATTTATTGGTCAGGCGTCCTTATTCCTAGTCTCTGCACCTTCCTGCCTACTCATGCGAAACCTGTTCAGCAGGCTTGGCTCAGGATTACCCTATCCGTACCCGGACGTAGGCTTCCCTGAATTCACTCGATGTTTCAACGACGGTTTCCCGTCGAAGCTGCGATTTTCACAGCCACCCGCTCTACCGACTGAGCTACCGGGGAATTTTTTGTTGTGTTGATGCAGAGCTTATGAATCGCTCTGTTTTTGTCAAGATTTTTTTTGGAAAAATGTAGAGCGAAACTCCAGTTTCGCTCTACACCCCTGGCTTATTGTTTGCTGAGTTCTTCAAGCATTTTCTTTGCATCTTCAGCTTCACGGAAATCCGCAGAAATATTCAGCGCGTTCTTGAGTTCCTGAATCGCCAGGTCTTTCTGCCCCTGTTTCGCGTGGGTCAGCCCCAGGTGATAGCGAATCGTCGGTTGCAGCGGGCTTAGCTCGAGGGCGCGTTGGAATTTTTCGATGGCCTTGTCGTATTCTTCGCGTTTGTAATACACCCAGCCGACCGTATCAATAATGCCGGCGGCCGGCCGCGCTTGTTCAGCCTCTAACGCTAATTTCAGGGCTTCATCCAGATTTTCGCCTTTATCGGCGTAGAGCCAGGCTAATTGATTTTTGGTCAGGGCAGAATCCGGCATGGTTTCCAGTATTTTTTGATACTCTGTAATGGCCTCATCCACCTGCTTGGCAGCCTCATAAGCTAAACCGAGCTGCACCCGGGTTGCCGCATCATCAGGTTTGGTTTCCAGGAATTTCTTATAGGCTTCGACCGCTTTTTCCGGTTGTTTGCTGCTTTGATAGATATTGCCCTGATTTTTATAGACGACCGCTAAATCCGGATGAGCCGTGACCATCGCCTCCAGTTCTTTCAGGGCTTTGTCGTAATCCTCTTGCATGGTATAGGCTCGCGCCAGCGCATAACGCACAAGCGGACCTTCTCTGAAGGTTTTTGACAGCGTTATATCTGTAAGCAGCGCAATGGTCTGTTGATGCCACCCGCGTGCCAGGAAACTTGCCGCCAGATTCATCGTCATCGCCGCAGATTCCGGTTGATCGCCGTAATATGAAGAAATCGCAGCATCGTCAAACGGCAGGTCTTCATAAAATGTTCCGGCTTTGCTGAAAGCTTCCCGGGCTTTTTCATGGTTATTCTGAGAAATATAGATATTACCCAGCACATACTGATTCATCGGATTCTCGGGCTGAACTGCTAAGGCCTGTTCAGTGTATTTGACCGCTTCAGTATCATTTCCGATATTTTGGGCAGCAATCGCGGCGCCAAGCATGGCCGCGGTTTGCTTGTCATTCAGAGTCAGCAGGCGTTTAAATTGCTGCTGCGCCTCATCGAATCTTTCTTGCGCCAGATAAGCTAACCCCAAATCCAGCGCCGCGGGCTGAAAGGTATTTTGACGCCGGACAATATCTTCCAATTCCAGCGTGGCGTTTCCGGAATCGCCTTTGGCCGAGTATGCTTGCGCCAGAATATAATGGGCGTTTATATTGTTTGCATCGCGTTGCACTAATGTTCCGGCGTATTCGATGGCTTTGTCGTATTCTCCCAATTGTACTGCTAAATCCGCCGCATTAAATAACGCGACCGGAGATTGAGACTGGACTGCGAGCACCGTTTCAAACTCCTTCAATGCCTGTTCCGTATTCCCGGTCATCCGATAAACCCCGGCCAATCCGGTATGGGCTTCAGGAGAATTACTATCGACCGCCAGGGCTTTTTGATATTGTTCTAGCGCGTTGTAATAGTTTTTCTGAATGCCATACAGATTGCCTAATCCAACCAGGGCAGGCAAATAGTCAGGGCGTTTTTCCAGAGAGGTTAAGAACGATTCCCTGGCGTTGTCATACTCTTTTTTGGCGGTATAGGCGCGCCCTAAGGTATCATAGACCACAGGGTTATCAGGTTGAGAGGCTTTCGCCTTTTCAGCCGCTTCAATTGCTTTGTCAAACTCGCGCTGTCCCAGATAGATGACGCCCAACGTAATATCCAGATTCGGGGCATCCGGCTGGATTTGTCGGATTTTCTCAATTTGTTCCAGCGCGTCGGTGTATTGTCCGGTTTGCGCATACACTGCGCTCAGCACATTCCGAATCATGACATTATTGGGATCGCTTGCAAGAGCCTTCTGTCCGTTTTCCAGGGCTTTTTGGAAATCTCTAGCTTCAAAAGCCCATAACGTCAAATTGGCCAGCGCAGGGAGGTATTGGGGATTCAATGTGAGAGTCTGGTCAAGAGATTTGATGGCTTCATCTGAATTTCCCAGGGCCTTCTGAGCCAACCCCAATTGATAATGGGCTTCCCATAAACTACTATTCGCTACGATCGCTTTTTCAAACGCAGCTTTGGCTGCATCGAATTGCTGTCGCCCGATTGCCGCCAACCCTACCAACATGTGGGCTTCTGCGACATCTTTCTGGATTTCTAACACCTTGTTCGCTTCAGCTTCAGCCAGATCATATTGCTCGGTTTTCACATAAATATCTCCTAAACCGAGTCGCGCCGAAATAAACTCAGGATTCAGTTCAATGGCTTTTTGGAGGTATTGTACAGCTTTGTCGATATTTTTAGTTCCGGCATAGGCCCGGCCCAGAATATTGTATAAGAAAGCACTTTCCTGTCCGGCTTCCAGGGCTTTTTCAGATTCAGTAATCGCCTGAGCGTAGTCTCTGGCTCTCAAAAACACCATGGCCCGATTCACATGCAAGGCCGGGGCATCCGGCTTGAGTTGTTCAAGGATATTCATTTCTTTCTGAGCTTCCTCGACTTTATCAATCCGTAAATACGCGGAACTGAGAAGGTCATGCGCCGTGACATTATTTGGATCAAGGGCTACGACCTTTTTCGCCTGCTCGATGGCGGCTTCATATTGTTTTTCCTGAAAATAGGCAATTGCCAGATTGGTGAGCGACGGCAGGTGTTGGCTATTCAGGGTCAGCACCTTGCCAAATTGCTCAACGGCTTGCTGGAAATTGCCTAACTTCGAGTTCACCAGTCCCAAACTATAATAGGCACTGGCAAGGTCCTGGGTAGCACTAACAACGGGTTCTAATTCTTGTTTGGCCTGCTCATAGAGTTTTTTAGCAGCTTCAGGGTTCTCTTGTTCTTGCTGCGACGCCTGTAATAAATACGCGCGTCCTAAAATAAAACGGGCACTGATACCTTCCCGGCTGGTATTGCGTTGATCTTCAGGAATGCCTTGAAGCACGAGATTGGCGTTTTCGATGGCTTTTTCAAACGCACTCTGCGACAGATAAATCTCTCCTAACCCTCCAAGCGCCTGGGGATTTCCAGCGTCTATTGTCAACACTTTTTGATAGAGTTCTTCAGCTTTCGCAACTTCTTCATCCTTGAATGCCATTGACGCCAACGAAAGATGAGCCTGGATGTTGTTGACGTCAAAAGATATGGCTTTCTCGAACGCCTGACGCGCCTCTTCCCCTTGTTCCTGAACAAGGTGGAGTTGGCCTAAGAGGACATACGCCTCCGCATTCTCCGGAGTCAAATCCAAATTTTTGTGAACATTCTCAAGGGCTTGTGCATAGAGTTGTTTAGCTGTTTCTTCATCGCCCTCCTGTTTGGCTAGCGAGGCTTTCACTGAAAAAATTCTGCCTCGCAGAAGATAGGCTCCGGCGTTATTCGGATCGATTTCTAAAATATCTTTAATCTCAGTCTCAGCTTTTGAAAAATCACGGGTCGGGCTGCGCAGAGCCTGATTAAAATATAAGTCAGCAACTCGAATTCGGGCGTCAAGGTTATTTTTATCTAACTCCGCCGCTTTCACCAGACTTCCATATCCCTGGCCGAGTTCTTTCCCCTGTTCAAGCAGGGCCAGTCCTAATTGATAATAGCCATCCGCGAAATTCGGATCTTGTTGCAGCGCATTTTTAAACTCAATAATGGCTTCATCGAGCTTCCCTTCTTCTTTCAATTTCATGGCCTTTTGATAATACTCTTGTTTTTTGGCCTCCTTTTTAGCCTCCTTATTCTGACAGGATGTCGTGAGAACAATACTGGTGAGTACTATGAATAAAATCGCCACAATCCGTAACGATCGATAAGATTTCTTTCGATTCATGATAATTTCCTCCTCATTGAAGTAAGTGAAATGATAAGTTCGCTTATGGAACGTCCAAATTCTCGTACAACGCGTATGTCGAAACTTCAGTTACAAACTATTAGGACTTCTATGAAATCATCTTAATGGACATCATGCTTTCATTATTTGAAAAGTTTATACATTAGCATACAGAAAACATAACTTCTTTGTCAAGTCTAATCGGTAATTTTCTTCTATCCCTCAAAAATTGAAAGATGAATTAACGCGAGCCTTCACAAAATTCTCTTGACTTCTCATTTTATTCTCACTAATAAAGTCTGAGGATAAAAATGTTGGGTAGTGGTTAAATAGTAAGTGATGACTCATGCGTCACGATGCGGTCAGGAATGCGACGAGGTCGTCGCAACGGCATCACCGATGCCGCACCTGTCAGGGCGTTGCCCTGAGGCGATGACCTCATCGCACTCCTGTCTCCCGGACAGGGGGCCGCCCCCATCACTTACAACTTAACCACTACCAACCGGTCGAATTATTTTTTGAAAAACTCGGGTGGTAGGGTTATTATTGTTTCTGAGAGAGACAAGGTATTGATATGGCGACAAATAAGGATTTTGGATTGCATGGTCCTCCGCGGTTGTTGTTATGGAACTATAGCGATGAAGAAAAAAACCAAATGGATCGATTTCTTGCCGAGGTACAGGCCCCGCCAGCGGTTGTGATCAGGAAAAATCAGGGTTATCTCTCTTTGGAAGAGATTATTCATTTGGATAAAAGCGGTAATCAGGAATTTGACTGTGATGAAAAACTGGTGTTGTTTTATAATATCCCTCCCAAAGGGATTTCTTTTCTGATTGATCAATCGAAACAACGTCAACTACCGCGCCCGATCTATGCGGCCGTGACCGAAGAATCAATTCACTGGCCCTTTCATGAATTGATGCAAGATCTGATTCAAGAACGTGAGGCCTTCAGGCAGATGTCGCCGCAGAAATTATTATAAACTACTGACAGGGGCATAGAACCTTGTCAGTGACGAAAGAAAGAGAAAATATGGAGCAAATACAAGCTGTTATTTTTGATATGGATGGTGTGATTGTGAATTCCGAACCCCTTCATCTTGAAGCGGAAAAAACCATTTTGCAAAATCATGGCATTGAAGCCCCCTGGGAACAGTGGGATATGTTTACAGGAGTGGCAGACGCCAAAATTTTTCAGTATATTGTTGAGCATTTTTCTGATGGCAGGTATTCCGCCGAACAGTTGATGGCGGCCAAATATCCCATCTTTTTGAAACTCCTTGCTGAAAAACTGGAACCTATTCCAGGAGCCATTGATTTTATTCATTGGTGCCGCACACGTTTCCCCAAACTCGCGCTGACAACGTCGAGCCTCAAACGCGTGCAGGAACTTATTTTTCAACGTTTTGCATTGAATCCATTTTTCGACGTGATCGTCACAGAAGAATGGATTCAGCATTGTAAACCGCATCCGGAGCCCTATTTGAAAACCATGAGCGCCCTCCAACTTCCCGCTCGCAATTGCCTGGTCGTGGAAGATTCGCTGAACGGCATACAATCGGCGAAAGACGCTGGCTGTTATGTGGCGGGAATCACTACTACATTTCCAGTGGAACAATTACGCGAAGCCGGAGCGGATGTGGTCTTTGATCATTTTGAAACGTTATATCATCAACCTCCATTTAACAACAATTCTTGGGCATGATCTTGCGATTATGCCTATATGTTTTCCAGGAGGAAACCGTATGGATGCCCAGACGATTTTAACAATCATCATGATGTTCATTGTCGTACTCGGAATCAGTGTATGTCATGTATCGACCGCGTTGGCCGACTCAGTCGGCAAGGAGGAAATAATCGCCGTTGCCAGGGCCAACAATGCCTTTGCTGCTGATGTGTACCGCCTGCTCAAGACCACCCCTGGCAATCTGGTGTTTTCACCTTACAGTCTCTTTACCATACTGACCATGACGCAGGCCGGGGCGCAGCAGAACACTGAAGCGCAAATGACGAAGGTCTTGCACCTTCCTTTTCACTCTTCACAGATGCACCAGGCTCTTGCCGCCTGGGACAAGGCTCTCCGCACATCGCCCGGAACGCAGAGCAGCTATCAACTATATAACGCCAACGCCTTATGGAGTCAGGCCGGAGAGAAACTTTTGTCAGAGTTTACGGTGCTATTACAGACGTATTATGACGCTGAGGTGACGATGCTTGATTTTGCCCAAAGTTCTCAACATGCCATTGACGCGATCAATACCTGGGTGCAAGAACGGACGCAGGGAAAAATTCCTGAACTGCTTGATCCTCAGGCGGCTGTTCAGAACCTTTCACTGGTCTTGACAAATGCGATCTATTTCAAAGGACAATGGCAGGTGCCCTTTGACCCTGAGAAGACCGGACCAGCCCCGTTCACTCTGATTGACGGACAACAGGTTGAGGTCCCTATGATGCGTCAGACTGCAAACGTCTTGTATGGTGAAGATGAGTTTGTTCAAGTGCTTGAACTCCCTTACGAGCATTCTGAGCACGTCACGCCGTTGTCTATGTTTTTTATTTTGCCCAATGATCCGGCGACATTTACACAGTGTGAAGCTAAGCTTTCTGCCGATAACCTTGAACAACTCTTTGCGGCCATGCAGCCGCATAAAGTAGCGGTGAGTCTTCCGCGCTTGAACGTCAATTCCTCGTTTTCCCTGTCTGAAATGTTAATCGCCTTAGGTATGACAGATGCATTTTCCCTGCCCCCGGCGGATTTCTCCGGTATTACTGGCGGTCAGGATATTTATCTTTCTGAGGTACTGCACAAAGTCGTGCTTGAAGTCAATGAAGCAGGGTCTGAAGCGGCCGGCGCGTCGGCGGTCATGATGTCGCGGGGGCTTGCTCCAACGCCGGTGTTTCAGGCGGATCATCCGTTTTGGCTGCTGATTCGTGACAATGTCACAGGCGGTATCCTGTTTTGGGGACGCATTCTGGACCCGCGAGGGTAGCCGTAGTAGCCGCTACAGCGCGAACGACGAACGGTTAAGAATTTTACCGTTGAATGCAAACAGATAAGGAGCAACATGAACAACGATTATGGCGCGGAAGACAAAGCGAGCATTCTTATCGTCGATGATATGCCTGAAAACCTGCGCTTACTGTCAGACATGTTAAGCAAATATGGTTATCTGGTTCGGCCCTTGCGAGAAAGCACCATGGCTTTTTCATCAGTTATCCATACCTTACCGGATTTGATTTTATTAGATGTGATGATGCCGGACATGGATGGATATAAGCTGTGTGAATGCTTGAAAGCGGATCAGCGCACACGCGATATTCCGGTGATCTTTATCAGCGCGTTGGCAGAGGTGGACGATAAGGTGAAAGGCTTTGCGGTAGGCGGCGTTGATTATATTACCAAGCCATTTCAACAAGGCGATGTCATCATGCGCATCAGAACGCAGATTGCTTTGCGAAAAGCGCAGCAACGGCTTCAAGAGCAAAATGTCCAATTGCATCAGGAGATCTTTGAACGCAGACGAGCTGAAGAAGAGTTGCGGCGCCGGAACCGTGAGCTTACGTTGCTCAATCAGATTAGCCAGTTGTTTAGTTCTTCGCTTGAACTGGATCAAGTGCTTCTCACCGCTTTGCAGGAAATCCAACGTCTGCTGAATGTGGTGTCAACATCCATCTGGCTGCTTATTCCTGAAACTGAGGAATTAGAATGTCGTCAGATTATCGGCCCCGGCAGCGAAAGTTTGCTTCATGCCTGTCTGCCTGCGGGGCAGGGGATTACAGGCTGGGTGGCGCAGCATGGCGAAAGCGTCATCGTTCCTGACGTCCAGAGCGATGCTCGACATTATAAATCTGCAAACAGTGCGTCAGACGATTCCGTTGTGCGCTCCATGTTGAGCGTACCCTTGAAAATCAAAGGGAATATCATTGGCGTTTTGAATTTGATTGATCCGCAGGTAGCTCGTTTCACACAGGAGGATTTACGTTTTATCGAACCAATCGCCGGAGCAGCAGCGATTGCAATTGAAAATGCGCGGCTCTATACAATGGCTCAACAAGAAATTACTGAACGGAAACGCGCAGAAACGGCGCTGCTCGCGGCTCACAATGAGGTTAAGGAAAAAAATGCGCAATTAGAAGCACTTAATGCAAGTAAGGATAAATTTTTCTCCATTATCTCTCATGATCTCAGAAGTCCATTCAATACCTTGCTTGGGTTTGCTCAACTTCTGTTAGAGCAGCTTGATCAATATAGTAAAGCCGACATTCTCTCACATGTTGAAAAATTATATCATTCTGCGGAACGCTTGTATGCGCTGCTCGAAAACCTGCTCACCTGGTCGCGTATTCAGCGCGGCGCGATGGAATTTCGACCAGAACATCTGAACCTGCACGAAATTACAGATTATACCCTTGATTTGCTTGCTGCAAAAGCAGAACAAAAACAGATTACATTGACCAATACCGTTTCCGAAAATATTTCTGTATGGGCGGATGAACAGATGCTCACAACGATTATGCGCAACCTGGTCTCGAATGCTGTCAAGTTTACCACTGAAGGCGGGTCGGTGACGATTTCTGCTCATTCCCGCGATGACCATGAGCTTGAAGTCGCCGTCGTAGATACGGGGTTGGGAATTCCTCAAGAGCACCTCTCAAAGTTATTTCGGATTGATACTCGCTACACTAATGTCGGCACCGCTGGCGAGAGTGGCACAGGATTAGGGCTGAACCTCTGTAAGGACCTGGTTGAAAAGCACTATGGCAAGATTTGGGTGGAGAGTGAACCTGGGCAAGGAAGCGTTTTTCGATTTACGCTTCCTCTGACAGAATGTGTTCAGGCTCCAATACAAGATTAGAACTTCGTTCCGACGGGTGCTCCAGCGTCGGAACGAAGAGGTTAGTGCTTTTGATCAATACGGAGGCACTGTCACATAAAACCGACATTCAGAGGAACTCACTAACGTCGGTTTAGCAATTTCGGTTTGGTGTTTGATAAATGTAATCATCAGATCGGCAAGCTGCGGCTGGTTCTGTAGCCGCTTTTGAAATCTTCTGGAAGCAATGGTCGCATCGTAGCCACCGCCAGAATGTCCCCACGTCATTGGCGTCCCCCATTCATCTGACCAGATCGGGGGCGGACTGATGCCATATTGCCAATGATAATAAATATGGTTTGAGGCGATTCCATACAAAATTTCGTCGCCCGTGGGGCCTCTGATCACTAAATCATATTCGTAATTCGTCGTCGGAATCGTATATATTCGGCCTTTGCGGACCAGATTATCCTGATGATACGGATTGGGAAACAGAATATTGATATTGCCCGTACTATCAACATCATAGATTGTGACATAACTATCTTTCGTGACGCTAAACGACACATAAATCCGTTCACCCACATAATACGTTGGATTCTGGTCGCCTTTATCGGTCCAGACTTTCAGGGTCAATGCTCCCGGTTGTGGAGCTTCAACGCCGGTCGTTGACGGGGGAAGCGGATCTTTCGGACGTTCAGGACGCTGCTGCGCCAGAGCGAATGTTCCCGCAAAACCCAGAAACAAACATAGATTGATGATTAAGATAGCTGCAAACACTTTATCACGCATAGAAGACACCTCCTCTCTCCAAAGAAATACTGAACATATAACTCTTCCTACTTTGTTACTTCTCAAAATCGAGTTTCTCGGCAAAATCCGATTTTTCTGCCGAAAACTTTATAAATACGTGTTACTTACAAGGCGCCTGACAAAATTTATCAATTCGATCCTGCGAGATTTTTGAGAGTACCAATGCCGCCATTTTTTGAATTCGCGGATCTTCATAATTTAAATATTGAACCAGACGAGGCAGCCCCTCTATTCCCATGTTGACAAGCGCGTAAAACGTTTCTGCCCGAAAATCCGGATCTGCTAGCAGAGGGATGAGCATGTCTGTTAACTCTACAGCTTGCAGCCTTCCTGCTGCGGCAATCCAGAATTTTCTATAAGAATATTCGGCATGGCTGATCATATCGGCAATATCAGCAATGACTCGGAGATCGCGATCTAATTGACTGTACAGGGAGGCCACCATTTTTTGAATTTCTAAAAGATTGATGTGGCGGAGTTCACGCAGGATACTAAAAGAGGACATGTCGATAATACCATAGAGCGCCTCCAGAAGATGGATTTTGGTCTCAATCCCGACTCTGGGGAGCAGATCGAGTAAACGTCCGCGCACAACTGCCACGTTAACCTCACTGATATCAGGATACTTGTAACTACATAACGTACCTAAGGGCTGAGCGACTGCACACAATTCTTCTTCATTGCGATGAGTATTCAACATCACAAATAACGCGTCAAACACATTCCGGGGTTTGGGGAGTTGGTCTTTGAGTTGCTGAATAAGATGATATACACTCTGAGCTGCGGCGCAACGCGCAAGGCTGTTTTGTCTGCTCATAATAAATGGTAAGAGCAGGGGAATACCCTCCGAATGAGCTGTATATCCTATGGCAAGCAGACTGGCTTCTTGGATCTGGCTGTTCTGGTGCTTTAAAAAATTCTTTATATAGTCGAGTTGTACGCCAGTATGCCCGAGTAATTTGATGAAATACGGAAAGGTTCTTTCATTTTGTTCGTCAATCCGCTCTTGAATAGCATGATACACGCTGCGTTTCGGGAGTGTTACCAGAATATCAATAATCGTTTCCCCATAGTCCTCCGGAAACTGTTGTAACATGTTGAGCAAAGCAGGAATAGTTGTCGTGCTCTGAAACTTTTTCAGGGTTGCCAGGGCAATCTGATTTAAGATCGGGTTCTCATCTTGCACTAGTTGGAGCAGGGCTTGCTCAATTTGAGCATCGTATCCTCTGATATCCTTTTCTACCAGATGTTGCACATACAAGCCTGCGGATTGTCGCAGACGTGAGTCCTTATGCTGAAGATAGGGGCGAAGATGAGAAAATGCCCGTTTGTGATATTGCCCGAGCGCGCAAATCACTTTCTGGGAAAGTGGGAATTTCTCTAACAGGCTGACAATTGGAACAAGTGCTTTGGCATATTTCACACAACTCAAAAGCACAGCACAATTTTCCCGAACATCATCAGGTGCATTCTCATCATTCATATCGCGTAACAGTATATTTTTCACATTGGCTGTCAATGATTGCTGCAAGATGTTCTTTGTCGCCTCCAATTCATAGTGTACGCCTGTAAATTCCGCAATCGTGACCACTTCTTCCCAAATCGTCACCAGAGCCTTCAGCGCAAGTTCACGAATATCGCGGTCCTCTGCTTTGAGATAATTGACCAGCACAGGAATAGCCCGGCTGTCTCCCAGGGTGCCGAGAGCGTTGATCAGTGGGTCAACCACCAATTCTTTATTCACTAGCGAAAGGAGCAGTTCCACAACGCGTTGATCGCCAATTTTTCCCAGAGCTTCCAGCGTTGCGGCGCGTACCCATTCATCAACATGAGTGTTCAACAGGTGCATTAAGGCTGGCACAGCGCGCGGATCGCCAATATCGCCAAGACATTCGACCACATTATACACGACATTGGTGTTATCATCCTGAAGAGCTTCGAGCAGGATGGGGATCACTTCGCGCGCGCGAATCCGCCCCAACGTATTTGCGCTTAAAATGCGCATATCCTTATCGCTATTTTTCAGTCCTTCGATCAATGGTTCAAGGATCTCGAGGCTATACTCACTCCGTCCGAGTTCTTTTAATAAATCCATGGCCGAAGACCGCAATCCAGAATCAGCATCCGTATAGGTTGAAATAAGTTTACGCCAAAACCAGGTACTTTTGGCGATAAAATCAAACTTCCCGAGTTGAATCAGAGCATTTGAGATCAGATTCCGAAATTCCCAATCCATTTTGCGAAGAGCTTCTAATAACAGATCAACAATGGGTTGACTCAATCGTTCGAGCGTCTCTCGATCCAGGTGTGAGACAGCTTCTGCTAATCCCAACCCTGCCTCCACCCGACGGGTTTCATCTTGAGACAGAATTGCCTCTTCATATTTTTCTAGATCAAACGTCATAATCTCCCACTCCCCATATTGTAGTAACCATAAATACGGCAAATATCAACCCTACGCCACAATCAATTGGTAACTCGTCAGTTGTCGCTTTTGAGTTTTGTTGACGACGTTTTTATTTTGCTTGTAAACCGAGAGTTGAGTAGGTGATCGTGAGAATGCTTTCTTTATCTAGCGGTTTGCTCACAAACCCTGCTGCGCCAAGTTCCAATGCCCGTTGTCTATCTTCGACTCCGTCCTCTGTGGTGATGACAATAATCGGAATATTTTTCAACAAATCATCGTCTTTGCAGCGCTTCATAAATTCCAGGCCGTCCATATTCGGCATGTTAATATCCGTAAAAATCAAATCAATGGGAGTTTCCACCAATTGATCAAGCGCTTCCAGGCCACTCGAGGCTTCATACAACTTAAAATGTTTTTCACCTTTCAGGCTCACCGAAATAATTTTTCGAACCACTCTTGAGTCATCGACGATTAAGAGATTCTTTGTTTGCATAATTTTTTACCTTGTCAGTTACACAAATAGCAATAATAACTCTCGTCCTCTGGCTGCCGGTCATCTACTCGTTCTCTCTCATAAATCGAATATCATGCTGATAAGCGCTGCAGTTGTTTCAAGTATGAAGGATAAATCCTGAAATGCCAGTATTTTCCGGAATTCCGGTGTGCTCCATTCCCGAAATAACTCAAAAATTGATCTTCATTTACTTAATCATAAATGAAGACTTTTAGTAAAGAAAAATTTACACGAGAATTGTTTCTTCACGAAATTTCTTTGAGCACGTTAAAAGGTTGTTCTGAAGAAAAAGCGTCTTGCTGCCCGCAAAGTTCAGCGATTTTCCCCATAATCACCTGCATGGCTTCCTGTTGAAGTTCTGTACTCATTTTTTCAGCATTCCGGATATATTCTGTCAGGAAAAAAGGGCGGCCAAATGAAACTGTAATTCGTCCGGGTTTAGGAAACTTTGCACCTTTGGGAAAAGCTTCATACGCCCCCTGAATGCCTGCTGGCACGATAGGAACGTTGGATTTTAAGGCGATGAGCGCTGTGCCCGGTTCCGTTCTCCCAATCTTTCCGTTTTCCGAACGGGCACCCTCCGGAAAAATCCCGACAATTTCCCCCTGTTTCAAGAGGCGCAACGTCTGCTTGAGAGCTGAAATATCGTTTCCTTCTTTTTTGACCGGAATGCAATGCACCCGTTTGCAAAACCAATGAAACGCCGGATGATAGTAAAAAAAGGCATACGTGATATAATGGATAGTTCGAGGGACTGATGTACAAATCACAAATGGATCAAGAAAACTGGCATGATTGGCCACAAGCAGACAGGGGCCTGCCTGAGGAATATGTTCACGGCCCACAATGCGCACTCTGAAACAGAATTTGGCAATAACCTTTGCAATGCTCCGAGAGATTTCGTACATCATGATGATTTTTTACTCCGTCTGTTGCTCCTTAAATTTATCTGCACATTCTTCACTGCAAAAATACCAGGTTTTCTGGTTGAATGTTTTTTGTATAGCCAGCGATTTCGGTATATACATCAGACACACAGGATCTTTCACGATTTCATCATCATCCTTCCGGGAAGTCGATTCCTCGTTATTATGTGCATGAGGGCGTAGAATTGAGGTCGCTTGCTTCAACGCCTGTTTCCCCGTCCATAACAAACCTATTAAGGCTAATAATCGAAGTAACAACGACATTTTTCCTCCATGGTTGCGTAGAAAAAACTGTGCAGAGAACGCTGCTAAATGCGCCCAGCCTGGCAATATCCCCTCTCAGATGATCCAGGATTATACTGTGACATCTTGCATTCTTGTCAATGCTTTTTCCCAAAATTACATATCTTCCTGTTGGTTTTCGCTATTGGCCCAATAGAGAAACCGAAAACAGATAGGGCAGCGATGGAGATAATTTCCGGTTTTAATTTCTGCAAACATTTGAGGGGTCAGAGCCACATGGCAGCCTGTACAGACGCCATCTTCTTCAACCGCACTTATGGCGACACCATTACGCAGATTTAAGAGTTTAGTGTATTCGCGTAGGGCACCGGCATCAACATCTTCTGCAAGAATCTTGCGGCGCTGCTGTTCTTTTTCCAGAGTGTTCTGGATTTCCGTCAGGGACTTCTCTTGAATCTCTTTTTCTTGTTGAATCCTGACTCGATTGCGTTCCAAATCTTTTTGCGAGATTCCTAATGAGTGTTTTGCCCGCTCTATACTTTCCATCAATTCAAGAATATCATCCTCAATCAGGCTGTTTTTACTTTTCAACGTTTTAATTTCTAACAATAACGCTGAATACTCTTTGTTCGTTTTGACCTGTAACAGTTGCCCCTGATACCTCCTGATGTGCTCATTTTGCATTTCAACTTCACGTTCTTTCACCCGTCGAAGTTTTTCTTGTTCCTCAATGCTTGTTTTCAATGCTTCGACTTTTTGCTCGTTTTCGGCGAGCAGCTTATCAAGTTGTTTCATCGTTTCAGGAAACACATAAATCTTGCGCTGAATTTCTTGAATTGATGTATCAACATCCTGCAATTTCACAAGTGCTTGAAGTGTTTTATTCACTGTCTTTCCTCGTAGAAGCTATTTAGGTATTAATCAGGCAACGATGTCTGGCGTGTGAGGATTGTAATGATCAAAAAGATCAAAAAAAAAGTGTACCCTGCTCAAGGTACACTTTTATAATCTTTGTTTTGATTGACAACAATACACAATTTTGTGCATACGAATTCTCCTACACGAGAAGCCGTAATTGTTCTCCTTTGTTTTCGAAACCACACACTATCCATCAGTTACCATAACCATCTAAACATTTTATAAAAATAAAATACAGTTTTTCAGCGATAACATTGCATTTGCCTTGCCTCCGTCCGACATCCGGGGTACACTGAGCGAAGTCGAGGTGTGCAAGTATCCTTCTGAAAAACTATATAATACTAAATTTAAATAACAGTATAAAAAATCTCCCTGGTGTGAGTCAAGAAAAAAGTGTGTGTGGTTTTATTCCAGAGCTCCGATAAGTCTTGGAAACCAGAGAAACAGATCCGGCAGGTAAGTGACAAGAAACAAGACCGCGAGTTGGATCGCCAGAAACGGAATGACAGCTCTGGAAACGTAGATCAGGTTCTTGTTAGAAATTGATCCGGTAATATAGAGACTCACGCCTACTGGCGGCGTACAATATCCGATCGCCAGGTTAACGGTCATAATCAACCCAAAATGCATCCAATTGATGCCAAAGGAATTCAGCATGGGTAAGAAAACCGGCCCAAGAACCATTGTTGCTGAAATGATATCCATAAACATCCCGACAATCAGGAACAAGATGTTCATGGCAAGCAAGAAAAACGCCGGCGATTGAATACTTGCCATAACAACCTCGGTAATTCGGCCCGGAATGTTTTGGAGTGTCAGCAAGCGTCCAAAACATGTTGCTCCTGCGACGATAATCAGGAGCGTTGCCGAAGTGATCACTGAGGAAACTGTAATTCTTTTCACATCACGAAAATTCAGTGATTTGTGGATGAAGAGTTCCACAACCAGGGCATACACGCAGGCCACCACGGCAGCTTCATTGGCGGTAAATATTCCGGAAAAAATGCCTCCGAAAATAATGACAGGTAGCATCAGGGCCCAAAACCCTTCTTTGAGAACGCTCAGAATTTCTCGGGCGCGAGGAACTGGCATCCGAGTAATTTGGGGCTTATTGCGAAAGTACAGATAAGAATAAACGCAGGTACCCAGCATGATGAGCATTCCCGGCAGGAATCCGGTCGAAAAAAGTCCTTCTAAGGAAACATTACTAATCATGCTATACAGAATCATGCTAATGCTGGGCGGAATAATCACACCCAGATTGGGAGAGGTCGTCATCAATCCTAAGGCGTATTTTTCAGGGTAGCCGTGCGCTTGCAGGGCCGGAATCATAAAACCACCTAACGCCACAACCGTCGCGACAGTCGAGCCAGAGATCGCGGCGAACAGGCCGCAGCCTAACACACCTGCCATTCCTAAACCGCCCGGAAGCCAACTGACTAATATATTCGCCATTTTAATCAATTTCTCAACGGTTTTTCCGGTAGTCATGATATTGCCGCACAAAATAAAAAATAGCACCACCACCAGAGCAAAGTTATCCATACTGCGGAATAGTGTTTGGGTTAGCAAAAGTAACGGATAATTGGTAAACAAAAGAAAACCAAGCACAGATGTAAAAAACAGGCACATAAATACGGGAATGTAGGTTGCCATGCTTCCCAAAAGAATCAGCAGCAGAATAAGATCACTCGATACCATAAAAGTTCTCCTTTGAAAATGTAGCGTGACATTACTTTTTGTGCCCGCGAAATCGAGGTTTCACGGTATTTTACTCCTTTGAACATGTCACGCGAAATTGAATTTCGCGTACTCTGCCTTGTAACCCTGGATGTCAAACGGAGCGATGGACTAAGCGACGTCAAAGGGTCGAAATAGATTATACCCATATCCTTATTCCTGATCAGTTGCGGATCGCTGTCGAATGACATCTTGATAAATCGTCTGAATGGTTCGAATCCCCATCAACACCCCCATCACCGGTAAGATTGCATACAGATAGACCAACGGAATTTTGAGAATAATGGTTTTTTGGTTGGTTTGCACCTGCATCGCGGCCATTAACCAGCCGTAATAGATCATCATGCCCGAAAAGATCAACACTGAACCATGACTGAAATACGTCAGAGGCGTTTTCAGTTTGGGGACCAGTTGAACCAGGGCGTCAACCTTAATCAGCGATCGTTCTTTGATCGCCGCGCTGCACCCAATGAAGGTCGTATAGATGATCACTTCGCGCACCAATTCTTCTGACCAGGCCAGCGAGTAACTGAATCCGTAACGCAGCACCACGTTAATAAAGAGGGAGATCAGGGCGGCCATCACGCTGATAAACAATGTCCACTCTTCGAAAAATGTTAAGATTGTGTCCAGGCGTTTGAGTATTTTTCCAAACATACGTCAGTTCCTTTCAAAATATGTGAAGAAAAACCGAGTTTCTTGAAGAAACCCGGTTTTTGATCCTGGAGTCACTTAAGGCGTATATCCCATATATTCCTGCACTTCTTTGAGGAAATTTTCAGGGCGATATGTATCACCATCATACAATCTATTGATTTCTTCTGCGTATTGCTGATGTACGGCATTGCCCTGCTGCCTCAAAATCGCCATCTCTGCTTCCGAAAGCTGAAAGAACTCTATTCCGGCAGCTTTTGCGTTGGCAATTTCATCAAGTTCTTGCTGTTTGCTTTCTTCACGGATCTGGGCGCACACATCATGAACGACTTCAACAAAAGTTTGTTGCAGATCTGGAGGCAGGCTGTTGAACCAGGCTTTGTTGAAAATCCAGATAAATAAGCCCTGGGCATAATTAATTTGTGTGAAATACTTGGCGACCTCGAACTTTTTGGTGATGTTACACACGGTCGGAGCATGATCAAGTCCGGTGATCACCCCTTGTTTCAGTGCGACCGGCACATCAGGCCAGGGCATCACCACCGGATTAAAACCCCATTGTTTATACAGCAGTTGGTTCACCGCAGCTTCAGCAATGCGGAATTTGACCTTTTTCGCATCTTCAATGGTTTTCACCGGAATTGTTGTCGCCCAGCCATAATTGCCGTAACCGGTAATATCAATCCCGATAATGCCCTGATGCTCCATGGCGCGCATGAAATGCTCAAACAGTTGCCCGCTGTTGATAAACCGGTCCAATTTGTCAAAGGAGTTAATCAGGAAGGGCAGATTGATCAGGCCGAAACGCGGCCCCAGATTCGTTGACGCCACAGAACTGACGCTCATCCCCTGAATCGCGCCCATCTGTAACTGATTGAGTACTTCCACCTCTCCGCCAAGCATTGAAAAGGGTTTGTAATCGAGATACATCTGTCCATTGGTGCGTTTCCAGAGTTCGTCGCGGATCGCGAAACCGGCATATACCCCTTTAATCACAGGATGCGACACATTTGATACAATAAATGTGTATTTGGCACCTGATGGATCAAATGCCGGTTTCCAGGTATCCAAATCCTGGGCATTTGCCAGACTCCCCCCGATTCCAATACACATTGCGCAGATCAGCATGATCCCTGACATCTTTCTTCTGGTCATATTTGAACCTCCCTTTGCTCTCGTTCAGGCGACTCCATCGTCTTTCCCAGTCCAATGAAGTCTCTGACTACGGTTACTCCTGATGGGTGACATTATCTGCCTGTTCTCAAACAAAACACTTTTGAATGAGAACAGCTTTCCGGACGCAGCGCGTCCAGGCGTGGCGAAGGCATGTAACACCTTCGCCCTGTGATCCCCACCCCAAATGTTTGAATGGAGATCAACACTGGTGAAAGATACTCTAAAAACCAGGTTTCTTGAAGAAACCCGATTTTTTTCACACTATAACGTGTCATCCTATAAGGGTTAAATACCTCTTCCACGAATCCGTTCATCGTGCAGAAGGCGTTGTTGAATGCCTTTGCCGATCTGATATGTCCGGCTGAATTCCGACCAGAATTCCTGATCTTTGGCTTTCCATTCCGGTCCGAAACGTTCATCAAAATAGTTTCCCAGTTTTTCAAACAACAATTTCCAGGTCGGCTCGCCACGATCATGCGCACCAAGCAGCGCGTTCAACAACTCATCCAGATCAACCAGGGTTTCTTTTGGAAGATAGGAGATGGCACCTTTGCGAATCGATTCCATTAAAGTTTCTGGGTTCATGGCGTGGGCGGTGAGCATCACCGTCGGAATTCCTTGTTGCACCGTCTCTTCAAGCAGCTTGAGTCCATTGACGCCCATAATATCCAGAATTGCCAGATCGTATCGCTGCATTTGAATTTTTTGCGACGCCGTCTCGTAATCACGAGCGGTGTCAAGCAAGGATTCATCTAAAATATCTTCAATCGTTTCCAGAATATCTTCTTCATCATCAACAGCCAGAATATGTTTTCCTTTCAGATATGATTCCGCCATGTTCAATTCTCCTTTTTCAGGTCGCATTCAGTTTTCCTGGTCAGCGCGACAGGGAGGATGAATCGGAATGTCGCGCCTTTACCTTTTTCACTGTGTAATTCAATATTGCCTCCCAGACTCTGCGCCAGAATCAAAGCTCCGGTCAGACCAAGCCCATGCCCCTGACGTGGGAAAGCGGCAGAATCCTGAACTTGTGCGTAACGCTGAAAGATCAGTTGATGGTGTTCCGGCGCGATCCCAGGGCCATCATCAATAATATCAATTACGACTGAATCCTGCTCTTGCGCCATCAGAATTTCAATGCCGGTTTTTTTGTGACGCAGCGCATTTTTAATGAGATTCCCGAGAATCTGACGAAATTTGGTTTCATCTTGCTCGACCTCAATCTCGAGAACCTGCGGGGCAATATGTAACGAAATGCCATGCAAGGAAAAAACTTGTCGCATTTCATGTTCAACCGTCTCAGGATCAACATTCATTCCATCCGCTATTTCCAGAGCATCCATCAGCACCACGTACAACGATTTTACAGGCTGAAACCGGCAGCAGGCAAACCGTCCGGCTTCTGATCGCCCGATTTCCAACAGGCCATTGAGCATCTCTCGAACTTTTTTCGTATTGCGCAGCGTCCGTTTCAGCGTTTTTTCTTGTCGGGGCGATAAAGGGCCATACTTCTCCGATTTTTCCAGCAAAGATCGCATTCCGGTTTCAATAATGGAAAGCGGATCTTTTAACTCGTGCAGCAAAAACTCGATCTCAATTTCGCGAAAGAAATTTCCGCGCGAAGCCATGCTTACTTGTGGTTTTTTTAAGAGATTGTTCTGTATGTTCATAAGTCTCCGCCTCTTGTTATATCTGTTGTTCCGGGAATGAGACGCGAATTCCCGAAACTCTGAATAACACAATCCTTCAGAGCGTTTCGGTATCAGAATATTCTTGCCGCATAAACCGGACAAGCATGGTTGTGCCGCCCGAATGCACACAATCTTCCGGTGTGTGACAAAATGCGCAATGCTCAACCTTGCCCGGACAGATCGTTTCAGGATGCAGCAGATACTGACAGCGTTGCGACCGCATCTGAAGTTTGAAATGATAGCGTTCGGAAAAAATTTTGAGCCGCAGTAAATCAAAGCCTTTGCCCCCGGCGTTGAAATCAAAGGGATTGCGAGAAGAATAGCGCATCGTGTCATAAGGCGGAAAATAATTTTCAAAAATAAGCCGTTGATTTTCAGGGGTGATGCCGACGCCAAAATCTTTGACTTCAAATTCGGGGCCTTCTGCGCCATTTCTAATCATCGCCTCAATTTTTCCTCCATCAGGCGTATTTTCGACTGCATTTCGAATTAATCCCTCAACAATTTTGGAGAGCACATCCGGTGGAATCAGAACTACAGGCGTCGCTTCGCCAGAAAACGTGATCTGGCATGTTCTGTGCGCAAAACGGGGACGCAGGGCATCGAGGTGCTTTTGCACGAACTGTGCTAAGGGAATTCTCTGAGAGATGGAGTCTTGCGGCCCAAAAAGTTCTTCGATCCGCCGCCGAATTCTCTGCATGACATTCCACTCTCCGAATTCATCCGCGACCAACACTTCCAATTCATCCACACAGGCGTCCAGCAAGATCGAAAGCAGGTGGTAGGTGGCGTATTCTTTGTCGCGTAAAATATCCTCAATTTCATATTGCATATCCAGGATACGCTGGAGATTTCGCTGCGCGCGATCCAGGAGGCGTTGATACCCCTGATGAGCCTCTGTCACGGACAGACGTTTTTGCAGGAGGCTTAACGAGGCAGATACGACCGAGACCGGGGTTTTTAACTCGTGCGAAAGATGATGAATGACCTGATCTTTTGCGCGATTCAAACTTTGAATTTCCTGATATGATTGTTTCAGTTCCTCATGAATACGGGCATTTTCAATGGGAAGAGCGATGGTACTGGCAATCGTGCTGAGGAAATCAACATCCTGTTGATCAAACATCCCATCCTTTTTGTTGACCACGCACAACACACCAATGCGGCGATCCCGAGTTTCCAGAGGCACATCGAGCATGTTGCGTGTATGGTATTCTGCGTCGAGGTCCACTTTTTTGAAAAAGTAAGGACTTTGGGAAGTATCCGGCACAATCAGCGATTGTCCGGTGCGATACACATGGCCGGCTACCCCTTTGTCTGCTGGAAAACGGACTTCCTGCATTTTTTTGCTGGATTCGAGACTATCCAGAGTCGCCACCCGAAAAAAGAATTCCTGGCGTTCCTCATCAAGCAGAATCACCATAGCCCCACCGGCATTGAGAAGAGTTTGCACCTCTTTTGTGATGAACTCTAGTAAATCATCCAATCCCTGTACCTGATGGATCTGTTGAGAAATTCGAAACAGCGCGTGCTGACTCCGCGCAACCCGCTTTTCACGAGTTATATCGCGCAACGTGAGGATCTGGCCTGCCGGGGTGGAATCTTCTTCGTAAAAGATCGCCCCGTCCAGCACGACATCGAGCATACGGCCATCTCTGGTCAGACGTTGAGTTTCAAGAGCGTGAATCTGATGCACACTGAACAACTGCTGCATCTCCTGCAAATTCTGTTCTTGAACTATATCGGGCACAAAAGGGATTTCTTTGCCTTCCAGGTCTTCCAATGTCCAGCCAAATACATTGACAAATGCCGGATTCAGATAGGAAACCGTGTGATCCATCTTCAACACGACGATCGGATAGGGTAAAAAATCGAGCAGTGTGCAGTCGCGTTTTGCTGCACGCCGATCAGTCTGATATGCGTGATGTCTCTGTTGTTCGGTTTCCATAAAAATAAAAAAAGCCATGGAGCTTCTTGTTTACCCCATGGCTTGTCTTCGCTTGATTTCAGGAGATTCAGAGAATCTCCGGCACAGGGCAAACGCCGCCATAGCCGCTAAAAAACCAAAAATATCCGGCCTGTCGCCCTGTTTGAATTGTCATCATCGCTTCCCTCAACTTTTACGCCTCTGTCAAAACGTGATCCTTCTCTGATAAAAAGTAAAACAACAATGCAGAGCGATCATGTTTTCGTCAAGAAGAAAATAGAGATTTTTTTCATAACATCAATTTTTCTTCTTTCCCACTCAAAATAGAGGAAAAGTAGAATCGTTCCTCTCAGTAAGTTCTTCACAAAACAGTTCGACTCTTCCGAAATCGTTTTCCCTGTTCATGATTCATGCCCTGTCAATTCCTCTGCGATGAGTTCCGCTTGTTGTAAAACAGTTGATCATCTAAGTCGCTGCGGTCTGTGATGACCACGATGGTCGGGTTTTCCATGGCCAGCACGATTTTGCCCGCATAAAACACCATGGAAAGCGATTTGCCGCTGCCTTGCGTATGCCAGACCACGCCGCCTTTGCGATCTCCGACCGGCTGGGGTGCGACGCCGCTGAGTCCGTAGCTTTCAGGTGATTCGCCGATGCTCAGAGATGCATGAGGATGATAGCCAGCGGCGCGCAGGGTTGATTCGACCGCCCGGTTAACCGCGTAATTCGGCAGGGTTTTTTAGCTCGATCACCACCAGCGGTAAGCCGTTGACGAACAGCACCATATCAGGGCGTTTATAGAAATTGTGTTTGACGACCGCATATTGATTCACTATTAAAAAATCGTTGTTTTCGGGGGTAGTGAAATCTATCAGCCAGACCAGATCGCCGAGGCTGTGTCCATCCTTTTGATACGTGACCTTGATGCCTTCAGTCAGCAGGCGGTGAAAGGCTTCGTTATTGCTGATGAGGTCCGGGGAGTTGAGGCGTTGAATTTGCTTTATGGCATGTTCGAGCACATCTGCTGAAAGAGTCGGGTTCAGGCGGCGGACGGCTGTTTGCAGGCGATGGATAAGCAAGACATCTTCAAAGGAGCGTCTTTCCGGGGTTTTGCCATCCGGCGCGATGGCAGGGGCGTAAAGATATTCGTAGGCTTGTTGTTTGAACAGCTCAAGCGCATATTGTTCAATTTCGGATTCGGTGATATTGTTCCTCAGTAGCCTCGTTTTTGTTTTCGGGCGTGATAGATGCGTTCTGTAAAACCGCCTTCGTTCAAGAAGTCTTGCTCAAGCCGCTGCATCTGTTTCCAGAGCAGATAACTGGCCTGGTTAATCAGGCAGATCATAATGTTGGCTAATTCCTCGTCCGAACGATCTCCAAAAAGCGTCCAGTTGACCGTTTCCGGCCTGGCGTCGCGGATTTTACGTGCTTTGGGATGCTCTTTTGACCACTTTTCCAGGCCGCGCTGGCGCAGATAATCTTCATAATCCATTAACAGTTCCCCTAAGCTCGCCCGTGCCACGCCGGTCAGTTTGAGTTCCATTTTTTTGGAGGTCGCCGCCGCCAGACTGCCTTCCGCGATGTTCTGCACCCCGCTTCTGGCCGCCTGCACCATTTGATCGTGAGTCCGGGAACGCTTATCAATGAAACGGTTGCAAAAATACACCGTGCCATCATACACCTGCTGCGCCACCTGAAAGCTCCGCAGTTTCCTGAACCCCCCATGTTTTGGAATAAGCTCGCTCATAGCTGTTCCTCCTGTGTTTTAAGTTTATCGGCTGAAATCAGTTGTGTCGGACAGGTCCGACTTGTCCGACTTGTCCGACTTGTCCGACCTGCCTGACCCAACTAACCCAACTGCCCCCAGCCGCTCAACCCAACTTTCCCGAATTGTTCAACCTTCCTCACCATCCGACAACGCCGCCACCCGCACTTCCCCACTTATCAGCTTCGGCAAAAGCGAAGCGCATCACGCAGCTTTTCGAGCGTGCGGATTTGTTTAGCATTAAAAAATATTTTGTCAATCCATATTTTAACAGTATTTCCAAATTTATCTATCAATTGTTTAGGCGGAATTATAATTTCAAAAGATTTCATTGCTTCTTGATTTAAACCTGGTTGTGCTGAATTTGCATTTAATTGAGCTAGGTCTTCTTCTTGCAAAAGGTAATAAAGAAAAAATTGATTTGATTTTTCATTGCTTCTAAGAATGAATACATGCTCATTGACAGTGCAATTATTAAAAGGAAATCCATTTCCAAACATACCTTTTCTGCCAATATATGCACCATCTTTATAAATTAACACATCATAATCTTTTATAAAACCTCTTTTCATAGAATTGTAAAAACTTTCAGTAATATATTTAGTCTTTGAGTAATCATAATTACCTATACCATTAATGCTTTCTGCTCCGATACTTGGAATTCCAAAGCGTAAATCAGGATCAATTCCACCTTTTGGTCTGCTACCAGATTCAATTAAAGATATAAGATCACTCAATTTACCCTCTTCCCACTCCTCCTGCGCCTCTTCCACAAACCACTGCCGGAACAGCGTTTCGGCCATGGCTTCGAGGGTGTTGTTCTGGCGGTGGAGCAGGTCTATTTTATCATCGAGGCTGGAAAGTACCCCGGCAATGGCACGTTGTTCGGGGAGAGGGGGTATTATTACTGGTATTTCATGAATATGGTTTCTATTTAATGTAGGAACTGCACTTCCAGCATTAAATCCCATAAAATCGAATGTATGTAAAAAATAGAATATGAATTGTTCATCATTTCCTTTGAAGTCTTTCACATAAAGCACTGTATTATGCGCCCAAAAATCTGTTTTATAAAACTTTGGAGTTCCAATATTTCCACTGCGTCCAATAGTAATTCCTGGGCCTCGCGTTGTTGCTTCATTATGATAGCCAATAATCCCATTAGAGCCAGCAACAGGAATATTTCCATCTTTCATATTTGTCTTTGGTAGATCATGGCCTCTTTGAAAAACAGCCACATCCCCCAACTTACATTCCTTCCACTCACTCATACCAGTTTTCCCTTTCCTCTTCATCATCCTTTCCCAACCCGGCCAATTCTCGTTTGCTCTGAAATCTGAGGCGCGGCTTTGCCAGGCAACTCAGACTTGTCCGACAAGGTCCGACAAGTCTGAGTTGTCCGACAAGGTCTATTAGTAAGAACTTCTGCCTCAAAGCACTACACCTCAATCTTCTGTAAATTCTCCAGAATCAACGTATTCAAGCGCGTTTCTTCCTGCAACTGCGCTTCAAACTCGGCTTTCAGGCTGGTAAAGCGTTCCTTGAAATCAAAATCCTCTTCATCCTCCGGCAGGCCGACATACCTGCCAGGAGTCAGCACATAATCCAGTTCCCGCACCCTTTCAAGGCTGGCGGAGTTACAGAAACCTTTCACATCTTCATAGCTGCCGTTGGGATTGCGCCATGCATGGTAGGTCCGGGCAATTTTTTGAATGTCTGCGGCGGAAAGCTCTCGCGTACGGCGGTTAATCAAATGCCCTTCGTTGCGGGCGTCAATAAATAAAATTTCATCAATCCGATTGCGGAACTTGCCATTGGCTTTGTTGCGGCTGACAAACCACAAGCAGGCCGGAATCTGCGTGTTCAAAAACAGCTTGGCCGGCAGATTGACAATGCAATCTACCAATCGCGCTTCAGTCAGAGCTTTGCGGATGTCGCCTTCCTCCGAAGTTTTCGAGGTGAGCGAGCCTTTTGCCAGCACAAACCCGGCAATTCCGGTGAGGCTTAAATGATAGAGGAAGTGTTGGATCCAGGCGTAGTTGGCGTTTCCTGAAGGCAGAACTCCATATTTCCAGCGTCCGTCCTTGCGCAGCAGGTCGCCGGATCAGTCGCTATCGTTAAAGGGCGGATTGGCGATTACAACATCCGATTTCAAATCTTTGTGGGCGTCGTTTAAGAATGAACCTTCATTGTTCCATTTGACCTGCGAACTGTCAATGCCGCGAATGGCAAGGTTCATCCTGGCCAGTCGCCAGGTCGTATGGTTGCTCTCCTAGCCGTAAATCGAAATGTCGTTGATTTTGCCCTGGTGTTCGGCCACGAATTTTTCCGATTGCACGAACATGCCGCCGGATCCGCAGCAGGGATCAAAGACCCGGTCTTTGTAGGGTTCAAGCATTTCAACCAGCAATTCAACCACGCTGCGCGGCGTATAGAATTGACCGCCCTTTTTGCCTTCAGCCAGAGCAAACTCGCCCCAAAAATACTCGAACACGTGTCCGAGCACATCCGCGCTGCGCACTTTGGCGCCGCCGATCGCAATATTGCTCACCAGGTCAATCAAGCCGCCCAGATTGGTCGGGTCGAGATTGCCCCGGGCAAACACTTTGGGCAAAACATCTTTCAGAGCCGGATTCTCTTTTTCAATCGCATCCATCGCCTGATCAACCTCTTTGCCGATGGTCGGTTACTTGTCTTTGGATTGCAGATATGACCACCGCGCTGTTTCCGGCACGAAAAACACATTTTCCGCCTTGTATTCATCCCGATCTTCCGGGTCTGCCCCGGCATACTCGTCCTGGCCGCTGCGTAACTTTGCATGTAAGGCTTCAAAAGCGTCGGAAATGTACCTGAGAAAGATCAGCCCCAGCACAATGTGTTTGTATTCCGCCGCATCAATATTTTTGCGCAGTTTATCCGCCGCTTTCGAGAGTTGTTTTTCGATGGGTTCCTGTCCCTGATGGTTTTTTGGGACTTTTGCCATGGATTGTTCTCCAATTTTTCAATCGCTCGCATGAGCTGCAATTTTGTTTCCTTTTAAACAATACTGCGCGATGCGGAGAGGATTGTCAAGTTGATTTTCGACTGCACTTCCCCTGTTCCGGCAGGTTAGCTGCAATACTTTTTACGGCGGCATCTTGGTGAATGTGGGTATCCCGAATAATGTTGAAATTTTTAAAGGCAGAAAAAATCTTGACAAACAATCGGATCATAGAGATTTTTTAAATCAAATGATATTCATAGATAAGAGAAAATACGATCGGTGGTATTATGAACGATGCTGATTTCCAAATCAACGCGCAAGATATCAAGCCTTTCTTACTCAAAGAGCAACTCCCTCACATTTTGATTCTGACATGCATATTTTTTCTAAACATTCTGGCGCGCTACCTCTGGGGGCCTTTGATCGTCAATATTGAGAAAGATCTGGGCATCAGCCATGCCCAGGCAGGATCGATTTTTATCAACATTACCAGCGGGTATTTCATTGGGGTGATAGGTTCCTGGATTTTTTCATCCAAACTGAATCATCGCAACACGATTGTGTTATCCTGTTATACTTGCGGCCTATCCCTGATGATGTTCATGGTGAGCGGGACGTCGCTTTTGTTCTTTAAAATCATGCTGATCGTTGTTGGCGCAACCGCAGGACTCTATTTGCCTTCAGCGATTGCCAGCCTCGCTTACAATTTAGAACCGAAAGATTTTGGCAGAGCCTTTGCGATCCATGAAATTTCTCCCAGTTTAGCCCTGATTATCGGTCCGCTGCTCGCGGAGTTTCTGCTAGGCTGGGGTTCATGGCGAATCGTTCTTGGCCCCATAGTCGTGGGATTTTTCGTTATGGGATTACTATATAGGATCAAGAATGTGACCGGTGATTATAAGAGTGACCCGCTGACAATCAGGAATGTGATCCGGGTTCTCTCGCAACCAGTATTCTGGATCATGTTGATTCTCTTCACCTTAGGTATCGGGGCCAATGTGGGAATTTATTCAATGACGCCTCTTTATCTTCAAATTGAACGGGGAATGGGACAAACATATACCAACCTCATCATGGCGGTTGCGCGGGTGGCGGCGATGTTCTCTCCGCTTGTTGTCGGATGGTTGGCCGGCCGCTATGGCCCTCGGCCGGTGATCGCGTTTACGAATCTCCTGACCGGGACGACGACAATTCTTTTAGGACTCTGTCCGAACAAGTGGCTTTGGCTTCCCCTGTTTTTTCAACCGATATTTGCGACCGCTTTATTCCCTCCTGCTTACGCTGTTTTGGCAGATGCGGTGCCTTCCGGGCTGCGAAGCAGCATCATTGCTTTGCTCATGCCGGTTGCGATGCTTCTGGGCGGCGGTATTTTTCCGATTATCCTCGGAGCCTTTGGCGATGCACACCGATTTTATGCAGGTTTTATCTATATGGGAATACTCGTCGCCGTCAGTGCGCTCTTCATGCTTTTTGCCATATTGGTCGGAAAAGGTATCAGAGATCGAGTATAATACTTTGGGACAGAAGTCCTTACTAACAGACCTTGTCGGACAAATCTGATCTATCTGACAAAGCAGCATATCAAATAGAACAAAATTCTAATTTTGTTCTACTATTATCATATTTTCCTCGTTTCTCGATATGTCTAAACTTAACTCTGTCGAAAAACATGATAATAACGTGAGTTTAGGATAAGCTTTTAAGCCCCAACGGGGCGGAATCTGATAGCTCAGGGTGTCAGCCCTGGGACAAGAATCGGGTTCCCTCCTCCCCTTCCCGCGTTCCGCCGCTCGCGGCGGCGGAACGCGGGAAGGGGAGGGTACACATCGGATTTTCACCCCCAGGGCTGACACCCTGGGCTACTATATGCTGTCCCTTCGGGACTTTTATGGCATTTTTCTTATCCCGAACTCACATTAATAGATCAACTTTTTTCTAAGAGTAGCATAAAAATCTTGACAAACAATCAGCATTTATTTTCTATATAGTGCAATAAAATTCTATCAAATAGAATTTATGACAAAGATACTGAGTTGATGAAGAGGTGAAATGACGACACCGGAAATCTTTGTCAGATCTTGTCCATCACCGCTCAACCAAAAACTTTTAGCAACGTGGAGGTAAGTTATGAAGAAATCTCTTTGTTTCATGCTGACAGGTATCATGGTTTTCGGATGTGTTATGAGCGTACTTGCAGCGGATTTTCCCACAAAAGATGTGCAGGGCTACATTATGTGGGGAGCTGGCGGAGCAACTGATAATGTTGCCCGCGCCGTCACGCCGCTGGTGGAAGCCTATCTCGGGAAAAAGATTATCCTGGTCAATAAAACCGGCGGAACCGGTGCAATTGCCACTCAGTATGTCTATAGCCGGCCATCAGATGGATATACGCTGCTGTACGGCGCTGAAAACCCGCAGGTGTACCGGATTCTCGAACTTTCCGATCTGGATTACAAGGATTTCTATCCGGTCAATATCCTGGGGCGCGGGGTTGGCGTGATTGTAGCCAATAATGACATGCCCTGGAATTCGTTTAAAGATCTTGTAGAAGACGCCCAACAGCGTCCTGGTAAGATTAAGATGGGTTCTACGGGGCCTGGCGGTTTACCTTACACGGTAGGAGCGATGACCCAGGCCGTTACAGGATTTGATGTGATCTCAGTGCCCTTTGATGGCGAGGGGCCTGGCATTACGGCCATGCAGGGCGGACATGTGGACTTCATGCCAGCCGGGTTGACTGCGGTGCGCGAGCATATCAGGGCTGGCAGAGTCAAGGCATTATGTGTTGTTGCAGATGAACCGATTGAAGGTTTGGAAGATATTCCTCTGATCACCCAGGATTTTCCCGAATTCAAACAATATCTGCCCTGGGGGCCTTTTTACGGTATTTGGTGCAAACGCGACGTGCCTGACGCCGCCAAACAAGTACTGGTCGAGGCATTTCAGAAAGGAGCAGCGGAGGCTCAATTCCAGGAATTCTTGAAAGATTTTGGCGCAGTACCGATGAATATCAGCGGTGAAGAGGCTGATGCATTTTTGAAAAAATGGCAATCGGTCACAAATTGGATGTACGAATATGCCGGTGCCGCGAAAGTTTCTCCGGAAACTTTGGGCATACCGAAACCGTAAACTCCTCAAATAATTCATGGCCCCGGTTTTCGCCGAAGCCATGAAAAAGGAAGGAGGTTTGTCGTGAAAGAACGAAGAACGCTTCACCTCGGAGAAACGGTATTTACCTGGCTGCTGCTCGCTTTCAGCTTCTTCGTATTGGTGCTGGCTTATCGAATTTCAGGCTTTTCTTCGGTCAGTTCGCCGGGCATGTTTCCCATGCTGGCAGCCGCAGCCATGGCGATAAGTGCTGCCCTCCTCCTCCTGAATAACCGTCAAGCAGAAAAGCCGGACGCCCATGATCTGAAAGATGAATTGTGGCGGGCGGTAAAAGACATCTTTCGGCCAGAGATCCTGGTATATTCAGGAATTATCGTGCTCTACATGATTCTCATTGAACCGCTGCATTTCTTACCAAGTTCCTTTCTCTTCCTGGCAGGATCCATGATTTATTTAAAAGGCAGTACGCCGGTCAAAGCGTTACTTATCAGCACCGGAACGCTTGGGGGGATTTATCTGGTTTTTCGAACTCTTTTCAGAGTCATCTTGCCATAAACAGGAGGTGGAAGCGTGACCGAATCTGGGCTTTCCTATTTTTTGATGTCATATACCAACCCATTGCTCTTGGTCTTGACGGCTGCCGGGACCTTTGCCGGGATTTACGTGGGCGCGATTCCTGGGTTATCGGTAACTATGGCGGTGTCTATTTTGATTTCCTTTACCTTTTCCTGGGATGTCAATAGCGCCTTGGCGTTGATGGTTGGCATTTATTGCGGCGGCGTGTATGGCGGGTCTCGTTCCGCCATTTTGCTGAACATTCCGGGCGCGCCGGCATCAATTGCCACAAGCTTTGACGGGTTTCCATTGGCCGAACAGGGGGAAGCCGGCCGGGCTATCGGGGTGAGTACCGTGATCTCAGTCGTTGGTGGTTTGATGGGCGTGCTTGTGTTGGCCCTGGCAGCGCCGCAGGTGGCTGAGTTTGCGCTGAAGTTCGCCCCGCGTGATTATTTGCTGCTGGCAGCGATGGGATTGCTGCTGGTAGGCAGTCTGTCAGGCGAATCTACAGCGAAAGGAATTTTTACAGGGGCTTTGGGGGTGACGTTGGGCATGGTCGGTATGGACCCGTTGACTGCTCAAGGACGTTTTACCTTCGGGACGGTCACTCTGCTGGGCGGCATTCACTATGTTATCGCCATGATTGGGTTATTCGGCGTCTCTGAAGCGTTGTATCAAATCCGCACCCTGCATGTCAAACCAGTTAAGCAGGATGTCAACAAGATTATCCCCTCCTGGTCGGTAATCCTCAAATACCTGCCGCTCTCTGTTCGTGCATCACTTATCGGGGTCCTTATTGGCGCACTGCCAGGCACCGGAGGAGATATTGCGGCGCTGATAGCTTATGACCATGCCAAACGCTCGGTGAAAAAACCATCGCGCCCCTTCGGCAAGGGGGCGTATGAAGGGCTGATCGCTCCTGAATCAGCTAATAACGCAGCTATCGGCGGGGCCTATATCCCGATGTTGACCCTGGGCATTCCTGGCGATGCTGTGACCGCCGTCATTATCGGAGCGTTATATATTCATGGCCTCAAACCAGGCCCCATGCTGATGATTGAAACACCTCATCTGTTCTGGTTTACCGTCGGAAATCTGGTGTTAGCCAATATATTCTTGCTGATTTTCGGACTCACCGGCATCCGCATATTTGCAAAGTTGGTGGAAGTGCCCAAAGGCATCTTAAATCCGATCATTATCATTCTCTCAGTGGTCGGAACATACTCCATCCAAAACAGCATTGTGGATGTGTATTGGATGTTGGGATTCGGAATTTTCGGCTATATCCTAAAAATGTATGGCTTCCAGGTGGCGCCGATTATTCTGGGCATTATTCTGGGACCCTTAATGGATGTGTCGTATCGTCGAGCCGTGATATCGTGTGAGAATAGTTTTAGCGGCTTTTTGGTGGATCTGGTATCCCATCCGTTAACCGCAGTGCTGACGTTCGCCACGCTTTTCATGCTGATCAACCAGACTCCGCTTTGGCCTGTATTCATGAACCGTTTTAAGAAAAATAAGGAGTTGTCATGAGCTTAGGCTCACCCAACGCAATGAAAATCAGATGTAGCGCGAAACTCCAGTTTCGCGGCTGTCAACGATGCGCGAAACTGGAGTTTCGCAACGATGCGCGAAACTGGAGTTTCGCACTACATTTTCAGAGGAGGGTACGCTATGAAAAAGGTGCTCGTGCTGCACGGGGTCAATCTGAATATGTTTGGTAAGCGCGACCCCGCTCAATATGGCACGATTACGCTGCAACAAATCAATGAACAGATTGCCGCTTTAGCGGCGCAGCTTGGCTGCGAAGTTGAATGTTATCAAACCAATCATGAAGGGGAAATGGTCGAAAAAATTCATCAGGCGCATGAAGAACAGATTGATGCGGTCGTCATTAATGCCGGCGCGTGGACCCATTATAGTTATGCTATTATGGACGCGCTCGGCATTTTGAAAGCCCCGATCGTTGAAGTGCACATGTCGAATGTTCACGCGCGTGAAGAGTTTCGGCATTTTTCCGTGGTTGCTTCCCGTGCCAAAGGACAAATCGCCGGATTTGGGGTCAATAGCTATCTGCTGGGACTCAGGGCAGCCTGGGAATTGATCAAAGAGGCTGAATAATCGCGATAGAAAAGAAGTCAAGTATAGAAACCGGGTTTTTTCGAAAAAACCCGGTTTCTTACACGCGCGAATGAAAATTTCATTTACATGGGAGAAATCACATTAACCGTATTCATTCAGGTAAAGGAGAGACATTATGGAAGTTAAAGTTATCAAGACCTTTAAAGAAGCAAAACAAATCTGGTTGGGGTTGGAGCAGGAGGGACACCGCCGTAAGGTGTTTCGGGCGGTTGACGAGGAACAGATCGGCGCAAAAAACATGGTCGCCGGCGTCACGATTTTTGAACCTGGTGAACGCTGCGCCGCCCATTCTCATCCAGGATCAGAAGAGATTGATTTTGTGATCAGCGGCGGATGTCTTGCGATTGATGTGACGAACAATAAACAAATTCGGATGGAAAAGAATGATTTTATGTGGATCCCTGACGGCGTTGAACACATCCATTACAATGATACGGAAGAACCCCTGGTATTGTTGTGGTGCTACGCCCCTCCGGGACAGCTTCCCACGAAATAAGGCGTATTGCTGTAGCTGAGGTCGTTTCATTATCCCGGCCATCAATGACCGGTCTCAAAGCCGAAGCAGGCTGAAGCCCGCTGATCAATTCCGCAGGGCGCTTTAGCGTCCTTCAGCTTTGAGACTGGCGATTGATCGCCAGGACTTGCGTTTAGTATAAATTGAACCATATCCGAAATATTTTGGAGGCCTGTATGAAAGACCTTGTTGCTCATCAACTCGTTAAATACCTTGAAGAGCGAGGCGTGGAACATATCTTTGGCCTGTGCGGACATACCAATATTGCCGTCCTGTCCGCCCTGGAAAAGAGTTCCATTCAGTTCATTAATGTTCGTCATGAACAGATCGCCGCGCACGCGGCTGACGGTTATGCGCGAGCGAAACATAAAACAGGCGTTGTTTTGAGCCATTTGAGTCCCGGTTTGACCAATGCGGCTACCGGCGTGGCCAACGCCGCCCTGGATTGCATTCCGCTTGTCGTAATTGCCGGTGATGTTCCCTCGCATTATTTTGGCAAGCATCCGCATCAGGAAGTGAATTTGCACCTGGATGGGGGCCAATTTGAAATTTATCGCCCCTTTGTCAAACGCGCCTGGCGCGTGGAATGTCCCGAACTTTTCCCGGAAATTATTGAAAGAGCCTTTCAGCTAGCGGAAAGCGGGCAGCCTGGCCCGGTACTGGTGGATGTGCCGATGGATGTCTTCTCCAAAGAGATTGACGTTACGCTTTTTGAACGTGTGAAGCATCATACCAGAACGCTTCACAAGCCTTCGATCGATCAGGAAACAGCGGCGGAGATCGTTCAGCGGCTTGCGGCGGCGAAAAATCCGATTCTGTATGTCGGCGGGGGGATTGTTTTGGCCAACGCCGCCGAAGAATTAAGGGCTTTTGTTGATCATCTGGATATTCCGGTAGCTTACAGTCTGATGGGCAAAGGCGCATTGCCGGACGACCATCCATTGACTCTGGGTATGAGCGGATTCTGGGGCACTCAATATATCAATGACTCCTGCCGCAAGGCGGATTATATCTTCGCCCTCGGAACTCGTTTCAAGGAAGCCGATAGCAGTTCATGGTACCCGCAATATACCTTTAACATTCCCCCGACAAAATTGATTCACATTGATATCGAACCCGCTGAGATTGGACGGAATTATCCTGTAGAAATTGGAGTTGTGGCGGATCTGAAACAGGCATTGTCGGTGCTGATCCGGGTTGCTAAAGAGTTGTACCCTCAAGGCATTCATAAAAAGGAACTCCGACAGGAAATTGCCGCTTACCGCGAGGAATTTAAAAAACGGAATGTTGAAATGGAACAGAGCGACGCGTTTCCGATGATGCCGGAACGCATCCTGGCGGAACTGCGCGAGGTTTTGCCCCGAGATGCGATTATTACCACCGATGTCGGCTGGAACAAAAATGGGGTTGGGCAGCAGTTTCCCATTTATACACCGGGCAGCATTCTCATTCCCGGCGGATACGCAACCATGGGCTTTGGCGCGCCGGCCGCGATCGGCGCGAAAATTGCGTGTCCTGATAAAGTCGTGCTCGCCCTGATCGGCGACGGCGGATTTGGACAAAATCCGGCCATGCTGGCGACCGCATTTCACGAAAATGTGGCGGTTGTCTGGGTGATTATGAACAATAATGCCTTCGGCACCATCGCCGGACTTGAAAAAGCCCATTACGGCACAACTTACGGGACGGTGTTCATGAAGGATGGCAAATCCACTTCCCCGGATTACGCCGCTATTGCCAGGGCCTACGGTGTGGAAGGGATCAAAATCGAATCGGCCGCGCAATTCAAGCCTGTACTTGAACAAGCGATTCAGGCCAATAAGCCGGTCGTCATTGATGTGGCCATGATTAACAACCCGGTGCCGACCACCGGTCATTGGAACATTTTGGATATTTATTCTCCTGGAAAGCAGGTATCGCATGTCAGTACGGACTAACATTCGTACTCATGGCTAAACATGGAGGGAACGATGGCAAGAGCAATTACAGAAGAAGAAAAGCAGTATGCGCAGGAGTTGCTTAAGAGCGCGCGTATTGCGCAACAGGCAATCGAAGCGTATGATCAGGAAGCGATTGACCGGGCGATTCGCGCCGTCGGCTGGGCGACGGCCAACGAAAAAACCTTCACGCGCCTGGCTCACCTGGGGGTAGAAGAAAGCGGTCTGGGAAGCTGGGAAGGACGACCAGGCAAACGCTTCAAAATTCAAGGTATTCTCCGCGACGCTCTTAGACAAAAGAGCATGGGGATTATTGAAGAAATTCCGGAGAAAGGACTGGTGAAATACGCCAAGCCGGTGGGCGTGATCGCCAGCCTGGTGCCGACCACCAATCCGGCGCTGACGCCGCCGGGAATCGGCATCTATGCCTTAAAGTGCAAAAACGCCGTGATTTTTTCCCCTCATCCTCGCAGTAAAAAGACAACGTTTGAAACCATTCGTATCATGCGCGCTGCATTAAAGAAACTGGAAATGCCTGAAGATGTATTTATCTGTGTCGAAAAGCCGAGTATTCCGTTATCTCAGGAATTGATGGCGATCTGCGACCTGACGATCGCGACTGGCGGTTCGGCCATGGTAAAGGCCGCCTACAGTTCCGGCAAACCGGCCTATGGCGTTTGATGAAACCGCCAATATTGAGGAGGCCGCTCGAAACACCATGCTCAGCAAGACATCGGATCACGGTTCTGGATGTTCTGCCGATGGCAATCTGATCGTCGAAGCCGGTATTTATGACCGTTTTCTGGAACAACTTCAGAAAGAAGGTGGTTACCTGGCAACGGAGAAGGAGAAGGAGAAATTACAGGCGGTGCTGTGGGACGCTGAAGGACACCGCACCATGGATACCATTGCCTGCGCCCCCCAAAAACTTGCTGAAAAAGCAGGGTTTAGTATTCCCGCAGATCGAAAATTTATCATCGTCAAAGAGGATCATATCGGCAAGGAGTACCCGTTTTCCAGCGAGAAGCTGACAACGCTTTTGGCGATTTTCAAATACAGCGGTGGTTTTGATACCGCGCTGGAGATGGTCAAACAGATTTACGAAGTCGGCGGCAAAGGGCATTCCTGCGGCATTTATTCGTTTAACGATGAGCGTATTCATCAACTGGCGCTGACCGCGCCGGTCAGCCGCATTATGGTGCGCCAGCCCCAATCCAAAGCCAATGCGGGCGCTTTCAATAATGGAATGCCGATGACATCGAGTATGGGCTGCGGTATCTGGGGCGGCAATATCACCAACGAGAATATCGCGCTGAAACATTATATGCAAACCACCTGGGTTGCTCGCCCAATTCAGGAAGATCGACCATCCGAGGAAGAACTGTTTGGCGAATTTTACAATACGGAAACCTTTTGAAATTTATCCGTAAAGGGAGTCATCGGATGGCGCGAATACAACGAATGTGACACACGCGCAGGGT
Organism: Candidatus Vecturithrix granuli; assembly: GCA_000739535.1. Classification (GTDB taxonomy): domain Bacteria; phylum Moduliflexota; class Moduliflexia; order Moduliflexales; family Moduliflexaceae; genus Vecturithrix; species Vecturithrix granuli. The sequence goes on along the minus strand of DF820464.1, from coordinate 761,050 downwards.
GAAAGACAGGACAGGAAACTTCAGAAGTCTTGAAGGCTTTTGAAGTTTGATTTACATTGGAGAATGGTTATGGAATTACAAGATCGAGTCGTGATTATTACCGGGGCTGGCAAAGGGCTGGGAAAGGCCATCGCGCAGAAATTCTTTGAGGAAGGGGCATCTCTCGCTCTTTTTGATGTTGATGTCTCTTTAGTAGAAGAATTGGCAAGCATATTAGATCCTTCTGGGAAAAAGGTGCTTGCCATCAGGGCTGATGTGACTGATGAGCATGAAATTGCCCAGGCGGTCGCAAAGGTTCTGGAAAAGTTCAACCGGATTGACGTGCTGGTTAATAATGCCGGAATCTCCCGTCATAGGACACTTGAAGAGATGACGCTCGAAATCTTTGAGGCCGTGATCAAGATCAATCTCACAGGGACTTTTATCTGCTGTCGCGCCGTCGTCCCGGCCATGAAAAAACAAGGGAAAGGAAAAATTGTGAATATTGCGTCGCTTGGCGGGCGAACCGGTCGTCCTGGAGTGGGGGTGAATTATGCGGCATCAAAAGCCGGAGTCATCGGACTTTCTCAACTCCTGGCGCGAGAACTTGGCCCCGCAGGTATTTATGTGAATGCGATTGCGCCCGGGCCGATATTGACCGAACAGACTGCGCAATACCCTCCTGAAGTATTTGCACGTTGGAATGTTGGTCGTGCGATTGATAAAGATGGAATGCCCGAAGATGTCGCGTATGCCGCCATTTTTCTGGCTTCTGATCGTTCGGATTGGATCACGGGTGTTACCCTTGATGTCAATGGCGGACTGCTGATAAGATAAGGAAGTCTATGAACACCTGGTTCGTAGTAAACGCTTGAGCGTTTTGGCCGCTGAAGCGGCAGCTACAAACCATAAAGAAGAATCCTGATCAGGGAAGGGAGGGGAGAAGAGAGGTTCGTTGGGATATTTGTAGAACCAGAGGATGAACGCGAAATCAGAGCAAGATTCCTTTTGTTTCTCAAAGATTTTCCGGAAGAACCGCAACATGAATTGACAACTGTCTTTGTGAATAATTACAAGAATCGCATATAAGAAAGAATAATGGAGGAAAAATTATGAAACGACATCTATTCAATTTGCACAGGCTTTTTTTGACAATGGTTGTATTGGCGATGATTTTAAATCCGGCTCTCGCGCTTGCTGAGACGGTGATTAAGCTCGCCCATGTGGATCCTGAGGATGTGTATATCTCGAAAAAAGGGGCGGCTGTGAGAGTGTTTAAGGATATTGTCGAAGCAGAGACCAGGGGTGAAGTTGTGGTGAACCTTTTTGGGGCCGGACAACTCGGAGGAGAGCGGGAACTGATCGAGGCGACGAAATTGGGGACGATTCAAATGTGCATGGTTTCAGCGGCCATTGCCGGCTATTTCAAACCAGCAATGGTGCTGGATATTCCTTATCTGTTTCCCTCTGCCCCGGTAGCCTGGAAAGTCCTGGATGGACCATTTGGTCAGGAATTATCGGAAAATCTTCTCAAAGACACCGGTTTGCGTAATCTGGCGTATGGCGAGACCGGTATCCGACACTTTAGCAACTCGAAACGCCCGATCAAATCTCCGGCTGATATGGGTGGTTTAAAGATCAGAGTCATGGAGACGCCGCTGTACATCGAGATGGTGAAGGCGCTCGGCGCGTCGCCAACGCCTATTGCCTGGCCTGAAGTCTATACCTCTTTGCAGCAGGGCGTTGTTGACGGTCAGGAAAATCCGGTGAGCGTCATCTTACAGGTAAAATTTCAAGAGGTGCAAAAATACCTGACCCTTGACGGGCATACTTACGGGGCAGATTTCTTGCTCATCAACGACAAATTTTTTACCGGCAAGCTGACTCCTGAACAGCAGCAGATTATCAAACGCGCCGCTATCGTGGCCGGTAACTGCGGTCGTTCCATTCAACAACTCAATTCGGCCATGGGCGTCGCCAAACTGAAAGAATTTGGCATGGAGATTTATTCGCCCACCGACGAAGAGCGTGCACAGTTCAAAGAACTCACGCAGAAACCGGTGCTTGAATGGATGAAAACCCAGGTTGATCCGGCGTGGATCGAGAAAGTCGTGAACGCAGTGGAACAGGCGGAAGCCGAACTGCAATAATCGGTGTTACACCAATCATCCGAATCGTGAAGGTTCTCATAATAAACCTTCACGATTCAACGAGTGAAAGGGGGATCGTAATGGAAAATCTTCCCAGCATTTCACGGGTTATACATCGTGTGATGGTGCCTGTGATTTTCGTATTAGGGATGGCCATGTTTCTGGTTGTTATTGCCCAGGTTATTTTCCGCTATATTCTCTTGCGGCCATTGCCCTGGTCTGAAGAATTGGCGCGCTATTTAATGGTCTGGGGCGCCTGTCTGGCAGCTTCAGAAGCCTATGCCAGCGGCAATCATGTGGGCGTCACCATCATTATTAACGCGATCAAACCAGGTATGCGCAAAATCATGACGATGGTCATTCATCTGGCTGTTGCCCTGTTGATGGCAGTTATTGTGTATCAGGGCTTTGTATTGAGCTTTTTATTGCACGATCAACTCTCGCCAGCCCTGGAAATTCCTATGACTGTGCCCTATCTGGCTGTTCCGGTCGGGGCAGGCTTGATTCTCATTCAGGCTGTGGTGCTCTTTTTCAAACAAATGAGGGAGTCGCCCACCGATGTCACGATCCACAGCGAGTTGGAATAAGGAGAGAATGCAAGGCTTGCCTTATGAAAACAATAAGGAAGTTGTACAACTGAGGAGGAAAATATGTTAGTCATCACCACAATTGCCTTATTTTTGACCCTGATGATAGGGATTCCGATTGCGTTTTGTTTAGCCCTGGCCAGCCTGGTTGCCCTGCTGCTAATCGGCGACGTCCCTCTGCACCTCATCCCGCAGCGCATGTTTACAGGAATGGATTCTTTTCCTATCATGGCGGTCCCATTTTTCATTTTAGCCGGCGATTTGATGAATAGCGCCGGAATCACTCACCGGATTCTGCGTCTTTCCACCGCGCTGGTGGGGCATATTCGCGGCGGTCTGGCTCATGTGAACATCGTAGCGAGCATGTTTTTTGCCGGTATTTCCGGCTCCGCTGTGGCCGATGCTGCGGCTCTGGGCTCTATTCTGATCCCGGCCATGGAAGAGGATGGGTATGATACCACGTTCAGTGCTGCCGTCGTGGCTTCTGCAGCCGTGATTGGGCCGATTATTCCCCCGAGTATTCCGGTCGTCATTTATGCAATCGCAGGCTCCGTATCCGTCGGTGGCCTTTTTTTGACCGGCGTTGTTCCAGGAATTCTGATCGGACTTGGCCTGATGGTTGTCGCGTATATGATTTCACGCCAAAAAAATTACGGCACCAAACGCCCTTTCGTCTCCTGGCATGAATTACTTTCCAGTTTTACCGGGGCCATCATTCCCCTGTTAATGCCCCTGATCATTTTAGGCGGAATTTTAAGCGGAATTTTTACCCCGACTGAGGCGGCCTCCGTGGCCGTCGCGTATGCCTTCATCATCGGATTTTTTGTCTTGCGCACCCTGAAATTCAAAGACTTGCCAGGCATTTTTTATCGTTCAATGGTGACAACCGCCACCATTTTAATCGTGATGGCCTGCGCGAACATTTTTGCCTGGCTGCTGGGAACCGAAATGGTGCCCCAGAAGATTGCTGCGGCAATCACCTCATTTACTACGAATCCGTATATGCTCCTGTTACTGATTAATCTGCTCTTGCTCGTGGTAGGGTGTTTTATGGAGGGCCTTGCCGCTATCATTCTCCTGGTGCCGATCCTGGTTCCCGTAGCCGTGCAGGCGGGCATCGATCCGCTCCATTTCGGCATGATAGTCGTCATGAACCTGATGATCGGCCTGATCACGCCGCCTGTTGGGTTATGTCTCTTTGTCTCCTGTTCACTTGCGAAGGTGGATTTGATGAAACTCGTGCGCGTGAATACCCCGTTTCTTTTAGTTGAAATCGTCATGCTGATGGTCGTTACCTATTTTCCGCAGATCGTCCTGTTCATTCCGCGTCTCTTCGGATATTAGCAATAAAGTGACATGAAGACCTGTTTTTGTAATAGTAGGATATGCTTTCGGAAATAAGTATACACCGTTCGTCCTGAACCTGTCGGAGGACGCCAATGCACATGTCCTCTGTCGGGCTCAGGAAGAACGGAAATGATGAGTCATTATTTACAAAACCCTATCCTCCTTTTATAGGCTGCTCGCTGAATTTTCAAATAAGGGGAGAAATCAAAATACTGCCGAAGGATTCTGGAATATAGTTTACCACGATCAAAATCTTCAGTCTGATAAACCAGCTTGTTTTGACGAACCGCTTCATATTTCAGGACAATATCGTCGGTATCCAGAAAGACCAGGTCAACATTACAAAAGCCGGACCGGGCCAGGTCGGTGAGAATATCCAGTCTTTTTGTCCGGATCGAGGAATTGCGAGGAACAATGTAACTGTCCTCCTGGATGATTTCTATGTGATGAATTTTGATGCAAAAAGTAATATGACATATTTAGGCGCGAAAATCCTGGCAGTGAACGGGATGCCGATGACACACGTGAGGCAACATTTAGGCAAGTTGGCGTCATGTGAAAATGAGATCTGCCGCAAGGGGGCGATCACGTATTATTTACAAGAACCTTCAACCTTACAATTCGCAGGGATCATTCGCGACAATGAACCGTTAACGCTTACCGTGGCAGGGCTGGATGGAACGGAACAGACCATGACCATCTCGACCATCGCAACATCCGCTGTGAACGATGTACAATGGACCGCCAACAGGTCTATGAAGACTTATCCTGTCATGGCCAGAAAAAGCGCGTGGTTTCATTCCCGGATTCTTTCTCAACAGAAGATGTGCTATTTTCAATGCAATACGTTCATGGATCAACAAGCGCTACAATTTTTCTTACAGGAAATGGGAACCGAAAAATTTGAACATACGTTCAGGGTCGATCCGAAGACCCTTGAGCGCCAGATGAATTTTCGGGACTTTTTGCAACACATGTTTGACGAAATCCATCAGAAGCACATTACCGCTCTGATCATTGATCTACGACATAATACCGGTCGCCCCCTGCCAATCGGTTTTCCTGTCTCTTGCCGAGCCTGATATTTGATGATCTCAGCGGTGTGTTGCGTGAGAGAGGTGATCAGTTCCTGATGTGGCTTCTGATGACGCACAGAAACAGATGGGCGCAGAGAGGGCAGGGCGTCATCCACATTCCCCTCCCACAACCAGCCCAGGAGAACCCGACAATGACGCTCTTTCTCTGTTGTGGTGCTGGCAATCCTGCTCATCAGTTCCCCCCCCCTGTTCTCCAGGTGAGACCCATCCAAAATCAGCACGATCCCACAACCCAATACGCGCTCAAAAAAACAGACGAATACCGCGGGCTCCATCAGTCATTGCCACAAGATTTAACGCCTCCGTGCGCTTCCCATATTCCTCGATAAGAGCCCTTTTGACCAACTCTTCTGCACTCACATGGTCGCTTTCAGCCCCCGCCCCTTCACAAGCCCCTCCATCATGTAGCGAAACCCGCCCTGGGCTCGTTGGAGCAGCAGCACATCCGTATTGACCTTCCCTTTGCTCTGTTTCCCCCATACTGAGGCTCCTGAACCACCTCAGTGGTCGAGGGGCACGCCGAGGGCTTCTCCCGATAGTCCTTTTGCGTCTTCACCTGTCTGCCGTCATCACACAGCAACACGTCCTCTGTCTGCCCCTCCTGGATGGCGACCTCCTGATTCATCCTCGGTACGACAGTGTCCCCTGCCAAAACAGCCCTCGCCTGAGCCGCCGTAGAAGCCCTCAGCCGCTGCGCTTCCTCCTCAACAATCTCATGAATCCGTTGACCGCTCAACAGAGTCGCACCAGTTTCATCTCTCCGCAAGGTTGACACGTCATGATAACTCCGCCAGTTGGCAGAATAACAACACCGAGACCGTCACCGCTCACTTTCAGAACTCTGGCGACATTGTTCCGCCTATTCGAACCAACTGAAGTTCTTCTGGCCTACTCGATCCGTAAACCGTTGATTCAGCAAGGCAAATTGGCCATGCGTCATCTTGATTGTGACCGGACGCTGCCCGTTACATCTCACGTGCTCGGTTTTTTTATCTGTTCAATCTGCTGCTGCTGGGCATGGGTTAACACATCAGATGTCATATCGGGAAGATGCTCCCGTTTACATCCTTCTCCCTCCGCTTCGATCTCCCCGATTCGTCATTTATCAACGCTTAAGGTATCCCGTTTCTGTGTTTTGTGATTGATGATAGTGCCCTCATCATCTCGAAGAATCATTTCTCTACTTGCCATTGGTTTCCTCCATGCTTGTGGTCTGTATGCTTGTCGCTTGTCGAGTCTATGTTCTCATCTCTTCTAAAAACTCAACACAGGGCAAGATAAATTTGACAAATTCATGCTCCTTCTCCTAACCTGTACGATAACACAGAATTATGGTAATGGTTAAACGGTAACTGGCATCCGCTCGTTGAGCGAAGTCGAAACGAGCCTGAACGTGTTCCCTTCGACTCCGCTCAGGGAACGGTATCATTTACCATTTAACCATTACCAGAATTATTTACAGGAAGAAAATTTTCGTGTCTTTTCGTGTGTTTCGTGGGCAATAAAATATTAGCCTGAGTAGTTACACTTATCAAGAAAGGGACAAGTCAGCAATATGATACGCATAGGAACCTGTAAAGTCAATATTACGCCGTATATCGGCTGTCCGTTGGGTGGATTTGCGGCGCGAAAAGATGTGTCGCAAGGTATCCACGATGAATTGTACGCTCGCATCCTCGTGATCGAACAACAAGAACCTGTAGCAATTGTTGCGGCCGACCTGCTGTGTCTTCCGGCGGAAATGGTCAAACAGGTCAAAGCGTTAGCGGCCCGGAAGATCGGGATCTGTGAAGAATGCATTGCTATTGCGGCAACGCATACCCATTCAGGTCCAGAGTTGCGGCCAAATGAGAAAGAAATTGCCAGCGCCGCATACATGCAAAATTTGATTGATGATCTTGCCGGGGGTATTTATGCGGCCTGGAGCGTGCGGGAACCGGCCAGAATTGGCGTCGGTTGCGGGACGATTCAGGGGATTGGAGTGAATCGCAGACATCCTGATGGCTTGCCCGTTGACCCGCAAGTCGGCGTATTGCGCTTTGATTTTGCGAACGGGCGGCCCGGGGGAGTACTTATCAATTATACCTGTCACCCGGTCGTGTTAGGCCCTGACAATCTGCTGATTACTGCCGACTATCCCGGCTATGCGACGCGCCTCATGGAGCGCGTCAAAGGGGATGGATTCCTGTCCATGTTTACGAACGGCGCGACCGGAGATATTAACACCGGGCATTCTGCGGATCTCAGCGCACTCGGCTATCCCATACCGGGACGCACTTTCGAGCGGGCTGAAAAGCTCGGAAACATGCTGGCTGGTGAAGTGCTCAAAATCTTCGAAACCATCGAATTACAATCGGAAATTGTGGTTGTTGCAAAAAGCAAAACCATTGCGCTGAAATTAAAGCCGCTGCCGTCGCTTGAGCAGGTTCAAAACGATCTTATTGCCAAACAAGCGGTTTTACAACAAGCCATTGCGGAAGGCGCCTCTGAGGAACAATTACTCAAAGCCAGAGTCAACAAATTCTATGCGGAATTGTTATTAGACAACGTGGCGCAACAAGCCAAAGCTCCTCAGCAGGAGACGCTTGAGATCGAGCTTCAGGGCATCAAGATCGGCAATTGCGCCCTGCTCGCATTTCCGGGCGAATTGTTTGTCGAGATCGGCTTAGCCATCAAACAGAACTCGCCTTTTGCACAGACCTGTATTCTGGGCTATACCAACGGCTACATCGGCTATCTGCCTACGGCGCAGACCTATGAAGAAGGCGGCTATGAAGCCGTCGCCTCACGCTTCACCCCAGAAAGCGCCCAGGTTGTTGCTCGTGAAGCCGTTGAGGTCTTGCGATCCCTGGATATAGATATTTGAAGCAAGGCAAGATATTCACCGCTCTGTGAGAACTACAAGAATCGTATATAAGAAAGAATCGTCCCCCTTTGAAACAGAATAAGCCATTCGTGCTTATATACCATTTCTATAGTTCTCTCCTTGCACCACTGCCGCAATCGCTGCCGCATAAGCGACTTTGAAAGAGATTTATTGAGCATACACGACGATAGGCAAAATAAACACATCATATTCATCCTCGATGGTGATACATGCTCTATTACACGTTTCTAACACCTGCTCCCGTGAAAATACGGGCGGAATCGTGATTTCGAACGCCAGGTCCTCATCCTCATAATTCGAGACCGTGCGAATGGCTATCCCCGCATACATCCGATGGATTGCATCAACAAAGCTCGTTACAGCCTGTGCCAGAGTGGTTGGTTGTAAGGATGTTTGCGCCATAGTTATTGTCCTCTCTGTTCTTCGATAATCCGAATAATGCTTTCGATAACCTGAAGAAGCGGTTGGATTGTCTGTTCATGAAGCTCAACAACATCATAATCAGCTTGAATCCGGTACGTATATAATTGTCTGAGAGCAAACCGTTTCTCCTCTAACAGCCCTGGTCCGGTGTGAGAATGGTTCGGGTATCAGCGCACAAAGTGCTTGATAATGGCCAAATGTCTCCAAATTTTGCCGTCTTTCGCCTCACCCAACGCGGCCCACATGGCCTGATATGAAGCATAATATGTCCGTGATACCGCACTATTAAAGCGTTTCTGGTGACATAACGCCTGGGCATCAGCAAGGTAATGTTTTGCCCACTCTAAACGATGTTGCAACATTCTCTACCTATTCCTCCATTATAACGTTAATAGAATAGCCTGCTGACATTGACGAATCCAACCCGTATTTACTCCCATGAGACGCGCTCCTGATTGACGTATTCTTGCGCATCAACATTTTTCCAGACCTCTTTGCCCAACCCTCGTAGTTCACGAATGCTTCGCGGCGGTTTCGAGACCGTTTCCCGTTGCACTAATTGGGAGATCGCTTCTAAAAGTCGAAATTGCTCTAACACATTCAGTTGCTTGACTTGCACAAGGATGTTTTGATACGCTGCATTAACCATGTTCTTTCCTTTCTTGAATAATATTTTCTGCGCTGTTTCTCCGGCCTTTACGGATGCGTTCGATGTTCTCCCGGGCGATCATCCCCAAATTAATCCTTTCTGCATCCTATTTTTTATACCAGTGCAAAATCTTCACATGGCACGCGAATTTCTTTCTCTGCGGGTTTTCCGGCAACAGAAATGTCGAGATAATCCTGTTCGATTTTTTTCAATACGGCTGCCTCGAAATATTGTTCGCCGCAGAATTCACATTCAACGCATGGTACATTATTCACCAGCAAGAAATTGCCATTATGTCAGTAAATATACTGTACAGTCCGTTTTCGAAAATTTTTATTGCCGCAAAAATGACAGATCTGTATCATATTAAGGTAAGTCGCTTTTTTGCATCCTGCACTCTCCTTATTTTGTGGACTCCCTGAGCTCTTGTTTGTGCGGAATTTATTTTTAATCCTCTCAAATTTGATGTTCCTTGTCAAGGTGTTCTTGTCACTGGAATACCTCCGTAATCCTCGCTATCTGTCCAGAATAAAGCCTTACAAGGCGAATGTGCAACATGATGAAACGAAAAAGCTACAAGTGATACAATTCTCCGTATTTTGTCCGCAGATACCGGATATATGATTCAATAGAAAGTCCCGTACCAGTGACGTCCAGATCACGCTCCAGCCTTATCGAATCCAATAAAACTTCACATCCTTCTGAGCGTCAATCGAATCAAATTCATGATGATCGGAAGTGAGCAATTGAACGTCTCTCGTTTTGGCTTCTGCCAGAGCTATTGCATCTGCAAGCGAGATTTTATAGGTGGCTTTTAATCGCCCGGCTTCTTTGAAAACCGCATCTGACAGCACATCAACAATCGTAATTGGCAAGGAATGGATGGTGTTTAGGGTTTCTTCTGCTTTCTCCGGGCTGACATCACGAAACACGCCATAATAAATTTCCAGCACATTCAATTTGTGCATATACAGGGTACATTCAGGTGTATTTGCCTTTCGCAGCAACGCTTCAACATTATCGCCGCCCTGCTCCGCATTCAAAAAAGCCAGTAATGCGCAGGCATCCATCACATAGTGTTCGCTCATCGTTCTAACTCCTTTTCTGTCTGCTTGAGTTGCATGAATCGTTGCGATGAAAATCCTGTGCCCTTCAGACAGCCCTTTGCCAGGCTGATAGCATCATCTACCGGTTTGAGCAAGATGCCTTCTTTGATTTCGATGATTTCGAATGATTTCCCCCAAAACCGTTTCACCAGCGGTTCAGGAAGAGAAATGTGATTTGACTGTACTGTTGTCAGAACCATACGCTACACCTCCTTGTATGTTGAATATGAAGTTCCCGTCTTCTAAATATAATAGTTTATGCCATGAATTTCAAGTGATTTCGCGTTAAACGACATGGATTGCATGTCAGGAGGATTCGTGAAGGAAGATTAGTCGGCATGGCTTTTCACTTTCCCTGAAGAGCAGTAGCAATTTGAATTGCGTCAGGAGTGCGAAGCCGATAGTTGGCTCTCAATTTCGATGCTTCTTCGGCAATCACGGGATTCATATCAAAAGTGGTAACGTTTGGAGCGTGTAACAAGATGTCTTTATATTCATCAATCAATGTCGTTTCACCAGAACGCAAGGGCTGAACCAGGACTTCCAATAACGTTACTGTAGATGTAATGACCGTGAATTCCCCCCGATCCAACGCGTCAAAAAACGGATCAACTACTTTAAGATAGTGAGGATGCTCTTCAATGTAATAAATCAGCGGTGCAGTGTCCAGGCCAACAATAGCCTGCTGGCATTGACGAATCCAATCTGTATTTACTCCCATGAATCCCTCTCCTGATTGACGTATTCTTGAGCATCAAGATTTTTCCAGACCTCTTTGCCCAACCCTCGTAGTTCACGAATGCTTCGCGGCGGTTTCGATACCGTTTCCCGCTGCACTAATTGGGCAATCGCCTCTAAAAGTCGAAGCTGCTCTAACACATTCAGTTGCTTGACTTGCACAAGGATATGTTGATACAATATCTGTATCATGATGTTCTCCTTTCCTTCTTTCATATTTCATGAACGTTTGCTGCCCGTTGTTGTATGAATTGTTCTCATGAAAACCGATCCCCTTTCTCCCACAAGCTTCAACGCCACAGGTAAATCAATCTGCGTCGGCGAAAACTCGCTGCCAAAGGGGAAGTCGCTTTTTTGTATCCTGCACTTTCCTTATTGTTGTGTACTCCCTGTGCTCTTCTTTATATGGAATTTGGGGTTTAATCATAGCAACCTGCATGTTTCTTGTCAAGGTGTTCTTGTTGCAGCAATATTTCCACAATCGCCGTTGCCTGCTCAGGAGAAAGCCGCGCAAGATGCCGGCACAGTCGGACGTGACATCAAGGCGAAATTGCAGATTATAGCTGTACTCTGCGATACAGGTCATCCAGCGGCATATCCAGCCCAACGGAGTCCAGACGAATGTTCCCTTCCCGATACACTTCCGGCTGCCAGCCGGTGAGGCGGCGAAACAGCATGGCTTCTTTGACATCTTGCTTGAGCAACAGATATTCCTGAAGACTGGGAATCTGCTGATAATTCCAGAATTTTTCACCGCGATCCTGCCGTTCTGTCGCCTTCGACAGCACTTCCACGATGAGACAGGGCTGCGTCCGGTAATAGGTCGCGTTATCGTTTTCAGCACAACTGACCACCGCATCAGGATAGTAAAATCTGACACTCCGCTGCAATTGCACTCGAACTTTCATGTCTGCCACGAACACCTCACATTCATCAGGTAAATGCGTGTTAAAAAACGTTCCTGCATTGAGCGTAATTTGATTATGCTTATCGCTTGACCCGGCCATCGCATAGACATGACCGTCAATATATTCATGGCGCACATCGCTGTACTCTTCGCCCTGTAAATAGTCTTCTTCGCTGATATACGCATATTTTCGCTGCGCGAGTCCCATAGAATGTTCTCCTTAAAATGCCCTATTGTCAATTACTTTTGGAAGCAGTACCACCCTTCCATTTCTTTGACAACATCTGTCACCAAATGATAGTTGATCCACAATGTTAATATACCAGCATACCCCTTGAATTTCAAGTGTTTTTCCGTGAAACGATACGAATTGCATGGAAGAAGGATTCGTGACGGGAGATTAGTCGGCATGGCTTTTCACTTTCCCTTTTGCCTCCCAACGTTCCCTCAAAAATCCTCCCTACCTGAAATCCGTGTCGTTCCCAACACCACTTCTGCAATCGCTGTCGCCTGCTCAGGAGAGAGCCGCGCCAAATGACGCAGGACAAGCAAGGATATCAAAATCATGATTTCGATATCCTTGCTTCTTTTGGATTGTTTGTTATGCAAAGGGTGCGACGGGAATGAGTTCCATCCGCTCTGCCGGCTGTCGTTTCGAAATAATCTCTTCAACGCGGTGCAAGAGGCTGGCATGATAATACCGGCAGCCACATTGATCACAGACGCCCACCGGGACATGCTCAAGTATCACAAATCCGTCGCGATGCTTAAAGACTTCACGATCAACCATTTGTTCACGCACAGTCCCCTCGCAATATTCACAGCGGTATCCATACATACGCTTTCCTCTCCTTTCACTCTATGATAGCATACACCGTAATAATCAGAAAAACCTGCGTTTCTTTAAAACGCCCAACGACGCCTATTGGTGTGCCGGCATCCTCTGAGAACCCGATGATAGGATATTTTGCGCCTCGCCGATCATCCTCTTCAATGTTAGAGAGGTCTCCATTGAGAATCGCCTGTTCAATATCTGAAATACACAACCCATCTTCCACCATCTCATCAATGGCATGATGCGTGATGTCATAATTTCCGGTTCTGATCGCCTCCCGAATCTGTCGCAGCATACGGCGTGACATAATGCGGAGACCTCCTTTCCTGATCCTACTGAGCTAATTTTGGGCAAAAAACCTTTTTATGAATCGCTTCCTCGAAACGGGCTTGATCTCCTTCATACTGTTTTACAAGCTCCAATACGATCGATAAATCAATCTGCGTCGGCGAAAACTCGCTGCCAAAGGGTAAGTCACTCTTTTGCATCCTACGCTCTCCTTATTTTGTGTACTCTCCGTGCGCTTTTTTGTATGGAATTTGGTATTGAATCGTCTCAAATATAATGTTTCTTGTCAAGGTGTTCTTGTTGCAGTAATATTTCCGCAATTGCTGTCGCCTGCTCAGGATACAGCCTTGCCAGCAACCCGCACATCCGATAGGCGGAGTCCAGGTAGGCTGCACAGGGGATTAACAACTGCTTGAAGTGTTCTTTGTTACCCACATCGACAAGGGTCTCAGCAATTTCAGGAAGGTGTTTATTACGATTGGTGAGAATGGTCATTGCAGTCTGCACTGCCTGCTCGCCAAACCCTGCTCGGATCTGTGTATGCGCAATGGTCTGTAATACCTTTACACGATCCTCCACTTCCTCAATCGTTTGGGCAATTTTTATGGCCATAATGAATGTCATCTGGGCTGTTTCTCCCTCTCCCATTTGTACTTGGGCCTGTGCAATAGTTTGTAGTATCGCAATCCGATACTCCGCGTTTTCGATCTGTTCGGCAGTCATTAAGGCCGCAGCCAATTCCCCTACACGTGCCTGTGTCTGTGCAATGGTTCGTAGTTCCTCCACCCGATCCACTGCCTCCTTGATATGCCGAGCGTTGTTCATAGCAACTGCAAACGTTACTGTTGATGCTTCATGTTCTCCGATTTGGGCTTGTGTCTCTGCAAGTTCAGTTAATTCCCAAGCAGTAACTCTCCCTCCACGTCTTTGCCACTCCTGAGTGGTTTCCAGAGCAACAAGAAGTGTCATCCGAGCTGCTTCCCTCTCCCCGACCTGGGCCTGTGCTCGTGCAATAGACAAGATCGCCTCTAGTCGCTCTTGTCTATGCCCACTTATTTTCCATTCCTCACCAATCCATTGAGCCTCTTTAAAAGCAGTGGCAAATGTTATCTGGGCTGAACTTCGATCCCCCGCCAGAGCTTGCTCTTTTGCAATGATCCCCAAAGCTACAGCTCGCACCTCAGTATCATAAATTATTTGGGCTGTTTCAAAGGCGGCGGAGAAATTCCTCCCGTGCGCTTGCGCATGCACAATGGCCTGTAAAACCTTCCTCCCCCAGATTGTCCTTATCCCAATCTCTTTGGCAGTCGTCAGGGCTGCTGTCAAATTTCCGGCCTGGATCTGAGCCATAGCAATCGCCTCCAGCGGTACAGACCAAATCCCATCTAGTTGATATTCTACTAAGGTAATATTCTTGCCAGTTGTAATAGTCATTTGCGCCATGTCATACTCCCTGGCCTGTATTTGATCCCGTACAATGGCCTCTAGTACAGATAACCGATCCCTCACGTTCGCGATCTCAGAAGTGGAATTGAGAGCAGTATCAAGCGTTTTCCTCGCGTCATCTCGTTCGCCAGTCTGAGCCTGTGCTAGTGCAATTCCTGCGAGCGTCAGTATACGATCTTCTACCTTTTTAATTTTTTGGGCGATTTTCAGAGCCATCGCAAACTTTGCTTGAGCGGCTTTATTCTCTCTGTTCTGAGCCTGAATTTGAGCAATCTGCTGGAGCATCCATGCCCTCCCCTTCGTGGTCTCATCAAGTTCTTGGGAAGTTAGAACAATTCCTGCGAATGTCGTTCTTGCGGCATCAGGTTTTCCTATCTGACATTGTGCCTGTGCAATCCTCTTCAGGGTCTTTGATCGAACCTTGATATCGTCAAATATCTGAGTTCTGTTTATAGCCGCTGAAAATTCCTCTGCTTGAATTTGAGCTTCTATGACAGCCTGCAAAACTTCTCGACATTTCGCATCCTCAAGCCTCTGAGCAATTTTTATGGCCGCAGTAAACTCCCCAACGCGGATCTGTGCTTTCGCAATATCCTCTAATAACGATGTCTTGGTTATTGTATCATCAATTCCTTGTGTGACTTCCAAAGCAGTGAGAAAATCTCCAGCTCCAGCTCGATCCCATACAATCCCCGACAATAGAGATTTCTGCTGTCCTATATTATCAAGCATCTGGGTAGTCTTCAGCGCAGCGGCAATGTCTCCATGCGAGGCCTGAGACATTGCTATGTTCCACAATACTTTTGTTCGAACCAGCTTATCGTTAATTTTTTGTATGGCTTTGAAGGCGTCAATAAATTCCCCTGTCCATGCCTGATCTATCGCAATTTGTTCCAATGCCCATGTTCGATCCCTCACATTTTTTAACCCTTTGGTATACTCCAAAGCCATAGTAAATACTTTTTGGGCCATATCACGTTCACCGATCCTGGCCTGTCTCACTGCGATAGTCTCCAGTGCTTTTATCCGGTCCCTTATATTCTCAATCTCCATGACAGTTGTCAATGCAGCTTGAAATTCTCCCGCTTGCACTTGACCCTCCACAATAGTCAGTAAAGCCTCCTTTTCGGCTTGTTTTTGGCCCGCCATAATATCCTGTAAAGCCTCATTTCGACGCCGTACCTCTTTGATCGCCTCGGCAGTTTTAAGAGCTGCTTGAAATTCTCCGATTTTGATCTGGGCATCCACAATACTTCTCATTGTATCAAACTGAATCCATGCGATACCAATTTTCTGAGCCGTCTCCATAGCACCTGAAAATTTTCCGGTCTTGGCTTGGGCTCGCGCAATAGCCTTCATTGTCTCTGCTTGTTCTGATTTATCAAACTTCTGAGCTATTTCCAGAGCCGAAATAAATTCTTTCGCTTGTATTTGGCATTTTATAATATCTTGTAAAGCCACCCTCTGACGTCGCACATCTTTGATCATCTCGACAGTTTTAAGGGCTGCTTGAAATTCTCCGATTTCGAGCTGGGCATCCACAATACTTCTCATTGTATCAAACTGAATCCATGCGATAGCAATTTTCTGGGCTGTCTCCAGGGCACCTGAAAATTCTCCGGCTTTGGCCTGGGCCCGTGCTATGCTCTGTAATGTTTCTGCCTGCTTACTCGTATCCTTAATTTCCTGAGCAATCTCCACAGCGTTAGCAAATAAATTACGAACACTAAGGAATTCACTCAAGACACAACGATCAGCGTCTTGTAAAAGCTGCTGTTCCAAAATTTTAAAAATGTTTTTATCGGCTTCAAAGATATAAGCGAGGAAATATGCTGCATACTCACCTTGCCAATCAGATAAATAAGACAACTCTTTTCTCCTCAAACGCTCCAAGACCGCTCGGGCCTCCTCCAAACGGTTCATATCCTTTAGCTCCCACGCCAACAGTAGATGCCAGAGGACACATCGCTCAATTTCAAACAGGTCTGCCAATTCCCACGCTCGATTCAAATTGCCAGTACGTAATGCCTCCAAAGGGCTTTCTTGCTTAACTTCTATTGCCTGCCGCGCATAAGAGAGCAAAAATTCTGCCATTCTGACCGCATTATCAGCCTCTATCGCACCTTGCAGAGCAGTTTGTAAAGTACGCAACGGAAGCCCGGGATCATCGTGAAATACCTGCACCTGAGCTTGCAGGAGCATCGCATCCCGCGCTAACGCGAAGAGGTCTTCATAACATTTTGCCTCCAACAGATGGGTTGGCAGCCAGAAAAGAGCATACGTTAACAGTTCCCCATTCAACTTCCTCCAATGCCAAACATGTTCAATTAATTTCTCACGATAGGTTGGAATCGTTTTCTCAAATTGCTGTTGGAGAAAATTTTTGAAACTGTCGTGAAAAAAGGCGTATCGTTCCCCTATCCGCATAAATCGGCGTAGTGGAGTTATATACTCTTGCAACTCCGCCTGGTCGAAATTGGTTAATTCCAGCAGTAGTTTTTTGCTAGGTGGCTCTTTTAAGATGAGCAGGAGGCAGAGAATCTGTTTGCGACCTTCTTTGGTGGCATTGTCGCCAATCCAGATCCGTTCGCGCCATTGTTTTTCATAGAATTTGGTGAGTCCTTGCGGCAGTTGGTTGATCTGTTCCAGCGTCAGATTTTCATTTTCGCACTCTTGCAGGAGATAGTAGAGATAGAGCGGATTGCCTTTGGATTTGTGGTAGAGGATCGCGGCGAGTTCCTGGCTCGTAATTCTCGCTTCAGCAAGATTACCCACCCCTACCCCTCTCGGGAGGGGACTGCTAAAGCGGGAATTACGGACGGCGAGATAGGCTTCGATGTCGGCTTGCGTGAAGGGGGGCAGGTCGTAGCGTTAGAAGACAGTTGACTCGAAGAAGGTGATGTCCTCTTTTTTGAATTCCGGACGGGAGCTGATGATGAAATACACGTTTTCAGGGAGTTCTTGGGGCAAGTATTTGAGCAGATTGTCGCTGCCGCCGTAGCGTTGGGCTTCGTCTAAGGCATCTACGAAGATCACGAGTTGTTCTTCCGCGCTGATTGCCTTGATCCATTTGTGGAAATAGATGTTCCATTCGCTGACCGAGATCGGCGTGCGTTCTTCAAATTCAAAGCCATATTTCTGTTGCAATTGGCCGACGATGGAGTGCAGAAAGACCTCATCCTTTGCGCTGTTCTGTTTGTCATCCACAAAATGGTGCGGGTAGCCGCGTTCTTTGACCAATTTCGCCAGCAACGCGGATTTACCGATTCCGGCCTCTCCCACAATCGCCAAATAACCGGATCGATGAGTTTGGATGAACTGGTCAATCCTCGCCATCGCATCCTGGCGTCCGACAAAGTATTGGGTCAGAAATTCGATTTTGGAAGAGAAATCGATCGGCAGCCGGCTGTAGTCCAATTCAGCCTGTGGCATGTTGGCCTGAATCGCTTCTAATAACGGCTCGTAATTTCCGCCTTTTAGGGGATAGGTGTTGAGATTGCGTAAAAAATCGAGCAGTCTGGCAATGTTGCGGCGGATGTCGTCGTACAGGTCGAGATCGTCGGTGATGCCGTGCAGGTTCGCCAGATTGGACATCTGTCGGATTTCCTCTTGCAGCCGGGTCTTTTCCTCATCCCAATACCTGAGATATTTCAAGCGGTCTTCGGGCCGGTAAAACAGCGTATTATCTAAGACAACCGGAAAAATCCGCTTCCGGAAATCCGACTGTTGGGCAATTTGGAGTAATTCATACATGCAGTTCGGCGATTTGAAATACTGGTCGCTTAACACCAGAATGACGCACTTGCCGCGCCCCAAACGCTGCATGTACTCCTTGATCAAGCCTTTGTAGCCGATGGCGCGGCTGTCGCGCATGACCGTGAACCCTTTCTCCTGCAAATATCGCTCTAAGTCATCAGCGACGTCCCGGCCCTCATCGTTCCAGGAGTAGGAAATAAAAATTTCAGGCTGTTTACATGGCATGGATTCCTCTATTTGCAGCGCTCAGCATTTTCAATATCATTGAGAGAGGAGCAATTGTTCTATTGTTGCGATGAAGTCATTCAACTCTGTAAACATTTCTTGCACTTCATCACAGGTAAAGTTTACCAACATACCGTAATCACTGTCTGAACGCTTTTCGAATGCATCACTCACAATTTTCGCATATTTGGGCGCAATAGTTCCATCTTTAACAAAATGCTTGTTAAACCACCCGATTAATTGCTTATGTTTTGACGTTGAAAATCCATGTTTCAGCGCAAGTGCGGAGAGCATGTAGAACATGGCATAATATATCCTGTTTACGGCCATTGTGAGTTTATCATGCTAGATCAGGAATTCGGCATCATCCCTGGTATTCTTCGCTTGTTCAATTCTGTAATGTATAAGTGTATTCCTATCGTTTGGATCGAGGGTCATGCAAACACTCCTTGTTCTATCGCCTGAAGGAATAACGGATGTTTTCCCTGGATGGTATGCTGCAATTCGTATTCAGATATCACTTTCACATCAAGAAAAATATCATATTGTAAAGCAATATCATAACAGGCATACCTTACAGCCTTCTTATATTTCCAATCAGGCTGACAATTCAGGACCACCAACACATCATAATCCGAATCCTGATGAGCCTCTCCGGTGACCTGAGAGCCAAAGAGGATGACATCTTGAATATCATCATCAAATCGGTTTTGTAACAATTGCTTGAGTTCTTGTAAGATCATCAGTGTGTTTTTCATTCGTGTTATCCACCTCTCTTACAGTCATGAGCATGATTCAGGAAAATGTCAAGCTGAATTCCTGAAAATTACTTCGCTAAATGATGGTTCCGATTGAATTTCCCTTGACAACAAACAGTTTTGTCCCAGGATACAAAGAGGAGTGTTCTATTGAAAAAATGTTTTTTCTGAAAAAACGGAGGAAGATCTGTATGGCAATGCCTGTGAAGGAAATCGCAAAACAGAAAATTGACATGTTATCTCACGATGACATCATGGAACTGTTAGGATTCCTCAATGCATTAGAGCAGAAACATGAATTTGCCAGAGAGGAGAATCACGGAGAACTCCGACACTCCCTTGAGGAATTGCGGGAAACCTGCGGGGTAGATAACTGGGATGGCTATGGCGCATGTGCTTTGCACAAAGAATCCTATCAGGAGGCTTTGCGCTTGCTTCAATACCTGCCGACAATGTTTCCGCAGCCTGATGTCGCGGCTGACCCTGATGGAACAGTCGCATTCGAATGGAGCAATGGTCCGCGTCAGGTCTTGTCTCTTAGTATCGGCGATCATGGCGAATTGGTGTATGCCGGAATCTTCGAAAAGAGTTACACGCATGGAACTGAATACTTTGAACATGATTTCCCCAGGATTCTTGTGGAGCATCTTCAGCGAGTATTTGAATAAATGATTCTATGAAACTGCCAGCTATTGTTAGTCCTGACGAACTATTGAGCCGCTATTTACTCAGTAGAAGTCTCTTCATTCCTCAGAAAAAACGGGTCAAATCATCAGCTTTCTTACCGCCGCCAGATCTCAAGTTGTCAGTGTTCCGGGTCAACGGGCTTACAGAAAAGGAGATATGGGAACTTGGTGAACGCGAAGTCGTACAACAACAGCCCACTTCGAAAACACTTTATGGGAGAGCAGATGTGAAAGCATCCAGCGTTTGGAACGTGAACCTGAGGATCGATCCCAACGATATTCCTCCTCGTCATGCCGACATTATTGGCTGGCCTGAAGAAAAATCGGCGAGGAAACTTATCGCGTTGGAATTGGCGGAACAGGCGGCGCTGAAATTGAAATATTAGACATTAGTCCGCTGCCTAATTCCGCAGGACGCTTCAGCGTCCTTCAGCTTTGAGACTGGCGATTGATCGCCAGGAGACTTGAGCGTTAATTGTTAATTCAACAGCATTTCCAGGGCGTTGTGGATAATGCGGATGCTGCGCTGGAATTCTTCGATCTCAATGTGCTCGTGCGGTGTGTGATCCAGGCTGGAATCTCCGGGACCATACGCCAGGCACGGGCATTGCCAGACGGGAACTACAATATTCATGTCGCTGGTGCCGGTTTTGAGCGAGGTACGCGGGTTGCCCTGCTGCGCTTTGATCGCTTTGCGAAAGGCGGCAACAAGCGGGCCGGATTTCGGGCAGCGCACGGCGTTTAAGATTTCGTGGACCGTGATTTCTCCGGGATATTCGAAGGCTTCAAGTTCCCGGCGCAATTGAGCCGCGTCAACGTCCGGCGGCAGGCGCAGAGTCAGATACATATCAACGGATTCGCGCAGATCATCATCCTGGGTGTTGAGGGTTCTGACCGTTTTCGTGACTGCATAAAAGGGAGAATCTGCCGTAATTTTCGCCAGTTCCGGGATGGTGGTGATGCGATGATACAATTCACACGCCAATGTGCCGACCGAGGCCCATTGCGATGCCCCGTGTGATTTTTCCTGTTCCGCGCGATAGCTTAATTGCACGCTGCCTTTGTACCCGAGGGTGACTTTATCCCACCCGCTTGGTTCGCCGATAATCAGATAATCCGGCGCCGGATAGTGTTCAACCGCAAAGCGCGCGCCTTTGGACGTTGGCCCTTCTTCTTCAACCGCTCCGATGATACGAAGCGTACCGGGATGATCGGCCGCGAGCAGCGATGCGCCGCACAGAAAAGCGACCGTCGCGCCTTTGGCGTCAACACTTCCGCGTCCGTAGAGCTTACCATCTTCGATGCGTACCGGGATTTCGCCAGGCACCGTATCAATGTGCCCTAAAAAATAGACGACCGGGCTGCCGCTGCCTCGTTCAGCCACAAAATTCCCGGCCTCGTCCCGATAACTGTTCCAGCCCAGTTGACTCGCCTGCGTAACCAGATATTCAGCCACTCCTCGTTCTTCTTGCGGCGGGGAATAGAGTGAGACGGCGTCGCGTAAAATTGTCAGCATGAATTCAGACGTAAGATTTTTCATGTTGAACAGTATTATTTATGAAGAGATTCTTTTCAACTTATTTTTGCATTTCATGAAAATTTTCAGTGCTGATCATTTTTATTGACAACCGTGCAAGAGATGAGCAAATGAGGTAGCCAGAAAAATTTATCATTGTGGCAACAAACGGCGTCTTCGCCTGTAGGAGTATATGTTCTACTCGCAAAGGCGCAAAGCTCGCAAAGAATTCAGGTTCTTCCGGCATGTTTGTAAAACTACATGGAAGAGCCAGGATTTATCGCCAGGGGCTTTGCGTCTTTGCGGACGTTACAAGAAAAGAGGGATAATAGCATGGAAAAGATTACGAATCTGAAGTATCTTCAGCCCGGAGAAGCAGTCAAATTCGAATATAAAGGAGAAAAAGCCATTTTAGTGAGAACAACGGAAGAACAACTCGCAGCCTATGTGGCGATATGTCCGCATGAACATGAAGGGGTTGAGTGGGATAAAGAGCTGCACAAACTCTTGTGTGAATGTCACATGTCGCTTTTTAATGTGGATGATGGCACAGTGTATAAACACAGCTCGATCTTCGACCACATTGATAATCTGACGCCGATAGACGTTGAGGTGGATGACGACCAGAACGTCTATGCCGTGTAAATATCGGCATAAATCGTAATATTTGACATTTTGAACGCCTGAAAGCCATACTCAATGATAGTACAAAGCAGGATGTGTAACGTGGGACGGTGTGGCGGAACTATGCGTCGCGTATTTCGCCCACATCGCCCGGCGTCAGAAAATTATGCCAATCAGTAATTGTTTTCTAATTGGAATAAAGAAGAACTCAAAAAAACGTTCTTTAACCCAGGTGTTTCAGTATGCTCTGTTGGATGCCTGGTCTGCGCAGGCTGAGACGTGGGAATTGACGGCGTTCGAACGGAAACTTATGACAAATTTACAGAATGACTTCTGGGAATCCTTCCCCCAAGCTTATTGACTAATTGCTGAAGTTCGACTTTTCCCTGCCGCCTCCATCCTCTGTCATGAACTACATTGCCTCTCGGAATACCGTTCCCCTCCTGTTCTATGTCTTCACATTTGCATGGAATACACCGCTTAATTCTTTGAGAATAGGCGATCCTCGTTAACACGCTATTTCCAGGATCAAAAAATTGAAGAGGGAAGTGAAAATCATGATGGTCAGGAATTTTATCAAGAAATATTCGGCCGTGCTATCGTAAAGCCTAAAAATAAGCAATTTAGATGCATTTTGTAGAATATTTGACATCTTGAAAAAAAATCTTTACTGAAACATCTGAAGATTATACATGGGCTGTATCCGTTATCAACCCATGTTTATGCGAGAGAGGGAATTATTATGGGAATAATACAGATTAAACAGGCAGGGATGTTGACGACCGTGCAGGATTTGGGGCGCTGGGGATTTGGCAGATTCGGAATGCCGGTCGCGGGCGTCATGGATGAGTATGCTGCGCGGGTTGCCAATATTCTGTTGGAAAATGATGAAAATACGTCGGTGTTGGAAATCACTTTAATGGGGCCGACACTGGTGTTTGACGCAGAAACAGCCTTTGTCATCGGCGGCGGCGATTTACAGCCGCGTCTCAACAATGCTCCCATCGCGCTCTGGACGATTCAGTATGCGCATGAAGGCGATACGCTCAGTTTTGCCGGACTCAAAAGCGGCTGCCGGGCGTATCTGGCAGTTACTGGTGGATTTCAGGTCGAAGCGGTGATGGGCAGCGCGTCAACGTATTTACGCGGCAAACTTGGCGGTTATGATGGTCGCGCGCTAAAAGCTGGCGATGTGCTAACGACCAGTCAAGCGGTTTCTCAAAAAATTTTGCCTGGACTTGCTCTGCCCTTAGAGTATTTGCCGCAGGAGCGAGAGGCGATTCGCGTCATTTTAGGCCCGCAGGATGATGCTTTTACCCAAAAAGGAATTGACACCTTTTTGTCTGCAACTTATACCGTCACGAATGAAGCCGATCGTATGGGCTACCGCCTGGATGGGCCGAAAATCGAACACAAAAGCGGGGCTGATATCATCTCTGACGGTATTGCGTCAGGAGCGATTCAGGTGCCAGCCCATGGCACGCCGATTATTATGCTAGCCGACCGGCAGACCACCGGTGGTTACACTAAAATCGCCAATGTGATTTCTGTGGATCTGCCCTGTGTGGCTCAGAAAAAACCGGGTGATGCCATCCGCTTCGAACAGGTCACAGTCCAGGAGGCGCAACGACTGTATCGTGAACGGGAGCAGCGTCTTGAACAACTACAGCAGTTTGTGCGCCAACACGCCGAACAATCGTTGCAACGCATTTCACACTATATCGTGACGATTAATGGTCAGCAGCATCATGTGTGTGTTGAGGAAGTTGTATAGTGAGAACACTGATTTCACAGATTTTACAGAGGGATATTATATTAGTCTCAGTCTTCATTTATCTGTGAAATCCATAAAATCTGTGGTTATCCTGAGAAACAGCATAAATTTTACCCACCCCTGACCCCTCCCAGGAGGGGAATAAGAGAAGGAGGAATATGTTAGGAACTTTGATGAATGTTGGAACAGTCATTGCAGGAAGCACTATCGGACTTCTTGTACACTCTAAATTACCAAAAACGATTATTACCATTGCCTTTCAGGGTATTGGCTTGTTTACCTTAACCATTGGTTTCACGATGGCGATGAAAACCCAGAATTTTCTACTGATGGTGTTGAGCATTGTGCTGGGTGGAATTATCGGTCAGGCGCTCAATCTGGAAGCCTATATTGAGCGACTCAGTCATTTTTTAAAAGTTAAAGTCAAATCGAAAAACGAAAAATTTACGGAAGGTTTTATTTCTGCGTTTTTGCTGTTTTGTATGGGATCAATGACGATTATGGGCGCGATTGAAGAGGGACTTGGCAATCGTCCGAATCTGTATTTCGCCAAATCAGTTCTGGATCTGTTTTCTTCAGCGGCCTTAGCCACCTCTTTTGGGGTAGGCGTGTTATTTTCGGTGATCCCGTTATTCATCTATCAGGGTGGACTGACACTGCTTGCCGGATTATTACACAATGTGCTCACTGAACCGATTGTTACAGAATTGACGGCCGTCGGTGGACTCATTCTGGTCGGGCTTGGCCTGACGATTCTGGAAATCAAAGAAATTAAAATTCTTAATATGCTGCCGGCACTGCTCATCTCTGTAATCCTATCGTATCTTTTTCTCTGATGACAAAATAAGTTCGTAGTTCCGCTTTCAGGCGAAAAACGCGTTCAAGCGCGAACTACGAACCTTGTATGAAAAGCCGCCAGTCAAGGCGGCCCTCACTAAAAACCTGTCAGGCAAACCTTACTTACCGCAAATATATTTCTGAGGCCATGATTTCTTCCACACCCTTTTCCAGCCAGTTCAGCTCGTAGGCTAAATCCAGGATGGTATAGCGGTTACGAATCATCTGCGCCAGAAAATAGGTCTGTTTCACATGTTCGCGGGAGAGGTTAATCTGCTCCGGCCTCACGGGACAATCAGCGGTCATGAGCATCTGCTTGAGTTGGTGATATGGAATGATCTGAGTTGTGACCTGCTCTCGCAAATCCCCCCAATGAGTTTTCAGGAGTTGCAGCCGTTCACACAATTCGGCGCGGTTGAGATATTTAGCCTTGCTCTCTTCCAGAACCCGGTCGAGAATCGGGGTTCCCTGAAATTGCTGTTTAATCTCGGCTGCACGGGTTTTCCAGGATTTCCACTGTGTACACACGTTTTTAATATCCGATTGTGTCATCTCGCGCGCAAAAATCACTTCCATCAGAGCTGTGCTGGCAAGCGTGCCGATGGCGACTTGAAATCCGTGAGATACTGGTTCGCCGTTCAGATCACGATGGTGCTGCATTTCCCATATATGGCTGAATAAATGATCCGCCCCGGAAGCCGGACGTGATTTTCGACAGGCTTGCATGGCAAAGCCGCTCATGGTTAAGCCCTCAAAAAGAAATTCAAAGGCCTGTTCATCTCCCGCTTTCAACTGTTCCGGAGCCTGAACCCAGGTGCGTAAATCGGTCTGCACCATGTCCCAAATCGAGGGTAGGATCGGATCAACGCCGACTACATCAGCAATAATCCAATCTGCCCCGGCGGGAATTTTACTCATCAAATCCGCATAGCCGGCAGCCGTCATTTCCGCGGGGGCATCGCGCAGAATCTCAGTGTCGGCCACAATGACTAACGGAGCAGGACATTCCAGGGTTTTTTTAAATCCCCCTTGACTAATGGCCGCCCCAAAAGAAGAGTAACCGTCAACTGAGGCTGCAGTGGCAAGTACCATATAACGCTGGTTGACTTCATAGGCTGCCCGTTTGACCAGATCATTGATTGTTCCGGAACCGACCGCAATGGGAATGGCGTGGGGATGAATTTTTAAAAAATCGCGCAGGCGCTCAATATGGACATAATCGGCATGGAGCACGGGCTGACCGGGAAAGATAAAGGGATCCAGGGTTTTCAATCCGGTTCGCTGTAACAGTTCATAGACCTCTTTTCCGGCAATGCCAAAGGTGATCTCATCCGCGACCACCAAAGCGATGGTTTCAGGAAAATATTGTTGAAATACCGCCGGAGTCTGGGTTCGGCATCCGGGCCCTGAAATGAACGCCTCTGTCTCAGAGGCGGCTTGTAATGCGTCTTGAATGCGTGTACGTTTCATCAAATTTATCCACAGAGGTGCAAGAGTTATCACGTGAGTGAGCGTTCTTTTTTCTATCGTCTTTACATCTCTATGACTTCGCCCAATCCTTGTTCATGCTAGAGAGAAGTTAAATGTTTTTGCCAGCGTTTCAGGAGAAAAGGGGCCGCCGTGCGATGTATGAATGATGGTTGGCCGGCGACGGAGCACCACCTGAATACTCTGTTTTACCTGGTCTAAATCTGCAGCAAACCAGGGATAGTGCGGAACTTTAGACCGAAAAATTCCTCCCATGATCAAATCCCCGATAATCGCTTCTCCACTTGCCAGGAAAAGCGACAGCGAGCCAGATGTGTGGCCTGGCGTGGCAATCACCGTGCCCTGAACGCCAAAGTCAGCCAGATCGAGTTGCTGTTCAATGATGATATCCGGTTGCACACCAGGAAATCTTTTATGTTGAGGAATCACTTTCAGAAAAAGTTCTCCCAGAAAACTTGTAGGATGTAATTCCTGATTCACTCCATCTCGAAGCGCATCGGCATCATCAGCATGGACAGCGATTTTTGCGGCAGTTTGGGGTTTGAAGGCCGCCGCGCTGCCGAAATGGTCAATATGACTGTGAGTGATGAGAATAAGGCTTAAATCCTGTGGGGCAACCCCATTGCGAGCGAGTGCGTCCACAATTTTCTGCTCACTGCCCGGATTGCCTGTATCAACTAAAATAGGATATGTTCCTTTGATTAAAAATGCTTTGACTCCTCCCAACGAAATAGGAATCACGGTTGACTGCGATTGTTGCATAAGATCAGCTCCCTTTTAATTGTCTTGAACGAATTGTTCATAAAGATGTAATATCGTGAGTGCAACGGTTTCCCAGGAATACCGCTGAACATGAACCTTTCCTTTTTGAATGTAAGATTCTCGGAGAGCCATATCCTGGAGCATTTGTTGAATGCCGCCCGCCAGCGATTCGGCAGATGCCGGAGTAACCGCGAGCGCCGCCGTTCCCAGGTGTTCTGTCAGCGACGAAGTATCAGCATAAACAACAGGCGTTCCACAGGCCATGGCTTCTAAGGGCGGCAGACCGAAACCTTCATATAAGGACGGATGTACCAATAGAGCGGCAGCGGCATAGAGTAATGGAAGGTCGTGGTCGGGAAGATAGTCAAGAAAATAAAATGACGAATACAGGCCGGTTTTATTGATCCAGTCATGCACTTCGCCAATGTAACGTGGGTCGGTTTTTCCGACGATCACGACCTGATATTCCCGGCGCAGTGCTTCAGGCAAATGGGCATAGGCTTGTACCAGATACGTTAAGCCTTTATATGGATCCTGACGGCCAACATAGAGCAGAAAACGAGGCGGCAAACGATAGGTACGGCGAAACTGGTCTGTCACCTCATAATGCGGATGGAAACGTTTTTCGACCCCGGCCCGGACCACTTGAATGATATCCGGAGAAATTCGGAGCAACCACACAAGGTCATGTTTGGTATTTTCTGAGGTCGTGATAATGGTATCCGCAGATTTCAAAATAATCCGTGCCGGATAGAGAGTTTTATAGAACCACCGCCACAGCAACCGCGATTTGGATAAGGCATCGGGAAACAGAAACGGAATCAGATCAAACACAGTGAGGATTTTCTTGTATCGTCCCTGGAATGGAGAAGTCAGGTAATTCGGGACATGAAAAATATCAATTCCCAACCGCTCAAGTGCGCGAGGCGTCCGCAAAAAATCCTGCGGCGACAGCAAGGGAAGATGGAATGGAGGCATTGAACAATTCTCGAACGGCGACAGATCGATATGACGGCGCAAAATGGCATCATTCCCGAGCAGGAGATACTCATTTTTAGAATCCATCGCCAGAAGATGGCGTACAAGATTCAACGCGTAACGGCTGATGCCGTCAATCTGTTCACTGCGAACCCAGCGTAAATCAATTGCGATTCTCATAGATCTCCCGATACACCTGATAGGTTTCTTGCGCCGTGCGCTCCCAGGAAAATCTTTGAGCCTGGCGATAACCTTTTTCACGCATTTGCTCCTGTAACTGCCGGTCAGATAAGACCTTGAGGATTCCCCGGGCAATTGCATCAGGTTGGTGCGGATCAATCAATACCCCTGCTTCTCCAGCGATTTCCGGTAATGAAGAAACGTTCGAAGTTACGACCGGAACTCTGTAGGACATAGCTTCAAGCACTGGCAACCCAAACCCTTCATAAATCGAAGGAAATACGAACAATTCTGCCCCGCTGTACAAGGTTGGAAGACACTCATCCGGAATATATCCCGGGAAAACAATCTGCTGTTCGAGTTTGCAATCCTTCACTTTCCGATAGAGTCGCTCAGAAAACCATCCTTCTCCTCCGGCGATCACGAGTTGCATCTCTTTCGATATAGCGGCGTTTTTTTGCAGCAGACTGTATGCCTCAACCAGTCGTTCCAGGTTTTTTTTCGGCTCAATCACACCGACAAAGAGAAGATAGGGCTGGCGAATTCGATACCGGGCAAGCACTTCTGAAATCCTCTGCTGTTCCTGAATGCGGTGATATTGCTGCTGATATCCAAGATAAATTACACGAATTTTCTTTTCCGGAACTTTAAGGAACTGGATAATATCCTTTTTGGAATGTTCGGAATCCGTGATGATCAGATCCGCTGTATGAGCGACACGTTTCATAAACAATCGAAAAAACAGGAGGTGTTTTTGGGGCACAAGTTCAGGAAAAAACAGCGGAACCAGGTCGTGAATCGTTACAACATAGCGGCAGACTTTTCGGATCGGAAGTTCAAAATTACAAACGCCATGGTACACATCAATCTTGTGACGCTGCAATAAAGGAGGAAGATACCAATTCGTCCAGAGAATCCGGTGCTGACAACAGGAAATCACCACTTCAACATTGTCAGAGATGATCTGTTGTTCGGGAGGTACAGGGGCGTCAGAAAAAAGAACCAGGCGATCATTTTGAAAGTACTCTCTCTGCGTGTACTCAAAAACCAGGGATCGGGTATAGCGTCCGATCCCTGTTGTACTGTGTAGTAAACGTGCATCAATTCCGACATTCATACCCAATTAGGAGATCGGGGTATTTTCTACTTTGATGTAAAAGGGCTTTGGGTTTGGCGGAAAAACCGGAAAATTGTGAGTGCGTGAATACCAGACTTCCACCGTAATTTTCTTGGTATTGTTATCGACCTTGACGCGTACATTCTTTTTTTCATATTGTGCGCCTATCTTATCGAGCATACCATAGATCGCCGCTGTCAAGGCTTCCTGGACTTTTTCTCTATCGTAGTTGACATAGGCAAATTGAACATTTGTCGTCACCTCATCTTCAAAATTCCAATGATCCCAATACAGGGGGATCAACTGAATGCCAGCATATACAAACACCCCTACAATAACAAGGGCAATAATTGCCTTAATTCCCACAGCACCCCGTTCATCTCTTGTATTCAGGCTTTTCGTGTTCATCCTATTCACCCTCCTCCGATTCCATAGCAATCGTCGCAATTGCTATGGGATCGCGCCGAGGTTTATAATGTTTTATTCAGTGATATTGCCAAATCTTCTGTGACGCTGTTGAAAATTCAGAATCGCTTCATAAAAATGCGGCTTACGAAAATCAGGCCATAACACAGGCGTCACATACAACTCTGCATACGCAAGCTGCCAGAGTAAAAAATTGCTGACTCGCATTTCGCCGCTTGTTCGAATCATCAAATCTAACTCCGGCAGTTCAGCGGTTGAAAGATACCTGCTAAACACTTCAGGCGTTAACTCATCAACCGATATTTTTTGCTCTTGCATAAGATAGAGCACATTTTTCACGGCGTCAAGGATTTCGTGCTGTCCGCCGTAATTTAATGCAATACATAACGTCATGCCCCTATTGTCTTTTGTGCTCTCCATCGCTGCAGTCAAAGGCTTTTGGACATCTTTTGGAAGAGCATGCAGGCGGCCAATGGCTTTTAAGCGAATGTCGTGTTGTTGAAGTTCTTTCAGTTCCTCTTTTAAGTATTGAATTAACAGGGACATAAGAGCTTTGATCTCCATCGCCGGACGCCGCCAATTTTCAGTCGAGAAGGCATACAAGGTCAGAGCGGAAATGCCGAGTTCAGCAGCCGCTTCGACGACAGATCGAACCGATTGCGCTCCGGCCTTATGCCCTTCAATCCGAGATTTTCTCTGTTGTTTGGCCCAACGTCCATTTCCGTCCATGATTATCGCGACATGCCGGGGAATTTTTTCCGGATCCAGTTGTTCGCGGAGTTGAGCAAGAAGCTCTGCCTCTGTTGAAGGACTCATAGTATTCACAGTTCAAATCTCCAACACTTCTTTTTCTTTCTGCACTGTGGCGTCATCAATTTTTTGGATGTACTGATCTGTCAATTTTTGAACTTTATCCTGTCCTTGATGGCGTTGGTCCTCTGTAAGGTTTTTGTCCTTCTCAAGATTTTTCAGGTGTTCATTGGCATCTCGACGAATTTGACGAACCACCACTTTTTTTTCTTCGGCGCGTTTCTTGACTAATTTTGCCAATTCTTTTCGTCGTTCTTCTGTCAAAGGCGGGATGGCCAAACGAATCACCTTGCCATCATTCGAAGGGGTGATTCCTAAATCTGAACGGAGCAACGCTTTTTCAATCTGTTTGATGACGCTCGCGTCCCAGGGTTGAATGACAATCAGAGAACTTTCCGGAACAGACAGCGTCGCTACCTGGTTGAGTGGAGTTTGCGTACCATAATATTCAACCGTGATACCATCCAGAAGCCCAACAGAAGCCCGTCCGGTACGAATTCCTGCAAAATCATGTTTTAATGCCTCAACTACTTTCTGCATCTGTGATTCAACATCTTTATATATGTCTTGAAGCATTGCTTTCAAAGTGAAGACAGAAATAATCAAAACGAGCCATCTCTGAGACTCATGTTCATTATTTCTCCTTAACCTTTCCCCTCGTTATTGACTAGAGTTCCAATGGTTTCGCCTAATACGATTCGTTTGACATTCCCTGCCACGTTCAAATTGAACACAATAATTGGGACATGATGTTCCATACATAATGAAATGGCTGTCAAATCCATCACTTTCAGCCGTTGCTGCAAAACCTCAAAATAGGTAATCTGCTCAAAACGGGTGGCTGTTGGATCAAGCACAGGGTCTGCTGAATAGACGCCGTCAACCTTTGTGGCTTTGAGAATGGCCTCAGCGTTGATTTCGATGGCGCGCAGCGCTGCCGCGGTGTCCGTTGTAAAAAACGGGTGGCCTGTGCCTGCGGCAAAAATAATCACATGTCCATCTTCCAAATAGTGCAGCGCTTTTTGACGGATAAAAGGTTCAACAATTGACCGTATCTCTATCGCTGATTGGATCTGCGTCGGAATATGAAAACTCCGCAAGGTTTCCTGGAGGGCCAGGCTGTTCATCACCGTGGCTAGCATGCCGATTTGATCGCCTGACGCCCGGGGAATACCGCGGCGTTCCCCGTGGATGCCACGAAAGATATTTCCTCCTCCAATGACAATAGCAACTTGCGTTCCCAACTCCACAACAGATTGCACTTCTTTGGCAAGGTAGTCAAGCATGGTCCCATCAATTCCATAGCCAGTCTTTCCGGCTAACACTTCGCCGCTCAGTTTGAGAAGGATGCGTTTATATGCACGTATGGGCATAAACAAAGAAGATCATCTGCAGGACAGGAAAATATGCCCTGGCGATGATCTTCTATTTTTATTGATTGACGGCCTGGCGTTGGGCGGCAACTTCCTGAGCCAGATCTTTCTCTTTTTTCTCAATGCCTTCGCCCAGAACAAAACGAGCAAATCGGCGAATATTGATATTTTCACCTAACTGTGCGATGGTCTCGGACACAAGCTGCTGCACTGTTTTCTCAGCATCTTTGACAAAGGGTTGATTATACAAACACACCTCTTTCAGATAGGTTTTGACTTTGCCTTCCACAATATTCTCAATCACTTTTTCAGGTTTCCCAGAATTGCTGAATTGCGCTCGATAAATTTCACGTTCTTTTGCGAGTACGCTTTCAGGCACTTCTTCATCCTTCACATAGAGCGGATTTGCTGCAGCGATTTGCATGGAAATATCTTTCACCAATTGTTGAAATTGATTAGTTCGCGCCACAAAATCAGTTTCGCAATTCACTTCAACTAATACCCCAATTTTCCCGCCAGTATGGATATAGGACGCGATTGTCCCTTCACTGGTTATCCGTCCAGATTTTTTGGCAGCGGCAGCCAGTCCTTTTTTCCGCAAGGCTTCGATCGCTTTTTCAAGATCTCCTTCTGTTTCCGTTAACGCCCGTTTGCAGTCCATAATGCCGGCTCCGGTTTTTTCACGTAATTCCTGGACCATCTGTGCTGTGATAGCCATATATTCATTCTCCTTTACTGCTGAAATGTCGCGCGAAATTGGATTTCGCGCCCGCGAAATCGGAGTTTCGCGGTACAATGACTCCCCTGGAAATCATCACGTTGGGGAGTACGCGCTCATGACAACTCCTATGGAAACGAAATGTCAATTTCGTTCATCGAAACACCGCATTTTCATACGGCCTGTATATCGAAACTAAGGTTTCGATATACATCACTCTTATAGAGATTCACGTCCCTTGCGAATTCTATAACTCAATCTCCAAAAATCTCTTACGACTTTTGGAGATTGAAGATGAGCAGACTTGTGAAAACTTCGTTGCTTTGTGTTCTAAAAACTATCGTTGAATTTATTGTTGCCCTGACGTTTTTTTGCTATTGTTGTTTCACACAACCGGGTTGTTTATTAGGGAAAATTCCCTGTTATTCTTCTTCGTCTTCTTCATCAAACTGAGCTTCTTCTTCAGCTTGTTTTCGAAACTCTTCAGGCGTAAAGCCTTTGATCGGCTTTCCTGTGGAATCGTTGTCGTCTTTTTCTTGGGTGGTGATCCGCTTTTGCTGAAGTTCTTGCCCTTCGAGAACACATTCGGCAACTCGGTTGGCAAAAAGCTTGATAGCTCGAATGGCGTCATCATTTCCCGGAATGACAAAATCAATCGGATCAGGATCACAATTGGTATCAACAATAGCAATAACCGGAATCCCTAACACATTGGCTTCATGCACAGCGATTTTTTCTTTTTTCGGATC
Source organism: Candidatus Vecturithrix granuli (assembly GCA_000739535.1). Lineage (GTDB taxonomy): Bacteria > Moduliflexota > Moduliflexia > Moduliflexales > Moduliflexaceae > Vecturithrix > Vecturithrix granuli. The sequence continues at coordinate 727,834 of DF820464.1, read as the reverse complement.
AATGACGAACACAGCATCGGGCAGCCGGTCCATATTCTTAATGCCGCCCAGGAATTTTTCCTTTTTTTCCCGATCGCGCTCCAACTGGAGGGCCTCTTTTTTCGTTAATAAGGAAATTTCTCCGGTCTCTTTCATCTCTTCAAGACGTTTCAGGCGTTTGGTGCTTTGCTGAATGGTGGCAAAATTGGTCAGGGTGCCTCCGAGCCAGCGTTGATTGACATAGTGCATGTTGCACCTGATTGCTTCTTCTTGAATAGCGTCTTTGGCTTGTTTTTTCGTGCCAACAAACAGAATGGTCCCACCATCGGCAATCGTACCGATCAGATAATCTGCAGCCTCTTTAAATTTTTTGACCGTTTTTTGCAAATTGATCACATAAATATTATTCCGCTCATCGAAGATGTACGGTTTCATCTTCGGGTTCCAGCGTTTTGTCTGGTGTCCAAAGTGGACGCCAGCTTCCAGCAATTCTTTCATGCTTACATTACTCACGCAAGTTCCTCCTTATCGTGGTTACACGTATGTTCTCATCATCTCTTCATAGAATCTGGTTTTCACCAAACACCGCTATGAAGATCAGAAAACATGGTAATGTTAGGGGTCGTATTCATTATACTTGCGACTCCCCAGGTTTAACGTTTCGAGAATTGGAAGCGCGCCCGGGCTCCGCGTTGACCATATTTTTTGCGTTCCTTCACACGCGAATCGCGCGTCAAGAACCCGGCTTTTTTCAGCACTGGTCGATATTCTTCTTCATTAAATAACACCAGAGCTTTGGAAATGCCGTGTTTAATCGCATCCGCCTGGGCAGATTTCCCGCTGCCTTTGACTGTGGCAATCACATCAAAATCATTTAGATTTTTCGTGAGCCGCATAGGTTGCTTCACAATCATTCGTTGAGTTTCTTGATTGAAATAATCGTCAAGCGTCATATTATTCACAGAAAAACGTCCTTTGCCGCGCCGTAACCAAATTCTGGCAATCGCGGTCTTCCGTTTTCCCGTGGCATAGACCTGTTCGACTGGGCCATCCGGAGAAGCCTCCGGAAGCATATTGCTCATATCTTCCGACAGATCTTCTTCTCCCTGAGGTGGTCCATACAGGGATTCTTCGTATTGATCTTCTTCGAAGTGGTTTTTTTCTGCAAAATCATCAAACTGTGACACCGACATCCCTCCAATTAATAGCGTTGTTCAAGGGTTAATACTTCTGGTTGCTGAGCAGTGTGCGGATGATCAGGCTGAGCATAGACTTTTAATTTTTTGAACATGCGTCGTCCCAGTCTGTTTTTTGGTAACATGCCTTTAACTGCCAGTTCCAGCACTCGTTCTGGCTTACGGCGTAAAAGTTCTCTCGCAGTGGTAGCTTTAATTCCGCCGGTATAACCGGTATGGCGATAATACACTTTGTCATCTAATTTTCTCCCGGTTAATCGAATTTTATCGGCATTGACGACGATAATGTAATCGCCCGTGTCAACGTGCGGAGAATAGATCGGTTTGTGTTTTCCACGCAACCTCCGCACTATTTCTGCAGCAAGGCGGCCAAGCACCTGATCTTGAGCATCAATTACGCACCATTTGCGTTGAACGGTTTCTTTTTTCGCAAATTCTGTTTTCATACTTCACTTTACTCCTCTTTATCAGGGCAACAAGCAACATATACACGCATCTATAGATTTTCAGAAATTTTCATGTATTAAAACGTCAGTATTTTTCCGAAAGGCTATATAAGCGTAGTGTCTCTATAAAAGAGAAGAAGCTTTTGTCAAGGAAAAAAATAAACGCGAGATTGAACCGAAGTATTTTCATGTCAGAGACGAAATTTCAGCATACATGGTTACCAGGGTATCATATGTTTTATTAATGCTCACTCCGACTTTTTGCGGAGTAATTTTTGGAGGGTCCGGAGTGTCAGGTGCGTATTCACTCTGGCAATCACCTCTGCATAATGGTGAGGTTTGGTAATATAATCCGCTCCTCCAACTTCAAAGGCTTTAATTTTATGGGATATGTCTGTGAGGGCGGTCATAAAAATCACGGGAATCTCCCTGGTTAGAGGATTGGCTTTAATCTGGCGGCAGGTTTCAAAACCATCGATCCCGGGCATCATGACATCCAAGAGAATAAGATCCGGCAACGTTTGCTCTTTGAGGCGAATCAATGCATCTTCCCCGGTCATAGCCTTAATTGTCTGAAACCCGAGTTTTTCAAGATAGCCGCAGATAAGATGTAAGGTCATCTCATTGTCTTCGGCGACTAAAATGATCGCCTTTTCCGTCTCCTCATGCCTTACTGTCGAAAGACTCCGAGTGTGCAACCGCTTCTGTAATTTTTGGATCGTCAAGCGCGTCTCAATTCGAGCCACAATTTCCTTAAGATCAAAGGGTTTGGTAAGATAATCTGTTCCTCCGGCTTCAAAGGCTTTGACTTTATTGGTCGTATCTGAAAATGCTGTCATAAAAATCACAGGAATCTCTTTAGTGTCAAAACTGTTTTTTAAACGCTGACAAGTTTCAAACCCATCAATGCCGGGTAGCATAATATCTAGCAGAATAAGGTTGGGTTGAAGAATTTTTACCTGGCGTAGGGCTTCTTCACCGTTTCGAGCAACTGAGATGTGGATTCCTATTTTTTTCAGATATTCGATGAGGGTATAGACAGTTAACGGATTATCTTCGACAATTAAAATCGTGGCTTTTTCCTGAGTATCCATGGCAATCTTTCCCTGATACATACGAGACATCTATTAATGGTGTTTAAACATGAACCGAATAAAATTGACATTATCGAAGAGAAGAAAACCGTAGCAAGCGGTTCAACAAGCAATACGAAAATTATGCAATCCACACACCAATTCCATCACGAGATTATCAACATCCACCTTTGTATTCCGAAAGATATTTTTGACAACTTCATTTTATATGTTTGGAATATGGAATGAGAAGTCAAGCAATTCTTGCAATTTTATTTTCGATAATGTTTATTGTCGAGTGAATTATATAAATTTCAGATCCGGGAATCTTGGATAATTCAGGTTACTACCAGAAGCATCTGATCCCTTGCAAAGGGAACGAGACCCCTTTGCAAGGATTCGATTAAACTTAGTGAGATGTTAATTCATCAAGGGAAATCCGATATTCTCCGGTCGTTTCATCGTAAACAGACCGATATGTTTTCGGATAGTATCCACTTTTCTGGAACGCCGTGGGCTGCTTAATTTCACTGGAAAAATTCTGTTTGGTTTCCAGCACAGCAGAGGCGATCATTGGTTCATAGAAGATCACCCTGCCATCATACGTTCCGTAAATAAACGTGGCCGTAAACGGTTTGCCTTGAAATTCAGGCGACATCGGATCAAACCAATGCGCTCCCATGCGGGGGACTCCCCCGGGGATCGGTTTGTAATCGGTCGGCAGATATTCCGCGGATGGAGCCTTTGCAAATTGAGCCATATCATTCTCACTGATTTTGTCCTGTTCTGTGGACGGAATGAAATAAAAATGAAAATCAAAATGAGACACGTCATAGATTCCCGCTGGCTCATGCCCCTGGGGATTCCAATCAACCGAAATATGATCAAATGGGGGGACAGCCACTTTTTCAGGTAATGCCAGCGTTAATTCGGATGGCATTGGTCCCTGGGGTAACCCGGAAAGTGCCGTCTTCGTTAGTGCTATTCCGATAGAAACTGGTTTCCCCTGATCATCCAGCATCACGAATGACCGAGCAGTTCCCTGACCAAGTGGGGTAGATTCTCCAAATAACGTTTTTGGCTCGGCCCAGGCTCTGGAAGCAGAACCTCCGCTCATAACAAATGTCAGTGCACAAAGTAACACGATTGAAAAGAAGTATGTATTCGTCTTCATACATAACCTCCGTTGTAGTGGTAATCTTGGCGTCCAAGATTACAAATTTATATGCTTATTATAGAATAGACAACATACTGATATACTAATAATACAGCAAAGACCATGCCACGCTCCTTCTGAGTTCAATCAACGCATTGTTTTTATTGAACTTATCCAATTTCAAGAGCTATTGCAGGAAAATGAAGATGAAACATCACTGTTCCCCCAAAAGTGCTGTAAAGCAGGTCAGGTGTCTGGGGAGATACGAGAAATCAGATTTGGGAACCCCTGGGTGATACTTTCGGACTAAATGGGACACTGGGACATTTTAATTGAGACACTTAATCTTGGGCAAGGGAAAAACCTTATGAATAAGGGAAAGCAGAATCGGTGATGCTTTTAAGCTAAATGAGACACTGGGACACTTTAATTGGGACACGCGTAGCTTATATCGCTTATTTCTTTTGCCGGTCGAAAAAGCGATACAGGCTCGATCGGGAAACCCCCAATATTTGGGCAGCCCGACGTTTGTTACCACCGGCCTTTTGCAGTGCCAGAGTAACATCTTGTTCCCGGAGTTCTGTCTCTCGATGTCTGACCGGCAAGGGACTGGGAAGGAGCAGCGGGAGGTGATCAGATTCGATCATGTCCCCTTGAGATCGGATCATAGCATATTGCAGGACGTTCTGGAGTTCTCGGACATTTCCCGGCCAGGAATATTCTACCAGCACCGAGAGGGCCGCCGGAGAAAGCGTCACCTTGTAGAGTCCAGGTTCCCTGGCAAATTCGGCAAGAAAGTGTTCGATCAGCAGCGGGATGTCTCCACATCTCTCCCGCAGCGGAGGAACCGTCATGGGGACCACTCGGAGACGATAATAGAGATCTTCCCGGAACCGTCCAGCCTCTACCTCTTCTTCAAGGTTCTTGTTGGTGGCGCTGATGACGCGGACATTCACTTGAATCATCCGTTCGCTCCCTACCCGCTGGATTTCTCCGCTCTGAAGCACCCGCAGGAGTTTCGCCTGCATAGCAGGACTCAGTTCGCCTACTTCGTCAAGAAAGATAGTCCCATGATCGGCAAGTTCAAAGCGTCCCTTTCTGTCATGGATCGCCCCGGTGAACGCCCCTTTAACATGACCAAACAGTTCGGTTTCAGCCAGGCTTTCAGGCAAGGCGCCACAGTTGACCGGAATAAAATGCTTCTCAGCCCGTGGACTTTCCTGATGAATAGCTAACGCCACTAATTCCTTGCCGGTTCCGCTTTCCCCCTGGATCAGCACCGCAGCATTCGTCTGTGCCACATGCCGAATCGTCGTAAATAACTCCTGCATTTTGGGATTCTGCCCCACAATTCCCCTGAACGCAGGTTGAACAGGAAGGGAATGAGAGATCAGCTTACCAATGTTTTCAATGATTAGCATGACCGAACGACGATCCGCAAAAGCGAACGGAACGGCGCTGAGCAGGAGCAGGTGATTTTTTAATTGGCCGTTAATCAATAATTGCACGGATGTCTGCGCAGTTAGCCTACGGTTTTCAGCAAGGGCTGAAAACGCTAATTTTCGAGTCTCACAGCCCGGACAATATGCTGTAAAACCACACGTTACGGAACTTTCCAGGGGATGAATGCATCTCAGAACATCCCCATACTTCTTTCCTCTGACGGGTTGCTCGGTGATCCCAAAGGTTTGTTGCATGATCGCATTTATGAGCTGAACGCGCCCCTCTTCATCTAAGACCATGAACCCGCAAGGAAGGGAGTCCATAAGCGTTCTGATGAAACTCTGATCTTGTAGCAACCTGGCAGCATCATTCATTCTAATAACCTCCCTTCCGGTTGAAGATTGATGAGTCATTCCCACAGTTTGATCCACTGATCCGCGTTTTCCCTCCTTCGATCATGTTTGACAAGGAGGGGTATACAGAACAAATAGACGATTTGGCAAGTTTTTTCTTTAAAGGTTGTCGTTAAAAGATCGGATTGAAGCGAATAAAGGCGCCGGGTATGGCGCAATGGTCGGGGCTGTATCGGGGGCAATTTTTCTGGGGCCGCTTGCCCCGATTGGCGCGATTGTCGGTGGGGCGATCGGCGGCGGCATTGGCAGCATGATTGATCGCAAATTCCGCCGCTCGAAAAGGAAAGCTTAAAGAACCAGGAAAAACCGAGTTTTTTGAGAAAACTCGGTTTTTAGACATGAGCATGTCAATCTCAAACTGACAGAGAAACAGACAGAGCCGCTGGTTTGAGTTGCGGATATTTCTCCTGCTCCGGATAGAGACGCAGAATTTCCTCCTGCACTCGCTGCACCAGTTTCCGTAACGTTGGTTTGTGGATTGCGGCAATTGAGACGCCGTTATAGCGCGTACAAAGCGTCTCGGCCAATTGAGGCTCCACACGATCTTCTTTGTTAAAAACCAGGAGTTGCGGAATCTGATCCAGATGCAACTCTTCTAAAATCCGGTTCACTGCTGTAATATGTTCTTCAAAATCAGGATTGCTGAGATCCACGACATGTAATAACAGATCAGCATCCTCCAATTCTTCCAGCGTGGATCGAAACGCTTCGACCAGATCTTTCGGCAGATCACGCAAAAATCCCACCGTATCCGTAATAATGACTTCGATATCTCTGGGGAATCTCAGACGGCGGCTGGTCGGATCAAGGGTGGCGAACATCTGATCTTTCACCTCGACCTCGCTGTGAGTTAACGCATTTAAGAGCGTTGATTTGCCCGCGTTAGTGTAGCCGATAATCGAGATTACCGGAATCTGATTGCGCTGTCGTTTGACCCGGCGTTGTTTTCGTCCTTTTTGCAAATGTGATAGTTCTTTTTCCAGGTTGCGAATGCGGTCGCGGGCGCGGCGACGATCTATTTCCAATTTTGTCTCGCCAGGACCGCGCGCGCCGATGCCTCCGGTAATACGTGATAGCGCATCATCGCGGGTCCCCAGGCGCGGCAATTGGTATTTCAGTTGCGCTAACTCCACCTGTACTTTCCCAACCCGGCTATGGGCGCGTTGCGCAAAAATATCCAGGATGAGCTGGGTCCGGTCAATGATTTTCAGTTCGGTCATATCTGCAATCGTTCGCGCCTGGGCCGGCGTGAGATCATGATCAAACACCAGAACCTCGGCTCCGACCTGATAGCTGCGAATAATCAATTCGTTTAGTTTGCCTTTGCCCAGTAAAAATTTCGGGTCAATTTTTTCACGGTGCTGCATGATCGTATCCATGACAAACAGCCCGGCCGATTGAGCAAGTTCGTGCAATTCTCGAAAGGATTCTTCTGCCAGGAGGCGTTTGCCATTTGAGACGCCGACTAATACGGCGCGTTCACGCTGATCGTCAACATCTCTGGGACCCTGGGTCCGCCGAAATTCTTCTTCCAGGGCGCGAATGAATTCTTCAAAATCCAGGGTAAGTTGGCCGGGAAGAATAGCTTCCAGGACTTCCCAACGTTTTTCCTCAGGATTTTCCGGTACCAGGTGCGCTAAATAATATTTGCCAGGCAACCCCTGATCATTGACGATAATGGCTCCAACCAGATCAAAACGCAGCATGGCCAGATCGACAAAATCATCGCGATTGAGTGGAATATCAGCCAGATGGGTGTGCAGATAGCGCAGACCGCGTAAACGCAGATACCCTGCCCGAAAACGCCCAATATCTGGAAGGTGGATTTGTTTTTGATCCCCGACAATCACATATTCTATCGCCCCTTTTCGTGCGACCAACACGCCGATTTGCCGATTGATTTCAAGCGAGAGCTCCGCCAGATAATTGGCGAGTTCCTGGGTGATAACCTGGTTGGCAGGAATTTTCCGTCGGTAAATACGTTCTAAACGCTGAATGTGGTTGGTTTTTAAGCCGGTAAGATTGCCATACACTTTTCGAATAGCACATTCCTCCTTTCGAATTAAATGGGTAAAAACCGGGTTTCTTGAAGAAACCCGGTTTTTGGGTTTATGCACGCGATTCTCGCGTCACGATTTCCAGGGTCTGGCGTAGTTTCACAATTGAATTCGGAGGCACATAGCCTGAGACGGTCGCATTGGGATACACCAGGCTGTCCGGGCCAATCAGGGTGCCGGGATTCAACACGGAGTTACACCCGGTTTCAGCCCGATCCCCGAGAATCGCGCCAAATTTCCGCAACTTACTGTCATAGACCGTATCGCCGATTTTGACTTTGACGCTCCCTTTGAGAATTTTCAAATTTGACAGTTTCGTTCCAGCGCCCAAATTGACGTGATTACCTAAGATACTGTCGCCGACATAATTAAAATGGGGCGCGCCGCTTTGATTCAGCAAAATCGCGCCTTTTAATTCAGACGTATGTCCAACCACGCACTCATCCCCAATGAGCACATTGCCGCGAATATACGCTCCGTGACGCACCACTGTATTTTTTCCGATAATCGTAGGGCCGGTAATATACGCCCCCGGCTCAACGATTGACCCCTCGCCGATTTGAATCTGGTCGCCTATCAGATAAGCTCCATCCATCACGCTGCCCTCAATGTCCGGGGTCATCACGTCTTGAATGTAGTCCGCCAACCGTTTTAACGCATCCCACACATATTCCAGATCCTCAAAAATTTCTCGATGCGAAAAATCGTGTAAATCAAAAAAATCTTCAGGTCTCAGCATAATATACCCTACGACGCTATTTGTTCAAATATACAATTCCACCTTTCGGCGGTTTTTGCGGAAGTAAGTCTTCTGCGTGATCACTCATCTGGAAAAATTCCATGGCCCACTCTTCCGTCTCAGCTTTGACAACTCCTAACACCGGAATATCCAAATTGATCCACAACGTTGCCTTACCATTCCCCCCTTTTTTGGCATCAAAGGTGCCGGCGGCAAGCTCCAAACGTTCTTCTTCAATAAATGCTCCGGTCTCCGGGGTTGGTAGGATTTCATCCTGTCCCATTTTGGAAAGCGGCAGATCAATCACATTTTCCGGCTGATCCATTTTGGCCGGGCGATGCATAATATAACGCAGCGCTTCGTGGGTATAATCATTCAATAACGTTTGCGTAATCGAAAGGGGGTCTGAATCTGGCTGCATCGTTGTGATACGTTGCAACCAGTAACCCTCACTTTCTTGAGCAGCAATACTGTAATGAGCGTACGTGGTTAACTCGCCGGCAGCCGTGTGATGCGTAAATTTATAGGTGACCGTTTTTCCGCGTTCTCCCAACGCAAAAACAGATGACGCGACAAGCAGAATAATTAAAAATAGACACCCTCCACTCCATACATATTTTTTCATAACGTATTTCCCTCCTCAGGGTTTCTTCTCTGGTTTGATAGAAGAAGCTTTCTCAAATTTAATCCTTTCACGTTTCCATTGTCAAGCCCTGCACTATACTTTTTCGCACAAAGATAAAAAAATCTGCTTCAGGAAGAAAAACCGGGTTTCTTCAAGAAACCCGGTTTTTAGAGCCTGTATATTGAGAACTTGCCCGCCTTCACCTCAAAGATTAGCGCGGTTGCATTTTTCATGACCATGGAGCCTCTTATCTGTTCCTGCTAGTGTTTCACTATGCCAGAGATGTCAAGGAAAAATTGGCATTTTTCAGGGAAAACCCCATTATTGACATTTAGGAGACACATATTTTTCCAGGGTGACAATATCTTCGCTGAATTTTCTGATGCCTTCCGCTAACTTTTCCGTGGCCATGGCATCCTCATTCAGCATCCAGCGAAAGGTTTTTTCATCAAGCCCGATTTTCTCATCCTGACAATGAGTTTGAGCATAGTTGTCAGAGAGAATTCTGGGCAATTCTTTTGGCTCGTCTTGCAATTGTTTCAGAAATTTCGGACCAATGGTTAACGCGTCGCAGCCGGCCAGGGCCTTTACCTGATCCACATTGCGAAAACTTGCGCCCATCACAATCGTCTTGTAGCCGTACGTCTTGTAGTAGCTATAAATCCGACGTACTGAGATGACGCCCGGATCGTCATCCGGCGCATAGCCGGCCACGCCTTCTTTGGCTTTATACCAGTCGAGAATGCGCCCGACAAAGGGCGAAATCAAATACGCGCCGACCTGAGCGCAGGCGACCGCCTGCCCAAAGCCGAACAGCAGGGTCATATTACAATTGACGCCTTCTTGTTGCAACACTTCGGCGGCTTTAATCCCCTCCCAGGTTGAGGCGATTTTAAACAGCACCCGCTCTTTGCTGACCCCAACCTCTTCATATAACGTGATGAGATCATGGATTTTGGCAATTGTGCCCTCCGCATCGAACGAGAGCCGGGCGTCGGCTTCCGTAGAAACATAGCGGGGCACAATGTTCAGAATCTCACGTCCAAAGAGCACAAACAGTTTGTCAACGGTTTTCGTGACTCTTTCGGTGGCACTCGCTCCGGCTTGACAGCCGTAAGCCACCGCTTCCTCGATCAGATGTTGATATTCCGGCATTTGCGCAGCAGCCAGGATGAGCGAAGGGTTTGTCGTGGCGTCGGTCGGCTCATACGCTTTAATGGAATTGATGTCGCCCGTATCAGCGACAACGGTGGTCATTGATTTAAGACTTTCCAGGGCATTGGCCATACGTTCTCCTCCTTTCATCATTCGTGTTTCAGATACATTCATACATGACCTTTGTTGAGAATATGACAAATTCTTCCAATTCCAGACCATAATAATTTCTTGAAAAAAGCAATTGAAAAATAAGAGAATTGTCAAAATTATCTCTTTGCTCTTGCTCTGACAGCTATAAAAAAATGATAGCCCCCCTTGACTTTGTGCCAATATTTCAGGATAATTTAATTTGTATAGTTTTGATTTTTAGGGGTTGTATAATATTTTGTTTAAGAGAGGTATGAATATGCTAAAAAGAATGCTTGTGATCCTTGTGGTTTGTCTGTTTTTCAGCGGTTTCTCCTGGGCGAAGGAACCGTTAAAGTTCGTTTTTACCAATTATGCTCCGGCGAATTATCAAAGCGAAACAGGAGAGTTCGGAGGGTTTTTTATTGATATTATCAAAGAAGCCCTTGAGCAAAGAATGGGTATTGCTGTCAGCATGTCCGTTTTCCCCTGGAAACGCTGCCAGTTATTAGTTGAAGAAGGGCAAGCGGATATGATTGCCACCGTTCCCACGCCGGAACGTTTAGTTTATGCTGTGGCAACTGAAACGCCTATTTGGGTCAAGAAATGGCGATTGTTTACGTATGCTGGCCATCCTGATCTTGCAAAATTTGACGCCATCAAGAGTATTGAGGATCTCAAAAAGGGCGGATATACGGTGGTGTCGTATATTGGCAATAGCTGGTCAGATACCATGATCAAAGGCGCTGGCATTCCTGTATCGGACTCGAACACTGTCGAGGCCATGTATAAGATGTTAGCCGCGAAAAGAGGGGATGTGTTTATTGAGGATACGCTTCTTGTGGTCCCGGCTCTCAAGAATTTGGAGTTGACTGATAAAATCGTTGCAACCGAAGGGATTGTGGCGGAAGGGAATTTTAATCTGTTGATCGGAAAAAAATCGCAATATAGCGATATGATCTCACAATTGGATACGGTGCTCAAAGAGATGTGGCAGGACGGTACAATCGAAGAAATCCTCGCCAGATACACACAGCAATAGCTGCTCTGAAATGATCTTAGCGTTTCAGGGGGGCGATAGGCGTTCGTGAATAAGGCGGCGAAGCCGCCAAAATCCCCTCCCAGGAGGGGATTTAACCCAATTCCGGGTTTATTTGCGATAATGTCTAGTACTGCGCTATGCCTATTTTGCGCAGCCACGCGGACACTTTGGCTTGAGCGCTCCCTGTGCCACTGCCATAGATTTCAAAACTACTCAGGATGGTTGACTGAGGGCACAGTTTCGCAATGTCTTTCTCGACTCTCCCCAGTCCGCCTCCGCCGTGCGTACAAAACGGTACGATAGTTTTGTCCGACAAATCGTATTTCGACAGAAAGGTAGCAACCGGAGGGGCGATCGTACTGCACCAATTTGGGGAACCAATAAAAATTGTATCGTACGATTCAACATGATCGAGTGTTGATTGTAATGCCGGTTTATATCCCGCCTGTATTTCTTTCTTTGCCTGATCTACAACCGCATTATATGAATTGGGATACGGTGTTTCAGGTTGTATCTCATGAAGGGTTCCGCCAACCTCTCTATGGATGAGATTGGCGATTTTCTGCGTGTTTCCCGAATGGGAAAAATATGCAATAAGTATATGTTCAGCCATATTCAACTCCTTATCCAGAGGCTTGCAATCGTTCAAGAAAGGGGCGAATTTTCGTAATGAGTCCCGTATGTTTCGCCAGAAGCAGAACTCCTTGACTTCCTGTGATCTTGATCTGATTCAAGCGGGCAATCTTTCGCGCCCGTTGATCATCAACAAGTAAATAATCCGCATGTAAACTCTTGTATAACGCCATGGCTTCCATTTCGCCCTGCCCAATCCTGGCAGGCATGATAATCGCCTGGGTCATGTCAACCGGAACAACTTTTTCTTTGAGATAGGTTCGAAGGATACCTGCCGCTGGTTTTCCTTTGACAAGAACCTCCTCAAATACGCTTTGGGGAACTTTGATCTTATCAAACAGTTGATCAAGTAATGTCAGACCATCACACAACACTAAAGCGACAAGAGCAGAACTATCAGCGATAATCAGCATGAGGCGTAAGTCCTTTTTAAGTTTTCAAAATCAGTTTCCAATTCATCCGCATCATAATCAATCGCAGCGATATGATGACGGGCGCAGGCTTCCAGAAAGGCATAGCGATCAATCTCGGCAAATTCGCAGGCGGCCCCGGCTGACAACTGACCCGCCTGAAACATGAGCAATGCGGCAGATAATTTAAGCTGCCTGGCGATTTCCCCGATGTTCATATCAAGAACATATTGATCGGGAATATTGACAACGACTTGCATAAATTTACCTTAGAGAATCATGTTGATAACATTGAACGTATCGTATTGAAAAAACATGAAAACAGATTTGGCATTTCTTGTCAAGGCTTTAGAAGCTGTTTTAAAAGTCCATGCAACGAGCATTTCGAGAGAGGTGAACAGGAGTGTCAAAGCTCTGCAGGAATGTCAAAGCTCTGCAGGAGTGTCAAAGCTCTGCTTTGACAGCGAAAGCAAAGCTTTCGCACTCCTCACCTGCAAACTTTTAAAACAGCTTCTAAGAGACCTTGTAATGGTTCTGCAATCGTCATCGTGGTCATACGTTATGCCTCCTTGAAGGACAGGGACCTCATCTAATTTTTTCCTCTATGCGATTCCTGTTTGTTAAATATGATTTGCCGAATTTCGGCGAACATGGGATTGTTGGCATAGCTCATCTTCCCACTCTTCCCCCATCAGACGCGAATGTCAAGAAAAAACCGGTTGATCCCCCGCCTGGATTTCTTGCCTGACCTGATTCACGATCGCATGATACATATTCAACTTCTTTATCCATAAAATACAAGCTTACCCGATAGCGCGAGCGGCGATGGCCTCCGCAAGCTGCTGCTGCGCGGCGCGGGCGGCCCGGATGCGCGCGTGCAGGCGGTCGCAGAGGACCATGAGTTCGTCAATTCTGGCGACGATGCGATGTTGTTCTTTGAGTGGAGGCAAAGGAAACGTGACAGAAGCAAGTGACTTGCCTGACATACTTGATATCCCAACACCTTTTCGGTATTTCTCTATTTCACCTGTCGCACTCAACTTTTCAAAGTAACGATAGGCATAATAAGGATCAATCTCACAATAAAATCTTGCGCGATGAACATGATTTTGAAAACAAATTTCATAATCCTCATTCCAGACAGCCGCTCTTCCTGCTTCACCCCCTTCACAAATTAACAAATCACCTTTTTGGGCAGTGCATTTATCAAGTTCATCTTCCCTGATCAGCATTTGACGGACTTCTGATAAATCAAAACGTCCCCAATACAAATTTGAGGTTGTCAAATAATCTCTTGGTTTACCAGTATTCCGTCCATGATCTAAAGTTTTACCCGCATTATGTTGAGCGATTTCACCAAAACGAACCCACTCCCACCCCCGCGGCAAATCGAAGGGCTTTTCATTTTCACGAATTGGGGGTAATTTTTCCTGCTGTTTGATTTTCCCTTCTTTCACGAGGCGGGCTTTTTCGGCGGCGATGTTTTTGAGCAGGACTGAGGCCGGTTCATCCTGCGGGTTTTGGGGCACAAGTCTGCCCATCACAGCTATTTGCAGGATGCTCTGCTTCAGAAGCTCGATGCTCTCTTCGGTGGTGAAAAGGATGTCAAAATGCTCGGCAATCCGCGCCCAGGCTTGCTCGAAACGGCCTTGCCCGCCGGCGCCGGTGAGGGCTGCGAGCAGGGTGTGTACCAATGTGCGGTGGGTGCTGATGCTCGCCTCCTGCCGCGCTTCCAACCGGTCGCAGAGCGCCATAAGTTCATCAACTTTGGCGACAATGCGGTGTTGTTCGGCAAGAGGAGGGATTGGAACAAGAAGTCGTTTCAATGCGGTTGCATTTACATTTGGTTGTCCGGTTCCAGATGTATTGTCATAAAGTTGAGACCAATAAACTAAACTTCCTAAATAGGTTTTAATATACGGTGAATACATTGATGAAATTCGTTTTACACGTATCAAATACGATGCAAACACAGCCTTCACTTTAATATCTTCAACAAGATATGATTTTCCAATTGTTCCTCCTGTACGGGCAATAAGCACATCATCGTTTTCTAACAAATATCCTTCAGCTTTTTGTTCTGTTATTTCACATCCAGGAACGTTCTCCCAATTCACTTTATTATTTTGTATATCCGTAATTCGCAGAAGCTTGATCCCTTCATTTTCAGGTTGTGCTGAAGCTGTATAACCATAATGAATATCTCACTTTACGCAGTAGATAAAAAAGTTCTTTGACAAATATCTTGTGATCATGTTCAGATCCTCTGA
>DF820464.1:691969-712296 GCA_000739535.1 Candidatus Vecturithrix granuli | reverse complement strand
AGCTAACACAGTTAAAAACAATGTATAATATCTGACTTTTTTATATGAGTGCGTAATGTGAGTGAATATCACTTGAAAGATTTCCTAAGAATGCCCACTCCCACCCTTTCGGCAATTCGAAGGGCTTTTCATCTTCCGTAATCGGCGGCAGTTTCTTCTGCGGTTTAATCTTCCCCTCTTTGATGAGCGTGGCCTTTTCAGCGGCGATCTTTTCGAGCAGCACCGACGCCTGTTCGTCGTTCGGGTCTTGTGGCACCAATAGGCCGCGCACCGCCAGTTCCAGAATCAGTTCTCGTAGCTTCTTGAGCCCGTAGAGTTCCGGCTTGCCGTTGCTGTCGCGGCCGGAAGACGATTTTGTCGTCACCGCCGCCGCCCAGATGTCAAAATGTTCAATCAGCAAAGGTGTTTTCGTCGTCATTATGTTGTTCCTGTTAGCCTGAAACTACAGGGATTTCACATACGCAAGGATTCTGGGGGAATCATCTGCCGTCAAAAATCCTTGCTTATGTGAAATCCCTGTAGTTTCATAGAAACGCCTTGGCCAGGATGCTTTTCAATTGATCCCGCAGGCGTTGAATCTCGGCTTGCTGCTGTGTGTATTCGGCCAGCAACTGGTCGGGGTCGTGGCTGATCTGTTCCCCCTGGTGCGGGTTCTTCATGTCCAAATTATAGTTGCGGGCGATAATCTCGTCAATGTTCACTTTCCAGGCGTATTCGGTTGCGACGCGCGTCGCGAAATCATCCGCTTCATCCCCCCACCATTCGATTTCGGTCTGAAATTCCTCAAAGCGCATGGGTCTGGTTTTGTTGTAGTTCGTCACGCCTTCCGGGTAGGGATGTTCGTAAAACCAGATCGTTTGCGTGGCCGGCTGTTCCGCTTCGGGTTTCTTCGTGAAGAAGAGAATGTTGGTTTTGATGCCGGTGTAGGGATTGAACACGCCGTTAGGCAGGCGCACAATGGTGTGCAGGCGGCATTGTTCCACCAGTTCTTGTTTCAGGCGGGTTTTCATGCCTTCGCCGAAGAGAAAGCCGTCGGGCAGCACGACCGCGGCGCGCCCGTGATCGTGCAAAAGCTTGATAATCACGGCCATAAACAGGTCCGCGGTTTCACGGGTGCGGAATTTCGCGGGAAAGTTGTTCTCGATGCCATCCTCTTCCATGCCCCCAAAGGGCGGATTGGTGACAATCACATGCACCCGGTCTTGCTTACCGTAATCCTTGTACGGGCGGCTGAGGGTGTTTTCGTGCTTGATATTGGTGGGGATATCAATACCGTGTAAAATCATATTGGTGGTGCAGAGCAGATGGGGCAGGGCTTTTTTTTCGACCCCGCGGATGCTCTGTTGCAACATCTCTTCATCGGCGGCGGAACTGACGTACTGCGCGCGTTTGTGGTCTATGGCGGCGGTCAAAAAGCCGCCGGTGCCGCAGGCCGGGTCCAGCACGATTTCCTCAAGCTGCGGCGCGACCCGGTTCACGATAAATTGCGTCACGGCGCGCGGTGTGTAGAACTCTCCGGCATTGCCGGCGTTTTGCAAATCTCTGAGAATTTTTTCGTAGATGCTGCCGAAGGCGTGACGGTCTTTCAGGTTGTTAAAGTCAATCTCGCAGATTTTATTGATCACCTGCCGCATCAGGGTGCCGGACTTCATATAGTTATAAGCATCCTCAAACACCGTGCGGATGACGAGCGCGCGCTGCCCCTGCCTACCATGAACGCTGAGTTTCTCCTTGAGCGTAGGAAAGAGTTGCAAATTGACAAAATCGCTCAACTCATCGCCGGTGATCCCTTCCGGATTCGCGGCCCAATTCCGCCAGCGCAGATCCTCCGGCAGCGGCGAACGATAGTCGTCTTCCGTCAATTCCAGTTCCGCTTCGCGGTCGTCATAGATTTTGAGAAACAACATCCAGACCAACTGGCTGATGCGCTGCGCGTCGCCGTCAACGCCCACATCTTTGCGCATGATGTCTTGAATCGTTTTGATAATTCCGCTGATATTGCTCATGCTGATTGTTCCTGTGAAAACAGCGCATCCTCTAACTCCTGAAGCGCGTACTCGTAGCGCGCTTTGCCGCCGAAGACGTTCTGAATGATTTCCATTGGGGTTCCCATCGCATCGAAGGGCCTGAGCCGCAGGACTCTGGGGCTTTCGATGGTACTCAGCCCCTCATCGGCGTATTTGTCGAGCAGCGCGTACAGCACGGCGCGCGCCTGTTCCCCGTATTTGGTGAAATAGTTCCGTTTTTTCACGTTGTTGGCCCGTTCTTTCCGAGTGAGCGGCGGCTGAGCGTAGGCGATATGGCAAATCAGGTCGAAGGCGTCATAGTCTTTGCCGACCTCTTTGGCTAACAGTTCGAATTTAATTCCATATTCGGCCAGTTCGTTGAGAATGGCGTCTTTCTTTTTGGCGGCCTGCCAGCGTGTCAAAAAGTCGTTCAGCGAGGCATATTCCTGGCGGATCTGCTTGCGCGTGTAATCAATGTAGGATTCTGTCACCAATTTTCCGTCTGCCCCGATATATTCGACTCGTTCGGCGACGATGCTCACCTCCACCCCGCTCACATAAAATTTTCGCACCCCTTCCTCCTCATCGCCGTTTTCCCCGCTGTCGCCATCAGAAGGCGGATCAGGCGGTACAGGATCATCATTGCCATCCGGCTCGTAAATCACGACCGGCTCGCCGTCGAAATCGGGATCACGAAAATGTTCCGTGGCTTTTTTAAAATCCATGATGGTGAAGTAGTATTTCTTGAACTCTTCGTCAATGCGGGTGCCGCGTCCGACGATTTGTTTGAAGATGATCAGCGATCGGATGGTTTTATCTATGACGATCAGCTTGCAGGTCTTCACGTCCACGCCGGTGGTCAAGAGTTCCGAGGTGGTGACAATCACGGGAAAACGGCTCTCAGGGTCGCTGAAATTATCCAGTTCGGCCTTGCCTTCGGGGCTGTCGCCGGTGATGCGCATCACGTATTTAGGGTTCTCGATGGCAAGCTTCCCGGCCGCATTCACAATCGCTTTGCGCATGCGTTCGGCGTGATCAATGTCTTCACAGAAAATAATCGTTTTGGCAAAGGGATCGGTGGCGCGTAACAGGTCCATGACCCGCTTCGCCACCAGTTTCGTGCGCTGGTTCAGGATCAGGATGCGATCCATGTCTTGCTGGTTGTATTCGCGCTGCTCGATCGCATTCCCCAGGTCATCCGTCATGCCCGGCGGCGGGGTCCAGCCGTACAGGTCTTTGTCAATATCAATGCGCACTACTTTATAGGGGGCCAGAAAGCCGTCTTCAATCCCTTGTTTTAAACTATACGTATAGACCGGCTCGCCAAAGTAGGTGATGTTGGAGACGTATTCGGTTTCTTTGGGGGTGGCGGTCAAACCGATTTGAATGGCGTTGGCGTAATAGTCCAGGATTTCGCGCCAGGCCGAATCCTCAGCCGCGCTGCCGCGATGGCATTCGTCAATCACCACGAGATCGAAAAAATCCGGCGAGACGGTTTTAAAGGCTTTATCCGCTTCAGTCGGTCCGGTCAATGCCTGATACAGCCCAAGATAGATTTGGTATGCCGGATCGATCGTTCGGTTTTTGATTTTGGTCATCACCGATCCGAAGGGTTTGAAATCGTTCACAAGGGTCTGGTCAGCCAGGAAATTGCGATCCACTAAAAACAACACCCGTTTCACGGCTTTGGCCTTCCAGAGCCGCCAGATAATTTGGAAGGTCGTATAGGTTTTGCCCGTGCCGGTCGCCATCACCAATAACAGGCGTTTGCGGCCTTTGGCAATCGCTTCGACCACGCGGTTGATGGCGTCGGTCTGGTAATAGCGCGGCTCTTTGCCCGACGCATCCTCATAATAGGGCTGTACAACGAGCGTTTCTTCCGTATCAGCGATATTGCGGTAGATTTTATAGCGCTGCCACAACTCGGCCGGGGGCGGGAACGCGTCAAGCGGGATTTCGCATTCAATCTCTTCGTCTATGGGCGCTTTATTGTGCGAGGCAAAGGCGTCGCCGTTGGAACTGAACGCGCTGGGCACCTGTAAAATCTCAGCATAGCCCAGGGCTTGCTGCATCCCTTGACTGACAGTGTGTTTGTTATCTTTGGCCTCAACCACGGCCACAGGCACGCCCGACTTCCAGGAGAGCACATAATCGGCAAATTTTTTTTTCTTCTTGTTGCGCGACGACATGTTGCCGCGCACAATCACGGGGCCTGGCGTGAGCGTCACCTCCCGCCGAATCTGGGTGAATTGATCCCACCCGGCAGCTTTGATCGCCGGCGTGATAAACAGATCGCAAATATCACTTTCACTGAGCGCTTGTTTCTCTTTTTTCGTCATAACTCCGCTTACGCTTCATCGTCCACGATTATACCATCTTCAACACAGCGTTCCAGAAATGACATGATTGAACATTTTTGTCAAGTCAATTGCACCATCAATGACTCTCGGCAGCAAAGGGTGCAGCATTATTCACCTTGTTTCGGAAGGCAAAGTGAGATCATAGGCTTCCTGTGCGGTTTGATGCCATATTTGCTGCTGTTCGGTATCAGACAGTTGTTCAATATAATGTGAAGCCGCATCAAACCAGCGTTTGTAGGTCGCCGCAGCAAGGCAGACCGGCCAATCTGACCCGAACATGACCCGTTCGGGGCCAAAGGCTTCCATAGTAATTTCTATGTACGGGAAAAGCTCGTCTTCGGTCCAGGTTTCATAATCAGCTTCTGTGACAAGACCAGACAGTTTACAATACACTTGCTCACGTTTGGCGAGTTCTTTGAGGTTTTCGCGCCAGGGCGATAAAACCCCTTCGCGGATGCGCGGTTTGGCAATGTGATCAACCACAAATTTCTGGTACGGATGCCGGTCCACAAATTTCATGGTCTGGGGCAGGTGTTTTTCAAAAATGAGCAGATCATAGGTCAATTCCAGAGACCTGAGTACGCTGATTCCCTTATTGAAATCGTCGCGCAGCATATAGAAGTCATCCGGC
Organism: Candidatus Vecturithrix granuli; assembly: GCA_000739535.1. Taxonomy (GTDB): domain Bacteria; phylum Moduliflexota; class Moduliflexia; order Moduliflexales; family Moduliflexaceae; genus Vecturithrix; species Vecturithrix granuli. The sequence goes on along the minus strand of DF820464.1, from coordinate 707,299 downwards.
TCATCGTGCAAGACATGGCGCACGGCTTTGAATTTCGGATGTTGCGCAAAGCGTTCGATATCCTTGCCAACTGAGGGGGATGTTAAGGACACCCAGCCGACCACGCCCAGGATAAACGCATGATCCGAGGCAAGTTCGAGCAGCCATTCGGTTTCTTGCAGGGTTTGACGTGCCTGCACGGAAATCACGCCTGCGACGCCGACTTCCTGAATCGTGTCTTCCAATTCATCCGGCAGGAAATCGCGCCGAATTTTTTGCATCTTCTCATCAATCCAGCTATACTCTTCAGCATTATACTTCCAAAAGTGATGATGTGTATCTATTTTTTGAGACATGATATGTCGTTATTTGAGGCCGGATAAATTTGTGGCTATGAACCTGACTGCTGCATCTCACAAAATTATGCGGCGGCAAGTATCTTTATTCGATGTTGAAGTCTGATTTTCCCTCTGTTATCCCATCAGTTCGCCTCATGCCAATGTCTGATTCACATGATGTTAGTCTTTTTTTGAAACTAAATCCCCTTCAATGTAGCGGTGGATAATACCTGCAATCAATGTTTGGTATGGGATTCCCATTTGAAGGGCTTTCTTCTGAATTCCTTTGAAATCATGGTCATATAAGCGAATCGTAATTCGTTTGTTCTTTTTAAAAGTATTCTCCGCTGTTGCTTTGATGATTGTGATCTCTGAAGGCGAAGGTTTCGACAATTTCATCCGTCCCGTTTCATAGGCCTCTAAAATTTCTTGTTCTTCTTGATCGTATTTCATGGCTATTCTTCCTGTTCTTTATGGTAGTCCCTGGTTGCCTTTCTGCTTGGGATGATCGTTTTTAAGAAAATAGAATCTTTTTCGACAATATGAGGAACTAAGTAAATATAGTCTTCCACAATAACAAAATAGATACGCTGACCAGGATACTTCTGCTGATTCAGATGATCAGCCGTCATCCAAATGTCACCTTGACTAAGATGAAAAATAATCTGCTCAAATGAAATATTGGGTTCTTCTTTCAGCCAGTCGTTTTTGTCAGGATTCCAATCATATTTCATGCTAAATAATGTATATCATTTGTATGCACAAATCAAGTGGTGGATGTGGATATTTTTATCCCTACCTTTGCTATATTCCCCCCCTTAACCTGAGAACTTCTGTCGAAATTCAGGGCGAAATGTCTGCTCCTTTGAAAATGTAGCGCAAAACTCCAGTTTCGCGCATCGTTAACCGCCGCGAAACTGGAGTTTCGCGCTACATCGTATGTTCATTGCTTCGGGTGAGCGTCCCGCTCATGTTAACTCCTTTGAAAATGTACCGCGAAACTCTAGTTTCGCGCATTGTTAACCGCCGCGAAACTGGAGTTTCGCGCTACATCGTATGTTCATTGCTTCGGGTGGCGTCCCGCTCATGTTAACTCCTTTGAAAATGTAGCGCAAAACTCCAGTTTCGCGCATTGTTGACAGCCGCGAAACTGGAGTTTTGCGCTACATCTCATTTTCATGATGACGGGTGAGCCGGAGGCTCATGATAGCTCCTATGAAACTACATGGATTTTATGTAGGGAGGATATGTTCGAGATGGCCTTCGAAATCCAATCCTCCCTGCATAAAATCCGTGTAGTTTCATTGCGTCGAGCGAGCGTAAGCTCATGGAAACTCTTGTGAAACATGACAACACACAACTCACTTGCGGTTCAATTATTTTCCGGTCGTCCTGAGAGCCAGGTTTTATTGTGGATTGGCTTGAGAATATCAAGAACATTGTGTAACAATTCTTCATCAATCGGTTCTTCGATCCATTGGATGTTTCGTTTGACATTCTCAGGATTGGCCGTTCCAACCAGCGTCGTTGTAATCTGCGGCTGCTGCACCGCAAATTGAATCGCCAATTTTTCAATCGGCTCTCCGTGTTCAGCGCAATAGTGCGCGGCGTTGGCGCAAGCTTGTTTGATCTCGTCTGACGCAGGATGCCAGGGCGGTGCGCCTCGCTGCGAGAGCAGCCCCATTGATAAGGGCGAGGCGTTAATAATCCCCACCAGTTTCGCTTGCAGATAGGGGATCAAGCCTTCCAAACTCGCGTCATTCAGTGAATAATGGCAATAAGAAAGGATTGTATCAACTTCAACTTGATCTAAGATTGTGGGAAAGATTTTTAACGGAAGCCCAGTAATGCCGATAAATCGAACTTTTCCCTGTTCCTGAATTTTTCGCAGCGCCGGAATAGTCTCATTGACAATCTGATCCAAGGAACCGAATTCGATATCATGGCATTGAATCAGATCCAGATAATCAACGCCAAGACGGCGCAAACTTTCATCAACGCTTGTTGCTGCTCGCGCCGCAGAAAAGTCGAAATCTGCAAAATCATCGCCATAGCGCCCTAACTTGGTGGCTAGCAGATATTTTTCGCGGGGAATGCCTTGTAAGGCTTTCCCCAGAACAGTTTCGGCTTTCGTGAGTCCATAATACGGCGACACGTCAAAAAAATTGACGCCCAAATCTAAGGCGGTGTGCATGGCGCGGATTCCCTCCTGCTCGCGCACATTTCGAAACACTCCGCCCAGCGACGACGCCCCAAAACTTATCACTGAGACCGATAGATCGGTTTTTCCTAAGATGCGATATTGCATCATCTGCTCCTTTGAAAATGTAGCGCGAAACTCCAGTTTCGCGCATTCAATGTAGCGCGAAACTTCAGTTTCGCGCATTCGTTGACAGCCGCGAAACTGGAGTTTCGCGGTACATCTCATTTTCATTGTGCCGGGTGAGCCTACGCTCATGGCAACTCCTTTATGAAGGAAAAACAGCAATGACCTTGATATAGTTCGCCGGTTGTTCTGTAATTAAGCGCACATATTCAGGAATGCCATCAAAGGCGATTACCTTACTGATGAGGGCGTCAACCTTCACCGCTCCGGTTGTCAGCAGTTCGATGGCAAGCGGAAACTCGCCGACGCTATTGCGCGACCCGCGTACATCAAGCTCTTTTTTAGTAAAAAGAAAGGTGGGGAGTGAAACCTCATCTTTAGGCCAGCCAAGGAAGGCGACGCGCCCGGCATAGTGCGTTAGATCAATCGAACTTCTTACCGCTACTGCGGATCCGGAAGCTTCTAAAAAGGCTTCTACCAGGCGACCGTCGGTAATAGTCTGAATTTTCAGGGCAGCATCCTCTGTCATAGGATCGATGACATGTGTGATGCCGAACTTTCGGGCAAGTTCGAGACGTTCGCGCAGCGGATCGATCAGAATCGGAATCGCTTTAAGGTACAGAGCGACCTGAGCGGCCAACAAGCCAATTTGTCCTGCACCGGTAATCGCGACGTGTTCTCCGGCCTGCACGTTCAGACGGTGAATCCCGTGAATAGCGATGCTCAGGGGTTCGATCATCGGAATGCGATCCCAGGCAAGGGCATCGGGCACGCGATGAATTAAATGAGCATCATGGGCGTAATATTCTCTCATGCCCCCATCTTCATGGACGCCGATGACGTGCAGATGTTCGCAGCAATTTGTGCGACCGATCTGACAGGGATAACAGGATCCGCAATAACGATAAGGTTCGACAATCACACGGTCGCCGACAGCTACTCCTGTGCTCTGCTCAGGAACACTCACAACTTCGCCGGCGACTTCATGCCCTAAAATTCTGGGATACGTGACCAGCGGAGAAATGCCTTTATAGGCCGCAATATCAGAGCCGCAGATCCCCATGGCCCGCACCTGAATCATAACTTTCCCCTGCTGCTCAGGACGTGGAACGTCCACAATATCAATGTCTTTCGGTTGTCGTAATAACACAGCTTTCATAAATTTTTTCCTCCCCTGAAAATGTAGCGCGAAACTCCAGTTTCGCGCCTCGTTGATAGGGCGCTTTGACCTCAAAGCGGGTACATCCCATCTCCCCTGAACAGAAAATTTTCATTCGCCGTGGTGCGTTTGCCAAAACGAATGAATAACTCCTTTTGTGCTTTGGGATAAATAGCGCAGTATCTTAACTATACTTTGTCAATAATTTTTCCAGATTGAGAAACCTGGTGTCAATGCTTACGGAGTCGGTAATGCGAGACCAGCCACTCCTGTCCTCGATGAAAACCCCATAATTCAGCGCAGGCGATAAAGAACATGCGCCAGCGTTGCAGCCAGGTTTCGGCCTGATCTTCTCCATACACGTCTTTCATAATGGGAAGAATTTCGCTGCGGTGGGCATCCAGATTTTTCAGCCAGGCTTCAGCCGTTTTTTGATAATGGATACCGTTCAAACGCCAGTGATCTTCAAGGATGAGGTGATCTTGGAAATACAGAAGGAGATCATCAGACGGCATCATGCCTCCGGTAAAAAAGTGTCGTCCCATCCAATTGTCTTCTCCTTCGACTTCATAAGTATAGGCCCATTCTTTATGCGTGAAAATGTGGATAAATAATTTGCCCTGCGGTTGAAGCCAGTTGGCAATTTTCGTCAATAAGCGATCCCAATTGCGGATATGTTCGAACATCTCAATTGAAAGTACCCGATCAAACCGGCGTTCTGTGGTAAAATCATTCATATCGGCGGTGAGTACCTCGATGTTCTTCAGGCCTCTTTCAGCGCAGCGAGCCAGGATAAATTCTCGCTGAGGTGCGGAATTGGAAACAGCCAGAATCCGATTCCGGGGATATTTTTCTGCCAACCACAACGATAACGCTCCCCATCCACACCCTAGTTCCAAAATCTGCATGGCATTCTGGATTTCTGCACGTTCACAGGTCAGCGCTAACATTGCTTCCTCAGCGTCATTCAGGTTATGAACCGTTTGCGGCCAATAACAGGCACTATATTTCAGGCGTTTTCCCAGCACATATTGAAAAAACTCCGGAGGAAGTTCATAGTGCTGTTCATTGGCTTTGTGCGTGGCAATTGCAATCGGGCTTTGACGCATTATATTTATAAATTGGCGCATGGCCTGACGTTGAGCTTCAGCATCCCCGTTTTGGACTTCATGAAGGCGTTTTCTATCCAATAAGCGAGCTCCCAGACGGATCAATCCGTCAGGAAGTTTCCCTCGCTCGGCAAGATCGAATAAAAATTTCATTGTCCTTTCCTCCCTAAACAAACATTTCAGTGTGTTTGCCTGATAGCAATATTTTTCCTCTAGAAAAATCGAAAGAAAGGATTTGTCATGAATTAGCCTAAGTAAGCCCAAATAATCTTTCTGAATTTTTCATGTCGTAAAACAGTTGTTTTCAGGCAACATTCAGAAATCATTTTCTTATGAAAAGTCCTTATAGTTACATAGGAACTCATGTTCACATTTGTCAATTCTGAAATACGAGAAAAAATGAACAAAAAAAAGCCCACGGTAGAGAGCCGTGGGCTGGGGGAGAAAAAGGACAGCGTACTTAACCTTATTACGGGTGAGTAATGGTGAAGGAGAATCGCCAGTACCCGGTATTATCAGCTAACAACGTATCTTGTTCGTTCAGACTGAGGTAGAGTTTTCCTCGATTAGGAGCAACCGCAGAGAAAGAATCTGGAATTCCGTCGCCGTCGCCGTCAGATCCGTTGGTAAATTCAAACCAACCGCCTTTATCCCCGATTTTCCCGATAATCGAATAGCGAGCGGCATCTCTGGCCGGAAGTCCGTCTGCATAGCCAAACTGCGGCGCAGAGACCACCGTCAGCGTGGCCGCGTTTAACCGGCTGCCATCAGGTGCGTATTTGGTTTCATCAGGCCGGGTTCCATCAACAGTGACCGGACTGGCTTTATCCCATACCAGCACGATCGTATCGCCTTTATCAATATAGCCGATATCGCTGTTTCCGCCGACAGGATTGAGCCGAACCCCACCGACAACGTCAATCTGTCCATTCTGGTTGCCGCCGTACACCTTCAGATCAATATGTTTCTGCGATGTACCGCCATTGCCATCATCCCCGACTACGACCACTTGATAGGTTCCGAGCGCAGAAGGCGCAGTCCATTGAATAGAATCACCGACCGCTTCCGTCGGATTAAACGTTCCGGCATTTTTACTCCAGGTGTAACGCAGCACATCGTTATCCGGATCCGTTGTAACTGGAGTCAGAGTAACGGTATCATCAGCATAAATTGCCGCGTTCGGAGTGATGGTGATCCCCTCAACCGTTGGGAAATTATTCTGCTTAGGCGTGGTCGGGTTATCATCATCGCCGCATCCGCTCATCAGGAAAACGCTGCCAAGCAGCGTGACAAGGATTGTGAAATATCTCAATCGTCTCGTCATAAGGGTATTACCTCCGATAGTTCATGTGCAACATCCTCTCCTCCTGTGTTGCAAGATATATAAGCATCAAACAACCAGAAGAAGGGATATGAGTCTATGTAAAAATAACGCATTCACGTGTAACTCATGTTTTATGTGAGTCGTTTGTCTGACGAGAGGAAAAAAGGAAAGTTTAATAAAAAGCGTGTTGTTGTAAATAATTCTGTGCCGGAGTGCAAAAGTTGTATACTCTTGTACGCGAGTTTGCTTGAAAATTGACGCGCAAAAGTAGAACTTTTGCACTCCAGCAGCCAATTATCACAGAATTATTTACAGGAGAAATTTTTTCTTTCTTGACAAGCAAGACTCTTGTCTTTATGAGTCACTAAAGTTTTTCAGAATCAGGGATTGAGTTATTTCGAGAATTTCGCGTCTTATGTGCGAAACAATTCAAAGTTCAACCATTCGTCGTTTGGCTGTAGGGTATTCTTTATGGAACTTGTTACGCAAGTCTCAGTCATTGCTGCGTTTTTTGCCGGTATTTTGTCATTTCTTTCGCCGTGCGTGCTCCCGCTTGTCCCGGCCTATATTTCTTTTATGTCGGGTGTGTCGGTTGACGAATTGCGACAGGCATCTCAACGTCAGAACATCCTGCGCAAAACGCTTTTTACGTCCCTGGCTTTTATTTTGGGCTTTTCGTTGGTGTTTGTCTTGCTTGGCGCCACGGCGACAACAGTTGGAAAATTTTTGTTAACCCAATTCGTTCTGATGAGTAAAATCGCCGGGATTATCATTATTATTCTCGGGTTACATTTCCTGGGTTTATTCAAGAAACCCCTGAGTTTTCTCAATTATGAAAAGCGCTTTCATGTCCGCCAGGTACGCGCCGGAATGCTTGGGGCCTTTGTCATCGGACTGGCGTTTGCATTTGGCTGGACGCCCTGTGTGGGGCCGATTCTGGGACCTATTCTTTTCCTGGCGGGAGGGCAGCAAACCGTTGGTCAAGGTATTTTGTTATTGAGTATCTATTCGCTGGGTCTGGGGGTGCCGTTTCTGTTAACTGCGCTTGCGACCCAGACCTTTTTTGATGTCTTCAATAAAATGAAACGTTATTTTCATTTCATCGAGATTCTGAGCGGCGTCTTTTTAATGCTGATCGGCATCCTGATTTTTACAGGAAAGTTCGCGATGCTTGCGACAAAACTCATAGAATGGTTTCCCCAATTGAGTGGCATTGGGTGAGAACTTGTAAGGTGAGCAAAATGAACGCAAATCCCACGAAATTATTTCTCGGTGGGCTGCTTGTCGCCCTGGGAATCGGATTTCTACTGTATGCAAGCTTTCAGGATTCGGCCATGTACTATCTCACGGTTGATGAGTTTCTGGCCCAACATCCGACGCAGAAAGAAACAGGTATGCGCATTGCGGGAATAGTTGTACCTGGCTCGATTCAACGCCAGAACGATATGCAGAATATCACTTTTATAATCCGAGGAAGATCAGAACAGTCCACCATGTCTGTCTCTTACAAGGGTGTTGTGCCGGATATCTTCCGCGATGGAGCCAGTATCGTACTTGAAGGCTCATACAATGCGGAAAAACAGTTCTTCCATGCCATTACGCTCATGACGTCCTGTCCGTCGAAATATGAAGCGAAACTGAAATAGGAGTATAAGGCGTTTGTCCCGCCTTGCTCAGTCCTGACGCTTCAATTCCCGATACACTTTTACCCATCCCAGGGCTGTCAACAAAATCCATAGGATCACGCCGCTTCCACGAGCGATTGAGGAGTGCCTGACTTTATCAAACATGGTCAGCCGATAATCCTCATAGAGCTGATTCTCTTGCGTTAAATATGCCTGATTTGCTTTCCCCTTCAACACGATTCGAATTTCCTGACAGGCAGCATCACACGCAAAACTCCTGATCACTATGCGATCAAGCGCGGCGAACATGAATTTTCCGGCAACTGTTGTCATTTTCTCTTTAATTTCAGGATATTCAGGATAACGGATGTTGATCTGCCGGACGTTTGTCGGAAAAAATTCTCCGGAAGCAACACGAGCGCGAAGCACGGTTTCATTGAAACAGCATTCCGGACAAGCGGCAATCATATCAACCTGCACCACTGTCGCAACTCGCCATTGCATTAATATGACAGCCATCATCAGCGCGAACACCGTGGGTTGGCTGAATAACAATAGAGCGCGTACAGGTTGATTTTTGCGATGCTGCCGATTTGGTTCAGATGTCATAATATGTTAACAATCGGGGATTCATTACCATTGATTATAATGCACCCGTGATTCATCATAGCGCTGCAGAGGCGCTTTTTCTTCCGCAGGATACCCTATCGGAATCAGTGCAAATGGGACAATGTTCTCAGGAAGATGAAGCACGTTTTTGATATACTCAACCCTGGTTTCACGGGGATAAATTCCGACCCACACTGCTCCTAAATGCCGATCTTCCGCTTCGAGTAACAGATTTTCCGTGGCGGCGGCGCAATCTTGCACCCAAAAATCCGGCGCGAGTTTTCGTTCTAAATCGCCGCACACCAGGATTACGACCGGCGCATCTTTGATCATTTTGGCGTAAGGACTGACATTGGCTAAGGTCGTGAGCATAGCCTGATCCGTGATCACGACAAAGTGCCAGGGACGTTGATTTTGCGCCGAAGGTGCACACATGGCAGCTTCCAATAAGAAATGAAGCGTCTCGGTAGAGATGGCATCGGATCGGTATTTTCTGATACTTCGTCTTCTAAAAATTGCATTCATGATTTCTCACGCTCGCTAAAAATCTATGAAGATCCAGATCGAGACCAAAACCAAACATCCTGGTCTCGATCTGGATTGATATTCATAAATTGATCTAATCTTATATAATAATAACTCCGCGCGTCCAGATGTCAAGACGCGCCATTGCTGACTGTGGATGAAAATTGAGAACCGGAATATTTCTTGACAATCCCTTAAATTGTGAGCACAAACTGTTTGACATATTTTCCTGTTTCGTTCATGATGAGAATAATAGCAGCAAATCAGTAAGGATCTGAAATTGTGTAAGTACTGAGTCAGAAATTTTCCAGTAGGAAAAACTGAGGTGCCTGAAGAAACCCGGTTTTTATAAGGAGGGGCATATATGGCAGAACAAAAAACATATCGTTTGGTGACGCGGAGTGATTTCGACGGGTTAGTCTGTGCGGTCTTGCTCAAAGAACTTCACTTAATCGATGACATTAAATTCGTCCATCCCAAAGATATGCAAGATGGCAGAATTGAGATCACGGAAAATGACATTACTACTAATTTACCTTATGTTGAAAGGGTCCATCTGGCATTTGATCACCATCTGAGTGAAACGCTCCGCATTCAAGGGCAAAAAGCAAATCATATCATTGATGCAGAAGCCCCGTCCGCAGCGCGAATCTTGTACAATTATTATGGGGGGAAAGAACGATTTCCCAATATTTCGCAAGAAATGATGAATGCGGTTGATAAGGGAGATTCCGCCCAATTTACCGAAGACGAAATTCTCCATCCCCAAGGCTGGGTCTTACTCCATTATCTCATGGATCCTCGTACCGGATTAGGACGATTCCGAGATTTTCGCATCTCCAACTATAATTTAATGATGGACTTAATCGATTACTGCAAAGATCATGATATCGATGATATTTTACAATTACCAGATGTCAACGAGCGGGTGAATTTGTATTTTGAGTACGAGGACCGATTTAAAGAACAACTTATGCGTTGTTCCACTGTCCGTAAAAACGTGGTGACACTGGATCTCAGACAGCAAGAGGTTATTTATCCTGGCAATCGCTTTATGATTTATGCGCTGTTCCCTCAATGTAATATTTCGATTCATGTGATCTGGGGTGTGAAACAGCAAAATACCGTCTTTGCTGTCGGCAAATCGATTCTCAACCGCACATCAAAGCTGAACATCGGCCAACTTATGCTGCGCTATGGCGGCGGAGGTCATGCGAATGCCGGCACTTGCCAGATTGACAATAAGAATGCTGATGAAATTTTAGCCGAACTGATCGAAAAATTAACAACAGAAGGGTAATTCTCTGAGATTTAAAAGCTAAAGAGCTATTTCCTGAAAACCGAGTTTTTCCAAAAAACTCGGTTTTTTTGTGTTGTTTCAAATTGATATTTTCTCATTGACAACAGCCATGCCTCTCATCAAGGTGGCCCTGTCATTTAAATCAGTTCCAAAACCTAAAATTTTTGACGCATCCGAGACATTTTTTCGTAACGGGTGCGTTCTTCTATAAAGGCACCTATGAAAAAACTATTGCACATTGGTTACGGTGAGTCCTCGCTTCTGCCGATCTTCGGCTTACTCCTGGCAGTATTCTTTTGGGGTACGTCATTTATTGCGATGAAAGTTGCCTTACGCATGCTCGATCCGTTAGTCATGGTCTTTGGCCGCATGGTTCTGGCCGCGCTCATTTTCTTGCTCTTTCACAAAAAATTGCGTCAGTTTACTTACCGGCAGGGAGATTGGAAATATTTAACGCTGATGGCTCTGTGTGAACCCTGCTTCTATTTCGTTTTTGAGTCCTATGCCTTAACTTATACAACCGCGTCGCAGGCTGGCATGGTGACAGCCTTACTGCCGTTAATCGTGGCCGTCAGCGCTGGTATGCTGCTAAAGGAGAAAACGACTCTGACCACTTTCCTGGGATTTACGATCGCAGTCGGCGGCATCGTGTTGATCACCTCTCAGAGCTTGAGTTCTCAGGATGCACCGAACCCGTTTCTGGGCAATACATTAGAATTTATTGCCATGTGTTGTGCGGCCGGCTACACACTTTTAGCCCGCTATCTGGGCACACGCTATTCCCCATTTTTTCTCACGGCGACACAAATGTTTCTCGGTACGCTCTTTTTTGCCCCGGTTCTGGCGTTTCCATCAACCAATTTTCCATTACACTGGCCTCTGATTCCCACTCTGGCCATGCTGTATCTGGGAACCTGCGTGAGTTTCCTGGCGTATGGCCTTTTTAACTACGGGTTATCCAAAGTGCCGGCCAGTCAAGCTTCGGCGTATATCAACCTCATTCCAGTGATCAGCGTGTTATCTGGTTGGTTAGTTTTAGGAGAATCCCTGACCCTGCTCCAATTCTGCGGCATGGGCTGCGTCTTGCTTGGCGTCTGGATTTCATCCTCTGAAATCCGTTGTCGCAAGCTGCAACCCAGCTCGATCTAAGACGATACTGAACGGCTTGTGTGTTCCGACAGAATATTATGTACAGGAGGAAAAATATTGAAGAATAGCGTCATGTAATGCTCGATTGCCGCTCATGACAACATTATAGCCATAATCCAATTTCTCGATAGGGGCCAGGGCTTCACCGCGTTCATCGGTCACAATGCCCCCGGCCTCTAAAACCATCGGAGCTGCAGCCATAAAATTTTCCGGCGTACACAGATTGCGAACATCAATATAGGCGTCTAAGCCCCCGGCAGCCACCTGACACACCTCATACGCAGCAGATCCGAAACAACGCATCTTCGTAGTATGCTGCAACAATGGATAGGCTTTCGTAAGGTGTTCGGCCTTTTGTCCGACAATATACGCGCTGACCAGCGCGTTTTGCAGGCGGGTCTCTTTTGAGGTTGAAAGTTTTTCTTGATTACAGAAAGCCCCTTTGCCCTTTTCAAACGTGAAAATTTTTTTCAGAAAAAGATGTCCGACAAAGCCGTATTTGACATTGTCTACAGTCAGGGTTTCACCCGCCGGAACTGCTGCGACTGAGAAACCAGTCATGCCTAAACCACGTGTAAAATTATCGGAACCGTCCACCGGATCGATAATAATCGTGTATTCCGGGTTTCCTGTGCCTAATGTAAGTTCTCCTCGTTCTTCGGTGAGCACGTTCACCGCAAAAGGCAACTGTTGGTCAAAATATTCCAGAATCATCGCCTCTGTATTGTAATCGAAGGCTTTGGTCTGATCCCCTTTCGGATTGACCTGAATGATCTGGGTATCAAACTGTCCTGTGGTTGTGAGATATTCAGCCACTTTGGTATAAATTTCATGGAAATATGTCAGCATTTTACACACCTTAACTCATTATGAAGAATTTTTTTTAGTTTCTCGCAAAACCCGCAAAGCTCGCAACGAATTGAACTTCAAAGGCTTTGCGTCTTTGCGGGCTTTGCGAGAGAATTCAGATGTTCATTAAAACCAGGGCGATGAATTAGCACGTCGCACATGAATATCGTCAATCACGGCGTTGCTACGATGCGTCAACAAAAAGATCACAATTTCCGCAATATCTTCGGGCTGCATGAGCTCTTCCGGATTCAAATCCGGACGAACCTGGGCGATCATATCTGTCGCCACGCCGCCGGGTAAAATCGTGTGGACGCGAATGTTGTCTTTCTGCACTTCCTGCGCCAGCACTTTACTCATTCCCATAAGTGCGTGTTTTGAAGCCGTATAAATACCCTGGTTCACATAAGCTTTTACGCCGATTACTGAAACGATTTGAAGAATTGTTCCCCCACCAGCGGCCTTCATGAAGGGGATCGCTTCTTTACACAGCAGAAAAGGCGCGCGGGCATTAACCGCCATCAGCCGATCCCATTCCTCAACCGTGGCCTCCAACAGTGGACCTTCTGCAACGATTCCGGCATTATTGACCAGAATATCAAGGCGGCCGCAGGCAGCTATCGTTGTGTCAACAATCTTTTTCGGACTATCAGGATCGGCCAGATTTGCAACGACACAATGGAATGTTCCTCCGACAGTTATGATCTCATGCTGCACGGTTTGTAGGGTTTCCTCCGATCTGGCGGTACCAACCACGATGACGCCTTGTTGTGCCAGGGCGAAGGCAATAGCCCGGCCAATCCCCCGACTGGCGCCGGTTACTAACGCAACTTTTCCTTGCAACGAACAGGTATTCATACTCCACCTCTTTTGTTAAATAGTCGATTATGTTTATGAACCCATACTTTTCCGCAGTAAAATGGAAGTCCAGAAAATATACGAGAAGTTTTCAAAAAATATTATCTCAGAGGAAACTCCTGAAAATAGGAACAGAAAGGAAAGCAAAAAGTGGATGGGCACCACGGTCACGGTGATGCCCATCATTTCTCGCAAGAAGGAAGAGAGGGGGCAACCTGGCTTGTTGCCTGTTATGACTTGCGAGAAAAACGCGCTTTTGAACGTCGTTTGCGAGTATAGACCGCCAATCCAAGCACTCCTGTGCTCAGAAGGAGCAGCGTCGCAGGTTCCGGAACTGTTGGCACGATTGCTTTGATCATTACGACATAATCCATATAATCTTTGATAGGCCCGCTGAGCATGTCTTCCCAGGCCAGCAGAAATTCATCTGGCCCCCACGGACTAACCCCTGGCTCATAGGTAATACTTGACCGATCAAGCACTTCTCCAACCCCCTGGTATGCAAGCATGTGATCAACCCCATCGGAATTGAGAGCGGTATCGCTGTAAAATCTGTTGCTGCCGGTATCCAGGAAAAATCCGAACGTGGGATCAGCGAAATCAATTCCAGTATCGCTATGGTTGACGAACACACTTCCATCGGTTAAAATCTCTAACAAAGTTTGCGCGCCAGGCGTCATATTACTGGTGAAGAGATCGACATACTGACCATTGTTATAGATTCCAAAGGTATAACCATCCTGAGACTCAACGGTTGTAAACATGAAGGTGCTGACGCTTCCGGTGGGCACAGTGATCTTCCAGGTTGAATCCATTAAATCCGACAGAAAATCCGTGGCCGCCCGCACATCGTTTGTTCCATCCACTGCAAGGCTATCAAGGAACGCCTGTAAAGCCTCCGTTTGCGGGCCTTCAAATGCCAGAACCACTTGTAGCAAGGCCTGCACAAAATCTAAGATACCATCGACTTCGTTATCATTAGTAAAGACGGCCGTGACAATATTTGCCCCTGGTAAATAGAGCACCACTGAGGTATAACCAGGAATTTCTCCGACATGTCCCCACAAGCTGATCTCCGATGTGAAGGCGACTTTAAAAATTCCCAGACCATAGCCAAGTTCGCTTGAGATCGGAATGGCATTCAGCATGTCATTCAGATACACAGGGCTTAACAATTGTCCTGTGAGCAACGCCTGTAAAAACCTGGCGGTATTTTCCGGGGTTGACACAATCCCTCCGGCTGTCCAGGCCATGCTATACAATGAATTTCTGGGAAAGATCGAAAAATCATCAGGAATGCCATCGCCAGTCACATCATACCAGCCGTGCGCCAGTTCGCGTCCGGCAGGCAGTGATTGTTCGATTTCCAGATAGGTCTCTGTAAGATTGAGTGGGGCAAAAATACGTTGTTGAAGTTCCGTTGACACCGAGTTGCCGGTAGCTTGTTTGATAATCATCCCAAGCAGAAGATAATTGGTATTAGAGTAGAACCAGGGTGTCGGGCTTTCAAACGGTCTGATATAGCTGACCAGTTCTTCAGGCGTCCAAATTTTGTACGGATTTGCCAGAATGAGTCCTTGTAACTCCGGATCTTCGGCATAATCGTAGAGCAAACTGGTATGATTCAGCAGTTGCCGGATAGTAATCGTCATATCGGCACTTGCTGGATCGGAAAGATAATTCGGCAGGTCAGGCAGCCAGGTTTGCAGTTGATCATCGAGCGTTAAAACGCCTTCCTGAGCAAGCTGCAAGATCACCGTCGCCACAAACATTTTTGTAATGCTTCCGGCGCTCAACAACATATCAGTCCTCATTTCTCCGTCGGGGCCAGCATACGAAACGCCGCTTGCGCCAAGCCAGGTTCCTTGTCCCGGTGCAATCACCGCCGCCGATACGCCAGTCACATTTTTAACTGACCGGACGAGATCTAACGCGGCTTGCAAATCAGCGGCCAACGAAGGATGAACTTCCTGAGCCTGTACCGGAGACAGGCTAATACTTCCTGCCAACAGGAGGCCAATCAGGCCTAATAAAATCACGTTATGTTTCATCATCCTGTCCTCCCCTGAAAATGTAGCGCGAAACTCCAGTTTCGCGCATCGTTGATACCCGCGAAACTGGAGTTTCGCGGTACATCCCATCTCTCCTGAACAGAGAATTTTCATGCGTTGTGGTGCGTT
>DF820464.1:657272-691703 GCA_000739535.1 Candidatus Vecturithrix granuli | reverse complement strand
TGCTTTGACAGCGAAAGCAGAGCTTTCGCACTCCTCACCTGCAAACTTTTAAAACAGCTTCTAAGAAATTTTTACGAGGAAAAGCTTGACCTGAAACTCTTCTTTAGAAAGAGTATCCTGTGAGAAGGCTTTCATTCGACAGATCGTTCCATTGTCCTGACAAACAATGGGTTGTTACAGATATTTTTTACTCTATGGAGACGGAAAAGTTTATGGTATTTCCAGCATTACACATTGGCGATTTCGCTGCCAGAATTCCGATTATTCAAGGAGGAATGGGCGTGGGGATTTCGCTTTCAGGGTTGGCTTCAGCCGTCGCTAATGAAGGCGGAATCGGGGTGATTGCCGCGGCAATGATCGGTATTCAAGAACCTGATATCCACACCAATCCGCAGGAAGCGAACATCCGGGCGCTCACCCGCGAAATCAGAACCGCCAAAGAACGCACCAATGGCATCCTGGGCGTCAACATTATGGTGGCACTCACAGATTTTTCCGAACTTGTCAAAACTGCGATTAAAGAAAAAATTGATATTATTTTTGCCGGAGCCGGGCTTCCTCTCGATTTACCCAGATATGTAAACAACTCAGTACACACAAAACTTGCGCCGATTATTTCTTCGGCTCGCGCTGCGACCTTGCTCTGTAAAAAATGGCTGGCAAAATTTGACTACCTCCCTGATGCCTTTGTGGTCGAAGGGCCGCTGGCCGGCGGCCACTTAGGCTTTAAACCCCAGCAGATTGATGATCCGAATTTTGCATTGGAGAAAATTGTGCCGGAAGTCATTAAGGCAGTCAAACCCTTTGAACAGGAAAAAAACCAACGTATCCCGATTATTGCCGCTGGAGGAATCTATACCGGCGAAGATATTTGCACGTTTTTACAGATGGGTGCAGCAGGCGTCCAAATGGGTACCCGCTTCGTGGCAACGCACGAATGTGACGCTGATATGGCCTTTAAACAAGCGTATCTTGATGCGCAAGAAGAAGACGCGATCATTATTACAAGTCCTGTCGGACTACCTGGCAGAGCCATCCGTAATCAATTTCTTGATGACGTTGCACAAGGGAAAAAGATCATTTTCAAATGCCCATATCACTGCATCACGACCTGTGATTTTCACACTGCCCCGTATTGCATTGCCGTCGCCTTAGCTAATGCCCAGAAAGGACGTCTGCATCAGGGCTTTGCTTTTGTTGGGAAAAATGTACATCGTATCAAAGAAATTCTGTCGGTGAAGGAACTCATCGCGTCATTGACAGAACAGATGAGTTCATATTTACCGGAATTGTCAGCATAAATTATGGATCACTCCCAAGAATCGAACGTGTTTTTGCAAGAAATTGAACATTTACGCCAGGAAATTCAGCGTCATAACAAGTTGTATTACGTTGATGATCAGCCCCAAATTTCAGACGCTGAATACGACCGTTTGATGAGGCGTTTACAAGAACTCGAGTCGCTTCATCCGGATCTCATTACGCCGGATTCGCCTACCCAAAGGGTTGGCGCCGCTCCATTAGAGAAATTTGGTACAGTCACGCACAGTATTCCAATGCTCAGTCTGGCGAACGCCATGGATGAAGAGGAACTGCGGGAATTTGACCATCGCATTAAACGTACGCTCGGTACTGAAGCTGAGATTGAATATGTTTTTGAACCCAAAATTGACGGCTTAGCAGTAGAAGTGGTGTATGAAAACGGGATGTTAGTCATGGGATCAACCCGAGGTGATGGTATCACCGGAGAAAACGTGACGCAGAACCTCAAAACGATTTCGTCAATCCCTCTACGGCTGCTTACTTCTGATCCGGAAACCAGGCAGTCCATTGTTTTACCTCGTAAAATTGAGGTCCGCGGCGAAGTCTATATGGATAAAACCGACTTTCTGACTTTGAATCAAGAACGTGAACTGACGGGCGAACCGTTATTTGCGAATCCAAGGAATTCAGCCGCGGGGTCATTACGCCAGCTCGATCCGTCCGTGACCGCCAAACGTCCGTTAAAAGCCTTTTTTTACGCCATTGGAGCGGTAGAAGGCGTCAATTTTGATACGCACTGGAATATGCTTGCGTACTTTCGCACACTTGGCCTGCGCACAAATCCGCTTAATAAAATCTGTCAGGGAATTGAACAGGTGCTTGAGCAATATCAGCATTTAAACGAAACCAAAGACTCGCTTCCGTATGAAATTGACGGCACGGTGGTGAAAGTGAACAGCCGCCATCTTCAAGAAGAATTAGGGACAATTTCGCGCAGCCCCCGCTGGGCGATTGCGTTTAAATTTCCGGCCAAACAGGAAACCACGAAAATCCTCGATATTCTGGTACAGGTCGGACGAACCGGCGCGCTGACTCCCGTAGCCGTGCTTGAACCGATCAATATTCGAGGGGTCCAGGTGAGCCGGGCCACCTTGCACAATCAGGATGAGATTGACCGCAAAGATATTCGCATCGGCGATACTGTTGTGGTGCAACGCGCTGGCGATGTAATTCCTGAAGTCGTGAATATCGTTGAATCCGGGCGCACAGGAGCGGAAAAAATCTTTGTCATGCCGACGCGCTGCCCCGTATGTCAGGGGGAAGTTATTCGTCCAGATGGCGAAGCCGTCCATCGTTGCACCAACCCGAATTGTCCGGCGAAACAAATTGGACACCTGGAGCATTTTGTCTCGAAACGAGCGATGAATATTGAGGGTGTTAGCACGAAACAGATTGAATCCTTTGTTAATAATGGCCTGATTCGCGATGCCGCTGATTTCTATTTCTTGAAAAAAGAGCAATTACTTCCGCTGGAACGCATGGCCGACAAATCGGCGGACAATGTGATGCAAGCGATTGCACAGAGTAAACATCCAACTCTGAGCCGTTTTGTCTATGCTCTGGGAATTCGACATGTGGGTGAACATACGGCCAGTATGTTGGCAAATTATTTTGGAAGTCTTGATCGCCTTAAAATCGCTTCAGAAGAAGAACTCACCGCTATTTACGAAATTGGACCGGAAGTTGCCAAAAGCGTCTCCCAATATTTTTCTGACCCCGGTACGGCTAAACTCTTGCAAAAATTTTTTGACGGCGGCGTGGAAATCGTGAATCCCGAGGGCGTTGCGGCGCGACAGCATCTTACCGGGAAAAGCTTTGTCTTGACAGGTACTCTGCCATCTTATACCCGCGACGAGGCCAAAGACTTGATTGAAAAAGCCGGAGGTCGGGTCGTCTCGAGCGTCAGCAAAAAAACCGATTATGTGGTCGCCGGACGTGATCCCGGTTCAAAGCTCGCTAAAGCTCAACAACTTGGCGTAAACATTCTGAATGAAGAAGAATTTCAACAACTTTTACAAGCATAACCATATAAGCGAAATGTCAATTTCGCTTTACATGTATAGATAGGGAGAATACATTATGGCGCGGAAATATTATGGTTTACTTGAAGGTAAGAAAGGCGTGATTTTTGGCGCGTTGAACGAGCAATCCCTCGCCTGGCAAATCGCTTTACAAGTCTATGGTGAAGGGGGACAATTTATCCTGACCAACGCCCCGATTGCGATGCGATTTGCCTCTCTTGACGTACTCTCGTATCAATGCGGAAACGCTTCTGTTGTCGCAGCCGATGTGACGAAAGATGAAGACCTGCAACAACTCTTTACAGAGGCTCAATCGCGTTTTGGCGGAATTGACTTCATTGTGCATTCCGTGGGGCGCTCAGAAAATATTCGAAAAAAAACGCCCTATGAAAATTTGCGTTACGAGTGGTATCTGAAAACGCTGGATATCTCAGCGATTTCATTGCACCGTATGATTTTGCACGCCTTGCCTGTGTTGAATGATGGCGCCAGCATTGTCGCTCTGACATACATTGGGTCCCATCGAATCTTTTCCGAATACAATGATATGAGCGACGCCAAGGCGCTTTTAGAAGCTATTGCCAGAAATTTTGGGGCGCGACTGGGCGAACGCAAAATTCGGGTGAATACGGTCTCGCAAAGCCCGACGCACACGACTGCCGGAAATGGGATTGCCGGGTTTGATGCGCTGTATGAATTCGCTGATAAACTTTCCCCCCTGGGAAATGCAAACGCGGAAGAGTGCGCGGATTACGTTGTCACCTTGCTTTCAGATTTGACCAGCAAAGTCACCTTGCAAAACTTATATCACGATGGCGGCTTTAGTCAAATGGGCATGAATGAACGTGTCATGAGATTGATGGAATTGTCTGCGTCCGCCGCACAGCCACAACCATAGCATGGCTAACTTTCCCTTTATAAAGGCGATATTCTCCTTTGGGAGACTCCTTTATAAAGGGGAGCTTGTTGTATGAGAATATCCGGTATTGTTACGCTTATCCTGATCCTCAGTGTTTCAATAGGCGTCAATGGAGAATCTGGACATCGTGGTTTTGCAAAATTCGGAACAGTTCTGAACTTCAATCATCCTTCTGTGATCGCGCTGACTGAATTTCAGAAAGGCCTGGGAATCGAGCCTGACCAGATGACGATTCAGATTTTTGCCAACGCTCAACTCGGCGACGAACACGATCTGCTTGAAGGGCTTCAGTTCGGTCAGATTGAAATGGGAATTGTTCCGTTGCCCTTGTTAACGTCTTATTCTCCGTTGCTTGGTGCACTTGCGATGCCATACCTTTTTAAAAATGATGAACATCGATTTCGGGTACTCGACGGACCTCTAGGACAGCAACTTCTGAGTACCCTGGAAGAAGCTAATCTGGTAGGACTCGGATTTCTCCAAACAGGAGCACAGCACATCATCGCTTCCCAAGAAATTCTTGGAAAACCGGATGATTTCCAGGGGCTTAATATAGGGATTATTTGCCCGGCTTATGATAAATCGTGCCACACCCTTCCAGCGCAACTCTCCATCCGCAGCTTCGAAACCTTAGGCGCGATCGTGACCCTTTTCGAATCCAACAAGGCAGCAGAACAACTTGAACGCCAAACCATTCAGGCATTGGAATGTTCCGCGCCCACCGCCCTGGAGTTGCAGATCTATCACAGCAACCTGCGGTTCATGGCCCTCAGTGCCCATACAACCACCCCCGACGTGATTGTCGCCAGCAAACGTTGGTTTGATACCCTCTCGCCTGAAGTGCAAGACTATTTGCGCAAAGCCTCAAGAGCAACAATCACCTACCAGCGTCATCTTTGGGCAATCGCTGAACAAGAGGCATTTAACGCCTTGAAATCAGAAGGAGTGCAGGTTGAAACCGTTGAGAGAGGAACGCTGCGTCGAGAGGTTCAACCGCTCTATGTTTCAATGGAACACACTTTAGGAGAGAAGTTTACACGCATTTTTGAGTCAATCACGGCTGTTCACTAACATCCCACTTCACCAGTGGGGGCGAAATCGGACTCACTTTAGGGATTTGAGAATCCCTTTTTGGCGTCAGAATTCTACGGGTCGAGAGAATTCCAGCTTAATGGGTAGGCGGATTTTTGAAACAATAGAAATCCCCTCTCTATTAAACTGAATCTTTGCTACTTTCATATTCGCTTCACTTGCCATTATATAGCTGTCTCTTGTATTCCAAAAGCGGCTCATGATTCCATACCTGTGCCTCAATGTAAGGAGCAAAATTTTTAGGGAGGCTTATTTTCCATTCTTCCTCAGGCAGTCCTTTTGACTCGACAATTAACAGAATTTCAGAAACAGTGAAGACCTTTCCATGATACTCCGGCTGATAATATTCGATGGGCTTCTCCCTACCAAACCATAGGGAAATCATGCTGTCTGGGTAAGTAAAACTGACATCATACTCCGTAAAGACTGAGAGAGGTATGCGTATTTCTCCGTGAGCACCAGGATCAGGAGAGTTTTTCACCATCCATTCGGACGCTCCTAACACCATTGGAATCGGATAGGCGTACCGGGGTTGTCCTCCTTTAGCGATGAATTTCTCACGTACCCACTGCTCCGCTTGCCTTCGATTACGCATGTATTGAACCGGGTCTTTGAATCTTATCCCAAAAGGAGTGTCATCGCAAAGTTCTCCCATGATTTTTGTGGCTTCTTCATCTGATAGCGCAGACAGACTTCGAAATGGTTCTGTCCCCCGCTTGTAATAATAGGTCAGGTAATCTATCATAGATTTTTCTTCCTTCCCCATAACGGAGCACGGAACAACGGCGGGTTTTCGCTTAACAAGGGATTTGGGTGGCTGAATATTGCAAGATGTCCCTGAACACTCAACCACTCAACCACTTTTTTAGTAAAAAGCGTATCCCCTTTCTTTTTATTCTTTTGCCATGAGAATTTCCATTGTATCGCGGGCGATCATTAATTCCTCATTTGTGGGAATGACCCATAATTTGACTTTTGACGTCGGCGTGGTAATTTCTCGTTCTACTCCTCGGCAGTTGTTTCGTTCCTCATCAATTTCAACGCCAAAAAAGCTCAATTGTTTCCCAATAATTGCGCGTGAAACTGGATCATTTTCCCCGATGCCGGCCGTGAACACGATCGCGTCAACTCCGTTCATCGCAGCGATATAGGCTCCAATATATTTCCGGATGCGATAGCGGTACATTTCAAGGGCTAATTGGGCGCGTTCATGCCCTTCTTCCGCTGCTTTTTCAATATCACGCATATCACTGCCGATCCCAGAAACTCCCAAAATTCCGCTATGTTTATTCAACATGGCATCCACTTCACCCAGGGAGAGTTCCTCTTTTGCCATGACATAGGGAATAATCGCCGGATCAATATCGCCAGCGCGCGTTCCCATGATCAAGCCCTCAAGCGGAGTAAATCCCATACTGGTCTCTACGGATTTCCCTCGATCAACCGCCGTAATACTCGCTCCATTTCCCAGGTGGCAGGTAATAATTTTCAATGCGGAAAACTCCTTCTGCATCAATTGAGCGACCCGGCGAGCAACAAATTTGTGCGATGTGCCATGAAACCCGTAACGACGAATTCTGTAACGCTGATAGAGCGTATATGGCAGAGCATACAGATAGGCATAGCGCGGAATTGTGGAGTGAAAGGCCGTATCAAAAACTCCAACCTGAGGCACGTCTGGCAGCACACTTTCCGCAGCCGCGATGCCTTTTAAATTCGGAGGGTTATGAAGCGGTGCCAGTTCGATATATTCGGTTAAGACATTTTTCACTTCCTGCGTAATCAGCGTTGATTGACTAAACTTTTCGCCCCCATGCACCACCCGATGTCCCACAGCATCAATTTCTTTCACATCCTGAATCACACCATGTTCAGGATGCACAAGAATATTTGTCACCACTTTAATCGCCGAGGTGTGCTCAAGAATCGGTTCAACATGGCAATATTTTTCTTTCCCAGTCGGACGATGAGTCAAAATTGCATCGGTCATTCCGACCCGCTCCACTATACCCTTCGCCAATACCGATTCATCAGTCATATCAAACAATTGATACTTTACAGATGAACTTCCACAATTTAATACAAGAATTTTCACAACATCTCCTCCTCTTTGATAAATGTCACCTTGACCGTTGTATTTGACAATTCACTCGGTTGCCCAGCAGCAGAGATTACCCGGGAAACGGAGAGGGAATTCTTCGCCCGGTGTCCTTATCATATTTGAAAAAACCTTCCCCCGTTTTCACGCCTAAATATTGGGCGCGCACATATTTCTTAAGCGAAGGACAGGGACGAAATTTTGATTCTCCGGTTTCCTTGAACAGATGCTCCATGAACCCGAGCAAGATATCCAGACCGATACGATCAGCCAATTCTAACGGACCCATCGGCATATTGTACCCGAGTTTCATTGCCGTATCAATATCGTCTGCAGTTGCGACCCCTTCAAGCAAAGCATACATCGCTTCATTTAATAACGGAACGATGAGCCGGGTCGTGATAAATCCTGAACTTTCAAAGACTTCTATGCTCTTTTTCCCCAGGGAACTCACAAACGCTTTTCCGGCAGCATACGTATCATCAGACGTTCGGAATCCGCGTATCACTTCCACGAGTTTGGTTTTAAGCACCGGATTCAGAAAATGGAGCCCTAACATCTTTTCCGGACGATCCAGAGCAGAGGCCAAAGCCGTAATGCTGAGCACCCCCGTTACCGTAGAAAAAATGGTTTCCGGCTGACAAATATCATTGAGCTTTTTCAAAATCATTTCTTGCAACTCAAAATCATCAGGAATAGCCCCAATCGCCAGATCAGCGTCTTGAACCAGCGGTAATTCGGCGCCCACCTCAAGGTTCGCTAAGACCAATTTTTTCTCTGCTTCGGTCATCGCCCAACGCGCAATTTGCACATTCATTTCGCGCGTAATGTTCTCCAGGGATCGCATCGCCAGGTCCTGAGTTTTTTCTATCAGGATCGTTTTGAGACCTGCTCTGGCGGTCACCGTTGCGATACCTGATCCCATTGTCCCTCCCCCAATAACTGCTATTGTCTTAATTTGCAAAACCCTTCCTCCTTCCGTCTGTATCCTTTTTAGCAAAAAAAGCAGAACTTTTGATCCATACCTTTTGCACTGCGACAAAAAAATAGTTGACAGAAGAGAGATTTTAGTCAAGAAATTTTCTCTGAAAAAGGTCAGCGTGTTATGGAAAAGAATTCAAAAAGGAAAAAACCCGGAATATTTTCACTCCTTCACGAAAAAATATTGACATAAGAGAAATAAAGTAAAAATAATGTATCTTATGTATGATTTCACATTTTCAGTATTCATAGACATCTTTTATGCGTCTTTTATCTATTTCGTATTTGCAATATGACCGATCAATTTGAAGTCACCAATGAATATCTGCCGATTAAATCAAAACCACTCTTGCAAATTGCGCTTGATAGCATCAATCTTGATGAAGTTTTCCGAGTTGCCGAGCTTGTGCAGGAGCATGTCGATATTTTGGAAATCGGAACAGTTCTTTTAAAAAAAGAGGGGATTCGAATTGTCGAAAAAATGAAACGCTTGTATCCAGATACGTTGATATGCGCTGATACGAAAACGGTTGATCTGGGAAAACTTGAAGCGCAAATCATGTTTGAGGCTGGGGCCGATCTGATCAGCGTTTGCGGTCTGGCGTCTGAAGCCACCATTATGTTTGCGATTCATGAAGCCCGAATACGTCAAAAAAAAGTGATGATCGATTTGATTGGCTTAGGCGATTCGTACCGTCAAATTAAGCGATTCACCTATCTTCAACCTGACTATCTCACGGTATACACCGGCATTGATGAACGCTCCACAGAAAATGATTTATTCCAAAAAGTTGAAATTATCTCACAAATTTCCCCTATTCCTCTCGCGATCTCCGGAGGCGTACAACTGGATGACATCTCCTATTTACTCATCTTCAATCCTGCGATTATTATTGTGGGTGCAGCCATTACGGTTTCTTCAGATCCGAATAAAGCAGCGAAAAAGTTCTGGGAAAACATTAAATCTCTTTCTTTCATGAACGACGTGGACGAGTCATTGTGGTAATTTGCGAAAAGCAGATACCAGGTTTTTTCAAATGACAATAGCGGGCAGGTTAGCGAGGGGTCTTCTGGATCAACACCATCGTCATATCATCATCCTGTGGCGTTTCATGACAAAATGCTGCAATCGTCTCAAGAATTTTGAGTTGAATCGTGATCAAATCATTACGGTAATGAGAGAGCAAGAGTTTTTCGAGCCGGGGATAGCCGAATAATTCGCGTTCTGCATTCAACGCTTCGATAATTCCATCAGTATAAAAAAACAAGATGTCATCATTTTCAAAATGCTGTACCCGGGCAAGATAGGCATCGTGCGGAACAAATCCTAAGGGTAAGGAACTATACTCTAAATAGGTCAGCGTGTCGTACTGCCCGGAAATGAGATACGGAAAATTATGTCCGGCGTTACAATACGTAATGGTATTCGCATTGATGTCAATGATTCCGAGAAAAAATGTCATGTATTGGCGCGTTGCCTGATGACAGACGAGTTTATTGAGTGACATCATAATTTCAGAGACATCTGAGGTAAGTTCCAGGCGAATTTGCAACGCTGTTTTAATCGTCGCCATCATCAGTGCTGCGGGAACGCCTTTACCGGTTACATCTCCAATCGCCAGCAGCAATTGATGATCATTCAACGGATAATAGTCATAGTAATCTCCCCCCACTTCTTTGGCCGGAATTGACGTGGCTTCAATCGAGAGATATTTTTCTAATGGATTGTCTTGCGGCAGCATCAATTTTTGAATATCATGCGCGCGGCGTAATTCACGCTCTAATTCGGCATGAATGCGGGCATTATCGTCATAGAGCCGGGCATTATCGATCACCACAGCCGCTTCCGTACCCGCGATGCGAAAGGTTTCTCGGTCATTATCGGAAAAACGCCCTTTTCTAGAATCTCCCAGGAGAATCGAGCCAATCTTTTTATTTCGCCCAATCAGCACACTTTCACAGTGGCTTTTGAGTTCCCAGTCGCTATCAGTATCCACTGTTCCATGCAAAAAGAATGTCTCGACATTCTGAACTGCCGGGGTTCGAGAAAATTCACTGAGCAGCAGAAGTTTAGCTTGTTCAATCATTTGATGACTCGCCCTGTCAGGAAGATAGAAATAAATACGCAGGCGTGTGCTTTGGCTTCTAAGCACGGAAATTGCCCCAAGTTGGAAAGTCAAAATGCGGCTCAATAATTCAAACACCGAAGTGAGCGTTTCTTCAAAATTCTGGATTGAACGCGCTAACTGATTAATTCTGTTAGTAATCGTGGATTGGTATAATTGTTGATCCAATAAATTATTCGCATGAGACAACAAGTCAACCGTGGAAATCTCCTTTAGCTTTCTTTCTGCCGTAGGTGCGGTCTGAGGCAGATCTTGCTGAAGAATCCGCCCAATCGTCTCAATCAGATGGTCGTCTTCAAAATCTTTGACAATGTATTCATCGGCCCCGGTCGCCAACCCCCAAAACCGGTCGGATTGTTGATCTTTCGCAGTCAGCATAATAATCGGAATCTGTTTTGTCTGTTCATCATCCTTTAACAGGCGACACACCTGATAGCCGTTCATTCTTGGCATCAGAATATCCAGCAGAATCAAATCCGGATGAGCGCTATAGCACAGCTTGATCGCCTCAACGCCGTCAGAGGCTGAAATAACATCACAGGGCAGACTTGATAGCATATACGAAAGCATTTTCACGACAGTCGGACTATCATCGGCAATTAGCACAGTTTTTTGTCTCATAGCAATTGCCAGCGATACGATCGTGTTGACGATGGCATCGTTGTTTTTGAAAAATCAGGGGTTACCTGATAAAGCATTTCCGAAAATCTGGAGTAGCGTATAAACTAAACCTATGCTGAAATTTTCCAAAATCTTATTCCCGGACCTCTCTTTCGGGAAGGGACCCGGAGCGGGGTAAAAATACGGCAATGGGAATTTTATCGTGCGCTTAGTATAAATATGTCAAGGGAAAACTCATCAAGGAATACCGGTCTCTTCCAGCCGTTGCTTTCCTGAACACGCCGTATTTATTTCATGTTCTCGGCCTTGTACGGTCATGGCCGCCACAATTTCTGAAAAAATTTGTTTGATTTTATTGACATATTGCACTACCAATAGCATGTAAGACCAAATGAGACAAACCAGATTGCACCTCATTAACACTATTGGATATATGTTAACATATCTCCACGTATCCATAACACCGTGATGAACAGCGAGTGTCAGAGAGTTATGGAAAACGAGGGAAACAAGGAGCGTTATTATGGCAAAGCGTAGAGTGTGTGAATGTCCGTTATGTGGCGCAGAAATCGATTTGGCAGGCTATGAAGAAAATGAATTAATAGAATGCCCGGATTGTGGGGAAACGCTGGAAATCGTTTCTTTAATCCCACCAGTGCTCGAACAGGCTCCGGACGAAGAAGAAGACTGGGGGGAATAAATTGTGAAAATAGGCGTACTGCACTCGATTATACGGGTGGAAGAAAAATTGCTCCTCAAAGCGTTTGAGGATCGTAACGTCAAGGTAGAACTGCTCAATGACCGTGAAGTGATTTTCAATCTAACAAGCCATGACTATAATAAATTTGATGTCATTCTTGAGCGTTGTATTAACCATTCACGCGCGTTACATTCACTCATGATCTTGAATGATCAGGGCGTGAAAACTATTAATTCGGCCTATACGGCGAATGTTTGCGGCGATAAACTCAATACCACCATCAAACTCGTCAAAGCCGGAGTGCCGGTGCCTGAAGTCCGGGTCGCCTTTACTGAAGAATCAGCCTTGGAAGCGATTGAGGATATGGGCTATCCGGTGATTCTCAAACCAGCAGTCGGGTCGTGGGGACGGTTGCTGGCCAAGGTCAATGACCGCGAAGCAGCCGAAGCCTTACTGGAGCACAAGAAAATTCTTGGTTCCTATCATCATTCCGTGTATTATATCCAAAAATATGTGTCCAAACCGCAAGGGCGTGATATTCGCTCCTTTGTAGTGGGCGAAGAGAATATCTGCGCCATCTATCGCACATCGGAGCATTGGATCACCAATACAGCTCGCGGGGGCAAAGCCACAAACTGCCCGCTGACCGATGAATTACGTGATATTTCTGTGCGTGGCGCTCAAGCTGTCGGAGGCGGGGTGGTGGCATTAGATATCTTTGAAACCGAGCAGGGTTTGGTGGTTAATGAAGTTAATTACACCATGGAATTTCGCAACAGCATCGCTGTCACAGGCGTGGATATTCCAGGTAAAGTTGTCGACTATGTGATCCAGGAAGCCGAAAAACGATGATAAATCAGGACGAGTGAATCGGAAATGGGCAGAAAAACCGGGTTTTTTGAAGAAACCCGGTTTTTAATAGTTTATGAATAGAACCTTACGAGCATCGATTGTCGGTGCATCTGGTTATGCAGGCGGAGAATTGTTACGTTTATTATTGGATCATCCGCAAATTGAGGTGCAGCAAGCCACGTCTGAATCGAACCAGACAAAATACCTGTATTCCCTTCATCCGAATTTGCGAGGTCGAACCACACTGAAATTTTCGTCGGTTGCTGATCTAGAGCCGTGTGATGTGCTCTTTGTGTCGCTGCCGCACAAAACTAGCATGGAGAAAGTCCCTCAACTGAGGGAGAAAGCTAAGTATATTATTGACCTGAGCGCAGATTTTCGCCTGAACACTCCGGACACCTACAAACATTGGTATAAGGTCGATCATGCCGCGCCGGAATTGCTGCCAGAATTTGCCTATGGCATTCCGGAAGTCAACCGTGCACACATCAAAATCAGCCGATTTGCCTCAGGAGCCGGATGTAACGCCACCGCCACGATTCTCGGTTTATATCCGCTGGTCAAAGCCGGAATTTCTATTGAGCGTGTGATTGTTGATATTAAAGCAGGCTCCTCGGAAGGCGGTAATAAACCCTCCTTAGCTTCACATCATCCGGAACGGAGTGGCTGCGTTCGCTCCTTTTCGCCGGTCGGTCATCGTCATACGGCGGAAGTGCTGCAAGTGATGGGCTGGACCGAAGCATCCAAAGTTCAAATGTCCGTCACAGCGATTGACATGGTGCGCGGTATTCTGGCAACTCTGCACGTATTTACACCGGAAAAACTTCGAGATAAAGATCTGTGGAAAATTTTTCGCATGGCATATCAGGATGAACCCTTCATGCGGATTGTCAAGGACAGTCAGGGCATTTACCGATATCCCGAACCGAAAATTCTCATTGGCTCGAATTATTGTGATGTTGGTTTTGAAATCGATGAAGAATCCGGACGAATTGTCATTATCAGCGCGATTGATAACCTTATGAAAGGGGCTGCTGGCAATGCCGTGCAGGCCATGAATGTGATGTGTGGATTTCCGGAAACCGCAGGGCTCTCATTTCCGGGACTTCATCCGGTATGATTATGATTGTGATCAAAATTGGCGGAAGTGAAGGTACGGATTATCAACAGATTTGCGCAGATATTGCTGCGCACATCAAAGCCGGGCAGCAGATTATTGTGGTGCATGGCGCATCGCACGAAACCAATCAGTTAAGCCTTGCGCTCAATCATCCTCCAGAGTTTCTCACCTCTGTATCCGGGCATGAAAGCCGGCGCACGGATCGTAAAACGCTGGAAATTTTTATCATGGCGGTTGCCGGAAAAATCAATACGCTGATAGTGGAAACGCTCCAGCAGCAAGGCATCAATGCGTTTGGCTTAACCGGCTGCGACGGGCGACTGCTCATGGGGGAACGCAAGAAAGCGATTCAAGCGATGATTGATGGAAAACGTCGTATAATCCGCGATGATTATACCGGGAAAGTTGAGAACGTCAATACGAAGTTATTACAGATTTTGTGCGATGCGGGTTATACGCCGGTGATTGCGCCGATTGCGCTGAGCAACGAATATGAAGCGATTAATGTGGATGGCGACCGGGCTGCGGCAAAAATTGCGGGCGCATTACAGGCGCAGGAACTGATTATATTTACCAATGTTCCTGGATTGCTGAAAGATGTTTCGCAGCCTGATTCCTTGATTATGCATATTCCCAAAACAAATATTGAGAGATATATGGATATTGCTCGGGGACGCATGAAGAAAAAAATTCTCGGGGCAAGTGAAGCGATTCTAGAAGGGGTAGCCTGTGTACGCTTAACAAGCGGTAAAGTACAGACCCCACTCTCGAACGCCCTGGCCGGGAATTGTACGGTTATTCAATAGGTTCGTAGTCGCCGGCTTCAGCGACGTGATGAAATGCTTAAGCGTTTACTATAAACGTGATTGACATGGAAGAAAAATATGGATTATCAAGCAATTGAAGAACAACATGAACCTGGAGTGTATGCGAAACGCCCGGTTGTGATGGTCAAAGGTAAAGGCATGTCGCTCTGGGATAGCGACGGCGTCGAATATCTGGACATGGGGGCCGGAATTGCGGTTGCCAATCTTGGTCATTGTCACGATCGCGTCGTGCAGGCGATTACGGAACAAGCCAGGATCTTGATCACCTGTCCTGAACTCTTTTACAACGATCGTCGGGCCGAACTCCTGGCAAAATTGAGCACGATTTTCCCTGAAGGTTACAATCGCTTTTTTCTGTGTAACAGCGGCACAGAAGCTATTGAAGCGGCTCTCAAGTTTGCCCGCGCAGCCACCGGCAAGACTGACTTCATCGTGATGCAGAACGCCTTTCACGGTCGCACCTTTGGGGCTTTAACCGCGACTGCCAAACAAAAGTATCGCCAACCATTCGAACCGTTGGTGCCCGGATTTAAACGTGTGCCTTATAATGATGTTGATGCAGTGAAAGAGGCCGTCACCGATCAAACGGCAGCGATCCTGGTCGAACCGATTCAGGGCGAAGGCGGCGTCTATGTTCCGGACGAGGATTATCTGGCGCAGCTCAGTGATTGGTGTCAGGAAACCGGCGTACTTTTGCTTGTGGATGAAATTCAAACCGGATTCGGGCGCACTGGTGAATGGTTTGCTTTTATGCACGATGAACAGGTCAAACCCGATATGGTCTGTATGGCCAAAGGGTTAGGCGGCGGATTCCCGATTGGGGCTGTAGCTCTTGGTCCGCGCCTGCCGCAATTTCAGCCCGGCGACCATGGATCCACCTTCGGCGGCAATCCACTGGCCTGCGCTGCCGCCTTAGCTGCGATTCAAGCGATTGAGGATGAAGGTTTGCTTGACCGCAGCGCTGAGATGGGAATCTATCTGCGGGACCAACTCTTGAGAATTCATTCCCCTCTTATTCGGGAAATCCGGGGGAAAGGCTTGATGATAGGCATTGAGCTCAAAGCCAAAGTGCAGAAATATTTGAAAGCTTTACAAACAGACCACAAAATTGTAGTGATGATCTGCGGGACAACCGTGCTGCGTCTGGTACCGCCGCTGATTGTCGAAAAAACGCACATCGATCGCACTGTAAACGCTCTGCGCATAGTGTTAGGGGCATGAACAACATGTAAGGCGGCGTAATTGCCCGATTCCCCCCCATATATAGGTTTTTGCTCTGAAACGATAAACTCCCAAAGTCTCGGAGACTCTGGGAGTCTTGTGTGCAAGTATTTCTCTGAAAAACTTGAGTGGGCCTGGGCCTGCTTCAGTTTTGAGACTGACGCTTGGGCGCAATGTGTTTCCGCGGACGACCAATGCCCTATTGAGTGATTTTTCCGAGCGTTCCAATGCTTTTACAAGACGCGGAATGGATTTTACTCTGTCAACAACTCGATTCGAGAAACGATGGCTTTTGTGGTTGTCTCTGTCTTCACAATTCAGCACGAACGGTGATGCAAAATATGAAAATAATTTTGTTCAGGTACTTGCCTGTCAAAATTAATGTGGTCTTGTAATAGGAGGGAAACGAGTTATATGGATGGAACAAAACGTGAACAGATATATCCCGGATTACAGGTATTTATCGTGTTAAAGCAAGATCAGCGATCTGGAAAACTCACGAAAGGGATCGTAAAAGATGTTCTGACAAAATCCCCTTTTCACCATCACGGAATTAAAGTCCGCCTGGAAAGCGGCGAAATCGGTCGAGTAAAAGAAATCATCCCGTGATGAGATGAGATGAGACAGTCTGAATCGTCAACTCTCCGCGCTGCACCTGTTCCGCAAGTTGGTGATAGGTAGGTTCGTCAATTTGCACAAAGCGCACGTAATCGCCAGCGGTGATAAGCACAGCCGGATCACGCTGCGGATCGAACAAACACAGCGGCGTGCGTCCGATCAATTGCCAACCGCCAGGCGAATCAATCGGATACACACCGGTTTGCTTACCTGCAATTCCTACTGACCCGGCCGGAATTTTCGTGCGTGGCGTCGCCAGGCGCGGCGTTTCCAATTGTTCCGACAGGCCGCCGAGATAGCAGAAACCCGGCGTAAAACCAAGCATATACACCAGATAATCCCGCCCCGTGTGCAGCGCGATCACTTTTTCGACGCTCAGATGGGTGTGTTCAGCGACAAAATCAAGATCCGGCCCGAATTCTCCGCCATACGCTACCGGCACTTCCAAAATTTTCGGTTCCGGCAGCGATACAGCTTCTAACCGCGATTCTACCTTTTTCACCTGTTCAATTAGGTCATCAAACCAGAGCACCGCTGGATCATAGAGAATCATCAACGAACGATAAGTCGGCACATACTCGCGAATGCCTGGAATGGTCTGCTGCTGTAAGGTCAGCACCAGACCTCGAATGGTCTGATTAATCACCGGATCAATCTCATTGCCGAGTTCAACGACCAGAGCACTGTCTCCGGCCGGAAGATAACGAAATTGTGCGTACATAATTCCTGATTGTCTGAACCTTGATTTACAAGATTTGCATGATTGGCGCGGTGTCAGAAACAAATTCCTCCTATCCCATACATCAAAAAACAGGCACTTTGTAAAAATTATATGGGAACTTGTCAAGATGAAAGCAGTTCGACAATAATTTTAAAATTTTTCCTTTTTACTTATTACTCTTCTGTTCTTTCTTTGTGTTCATGCCTGGCTTGTTTTTCATTCATATCAATATTCCAGATGTATTTCTGCGTTCGGAAGACGACGATAGTAAGAACGATCAGGACCATGGGAATGATGTATTGTATATGCTTTTCAACAAATTCGCTGCCGAAGAAAATCAGGTAGGTGTTGAACAGCATAAAGAGGATTCTGATTTCCGTAGGACCAAACCCTAAAAATGTAATTTTAAATTCATTGGTCGCTGCAAACGAGAGATACGAATTCAGCATAAAGGCGGTGAAGATCGTCAGGAGAACAAACAACCCTCTAAGATTTTCCTGGTGCAAGAGAAAGGAATAGCCGATGAAGACCGCGCACAGAAAGATATAATCCAGGAAATGATCCATGTAATAGCCCCATTTGGGAATCCCGGTATCTCGCAAACGTCCCAGGGCCCCATCATACGAATCCGTAAACCATTGCAGAAAAACCATGAGCGAAGAACACCAGAGCCAGTGCCGGTTCCATTGCGCCAGATAACCGAAAAAGATCAACCCTGCTGACCAGACGATCGTCATGAGGGTGAGATGGTAACCTTCGATCCAACGAGGAATTTTATGGATTGTGGCCTCAATCAATTGTCGTTCCAGACTCCCTGTTAACGAGATAATGGGTAACTTTTTATCCCCTTTAAATTCATTCCGCTTCATTGTGTTTCTCCCTTACAAACAAGCACGTAAAGAGCTTCAACGAACTTACTACACGCTGCATGATTCCACCTTATATTTCAATCGTTTTAGCGGCCTGTCAAGCGAAAAAATCAAATGCTGTTCTGTTGTGTTTTGAAGCCTGTATTTCTCATGTATTTTCCTCTTGACAGTGAGCGAGTTACAACCCATTTTTCATGTAGATGTGTTGAAATGAAGGACTTAAAAATCAACGAACAGACAGGGATCGTTACATCCCTGGAGAAAGGGGGAAAGATTATGACAGTTATTACGATTTCTCGGCAATTTGGCAGCGGAGGAACGGAAATTGCAACGCAGGTGTGCAAGGAATTGGGATATCAATATTTTGAAAAACGACTCATGGATAGAATCGCTGCTGATATGGGATTAGTCGAACAGGAAGTGATTGATTTTTCAGAAGATAAATACCAGGCCAAAGGGATTTTGGAACGTCTGTTCAAATCGAAATCGAATATGATGGAAGTTGGGGCCTGGGCACAGAGTACGACCGGGGCCTGGACCAAAGTGAGTCAAAAAATCGGGGAACAAGAGAGCGTGGTTTTTGTGAATAATCTTATCCTGGCCGCCAGCAAGAAAGGGAATGTTGTAATTGTGGGGCGAGGGGGACAGGCCGTTTTGAAGGACACGCCCGGTGTGCTACATGTCCGTCTGATTGCTCCCTTAGACAATCGAATTCAACGGGTACAGGCACGCGAACATCTCACTGAAGAGGAAGCCCGAAAAATGGTAGAAAAACGCGATCATGCCATCGCGGATTATTTGAAACGATTTCACAATATTGAGGTATCTGATCCGACGCTGTATCATCTGGTGCTTAATTCCGGAAAGTGGGATGTTGAAACAATCGTAAAAATTATTGTGAACGCCGCACGCGAAAATCCATCAACAAACGTTTCTGCATAACTACTCCTCTCTACTGCCAGAACAATGAGATCATCCGACCGCAATACCCAAACACTGAAATAACCGAAGACCTGAAATAGATAGATGCGAAGCTGATATTGCTGATAAACTCCTCAATCTTTTTGAACTGATGAACAATGTATTCAAGAGACATTATCGCGAATAATCCGGATTATTTGCGATAATGTCTTAATGGCATGGGGTATTTGTTAACGTTCATCGGCTCCAATATCTTGTGGAATCAATTCAGTATCTCCAGAATATTCAGATTCACAGCTTTGATCGGCGATCAAATTTCTGGTGTTGCTCACGATGGCTCCTGTGCCTTTATAAGGGTGTTCTGTCACCAGATGACAATCCTGGTGAGTGTTATCGGCGATCAGGGTATTGGAAAACGCGAATGTGCCATGTATATGGATGCCGCCTCCGACAAGTGCAGTATTCTGGCTGATCGTCGCATGATCCAGGGTAAGCGTTCCGCGCAGACGAATTCCACCGCCAAGTTCATACGCTTTATTTCCTCTGATCGTCGTATTCTCAATGTTTGCCGTGCATTTACACGCGATAAATAGCCCTCCTCCGGCTTCAGCCGCCTCATTTTCGTTCACCCAACTATTTTTCATGATCAATTGCCCGGTTTCACATTTAATTGCCCCTCCTGAGCCGCAACTCAATCCAGGGTCAGGATGAATTCCGTGAGCGGTATTATGGCTGATGGTCGAGTTGTTAATGGTCAACGAGCCTTTATTCAAAATCCCGCCGCCATCCATCGCAGTGTTATGCCTGATAATACAGGCTTCAAGCAATAACGTTCCATAGTTCAAAATAGCCCCGCCGGAAGGGGGATACGAGCGCGGGGCGCGACCGTGTTGGATGATCAAGTGTTTGATGGTGACATTGGCCCCTTCTTCAATTTGAAACAGACGAGTCTCTGCGTCTTTGGGGTCAACGTGAGCTTGTACGACAACAGATTCACCAGTTTCCGGTCCCTGAATGGTGATATCTTTATTGATCACAATCCCGGCTTCCGTGTGGATCGGTTCACGAATCGTGATGGTAGCTCCAACCGGGATATCAGGCGCATTCACCGCGGCCTGAATCGAGGTAAAATCACAATCTGTGGCGCATACTGTGATACGAGGTGCGGCGACAATGTTTTCAGAGACAACGAGTGAAAGACAACTCGTGATAAAAAGGCTTTTTAATGCAAAAAATACAATGCTAAGATTTTTCATGATTTAACCTCATAAAAGGTTTCAAAATCTGCCATTCTGGTAAAACCAGAGGGCAGAGATGGAAAGACCGAGTAGCAACCCGAGCAGGAAACCAGTCCAGAAATCCCATCCTTCTGATTCTACCTCACTTTGATAATTTTGCCAGATGCCAACGCGGCGACGTTTGGCAGAACGTTCTGCGCGTTGCAGTTGGGTATGATACTCTTTCAACATCCAGTCTGACTTGGCGTGATATCTGGCCCAGCCTTTGCGTACGAGCTTGACATTCAGCGGTTCGCGTTTGAAACCTAAAAAGCTCGGATGAAGAAAAACCAGCAAGCGGGGTTCAATCCATTCGCCATAGGTATCACGCATCAATTCACCGGTGCGTCGCTGCGCAAAAACGATTTTGACGCGCTTTCCCAGAAGGTGTTGTTTCCAATATTGCATGATCTCGATGGCATATTCATCAGGCTCCTGTCCGGCTTGCTGCACATGGATTTGAGGGCAAATCACTCCGGCTGGTCGGACAATAATCGTCTCTTCAGTGTTCCAAAACCACCAGCGGCGGAGAGAAAGTGTGCCTTCAATCGTATGCGTATCATGGATTTTGGTTACCCGCATCCAGGCCGTCATCAAACGAAAATGCTCGCGCGGTGTTTTAGAAAAATTGTCAGGAGATTTTTTCTTGTCTTTACGGGACATGAGTTACCTTTATGCTTGTTTCTATCCATTTATTTCGGAAATGAGTCTTCGAAATTGCCGAAAGACCTCACTACTGAAAAGGTTGCGGGAATTCGTGCTTTATTCCCGAAACACCCCAAATACCTTGTTATTTTGTATTATGTAGGGAAACAACCAAAATGTCAAGAGATTCTGTCAGGAGATTCTCTTCTTCAATATTTCAGAGGTGTTTGCATGTTTTTCCCTATGCTTGCAGAAAATTTTTCCTTGACTTCCCTATGAATGTTCTCTAATTGCTGAGAGTATGAAACAGAGTTTTGCCGTTGCCCAAAACATTCAGGAAACGCTTCAGAATTTACCGCTGCTGCCAGGTGTATATCTGATGAAAAATGCTGAGAAGACGATTCTGTATGTGGGCAAAGCCAAACGCCTACGCAACCGGGTACGATCGTATTTTACCAAAGCGGCGCTGCCCTCAGTTCGTATTGCCACAATGGTGATGCAGGTTGCGGAAATTGAATATATTGTCACAGATTCGGAGATCGAAGCACTGATCCTGGAAGCGACATTGATCAAAAAGCATAAGCCGCAGTATAATGTGGTCTTAAAAGATGATAAAAATTTTCCTTATATTAAATTGACTATCAACGAAGAATTTCCGCGTATATTGACGGTGCGTAAAATCAAACGCGATGGATCCCTGTATTTCGGTCCCTATGTGAATGTCGGGGCTTTACATAAAACGCTGAATCTCGCGAAACGATTTTTCCCCTTGCGCTTGTGCGCCGGGAATATTACCTTGAACTGTAAATCTCGTCCCTGTTTTGAGTATGAAATTCATCGCTGTTTAGGGCCATGCGCCGGGAAGTGCAGCAAAGAGGAGTATTGGCAGGTAGTAGAAGGTGCGAAGTTGTTTTTACAAGGGAAAAAAGAAGATTTGGTCAAAGATTTACAGCAACGCATGGCGCATTATGCAGAGATATTGCAATTCGAACAGGCCGCCAAAATGCGCGACCAGATCGAAGCGGTCAGCCGTGTGATGGAACGTCAGAAGGTCATTTCAACCAATTTGGAGAATCAGGACGTGATTGCCACTGCGCGTAAAGGAACTCAGGTCAATTTACAAATTTTCTTTATTCGCAATGGGATTCTCATGGGGCGTAAATCCTTCAATTTTTCTGAAATTGTCCAGGGCGAGAGTGAACGCCTGGAAGACCTTGAAGAACGAGAAGTGTTGCGTTCCTTTGTTGAACAATTCTATTTGAAAGAGATGTTGATTCCTGATGAGATTCTGCTGCCGGAATCGATCCCGAATCAACAGATGATTGAGGAATGGTTGAGTGAGAAACGAGGGAAAAAAGTCAGCTTTGTCATTCCGCAGCGTGGGAAAAAGAAGCAATTGCTGGCACTGGTACAGCAGAACGCTGAATTGGCGTTAACTGACATGGGAGATGCGGATTCAGCCATATCTCAGCAAATACTGGCAGAATTGCAGCAGCAGTTTCATTTTCACCATCTGCCGCGACGAATCGAATGCTTTGACATTTCCAATATTCAGGGCGCGATGGCTGTCGGTTCAATGGTGGTGTGCGTGGATGGCCTGATGCAACCAAAAGAATACAAGCGTTTCAAGATTAAGACGATTGAAGGCAGCGACGATTTTGGCATGATGCAGGAAGTGATCACGCGCCGCTATGCCCGGGTGCAAAAGGAAAATCTGCCGTTCCCGGATTTAATCATGATTGATGGCGGCAAAGGGCAGCTTCATGCCACTAAATATGCCCTCCATGCGCTTCATATATCGTCGCCGGATGTGATTGGCCTGGCAAAAGCCCATGGCGCACGAGGCACAGAAAAAGATCGGGAACGAGTGTTTACCACTGTGACCGGAGAGGGAATTGTTCTGGATACCGCCGCAAAAAGCGCGCAGTTATTGCAGCATATCCGCGATGAAGCGCATCGTTTTGCAATTACCTATCATCGCATATTGCGCAAAAAAGCCAACTTTCATTCCATTTTGGAGGAAATTCCCGGGGTCGGTCAGAAGCGGCGCAAAAAGCTCTTAATGCGCTTTGGCAGTCTCAAAAAACTGAAAGAGGCGACTATTGATGAAATTGCCGCAACCCCATCTATTCATGATGAACTGGCAGAAACGATTTACACGTTCCTGCATGCAGACGAACAGGAGAAAGAGTATGGCACTGTTAGATCATAAAGAAATTCAACAAGATCTCAAGATGATTGAGGAAAATATCAAAACCCTTGAAAAGCAGTACATGGACTATTTTGATAATGTCATTTCTGTAGAGCCGAAAGCATTACGCGCCCAGACCGATGCGCTGATTCGAAAATGGTGGGGGAAGCCGATTGCTAATGCCCGCTTGCGTTTTCAAATTCAGAATATTGTGCAACGCTATAGCATCTATAAAGAAAAGTGGAATCGGCAATTGCGTCTGAAAGCCAGACAAGAGCGAGAAGAAGCCTATTAAATTATTCAGTTGTTTCGGGAATGTCGAAGACTCATTCCCGAAACACTATCCACTTTGAAAGATAAGGCGTTACTCAATTTTAATCACATAGGGACTATTCGCAAGGCCCGGGGCTTTCTGAAGGATCTCTTGTTTGAGTTGTTCGGCGCTTTCTCGTGTGGGCATATTTCCCACGCGCACCCGAAACCAGATTCCTTTTTCCCCTAAATCAGCAGTCATGACATAAGCCTGGAAGCCGGCTTCTCCATATTTTTGTACCAATCGTTCGGAATCTTCACGATTAGGGCTTGAGGCGACTTGAACCGAATAAATTATTCCGCCAGGGATGGGTTCAGCATTGCCAAATATTGTCGGTTGGCGGCCAATGCGAATATCTTCACTCGGGTCTTTAGGAACATTCGGTAAAGAGGGCGCCGCAATGTGCGTCTGTTGGGCTGGCGGCGACACTGCCGGAACCTGGGCTGGAGGTATGGGAGTCTCTTCTTTGGCAGGCTGGGCAGAGCCTGTCTCGATTTGCGATTCCTGAGTTTGTTGCGATTGTTCCGTCAAAGCCGTGGCAGGCTCTGTCCGTTTCCCCGGGGTGGCTTCAACTTCAATGTAGGTTTCAGAATCGGGTAACACCTGATAATAACTACGCTGTAAAGTATTCTCGCCTGATGAATTGCTTGCGACCGGTCCACTGCCTGAAGACTCTCCTGTGGTGTCACCCATCTCTGATTGGTCTGCCCCGGAAAACTGTTCTGCTGAAAAATCTGAGTGGGACACAAGTGGGCTGGCGACGCTTTCTTTTTGCCATCCTTGTCCGACCATGACCCCTAGTGCGAATATCAGACCAAAAATAAGCAAGGTTAAACCGCCTAAGGCGCATAATTCTTTGTCATCGAACAAGAATTCTCGTTTTCCTCGGACTTTATAAAAATTTTTCATACCTCTTCAGATGATCATGGCGTTTGAAGCAGTGTTTCAGACAAACCTGGTTGCTGAAAAACATCAACAACTTTCCTGCATCACCCCGTTTTCATCTCTTGCTATGTCAATTGTAGGGCGAAATTTCTTTTCGCTCATTAACATGCCATCTGTTTCGGGAATTCATTCCTCATTCCCGAAACAATCTTCTACACTTTCCGTTTCCGCCGCTCGAAATTAACCCAGCACAACCCCATAATTGTCAGGCCAAATAGACCGCCCAGACTGTCTCCACAGCTTGTCGAATACTCAGGATAGGGGTTGGTATCAGGAGTTGGCGTAGGATAGGTTGCCCCGCTGCCAGCCTGAGTTAATGCTGAAAGCGCATTAATCCGCCCATAACCGAAATAGGAATCACGCCCGGAGTCGCCTAAATCCTGAGCCGTTCCATTCATGATTTGGCGGACTTCTGCATTCGTTAACGTCGAATCGTATGAGAAGATTAAGCCTGCTAATCCGGCGACATGCGGGCAGGCCATCGAGGTGCCGTTCCAGGCTTCATAGGCATTACCCGGCAAAGTACTGTAAATCGCCTGACCAGGAGCTGCAAGTTCCAGATGACTGCCATAACTTGAAAAGGATGCTCGACTGCCGTATTGATTGGTCGCACCAACCGCGATAACTTCTGAGAATCCGGCCGGATACAGCTTCACACCGCTGCCGTCATTCCCGCTGGCAGCAACGATGACCGCTCCTTGCTGATATGCCTGCTGAACTGCAAGAAGAATGGTTTGAGAAGCATCCAGTCCTCCCAGACTCAAATTGATGACCCTTGCTCCCAGACTGACCGCATTGGCAATACCGTTGGCAATCCAGGCATTGGCGCCCGCGCCATCGGCGGTCACCACTTTCACGGCTAACAGGGAACATCCGGGACACACTCCGGCAATGCCGCGCCCATTATTTGCTATCGCTCCTGCAATCCCGGCAACATGCGTCCCATGCCCATTATCATCTCTCGGATCAAAATCTTCATTGACGAAATCATAGCCTTTGATGACTTTTCCGGCCAGGTCTTCATGCGTATAATCTATGCCGGTATCAACAATTGCAATAATCACCGAGGAATTTCCCTGTTCAAGATCCCATCCGCCAATCGCATCGATCCCCTGACTGCTGGAATTGTACAACCCATATTGAGACGAAAAGAAGGAGTCATTCGGCACGCCAAAGATATAATACCAGTAATTTAATTCCGCATATTCCACTTCGTCCAGGCTGGCGTACGCTCGTAATGCCGTTTTTTCGTCAATACCTTGCTGGAGCTTCAACAGGAGAACATTGGCTAATGGGCTATCTTGTTGAAGCAGACGCCCGGTCCTTGATCGAAACACCTGTTCAACATTGGTGACGCCAAATTGTGCGTTTAGTGCGTTTAAATTACGGCTGCCGGTATCCATGCTGTTCTCTGACATGCTGCGTGATATACCAGGCAATTCATCCCGAATTTTTATGATCAGTTCGTTGGCTCTGAAACCAGGACGCGATGTCTGTTGAGACGAGCTCTCAATCTGAGCAACGCTCGATTGCCCGAAAATACAAAGTAAAAGCATCCCTCCGATTAGAATACGTGTCATCCGTTTGATCGATTGTCCCATGTTCCTATTCCTCAAGAAGAAGGTTAGCGTGTTAATACGTAACATACATTGTTTACAGAATATTAAACGCGATAATAACACAAAAGTCAAGAATTAATTCGCTTTTCCCACAATCTTTCTTCTTGATAGTGTCTATTTGACGGCTGCTTGTTCAGCGACATTCACACCTTCGAGCAAAATGTGACGCATGACGCGGTGATTCGTGTAATACCCGGAAGTCCGCGTTGTTTTCTGACGAATCACCAACACTTCCACATCGCCTTCTTTTTTATATTCTTTTATTATTTTATGAGGAGGGGAATATGTTTCAAATACGCGTTTCAAGCCGTAATTTTTTTCTGCAACCATCACCATATAAAAATACGGATACACTTTACTTTGCACGGAATTCGTAACAATCTGCCCGTAGCATCCAAGAAATTTCGGATGTTGGTTGGGGAACTCGATTCGGAATTTGACATCCTCCGGCACTTTCGTTTGCTGCCCTTTCAGGAGCAAAAAATAGGCGATCGTGGTGTTTTGGAGTCGTCCCTTCACATTTTCCTGTTGCAACAATTTATCAATAAGCTTAATTTTTAACAACAATTTCGGTTGAGTCAAAATTTCGCGCTTGCCGGTGAACCAGTGCGGAAAGAGCAGAATTGCTGCATCAGCCGCCAGTACTTTACCAATCATCCCTGGGCTTATCAGATACGTGACAACCAAAATAAGTACCAGCACGATGAAAACGAATTTCCCGAGGTTATTGGAAATATCCAGGATACTGCGATCCCATTTGCGCATCTTTTTCACCAGGCCTTCAACTTCTCGAATTTTCTGTTGATCCACTTGTTCCCACGCATCTTCAGCCGAATATTTTCCTAATTTGACCCGGTTATCATACCCCCGGACAGTCAAAAAAAGCGTTCCGGCCAGCAGAAATGGGAGGCCGAAAAACCATAAAAACGGAAAAGCGAACTGCAACGCAAATCCCGTCAGAATACACCCAAAACTGAGCAGCAGCCGCTTCCAATAATTGAGCGATTGCCAGAACCAAAACATCACGATCCTTTGTTGTTCAGTTGAAAGAAAGAGATTGAACATCATCATTCACCTCTTGCATA
The DNA here is from genome assembly GCA_000739535.1 of Candidatus Vecturithrix granuli. GTDB lineage: Bacteria > Moduliflexota > Moduliflexia > Moduliflexales > Moduliflexaceae > Vecturithrix > Vecturithrix granuli. The sequence continues at coordinate 664,598 of DF820464.1, read as the reverse complement.
AAGTTAATAAAATAGTCGAAACGACTTCAGGATTAATGAAAACTCATACAAATAGCAGGATGCGACCTCCTGGTTCGCAGCGACAATGACTAAATCATGCGAAAAAACCGAGGTATTATACCAATTGAAACTCCCCTCTAACACGATACGTTCATCAATAATGCAGAATTTGGAATGGATCGGACAATACGGAACACGGTGATCATCCAGTCCATACATTAACGCCACAGGAATCCCGGCGCGTTGTAAACGGACAATTGCAGGCAGCAGCGGGCGCGCTAATTCTTCTGTCATCAGACGTTCTTTTCCGGGGTTTCCTTCGCGCGCCAGGTGTCCATTCAAAAGAATCTGAACATCCACGCCCGTATGGGCAGATCGTATGAGCGCATCCACCACACTATCATGGTGATCGCCTTGCAAATCGCCAATCAGGAACAAACAGAGTTTGATCGAATGTTTAGCGCGGTTGATTTCTGAGATAATCGCATGATGAGGACGGTAATATTTTCCGCTTAAGGCGGCGTGACGGCCAAATGTGTATAACAGATTAAAATGGCTGAAGGGATCAATTCCATAGCGTTGGATCACGCCGCCGCGCACGCTTTGAAAAATATTATCGAGCAGGCGGCATATTCCTTGAGAATGAAAGGTCATGCCCGATTCCCAATTCGCCCACCAGCGGCCAAAGGTAATATTAAATGACCCCAGAATACAATCCTCATCCCCAAAGATGATAAATTTGTTGTGCATATCCGGGGCAACTTCAATGAGATGATGCTTTGGCGTGCAAAACACTCCCAAAAGTTCGATTTCGGACTGCTTTAACCGGGCATAATTGTTGCTATTCGTTAAGGTCATTTTGCGCCAATCAACAATGCACTGCACCACAACGCCATGCTTGCTTGCATATAACAAATGCGTGATGAAATCAGTATCATCAATACAATCGACACAGACCTTAATGTGATACTCCTTCTGAGGATTGCTCCGCTTTTTCGCGATGACTTTATCAATATGATCATGAATAAATCGTTTCGGATGATAGGGGTGATCAGGAATGCCTCTGGTAAATTTCGGGATCAGATGTAATGACTCAAAATGTTGATTGTACCAGTCCACATCCCGTTGTAAAAGTTCCGCATCCAACTCATGCGTACGATATATATTGGGCGTCGCCCATTGGGAGGTGATCGCTCTATGTTGGGGGTGATCTTCCTCGATGTGGTTTCCATCCATAAAAATATATTCATATTCCGATGGAATTGAACGTTCTTTGAAATGCACGATATATGAAAACTTGATACAGGTAATACGCCCATGGTGTTGAGAAACAGGATGAATGTAAAAATCTCTGGTCACGCATTTGTGCGTATTCCAGCGAATGTCATAGGAGTCAGTATCAACAATGAACTTTTCACAGATATTCTTCTCGCGATACACCTTCAAAACCACTTTCATATTAACGTCAATTCCCCAGAATACATCGAAGTTCATTCTTCCCCATCGAAGATGAAACAGTTCCTGAAAGTCATTTTTTCGAGGAAAATATGTTCCTAATTCCCCATCACGTGGAAGAGCGTATTTTTCAGCAAACTCCATAGCTCGCCCTCCCCTTGTTGTTTCCATTGATCAATAACATGTTGCCAATCCTTCACGACCTTTCTGTTTACGTTGGCTCGAATTCCAGGTAATACCCGGTATGATCCGAAACTCGTCCATAATAATCTTGCTGCGTAAAAAGTTCTTTGGCTGAAGTTGCAGTTAAGCGACTGCCTTTTTTCAGAAAAATGTAGTCAATACGACCATCATGGTGCAAATATTGCATCTGAGGTTGGGGCGTTTGGCAGAAAATCTTGTCAAATTTTCTGCGCTCATTGGCTTTTAAAAACTGGTCTTCATAGTCGTAAGAGAGCAATTTGTACCCTTCTGAGCCTGCTTTAGCGTTAAAATCGCCACATAACAGGGTTGCTCTCACATGATTGTCATGTTTGTGCTGTGCCCAGTCTCTCAGACGTTCGAACTGCTCCCGAAATCCATCTTGCCACCAACTGAGATGGGTTGAGAAGACATTAATCTCGCCGATATACGGCACAGAGACCTGAACCATCACGACCTTTCTGGCATGAATATTATACACATCCTGACTGGAAGAAATATACCCTGCATCCTTGTACAGAAATTTATATTTACTCAGAATGGCCACTCCTTCGCGATAACGGTCGAAGCCGAGATGAGACCAGTCAGTATAGACATGATATGGAGGGCCGAGGTAGTCGTGAATAATCTTCGCAGCATTTGCGTTCCAATCACCCTTGCCATCATTCCAGGGTTCTCCGACTTCCTGCAAACAGACAATATCAATATTCAGGTCGCGAATGGCTTTCGCAATTTGTGCAAATTTATGGTCCTGATGCTCTTCCTGATAGCAATGGAGATTCAGCGTCAACACTTTCAACCGCTCTCGACGAGCAATATAATTTCGGCCAAGATTGTTATCCCAGATCTGTCGTCGCGGGGTCGCGCCTCCGATGGCATACTGAACCCGATAGGCGTGTCCGATTTGCAATTGACTGATCCACGTTTCACATCCGTATTGATTCGGATTTCTCGCATTACTCCATAGCACCTTATCCCAATGGCGGCGTTTGAAAAAACAGGGGGTCACATGCACAGTTTTCCAGTCATCTGTTGTCCAGTGAACATACACCTGGCTGAAATGGCGGGAATGTTGTACTGCGACAGTGATCGGATAAAACTGTTGTCCCTGTTCCAGGTTCGGCTGGTAGTCAATGTTTAAGAGGGGAAATCCCTCTTGAAGTCTTATACCCGAATCGGCGTCAATAAAATAATTATGAGACGAATTATTATCCCAATAATCACGTCCCCGAACATGATAATGCAGAGCAAATTCAATATTGCCTGGCAGAGAATAATGAGATGAAAGATGAAAGAGCGCATAAGCATGCCAGATTTCGTAATCCTCTCCGGCTGAGCTATGATATTCCGCCGGCAGGACGTGCCAGACATGATCTTCTCCGGCCCAATGAACTTCAACAAGTTTCTCATAGGCAATGTTCTTCACCAGAATACAAAATGCCAATTCTTGTTGAGGTCTGCCTTTATGTCGTGAAATAATATTTTTGACGTATGAGAGTTGAATAAGTTTCATAGGTTTGATTTGTCCAATTCTCCAAAACCCACTTGCCGCCAGTAAAGCGGGCAGGCTCCATTACAGATCGCAAAATGCTCGCAGGTCTGGCAAATAGGGTGCGCAAGCGTTTTATCTCGATACATTTCAGATTTTGCAGACTGCCAGATGGTTGTAAAATCTTGCTTTAAGAGGTTGCCAACCGGATCATTGTAAGAAGCGCAAGGCAGCACATCGCCATTGGCCCCGATTGATAATAATCCGTCGCACGCACTGCACCCTTTATTGCCTAAACCATGCACAATTGAATTAAACATACACATTGGCACCGGCGAATACCACATAAATTCCACGCCTTCTCGTTTGCTTACCGCCAGAATTTGTTCTACATATTCGCCAATTTCCTGATAAGAAACGATCAATTCGTCATACACGGCCCCGCTGCCAGTTGGGATCATGAGATTCATGCTCAATTTCTGGTTGCCAAGCGTTGTTTTGACAAAAGATGGAAATTCGGCGCATTCGTGCAGATTCGCACGAGTGATGGTGGTGTTTGTGTGCGTCAAAATACCCGCTGTCTTCAAATGTTTTATGGCGTTGAGGGTTTTGTGATACGCACCCGGCAAACGGACAATCCGATCATGCGTGTCGGCGGTGACACCCTCAAGGCTGACTTGCGCAGAATCCAGACCATGCTCAGCATATTCCCGCGCCAGGGCTTGCGTTATCAACGTGCCATTGGTGATTAGGTTGACGCGCATCCCCAATTCTTTAGCGTAACGAATAAGCTCTGGCAATTCGGAAATGAGCGTCGGCTCACCCCCGGTGAAACTGACCGACGGCGTTTTGGCCTGATGAAAAATTTTCCATAACACCTGCTTGACTTGTTCAACCGTCATTTCTTCAGCACTTCCGGTTGGATTGGCAGCGCAGCCAGAACCAGCGTAGCAGAACACACACTTCAAGTTACAGCGATAGGTGACAGCCACTTCCGACAAGACTGGATACTGGCTGAACTTCATCTCAAAAGGTCGGACTTCCACCGCCGGATTTTGCGTGAACTGATCAAGTTTCCCTTCTAATTGCTGGCGGACCGCATACAGAAAATTGGCGACATCGGTCGTTTTTTGCGGATCAGAATCAAATTCAGCAAGCACAGCCTGAATCGATACACCATCCAACAGCGTTTTCAATAGTCTGGCTCCGCTGGCGTTCAATTTCTGCGCCTGATTCGGACGCTTAATCAGGATCTGATCTTCTTCACGCACGAAAATGTAGGGTCTGACGTTAGCAATGAATTCATCAACCCACGCGAGATCAATCCCTGCTTCTTTTTTTCTTAACGGCCTTGAAAACAGGCTTTTTCCAATCTTATGAATAACGGTCATGAACGAACTTGATATGAATATTTCAGGTTGTTTCGGGAATTTTGTTGCACTCCATTCCCGAAACAACCTGAAAACTATATGGATTTCATGTAGGGAGGATGGAAGCTCAGCTTCATCACGAAATTGAATCCTCCTTACATAAAATCCCTGGATTGCCTTGGGACAGAAATTTTTAGTACTTCGGAAATCCTTAGGCTGAGGTGGTCTTGTCGGACAGCTCAGACTTGTCCGACTATGTTCGACAAGTCCGGTTAGTAAAAGCTTCTGTCCCAAAGCAGTAGTTTTATAACATGCCTGTCGTTCCTACCACCCGCCGGATGCTCCACCGCCGCCGGAGGAACCGCCGCCGCCGCTGACACAAGCGGAGTGACACGCTGAATGGCAAGCCGAATGGCAAGCCGAATGGCAGGCGGAATGACAGGCCGAATGGCAGGCATCGTGACATGCGTTCAAATCCGGGATCACCGTTGTGGAAACTGACCCTTGCACCAGGTGATCGGTATCAATCGGAATTGCAATCTCATACCGGAAGGGATCACGGTCGTAGGCATAATATTGCTGATACGCAGAATGGCTATTGTAATACCAGTAATACCAATCCTCATCATTATGCTTTTTCGCCAGTTCGGTATAGAGTTGCGCGTGCCGTTCGCGTTCATCCACATAATTTTCTATAAGTTGGGCATAATACGCTTTCGTAGCCTCAATATCCGCGTCCCAGGCTTTGGTTTGAATATTTTTGACCGCAAAATTCATAAACGCTTCCAGTTCTTCCTGCGACAATTCGCCGTCATCAGCCAGGGAAGCGTAAAAGAGTTGTTCATATTCGCTCAATGGCTCCAAATCCGGTTTGCGCAGAATTTCGACTCGTAATGGAGCTTCGTCAACCACGTTCAGATAGCCTTCCAGCACCATGGCGTCAAGCATGGCACTCAGAATCCGTTTAATCGGCAATTGCAGATAAAACCCGGCTTCGATGCTATCGAGTTCCTGACAAATTTTACCTGGCTTGTGGAAATTTGATAGCACAATTTTGGGCGGAGTCCAGTCGATCTGATCCCAACGGACCGCTTCCAGACCCCGATAGGCAGACACCATGGATTTATGTTTACCCAGGATGACCAGCGTGAAAATGCCGCCAATCACTAACATGCCCCACAACAGCATATCATGTTGTGGAATTGGGGGAGTGTAAGGCGTTGTGGAACGTACTTGTGACGACGGCTGTTGAATATGGCCAGATTGCGCTGAAGCGCCGGGAATGCTGTAGTTCGGAGCAAGAGCTCGAATAATGCTTTCCACTCCCTGACGAATGCCGCTGTAATAATCTCCTCGTTTAAATCTGGGAGCAATGTCATTATTAATAATGAGTTTGCTGGCTGCATCGGTCAGGGAGGCTTCAAGTCCGTAGCCGACTTCTATTCGGAGTTTGCGGTCGTCAATAAAAATCGCCAGCAGCACGCCGGTATCTTGTTCCTTGTTCCCTGGCTGCCAGCGGTCAAACAGTTCATTCACATACTCTTCCAATGTTACGCCGTCAGGAATGCGCTTTTGAATCGCCACGAAAATCTGATTGGGTGTACTTTCATTAAATCCTTTGAGCAGATTTTCCAGGTCTTGCTGCTGATCTGTGCTGAGCACCCCGGCATAATCGTTCACTCGCGCCTGGAGTTGCGGAAATTCTATCGCAAAGGCGTTCCAGGCACACAAGCCGACGAGTAAAATAATCACCCGATACCCATTTTTCATGAGCTTTCCTCCTCTCTCTCCTCTTACCAACCACCAGAAGCACCGCCTCCTCCGGATGAACCACCACCGCCGCCGGAAAAACCACCAAATCCACCGCCACCACCGCCGGAAAAACCACCGCCGCTACTTCGTCTGCCGGAAGAACTACTGCCGGAAGAATCGCGATATCCCCTATTACTCCCCCCACTATTTAACAGCAGCCACCAGAGCAGATTACCTATACCTCGTGAAGGTGATGATGACTGTCTCGACCGTCCCCGGGGGCCGGAAGTCCAGTCGCTCTGCGACCGGGCAATTGTGCTCAGAATTCGGAGCAGCATGAATACGCCCCAGATCAGAAAGAAGATAAATATGGGGCTGATTGGTCTTGATGATCTGGTACTCGGATACGATTTTGGTTGAGGAAGCGACGAAGGCAAGGTATAATTGGGATCGATCTTGCGAATCATACTTTGCAGTCCCTGTTGAATGCCGCTGTAATAATCGCCCTGTTTAAAGGCTGGTGATATATCGTTTTCAATAATCAGCTTACTGGCTGCATCAGTCAAATCTCCTTCCAGACCATAACCGGCTTCAATCCGCAATTTGCGATCCTGAATAAAAATCGCCAGCAACGCTCCGTTATCCTGCCCTTTTTTGCCAGGCTGCCAACGTTCAAACAACTCATTCACGTATTCTTCGAGTGAAATTCCTGAAGGAATCCGATCCTGAATCAAGACAAAAATTTGATTGGTGGTTTTGGTTTCAAAATCCTTGAGCAACCCATTCAATGCCTGTTCTTCTTCAGATCTCAGTACATTCGCATAATCATTGATCCAGGATGTCGCTTTCGGGTAATCAATGGCCTGGACGCTGGAACCAAGAAAAATTATCCCGATCACGACAAACAGTATTTTTTTGTGCATACGTACCTCCCATGTATTAGTGATCAGTAAGCAGTGATCAGTAGTCAGTGATCACTGCTTACTGCTTACTTGTATTGACATGCAAGGTTATGGACATTTTTCGGAGTGCCAAAGCTCTGCTTTGGCCGCGCAAGCA
>DF820464.1:632925-657050 GCA_000739535.1 Candidatus Vecturithrix granuli | reverse complement strand
TCTGCTTTGGCCGCGCAAGCAGAGCTTGCGCACTCCGGAGAGCGTGTCCATAACCTTCTGTGTCATTACACTTACTGACTACTGACTACTGATCACGCTTCGACCGAAATGTCATCACTGAGTTCATTGATATCGCCTTCCTGATAGGGGAAATAGGTTTTCAGTTTTTCGCCGATCTGTTCAATAAAATAGACGATGCCGCCAATAATATCGCCTTGTTGAAAGTAGGCAGCCATCCGGTCTTTTTCAGTATCCCAGAAGTTATCGCCGACCTTTTCATGGATGCCTTGATCGCCAAGAATGGCAAATTGACGATCCTCTAAGGCCACATACACCAACACGCCGTTGCGTAATTTTGTGGTCTCCATGCCGAGTTTGTAAAACACCTCCACCGCCCGGTCGAGCGCAGATTCTTTTTTTACCCGACGTTCAATATGTACCCGTACTTCGCCAGAGGTGGTTTTTTCTGCTGCTTGAATAGCTGCGAGAATCTTCTGCTTATTCTCTTCTGTCAGTAATCTTTCAACCGATGATGGTTTTTTAAACAACATACGTGAACTCCTTGATGTATAACATACACTCATCGCTCTAATTATTTTTGATGAGGAAAGCCATGTTGGTCAAACCTGACATCCTCAAAGGCAAACATAAATTCATGGTCTGTGGAATGGAAAAACCATTGGTTCAGGTGATTGAAGCCGATGAATTTGTTCATTGCGGCGAAATCCAACATCCACCCCTGGTCGGAACGACGCAGTAAATACGGCGTAGCCTGGCGATTTGAGATCGGAAAGCGGATTACAGCTCGTGAGTTTTCCTGGTACACCGTGGCCTGAGAAAACACTTTTTGCAACAACTTCAATTCATTGTCCTGCTGCGCATCTGTAACCAGCCATTGGGCGAAAAATTTTCGGGTATCGGAAGTGTAAATTTCCAAATTGGGATTCTTGATGTGGAATTTCAAAATGGTCTGATAGGTTTCCAGAGCTTGCAGCGGTGAAGGCTGGGGAACACAGGTCTCAAGAAATTCGGTCGCTAGTTTTTCAGGGGAAGCAGCCTCAATATCAATATCGGTTCGTGCACCGGCCCCTCCAAATAAGGCGGTTTCTTGCTGCTGCGGTTTCGAATCGAGCAGATATGCTGATGTATCGAGCATCCCGAAGGCTTGCTCGACCAGCAGTTCTACCGTGGCTTCGATCCCCGCCCCAACCCGATTGGATTCGAAAAATGGAATCATCTGTTTGTGCATCAGATATTTGACAAAAGCATCCGGAAAAATGGCTTCCAGATCGTAGCCGATGTCAATGCGAACCTGTTTTCCTTGCGGAGCGACCAGAAACAGTATGCCTTTTGCTCCGAGTATTTGGGAGCCTGCTGTGAATCGTTCAAAGAGTTCCACAGCTTTGGCGTTGATATTCTGAACCTGCTCCTTTAATACCACCACCTGCATGTAAATATTCAGATCCTTGAGCAGGTTGCTGGCAAGGTCAGAAATCCTTTGTCGTTCCGTCTGAGTCAAAAGTTCGATCTGATCATCAACAAAATCAGAAGATTTTGCTCTTGCGTCGCCCCCTGCTAAGAGCAAAACCCAACAAACGATCCCACACAGCAGATATTTCGTTCTATTCTCACAAAACATGACAAAGAAACCTGATGTTCAAATCATCAGGCTCAAGGCTCAAACACGCTAAAGCCAGTTAGGGTTGTACTTCAACATATTTTTGCTTTCAGCCCAGGTTTTGATTTCTGATCTGAAGATTTTATTAAAATGTCACGTTCGGCGCTTTTTCCGCCCCGGCGTCGGCTTGAAAATATGCCTTTTGATTGAAACCAAAGAGTCCGGCCGTGATATTACGGGGGAAGCGTTTAATATACGAATTATATGCCTGCACCGCTTCGTTAAAGCGTTTCCGTTCCACCGCAATTCGGTTCTCAGACCCTTCCAATTGCGCTTGCAAGGCCAGAAAATTCTGATCGGCCTTGATATTCGGATTGTCTTCGACAAGCACCATCATACGCTGTAAAGCCGAGGATAATTGATTTTGCGCAGCCTGAAATTGTTGGAGGGCTTGCATATCCAAGGACTCCGCGGAAAGATTCAACACACCGCCAGCTTGAGCGCGAGCATCAGTCAGCATTTGAATCAGTTCTTTCTCATGTTCGGCATAAGCCTTGACTGTATTCACCAGATTCGGAATCAAATCCAGGCGGCGCTGATATACGTTTTCAACCTGTCCCCATTTGGTTTGCACTTCTTCATTGAGGCTGACAATATGGTTGTACTGGAACATCAACGTCCCTGTAAAAAGAACGATAATGACAATACCTGCAATAATGGAATTGCGCACAAATTTTTTGCGCGCCTGCTCTTGTTGGAGCATCTCTTGACGAACATTTTTGGCGATCTGCTCGATCTCCTGAGGCGAAAGACCCGACACTTCTGAAAGCGCCTCATGGCTTGCAAGATCGCCTTCGCGCTGGTGTTTTTTCTCCTCTTCTTCAAACACACGTTGTTGAATTTCGTTCTGTATTTTCTCTTCAAGATGTTTACTCATAATGGTCTCCTTATCGTGCTATTTTCCTGGAACAACAGGAATGATATAGAACAATCGCTTTTTTACTCATATATAGCAATCCTCAATCATTTGTCATAAATCACTTCGACTCCGCTCAGTGACCGGGCGGTTGTCGAGCGAAGTCGAGACACGAATCATGTAGAATTGCTATATCATTCTTGTCGTTTACCGCCAACATAACGGAAAAATTCAATTTTTACAGTAGAGTGCCCACTCAAGTTTGTCAAGGAGAAATCAAGTGGAGTAAATTTTGTTTGTGAACATAAAAAAAAGAGAACCAGCGTCAACTGGTTCTCCTGTGATGGAAAGAAGCTTGTCAATTCTCACAAACACAAGCTTAGATGGCTTGCGGTGCAGAATGAGCTAAAAGCGTTTGGACAAGATTAGAGATCTGCTTTTCATATAAAAAGTAGGCGTCAAGTTTTTCATCATTTTGAACCTGTGGAGTATATTCAGCATCAGACATAATGGCTCTCATCATCTGTAAATATGATTCTCTGGTATGGTAATTCTCGCTACAACCTGTCCTTTCCCTCCGTATCTCACTCTTTTGCGAATGTTTCTCCATACGTTTTCCCCCCTGGATGCAATTTATTATACGCACCTGTGACATGACAGACATTGATCTGTAATGAAGCACAGGGTAGAAATGTAAGAGCGAGTTTTCTCACGAAATAAGAACTTTTCTGACAATCAAATCGTCAACAGTAAGGAAAAGAGAATACACTGTACGTCTCGTCAGTACAAAAATCACGGCGTCACGAGAGAAGTCTGAAATATTGATTTTCTACATGGATGTTACTATATAACATAAAGAAAAAATGCAAAAAGTCAAGCTGAAAATCATTTTTTCATTAAAAATCTTCGTGATTTAGTCAAAGTGAAAATTTTAATGATCTTTTTTGAATGAAAATGAATGAGTATGGACTTTTTCATTGACAAATTATGAGCGTTTTTGTGTTTTATCTCCTTGATTGTTATCGAATTCATTTCTAAGCGTTTTAACGCGATGATTTCATTTGTGAGTCATGCGGAAGATGTTGTCGCTTGAAGCAATAGCATCTTTCTGAGGTTACATGGGGGAATGATATGGCATATCAAGATGCTTATAAGGAGTGTATTTGGCTGGATTTTGCAACCCTGGAACGTTTCATGAAAGAAGCCCTGATAAATTACGGCGTGCCCGCAGCCGACGCTGAGATTGTGGGCGATGTACTGATCGAGTCAGACAAACGCGGGATTGATTCCCACGGTATCGGGCGGTTAAAACCAATTTACCTGGATCGAATTGATGAGGGGATTCAAAGCCCGACGACGAAAATTGATATTATTAAAGAAACCGAAACGACCGCCGTCTTAGATGGCAATAATGGCATGGGACATGTGGTCGCGAAAAAAGCGATGCAAATGGCGATTGACAAGGCTAAGCAGCACGGCATGGGCATGACGGTTGTCCGCAACTCTACACACTACGGGATCGCTGGCTATTATGCGTCTATGGCGATTAATGCTGGCATGATCGGCATGACCGGCACCAATGCTCGCCCCTCGATTGCGCCGACTTTTGGCGTGGAAAACATGCTGGGTACCAATCCGTTAACAATTGGATTCCCGACCGATGAAGAATTTCCATTTATCCTGGATTGTGCAACTTCTGTCACCCAACGTGGAAAAATCGAATCGTATGCCCGCTCTGGAAAAGAATTACCACCGGGATGGGTGATTGATGAAAACGGCAACACCAGAACCGATACCGCTCAAGTCTTGATCGATCTCACCAAAGGCAAAGCCGCGCTCACGCCCTTAGGCGGGTTAGGTGAAGAGATGGCCGGGTATAAAGGCTATGGCTATGCGACTGTGGTTGAAGTGCTCTCCGCGGCTCTTCAAGACGGCGCATTTCTCAAAGCTTTGAACGGCACTGATGAGCAGGGAAACAAGATTCCCTATCCCTTAGGACATTTCTTTATCGCGATCAATATCGAAAATTTCATGGGACTTGAAGTCTTCAAACGCATTGCCGGATCAATTATGCGGGAGCTGAGAAACTCCAAAAAAGCCCCTGGCGAAGAACGTATTTACACGGCCGGCGAAAAAGAATGGCTGGCCTGGCAATATCGCAAAGAGCATGGCTGCCCGGTACCCATTGCCTTACAAAAACAGATGTGTCAAATCCGCGACCGTTTTAAAATGAATTATGTCTTCCCCTGGGATAAATAATACACCCGCTTTGACGGAAAAGAGTCAAAACGACATCCCTGCTGTTCGCCGGGCGAAAATTACGGATCTGGTGAAACGGCAGGGGATTGTGCGGGTTGATGAACTTGGCGATCTGTTCGGAGTCTCGGTCATTACGATCCGGCGCGATCTGGACTTGCTCGAAAAGAAAGGGCTTGTTGAGCGCACCCATGGCGGCGCGCTCATCACGGATCATTTTAGTTCTGAGGCTGCCTATTTTGACAAACGCCATGCCAATATCGCTATTAAACAGGCGATTGGCGAAAAAGCGGTTGCACTGGTTGATGAAGGTGATACGCTGCTGATTAACAGCGGAACGACGACGGCCGAGGTGATCAAGGCCATTCAATTCAAGAAAAATGTGCGGGTGGTCACGAATAATGTCGCGGCGACCCGCGATCTGCACCCTGAGACGTCGTTGGACGTCATTTTTACCGGCGGGGCGTACCGCAGCAATACGTGCTGTGTGGTCGGCGAGTTTGCGGAGTTAGTCCTGGTCAATGTGAACGCCTCAAAAGCTATTCTCGGGGTTGACGGCCTGAGTTTCAAAAACGGCTTGACCTCTCCGAATTATCAGGAAGCCTTAATCAGTCGGAAGATGATTCAATGCACCCAGGGACCGGTCATTATTGTCGCAGATCACTCTAAAATTGGCAAGATCGCCCATTTTTCGATTGCGCCGTTAGACCGTATTGCGATGGTGATTACAGATACAGGGGTGGCAGAGAATGTGCTCCGGGAATTTGAAAATCTTGGCATCACCCTCCATCTTGTGGACGTAAAGTCGTAATTTTTCTTCCTGTAAATATTTCTGTGCTGCTGCTGGAGTGCGAAAGTTCTACTTTCGCGTGTGACACGCAACACGGAATTATTTAGAGCAACTAATTTTTTCACAAATTGTCTCATGTTGGCACTGATGTATAAAGCTTTTCTTGTCGCTGCTTTCTTCTGTGTGCTCACGTCATGCGCGCTGCTGACCCCATCACCCGTCCTGTTTTTGCGTTCAAAGCCTGCGCAAGTTTCACGCGTGGAACTAATCGCCTTCATCCAGAAATATAACTTCAATCATCCTGCAAATTTGAGCGATGCTGGTTTATCTGGCAGCGTGAGCGGCAATTTTCGCCACCATTATGAGGTTCGGATGTGTGCGAATATCAACGTGATTGTGGATAAAGCGACGAATTTGATGTGGCCGCAGGTAGGTTCGGAGGAACGGCTGACCTGGATGGAGGCGAAAGACTATGTTGAACATCTGAATACCACAGAATTTGCAGGTTATAGAGATTGGCGTTTGCCAACCATTGAAGAACTCGCGTCCTTATTGGAATTCAGGAAGTCCCCTTTACAAACGTTGTACCTCGATCCACTCTTTGATCAGACTCAGGCGATCTGCTGGAGCGCTGATATCCTCGATTCGGCGGCGAACGTCTGGTTTGTCTATTTTGCTCACGGCTATGTCAGCCATACCGACGCAGACAGCCGCCTGTACGTTCGCGCCGTGCGCTCGATCTAAGCCTTGATCAGCAGGGAAGAACGATTCCTGCTGATTCTTAATTCATGTAGTTACGCAAAAGAAATTTGACAGAATTCATGGGATCTAGACAACATCTCTGGAAAAATTCACCAATTCTCACTTAACAATAGACTTTATCGGAAATAGAACACTGATGTGACTGATTGGACTGATCTCCCCTGATTTTTCGGGAACAGCGACGCGCGCTCCCCATCGTCATCACGACCGCGGGCCGGTGCCGAATTCATCGTGAAATCAGTGAACATCAGCCTCATCAGTCCAATCAGTGTTCTATTTCCGATAATATCTAATAAACGCGATCATTTGATAAGAGAGTACACCCAATGAAACTTGCTGTTGTGATTCAACGCTATGGCGCGGAAATTACCGGGGGATCGGAATCGCACTGCATGGCGATTGTCGGGCGTTTAGCCCGTTTTGCTGAGGTTGAAGTCATCACAACCTGCGCCAGAGATTACGTGACCTGGCGCAACGAATATCCTGAAGGGATGGAAATGGTCAACGGCATTCCTGTGCATCGGTTTCAAACCGACCGGGAACGCAAGCCGCGCAAGTTTGATCGTTTTTCGCAGCAACTCTATACCCATCCTCACACGTACTTTGATGAAGTCGAATGGATGGTGCAGCAGGGGCCTTACGCTCCCGGTCTGTTCCAATTCATCAAAGAACAGGCCGAGGTGTATGACGCTTTTATTTTTTACACCTATATCTATCCAACTGCATTTTTCGGTATGCAGTATGTGCCCCACAAATCAATTTTTGTCTCCACAGCCCATGATGAACCTCCCATTTATTTTGATATTTTTCGCACGTTGTTTCATCTTCCGCAGGCTTTTTGGTATTTAACCGAAGAAGAGAAAGCATTGGTGCACCGCCTCTTTCATAACGAACAGATTCCCTACGAAGTGTTGGGAGCCGGGGTCAATAGCCCATTGCACCCGCAGCCGGAAGGTTTCCGGCAGCAATATGGGATTCAAAGCGACTTTCTGCTCTATGCCGGGCGTATTGATGAAGGCAAGGGCTGCGGTCAGATGCTCGAATTTTTCTTGCGATACAAGGCCGCTCATCCTGGCGATCTGACGCTCGTTTTGATGGGCAAAGCGGTCATGAAAATTCCTGAACGTCCGGATATTCGGATGCTTGGCTTTGTCTCGGAGGAAGACAAAATCAACGGGATGAGCGCGGCAACCGTGTTGCTCATGCCTTCTCAGATGGAAAGTCTCTCGATTGTGACCTTGGAAGCCTGGAGCGTGGAAACCCCTGCACTGGTCAACGGCAATTGTGCGGTGCTGCGCGGACATTGCCTGCGCAGCAACGGCGGATTATATTACACCAATTACGAAGAGTTTGAAGCCTGTCTGAATCTGTTACTGGAAAATCGCTCTCTGGCTTCTGCGCTTGGAAAAAATGGCAAAGACTATATTCAGAACAACTATCAGTGGGATGTGATTGATAAAAAGCTGCTGCACATTGTGGAAGGCGTGCTGAATAGACCATCGGAGTGTCAAAGCTCTGCAAGGTACATCATTTATGATGTACTCAATGAACAATAAGCCTGAATTCCGGACAATGACAGCAACAATCGCCACAATAAATCGTCGCTATCATCGCCGCGTTGCAGGCAATGCTCAGGGGGGCAGATCAAACAACGCCAGTCCTCAGGGATCCGGCGGCGTTCTGGCACAACCCGTGATACACATGTACCATCCACACGATGGCGATGATTGGAACAAAAAGATTAAGCAGTGGAACGAGTGTCAACAGTGTGATGACGAACCCGCCGCCATACACCGTTCCTCTGTTTTGCTGGCCGAGTTTTTTGGCCTGTGGTTTCCCGATATGATAACCAGCCACGCTTTCGAAAAACTCGCGACCGAGAAGATAGCTATTGAGGAGAATGGAAACAACAAAGCCGATCCCGAAAAGATAGAGCGGTAACACCAGCATATTGAGAAGCAACGCCCATAAGGTGAACTTCAAATCGGCGATCAGTTCACCCCAAAATGCGGGGGATTCACGCCGCACCACCTCAGGATAGGAGAGACGCTCCACCCGGCGGATCGTTTTTTCCTGGAACATTCCGGCGATGAATACACTCAAGGCCGGAAGCATAAACCAGCCGCCAATGCCAAGAATAACGCCTACAATCCAGTTAACAAGCGCATCGAGCCAGCCTGTTTGGATTTTAACCAGATTGGCTGTGCCCCAGGTGATCATCCCTACTGCAACGAGCACAACCACTATCGCCAACCCGGCGCAGGCCATCATCAGCCCCAAAAGATTGGCTTCCTTCAGCGACCTGAATGTTTTTGTAAATGGATACATGAATAAACTCCTTTGAAGATGTAGCGCGAAACTCCAGTTTCGCGGCTGTCAATGATGCGCGAAACTGGAGTTTCGCGCTACATCGTATTTTCATTGCGTCGGGTGAGCGTCAGCTCATGATACCTCTTATGGCAGCCGTTCAGACGTGTAAGCGGCCAGAAATGTCCGAATCTCTTTCATCTGAATCCCCTGGGCTAAACGTTTGAGTTCTGCGGCAAAGGGGTACAGATACGAGTGCTGGTGCAAAAGCTCATTGCACTGTGTCCGGATGGCCAACACATCGCCGATTTCCGCGAAGTGCAGCAATTCTGCCGCAAGTGATCGCGGCGGTGGAATGATGGGGGGCGGGGCGGCGACTGGCATTCCAGGGTGTACAGGTTTCTCTGCGTAAATCCAGTCGAGCGCCAGGTGGGTTCGCAGAATATTCAACGCGTCGTCGAGTTGTACGGGTTTCGGTAGAAAATCGTCACAGCCGGCCTCAATGCTGTTCCGGCGGGTGTCTGCCGACACATCCGCTGAGACCGCAATAATGACGGGTGAATTACCCGTGTTCATTTCCCGAATCCGTGTGACGGCGTCAAGTCCATTCATGTCTGGCATCATCACATCCATGAGAATGACCGTGGGACGCCAGGTCAGCGCGCGAGCGATGCCGGCCTGACCGGTTGCGGCTTCTTGAATCTCAAAACCCAGGGGCCGCAGCATGTCGTGTAACACGCTGCGATTTTCAGCGCGATCATCAACAATCAAGAGTTTACAGGTTCCCTTAAAACCGATCGGGATTGTGCGCACGGCGCATTGCGGCGTCGAGGCGCGCATCCCGGCCGCGAGGCGTAACGTCAACCTGAACAGACTTCCCTGGCCCGGGACGCTGGTTACAGAGATGACGCCCCCCATGAGACGCGCCAGTTGTTGGCTGATGGCTAAGCCTAACCCGGCGCCTTCTCCTCGATGGCGAGCGTTGCCCACTTGTCGAAAGGGAGTAAAAATGTTCTCGATGTGTTCCGCCGCAATGCCGGGACCGGTGTCTTCGACCTCAAAAGAGAGGCAAAAGGTCAAGGGCGAAGGATGCAGGGTGATTTCGGGTTGTCTCTCTTCTTCTTGTACCTTCTGTCTTTCACCCTTTACCTTTACCCGTAATGTCACGCGCCCCTGATCCGTAAATTTCACGGCGTTGTTCAACAGATTGAGTAAGACCTGCCTGAGCCGTTGTGCATCGGCGATAATGATGGCCGGGAGCTCCGGCGCAGGTTCACAATGAAAGGTAATGCCTTTTTGGCGGGCGGGGACCTGGATCATGGCCGTGATCTCTTGTAAAAATTCAGGCAGAATCACTTCTGTCAGGTGCAGTTCCACTGTACGGGCTTCGATTTTCGCCAGGTCTAAAATTTCGGTGATCAGGGTTAAGAGGTGATTGCCGCTGCGTTCGATAATGTCTAACCCGGCGCGTTGGGCTTCAGTCAGGCCGGTATCGCGTTTAAGAATCTGGGCATATCCCAAAATCCCGGTGAGCGGCGTACGCAGTTCGTGACTCATGTGAGCGAGAAAATCGCTTTTGGCGCGATTGGCTTCGTCGGCGGCTTCTGTCGCGCGCCGGAGTTCCGCTCCCGCCTGAATCCGTTCCAGTTCACCGGCCGCGCGGCCCGCTACGAATTGCAGCAGTGTTTCTGCCTGTTGGGGATTCGCTAACGGCTGCCGTCCGATCACGGCAATCAGACCGATGGGGCGGCCTGTGTGATCCCAGAGGGTGACGCCGACATAGCTCTCCGCCTGCATCTCCTGGAGCGCCACATCCCGTGGGAACAACTGGCGCACCTTTTCCGGAAAGCAACATACGGTCTGGCTGACCACATCGCCGCACGGAGTATCGTGCAGGCTGTACGCTGCATTATCCTCGAACTGACCATCAAAATAAATGGCGACAGTCTGGGCGGTCAGCAGATCCCCTTCCAGCCTGTCAATGCAGACATAGTCCATGCGTAGATTCTCGGCCAGGTAACGCGCCAGGGATTGGAAAAAATCCTCATCCGGCGCCATCCCGCACTGCGCTAAAAAGGCGCGGACATTTTCCATCCGCTTACGTTCGGTGATGTCGCGGATGTTGCACTGGATCACAGGGCGTTGATTCACCAAATACACGTTGCTGACAAACTCCACATCCACCCGGCGGCCGGCGCGATTTTCCAACGGTAAATGTTCGTAACGAATATACCCTGTCCGCTGCAATTCGGCATAAGCCGTACGTGAGGCTTCGATGTCTTTGAACGGCCCGATTTCCCAGAGGCGCTTCCCCACAAATTCCTCTGGCGCATAGCCTAACATGTCGCTCAAAAACGGATTGACATCCGTGATCTGACCCGTATCGGCATCCAAAATCAAAATCCCATCCTGCGCAGTTTCGAAGAGCCGGCGGTAACGTGTTTCCGAGACCTGCAAGGCTGTTTCGATCTGGGTGCGGGCAGCGATCTCGTCGCGCAATTTCTGGTTGACGGCTTCCAGTTGCGCTGTGCGCTCCGCAGCAATGCGGAGTTCGAAGTCGGCGTGCAGCCGTTTGCGCTCCTGCTTGTCCGGTTTGCGCGCGGCGCTCTTCTGTTGGCGATGGCGTGTCATTTGGAGATTTCGCCCATTCCGCCGCTTGATGATAGATTGTTTTCCTGTGTACATACAATCTCCTCGAAGAATCGTTCGTGTAGATGGCTCATTAACCATGCACTCTTCCACACAGTTCCCCGGTAAACACGATATTATAGTATTCAGGCAGTGTCCTTATCGCTGTTTCGGATGTGTATGTCGTCGGTTCGATCCGGCACAGCAGGCCGGACCACTCAAAGAGAATCTGAAATTTCAACGCCGTCGTATAATTTATATCCTGTTTGAGGAGAAACGGCATCTGTGTAAACAGCCGCTCAAGCTGGTGCGGGCCTATATGGAAACGCATTGCGAGGCTGTTCTTCAGCTGCTCACGGGTGTTTCCCGACGCAAGGTCGCCATAGAATATCACATTGTACTGTTCACATCTCATCATTATCTTCCTTTTCTCAACATTAAATATGGGTGTCATCCTGTTCTGTGTACGTGATCATTAAAGACGACAATGCCGTCACGACCGGACTGTTTGGCGGCATACATTGCTTCATCTGCTGCACGCAGCAGTTCATCGGCCGTTACGCCATGCTCAGGCGTTTGGGCGATGCCGACCGACAGGGTTAGCGGGCCGAGCAGATCTTCGCCATGCTGAACCTGGAGTTCCCTGAAGTGATTGCAAATCTGCTCAAGGTGCCGGCGGCTGTCTTCGATTGAAGAATCAGGGAGAACCAGCACAAACTCCTCGCCGCCATACCGACAGGCCAGATCACTCTTGCGCACGTTCGCGTTCAGCATACGCCCTAACTCGACCAGGAACCGATCGCCGGCGTCGTGCCCGAAAGTATCGTTGACCTGCTTAAAGTGGTCAATATCAAGCATGGCAACCGACACCGGAGTATTGTGACGCAGCGCGCGGTGCAACTCGCGCGGCAGCGTATCGTACAAATAGCGCCGGTTGAACAGCCCGGTCAGGTGATCCTGGTTGGCCTGTTCATGCATGCGCTCGCGCAGTTTTAAATTGGAGAGGGCCAGCTTAATCCCCTCGCCAACAGTCACGACAAGCTGCCCATGCCGGGTCATCCGGGCATCGCTCATCCCTATCGGCGTCTCAAGATAAAACAGCCCCAGGGTTTCTCCCTGGACGACAAGCGGCAGACACAGATACCCGCTTTCCGGCGGCCGCACAAAATGGCGGCAGATCACGTTGGCGTGTACATCCACCACCTCATGCATTTGTCCGCGTCGCATCGCCCAGCAATCGTCCAATGGGAAGATGGATTCGAGCAGCGGCTCGCGCCCCCAGCGCGCAACCGTCTCAAGGTAGTGACCCGACGCATGCCAGATCGCCAGGCCGCCGCTCTGACCGACAAAGAGTTCGCCCGCGGCCAGCGCAATCACCTGATAGGCTTCCGCTTGTGTCTTGCAGATTTGCAGCAAATCATGCATGCGGTTGATCAGCCGCATGTCATGGTCATGCTTCTGCAATTCAACAACCAATGCGGAGAGGTCTTCGTTGGCTCGTCGGAGTTGATCGCGCGCCTGTACGCGTTCGGAGATATCGCGGATGTTGCATTGAATCACGTTGCTGCCATTGACGCGATAGATGTTGGACACAAACTCCACCTCAACGCGTGCGCCATGTCTGGTTTCAAGCGGCAATTCTTCGTAACGAATATAGTGCTTCTGCTGTAATTCCCGAAACGCGGACTGACTGGCCGCGGTATCTTTGAAGAGGCCGATTTCCCAGAGGCGCTTGCCCAAAAACTCTTCACGCGAATAGCCTAACAGCTCGATCAGAAAGGGATTGACACTGGTGATTTGCCCGGTGTCGGCATCGAGCAGCAAGATGCCGTCTTTGGCGGTTTCAAACAGCCGACGGTAGCGCGTTTCAGATTCTCGCAGCGATTCCTCGGCCCGCTTGCGTTCGGCCTGATTGTCCTCGCTCAGCATGTCGCGCTGCGGGGCGCGCTGCGACAATAAGGCATTCACTTTGCTGAGTTGCGCGCGCAGCTCAGCATTTTCGGCGTTGAGTTCAGTTCTGGTCTTCTTTGACATCATTCTACTCCTTCTATTCCTTCGAACACTTGCGCACGTCGTCAAAAAACGGCGTCCGTTTTTCGGCCACGCATGTTGCGGCATACAGATACAGCGCCGCGCTCCATGTTTGCCAGTCCTGCCCCCTGGGTGCGCCATCCTGGGCTTTCAGCCATTCGTTAAATCCAAACGCGAGATTTGGCGTGTTGGCGACGCGGACCATCTCAGTCAGCGCCAGCAGCTTTTTTTCAGCCAGCGCATACTTTTTCGCTGCTACCAGCGCCGCCACATACAGTCCGCAGATAAACGGCCAGATCCCGCCATTGTGGTATTCGCCCGGTTTGTTATAGAGGTCATAGCGATCATGCCAGTCAGGATCGTCAGGCTGAATAAAGGGAAAAAAATTCGGGGGAAGATCACCGACCAGTGCGCCTTTGTTGACCATGCTCAGGCATTCCGCTTCGATCCAGGCAATCATGTTTTCCGCGCGCGAGGGCGAGGCGATGCCGGAGAGCATGGCCAGGCTGTTGCCTAACAGGTCGAACCGTTCACTGCTATGGACTTTGTAGGACCAGAACGCAAAGTACGGTTTATGTTGTACCACCAGACCTTCGTGAACGTGATGGTGCTGTACGCCGCCTGTAATTGTAAATCGCCGCATCGCGCGGCGTGCCATGTCTGCTCTGGCGTGCTGACCGAGCAGCCGGAGGTAACTATAGACCAGGGTATTGACATACAGACCATAGCCGAGCACCCATTGTTCGTCGCGCCAGTCGCTGGTTGGCTGTTGAGCAACCAGGCAACGGTCCGATGGGCTTTGATATTCCATCCAGGTCAGGGCTTTCCCAACCGCATCCTGCAAGAAATCATGCTCGCCGGTCACGTGTCTGAACAGACCCGTACCCAGCAAAAACAACGGTGTAGTATCACTTGCGCCGCGATCGTCTTTGTCGTGTACCAGCGAAGGGATATGACCGCGCGCGGTCTGGTTGTTCGCCAGCGTTTCCAACACTTTCCGGATGCTCGCCAGTAACGTCTGATTCCCGGAAACCGCGACGCCCAATATGGAAAACATTAAATCGCGCGTATAGGGTTCGGGATATCCCCAGCCGGCTGTGCGCGGGAGTCCCTGGTATGGCCCGTGCGCATTGTGCAGCAGCACTTCGACGGCCGCCTGCTTTGCCTCTTCTATCACCTGCCGGTGTTCATTTTGCATGGATTTGATCCTTTATGTGATGCCGAATTTTTCATGAATAATCTGAACAAACCGTTTGGCTACGACCCGATAATCAAAATATTTGACCACGCGCGCTCGGGCGGCTTTGCCCATGTTCTCACGCAATGCCGGATCAGTCATCAAATCCAAGAGATAGTTGGCAATATCATGCACGTTAGCGCGGTAATCTACGATACGCGGGGTTCGAAAGACGACCGTGTGGTGGTCTTCGAAGCCGGATTCGCCGCCAAGCAGCACGTCGTTAACGACGATTCGCTGCGCGACGCCTGCCAGGAAGGCGGTTTTGCCATGCACGAGCGTATCGAGCATGCCCATGGCGTTGATGCCAATCACCGGTTTCTCGCATGCGCCCGCTTCCACCTGGGGCATACCGAAACCTTCCAACCGCGCCGGTGCCGCGTAGATATCGCAGGCACCTATCAAGTATGGCATGAAATTCCGTGAAATCGTGTTGGTGGCATAGGTCACATTTTTCTCAATGCCCAAATGGGTTGCCAGTTCCAGATCAGCCAGATTCTGAAGCTTCGTGCGCGGCTGTGGCCACACTTTGCACACATATTTCCAATCGGGCGCTTTGGTATCAATAATGGCCAGCGCCTGCATGACCTCCTGCGCGCCTTTTGAGGTCGCGTCGCCCCCCACTGTCAGGATCATGATCTGATCGGGTGAAACCCCAAGCGCGTCGCGCACCGCCGTGATCTTCGGATCCTGTGGATCGTAGGGTCGAAAGGCATCAATATCGCAGCCCACCGGCAGCACGTCAATATTATCCGCCGTAATCCCATCCCGCACATACATCTCCTTCACCCAATTCGACGTGACCAGGATTAGCGGCAGCGCATTCAGCACTTCTTGATAGTTGGCAATATACCCGTCGGCCACCAGCCAGGGGACCGGCTGCACGCCATAGCGCTGCGGATGAAGGATCAGATTCGGCGTATGCCCCCAATACCCGACGCCCACCACGATATCCGGCTCAAACCAGCGATAGTACCATTCCTTCTCCTGGGCTGATTCAAAATGTACCGCATGGGTGTCAATGCCCATGTCAAGTAGTCCCCTGTAGAGTAGATCACCCTGCGTGGCAAGCCCGCCTGGGGGTGGCGGATAATCATATAAGACCAAAATTTTCATGTTCGAATGCCTCCAGACTGAAACTGCTGATAACCCTCGCGTGACTGTGTAGATACTCAACATCGGCATAGTCTATGCGTTTTGCACGAAACCCCTCCCCACCCCTCCCCGAAGGGGAGGGGGTCTCTTCCCCTCCTTCGGAGCAGGGCTGTTAAGTTCTCGCGGGGAAAAGCTGTGATCCCCCTTTTATTCCCCCCGCAAGCGGGGGGAAACGGATCGACCTCCCCCGCTTGCGGGGGACTGAGGGAGGAGAACTTAACAGCCCTGCCTCCTTCGGAGGGGGCCGGGGGGGAGGTTTTTAAAAGTGCAGATGATGCTGGTGTCGAGTACGTTGCCAAAATGCTTCGGCGCGCGGGGTTGTTGCGGCCTCCCAGCTCTGTTTTTCAAAACCATAGGTTGCGGTCATGATCCGATATTTGCGCTGCCAGATGCTCTCAGGCAGAATCCGGTACATATCGGCAGTCTTAATCGGTTGCGGAAGATACCGTTTCCCGCCGTCTTCATACGCAAACATCCATAGTTCCTGGGCCAAAATCCGGCCCTCATGCCAGAGAGCATTCACGGCGCTCCCAATCTCCTCATGCCGGCGATGGCGTGTATATTCTCCGTGCGGATGATGCGAAATGATGCGATCAAAATGCGTCGGCGGTAAGAGCCGGAGGATCGCTCCCTGAACCTCATGATCAGGGAGTGGTGTTTGTTCCGGTCCATCGTCCAAATCGCCGATGCAGCCTTCGGCGCCGAGAACCTTCAGGACTTGAAAGAACCTGGGTGCGCGGTCTTGATCGCTAGCCCGGCACAGCGCCAGAATATATACGTTCCAGGCCGGATGGCTTAGAAGGGTTCCCCCGGCCCATAAGGTTTCATCATCCGGATGGGCGACGATCACCGCCACGGTCTTCATCAACGTCACCCATCTCCCCTTGCGAACAACCACGCGACTAACACGCCCTACGCCTCCTTCTCTTTCTTGAACACACGCAACCCGAATAACAAGATGATGGCGCCCAGGGTCGCAACGATCAGGCTTCCGAATAATCCGCCCATGGAAGGCGCTCTGAACACTTGAAACAGCAGTCCGCCAACTAGCGCGCCCATCACGCCGATCACAATGTCACCGACGACGCCAAAACTACTGTTCTTCTTCATCGCATAGCGCGCCAGCCATCCGGCAGCTAACCCGATCAAGATAAACCAGATAAATCCTATTCCCATACTGTTTTCTCCTTTCGAACTTCATCGTTCATAGAACAGCCACTCCGGGTGAAAATTATTGGGCGACCCTGTTGAGCTTTCGATTAAGGTGGTCAAAAAGAATATGCCGCATCATATTTGACCCCTCGGGCGTAATCCTGTCTTTCTCGTTAAAAAACTGTTCTTCCGTAAACGGAACCTCGACATTCACGGACGAATTGATGCAAACAAGATTATAGGCATACCGAAAGGTTGCCAATCCCAGGCTTTTATCCACCCAACTGATGTCATTAAAATTTCTGGGTTCGGTGCGGATGATCCCGGACGTTTTGTCAATAAAACTGACCTGCTCATTCAATTCTTGTAACGAGCTGACGACAGCGTTCCAGACAACCTCCTGGCTCTCCTGGTAGGTCACTGTAAGCGGGGCGGGCTCTTCGAACTTGATATCCGGATACTGCACGCGCGCCGCGTTATACAAATTGGTGCCGCCGACGATAGCGACTGGCACGGCTGCAATGCAGCCATTGAGAATGAACGGAACACTCACAAGCAGCGCCCAATAACCCATTCTTTTTAAAGCTCTATATGTAGAAACCATACTCTTGCTCTCCTGTTAGAACTCGGATGTCAGGTTAACTTCTGTATGCTCTTTATGATTATGCCTTTATTATGTATGGCATGTCTCTCTGGGGATTTGTTGCAACATGCATACCAACATATCTATTTTTAGGCAACCTATTGTATTTACTTGACTTATGAAAATCACAGCGTGGATGTGATGCGTTCGAGAAGGGCGAATGTGCCAGAAATGACAAGACGTTGCTTCACGATTCTCTGCCATGTACGCATAACACAAGGGAACACAGCAAGTTGTCAGCTCTGGCATGATTTGCCACTCTGGCAAACCGACGTTTGCAGACTGCTCTCACCATCTGCGCCGGTGTGACGTTTGGTTCTGACTGACCCATCTGCGCCATGCGTCAGCCTTCCTGGTCTTCATAGAGACGAAGCCTGTTTTTGAGCGCCATCATGTCAGCTTGCAGATCATATATTTGCTGTAACAAATGCATGATCGTTTCAATCCCTTCTAAATTAATATCCAACTCGTAATGGAAGCGCACAATTTTTTCTAATTGTGGGAGTTGGTTTGCCGGAATACAGCCGGTTTCTTTGATCGTCGTCATGTCGATCAAGCCGGTTTCCTGGAGCGCACTGATAAATGTCATCTCAATGCTGTGGCTGGCGCAAAATTCATCGACAGGTATGAAATGTTGTGTGTGCATTGGTGTCATTGTTACGATTGGGTTTGAGACAATTCCGCAAATAACGCTTTTTGCCGTTCCGTTAAATTCGTGGGAATTTTCACGGTATAGGTGACGTATAAATCGCCGAATTGCCCCTCATGTTTATACACAGGAACGCCCTTCTTTTGTAACTTGATGGTACTGCCATTTTGTGTTTCGGGTTTGACTTTGAGTTTGACTTTGCCGTTCAATGTCTCCATGGTGAGTTCACCTCCCAGAATCGCGGTGTAGAGGTCCAACTCTACGGTCGTATAGATATGATTCCCTAACCGTTTAAAGGTGGGATGATTGGCGATTGAAAATGTCAGATAGAGATCGCCCGGCGGTCCGCCATGAATGCCATGACCTCCGTGCCCGGCAATTCTAATGGTTTGCCCGTTTTCAATGCCGGCCGGGATCGTAATTCTGATCTTTTTGCCGTTGACCGTTAACGTGTGTTTGTGCGTGGCATACGCATCAATGAGATCAAGGCGCAACTCAGCCTGGTAATCTTCGCCGCGGTATTTCACCTGTCGGCTTCTGCCAGCGCCTCCGGCGCCGCCGAACAGGGAGGCAAAAAAATCGGAGAACTCTCCTTCTGATGGCGCCTCTGCATACCCTGTCCCGCGTGAATTTGACGCCTGGTTCTGCGCCTGGCGTGCTTGTTCGAATGCGTCCGCCTGTTGCCAATCTTTGCCGTACTGATCGTATTTCTTCCGTTTTTCAGGATCACTCAAGACTTCATGTGCTTCATTGATCTGCTGAAAATTCTTTTTTGCCTTTTTATCATTCGGATTTAAATCAGGGTGATGCTTGCGGGCTAATTTCCGATAGGCATTTTTAATGTCCTTTGGCGTCGCATTCTTATCTATTCCTAAGATGTGATAATAGTCAATAAACATGATGTGTTTAGCGCCTGCGCGCCACGATTCCACGCAACAGAAAGGCCAGGACACACCCTGCGATAAATCCGCCGATGTGCGCCATGTAGGCCACGCCGCCCGTCTCTGCGGTGCTTGCAATCGAACCGATGCCGCTAAAAAACTGCAACACGATCCACAGCCCAATGACCACCAGCGCAGGCATTGGCACCACGCGTTGCCCCATCAACACCTTGACTTTTCCCTGTGGGAACAGCACAATGTAGGCTCCGAGCACGCCGGCAATCGCGCCTGAGGCTCCTAAATTCGGCACGTTTGATCCGGGGTTGAACGCCAACTGGGCGAACATTGCCGCAATGCCGCACAGGAGATAGAAGATGACGAATTTGGCATGACCGAAACGATCTTCCACATTATCACCGAAGATCCATAAGTACAGCATGTTGCCTCCCAGGTGAAGCCACCCGGCGTGCATGAACATGGCCGTGAAGACTGTCAGGAAATCACGGCCGGGATTGGCAAGGAAGCGGCGAGGAACAAAGGCCCACTGCACAATAAACGCTTCACCGCTGCTGAGCTCGACCAAAAAGAAGAGGGCGCTCAACGCGATCACGGTATATGTGACCAGCGGCGCAGTTTTGCGATCGCTATTATCATCACCGATTGGGAAGAACATCACGATTTGACTCCTTCTAATGGTTGACATCTCAGACGCGGCCGCAGTTGCGGCCGCGCAACGGCTGCCCCACCTGGTACACCAATATCTGTCAGGCGGCAACCGGGAACGATGGGCGTATAGAATTATTCTGGTTACACGACTTTTCGTCCGCCAATGACTCTCAGCAGGACGACCACGGCAGCGATTACCAGCAGCACGTGAATAAGCCCGCCCATAGTAGTGGATGTCGCCAGTCCCAGCACCCACAATACGATCAGAACACCAGCGATTAATTCTAACATAGTACGTCCTTCCTGCCCGTCATCCATCTCGCGTGACGATCCGCGCCCAATAACATTGTTCCTGAGCGTGGGCGACGCAGCCGAGACAGATACGCGCCAGGCAGGCTCCTTTTTTTCAGTCTAATTTGTCTTGTACATTTTTTATTGTGTCTTTGACTTTGTCTTTTGCATTTTTCACTGTGTCTTTGGCTCTATCTTTTGCATTTTTCACAGTGTCCTTGGCTTCGTCCTTTGCATTTTTCAGTGTGTCTTTTACGTCTTTCATAAGGTATCTCCTTTGGTTAGATGTTGTTTATGCACATTCCTTTCTTAATGATCGTGTTTCATCAGGATAATACGGCAACAAATATGCCAACGCCTCCGTATGTTCATCAACGTCTTGTGTGTGCAACGTCCAGACATTCCGGTACGGATGACGCTGCGCGTAGAGCCGAAAAATGTGCCCGAAATGACAGACAATTTTTCTCGATTCGCTTTGCCAGATCTGACATGATTGAAAGTCTGCTCTACAACGGCAAACCTGCCCCAGGGCGGCGCTATCGTGGCCGCCGCCTGGAGTGTCTATATGTGAAAGACAAAACCTACCGCCTTTTCCAATAGTAACCGCCGCCGCCGAACACTAAAATCAAAACTAAAAGAAGAATAATGATTTGTGTAGAACTCATGGTAATTTCCTCCCTTTACTGCATTGTTCGCTAAGTTTTCAGGAGTGTCAAAATTTATTTTGTCAACACACTCCTAAGAATATATTGAACAATGCATTACGTTGTTGAACATCTGTGTCATTTGGCCGATGACTCCGTTGGCCATGCACTTCGAACCCTTCACCGGTTGGCAACGAATCGCCCTACCTACACCGTATGATCTTATAGCAACAACCATGCCAACGCCTCTATATGTCCGTCAACGCCTTGTGTTTGCGTGACTTCCGGACATGATGGCATATAATGTGAGGAGCGCGTGGAACAGAAGAATGTGCCGGAAATGACAAAAATTTCCACTCGCTTCGCTGTAACGTATCCATAACACAGGAGAAAACAGGATGTTGTCAGATCTGGCACGATTTGACACTCTGGCACACCGGCGTTCGCAAGAACCGTTCTCCAACAGTATTTCGGAACCAGACTTACGCACACCCCCCCTTTATCCCCCCGCAAGCGGGGGGAAATGGATCGACCTCCCCCGCTTGCGGGGGACTGAGGGGGGTAGAACTTCACAGCCCTGCCCGCTTGCGGGGGGAAGAGACGTAACGCACTTCTGTGAACTTTTCCCCGTTTACGGGGAGACTGAGGGGGGTATTGCGTAAGTCCGGTCGGGATAAAGTTTTCACCCTGAAAGGGCGGAGGGGCATACAGCCTGGGGATTCATCCCCAGAAAGGCATTTCAGGGCAAAATCCATGCCGTTTCAAAAAACCATACCTGTCAGGGGATAGAGGTGAGGTGAAATTTAACATGATCAAACTAAAAAATCCTTGCATTCATTTGCATAACTCTGTATAGCAGCAATTATTGATTGATCGAGAAGGAGTCGCGCTATAGAAACCGGGTTTTTCGAAAAAACCCGGTTTCTTACACGTTGATTGATCGAGAAGGAGGCGGACATATAGTGATCCTAAATCAGTTGTGTCACGTCACTTCGACTTCGCTCAGTGACCGGACGGTTGTCGAGCGGAGTCGAGACACGAATGACGTAGGATGTCTATAGAAACCGGGTTTTTTCAAAAAACCCGGTTTCTTACACGCACGAATGAAAATTTCATTTACATTGGAGACAACATGCTTGTTGATAATCATGCGGAGAGTGAATTTAAGACGTATCAATGGTTGGAACAATACCAGCAGCCTGGCAGCCTGAATGTCGTCACCGGCTACTTTACGGTGGGCGCACTCGCGTATTTGGCGTCGTTACTCAACGAGCATATTCATGAATTTCGGTTTGTGCTCGGTGATATTGTGCATACGCAGGAGCAGCAGGAACGTCCCCTTGACCTTCTCAATGAGAATATCACCATTGACGCCGCCTTGCATCTCAGCACCGCGGCCAAACGATCGGTCGCGTTTCTGCAGCAAGACAACGTGCAGCTCAAAACCCTGGAACCCAATTTCTGCCATGCCAAAGTCTATCTCTTTCACCATGCCTCGAACCGTACTCCGGATCACTTTTTTCTGACCGGCAGTTCCAATTTGACTGAAGCCGGCATCGGGCTGAAAGCGACGCATAATGTTGAGTTAAACGTGGGCGGACAGGGGTCTGAACCCAATTATAAAGAGCTGCACGCCTGGTTCGAAACCTTATGGTCATGCCCCCAGGCGCACGACGATAAACTGGTGGATGGGCAAAAAATTCCTTTCAAAACGTATTTGATCAATGAGATCCGCAAGCTCTTTGTCACCTACACGCCCAAAGAACTCTATTACAAAGTGTTATTCGAATTATTCGGCAGCCAGGTCATGGAAGGTGCGGCCGACCCGAATTTCAACCGGCAGATCGGCAGATTGGAAAATACGATTATTTATCGCGACCTGTACGAATTTCAGCGCAAAGGCGCGTTGAGCCTGGTTAAAATGCTGCAAAAGTACAATGGCGCGATTCTGGCGGATGCGGTCGGATTGGGCAAAACCTGGACAGCCTTAGCGGTCATGAAGTTTTTCCAGTTGGAAGGCTTTGAGGTCATTCTGCTGTGCCCCAAAAAACTGGAACAGAACTGGCGCAAGTATCTGGCGAAACAGTATTCCCGCTTTGAGGATGACCGCTTCGATTATACGATCCGGTTTCATACGGACTTGCAGGATACCCGTTTGGAACGCTATCAGGACAACTTGAAGATTCATGACTATTTTCAGAGCGACCGGCCCAAGCTCCTGGTGATTGATGAAAGTCACAATCTCCGCAACGCCAAATCCAATCGCTACAAATTTCTGGTTGAGACCCTGTTAAAGACCAATGCGAACGTGAAAGTGCTGATGCTGTCCGCGACCCCGATCAATAATACGCTGGTGGATATTCGTAACCAGTTCAAACTGATGGTGCGCGACGATCCCAAAGGGTTCAAGGACACGTTGGGCATTCAGAATATTGATTATACGTTCAGAACCGCGCAGCGGGCGTTTCATGAATGGCGGGCGCAAGCAGAACGCACGATCAGTACATTCATCAAACGACTGCCTGCGCAGTTCTTTCAGTTAACCGATTCTTTGACGGTAGCGCGCACCCGCAGCATGGTGGCCGGAGAAACCGAGCATCTCGTGTTTCCCGCCAAAGAAAAGCCGGTGAATTTGTTTGTAACGCCAAAGCAGATCGGGCATTTTGATACGTTCGAGGAATTATTCGATCATTTCCCGCCGATGCTCTCCGGGTATCAGCCGGCCTTTTACGTGGAGCAGGCCGAGGATGTCGCTATCCTGCAAGATGAACGGCTGCGCGACCGTTTCCTGGTCAAAATGATGTATATTCTGCTGGTCAAACGACTGGAATCCTCCTGGTTTTCGTTTATGTCCACCATTGAAAAAGTGTTGGCGCACCATGAAAACGCCTTACGCAAAATCAACCGGTATCAAGCGCAGCCAACCGGCGATGAGGTCATGAACGACACGCCCGACCCCGACCTGTTTGACGAAGAGGACGAGAGCGATGCCGAGGAATTCACCCTGGGCAAGAAGCGCAAAGTCAAGCTGTCGGACATTGCCCGTTCAGGCAAGCTCGACGCCTATCGTCAGGATTTGAAACAGGATATTGAGAGCCTGGACAGCTTGCGTTCCAATGTTGTGCGCTTCCATCAGGCAATTCAAAAAGAAGTTCGTACTCCGCATAATTATCACAGTCAGGATACCAAATTACAAGCCCTGATCGAGCAGATCCGGCAAAAACAGCAGAGCGGGAAGAATCGCCAGAATCAAAAAGTCCTCATTTTTACGGTGTTTGCCGATACGGCCTTCTATCTGTTCGAGCAACTCAAACAACGGGGGTTTACGCGCCTTGCCGTGGTCAGCGGCGGAGAATCCAAAACCGATGACTCCGAACACAGTCACACAGACTTCGAACCGATTTTAGAGCGGTTTGCGCCCTACACGAAATTGTTTATGGAGAAAGAGTGGCAAGATTTCACGCCCCCCCAGATACCCCACCCCCGGCCCGAAAATCCC
>DF820464.1:630560-632714 GCA_000739535.1 Candidatus Vecturithrix granuli | reverse complement strand
CCAACCCCTCCCCTTCGGGGAGGGGAGCGACTCCTCCTCCTTCGGAGGGGGCCAGGGGGAGGTCTGCCGGGACCTGGGCGGATTTCGAAGCCTGGAAAGCCTGGGTTTCAGAACGAAACCCCCATGTCAAATCGCAATTAGACAACCCCATAGACATTCTCATTGCCACCGATTGCCTGAGCGAAGGGCAGAATTTGCAGGATTGTGACTTTGTGGTCAATTACGATATTCACTGGAATCCTGTCAGAGTCATTCAGCGCATGGGACGGATTGATCGCCTCGGTTCGCCCAACGCCGCGATTTATGGCGTGAATTTTTGGCCGTCCGACAATATCAACGCCTATTTAAACTTGCAGAATCGCATTGAAAATCGGATGATTGCAATGAAACTGGCCGGGGCGGAAGTGGATAAACATTTTACCGATACCTTGACCGCACGGATTGAAGATGAACGCTTTGAACAATCGCAAACAGAACGCATGATGCGGCAGATGGAAATTTCCTGGGACGACATTGAAGTCAGCAATCAAGGGTTGGGGTTCGAAGATCTGTCATTGGAATCCTTTCGGCAAGACCTCGCGGCTGAGCTTCAGGCGAGCGAAGCGGTCTATCGCGCCATGCCGAACGGATTATATACCGGTTTTCGCAGAGATCCGGTCATCTGTCCGCAGGATGGGCTGATTGCCTTGCTGGGGTATCCGTCCAAACCGCCGGGCGTCCGCAATGCGGCATACACCGCGTATGAACTGATCTACATAGACGCTCAGGGCAATGGAGTGATTGTGAACCAGAAAGGCGTCTTGGAAGCCTTAGCCCATCACAAAGATTACACGCGCTGTGTTCCCGCTGCCATTGATCAGGGCGATAGCGACGCGATCCGGTCGTTGCAAGACGCGCTCAGCGCCTGGCTGCGCACGCAGGCGGTTGACGAACAGATCGCCAGGGATGGCACGCCCCGCGTCAACATAGGGCATTCCGCCCGCGACGTGCTGGAAAAACTGAAACGCGGCGACCGCGACGCGCTCAAACGCCTGAAACAAAATGTCACAGTGGAAGAGACGTTTCATCCCGAAAAGTTCGATCTGATTGTGTGGTTTGTTGTAAATTAGGGGTCTCGCAAAGCTCGCCAGGCGACGCAAAGGTTTTTTTCCTTACAGCGGTTTCTTTCTTTGCGGTGCTTTGCGGGCTTTGCGAGCGACTCACCCTATGAATGAAAATGAGATTTCAAAAGTTGTGATTGACCGCAGCATTAAGGTTCATAACCTGTTAGGCCCTGGTTTATTGGAATCGGTCTATGAGGAAGTGTTAGCTTATGAACTGACAAAAGCCAATCTCGGCTGTCGGCGACAGGTGGGAATTCCGGTCGTATATGAGAACGTCCGGATGGACATTGGGTTTCGAGCCGATATTTTAGTAGATGATAAAGTGATCCTTGAACTCAAATCTGTTGAAACCGTGCTGCCGCTCCATAAAAAGCAACTCTTGACCTATTTAAGACTGAGCGGCCTGAAATTAGGATTACTCCTCAACTTTAACGTGAAACTGCTGAAAGAAGGCATTACTCGAATTGTCAACGGGTTATAGTCTCTCGCAAAGAACGCAAAGCGTCGCAAAGGTTTTTTTCCTTAAAGCGGTTTCTTTCTTTGCGGTGCTTTGCGCCCTTTGCGAGAAAAAAAACCTTTACAACGCTTTGCGAGAAAAAAGAAATCATGGATTTGACATATTTCAAGCACATCAATCTGTATCACGCTTTATGTCGTTTTTTTGCGGATTTGAACATTCCGGTCAATTACCTGACCGAAACGCCGGCTGCGCCGCAAGCGATTCTCACGGACACCTACAACCCCAACAACCCGGCGCACCAACTCATGCGCGAGGTGTATGTGGTCGGCGGAGTTGACGACGCGATTTTCAACCGCCGGACAGCGGCGCTCAATCCGCAGCAGCTCAAAGCGCGCGACTATGAAGGTATGTTGATTTTCGGCGTGACGCTCCAGCGCAGCGGCAGCCTGCCGACGCGCTCGCAAATGGCCGAAATCACCCGCGCCTTTAATCGCGAATTTCATTACACGCCCGTGATCGTTGTGTTTCAATATCAGAAGCAACCCCACCCTCGGCCCGGAACACCCCACCCGCAACCCATCCCCGAAGGGG
>DF820464.1:590996-630307 GCA_000739535.1 Candidatus Vecturithrix granuli | reverse complement strand
TATCAGAAGCAACCCCACCCTCGGCCCGGAACACCCCACCCGCAACCCATCCCCGAAGGGGAGGGGAGCGACTCCCCCTCCTTCGGAGGGGGGCGGGGGGAGGTTCTCCTCTCCTTTGCCAGTTGCGAGCGACTGCCCTACAAGCAAACCTGGCGCGAAGGCGAAAAAACCGGCAAAGTCTCTATTCTTAAAGATGTTGACCCGGCGCATCCGCACATCGGGCACCTGAAAATTTTAGAGACGTTGAAAATTGAGCGCAGCGGCAAACAGGCGATTACGTCCTTTGAGTCGCTCTACCAATACTGGCAGCGCGTCTTCAGCGTGGCCCTGCTGAATAAACGCTTTTATCAGGAACTTGCCAACTGGTATTTCTGGGCCATGGATCAGGTGTCGTTCCCGGATGATGTGGAAAAAAACACCGCAATTCGCAACGCCACCAGCCTGATCCGCCTCATTACCCGCGTGATCTTTATCTGGTTTATCAAAGAAAAACAGCTTGTGCCAGACATCCTGTTCGACCGCCGGGAAATGCGCCGCATCCTGAAAACGTTTGCCGACACGCCCGACGCGCACAGCTATTATAACGCCATCTTGCAAAATCTCTTTTTCGGCACGCTCAACCAGAAAATGAACGAACGCCGCTTCGCAGAAGACACGCAGCATTATGTGAAAGCCGATCACGGCGTGAAAAACCTGCTGCGCTACAAGGAATTATTCAGCATCAGCGCGCCTGAGGTCTTAGCCTTGTTTGCGAACATTCCGTTTTTAAACGGCGGTCTGTTTGATTGCCTGGACAAAGACGCCGTGGATACCGGCAAACATGTTTTTGTGGACGGCTTTACGCGGAACGCCGCCAAACGGGCTATCGTGCCCGATCTGCTGTTCTTCCGGGATGAAACGACCTGGGACCTGAACGCCCTGTACGGCACGAAAAATAAAACCTACACGGTGAAAGGGCTGTTCGATATTCTGGCCGCTTACAAATTTACGATTGCCGAAAACACGCCGATTGAAGAAGAAATCGCGTTGGACCCGGAACTGTTGGGCAAGGTGTTCGAAAACCTGTTAGCCAGCTACAACCCCGAAACGCAAACCACCGCGCGCAAGCAGACCGGCAGTTTTTATACCCCGCGCGAAATCGTCAATTACATGGTAGATGAAAGTTTGATCGCGTATTTGGGCAACTGTCTGAACTGTGATTCCTGTGATGGGCATGATTCCCATGATTTAGCGACAATTCCCTCTTATCAGAGTCATCATGAAAATCACATAAATCACAGTTCAGACCGTCTGCGCCATCTGCTCGCTTACACCGACGCGCCGCACCAATTCACCGATGCCGAAGTCGCGACCCTGATCACGGCCTTGCACGCGGCCAAAATTCTTGATCCGGCCTGCGGCTCCGGCGCGTTCCCGATGGGAATGCTGCACAAAATGGTGCACATTCTCACGAAACTCGACCCTGCCAATGTCCGCTGGCGCGAAACCCAACGCCGGCAAGCCATTCAAGAGACGGAGCAGGCGTTTTTGCTGGGTAACAAAGAGGAACGCGATAAACGCCTGCTGGAGATTAACGACGTTTTCGAAGAAAACGCCTCGGATTACGGCCGCAAGCTGTATTTGATTGAAAACGGCATTTACGGCGTGGACATTCAGCCGATTGCCATTCAGATCAGCAAACTGCGCGTGTTCATTTCGCTGATTGTTGACCAACAGGTCAATCCCGCCAAAGAGAACCTGGGCGTTCGCGCCCTGCCCAATTTAGAAACCAAGTTTGTGGCGGCCAATACGCTGATCGGATTGGAAAAGCCGCCGGCCCAGGCCAATCTTTTCGAAAACAAGGCCATCATGGCCCTGGAAGAACAACTGAAAGACCTGCGCCATCGCTATTTCAGCGCGAAAACCCGCAAAGCAAAAATGGCCTGCCAGCACGCGGATCGCGCGCTCCGGCAGCAGATCGCCCAACTGCTCGTGCATGACAACCAATGGACGCCTGAATCAGCCAGACAGCTTGTATCGTTTGACCCCTACGACCAGAACGCCAAAGCCGATTTTTTCGACCCGGAATGGATGTTTGGCCTGAAAGAAGGATTTGATATTGTGATCGGCAATCCGCCGTATGTACAATTGCAGAAAATGAAAACGCAATCCTCGCTTTTGGCGAAACAAGGTTTTGCAACCTACTCGAAATTATCCGACGTGTATTGCCTGTTTTATGAAAAAGGCTTACACGTGTTGAAAGAGAACGGCATTTTGTGTTACATTACGTCAAATTCCTGGATGCGCACCCAATACGGCGAATTGTTGCGGACGTATTTTGCCGAACACACCAACCCGTTGCAATTGCTAAATTTCGAGAATGCTCAAATTTTCGAATCCGCGATTGTGGAAAGTAATATTCTGCTGACGCAAAAAACCCGATTTCAAAACCAACTCAAAGCCGTTACCGTTACAGATGATTTTGATAAAACAACGCTTCTGGCCGATTATTTTCAACAAAAGCATATTACCCTGATAGCATTGGATAAAAACGGATGGATTGTTGGGGATACTGATACTCTTGTCCTAAAACAAAAGATTGAACATGACTCCGTTTTGTTGAAAGAATGGAATATAGAAATAAATCGTGGTTTAACTCTTGGATTTTCCGATGCTTTTATCATCAATACCAAACGAAAAGAGGAATTTCTTAAAAATTCTAATAATCGAAATTACATAAAACCTCTTTTACGTGGTAAAGATGTACAGAAATTCTTCTATAAATGGGATGATTGTTATCTTATCGTAATCAAATCAGGATGGACAAATCAACATAGAGGAACAACTGCACCTCAAACGTTTATCGCCAGTATGTTACCTGAATTGTATAACCATTTAAAACACATTGGATTAACTGTAACAGGAAAAGGAAAAGGGTTGTTTGATAGGGATGATCAGGGAGATTATTGGTGGGAATTAAGAAAATGCGCTTATTATGATGATTTTGAAAAACCGAAAATTATTTGGGGAGAATTGTCAAATGAACCCAAGTTTGCTTATGATGAACAGAAGCATTTTTTGAATAACACTGTTTTTATGATAACAGGCGAATGTTTGAAGTATTTACTTGCGATCTTAAATTCACGCCTGTCGAAATGGTATTTTGAGCAAATTTCAACCACGTCTGGCATGGGGACAAATCGGTGGTTAAAATACAAAATCGAACAAATGCCGATCAAACGAATTTCTCCTGCGGAGCAACAACCGTTCGAGGTATTGGTTGACCACATCCTCGCAGCCAAACAGCAGAATCCCGCCGCCGACACCCGCGCCCTGGAAGCGGAGCTTGACCGGCTGGTGTATGCGCTGTATGGCTTAACCGAGGCCGAGATTACCATTGTGGAGGGGAAAAACGCATAAGATACCAATAATACAGCAGCGAATGCTTGACAAAAAAAGAGCACGATGAGCATTCTCAATTGTGTGCATCGGTGCAATGTCCGCCCGGAAACGTGATGTTGCGCCCTATCGAGCGAATCGAAAGGAGGAAAAGCGTATGCTTGCTATTCGCGGCATTTATACCGGCAACAACATTCAGTTTTTAGAAGAGATTCATGTCCGTCCGAATATCCGCGTGATCGTCACGTTTTTAGAAGATGAACCGGTCGAGGTTCGCCCCAGAGTTCCAGGTTCAGCCAGGGGACAAATCCGGATCGCTGACGACTTTGCGGCCCCATTGGATGGCGAGGCGCTGGAGGCATTTTACCAATGAGATATTTGTTAGATACGCACATCTTTTTATGGTGGATCGTTGATCAGCCGAAATTATCTGCGGCGGCGAAGTGCGTGATTGCTGCACCTGACCACGAAATGTATGTGAGCGCGGCAAGTACCTGGGAAATGATCATTAAGTCGGTGATCGGAAAACTCTCGCTGCCGCCGTCGCCGGAAGAATTTATCAGGGATCAACTGCGCATCAATCGTATGCTCCCTCTCCCCATCACAATTGAACATTCATTGACCCTGGCAACCTTACCTATGATCCATAAAGATCCGTTTGATCGCATGTTGATTGCTCAGACAATCTTTGAAGAAATGGTACTCATTACGGATGACCCCGTGATCAAAAACTATCAGGTGAATGTGTTCCCCTCGTGTTGAACAACTCAACACACAGCGCACTCCGCCCCGACCTCGCACCCTGGAAGCGGAGCTTGACCGACTGGTGTACGCGCTGTATGGCGTAACCGAGGAAGAAATTGCCCATGTGGAAGGAGGGAAATAACGATATGATCCTTGATGATTTAATTTGGCTGGAATCTATTGTTGAAAAATTGGCATGGAAGCACAATACAAAACGCGACAGGACTTATGCACAGCCCCCCGCAAGCGGGGGGAAGACGTGACGCTCTTCTGCGAGCTTCCCCCCGTTTACGGGGGGACTGAGGGGGGTATTGCGTAAGTCCTGCGTGAGTTCGGGATAAGCTTGTAAGCCCCAACGGGGCGGAATCTGGTAGCCCAGGTGTCAGCCCTGGGACAAGAAGCGGATTCCCCCCTCCCCTCCCCGCGTTCCGCCGCCGCGAGCGGCGGCGGAACGCGGGGAGGGGAGGGCATACACGTCGGATGTTCAGCCCCAGGGTTGACACCCTGGGCTACCATATCCCGTCCCTTCGGGACGTTTACGGCGTTTTTCTTATCTCGAGCTCACGTTACAAAGCAGGAAAAGAGACAGCATGGCAAACGATAAACGGAGTTCTGAGATGACCATTGCGGAGGCGTCAGAGTTTTGGGATGAACATCAATTTGACGAGTTTTCCGATGTTGTCGAAGTGCATGATGTGCAATTTGCCTTG
The DNA here is from genome assembly GCA_000739535.1 of Candidatus Vecturithrix granuli. Taxonomy (GTDB): domain Bacteria; phylum Moduliflexota; class Moduliflexia; order Moduliflexales; family Moduliflexaceae; genus Vecturithrix; species Vecturithrix granuli. The sequence continues at coordinate 625,475 of DF820464.1, read as the reverse complement.
AAACGCAAGAAATATCTGGGGATTGACCTGGATTTATATACCAGAATTACCGCACAGGCAAAACAACTCCATTTACAAACCGGCTGGCGTACGCGCTGCATGGCGTAACCGAGGAAGAAATCGCCCTTGTGAGCTGTTCCGCCCTTTCAGGGCAAACACCTCCATCCCTGTTCCAGGTTGCACATGATGTAAATAATTATTTTGAGTTTCACGCAACGCTCGGAAAGCCCGCAAAGAATGAATATTCATGCGCTTTGCGAGCTTCGCGGGCTTTGCGTGAGAATAAATTCGACACCCGCACCCCTGGGAGAGACGCACGGCCGTGCGTCTCTCCTGCATTCATTGGGGGTTGCGCCATGTCCAGTTGCGGATTTCCGGCATGTCCTGACCGTGTTGATCAATGTAGTGTTTGTGCGCGACGAGCTTGTCCTGTATCACCTGCTTCAGTTTCGCGCCGCGTTCACCCAACTGCGGCAGGCGCTTGATCACATCCAGCGCTAAGTGGAAGCGGTCCAGCGCATTCAACACCGTCATGTCGAAGGTCGTTGTGATCGTGCCTTCCTCCTTATACCCGTGAACGTGCAGGTTGGCGTGATTGGTGCGCCGGTACGTCAACTGGTGTACCAGCGAGGGATAGCCGTGGAACGCAAAGATGATCGGTTTGTCTTGCGTGAAAAGCGCATCGAAGTCGTGATCGCTCAATCCGTGCGGATGTTCCGTCTCCTGGACCAGTTTCATCAGATCGACAACATTGATCACCCGAATGTTCAGGTCGGGCAGATGGTGACGGAGGAGGGACACGGCGGCGAGCGTTTCCAGCGTGGGCACGTCGCCGCAGCAGGCCATCACCACATCCGGTTCCGCGCCCCGATCGCTGCCGGCCCAGGGCCAGACGCCAATGCCCTGCGTGCAATGCGCGATGGCGGCCTCCATGGTCAACCATTGGGGGGCCTGGTACTTGCCCGCGATCACGACATTGACGTAATGCCGGCTTCGCAGGCAATGATCCCAAACCGACAGCAGGCAGTTGGCGTCGGGCGGAAGATACACGCGCACGATGGCGGCCTTCTTGTTGGTCACATGATCGATGAAACCGGGGTCTTGATGGGTGAAACCGTTATGCGCTTGCTGCCACACATGCGAGGCGAGCAGGTAGTTGAGTGATGCGATTTCCCTCCGCCACGGCAGTTCCGAGGTCACTTTCAGCCACTTGGCGTGCTGGTTGAACATTGAATCAATGATGTGAATAAACGCCTCATAACTATTGAACAGGCCATGCCGACCCGTAAGCAGATAGCCTTCGAGCCACCCCTGACACTGATGCTCGCTCAGCATCTCCATCACTCGGCCGTCGGCTGCCAAAAACTCATCGTGCGCTTCCGTCCGGGCGTTCCACTGCCGGTTGGTCACTTCGAAAACAGCGTTCAAGCGGTTGGATAGCGTTTCATCGGGGCCGAAGATGCGGAAATTCCGTTGTTCCTGGTTGAGCGCGATCACCTCGCGCAGAAACTCGCCGAGCACGTGCGTGTCAGCGGCCAGAACTGATCCCGGCGACGGCACATTCACCGCGAAGTTTCGGAAGTCGGGCATGATCAGATCGCGTAGCAGCAGCCCGCCATTGGCGTGCGGATTCGCGCCCATCCGTCGTGCGCCCTGGGGCGCGAGTTCGGCCAGTTCGGGGATGAGACCGCCGCGTTCATCGAAGAGTTCCTTCGGTCGGTAGCTTCTCAGCCAATTTTCAAGCTGCTTGAGATGATCGGGGTGCGCGGCATCCGGATGGAGCGGTACCTGGTGCGCCCGGAACGTGCCCTCATTCGGGAGTCCGTCAATGACTTTCGGTCCGGTCCAGCCCTTGGGTGAATTGAGGACGATCATCGGCCAGCGCGGTCGCGTGGCATCGTGTGTGTCGCGCGCCTGGCGTTGGATACGCCGGATTTCCACAATAGCATCTTCCAAAGCAGCGGCCATGAGTTGATGCATCTCTTCCGGCTCATCGCCTTCCACAAAGTACGGCTTCCAGCCATAACCGCGGAACAATTGGTCCAATTCTTCATAGGTGATGCGCGCCAGCACGGTTGGGTTGGCGATTTTATAGCCGTTGAGGTGCAGGATCGGCAACACGGCGCCATCGGTGATCGGATTGAGAAATTTATTGGAGTGCCAGGCCGTGGCTAACGGGCCGGTCTCCGCTTCGCCGTCGCCGACAACGCAGGCGACGATCAGGTCCGGATTGTCGAACGCGGCGCCGAAGGCATGGCTGAGTGAATAGCCTAACTCGCCCCCTTCGTGAATCGACCCCGGACACTCTGGTGAGACATGACTGGGAATCCCGCCGGGAAACGAGAACTGGGTGAACAACTTCTTCAGCCCGGCTTCATCCTGCGTGATGTGTGGGTACACTTCGCTGTACGTGCCTTCCAGGTAAGTATTGCCCACCAGCGCCGGGCCCCCGTGACCGGGACCGGAAATGTAGATCATATCCAGATCATACTTTTTGATGACCCGATTCAGGTGGACGTAGATAAAGTTCTGCCCCGGCGTTGTGCCCCAATGCCCGAGCAGTGTCGGTTTCACGTGCGACTGTTTCAACGGCTCCCGCAGCAAGGGATTGTCGTACAGGTAAATTTGACCGACCGACAAATAGTTAGCGGCGCGCCAGTAGGCGTCCATCTTGTGGAGCAAGTCCGGAGTGAGTGTCTTTACATGTGTATTCATATTTTAATTTCCTTATCCTATTATGTTTTATCTTCAACGACTCCTGTAATTTTGATCTCTTTGCCCTTTTGCTCTGCTTTCCATGTGCCATCAACGACAGAGACCGTCACAGGTATATCCAGCCCTCTCACGCCATTCTGTGTTGTGATGCTGAACGTTTTACCTGCATATTTCACCGTAATCTGATAGCCACTCCATTTTCCTTCCATACATGTACCTCCGTTCGTCATCGGCATCGGCTTTGCTGATGCCGTGCAAAAACCATCGAACGGGCTGCGAGTGAAGCTGCCCACGATTTTTATCACGTGTTATGTGGCAACGCGCACTTGCGTTGGACGCAATAATTCATTTTTCCAGAGATAGCCACGACGCAGGTCGTCAACAATGGTTCCCGATTCAACATCTTCGTCATCCACGACGGCAACGGCTTCGTGCAGATCAGGAGTAAATTGCTTACCCACACTGTCGAAGGGGCGCACATCTTGGGTCTCCAACAACGCCAGCAGCTTTTTATAGATGAGGCGCATGCTTTGCACAAGGGGTTGCTCCCCATCGCTTGCCCACTGTAACGCCCTCTCCAGGTCGTCGAGCACGCTCAGGAGCGGAACGATCACCTCACGTTTGCCTTCCGCAGCAAACTTCTCACCCTCGCGTTCAATCCGACGACGATAATTCTGAAAGTCCGCCAACAAGCGCATGTACCGGTCACGCTCATCGCGCAGTTCCGCTCGTACGCTTTCAAGTTCTCCGGCCGGATCAGTCGGTGGCAGCCAGTTCTGTTCATTCTCTCGCGCAAATGTTTTCATGTGACACCTCGTTTTTAGCGAACACGGCGAACGGTTCACTTCTGCGACAGCCCCGCGCGACCCGTGTGCGATTTTCTCCTTGCTTCCGCGAAAACGTTGTTCCAGCGCTTCGCTGGTGTGATACAATGCAAACTTGATGCTCGATGAACCGCCATTGATCGTCAACACGTCAGCGTAAGTCGGTTGTGCGGATGACGGGTTTGTCATTCTACCACCTCCTGATTGGCCTGAGCCTGAACGATATCGAGCGTCACACGCAAGATGTTCGCGTCAGGCTTTTGCACGTGGAACAGTTCCGGCGTGAACGTCGTTGAATGTGTTTTCATATTTTCACCTCTGGTTGATTCGTGTTTTTTTGCTGATAGGCGTGCCGCACCACCTTCACCAGTTCCAAAATCAAGAGCGGGATTGTGCCCACGGCGAGAAGCAGGCAGCAATCGGTGAACGACATGTATGACGTCTTCAGAAAGCGACCCAGCGTCGCGTTGTGTTGGCTCCACACCTGGAGGCCGAACGAAATGAGAACCACGACAACCAGGTTGATATTCGTGAAAAGAGCGACGCGCCAGACCGGTTTGGTTTCACTGCGGGCGCCGAAAGATCGCAAGAGTTCGGCAAAAACCAGTACGGCAAAGGCGGCCGCGCGGGCGGTGGCGGTGGTTCCCGTCTGCAAGCCATAGGCGTACACCACGAACGCGACACCCGCTGTGAGGAAACCGGTGAGGAACATCGTCCAGAGGAAGCTGCGGTTCGTAATGCGCTCAGACGAGAGGCGCGGATGACGCTGCATGACATCGTGGTCAATGGGGTCGGTGGCCAGGCAGAGGGCGGGTAAGCCGTCGGTGACGAGGTTGATCCAGAGCAGATGAATGGGCAGCAGCGGCACAGGGAAACCAATGATCACGCAGACGGTCATGAGCAGGAGTTCGCCGGTGTTGCCTGCCAGAAGGTATTGGAGCGTCTTGCGGATGTTATCGTAGATGCCGCGCCCCTCTTCGACGGCGGCGACGATCGTAGCGAAGTTGTCATCGGTGATGATCATGTCCGCCGCCTGTTTGGTGACTTCCGTCCCTGATTTCCCCATGGCGATGCCGATGTCGGCCCCTTTGATCGCCGGAGCGTCGTTGACGCCGTCGCCCGTCATTGCCACCACCGCCTCGTTCGCTTTCCAGGCGTGGATGATGCGCAGTTTGTGCTCGGCAGTGACGCGGGCGTACACCGCAATCCTGGGCGCACGTTCACGGAGTTCGTCATCGGACAGTTTGTTCACCTCGACGCCCGTGATCGCCAGGTCGTCATCTGAAGCGATACCGATTTCCCGCGCAATCGCCGTCGCGGTTTGTGGGTGGTCGCCCGTAATCATCACCACGCGAATACCGGCGGCGCGACAGGTTGCGACCGCCGCTTTGGCCTCCTGACGCGGCGGATCATACATTCCCGATAAACCCACGAACACCAGGTCGCGCTCCACGGCATCGACCGTGAGGTCGGTGTCGGGGCCGCCGTCCAGGTCACGATAGGCCGAGCCGAGTACGCGCAGAGCGTGCTGTGCCAGTGCGGTGTTTTCCGCCACAATGGTCTGGCGATCCTCATCGGTCATGGAGCGGACCCCGGTCATCGTGTAAAGGTTTATGCAGCGTGCTAATAGCACGTCGGACGCGCCATTGATGAAGACGCGCAGCTTGCCGTCCGGCATTCGGCGGATGACCGAACTCAGTTTGCGGTCAGAGTCGAACGGATTTTCGTGCTGCTTCGGCAGATCCTCCTCGATGCGCTCCCGGTCGCCGCCGACTTTACGTCCGGCGACGAGCAAGGCGCCTTCTGTGGGGGCGCCAATGACTTTCCACACGCCTTCTTCCTGGACGAGATGCGCATTGTTACAGCCGATGAGAATGGTCGCAAGTTCGAGCAACGGCGCCGCGCGCGCTGGCTCCAACTGCTGGCCTTCGAAACGCACATCGCCGTCCGGCCCGTAGCCTTCGCCGGTGACTTCGTAGCGTTGGCCCGCCACGTAAAGCGTCCGCACGGTCATTTCGCCGACGGTTAAGGTCCCGGTTTTGTCGGTGCAAATCACCGTCGTCGAGCCAAGCGTTTCGACTGCGGGCAGTTTGCGCACGAGCGCGCGGCGGCGCGACATGCGCAACACGCCGAGTGCGAGCGAAACGGTCACGACGGCGGGAAGTCCTTCCGGCACAGCCGCTACGGCAAGACTCACCGCCGTCATGAACAACTCCAGAAGTTTCGTCCCGCGCAGGAACCCCAGGCCGAACAGTAACGCGACGATGCCCAGCGTCGCCCAGACGAGCACCCGCCCGAAGGACTCGAGCTTTTGCTCCAGCGGGGTGCGTTCCTCCCCGCCCGCCGCCACAATCAGACTGGCGATGCGGCCTAACTCCGTATTCATCGCCGTGGCCACAACGACAGCCCGGGCCGTGCCGGCGGCGACGCTGGTGCCCATGAACACCATGTTTGCGCGGTCAGCGAGCGGGATGTCGCTCTGCTCCAACGTTGCGACCTGCTTTGTCACCGTCTCCGATTCGCCGGTCAGCGCGGACTCGATGCACCTGAGCGAGGCCGCTTCCAGGAGCCGGGCATCGGCCGCGACCAGATCGCCAGCTTCCAGCACGAGGATGTCGCCCGCGACGATGTCCGCGGCGGAAAGCGACGCGACCTGTCCGTCGCGCCGCACACTGGCCTGGGGCGCAGTCATTTTCTTGAGCGCGGCGATGGACTTATCGGCCTTGAATTCCTGGTAGAAGCCAATGACGGCGTTGAGGATAACGATGGCGAGGATGGCGATGGCGTCCACCCGTTCGCCCAGCAGACCGGAGATGACGCCGGCGGCGATGAGAATCCAGATGATGAGGCTCTTAAACTGGCTGAGCAAAATCCGGAGCGGGCTGATGGGCTTACCTTCCTTCAGTTCGTTCGGGCCGTTAGCTGCGAGCCGTTGCGCGGCTTCCTGCGCCGAGAGTCCTTCCGCAGTGGAAGCAAGCTGTGCCAGCACGGCCTCAGCCGACTGGCTATGCCAAGCTGCGCCGGTTGGTGGTTCGACAACAATTGTCACGGATTTCGATGCTTTCATGGCGTTCTCTCTTGTGAAACCGGAGCCGGCAGTCCCTGCGCTTCGGCTGGAATTGCTTGTTTGACGTATTGATAGAAGTCGCTGTCCGTGGTGAGAATCATCACGGAATTCGGATTCGGGTTCTCTTTGTAGCTTTCCAGGGTACGCAAGAAGGCATAGAATTCGGGATTGCGATTGTAGGCGTTGCCGTAGATGCGTGTGGCCTCCGCGTCGGCCTGGCCCTGGATCTCCTGGACGCGGCGGTACGCGGTGGAGCGGATCTGGCGCAGCTCTTTTTCCATCGTCCCCAGAATCTCCGCGCTGCGGCCCTCGCCCTCGGAGCGGAACTGCGCGGCGATGCGTTTGCGTTCGGAGATCATGCGCTCATAGACTTTCTCGCGTACGCTTTCGACGTAATCGAGGCGCTTGATGCGCACATCCACCAGTTCGATGCCGTACTGCGGGATGATCCTTTGCGCTTCCAGCAGGATCGTGCGGGTGATTTCCTCCCTGCCACGGGCGATCTCGCGCTTGAGCTCTGCTTCCTGCTCCTTCGGGACCTCCTTCAACACGTCGTCTTCAGGCACTACCCACGATGCGCTGCGCACGAGTTCCACGAGTTCGCTGCTCGACACCTGGTCGCGCACCACGGAATCGAGGATATCGTTCAAGCGCGACTGGGCGCCCTCTTCGCTGGCCACATTTTCAAGGAATTTTTTCGCGTCGGCAATCCGCCAGCGCGCGGTGGTGTCCACCCAGATGAACTCGCGCCCCTTGGTGGGAATCTGGTTCGGATCGCCATCCCAGATCAGCAGGCGCTTTTCGAAGCGCCGCACCTCTTGCACAAAGGGCAGTTTCACATGCAGTCCCGCCTCCGTCACCGTGTCCCCCACCGGTCGTCCGAACTGCACGACAATCGCTTGTTGTCCCTCTTCCAGCGTGTACAGTGTACCGGTGAGTATGAGCACGAGCGCCGCCGCGACGACGGTGATAGTTGCTTTCACAATAAATTTCATGGCTGTTGTCCTCCTTCTGTTGATGATGGCCCACTGGACTCCAGTGGGAGCCAGGGCACCATGGCCTTCTGATCCTGATCCACGATATACAGTCCCTTCATCCCCGCCAGCAAACCCGTCATCGCCTCCAGATACAGGCGCCGGCGCGTGACCTCCGACGCTTTTTCGTACTCGTCCAGAATGGCCTCAAAGCGGGTCGCCTCGCCTTGGGCGCGGTTGACGCGCTCAAGGGCGTAGCCCTCGGCTTCGCTGATACTCTGCGTCGCCACGCCCCTGGCTCTGGGAATTTCCTGATTGGCTTGCTCCTGCGCCTTATTGATGGTTTGTTCTTTGTCCTGGCGCGACTCATTGACTTCATTGAATGCGGGTTTCACGGTATCCGGCGGGGTCACATCCTGAAGTTCCACCGTGACTAACCGCACTCCGGCCCCATAGGCCGTCAGCACGCTCTGGATTTCATCGCGCGCTTCACTGGCCACCGCCACCCGTCCGGTGGTCAGCACATCGCTGCCGAGGCGATTGCCGACCACGCGGCGCATGATCGCCTCGGTGGTATCGCGGATCGTTTTCGGCGTGTCGCGTAAGTTGAACAGGTAGCTGATCGGATCTTCGATGCGGTACTGGATGATCCACTGGACATCAATCACGTTCAAATCGCCGGTGAGCATCAGCGACTCGTCCGTATACGCGCTGCCCGGATCATACCGCGTCTTCTCACCGGGCCGGCTGACCAGGGTCCGGAAGCCGAACTCCTCTTTGAGCACGCGGGCCGTTGGTAACACGCGGATCGTTTCAACGCCGAACGGGAGTTTGAAGTGCAGTCCCGGGCTGGCCGTGCGTACGACTTTTCCAAAGCGCTGCACAATCCCTGTCTCTTCCGGTTGGATGGTGAACCAGGCGGTCCAGAAGATTATCACCACCGCCACAGCGGCGATGAGGATCAGCATTGGGCCGCCAGTGAACTTCTTGAACGTTCGTCGAATGTTCTCCAACATGCCGTTCAACAATTGCTGCAATTCCTCTGGGAATTGATTCGATTCAGGCATAATTTCCCTCCTTTACGCCCACAGCCATTCATGGCGCGCATGAATGCTGCGGACAAATCTTATTCAGAGATGCTGCGCATGATTAAAAAAGCGCATCCTTTGAACTGATGACAACACCATATCTCTCCGCTCGTTCGATCTGAGCAGGTCGGACTGACACAGAGGAATCTCTCCTATATTTGGGGGGTGACGAACAATGAGCCGGATGGTCACATGTTCGACTTTGCTCAAGTTATCTTTTTTTATGTAATAGTTTCTCTCCAGTTGCACGCTGCCATTTTTCGGCACGGTATCACGCGGGGGCTTGAGGCCCGCCACGAAAATGACCTTTTGCCAATCCTGGTTGTAGCCTGCCAGAAACACAGCGACATTTTTATCCACTGACCCTGCATTACTTACAGTCGCCTTGACGCGTAAAAATCTCTTCCCGAAGAGGCGTTTCTTTTCGGCGAGCAAGACATTCTTGAGCGTGATTGTATCTACTGAAATCGCGGCGGACTGGAGTTGCGTCCGATGGAAATCGTATGTCTGGCTGTCAGCAAAGACCACATGTCCTCCCAGACACAGAACCCAAAGCATTCCCCAAACAATTCTTTGCATAGCATTCTCCTCTGGTAATTTCTGCCTGTTCTTGGTGATCGCATTTCTATTAAGGATATTACAGCAACAACCATGCCAACATTGCCCCATGTTCATCAACTCATTGTTTTTGCAAGGCTTCTGAACATTAAGGCTCGTCGTGTGAGGGTGCGTGGAGCAGAAGCATTGAGTGGCAAACGGGAACAATGGGCACACACGGGGCAACCCGCTCAACCTTTCTTGGCATCCTGCCACATTCCTATCAGCTCGATCACGGCCACGATAACGCCGCTGACCAGTACCCCCAATATGACCAAAACAGCAGCAATTACTTCCAACATAACATATCCTGACCTGTCCGTCATCCGTCTCGTGTGACGATCTATGCCCGGCAACAGCGTCAACACGTTGATCCTAAGCGTGGGCGGCACAATCGAGGCGGGTACGCGACAGGCAGACTCCTTTCCTGGTTTGAGCCTTCCGCTTCACCTATTCGTCTTTTGCATTTTTCAGATTGTCTTCTACACTTTTTATAAGGGATCAGGATTTATGCACCCCCCTTTATCCCCCCGCAAGCGGGGGGAAGAGATGTTACGCTCTTTTGTGAACTTCCCCCCGTTTACGGGCAGGGCTGTTAACTTCTGCGGACGTTTGTCATCTCGACTTCGCTCGATGACCGGAACACCGCACGTCGAGCGGAGTCCAGACGGCCTGCCAGGTGAAAACTTAACAGCTCTGCCGTTTACAGGGGGATTGAGGGGGGATTGCGTTAGATGTTGTTCATGCCTATTCACCTGTTGATCGGTTCCGAAGAGACGCTCCTCTTCTCACAGACCATGCTTCCCGAACCACAGACATGTTCTGAATCTTCCCTACCCATCATCTCCGCGTTATCTATCCAATATTCAGAAATCTTTACTCCCTTCTTCGACCTTCTGGTCATCGTCTTTGACAACGAAATCGCCCTTCTCCGACTCTTTGAATAACTCTGCTGCCTTCTGGGCGTCTTCTGTTTTGACCAACAACCGCACCCCTTGTGTAAACGCTAATCCTGGACTGGCACCGCCGGCATCATCAGTCTCAACCACGGCGTCAATGCCCCTGTCTGCCAAAAAACCTTTGCCTAATTCAGCATCCTGTCTCGAATGGTAGGTCTGCACCGTGACAAACGGCCGGTATTCAACATCATCTTCCGGGAGTGCTTCTACTAACGGGACCTGGCACTCTGCACATTCCGTTATGCCTTCGACATACTCACTTTGACATTGAGGACAAAACATAGCACGGCCTCCTTTCATAAGATACATGGTTAGTGATGACCTCTTTTCCTTTTTTCAGGAGTGACGCTCTCCCCAACTGTTGCCTTGCACGAAGCGATCTTCTGTCAACAGGCAACCGTTCATCCAACTCCAATCCCCCATTCTTCCGTTAACGTTGCGTGTTGACCCGAATTACAAGCTCAATCCGCCGATTCAACCGTCGCCCCTGCTCTGTCGAATTTGACGCAACCGGTCGTGATTCGCCATACCCGACACGGCTGATGCGAGATGGTTGAACGCTTCGATTGATGAGATAATCGGCCACCGCTTTGGCGCGATGTTTGGACAGCCGTTGATTGTATTCTGCCGAGCCGATATTGTCGGTATGCCCGGCGACAACAATCTTAGTGGCCGGGTATTGCATGAGGATATCGGCGATCATATCCAGATCTTGTCTGGCTCCATTGCGCAGGGCATACGAATCAAACTCGAACAAGAAGGTGCGACCATTGATTTCATTCGGAATCTTAACGATTAAACGCTTCCCTGATTGGGTGATGTTATACCGCGTACGTTGTTGCAACGTCTGCTGTAACTGCTGTAAATACTGTTCATCAGAGGGTAACGGCGTCGGATACGACTGTGGCGGCCGAGTGGGATTCGGTTTGAGTTGGGCAGAGACCACGTAAAAATAACAGGTCGCCGTGCCATAATCTTGTGACTTGGGCTGTTCAACGACGCGCGGCTGCACAACCATTTTTGATTGAATCTGTTTACGTAAACCCTGGGAAAGCGAAAAATTCCGCGCCAAATTCTTTTCTCCTTCAGGACTCAGTTGTGACGGGCGATTTTGAAATTCGGAGCTTTGTTTGTATGTTGAGTCAGACTGACTGCTGATACTTCGCTGCTGTTGGCCTTTCAAGCCCCATTCTTGCAGCCAGGGCGGTTCTCCTTGATTATAGTTCCATTGATAGTAGGGATCGGACGAAGCCACCACATCCACATATTCAATGCCTTCCGGACCTTCAACGACGAGATCGTACGTATAGGATGGGTTTGGCATGGAATACGTCTGATTGCCGCGTACCAGGTTGTCAGGCATCATCTTATTTGGGAACAACACTGAAACCTGTCCTCTGGTATCAATATCGTACACGGTGATATACGCATCTTTATTGGCGCGGAAATTAATCATAATTTTTTCGCCCTGCGTATAGGGCGCGCCACATTGTTTGTCGAACCAGGCGGTTACTTCAATATTTTCTCGCGGTACCGGGACGATTTTGCGAGTTTCCGAAGGCGCGGGTTGCGCCTGCCCAACGACTGCGGCTGCAAGCAACATCGTACAAAACATCACGAACATAATATGTGCGATGGCATAACGTGTTTTCATCATTCATTGCTCGCATGTACCCCAGGCGTCTCGCCTGGTTTGACTGTCCAGGATATTGGCGCGTACCGTCCGGGATACATGCAGACTCCTTTGAAAATGTAGCGCGAAACTCCAGTTTCGCGCACCATTACTACGCCCGCGAAACTTCAGTTTCGCGGTACATCTGTTTTTCATTCTGCATTCACAATATTACATGACACACAATCACCTTAGAAACTGTTTTAAAAGTTTGTCGGTGAGGAGTGTCAAAGCTCGGCTTTGACGATCAAAGACGAGCTTTGACACTCCTGTTCACCCTTCTCTCGAAATACCTGTTACCTGATCCGATAGGTGATGCCGGCAAAAATTGTCGTTTCCAGGTCATCATTCCCGTTGTCGTCACGGCCATCATCAAGATGGTTCAGGCTTACGGTAGTATCAAAATTGATTTTATTCGAGATATAGTAGCGGAACGTGGTCGAAAGATTATTCGAAATCAGGTTTTTCGCCCCACTCTCTGTCGGAAGGGTGAGACCGACCGTCCAGCGATTTTCCCAATCAATCCGATCCGAGACTTCATACGTCGCCGACACCGCGTTATTAATTTGATGCACAATGTCATCGCTCAAAATCGTTGAATACGTAGCTCGCTCAATAAGTTGAAGCCGATATGTATAGGGATACGCATACTCGAACGAGGCATCGAGCGATGGATCACTATCACTTCCATCAAAATTGGAGAGCACGAACCCGAGTCCTCCTCGCGCAATCCATCCATGCTTGCGAACGCTAAACGGTTCATTGATCAGAATTTCACGCACTCTGATTACTCCCATTGCGCCGAGGGCGTCCTCAGCGAGAATCCCTTCTGCCCGGAGGACCTCTTCCATGGCTTCGAACCAATACTTCTCATATTCGACCGCCCCATATTCACTCTTGAATTCTTTTTCTTTATCAATAAGTTCTGCAAATTTCAAGTATCCCTGATCCGATAACTCCCGGGTAATCACGCCATATTTCTGCAAATCCTCAATGCTCCGCATTGCTTTGGCTAATACGGTGGCGTCAATAACCCGGCCATAACCAACTCCTATTCCAAGTTTGGCATACGGATCGTCGGCATCATCGGACCCCATGAGTTTTCGATACGTAAAATCTCCTGAACCATACCCTAAAAATTTGGTGTCTTTGTAGTATTTATCCGCAACGGTGCGAGCAGCGATTTCATACCCTTCTTGTGAATCTGCTTCTTTTTCCGCACTGCGTTCGAAATCAAAAGTTCCATCAACCTGGAAAATCCAGCTAAATGGTAAGGTGCTATAGTACATTTCATAATTTGCTAACGCCGTCCCATTGTAACTGGCCTGGCCTCCTGTACATTCTTCATCTTCCTCATCACAATCTTCTGCCGACAGGCGATTATCCCCCTTATCCTGAAAGTTCAATCGTCCGGAAAGATACGCCTCTTGATACGACGTGTCCGGATTGGTATAGTCGCGCAGACTAATCGCGAATGCCGAGATTGGTAATGCGATGAAACCCAGGAACACCCATACACTCAATTTTTTCATCATTGTAACCTCCATATTGTTTAGTTTTACTGCACCATGTTAGACTCTTCCTCGTCCGCCGTGAGCGCGCTGACTGCGTGATCATGGCTGTCTGCTCTTGCTGATCGTGTTTCACTTATGGTTCTAAAGCAACAAACATGCCAACGCCTCCTTATGTCCACCAACGTCTTGTGTTGGCTTGTCTTCTGGAACGTATGGCCTGTCATGTGATGGTGCATAGAACAGAAAAATTTGCCAAAAATGACAAAACACTGTTTCTCGAATATCCGTTATATGCTCATAACACCAGAGAACACAGCATATTGCCAGATATGGCGCAATTTGACATTCTGGCAAACCGGTGATAATAGGCGTGTTCCCACACGTCAATGGTCACGAGCGGCTGTCATTCAGTTGAATGTGACGGTGAGTGAATTTCTGTTTTTCATGACATACCCCGGTCATGTGCTCACAGACGGCTTTTCGTGCAGGGCGTTTCCTGCCAGACGATCCAGGTTTGCGTCCGTTACGGTGGGAAGAAAGCGCAACCCGTCAAAGACAATGACTGCGACGAAACCTCCCGCGACCGGCCCCGCTGCTGCTTTTCTGTTATCTGTCAAAGCCCGCATCCGGGAGATCACTGGATTGGACGTTTTTCTCCTGTTGTTAGCGACCAGGTAGAACAAGCCAATGGGACTATCGATTAGGCCAATGTTCGAACGAGTTTTTCTCGGTCCCATTGCCGTGTCTTGGCCGCCGCAATAAAAGCATCATTGTCGCAGGCATCCACACCTTGAATGCTTTTTCCGGTAAACAGTCTATGTTACCGGAACAACTCCAGCGCAATGTCGGAGAGCGCATTGACCACGGGTTGGGCAAACCGACTGGTACGCGAGCGATGAGTGCTTGCACCCAGGAGAAGACCCAGGCCTACTCCGATCCCTAATGCGATCAGGATTGTCTTGCCCGGATTTTCGTGACTATAACTCTTGGCCTGCGCATACGTTTCGTTGACCTTCTGGGTCGTTTTATCATACACATCACTGACCGCCTGCTCCGCTTGCCCGTAAGCCTCGGCGCCTTGCTCCACGATGTTTTGAGCTGTCGCACTGGCGCTGGCAGGCTCTTCTGCCGTTTGCTGTTTGGGGGTCTTAGGTTTACTCTTATTAGTATCCATGGATATCCTCCTAAAAAAGATGATTGTTCGTCATTTTTTACGTATCTGTGCTCGGGTCACTGGTCGAATCACGTCCTGTCTGCGGTCGCGAGCCGGCGTCACCGCTTGTCCCGTCTGTCGAGATGGCATTCTCTATCCAACCGGCGGCCGTCTTCGTGGCGATACTCAGCAGGGCTCCCTTGATGAGGCTGGGCCCAACAACTCCGACAAGCAGACCGCCGAGTGAGTTGCGAACGTGCCCGGTCATGGAACCCATGATGCGCTCCATGGGCGTGGTGCGTGTTGGGAACGCCCGTGAGGCCAGATAGCCCAGGCCGGCGGCAGCCCCTATCGCCCAGTATGGAGAATCCTTCACATATTCGCGCCAATCCAGTTTCTCTTTGATCCGCTCGCCGATTTGATCGACGGTCTGGGAAAGGTTCTCTTTTCCTTCCGCGATGTCCTGAAGGATATTTTCGGAACTGCGCTCGACATCCGCTTCCTTTTCGTTCGTCAGGTACTCTCTTTCAGCCATTCCCTGTCCTCCTTTTTCAATGTTTGCATTGTCGCCTATGTTTTCAGGATCGGTTTCTTCAATTGCTTGTAGCCGATGAAGACAATCACGACACCGATGACAGCGAGCGCCGATCCGGTGACAAGCGCCGCCATGACCGGGGTCATATACGACGTGAGCCCGAGGATCAAGGCCGCGCAAAGAGCCATGCATGCGGCAAAACTGATGGCCGCGCCTGTCACGACGGTTACGACTCCGCTGCGGGCAGCCGTCACCTGTTCTCGAATTCCCTGGATCACAAGCTCAATTTCGTCGTGAACCACAGCGGACGAGTTGCTGGCAAGCTGTCCCAACAGTTCAGTAAAGGAATCGCGTTGTAATGTATCGTCCTTGTTGACCACGTTGTTGTTCATTGAAAAAAACCTCCTCCTTACCTGCGTCGTAAAATAACTCCGATCATCAGGCCGACGCCTCCTGCTATCAAGAGGCTGCGCCCCGGGTTCTGCCTGACGTATTCTCGGACACTGGCATCTGCCTTCTTATAGTCGAATTGCCGAACGTACTCGGCTGAATGGTCCAGCCACTCGGATGCGTGTTTGCCATACTGAGCCATGCCGGATTGCGCGTCCTGATCTGCCGCCTTTTCGCCTAGACCTTCGGCAACACTATGCAACGTATCAGCAATAACATTCTTCACATTATTCATCATTGTTGCCTCCTGTGATACTGTATTCGTGTTTTCATCATTGTCGTAAAGCTCGTTCCGATACTCTTCCTGCCCACGTTTTCGCCGTTCTTTCGGAATTCCAAAGAACGTCTAATATTTTATAGCAAAGAACATGCCAACGCCTCTGTATTTTATGTAACATATTGTGTTTGTTTGACTTCTTGGCATGAAGAGAATGTCATTTGATGAGGTGTGCATTTGCCAGAAATGACAAAAAATTCTCCTTGATTCGTTGTAACGTATTCAGAACACAGGAGAAAGCAGCATCTTGCAAGATTTGGCATATATTGCCACTCTGGCAAACCCATGTTCGCATGAGACGGCCTCGTCAGCCAGTTCTCGTTTCCTGACGCGCTTAATATTCCCGGTCGACGGCTATAAAAGCGGCGCAAACAGCCGACCGATGCCTTCAAAAAATTCTACTATGCCGGAAACCTTACCCACTCCGATCGTGCAGTGCGCCATCACATCACGAATCCACCGGTCTAACAGAGGAATGGCCTGTTTGGAATCGATAAACAGCGCGATCTCATAGTCCAGGAAAAAACTCCGCATGTCCATGTTCATCGAACCGATAATGCCGAGTGAATCGTCAATAAGAATGACCTTCCCGTGCATCATGCCGGGGGTCAATTGAAATATTTTCGCGCCGGCTTCCTGAATTTGTCGTACATAGCTCTGCCGAATAATATCCGCAAGGCGGTGGTTGGATACCAGGGGAATCACGATGCTCACATCCACGTGGCGCCGGGCAGCGATACACAGGGCTTTCACCAACACGTCATCCGGGATGAAATACGGCGTCACAATCCAAATGCGCTGTTGCGCGCTGAACAGTGAGGTCACAATGGTATCATAGAGGGGATCGCCGGCAACATCGGGTCCGCTCGGAACCACTTGCAGGGCCACCGAATCGTCGCATTCCGTCACAATTGGCTGTTCCGGCGGCACGCTCAACGCTTCTTTTGCGGCAAATGTCCAGTCTGAACGAAAAACCGTGTCCAGATCAGAGACGATGGGGCCTTGCACCATGATCGAGAGATCGTACCAACGCTGCGCATGATTGACAGCCCCCATATATTCCTGAGCCAGATTCATGCCGCCGACAATCGCTATTGTCCGGTCAATCAATACGATTTTGCGATGGTTGCGCAGATTGGCCCGACCTCGAAAGGGGAGATGGATGATTGGCATAAAAAACGCATATTTGCCCCCGGCCTCTTGAAACGCAGCGAGAAAACGCCCGGAAATGTTCCATGACCCCAGGGCGTCAAGGAGCAGGCACACCTCAACACCATCTTTTACTTTTCGGATCAGGGCATTGAGAATCGCTTGCCCGGTCACATCTTTGCCAAGGATAAAGGTGGTGATATAAATGCTCTGCTGTGCGCGTTCGATCTCCTGAATAAGCGTTCGGAAAGCGTCTTCGCCAGTCGGGAGCATGGTGAAATGATTTCGTTCCCGCCGAGGAAACCCACTGCTCACAAGTCGGGAGACCTGTTTCTGTTGATCATCGTATGCGCCGGAGATGTCCTGAGAGCGGTTGAATAAACTGGGTTTTTTCTCCGTCATGCGCTGCATTTTCCGGCCGCCAAAGATGATGTACAGGGGAACGCCGATGTACGGAACAAGAAATATCGCGAGAAGCCAGGCCATGACGCTTGATGGAGATCGTCGCTGTTCTCTCAAGATTTGAACCAAAAAAAGAAGCGCGAGAACAAACCCCAGAATGGTCAGGAAATTCGCAAGAATCCAATGAATGTGTACCATATTCTCCCATCCGAACAAGCCCGACCGTGATCGTCAAAAATTCGACGAGACGTATCGTTACCTGCGCACTTTCCCCTTATCAGTCTTGAAACGAAAAGGATTCTCAGTGAATTTGTCCACCCGGTCTGACCGGAAGAGACGCCTTCTGTCATGATGCCCCCCGACTCTGGTAATTTCGGCCTATTCTTAATGATCGTATTTTTCTCCGTAACAATAAACCACCCCAGACATCGAAGGACGGTGTCTGGGGTGGGCAACACGCACACGATACGTGTGATTTCCTGTTACCTGATCCGATAGGTGATGCCGGCAAAAATTGTCGTTTCCAGGTCATCATTCCCATTGTCGTCACGGCCATCACCAAGATGGTTCAGGCTTACGGTAGTATCAAAATTGATTGGTAGTGGTTAAATGGTAAGTGATGCGTTCCCTGAGCGAAGTCGAAGGGAACAGTGAGCGGCTCGTTTCGACTTCGCTCAACGAGCGGGCATCACTTACTATTTAACCACTGCCTTCCTTTTTTCATAACAAGTAATTGGTTTTGGCCGCCATGATAAAATCGTTCTGATGCAGCCCTCCGAGCTTAAAGGCTGTCTGAATCTGATTGGATCGCTGGTATCTGCCGGCGGTAAGTCCGATTCCAGGCATGGCGAAAGCCAGTCAAGATGCTGGAGATTCTCTCGGAATGCTAGCAAAGATGCTGACGATCCGTTTTTTAGACGGCCTCTTAACCAATCTGCTCGACCAGGTAATTTTGGATCCCCACTTGAGTGATTTGATCACGCTGGACTTCCAGCCAGTCGAGATGGATTTCCTCATCTTTGAGAATCGCTTTCAGCATCTCACCGGTTCCGTTGTCGCCGACCTCTGTTGCCAGGCGAATCCCGTCATTATACGATTTGATGGCTTCACCCTCGGTTGTCAGGTCATTCTTGTGTTGGGTTTCCACATCCGCACCGATGGTCATACGGTTCAACTTGCTGACGATGGGGATCCCTTCCAGAAAGAGGATACGGCCAATGAGCGTTTCGGCATGTTTCATTTCGTCAATCGCCCGTTTTTCGTCAGCCGTATGGAGTCGTTCGTATCCCCAATTCGCGCACATTTCGGAATGGACGATATATTGGCTGATGGCCGTCAATTCATCCGCTAACAGATCATTGAGTTTCGCGATCATTTTTTCATTGCCTTGCATACTATTTCTCCAATGTATGTCACACCTCGGTTGTCTTCCGAGATACCTGGGGTGTGAGGTTTATTCGTGCGTCTGTCACGCCGCCACACCCGGTGTTTCGGAAGACAACCGGGGTGTCATGGGCGACTCCTTGCTTTCATGTTCGACTCTCGTTACAGTATGATCTCCGTTTTCCAGTAGCCGTGCAGATTACAGTGTTCCGTGATCGTCACTGTGCCGGTCGGTGTTTTGAGATGGAAACACGCGGCTGGATAGAGACCCGGCGAGAGCTGGGCTCGTCCCACGTAGGCGCCATTCTGGTAACAATCAATGAACAGAATGAAATGCTTGTCTTCCGAAGGATGCAAGGTTTTGCCAATCCGCACCAGAATATCCGTACACCCTTTGTCAGGCACCAGCCCACATTCCTTATTGACCTGCACGAACGGCACATGTTTCACTTCCGCTTCCGGGCTGTTGGCCCGTGATTCCTCGAAAATGCGGTCATTCTGCGTAAACTCCTCTTTTTTGGCCCCACAGACGGGGCACGCTTCCGGGGCTGCATCGAAGGCCAGGTGTCCACACTTTCCACAGATAAAAATCTTCATCAGTATTCCTCCTTTGTACGTGCAAACAGCCGTGTTTACACGATCCTATATGAGTATGTTCATTCCCGCGTCTGTGAACACGGCTGTTCACAGGTACGGTTCCTTTAGCGGAACAGTTTTGATGCAATTGTCGCCACATGTTTGCCCTGAAAATGGGCGCCCGCCAATTCATTCTCAGAGGGCATGCGTTCGCCCTTTCCACCCGCAATCGTTGATGCCCCGTATGGCGAGCACCCGGTGATCTCATCGATCCTCGTTTGTCCTTGAAAGGCATACGGAAGCCCAACGACAATCATCCCCTGGTGGAGCAAGGTCACATGAAAACTGAGAATGGTGGATTCTTGCCCGCCATGCTGCGTGGCCGTACTAGTAAACACACTGGCAACCTTGCCAACTAAGGCCCCTTGCGACCACAATGCGCCGGTCGCATCCAGAAATTGGCGCATTTGTCCGCACATATTGCCGAAACGGGTTGGCGTCCCAAAAATGATGGCATCCGCGGCGGCCAACTCATCAATTGTGCAGATTGGGATTTGCGCAAAGGCTTTTTGCGCGTCAATCGCCCCCATCGCCTTGAGAATATCGCCCGACAGGGTTTCCGGCACGCGTCGCAAGGCGACGTCTGCGCCGCTGACTTCTCTGGCGCCTTCGGCAATCGCTTCGGCCATCTGGTGGACATGGCCGTACATTGAGTAATACACAACACGTATTTTCATGTTCAGACTCTCTCATTGGTTTGTTCATAGTATCTTCGGCTGTTTCCAAAAGCCAGCCGAACATGTTTCCTGTCAGTATTCAGACCGTTGTCGATGCCATACATTCCCCCCCTTTCGACACGTCAGCACGTGTTCCTTACCACAGCGGCGTGCAGCCCGTCAACAGCACCATCAAAACCGCGCTGGTCACATTGAATCCCACGCGCCAGTCGCGCTTCATGAAAAACTTGTATCGCCACCGTTCAAGAATAGACCGTTTTCGTTGCGTACATTGTTCTATTTTCATAGCATCACCTTTTGGTTTTGCGACAGGCTTGCAAGCGATCCTTATCAGGTTCTTTTACTGTGGCATTTACTCGCCTTCAGGAGGGCGTATAAGCTCCCTTCTTTCGTTGTGCTGCTCAAGCCACGCCAACATTGCGCGCACACTGCCTGTGGCCAGGCCAATGCTTGTATCGGCCGCGCCATAATACAGGTGAATCGTATCGCCATCAGGCGCAATGGTATAGCCGCACGGAAAGACGGCATACCCGACATCCCCGGCTTGTTCGTACGGTTCTTGCGGGCCGAAAACCCACTCATCGCTGCGTTGCAGGCAATGCTCCGGGGTGTGCAGATCAAATAGCGCCAGTCCTATACGGTACAGGCAGCCGGCAGCGTTCTGGCGCACCCCGTGATACAGCATCAGCCAGCCCTGCGGGGTTTCGATGGGTGGGGGCGAAAGACCGATTTTATTCGCGTCCCACCATCCACCCCGCCGGGCTTTTAGAATCTGCTTTTGGCTGCCCCAGTGCCACAGATCGGCTGAGTAAGAAATCCAGATATGCGCACCGGTATGCGCGCTGGGATTGCTGACCGGACGATGGATCAACGCCCAATAATCGCCAATCCGATGTGGTAACAGGGCCGCATCTTTATCTTCCGGCGGCATGATCAGGCCATACCGTTCGAACTGGTGGAAGTCCTCCGTCAGCGCTAACGCCACACCCGGCCCGTCGCGGGTGTAGGCCGTATATACGACCGCATACCGGCCTAATTCTGGAATATAGGTGATGCGGGGGTCTTCAACGCCCCACGCTTCTTCAGGGAAATGTTCGGGATCAGGCATGAGGGTGGGCTGCGGGTCGATCTGCCAACCATCCAGGCCATTGACAGAACGGGCCACGCAGAGGTGAGAATGCCCGCGCCGATCCTCCGCGCGGCACAAGAGCAACGTTGTACCATCGGGCAGCAGCGTTGCGCCGGGGTTAAATACGCTATGCACCGGATACGGCCAATCGGCCGCGGTCAGGATCGGATTCAGTTTATGCCGGCGCAAGAGTTCGGGATAGTGTGTATTCATGATGATTGTTCCTCCTCAGATAACAACAGGGTATGTTCAGACAGGCGCAGTTCCAGCAAGGCCTGCAGAAAGGCCAGAGTAGATTCCGCGCCCTGATTCTCGTTCGGTCGATCGGGATGCAGACCATCGCGGCAACCACCAGTGCTTGGATCGTACAGCGGCAGGTTCAGGTCGTTACGCCCGAGGAACCACTCAAAGGCGCGTCGGGCTTCTTTGCGCCAGCGTATGTTTCCCGTACTCCGGTAGGCTTCGAGGCAGGCGGAGACCATGGCTTGCGCCTCGACGGGTTGTTGATCGAACTGCGCGCGCTCACCGCCCTGCTGATAAAAGCCATTGGAACCAATGGGGATAAAATGTCCCTCATCCGCGTCCGTGTGCTGCAAATCCGTCAGCCAGGCGAGCGACTCCAGCCCGGCCTCCTTCATGGCGTTATTCGGCATCCATTGGCCGCATAAGAGCATCGCCTGCGGCAGTGCGGCGTTGCAATAGGTCAGTCCGATTTCATACCAGCGCCATTCATCTGTGCGGTGACGTTGATACAACGCCAGTAGCCGCCCGGCCAATTCTTCCCTGACCTGGCCGGCTCGCCGGTCGCCGTCAAAGCGCCGCAGATACTCGTGAATGCCGATGAGCGCGAAGGCCCAGGCGCGAGGACTGGTTGTGTCGAGAATCGCGGGCAAGGCCTGTTCGAACACCCGGCCCGCCATACTTTGCATCGCTAGTGAGTTCGAGCGACCCAGCACTGTACCCAACGCCCACAATGCGCGGCCATGGCTGTCGTCTGGACTGCTATCTTCCAGCCAGTCGCGTTGGTAATTCATAAAGTTGCGAAAGCGTTTGGTTTCACTATTAAAGGCATACCAGATGAAGGCAAGATACCGGGAGGCCAGCGCCAATGCTTCTTTATTGCCCAGAGCTTCCAGCAGTACGCTCACCATCAGCGCGCGGGCATTGTCGTCGGTGGCGTAGCCTTCGCAATAGTTGGGTACCGTGAAAATGGCGTGTTGTAACATGCCAGTCGTGTCGGTCATGTGGTATAAGTGATCGAGTTTGAGCGGGGGCAGGTCGCCTAACCGTTTGTCAAGCGATTTGGCCGTGAAGCCGGGCGATGTGAGATGTCGGCGTTCAACGCGAGCGCGTTCGAAACTCTCCATATAACGCTGCGCTACCTGCGGCCAAATCATCGCGCGCCCAAATAGATAGGCCCGTTTGCGCATGGCGTGGCGTTGGGCCTCGTTTTCCAACAGATTCAGCACTTGCCCGGCCAACGCCGCCGAATCGAAAAACGGTACCAGCACGCCCCGTTCTTCGGCCAACATCTCTTGCGCATACCAATACGGGGTCGAAATTACCGCCTTCCCTGCCCCTAATGTGTAAGCCAATGTGCCAGAGGTAATCTGCGCCGGGTTGAGATAAGGCGTGATGTAAATATCCGCCGCGCTGATAAACTGCACGAGTTCCTCCAAACTGACAAAGCGATTGTAGAAGATGACGTGACCCTCCACACCTTGCTCCTGGGCCAGCCATTGCAACGATAAACGATAGGTCTCACCTTCGTGTTGCAACACGTGCGGATGGGTTGCGCCGAGGATGATGTACACGACGTGCGGATAGCGGGCGACAATCGCCGGCAGGGCCGCGATCACCGTCTCAATGCCTTTGTTTGCCGAGAGCAGGCCAAAGCTGAGTAAGACAAATTTACCCTCGACGCCAAACAGGTCTTTATGAAAACTCGGATCGACAAACGGCACATCGGGAATGCCGTGGGGGATGAAATCAATTTTCTCCGGCGGCACATGATAGACCTCTTGCAAAAAGTCCACGCCGCGCGCGCTCATCACAACCACCCGATCCGACAGAGCTGCGACAGCTTTCAAGACCCGCAGCTGATCGGGGTCGGGGTCGCGCAGAATAGTGTGCAGGGTGGTGACGATGGGCATGCGCAATTCACGCAAGAGGGCCAGGATGTGACTGCCCGTCCGCCCCCCGAAGATACCATATTCGAATTGCAGACACGCGAGGTCCACGTTGTTGATATTCAAAAAGTCGGCGGCGCGGCGATAGGAATCAATATCCTTCTCTTTGAGTTCGAAGCGCACGCGGGCCGGATAGGCGTAGCCGCTCTCGTTGTCGTTCACGGGCAGGGCAATACACGTTGTTTCACTGTATTCAGCGGCAATGGCCTCGCATAAGTCGGTGGTGAATGTGGCAATGCCGCACTGACGCGGCAAGTAATTGCCGATAAAGGCAATCCGTTTGAGCATTGAATCGGTTGATCCATTTTCCATCATGAACATCTCCTTCGATACAATTGAACCACTCCCCCTCTGTCCCCCTCTCCTAAATTAGGAGAGGGGAAGGGGTGAGGTTTTCCGTTAGCTCTTATATTTCAACTGGGCGATGACACAATCTTGCACGTGCAGGTCATCTCGTGGGCCGAGGTACGTGGGCTGATATAGACTCCCGCCCGGATAGGCATACAGATAACGCACTTCAATGATCGCATTCACCGCTGGAATGTCTTTATTGGGAGGAATGGTGACATTCCCGATTTCGATGGATTGTTCTCCGTCAAGTACCGCTACCGCCACGCTGCGTTTCGCATTGATCTGTGTGACCACGACCGAGGCGGTGGCATAGAACTTGAACTTGACCTGTGTTCCGCCGCTGTTTGGTCTGCCGGTCGTGTAGGGAGCAACATGCTGTTTGAAGACGATCCCCTCTGCGCCCGAGGCGCGTAACCGATCATAAAATTGTTGTTTCTCGCGCGGTGTTTTGGCGGTTTCGGCCACAACAACTGCCTCGCCGAACCCCAGGATTTCAAGCTGCGCCAGCCTCTGGCCGTAGGGCGCTGACCTGAGATCCGTTCCGTCAATTGCTAAAAGATCAAAGACAAACAGGGTGTCCCCCACGGCCTCGCCATCCACTAAGTATGACTGGTCAATACTGCCCGCACTCGTGATGATCGCATCCGGCGCGTCGACCGACAACCCTTGCCGGTTAATCGCGGTCACCGTCTCCGTTTTGCGGAGCAGCATACGCTTGCCGTCATATTTTTCCTGGGCCCACCAATCAGGGGCCTTGATGAGTCGTTCGGCTTCGGCTTCTTCAATGAAGTTTAATAATTGACACTGGACGCCCGTGTCCCGCGTATCCGCGTCGGTATGCACATACTGCGGGCCCTCTGCGCCGGGAACGTAGCCTTTCGAGGTTTTACTCTTCACCAGTTTGGCATAGATTTTTTTTGCTGAATCGTAATCCAGCGGCGTGTTCGTTTTCGTTCCTGTGGTCAGCGTCGCGCCCCGGCGGCCATACGCAAAGTTCACCACGAACCGGTTGTCTTTAACTTCTTCTAAAGACGCATTATATACTTTATCGCTGCCGCCTTGCTTGAAATACAAGGTGATATGTTCAGATGTCATAGGACCTCCTTTATGTTTTCTTATCGGGATGTACCATCTCGACTTGTGCGCATATACTCATAAGATTTCCTGGTAGTGGTTAAATAGTCAGTGATGCCCGCTCGTTGAGCGAAGTCGAAACGAGCCGCTTACCGTTTCCTTCGACTTCGCTCAGGGAACGCATCACTGACTATTTAACCACTACCGATTTCCTTCATGCTGGTCAACGGGCAAAATCCTTCATTTTAAGCTTGGTAATGATCCGTTCACCGTGCCGGTCACGCAGTTCGACCTCCGGCCGCATGACAATTCCTTCTGGCGGGGTGCGGCGCAATTGGGATGGATAGCCGCGCTTGACCATCTCTATCGCCTTGTAAAGCGTCCCCTTGCCAACCAGCGGGACCACCTGAAGATGTAATTTATTGGCAATGTCCTCGACATCCTGTCGTTCAAGCCAGATTCCCTTCACCAGCACGTCAAACAGGATGAAACTGCACCCATCCGGAATATACGTTCCTCCGCCTCTTTGTATTCTGGCTCCGTATCCCTCGCCATACAGCGTTAATGCTGGAGCTTCCCAGGGTAAAAAGACTTCCGGCGCGAACATTTCCTGGAGTTTTTCACGTAAGCATGTTGGAATATCTACACGATCTGTTTTTTCGGCAAATTCCACAGACTCGCGATTCCACTGTACTTGAATATTTGTCCCATCAACCTTCTCCGTAAACATCCAGGTATTCTGCTTGAGATATTCGAACTCCGGCGTTACAAACTGTCCTTCCAGGACGGTTGCATAGTGCGCGGCCGGATCTCTCAGAAAAACCGTCTGGATTTTATGATATGCTGCCATGAGACCTCCTTTCATCTTCATGAAGCGCAACAGGTCGCGGCAATCTGAATTTACTCTACCCTCTTCAAGTCAATGTAGCCGCGCTCCACATCTGTGCTGGTTAACTGCACACGGAGCTTGTCGCCGACATCCAGACCTTCAAAACCGCGCTCCAATCGGCCCTCAATCGGCGGATGCAGCAGACGAACCCATGTACCTTTCGCAGATGCGCCAGTCACGATGGCCTCAAACCGCTCCCCGATCCGTGATTCCAGCAGCATCGCGGCGGCGGATTTTTCGACCTGTCGTTCGACCTTCTTCACAGCATTCTCCATTGCCGTACAGTGCGTGGCAAGCGCCGTCAATTCCTCGGTCGTGTAGGGCACTTCCCGTTTCGCTATTGCAGCTTTCAGCAATCGCTGTGTGATCAGATCGGGGTAACGGCGGTTCGGGGCGGTGGAGTGCGAATAGTCCTTGACCGCCAGCCCGAAGTGTCCGGGCGCGCTGCCGCCCGGCAATTCGACGCCGTATTCTCCGGATCCCAGCAATTTGATGACGCTGAGGGACAGATCGGGAAAACGGAGCGGATCAGCGATGTTGGCGGCTGTCAGGAATTGCTCCAACGCCTGTGAGTCCGGTTCCTGGGGCAGCGTGAAGTCCCGCTCTGCGGCCAGCGCGACGATCCGGTCCCAACGTTTGGGTGTGCGGACAATCCGCCGCAGCGACGGAAACTTGTGGGAAGCAAGGTAACGGGCGGTCACGCCGTTGGCCGCGATCATGAAGTCTGCAATAATATCTTTGGCCCGGTTCTTGCGTTCGGCGGCTAAATCCTTGAGTTCGTCTCCGTCAAACACCGGACGCGCTTCGATGGTTTCGAGATTCAGTGCGCCGTGCGTATGCCGGAGGGTCTTTAGTTTCTGGGCTACATGATCCTGAAGCCGGAGGTTCTCGTCGAGACCGTCCACCGCGCTGATCCCTGGCGGCAGCGGCCCGTTCCCATTTAGCCAATCGGCCACGCTGTTGTAGGCCAGCCTGACATGGTTATGGACGGTTGCGGCATAGATGTCCGAACTTTGCAGCGATCCATCTTCGGCGATAATCATTTCAACAACAATGGCCAGGCGGTCTGAGGCATCATTCAGCGAGGTCAGATCGGTCGAGAGCCGCTCAGGCAGCATCGGAAAGATTTCGGCTGCGGTATAGACTGAGGTGGTGTTGTGCTGCGCATGTTCATCAAGGGCAGATAGTTTCTTGACGAGCGCAGCGACATCGGCAATGGCAACCAGAATCTTCACGTTCCCAGCAGGCAGGGCTTCAGCGACAGTCAATTGGTCCAGATCGCGCGAATCATCGTTGTCGATGGAGCACCAGATCAGGTGTCGGAGATCACGCATCGCGGCGTCAGTTTGTGCAGCAGGCTCACGGATTTCATTAAGCTCGGCCAGCGCCTGGGGTGAAAAATCGGGCAGCAGTCCGCGTTCAAGCATCGCCAGGCGGGCAATGCGTTGTAAACGCGCGCGGTGGTGTCGGTCGTCTCTATTTGTCATCATGTCACCTTGTTGTAAAAAATCCTCGCCAACTGAAAAGATCCTATTGGCAAGTTATTGAATTTTGCGGCCTAATCTACGAGAAAGTACTGATGAACTTTGGCCGCAATCTGCCGATCGGTCATTTTGTCAACGGTTTCAACCTCGACGATGCGTTCACCGAGGTTGTTGTGCTCAAGACGTTTTTGCAGTTCGCCTTTTGCCTCGCCTGGCCCAAATATCAGAATAGATTCAGCCTCACGAATACAGGCAATGACTGCATCGTAGTAACGGTTGAGATGCCCCGTCAATGCTCTCTGACGGCTATCATCCGCCGGCGCTTGCGATGATGAATCGCCAGAGCGGCGAAGCTGTTTTTCAACCTTTGAGATGATCAGTACGACTTCTTCCCCATTGTCCGTACTGACCACAATAATGGCCTTGCGATGATCAATCCATACTCCCACTGTTGTTTTCATCTTCGAATTTCCTTTCTCTCGTCCTCTATGAATGATGTACCCCACATGTTTGACATGCATGGTACGGTCGCGTTCCATGACTATCATTATGATCCCCACCAGTCCAATGACACCAACGACGATCAGATACATTGCGACAATGTCATTTCATAACTTTGGCCTGACGAGAATGCTAATCTGATAGTCAATCTACAAATCTACCGTATACTCTGACGGATCACTTCCGAAATGCCACTGAAAAGGCGTTTGCAGAAATGATCCGTTTTCGATACGGCAATCTAATCCTCTATGTAACGCGTTGAAAGACCTGATTTCTGCATCATTTCTACCAGCATGCCTTTGATAAAATGTAACAGTGCGGGAATATTTTCATTAGGCTGCACCCCAATCACTGTCCCACATTGTGCACACTGGATAAACATGACTGGAAATTGCGATCTTTCCGGGGTATTCTCAACCATTTCAAATGTTGAGTGACCACATTTTGCACATTTCGACTGACTCATAATCATCACCTCCTTGTACACATTGGTCATCGTCATGTCACCAGATGATTTGTAAATATATTCCGTACACCTTATGATAATAGGGCATGAATGAAAATATTCTGGCGCTGGTGACGACCGGTTGCACATGAGCCAGATCATCCAACGGCAGTATCGCTTTGACCCGCACATTTTCGTCAAAAGGCATGGTTTTCTCCGATTGGTGAGCTTTGAAGAACGTTTGCAGTTCTTCAACAATAATGACCGGTCTAATAAAGACTTTCGGGCTAAGCATCAGTTTGCCTTTTTTTCTTACTCCCTGTTTCAGATCATCCCTGACGAAATCGTTCTTTGGATCGGGCAAAAAAACACGTTGGCGTTCCTGACAATCGCGCTGCAACACGTCGGAAAATGCTCCGCCCTCAATCCACAGGGATTCAAAAACATGCGAATCATACCGGAGGAGCGCAAAATCTGCGCTCAGGAATTGGGCGGCATTCACAGAGATTGTCATCCCCCCTAAGAACATCACCAATACGAACATACACTTTGAATGCTTCATAATTTTCTGCTTGAGAATACCTCCTATGGCACGAGTAGCCAGTCCAGGGCTTCTTCAAAGGACGTGAACGCGAGAACATTGAGACCTCTGTTCTGGCTGCATAGTTCAAGGAACGTGGCCAGATCAAACCGGTCAGGTGGACAAAGCACTGCGATCTTGCCGCCTAACTGCGAAGAGGTGTTGCCAGAATTCAGCGACAAGGTACCAGAGATTCGTGACAGACAATGTCGAGTGTGTCTTGCGCGTATCAATCATGACCCTGGAATTAATATGAGTATCGGCAATGGTAGTGGCAAGCTGGAGAATGGCCCTCCCTCATTGTTAACCGCTCACGGCAACGTTGGTATCTTGCATGATATTTTTCCAGTCTAAATAGCCCTGCAAGATGATGATGGCCGCAACTTTATCAACCAGGGGCGCCCGTTTTTTCCAACGAACATGCCCTGTTTTCAAGATGTTAATTGCCTGTACCGTGGTCAAACGTTCATCCCATGTCCGCACCGGTACATGCAAATTTTGCGAAAGATACCGGCAAAATGACATCACTTTTTTGGTCTGTGCGCTATAATGTCCATTCAGGTGCAATGGTAAACCAATCACCACTTCGCCAATGTCATTCTCATGAATCAACTGCCGAATCGTTTTCAAATCGTGTTGTAAAGATCTCCGGGTGAACGTTGTCATTCCCTGAGCAGTATAGCCAAGCCCATCACTGACTGCTACCCCAATCTTTGCCCCACCGACATCAAGTCCCAATGCTTTTATCATCTCAAATCCCTCCTTTTACAGACAGCTCTGATACAGGCACTAGCTCTTCTTGCGCTCAAGCATCAGAAGGATCGCGCCAACGGCGATGGCCCCCACGCCGGCCCCGATCGGGATGGCGACCGTCTGTTTGTCCTTCACCGATACATCCACCGGACCGACTTTAAGTTCATGAGTTTCCCTGGTATAGCTGAAACTACCATACACCAGCCCCAGGACGCCGGCTGCAATCAATACGATTGCTGCGATTTTCATTGTACTCATATTCTCTCCTCCTCATGCGCCTTGTTGTCGCCATGCTGATCGTGGTCAATTTCATTAAGTACGGCCAGGGCCGCGTGATAGCTTTCTTGCAAAATCGTCGGCGTCGCATTTTTCGCGCCGCCCTTTGCGGCCGCGATAGTCAGTATCACAGCTATTTTTAATGCGTTGCGTTTCTTCTTTTTTGTTTTCATTGTTGACATGCCTTTTTTCGAAACGGCCGGATTAGACGGCCAGTTTTGAGAGGACTTTCAGCCTGGTCCGTTTTGATAATAATGCTAAGATCACCGACGAACCAGACATAAAAAGCGTTAATCCGAGTAACACCAGCCACCCTAAAAACCCGACCACATGCCCGTAATAGATCAAATCCAGGTTCCCGATGAAGGCCGTTAAGAGATCATACGCGATGGCCAGGCCGCACAGGAATTTTAACCACTTATTCGGCCCGGTAAAAATCAAGCCGCTGGAGATGATCAGCCCTAAAATCAGCGCGCCGAATAACACGGACGCGAACAGCACAAAAAACTTGCGTTCACCGGTTGGTTCAGCTCGCTCGGGCGTAGATTGGTCGTCCAGGGTCAGCGGCGGCGCGTCACTGAACACGATTTTCACCCCAAAAATTTTGGCCGTCCCATAGACAGTTGTAAAACCATCCCATAAGGCCGCTACTCCTAAAATAAGAATCACGATTATTTTGACTGATTGCGGCATAGTCGCTCCTCCCTTCGGACTTAACGCCAGGTATGCGCAAGCATGTAGAGCACCGCCAGAATCATTCCGATGATAAACATGCTCGCCAGGAAAAATTCTGCAAAGTAGTCCTTCACAAACAGACGCAGGCGATCCAGTTCTTTTTTTTCTGCGGCGGTGTATTGTTTGTTCGACAGCGGATCGGTGTGAACGGTTTCTACTCTGGCCTCGTGTTGACCTAACAGTGTCTCGGCGTGATAGCCCTGGACCATGGTCACGATCTCGTCTTTATGCTGTTTCAGAAAGTTCCAGAACTCGATCCCCTCCTGATCAAACAATCGGAAAAGATCTTCTTCGTTCTGTGCGTCAGTTTTTTTAGGTGCAGGTAGTTGCATAGACGTATTCCTCCCTTCATGTCAGCGGTATTTTTTGATACCCCTTTTGGTAGCCTCAACAGCCTTTTGAGCCGTTTTGACGGTCTTGTGAGCTCCCTTTTTCGCGGCCTTCACGATTTTTTGAACCACGTTCATCTCCCTCTCCTCCCATTCTCTGCGGGTGACGCGCCACGCGCCTGTTATCTGCGCGCCGCGCGCCGCTCCCCAGGGTTTAGATTTTCAGCCCCATAATCCCAATCACACCAACCACGATCAGGTAAATTGCGACAATGTAATTTAATAACTTTGGCGTGATGAGAATGGCAATCCCCGCAATAATTGCGAGCGCATATTCAATGGAGAAATGCAGTTGAAGATTCATAATTTTTCCTCCTTACGCCTTTTTGATCAGACGTAACACAAATAACAAGATAATGGCGCCAATGGTCGCGACAATGAGACTCCCAAGCAGCCCGGCTCCGGCAAACACGCCTGACCGTTGAAACAGAAACCCGCCAATCAATGCGCCAATTACGCCAACAATGATGTCTCCGACGACGCCGTAACCGCCGCCCTTCACCACTTGCCCTGCCAGCCATCCGGCCGCGAGGCCAATCAAAATGAACAGAATTAATCCTATTTCCATAATATGTTCTCCTTTTGAGGTTTATGATTTAAATTTCGATGCGACTTTATCGAAGCCGTCCTTAATACTCGTCCAAATACCTTCCACGCCATCCTTGAGACCTTCCCACGTGTCATCCCCTGCGGCTTGAATCTCTGCCAGCTTCGCTTTGGCTTCATCACGCTTTTGACGCAGCGCGCTGATATGCTCTTCGTGTTCGAGTTTCGCTTTGGCATCTGCTCCAGCCGCCGTGATTTTGGCCTCTAAGTCCTCAAGCTCAGTGTTCCATTTGTCAATTTCAGCCTGACGTTTTTCGACATATTGTTCTTTTGCACTCGCGATTTTGTCTTCTGTATTTTTCATGATGTATCTCCTCTGTGATATGTTGTTAATGACTATCCACCTGCTGATAGGGATCCCAGCGATCCTCAATCCCGGTCCCCTCTCGTGTTTCACGAACTCCAGCCATGCTCTGATACCCACCCATCAACTCCTTGTGCACAGCATACCCGGCGTCCTGCGGACAACTGGTACGCGTGTTTGTCAACCCCCGTTCGCATCTCGACGTTTCCGCGACAAGGGCAGTATCCCCGCCAGTTCCCCGATGACATTCACGAGTTCGGTGTTCGCCGGAATCACGATCCTGGCGACGTCCGAAATCTTTCTGAATTGATTCAAGCCTCATCGCCTGCGCCGGGTGAACGCAAGGCCCCCTGTTGTTCAAGCGTCTCTGCGATCAATGCCGCTTGCTGACTGATTGCAGCGGCTTGCTGCCCCAGTTCTACATAATAGGCGGCGATGTGCTGGCTCAGCGCAGAGACTTGCTGGCTTAGCAGCACTGCTTGCTGCGCCAACTCTGCATACGCTGCCGCTGCGTGATGGCCGATCTGTTTTCCCAGGGCATCATACGCCATTGCCGCCTGGGCGATTAACGCCGCAGCTTGCTGGCTGACGCCATCATACGTTTCCGAGGCGTGATGACTGACCGCTGTCGCTTGTTTGCCCAACTCCTCACGCGCGGCCGCGGCCTGGCGACTGACAGCCAGCGCCTGTTTTTTGAGCTCGGCGTACACAGAGATCGCATGTTGACTGAGAGCATCGGCGTTGCTGTTCACAGAATCGCCGAATTTTCCGAAAAAGCTCGCTCGCAGATCGTTCGCTTTTTCTAGTTGGTCATACACATAGGCATGGAAATGTTTAAACCCGACCAGGTGGCTCATCGCTGCATAAAACGTATGTGGTTTGTGCAGAAAGACATATTTGAGAATCTTGAAGGAAAATGCTCGCCGTTGCCGATCAAAGGTCAGCAGATAATAGCGGAGCGTTCGCAGCACAATTTTGAGTTCGGAAAATTTCGGCCAGGATAAGCTGATGTGCGGACGTTTGGCATAGTCATGCAGCGCCCCGATGGCGCGTTTGGCGTAATTTTCATAACTGTACAGTTGTTTCAACAGCCAGATATAGCCTGAAATCAGTTCCTCTTTGCTCATGCTTTTCGGCAGAATATTCGAGTTAAGCGAGGTGTTATTCCCGTCGGTGGCAAATGCGTTGTCCAGCCGATGCTCCCGTGCCATCCGCTCGTATAACGGCGTATTGGGGAACGCTTGCAGCAGCCCGGTCATAACCCAGGCCACATGGGATGTCATCATAAACTCGAAATGTTCCTGAAAGATATGCACATCATCATGATCAAACCCGACGATCATGCCGGCCGCAACGCCGATATTGTAAGACTGAATCTTTTTGACATCCGCCGCGAGATCATAGTGCAGATTCTGGCCTTTATTGGTCTCTTGCAAACTTTCTTTGCGCGGCGACTCGATGCCGACAAACACTTTCGTGACGTGCGCCTCGTACAACAATTGGAGCAGTTCCTCATCTCGGGCCAGATTGATCGACGCCTGCGTCATATAATCAAAGCTAAGGTGTTCCGTTTTGTGAAATTCGATCATGGCCCGCAGCAGTTGTTTGGCGTATGCCGGATTGCCGACAAAATTATCATCAGTAAAAAAAATGGAATGCGCGTGATATTTGGCGGCTTCCCGCAGTTCGTTGATCACCTGCGAGACGGCCTTGCAGCGCACTTTACGTCCGAATAACACGACAATATCGCAAAATTCGCAGTTAAACGGACAGCCGCGAGTGGTTTGAATGCTGGCTTTGTGATACTGGTCGAATTTGAGCAGATCGAAGCGCGGAATCGGTGAATCGCGCATATCAACGGTTTCTGTTTGAACATACTCTGGGTGATGCGAGCCGGCCTGAAGATCTGCGAGAAATTGCGGCCAGGTATATTCTGCTTCGCCGCGAAAGAGGATATCCGCCTTTCCCTGACAGCCGGCAGGATCTAAACTTGTGATCGGGCCACCTAAGACAACGAGTTTCCCACGCTGTTGAAATTCCGCTGCAATCTGAAACGCGCGCGGCCCTTGCACAAGATAGGCGGTCAGGCCGATAATATCGGCGTCAGTGTCAAAATTGACCTCCTCAATGTTTTCATCGCAAATCTCAACCTTAATGTCGCGGGGCGTCAATGCGGCGACGGTTGCTAAGCCCAGAGGAGGCGAGGTGTATTTGATCCCGCTTAAATCTGCGGCATATTCAAAGCCCCAATACGTGACCGGGAACTTTGGATTAATCAGATAAACTTTCATGACTATACAGTGCGATTGTTCAATTGTCTCGTTTGCCGAAAATGCTCAAACGGCACAATTGCGCGACGGTTCCTTTCTAAAATGTTCACGAGCCAAGACAATTCTCAATTAAATGTCTCTGCATAGAATATGCCACCAGTGCGACATTCCTGATAACGCCTTATATTTGTTGGGGTTATGAAAATAGAGATCTCCTGAAAGATGTATGAACGAGCAGGAGAATTTGTCATAAATGACAAAAAACCCTTCTCTCAATTCACCGGTCACCTCATAAAACAAGAGAAAATAGCGTTTGCCACTTATGACATGTTTCGTCATAAGTGGCACAACTGCCTGACATAATGTTCTCCCCTGAAAATGTAGCGCGAAACTCCAGTTTCGCGCATCGTTGATAGCCGCGAAACTGGAGTT
>DF820464.1:587776-590425 GCA_000739535.1 Candidatus Vecturithrix granuli | reverse complement strand
AGCGCGAAACTCCAGTTTCGCGCATCGTTGATAGCCGCGAAACTGGAGTTTCGCGCTACATCCATCTCCCCTGACCATAAAATTTTTATTCGCTGTGGTGCGCTCGCCACAACACATGAATAACTTCTATGAAAATGTAGCGCGAAATTCCTTTTCGCGCCTCAGACGGACAGGACCGCGAAAAGGAATTCCGCGCGACATCTTCAACTCCTCATTGATCATTGTGATTAGGCTTTCCTGACCTGACGGACCACAAACAACAACACAATCGCGCCAATCGTCGCGACGATCAGGCTCACGAGTATCCCGCTTCCCGCAGGAATACCCAGACGACGAAAGAGGAAACCGCCAAGCAATGCGCCAATCATGCCGACAATCGTATTACTGATGAGATGAAAACCACCGTCCGTGATCACTTGCCCTGCCAGCCATCCGGCCGCGACGCCAATCACGATAAACCATAGAAACTCCATGTATGCTTCTCCCATGTAAATTGAGATGTAGCGCGAAACTCCAGTTTCGCGCATAGCCTGATTTTCATTCAGTGTGTATGTCGAAACTGGAGTTTCGACATACATTGACTCCTTCATTCAGTTTATAAATAGTTCTCGAACACTTTGCGAAAATGGTAGCCGTAAATGGCGTAAGTGATGGCCTGCGCGAATAGCCGGGGACGTCTGAGTAAGGACCAGAAAAACAGTTTCCAAAAATAGACCCGAGCCTTATCCCGAATGCCCAAAAACACAATGGATTTAAACAATGCGCCGGCATAGCCGGAATGGAAACGTAGGTATCCGAGATGAAAATGAAATATGGGTTTTTTCAGGGGGCGATAGTCTTGTAAATAGGCTTTGACGCGCTCATAATAGGGTTGGGGAGCATAGATGCCGCTGATAATTCGCTTATAGCCTGCCAGAAGCGTGTCATACCCCATTTGGGGGATAAAATTGGTTGAACAGTCGGTATTGTCTCCCGATGTATCTTGCATTAACCGATTCTCTTTGACAATTCGCTTGTAGAGTCGAGTTCCGCGCGGGGCATTCAATAACCCGACCATCGCCGTGATAATCCCACTTTGTTGAATAAACTCGATTTGTCGTTCAAAAATTGACGGCGTATCATGATCAAACCCGACGATGAATCCTCCTCTGACCCGCAAACCCATCTTCTGGATTTTTTTCACACAAGCAATCAGATCGCGGTGCTTGTTCTGGATTTTGGCGCATTCTGCCAGACTATCTTCATTGGGGGTTTCAATCCCCACAAAAACCGCGTCAAACCCGGCCTGTACCATCAGGCGCATCAGGTCGTCATCATCAGCCAGATTGATGGACGCCTCGGTTGAAAAGGTGAAGGGATATTTTCTGCGTTTCATCCAGTCAATGATCGCCGGTAGTACGTCGTCTCGCAACGCAGACTTATTGCCGATGAAGTTGTCATCCACAAAAAAGACACTGCCTCGCCACCCCTGTCCATACAAACTCTCTAATTCGGCGACAATCTGGTCGGTCCGCTTCATGCGCACGTGATGTCCATACAGCACCGTGATGTCACAAAATTCACACTGAAACGGACACCCGCGCGAATATTGGATGTTCATGGACGCATATTTTTTCATCTTGACCAAATCCCACCGTGGAATTGGCGTATTAGTGATATCCGGAAATCGATCTGTCGTATACACCGGCTTTGCTTGATTTTTTTTGACATCTTCGAGAAAGGCCGGGAGGGTGAGTTCAGCTTCATTGAGCACAAAATGGTCAACAGCGGGGAAATTTTCATGTTCAGAGGTAAACAGCGGGCCTCCAGCCACAATCTTGACCCCGGCGTGCTGGCAGCGCGCGATAATGTCTTGCACCGACTCCTTTTGCACGACCATCGCACTGAGAAATACGTAATCAGCCCAGGCCAGATCTTCATCATGTAAGAGTTCGATATTCAGATCAACGAGCTTTTGCGTCCAGGTGTTAGGCAGCATGGCTGCGACCGTCAACAAACCTAACGGAGGATGAACGGCCTTTTTCGCAATAAATTTCAGTGCATGTTTGAAGCTCCAGAACGTATCCGGATATTTGGGGTATACGAGCAATATGTTCATGATGAGGTCCTTCTAGACAATGTGTTCTTCTTGTGATAACGGTGTTTCTGGCGGGAACATCATGCAATAACAATGCCATAGACGCATATTTTCTTCATCTACTGTGTTTATAAGGCTTATGAAAATAATGGTAAAATGGAAGATGAGGAGAACATGTCAGAAATGGCAAGACTCTGTTTCTCAATTCGGCAAGAAGTTCTTGAAAATCCAGGAGAACACACCCTGTTGTCATATTTGGCACACTTGTCACTATGGCAAATATTTCCGAGAAACCGGGTTTTTTCGAAAAAACCCGGTTTCTGACATGCAAAGAACTTATTCATACTCACTTTATGTAAGTAATTATGAGTAAATTCTTTTCAGTTTCTCGCCAAGCTCGCAAAGACTTGATACCGCATCTTTGCGAGCTTGGGGGGCTTTGCGAGAAAAATCGGTAGTGGTATCCTGTACATGATGTACGTTCCCTGAGCGAAGTCGAAGGGAACGCCTGCATGCTCGTCTCGACTCCGCTCGACGACCGGTCATCATGTACAAGGTAGCCACTACCGAAA
>DF820464.1:570373-587368 GCA_000739535.1 Candidatus Vecturithrix granuli | reverse complement strand
GATCTGAACATGATCACAAGATATTTGTCAAAGAACTTTTTTATCTACTGCGTAAAGTGAGTTACTAAAAAAAATATTTGACAAATTTTCTCTTCATTATGCATGGTGAAATGTGGTAATAAGGGGAACTTCAAAGGCATTATTCATGCCTGGTTAAGGGTGATAGGATGAACATACTTCTTATAGAAGCCAATCTGAAGACATTGGAAGGGTTGCGAGAGCGTATATGCGCGCTGGGATATGACGTGACCGCCTGCAAGGATGCGGAAACCGCATTAGAAGCCTATCAGCAGACCTTCTATCCGCTAATTGTGCTGGACGGAACTTCAGACGGTTTCGCCCTCTGTCATCGTATTCGAGATCTCTCACAAGGCGATCAGAGTATTATTCTGCTGATGAGTGACCGTCATCAACCGGAAGATCTTCAGGCTGCTCTTGAGGCAGGAGTTGATGATTATCTCATCAAACCTGTCAGTCCTGAGTTGTTAACTCTGCGATTAACCGTGAGTGCGCGGCAGTTTCAAAACCTTACCCATCGCCGGCAAACGGAAGAGTTGCTCTCCAACGCCCTGGGAGCGTTACAAAAGACCGAAGAACAATTGCGTATCCATAACGAAGAGCTGCTTGCCTCGAATGCCGAATTGCGTCGCATTCAGGAACAACTTGAAGCATCGCGTCAGAAGTATGCGGATCTCTATGACATTGCGCCGGTCGGGTATTGCACGTTTGATGAGGATGGCATTGTGTTGGAGGCCAACCTCACCATTGCAAAGCTATTAGGGGTTGAAAGAGGGCTTCTCATCAGTTCTCGCTTTTATCATTTTATTGTTGAGGAAGATCGGGATCGCTTTTTTCTTTACCTCCGAACGCTTTTTGCCAAAAAAGCTCAGCAAACCTGCGAACTCAGACTGATCACCCGTGATGGGTCGTTGTTTTTTGCTCAATTCGAGACGATGGTCTTAGCAGAGAGTGATGAGCAAGTTATCCTCTATCGAAGCGCGATCAGCGATATCACCGAACGGAAGCGCATGGAAGAAGAATTACAGGGCTACCGTCATCACCTTGAGGAACTCGTTGAAAAACGCACCGTAGAGCTGAGCAAGAGCGAACATCACCTGCGTCAGGAAATCAATGGACGTCAGCGAGCCGATCAAGCCGTGCGCACAAGTGAACAGCAATATCGTCTCCTGGCCGAGAATGTGGCCGATGGGATCGGCATCTTCCAAAAGGGAAAACTCGTCTTTGTCAATAACGCCCTGACGTCCATCCTGCGGTATAGGGCTGATCAACTGATCAATATGGATGCTGTTGAGTTGGTGCGCGAGAAGTATCAAGAACCTTTCAGAAAACAGTTTGAACGCTATGAACACGATGTGATCCCACAAGACTGGCAGGTCGCCTGTCTTGCCGGGGATGGCAGTGAGGTCTGGGTCGAATTGCGCCATGTCGAGATTGAATGGGAAGGACAACCTGCGATCCTGGCAACGATGAGAGATATTAGTGCCCGAAAACTCAGAGAGATCGCGATAGAAAAAGAACGAGCGCATCTGCGCCGGGAAAACTTGCAACTCCGGTCAGCTATCGAAGATCGCGCCCGATTCGGTGAGCTTGTCGGGAAAAGCCCGGCCATGCAGGCGGTCTATGCTCAGATCGTGACTGCCGCCGCCGTTGATGCGAATGTGCTGATTTCCGGGGAATCCGGCACAGGCAAAGAGTTGGCGGCCCGCACCATTCATCAGATCAGTCCTCGCAGAAATCAGGAATTTGTGGCGGTGAATTGCGGCGCGATTCCTGAGAACTTGTTTGAACGCGAATTTTTCGGACACCGCAAAGGCGCGTTTACCGGCGCTGAAAAAGATATCCCGGGATTTTTTGATCGCGCGCATAAGGGCACGTTATTCCTGGATGAGATCGGGGAACTCACTCCCAACTTGCAAGTGAAACTCCTGCGAGTGCTTGAATCCGGCGAATATACGCCCGTGGGAGATAACCGCTCGCGACGGGTTGATATGCGCCTGATCGCGGCCACAAACAAAAACCTGGAAACGCTCGTCACACAAGGTATAATGCGCGATGACTTCTTTTACCGCATCTACGTGCTGTCAATTACAATGCCGCCTTTACGGGAACATCCGGAGGATATCCCGTTATTGATCGAAGACTTCCTGCAACAACATTACGACAAAAAACGTGAACCGCGCCCATCAATTCCTGACTACATCGTGGCCGCCTTATCGCAACGGACATGGCCTGGCAATGTCCGTGAACTCTACAATGCGTTACAGCGCTATTTCCACGATGAGCATCGTGTGGAATTCCGCGATACACCTGGCCCCAGGGCCGTGAACCTCGGCGAGATGGGAGAGTTGGATCTGAAGAGCCTGGGGTTCCGTGAGGCTGTTGAAACCTTCGAAAAACGCGTGATTGCGTATGCGCTCACCCAACAGCATGACAATATGGCAAAGACCGCGGCGAATTTGGGAATTCCGTTGAGAACCCTCTACCGAAAAATCAAAAAATATCACCTCCAGTAACCTCCCCGTGTCAATCCTGGCAAAACGTGCCATGTTGACAATATTCCGACTTTATCTGCTGTCAGGATATTTCCGCCGATATATCGAGAAAAAATTTGTCATTTTTGACACATTTTCATCGTGCTTTTCGCTCAAATATTCTTCACAATCTGCATAACTCTCACAAAGATAATATGTTACCAGAAATACAAACAGCGTGGCATGTTCCGTGCATTGAAGATGATGTGATTTAATAACGTGAGACTTCGGAAGTCTGGCAGACTTTTGAAATCCGTCTTTATCATGATATTAGTATATGGAGGAAAAAACCATGGAACAAGATCAAGGGCATGAGCAAGAAAAGAAAAGGAAGATCACTCTTGGAGAGCGGTGGCGTGCGGCGCAAATGACGAAAACCGGCGTTTTTTGGACGTTGGTGGCTGCTATTGTGCTCACCATGATTATCGGCTTCGCCTGGGGCGGATGGGTGACCGGTGGGAGTGCTGAGAAAATCGCTGAGAAAATGGCTGGAGATGCTGTCGTCCTTCGCCTGGTGCCGATTTGTGTCTTCCAATTTAACCAGGATCCGGGAAAATACCAGAAGCTTGAAGAATTGAAAGCCGCCAATACCTGGAGCAGAGGCGACTATGTCAAAAAACAGGGATGGGCGACCATGCCCGGTGAGAGCGAACCCGATACGAAGGTTGCCAACGAGTGTGCCAAGGTGCTTGCGCAGATCGCTCAGTAAACCTTATCCTTACAATACACGATCCCCATCGGTTCAACCCTGGTGGAGAAATGGATTATGAACGTCAAACAACGTGTTGCGCAAAGAGGGTCCCCAACATGAAGAGGAACGCCCTTGAAAAAGGCAGTGTGCTCATTGTTGATGATCATCCTGGAGATTTGGACGTGTTGATCTCAGCGCTGCAAGCATGTGGATTGACGATTTTAGTTGCCCCACACGGGGAATACGCGATCAACCTGGCTGAACAATTCACGCCGGACATCATCCTCTTAGATGTCCGGATGCCCGGACTGGAAGGCTTTGCAACCTGCCGCCAGTTGAGGTACCGGGAAATCACTCGTGACATTCCGATCATTTTTATCATCGCGTCGTCTGAAACATTGGATAAAGCGACAGGATTTGAGGTCGGCGGCATGGATTATCTCACGAAACCGTTTCAGCCCCAGGAAGTCGTGGCGCGCGTGACGGCGTATCTGACCATTCAGAAACTCCGGACATCTCCCGGCATCCTCATTTCTGATGAGAAACCGATTGGTCAGATACGCTATCAACCAGGCGCGCAGCCTGCCCCAAAAGACCTGACGTTTCATAAGGCGATCGAAGCCTATGAAAAACACATCATTACCGCCGCATTGGAGCAGCATGGTGATAATATGGCCAAAACCGCTGCAAGTCTCGGCATACCACTACGAACACTCTACAGAAAGATCAAAAAATATCGCCTGGCATGAAATGGGATCGCGTGACACAGATTAACCATTTTTGAAGCAAAACCTCAACCAGGGTTAGTTATTGAACAAAATCGGCCAATTTCGTAAGTCAGGCTGTCTTACTCATAGCGCAGAGCCACGATGGGATCGAGGGCAGCGGCTTTGCGGGCAGGGTAGAATCCGAAAAAGACGCCGACCGCGCCGGAAAAAAGAAAAGCTACCACAATAATCAGCGGATCCACAGAGATTGGCATATTGATCAGTCTCCCTATCCCATAGCCAGAGCCGATGCCGCTGGCAATGCCAATGATCCCCCCGAAAAGGCTGAGGATCACGGCTTCGATCAAGAATTGTGTTAACACATCGCTGCCGCGCGCGCCGATTGCCAGCCGGATGCCGATTTCACGAGTGCGCTCCGTCACCGAGACCAGCATGATGTTCATAATGCCGATGCCGCCGACGACCAGCGAAACTCCGGCAATGGAGCCGAGCAACAACGTCAACATGCCAGTCACAGAGGTTGCGGTTTCCACAATGTCGGTTTGTGAACGAATGACAAAATCATCGTCCTGTCCTGATTCCAGATCGTGTTCTTGCCGGAGAATCTGCCGAATTTGTTCTTCGGCTGCCTCCATTTGATCTTCTGAAATGACGCTTATCGTGAGCGACATCGGGTGTCTAAGCCGACCAAAACGATAATAGGCCGTCGTCGAGG
Source organism: Candidatus Vecturithrix granuli (assembly GCA_000739535.1). Classification (GTDB taxonomy): domain Bacteria; phylum Moduliflexota; class Moduliflexia; order Moduliflexales; family Moduliflexaceae; genus Vecturithrix; species Vecturithrix granuli. The sequence continues at coordinate 582,682 of DF820464.1, read as the reverse complement.
GAATGAGCATGGTATCATCCTGATCGCTGCCATTCGCGCTTTGTCCGCGTTCGCTCAGCACCCCGATGACTTTCATGGGGATATTCCCCACGCGGATTTTTGCTCCGATTGGGTTTTGCCCGGGAAATAATTCATCTGCAACGGTTTTCCCTAGCACCGCAACTTTCGCTCGAGTTTTAATATCGCGCTCAGTAAAAAATGTGCCTTGCGCTAAGGTCCAGTTACGGATGGTCAAATAAGTATGAGAAACCCCTTCATAGGAGGTTGACCAGTTCTGCGCGCCTGCAACAACCTGGCCGCTGCCTCGAATGGTTGGCGAGACGCCCTGAATCAAGGAGGCTTTCTTGGCCAGGACTTCTACATCATCCAGGGTAATTGATGTCCGCGTTCCTGCGCCCTGACTAATCCCTCCCACGCGCATACTCGAGGGCATCACCATCAATAGATTTGTTCCCAGAGATGCGATCTGCTGTTGAATCTGGACTTGTGCGCCGTTTCCAATTGACACCAGGGCAATCACAGCCCCAACGCCAATGATAATGCCTAACATGGTGAGAAAACTGCGCATTTTGTTGCGAATCAGGCTCTTAAACGCCACTTTGATCAAATTACCCCATTTCATTGTTTTCTTCTTCGGCTATGCGGCGATGTTCGATCAGAAAATCGTGTTTGATCACGCCATCGCGTAGCTCTACCACTCGTTTGGCATATTCTGCAATATCGTGTTCATGCGTCACCAGTAGAATAGTGATGCCCTGGTCATTTAATTCCTGAAAGACCGACATGACTTCAATTGAAGTTTTAGTATCAAGATTGCCGGTTGGTTCGTCAGCCAGAATAAGGGCCGGCTCATTTACCAACGCCCGGGCAATTGCCACGCGCTGTTGCTGCCCACCGGAAAGTTGACTGGGTTGATGTCCGATCCGGTCTCCTAAAGCGACCCGCTGAAGAGCTTCAATCGCTTTTTGACGCGGATTTTTCACATGCCTCCGCCGGTCGTACAGCAGCGGCAGTTCGACATTTTCCCAGGCAGAGGTGCGCGGCAAAAGGTTGAAGCCTTGAAAGACGAACCCGATTTTTTGATTGCGAATATCCGCCAATTGGCGTTTGTTCAGGGTATTCACATGCACACCTTCGAGATAGTAGTCGCCCTCTGAGGAATAATCCAGGCAGCCCAAAATGTTCATCAGGGTTGACTTGCCCGAACCAGAGGCTCCCATAATCGCGACAAATTCGCCTTGTTGGATATTGAGCGAAACGCCTCGCAAGGCCTGCACTTCAACGTCGCCCATTTTATAAGTTTTACGAATGTCATTGATTTCGATTGTTTTCATAATTCAAAATGGCGGTCTTCCTCCTGGCGGACCTCCGACTCCTGGTATCGGGAAAGAAAGGCCGTTTGTCTTCGTTGAAGTTTTTTGTGTTGTGCCCACGCCGGTAATGACGCGCACTCCTTCTTGAAGCTGTGCGCTTTGAACAACCTCTGTCACGACCCCATCCGTTGCGCCCGGAATAAATCGAGCGAGTTGAGGCTGCCCGGTCTCGTCCAGATAGAACACCCGCCCCATATTTTGCGGCCCTGCATTCGCTCCAAAACGCGGGCTGTTGCTCATTTGTCCAGCAGGTCTCATTCCGGCTTCGGCGTTTGGACCTGGGGGGCCAAAATTCCCTCCGGAGCCGCCCGGTCTTTGCGGAGGAGAGTCTCCCTGACTATCAGCCGATCGCGCCTGAAATTGCTGGCGCAGTGTTTCGACCAATTCTTGCGGCGCCTGGAAATTAAGGGCGGCGTTCGGAACCAACAGCACATCCCGTCGTTCTTCTACAAGAAAATCCACTGTCGCGGTCATACCCGGTAAAAGGAGATGGCGTTCATTGCTCGCATCAACGATCACGGTATAATTCACAACATCCTGTACTGTCGTCGGTTTCAGTCGAATTTGCCGGACAGTCCCGGTAAATTCCTCATCCGGGTAAGCCTGCACAGTAAAACGTACCGACATATTTTCTTGAATTTGTCCGATATCGCTTTCATCCACAGAAGCTTCAATTTGCATTTTGGCGAGATCTTCGGCAATCGTAAACAGGGTTGGCGCGCTCATACTGGCGGCAATCGTTTGCCCGGCGTCGATACTGCGTTCAATCACCGTGCCATCAATGGGCGAACAAATATTCGCGTAGCCCACATTCGTTTCGGTTTTTTTTAGGGCTTCTTTCGCTGATACAAGGCTGGCGTAGGCGGTTTGGACGTTCGTTTTAAAGGTCAATAACGACATTTCCGAGAGAAAGCCCTGATCAAATAATTTTTTATTGCGATCATGTTCAGCATGTGCCTGATTATATTGCGCCTGAGCTTTAGAGACCGCCGCTTTGGCCTCGCGCACAGAAGCTTCAAGGACAGTCGTATCAACAACAGCCAGGAGTTGACCTTTTGTCACTTTATCGTTGTAATCCACCAGTACGCGTTCCACGGTGCCGGAAATTTGCGAGCCGACTTCCACGGTTCCTACTGCGCTGAGGGTCCCGGTGCTAGACACAATATTTTCCAAATCGGCGCGTGTCACCACCCCAAAGGTGTATTCAGTTTCCTGTTTTGAAACGCTGGAACGCTGGAGAAACAACGCCCCCCCGAGTCCCAATCCTCCAACGATTAAAATGAAAAGAAAAATTTTCTTCATTATGTGTTGCCTCATTTTCCTAATATTCTTTACAAACCTTAATCTCTATGACGATTATACATCCTGTTTAGAAAAGTCGTTGTTTCTGTCTGGAGGGTTACATCTTTTTAGAAGAAAAAGAATCGTTGAGGCCTGGGAAAATCCAACTCACCCCCTACCTGCCAACTTACTGAGCGTCGAGGTAAGAAAACTTTTGGAATAAATGATGAAAAAAAAGCCTCTCATCTACAAGATGAGAGGCGCATGGTCGGGTAATTTGAGGAAATTAGATAAGATCGACGTTTTTCGCTGCCGGCCCTTTTTTTCCTTCTCCAATCTCAAATACAACGCGATCCCCTTCGTTCAACTTCTTAAAACCGGATCCGATAATTTCGCTATAATGCACAAAAATATCCTCTCCGTTATCTTGTTCGATAAACCCGTAACCTTTTTGCTCATTAAACCATTTTACTGTACCTTGTACCAATTTACTTCTCCTACAAAAAAATTGTTTATACTTCTAACATTGCCCAACGAAAAAGCCTGTATATTTGAAAAAGGAGGTGCTACATTTCACTGCCAATTTACAAATCTTACAAACTTCAGGTATCACTACGCAAGGGAAAAGAGAGAATGTCAAGAAAAAAAACGCGTCCCTTGAAAAATTACGTACCAACAAAAATGATATATGCACAAGAATTCTCTGGTTTTGACTGAATACCAGCAGTTTTCATTAATCGAAAGTTAGTTTATACTTCATTCTTGTAGTTATTTGATCAAGAATCTGGTGTAATAAACTGAGAGATTTGTTGGAGGCGGGTTTCTCAATACAAATCTCTCTAAACCTTTGATAATTTTTTTCGTCACACCTCATGAATGGCAACTACAGCATGAAGCATAAGCAATTCCTTCATTTGAGCAGGAGGAGGATATCGTGATTGAAAAACTCTGTGATACTCAGGTATTTCAAGGGATTACCGTGTCGTTAACGAAACGGAAAATACAAAAGTGCCAACGTCAATTAGGCAATGGGCATGATGCGGAATTACACCTGACCGTGGCGGATTTATATAAACATTTGGGAGAGGATGTACTCGCATTAGAATCCTATCGCGCTGCGGCGAAAAGCGTGTTACAACGTCAGACGCCTTTGACGACGACCCAGAGCGATCAATTGATCAAAATTTACAAGCGGATCTTAACGCTCAATCCTCTCGATGAAGAAACCGCGCACCAATTAAGTCAGGAATATATACAGAGGGGGTTAAATTATCGAGCGGTTGAACTCTACACAACGTTGGCAGAACGTTTCATGCGGCAGGGAAAATATCGTGAAGCCACTGAACAGTATCAACGCGTGTTTGCCATCGAACCCGGAAGCATTACCGCCAGAATCACATGCGCCAATCTGTACTGTCAGTTAGGAGACGTTGTCCAGGGAGCGCAAGAATATGCATACATCGGTGATCTCTATTTTGAATACCAGAAATTTGACGGCGCATTAGAATATTACCGTGAGGCGTTCAAGTTGAACCCGCAAGATGAGACGATTGAACAAAAAATACAGATGACGCAACAAATTCTGGATGGCGTCTTGATTCCCCAGGCTCAGGCAAGTTTGCAGCGGCTCAACCTGATTCAGCACGACCAGACGCATTTACAACACTCTTTAGAGGAAAAAGAACGCATTGAGCGCGAACTGCGGAGAAATATCCATCTGTTGAAACAGCGCTACGCGCAATCGGTGGCTTCGAAAAATGAACAATTACGCGCCACGCAAACACGGTTAGAAGAATTGGCCGTGTATGTTGCCGCCTTCAAAGATAATTTAGAGACCATTGCCATTGAAAAACGGCAATTAGAGGAACAATTAGAACAAGAGGTCACTCATAAACACGACCTGGAACAGAAACTGAAGAAATTGAATGCCTTACACGTTGATGAGTACATGGCATCATCCGGATCAACTGCGCAAACACAACGATTAGAAACCGCGGTTACGCGTCTGCAACAAGAAAAAGCTCGGTTAGGCACACAACTTCAAAAGAAGCTCGAACGCAGCGCCGAACGCGAAGGACAATTACGCGCGCACCTCGAACAGCAAATTTCTCGGGGGACAACGCTTGAACATCAACTCTCGGATCTGACCCAGGAACAGAAAGATGTTGAACAAAAATTACAGCTTCAACTCCGAGAAAGTCAGCGGCGAGAACAATTTTTGCGGGAACAGATGCAACAACTGATTGAACAACATGAATACGCCCTCCAAAATGTTAAACACCAAAAAGAGAGGTTAGAGCAGAAATATCGAAGCACCCAGGCGAAAATGAATATGGTGGAAACCCGCAATATGGCGACCTTAGAGCAGTTGCAGGGGGAACTGTCACGTCAATGGACAATAGAGTCGAATTTTTCGGAACAGTTTCATGAATCGCTGCAAGAAATTACACTGTTGCTGCAAAATCAAGAACAAGAAATTCAAAAACTCGAACAACTGCACCCATAAACCTGGTGTATGGATGATTGCGAACTCCTGAAGTGTGATCTCAAACGAGAGGAGCACTTGAGGCAACGAAGAGAAAGCAATGTATATTTACACACAAGATTCAACCACGCTTTCAGATCGGAAGCAAAAACGCATCCAGCGCAAGATTGAAAAGACGCTGCACACTTTGCAGAATGACCCGACAAATTACAAACTGCACGTAGAAACCGGAGAATTGTTTATGATCTTACAAGATTATGACAAAGCCGAATTTCATTATCAGTCAGCGATCGCCTTGTTACGACAGGAACCGGCTTCTGAACGCACACACAAACAGATGATTATGCTCTATGGAAAAATTCTCGGCATTATTCCGAATCATCGCGAAGCTCACGCCGCGTTAGCGCAGGAATATGTTGCTGTCGGACAGAAGGAAAAGGCCTATCGTTTTCTCTTATCATCGGCCAAACGGGCGTTTGAAGATGAGAACTATGAACTCGCATTACAATGCTATCATCAAGTCCTTGATATCGGCAAAAGTAACCCTCACATTTTGGAACGGTGTTCAGAAATGTATTTGAAACTTGGAAGAAAGCAAGAAGCCGTGGATAACTATATGCATATCGGCGATCTGTATGCTCAGGAAGAAAAACATGTCGAGGCCTTAGACTATTATAAAAAGGCTTATGCGATTGAACCAGAAAATTCTGATCTGCTTCTCAAAATTGCACGAATTTACTATGCCATGGAATGGACGGAAAATGCGGCGGCAGAGTTGGTCAAATTAGGGGAGGTTCACGAAAAACGGCAAAACTTTCGGGAAGCCCTGAAGTATTATCAAAATAGTTTACACCTGGATCCTGAAAATGAAAAAGCCCGGGCCGGAGCACAACGCGTCAATCAACTCCATACCATTGACAATCCCTGGGAACAAACCGGAGCCTATAGCGGAACACAGACGCTCAATATTCTTGAAGCACTTGATCAATTAGAATCGCTCGACGGTTCACGCTCTCAGGAAGCGGTTGCAGAAGTTTCTACGGAACAATCTGTTGCATCCCATGAGTTGGAAATTTCGACCGGCCAGGAACCAGAAGAAGCGTTCGCTCTTGATTTGCACGAACCTGAGACAGAAGAGCCTCAGCCTGGATCGGATGAAACGGCAATCGATTCCCAGAGCCAGGAACACGCTCAGAGGCAGGATGTTTCGTTTGAAACCCTGACCCAGTCGACAGTTCAGCCATTTACGTCGCCAATTGCCTGGGATGATCACATGATGGATCTCAATTTAACAGAAGATTTTGTGCTGGCCGCGGGTCTGGAAAACCAGGAAGAAGACCAGGAAGAAGAGAAGGTGGAACAAGAGAATGTGGTAGAAAGCCCGATTAATCAGGAAAATCCATCAGAATCTGAGAATACTCAGAAACCCTTTGAAGCACAAGATTTGTTTGAAGAATCGTTCCAGGAGGATTCTCCGACAAATCCGGAATTGCCAGGAGAACAACCTGTGAAAGTCAATACAGAGATTCAGTTTATTCCAGAGGAATCGCTGGAGTCTTTTATGCTCGAACCGGAAGAGCAGTTTTCGCCATCCTCTCCTGGAGAAGTAGAGCAGGTTCAGGGAGAACAATTTGAACAACTCCAGCACAGGATTGGAGAATTGGAACGGCAACTTCAAAATACAGAAGAGGAAAAATATTTTTTGCAAGAACAGTTTACCGCTCAAATTCGTGATCTCAAATTACATGAACAATCTCTGAAACAGGAATTTGAAAAGGGAATTGATGGCGTCAATCAAGATAAAGAAACGCTGGAACGACGTTTGGAACAAATCACAACCTCGTATGAAGCCTCGCGCCAGGAGGGAGGGCAATTTGATGAAGAACGTTATGAGGCTATTATTGCCAAGATTCAAAATAAAAAATCTTTATTGCAGCAACATTTGAATACCTTGCTCCAGCGACGCGAAGAAAACGGGCGATTTCTGGCAGAAGAACTGAAGAACCTTCATACCACAAAAGAGCGTTTACAGAGCAATATTACCCATATTCAGCATATCAAAACTCAACTCGAACACAAAATTAATGACGAGTTGTACGAAGCTCAGCAGAAAATTCTGGCGCTCACGTCGAATTCAGAAGCCCTTCAGCAGCAATTACAGGCGCAAAAATCAGTCGAACAGGCTCTCCGCGCCAAATTCGAGAAAATCGAACGGGAGAAAGGGGCGTTACAAGATGAATATATTGAAACCATCACGGCGCTGACCGGAGAAAACGAACAGCTTGAACACCAATTAGAAGAACTGACTGCATCAAAAGCCCAGGCGGAGATGCTGGTTAAGAAGAAATTTCACGCGTTGCACCAGTCGTATCAACAACTGCGCGATGAATTTAAAAGCACCCTGGAATCGAAAGAACAGGAGCTCAGTTGTACCGCGCAACGTCTGAGTGAATTTGCCGATAAGTATGTCAAATTAGAAAAAACATTGGGCGATATTCGCAAAGAACGCGATAAACTCGATGAGATGTTAGCCCGAGAAACTGCGACCCGAGAGATGCTACAAGAGCGATTATTGGGAATCGAAGTCCAGGTAGATTCGCTTGAAGTCGAAGGCACTGAACTTCTGGAAAAACTTGGCGAAGAATTGGATCGGCAATTTACCATGAAACATACCGTTTCGGATGAATTTCAGGTATCGCTGGAAGAATTAGAACGTCTGTTGTCCCTTCAGGAAGAAGAAATTCAGCAGTTAGAAACTCTGTCATAAGGGAGAAAGATCATAATGAATGAACATACTCCTCAACATTCACGTGGCGATCAGAAAAAACACGCACTTGAAGAAAAACTCAGAGATCACATTCAACGAGAGTTTTCTCTGGGTGAAAAAGTTATCTCCTTATTAAAACAGAAAAAGGAGTTAGAAGCGAATTTACAGCAGCAGCAACAGCAGCGCGATCTGCTCGAGAGAAATCTTGAGGAGATCCTCAAAGGTAAAGAAGCCTTTGAACAGAAATTCCTGGCGATTCAGCAAGAACTCCAGGAACAGCAGCAGCGTTTACGTTCGCGCTCCCATCTTATCCTTGAAAATGAGGAGAATTCCCGTCATACGCTGAAAGAGTTACGACAAAAAATTGCATTACTGGAAAAGCAGCTTGGCGCGGTGGATCAGCAAAAAGTCGAGACTCAAAAACGACTCCTGCATCAGATTCGACACTTGCGGCAAAAAGAGCGTGAACAGAGCCAGCAATTGCACAAGACCTCTCGTCAGCGCGATGTCATCGAAAAACGCCTGCATGAGCTGGCCCAGAACTATCAACACCTCTCGCAATCGTATCAACAGGAGAAGCAGGAACATGAACGCCAGTTAGACCTGTTGTTTCGAGAACAGGTGCATCAGGAATCGCAAGTTGAACAACTGCTTGAACAATATAAACAGAATGAAGAAAAACTCCAACAGGAAATTACTGAACTAAAAATTTCAAAGACGCAGCTTGAAGACCAACTCGCACACATGAAACAACAGGCGATCCTGGTATCAAAGGAACAGGAAGCGGATTTGCTGCGCGTGGTTGAAAAACAGCAGATCTATATTGAGGAGTTTCGAGAAAAGGCCCATCAACGTTCAACTATTCTGAGAACGGAGAATGAGACTTTACGCAAAGAGATGGAATCCATGCTCGATTCCCAGGAAAAAATGAAATGGGAAAACCAGATGTTAGAAACTTCATTAAAGGGCTTACAAGCTGATCTGGCCGAATATATTCAACTGCAAAAGCGATTCGAAGAAGTCCAACGGGAAAAAGAAACATTTGAAGAAAAGTTTCATCGGAAGATTCAATTTTTGCAAGAACCCCATGAGGAAGCCGAACAAGCATTAAGTGCTCAAGAACTTCCGGAAAGTCAGTCAAAATTACCGGTTGAAGAACAACGTCAAAATGGTCAGAAATCAAAAAAGCGTGTTCTTCCTGATACTGATAAGGAGAAAAGATCGTTCAAAAGCAGACTGCTGCAATGGTTCAGCTTTTCGCATGACAAATTACTGAATACGATCATGGTGATCATTGCGCTCATTCTGGCGATCCAAATCCTGTGTTTGATCCCCTGGCAATATCTTGGCTTATCCTTTCATTCCAGACGAGAAGAGGTCAAGATCACGCCTCAAGCACAGCTTTCGCGTCTGGGCGATCAACCGGAAGAGTCAATTGTATTCGCGCCGGTAGAGACCGAGGCAGAAAAAACAGACCCTATGCCTGTCGTTCGAGAGAAACGCCAAACAATGCTGGCAAAAACCAATGGGGACGGAGGGGCGGGAGAAGATTCCACGCTTGCCCTCCCCTCAATCGCATCTGAAAAAACGCGCTCACCGGACACACCGCCGACACCTCGCCCACTTGAACAAACACCTTTCACGCGCCCGCGCCCGACCAATATCATTGTCAAGCTGCTCCCTGAGCAAATCCATCGCTTTCCACCCCAGACAACCATGCCGTTGCCAACTTCAGAAAATAACAGCATTTTACGTCGTTATTACAAGCAAAAATCTGCTTCATCAAATTTATAAATACTCTGTCACACAATTCTCAATTGCTTGCGCTAACCATTCCTTTTTAGATTATTACTCCAAATCGGAGACTTTTGACTTCGGCAATCATCTATGAAATCATTTCATTTCCAGGTCGGCTTCAAATAAACTGCGAGGCAGGGGTTTGGCATACGTTGTAATGTACGCGCTGATTTCCTGGATGAGCCAGTCAATTTCCTGACGACTTAATCCTGAGCCGACTCGCACTGTTTTCCCATCATAATTCAATCCGAGTAGCAAGGTGTTTTTTTGAAAATAGCGAATGACGTCGTTCGGATGAAGGGCAGCGGTGGGAATATGCTGCGAATAGCCCACACCAAAACAGCGGCGGCTGATGCGAATCCATTCCGGCGTTAAATACAGCATGGTCCGTCCAAAAATTCGGGAAATCCCGGAAATAAAAATCCCTGCCCCCATCGTCCCAAAAATTGCAGCGACAATTCCGGCCAATCCGCCCAGGAGGAATCCCGGCTGGCTGTTTAGAAAAAGATAAATCGCCGCCGCGCTGAATACGCTGGTACATGCCAGACACACCAGGAAGATCGTTGCAAAATCAGCCATCTCTGTTTTCATGATAGTGTTCGGAATGCGAAAACAAACCTGAGCAGACTTTTTCGTAAATTTTCTCACGCGGGTATCTAACGGCGGTGAAACTGTTGGCAACTGTTCCGATGAAGACGTGGAGGGTGCTTGAGATGAGGTTTCCTCCGAATCAGAAGATTCTGTTTCGTATTTCACCTTCCAGATAAAGTCTGTCATTTCCCGGATGAGCCACCCAATTTCTGCCTTACTGAGATGAGAAGCAATTTCAAAAGTTTCACCGGCATGATTGATGCTCAATACCGAATTGCCTTTCCCCACGCGCTTCCCTTTTGCAAAATACCACGTGAAATCCGCGGTTTGGACGTTTATTGTGGGAATACGCCAGAGTCTTCCGCTCTGAAGTCCCAAAAGTTCTTCTCTGAGTTGAATCCATTTGGGACTCAGGGAAAGCACTGTGCGTTTCACTACAATTCCGATTTTTTGAGTCGGAATCCGAAAAGAAAGATGGTACGGTTGTTCTATAATCTTTTCAATGGGTGTTTCAACGGGTTTAGCCGCAGAACCATCAGACTCAAGAGGATTCGTGATCAATTCATCCAGAATGTCACGAATGCGTTCCAGTGACGCCACTCGTTCTTTGACTGAGGGTTCCAGCAATCCATCCAGTAAGCGAATCACGGCTGGAGAGGCATGAAGACACGAGGTAAACTGTGGTTTGAAGTCTTCAGCGGGGAATTCAGAAGGATGTCGGTGTGTGAGCATAAATAGCAAAGTCGCCCCTAAAGCATAATAGTCTGACGCCGGAACCGCCTGGCCGCTGAATTGCTCAAACGGCACATAGCCAAACGTACCGACAGCCGTAGTGCCTCCGAACACGGTAGTACGAATTTTATCTTGCACTGCCCCAAAATCAACCAGATAGACATCATGAATGACCGGCGATACCTTTGTATTGGGAGAAATAATGATATTTTTCGGATTAATATCACGATGAATCACCGGCGGGCAGACCGAGTGCAAGGCAACCAGAATATCGACAATATCCAGAAAAATATCAAGAATGTCGGCTTCAGAGCCGCGCCATCCTTCATCAATCAACTGTTTCAGTGTTTTCCCCTCAACATATTCTTGCACTAACAGAAATTGTAAGCCTTCGGAACCATCTTGAGAGAAATAATCGATATACCCTGGCACCCGAGGATGAGAAATCTGCTGCAGAATCCTGGCTTCGCGTTCAAACATGTCCAGGATTTTCCATCTATGGATATGCGCTAAGTGCAGTTGTTTGATCGCAACATCGCGGTGGTGCATCAGATCAAACGCCTTATACGTGATCCCCATGCTCCCCTGCCCCAGGAGTTGTTGGATTTGATAACGATTTTGAATGATCTCCTCAACCTTCATAAATTCAACACTTGTTATAAATGCATCTTTTGGAGAGCACGATCTAAAATTCGAGCTGCCGGAAAAAACTCTTTGAAACTATATGAAACATGTTAAGCAAGAAAGGTTGAATTTAGACGTTTTGTTGAGCATTCCAGGTTGTTAGATCTATATTCCTGCTTACCCGTTATCCTGTAAATTCTCAGGGCATCTTCGATCTTCAGCATAACAAAGATATTTCATGCAACTTTTCGTGTCAACCTGTTTTATTGGCAGGAGAAAATAAACGCTCTTTTGGGTTTTTTTGACAACTGAGAGTGCAGAAAAACTTAATGGTGACATAATATTTCAAGAATTTTTTCGAACCTCCTATAGGTTTTCAGCTACTGGCAAATAATAGACCCAAAACTCAAAATTGTCAAGGATTCCAATCTGCCGGGGCAATGATTTATTGACATTATCGGAACACTCTCGACTCCGGGAGTTTTTTACCTATCAATTAAACCTTGACAAATCCCTATCCATGACCACATTAATTTTGATATGTGTATGTCATTGTGAGCAAAGCGAAGCAATTCTCTGGTGGGTAGTGGTGAATGGGAAGTGATGAATGTCGGAACAGTGTCCAGGACACAGGAGTGCGATGAGGTCATCGCATCAGG
>DF820464.1:508358-569882 GCA_000739535.1 Candidatus Vecturithrix granuli | reverse complement strand
TGCATCCGCCGATTGAGGGCCGATTGGAGCGCGGTTTTGAAGGTCTGGATGTCGGCGACAAGCTCCGCGTGCAGTTAATCAGCACAGATGTGGAACGCGGATTTATAGACTTTATGCGAGTGACATAAAAAAGTGACCTGTATAGATAAAAATACAACGTCTTGTTGTCGCAGCACGCCTCGCAGGGCGAAATACTGAGTGCAAACAATCGGGGGCCGAACGCAATCGGTTCGCATGGCTCTTGTTTCACATCTTACGGATTTGTTCGCCGTGCTTTATGAAAGTTCCTTCGTGATATTCTCGAAAGGCTGTCGCGAGTTCTTCAGTGGTATTCATGACAATCGGGCCGCGCCAGGCAACCGGTTCGCCTAATGGTTTTCCACAGAGAAGTAAAAAGTGAACGGGATCAGTGTGAGTACTCACATGAATTTGGTCTCCTTTGGCAAACAGGATCAAGCGTTCTGCCGGAATCAGTTCTGACCTCTCAGGAGCAAAGTTGCCCTGACTTTCGAGTACATACACAAACACGGTATCTTCAGCATTAACGGGATGAATAAAGGTCGTCTGCGCCGGAACAAGCACATCCAGAAAATGAATAGGCACAACAATATCCTGAACCGGTCCAACTGTTTCGCCAATGTTCCCGCTGATAATTTTGATACGAACGCCGGATTCTAAAGTGATTTCCGGGATTTGGGATGTCGAAACATCTCGATAGCGAGGCGGCATCATTTTATGGGAAGCAGGCAGATTTACCCAGAGCTGCACCCCCTGGAAGTCACCCTCAGTTTTCTGCGGCATTTCCTGATGAATGATGCCGCTGCCGGCGGTCATCCATTGCACGTCGCCGCTTCCGATCACCCCTCGATTTCCCAGGCTATCGCCATGTTCCACTTCGCCGCGCAGCATATACGTGACGGTTTCAATGCCGCGATGCGGATGCCAGGGAAATCCGGCCAGATAATCAGCAGGGTGCTGAGAATGAAAATCATCAAGCATGAGAAAGGGATCAAGCTGAGGAACCTGAGAATAGCCAAACGCCCGTTTGAGATGTACGCCCGCCCCTTCGATTGTGGGCTGACTTTGCCAAATATGGGTAATTGTACGTGTTGTTTTCATACTTATTCCAATGGACATGTAGAGCGATGTAGAACGAAATTTTTGTTTCTGTAAATGATTCTGTGCCGGAGTGCGAAAGTTCTACTTTCGCGCGTGAGTAGGTGCTGGAAAGCTGACAGGCAAAAGCAGAATATTCGTCCAGCCAGTAAGTACAGAATTCTTTACAGCAACAAATTTTTTCGTTCATGTCAACACCACATGGTCTGTTCCTTCTGGAAATATTGAGAACATGGGTAGCCATGTTCAAGATGGTATTCAAATAAATGCGGACATTTTTAACATGCCGGATGGCGATTGTTTTGGGAATTTCGAAGATTCATTCTCAAAACAACGTGAATTTCTTATAACATGATGCCAGGCGACGTTTTGTCAAGAGTCATCTTGCACTTTTACGCGGCTAACCTCCGTTTATTGGCCTGGCGACGGGCATGTTCATTCCGATCTTTTTTCCGCAGACGAATATGTTTGGGCGTCACTTCCACCAATTCATCGTCTTCAATAAATTCGAGGGCGAATTCCAGCGTGATGTCCCGTACTGGGATGAGTTGAATCGCCTCATCTGACCCGGCCGCGCGGATATTTGTCAGTTTCTTTTCTCGCTGCGCATTGACGACCAGATCATTGCCTTTGTTGCTAGCGCCGATAATCATGCCTTCGTATAAATCTTCACCGGGGCGGATAAAAATTTCACCGCGATCCTGAAGCCCCCACAAAGCATAGGCAACTGCCGGGCCTTCCTGTTGTGAGATCATCACCCCAAGCTGACGATGGGGAAGTGCTCCTTTATATTTCTGATACTTATAAAAGTTTTGATACATCACTCCCGTACCGCGCGTCATGGTCAAAAATTCTCCCCGAAATCCGATTAAGGCGCGAGATGCCGCCAGGAACTCCAGGCGAATGGTACCAATCGCGCTGACTTGCATGGAGCGCAATTCCGCCTGACGGTTTCCCAACGCTTGAATAACCGCGCCCTGGTACCCCGGATCGACTTCGATAAACACCTCTTCAACCGGTTCGAGCACTTCATCCCCCATCGTTTTTAAAATCACTTGTGGGCGGGAGACCTCCATTTCGTAGCCTTCCCGACGCATAGTTTCAATCAAAATCGAAAGATGGAGTTCCCCACGCCCGGAGACTTTAAAACTCTCACGCCCTTCAACTTCTTCAACCTTAATGCCGACATTCATCATGGCTTCATGTTGGAGGCGGTCGCGTAAATGACGCGAGGTCAAGAAACGTCCGCCATCTTTTCCGGCAAAAGGGCTGGTATTGTGCGAGAAATTCATGGAAATCGTAGGTTCGTCAATTTTGATGGTTTTCAAAGCGACCGGATTTTGCGCGGCAGCCAGGGTTTCCCCCACTTTCACCTCATCAATTCCGGCAATTGACAGAATATCGCCGGCTTCGCCGCTTTCGGCTTCAATGCGCCGGAGGCCCTGGTATTTGAGAATTTTCGTCACGCGGCCGCGCTTGACATCGCCGTTACGTTTCACCAACGCGATCGTCTCGCCGACTTTGACGCATCCATGAACAATTCGGCCGATGGAAATCCGCCCGATATAGGAATCGTAATCCAGCATGGTGACTAACATTTGAAAAGGCTCGGCCGGATCAGCAACTGGCGGGAGAACGCGGTGGATCATGGTTTCCAGCAGCGGTTTCATATCTCGCGGCTTGTCGGCCGGATCAAAAGTGGCTGTGCCGTCTTTCGCCGAAGCAAACACAATCGGAAAATCAAGCTGTTCGTCGGTGGCGTTCAGTTCACAGAACAGATCAAACGTCAGATCCACAACTTCATGCGGGCGCGCCTGGGGCCGATCAATTTTGTTGACTACCAGAATTGGTTTCAGGTGCAGTTCCAGGGATTTTCGAAGGACAAATTTCGTTTGCGGCATCGGCCCTTCAAAGGCATCTACCAAAAGGAGCACGCCATCTACCATGCGCAGAATGCGTTCAACCTCGCTGCCGAAATCTGCGTGTCCTGGCGTGTCAACGATATTAATCTGAATATCTTTATATTTCAACGAGGCATTTTTCGAGAAAATGGTGATACCTCGTTCTTTTTCTATTGGGTTGGAATCCATAATCGTGGCTTCACCGTCTTTAAAGTGGTATGCTCCTGTCTGTTTCAATAGAGCATCAACCAGTGTGGTTTTGCCATGATCAACATGCGCAATAATCGCAATATTACGGACATCTTTACGTCGTTTTTGGTTTGGCAAGGTTCTTAAGTGAGTTCAAGGGACTTAAGGGACTTAAAGGACTTTAAGGAATTAAAGTTGAAGATCCCTCCGCAAACGTTGGCCGCTTGCAAATTTCTTCAACTTGGGTCCCTGGAGTCCCTGGAGTCCCTGGAGCTTCACTACTTTTTCTTTCGGGATCGTTGACGGTGAGAAGAAGGTTTTTGGTCTTTCTTCTTCGTGTTGTTTGATTGCAGGGAGGGATCTTCCTGAGCGATTTGAACAACGACCTCACGGCCGTTATATTCAATGCCTTTGAATCCGGAGAGAATGGTATGCGAAAACCGTTCATCCGCTTCAAAGAAAGAAAAGGATTTCATAAGATCGATACGGCCGATTTCAATATCGCGTTTACGGGTACAACGGTTAATCAGACCGATCAGATCGCGCGGGCCCACGCTGTCTTTAAAGCCCAGATTAATAAAGAAACGCGTAAACCCTTCTTCTGCCACGCGGTTCTCACCACGCTTGTCGCTGCGCCTATCTGGACGTTTATCGGAAAAGTCTTTTTTCTTACGAGCTTTTCGCTCCTGAGGCTCTTCTGGCGGATTCAGATCCTCAATGTCTTTGTAATAATCCAGAAAACGATTAAATTCCAGAGAAACAAAATGTTTAATCAAGTCCTCACGACTTAACCAGGCGAGTTTTTCATAGACAGCCGGGAGAAATTTATCAATCGCCTTATGGTCAACTTCAATTTTTTCCAATTTATCTACCAGATAGAGCACTTGTTTCGCGCAGACTTCATCGCCGCTGGGCACCGTCTTCATGCTAAATTTCTTTTTGAGTTTCGCTTCGATATGTTTGATTTTATATTTTTCTTTTAAGTTGACGATGGCAATCGAAGTTCCTTCCTGACCAGCCCGTCCGGTTCGTCCGCTGCGGTGAATATAGACATCGTTTTCATCAGGCAGGTTATAATTGATGATGTGGGTAATATCTTTGACGTCAAGTCCACGCGCCGCAACATCCGTTGCCACGAGCATTTGCAGGTGTTTGATGCGAAATTTGTGCATCACGGTTTCACGCTGGGCCTGCGAAAGATCGCCGTGCAATGCATCGGCGTTATAGCCATCTTGCATGAGTTTTTCCGCAATCTCTTTGGTTTCTTGCCTGGTGCGGCAGAAGATAATGCCGTAAATTTCCGGGTGAATGTCCACAATCCGTTTCAGGGCTAAATAACGATCTTTTGAGTGCACAGGGTAACAGAAGTGCTCCACATTTTCCGCGCCCGCGTTGCGGGGGCCGACGGCAATTTCGCGCGGATTGCGCATATAATTTTTGGAAATTGCCAACACCTCAGCCGGCATGGTTGCCGAAAATAATAAGGTGTTTTTCGAGGGTGGCGTCTGTTCCAGAATTGCATCTAATTCTTCTTTAAAGCCCATGTCCAGCATTTCATCCGCTTCATCCAACACAACCGTGCGAACGTCAGCAAGATTGACCGCTTTACGTTTATTGAGGAAATCGTTCATACGGCCGGGTGTGGCTACAATAATCTGTGCGCCCTTCTTCAGGGCTTTGCGCTGCCGCTCAATATCGGCGCCGCCATAGACGGCGACGATCTGAATATCCGGCAGATATTTGGCAAAATTTTTCAAGTCGCCGACAATTTGCAGGCAAAGTTCCCGGGTTGGTGCAAGAATAAGGGCCTGGGGGGTTGTTTTGGCAGCATCAATCTGTTGAATGATAGGTAAACCAAACGCGGCCGTTTTGCCGGTGCCTGTCTGGGCAAGTCCAATCAGATCACCTTCTGTTTCCAATAAAACAGGGATAACCTGTTCCTGAATGGGCATCGGCTGGTCAAACCCCAACTCCTGAATGCCCTTCAATACCTCGGAAGTAATTCCGAGTTCTTCAAATGTTCTCATGAATCTATCCTTTGTGATATGGCACAGTTCTTTCTTTCGTAAAATTCCGGTTGGAATGGCGTCAATAGCGGGGAAGTACAAAGAAAAAGGCATCTCATCTTGTCCAGACGAGATGCCCCGGGTTCAGAAATGATGAAAATTAGATCCGTTTCACGTTCTGGGCAGCAGGGCCTTTTTGGCCTGTGCCAACGTCAAAACTAACACGATCACCCTCAGAAAGAGACTTAAATCCCGAATTCAGAATGGCGGAATAATGGACAAAAATGTCCTCCCCATTATCTTGTTCAATAAACCCGTATCCCTTTTGATCATTAAACCATTTTACTGTTCCTTGTGCCACAATCGTACTCTCCTACAAAAAATGTCTATAATCCTACGTGACTTACAACAAAACGCCTGTGTTTTTGGAAAGAGGGTGATCCTTCTGAACACCAACAATTTACAAACAACTGACAAGCTGTATCTTACTGATTTGATTCCTGGGAAAATTGTCAAGGAAAAATATCATTATTTTCGATCAGCGATCAAAATTCCTTGTAATTCCAGGAGATTCAGGCAATATGACAACATCGAACCATAAGAATAATTGCAGATAAATATTGACAGGCATCAGGGAATATATTTCAACAAGCTGAGAGCTACCGTTTTTCATCGATGTACCGCGAAATTCCTTTTCGCGGCCATGTCAGGCGTAGGCGCGAAAAGGAATTTCGCGCCTATTTTCAAAGGAGGAGAATATGAAGCTGAAGTGGTATCGCGCGTGGGTTGGGATCGGTGTGTGGTTCATCGTGATGGGCGGATTCTTCGTCCGGTCAGGGGAAACAGCGATGTATAAGGTCATGGTAGTGATGAGTTATGATGAAACCTATCCCTGGGTCCAGGAGATGAAAGAAGGCATCGAGTCGGTTTTAGCGAATACCGCAGAACTGACCTATTTCTTTATGGATACGCAACATCATCCTGAACAAGGCCCAGAAAAGGCCGAAAAAGCGTTTGCGCTCTATCAGCAGCTCCAGCCTGATGGGGTCATTGCTGCAGATGACAATGCGCAATCCATGTTTGTCGTCCCGTATTTAAAAGATAAAGTCAAAACGCCGGTCATGTTTTGCGGAGTGAATGCCGAACCGGAGCAATACGGGTTCCCTGCCACAAATGTTTCCGGCGTTCTGGAGCGTTTCCATACCAGAGAGTCTATTATCCTGGCCAAACAGTTGGTTCCTTCAATCGAAACGTTTGGGTATATCCTGCGAGAGAGTGCTTCTGCTGGACTGGTTCAACTGCAAATTGAGCAGGAAGCGGAGAGCTATCTTGCCAAATATACGGCCTTTAAAACGCCGGCGACGCTGAAAGAAATGATGGCAGACTTAGAGGAACTGCGCGAACAGTGCGATCTGCTGTTTGTCGAGACACTGTCGGGGTTACTTGACGACCAGGGAAAGTCCCTGACCGATCAAGAACTTATCCCGTTAATCTTGAAAAATTTTGGCAAACCGACGGCTGGCAACAATGCCTATCATGTGAAAAATGGGCTGCTGTGCGCCGTGATCAAAATGGGACAGGAACAGGGAGAAACTGCCGCAAACATGCTATTACAAGCCATGCGAGGCACGCCCATTTCTCAACTTCCCATCACAAAAAATACCAGAGGAAAGCGGCTTTTGAACGTGGATACCATGAAAGCGCTGGACATTAAACCTAAACCGCATATTCTTAAGGGAATTGAACTGATTACCACATCAGAATGAGCACAACTGTTTGAATCTGATAAAAACCGGGTTTTTTGAAAAAACCCGGTTTTTGTTTTTTGGAAAGAATTTGTCTGGACATACAGGACTATTTGTTTTGCTTTTCCAAAGCTGTTGCAAAGCTGTATCGGACAGGTGTATTCTTTATTTACCGTCGCCGAACTGCATTGCGAACTGGCTCTGGTCGAGCATCTAGCCGGAAACAGGGAATTGGCCTCTATGTATGAAGAAAAATCCACCAGCATCTCCGAACAACTCGGCATGACCCACATCCTTTCCTCTCGCCAAGTTTTAAGATCATCCAACAGATGAAACAGCAAGGAACCTGGTAAATCTTACAATCATAAGTTTACAGTTCATAACAGAAAAAGGTTGACATGATTCGCATAAATAGTTCCTGAACTGGGATGACGAGAAATCCGAATCATTGAGTAAAAAAACTCTACCCGCCAATATTGGCTTGAAGGCCATAATCTTCGAATATCTCTGTCAGGGTTTTTATCTCTGCTTCTGTCAGGCGTTGATACTGTTCCCAGGGATATGACCGCTGTAAGGCCGCGTATTTGGGTTTTCCTAAGGTATGGTACGGGAGCAGATCAATGCGCTTTGTTGCGCCGGGCAGTTGTTTCACATATTCAGCGATTTGCGTGACGCTCTCGGTAGAAGCGTTAAATCCGGGGATCAGGGGAATTCTGATCGTGACCGGAGCGTCAAGTTCGCTCAGGCGGCGCAGGTTGGCAAGAATGCGCTCATTACTCACGCCGGTAAACTTGCGATGGATTTCATTATCCACATGTTTGATATCCCATAATAGGTTATCAAGATAGGGCAATAAGCGTTCCAGGGTCGGCCATTGGGTATAGCCGCAGGTTTCCATTGCTGTGGAGATATGTTCCGCTTTTGCCAGGCGTAACAAGGCTTCCGCCATCTGCGGCTGCATGGTTGGTTCGCCGCCAGTGAGGGTCAGACCGCCGCCATCGCCGTAAAAAGGGCGGTCGCGTAACACTTCCTGCATCACCTCACCTGCGCTGCGGCGTTTGCCAATCCAATGAATCGCTTCGGTCGGACACAGAACGATTCTTTCCTGAAATAATTCTGTTCGTTCTTTCGATCCGCTCTGCTGCCAGAGCACAGGACAGGATTCCGAAAATTGCCCGCAGTTGATGCACTGTCCGGCAAACAGCGCGATTTCCGGCTGCGGGTATAGCGATTCGGGATTGGCGCACCAGCGACAACGCAACGGACAGCCTTTGAAAAACACATTGGTGCGTAAACCAGGACCGTCATGCACAGAATAGCGTTGAATATCAAAGATTACCCCTTCAACCTGTTCGAATTTCGTGCGTTCTGCTAAAGTTAGTTGATTCATCATTGTAACTTCAAGGTATTACTATTTAGCCAGCCTTTTCGCCGTAGGCGATACGGTATTGTAGTTATAAACAACAACCACCCCTTTCTTACCGCGTAGCGGTTGTGGATCGCCTACGGCGAAATAAGAGAGGTGGGAACTTTCCTTGTTGCTACAATACTCTATCGCCTACGGCGAAAAACGGATTTGAAAGAAAAATCAAATATCCGTTCTATTCTTTCATCCGTTGTAGTCTCTGTTCGCTACGAAGTTTGATATACGTCGTACGTTTCCGTATCTTCTATCGGAAAATCCATTACCAGGACATTGTCCGGGCTTTTAGCGAGCACTTTGCGCATAAATTCCTGCGCTTTTTTGTGTTCAGGATGAGGCAGATATGTGGCGCGCGCCTGCTCATCGGCAAAATCCATGGTAAATCCATGCGTATATCCTCTGGCTAAGCCTTCAGGACTGTTGTTTGCGCCTCCCTCAAACGCCAATATGCCAGGTATGCTTTCCTCTAAAGCGGCAAGAGCCGCAAACATCGCTTGAATATCCTTTTGTGACGCCTCTGCTTGACATTTCATCAGCACGATATGTCGGATCATAATTCGTATTCTCCTTTCAAACTACAGAAATTGAAAACTACAGGAATTGATATATAAGCAAGAATTGCTCCGAAAAGGATTTTTGCTTATATATCAATTCCTGTAGTTTCATCGTGTTTGTCAAGTCTTAATTTTCTACAATCACTTTCATCGCCTGCCCGGAACGCATCAATTCCACGCCGCGCAGAAGTTCTGTCAAGGGTACGCGATGCGTAATCAGCGTCGAAGGATGAATGCGTCCGCTTTGCAAAAGTTTAATCGTCTGTTCAAAGGGTTTCAGCCCTACAAATGCTCCGTGTATGGTTAAATCATAGCGGGTAATTGTGTATTGATTGACTGGCGGATTATCATGCGGACGCAGACCGAAAAGCAGAACATTCCCTCCGCGCCGGACGAGTTTGATGGCGGCGTCGATCTGGTTTCCGACGGCGTCAATCACAAGATCGGCTCCGATGCCCGTGCTCTTTTTGACCTCCTCTGCTAAGTCAACAGTCATAGGATTCAAGGCAGCGTCAACACCGATTTTTTGGGCAAAGTCAAGCCGATAGGCTGAAATATCCGCAACCAGAATTTTGCCTGCGCCCAGGGTGCGGTACATCTGCGCAAAGAGCAAGCCCATTGGTCCCGCGCCGATAATGGCAACCGCATCTCCGGCCTGAAAAGGAATGCGAGCAGCCGCCCCGACCACACAGGAAAGAGGTTCAAAAAAAAGCGCATCATCAGGAGCAACGTCATTTCCGATTTTGTAAAATGCCTGTTGCGGCGCACAGACGTAAGGCGCAAAGGCCCCGTCAATCGTGGTGCCGATGGTCTGGTAATTGATGCACTGGTTGTCTAACCCTTTGCGACAATATACGCATTTTCCACAAGTTAAACGTGGGGCGATCACCACGCGGTCGCCGGGCTGCAAGTCACTGACCGCCGGGCCAATCTCCGCGATCGTACCAACGCCTTCATGCCCGATGATGACGCCGTGCGTCGCTTTGTGCGCCGGGGGAACGGCGAGAATATTCATATCCGTGCCGCAAATACCGCAGGCGTCAATTTTGACGAGCACCTCATTAGGCTGCATGATTTTCGGAATCGGACGATTTTCATACTCAATGCGGCCTTCGCCTTTGAAAATAGGAACATATATGGTATTCATAATTCACTCCATTTACACAGATTCAAATTCGGTTCGGCGGATAATCTCATTTTGTAACTCTTGATCCAACTCGATAAAATACGCGCTATAGCCGGCCACACGCACCACCAGATGGCGATACTGTTCCGGGTGCGCCTGCGCCTCGCGCAGGGTGGCGGCGGAAACCACGTTGAATTGCACGTGTGGAATTTCGAGCGTACAAAATCCGCGTAACAGGGTCACAAATTTCTCCAACGCGTGCTTTCCCTCAAAAAAGGAGGGCAAAAACTTCATATTTAACAAAGTACCGTTTGACGCCAATCGCAGATTCATCTTGCTCACAGAACGCAGTACTGCGGTCGGCCCTTTGCGGTCGCGGCCGGCCATGGGCGACACCCCACCGTCGGCTAAAGGTTCTCCGGCCAGACGGCCATCAGGCGTCGCGCCCACATTGGCACCCATCGGCACATGCGCTGAAACCGTATAAAATCCCGGTTGATACACGCCGCCACGCCTGGTCGGGTGCTGCGCTACTAATTCGCTATAGCGATCCGCCCATTTCTGTTCAAATTGGTCAACACGGTCGTCGTCATTGCCGTATTTGGGGACCCGGTGAATCAGACGTTGACGCAAAATTTCCTGTCCGTCAAAATTCTTACGTAAAACTTCCAATAATTCTCCGGCCGAAAGCCATTGCTCGTCAAACACCGCCTGTTTGACGGCGGCCAGACTGTCGGCCACATTGGCGATTTGTACGCCCTGAACTCCCGAAAAATTGTAACGCGCGCCGCCGGCAGTCACATCCAGGCCGCGTTCAATACAATTAGAGATCACCAGCGACAGGAACGGAGAAGGCAGCATCTCAGCGTGAATACTGTCCACGATATTGCACCCTTTGACCATCAAAGGCACAAAATGAGCGAGCTGTTGATCGTAGGCCGCTTCTAATTCCTCAAAACTAGTCATCCGGTCTAAGGTTGGCGTAACGATCCCGATCTGTTGCCCACTGTGCGGATCTTTTCCGCCAAACAGCGTCAATTCCAGAATGCGGGTCAAATTGAACATCGAAGCGTCGCTCCAGCCCAGGGCTTTGCCCGGGGTGGAAAGTTCGACGCAGCCCACGACTGAATAATTGATCGCATCTTCAGGAGCAATGCCGCGCTTGATCTGTCCCGGAATAATCACTTCATCATTAAACACCTGCGGCATGCCGCTACCCTTGCTGATGACCTGCGAGGCTGCCAGGAGAAACTCCTGCGGACTATTTTGGTGAATGCGAATCGAAAGATTTGGCTGCGTCAAACCGAGATCTGCCTGCGCCCGCAGACACATATAACTCAGAAAATTCGTGGCGTCGCTGCCATTCTGTCGCTGCCCGCCCAGGCCGATGTTGAAACCGATCGGAAATCCGGCAAAATAGCGCGCGCTGGAACTGCTGCGCAACAAGACGATTTCATTAAATTTCAGCCACAGGTGTTCGAGCAGATTTTGCGCCTCATCGAGCGTCAGTTTTCCGCTTTCCAAATCCTGTTCAAGATAAGGCAGCATATACTGGTCGAAACGACCTGGTGAAAAGCTGCTGGCGTTCGATTCGATTTGCAGGAGCACGAACAGAAACCAGACCGCTTGCAGCGCGTCTCGGAAATCACGCGCCGGATGTTCGGAAAGCCATTCGCAGACCTCAGCGATACGAGCTAATTCCCGCTGACGCTGTTCATTCTCATGCTCTTTGCATAGACGACGGGCGACCTTGGCGTAACGTCGCATAAATTCCTGCGCGGCTTGTAAAGCAATGAATGCAGCGTCATAAAAATTTTGCGTGTCGGTATTCTGCTTTTGTGAGTCAGCGGCTTTATTGATTTTTTCTCGCAACCCGCGAATTCCCAAGCACAGCCATCCTTCTACATCCGGTAGAATGTGCCCCTGGGCATGATCGGTCTGATTCAAGCTGAAGGCTTTGCCTTTTACCGCTGTCATCACATCGACCGGGACGCGGGCCGCCACCGTATCTTCCAGGGTTTTGCCGCGCCAATACGGAAAGATCTTTTCTCGCAATTCAGTAATCTGTTCGGGAGTGATCTGAAATTTATCTTGCGGTCGTGTGGGCAGAATTTCCAATTCTTTATCAATCCAATCTACCGCGCCTTCCGGGGCAATCACGCCCATTCTGGGTTTTAATGAGCGGTTGCCGACGATCAATTCGTCCTGATCAATTGTGATGCTCATCTTGCGCACAAGGTGCAATAACATCTTTGCGCGTCGAATGGACATTGGCTCGCCTTCAGTCTGTTGATAACTTTCAGTCGTATAGCGCGCGCGTTCAAGATCGATCTCCCGCTCATTGCGAATAAGCCGGTCTCTGATCCGCGCAATCCGCTCGCAAGGGCGAGTTGTATTTCGGATTTCCTTCGGAAAGGCGATCTGCGGCTCTTGTCGTAATTGCGTTAATAGAGTATTACTATTCATCATGATTCGGAATTGCCCACGAAACACCCGGAAAGACACGGAAAAAAGAAAAATTTGTATGATGTCAAACACTACAACAGATGAAAGAATTCAACGGATGCGAAGAAGAAATCCGTTCCATTCTCAAATCCGGTGTAGTGTGCCAAAGTATTCATTATTTTCCTTTTTCCGGGTCTTTCCGTGTGTTTCGTGGGCATCATCTGAATTTGATCAAGCAACAACCTGCCGGGCTTGCCAGGCGCAGCCGAGAATCGGGCCGTCCGTATCCAATTCGGTCGCCACGATGCGCACGCCAGGGCTGACCGATTTAAAGGAATATTTTGGCACAATCTTCCGCGCCGGTTCCAGAAACACATCGCCGGCTTTGGCGACGCTGCCGCCGATGACGTACAAGTCAATATTCAAGATCATGGACAGCGAGGCAATCGTGATCCCCAGAGCCTCGCCGGCTCTGGTCATGACTTGCAACGCCAGTTCATTGCCTTGCGCGGCTAACTGCGCGACTAACGCCCCGCTGATTTCCTCCTGATTTTCAGAGGACGTTCCGTTATGCTGTGCAAGCGCGTTTTGATAGTGCCGCGCCAGCCAGGGACCGCTCATGTAGGTTTCCACGCACCCTCTGGAGCCGCAGGGACACAGATTGCCCTGCGGATCAAGCGTGATATGTCCCATTTCTCCGGCGAAATTGTGCAAACCCCGGTACACTTGCCCCTCAATAATAATTGCTGCGCCAACGCCAGTGCCCACGACAATATACACCATACTTTGCTCATCCTGGCCTGCGCCGTAATAAAATTCGCCCAGGGCGGCGGCTTTGGCGTCGTGTTCCAAACTCACCGGGATTTTCAAGCGATCTTCCAATAACTGCCGCAATGGGGTATAGTGTAAAGCCCGGATATTGGGTGGATCAAGCAGCATTCCGGCTTGATGATCGACCGGGCCGGGCGAACAAATTCCCATCGCGCTCAAGTGTTGTCCTTCAGGGATTGCTTGTTCCAGTTCAGCCACGCTGTGTGCAATACGCTCAACCACTGTCTGCGGACCGGCATCGCTTTCGGTCAGAATGCGCCGACGCGCAACAATCCGGTTTTCAGGATCGACCAGACCTGCATCAATCTTGGTTGCGCCTAAATCAATACCGACCACCCAGTTACGCATGAGAACCTCCTTCGCCGCTGATGATGTTTGCTCCCAGGCGCGACATTTTCATATCTTCCTGTTCCGGCAAACTGCTGACTCCAACCGCGCCAACGACTTGTCCCTGATACACGATCGGCACTCCGCCGCCCCAGCCGGTATAACGCATATCCCCGAAATTGCTCATCGGAAATCCCTGGTTCCGAGAAGCCTGTCCGATTTCGGCGGATTCTTTGCGCTCACGCGCCGCGGTAAAGGCTTTATTGATGGCAATATTGATGGACGGTAAACGGCAGCCATCAGTACGCAGAAAAGCCATCAGTTCGCCCTGAGCGTCAACAACTGCAATAGCCGCCCCTTTCTGATTTTTTTCCAATTCCGCTTGAATAGCAGTAATAATTTTTAGTGCATCGGAGTGTGAAAGCTGGTAACTCTGGTACATGAATCTTCTCCTATGAAAATGTAGCGCGAAACTCTGGTTTCGCGCATCGTTGATAGCCGCGAAACTGGAGTTTCGCGCTACATCTACCCTTTGACAGAACCTGCCATTAACCCGCGAATAAAGTACCGTCCCAGCAGCATGTAGATGATTGCCGTCGGTAAGGCCGCTACGACCGCGCCAGCCATGACCACATTCCAATCAACCGAAAAAGACCCGGAAAGATTGTTCAGCGCAATTGTCACTGGCTGGGCTGCCGGATTTGGTACCACCGTTACGCCAAACAAAAAATCATTCCAGATATTTGTAAACTGAAAAATGCCGACAACAACAAAAGATGGGATCGAAAGCGGCAGCATGACATGGGTGAAAATTTTGAACACGCCCGCGCCATCAACCCGGGCGGCTTCTACCATTTCCGTTGGCACACCCGCAAAGTAATTGCGAAAAATTAACGTGGTAATCGGCAAACCATAGACCACATGCACCAGAATCAAGCCCGGAATAGTGCCGTACAATTTAATCGTTTGTAAAAAGCGAACCAGTGGAATCAGAATGCTCTGATAGGGAATAAAAAAGCCGAAGAGCATCAGAGTAAACAGGATATCGGAGCCTCGAAATTTCCATTTTGAGAAGATGTAGCCGTTGACTGCCCCGAATAGGGAAGAAATAATCGTCGCCGGAATCACCATTTTTAAGCTGTTCAGCATATTGGCCTGCAATCGCTGCCAGGCTTCTACAAAACCGCCGCCGGAAAGGGTTTTCGGAAAATTCCACATAGTTGTTAAACTCACGCCTTGAGCTTCCTTGAGGCCATTCATGACCATCACATACACCGGCATCAGATAGAAAAGTAACGCCAGGATCAGAGCGGTCATCATGAACCAGTGTGCTACACGCTCTTTTGAAACACGCGCGGTATTGACCATATTAATCCTCCTTCCGCAGGCTGCGAAGCAGATAAGGAATCATCACGACGCCAGCGAGGACCAGCATCACCACGGACGCAGCCGCTCCGAGATTATAGCGCGTGGCCTTAAACGTCATTTCAAACACAAAAATCGCCGGCACATCTGTCGCAAAGCCAGGCCCAACGCCGGACATGGTGAAGACTAAATCAAAAATTTTCAATGACACGTGGAGTAAAATGACGGCCACACTGATCGTCACAGGTTTGAGCATGGGAATAATCACATGCCAGTAGATTTGCCATTCGCTGGCCCCATCAATACGCGCCGCTTCATGCACGGATTCAGGAATAGCCGCCATGCCCCCCAGATATGTCGCCATCACAAAGCCCGAAAGCTGCCAGGTGGCTGCAATGGCGACTGGAATCAAGGCGGCCGGGATGCCTAATTTAACCTGAAAATCCGCCGCTGCTGGCCAGACGGTGGCTAAAGCCCCATTAATATTGAACCAGATACTCGGATCCGTGATCCAGCCTGGTTTGATCGCCTCAAATCCCAGGAAGGTAAGCAATTTGTTAACGCCAAAGATATTGAAAAACAGATTGATCCCGGTTTCCGGGTTGAAAATCCAACGCCAGGCCACACCTGTGACGACAAACGAGAGGGCGTAAGGAAATAGATAGATATTCCTAAAGATCGCGCTTCCTTTTACATTGCGATCCAAAAAAATTGCCAGAATCAAGCCTAAGCCGATCGCCATTACCATGAATAATACCGTAAATACAAGAGTATTACGCAGATCGGTCTGAAAACGCGGCATCGAGAACATTTCAACGTAGGTCTGGTAAAATGGCTCGCGGATGCTCAAATCGCGTTTAAGTGACCGCCAGTTGGAAATCGAAAAATAGAAGGTCATCCCGATAAAGAGATAGACAAAAATCGCAACAGCAACCAGTGAAGGCACAACCAACAAAATAGCATGGAGACATTCGGAATGAAACCGGCGTCGCGGCGGAGTTGCTTCTGATACGATGGCGACTCGTTCTGACGGGTGAATTGCTGCTTGTACTGCCATAGATGCCATAATAAATCGTGGTGGAGGGATCTGTCAGGTTTTGAGAACCTGACAGATCTGGTTCTCGGAGTGCGAAAGCTCTGCTTTCGCTGTCAACGCAAATTGGAGTGCGAAAGCTCTGCTTTCGCTGTCAAAGCAGAGCTTTGACACTCCTCTTATTTCATTCCTCTTATTTCCCAAAGCCAGAGGATTGCGCAGCTTGCACCAGATTTTGCGAGAAGGCTTTGACATTGCGATCAACCACAAAGCTTGTAACCGCATCATTCACAGCCTGCTGAAAATCAGCCGGAGCAGCGGAACCATGTACCAGCGTCGGCACAAGGGCGTCTTTGGCAAAAGAATCCATAGACCAGTTGTGATAGGCCCCGAATTTCGCCCGGTCGCAATCGGTGCGCGCACAGATCGATCCTTTCAGCGGGTTAAAAGCTTCCTGGGCTTCCTTGCTTCCGACTGTTCTCAACCAATTTTTGGCATTTTCCGGGTTGGGCGCATTATTGGCCTGTATAAATCCATCAGCCACAACCACGAAACTGCCTGCGCTTCCAGGATGGCTGACCCAGCCAAAATCAACATTATCTTTCAAGCCCGCATTGGCAAATTCGCCATAGGCCCAGTCCCCCATCGAATTAAAAACACAAGTACCTTCAATCAGTTTTTTCACGGCCTGATCCCAGGAAAGGGCGGAATGATCACTATTCTGATAATCCAACATGCGACCATAGGTTTCCAGCGCCTTCACAACATCCGGATCAGCAAAGGAGGCCGAACCATTCCACAAGCCCAGATACTTTTCAGGGCCGATAACCCCCAGTAATGTATTTTCAAACAGCTCAGCGGTGGCCCAGATGCCCGAATCTCCCACACATAAGGGGGTGACACCCGCGGCTTTCAATTTTTCGGCAATCTCAAAGAATTCATCAACGCTCATAGCATCGCCAACCGCGATCCCCTTCTCATCCAGAATCTTCTTGTTATACCAGAGTCCGTTGCCGCGATGGACGCCAACCGTGACCTGATAGACATCATCTCCGACTGACATGAGGTCGATCAACGCTTTCGGAGTGACGTCAAACCAGCCCTCTTCCTTGTATAAATCAGTCAGCGACACGATGAATTCAGGCTCCACATATTGCCCGATCAATTCAAATCCCGGATGTACCTGCCAGGTATCAGGCGGAGTTCCACCTGCTAACCGAGTTTGTAACACACCGCGCGCGGCCGAACCGCCGCCGCCTGCCACTGTCGCATTCACGATTTCAACGCCCGGATACGCTGCGTTATACGCGGTAAATAAGGACTCAAGAGCCGCTGCTTCGCCGCCCGATGTCCACCAGGAAAACACTTCCAATTGTCCTGCGGCCTGCGCCTGAACTCCAATGACGCACATTCCAAGAAATAACACACTGAACAGAACACTGAAACGCTTGAAAAATACCATACAAGCCTCCTTTGATTAGGTGATCCCATAGTTCGAAGCATCAGCTCGAGCAGAGACCCCTGATTACCTGTAAACTGCTGAACTACGAACA
Organism: Candidatus Vecturithrix granuli; assembly: GCA_000739535.1. Lineage (GTDB taxonomy): Bacteria > Moduliflexota > Moduliflexia > Moduliflexales > Moduliflexaceae > Vecturithrix > Vecturithrix granuli. The sequence goes on along the minus strand of DF820464.1, from coordinate 552,268 downwards.
TTGTTTAACTTCTTCAATTAATCACATTTGAAATATAAATATCTTTATTAGAAATAAAAATATTTTGTATTGAAGAAAATTAAACTTTCAAGTGAAAGTAAAATATATATAAAATATGTCAAGAAAAATTTTTAAAAATTTTATATTGAGAGAATTTTGCCTGTGAAACTACAGGAATGGCATATAAGCAAGAATTGTGCCGAAGAAAATTCTTGCTTATATGTCATTCCTGTAGTTTCATCATGCCGGGTGAGCTTTTGTTCATGTTCACTCCTCTGAAAATGTAGCGCGGAACTCCAGTTTCGCTGCCATATCACTGGGGCACGAAACTGGAGTTCCGCGCTACATCTCATTTTCATGATGACTGGTGATCCGAAGGCTCATGGTACCTCCTATGAACATGCTTATCCCCCGAACAAGCCCTGTCCGGTCTCCGGACACGTTTTCCGGACAGGGCTGTCCGGGGTACAAACCGGTCATTTTCATCGTATCGGGTGAGCGTCCTGCTCATGATGTTCATCCCGTGTGTGTCATCGTATGTCATTCGGCGACTCCTAAGCGAACTTCGAATACTGGCCGCCAGCGTCATTCCTGGACGAGAAAGGGAAAAAGGTGGGCATTTTACCAGGATACTTCTCTTGTTGCTTTCATACAGCAGCATTCCCGTTGTTTTTAAAATTTTCTAAAAAAATGTTGCCATGAAACCTTGATGATTCTATAGTGTATGAAGAATGCCCTGTATGTGGAGAACGTGTGATGGCTCCCAAAGTGAGTCAACACTTGTTCGAACGCATGATGGTGCATGATTTTGTCGAAGAAACCATGCACATTCCCGTCTTAGCCGGGGTGTATGCGTCATGTATTCAGCCGCCATCCGAAATACCATGGATGAATTGTGCCTGAGGAAACAATGGGCGTCTTTAACCGAAATACTGCTGTTATTGCGGGAAATTTGCCGCGCGGCATTCCCGCAGCAAAGCCGCGGCAATTATGGGCATGAACACGGAGATGGTTGTCACAGTGCCAGTTCTGTCGGTCTGGAATGCTCGTATGTATCTCAAGATGATGATCCCGTCGAAATCATCTTCCAATGTTGACTGTCAGCGTTATTTCCGGTTCATTCGCGTTTTTTCATAGTCGGTCAAAAAAAGATTGACAACATGACAAAAGTTTGCCAGAAACCGTTGACAGTCCAAACAGCAGCAGTGCCATATTTCCGAACGCTCCTGACGTTCATAGGAAGAGATCGCCAGATTCAGAAGGGCATGATGTCCTGGAGTGATCGCTCTATTGTCCAATCTGGCACGCAGCAGGCATGAAGCCGTTTGCTGCAAGCCATTGAACAGGCGCAACGGAATGCGCGATAAGAGAAGAGAATATGGGCAGAAGAACTGAATATGTCATCATGTTCGATGATAACGTCAGAAAACGTCATTCTCATCAAACCGAGAAAGGCTGTGTGCAATATTTTGTTGTCCAGTTAGAAGTGAAAGTCGAGGATGTCTGGAAAGTAGTCATCCGGTATGATTGCGCACATGGCTTTGCCCATATAGACACATACGATCTGAGAGGAAATCAACGGAAAACAGAATTAGACCTGACTTTTGAAAGCGCATTGAGTTACGCAGATTGGGATCTGAATGAAAACTGGGAGAAGTACACACAAAAATTTTTACGAGGTGAAAAGTTATGAATACTTATCAAAAATTTTTAACCATGATTACAACCGAATTTGATCGATATGTCATGGAAAATGAAGAATTTGCGAGAAATATCCCTCAAAACGCGATGATCATCTTCGAAGTCCGTGGAGAAAAGGAGTTTAACACCTGGCATCACACACTCTCTCTCAAACATCGTGAGCCAGATCAACCCGTCATTCACATTCAGATCCAAAAATGGCGCATTCACTCGTTAATCGAAGAAGTATCGCTGGCAAAAGCCGCCTAGAAATTTTTCGATATTTCCGGTTTCGAAGCATGGCGCGGACTGTTTTAGCAGGCTATTCATTGGTATTGAGCACGACCGTCAGTATCATTTCCGGTTCGCCTGCGTTTTTTCATATTCAGTCAAAAAAAGATTGACAACATGACAAAAGTTTGCCAGAAACCGTTGACAGCACGAACAGCAGCGAGGAATATATTATGCCAGGTTTAACAATTGTAGGAACATTACCCGATATCCAGGCAGATGACATTCTTGAAATGGTTGATGAAATAGCTCGATATGACATGGTGACATTTGTACGGTCTGAGCCAGGAAAACTCCTTATGCGGGTTGTAAAACCAGAAGAGTATGCCGGGTTCAAAGGGTGTTTATATCAAATTGATCATGGAGAGCTTGAAGGAACAGTTCAACTGCGGCAAGTCAGAATGCAGTTTTGGCCGTGGAAAGATGTCGCAAATTAAACTGAGCTGCTCAATTCAGCATCTCCAGACGACGTTCCCGCTCGTTAGAGCAGGGCGCGTTATAGCTCTCAAGAAATATGAAAGTATCTGAAATATTTGAAGAAGAACCTGTTCAGTGGGGTTTACGGGGTGATCCGTATCTTTGGCGTGAATTAAAAGAGCGACTGAGTGAAACCAATATGCCGGAGAATCCTGAAAAGTTACAAAGAATCATTGAAGAAGAATACGAAAAAGCCACAGGGTATCCTTTAAGCCATCAAGAACCATTTTTCATTGAGAGGTTTCAACACGGCGGTATGTCTAGTGGTGGCATTAGTCCGGAATTCTGGGTGAGCACTGCCATTCCAATGTTGATACATCGCTATGATACGCTATAACAAGTCGCTTCAGTCAACTCCGACTCCACTACGTTCCGCCTGGGCTGTTGAGCTTGTTTAAATGAGGGGAAATGGAAGATATTTTTGAATCGATCTGCCATTTGAGGGATAGATCGGAGACAAAAGATATTCTATAAAAAATGATGCTTGATGCGAACAATGGACATGCAAGGTGTTATATCGACGATCAACGATGGCAGTTAATTGCTCTTCTTATGATAGAGCAGTCAATTGCTATCATAAAAAAAAACGGCAATCATTACAGAAAGCAGACGGTTTAAAGAGGAATGGGATCGCAGCTTTTATACGATGCTCATGAAGGAAGGAGGGAAGCCGCACGAATCAGCAGCCATAAACGCTTTTCTTGAGAGGGTATGGGCGACCGGGCTTCCAGTATTAAATTGTGCAAACATTATTATCTGTTTTGAAAATTACTTCAAAGCTTTGCTGCTGCTCAATAAGTTTATTATCCATCAAGTAAATCGTTGCCATCCTACCTATGATAAAGCATTTAGACCGTTATCGAATAAGCAAAACGATCGCCCACTCCTGCAAACATATCTTGAAAGTGAAGTTTCCCAAATTACGTTATTTCCTGAACCTAACAACGGAATTTATCAAAGTTTAGTGGAAACGACAATTCCTTTTAGAACACTTACAAAAACATCGTATCAACAAGTCTACGGTCTCCCAGGTGAACTGTATGACATTTTGTCTCAACTGAATCAACAAAGAAAATCATTACTCCGAACTATGACTACTTAAGGGCCATTGTTGCACTCATTTTGGAAGCTCAAATAAAATATGAGTATCGTACAGACGAAACTATAGAATATCTTGAACAGCTAATCTTTGAATTGATCTAACCAACGAAATGAAGGAGATGTTTGAGGAGCGCGTGGCGTCCAGTTTCTCGCCATTTACCAGGGGCATCAATGATGTTAGGTTTCTTGCCGTTCACCACAGATTCCCAAACACCCTTTATTTCCGGCGTTAGCCCAAAAGGAACAAATGACGTATTGGTTCATAAATACAAATGAAGATGTCCGCAAAGACATGAGAACATGCGATCTGTGGTTTGAACACGGGGTGGCATGTTCTGGAGGAGACAGGGACACATACGGTTTGCCGCTCAGCAAACTTGACCCATCAGATATTCTTCTTATGTACCACAACGGGTTAGGAATTGTCGCTGTGGGACGAGTCCTTGAAATCTGGGATGGACAGGCCCACTCATCCAAGTTAATCTACACCGAGTTCGATTACGCAGAATATCGCCTACGAGTCGATTGGTATATAGATCTGCGAACCAACCCAATTGACCCTCGCACTGAATTTGGGTATGTCCCTCGAGGTTTTTTGAAGCCAATAGTGAAGCAAAAAGTAACGGCAGCAGACCTGATAGCTCGAATAGAAATGCAGGCTGAATTTCGAAGCGCAGATGAACTTAACGCTCCAACAGACCTTCAGGAGGGTGAGATTCGAACAGTTTTGGTTGACGTGCATGAGCGCAACCCCATAGCCAGAAGAAAATGCATTGAACATTGGGGGGCTGTCTGCCAGGTCTGCAAATTTAAATTTGATGTTTTATACGGTCCTATTGGAGAGGGCTACATTCATATTCATCATCTTGCTCCGCTTGGGATGATGGAGGGCCCCCACCCAGTTGATCCAATACATGATCTTCGTCCGGTGTGTCCAAACTGCCATGCTATTATTCATAAGAAGTATCCACCTTATTCCATTGAAGAGGTGAGAGAGTTTATCGACAAACAAAAAAAATCCACAGACTAACAACGGGATGAAGAGCGACGGCAAAAAGCCGCCGCGCCTTATGCCAGCGTTCGGCAATATTGGTTTTACCAAAAGGAGCAAAAAGTGGATGAAAGGAATCACCGAAGCGCATATCCGTGACTTTTTTTATGATGCCGCCACATCGTATGGATTTGTGAAAGCTGAAAAGGAACTCATCATTGAAGGCTTGCGGATTGATATGTTTGCGATAGATGTCAATCACAATCCCTTTATCATTGAGTTTAAAAAGAAGAAAGATCGACATATTGTCGGGCAAGCTGCGCAATATTTGGCGATTGTGCCGTCCTATCAAGAGGAAATTGCCAAGAAAATCAGTTTTTATCAGATCAATTGGGAACATCTCAGGGTCATTTTAGTGGCTCCTGCGTACTATCAACGCGATTTAACTGCTGCGAATTACACACCATTACAGAATAGAGTACATTTTTATACATATAAAGTGGTGCAAAATTCCCGAAAACAGATATTCGGCCTTCCCTTAACGTACATTGGTCCTGCTGAAACCGGTCCCATAAAACTGCCAGAAGATATTGGAGACCCCGCTGATCTTATTGATGTGTATCGGTATTTTGAAAAATTAGATACCCCAGAGAGCAAACGAGCATATTATACGAATCACGTGATCCCCATCTTCGAAAGGGTCAAACAGCACGTTGAAGACTTCTTCATGGCCCATACGTTATATTTTCATACGTCATACTTTGGGAATACTCCCCCATATTATATGATTCGTGTCGGAACGGCAAAAAAACAAATCCATCGCGCCTCAATTATGCTTGGGTTTTATCAAGATGCTATTGTACATGGCTTTGACTTAACCCATTCACTTGCCGAAGGACAATTGCTTGCCAGGCTTGTTCACGATGAACAGATGAATAGGCAAATCGTCGAACATCTGCTCCAGTGTCCAGATTACCGGATTTACATTCCGAATACAGGATTTGACATGACGCTGCCACTCGGCTATGTCAGCTCATCAGCCTTGAGCGTCCTCTTAATGCTGTATGCCCCTAAGAAAATGAGGGATTGTTATTTTCGAGTCACGAAAGCCTATGAACACGATTCGTTAAGTGTCAATGATGCTGCCGAGATACTCATGAATGACTATGAAAAGTTCAAATTGTTCTTTGGGTTACTCAGAAATCATACGTAATGCCCTGTTGAGAGAACGGAATGATGGTAAGAAATTGCCGAACAATGTGTTTGCAGAGGGACTTTTGGGACGCACAGCAATTTCAGCGCGGAAAAAATGCTTGACATATTCGCAATTTGCGAATAGAGAATATATCAAAAGGAAGACACGCAGAGAAATTTTTTAACAATAGTTCTGAACCATGATCTTAAAACCTCAAGATGTCGTTATTTTGATAAAACTTGTTGTGTGGGAGAACCAGGCGTGGTCCTATGCTTCCCTCTCCCAGGAATTGTTTATGAGTCCCTCTGAAGTTCATGCCGGAATTAAGCGAGCGATGGATGCCAAACTGTTCGATCAGTATCGAAAGGTCCCTCTCAAGACCGCTCTGAAAGAATTCTTAATTTACGGAGTGAAGTACGTGTATATCCCTGAACGAGGAAGTCTGACGAGAGGGCTGCCAACCTGTTATGCTGCCCCGCCCTTGAAAGATTTACTCACACCCACAGATGAGATGATTCCCGTGTGGCCTGATCCGGAGGGGGAATGTCGAGGGTATGAATTCTCGCCATTATATAAAAGTGTTCCAAAAGCTGCGAAGAGGGATCGGAAGCTTTATGAACTCCTTGCCCTCGTAGATACTCTTCGAGACGAGAGAGCGCGTGACAAAGACCTGGCAATCCGGGAAATTACCTCTAGAATGGAGTGTGGTTCAACACCATCATTCAGGCCAGTGAGCCGGAAGGAGTCTTTATCGAATACTGGGATGCTTATGATGGGACCTGTGAGGGCGTCAGATTGATCAATTGCGCATCCCAGGCGGCCTTTCAGTACGCGCCTGTTTGAGATAGGGACTGTTAGAAAGCGGAACTACAAACCCGTCAGTAGAACACTAGTCCAGAATTTCAGAATTAACTATACACGAGAAACCAGGTTTTTAGGAAAAAACCTGGTTTCTTCGTCGTACCCATGCTTACTTATTTCCGAAACTCTGGACTAGTTACCGCGTAAAAGCTGTTCGGCTTCATCCACGCTGAGTTCGCCTGAACGGACTCGCGTTAGAATCGAGGCAGGATCGCGGGAAACCCGTTCGTTCTGACCTAATTTACGGAACATATCCTCAATTCTCAGGCGCACCGTGGGATAGGACAGCCCTAATTCACGCTGGACTTGTTTCAGATTGCCGCGCGCCTTGATGAACAGATCGTATAATTTCTTGAGTTCCCCATCGAGATGGCACACCGGGCACAGATCAAATTCTCCAGCGATTTCAGCGCCGCACTGCGAACATTCCAGCCGTACAACCTTCATGATTCCTCCGCAGGAGGGACAGGAAGCCGGAAGATGTGGTTTATTTTTCAGCATAGATTTTCTTCAACTCGATGTTGCCTCCCATGGCTTTCAGGGCGACGACCGATTCGGACGCATGTTCACCAATCTGAACATTGACCGTACTTTTGCCGGGAAAGGTCTGCTTGCTTTCCGGCCGGCCAAATTGTTCATCTACTTGAATTGCGCCGCCGATGGTTGATGAATTGACGGTGACACTCACTTTCTCAGGGATCGCCAGAAAAATATTCCCTCCGGCTGTATTAGCCCGACCGGTTCCTCGCCATGTTTGCGACAGGTGCAGCGCAATATTGCCGCCCATAGTTTTGGCTTTAAAATCTTTCGGCACATCAAACAGCTCCAGGTCTCCGCCCAGGGTTTTGACATTTAAGGGACAGGCCGGTTGTTTGAGCTGAATATTGCCGCCTGTGGAGCGTACTTTGAGGCTGCTGACGACTGCGGGCACTTCGATTTTCAGGGGTCCGCCCGCCCATTGAATCACAAAATGGACGGCGTCCTGTCTCACTCTGATTTGTTTGGCATTATCGCAATCAATGCGGCAGGAATCACCGGGAACGCCCTGAATTACGAGATCGCCTTTAGCATGTCCGGTTTTCCAGGTATTCATGATAATCATCTGCGTTCCGGCTGCCAGCGTATATTGGCCTGACACCGGCTCAACATCTGTGAGTTCTTCTTCATCGAACTCCACCAGATCGTCGCCTAATAAGCCGGTCAGCACATCTTCCATCGTATTTTTCACCATAGGGCCGATTTCAGACAGGGTTTCCCCAATGGATTCAAACATTGCGCCGATGTCAGGAAAACCGATGCCATGGCCTGGTCGTTCACGGGATTTTGACTCTTCTTTACGGGTTTCTGCTTCATTTAAGGCTTTTAAAAGCCTTTCGGCCTGATCAACCGTGATAATGTGATCAGAGAGCATTCTGAGAATTTCCTTTTGTGCATCACTCATGATGATTGCCTCCTCTATCCATCAGGAGCGCAAACCAGCGTTTGCCTTCTTCGCAAAAACAATGTCGCGCTCGGTTTTTCTTGTACAAAAATATTTCTTGACAATACATTTTCTATATAAAAATACCTATTTTACAATTTGTCAAATTTATTTTACAATTTGTTAATTTTTTTATGTTACACAATTTTACGTTGCCAGGTTTGGGGAACTACAGCAAGGCTGTTAAGTTCTGTGAATGTCTGTCATCTCGACTTCGCTCGATGACCGGAATACCGCACGTCGAGCGAAGTCGAGACGGAATGTTTTGCGAGAACTTAACAACTCTGGGGAACTACAGGGAGAAGAGATAAGAACAGGATGTTCTGGGGACATCGATCATCAAAAAAACCTATCCTTCTTCTTATCTCTTCTCACTGTAGTTCCCCAAACCTGACAAGGCAGAAAAAGGAGATTCCGCATGTTGACTATTTCAAATACCTGGAAAATCACGTATCCCGATGCTTTTGTCGGATTGCTGGCGATGGAAAAGGTTGTAAATCCCCAACGCCATCCGGAATTAGAGGCGCGTAAAACAGACATCGAAGCGCAGCTTCGGTCGCAATTTGCCAATCTTGAGCGAGCAGACTTGAAAGCGTTGCCGATTTTGCAAGCATACAACGCGTATTACAAACAGTTCAAAAAAAGTTATCATGTGCAGGCGCAAGTCGAATCCGTTGTCTGGAAGGGGAAAACCATCCCGTCAGTGGCCGCTCTGGTTGAAGCTATGTTTATGGCCGAACTGAAAAACATGCTGCTCACCGCCGGTCATGACCTTGAAAAGCTGCAACTCCCAGTGAAAATTGACGTTGCGGCCGGAGATGAGCAGTATCTCAAAATGAACGGACAGGAACAGATGTTGAAAGCCGGCGATATGTACATTGCCGATGGACAAGGCATTCTGTCGAGTATCCTGTATGGCCCTGACCGACGCACACAAATCAGCCCGGCAACCAGCAAGGTGCTTTTTACAATCTATGCCCCGCCTGGAATTGAGTCGCAAACCGTGCGGCAGCACCTGGAAGATATTCGGGATTACGTGCACATTGTCGCCCCGCAGGCTGAAGTCACATTGTTGGAAGTCTATGGAACAAGGTGAATGCGAAAATTGTGTTTTTGTTGTCAAAGCTGAGCTTTGACACTCGAGATTATGGCAAGAATTTTGGGTAGTGGTTAAGTGGTAAGTGATGGGGGCGGAACCCTGTCCAGGAGACAGGAGTGCGATGAGGTCATCGCCTCAGGGCAACGCCCTGACAGGCGCGGCATCGGAGATGCCGGTACGACGACCGCGTCGCACTCCTGACCGCACTGCTGTCAATGAGACATCACTTACCATTTAACCACTACCTAAAAAAAACAACAAGAAAGGAAAAATCGTACATGAAAAAAGTTCTTGGGATCCTGGGAAGTCCGCGTAAACACGGCAATACCCATCTGCTGATTGCGAAAGTTCTGGAAGGAGCAAGGGAAAAAGGCGCGCAGGCAGAGCTTGTAACCCTGGACGCGCTTCAAATTCATGAGTGCAATGGCTGTCATGCGTGCTGGCGCGAGAAGGAGTGCAGCAAACAGGATGATATGAACACGCTCTATCCCAAAATCGCAGAAAGCGATGTATTGATTTTTGGCACCCCGGTCTATTGGTATGCCCCCACCGCGCTGATGAAAGCGTTTATTGATCGCTTTGTATATTTTAACTGTCCCGCCAATCGAGGCAAAATCCAGGGAAAATCCGCCGTACTGGTCATCCCTTTTGAGGAAGATGATCCGGAGATGGTCGCTCCTCTTCTTACGTTTTTTGATAAATGTTTCCAGTATTTGCAGGTGCAATGCGTGGCAAAACTGATTGCGCCGGGCGTGACGAAAAAAGGGGAGGTACGCGATAGGCCGGAGTATCTGGCTGAAGCTTTTCAAATTGGACAAAGCCTGGTGTAAACTCCAGACTTCCGAAGACATGATCGGAAATAGTATACACCGGTAGTCCCGCCCTACGCGGCGGCAATGACACCGATAAACCCGCCACGTAGGGCAGGGCTACCAGGCGACAATGACACCGATAAACTTTAGCGTTGCCTTAGCCATTTTCAGAAACGCTGAAGCGTTTACTACGAGCCGATTTCACTATTTCCGATCCGGTATGTTTTTTCAGAATACCCGTTTTTTAGACTTGACAAAATATTCGTAAGACGCTTTAAAGGATGTCATGCTTGTGAAGCGCATACATAGAGCTTTTTCACCCGGAATCTCCAGGGATTCCGGGTATTTTTTTGATATTGATTCTGTTGACACCCGGCGGGCAAGTACGCCGGGTGTTTTTTTGTCTGGCGGAAACACCCGAAACAGAAAGGATCTGTCATGAGCTAACGCTCACCCGACGCAATGAAAATACGATGTACCGCGAAACTCCAGTTTCGCGGCTGTCAACAATGCGCGAAACTGGAGTTTCGCGCTACATTTTCATAGGAGGAACGCATGTATTTAGGATTGGATTTTGGCACGTCCAATACGAGCGCCGCCATCTATGACGGCAAACAGGTCAGGCACATTCCTTTAGATCCGTTCAATAAGGAAGATGTCAATATTCTGAGTTCAATGTTGTATATCACCAGCACGGGGCAGCGGTTCTACGGGCAGAAAGCGATTAACGAATATATCGAACAGATGCTCGGATTCCTGATTCAATTTGAACGCGAAGAATTCGGCGAAATTGAGATGACCTTCGGGGATATGACCTACGTGGCGCAGAGTCATTATCTGGTTGAAAAAAACGTACCCGGCCGCTTGTTTCAATATCTCAAAAAATATTTGAACGCAGATTTTCAAACCAATGTGTTCGGGACCTATTATAAACCGTACCAATTGATTACCCTTCTGCTGAAACACATCAAAATCGTTGCCGAAGAATACCTTGCTCAAGAGCTTGATGGCGTGATCCTGGGCCGGCCGGTGAAATTTTCCGAGGATGAACAGACCGACCGAGATTTTGCCAGCAATCTCGAACTTGCCTGTCATCGCGCCGGATTCGCACAGGTTGAATTTCAATATGAACCTGTGGCCGCAGCCTTTAATTATGCGCTAACGGCAAGGCAGGCGGAAAATATCCTCATCTTCGATTTTGGCGGCGGCACCTTTGATGTCACGGTCGTGCGGGTAGAACATGGCGCGTCTGATGTGCTTGGTTTAGGCGGCGTGCCGGTCGGCGGCAGTGATTTTGATCGCGCCATTATGCACGAAAAAATTACGCCGCTCTTTGGCCGGGGAATGGAGGTTGACGGCTTGCCGGTCTCAAACGGCCCTTACATCGAATTATTGAACTGGCAATCTATCATGCAATTAAACCGGGACCGGCATTTCTTAAAGATCTTAGACGACTGGATTTATTACGCCGACGATCCCAGGCCCTTTACATCGCTACGACGCCTGATCAAAGAAAATCACGGATTTGCCATTTTTCGCGAAATCGAACGGGCCAAGAAAGCCCTCTCGGCTGCGCCGCAAGCCACAGTGACCTATAAAGTACCGGAAGTGTTTGAGGAAGAAGGCGAGATTCTGATTGACCAGCCGATCACGCGCCAGGAATTCCAGGAACTGCTCATCAATTTTTCCGAAAAGGTGTTTCGAGCCATTGACGCCGCCTTAAAAGACGCTAATTTGAGCTACAACCAGATTGACCGCGTGATTCGGGTCGGCGGCTCGTCAAAAATCCCCTTCTTTTATCAGAAGTTGTTGCAAACCTTTGGCGAGGAAAAACTGCTGATGAGAGATGAATTTAAAAATGTGTCGGCCGGCCTGGCCGTCGCAGCCTTTGAGAAATGAGCAGCGATATGTTAAGGACGTCCGGGACGTCACGGACAATCACGTATCGTACGTGTCCTTGCAATCCTTGCCGTCCTGACAGTCCTTTTTATGCCAGCCTGGTTATGCCTTCCCTTCCACCAGCGCAATCTCCTCGTCCGTCAGGCCGGACAGCACATACACCCGCCGGTCAAGCTCCGCTTCCAGGGCGCGGGTGTCGGCAACGGGGGCGGGCAGTTTGTCAGGATTTTCATTCTGCTGAAAACACCGTTACCGGATAGCTGTTGATCACAGGATCATCTGTGATCAACACCATTCTCTCAAAAATTGTCTGCGCAATCAACATGCGATCAAACGGATCTTTGTGGATCATGGGTAAAGTTGCCAGAGCTAAAGAATGCTCGATCGTGATGGGGAGGGGAAGCATTCGATTGATACGCAATTGTTCCCTGATAAATCCTTGAGGTGACGGCGGTAATGAGAGTTTCCCGATCGCCGACTTAATAATCATTTCCCAGGTACTGGCTGCGCTCACATAAATTTCGTTGTCAGAGGCAGCAATCACGCGTTTCGTCGCCTCAGATAATTTCGGCTGATCAACAAGCCACCATAAAAAGATATGTGTGTCTAACAAATATCTCATCGGTAAAATGCCTCCAACGCCTCACCATCCAATGGAGCGGCAAAGTCATCAGCGATACTGATTTGTCCCTTTGCCGAGCCAGGAACCCTGGGTTGAACCTCGATCGGTTCGTCATCTAAAAATGTCACGATCACGCGTATATTCGGACGAACATGAATATCCTCTAAAAGCTGAATGTATTCGCCGGTATAAACGCCACGAATAGCAAGCATAATCTCTTCCTCCTCTGAAGTCGCTCGATAGAGCGCAAAATCACTCCTTCTGGGCGGATGTTGCGCACCGCCAAACAATTACGTGTGTTCATTGTCCTCTGTTTTTGTCAAGTTCTGCTGAAAAAGATCTCACGCCAAGGCGCCAAGAAGATTTGCGCTCCCCCCTGGCACCCTGGCGAGAGATTTTCTTCTCATTTTCCCTCCACAATCCTGATTTCTTCGTCCGTCAGGCCGTACAGCGTATACACCCGCCGGTTTGTAGGGGCGCACGGCTGTGCGCTCCTGCCAGGGCGCGGGTGTCGGCTACTGCTCTGACTCATTTTCAGAGGTCTCAGTCACAAAAGGATTGAGCAGGCGCAAATTCGGATCAATATGTTTAAAGTCAGCATCGTTTCTGGTCACTAAGACACACTGTTTTTCCAGGGCAGTTGCGGCAATAATGGCATCAGGCAGTTTTATTTTTTTCTGCTGCCTGATGGCGACGACTTTATCAGCAACCTTCTTATCAATATAGATCATCTGAAAAAGTGACAGCAAATGTTGGATGAATTCTTTTTCCCGCTCGTTTTCGAATTGAAAACCTAAGGTTTCCATGTAGGAAATCACTGAAATACAATAAGTGTTGGTGTCATCAAAGAATTGCTCCCGGTTGAGCTCGCCTTTGGCTAAGTAAACGATAATATTACTATCCAACAGCACATTACCACTCATTGCGGATCTCCCTTTCCCATTGTCGTGGATCGATCTGTTGATATGGCGCCACATCCTGATATTGCGCAAAGACCTCAGCTATCGCGTTTTTGAGGGATGGCGTTCGGACGCGCGGCGGCGCTTCAACCTCAATATCAGGGAGAATAATAATATCCACTCGTTTTCCCTGAAAGCGCTGAACCTTGTTGATGGGAATCGTGATTCCCTCCGGCGTAACAATTTCTTTAATTCTGACAGCGTGCATAGTTCCTCCTCTGGTACTGGCGAGGTCGTCATCAGAAAGCAATCGTTGTGACCATTCCTTGCGACTTCGCCGTTCTGACATACTCGTTTTATTTCCCCTCCACAATGGCAATCTCCTCGTCCGTCAGGCCGTACAGCACATACACCCGCCGGTCAAGCTCCGCTTCCAGGGCGCGGGTTTTCATGATCGTCACATCAGGCGTTCAGGCGTTGACTTTTTCACCTAACCACTGTTGAATCAATCGCTCTTCCGGAATATGGAGTTGTTTCGCCTGAATGGTAATTCTGGAATATAAATCCAGGTCAATTCCCACATATTTCTTGCGTTTTAAGGCAAATTCTATATCATGGACTTCTTCAATATCAGCAAATTCATCAAATTGATGCTCATCCCAAAATTCAGAGGCCTCCGAAATGGTCATATCAGGAAGAGTTTTATTTTTTGCCATATCGTCTCCTTTCCTGGGTTGTCATGTCACGCGCGGTGACAATCAATGCCTTATTGTCCAATTTTTTGATAAATATGATGCTTCCATGCCAATTTTTCAACAATAGATTCCAGCCAAATCAGATCCTCAAGGATCATACTGTTGTTGCCCTCCTTCCATCAGCTCAATTTTTTGTCTGTCAGGCCAAAGAAATTTTTCACGTCAAGGCACCAAGCTCGCCAGGGAAGACCACAACCAAAGAACTTTTTTTCATTTCTTCTTTGCGCCTTTGCGTGAGTATGCTTTCATTTCCCCTCCACAATGGCAATCTCCTCGTCCGTCAGGCCGTACAGCGCATACACCCGCTGGTCAATGTCGGCTTCCAGGGCGCGGGTGTCGGCCGCCGGGTCGCGCTGTTTGGCGGCGAGAATCTGGTCAACCAATACTATAAATGTTTGTTGTTCTTGTTCAGAAGCCTGGATTATTGGAATTTTTGATAGCGGTTCATTGAAATATTCCCTCGCATTTCCTTTTGGTTTACCTATAAAACCGTAATGCCAGTCAAGTAATGAAGAATTTAGCAATGCTAAGACATATTTTATATGAAAGCGTTTGTCTGTTATGACAATTGCGCGGATATCCCCACCATTGTTGAAGTGCTGAGAATTATCATAGGCAAAGCGGTTATGTTCTGCTCGATATGGCACAATCAGTTTTTCATCCGCATCAAAAATATGTCTGCGTCGTGGTCTATCAAAACGATACCACGAATAACATCCCTGCTTCACCTCATTTCGATTTTCTAAAACATCTCGATATTCTGAAAGGTAGGAAAGAGTATTTGGATATTTCATAATATCGACCTCGTTATCAACATAAATTATCCATTCATCTCGCGTTATGAAATAGTATTTTTTTATACAGCTATTTTTTACATTTCTACGAAGCAATTCCTTTTCTAATTGATATTCCCTGATTTGTTCTTGAGATACAGTAAAAACGTCATTCTTCCCAGATTTTGAACCTTGCTCTATATCCGCAATTTGACCAAGCAACAGACTCTTGCCATTGATCTTTTTGATAAGCAGTTGACTTCCTTCTTCTGCTACAATCCAATTATCTTTTAATTCGGAGCGCTGTAGTTCAAAGGCCTTACATCTCTTCTCAATTGAGGAATTCATCATCTCCTCATCATTATAGGGTTCAAAATATGAAATCGTTGTTAAGTTGTGTGTTTTTTGATACATGCTAATGCACGTGTGAATACTGGCAGATTCAAAAACTTTATATTCTTTAAAGTTAATCATTTTGACAAGATATGATTTCAAGTAATTTCGCAGTTTTTGAGCATATTCATTGCCTAAAAAGTAATTAGAGGTAATTAAAACACTTACTCCATTACGGTTTAATAATTCAATACCCAAATACAAAAAGTAGTACACAATATCATTGTACCCGGTATGAATAGATTCATAGAATGTTTTCAATCTGCGAACAAACTCTTTTGGAGCTTTATTTAAGTTAAAATACGGCGGATTGCCGATCACCACATCAAACCCGTCTTGTATGCCAAACATCCACTCCGGGTCGAAGAACGGACTGCTGGTGTTCTGGTTATACGGGTCCCATGCGGCCAGTTGTCTAGCGGTTTCATGGCCCCAGCCGGCGTCGGTCAGTAATGTGCCCATTTCTTCGCGCAGTTGCTGGTCTTGTTCCCGCAAGGCGCGTTTCTCAGCGGGTTTTTGGGCGCTGAATAACCGGTGGCGCACCTCGGTCAGATGTTCCTCAAGTTCCCGTATCCTGGAATTCTCAAACAAATTGCCCTGGGCCTGCGGTTTCTCAATCCCAATCAGCGTATTGGCCGCCACAAACCTGGTTTCCAGATTCGGCAGCGGACGGATGCCGAAATTCTCGCTGGCGTGCGCGGCATTCTGGTCAACAATCAGCGCAATGAAACAGCGCAGCTTGCTGATCTGCGTGGCAATGGGCTGAATATCCACGCCGTAAATACAGTTTTCAATCAGAAACAGTTTGCGGGCGTAATCGTCGAATTGGTGCTCACGGTCGAAAATAGCTTCAATGTCGCGCAGGCGGTCGTTAATCAACCGGATCGCCTGTGCCCGTACGGTGTCGTCGCTGAGTTGCGCGGCCAGGGCCTTGTCGCGCTTCAGTTCCGCGATTTTTTCGCCGATCGCCCGATCCTTTTGCGCCTGTTTCCACAACTGATTATCGGGGTCGAGTTTGTGCAGAATATGCACCAGCTTGTGCAGGATGCCCATCGGGAACGCGCCGGACCCGCAGGCCGGGTCGAGAATTTTGCAGCGATCAATGGCGTTGATGATCACCGCGGTTTGGCCGTCGTCAAAGCGGTTCTCGTCCTGAAAATAGGCCGCATGATAGCCGATCAGCAACTCCAGTCTGCGTTCCGCGTCTTCTCGCGTCATGCCGGCTTCGGTTTCAAGTTTCTGGGTCAGATAGGCTTTGAGCGCTTCATCCACCATGTAATTGACGATTTCGCGCGGGGTGTAGAAACTGCCGGTCTGTTTACGGGCCGTGGTTTTGGTTTCCGGGTTATAGCTAGCCAGCAGGTTTTCGAAGACGCGGCCTAACAGTTCCGGGTCGAGGGCCACGTCTTCTTCAATCGGCGTATTTTCGGTCACGGTAAACTTGTAGCTGTTCAGAATGTTGATCAGTCCGTTGACGGTCACATTTTTGTGCTTTGCATCGCCCAACTCGACGGAGAGGTCGGCGTGTTCGGCGACGCCGAAAAAGAGATAATCGGGCACGCAGAGCGGATTGTCAGGCCGGTCGGAAAAGCCATCTTCATACACAATCACATCGCCGCCCATTTTGCCTTTCCGCACGGGATCGGGGGCGTCCAGACACTCAAACAGTCCGCCGTTCATAAACGGCACCTGCGCTTCCACTAAGCTGATAAACGCCTGTGGGTCTTTGAAATAGCGTTTGTATCGCATCAGGTTGGTCACGTTCATCTGCTGTCCGTCTTTGCGGAAGGCCCGTTTGCCGACCGTCTGATTGAGCGCGGCAAAGAACAGGTTTTGCAGAATCGCGCGGTAATAGCGGCTGCCCTGGGCGGCGTGGTCGCACTCCTCGCGTTTGCGCGGCTCGAACCCGTTGAGCAGATGTTCGCTGAGATACGTTTCATCAAAGAGTTCTTCAGGGATCAGGTGTTTTTCCTTCACAAACCAGACGAATAACAGCCGGGTCAGCAGCCGGATCAGATTTTGCGCGGTGTGCGCTTTCCGCTGCTCATCATCTGTGAGCCGGCCGGTGGCGGGAAACGTGACTTCCTGCAACGCCCAGAAATACCAATCGGACAGTTCTTTGTAAAATTGCTTGTTGAGCAGCGCAACATTAAACACCGCCTGCCAGCGGGCATACAGGTCGGCAAAAGTGTTCACCGCGCCCTTGCCGGCGCGGCTGATGGCGAGTTCCTGTAAGATTTTCAGATGGCCGGTATGGGGGCGCGTCACGTCAATATCGCGCAACAGCGAGACTTTGCCGACTTTTTCCCCTTCCCGCCATTCCTGTGTGTAGGGCATGCGCTCCGCATTGGCAATCGAGATGAACTGCGCATAGCGAAACACCACCACCACCGGCGTATAATGAAATTCCCGGTTAAAGGCGCGCGTGATGTCGGCAAGTTGTCGGCGGGTCGGCAGCAAGCCGTTCGCCCGGTCTTTGAGCGTCACGCCGAAAATCAGAAGACCTTCATAGCGCTGCTGTTTCAGTCCTTCCGGAGCAAGCGGCGCGGCCTGGCGCTGAAACACGGCCTCATCCACGCCGCCCGCGATATACACCTCCTGCATCAGTTGATGCGCCGGGTTATCAGGATTATAGGTCGCCGTCAGGATGTCCGGGGCGGTTGCCGGGGCAGCGGTGAGCTCATTCACCGGAATGTGCAACTCGGCCAAAAATCGTTGCAAGGCCTGGTAGAGATTGCTTTGGTTGAAATAACTGAGATTCATTTTTGTTAAACGCCAGGAAGAAGCAACCTAAAAACTCTTCGCATCTTCGCGTCCTGGCGGTTCAAAAAAGAAATTTAACAAAGTAGAAGTAAGATACACTAGAATATTCGTATCGGTAGTGGCTGCCTTGTACATGATGACCGGTCGTCGAGCGGAGTCGAGACGAGCACGCAGGCGTTCCCTTCGACTTCGCTCAGGGAACGTGCATTATGTACAGGATACCACTACCGAATATTCGTATCATGTCATCACACTTATTCCTTTTTGCAATGCGTTAACAATATAGGGCTGTTGCCCCTTTGGAGAATGTAACTCGTTTAAGGAAATGACTTTCACATTTTCAAATCTCAGCGAACCCATCAAAGTGACATGACAGCGTTTTTTCATAATAATGTCAATGAGAATATAGCAAAGAATTGGGATTTTTCACAACAGTTCTGCTCTTTATTCCGGGTAGGTGTGAATATCGCCGGTCTGGAGAATGCCGCAGAACATGCCCTCGGGCACTTGCGGATACGCGTCGTAATGGTAGAGCAGGTACTTTTTCTGAATCTCCGGGGCCATGTGATTCACCAGGTCGGAAATGTGCGGATGTACGCCGGACGGGAATTGTGAGGTTTCACAGTCCATGTAAATCCGGTTGGCGCGGCGATAATGGGCTTCTAACTGCGGCGGCATCATGTGCTGTGTGTCGGTCGGCATTAACACGTTGTAGCCGCTCGAATGTTCCAGGCTCAGGCCGTAACTCGCCATCTCTTCGGAACTGGAAATCACGTGCATGGCAAACACCGGCTTGAGTACCCAATACCCGTCGCCGTCTCGAAACGTATGAGTTCTCAGTTCGCCGTTCTCCTGTTTGCCGACCAGGTGCAGATCGAAATAGGTTTCCAATTCCACATTCGGCACACCCTGCACTGTATCCAGTCCAGGCCCCAGCGCGCGTTTAATCGGTTCGAGCACTTTGCGATGGATAAATAAATCCGGTTTGGTATTTTCCGGGGGTTTCGGCCACCAGTAATGCTCAAAAAAGAGTTTATCCGCAATGAACTGCTCGCCCAGCCATTCCTTTTTGGAAGGCGTATAAAACGGATTGAACAGGGTGGTTAAGCCCAGAAACTCCATGCCGCCGATATGATCGCTGTGTGGGTGTGAAAGATAAACGCCGTCAATGTCGTTGGATGTTAGGCCTGTCCGCTTCAGTGCATGGCGCACATCGGCCCCCGCGTCAATCAGCAGGCGATAGGGAGATTTCCCCTTCTTGCCCGGCATGTCAAACTCAATCAGGAAATTGGATTGCCATCTGGGAACATACATGCGGCGGCTGATTTTCTGAACTTCCCGCGAAATCATCTCTTCCGAAAGCTCTCTGGTTTTTTGAACGTGCAGTAAACGTTTTAGCACATCAACAGTCTGTTGAATGGTCAGTGCCTGTTCGTATTCCCCGGTTGCAAATGCTGAATTGACGCCAATCGCTGTTATTTTCATAGAAGTTTCTCCTATGAAGATGTAGCGCGAAACTCCAGTTTCGCGGCTGTCAAAAATGCGCGAAACTGGAGTTTCGCGCTACATCTGATGTTCATTGCGTCGGGTGAACGCCCGCTCATGAGAACTCCTTTGAAAAAGTAGCGCGAAATTCCTTTTCGCGCATACACCTGATATGGCCGCGAAAAGGAATTTCGCGGTACATCTCTTTTTCATGGCGTCGGGTGAGCACCCGTTCATGTTAACTCCTTTGAAACCACCCGTACCGATGGACAGCCTTGTCCGTCGTTCGGTTTGTCAAGAAGGGACTTCGGCGGACACGGCTGTCCGTCGGTACGGTAAAGTACACCCTCCTGGAATGCAATGTGCATACCAATATGATGAGAGGAGAGAAAAATCTCGGAGATCGTGCCAATTATCAGGGCAAAACAGATTTTAAGCGTATTTGACAACGTGTTCTTGAGCGTAAACATTGTTGACAAACAGGTGGATACGACATATTCTAAAATCATTGTCTTGCAGGAGCGTTCAGGAGATTGTCAACAGTGTTTACGCGCATGTCAACACTGTTTTCTATGAGAGATTCCTTGATGGAAAAAGGACCGGAGTTGATCCGCCAGCGTTTGACCGAACTGAAATTTCGGCTGGAACAGGTGATTCATGCCTGGACAGTTGATGATTATTGGGCGTTGCTGGAATTTTATGTGAATATTCTGCCGGTGATCGTGCCGGCCGAACGCTGTACCATCTTTGTGCTCGAAATTGGCACGGAAAAAATCTGTTCGATTATTGGCACGGGTCTGCAAAAAATGCAGATCGAACCGCCCAAAGATAAGAGCATTGTCGGTAAAGCTATTTCCTCAGGCCGGGCGTTACTTGCCAATGATCTGGAATCCTGGCGCGGCTATCATTCTGAGGTTGACGCCATGACCGGTTTTGTAACCCGCAATATGGTGTGCGCGCCGATCAAAAGTCTGACCGGACATGGCGTAACCGGGGCTATTCAGGTGCTTAACCGCAAAAACCGGGAAGGCTTCATCGCTCAGGATTTACAGCAGGTCAGCGACATTGCCGGGCATCTTTCGATTTCGATTGAAAGTTTTTTGCTGAACCGGGAAATTTTGCGGATTTCCAGCCAGTTAAACCGCGAAGTTGAGCGCGTTGATACCGGCTATTTCCGCGATATTCCTTTCATCGCTGAGAGTCCGACCATGCAGGACGTGTTGACCCAGGTACACCTGGTCAGTTCCACGCCTGTAAATGTGTTGATTCAGGGTGAAAACGGCACGGGTAAAGAATTGATCGCCCGCATGATTCACGAGGAATCAGCCCGCCGCAACCAACCCTTTGTGGCCGTGAATTGCGCCGCCATTCCTGAAAATTTGGCAGAGAGCGAGTTTTTTGGTTATGAAAAAGGTGCGTTTACCGGGGCGGAAACCAGTCGAAGAGGTTATTTTGAAGAGGCCAGCGGCGGCACGCTCTTTTTGGATGAAGTCGCTGACATGCCGCTGAATATTCAGCCAAAATTCCTGCGCGCCATTCAGGAAGGAGAAGGCTATCGTTTGGGCAGCAACCGCTTGCACAAGTATGATCTGCGCATTCTCAGCGCCACAAATAAGCCGTTGACCCGGGAAGTGCAGCACAATCGGTTTCGTGAGGATCTGTTTTTCCGTTTATTTTCAGTGGAAATCCATCTGCCGCCGCTCAGAGAGCGTAAAGAAGATATTGTCCCGCTGGCCTTCACTTTTCTGGAAGAGATCTGTCAACGCTTTGACAAACAGGTCGCAGGCTTCGCCTCTGAAGTGATCAATCTGTTTGAAGACTACGCCTGGCCTGGCAATGTGCGCCAACTCCGGCGCGAAATTGAACGCATGGTTGCCCTGACCCCGGTGAACGCTCAGATCACGCTCGACACATGTTCCCGCGATCTGGCGACTTCAACTATTTCTCGCACCTTGCAATCAGGCTCGTCGCTTGATCTGTCGCTGCCGGATCAGATGCAGAACCTTGAAATTGCTTTGATTCGAAGTGCATTGAAGCAGGCCAGAGGCAACCGAACTCAGGCCGCCGACCTGCTTGGCATTACGCGCCAGGGGTTGCATAAAAAAATCAAACGTTATGGACTGTCAACAGAATAAGAAATGGATATGGCTAAAGATAATTTCCAAGTAGAACCATAATTGAAGCACTTGTGAAAATTATTGGACACAGCTTGAACGGAATAAAATCAATTTTGGATCCTGTCATTAATGATATTACAGAGAGAATATTCAAAAACATGAATGATATGGTATAGACAACTTTTGAAACCACGCTGGTGTCGTCAATATATGTGACAGCCGCTATGACAACCCCAATAAAAATTAGAGCCACACCCTCAATGATCCATTCCATAGTGATAATTCTTTTATTGTTCAGGGAAATATTCCCAAAGCCTTTCACGACAGAATTTGTCGGAAATAGATGGGCGATACCCCAAAATAAAGGTAACGCAGCACCAATATAGAGCAAGATTTTATCAAGCATAACCAATCTCCTTCATCATTGACGGCTCCCTCTTTCTGAGGTACAAACAATGGCACTCAGAAGCTGTTTTAGAAGTCCATGCAACGGGCATTTCGAGAGAGGTGAACAGGAGTGTCAAAGCTCTGCTTTGACAGCGAAAGCAGAGCTTTCGCACTCCTCACCTGCAAACTTTTAAAACAGCTTCTCAGGCTTTCCCCTGGCTGATGACATTAGAGTTCAGCTATTGGAGTTTCCGATGGGATCGTATGTGGACTGTGAATAAAGCCAATCGGGCGATAGATGATTTCTTGCTGCTGCATAACGCCTCCTTTGTGATGTTTTTTGCGTGTTGTTACCCAGACTCTTCTTTAATAAATTTCTTCTTCGCTTTTGAGACGAAAATATTCCTCTTCCAATTCTTGCAAGCTTGCAGAAAATTCCCAGGCGTCAGCAAAGCCATTGACCAGAATGGGCTCTGCATCGTTAAACCGGCTGATGCCTTTCACCGTAACAGCAATCTGCTTTGCTTGCAAGGCCTGTCGTATTTCCTGAATTTTTTCTAAGGCCTGCTCCCACAGCGCAATACTCTCCTTTTCAGCCGTTGTTGCCCTGGAAAGCGATCTGTATTCGTGCAAAAGGGTCTCTCCGCTCGCATCCATTTCTGCCAGGGTTTTTAGATACATCTGGCACTGTTCATAGGTGATCGATTGCCAATTTTCGATCAGTGGTTTCAAGCGGTTCATCCATCGAATCAAAGCAATTTCCCATAATTTGGCTCGATACTGATCTTGTTGCACCTGAAGCGTTGTCAACGCCTGTTGCAGGGTTTCAAGCAGCGGAAGCGGATGGCTGCTGAATATCTGCTCTGGAGCATCACGCTGCAACATGTCGTGAATTCGTATTTGGCGAGTTTCAAGCTCCCGGAGTCGTTCTTGAATAATGGTTTCACTGTGGTGAAGCGAAATGGGGGAAGTTTGCGCAAATTGTCTGGTTTTCCAGAGCACAAAACCGTAATACGACAGGCTGATGAGCATGACGAGTCCTCCCAGAAAATATCCAGCGAAGGCTCCAACAGCGCGAATAAGGCTCACCGCAATCGCCAAACTGCCGCATCCCGTCATCAGAGCGATCAGGTGTTGGCCGGCATACCATTCCACATTTTTTTGAAGAATGGCAGGATGAGCACTGCCGCAATTCGGGCAATACTTCTCGCAGGCGTTTACCCAAAAATGACACTGACGGCATTGCACTGGTTTCATGTAGCCACTTACACGATTTTGTCTATAAAATTGACAATTATTCGCACGACCGCTACATAAAAGTTTCCC
Source organism: Candidatus Vecturithrix granuli (assembly GCA_000739535.1). Classification (GTDB taxonomy): domain Bacteria; phylum Moduliflexota; class Moduliflexia; order Moduliflexales; family Moduliflexaceae; genus Vecturithrix; species Vecturithrix granuli. The sequence goes on along the minus strand of DF820464.1, from coordinate 528,862 downwards.
TCAATATCTCGGAACAGGGCAAATGCGCCTCTGTCGCCGATAAAGGGACGAAGCAGCCAGGAAAACTGCGTCCCGACAAACATATAAATCAAACTCCAGATTTGAATGATGTGCGGGTTATACGTCACTCCGGCTCGACGGGTCAGGTATCGCATGCCGCTCCATAAAAACATCAGGAAAAATACGCCTGATAACCCACAAAACATCAGATTGAGCAGCGAAATAAAGTGCTTGTCAGGGGTGGCGATAGCAAAAAACACCAGAATCGGGGCTAACGAGGCCAAAATAAAGGCCAGCAGATAGTTGGAAACCAATAACAGCGACACCGTCTGGCGCATATTCAGCTTTGAACCTAAGAGCATATTGAACGTAAATAAGGCTGGCAGGCAGATGCCCATGGTGCCTAGCAGAAAAAGCGGCATCTTGATTGCTGAGGCAATGATTTGCAAATTTAACGAGTATCCTCCTAAACACACGCCATAGATCCCGGCAAACAGAATCAATCGTACCAGGAAATACTTCATCAGTTGGTCCAGATTTTCTGTGCAAGAAATAATTTCAAACAGGGCATTGCGAGAACTCAGGAGAATCTGTCCATAGGTTTTGCCGTCCCATGCTGCCAGATTGATCTCTGATTTCTGGTCCACCTGAGAGGCAGCGGATTCGTCTATTTTCACATCAGATAGGGTAAATCTGACATCTTGTAACACATTGTGGAGAATTTCTGTGGCTTGAACTTTCATATTGGTGTACTTTTCTTCACTCATTGCGTCTCCCCAGATTCTCTCCCCCTGTCCGTGAGCACGTTCTCATCTTATGAGGGAGCAAAAGTTCATTTGTGAGGTAGAGAACAACGTCGCTTACAACATTAGATGTATAGATGATATTCTTGTCAATTTTTTGTTGCTGTAAATAATTCTGTGTTCGGTGGCTGGACGAAAGCTCTGCTTTCGCCTGTCAGTTTTCCAGCACCGACTCACGCGCGAAAGTAGAACTTTCGCACTCCGGCACAGAATGATTTACAGGAAGAATTTTTTTGTTTACTACCCTGTTTGACTACGCAGCGGAAGTGCATCTCCTTACTTCCAGAATTTGAGAAAGATTGTCCCGACATGTATGCTCTAAAGTTCTCCCTTATCTTCGGTATCTACTGAGGGTTTGCCGGATAATACGGTGAGAATTTGACTTGCCACAGGCGGACAGCCAGGAATAAAGATGCCGGAGTTCTGGTGGCGCAAGGTACAATTTCCGATGCACAGCGTTCCTTCAGGAACCTGATCATGTCCTTTTCCAATCGCAAAATGAATGTCGGCCCCATTCGGGAAATAATCGAAAATACGGGTTCCGTAGCGTTTTAAGAACAACAATAGAGTGGACTGACAGGCGCTGCACGAATTCCGGTCTAAAATGGTAATATTAGGAAATTCGAGGGTGAGATTTTGCGGCGGCGGGCAAAAAGGATCGCTCCAGATGCGCCAATCTTCCGGGAACACTGTGATCTGATCGAGATCGATCACACCGCATCCCCGTTCTGCGCCAATCCGCAAATGCGGAATATGCTCTGCCTGCGTGCCCATCAAACGACATGCGACCGCATCCGCTGCAAAGGCATCAGCGCTGACCACGACAACATCGAGGGATTTCTTCTGCCCTGCGCTCGGGCCTAAACCTTCCATGCCTACTGTGCCGTCAATGATGGCGAGATGCGGTCGCAGTACTGAGGCCATGTCCGCAATCGCAATATCAATCGGCTTCTCCTGATACCCTTCGACCGGCGGCAGCATGTGCAGTTTGACTTTGCTGCGCCGCCAGAGACAGCCTTTCATATTTTTCACGGCCAGCGTGACGCCGGTGTGCATGTGCATTTTCATGACCGGGAGCGAAACAATCAGATCATACTCAAACACCTCCGGGCACACATTGAGCGTTTGAATGGCGATCCCGCCAGGAATAGCGACTTCTACAAAAGGGCGAGTATCCATGTCGAGCAGCGGGCAATTCCGTGTTTGCGCGATCTCTGTAACTCCCATCGCGGCAAATGCTTCGAGAGCGTTCACGCCGACAATGGGACTTTCGCCAACAGCGACCTCTGCGCCAGCTTCGAGAAAGGCGTCAATTGCCGCTGCGATCACCTGCGGATGGGTAACAATACCGGAACCGGCCGAGGCCATTCTCCCGGCATTCGGTTTCAGCAGAACCCGTTTTCCGCGAGCAAGGCTGAGATCAATGTGCATCAGCGCCGCGCGCGTGTTTGCATAAGGGCCGCATCCTCCCATAACATACACAGTCGGGTCAGCGGGTCGAAATGGGCTGTCAGCTACTGTGTAAGATCTCACGTATAATCCTTTTTCATGCAATGATCTGCGATAGATTCACATGAAGGTCGTCAATTACGGAAATATCCTGATTCCAATTTGTGATCACCCAATCTTTTTCCGGTTCTGCAATCATGGTTTTTTGGGTTTCAGTGAAAATCCAGATCACTTTTTCCACACCAAATGCAAGCAGCTCATCAGTCTTTGTATAATAATAATCCAACGGTGTGGTGAACTGCTCAATATCAGCTTTCGTGTCAATTTCAAAGACGATTTTCGGAGGAATATCCAGGTATGTATTCTGCAATGGAATGTTGCGTAATTGCTCTTTATGATAAATGGCAATATCTGCTGCTCGCCAATGTTTTTTGGCAAATTGGAGACCCAGTTCGTTTGTCAACACTTCATAGACTTCAGGCAGACAGGTTAAGAGAACACGAACCAATCGACTAATAATTAAGGATTGAAAAAAGCTGCTGCCCATAATATCCTCCGCATGTTTTTTGCCTTGCATCACTTCTTGATATCCTTTATAGTAAATAGGTTTACTACGCACCATTTCATAGATTAATACGTCTGGGATGTTCTTTTTTCGAGGTCGTATTGTTGTTTTTGGTTTTGGCCGTTTTGCCAGTCTTGATATGACCGTTGCTGCCATGCATTGTCCTCCTTCTTTCAGAGTGAATGTTTCCATACACTTCTGCTGTCAGAGTGTACGATAATTCATCTTTCCGGTTTTCGTCAACATATTTTCCCCTGATTTGTGTTTTTACAATTTTTAAAAGTTGGATGATTAGGCTTGATTTTATTCTGAAATAAATTCTGGTGGAATAAATGCAATGATTTTTCTGAATGTCTCTAACTACGGAGGGTAACAGCGATGAAATTGTTTTATTTGGGGCCAGAAGGGTCGTTTTCCCATCAGGCGGCCGGATTAAGTATGCGTAACCGAAGCAGTGCAATTGAATATATTCCAAAAGTTCCATTAGAAAATGTTGTGAAAAGTTTATGCGCTGAAGGCGCTGACGCTGTAGCAATCATCCCCTATTACAATTATCTTGAGGGACTTGTACAGGAATCTCTGGATTTGATCTATGAAAATCAGGTGTATATTGTCGGGTCGCAGCGCGTTCCGATCATCTTTTGTCTCGGTGGCTATGAGCGAGGTCTTGAACAGACTGGCATCTCTTCGCATCCCAAAGCCCTGGCTCAGTGTTCGCAATATTTGAACCAATATTACCCCAATATCCCTCATGTCGAGGTATCAAGTACAACTGAGGGCGCAAGGATTGTGGGCGAGCGCCGTTCCGGCTTCGCCGTGGTGAGCAAAGAGGGGTTGCTGAAGTATGAGTTGCCTCTCATCAAAGAAGATATTGGCAACATCAAGCATGGCAAAACGAATTTTACCGATTTTTTTCTCCTGGCCCGGCAAGACATTTCCCAATATCACGAAAAAACGGACTATTTCACGATGATTGCCGTCACACCTTACATTGACCGGGTGGGATTACTGCAAGAAATTTTGGCTCAGGTTTCATTTTACGATTTAAACCTTGCGAAAATCCACTCGCGGCCAGCGATAGATGAGGTTGGGAATTTGGGTGTTGAACCCCAAATGTTTTATCTGGAAATTATGTGTCATAAAGACAACGAGGATTTCAAGCACTGTGTTGACGCCCTGGAATATAAGTTCACCCCGAAAAACAGCCATTTAAGCGCAGTCAGGATCTTAGGCTCATATCCGGCCTGTTCCTGAGTTGATAGAAATTGGATGATGTCTTGAATTTGTCCCTATAGGCGAAACTTTCAGTGCTTGATGAATAGTCCAAGAACGAGTTTGGAAGACAACAACGGATTGGCACCTGCTTTCAATTCGTTCAGGATTGAATGATAGGTTTCATGCGTTATGTTCCCGATGTGCCGCATCATCCGCAAGAGACGCGTCGTTTTGGAAATCATGGAAATATCCGCAACTCTGTCCGCAGTTTCCAGGACAATTTGCGCATCCGCTGCTTTTGCCGGTAAATGTCTTATACACGGAGCGAGCAATAAAACTCACGGCCACAACAAAAATTATCGTAAGAACAATATTCTCAATCATTATGTATGTTTTTGCCCTGACTAAATTGTAACACAAATTATCAGGAGTGCAAAAGTTTTCCTTTCACAAGTTCGTGTTCACCAGAAAGCTGACGCATAAAAGTAGAACCTTTGCCTTCCAGCACAAAATTATTCACAGCAACGATTTTTCAGAAAATCACCATGATGTTAACTGATCTTGCCCATAAGCAGGGCGGTGGAAATCCCTCCGTTCGAAAAGACGATTTTTCGGGCGACCGGCAGGGCAAGTGCCCGCTCGGCCTCTGTTCCCGGAGCAAGAATGGCGAACGAGCATCCGCGCCAGTTGTGGCGCAACTGCTGTCCTATCTTGCCGAAAAAGGCTCGCGTGCTCTGGGCACTCTTGAGTCGTGTTCCGTAGGGTGGATTCATGACAACCAGGGTCTTACCAGAGATGAATTCCGCGCCTGTGCTGAAAAAGTCGGCTTTTTCCACACGTACCTGCGTTGTATCCACCCCCAGCGCTGCGAGTTGTTGCAGATTATGATGGATGATCGTGATCGGGCGATCGTGAATATCGCCTAACACAATCGTCCGGAGAGTTGGGCGTTCATGACGTGAAGGAACATCAGTATTGAGAAAATAGCGATAGGCAGCCGGTCGAAAGGCCGGAAAATATTCAAAGGCAAAATGGCGCAGATGTCCTGCGCCGCGCTCCGTAAGGGCTAATAAGGCTTCTAATCCGAACGTACCGCTGCCGGCCATCGGGTCTATCAACATGTCAAATTCAGAGAAATTCGCTTCTTGCAAGATGGCAGCCGCGAGATTGTCGCGCAGCGGCGCGTCCGCGACATGCTTGTCATAGCCGCGTTTGTAGAGCAACTCTCCGCTGCAATCCAGGCTGACGGTCATCTGGTTGTGAACATTACGCAGATAAATGGTCTGCACGCCATCAGGGGAATCGGTCTCGGAGGAAATCGCCTGCCAGGGGTGTAAGCGTCGTTTCACGCAGCGTTCGGCGCGTTCCTGGATCGCGCCTTCATGATAGAGCACGGACTGGCGTGCGTCAACCTGAAACGCCACTTGTTGACAAGGCTGAAACCACAGTTCCCAGGGAAAGGCCTCAAGGTGACGTTCTAACTGCTCAAAGCGAGTGCAGGTAAATTGGGCCAGACGCACCAATATTCTGGCAGGAATTCTGGCGCGATGATGCGTTTTCCAGCACGCCTCCCAGGAACCGGTAAACGCGACTCCGCCCAGGTCTTCCTGCACGGCGGGAATATCGTAAGCTGCCAGTTCCCGGCAGGCCGTCGCCTCAAAACCTGGCGGTACGATGACATAGAATCGCTGCTGCTGGGAGCGGACATGTCGTTTTATGCGTTTTTCTAAAGCGGCTGGATGAATAACCATCGAAAATTATACTCCGTTACTGAATACTGCCCAGAAAAAACTGAGATAGACAGATGGTATTGCTCTTTGAACACATACGATGTTGCTTCATTCGTGTTTTGTCAACAAGAAAGAGCTATTTTTTAGAACAACCAGTGCGGATGTGACGAACGCGGAATCAAAAAAATAGATTGACGAAAAAGGGAGGTCGTGCCATAGTTTGTCATGAAAATCTGGCTCGTAGTAAATGCTTCAGCTTCACACAAAGAAAAACGCGGCACCGCTGAGGTGGATGTGGCCTTTTTGCTGGAGATCGAACGCTGGCGCGATCTGTTAGCGCGGAATATTGCCCTGCGTAATCCGCGTGTGACCCGGCGCGAACTCAATTTTGCGGTGCAGCGCACGATTGACCGCCTGATCTTCTTGCGCATCTGCGAAGATCGCGGCATTGAAGAATACGGCCGGCTGATGGCTTTGCAGAATGGTATGCAGGTGTATCCCCGCCTGCTCAAATTCTTCTATCAGGCCGACGACCGCTACAATGCCGGTATTTTCCATTTCAAAACCGAATTTATCGAGACTGATTGGAATAAACTTTTCCCGTCCAATTACTTCTTGAAATTTTAGAGTTTCCACAAATTCCCAAATCACCGAGGTTGAGGCCAAACTTTCTTGAGATACTATTGTAATACTAACATTCATACCTTCGATGGCTTCTCTAATTTTTGTTTCAACGTTATCTCCCGACTCAATCTTTTCAGAGTCAATTTCGACATCAACCTCCCTTTCTTTCAGAGTTTCTTTCAATTTTTGAGCAAACTCAACATCTTTAGTGCTATAAGACAGAAAGATTGAATGCATAAACAAAACGCCTTTTGGTAGTGGTATCCTGTACATGATGCACGTTCCCTGAGCGAAGTCGAAGGGAACGCCTGCATGCTCGTCTCGACTCCGTTCGACGACCGGTCATCATGTACAAGGTAGCCACTACCTCAATCATATAACGTATTGAAAAAAATTAAATTAATCATGCAACAAAGCCGTTTGTTTTTGATCTTTTTTCGCATGTTTGGCTTGTTTCACGGGCAAAATAATTATAGGCTTTTTCTTCCTTGACAAATTCATAACGTTTTCGCAAGACTTTGCGTGTATGTTAGCTGAAGGCGTATTGATAATTATGAAGTATTTTCGTGTAAAGGAGTTATTCATTCGTTTTGGCAAACACACCACGGCGAATAAAAATTTTCTGGCCAGGGGAGATGGATGTAGCGCGAAACTCCAGTTTCGCGGCTATCAACAATGCGCGAAACTGGAGTTTCGCGCTACATTTTCAAGGGAGGACATCATGAAAAGAAGTGTATTTTTGTGCACGATCATCGGCGTAGTGGGGGTATTCCTGATCGCAAATCCTGTGTTGGCGGCTAAATTTATCGGGATTGCGACCGGGTCAACTGGCGGTACCTTTTATCCGGTCGGCGTCATTTTTGCCAAAACCTTTGGCGAGGAGTTAGCCGATAGTGGCTATCAATTTTCAGCCTCAGCCTCTGGCGGCACCGCTGAAAACCTTGAAATGATTCGCAATCATGAAATTTCAATGGCTATTGCCGGGGCGATTGACGCTGGCGACGCTTATTCAGGGAACGATAAATACGAAGGCAAAGCCATTAAAAATGTGCGTTTTGTCTCAGCCCTGTTTCCGCAAGCCATTCAATTGGTATATCGAAAAGCCAGTGGCATCACGAAATTGGCCGATTTTGCCGGGAAGAAAATAGGAGTGGGCCCTCCGGCCGGTGGTGGAAGCCTCTACATGCCCGTTATTTTGAAAACCGTGGCGGGTTTAACGTTTGATGATTTTGAACCTCAGTATCTGGGATATGATGATTCTGTGCAGGCTATGCAGAACCGCTTAATTGACGCCTGTTATCTCAGTGCAGGGTTGCCAACTTCTGGAGTCTCTCAATTGTACGCCAGCCAGATCGAAGTGGATATGGTTGAGTTTACCGATGAAGAGGTGGCAAAACTCCAGGAAGCCGCGCCGTATTTTACCAGCATTGTGATTCCGAAAGAGACGTATCCGAAACAGGATCGCGATTTGAATGTCTTTGGGGTCAAAGCTTCTCTGATCGCAGATGCAGCCGTTGAAGATGACATTATCTATAAAATGTTGGAAGTTGTCTATCTGAAAAAATTGGCAAGCATCCAGGAACAACACGGCTCATTAAAGACATTAACGCTTGAAGAAGCCCTCAAAGGTTTATCCGGCGCGCCGTTACATCCGGGGGCGGTGAAATTTTATCAGGATAACGGTGTTAACATTCCCGAACATTTACTGCCATCCGAATAGTAAGAAGATTTCTGTAACCCTCACCCCTGGCCCCTCTCCCACAAGGCGAGGGGAGTTTCTGATGTTTTTGCTCCCCTCGCCTTGTGGGAGAGGGGCCAGGGGTGAGAGTTCTGCGAAAGGCGAAAGGCAAAGAAGGGTTTTCCTTTCGCCTTTTATGTTCTGAGGAGGTGCTATGGCATTGTCAGCAAGAAAACAACAGAACGGTGCTGAGGAAAAATCCGGTTCGACGCGAATTCTATCTGGCAGGATAGGGTTCTTTAGTGTTGTGTTTTGCGTTGTTGTCTCTCTCGCTCATATCTGGTACAACAGTTTCGGTTTAATTGATGTAGTGAAAAAGAGCATGCTGCATATCGCACTCATGATGGCGATTGTCTTTTTAATCAAACCGTCGACATCACGGTCTTCCAAAGATCGCCCATCGGTTGTTGATTGGGTGCTCTTTGCATTATCCTTAGGCATAGGGATCTATTTTCTGAGCATTTATAACCGTTTAGTTGAGTCATTTTTGCAGCCCACTTTTTTTGACAATATCTACGGTGTGATTTTCTTGATTTTACTCATTGAAGCCTCGCGACGAACAGTTGGGATTCCGTTGACATTGCTTTCTGTGCTGTTTCTGGTCTATATTTATGTCGGACCATATATGCCTGGGGTATTTGCCCATCAGGGCTTCGGTTTACGACGGATTTTTATCCGGATCACGATGACCTCCGAAGGCATTCTGGGGATTGGGGCCATGGTTTCAGCCTCGTATATTTTCATGTTTATTTTATTTGCCAGTTTCTTAAAAGTCACCAAAGCTTCCGATTTTTTTAATGAACTAGCTTTAGCTTTGACCGGAAAGACACGAGGAGGGCCAGCAAAAGTTGCGATCTTTGCCAGCGCCTTGACCGGCACGATTAGTGGGAGTTCTCAAGCCAATGTCGCCACGACTGGATCATTTACCATTCCACTCATGAAATCAATTGGGTATCAGCCGTATTTTGCTGGCGCCGTTGAAGCGATAGCTTCGACCGGCGGCGTGCTGACCCCGCCGATTATGGGGGCGGCCGCCTTTATCATGAGTTCCTACCTGGGAGTATCTTATAATGTGATCATGATTGCCGGCATTGCCCCCGCGATCCTGTATTATTTTACGCTCTATCACATGGTGGATTTACGAGCCGCAAAAGTCGGCTTAGTTGGCCTGGAAAAAGAACAACTCCCACAATTGAAACAGGTGCTGTTTGAACGCGGACACATGCTGTTGCCGTTAATTTTTATCATCGTCTTTCTCATCCTGGGGTTCAGCCCCTTACTTTCGGCTTTTATCGGCATTATTTCGGTGCTGGTTGTCTCCTCGCTGCGTAAAAGCACGCGCCTGTCCTTAAAAGACATCATTTTTGCGCTCGATGAAGGCGCGCGTAATGGAGCCACGATTGCGATTATCTGTGGCATTATCGGCTTTATTATTGCCTCTGTCGGCATGACTGGCGTGGGACAAGTGATCGGCACAAATGTCGTGAAATGGGCGGGAGGACAGCTCTGGTTAACAGCCTTTTTGTGTATGATCACCGCCATTATTCTCGGCATGGGATTGCCGGGTCCCGCTTGTTATATTATTACCGCCACAATTGCGGCCCCGGCCCTCGTGCAAATGGGCGTTCCCATGTTAGCCGCCCATTTTTTCGCCTTTTATTTTGGAACAATGTCCGCGGTTATTCCTCCGGTTGCATTAACATCCTACACAGCCGCCGCAATTGCAAAAACCGATCCGAATCGAGTTGCCATCACTGGCTTATTTTTAGGAAGTGCCGGAATTTTGCTGCCGTATATGTATATTTATAGCCCGGTACTGTTAGGCATCGATTTTAGCTGGGTTCGCTTTTTGCCGGTGTTTATCACCTCCTTAGTGGGGTTATACTCCATTGCCATCGTGATTATCGGGTATCTTAAATGTCCACTGCTCCTTCCGGAAAGAATTCCCTTTGCTATTGCGGCCTTTTTGCTCGTCAGTCCCAGTCATGGTTTAGGGATTATCGGACTTCTGCTCTTTGGCAGCGGCTGTACATTTCATCTCATGCGTGCCAGGAAACAGACAATAAAGGGATGAATCAAGTCGCCCCATTTTTTGCAACGACGGCATTGCACTTCTGAATAATTAAGGAGTGCAAAGACGTTTTGGCACTCTTTATGATGAATATTGAAATATTACGTCAAACTGCTCAGGAAAAATCGTCGCGCATCATCGAACTCAGACGGCAGATTCATCAATATCCTGAATTAGCCTATCAGGAAGTACGCACAGCACAACTCATTCAAAAAGAATTACAGCAGCTAGGAGTGGAAGTCCATTCCAACTATGCAGAGACAACCGCCGTGATCGGTGTCATTCACGGGGAACAATCCGGGCCGACGCGAGCGTTGCGGGCGGATATGGATGCTCTGTCAGTGCAAGAAAACACCGGTTTACCCTTTGCGTCAAAAATCCCCGGGAAAATGCACGCCTGCGGGCATGACGCACATGTCGCGATTCTCCTGGGGGCGGCCCATCTGTTGAATCAACTGCATCATGAACTGTCCGGAAAAATTGTGTTGGTCTTTCAACCTGCGGAAGAAGGGGGCGGCGGCGGACGTAAGCTGGTAGAATATGGTTTGCTTGAGGAATTTGGCATCCAGGCCATGTTTGGCCATCATGTCTGGTCTAATTTGCCAGAAGGGTGTGCTTACGCCACGCGCCAGGGAGTCTTAACCAGCAATTCGGATGCCGTATTTGTCGAAATTGTGGGGAAAGGGGCGCATGGCGCACGCCCGAATATGGGGATCGATCCGGTGATCATCGCCTCGCATTATGTGCTGGCCTGCCAGGAACTTATTTCTCGCGAAATCGCGCCGTACGACCCGGCGGTGATCACTTTTGGCAAACTCCAGGCCGGCGATACCTATAATGTGATTTCAGAAAAAGCGAAATTGGAAGGCACGGTGCGTACGCAGACCTTTACCACTCAGGATTTCCTGGAAAAACGCTTGGCAGAAGTCCTGACAGGTATCACCTCCGCCTTCAGAACGACTGGCACATTCAAGTATGTGCGCAATTATCCATCGGTGGTGAATGATCCGCAACTCACTGCTCAGGTGATGATCTGGGCCGAAGAGTTTTGGGGCAAGGAACAGATAGCAACCGTGTCGCAGCCTTCAATGGTCGGAGAGGATTTTGCTTTTTATGCCCGCAAAATTCCTGCGTGTTTGGGATTGCTCAATTCTGGGAGCAATGAAGATTTGCACAACCCCAGATTTACCATTAATGAAGGGATCTTAGCTTCGGCGGCGGCCTGGACGACTTATGTCGCGGTTCGAAGTACAGAGTTTCTGGAAAATTTACACTGAAACTACTTGACAAGAATCTCGATCTTTTCAAAAGAAGATCAACCTGTGGTTTTCCACATGGTAGAGACAAGTTGTCAGCGAATTCTGGGTGAGACATCCCATAAGTACGTTCCCGGGCGTATCGGGAACCGCTGCGCGAAAAACATGAACACAGAAGAGGAAACAAGGAGATACGTAACTTATGTCAATCGGAATTTTGGGAAGAAAAGTCGGGATGACGCAGGTATTTGACGAGAATAGTGTCATGATTCCTGTCACTATAATTGAAGCCGGACCGTGCCCGGTTGTTCAAAAGAAAACCATTGAGACTGACCACTATAATGCCATTCAATTAGGGTTTCTCGATCAAAAACGGCAGCGGATTAGAAAACCAAATCTTGGGCATTTTGATAAAGTCAAAGTGCCGCCAAAACGGTATTTACGTGAAATTCGTCTGGATGACACGGAAATTCAGCAGTTCGAAGTTGGACAGGAATTGAAAGCGGATTTGTTTGAACTCGGGGAGTATGTTGATGTCACAGGTTTTTCCAAAGGGAAAGGGTTTACCGGAGTGGTCAAACGCTGGGGTTTTGCCGGCGTGTCCTCGCTCACGCACGGGTCGCACGAATATTTCCGGCATGGCGGCTCCGTTGGAAGCGCGACAACTCCAGGACGGGTGTTTAAAGGCAAAAAAATGCCAGGTCACAAAGGGGATGAGCGCGTGACGATCCAGAATCTGCAAGTGATTGACGTTCGTCCTGATCAGAATATTCTGCTGATTAAAGGGGCAGTACCTGGCCCTCAAAACGGTTTGCTCATTATTCGCAAAGCCAGGAAAAAACAGAAAAAAGCCTGAGTAGCACCTTTTTTCGCATCGTGCGTTGTGGACGGATGTTCACAACGCACGATTCTGTGCCATTTCCTTGACTTTGCCTTCATTATTCTATTGGCTGCATGGATGAACAACACCGAACACAAAAATTGCACATTTCGTTGACTGTGATCGTTAAGAGTGGTTTTTTTGTCCTTGTGTGCGGTGTGTTCGGTGCCTATGCCCTTCTGTTACACCGGAAAGAAGTTTCCTCGCAAAATATTTTACGAAACGAATTGCAACGCTTACGTGAAGAGAATTATCAACTGCTTGAACGAAACCAGGAATTAGAGTATCTCTGTCCTCCTGAAATAGACCGTTCATCATCTACTTCTGAAACATCTCAGACTGAACTCGAACAGGCAAATCAACGAAGTTTTGCGTACACGGTGAAAAAGGGGGATACGATCTGGGATATTGCGGCTCTGTATAATGTTGATGTAAACGCTTTGATGCGATGGAACAATTTATCACCCCGTTCTCGCATTTTTCCTGGCGATCAATTAATGATTATTCTTGAAGAATAACGAAAGAGACTATTGTGAAGAAACGTGTGTGTATGCTCAGTCTATCTGGTTTTATTGTGATCCTTGACCAACTCACCAAATATCTGGTCAATGTATTCCAGCCGAATATGGTGGTGATTCCCGGATTTTTTAATTTGACGTATATTAAGAATGCAGGGGCAGCGTTTGGGATTTTTCAGGGAAAACAGCCTTTTTTGGTCGGAGTGAGCCTGTTGGCGATGGGATTGTTACTATTTCTTTTGTTTCATGAACGTCAAGAAAAAACCGGATTGCTCCTGGCTCTCGCTTTGATTCTCGGAGGAACCTGTGGAAACTTGATTGACCGGATTCGATCAGGAATGGTTATTGATTTTCTCCTGTTTTATATCAAACAGTATCAATGGCCGGCCTTTAACGTGGCCGATTCCTCAATTAGTATCGGTGTGGGGATCCTGATTCTGGTGACATTACTGGAAGGCCGAAAGGAGAAAGAATCTCAGGAGAGGTGTGAATAATGCAAGTAGAAAATTCTATGGAAATTTTGCAAAGCATCCCGATGAATATTGATATTCATGCTGTTTTAGCCGCCTCGCGGATCAAAACGGAGAGCCGCGATGGAAAGATTATTCAAGAATTGATTGAGTCAGTGCAACCGGCGATTCAGCCCAAAGCGGTATATCGCCTGTGTTATATTGATTCCCGGCAGGAGAATACCATTACGTTTGGCGGAGTCCACTTTACTAGCCGGGTGATGCAGGTGAATTTAGAGCAGACAGAACGCGTGTTTCCCTTTATCGTCACGGCCGGGAGAGAACTGGAAGAGGCGACGCGAAATACCACCGATATGTTGCATCAATACGCGCTTGATGTTTTAAAGGAAACTGTGCTCAGACAGGCACTGGAATACGTGCAAACTCATCTCAAAGAGACCTATAATTTACAAAAAATCTCTATGATGAATCCCGGATCCCTGACAGATTGGCCGATTACGGAACAACCAAAACTTTTTTCCCTGTTCGGCGATGTGAAGCAACTCATCGGGGTCGAACTAACAGAAAGTTACTTAATGTATCCGGTGAAATCCGTTTCTGGACTGATCTTCCCTACCGAAGTCAGCTTTGTGAACTGCCAGTTATGTCCTCGTGAAAACTGTCCGGGGCGCAGAGCGCCTTACGACGAGATGTTGCTGCACATGAAATATTGAGAGTTATCCCAGCATCAATGACCGGTCCTCAAAGCCGAAGCAGGCTGAAGCCCGCCCATCAATGCCGCAGAGCGCTTCAGCGTCCTTCAGCTTTGAGACTGGTGATTGATCGCCAGAAATAGGGGGCGAACTTGTCCTGAAAATTATACCTACCCCTGTCAGGAGATGCCAGGGGAGGGGATTTTTCAAGAAATTTCAGCGCACCATCAAACCTGGCAAATAAAGAACAATCCCTGGGAAGACGGTAATGACCGCTGTCACCAGACAGAGGATAATAAAAAACGGTAACGCTGCTACCGCAATCTCTCCAATTTCCCAATCAGTCAAACTCTTAATCACAAACAAGTTAAATCCTACCGGCGGCGTAATCTGCGCCAGTTCAATCATGATCACCAGATAGATTCCAAACCAGATCGGATCGAATCCGGCCTGAGTGATTAACGGCAGGGTAATCGGCAAACTCATAACGATCATTGAAAACCCATCCAATAAACACCCCATCCCAATGTACATGATCGAAAGGATAAAAATCAGGAGATATGGGGACAGGTCGAGTGACGCGATATATTCCGAGAGACTACGCGTAATGCCCAGATATCCGACAGCAACGGAAAGATAGGCGGCACCGCACACAATCCACATAATCATGCAACTAGTTTTGACTGACCCCATTAAGGCTTCTTTAAATACTTCCCAGTTCAAACTTCGGGAAATCCCTGCGAAAAAGAGCGACCCGACGACCCCAACGGCTGCGGCTTCGGTTGGGGTCGCCCAACCGGTATAGATACTTCCTAACACGGCGAGCACGAGGATGAACACTGGCGCAAGGAGCGGAATCGAGTGTAAACGATCTGTCCAGGTATATTCGATGCCGCTGCGCGGCGCAACTCCTCCGTTCAAAATGGCTCGATACATAACGTACCCGCTGAAGACGAGGGCAATGAGAATGCCGGGAATAAAACCGGCAATAAAGAGTTTGCCAATGCTCACATCCGCCATAATGCCATAGACCAGCATCATCATACTTGGCGGAATCAGAAAGCCCAGGGTCCCGGCTCCGGCCAGGGAGCCGATTGATAATTTCTGATGATAATTGCGCTTTTTAAATTCTGCTAAAGTGATTTTCCCCACCGTAGCTGTGGTGGCTGCGGAAGACCCGCTCACTGCTGCAAATAATGCGCTGGCAAAAATATTGACGTGAATTAAACGACCGGGAATGCGATCCATCCAGGGGGAAAGCCCTTTAAACAGGTTTTCTGAAATGCGGCTGCGGAATAAAATTTCGCCCATGAACACAAACAGGGGTAAAGCCATCATTGCCGATCCACTGGTATTATTCCAGACCACATTGGCCATGATAATCCCTGCTGGAATATCAAGAAAAAAGGTAAAACCTCCCAGGCCGACCAAAAATAAGGAAATTCCGATCCAGACGCCGCCACCTAAAAAGAGAATAAGCAATCCGACGAGGGTGAGAGATACTGTGAGTAATTCCATAAGATATTGAAGGCATACAGACACAAAGCAGATCGTCGTTCTTTGTGGCTCTATCCCTCTGCGATTTAATGCCCTAAATCTTTTGCCTCTTCAGGTATTTCAGCATACGCCTTGCTCTTCAAGGCATGATAACTTTTCAAACATTCCGCTAAAAACTGGAGCAACAGAATAAACGCGCCCAATGGAAGGAAAAATTGAGGGATCGCCAGGAGCGTTTCAGAAACCTGCATGGAACGCGACCCGGAGATCACGGAATCCCAGAAGAACATGAATGTCACGTACAGCAATCCGACACAAAATACAAATCCCACCATAAAACAGGTGAGATCCAGGATTACTTTTCCACGTTCCACCAGAGCTGATCGCAAAAAGGTCATGCGAATATGTCCTTTATCACGTAGTGTATATCCCAGTGCAGCAAAGGTCAAACCAGCCATCAAATAGCCTGAGTACTCTTCGGCAACATATAAGGTGCTGTTAAACACGCTGCGTGCCAGAATTTCGCCAATAACCAGGCAGACTCCTGCACAAATCATGATCCCAGACAGGACCCCCCCGGCTAAGGAGAGTTTATCAGCATACAAGACAAATTTCTTCATAATGTAATAAAATTTGTATGAGAAACAGAAACCGGGTTTTTTGAAAAAACCCGGTTTCTTATTTGGTTTATAATGCCACTATTTTTGCCGACCCACAGCCTGGAGAAATTCATCATAAATCTTTTTGGCGTCTTCAGGCGCACTCGCATACCATTCATCGCGAATCTGTTTGGTGATGTCGCTTAATTCCGTTAGAAATTCGTCTGAGACCGATAAGCTGACGATGCCATTGGCATTACACTCGGCTTCCTTAGCTTTATCGAGTTCTGCCACTTCATCCCACATGATCGTTTCCATTTCTTTGCCGACTTCAATCAGCACGTTCTGCGTGGCTTCGTCTAATTTCTGAAAAGCTTTGAGATTTACTGTCACTAAATCGGTGGCCTGAGTAATATTAATGCGTTCGAAAAAGCCGAGCACTTCCCAGAATTTTCCATCAACGCCAGTTGGAGTTGAGGTCAATACCGAGTCAATTAAACCGGTCGCCAGCGACGAATAGACTTCGCTGAATGGCAACGCATACGGCGTGCCGCCGGCCGCTTCAATCACTAACGCCCCGTTTTTATCATAAGTCCGGGTTTTCAGACCTTTCATATCAGCCACAGATTTGACTTCTTTTTTCGTCCATAAGCCGGCCGCCGGCCAGGGCGCAATGTAGAGAATTTTCTGGTTCCACTTCTCAGCGACTTTGTCAAAATAGGGGCGGGAAATGTCGCTGAGTAATTTGGCTTCTTCGTGGCTTCTGCTCACGAAGGGCAGCGTCGGAATCGTAAAGATCGGTTCATCGCCAGCCACGCCGCTAGTCAACATGTCTGACAATGGAACCAGGCCATCGCGCACGGCTTTGAGGAGTTCGGGGCCTTTAAACCCTAAAGCGCCTCCGGTCTGTACAATAATTTCCAACTCACCATTGGTACGTTCTTTCACTTTCTCTGCAAACTGAATCAACCCGATACTCTGATGATTATTCGGCGGCCAGACGGAATTCGCATTCCATTTGGTTGCGGCAAATCCGGGAACGACTGTGATGCTCAAAATGATACCAATAATGACTAACATGCTGCATACCTTTTTCATACGCCTTTCCTCCTTCTGGAAAAATGAAATGACAGAAAACATAACCTGAATATTGAAATTTGAGAAGTATTAAGAATACATGAAGTGCTAGACCTGAGATAAACAATCTTGTCAAGCAAAAAAGCATGGGAACAGCACAAGTCTAAAAGTACTGTTAGTATTTTTCTATTGACATTTAAAGAAGATGTCTGAAAAAGAGAACTGGTAAAGGATTGTATGAATAACATACCCCAAAATACTTCTAGGGGGTACGAAAGCAACGCTTTCGCTGCAAAAGCGGAACTTTTATCCTCCTCCTGTACTCCATGAAAAAAAGACAGCAAAAAATCCGGGAAAACATCTCAAAAAATCGTAAAACAACGAGCACAGCAGAAACACAGACAGAGAAACAAGAAACTTCTCAGAAAACCAATATGGATAAACCTCGACGACAAGTCCATCTCAATTATGGGCACTATTTTTTGTTTTTTCTGTTGTTTCTGAGTTTGTTTACCTCCTATAAACTGATTCAACCCTATTTGAACCCCATTATTCTGGCGGGAATTTTAGCAATTGTGTTACGCCCGTTCTATGAAAAATTATTGCGGTGGACGCGAGGGCGAAAAAATATTGCCGCTTTTCTGGCCTGTACCCTTCTAACCCTTGTGGTGATGATTCCCTTGTTGTTTCTCTTCTTTGCGCTGCTTCAGCAAGGGGTACAATCCTTTAACGCCATCTATGATTGGGTCGCCCAGGAGAAATATCGCGTCATTCTCGAACATCCTTTACTTGATGATCTGGTCGCTGCTGCGCAGGAGTATCTGCCGAGTATTCAGAAATTATTTCCCGACTTTGAACTGACGAATATCCGGCTTGACAAGGTGTTGCTGCAATTGAGTTCAACCACAGGGAAATACCTTTTGAACCAGGGCGGGATGTTGGTGACGAATCTGTCTGCCATCGCGATCCAGTTTTTTTTGATGTTGTTTGTCTTGTTCTTTTTTTTACGGGATCAAGACATCATCTTTAAAGCGATTTTGCACCTGAGTCCCTTATCAAATACGCAAGAACGAGAGATTCTCTCGAAGATCGAAACAGT
Source organism: Candidatus Vecturithrix granuli (assembly GCA_000739535.1). Classification (GTDB taxonomy): domain Bacteria; phylum Moduliflexota; class Moduliflexia; order Moduliflexales; family Moduliflexaceae; genus Vecturithrix; species Vecturithrix granuli. The sequence continues at coordinate 510,579 of DF820464.1, read as the reverse complement.
GGCGAAATCTGTGTTTTTAGGAACGTTTGTGACCGGCGTTGCGCAGGGGGTTGCCGGAGGAGTCGCGTTTAGTATCGCTCATCTCCCAGGCCTATTCTGGGGCACAGTCATGGCCTTCGCCTCGTTGATCCCTGTGGTCGGCACCGCGTTAATCTGGGTTCCAGTCACCCTGTATTTATTCTTGTCAGGCCATTGGGGCTATGGAATTTTTATGGTGCTCTGGTGTTCCCTTATTGTCGGCATGCTCGATAATTTTGTCAGACCACTGTTTATGAAAAGTGCCGGAACGAATATGAGTACTTTACTGATTTTCCTTGCCGTTCTGGGCGGATTGAAGTATTTTGGTCTGATCGGTTTGCTCTACGGTCCATTACTGATTGGATTAACCATCGTATTTCTCTATATCTATAGCCTGGAATTTGAATCATTTTTAACGCAGCAAGATCAAAATTAAAAAGGAGCCAGACAAAGAAACCGGGTTTTTGTCAAAAACCCGGTTTCTTTGTCGCAACACATCAATGCCAGTACGTGAGATTTTACAACTCGGCAACCCGATTCTCTGGGAGCATTCCGCTCCGATAGAGGATGTGTTTGCTGAAGACACACTTGCCGTGATCCGTGATCTTGATGAGACGCTCGCTGATTTCCACCGGACGCACGGATTCGGACGCGCCATCGCCGCGCCGCAAATCGGCTACCTCAAAAGAATACTTTTTGTGCGCATGCAGCCCACTGGCTTTTGCGGTGCACTAATTAATCCAATCATTACCTCGGCGTCTGATGAACAGATTGAATTATGGGATGATTGTTTCAGTTTTCCCGATTTACTCGTCAAAGTCAAACGCGCGAAAGAGATTGAGGTCGCTTATCTCGATCAGCGAAACCAGCCGCAGATCATCCACGCTGAAGGCGATTTTTCGGAACTGCTGCAACATGAAATTGACCATTTAGATGGCATTCTGTCAATCCAACGTGCGATTTCCTCGACCTCCTTTTCCACACGCCAGGAATGGGAACGGGCAGAGAAGGCAAATAACCGGAGTGTCAAAGCTCGGCTTTGACAGCGAAAGCCGAGCTTTCGTTCTCCTTGGAAAATAGCCGTTCGTAGTAAACTCTTGAGCGTTTCATCATGCCGCTAAGGCGGCTACTAAAAGCCTGATTTTCATTGTACCGGGCGAGTATACGCTCACGATGACTCCTTTGAACATACCCGTACCAACGAACAGCCGTGTTCGTCGAAATTCTCTGCGAACACGGCTATCGCAGGTACGACATTGTCATGTTCATGGCGATGGACGAGCGCACGCGCATGATAGCTCCTCTGTAAAAACTTGTGTTGCACGGCATCGCCATAGTGTATAAAGCGTAGATTCACACTCAACCTCCTCTTACAGAAAGCATCCAAAGAATACTGGTGAAAAATTTCCAGCAAGAAATAACTTGCCTATTTCAGGGGAGATAGAATATACGGAAAGCCGGCTATGAAGTTGTTACAAGATGGATAACAGGAGGCAGATCAGAAGAAATCAGGGACTTATGTTTAAATTGTCACGCTATTTTTCAGTCACAAGTTTCATCGCATTCTTGATTGTGACGATCCTATTAGGTCAGTTATATCATCGGGCAATTTTGCGTGAACTGATTGAACTGGGTGAAGGGAAAAATGTGGCGTTAACGCAAGCTTTTGCCAATTCCCAATGGCCGCAATTTGCCCCGTTCATCGTCTCTGCCACTCAACTCGACGCTGAATCCATCCGGAATCATTCTGGAATGACAAAACTGCGGCAGGCGATTTTATACTACAAATGCGACACATGGGCGTTGTCAAGGGCAAAATCTATGCTCTTAACGGCGTAACTGTGTTTTCAACTGATGAGGAAGAAATAGGAGAGATACAAACTGATAACCTTGGATTTCTCGCTGCACGTTCAGGGCAGATTACCAGCGAACTGATCCAGTGCGATACGTTCAATGCCTTTGATGACATAATTCAAGATCGCAGCCTGATTTTTACCTATACCCCGCTCAGACGCGGCGATCAAACATCTATGGTTGAAGGGGTCTTTGAACTGTACAGCGATGTGACCCCCTTACTCCAACGGATTCAACAGAGAGAAAAACATGTCGTTGGCGGAATTATTAGCATCTTAGCAGCTCACATTACGCACTCATATAAAAAAGTCAGATATTATACATTGTTTTTAACTGTGTTAGCTCTTTG
>DF820464.1:466721-507660 GCA_000739535.1 Candidatus Vecturithrix granuli | reverse complement strand
GAGGATCTGAACATGATCACAAGATATTTGTCAAAGAACTTTTTTATCTACTGCGTAAAGTGAGTTAGCAGTTCTATATCTTGTCTTGTTTGTGATCATCAAGCGCGCTGATCTGCTCATCTCGCGTCAGAGCGCGGAATTACGCAAACTCTCGCAGGCTGTGGAACAAAGCGCGAATACAGTGGTGATTACCGATGTACAGGGCAATATTGAATATGTCAATCCGAAATTTGCCGAAACTACTGGCTACACAGTCGAAGAAGTTCGAGGGCAAAATCCGCGCATACTGAAATCCGGCCAACAGGACGCTGAATTCTACCAAAAGTTGTGGCAGACGATTATGTCAGGACGCGAATGGCACGGCGAATTTCACAATAAACGCAAAGATCGTAGTTTATATTGGGAACAGGCAACGATTGCACCAATTTCCGATGCGCGTGGCAAGATTACCCATTTTATCGCGGTAAAAGAAGATATTACCGAACGTAAACGCGCCGAAGAAGCCTTACGTGAGTCGCGGCAGCAATTAGAAAGCTTTTATTATCGCGAACAGCAGCGACGGCAACTCTCCGATACACTGCGCGAAGTCGGACGGATTGTGAGCAGCACCCTGGAACAAGAAAAGGTGTTGGAACTTATTCTGGCGCAATTGGAACATGTGATTACGTTTCATCGAGCGACTGTATCATTACTCAATGGGAATATATTGACACTGGTGGCTGGACTGGATAAACTAGGCGGGACGATCCCGTCTTACTCCTACATTGCCGATGAATACCCGATTAATGCTGAGGTGTTACGTGCCCAATCCCCGGTGCTCGTGCCGGATGTGAACCGCGACGAACGCTGGCGTCAGACTCCAACCATGCAAGGCATTCGCTCGTTTCTGTGCGCTCCATTATTGGTCAAAGATCAGCCGATCGGCATTCTGGCTGTCGGCAGCATAAATGAAACGCCTTATACCAAAGAAGACGCCGAAACAGTGTTTGCCTTTGCCACTCAGGTGGCCATTGCCGTGTATAACGCCCAACTTCATGCGGAAGTCCGGACACGCATTGAACGCGAACTCCTCACAGCCCAACAGATTCAAAAGAGCCTACTACCGCATGACATACCGGACATCATGGGGCTTGAAATCGCCGGGTTTTCCCAGCCGGCCCGTGAAGTCGGCGGTGATTTTTTCAATGTCTTTGTGTTCAATGAGCAGCATCTGGGCATTGCTGTCGGCGATGTGTCCGGCAAAGGCATGGAAGCCGCTCTGATGATGGCGCTTTCTTTCGGGTTGTTAACCACTGAAGTCCATCGCGCTGCGACGCCTTCTGCTCTCATGAAAACCTTGAATCGAGAGCTTCGCCCGCATACCAGACATAACAAAATGAATACTGCCCTGGGCTATCTTTCCCTGACAACGCCGAATGGAGCAGCCAATGGGCAGTGGATGCTTCAGGCCGTAAACGCCGGATTGATTGCACCGCTCATCCGTCATGCTGACGGAACCATGACCTGGTTAGATGTCGCCGGACTCCCCTTAGGTGCGGTCAGAACTCCTGACTATTCCGAGTTTCAAGAGATGCTCGCTCCGGGTGATTTCATTTTCTTGACCACCGATGGCCTGGTCGAAGCCATGAATCGAGAGGGTGAAATGTATGGATTTGAACGTTTAACGCAAAGTATTACCGCCGCCGATTGTCAAAGTGCCAATTCCATGTTAGCCTGTGTCTTGCAGAACCTTCGTCATTTTATCGGCGACGCGGAAGTCTATGATGATTGGACAATTGTTGTCGCGAAGATTCGATCTGATTTTTTGTCAAGAGGAGTATAAAATTTATAAGGAAAAATTATGAATGAGAACAGATATGAGAGAGGGTTGCAGAAGCTTCAAGAGATCGATGGGGAAGCTGGCGAACGAGTCCTGAAAAGTTTAGAAGATATTTCCCCGGATTTAGGACGATTTATCATCGAATATTCCTTTGGCGATATTTACGCGCGAGAAGGACTTGACCTGAAATCCAAAGAAATCGCAGTAGTGGCGGCATTGACCGCGATAGGCACCGCGCGCCCGCAATTGAACGTCCACCTCAACGGCGCATTAAATGTGGGCTGCACTATCAATGAAGTCAAAGAAGTGATTCTGCAAATGGCGGCCTATGCAGGCTTTCCCTGCTGCCTCAATGCCATGACTGCCTTGAAAGAGGTATTAAAAGACCGGCAGAAACATGGCATCCAGGATATACCCGGAACTGCTCCGACAAATGAAGCCAGTCATGCAACGCGCTATGAGACTGGCGCCGCCGAATTATCGCAGTTAGACCCTTGCCAGGTCGAGCGTTTGCAGGAGGCCTTCCATGACATTTCCCCGGAGCTTGTGAAATTTACGCTTGAATTCGGGTATGCCGATATTTACGCCCGGAATAATTTGGCGAAAACCTATCGCCAGATTGCGACGATTGCCGCCCTGGCAGCCTTAGGAAACGCCCAACCGCAATTGAAATTTCACATTAACGCCGGTTTGAATATCGGTTTAACTATTGAAAATATTCGCGAAATTATGCTCTTAATGTCAGTCTATGCAGGCTTTCCGGCGGCCATCAATGGCACGAATATCCTCAAACAGGTGGTTCAGGAACGACAACAGTCTGAATAGGCGGATACCGGGCCTTCTCTGAAACATGCCGTTTAGTGATCATTGTGCTCACAGAATAATCGCTGTTCACTTCCTATCCATGCCACTGTTGAGTGCGCCGCCGTGGTGCGAGGCAGAGCACCTCGCCCGCGCCTGAGACTGGTAATTTCTTCAACGCCCATCGCAAGCTCCACGCGGTGTGTGAAATCGTTGAACCTCCCTTGTGGGAAATGCTGTGTCAGCGCGTCCACAATAAATAAGTGCGATGTGAATATAGTCTTTTGATGAAAGCACATTGTGAAGTTTGAAACATCAATAGGTGCAGACACATCGTGTAGCTTTATAATTGACCCTGAAAATTAGACCATCATTTAAGATGGAAAAAAGTAGACAATTTGAGGGATGATATTGGAGGGTCACTGCATGGTCACGAATCGGAAACAGCATAGTGCAGAATTCAAATTCAAAGTGGCTTTGCAGGCTGCGAAAGAGCAGCAAACCATCGCGCAAGTCGCGCGTGAGCAGCGTGTGCATCCGAATCAAATCAGCCGCTGGAAACAGCCCCTGCTTCAGGAGGGGAAAACGCTCTTTAGCGATAAACGCCGCCGAGACGAGTCAGGCGAGCAGACACGACGGGAAGCGGAACTCTATGAACAGATCGGGCGCTTAAAAATGGAACTGGACTGGTTGAAAAAAAAGTCGAGCGAGGCGCTTGACGTGCGTCGGCAGGACATTGAACTGGCGCATCCAACGCTCAGTATCCGCCGACAATGCGAACTGGTGGGCGTAAATCGGTCAACCTGGTACTATCAGCCGGTGCCGGAATCGGCGGCGAATCTTCGCCTCATGCGCCTGATTGACGAACAAGATCTCCGGACGCCATTTTATGGGTGGCCGCGGATGACTGCGCATTTGCGCGGGCTTGGCGAGGTGGTGAATCATAAACGCGTGCAGCGGCTCATGCACAAAATGGGCATTCAGGCCGTCTACCCGAAGCCGCGCACCACGATTTCGGCACCGGGGCATCAGGTGGACCCGTACTTGCTTCGGGGGCTGGCCATTACCCGTCCGAACCAGGTCTGGAGTGCGGATATTACCTATATTCCGATGCACCGAGGGTTTCTGTATCTGATGGCCATTATCGACTGGTTCAGCCGCTATGTCCTGACGTGGCGAGTCTCCAATACGTTGGACGACGACTTTTGTCGTGAGGCCGTGAGAGAAGCCTTTGACCAGAGCCAGCCTGAGATTTTTAATACGGATCAAGGCGTGCAATTCACCGCTCAGGCCTTTACGAGCTTGATCGAAGGTGCCGGGGTTCAGATGAGCATGGATGGTCGGGGGCGGGCGCTGGACAATGTGTTTGTGGAACGGCCAAGCGATACGTGCCCATTCAAGTATTCCCAAATGATGAAACCTTATTGGATGCCTTGTTTCATGGTATCCAGGTTATGGTGATAGGATTCAACAATCACATCAGGTATTTGGATGGCAATGGTTGTCATGTCTATGATACGAAACGATAAGCTTTATCAAAAAATACATCGTGATGATAGAATCTCTTATTTCTCAAACAATCGTATGCTTACTCGTATCGTATTTCCTCGCAATATTGATACGTTCGAGTTATGATATTGACGTGATAGTTGACACAGTACGATATCGTGTGAAATAGTCAACTAAAAATTGGCGTATGATATTGATTCTCTATCGTGTATAACTGTATGCTGCCGAACGCCTCATTTCAGCGGCCAAAAGCGCGCCATGATGACGGGCAACGCAGTTTGAGAAACCACCAAATCATAGGCGATAGGATTATGCTCAAAACTACCGAGCGCGGTTTTGGTCGCACTGCAAATGTTTGTTAGCATTCACACCCCGGAGATATGAATTATCCAAAGAAAATACCTATCACGAAAAAAGCGAGAAACAAGACTCCAATACTGGATAATATACTGGTGAGTACCTGAAAGGGCACTCCAAATCTTCCAATTTGCCCCTTACCGCACAACCTCTTATAATAGAGAAAACAACTCAATGAAATGATAAAAAAAGCAAAAGCGGATCCTACCCCCATCACTGAAAGTACCATCATAACAATCCCCTCTCCACTGGATTGTACGGCAAAATCGACACCGTCTTGTCCTGGCGGAGGGGTTACAGGTAAAGACCATCCCCATATCCAAAAAACGAAAATAAACCCGATAAATAGGCACCCGAGTAATCCGCTTATTACAGCATTCCACCTAACCCACTTTTTCATTTTTTCCAGACTCATGAGTACCTCCTCTAAGTAATCCTACCGTCATGATATTTTGAGATATTATGATTCACGGCTTCCATCCAGTAAATACACTCTTATTGCCCCCTTCCCTTTCACATCAATAACTCCTCGTTCGGAGAACGTAAATTTGTGTTTCAGCAATTCGTATGCCGTTTGAGTGACTTGGATTTGTCCCGGAATCCCATGAGACCCCACGCGAGACGCAGTGTTGACCGTATCTCCGCACAGATCATACGTAAACTTCTTTCTCCCAATCACCCCCGCAATGACAGAACCGGAATGAATGCCAATTCGAAGTTGTAGAGGATGTGAAGCGGTGGTGTTATACGTCGTCATGGTTTGGCACATTTCTAAGGCCATCTTCGCAATCATGTCAGCATGATCTGCTTGATGTTCCGGTAATCCGGCAGCCGCCATATAGACGTCTCCAATCGTTTTAATCTTCTCTAATCCAAATTTGTCAGTCAATGCGTCAAATAGTGAGAAGAGGGTATTGAGGATAGTCACAAGCTCTTCAGCAGGGATCTGTTTACATAGCTGCGTAAAACCAACAATATCCGCAAATAAAATCGTTGTTTCATCAAACACATCAGCAATGATATGATGATGTTCCTTGAGCCGTTCAGCAATCGGTTTCGGAAGGATATTCAGTAACAATCGTTCGCTTTTTTCTTGTTGTTTTGCGAGTTCTTTCTCACGTTCTTCAATGACATGCTTTTGATAGAAATTTTCACGCATTGAACGTTCCCGGAGATAGATATTCAAGACACAAAAGAAACTCAGGGCAGCAAGAAAAAGAAATTGCCACAAGACATACACATGAGGGATCTCGGTAAAAAGAAGTAGAATGCAACCAAATCCAATCCACATTATGGGGATAACAACAAGTGCATAAACAAAGCGTAAAAAGATAAAGATTGCGGCAATATGGACAGCAACGCCACTCACATACATATTGCCGTGCAAAGGAATATCTATCGCGATCAGCACATACGTATATAGCCACCCAAGCAATATTGAGAGTGTTGAAATAATTGGTTCAATCGCCGTATAGACCGAGCTGTCAACGAAGTTGCACAATGGGAAAACGGCTGATGGTAGAAGGTTTTTGGGTGGTCGGGTGTTGTTCCCCATTGGTCAGCGCTTCCACACGCTCGGCGACATACAGGTCTAATTCACGCAGATGGATCAGGCTATCGTTTGAGTAATCCGCTTTTCCCTGCTCCAGGGCTTCAAGCACGGCTTTGGTAAACGCGCCGTGTTCCCATCCGGGATCTTCAAGCGAAAATTCTCGGCCGGTTGAAGCAGCTAAAATGACTACCCCATAATCATCTGAAGCCAATTCACGAATCGCTTCGGTATTGTCGCGCTGGCTCGTCTGCGCAGACACATCCAGTCCGATTTGTCCGCTATGGCAGGTATCCAAAAACAGAAGAACGCGTGCGGGCAAGTTGCCCAGAATATCCGCAAAATCAGGCCAACTGACGGCTGTTTGCGCGAGATCTTCCACTAATCCATCCGCCGGTAAAATGTAGTACCGCCCCTGATCATTGATGCCATGTGCTGCAACAAAGATGATGACCACATCATTGGGAGTCGCGGATTGGTTGACCCATTCTATCGCCTGAAGAATGTTCTTTTGGGTCGCCTCGCGATCGTATAACTCCTTCATCTGGACTGTCTTGTACAATTTTCCCGTCTGCGCCTGGAATACACGGCTAATAGCTCTGGCGTCATCATCAGCATAGACCAATTCCAGATTCTTGAGCAGGTATTTTGAGATGCCAATGGAAATCAGATACAGATCAGGCTTTAACTCTTCCTGCCCGGTGATGTGATAGAGCACAATGCGTTCCTCAGAAGTGGCTCCGGCGTTTTCATTAGCGGCAAAGATCGAAAGGATATTTTGGCCTGGCGCCAGAGTAATGTCCTGATCAATCGTATGATGAGGAACTTCTCGCTGCTGAGCAGGCAAGGTCAGCCCCCGTTTGACAGCCTGCGTGCGGCCATTCACCAGGATTTTAACAAGTGTGAGCGGCGTTTCAGAGTTGATTTCAGCTTGAATCCGTAACAAAGCATTGGAGGTTTCGATAGGAGAAGTTTCAGGGAGAATCCATTGAACTTTCGGAGGAAGTACCTGAGTCACTGTAGTTTCTTCGATTTTTGGGGTTGTTTGAATGAAGGCGGCAAAGGCTTGATCAAAACTTGCTAAAGCAAGGGTTTGTTTGACCAATTCCGGATGATAGAACTGCTTTCGGAACACTGACACCGGATAAAATTCCGCCGCAGCCTCCAACCCTTTGTTGATCTGCCAGCCGATATATTTTTCGCCGCCGGCCGAGGCCGCATAATACCCGTTTGGCGTCCAGCACACCCATTCACGGTCACGTGCAATAAAAAGCGTGGCGAGACATTCGCCAGTTGCAATATTCCAAATTTTCATGGTCTGATCGTCACTAGCCGAGGCCAGCAGATGCCCGTCCTGCGAAAGTGACACAGCCCAGATTTCTCCGGTATGTCCTACAAATTCACGCAGGACGCTCCCATCAGGGCGGTGCAATTTCAGCACTTGTGAACTGCCGACAATAATACTTCCGTCTGAGGTAAAGGTGTAAGAGCGTACCCAACCGTCGCTCGGACTGTTGTGGATCGTTACGTCTGGCGTCACCTGCAATTCATACCACTTGCCAAAGGTATATTGTAATGTGTGTCCCTGATATTCGGTCTGATAGCGATTGAAGGTCTGTTCAACAGGCAGTTTTTGTGAGAGCTGCATCTGGGCGAAATCGAAAGAACGTTCTAAAGGGCCCTCTTGCTTCTGAACGTCGAACGTATTGCCAAATGCAAGGTGCAAATCCGCGCCAAAGGCCACAGCCTCAACGCGCTTTCCCTGCCCGACAATATGGGTTTTGACCTCCCCGCTACGGCGATTCCAGATATAGATCTCATACTCATTGCCGCCAGCCGTAGCAATCAGGTCGGAACTATAAAATGCTGCGGCAGTGACCATGCTTGAAAAAGCCGTTCTTTGAGCGGGCTTGACATGCTGTTCAAAGGTCAGTTCCTGTTTCCCCTTTGGAATGGAGAAAAGGATCGCTTTCCCGCCCTCACCGGCAAACACCTGTTTGCTGTCTGGTGAAAAGACAACCATGCCTGGCGTATCAACCACGTCAAGTTGTTTCTGAAATTTCCCTTTACTGGTCCAGAGAAACACATTATCGTCAAAATCGCCGGAGACAATATATTTGCCATCTGGAGAATAATCCACACGGCTCGCGTTAGCTGCATGTTTGGTCATCACCTTCTCAGGCTTTGTGATGTTCTGATGCTCCGCTTGCGCCATGTTCTTAGGCAATTTCCATAATCGCAGCTTGCCATCAACATGGGATGAAACCAGATGCTGCGTATCAGGAGCAAAAGCGAGATCAATCATTTCGCTTTCACTTTCCAAAATCAGCACAGGCTCATTCGTCAACTGCGACATGTCCCAGATACTAATTGTGGTATAACTGCTGCTTGCCAGCCATTTGCCATCACGTGAAAAATCTAACGCGCCGATAATATCAGGGTGGCCTCGTAGCAGCCCGATCACTTCGCCGCGCTCAAGATCGAAGAGATAAACCGGAGTTCCGGCGTCGTCTTCCGGACAGTCAATGCCTCCAACAGCCAGGATTTTCCCATCAGGCGAAAGCGCGGCCGCGTGGATTTCGCCATCGTGTCCTGCGCCAATTTGATGCCGAAGAGTTTTGCGCAAATCTCCTGTTTCGACATCCCACAGCCGAATCGTTTTATCCCAGGAGGTAGAAATCAATGTTTTGCCGTCAGGAGTAAAGAGTAGCGCGCTGATTTGCGATGAATGTCCGTGCGGATCAATAACCAGAATAGGTTCGGCGGCATAGGCGTTTGGAGACAGGAGTAAGAAACACCAGACAATCCAATAACATGTTCTGAAGTATTTCATAAGAATCTCTCCAATGTTTGTAGTCGCCGCTTCAGCGTTGTATCACGTCGCTCAAGCGGCGACTACAAACGTAATTTTTGAGTTGAAAAGGAATTTCAATATACACTGCTCTTAAAAAACATCTCCGTCAAGCATTTTTATGAGATACTATATTTCTTGACAAGTTCCGGGGGGAATTCGTATAATATTCATAAATTGTGAAAAGGGGATTCTGAAGACGCAAAGTCAAAGATGGTATTCGTAACTTTGGGCTTTTACGATGCTAAACAATACGATGATAACACTCCGAGTGAAATTATTAGCTTATCGCAACGCTCCTGAAGAGTTATACCAACAAGGCACGGAAAAATTTACGCAGCTTCTTGAGCGGCAATATGTTGAGTTTGTTGACCAGCAGCCGGATGTGCTGTTCTTTCTGTCCGGCGGGTCGGAGCGGGCGGCCGCCGACATGTTAGAGCCAAACAGATTTTATACCTTGATCGCCTTTCACGAAGGCAATTCCTATGCGGCCGCAACCGAAGTCAAAGCCTACTATAATCAACATGGGGCGCGGTCGGTACTGTTGGACTATGATAGTCGGGGGACGCGCTTTTTTGTCAAGAATCTGTATCAGTCGCTCAAAGGCATCAAACGACTCCGGGGACAACGCTTAGGCTTAATCGGCGACGTTTCCGATTGGTTGATCGCCTCGAAAATCGAAGCACCTTTGCTTCAGGAGAGATTAGGGATTGAACTGAGAAAGATCCCCTGGTCGCAATTACCATCGTATCAAGAACAGCGCCCCGCAGAAGATTTTCTGCGCGCCTTTCAGACTGAGTATTCATCGAATTTGGAAGCAACCGCAAAAGTCTATGCTTTGTTTAAAGCCTGTATTGATCGCGAACAACTTGATGCAATCACGGTCGAATGTTTTTCCCTGGTGACAGAACATGCTGTCACCGCTTGTCTGCCGCTGGGAAAATTCAATGCCGATGGTGTGCCTGCCGGGTGTGAGGGGGATATTGTGAGCATTGTCGGCATGATGCTGGCAAAAGAGGTAACAGGTGTGATTCCCTGGATGGCGAATACGGTCAAAATTTTCGGCGATATGGGTTTGTTCGCCCATTGTACCATTTCGCCCGGTTTGCTTACCGACTACACGATCTCAACCCATTTTGAAACTGGGAAAGGCACAGCAATCCAGGGGTATTTCAGGGAAGAAGAGGTGACTGTGCTACGCTTGAATAATACGTTAGATAAAGCCTTTATCGCCCCGGGCAAAGTGCTGCGACGCCCCAAATATGATAGCGCCTGCCGCACACAGCTTGAGGTGAAACTCCCTCCAAGCGCGGTGCAAGCCTTGCGTGAAAATCCGCTGGGTAACCATCACTTAATCCTGCCCCACGACCATACGGAAGTGCTTTCATTAGCCTGTCAAGTGTTAGGCATGGAATTACAATAGTTCGAACAGTTTTCACGTTGTTTCGGGAATGAGTCTTCGAAATTCCCGAAACAACCGGTCATTGAGACATTCGCCTATTCCAAAATCTGAACCTGGGCTTTTGTCTTTAACTCCTTGACCCACTGTTGAAATAAATTCATGACAACGTCTTGATCGTCAATATTCGCATTAAAGCGATATTTGCGCCGAATATAATCAACCCCCTTCATATACAGCAGCAGTTCATCATTCAATTGAGCTTCTGATATGCCACTTGTGGCAAGCTGCTGGTCAAATGGCTGCCTCTGTTGCTGATAATAGGTGTTCACGATATACTGGATTGCTAATGACTTTACCGTCTCCAGGTCTTTCGGCGTCGCCAGATACTGAATTTCCCGAGCCAGAAGTTGCCGTTCAATGACGTATTGCAACACATCCTGAATCTTCGAGTTTGCACTATCGAGATGAACCAGCACATTCACCGCCGGATTCTCCATCACCTCATGTAACTCACTCAACAGAATCACTTCATCATTAAGAATTGCAGCGATTTTATCAATGACCTCGGCCCGGACAATCAGTCCGGAAAAAAAGAATCCTGCCGCCAGACCACCTAAGAACAACGAGACTATCATTTTTTTCATACAACGCCCTCCTCAACATTCCTTCTGTATCAATCTGAAGGGTAAATTTTAGTTCGCCAGATTAGTCGGTATTTTGCAAACTAAAATTTGCACTCCTGATCACGCTCTGAGTCTATTCAGCAAATATTCACCCCTGTCAAGGTGTTGCAAGAAACTCTCCTCCTCATTTTTTTCTTGACTTTCTCCGGTTTTCCCGATATTATTCGCATTATGTAATTTTCGATAACATCCTTTTGCAAATCCTTGTATTTTTGTCAATGCTTTCGGGAGGTTCTTTTCGTGTTGGGAGGAGACATAATGAAAACATATTGGAGAATTGTACTGATAGGACTTTGTCTTATAGGGCTTCCTATCACAAGTTTTGCTGCGCTGGATTGGCATATTCGCTGGGAGGAGACGTATTCTCCCCAAATCGCGAAGGTTCACATTTTTAATCCGGAATATACCACGCAGGGATTTTCGCTTGAAATTGGCGATGTCGCCAAATCAACTGAAGCGAATCCCAATGCCCCTTATCTGATTGTTGGGCAGGATATTTCTTTGCAATTACGGCCAAGTGAACGAAGAATTTTTGATATTATTGTATATCAGGATATTGATCCATATCAGTTGTATACAACTGGTTCAAAAGGCAAAATGTATCAACTCACGTCGGACAATTATCGCGCTCTTGGCCAGCGTTATGGTACGCCCTCAAGCACCGTTGAGTCATCCCGGCAATATCCATACACTGCTCAAATTCAGAAGATCATACCAGTGGGAAAGGAGGACGACCAATATACCGGGGATTATTACAATTATCAGAGTGGACGCGGCTATTGGAAAATTGCGTTAACCGATCACGATTATATCATTGAACAGCTTATTCGTACAGGCGATCGTCTGGGGGCTTCTCACCGCAGCATTCAGGAAGCCATTCTGTTTTATACTCAGGGCAATATGTATTTATCCGATGAAGCGCTCGAAGTGTGGGAAACCGCCTTTCCTGAATTAAGAGCGATTGATGTATCGCCGACGCCTCCAGCCGGTGACTGTATCCGCTTTGTGACGGTCGTAACGACTAATCTGAGCTATTATTCCTCTGGCAGAACGATTACAATGGGCGATATTTTAGCTTCAAATGACAAAACCTTAGCTCCGGTCGTCGCTGCCCAGGATTTAACGTATTCTGTTTCTCCCAATACCCCATCTTCTAAACGGATGTTGCGCGTGTTTCTGATGTCGCAGCGCGGTCAGCCAACTTCGCAAAGCGAGTATGTCAGTATTATCGGACATAATACCCAAATCGAGCAAGCTATTCGGATTGGTTTTGCAGAAAATTATCATTCCTGCGCCATTCAGGATGTTATTTTTTACATAAATCATGAGGTAGCGGCCCCAACAACTGGCAGCGGACTGTGGCAGAGAATCGGAGGAGTGCGTACCCCTGTCCCTGGGCAGCCAACACCAGGCGGTAGAACGACATTATGCCTTGGGAACCCCTTTACAAGTACGGCGGGACAGCAACAAGTTTCTTCAACGACCACCTTCAAGAACCTCATTGTGCTTCTGGGGGCCGTTATTCCTTTTGGTTTAATTTTCAGACGCAACGGTCGAAAATAACCGCCAGGTATGTCACGCGAAACATAAAAACGTCCCTTTAAGACCAACTCAAAAGGGACGTTTTTATGATCATATATGTATCCGATCTTATTCGAATTGCCCGGGTTGACATTCTACACCCAAACGCTTCTTTTTATCATCGCCTTTATTGTCGGTCTTCTGGTTGCTGTCCATGAAGGGAAATATTGGAATATCAGCCGCCTGGATCTGACCGATATTGTCTTATGGGGATTTCTGGGAGCGATTCCGGGCGCACGCGCCCTGTTTCTGTTATTATCGTATAAACAAATCTCGCTCAGCCTGAGTGAATTTTGTACATTAGGTACACTCGATGGCGGATTTTCTTTTCATGGTGGATTATTTGCCGGTGGAATTGTGACCCTGCTTGCGGTTCGTCATCATCGCTTACCGGTCTGGCGAGTCGCCGACGCCTTTGCGCCAGGTTTAGCGCTTGCGCTTTTTTTCATGCGACTTGGCTGCTTGTTGAACGGCTGCGACTATGGCATTATCACAACCGTTCCCTGGGGGATTCCGCTACACGGCGCGTTCAGGCATCCGATTCAATTGTATGAAGGCCTGGGTAATCTGCTGCTTTTCCCAATCTTGCTTCACATGAACAAAAAGCCAATGAAGCCCGGCGTTACCTTTCTTACATATATCCTACTGAGTGCGCTTCTGCGTTTTGCTGTTGATTTTTACCGCGAAGAATTTGTACATGTCTGGCAAGGAATGCTCATTTCACAATGGCTTGCCTTGGCAATTTTCATAATCGCCACGTTCGCCTTCGTATTCGACTTGCCAACCCGTATTTTCTCTACAGTTCATGGGGTAGAACATCACAGCGGATTGAAGGAATCAACGGATTGTGATTGAATTCCCCTGGAAAATGCAGAGCTATAACAGCATTCCCAACAGTTTTTTGGATAATCCTATTTCCGATTTTTTCGTCAAATAGAGAAAATCTATTTGCAAAGAGGAGCCATGCTATGATGAAAACATCTATTCAGACCAAATTACTTGCGTTATGTCTTCTGCTCGTCTTGTTGACAACCGTCAGTATGTCTATCGCTTACTATACCATGACCCGGCAGGATAAACATCGGGAATCCCGGCAACGTATCCGAATTGCCTTTGATATTATTCTTGATGACCTCCGTTCCCAGCAACAGTCATATATCAGTCGCTTTAATGAATTTTTAACACGAGATGTTCAATTGAGTTGGATTACTGGCTACCTTCAGGTACGAAATGAACTAGGGTCAACCCAATTCATCGCTTCTTCCCTTGCTAAAATCTCGGAAGATTTTAAAAACTCCGGAGCATCCATCGCAACCGATCGACTGTTTCTGTATGGAGCCAATAAACGGCTGTTGGTCGCATATCGGCGTGATGGCTCTTCAGAAACCGTTGGGGGATATGTCATTTCAGGCACAGGTCAAGATACCTATCTGCCAATGGATGATTTTGAGCAAATCTCTGCCATGTACTATCAAAATCAAACGATTCCGGATAATCCTTTACCGGAAGGCCTCAAACCATTCTATGGGGGAGAGATGCCTACAATCACAACCACCCAAGTGTTTCGTGAAGGAGGAAAACTTGGATTACAAATTCTCGCTCCTATCTATTATAATGAAAAAATAAGCGGATTACTCGTCGGCGAGATTGTCTATACCGATAACATGATTGAGCGTTTTGCCTCTCTCTCTGAAACGGCAGTCAATTTTTTTGCCGGAACGCAATTCAATATCGGAACCCTGCCACTTCAACAACAGATAGATGCTGATGTGCTCGAACATGCCGTTACATGTGATGCGCTGCTCGATAAACAGTCTCCTGTTGAAGTGATTCCAATCACCTTTAATACCCAACACTATTATCAGGGGCGCTGTGTATTGAAAAATACCGAGAAAGCTGTCGGCGCGATCACTGTGAGTTTCTCTCAGGAGATTGAAAAGCAAGCTATTGCTAAAATTATCACCACTGTTCTCACGATTGCAGCTATTGTCAGCGGAGTGGCGTTTGCACTTTCAATCCTTTTTAGCCGGGGAACTATTCATTCGATCCAGGAAACGGTCGCGGTCATTGTGTCAGCCGCAGAAGGGGATCTGCGTCAAACAGCCAGGGTCCTCAGCCATGATGAGCTTGGCATGCTCGCCACAAAACTGAATCAGATGATTACCCAACTTCGCTCAGTATCCAGTCAAGTCCAACAAGCTTCAAATTCTGTCAATTCTACAGCCGACAGCATTTTACAGCAAATGGAAATACTCATCAAAAATATGGAACAACAAGCAGGGACAGTGGATAACACCACGCTTGCCATCAAAAAGATTCGAGAATTCATAGAAGATGTATCACAGAATACGAATACGCTCCTTTCAGCAGCGGCAGAGATTCTCTCTTCGATTCAGGAAACCCGCGCCAGCGTTGCGGAGGTGACAACCAGTACCAATTCGCTAACAACCGATTTGGTCCTGATTTCTTCATCGGTTGATCAAATCAATCAGACCATGAAGCAGATCGGCGAACATACCGGACAATTAGAGCATATCGCCCAGGAAACGGAAACCGAGGTTCAACACATCGATCAGTCGCTGCGAAACGTCTCGTTGAATGCAGACCAAACCCAACAATTTGCCAAAGCCACCATGGAAGCGGCGATACATGGTCAAAAATCAGTCGAAGCTTCAATGAATGGCATGGATGAACTCAAAGCCGTTGTGTTAAAAACAGCCCAGATTATTCAGGAAGTCAATACCTGGAGCGAACGAATCAGTTCAATTCTGAACATGGTGGATGATATTGCAGAACAAACCTCACTCTTATCGCTCAACGCCTCGATTATTTCGGCTCAGGCTGGCGTTCATGGCAAAGGGTTTGCCGTGGTCGCCAATGAAATCAAAGAATTAGCCACACGCACCAAAGCTTCGACCCGGGAAATTAGCAGCTTGATCCATGAATTTCAGAAAAAGGCGGCGCAAGGGGTGGAACATACTGCTGAAGGATTGAAAAAAACTGATCAGGGGATACAATTGGCCCATGCTGTGCAAGAGTCTCTCGCAACCATTCTCGATAGCGCGACTCATTCCTCGACGCGGGCGGCAGATACTGCCCAGGTGATCCAGCAAACAGCCATCAGCAGCCAGGCGATCAATACGCAAATGAATCAGATGACCAGCATGGCCTCCAGCATCAAAACCGCCATTCAACAACAGGAACATGACATTGAACAAGTCAGCCAGGCTGTTGAGAGTATCAGCGGCATGTCAGAGCAAGTCAACCGGGCCAGTCTGGAACAAAAACGAGCCGCTGAGGAAATCGCGCAAAGCATGGAATATGTCACCGATCGTTTTAATGGCATTGCCGCCCAAACCGATGAATTAAAACTGCACTCCGAACAAATGGTTAATGCTATGGATACAATTGAAACCATCACCGAAAACATTTTGCAAAAAGCAACGGATTTTTCCGGTGATACCGTCAAAAACCTGGTACAGCAATCCGATCTGCTGCAACAGATTGTGAAAGTGTTTAAAGTATCGTAACAAGGCTTATAGTTCTCGCTTTAGTGAGTTCTTCCGCCCGGGGCGGGACTACAAAACCTTTAACAAAAACTGTGAGCAAGCATATTATTTTGTCATATTTTTCTTTACACAACCATCATTACAGGATTATTATTTTGAATGAGTTACTGTAATTTCATAGAAGTGTATTACTCAACTATCCTGGCAAGGGAGGAAAAAATATGGGAGCACTCATGGAATCAAGAGCAGGATTTGGGCTGCGTTTGACTGCCAGCCTCATTGATCTGGTATTAATAATTTTGGGAGGAATAGTGATCGGCAGTGTGTTTGGCGCCGTGTTGGGGGGTATCTTCGGAGGAATGCTCGCTTCTTTTGAAAGTTTAAGAGGATTTTGGGGAGGAGTGTTGGGATCTTTGATAGGAATTTCTGTGTTTGGTACGCTGTATAATTTACTTGAGGGATTGTTCGGGGCGACTATCGGAAAAATGCTGATTGGATTGAAAATTGGCGATGCTGATGGGACCAAAGCCGGAATCGGAAAATTGTTTTTCCGCTATCTCCTGAAAAATATTACGTTTGTCTGTTCCCTTCTGGCAGGCATTCTGGGAATCGCAATTTTGACCAAAATCGGGGCAGTGTTAGGGTTGATCTGGTTTTTAGGATGTTTTTTGGTGTTGAGTCGAACAAGACAGGGCCTGCACGATATGATCGCCGGAACGGCGGTTTATCCTCGCAAAGTTCTCCGATAAAAATCGCCAACGCCGTATAACAACCCTGAATCCTTTGTAAAGCCAGGTGCACAAACTCGTGTTTGCGTAAAAGTTGCCTTGTGTTTCTGAATTAGTCAGATCATCGTTTTCACGACGATTGGCGTCAATTTTCTATGAAAACATGTTGGCAGTTCCTCATAAGAAATTATGGCATCTTTCTCCTTGCTGCCGGAGTATTGTTTATCTGGCTGGCATGCGCTCTGAATTGGCCTGTTGAAAGTCTGGCTGACAGCGTGGATCCGCTTATCAAACAAGCTCAGCAGTGTTTGCAGGAATGGGGCTACAATCCCGGCACTGTTGACGGAAAAATCGGGGACAAAACCATTACGGCACTCAAAAAATTTCAGCAGGATCACCAACTTCCAGATACCGGCAAGCTGGATGCAGCCACCAGGAAGAAACTCGGCCTATCTGGGCAAAATCCGGCTTCACCGCCTTCCACAAGCCCCTCTGATACAACGACGTTTCCAAAGGTGACTTCGTGGATGAATGACTACACAGGGACGCTTACTTCTGAGGAAAAACAGGAGTTAGATAGGCTTTTAGAAGATTTTGAAACAGCCACCTCGCATCAGGTCTTCGTGGTTATCATGCAAAACCTTCCCAGAGATTTCACGCTTGAAGAGTACGTCAATGAACTGTTTGAACGCTGGCAGCCGGGACAAAAGGGCGTGGATAACGGCGTTTTGCTGGCGGTATTTCTCAACAACCGCAAACTCAGAATTGAAGTCGGCTACGGACTGGAAGCTTCTCTGACAGACGCGGCTTGCAAACTCATTATCACATACGATATCGCGCCCGCATTTCAACACCAGCAGTATTTTCAGGGAATTAAAAATGGATTGATCAGCATTTTAGGGACGATTCAGGGCACTTATGCGCCTCACAAACCGCGACGTCCGATCACCCTAAGAACCCTTGCTGAATGGACTTTGATCGGGTGTTTTGTCGGATTGAGCAGCGTGATTGTAATCGCGTCTCTCTTACGCGCCGCGCTGCGACCGTTTGCGTCGAAATCTCGCAGCATCAGCAAGATTGTCACGTTTCTTGAGTCATATTTCCTTCCTCAAAACCCGATTGCCAAATTTCTGGCCGGTGTGCTTATCGTTTTGACAGCCACCGGGTTATTGCTGTTTCTGCTGCCGGAGAATGATAAATTTTGGGCGATTATTTTTCTTTTCGTTTCCCCCTTTCTGATCATCATGTATTACACGTCATCGCTTAAGTTTTTGCTCATTGCTCCTGTGATATTCGTAATTGTCTTCCTGCCCTTATATCTCCTCGATGAAGTATATAGATACATAGGAATTGGAATTTTTGTGATCGTTCTGTTCATCATTGGCGGTTATCAGAACGTCAAAGCAGGGTTTCCCTGGCATGGTAGGAGCGATTCATCTGACGACCGTGATACCTGGACCAGCAGAAGTTCAGACAGCAGTGCCCATAGTCAGCGCAGTTCTTCTTCCAGATTTCATGGCGGAGGAGGGGGGTCTTCAGGCGGCAGCGGAGCTTCGGGGAGTTGGTAAAGATGAGAATGATCGTTTCCAGAATAGCGCGTCAGTGGGACATAAAGAATTCGAGCAGATCAGCCTTGTATCTCATTCCGGAATGAGTAATCCCCTACCCTTTGACTCCGCTTGAAGACAACAATCCCTGAATGTAATATTTCTGCCCGAAGGTGAAAATCAGGATGATTGGGATCAGATAAATCACGATTCCGGCGAGCAGCACCGGAACAAGTAGAATGCCGTTGCGAATCACATAACCGTTCGCCATCGCTACCGCCAGCGTGGTATTGTTGCCGCTGAGAAAAATGACCGGCCCCATGAAATCGCCGTACACAAACAGAAACGACAGCAAAAAAACTGTGACAATGATCGGTTTTGAGAGAGGCAGGAAAATTCTGAACAGAATATCGAGCTGCGAGCAGCCGTCCAGTAGGGCCGCATCTTCCAATTCTTTGGGGAAATAGGAAAAGAATTGCTTGAACAGGTAAATATAGAGCGGATTCCCGCCAATGCCCCACAGTAGCCAGATGTAATAGGTATTAATGAGGCGCAGTCGGGCAAAAAATGCATATTCCGGGATCATGACTGCCACCGGTGGAATCATGATCAGCACGAGCACGATATTGAACAGAAAATTTTTGCCTGGCGCGTGGAATCGGGCAAAGGCATAACCGAACAGCGCGGCGGACATGATGCCGGGCACGGTATAAATCAGCCCTAATTCAACCGTATTCAGCAGATAGCGCAGATAATCAATTTTGGTGACCGCCAGCAGATAATTTTGAAATTGGGGGATTTCCGGCAGGAATTTCGGCGGAAACGTCACCATTTCTGTCTGTGTTTTCAGCGAACTTAATATCAGCCAGAATAAGGGAATCAAAAAGAGCACGCTCACTGCGATGAGCACCACGTACTGCAAGGTTTTCCAGACATCTCGTCGATAGGCGTCGTGCGAGCGCAAGTTTATGGTATCACTATTCGTATTCATAATAGACATATCTCATGGTGACTCGCAAAAAGATGAATGATAGGATCGCCATCACGGCAAACATATACCAAATCGCCGCCATGCCATTGCCGAAACTTTGATTGGTAAACGCCTGTTGAAAGGCATAAATAAGCGTGAAGTAATTCTGGTACGGCGGCTGTTGATTCAGAAAGGCAGTAAACGCCGCGCCGGGCGACGAGGTCAGCAGAATCGGCTGCACAATCACGCTAAACGACTGCATAATGCCAACCACCGCCTGATACAGGATAATCGGTGACATAATGGGAATCGTAATTTTTCTGAGCATACACAATTGACTGGCACCGTCAATTTCGGCGGCTTCAATCAGATCGCGGGAGATATTCTGCAATCCAGCAAGGAAAATAATCAGGCTTCCGCCGATTTGCCAAACGAACATCGAGATCAGTGACGCCATCGGGACGGTGACGAGCAAATTCAGCGACAGATTGCTGTGGATCATCCCTAACACCATGTTTAGAAAGCCCGATTCCCGGTTCAGTACCGTCTTCCAAATAAACACGGTGGCGATAATCGGAACGGCATACGGCAGAAAGAGCACGCTGCGAAAAAATCCCTTGCCTTTGATCTCTTTGTTCAGCAGCGTCGCCAGCAGAAAGCTGACGGTTAAGGTGGCGATGATATTGAACGCGGTGAAGGTCAGGGTGTGCTTCAGCGAATCCAGAAAGCGATAATCGTGGAGCAAGCGGAGATAGTTTTTAAACCCGATGAAACGCGGTGCGGTCATACCATCGAAGTTCGTCAATGAAAGATAAAAGCTATACACCATCGGAATGACGTTCAAAAAGATGAACATCACGATCCATAACCCGGTAAACGAATAGAAGGTCCGTGTTTCCCGCTTGATTTTAAGACCGTTCAGGAATTTCATGATCCCCTCTCAAAGTCCTCAAACTCCCTCTCCTGGGAGCAGGGCTGTTAAGTTCTACGGATGATTGTCAGATCGACTTCGCTCGATGACCGGAACACCGCACGTCGAGCGAAGTCGAGACGGGTATATTTTGCGAGAACTTCACAGTCCTGCCCGCCAGGAGGGGAATTCTGCCTGGCATCCGACAACTTCACACTATTGCAGTTCCCGTTCAATCATCGCATCAATTTGCTGCGCCAGATTATTCAGCGCGGTGTCAAAATCTACCTGATCCTTGAGCGCAGGCTCCATCTGCTGATTGTACACGGAGACGAGCGTGCTATCCCTCAAATATGGTGTGAACTGGAGAATAATTTGATACGGCAATTCTTTCTGCACTTGTTCCAGGCGATATTTATCAAAAGGCGTCTCTTGCGGCACATACTGCATCAGTGACTTCCGAGCAGGCAATCCCCAGCCACTTTTGGCGCGCGCCAGAGCTTCATCGCCTAACATGTAGTATTCATAGAATTTCCAGGCCGCTTCAAGGTTTTTGGTTTGACTGTAGATAACATAGCCCGTACCGCCGCCAGTCGCGTTGACGCGCTTGTCGCCATAGATCGGCGCAGGAGCGAACCCGAAACGATCCGGCGGAATTTTCCCGCCTTCATTGATAATGGGGCCGAACCAATAGCCGTCCCATTGCAGCGCGACTCTGCCGGCCTGGAATAATGGGCCATCCCAATCGGGCGCGGGATCAAGCGGATTGTGCATGGCATGATGGGTTTTCGCCATGTCAAACCACCATTTAAACAGGGCGCGGACATCCGGGTCTTCGATATTCAGTTTCGTGCCGTTCTCTTTGAACAGGAATTTCCCTTTCGAGGCCAGTAGATACATGAAATAACCGTTAAACTCGTCATCAGTGTAGCCGAAGCCGTAGCGTTCGGCCTTGCCATCCTTGTAAACGACAAGCTTCGTGATCATGTCGGTGAATTCCTGGAACGTCAGCGGCACATCATCGCTAGGCGGGGTCACGCCCGCTTCCGCCATCGCATCCTTATTATAGAAATACATGTAATCGAGATTCCAGTCTTTGACCATCCCATAATACGGACCTTTTCCTTGCGTTTGACCATCCCACCGGAACATGCCATTGACCGGATACAGATCATCCATGTCTATGGATTTTTCCAGATACGGCGTGATGTCCAGCAGTAAGCCTTTTCGAACCCAGTAAGGACTGCCGATGCCGTTGATTCTAAACACATCCGGCGCAGTGCCTCCGGCGATCATGGTCATCAATTTCGCCGGATCATTTTCCACAATATTGACTGTAATCCCCGGATTTTTTTGCTCAAAGTCTTGAATCACTTCATCTGGCATTTCCGCCGCATCACGCATGAGCGTGATTGTCACCTCGGCTGCAAAAACCGACGTGAACATGAATGTCGTTGCCATAACTATCAGAAGTGCGATGAAACCGATGTTCTTCATTGGTAAAGCCCTCCTTTGGTTAATTGATCATGTTAATGTCCCATCTATCTCGACTATTTCCCTGTTCATCACATTGAACAGTCACTATAAAAGGGCACATTGGTTACGTCAAACAAAATATGATTATTTTAATCAAAATTAATACTTCTATCGTATTTGAGCTGTTTTTAAAAACGAAAATGATTGACTTTATATAAAAATGACTATTTTGGTCATAATAGTTTCGCTATTGACATCTCAGCAAGAGTGAACAATTTCTATTTGCGCGCCGAGGTCGGTAAAAGCCGCTACAGTTTCAGGTGTAACGCCGTCGTCAGTCAAGATAGTTGTCGCGGCACAGACGGGGGCGTAAGTGACAAAAGAGGTCTTATGGAATTTCTCAGAATCCGCCAGGATGTAGGTTTTGTCGGCGCGTTCGATGATAATTTCACTCATTTTCGAAGTGCGCTCATCCGTAGTCATCAGTCCGGATGTCAGGCTGATCGCATCCGCGCCGAGGAAGGCTTTATCAACATGAAACATCAGCAGGGTTTTTTCGGCGATAGTGCCGCAGACATCCCGGCGTTCGGCGCGAATCTCGCCACCGATTAAAATCACTTTGCACGATTTGGCAAGGATTTCTATCAACGTCACGGAATTCGTGACTACCACCAGATTCTCGATAGCTCCGGTGTGAATTTTTACGGCCAGGGCCTCTGCCAACTTTAGCACCGTGGTGCCCGAATCCAGAAAGATGCGTTCATTGCTGTTGACAAGCTCTGCTGCCGCAGTGCCGATTTGGGTTTTCTCTCTGCTCCGATGGGAGATGGACACCCGGAACGAATAATCATGCCCTAACTGTGGGGCTAATTTCACGCCGCCCAGGGTTCGGATGACCTCGCCTTCTTGTTCGAGTTTCGCAAACAGCCGTCTGGCTGTTGCTTCAGAAATATCTAGCGCGGCGGTCACGGTTTTCACATCAACGCGTTCATTGGTTTGGAGCATTTCTAACAATTTTACAGTACGAATTTCGGTCTTTGACATCTTACGTTGCGCCTGAGTTTTAATACCCTCGATATTCAAGGTTTTTCTGAAATGCCTGTGAGACAGTTGTTTCGGGAATGAGAAACGAAATTCCCGAAACAACTCAAAGCCTTAAACATCGCGTAAATAATTCGTTAAGCATTACTTGCTGTCTATCACAGGTTCTATCCCCATCAGATCACATATATACCGCAATTCATCCACATAATCCCCGTAAACGGCGGCAAAGTGCTGTGATTGGACATGATTCAAAATGCTTCTCACGCTGGCATCCGGGAAAAACTTGACGCTCGGCCAGGATGGCAGCGGCACCCCCATTTCAACC
Organism: Candidatus Vecturithrix granuli; assembly: GCA_000739535.1. Lineage (GTDB taxonomy): Bacteria > Moduliflexota > Moduliflexia > Moduliflexales > Moduliflexaceae > Vecturithrix > Vecturithrix granuli. The sequence goes on along the minus strand of DF820464.1, from coordinate 484,599 downwards.
CATTGCGGCGGGGTTTTCCCTTCCCCGGAGACGATGTGCATCCGATACCCGTCGCCATCTTCGGAGAGACAGGCTAACGTCATTCGTCCGGTTTTCATTTTAGAACAATGCGCAATTCCGCCGAGCAGGACGGTCGAAATATTTTTAATTTGCGGATTGCCGTCAATAAATTCATCAGGAATATAGCCGTCTTCGCCAAGTAAAATCCATTCCGGGTGATGATCATAATGTTCTAAAAACATAACCTGCTTGCCTGAAATCCATTTCAACATTAGTTCTGCAATCAAATTGCCGATGTCGTTTTCATCAACATAGGGATACCCGGCGGAGGCGACCAGGGCTGACGGCACGGCATGGGTCGCTTTCATTTCCAGATCAATCCCATCCACGCATTTGTAGGAGAATCCGCTGAATTTCTTCTCTTTACAGATTGCTACTGTTGCCAAATACATTCGAATGACGCGCTCAATCACCTCATCTTGCGGCTTGCCTAACGGATATTCCCAGGTACGCGTGATTCTTTGCATTTCGTTTTTCACCACTTCTGCGCTCAGGACATCCATTTTGCGTTGCAATTGCAATAGATCAACACTCTCCACTTCGGTACCAATCTTATCGCGTAAGCGGGTCACGTTAAAATCGGTGGAATACAGCCCCATATCATTAAAGCCGATCATCCCGACCCGCGTATATCGCAATTTTTTCATGACCTGCGCTGCGCGTCCGAATTTGATAATCCCATCCACATCCATCGGCGAATCCGGCGGATTAAAGAGATAGATAAATTTAAACCGCCATTTTTCCAATGGGAAACGCAGAGAGGTTGAGCCAGCTCCGGCTGCCGGACAAATCAGCGTATCCCCCTCAGTAAATCCGCCGAAGCTATACAACACGAGCGGTTTGTCGCGGAATTCCATCAAGACCCGGATCACGCCGCGAGTGTCTATCCAGTTAATCACGTTGGCGATCAAAAAGTCCCATTCCTGCGCCTTCAATTCTCGAATCGCCCGGTCCGGTTCTTGATCTTCGCCAAACACCGGATCGGTTCTGATCAATTCAATCCCTCTCGCGGTTAACTGCTGTTCGGCCCTGCCGCTGATCTCTCGTAACTTCTCCGGCTTATAATACATCGTACCGAAAGACACATATCCAGCTTTTAATGGTTCCATAACTTTCCTCCTCCCTTCTGTTGGGTGAATTTCACCTTGTCGAATTACGCATATTTTTTAAAAAGCGGCATCAAACTCTCGCAGAGATCTCGATATAGCGCATAACTCCTGGCATAAATGGCGGTCTGTTCCGGGTTAGGGAGAAATCGTTTTCCCGGTTTTACCATAGCTTGAACTGCGTCCTCTATTGTGGCGTAATCACCGACTTTGACGGCAGAAAGAATGGCTGCACCCAATGTTGAAGTTTCTTCTTCCTGCATTCTGACAATCGGATAATTACAGATGTCGGCTTTGATTTGCAGCCACAGGTCGGAACGCGCACCGCCACCCATTGAACGTACCTCCTGAATAGCAATCCCGGCCTGTTCAACATGTGTCAGGATGCTTTTCAACAGGTAACCGATAGATTCCATAATCGCTCGCGCTATATGGGCTTTGCCATGTTTCAGCGTCAGTCCGTAAATAATCCCTTTGGCATAAGAATTATTGTCTGGCGGGGGCGCGCCACCCGCCAGAAAAGGCAAGCAGACGATGCCATCGGCCCCCGCCGGGATTGTCGCCGCCAACTGATTCAACGCTTCATAGGCTAATTCGAGATCCCCGATCTGCTGGATTTCTTCCCGGGCAAACTGATCGCGGAACCATTTATAGACTATACCGGCGGTCCGGGCGAAGGGCAAAATCAGATAGGTTGCCGGGATGACATGCGGCTGATAAGCTAATTTGACTGTTCCTCGGAAATCAACTGTTCTGGCGGTGACGCCAATCACCAGCGCCGTGCCGGTGGTTTCAGTGATGACACCCGGCACAATATTTCCGGCGCCGACCGCGCTCATTGTTTGATCCATGGAACCCTTGAACACCAGGATGCCGGATTTGAGTCCAATATCAACAGCGACGGACGGTTGAATTTCTCCGACAAAACTTCCTTCTGCGATTATTGTAGGGAGACAGCTTTCAACGCCAAGAAAATCCACGGTTTTACGCCAATAGATATTTTTATGAATATCAACCAGTGCGCTGGTCGACAACAGCGACGCCGACGAGACAAATTTGCCAGTCAATTTATAGACAATGTAATCTTCGACCAGCATGAATTTGGCGGTCTGTCGAAAAACATCCGGTTGGTTCTGCTTGACCCATAACATTTTACACGCGCTCCAGGTCGGCTCAATCTCCGGGATGCCAGTAACGCTGAAAAATTCCTCTACGTCCACCATCGCGCTGAATTGCTCGGCCTCTTTTTGAGCGCGTCCGTCTAACCACACCATCGCCGGACGGGTAGGATGATCCTGTTGATCGAGGAAAATCACTGTTTCCCCCTGGCTGCACCCAGCGATGGTTTTGATGTCGCTAGCGGCCGTTCCGCTTTGCGATAGGATTTCTTGAAACCCTTCGACAACCGATTTCCAATAGATTTCCGGATTGACTTCATACCACCCAACTGCTGGAGAATCTAACTGATAATCTTTGATCACTTTATGTCGCAATCGCCCTTCAGCATCATAGAGAGCCGTTTTCACCGAGGTGGTGCCGACATCGAATGTTAAATACATAGATTTATCCCTCATAAGTGATGACAAATAATTTTTAACTGGGGCAAAACATTCGTTTTCAGGCAATAATCAGACATCCTTTTCTCATCTCTTATCCTGTGGTATAGCCTTTCAGAAATAATTATACACGAGAAACCAGGTTTTTAGGAAAAAACCTGGTTTCTTCGTCCAGACATCCCTTTCTTATCTCTTATCCTTGTAGTTACATACCCAAAACAACGAATAGCTCTTTAGATAATCACATGCTCAATGCCAAGCATTGCGGCGACTTTTTCAAGCATCTGATTAAGCTTACCATACGCGCCAGTATGATGATGTGAAGGAGCGGAAAGCAGCCATTGCCGGGCAAATTCTTTGATGCTTCCACCCTCCCACTGAAACATGGTCTGCGGCGCGGCGATACTGCGAGGCTGCATAGCGAGCGTTTTCCCCTGCGAGGAGATGAACCGCAATTTCCCGCCGCCGATATTGCCGATGGAAAACAACGTAAAATCGCCTGGTTTATAAGCATAATTGAAGGATGCGCCCATTCCCTTGACGCCGGTATAATAAATCGTCGGAACGATCTGCACGCCATAGTTCTCGTCGGCTAACGCCGGATTGCCGTGCCCATCGTGAGAATTAAACATCAAATCCCGTTGATAATCGAGAATATAATGTTCTAAAAAGGTGGCATGTCCGGCAGTTTCCTCCAACACCAGCATCGAAATAGCACGTAGCACATCGGCTTCGCAGGTAAACGGTACGTGATTTTCCACCATAAGCGATGTGCCGAAAAATGGGATAATCCCGACACGCTCATCCGACAGCCATACCTGATCGAACTCTGCTACCGCGTCAAGCTGATGAAGACTCACTATGCGTTCGAGCGCAACGGCCAATTTGGCAGAGCGCTGCATCATCGCCTGCTCAACCGCAATCATTCGCCCCTTTTGTTTCTGACTGACGATGAGGTCAGCGGCATCTTTTTCCGACACCTTGCCGTATTCATCAATAATTTCATCGTGATCAACAGGCCAGCAGCTACAGCCGAAGGTTTCTAAGAGGGTGTAATCATCCTGCATCAAATCCGTCATACCCTCAAACGGGTGTCCGATGATGCCGATTTTCGAATTTTTCAAACGGTACACCGCTTTAGCAGCCTGGATATATTCACCCAATTCTCGCAGTGCACTCTGATCATCAATGCTCCCGGTCACGACGAAAAACGGCTTCTTTGTCCGGACAAGCGCGCTCGTCACTTCAGATAACCCCGCCATCCCCGAATTCACCATGATGAGATCGAAATCCGCGTTTTCGCCAAATTCCGAGATAAGCTGCGTGTTCCAAATAATAATCGGCACGTCAAACTGCAACAATGCCCGCATGGGAATCAAGCCTTTTTGATAAGCAAGTTCGATAAAAACAATGACATCCACCGCTTCTTTTTTCAGGTGAGAGGCTGCTTGAAACGCCTGATCTTCATATTCAAAAAAGCCGGGATTAACGACAACGCCGAACTGACTCAATTTCTCGGCATACAACCCGGTCACACGCCGCGCTTCATCGCGGATATGCCCGGTTTTATTGAATTTATCTTCTAACAGGGCTGTTACCAACAACCCAATTTTGAAAGGCTTCTGAGCGATTGGCATAGATACTTCTCCTGTGAAAATGTAGCGCGAAACTCCAGTTTCGCGCATTGTTGACAGTCGCGAAACTGGAGTTTCGCGCTACATCGTATGTTCATTGCGTCGGGTGAGCGGTTAGCTCGTGTTAACTCCTTTTATAAAAAGATTTGACAACTTCTGGAAAGTTGTCAAATCTTCATTCACGTTATATGGGGACCTCACCCCTCCGTCTCCTACGAGGCGAGGAGGATGAAAGTGGAGTACATAAATGGGATTATTTTATTAAGATTGCAGATTACGACAAAACCACCCCGGCATATTCGACAGGGCTATTAAGCAGGGCATCCGAGATAGTCAAAACTTCATATTTGCCCCCTTAAATAAGATGAAATCTTTTTTGAAATATTTTATGATTATGTCAAGCATTTTTTTAAAAATATAATCATTTTGTCATAAAAACTCTTCAAAACATCATTAAATAAAATCAGCAAAAATAACATTATGATTAAATCAATCAAATTTTGCTTGACGTAATAATCATGATCATACTATGAGGTAGGATAAAATTAATGCACAGTAAAAATGATAAGAATGTTATGTGAAATAATCCATACAGATGAAAGGAGTCTATAATGAGTGATTTTCAAAAAGCTCCGATAACAAACGTGACACGTTCGTTAAATGACTTGTTAGGCGCAGAGTATCTTCATGCAGTCTGCGAGGCGAAAGCCTTTCTCACAGGAGAACATGCCCAAACCTGGCTTGCGCTGGCTGACCAGCCGGTCGAGTTTTATCCGGCGTGGTTTCAACAGCGCGGCGATGAATTAGTTGACCAGATCGGCAAGCAAGTGTGCCCGGGGTACCCGCGCTCAGCGCAAGGAGCATCAACCAAATCATTTGTTGCAGCGACTAAAACCCGCTGGTCGCCCCTCTCCGGTTTCGGCTGCTTTCGGCTCGGCGAGGATGGCAAGCTGTACCTCATTACCAAAAGTGAACATTACCACGCTTCGTTAGGGCATAGTTTCCCAGGCTATAATCTCATTGATTATGCTAAAAAATTAGGCGTCCCAAATGCAACGCATAACAGCACGCGTGGTTATATCACACGCTTGTTAGAGCAAGAACTTATCCGTCTGATCAACGGGCTTGATAAACAGGATGTCAGCGGGCTTCAGTGTGTCTTAAATTCCACTGAGCCGCATGTGCTGAATCGCGTGTTGAATTTGGAAACCGGGAGTTTAGCGGTCGAGGCAGCATTAAAAATGATGCTCGCCCGATTTTATCAATTAGATAAAACCTTCAATGAGCCACTATACGCAGGTAAAATCCCGGTAGTACTCGTTATTGCCGATTATAACGGCGGTAAAGAAGCTAATTATCATGGCACGACCGTCTTGACTCAGATGATGCGAGGGATGTGGCCCGCGTTTTTTGCGAAATTAGAAACCGCAGGTGCAATGGTGGTAAAATCAGTGAGAATTAACGATGCGGAACATTTCGATCAATTGGTTAAAGAGTATGATGCAGGCAACTACAAAATCGCCGGATTCTTCCATGAAATCATTCTCATGAATTATGGCGGCGTCCGGTTAACTGAAAAGTTCCTACATCATGTATATGCCGTCTGCCAGGAACGTGACATTCCCACGATGGTGGACGAAATTCAATCCTGCATCTGGTCGCCGGAACTGTTTCTATTCCGGGAGTATGGGTTATCCCCGGACTTAGTTTCGCTGGGCAAAGGCTTTCCGGGCGGTGAATACCCGGCATCGCGCCTGATTACGACGGCGCAGATGGATAATTTGAATCAATTTGGCGCGTTAGTCACCAACGGGCAGGAAGAACTGGCGTCCCTCGCGTATCTCATTACGATCGAGTTTGCGATGGCAAATAAAGACTATACGAAAAATTTAGGCGATTTCTATGAGAACGCCCTCCGAAAATTAACCCAGAAATATGCTCAGCATCTGGAACGAATTGAAGGCCGGCGGCATTTATCCTCACTATATTTTTATTCCACCGAGAGCGCCGTCAAATTCTGCAAACTGCTGACAGATCAGGGCATTGACATCAGCGCGCAGACCTATAAAGCCAATTGTCCGCCATCGGCCTTGACCAAATTGCCGTTGACCTGTACCCCCAAAATGATCGAATTTTTAATTGACAAGATGGATGATGCTCTGAAACACTTATAAGGAGGAGGGAACGCATGGCAAGAAAAACAGTCAAATTTGGCGTGATTGGGCTGGGGTTGATGGGCAGAGAATTTGGCAGCGCAGCGGCGCGCTGGTGCCATTTGCTGACCCAAGGACCTGTCCCGGAAATCGTCGGCATCTGCGATCCGAACGTGCAGACGCATCAATGGTTTCTCGATTTTTTCCCCAGCATTAAAATTGCGACACAGGATTATCGCGATCTCCTCCAGTCCCAGGAGATCGAGGCGATTTATTGCGCGGTGCCGCATCATCTTCATGAACAAATTTATATAGATGTCATCTGCGCCAACAAGCATTTGATGGGCGAAAAGCCGTTCGGGATCGATCAAGCGGCGAATACCCGCATTTTGCAGGCGATTCAGGCACATCCCGATCTGTTTGTGCGCTGTAGTTCGGAATTTCCGTATTTTCCGGGGGCGCAAAAGGTGATCCAGTGGATCAAAGAGCATCGCTTCGGCAAAATTATCGAAGTACGATCCGGATTTCACCATTCCAGCGACATGGATGTGACCAAACCGATTAACTGGAAACGCATGATCGAATATAACGGCAAATACGGCTGCATGGGCGATTTGGGGCTGCACACACAGCATATTCCATTTCGAATGGGCTGGACGCCGCAGCGGGTTTATGCGGTACTGTCGAAGATTGTCACAGAACGACCGGACGGCAAAGGTGGCATGGCGCCCTGTCTGACCTACGACAACGCCACGTTAGTCTGCGAAACAACGGATCGCGACGGAAATCTGTTTCCGATGTATTTGGAAACAAAACGATTAGCTCCGGGAGCTACCAATACCTGGTATATCGAGGTGGATGGACTGCTCGCTTCCGCCAAATTTACCACTCGTGATCCGAAATCTTTCTACTTTTTAGAAACCAAAGCGAAAGAACAGGCGTGGTCGCGCGTCGATCTTGGATATACGTCGCCAATTCCAGGTATTACTGCAGGAATTTTTGAATTTGGGTTTCCTGATGCCATTCTGCAAATGTGGGCGGCGTTCCTGCAAGAATTTGAAGGGAAGACTGAACCGGTATGGGGCTGTGTGAGACCGGAAGAGACTCGTCTTTCTCATGCGCTCCAAACCGCTGCGCTCAAGTCGCACCACAATAAAAGCGTTGAAAAAATCGTTTTGTAAGAAAGATTGAAAATCTATCCGTAAACCGTAATGATTGAAGAGTATCAAAGCTCGCTTTGGCAACGCGGCACAATCCCGACCCCTCCTCCTGGCTTAGGGGCAGGGCTGTTAAATTCTCGAAAACCATGATGGAGTCCACCTTCAAGGTGGCCTCCATCTGAGGATGTGCAAGACATCACGTGTGGAGGCCACCTCGGAAGGTGGACTCCACGGAGAACTTAACAGCCCTGCTAATTCAGAGGAGAGTGGGGGAGGGTGGGGCCGGGCTGCTAAAGCAAGCTTTAGCACTCCTGAACCTCATGAACAAAAATGTGATTGTTGCCCAATCCGGAGGACCATCGCCGGTGATTAATGCCTCGCTACAGGGCGTGATTGACGGCTGCCTGGCATACCCCGATCATTTTGGCAAAATTTTTGCCGGATGGCATGGGATTGAAGGCGTTTTGCTGGAAGAATTGATCGATCTGACGCAGCAGCCTCGCCATGAAATTGGACTGCTGCGCTATACTCCGGCGGCAGGTGCAATTGGCACGTGCCGGTATAAACTCAAAGATGAGCAAATTGAGGATTACGCCCGGATTATTGACGTGATGCGTGCGCATCAAGTCGGCTATTTCTTTTATATTGGCGGCAACGATTCGATGGATACGGCGCATAAAGTCTCCCGTCTAGCGAAAGAAAAAGGACTGGAGCTAATCGTAACTGGTATCCCAAAAACGATAGATAACGACCTCGGTGACGAGGAATTTACTATTATTGATCACACGCCGGGCTATGGCAGCGCCGCCCGGTATTGGGCGTATCTGATCCAAAACATTGAGGAAGAAAACCGAGGCATGTGCGTGTCAGAACCAGTGTCGGTGTTGCAGGCGATGGGCAGAAAATCCGGCTACATTCCGGCGGCGGCGCGGTTAGCCGATCCAAAACGTGAGATGCCGTTACAGATTTATCTGGCAGAATCCCACCATACCCTGGAAAGTCTGGCGGAAAATGTCAACCGGCAATTGCTCAAAAGCGGACGGTGCATCGTCGTGGTGAGCGAAGGGTTTGACGTGGGCAGCCTGGGGGAAGCCCGCGACGGCTTTGGTCACATTGAATACGGCGCGAGTCAGAACACGGTGGCGCAGATCGTGACGAATTATTTGAATAGTGTGGGACTCAAAGCCCGCGGCCAGGCTACCGGACAGTTGCCCGGCGTGATTCAACGCTCAACCTCGATCTTTGCCTCCACTGTAGATATTCAGGAGGCTTATGATGTCGGACAACACGCCATTGACATCGCTATCAACCAGGGCACCGGCTGGATGGCGACGATTTTGCGGAAACCGGGCGACTCGTATCAAGCCTATTTCGATCACGTACCGCTGGACGTAGTGGCGAATTCCGCCCGACATTTGCCGTCGCCCTGGATTACACCAGACGGGTTGGACGTGACTGATGATTTTGTGCGCTATGCCGAGCCGTTAATCGGGCAAGGTTGGCCTGAAATCCGATTGGAAAACGGCTTACAACGATTTGCGCGGTTGAACGTTCGGTTAGTCGAGAAATATCTTCCGGCGTATGTTCCGATCCGGTTCAGGAAGTAAAATCAGATGGTAAAGACAAGCTTTGCCACTCCTGTCACCATGACGTGTTAACGGGACAAAACTGTAAATGGGCGTTCCAGGAACTCGCCGTTTTCATCAATGAGGGTCAGCGTGTGCTTGCCCGGCGCAGGCGCTAAGGCCATCTGGTGCAGATCTTTGGTTTCTCCGAGATATTCCTGATCCAGGTGCCAGTAAATCGTTGTCGGCGGTTGGCGATGGGCGACTTCGAAAACGATGCGTCCGCGCTGGCCGCTTAATTCAAGCGGCACATAGACGTGGGCGGCCTGATCTGGCGAAATCAGGGTCATCACGCTGGTTTCTGCGCTCGCCCCGGATTCCAGACAATCGCTGCGATACGGCGGCAGTGGCAGGTATCCGGGCTGGCGCTGTTTATAAAACCATTCCATGGCCGGCGGCAGCACAAACCATGAAATTGTGTGCATTGCCGCAATCCGTTCGCAGCCGCTATGCACACGCCAGGTCTGCGCAGCGTCCGTGTGAATAAGCTGGCAATACGGGCAGGAGCGGGTCTGCAACCCGGCGCGGGGCGCGCGAATGCTGCGGGTCTGCTGACAATAGGGTCCGGCGCGATAGCCGCTGTGGGAGCAGACTTCGATTTCAACCAGATCCGCCTCCGGCGGCGTAAACCACTCATAACCGTCAAGTAAATCATATAGATCGAACAGAATCGGCGCGGCCGCCTCAAGTCCGGTCAATCCCGCTCGTCCTTCACCGTCCGCGTTGCCCACCCAGACCCCGACCGCGTAGCGCGGCGTCACGCCTATGGCCCAGGCGTCGCGGTAGCCATAGCTGGTGCCGGTTTTCCAGGCAATTCTGCGCGACGAACTGAAAAGCTCCCATGCGCCTTCCAGATCTGGACGAAGCACGTCCAACATGGCCTGAAAGGTGAACCAAATCGCCGGCGCATTAAGCGGATTCTGGCGTGTAACCGGGGAATTAGCGGCTGCCGGAAGATAATGGGGGGGAAAAAACGCCGCTATATCAGGATGATCGCTGCGATAATTGTTCAGACAACGCGCCATGCTGGCGTAGATGCCGGTGAGATCCCAGAGCGAGGCTTCCGCGCCGCCGAGAATCAGGGTCAGGCCATATTCCTGGGCCGGACGAGATAACGTGGTCATCCCAAAGGATTTCAACGCGGCCTGAAAGCGATCCACGCTATAGGAACGCAACAGGCGCACGGCCGGGACGTTCAACGATTGCGCCAGGGCCATGTACGCCGTGACCGCTCCCTGGTAAGATCGGGAATAATTCTGCGGCGCAAAGCTGCCGATGCGCGTGGGAATATCAGGGATAAGCTGCGAAGGCAGTAACTCGCCGGCTTGCAGCATGGCGGCAAACAAGAAAGGTTTTAAAATGCTGCCGGTGCTGCGCGGCGCGGGGATAATATCCACCTGATTGCCATGCTCATGCTGTTCAAACGCGCCGGTGTTGCCAATGTAAACAGCAACGTCCCCGGTTTGCACTTCGACGATCAAGGCGGCGGCGTTATGAATGCCGTTTCCGGCCAGAGTCTTTTGGTGACGCTGCAACACCTCGCTGGCGCGCATCTGAAGTTCTTTGGTAAGCGTTGTCCGAATTCTGGCTCTGCCCTGCAAAAGCTCCTGAATACTGGCTGTCGGAACGTTCGATTTCGCTCGTACCCGCGCTAATAAGTGCGGCGCAAGCAGAGGAATAGGGTATGGCGCGGGCGGCAGAGTCTCCTGTTTTGCCAGGTCGCAGGAGAGTGCGTCAAGCCGTCCTTCGCGCTGCAAACGGTCTAATAAGCCATTTCGCTTTTGCAGCAGCGCGTCCCGGTTACGTCCCGGATGAATCAGAGCCGGGCTGTTCGGCAGCACTGCCAGCATTGCGCTCTCAGCCCAGGTCAATTGTTCCGGCGAACGCCCGAAATATCGCCATGAGGCGGCTTCAACTCCCACCACATTACCGCCAAAGGGCGCATACGACAGATACAAGGACAAAATCTCCTGTTTACTGAGCGTCCATTCCAATTTGCAGGCCAGTACAGCCTCAAAGAGTTTTTCTTTGAAGGTGCGCGGCTGTCCATGCCGCGCCAGACGAATGACCTGCATGGTCAGCGTACTCGCGCCGCTGACCACCCGTCCGGCGCACAGATTCTGCCAGAAGGCCCGCAGCACCGCTAACGGATCAACACCCGGATGCAAAAAAAAGCGTTTGTCTTCGTAACACAGCACCGCTTTCCGTAATTTATCAGGAATCTGCATATTTGGCGGAAAACGCCATTGTTCATCTGCCGCGATTGATGCGCCTAACAGCTTGCCCTCGCGGTCTAAAATGACAGTGGAAATCGGCTCGTCAAACAAAAGCGCGGGTAGAGAAATATGCCAAAAAATTCCTCCCAAAACGCAGAAAAGCAGGGCAATTCCAATGAGTCCGAAATAAAGCCAATATTTTTTCTTTACAATCCACATACGTAAAAACCGGGTTTTTTCAAAAAACCCGGTTTTTTCCTACAGGAACGCCGCTGAAGCGGCTACTACGAGCCTGATTTTCATCTGGCGCGGGCGTCATCCCTGGATTTCGCCCGGTTGCAGCACCAAAATCCAGCGTCCTGGCACGCGGGCGTTGATAATCGCGTCGTACATGGCTTCGACCGTGATCATGGGCAGATAAAATTCGCCCAGATAACTGGCGTTCAGCTTGACAGTAAAAGTTTTCGACTCCCCTTGTTTCAGATCGAAATAGGTGTAAACACGGTCATCGCGGATATCCTGATAGTTATATTCGGCCCCGCTGCGTACAGGCGTTCCCTTTTGGTCGGATGGATCAAGACGCATGTTGCGAATTTCCCAACCTGATGGAAAGATCTGAGTCAACGCAAGCTCCTGATAGGTTCCAGCGTAACCGGTATTGGTCACAGTCACTTGCACGCTGAAATCCGTGCCCTGTTCCAGGCATTCCACAATAGATGGGTCAAGAGCCTCTCCATCCCGGTCAAAGTATTGGACTGCAAGCGATAGGCCATTTTCGGCCGCCGTTTCAGTTCCCGGACGCGGAACGCCGCTGACAATCAAACGCGGAAATACCATGACCGCGCCTGTGTTGATCACCTCAAGCGTGTTCACAGGCATTTCCGGCTCAACGTCTTCTATGCCAGTTTCCGTTTCATCTTCCGACGTTTCCTCCTCTTTACCCGCCTGAGCTTCCTGATCCGCAACTTCCAGGGCTGTCAGAGGAATTTGAAGGATCGGAGCGCTCAGTCTCAGTGTCTGCGGCGGTTCAGCATTCCAGGTAAAGGAGAATTGTCCCGGATCCGTGCTTTGCTGGTCTGTTACGCCGGCATAGCGCGCCATAGCAATCAATGCGCAGGCGGTTTCCTGCGTGCTCAGCCACCGATCACGCGCGTTTAATGCGCTGGCGATTTCTTGCGCGACCTGTTTTGCCGGCTCCACCTGTTTCAAAAGCGTCAGGGCTTCCAGAATCATGGCCTTATCGCGCAGGCTAGAACCATAAGTCCCGGCCAGTTCTCGATATTCAGGCACGGTGGTTGTGGCTTTGAGGATCAACTGTTGCGCGGCCTCCGGCTGTCCGGCTATCAGATACGCGGCCGCTAAGCGCCAGCGCGCCGGATTCGCCAGATTCCCAATCTCGCGCAGCCGATTCATAGCTCCAAGTTCAGGCGCGCCCGCCAGCGCAAGGGTGTAAAGCCGGTAAGCTTGCTTCAATTCCGATTGTCCCTGATCCGCCTGAGATTGCCATTGCTGCGCCTGGGTGCGCTGGTACGCGCTCCAATGTTCAAGAATATTCGGCGGCAGCGCATAGCCGGCGTTGCGAGCTTCTATCAGAAAATGGCCGACATAACTTGAGGTCCAGTCATCCCCCTTATTCTCGCCCGGCCAGTAAGCAAACCCGCCCTCGGTGGTCTGGAATTGCTGCAAACGAGTGATTCCGGCCTGCACGTTACGCTGAATATCGTCCTGCCGCGCGGGCGTAAGCTCTAACAGTTTATCCAGATACAGTTGCGGGAATACCGACGAAGTGGTCTGTTCCACGCAGCCATAGGGATAGCGGATCAAGAATTTGAGCCGTTTGTCCAAATTCAGTGGTGGAATGCGCGACAGTTCCAATGTGACCTCATTTGTACCTTTAATTCCGGGCAGCGTCAGGTTTTGCTGCCAGGTTTCCTGCGGGGCAAGCTGCTCCCCATAGACGTCAACCATCGCCTCGCCGGGCATACGCACATCAATTTCAATGGTTTGGGTAATGCGTTCAGAACCGCTCACAGCGTTGATTTTGACATTAGCAATGCCTGTTTCCAGCGGCGTCTTCAAGATAAAGGTGATCAGATCATCACCCGGATCAGAAAAACTCAGGCGTTTCTCCGCATCGCCGATAATTGAAACCGGGCCGTTGACAGCCACCGTGACCGCGACATCTTTGACCGTCGGGTCCATCGCAAAGACCGACACCGGCATCTCTACAGTTTCCTGGACGCCAAGCACCCGCGGCAGCGTGCCCAAAATCATCAACGGCTTCCGCACAAACACCGCTTTTTCAGCAGAACCAAACGCATCGTCTTGCGCCGCCACGACCATCACGCGCACCGAACCGACGTATTGCGGAATATCAACCGTATGCGTATTGGCTGCCCCGGCTTCAAGCGTAAAAGGCCCCATAAAGCGCACCATCGGCGGAAAGCGATTGGCGTTCTTGCGCCCTTTACCGCGCAGAGCATCGTCGCCGCCGATCGCCAGTAATTTATCGAGCACGCCGCTGTAAGCTCCGGCCACAAAATCATAGACATCCCAGGTTTTCACGCCCAGAGCCACGCGCTGATAAAAATGTTTCCAGGGATCCGGCGTGATAAAGCGCGTCAAATCCAACAAGCCCTCATCCACAATGGCGACCGTATAAGTCATGGGCCTGCCGGAGGCTTCACTGACCTTGATCTCCGCCGTCGTTTCCGGCATAAACTGCTCCGGGGTCTCAAGCTGCGGCGACAGGCGCGTGGCCGGGTCTTCGACCAGCAGCGGAATCACCCCGTACATCCGAATCGGTAAATCATTCTGGGTTTGCAGATGCGGCTGTAAGAGCGTGACATGCGCATACACATTCGGAGTCATCTCATGCGTCGCCGTAAATTCGTATTGTGTGGTTTCCGCGCCTGAAGGCTCAATCCAGGCGGTATGCACAACTTTGCTGCCGGATTCGATGCTGACCAGCCCGCGCCCTTCTTTCCCGGTCGGAATTGTGAGCACAATCTTTTCGCCTACCACATAGCGATCTTTGTCTGCCGCAAAACTCAACACTGTGGCTCCGCCGGGAATATCTTTTGACGCACGTCCGGCCCAGCCCGGCCAATCAATATACACTGTTTTGCCGGTGCAGTGCGCCCCGTTGAGATCGCAGGCGCGAACCAGGTAGCGTCCCCATTCCGGGTATTTGATCTGAAACGACCACTCCCCTTCGCCATTATGAATGTCCACCACGCCCTGACTCAGAGGTTCAAACGACGGGGCTTCGGCGTAATTCGCGCCTTCTTCCCACCACCAACGCCATTGTACCTTGTAGAGCTTGACCTCCACCTGTCCGCTCGGTACAGGCTGCGCCTGGCGATCGAGCAGCACAAAGCGGGCGGTGTGCTGCGTATCGGTCAGCAGCATGCCGCGCTTATCTCCTTTAGGCAAACGCAGACCAACATATTGGTTATACGGGTGATAGGGCAGGCTGAATTGATCAATACTAAACGCGCCGCTCGGTTCAAACACGCGGGTCGTGAAATTTGCAGAGAGCATACCGGGCGAAACATTCTCTGCATTGATATTTGCACTAAAGGCAGCATTACCGTTTTCATCAAGCGTGCCTTCAAAAATCCTCTGGCTCTCCGGTTCGTATTGGCGGGTCGGATCATCAAAGGTATATTCCGGGTATTCAGCAAAATAGGTTCTGGCCTGGGAGAGCATCAGTTCAATGTCAGCGTCCAGGTATTTAGCAATTGCGCCGTGCAGCCAGGCAGCGGCCAGCGTGCCTGTCACGCTCTCGCCTGCGCCGATCTGCTGTTGATCGCCGAAATCCAGTTTGAGTTTCAAACGGTTCGGCATCACGGTCGCCACTTTCAGCACTTTTTCAAAAGTCGCGCCGCCGACTCTGACCCGCGCCAGCCAGTTACCGGTCGGAGCGTCCGGTTCAGTGGCGACTTCAAAGGGATAAAAGCCATTCAGTCCTTCTTTCTTGCGCAGCACTTTGACAAGCTGGCCTTTCGGGTTCAGCAATTCAAAAATGACCGGATGCTCTTTGGGGAGTTGGCGCAGACTATCAAACAGAATAAAGGTCAGATACATGGTATCCCCCGGACGCCAGACGCCGCGTTCTCCGTACAGGAAGCCATTCAGGCCTTTTTGAATGGTCTGACCGCGCACGTCGAAATGGCTGACCGACAGGGCTGCGCCGTCTTCTAATTTTAAGTAGCCGCGCTGTTCCCCGCGTTTTGCCACGATTAAGAATGGAGGCTCTTCGCAGCGCAGCAGCGCCATGCCATCGGCATCGGTTTTGGCCATGCTTTGGATTTGCTGCTGATAATCCATGACCGCCACCTCGATTCCGGCTAACGGTTTGGTCGTTTTCAAATCCGTGGCCGCCACAATGATCTGTTTATCTCCCCCGGTTTTGGCGATCAAGCCAATATCCGAGACCAGAATGTTACGCGACGCCGAAACCGTATGATCAGAATAATAATATCTTTCCCGATAAAATGAAGGATGGCAGGGATTTTCGCGATTATCATACCAATCATCCCAATCGAACTCTTCACTATCCTGATAGGCGTCCCAATAACTGTTTTCCAGGTTCCAATCCCCGGTTTCCTGCGCCAGTTCGTACATCGTGTTTTCAAGGGTTTCCTCGCTTTCAGGGCAGGAATAGACAATGTGCTGGCGTTTGAACGACAGGGTTAACTGATACATGCCGCCCGGATTGTTTTGCACTAGCGGCGTCAAATCAAGACCATGCCGAATCCATTGATTCTTCTGTTCAGGCGTAAAACCGAGATCTACGACTTTACGCCAGACCACCTTACCCACGCGCGTCAACTCCTGATTCCCATCCAGAGCGTTCACCTGGAGAAACTGCGGGATATTCGTCTCATACAGTTGCATGGCTTCCACGAGAACATGGGTGAGATTCATGGTTTCGACGGGGATGGTTAGCCCTTGAGTGGTCGGCAAAATCACACCTTTGCCGACAAAGCGCACTTGCGGCAGGATTTCTGAGAAATCCACCGCGGTGCTCATCTCATTTTCAAGGCGATACTCAAAATCGCTGCGAATGCCCGGGCGGACGGTCAATTGCACGCGCGCCTGCCAACGCACTGGATTATAGACGCGTACGATGTTGTCTTCAAGCGCGAAACGCAGCCCTGTTGTTCCGGCCACGTCAATCAGGCCGTTCAAATCCTGATCTTTCTTGACCGGATCGTTAAAGCGGACTTCAATATACTGCTCGTCGCGGTTCACGGCTTTGACTTGCAGCACAGCAAACGGCCCTTTGGAGGGCGGAACGCTGATCCAGCGGTCATCGCTCTGTTCCACTCCGATGTGCGACCCATCCCACTGCAGAATGACAGAAGACCACCCTTGTCCACGGATAATGCCATTAACGACAAAGGCATGTTCGCGCTTGTTATTACTATGAGTCCATTGGATATCGAGCGGCTTATCATTCTGGCGTGCGCTGAGAAAATGCTGGAAATGCTCGTCCTCTTCAGTATCGGCCGTGGTCACTTTTCCGGTCAGTTTCAATAATTTCAGATCCGCCTGATGTACCGCTTGCAATCCGTCAATATTGATGTCAAAGGCTTGCTGGATGACCGTGAATTCAAAGAAAAACGGATCAAGGGGCGGTTCAACCGCCATGATGTCATTCAAGTGCAAGGTTGCGTTATATGCCTGTCCCGGTGAGAGTTTTTCTTTGGGAATGAAGACCAGAGTGGAAGCCGATGTCCAAACTGCTGCGCCGTCAATCTCGGGTTCAAAGGTGAAGGGCGATTTTTCCACTTCCTGTCCGATTTTTTCCAGGGTGACCACATTCTCGGTAAATACGATTTGAATCTTACTGGCGCGAGAAATAGCGCCCGAGGTATATGCCGCCACTGTCGGCGGCTGCATATAACCTGTCGCCGGCGCGCTCTGGATGATGACCACGAGCAGGATACTACTCAGCACGAAAAATTTCAGCCAACCTGTTTTCATAATGAGATACCCTCCTTTATGAGAGCTGCTTCTGTGATGAAATTAGCCCGTTACAGCATTATGCAGAACCGTTAACCTGATACCTGTCACAAAAACCAGTTTTCTTCAAGAAACCTGGTTTTTAGTCGTGTCAAATTGTTATGAATAATGCTATCCCGCAAAAAGCTAAAATTTATAAGATTTGCAATACAGTATAAAAATAACGACTACACTTGTCAACAGGAATTCGAATCAGCCTGAAAGAAAAGGACAAACTGACTATCAGATGATGCTGTCATATTTTTACAAAATTATCCGGTAGTGGTTAAATAGTCAGTGATGCGTTCCCTGAGCGAAGTCGAAGGGAACAGTGAGCGGCTCGTTTCGACTTCGCT
>DF820464.1:461805-465802 GCA_000739535.1 Candidatus Vecturithrix granuli | reverse complement strand
TACCTTGTACATGATGACCGGTCGTCGAGCGGAGTCGAGACGAGCATGCAGGCGTTCCCTTCGACTTTGCTCAGGGAACGTGCATCATGTACAGGATACCACTACCGTTGTGTTTATTTGCGATAATGGCTTGTGTGCTGCTGTAGATTGAAATGCTTCGGCAACGTTATCATGCCGCCCACTTTTCCCCTTTTGAAGAGTAATCGTACACCAGATCGAAAATGATCTGACATTTCGCCTGAAACACGTCTTTGTCGTACGTGTCCGGCAAGTTTTGATCCAGCACTTCTTCGACGGCTGATTTCACTCTGGCCTGGGTTTGGGTATCTTTGTACCAATCCTGCACAAGCACTCTGGGCGATTCCTCAAGCAGGCGATGCAGCAAGGCTTTAGCTGCCAGTTTGACTTTCTGCTTTTCGTCTTTCGTCATCTTGTCCTTTTTGAGCAGATCAAACAGTTCCAGTTCATCTTCGGTCAGGCCTTCGCGGACATGGCGTTCTTGCTCGTCGCGCAAATTTTCGGCAAAATCGAGCAGATCGTCAAAGTAGTTTTCGGTTGACGAGCCTCCGGCGTTGTAGGTGTCTATGATCTCCTGAAGCCTTTGCGCGAAATCAATGCGGGCGGCGTTCTGCTTCAGCATCTGCTCCAGTTTGGCTTCGATGAAGGCGCGTAAATCCGCGATTTCAATATGTTTGTACTGCGCCTGTTTGAAGTCGGATTTCAGCTTCACAAAGTCTATCTGGCTCAAATCCCAGATTTTGCCGCGCTGAATAATGCCATACTGTTGACCCGGGTGTTCGGTCGCAAACACCTGATCGTCGGCGGTGACCACACTGAGGTCTAACAGTTCGGAGATGCGCTGTTTGGCGCTCTGAATATCCTGCCGCTGCAAGATGCTGTCGAGCACGCCGCGAAGGTATTGAAAGATTTCGACATATTGATTGCGCGTCATCTCGACTCCGCTCGATGAGCGGGGGCCGTTCTCCGAGCGAAGTCGAGGAGAATCGTGCCAAAGAATTTCGGGTTTGCAGGCTTCGTATAAGGCCGTGATGGTATTCTCATACACCACAAACTCTTTGCGCCATTCGTCGCGCTCAAGCAAGGTGTCGGCAAATTCCTTGAATAATTCGATTTTCCCCAATACCTCGCCTCGACTTCGTTGACAGGATTCTCCTCGACCCTTCGACACGCTCAGGACATCGCTTCGCTCGGAGAACGATACCCGGTCATCGAGCGAAGTCGACCGGTCATCGAGCGAAGTCGACCGGTCATCGAGCGAAGTCGACCGGTCATCGAGCGAAGTCGAGATGACGCGGGAGAGGTCAATACCTTTGCCAGAGCAAAACTCAAGACCCTGTTCAATGGCAGTATCCAGCAGCAGAAAGAGCGCGGATTTATCCTGCACCAGGGCTTCTTCGGACTCGCCTTCGCTGCCCAGCGCGTAATCTGCCAGCGCCCGCCGCATGTTGCGGAACACATTGTAATAATCCACCACTTCGCCGTGGGTTTTGACGACGCGCCTGATGATATACGAGGTGACGCGGTTGGCGCGGGCAATCGCCTGCATCAGCGTATGCCCTTTCATGGGTTTGTCGAGATAGAGCGTTGAAACAGTGGGCGCGTCGAAACCGGTGAGCCACATGGCGCACACAAACACCAGTTGAAACGGGTCGTCAGGGTCTTTGAAACGATATTCCAGGTCGTGCTGGCGGGCGTCCAGCGTGTTCATTTTTTGGCGATGCGGTTTGATGTCTAAGCCCTGCGCAGCGAACTTCTGTTCCTCGTCGGCGTCTTCGCTGATGACGACGGCCATTTCAACCCCTCGCATGTACTCAAGCATCTGTTTGTAACGCTGTTTATCCACCTCGTTTTGCGCTTTGTAAATGAGGCCCACAAGGCGTTTCATCTCTTCTTTCCAATATTTCTGGACCTTGTCGTACATTTTGACCGCCGTGAATTTATCCACCGACACCACCATGCCTTTACCCAGATAGCCCCGGCGCGGGAAATGCGCGACAATGTCTCTGGCAATCAGGTCAAGCCGGTCATCGCGCTTGATGATTTCGATCTCTTTGGCATACTCGCTTTCTAATTTCGCCTGCTGCTTCTCATCAAGATTCTCATCTTCCAAAATCTGATAGAACTCATCGCCAAGATCTTCGTTTTGAATCAGCACTTCCGGCACCCGTTTTTCATAGAAAAGCGGCACGGTGGCGCCGTCGTCAATGGATTGGGCGAAGTTGTATTCGCTGACATAATCGCCGAACCAGGCGTTGGTTTTGCGGTCTTTGCCCAGGAGCGGAGTGCCTGTGAAAGCAATATACTGGGCGTTCGGCAGGCCGGTGCGCATGTTTTCGGCCAGGGCTTTGTATTGGGTGCGGTGCGCCTCATCCACAATCACAATAATGTCGTCGCGGTCGGACAGCAGCGGGTACGTTGTGCGTTTGTCCCACCGGAATTTCTGAATCAGGGTAAAAACAATGCGCAGATTGCGAGAGAGTAATTCCCGCATTTCCTCGCTGTTTTTGGGGCGGGCCGCTTCATGTTTCGTAACGGTTTCGGTGTGCAGGAAATTGCGGTAAATCTGGCCGTCCAGGTCCTCCCGGTCGGTAATGACGACAAAGCTGAAGTTGCCCGTAAATTTCCGAAAGATTTTTCGGACATAGAAAATCATGGAAAAGCTTTTGCCGGCCCCTTGTGTGTGCCAGAACACGCCCAGTTTGCCGTCTTTTTGCTTGCGCTCGACAAAGGCGGCGATAGATTTATTGACGCCGATAAACTGGTGGTTTTGGGCCACGATTTTCATCGTATCTTTGTAGTAGAGCACGAAATTTTCCACATAATCCAGCAGTCGGTCTTTCCGGCACAGGCTGCGGATGGTGCGCTCAATGCTCGCGCCTTCGCGTTCAATCTGCTTGCGGTCGAGTTTCTCGGTTTCATCCTCCACGCGCAGCCAGTTGAAGAAATGTTCCCATCCGGCGGTAAAGCTGCCGACTTTCGTATCAATGGCGTTGGAGAGGATGCAGACCGCGTTGCAGAGGAAGAGCTGCGGAATATCGCGCTTGTAGTTGATCAGGTTGTCGTCGTAGGCGTGTTTGAGTTTGACATTGGAGTTTTTGAGTTCGATGAAGACCAGCGGCAGGCCGTTGATGTAGAGCAGGATGTCGGGCCGCCGGTAGCAGATGCCGCCCTGAATCCAGAGCTGCGACACGGCCAGAAAATCGTTGTTGGCCTGGGGGCTGAAATCTATGACTTTTACCCGTGCATGCTCGTTCTTGCCTTTGGCGTTCTGAAACACCACCGGGATGCCGTCGCGCAGCAGACCATAGACTTCTTTATTGGCCAGCACCGGCGACATGGCTGAACGCGGCATGGTAAGCCGCGCCAGCGCGTCATCCAGCGCGGCCTCCGGGAGGCCGGGATTGAATTCGCGGGCTTTCGCCTTGAGAATGTCGAACAAAACCACATCGCTTTTGCGAGTTCGACCGGAGTGATCCGGCAGCGTTGCGGCATCGGCGGTAAAGCAATTGAGATGCCGATAGCCGCATTCTTCGACTAACAATTTCAGAATGGCTTGTTCGATCTGGTCTTCACTGATAAAGTTCGGCATTCTTCATGTTCGTCTCGACTTCGCTCGACGAACGGTTGACCTGTTCACTGAGCGAAGTCGAAGTGAACGACAGCGTTCGTCGAACGAAGTCGAAGTGAACGACAGCGTTCGTCGAACGAAGTCGAAGTGAACGACAGCGTTCGTCGAGCGACGTCGAGACGAATGATGCTAACAGTTTTCACAAGTTTCCTCAAACATCTTTTTTCGAAGCCATGCCCGGCGGAAAATGAATGTCCAGGTCATCTACCGCCAGCTTGCCGCTCATCAGGCGCGAGAGGAGCAGGTTGCGAGAGCATTTAAGCTTTTCAATAATCTTCGTCAATAACTCACATTACGCACTCATATAAAAAAGTCAGATATTATACATTGTTTTTAACTGTGTTAGCT
>DF820464.1:418446-460928 GCA_000739535.1 Candidatus Vecturithrix granuli | reverse complement strand
CAGAGGATCTGAACATGATCACAAGATATTTGTCAAAGAACTTTTTTATCTACTGCGTAAAGTGAGTCAATAATTCAACCCTTCGATCCATAGGTGCAATCAGTTTATCAAAGATACCATCTAAATTATAGGCTGGTTGATTCATTTTAAAATTTAGTAACTCTTTTTTGCTGACAGCATTAAAAATTGCGCCATTTCCTATAATATCTTCATCTGAAAATGCAGTTTTTAAGGCATAAAATAGGTAGGAATTATAATGCTCTCTATGCGAAATTGCAGACAATCCCCTACCAATTATCATTTTACAATCAGCAATGTTTAGTCTTCCAACAGGCGCTCTCACACTGAAAAGAATATCGCCTTTTTTTGCAATTCTTCCAGAAACAGAACAGAATATTTCTCGTGTTGGAAATCTTTGTCCATAAGTACCAACACCCTGGTTAAATGGCAAGCCTTCTCCTGTTTGATTATAAAATTCAGAAGAAGGGCTTTGTCCCATTGTGATATTGGCCAATTCACCTAAACTGACAACCTCCCACCCCTCTGGCACACCTTTCTGAAACTTCACCCGTTCATGCCCCGGAAAGCGCATCCGCACAAACCATTCGCGGTAGATTTCCTCCGCCATCCGTTCCAGAATGGCGATGCGGCGGGTGTTGTTGTCGATCAGGTCATCGTAAGCCGAAAGCACGGCGGCGATTTTGCGTTGGATGGGGAGGGGAGGGATTTTTAGTTTGATTCTTGATAGTATCGTCTGATTTAATAATGGTTGGGCACTTCCACCCGCTAAGTCATTTAAAGGAAAGGAATGAAGAACATAAAACATAAATTGTTGATAATACCCATCTTTTGTTGTTGCTACAATTGTATTATCAGTCGCCCAAAACTTCTTCTTTTCATATCTTAGCGAACCACAATAAGCGCCTACTCGTCCAATGATTAAAGCATTTTCATATTTAAAACCATTTGAATAACCAATAATTCCATTAGAGCCATATACGGGATAATTGCCATTATCCATATCCTTAATGGCTTTACCGTTATAGAATTTTAATATATTTTCTAAATTTTCTTCCTTCCATTCCATCATTTTTGTCTTACCGTTGTTTTAATGTTTTGATGTTTCCTGCTATTGCTCATCTCGACTGCGCTCGATGAGCGGGGCAACCGGTCGCCGAGCGCAGTCGAGGCGAACTCAGCGGCGTGCTCATCTCCATACCTTGACAAGCTCGCTTCGACTTCGCTCAGCGAGCGGACTATCGGCCGCCGAGCGAGGCAACCGATCGCCGAGCGCAGTCGAGGCGAACCCAGCAGTGTGCTCATCTCGACTGCACTCGATGAACGGGGTAACCGGTCGCCGAGCGGAGGCGAGGCGAACACAGCAGTGTGCTCATCTCGACTGCGCTCGATGAGCGAGGTAACCGTTCGCCGATCACAGTCGAGGCGAACCCGGCAGCGTGCTCATCTCGACTTCGCTCGATGAGCGGAGCAATTGGCCGCCGAGCAGGACAACCGGTCGCCGAGCGGAGTCGAGGCGAGCTTATCGAGATGTCGAGACCAATGCGTTTCATTCTGGCATTCCGCCAATTCATGAAGCCTTTGCGCATTCCGTTCGATTAAGGCCAATTTCTTCTTATGACTCCATCCTTGCACCTGCTTTTCCCGGAGAAAGGCGTCTTCGATCCGTTCAAATTCTTCACAGTACACCACTTTCACGGGCAAACGTTTTTTGGTGTAATTCGCGCCCTGTCCGTTCTGGTGCTGCCAAAGCCGCTTTTCCAGGTTCCATGTGCTGCCGGTGTAGTATGTGCCATCGGCGCATTCGAGAATATACAAGTATGGCATAATCATCATGTTCATCTCGACTTCGCTCGATGAACGAGACTATCGGTCGCCGAGCGCAGTCGAGGCGCACCCCACCAATATGGCATAATCATCATGTTCATCTCGACTTCGCTCGATGAACGAGACTATCGGTCGCCGAGCGAAGTCGAGGCGCACCCCACCAACTCCCCAACATTATGATTGATCACGCTTTCCAACTCTCGCGCTTCGGCGTTGAGGGCGTTCAATTCTTCGTTCAATGCCAGAATCTCGGCCGCGAATTCCTCCTCGGTTTTGCCGTCTTCTTCAATCACTACGCCGACATAGCGACCGGCGTTCAGCGAATAGTCCTGCTCGCGGATGTCTTTCATGCTGGCGCGTTTACACAGGCCGGTCACATCTTCGTATTTCGCTTCAGGAAAGCGTTCGTGCAGCCAGGCGATTTGGGTGAAGAAATACTCGACGTCCTTGAGTTCATAATGCAGCCGTTCCAACTCAGCTTTCACCGCTTTGGCGTCTTTGGCGGCGGTTTGCTGTTTTTCAAGATGGCGCACCTTGTGATCAAGCACCTTCAGCATCGCGTGGATGGAGGCGAAAAAGGGCTGAAAGATGGCGGCAAGCTGCCGCTGCTGCTGGTTGACGGCCTCGATGTCTTCAAGCTTCCGCGTTGAGGTGTAGGCCGCATACGCCTGTTCCAATTCCTGAATTTTCTCAAGCCGTCCGGCAAAATCCGTCTCGACTCCGCTCGTCTCGACTCCGCTCGACGACCGTTCTCGCTCGCTGAGCGGAGTCGAAGCGAGCGAAGTCGAGACGAGCGCATTCGAGGCGAGAAACTCGGCCAGCGTAACAGCGACCGTTTGCAAGGTCTCCTTGTGCTGTCGTAACGCCTTCATGCCATTGGCAAAATAGCGGTCAATCACGCGCACAAAATCCTCGCGTTTGCCCTGATGCAAACGGCTGATCAGGGCCAGGTTCTGGATTTGTTCTTCGGAAAACTCGCGGTGCGCCCGGTCGCGCTGCGTGAACACATTGCGGGCGTCAATAAACAACACGGAATAATCCTGTTTGCCCCTGTCGAAAAACCAGAGCGTGGCCGGCAGCGTGACCGTGTAAAACATATTGGAGGGCAGCGTCACCATGCCGTAAATCAGGTTTTTCTCAATCAAGGTTCTGCGAATATCGGCCTCGCTGTGCTGCGCATCGGACGCGGAATTCGCCATGACTAAGGCGGCGCGGCCGCCGGGCTTGAGAGATGTGGCAAACAGGTCAATCCAGAGGTAATTGGCGTTCGGCACCGTTTCCATGCCAGCATCTTTCTTTGGGCTTTTAGTCTTTTTGCGCGGAACTCCATACGTGCTGAAGCGTTTATCATGCTCCACCCGGCTGAGATTGACATCGTCCACATTGAAGGGTGGATTGGCCAGCACGTAATCGAAACGCTCAAAACTGTCGAAGGGGTCTTCGTAATAGGTGTTAGCCTGCCGCACATCGCCGCGCAGCCCGTTGACAGCAATGTTCATTTTCGCCAGTTTAACGGTTTCCAGCGTTTTCTCCTGCCCGTACACAAACAGATCAGCCTCGCCGTTCTGCTGCAATTCCTGCCTGCGGCGCTCGATAAACTGCGCCGATTGCACAAACATGCCGCCCGAACCGCAGGCCGGATCAAACACCGTGCCGTTATGCGGCTCAATGATTTCCACCATCAGCCGCACCACCGAACGCGGGGTAAAAAACTCGCCGCCCGCCTGGCCTTCGGCTAAGGCGAAATTGCCCAGAAAATACTCATAGATCTGCCCGAACATGTCGCCCGTGGCGTCTTTGGGAATATTGGAGAAATTCTTCAATAATTGCTTGGGCAGCGCCTTGTCGGTACGGGTCAGCCGGAAATATTCATCCTGTGGAAGCACGCCTTTCAACTCGGTTTTATATTCTTCAACCGACGCCATTGCCTCCTTGATGGCTTTGTCAATCTCCTGATCTTCCGGCAAATTCAATAAGTAATCATAGCGAGCATGTTCCGGCAGATAGAATCCGCATTTCTCCAGCGCAATCTGGCTGATAGCTTTTTCCCGCCGGGTTCCCTGCAATTTCCGGTATTCAGCCAGAATTTCCTGCTCATACTGGCTGTATTTATTATCCGCGAATTTCAGAAAGATCAAGCCCAACACCGGCGTCGAGTATTCCGTAGATTTCAGATCAGAGTTGGCGCGTAAGGTATCGGCGGTTTGCCATAAGGTATCTTCCAGATGTTTCAGGTCTTCTGAGGTCATAGTGCGTAGCTCCGAGTATTAGCGTAAGCCTTTCCTGTCTCTCCATTACCGGGTTTTGCAGCAATTTTGCCATGCTGCATATCCTGTCTGATGGAACAAAATTTGTCAACAATGATCTGACCTGAAGAAACAGGATTCTGATGAGACGGGTTTATGAGTGAACGATGGGGAGATAGTTCAATGATTCAAGAAGAGAAGCTTTCAAATCTGTTTTGAAGATATAATTTTACATCATGTGCAACTTTCAAAGTGACGACATGTCATCACTTTGTTGTTTCGGGAAGGGGATTCCCGAAACAACTCAGCACGTTGATGAATTTCCTTTGATTTTCAACTTTCAATAGATCCGACAATCAGACCGACGATTTCATCGGGGTTGGTGTCTTTGACGAGTCGTTCGCCGGCTTTTTTGCCGCGCCGCATCACAATCAGCCGATCAGCCACTGAAAATACGTCGTGCATTTGATGGCTGATAATGATGACCGGCACGTTTTGCGACTTGAGTGTGCGCACCAGATCGAGCA
This sequence comes from Candidatus Vecturithrix granuli, assembly GCA_000739535.1. Classification (GTDB taxonomy): domain Bacteria; phylum Moduliflexota; class Moduliflexia; order Moduliflexales; family Moduliflexaceae; genus Vecturithrix; species Vecturithrix granuli. The sequence continues at coordinate 456,310 of DF820464.1, read as the reverse complement.
CTTTTTTCTGTTCCGCCACGCCCAGGGCGGCAGTCGGTTCATCCATGATCAGCAATTTGGCGTCCCAGTAAATCGAACGCGAGATGGCGACAGCCTGGCGCTGTCCGCCGGACAGCATCGCAATTTTGTTTCTGAGCGACGGGATCTCGATGTCGAGCCGGTGAAGAACTCCTTTGGCTTCTTCAAGCATATATTCATGATCGAGCACATCAATTATCCCCAGGAACTTTTTGAGTTTTTCACGTCCCAGGAAAATATTGGAATAGACGTTCAGATTTTCCGCCAGCGCCAAATCCTGATAAATCGTTTCAATTCCCATTTTCAGGGCATCCATGGGATTATGAATCGCCACTTCCTCACCCTGATACATAATTTGTCCGTCTGTCGGGCTATACACACCGGAGACCATTTTGATCAGGGTGGATTTCCCTGCGCCGTTATCCCCAAGTAAGCCGACAACTTCACCGGGATAGACTTGCATACTGACATTATCCACAGCGGTCAATCCGCCGAAACGTTTGGTAAGATTTCGAACTTCTAATACTGGTTCCATATTTCAATGAGCTCCTAATCCTTATGGGTGAGTTCCGGGAAGAATTGGTCAATTAAGACAGCAAAGATCAGGATCACCCCGACCGCAATATACAGATTAAACGTCGGAATGGCCAGGTTGACCATACCGATTTCCAGACAGGCAACGATTAATGCGCCGATCACCGTACCGATCACTGTACCTGTACCGCCATACAAGCTCGCGCCTCCGATCACGACAGCCGAGACCGCATCCAGCATGCGCGCACTGCCGGCATCAGCCCGGCCGGTAACAAATTTTAAGGTATAGACTACTCCGGCGACCGAGGCAAAAAACGACGAAATCATATACACCTTGATTAAATGGCGGGGCACCTGGATGCCGGCGCGCCTCGCAGCCTCGATATTGCCGCCGATTGCATACGTATGCTGGCCGAATTGGGTTTTGGCAAGAATAAACGCAAACACGAGAATGAAAATGGCTGAGAGGACGACCACATTCGGAATGATGCCGACCACATGTTTCAGTTCTTCGGGCGTCAGGTTTGCGGGCATGGCAAAGAAGGAAAATTTCCCAGCAAGATAATACAAGAAATAGCCGTTTCCGACAAAACCAACGGCCGACGGAAGATTGTGCACCGGTACGTTGTCGGAAATAATTTCGGCGATGCCATACGCAATGCCATACATGCCAAAGGTCGCAATAAAGGGCGGTACGCGCAATTTTGCCACCAGGATGCCGTTCACAAGCCCTGGAAAAATCCCTAAGACCAACGCGATCAGCACACCCGTTGGAATCGCAACCGCCTGCGAATAGCCGGCGGCTTCCAGCGTGACCATGATCTTCGCGCAAATCACACCGGTAAACCCCACAATAAACCCCACGGAGAGATCAATGCCGCCGGTGATAATCACAAAAGTTTCACCGATGGCTAACAGCATCACGGTTGTTGAGGCGACCAGAATATTTTGAAAATTGAGCAGCGAAAAGTACCCTGTGCCGGCAAGACTGAAATAGGTAATCTCAAGAAGAAGAAAAATCAGGGCCCAGTGTCTGCCGACGAGCACCAGGAAATCTCGTAATCCTTCGTATTTTGCTAGTTGTTTCTGTGTTTTCATGTTGTACGCTGGTTATTCGTGATGAACTAATTCAGGGAAAAATTGATCGATCAACACGGCAAAAATCAAAATACATCCCACCGCAATATAGCGGTAAAAGACTTCGATTCCGACAATCACAAATCCGGTTTCCAGGGTGCCGAGCAGCAGGACGCCAATCGTCGTGCCCCAGATTTTTCCGGTGCCGCCCATCAGGCTTGCTCCGCCAATCACAACTGCGGCAATGGCAAACAGTTCGTAGGTCGAGCTAAATTGCGTATGATTGCCCATGGTAAACCGCAGCACCAGTAACACGCCAGAGCAGGACGCCAGAAAGGAGGAAAGCATGTAAATTTTAATCACATGCCGGGGCACATTAATGCCGGCGCGAATAGCGGCGTCCATATTTCCGCCAATCGCATACGTATGCTGCCCGAACGTCGTTTTTGTCAGGATGAATCCGAAAATCAGGAGCAACACCAGGACAACCAGCACGGAAACCGGCATCAACCCTTTTAAGGCCAGAATATCAGCCCGTTCGGTTAACGTGGGTTTCTCAAACAAGGAGAATCCCACCTTATCAGAATAATAGACGAGAAAACCATTGCCGATTTTCCCCGAAATCGGGGGCAAAAAGGATACCGGGAAGCCTTCGCAAATTTTCAGGGCCACGCCGTTCGCGATGCCATACATGCCCAGGGTGGCAATAAAGGGCGGAACGCGAAATTTTGCCACAAGCACCCCATTGACCAATCCCGGAAGCAAGCCCAGCAGAATGCCGATCAATCCTCCGATCAGAATACAGACCAACTCGGGATAACCTTCGCCTCTGGCATACAGGCGTTGCATGATAGTGGCCGAACTCACCGCCACAAACCCCATCACAAAACCGCTGGAGAGATCGATGCCGCCGCTGATAATCACAAAGGTTTCTCCGGCGGCCAGGAGCAGTGTGGTTGTCGCCGCAATCAGAATATTATTAAAATTGCGGAGGCTGAAAAAATTTTCACCGGCAAGGCTGAAATACCCTATCAGGAGCAATAAAAAAATCAGGGCCCAATTTTTTGCCACAAAAAATAGCAGTTTTTTCTGATTATTCATGATCCAGGCGTAAATAAAAAGATGCCATCTCATGGAGAGATGGCATCTTTTCGCAAAGCTGAGGCTTATTTGGCGTAGATATACTGTTGTGAATCAGGAGCATCAACATTTTCTTTGGTGAACACAAAGAACCCTGGCACCTGTTTTTTGTCAGGAATCGGCGTGCCATCTTTCAGGAATTTGTAGCCCCATTCCACAGCTAATGAGCCGATTTCTGCGGGTTTCTGGGCTAAAACCAGATCAACCTCGCCCTTACGCAGCGCATTGATCAAATCTTCGGTCGCATCCCAGGTTGCCACTTTCACGGCCCCGGTCAATCCGGCGTTCACAATCGCCCGATATGCGCCCTGCGCGCTGAAAATATTGACGCCAAACACGCCAGCCAGATCCGGGTGTTTCTGCAAAACCGCAGCGACCTGGGCCTGGGCTTTTTCCTGGTTATCCAGGCAATATTCAATCGCAACCACTTCAATGCCCGGGAACTTTTTCATCCCTTCCACAAACCCTTTCTCACGTCCCTGCACGCTCGACACATCGGGGTTGGTATTTTCAACCATGACTTTGCCTTTCTCACCGATCATTTTCGCCAGTTGTTCGGCCACAACCATGCCGCCGGCGAAGTTATCCGTGCCAATATAGGCCAATGGAAAATTATAGTTGCTTTCTTTGTTGTAATCCCCATCGCCAAGATAGGTATCCACGGTGATCACCGGAATTCCGCTGTCATGCACTTTTTTCAGCACCGGAATCAAGGCTTCGGTCGAGGTCGGAGCAGTGAAGAGCAGATCAATATCGCCGCGAGCGACCAGGGCTTCCAGAATCGGCACCTGAGCTTCCGGCCCCCAGGATTTCGGATATTCGCCGACAATGAGCTCCACGCCAAGCTCTTTTGCTTTGGCCTGCGCGCCTTTTTCCATCGTGAAATAAAAAGCGTCGGTAATTCCCGGCATAAACGCCATTTTGTAAGTTTTGTCGGCAGCAAATGCTCCAACAGCGAGCATGAAGACAAGCGTCACGGCTACGAGACTGATACACAATTTTTTCATACCAAAACTCCTCCTTGTAATAACAATATGATCTGAATGAACACAATTTACGACAAACTCTCTCTAAGCGTGTGTATCTAAATCTGTCAAGCAAAAATATTCTTTTCTTTCTCCAAAGAATATGCACCTGTAAATAATTCCATACTGGAGTGCGAAAGTTCTACTTTCGCGCGTGACATAGGTGAAAGTAGAACTTTCGCACTCCAGCGGCATAGAAATATTTACAGCAACAAGAATATTGATTTTCCCCGGTTGACAAATGGCGTAAGCAACATAATGTTAATTGCTCAAGTGATCAAGAATTAAAAAGTGGTAGTGGTTACATGGTAAGTGATACATTCCCTGAGCGAAGTCGAAGGGAACAGTGAGCGGCTCGTTTCGACTTCGCTCAACGAGCGGGCATCACTTACTCTTTAACCACTACCTAAAAAGTTTAATTTCTCTTTCTTCACATGATGATGGAGGAGACGGTGAAATGATCCATACAATATATACACGACGCCAGTTTCTTAAAGTGAGTACGGTAGGGGCTGCGGCGGCCTATTTAACTCCTGTTACCGGAAGTTCTCCGGCTTATGCCGCTCTTCCGGCAAGCCTGGTCATTACCTCAATTCATCGCGGTCTTGTTGATGCCAATGAACGGATTAATTTCAGAACTGTCAGAACAGTCGTAGATGAAACGCTGCTTGCGTTAACGAATACGCGGTCAATTCAAGACGCCTGGGCTGCCATTTTCCCAAAGCTACAATCCTCTGATGTGATTGGAATCAAAGTGAATTGCATTAACCGTCGCCATTCCAGTCACCCTGAAGTGGTCTATGCTATTGCTGAAAGTTTGTCAGCGTCGCTCCACTTCAACCCCAACAATCTTCTGATCTGGGATCGCACCAGTTCAGAGTTGATGCGCGCCGGATATGAAATGAACACCGGGAAAAGCGGGATTCGCTGCCTGGCAACGTCGGATGGCATTGGTTATGATCGACATGCCCCGGTTGAGGTCGGTCATGGAAAAACTGTGCATCTCAGTAAGATATTAAGCCAGATGTGTACCTATCTCATTAATGTTCCGGTATTGAAGGATCACGGTACTGCTGGTTTAACGCTGAGTCTAAAAAATCATTACGGGTCAATTGACCGACCAGGCTCATGTCATGGCGGCGGCTGCGACCCCTACATCGCCAATCTGAATGCCGCTCCGTTGATTCGAGAGAAAACTGCCCTGATCGTGTGTGATGCGATATTCGGAATTTATCAGGGCGGGCCAATGGGCGCGCCGCAATGGATCGCGCATCAGATTTTGGCCGGTACTGATCCGGTGGCGTTAGATACTGTTGGGATGGGGCTGATTGATGTCAAACGCCAGGAGAAAGGTATTGCGTCAGTATCTCAGAGAATTAGCTATTTACATACTGCGTCCAGGCTCGGAATCGGAACCAATAATCCCGATCAGATTACGACCATAGAACAGAAATTAGGATAGGAATTCCTCTCAAACATTATGAAAGAAGCGTGGAGATTCGACTGCGTAAATTTAAGAGACGGTTATAGATATTATGTAATTCGGCGCTGAGATACCCCTGAAGATGATAGGTTTTAAACAGTTGATCCAAATCGCGGATTGAACGGGCAGTCAGATGCTGGATATCGAACACTTGTTGTCGTTTTAATCCTTTTGTTTGCTTTATATACCCTTCAAACGCAACAAGCATCGCTTGTTCCCGCTCTGTTAACGCGGTTTTGCTGAATAAGATCAGCGGTTCGCCCACTTTGACTTTTCTACAGATTGTTTCAAATGAAAAAGGCTCTTCAAACTCATCTTCCTGCTCGTCTATTCCGATTTCTTCATGTTCGTCTGATACATCCTTTAAACTCTCTTCATCCTGAAACACTTCATCTTCAAGGAGAATTACATCTTCTGCATCCATATCTTCCTCGGAGACGATTTCTCCTTCTAACAAAAGATCTGCTTGCAGCGATTCTTCTCCGGGGATGATTTCCTCCTCTAACAGGATTTCTTCTTCCTCTTCTTCTCCCATTTCCATATTTAACAGTTGTTCTTGTCGTTGTTCATTCACTTCAGCCAACATACCTTTCATGCGTTCTTTGACAATCTGATATTCTTGTTCTGTTAGTTCAACCGTGTTGAGGAGTGCCTGCGGGGAGATTTCAGCGAGTTCTTCCTTACCATGAGTTGCAAGAACAAAGGAAATCTGTTGAGATTCCGGCCGTTGCTTTTGAATATCTTCCAGGACGTATCTCAAGCGTTCTTTGATCTGCTGTTGTTCCTCCTCCGAGAGTTTGGCTGTATCAAACATTTTAAGCGTATATTGTTTCTCTGTCAGCGGGGCACCTTTGGAGGTTGTGGGCGTTTTTTCTTCAAGCAATTTCTTTTTTCGTCTCTGCGCTTCCTGCAACAGCGCGTTAAGGCGCAAGCGCACATTTCGATTGGTTGCCTTTTCGAGTTGCATTAGAATTTTTTCAGTTAATTTTTCAAGATATTCTTCAGTTGCCGTCGCAGGAATTTCTGGAAGATATACAGCGTCTCTGCTCATATTTTCCCCCAATCACCTATAATCAAGGCATCATGTTCCCAACGTTATTAATAAAATAAGAATATGTCAGCAAACAATGAGTTGTCAATCAAAAAATCTTTCCTGGGGAGACTTTTCTGAAGGAAACGTTTTTTCCCCTGATATTCAATCAATTCAGGTCAATCACAAAGTTTTCTTTTGGAGTCCTTCCTGAAAAATGTTGACATAAATCTTCCCGAAACGATTAAAGAGTAAAAGAAATTCTGACAAAAAAGAATAATAGAACAACAGCACGATTGAACATCGGTAGAGAGGAAAAGGGGAGTGTCTGCTAAAGATGTTTTCTTTCTTCCTCTGAATAAATGAAAACACGGTGTAATTGGGCGACAACAGATACCCTGTATATCGCGTATCATGATCAGGAATGGGGTGTGCCCATCCATGATGACCAGAAGTGGTTTGAAAAAATCTTATTGGATAGCGCGCAAGCCGGATTAAGCTGGCTGACAATTCTGCGTAAACGCGAGAATTATCGTCAAGCATACAATCAATTTGATTATCGAAAAGTAGCAGATTACGATGACGTCAAAATGCAGGAACTCCTCGCCAATCCTGGTATCATCCGCAATAAAAAGAAAATTGAAGCGTCAATTCTCAATGCCAGAGCCTTTCTGAAGATTCAGGAAGCATTCGGAACTTTTGATGCCTATATCTGGCGATTTGTCGGCGGATCGCCCAAAATCAATGCCTGGCAAACCCTCGCAGAATTACCGGCCAAAACGAAAGAATCCGAAGCTCTGAGTAAAGATTTAATCCAACGTGGCTTTAAATTCGTCGGCCCAACGATTTGTTATGCCTTTATGCAGGCTGGCGGTCTGGTGAATGATCACCTTGTCACCTGTTTTCGCTATCAGGAAGTTCAATCCGGAGTGTCAAAGCTCTGCTTTTGCCCGTCAAAGCAGAGCTTTGACACTCCGGATGGAGATGGAGAGAAATTGTAATGAATCAGCATCTATTACGCCAAATTCCGAAAGTTGATGACTTGTTACAAAACAATGCTGTGCTTGCCCTTTTAGAGCAGCATCCTCGCTGCATCGTCGTCGAAGCCATTCGAGAGGCTTTAGAACAATTCCGGCAGGCAATTTTACAGGGCGCGCTCCAAGAATTTCCACAGCAGGCCATGATTGAACATATCCAGACAGGCGTCATCACTCGATCTCAGCGTCACTTGAAACGAGTCATTAATGGCACTGGCATTATTGTACACACGAATTTAGGGCGTAGTAATCTGAGTCAAAAAGCAATTGAGGCGGTGGTGGAGACGGCTGGTCATTATTCAAATCTGGAATATGATTTACAAGAAGGGCAGCGAGGATCGCGCTATAGCCATGTGAAGAGTCTCCTGTGTGAATTATTGGGGTGTGAAGATGCGCTTGTTGTGAATAACAATGCGGCGGCCGTTCTGCTTGTGCTTTCAACGCTCGGCAAAGGGAAAGAGGCGATTGTTTCTCGAGGAGAATTAGTCGAAATCGGAGGAAGTTTTCGCATCCCGGATGTGATGCAGCAAGGCGGCTGTGTTCTAAAAGAAGTTGGGACAACGAACCGAACGCACCTGCGCGATTATGAACACGCGCTCACTGAAAACACCGCCATGATTTTAAAAGTCCATACCAGCAATTATCGTATTGTCGGTTTTACGAAATCCGTTTCACTGCAAGATTTGAAAACCCTCGCTGTCAAAGCCGGCGTTCCGTTAGTTGAAGATATGGGCAGCGGGCTGTTGATCAAACTCACGCCATACAGTCTTTCAGACGAACCTACCGTGCAAGAGAGTTTAGCCGCAGGGGTTGACGTGATTACATTCAGCGGCGATAAACTCTTAGGGGGGCCGCAAGTCGGGATCATTGTCGGGAAAAAGCCATACATCGAGTCCATGAAAAAACATCCATTGAACCGCGCCCTGCGGATTGATAAAATGACGCTTGCCGCGCTTGAGGCCACTCTGATGCACTATCGGGATGACAATGACGCACTTACAGCCATTCCTACCCTACGGGCAATTGCAGTCTCCCTCCCTGAACTCTACAGCAAAGCCGAACGTTTTCTGGCACTGCTGCACGATGCGGCAATTCCCGCTGAGATGATTGCAACCACATCCCAGGTGGGCGGCGGGGCATTACCGGTGCAAGAACTCTCCTCTTACGGGATTGCGCTTACATTGCCAGGCTATTCTCCCAATCAGCTTGAAGAAACGCTGAGAAAGGGAACGCCTCCGGTTATCGGACGCATTGTGAAAGATGTGTATCTGTTAGATGTCCGTACCCTTGAAGAAGAGGAGTTTGCGATGATTGTCACGCGACTTAAACGCCTGGGGTTCCCCGGGCGGGATATATCGCGTGATTCTGATTTATGATGTTCTCGATTTAGTGCTTGACAAGACATCTGCTTACAATATATTTTAGATCAGAATATTTTAGATCAGAAATGTGTTTTTGAGAGATGTGCTATATAAATAACCGAAGGGAGAGATCGTATAATGCTCACGGCAACACGTCCGCAGCACCGCCTAACAAGAACCTGGAGCGAGCACGGCGAGAAATCTTTTGCACTGGCCCAACCCGAGACGTCGGAAATTATTTATCCTGATTCAGATGGAGAACCTATGGGAGAAACAGGGATTCATGTGCAAGCTATCATGTACTTGTACAGTGCATTAATGACATTTTTTCAGGCCGTCGCTGATGTATATGTGGCGACCGATATGTTTTTGTATTATGAAGAAGGGAATCCGAAAGCGGTCAAGGCTCCGGATGTGATGGTGATCAAAGGGGTTGACGGCACGTACGAACGTCGGTCTTTTAAACTCTGGGAAGAACAGAGGGGACCCTGCGTCATTTTTGAGGTCACGTCAAAATCCTCAATGCTCGAGGATCTCGTGAACAAGAGCATGCTCTACGCCCAACTTGGAGTGCGCGAATATTTTATTTTTGATCCCTTACAAGAATACTTAGAACCGCAGCTTACAGGGTTTCGTCTTGAAGACCATCAATATACTCATCTTGACCCGGATGACCAGGGGCGATTGTTCAGTCAGGAACTTGGGCTGCAATTGGTTCCCGATAGGAATTTTTTGCGCTTGCTTAATCCGAAAAGTGGAAGGCTGATTCCAGGTCATAGGGACGCTGCTGACACCATACGCCAACTCGAACAGCAAGCCGAACAAGAAGCGCAGCGAGCCGAACAAGAAGCGCGGCGAGCCGAACAAGAAAAACTTCGCGCTGAGGCCGCCGAAGCTGAACTCACCCGGTTACGAGCGTTGCTTGGACAGAACGCATAAGTCTCTGAATATCTAACAAGAATAACGTGATAAGGAAAGGCATGAATGGGGTGCATATCTTATTGAAACGAAGCGGATGGCTTATCATATTGATGGCAGTCATGTGTGGATATGCACGTCCTTCAAGATGTGAAGGGCGAGGAGAGCTTGTAATTGAGGTTCTGTATCCTCCCGATATTGAGACCCTGGCAAAATATGATCCGCAATTTCAAATTACCCTGCTTGCTGATGATGAGGATATCCTGGGGCAAATCAAAAGGCTGCAAGATCAGAGCAAGCCGGAACTCGAACCGTTAGTCAAGCAATATATGTACGCTGCGGAGGCCTTGAATCAGTTCAAAAATGGGAAGATCACCGACCAGCAGCAAGCTCAACTCATGCAGAGCTTTACCGTTGCCGAAAAGCGTATTCAGCAAGTGCTCGAACGTTATACTGCTCTGATTACGGTTCTTCTTCAGCGTTATACCCATCAAAAAATCCCCAATGCGCCTTTCGCGACGACGATATTGACCTTAAGAGATGTCGCGCCAGGACATTATCGGGTCTATGGCGTGTTGACATACACGACAACAACCTTAGCCTGGTTCGAACCGGTACACATAAAAGGAGGTGAGCGCCGCACAATCACATTCACACGGGATAATCTGCATAATCCCTATTGGACAGAGTTAAATTGGTGGAGTTTTGTCAATCTGGATTTTAGCAAACATCATTAATTTCCCATATTCCCCTCCAGGGAGGGGGAGAGGTGGGTAAAAACTTTTAGTATCACGGAGGACAGAAACAATGTCAAAATTCGCAAAATTTGTGATCAGTTGTCTTCTTATTGCGGGTCTCGCATGTTGCGGTTGGACTGCAGCAGACGCTAAACCTTTGCGTGTGGCCTTAGTACTGCCGGATGTGATTACCGACCTTTCCTGGAATGCTGTGGCCTATCAGGGGCTTGAAGCCGCTTCAAAAGAATTAGGATTTGAATTCACATATCAGGAACGAGTGGCTGACGCGGACGTGGAACGTGTGCTGCGCGATTACGCCGAACAAGGATATGATTTCATTTTGGCAGAAAGTTTTAATTATCAGGATGCCACCGTTCGTGTGGCTCAGGATTATCCGAACCTGAAATTTGCGACAGCGACAGGGTTTAAAACCAAAGAAGCCGGGTTTGACGATGTGCCTGACAATCATGCGGTTTATGACTGGCCGGCGCATCAGGTGGGTTATTTGACCGGCATGTTAGCGGCCTATATGAGCAAAAACCAGCATGTCGGTTTTGTCGGCGGCTACGAAGTGCCCGACATCGTCCGTCAGGCCGAGGGCTTCAAAGATGGCGCACGGGCGGTCAATCCCGACGTCAAAATCGGCGTGATTTACACCGGCAGTTGGGTGGATACGGTCAAAGGCCAGGAAGCCGCTATCTCGCTCCTGGATTTAGGCGCGGATGTGATTGGTCAGGCGGCTGACGGCCCCGGCGTGGGTGCAATTCTGGCCTGCCAATCCCGCGGAGCGTATGCTATCGGCTATGTAGCTGACCAGAATCATGTCGCTCCCAAACATGTGATCACCAGCGTCATGCTCGTGAAGAAAACGGCCTACCTCAATATGATTCAGGATATCATGGATGGCAAATTCGCCAGCAAAGCCTATTTGTTTGACTATCTGCAAGGCGGCGTGGATCTTGCCCCCTATCATGACCTGGTGTCTGAAGACATTCAGCAAAAGATTGAACAGGCCAAACAAGATATTCTCAGCGGAAAAATCGTCGTGGAAGAGCGATTAGAAGCGACCAAATAGGAAAGTAAAGGCATATTTAAAAACCGAGTTTTTTCAAAAAACTCGGTTTTTTCCTGCTATTGACTGCTGAAGATCGAGAGAACCGTGACATCAGGCTGAGGAGAAAATTCTATGCCCTTTAAATATGCGTGTTTCATAAGTTACCGTCGCGGTGCCGAGGATATGGCCAAAGAAATGATCGCGGATCTGCACGATGCTCTGGCCGGTGAAATCGAATTAGCCTTTGGAACAAACGCGGTCTTTCGAGATGAAACGCGCTTACACGGCGGAGATTTTTTAAACGACGCCTTAGCCCGGGCCCTCTGTCAAAGCGTGTGCATGATTCTGGTGTTTACGCGCGCCTATTTTGATCAAAACCGCACCTACTGCGCCCGTGAATACAAAGCCATGGAAAAGCTAGAACAGGAGCGATTGCAGCTGCTCCCTCCTGAAAAACGCTTACATGGTTTAATCATCCCTATCGTCTTTCGCGGCATAAACTATCTGCCGCAAGAACTGAAACAACGCCTCTGTCTGAATTTTGATCGCTATTTAGGGAGTGACGGACCAATGAGACGTCATCCGTATTATGCCTCGGAAATAAGAAAAGTGGTTGAATATATGGAGAATCTTTATACGGCCTTTGCAAATCTCGCCATTGATCCATGTGAACAGTGTGAGCATTTTAGCTTTCCGACCGAAGAAGAGATTCGTCCCTGGTTAGAGAATATTTCCCATGAAACCATTCCATTTCCGCTGCGATAGGAGAGCGTACTATGGCAACTGAACAGAAAGGCAAAATTATTACATTCTATTCCTATAAAGGCGGAACAGGCCGCTCAATGGCGCTTGCCAATGCCGCCTGTTTACTCGCAAAACGCGCTTCCTCCCCAAAAGGCGTGCTCATGGTCGATTGGGATCTCGAAGCTCCCGGACTTCACCGGTTTTTCCGACAATACCTATCCGAGACGACTCAAAAAACCATTGCAACTGACACATTGCTCGACAGCCAGCCAGGATTGATCGATCTTTTTTGGGAATTGGATGCCATGACGCGCAAAAAGGCGTATCAATCGGAAAACAGGGTCGAGGAACTGTTTGAAAAAGTCGGCCTGCAACGTTTTATTCTGAGCACCAACATTGCTTCACTCTTTTTATTAAAAGCCGGACGGTTTGATGAAAAATACTCCATGCAAGTCAATACGTTCCAATGGGAACAGCTCTATCGTCGGGTCCCATGGCTGATTCCCGCCTTTGCCCGGTATTTGATGCGAGAGTATCAATATATCTTGATTGATTCACGCACCGGAATTACGGATATTAGCGGAATTTGCACCATGCTGATGCCTGAAAAACTGGTTGCGGTCTTTACGCCAAATGCACAAAGTCTGTTTGGCGTGCTCGATCTGATTCGTCAGGCCACAGAGTATCGCAAGAATTCAGATGATCTCCGCCCTTTAGTCATCTTTCCGCTGCCCTCGAGGATTGAAGCCACTGAACCTGAACTACGCTATGATTGGAGATATGGCAATGAGCGGAAAAATCTTCTCGGGTATCAGGGGCAGTTTGAGAAAACATTTCAGGAATTATATCACCTCGAGGCATGTAGTCTGGAAACCTATTTCAATGAGGTGCAAATCCAACATGTTCCCTCCTATGCGTATGGAGAAGAAATTGCAGTCCTTTCGGAACGAGGCCAGGATAAGTTTTCTCTGACTCGCAGCTATGAAGTGTTTACTAACCGCTTAACCACGCTCGCTGATGTCTGGGATTATCCTGCGGAAGTTCTGCTGAAACGTAAGATGCAAGCGAAGGATTATGATGTTTTCCTGTTATATAACAGTCTCGATCGGCAGGAGGTGCAAGCTATCGCAGAACAGTTGATGCAGCACGGGGTACTGCCCTGGTTGGATATAACGGAACTGCGTCCGGGTATGCGCTGGCGAGATGCCATCAAAGAAGCGATTATGCACGTAAAATCCATTGCCGTATGCACTGGCCGAGGGGGAATTGATCTATGGCAAAATAAGGAAATGCACAGTCTTCTACAACAATTTATCGAACAAAATCGTCCTGTGATCCCTGTAATCCTCAAAACCTGTGAAGAAGTCCCCAAGCTCCCTCTATCTCTGGCAGATCGACGTTGGGTAGATTTCCGCAAAGATACGCCACATGCTCTCATGCAGTTAATCTGGGGTATTACCGGAAAACGCCCGGAGGAATTTATGTCACAGCAGAACTTATTATAAATCAGCCGCCATCGCCAAAGGCAAACAGACGATCGCATCTATAGTGAGGTGATCCTGTCCAACGTCAACTTTACAAATCGAGCATGGGGTATTTTAGATCACATTCGTATGAATATACTTGTCAGGTTGAGTATGAAAAAAGTTGACAAGCATCCATCCTACGAATCTAATACGTTTCATCAACTTTCTAAAAAGAGGTGATTTGTATGGCGAACAAGAAGCACCTTGAACTGATGAAACAAGGCGGGAAGATCTGGAACAGGTGGCGCGAAACCACGGATGAAAAAAAGCCTGATTTGAGCGGAGCAAACTTGCGCGGCGCCGATTTACGCAATGTGGATTTGAGTTGGGTCAATCTGATGGAAGCCAATTTGCAAGAGACAAAACTGGCCTGGGCCAATCTTCGACGAGCGAACCTGCGTAAAGCTGATTTGCGACGGGCAATTTTACGGGAAGCGAATCTGAGTTGGAGCAATCTCAGTTGGGCCAATTTACGCGAAGCCTACCTCCGGCAGGCGAACCTGCGGAAAGCAGACCTGAGTTGGGCGAACTTGAAAGAAGCGAATCTGCGCGAAGCTGACCTGCGCGAAGCCGACCTGCACGAAGCTGACCTTCGTTCTGCGAACCTCCAAGAAACAGATCTCAAAGAAGCGAATTTACGTGAAGCGTATCTGAGCGACGCGGTGTTTAGATCCGCAGATTTGGGAGGTGCGGATCTCCGTGATGCGGATTTACGTGGGGCGCAGCTCTTCAAAAGCGATCTGAGCGCTGCCAATCTTTCCGGATGTCATGTGTATGGACTGTTTTCCTGGGAAAATATCCTGAATGACACAACGAATCAACAGGATCTCATCCTCACTGATTGGGATGAACCGATTGTCAGTATTGATGAGTTGGACGTCGCGCAGTTCATGTATTTATTGCTCCACAATCCGAAAATCCCCCACATCTTTCAGACACTCCCTTCTCAGCTTGTCATCTTGCTCGGACGTTTTGGGCAGGAACGGAAACCAGTACTTGATGAGTTACGCGATGCCTTACGCCAGCACGACTATATGCCGGTCTTGCTCGATTTCCACCGACCGGAGAATCAGGATTTCACGCATCTCGTTACAACGATCACCCGCTTTGCGCGTTTTATCATCGTGGATTTTACGCAGCCGAAAACCATCCTGAAACCAGCCGCTTACATTGTACGCACAACCCTCCTCCCCTTTCAGCCAATTCTTACCCAGCACGATCAGCAGGAACCGCCAATATTACAAACATTACGCCACCATTATAAAACCGTATTAGACACGGTTTGTTTTACCAGCCCTCAGGATATAGCCCGGTCCTTTCAAAGTCAGATTATGATTCCTATGGACATAAAATTCAAAGAACTCGAAGAACGTTACGCCCTGTCATTTAAAAATTTCCAACTTTCCAGATGGTAAATGGATAATTGATAGTGTTTTGTTTTAAAATGGCCTGATAAATGCCTGAATCGTAGTTATTCTCTTCCATCCTGAAAAAATTTTCAAAAAATACTTGACAACTTACATTCATATAATTCCTTCTATTCATATACTGACCGATAGTCATTTTATGAACAGAATCTACAATTAGATTAATATGGGCGTACAGGAACGAAAAGAACGGGAAAAGCTGGCCAGACAGGAAGCCATTTTGAAAGCGGCGCAGAAGATTTTTCTGACAAAAGGGTTGGATCAGACCACAATTGATGATGTGGCCGAAAAAGCGGAATTGAGTAAAGGCACGATCTATCTGTATTTCAAAAGCAAAGAAGAATTGTATATTTCTGTGTTCCTGAAAGGGCTGGACGTGTTAATGGGGCAATTTCAAGCCATGCGAATCCAATTGCAAGGCGCGCGTGCTGATGAGTTGATTCAGGAAGTTAAAGAAATCTATTACAGGTTTTTTAAAGAATATCCTGAATATTTTTATATCAACTCACTGCTCTATCATGGGAGGATTAAAGACAAAATCAACCCCTATATCTGGGCGCTAACTCATCAAAAAACGAAAAAATGCCTGATGGTGTTTGCAGATATTATTCAGAAAGGAATCGCGGATGGTCTCTTTCGACAGGTTGATAGCTGGAAAACGGCCAACAGTTTCTGGGGCGCGGCCACAGGCGTGATGATGCTTTTGGAAGATGAAGAACATCGAAAATACATTGGCATTCCGATCAAGGAATTATTAGATTATACGACGAACTTGCTGATAGAAAGCTTGAAAGTGAGGCAATTATGAAATGGTTAGGAAAATTTGTGATGCGATTCCCAAAGGGGATCATTCTCGTAGTACTTGCGATCACGCTGTTTTTTGGATATTACATTCCGGATGTTAAATTTAACAACGACGCTGGCGATTTTATTCCGCCAACTGATCCGGATCGCCTTTTTGATGAAGAGACACAGGAACTTTTCGGCAATGACGATGTGATTTATATCGGCCTGGTGGTAGATAACGTCTATGAACCACAAGTATTAACGAAAATTGCCGAACTGACCACGCTGCTGGAAGAGGTTGAAGGCGTGGAAAGCGTGGATAGTTTAGCGTCAATCAAAAATATCGAGGGCACGGAAGAGGGGATGGAAGTCTATCCCTTTGTAGATGAGGATGAATTGCCAGAAACAGACGAAGACGCGCAAAGAGTGCGCGAGCAAATCCACAAATGGGAGGTGTTGGTCAACAACCTGGTCTCCGATGACGGTAAAGCTACGACGATTGCGATTAAGCTGGAACCGAATGCGCCCGTTCCGGATCAGGAAAAGGTGTATCACGAGGTACGTAGGATTGTCGAAGAATACAAAGAGCAAGGCGAATCCTATCACTTTTCCGGAGGATCAACCATTAATGTGCTGCTGGGCGTATATATGCTTGATGATCTGAAACGGCTGCTGCCGATTGCCTTTATCGTGGTGGCACTGTTGCTCTATCTTTCTTTCAGAACCCTCAACGGCGTCCTGCTGCCGCTCATCAATGTGGGTATTGCCGTGATCTGGACGATTGGCAGTATGGCGTTCCTGAAGGTTCCGCTCTCCCTGCCGTGTACTGCAATTCCAGTGATTCTTATTGCGGTTGGCAGTGCTTACGCGATCCATGTCATTCATGATTATTACGATGAAGTGCAGCACGGACTCGGCAAAGAAACGGCTTTTCTCAGTTGTTTCAATAAGATCGGAATTGCGGTAATTATGGCAGGTTTAACGACCGTAGCCGGATTTGGTACCCTGGCGACTTCAGATGTCATTCCTTTGAAAGATTTTGGCATCTTTGTAGCCTTCGGAACCTTTGCTTCGCTGGTGTTGTCGCTGACCTTTGTTCCGGCAGTGTTATATCTGGAAAAACTGCCAGAAGCTTCAAAGAAACACGAAAAAAATGGTAAAGGCAATGTTGTGGAGCGGTTTGCGAAAGCCTTTCGTAAAACTGAAGTGTCCATTGCCATGCGCAACCGCAAAGCCACGCTGATCGTAGCCGCGGCGTTGCTGCTGATTGCCATTATCGGCGCGTCGCTCGTGTATGTGGATGATAACGGCATCGCCTATTTTCGGAAAGGTACGGAACTACGCAACGATGACGCGGTGTTGACCAAGTTTTTCGGCGGCACGCACTTGTACAGCGTCATTATCGAAGGCCCGGAAGATGATTCGATGAAGGAGCCGATCATCTTGAAAAATATGGAGGCTTTACAGAAGCACATTCAGACCACCTTCCCCTTTATCGGTAAAACCATGTCTTTAGCGGATTATATCAAAAAAATGAACATGGCGATGAATGAAAATCAGGAGGAGTTTTACACGATTCCCGCTGTGGAGGATCCGAATTCGCGGGAACTTGTGGCTCAATATCTCCTGCTGTACTCAATGTCAGGCGATCCGGGGGATTTTGATGATGTGGTTGATTACAATTACAAAAAAGCGCGGCTTGTCATTCTGGCGAAAGATGGCAGCACGATCCAGACCCAGAAAGTCGTGAATGAAATTTATGCGTTCGCGAAAGCAAATTTCCCGCAAGAGTATAGCGTGCGTGTGACTGGCAGCGCATATCTGCCATTGGTCATGGATGCCCATGTGGTCAAAGGTCAAATTCGGAGTATTATTTCTTCGTTAATCGCGGTCTGGTTGTTGACAAGTATTATTTTCAGATCGTTTGGTGGTGGATTTTTTACAATTATTCCCTTATCGCTGGCTGTCCTGATCAATTTTGCGATTATGGGGTTTCTGAAAATTCCTTTGGAAATCGGGACCTCGATTGTCTCTAACGCCGCCATCGGGATTGGCGTGGATTATTCCATCCATTTTCTCACGCGCTTTCGTTATGAGATGTTGACCCGCAAGCTGCCACAGACCAATGAAGGTTATTTTAAAGCCGCCTTCGCCACGGCGACCACCTCAGGACAGGCGATTCTATATAATGCGATTGCCGTGGCTGCGGGCTTTCTGGTGATGATTTTTTCGACCTTCATGCCGCTCGTTCGTTTAGGCGGCCTGGTGGCGTGTATCATGTTCACGACCTCAGCCGGAAGCGTGATCTTGCTACCGGTGTTGTTAAGCTATTTGAAGCCGAAATTCATCACCAAAGCATTGCCAGGAACAACAAATGCAGCAGAAATGCCTGCACCGGCGAATTGAGCAATGCTGTTGAATCAAAGAAGGAAATTGATTATTGACAATTGTCAATTGTCAATAATCAATTGTTAATTTCCCTTTTGACCAGAGAGGGATTCCAGGAAGAAATTATTCTTCCTGTTCTTCCCGTCAGGGAAGTTCGTTGAAGAAGTTCGTTGAACTAAAACGTAAACTGTAGAATATCGAATGAACTTATGAGATGAAGCGTAACAGGCGTCTTCATGATCAGAGAGTTCAAGAAAAGCATGATGCAAAAAATACAACAAATATTGACAGGAACATTCCTTGCAGCATTTTTCGTCGTCAGTATGTTTAATACGATAGCCTTGGCGGAATTACCGGAGATTGACGCCAAGCAGGTGGCGGTGAATGTTGATGAACGCGAAGATGGCGACGATGAAACCGCAGAACTGGAGATGATACTCATTAATGACAAAGGTCAGGAACGCAACCGTAAAGTCCAGGTCTATCGTAAAGACTACGGCAAGGATTCCAAAATGGTGATGTTTTTTATGGAACCGGCGGATGTGAAAGATACCGGTTTTCTGAGTTGGAACTATGATGACGAAAGCAAAGATGATGACCAGTGGCTTTACCTCCCGGCCCTGAAGAAAGTGCGCCGTATTTCTTCCAGCAAAAAGAAAGATTACTTTATGGGCACGGATTTCACTTACGAAGATATGGGTGACCGCGACGTTGACGATTATACCTACAAACATCTGGGAACGGAAATACTCGATGGCATTGAATGTTACCATCTTGAAATGACGCCGAAAAATGACGATATTGTCAAAAAAACCGGCTATGGTCGCGGAGAAATGTGGGCGCGTCCAGACATCTGGATGGGCATCAAAATGAAATTTTACGACAAAAAACTCAAATTCTTGAAAGAGCTGACCCTGAGCGATGTTGAACAAATTAATGGGATTTGGACCGCCAAAACCATGACGATGGTCAACGAACAAGAGAAACACAAAACTGTTTTTCATTTCAGTAACATCACTTATAACAGTGGGCTTGACGATGATATTTTCTCGCAGCGCCGACTGGAAAAAGGAATTCAATAATTTTCTACCCGGAAGACCTGACAGATTCCTAAAACCTGTCAGGTCTTTTTGCTGACAAGATCATGAGAAAAACACGACAACGAATGCTCTGGCTGGGGATACTTGTTTTTATGTTGTCACTCAGCGTCGTAACTGTAGGACATGCCCAGAATGATGAGGATACCGACACACTTTTCATGAAATTTAAAGATACATTTGACGGATATCTGAAAAATGCCACGGCTGTCCGCGCTAATGAATTAGACCGGTTTGTGAAAATTGAAAACAGCTTTGAGTTAGGCTATTCCAAACGCCTGACTGACATGTTCGGCATCACTCTGAAAGGTCTGGCAGTATATGACGCTGTCTATGATGTCGAAGAAGATTTGCATGTTGAAGATGAAGAAGAGTATCGCGCGTACATCGCTCTCAGGGAAGCCTTTGTGGATCTGACCTTTGACAAGCTGGATCTCCGCTTAGGAAAACAACAGGTCGTCTGGGGCAAAACCGACGGATTTCGGGTGTTAGACACAGTGAACCCTTTAGATTACAAAGAATTTGTCCTCAGCGATTTTCTTGATGCCCGTATTCCGCTTTGGATGGGAAAAGTCGAATACTATTTCAACACTGACTTTTCGTTGCAAGCCCTGGTGATTCCGGAAATGCAATTTTTCGAACTCGCCAAAACCGGTTCAGAATATGAACTCAACACTCTTTCTATTCCGGAAGGTATTCACGCAGTTATCAATGACACGAAAGAACCGGATGAAAGTATGAAGAATACTGAATACGGCATAAAATTTACCGGGTTTTATGCGGGGTGGGACTTTACTCTGAATTATCTCTACAGTTGGGACGACATACCGGTCATCAAAAAATCGTTGGATAGAGAGACCGGTACCCTGACCGTTTCTCCTGAGCACGAACGCCTGCACATTGTGGGCGGCAGCTTTGCCAATGTGTTCTGGGATGCCGTGGTACGCGGCGAGCTTGCTGCTAAAATCGGCCAGTATTTCAGCGTCGATGATCCGACCGTCTCCGATATGGTGGTCGAAAAAACTCAACTGAGTTATGCACTTGCCTTTGAGCGCGATCTCTTCGATGTTTCCTGGCTCCTGCAAATTTTACAAGAAACGATACTTGATTACGATAGCGCTATCACAGATGATGAAATCGATACGAAAATCACCTTACGCGGGACGAAGAATTTCATGAATGAGACCCTTGAAGTGGTCGTGTCCACGATTTACGGGGTGAATGAGACGGAGTTCTTGATTCGGCCATCAATTGAATACGACATCACCGATTCGACCAAAATCAAAGTTGGCGCAGACTTCTTTGAAGGCGGCGATAACGATACCATGTTCGGCCAATTCAACGAGAAAGACCGACTGTATGTGGAGTTAAAATATAGCTTCTAATGCGTTTGTTGTTTCGGGAATTTCGAAGGTTCATTCCCGAAACAACACTTTAAATTGATTATACTAAAATTTTTGACGTCTAAACATGTTGGAAAATTTTAACTTGTGCCCCAGCGATGTATGTCGAAAAAACTTTTTGATTTTGTTCCCTTCCTCTTGAATCCCGATCAAAATCCCAATAAAAATCCCTACAAAAATTCCTCCAAAGAATACTGTATAAGATATTGCAATGAAAACAGCAATAAAAACCTCTATGGCAGCGAAAATAAGCCCTATGATTATCGGCCAAAAAATAAATTGATCAAGAAGCTTCCAAAATTTCAAATAACTTGTTTTACTTTTTTTGCTTCTTCTCCCTGAACGGTGTTTTACTCTGTGAGCGATATTATTCTCCCATTCCTTATCTACCTCTGTTTTGGCCTCTATGCCTAAATTCACGGCTTGTTCGGCAATTGATACGACTTCCAAAAGTTCGACATAACTGCCTGAATTTAACATATCTCTCGCACGTTGAAGGGTTGTTTCTGCATTTTTATACATAATATCCGATTTAAGCACATAGGTCACCCCAACTCGATCTGCTGTCTGCTTCACTTCAGAAACGGTCTCTTTTACGGCATTTAGAGCATTTTCCGCCTCATTGACAGCTTTCTCTGCTTTGTGAAAAGCCTCTGATTTGAGAGTAGATAACAGTTGTTGAACCTCATTTTTCAACGGTTCTAGCGCCTTCGCACTTTGCGTCATCTCAAAAAAACCCGGTTCTCGGTTGATTAATTGATTCAATAAAGAGAGGCAGGATTGCGTATTGCCAACCTTTGCCCAATATTTAGCAAGGGCAAAAAGACCAGGGAAATATTGAACAGATAATTTACGGGTAAGTCCGATTCGAAATAAAGAACTTTGAACATCTCCTCGCATGGGATCAAAATTTTTTTCCGTTTGCGCTAAGGAAAAATATAAAGGGGTGACAATCGCCTTCTGAAGAGAATTCAGACTCTCCTCTTTTTGATCGACAAATACGGCATATTGCGCGTAATCATAACAACCATCCGTATAGTTTGGGGAAAGTTCAATGGAAGAACGCAGAGCAGTGAAGGCTTCCCGATAGTTTTCTTCACAGGCATAAATGTGACCGAGAAGTCGATAGGAATAACATTTATAATCAAAATTTGGGATTGCCGGAGCATGGGGCAGACTTTTTTCCAGAAAATTCCTGGCTTTGTCAAATTGATTGCCCTGGAGGTATGTTTCAGCTAACCCGGCATACATCCGATAATCCAGGCGATTCAGATCAAGCGCTTTAAGATAAAATTCTTCAGATTCCTCTAATACTCCACGGACTCTCAATTTCTCAGCTATATGGCGCCATTCGTTTGCCTGAATTTGACCAGGCATGTTCAGTTCATCATCGAGATGATGCAAGGCTTCAGTTTGTAACACAAGTTGCCATTCGATTTCACCAAAGCCCCATTCAACGGCTGAAGCAATATCTGAAAAGCGCTCAGAACATTTCTCCTCCAATAGTGTAAATGCTTTCAGTTGTATTTGTCGTAATACAGGAAAACCGAAGCAATAGAATTTCGTAGTATTCTCAGGTGAAGCATTTGCAACATCACATTGTACAGACTTTCGTAATTCTTGTAATTCTTTCACAGGCTGACATGATGGACAGGTATAGCTCCAATTCTCAACATGCGTTCCACAGGTCCAACATCGCTTTGACATGAGTACAACCTCTTACCTGACTAAATCCTGAAAAACAAAAAATATACAACATTATGAAGCGTTATAATTCCATAAAAATCACAGGAATGTCAAGTCAAAACTCTCAGGAGAAGCACAAAAATATTGTTTACATTCTCTTTTTAACGTTTTTGTCATCATTTGTGAACAGGACTTTGATAAGCCTTCCCCCACGGCTCAACGCTTTAAACAATCGAACAGGATAATACAGGTAAACCAGCCAACGAGGACGGATATTATAGCGAGCAACGAGAAATGCTTTCGATGGAAACAAGCAGTCCCAAAGATAGCGTAATCCAAAACTTTTTCTTTGCGCCAATACAGATCGCAACATACTCACCTCAGGGTTAGGTTTGGGTTCAGAAAAGATGTGTATGAGTAATTCTTGAAAATCCCAGGGGAACGTCAAAACTTTCTCTGGCACAGCAACCTTAAATAGCGTATGAACTATCGCAAGACTCCGGAATACTTCCTCTTCGATCTGGATCTGCTGACAAAGAACAAGAAACCTCTTCCAACTCATCGAGGAATCCTGGAAATAATATGTATGAATGAATTCAACAATATCATAATACCAGAGCAAATACGAAGAAGACTCTTTCTGGAAATGATTATATACATGAAAACACAGGTGCAGCAAAAAATATTCCGGACTCAAGGTACGAACAGGGCCATTAAAACCTGAAACAGGCATAGAATCAATCTGTTGAGCGTCTAATATCGGCGTGATATGATGGTGAAGTTCCACACACACATTGAACGCTCCCAATTTTTTTATGAATATCGGAAGATGAAAGCCCTGAGATTCCAATTCCCTGAAAATACGGTCTTCTTGAAACTGGTGCCAATCGGACAGAAAGACTATATGGTTGAGTATATTTGAATACCCGGCGTTTTTCAAAATCTGCACTGCGGTGTTGGCGTCTTGCTGCTGAAGCAGAAGGTCAATATCGTGCATCGGACGCAGCGCGATATTCTGATATATGTATTTTGCCAGGAAAATCCCTTTTAAGACAATCGGGCGACAATTATGTTTTTCGAATTCTGGCAAAAGGAGATTCAATTGCTGATAAAGCAATCTATTTTGGAGATAGGTTTGTTGATATGCATCCTGAAAATACTGTCGTACCTCAGAAGGGATATGATCACCCTGATTGGCCTGAGAAAAACAGTGATGATAAATTAACGGGCCTATTCGATGGAAGGCGGCTTGTCGTTGGATATACTGCCAATCAAGAGCTTCAGCGCATAACCTCTCCCGTCTTTGCCGCTCATCTTCGCAAAGCGATCTCTGTACCGCAAGCAGCAAAAATTCCTGTTCTTTGGAGTATGTCATTGGATACATCCGCGGATGACAACATTATACACTCATGTTACGCACTTTTTCCGGACGACATAGAATAATAATCGTTTTGACCGGCGTTCCTTCTCTGAAAGGACCTGTTCCTGCTGAAGTTCTTCCAGGCTGCGATATTCAATCAGGTTAAGATGAGCAGCGGCAATATCCTCAGCGATTTCATCAACATCAGGAAAGTGGACAAACAAATCGCCTACCTGTGAGAAAACGCGAAAGTGGAATCCTCGGTGGTCCAGCATAAAATCGTTTGGCTCAAAAATAGCTTCAGGAGACCGACTCAGTTTCTTTCGCAAGATTCGCTGAATATTTGTGAACATACAAAACACAGCAAATCCCGCATGCCAGGTGACAGGCAAAGGATCGGAGTACTTCCAGATGACAGGGTGGATTTCCCAGGCGATCCTGTTCATGATTCGTAACATCAATTGCCGTAATCCAAATTTTCCACTATGTTTAAACAAGTCCGCATCTATTTGTACCTTCTTCTCACAAATCCCTTCACCCCTCTCCTGTTCACGTAAGAGGCGTTGATATTGCCTCCCCATACACAACAAATATAATAAACTGATTGGGGCGTTGAATGCTGACAGAATGCCGTATCCGCCTGGTTTTAAGATCCGATTGATTTCGCAAAGTGCTTGCCTTCGATACCGCCGCTTCGGAATATGTTGAATAACCTGTGTCACCATCAGGACATTTTCGAAACTTTCATCACGATAGGGCAAAGCTACAGCATCTCCCTGCTGAAAACTCAGCTTTACTTCAGGCATTTTCCGCAGTTTCTCATTTGCCAGAATGAGCGTCCGGAGGGCAATATCAATCCCTATCGTCGTAAAGCCCTGCTGTTCCAGGGGAAATGCCTCTCTTCCCGTTCCACAGCCAATAATTAAGACTCTGGCGGGAGCCGAAAAATACCGATTGATCAAGCATTGTTCTTCTCTCCACAAACCTGAACGATTTGCCAGCGTTTCATAATACGCTACCATATCAGGGCGGTTATATACTTCAGCCACTCGTTTCCGGTCAATCATCATCGCCACTCCATTCCGAGTCTGGAAAATCTTTCAACCAGTCCAACTTATGAAAATACTTTGCGCAATAATAACAGGGAAAATGCTCATTTTCCGTGAAGGTCTGTTGTTCAATCCGCCTGATTTTTTCCTCTTGAAATGTCGTTATTTTTCTCACCAGTGCTCGATGGCATTCCCAGACTGAGGACTGTCTCAAATCTTCGATCATATCCAGCCCGCCAGTTTCAGCATGATCTTCATATCCTGAAAGTTGACAGCAAAAGCGTACATGCCCGTCATAATCCAGCAGCAGAGAAGACATGCGGAGCGTATAACAAGGCACGCATGGATTTTCAATAAAATAATCAAACCCGATATTGACCGGAAGAAGCGGATTTTCTTCCAGAGAAAGGTTCTTCGCGTGGAGTTGTTTCCGTTCCTGAGGTGACAATGCCAACCCTTTTGACACAAGTTTTTTGGTCAATTGGGCAGGTCCCAGGTTCACTTCGGTTGCGCCCAATTTCGAGGCAAGAACCAGAAATTCATCAATTTCCGAAAAATTCAGCCGATGAACTGTCATGGTCAGTTGAAATGGGATCTGCTTATAATAACAGATCATGCACGCTTGAATGACTTTCCGATATGATCCGGGCTGTTGACGAATGGCGTCATGAGTTTCTTCTGTTGCCCCATCTAAACTCAGAACAACCGTGTGTAAATTGGTTCTAAATCGATCTAATAACGGATAGACCGTTTCAAATGTCCAGCCATTTGTGATCAGCGTATAGGCATAATGATAACGAGCCGTAAGAGCGAGGATCGCTTCAAAATCCTGATGAAGCGTTGGTTCGCCGCCTCCGGTAAGAGTAATGTACGGCGATTTATAGGATAACGACTCCTTCAAAAATTTTTCATAGACTTCTACCGGGATATCAGGATTTTCGGTGATGTTATTTTCCCTGAAACAATGGATGCAGGAAAAATTACAGCGATTTGTCAACTCAACAGCAAGATGAAAAGCTATCAATGGGTCCATACATGCAACACGTCATGCGTCATGCGTAATCGTTCGTTTTCCTTGCTACACGTCACACATCACATCAGCAATCTGCCTCCCGATAGAATTCATATTTTGTCCGAGCCGGAGTTGATAACATTGAGCATGATGAAAAAGCCGGCACAACAGATCGAAATTATTTCGACTTATTCCAAGCTTATTGACAGGCGTATTTTGCGGAATACATTGTATCGCCCCTGCCATCCTGGAGATTGGCACAATCGCTGTCTCCTCTCCGGCAGTAATCTCCGGAAGCAAAACGAACGCAGGAATTGCAGAATGCGGTGGAGGAAGCAAAGAAAGTTTCTGCGGTTCAATATGATACTTTCCCCGTCTATCCGGCTGTGTTTCTCTGATGAAAGAAGAGAGCTCCGGGAAAAGGCTTGTCGTCTCAGCAGTTATTCTGATAGTAGCTGGAAACGACAACATCTTCAGACTATCTGCATCCTGCCGCAGCAAAACCGTATCATCGGCCATATATTGAAATCCTGCTCGCAGCAGATGAAGCAGAAGCGTTGTCTTTCCCTGTCCCGAAGCCCCAGCAATAAGCACCCCTTTTTCCTTGAACAGCGCGGCAGAAGCATGAAGCGGAAACACATTCCGCGCCCGCATGATATGAAACAAGGCAAGAAGCCAGATATTCTGGTATATGTTCAGGCTATCTTGATCTGAATAAGGAATCGTGATATACCCAAGCCCATAGCCCTGCTCAATATCTGCAAAAAACATCCCCTGTCTCTTGTATTGGTAGAATAAGGCATGGTCGCAGAGATAGCACGAGATATGAGAAGTGCGATCATATAAACTCCAATTCTTCGGAATCTGGAAAGAAGGCGCGCACTCAGAGGGAATAGCGTATAAATTTAAGGCCAGCGAAGGCTCTCCGGAAAAATCTGGCGACTGAAAACACCCCAAAAGCTCATCAAATAATTGAAGCAGGTCGCTTCGGTTTGAGACGATTTTCAGACAGAGATCATGAACATGATAATAGCGGACAATTTGAGAGGATGCAGGAATCTGCTGCAAAAAGGATCCAAAACAGGCAGAAGAAACTGAGGGTAATTTCACAACAGGATACGATAACCTTACGGTGAAGTTGGAGGAATCGGAGGGATCACGGCGAATAACATGGTAATATCTTTGTAGGATCTATGCTTCCGTAATTTCGGAGAAGTGTACCGTTTCAAGGTTGGAGAAGTATAGGTTTTTTTCTCAGATATTTCCTTGTTGTTTGCTGACGCAGAATCCTGAACAATTTCAGGGTGTTCACATTTCCTGTTGGCAGAATCTATGGAATCTTTCATAGTGACCTCCTCTCCCCTTATCTATTGCTGCACATGCTTCTGCTTCCTCACTCTAAAAAAATGATAACGCAAACAATTTTCTTTTGTCAACAAAAAACAACAAAGGAATCGCCCAAAGCTCATTTGTCGGCATAAGAAGTCTATTTCTCTATTCTGTCTGCGCTGGTTCAGATGGAATAGGTATCTCTATTTGGACCCGAAGTCCATCTCCGCGTTCAACAGGTGTACCCGACGTTTCTTCGATTCTCATCAACTTTTCAAAACGTTGTTCGGCTTCCTGGCGTAATGTCTCAGAAGAAGGGTGTTGGGAAGATGGAAGTATGACTTTTTCGTCCGAAACTGGTTGAGATTTTTCAGTCTCAGATTCCTGAATAGATACGTCAGTCTGCGAAACTTCTGTCTTTTGAGACAGCGTTTTGTCCGTCTGTTTACCTGAAAGAGAAAGGTATAATACTACAAATAGCATCAGGATAATAAAAAAAACGATTGTTCCAACATTTTTTTTCATTCGCGAAAAACCATCCTTCTGTTACATGTGTCCCATTGTTCGGCTTGAATTGTCAAAACCCAGGCCATTTTGACGTTGAATTTTGGCAATCCCAAAAAATGTACAACGGTTATTTTTTAACGGCTCCATAGCAAAAAGGATGCCGGTTCAGAAGGCTCTACCGTTGTAATATGAAGGGTTGCGCTATCATCGCGCTCCACCAAAATATTTCCTCCCCCGACGCCAAATATCTGAGAAGTATCCGCAAACTCAATCGCAGTAGAGGCTGCTACCTGTTTTGCCCGGAATGTCACAATGGCATAGGTCTCCAGCAACAGAAAGGTCCTCACATGAAACAAACTTGCTGTTCTCGAAGTCATCCGAAGAATTCCGCTATCCACCGCGCATGAATCAGATTTCATCCCGCCAAATATATTAAAATTCTGAACCTTGACGCACTCCAAAACATTAGGATCGTAAACCAGATCAATATATCCTCCGGACGACAGAGCATCGTCAAGATCCAATAACACAGAGAGAAGGAACTCATCTCCGGCAGTGATAGTAGGATCGGCAAGCGCGGTTTGAATTAACGGCTGGCTTGCCAACCCGGGAGAGGCTACCAAAAGTCTCAAAAGGAAGATGACACCCAGACTTTGAACAAAAAAACATTTGATTTTCATAATTCTTTTCCCTCTTTTGTACATGTTCTAACTTTTCAAAGAAAGTAATGACACGTCAAGGCTCCTGGAGTTTTCGAGACTCCGAGAGTCTATCAGGCTACCGGTGAATCAAATGTTCGGTTCCATCGGCATCCGTATATGTAATATCGAAATACATAATAATCTCCTGCCCGGCATACGCGCTCATATTGAAGGTGAGCGGTTCCGTGACGCCTGTCGCTCCGGCTGCAATAGAAGCCGGGGGATTCGGCGTAATCATGATAATGCCATTTGCCGGAGATACCAGCGACATGAACGGTTGGTAACTGACATATTTCAACGCGACATTATTTGCAATTCCTGTACCTCTATTTTCAACATGAACCCAAAACTTCATCAGCGGCCAGGCGATTGTATCATACGTGACTTTCACCGGATAGAGATTCGCGGTCGTAATCGAACCATCCCGGTAATAATTGCCGCGCAAGAAGGGCCAACCGACAATGGTTCTGAGATTTGCGGTTGGCAGGGTTTTGGGAATATCCCAGATATAGAGCTTATCCTGAGCAGGCGACGCCACATCATCAGTCACCAGAATCTCATAATCAGCATCTCTATCTAAATCGGAAACTGCGGCCGAAGCGTTAATCTGTCCGGCAGTTCCGGTTGCTGCACTGATCCCTGTATTAATCGAGCCATCCCTCTCAAGCACAAACACTCTGCCGCTTCTCATTTTGGAGATGACGACTTCAAGTGCATTATCTCCGTCAACGTCCGCGATCACCGGCGAAAGCAGCCCAAGCGTGCCGAGATCTGTCTGCCAGAGGATCTGCGAGATAGTACCGTTCCACCGGATACAAAAGACCGTTCCTTCCGCATTGGCGACGACAATATCTAATCCGGTATCACTGGTCAGATACGCCAATGTAGGATCAGAAGTAATCGGAGCTGTACCAGCGTCAACGACCGCCTCCAAAGCCCCGGTACTTGCATTCCAAATATAGACATGGCCCTGATCACCGCCAAGTACAAGTTCCATTGTTCTATCGTTATCAACATCACCGACTGTTGGTCCTGAATTCGCATATTGCGTTGAGGGAATTCCGCCCGAACCGATCTGTTCATTAGCATTCATCGAAAAGTTTAACGTTGCTCCTCCGGCAGCTACTCGCATGACGTTTCCGGTATTAGTGCTTACATTGTTATATCCGATAAAAATTTCCCTTCCTGTGCCGCCGATCACATTTGCTAAAGCCACTGAAGTGGTGCGCGGATATGTTGGTCCGGTACCGACATTGTTCGAGAGAAGCACCGGAAAACCGCCCAGTGGGTCGCCTGTTACAATATCATGGGCAGTGACGTATGCTTCACCGTTAGTGTCGCCGTCTCCTCCCCAGGCAATGTCTAAATCGCCATCTCCATCAATATCGCCTATTGCCGGACTCGCCATTGGCGAGACATTCTTAATCTCCGTAACTGTCAATGGATAACCCGTCAATGACGCGCCGCCCGCAGTCCAACCGTACAATCTACCAGTCGTATCCAGGGCAAAAATACCATTAATAGCTCCGATAGCATCGTCTTTCGCTAATAGAGGTGAAGAGCCACAGATTCCAGTCGCCGGTCCAAGTGCCATATTTACTCCTCCGACCACTCGAATCGAGTGGTCTGAAGGAACTACCACTTCTTTCACGCCATCGCCGTTAAGGTCACCTGAGATCGGTGAACCTGCTGTCAGGTTGTTACCCAGATTCTGTGTTGCCAGCGTAAGGCTGGGGGTCGAACCTGTCACTGTAATCGTGACGCTGGCTGTCGCTGTGTTATTGAGGGTATCAGTTGCCTCTAAGGTTACCACATAGGTTCCCGCTTTTGGATATCGGAATGTCTCTGTAAACGGAGCCGACGTAATTGTACTCTCTGATTGCACAGCACTCGCCCCACACGGCGGAGCATAACAATCCCCAAACTTCCACGTTACCGCCGCTAATGTTCCCCCTGATGCAACCGGAGTAAACGTCAACAAATCCCAGGTAGCTACCGTCGTCCCCGGCGTAACATCAATCAAAACACTAAAACTTGCCAACACAAAGGTCGCGGTGCAAGTCTTGGCCGCATCCATCGTTACGTTCCCGCTGGCGTCGCAATCCCCGCTCCACGCGCTGAACGTCCAGCCCGTGTCCGCGGTGGCGCTCAAACTGACTGCCGTCCCGCTGACATAACTCTCGCTGCAATCTGCCCCGCAGTCAATCCCGGCCGGCGTGCTCGTCACCGTCCCATTCCCACTGGTCGTCACCGTCAGGATATAAGTAGTTACGGACTGATATTCATACGCGCCGATGTCGCAAGCACCTCCGGCAGGTGAGGGGCGAGAGTAGCCTGTTCCGCGTTGATCTGTTGTATACGTCATACCACAACCGCTTGTGCCAAAAGGTATTTTATCAATAGCTGGACTAATAGTCGGAGTGGTGAGCAGGGCATGGGTGGGGGTGGGACCGCCGTTGTCAGTCAAAGCCGCAAGATTCGGATCACTCCCAAGTATATTAGTAGTGGTATCGCCATTAATCGTACCACAACCCGCGGCAGTTTCAATCAGATTATAACCGCCGGAAGTGAGGTTATTTGTATAACAATCTGGATTGGTAGGAGCAATATTATCAGCAAGGATCGTATTCGTTAGAGATGGGGTTATATTTACTCCTGCAGGCGTTAACCCTGCCCTCCAACGAGAGATCCCGCCACCCTGATTAGCTGTGTTATTACTTACCGTGCAATTATTCAATGTTATAGTAGGGCCTGTTGTATCACTATAAGCAAAAATTCCGCCGCCATCACCAGCGCCCGCAGCAGTAGAGATATTGCCGCTAATGGTAGTATTGGTTAAAGTCACTATCCCTCCCTGACGTTGATAAATACCACCGGCATAGGATGCACCACTATTTCCGCTAATAGTGCTATTGGTGACCATCAATGTTCCATTTCTGGTATAAATGCCGCCTCCATTCCTGACAGCAACATTATTGCTGAAAGTGCAGTTATTTATAGTTACTGCCCCGCCATTATTTTCAAGACCGCCGCCGCCGCCGTTGTCACCCCCATTATTGACATTCGCGGTATTGTTCGAGACTACACTATTATTAAGACTGAGCGTAGCGTTAACAGCCACAAAAATGCCGCCGCCCCGGCCCGTTGTGATGCCAGGTGCGTTTCCATTTCGAATAGTTACATTGGAGATATTCACCATAATCCCTGCCACAGGAATATGGAACACCCGGTCAATCCCGTTTGGCGTAGGAGGTCCTGCAGTTCCCCCCTGGATGATTGTCTTACTGGCATCTACTCCATTAATCGTTAGCGAAGATCTAATATCCAAATCGCCGGTAGCGTTGTTGTCCTCATTCGCCCCGGCTATCGTGAGAGTATATGTTTCGGTTTGAAGAGTAATTGTATCATCAGTTCCATACGAACCTGTCGCACTACAGCCATCCACATTCGTTGCTGTGTTTATTGATTGAACAGCCTCGCGCAGAGAACAATCACCATCACTATTCAATTCGTCATCAGTTGTATTGACGATAATCGTCGCGGCGTAGGTATTCCATGCGGGCAGCATGAACAATGCTATCATTATGATGAGAACACTTACTTTTTTCATCGTCTTTCCCCCATTCTAAAAGTTTTTATCAAAATTTACTTTTCTATGATATTTGTACGAACTTTCTGTTTTAGCAAGAATAAAATATGAATAAATCCAATCTCAATAAAGAACAATCCTGACAATTCGAGAATAGCAGTGAGTAAACCTCAAACTTTTGGTTCCGAGATGCTGGCAATTGAAAAATAGCACAGGCAGTATTTCATAAGATGTATCGTTTTATAAAAATATTGTGCAAAATTTATGCCACCTATAATTTCCTCCTCATTCCTGGAAGGTTAGCATCTGATGAGAATACATATTGTAAAAAAAATCGACATGAATATTAATTTATTTTTGTAAATAATCTGCTAACATATTAACAAATAAAACGTTATAGTATGTTTACAAAATTATTAAAAAAATCGACACTCTTTTCTTCTTCAAAAAATTTTTTCTATGATCCTTTTGTTTTCAGGACGATAGCGAATTTTTTGAAGTGGAAAATATTTCGACAGGCATTTCCGGATAGGTGTAGATTTTGATAAAATCGTTGTTGTAGTCAGGAGGGGAGGGGATAAAAGAGGGGGTCTCGATCCAGCTATGTCCGTTTAAATTGCCCTCGTTTTTCTTAATTCCAAAGCAAATTTGGGCCGGAATGCCTTCACGGTTTAAAAAATAATACAACAATAAGGATTTCTTCAGGCAGGTGTTATAAACGGCGATCCATTTCCACCGCAACCAATAGTGGGCAAAGTGCAGAATTTTTTGATACCTGTCTCTGGCGACGGCTTCCCGGACAAGACTCTGGCGGCGCGGTGTGAGTAGTCGTAACACCGTTTGAAGCCGTAGAAGCAGCAAGCAGGGTAAAGCTATCCAGAGCAGCGGGATCTGAAAAAAAAGACAAACATCGCGGAACGATTCAAAGTGACGAAATTTGTTGAAGATCTTCAAATAGGATGCAAGATCTTTCATACATTCCCTTATCCAGTGTTATTCATGGCGTTCTGGTTGAGAATCAAGAATGATAATGAGATCTTCCTGCTGCAATTCTTGAAATAAGATGCACAGATCATGCACAATCTGGTCTTGTTCGACCGCATACAGCGAGCGTATTTCGTCGCTGATGGCACAAATTGGGCGCTGCGCGTCAATGAGTTTCCAGGCGTCGCAGCCGACTTCATTGAGCGTATAGTAAAACCCGTTGTTCAGATTCAACAGAATTGCCTCTTGATCAATCTGGCTCCAGGCCACATGCTCAGACCGCCTGGGAATTGATTGAAGATTCATTTTCACCTCTGTCCATGTAGCGTGAAACTCCAGTTTCGCGCCCGCACCCGCGAAACTGGAGTTTCACGCTACATTTTTGTTTTCGAAAAACTCGGTTTTGCTCGCTGACATCTACTCTCGAATGCGCAGCCGCTTTTTTAAGACCTGAATCTCATCGTGCAAAAGCTTCTGTCGGCGAGACAATGAAGACATATAGCCTGCTAAACATGCCCACACCACGACATACGCGAGAAAAAAATAAATCATATTATTATTCATGATCGTTTATACTCCTGAAAATCATATTCTTCAATAATAAAATCCTGATTTTCGATCAAGACTCCATATTGCGTACTTTGTTCAACGACGGTTTGACGGATCTGGTTTAAGTCGCGTTCCATCCAGGCGACCATTACGCGATGTTGGAGTAAATAGACAAAGAGGCACATAAAAGTGAACAGGGAAACGAGCAAAGCAATCAGCATCTCCGGGGCTAAGCCTGATCCGGCTTTCCCTGCGATGACCGGAGCCGGATGGAGCGTGCGCCACCAGCGAATCGAAAAGTAAACAAACGGGACGTCAAGAAAGGCAATAATCCCAAACACGGCTGCGTATTTTGCGCTTCGTTCCCCTTCCAGGTTCGCTCGCAGCATCAAATAGCCCAGATACATCAACCAGAGGATCAACGTTGTTGTTAACCGCATGTCCCAGGTCCACCAGGTATTCCAGACCGGTTTGGCCCAGAGCGGGCCGGTGAGCAGCACTAAGGTACAGAACAATGTCCCGATTTCGGCTGAGGCGTAAGCCCAAATATCCCACCGGACATTGCCAGTCATTAAATAAGCAATACTGGCTGCCATAACAAGAAAAAAGGCCAAAAAGGCAATCCAGGCAGAGGAGACGTGAAAATAAAAAATCCGCTGGACAACACCCATGGTTTCTTCCGTCGGAGCGTACAAAAACACCATATAAATCGCCACCGCCATTGCCAAGCAACTAAGCCAACACAGGACTGAAGAAATTCCGATATCTTTAAATATTGGTAAATACGTCTTTTTAGAATCCATACTTTTTATTCATTCTCGATAATATATTCAAACAATAGAAGGGCTAATCCCAAAAAAACCAGATCAAACACAATGAGAAATTGTAATTCGAACCGTATTTCAATCCAGGGTTTCTGCGCAAGTATTTTTCCAGTTGATTTTACAGCCGCGAGCAAAATGGGAAGAATAATGGGAAAGAGCAACAGGGGTAACATGACTTCACGCATTCTGGTATTTGTAGATATAAATGCAAAAAGTGTGCCGATACCAACAAATCCCAATGTTCCCAACAGAAAAATCATAGCCAGCGGCAAGAAAGACCATCCGAGCGAGAGGTTAAACAGCGCCATGACCACAGGCCAGAGAATCAGTTCCAATAAGGCCATATAAAGGAAGTTTCCAACTATTTTCCCCAGATAAAGAGTGCAACGCGGCACAGGGCAAGCTCTGAGGCCGTGAAGACAATCATTTTCATGTTCAAGAGCCAATGAATGATTCAATCCCAAAATTCCTGCAAAGATCAAGATAATCCACAAGATTCCAGGCAAAATCTCCTGCACGGCCGTTCCGATTTGTAGCGTGATATTGATAATCACAAGCAATAAGACGGCAAAAGCGGCCATTTGCGGAAAACTTTCTCGGGTCCGCGTTTCTGCGAGCAGATCTTTCCGCACAATAAGCTGAATTGTTCGAAAAAACTCCAATATCTTTTTGCCCATGCTGCCAGTACTTTGTAAAGTTAATTTTGACTATTAGGCTAATAGGAGTGCCAAAGCTCAGCTTTGTCGGTCAAAGCGGAGCTTTGACACTCCTGGCTTTGGCACTCCGAGAACCTATTCATGGATGGACATCTCCGGGCGTTTCTGGAAAATCCGGATTTTTGGCGGCGATCCGAATGTGTGCAGGCGACCCATAGTAAACTAAGCGACCGCTCACGAGCACTGCGGCCTGATCGCAAAAGTCTAAACCACTTCGATAATTATGCGTTGTCAGGATAATTGTGCGGCCTTCATGGTGGATATTTGTCAAAATATGCTGCAACAAGTTCACAGCGGCACCATCAAGTCCTGAATATGGTTCATCGAACAGCAGAAGCGTCGGCTGGTGGAGAATTGCTCGCGCAATTGCCAGGCGTTGCTGCATTCCGCGCGAAAAGGTTCGCACCAGATCGTGCTGGCGTTCAAGCAGCCCGACTTCGTATAACAACGATTCGATGGTTTCTGTTGTCTGTGAAACACCAAACATCCCGGCGTAAAAGGTCAAATTTTCTACAGCCGTCAGCGCAGGATATAAAAATGAGGTGTGCGACACGACGCCAATCTGTTTTCGCACCTCATCTCCTTGCGTGTGCAGATCGCTACCAAACATTTTCAATGAACCGGATGAGGGAGAACTTAATCGCGCCAGAATCCGAATCAAGGTGGTTTTTCCGGAACCGTTCGGACCTAACAGGGTCAAACGCGTTCCGGCCTCGACATTCAATGTGATATCCCGCAAGGCCCAGATGCTGCCATAACGTTTGCTCAGATGTTGGATTTCGATCAGAGGATTTGGCACAATATTGTCAATTCTATTAATTGTTGTTTTCGCTGTCGTCGTTCCGCAAGATAGAGGTTTTCAGACATCTTCCCCAGGGCGTATTGCTGATCCAGGCACGCCAGTTCTTTGAGCATCAATTGACGCTGTTCTCGAAATATGGCGACATCCTCTTGTGAAAATTGTCCTGATTTTACAAATCGTTTATACATCTGTAAACCAAGTAATCCCAGGATTCCCAGGAGGATCATCCCCATCCATCGGAGTTGTTCTGCATCTCGTTGTTGCAGATTTTCTTCATAACCAGACACTTCTATAGTCGCAGGACCAGCCGAAGCGAACTCTCGATTCTGAGATTGTCCGGCAACCCTCAATGGCAACAGAACGATCCAGACAATGAGAAGAAACCAGGAAATCAGAGATTGTCCTTTGATCATGATTCTATTCCTCCGCTTGCAGCGATGTTTCTTCATCCCGTTTCCTGAATGCTTCTATTTCCAGTTCTATCGCCATTTCCAGGTTGTTGCGTTGTTCTACATTTACTCCGCGAATATTCTTCGCCACAAAAGGAATTACGATGTATCCAATCACCACCAGCAATAACAATCCTGAAATTGTCATTATCATAAATCTATTGACCTGACCACAATGAATTAATAGGCAGAAGACTCGTTCAAGCGAGAACTACGAACTTAGGCCTGCCTCTCCTGATTCAGATATCGATTGGTCCGCCGTAACCCCTCTTCGATATTTTCCAGCGAATTGGCATAGGAAAAGCGGAGATACCCTTCTCCATTTGAACCAAAATCAATCCCCGGAGTCACAGCAACTTTAGCATGTTCTAAAATATCAAACGCGAGGGTATAGCTATCATGGCTAAACTTTTTGGCATTCGCAAACACATAAAACGCGCCAGTAGGTTCAACCGTTACGCCAAATCCGATTTCACGCAATCCCTGAATCAGTCGTTGACGACGTTCATTATAAATCGCTTTCATGCGCAGCGTCTCTGGTTCTGCTTCTTGTAAAGCGGTCACTCCTGCCCATTGCACAAAACTATTGGCGCAAATAAAAAAGTTTTGCTGCAACTTTTGAAGCGGCCTGATGAGGTTTTTGGGGGCAATCACATACCCCAGCCGCCAGCCGGTCATCGCAAAGAGTTTTGAAAAGCCATTCAGCACGA
Organism: Candidatus Vecturithrix granuli; assembly: GCA_000739535.1. Classification (GTDB taxonomy): domain Bacteria; phylum Moduliflexota; class Moduliflexia; order Moduliflexales; family Moduliflexaceae; genus Vecturithrix; species Vecturithrix granuli. The sequence continues at coordinate 419,258 of DF820464.1, read as the reverse complement.
TGGCGCGGTCTGTATATTCTAACATGGAATGGGCACATCCTTCATAGACCAATCCATGATAAATTTCGTCCGAAATAATCCAGGGAGAAAATTGGGCAATCTCTTGCATGACATCGGGACTTAAAAGATTTCCGGTCGGATTCGATGGGGAATTGATCATAATGCCCCTGGTTCGTGAGGTCAGTTGCGCCTGGATGCCCTCAACCGTATATTGGAACCCATTTTCTTCATATACATTGACATATTTGGGAACTCCATCGAGCATCTTAATAAAATTCGGATAGCAGGCATAGTGGGGATTCGATAGAATCACTTCATCTCCGAGTTCTAACAGGGCTGAAAATATAAGAATCATGGCTGGCGATGTGCCAGAAGTCACGATAATCTGATCCGGTGAAATCGTTACATGATAGGTTTTTGCGTAATATTCGGCGATTGCCTCTCGTAATTCCCATAACCCCAAACTGTGCGTATAATGAGTTCTGGCGCTTTTCACCGCTCGAATCGCCGCCTCGGTGATACATTCAGGGGTATCAAAATCCGGTTCTCCCACTTCCAGGTGAATGACCTCGACCTGTTGTTCTCGTTCCATTTTTTGAGCATGTTCCAGCACATCCATGACAATGAATGGCGGAATCTTCTCAGCTTTCGACGAAATTGACATGCTTCTCTCCCTTTATTATGTAAGAGTGTTAATCAAACACGGTTCCTGTTCTGAAAAAAATTCTCTCTTCTGGGATATTCATAACTCACTTTACGCAGTAGATAAAAAAGTTCTTTGACAAATATCTTGTGATCATGTTCAGATCCTC
>DF820464.1:374863-417593 GCA_000739535.1 Candidatus Vecturithrix granuli | reverse complement strand
AAAGAGCTAACACAGTTAAAAACAATGTATAATATCTGACTTTTTTATATGAGTGCGTAATGTGAGTTCATAAAATTAATCGCTATTCTCAACCCCTGAATTTATGCAATAAAAAAATTATCTTTTTATTGTTGACAAAGGAGTCGCTATTTTATTATTCTCCTTATTTAATTTGACAATGTTAAATTTCAGGTTTTACAGATAGTTCCTCCGTTCGTGGTGAGCGCATCGAACGATGAATATGCCCTTTGATACGCTCAGGGCGAATGGTCGATCAACGCATTTACCATTGTTGAGAAAAATTGACAGCACCATTTTATACAGGTAGAGGTTGCGAAGCAAAGAGAGTATTTTCTTTGAGTAGATGAAAAAATTTGTGTGGCAAGTTGCTGTTCCTGGTTGTTTAAACGCATAGAATGCTAAAGTGTAGCTCATATAGACTTTCAGAAATTCCTTTGCAGGAAAAAATCGGGTTGAGAAAACTCGCTTTTGCAGTGTGCAAATATTTTTCTGAAATACCTATGAACGCGTAAAGATTTCTTTGGATGGAGGAAAAATATGAAATTAAAATCTTCAATGTCATTTGTGATCCCGATCCTGATTATTTTTATTGTGCTCTGTTTTTTAGTCGCCATCTTTGCAATTCAAAATACCCAGATGGTCAAATTACACTATAAGATTCCGTTTACGAATTACCAATTTCCGGCAGATAAGGAATTTCTTGAAATTGATGTGGTGTATATCATCTTATTTTCTATTCTCGTCGGAATCGTGATTATGATGATTTTTGTCACGATTGCCGGAATTGGGTGGCGGTACTACATGCTTACCAATAAAAGCCGCGACCGAAAAGAACGGAGAATTTTATGGGATCACAGAGAACGCGCCATTGCGCTGAGCCTGATGGGATTTCATCGAGATGCGACGGAACAGTTTGAACACATCATTGATAAAGAAAATCCTCATATCGAACTGTATGTGGGTTTGGCTCAGGCGTATGAACGTGAAGGAGATTACCAACGCGCTATTGAAAATTATAATTCCATTCTTGCCCGGTATCCCGAAAATATGCGGGCGTTATTTGGAGCCGCGCAAAATTGGGAGTCCCTGGGTAACTACAAAGATGCGATTAAATTGTATAACCGTGTGCTCGATGTTGATCGCTCAAGCCCTACAGCTCGCCAAAAAGTGCAAGAACTTCTGGAAAAATCCGGGCAATATGCCGAGGCGATTGAATTGTATCAGCGCACCAAGAGTTCTCAAGTCACTGCCAAAACCCAGGAAATTGTCGCTTCGCTGTTTTATCGTCTGGCGGTGCAGGAAATTAAAGCCGGCGATTTGAAAGCCGCTGAACGCATCTTAAGAGACAGTCGCCGCGAATTTGATTTTTACGTGCCCAATATGTTAATTTTAGGGAATGTCTATTTAAATACCGGCAGAGAACGTGAAGCGGAACGGTTATGGCAAGCGACCGCTGAACATACCCTATCAACAGTCATTTTCAGACGGCTGGAAGATTATTACTACAAGCAGGAAGGAGAACCAGAACAAAAACTCGAACCGGTCATTGATCTGTATAAAAATATGATTGAAACGCACGATGCCAATCATTTACGGCTGGCCCTCGGAAAGCTTTACATGAAGATCGAAAAGTATGAGGAAGCGGAGCAGATGTTTATGAAGTTCCAGAGTAAAGATTCCAGCATTCCCCAGGTACACTTATTACTTGCCGATCTCTATCATCAAACCGGAAATATTGATAAAGCCCTGGAAGAATATCGCATTTCCGCAGAACTTGTGGATATTAAAATTGCTGATTTTAAGTGCTATCATTGCGGGGCCATGTATGAATATTGGGTGGATCAATGTTCTTCCTGCAAAAGTTGGGGGACGATTGAAGACATCTTCTTTACGAAGGGCCCACAATCAGTGCTGCCTGAACTGAAACAGCGTCCGTTGCCCAAATTACCAGCCGCGGCAAGTATAGAAGAGGAAGAAGAACAGGTCCTCAGCGCGTCGTAAACCATGCTCAATATATGCGAAAAACCGGGTTTCTTCAAGAAACCCGGTTTTTTTTGCGGTTTAGCGAAGGCGTTTTCGTAGGTTTTCCACTTCTTCTAAGGTGTTCAGATTCGTAAAGAACTCAAGCTCAGGATCAAATTGACGCATGTAGGATGGCATCACATATCGCGTATGGACCAGATCAAAGAGATTTGAAATTTTTAACCGGTCGTGGGCGAGTAATTCCGGAATAACCTGACAGCACCGTTTGGCATAAATGGCATGTAAGGGGTGAAATCCATCGGGGGTCCGGGGAATCAGTGCGTCATAGCCCTGCACATAGTTCTGCATAAAGCGAATAAATTCCGCATTTAACAGCGGCATATCACAAGCCACGCAAAATGTATATTCAGACGTGGAATGCGTTAGAGCCGTATAAATTCCTCCTAATGCCCCTTTGTGCGGTAAAATATCCGGCACCACCGGAATATTCCATGCGGCATAGGCGTCAGGAGTATTACTATTAATCAAAATCTCGGAAAACAACGGCGTAATCACCTGCAATACCCTTTCAATCAGCGGTATGCCGCCAATCGTGACAAACGCCTTATCTGTCTGCATTCGTCGGCTTTTTCCCCCAGCAATCACTACGGCTGTCATGCGCATCGTCACGCCAACGTCACGTAAAACTGTTCCTGGTGCAGGCTTTCATCATCCTGAATCCTGATCTTGCGATGATAGTTGAGTTCTATTGCTTCCACAATATTTCGTTCTTCGCCTCTGAGCATCGCTGTGATTGCCGGATGAGCGCGAACCAACACCCCTCGTTTGTCAGCCGTTGTTGAGACTAAGCGTTGGATATCACCTTGAATTTCATAGCAGATGGTTTCTTCCGACTTAATGTATCCCATGCCTTTACAATAAGGGCAGGGTTGATACAAGAGTTGTTTCAAACTTTCACGAACACGTTTGCGCGTCATTTGCACTAATCCTAATTCGGTCAATTCCAGGACATTCGTACGGGCACGGTCATTGGCAAGTTCTTTTTCCAGAACGCTGACGACTTTCTTTTTATTCTCCTCATTTTCCATATCAATGAAATCAATAATGATAATGCCGCCCAGATCTCGCAGCCGCACTTGCCTGGCAACTTCTTTGGCCGCTTCCAGATTGGTTTTCACAATCGTATCTTCCAGATTCTTCTTGCCTACAAACTTCCCGGTATTGACATCAATCGCAATCAACGCTTCTGCTCGATCAATCACCAGATATCCTCCCGATTTCAACCACACTTTTCGCTGCAACGCTTTTTCGAGTTCAGCTTCAACGCCGTAATGATCAAAGATCGGAATGTCTTTCACAAACAGTCTGATCCGATCAACAAGGTGAGGCATCGTCGCTTCGGTAAATTCCAACACTCTTTCATACTCTTCTTCAGAATCGATCACCAATTTGTCAACTTTGTTTGTAAACAGATCACGCACGGTTCGTAAGATCAAATTCAAATCTTCATGCACGAGCGCGGGTGCACGCACGGTTTCGTTTTTCTTCTTCACGGTATCCCACAGACGCGTCAAAAATTCAATATCATTCGCCAGATCAGCTTCATCGCGTTCTTCACCGGCCGTCCGCACAATAAAACCGGAATTCGAAGGTTTTAATTGTTTAATCAATTTGCGCAGACGATGCCGTTCCCCCTGGCTTCCAATCCTGCGCGACACGCCGACATGCTCGACGGTGGGCATAAACACGATATAACGCCCCGGTAAAGAAATGTGGCATGTCACCCGCGCGCCTTTTGTGCCCAAAGGTTCTTTCGAAACCTGGACCAGCACCTCTTGATCACGTTTGAGAAGTTCCTGAATAGGGGGACGTTTAGGGGATCGGCGTTTACTCCGTTGAGGTACTTCGCCTTCCCCCTCACTCTCATCAAGTTCCTCAATCTCATCCTCTTCCAGGTTATCATACACATCCATTACATACAAAAACGCATCTTTCTTCAGGCCAATATCCACAAAAGCGGCTTGCATTCCAGGCAGGACTTTTGTCACTCGCCCTTTATAGATATTGCCGACAATGCCGCGGTGTTTCCGCCGCTCAATGTTCACTTCAGCTACGAGTCCCTCTTCTAAGAGTGCGACTCGAATTTGCTGAGGAGTCGAATTAATAATGATTTCTTGAGACATTGATACATATAAAAGTTCAAGCAAGGAATTGCCAGTATCAGCCGTCTCTTGTTCTTCATACAACACACATCGATCAGGATTTGCTTATCTCATGGTATTTTCTCCGCCAATTCTTATTGAAGATATATAAATCATGTACTTGATAATTGACAATTGTCGTCATTCATGTTCAATTGTCATTGGTTATCCCTATTTCTGTATGATGAAGAATGTAACAGACACCCAACATGACAACACCTTTGAACCATTTTTAGCGGCAAGCCCACCGAATATGACACTTACCCACTCTTTCGAATGAAACGCAGCAAATTCTGCTCACCAAAATATCAACTCCTTTTTCCTCAGTTCCAGAGGAGGTATGCATTATTGCTCGCTATGGACTGTTCAATGTTTCGGTGTTCTTGCTCAATCTTGATATTTAGAGAACACAGACCATGAGGGATCACCTTGCGGCAAATCCTATTTGGTCAGTCTCTGTTCCCATAAAAACTCGCACAATTCTACAATCTAAAATTTTTTCTTCAGGAATATCACATACCAGATGGAGCACCTCTTCAGGTTTCATCATCACATTCGAGTGCATGCACAGAATCATTTGGAGAGATGGAAGAAGAAGAGCTTCACCTGTTGAAACCTCTAGCAAAGAAATAAATGGTTTGACATCAACTGCTTCAGTATATTTCTTAAATCCGGCGACAATATAAGAGTCCTGAAGCTCAAAAGCATGAACTTTCGCATTGAAGTAGGGCATAGTGTATCCCTGTTCAACCAGCAATTGTGGAATATCAATCCTGAATCCAAATTGGTGCAAATATGATGAAAGCGATGCTTCCCGCAAATCAACCGCACACGCCTCTTTTACCTGCACATTGGCAGGGAGCGTCGCATTCATCTGGTTTAAAAACGTCTCAGGCTCGATCTGCTCGGAAAAAAAGAAATCAACATACTCATTAAGTCCTTCTGCGCCAACAGGAAGCGCAGGGCCAAACGCCATCTGCGGAAGCGGATGAAACCCCTGGGAATACGCAATCGGAGCTTTGATCCGGGCAATTGCCCGCTGAAAAACACGCACCAGTTCACGGTGCGACAAAAAACGCAACAGATCGGTTTTGGCATATCGGACTCGCAGGCGATACACTCTTGGTCTTTGAAGCGCATCATCACGCAATGACGGAGAAATCTGGGGTGTTGTTTTTACTTGTGAAACATTTCCGTCGGATTCAAGCACGCGGATTTCCTGATTACACACGCCGCATCGCCGACAATGGGTATCACACGGAGGCGTTGATTCTTCACGCCTGCCTTTAAATCGTTCATTCCACAAATATGTTTTGGCAACTCCGGTTTGCAGGTGATCCCAGGGAAAGATTTCATGTTCATCCCGTTCACGAGAGACATACCAATCTGGTTCAATCTCGGCATATTGAAAGGCTTGCATCCACTTTGCAAAATCAAAATGTTCCCTCCAGCCATCAAATTTGCATCCTAAGCGATGCGCTTTCAGTAAGACCTGCCCCAATCTGCGGTCGCCTCTGGCAAAAATGCCTTCCAGATAGCTCGCTCGTATATCGTGCCATTTCAATTGGATCGTGCGTTGGCGTATCCGTGCTTTCAACATTTCCTGGCGTCGCTGCAACTCCTCGATTGACATCATCGCTTCCCACTGAAACGGGGTGTGCGCTTTCGGAACGAATGCAGAAATAGCGACATTCAGATTGACCTTTTTCTTAATAATCCGATTCCCCAGGGTTCGCAAACGAGCCACCAACGTCATGATGCCCTCAAGATCATCGTCGGCCTCTGTTGGCAAGCCGAACATAAAATATAATTTCAACAAATCCCAGCCGGAGGTAAAGGCTTCCTCTGCGGTTTGCAGAATATCCTCATCCGTAATTCCTTTGTTGATCACGTTTCGCAAACGCTGGGTTCCGGCTTCCGGAGCAATTGTAAATCCTGTTTTGCGTACTCGCCGAATAATGGTGGCCATCTCTTCCGTCAAGGTACTCACACGCATAGACGGCAAAGAAAGCGACACTCTCTCCGTCTCACAGATTTGCATGGCGGCCGCCATGAGCCGCGCGATCCGGGAATAATCGCCGGTGCTCAAAGAAGAAAGAGAAATTTCTTCATAGCCGCTTTGGTGTAACAAAGATTGTACCAACCCGACAAGCGAGGCTTCCGAACGTTCACGTTTGGGGCGATAGATAAATCCTGCCTGGCAAAACCGACATCCACGAGGGCAACCGCGCATAATTTCCAGAGTCAAGCGGTCATGGATGGTTTTGAGATAAGGAAGAATCGGAGCCTGAAAATACGTTGTCGCATTTAAGTTGGGTTCGATTGCCCGCTGAATAGCTACCGGAGCTTCAGGGATTGTCGGCGAAATCGCCTGAATTCGTCCAGTGTTATCGGTATGAACTGTATAAAAAGCAGGCACGTACACACCAGGAAGTCTGCACAGCGATTGCAGCAGGTCCTGTTTTCCTGCCTGCGTATCCTTCCAGGTTTTATACATGTCAATCAATTGAGAGAGCGCAGTTTCACCGTCGCCAATCACAAACACATCAACAAAATCTGCTAAAGGCTCAGGATTATAGCTGCACGGTCCTCCAGCAATAATCAAGGGATCATGCTCTGTTCGTTCTTTTGTCATGAGAGGAATACCGGCGAGGGCGAGCATATTCACAAGATTTGAATAGCTCAATTCGTATTGCAGCGTAAATCCGAGAATATCAAAATCCGAGGCCGGGCGATGCGATTCCAGGCTAAATAACGGAATCTGTCGCGCTCGCATCAAGCTCTCCATATCCGTCCACGGCGCATATATCCGCTCTGCCGCAACCTCAGGATCTGTATTGACAATATGATACAGTAAATGTAACCCCAGGTGCGACATCCCCACCTCATAAATATCGGGGAAACACAGGCCGATCTTTACGCGCATCTCGGCCCAGGGCTTTTGAATCGCGTTGACTTCCTGACCAATATACTGGATCGGTTTCGCAACGTGAGGCAATAGCGTGATTAACTCGGGCAATACAATCATATCAGAAATCAAATCGTCGATAGCTCACATTTAACAGGAGTCCCAGTCCGATTGAGGTCGAAAAGATCGATGATCCGCCGTAACTCATGAAGGGCAGAGTAAGTCCGGTGACAGGCATGATCCCGGTAGTGACGCCAACATTCACAAACGCATGAACAAGCCATACAGTGACCACTCCCACAACAATCAACCGTCCCAATTTATCTCTGGCCTTTGTGGCTATGCTTAAGCCTCTCAAAATTAGAATTAAATAGAGTGAAAGTAACACGACGGAACCGACAAATCCCCATTCCTCACTGAACACAGAAAAAATGAAATCGGTGAATTGCTCAGGCAGAAATTTTAGCTGGCTTTGTGTGCCATTCATAAAACCTTTGCCCCACACCCCCCCGGAGCCTATCGCAATTTGTGACTGAATCACATGATACCCGCTTCCCAGAGGGTCGCTGCTTGGGCTTATAAACGCAACCAGTCGATTCCGTTGATATTCTTCTAAATGCAACCACAGGAACATAAATGGGAAGGTAACGAGCGGGAACCTGGCTCTGGTATATTCCCAAATCACGGTTCGATATTCAGCAAGCGATTCCTTCCCTATTTTTTCTTCTACATCATGAACAAACTTTTCTTCCTGTGTATATTCGCGATGAAGTAATTTTTCCAAATTTTCAAGCACATCCGTAGGCATCCCGGACTCTTTGAACGCCATAAGCGATGGTTCGGTAATTTTCCAATACTCATCCATAGGCTTTTTATACAGCATACTGAATACCAATCCCAGGACAAGAATAATCAACAAGGGTCGAAAGAGCAAAATTTTCAAAACAGGCTTGAGGTCAATTCCGGCCACAAAGACAATCGCGACATACACCGGAAATAACAAGATAGACATGCCTAAATCCGGTTCTTTCAAAATCAGGCCCACCGGTAGCGCCAAAAAGATTGCTGAGAGAAATACATCACTGAGATAAAATGTTTCTTTGCGCTTGCTGGAAAAATACTTTGCGAGTACGAGAATAAGCGCAATTTTTGCCAGTTCTGATGGTTGAATTGAAATCGTCCCCAATTTAAACCAACGCGTCGCGCCCATAATCTTTTCTCCAACCACCAGAACTGCCGCGAGAGATAAAAGCACTGCACCATAAAAAGGATACGCGAGGGCGCTGATAATATGATAATCGATACTCGTGATCAGCGCGATCAGCAGAAATCCAAGCACAAACCATCCGGCTTGTTTGAGCACTATATCCTGTTGTCCAGCTCCGCTTGATGAGGCACTATAAATAGTGAACAAACTTACCACAGCGAGCATAAGCGCCGCCATGACGACAATCCAGTCAACTTTTTCATAAAATGGGCGTGCCATACACGTTCTTTGGGAATGTTCAATGTTAGATGTTAGATGTTGAATTGAAGAGTCTTAATCCTCAATCCAACATTTAACATCCAACACAACATTCAACATTCAACATCTCTTCACGTTCCTGGCAGCGAACGCTCGTGCTGGACAAGAAAATCCTGGGGTTTATATAATCGTTCAAAAATATATTTTGCGACAGGAACCGCACTCTGAGACCCTTTCATCCCATGTTCCACTAAAATCGCCATGGCAATTTGTGGATTCTCGGCCGGGGCATAACAGATAAACCAGGCATGATCGCGCAGTTGCTCCGGAAGATTTTCCTGCGTGTTTTGCTGTAAACGAACTACCTGGGCGGTTCCGGTTTTCCCAGCCACTTGAACCTCTTCTAGCTTTGTCGCCCGGCCAGTACCGCGATCTCCATTGACCACCATCCACATTCCTTCACGAACAATTTTAAGGTTCCGTTCATCCACCGGAACTTTCCGAATGACCATCGGTTCATATTCCTGGACAATATCATCGTTAGCACTGGTAATCTTTTTCACGATCATGGGTTTATATAAGGTGCCGCCATTCGCAATGGTAGCCGTCATATTGGCGAGCTGTAACGGCGTAACAGTAATAAACCCTTGACCGATGGCGGCATCCATGGTTTCAGAAGGATACCAGCGGTCGCCAATGGTTTCTTGTTTCCAGGCGCGCGTGGGAATCAACCCGGATTCCTCATTAGGCAATTCGATGCCTGTTTTGGCTCCAAATCCGTAGCTGAACGCATAACGAGCTAATTCATCAATCCCCAGTTCTAAGCCTGCACGATAAAAAAAGACATTACACGATTGTTCGATGGCCTGTTTAATAGTCACATAGCCATGCCCTCCTGCTCTCCAACACTTTTTTGTTGTATTGGCTAAACTCACTGAGCCAGAACAATATAAGGCATCATGCTCTCGCACCACGCGATTCTGTAAAATGGCCGACCCAAGCATAGGCTTAAATGTGGACCCGGGTGCGTAGTGATTTTGAATCGTTTTATTGCGCAAGGGTTTCCCAGGGTTATTCACTAAGCGATTCCATTCTTCGCTCGAAATCCCTCCGGCAAACAGGTTCGGATTAAACGCCGGACGGCTCACCATCGCCAGAACATGCCCGTTTTGCGGGTCGATGGCCACAATTGCTCCCGATTGGTCTCCCAACGCTTCTTCTGCAAGCAGTTGAAGATGTAAATTCAAGGTCAGCGTAATATTATCGCCTGGAATCGGATTTTTCTGGCTAATCGTACCCAACTCACGGCCATGAGCGTTCACTTCAATCTGTTTTCCTCCGGCTTTTCCACTTAGATACAAATTGAACGTGCGTTCAATCCCGCTTTTTCCGATTAAATCCCCCTGATAAGCGTCAGGAAAGGATTCTTTATCTTTCAATTGATCTTCATCAATTTCGCCAAGATATCCAACTACATGGCTGGCACCGGATTCATAAATATTATAACGCAAGGGTTCCACTTCTACAATGACACCGGGCAATTCAATTTTATGTTCCTCTAAATATGCGACAGTTTTCAGGTTCACGTCGCGATACACCAGAATCGGTTCGAATTTCGGTCGAGTCGATTTCTTGACTTTGGCGATAATGTCGTCTTTTGAAATCGGCAATAATACTTCCAGACGTGCCGCCATTTCTTCCAGAGCAGCTTGTTTTTCTGCCTTTGTTTTGCCTAACGCCTCAACATCTTCACGAATTAAAAACACATTGAAACTTGGTCGGTTGCGGACAAGAGCAAAGCCATCAGAATCACTGATGATTCCTCGCGGCGATTTAATCCGCAAAAGACGGATGCGATTTTCTTCAGATTGGATCAAATAGGTATGTCCCTGCACAATTTGTAAGTACCACAACCTGGCGCATAACACAGAGAATAAGATGAACACACCGACAGTATAGATTTTTATCCGAAAGATCCCCATCACATCATTCTTATTCTCTCTCATAACCAACATCCTTATATAAAAACAGCTTTCTGAAAACGGTCATTGTCCCCATCAGTTAGACATTTTTGCTTCCATATAATCGGTTAAAATGTATTTAAAGGAAAAAAGTTCGCAGAGACATTTTTGTCAAGCTTTTTCATGATTCGCATGAGATCAGAAAATAATTTTCATATTCTCAAAAATCACTTGACACCACTTTACCAGTATTTTCTATAGCTTTGACATGGACACAATTACTTACCGAATTGTCATCGACAAAACTCAAATTGGCTTTCTCAACAGCATTGTCGAAAGTTACGAAGGCATTGCCGCTGTGAGAACGCTGGATGCTCCCGCCGGAATCCTTGAACTCTGGATTGCGCCGGCATTCGAAGAATTGGTCAATGCCATCATGGCCAATCTCGCTGAGGAGATCGGACTACAATCATATTATAAAGCTCAATATCGCTTAAGTTCATAAAGGCTCAACTGAGAATTGTACTCACTTTCTCGACGACTTTAATGGGGCTGAAAGGTTTAGCCATAAATTCATTCGCGCCAATCCGTTTTTTTTCTTCTTCAGTCGGTTCAACCCCTCGTGCGGTCAGAATAATCACGTAAATCTTTTGCAATTCCGGATCCTGTTTTAATTCCTGGCACACTTCATAGCCATTTTTTTTGGGCATCATCACATCCAGAAAGATCAAATCCGGTTTCTCTGTACGCGCAACCTGTAACCCTTCTTCTCCATTCGACGCCGTCAACACCTCATAGCCTTTTTTCTTCAGAATAAACATTAGCGGTCTCACAATAGATGGTTCATCATCAACAACAAGTATTCTTGGCATAGTGCCTGACAATTGGGAATTGAATATTGAACATTGAATATTGCATATTGTCAATTCTCAATTGTCAATTCTCAATTGTCAATTTTTTCCTTCTCAGTTTCCAGGTTTGATTAATGGACTTTTAATACAACGACGGTAATATCATCAGAACGAAATGTATTTTCGGTATAGCGATCGAGTTCCTCAAAAATTTTATTCACGAGTTGCTGCGCATTACATTGCCAATTCGCTTCAATGACCCGGCACAGTCGGTCCAATTTAAACATTTTTCCTTCTTCATTGACCGCCTCAACCACGCCGTCTGTATAAAAAATGACAAAATCATTGGGTTGTAAAGATAACCTCTTCTCCTCAAAATCGACCGACGCAAGCATCCCAATTAACATCCCATCGGTATCTAAAAACGAACAGGTTCTCTCACGCAGCAAAATCGGATGGTTATGCCCACCGTTAGAATAACAGAAAATTTTGGTGCGAGCTTCATATTCCGCATAGAACATCGTCATAAACAATTCGGCGTGCGTCAAGTCATCATATAACACAAAATTCGTATTTTTCAAAATCGCCGCCGGTGATTGCTGCGTGAGCACTTCTGAACGCAAAGCACTTCGTGCCGCCGCCATCATCAATGCTGCGCCGACATTATGCCCTGAAACATCAGCGATAACCACGCCAAGTTTGTTGTCTGAGCTTAAAAAAAAGTCATAGTAATCGCCGCCAACCTGGGTGGCAGGCAGGCAGCGTCCCGCCAATTCGATTCCGGGGATCGATGGAGGATTCCCGGGTAGTAGCCCCATTTGAATTTGTTGGGCAATTTCCATCTCGCGTTTCACACGTTCAGCATCTTTGACTTCCTCAATGAGTTCTATATTATAGAGCGAAATTGCGGCCTGGGAAGCCACGGCCGTCAATAGACGTAAATCTCCGGAAGTGAACATTTCAGAGGACTTTTTATCCGTCATATTGATCACGCCCATCACTTTTTTTTCCGCTTGCTTGGGCGTACAAATCATCGGTACCGAAAGAAACGAAAGGGATTTATATTGCCGGTCTTCATGCTTTAATCCTGGCAACAGGCTCTCATGTATGTTTTCAATAAGCAAATGTTCACCGGATTGAAAGACTTTCCCGCTAACCCCTTCATCAGGAGCGACTTCGACCTGAAACAATTCTTCATGAGAAAGAATCAAGCCATGAGCTGCTTTAATCCGTAAACGATCTTTTTTTTCATCGTACAACATGATAGAGGCACGCTCAACCCCGATTACTTCAACTGCTTTTTCGATAATGACCTCGCAAACTCTCTGTGCGTCAAGTACGGCACTGAGGGCGTCACTAATATCATAAATTAAATTGACCTCATTGTATTTTTCAATCAGTTCCTCGGTTAAATTCTCCAGTTCATATTCCGAATACGCTTTTTCACTAATAATGTCCGCCAAGAACTGTAAACCTTGCTGCAAACGTTGATCCTCACTGACCGATGGTTCTACAATCATCGCTACATATCCACACATTTCTCCATGAACATGCAATGGTCTCGCCAAGGCGTTCCAACATACACTTCCATTGCCCTCACGTTCCCACGCAACACCTTGCTCTTCTGGCTTGACATGAAAGCGGGGAAACCTTCGTTGTCCTTCTTCCTGAACATTGGCGGCAACAACCACATCGCCTTCCGGAGAGAGCACGTACAGAGGACAAGGAAAAAACGAGCCACATTGTTCCAGTATGTGTTGGAGTCGATCTCGGCCAAGGGGTTCTAATACCTGTGGCAATTGGTAATTTGCTCTATCCATAGGCGCTTATCACTTAGCACAAATACTCACATTAATCTCATTAATCATTCGATCACTTTTATTGTTTATAATATTTAGTGTAATATCACTCTTCCACTTGTGTCAAGCCTTATTTGGAAAGAAAGCAATGAATTGTTATAATCCTGATTTTTCTATTGTAAAACTCTGCAATTCTCCTTGAGAAAGAGGTATTTTCTTCTTGACTTTTTTCCTGAATTTCACAAGACGCTTTTGAGTCAATGTTTTGGAGTTTGAGTACTTAAGTGTTGAGTGTTATAGAAAATAAGAGTATTATGATAAATATACCATCATTGCAATCCTCCATGCATCGTTTTTGTCATACCAATGTCCTTGTGATTGGTGATGTCATGATGGATGAATATATCTGGGGCAATGTATCGCGCATTTCCCCAGAGGCCCCGGTGCCGATCCTCGATGTAATTTCAGAGTCACAAACCCTGGGAGGTGCGGCTAATGTAATCCATAATGTACACACATTGGGAGGAAAATCGTTGCTGTGCAGCGTGATTGGTGATGATGCCATCGGGAAACGCCTGCAACAGAGGCTGTATGATCTAGGAGTCAATCTTGAAGGTCTTCTGATTGAATCCACCCGACCGACAACCATCAAAACTCGAATTATTGCCCAATATCACCGCCATTATCAGCAGATGGTGCGTCTTGATCGAGAAACCCGCAACGATATCAGTTCAGAACAGACAGCGCGTCTGATAGAGACCATCACAAAAGCCCTACCCACAATTGATGCGATCATTATTGAAGATTATGGTAAAGGGGTGGTGGCGAGCGAGCTTGTCCAGGAAGTCATCACCCTGAGCCGACGTGCGGGCAAGATCGTGGCGGTCGATCCGAAAACAAATCATTTTGCCAGGTATGCCGGCGCATCGGTCATTACGCCGAATCACTTTGAAGCTGGCGCATCCCTGAATCTTACCATCGAGTCTCATCAAGACTTGCTACTGGCCGGACGACAACTTCTGGAACAGATGAAGAGTGATTATGTGCTCATCACCAGAGGGAAAGATGGGATGTCCTTATTCGAGAGAGAAAGCCGGATGGCAACGCATATTCCCACAATGGCTTTGGAAGTCTTTGATGTGGCTGGCGCAGGTGATACGGTGATTGCTGCCTTAACGCTCGGGCTTGCCTCAGGGGTCAATCCTGTTGATGCGGTGTTATTATCGAATGCAGCGGCAGGCGTTGTAGTGGGGAAAATGGGCGTGGCGACAGTAAATCAAGAGGAACTCCTGGCGCAATTACTCAAAATGACCAAACGAGAATTAGATATTCAGAGGGAGAAATTCGTATGAACGTGGTAGCTATTATTCCAGCCAGATACGATTCTGTCCGTTTTCCAGGAAAATCTCTTGCAGATATTTGCGGAAAGCCCATGATTCAGCATGTGTATGAACGCACGTCGGAAGTCGCGCTATTTCAAGAAGTGATTGTTGCCACAGATGATCACCGCATCGAACAGGCTGTACTGAAATTTGGCGGCAACGTGCAAATGACGTCACGCGACCATAAAACCGGGACAGATCGTCTGACCGAAGTGGCAAAACACCTGGAGGCGGATATTATTGTCAATGTTCAAGGAGATGAACCGCTGATTCAACCTGCTATGATTGAACAAGCCATTCATCCTTTACTTGATGACCCGGATGTCGCCATTGGAACGCTCAAGCACAAAATTGAACATCCGCATGATCTGTTTAATCCGAACATTGTGAAAGTCATTACTGATATTAGAGATCGAGCAATCTATTTTTCGCGTTCTCCGATTCCATTCATTAAGGGGATGGATATGCACCATGAGGGGTTTTGGAAATTTCGATTTTACCGGCATATCGGCTTATATGCTTATCGTCGTGACTTTCTGTTGAAATTTATCACCCTTCCACAGACGCCTTTAGAAATTGTGGAAGGATTGGAACAATTACGAGCTTTAGAACATGGATATGTGATTCACGTGGTTGAAACGCAGTGCGAATCTATTGGTGTTGATACCCCGGAAGATCTCGAACAGATTCTCCGGTTACTGCGTCAAACGTGAGGCATGATTCCAGAAAAATTCGTGCAACCAAAATATATTTTTGTGACAGGCGGTGTTGTGTCATCTCTGGGAAAAGGGATTGCGTCATCATCGATCGGCGCGCTACTTGAGAGTCGAGGTTTCGTCGTAACTCTGCAAAAATTTGATCCGTATATTAATGTTGATCCCGGAACCATGAACCCGTATCAACATGGCGAGGTTTATGTCACCGACGACGGCGCTGAAACAGATTTGGACCTGGGGCATTACGAACGCTTTACAAATACTACAACCACGCGCTATCATAATGTCACCACCGGTCAAATTTATCATTCGGTCATTACGAAGGAACGACGCGGCGATTATCTGGGAGAAACCGTGCAGGTCATTCCGCACATTACCGATGCGATTAAATCAGCCATCACCCGCATTGCCGAGGGGAATGACGTTGTCATTACAGAAATCGGCGGCACAGTTGGCGATATTGAAAGCTTGCCGTTTTTAGAGGCCATTCGCCAATTTAAAACCGATATTGGCGAAGAAAATGTGTTGTATATCCATCTCACGCTTGTACCCTATATCCGCTCCGCTGAAGAACTCAAAACCAAGCCGACCCAGCACAGCGTTAAAGCCCTACGAGAAATCGGGATTCAGCCGGATATTTTGCTTTGTCGAACAGATCGATCGCTTCCCGAGAATGTCAAAAAGAAAATCGCCTTATTTTGTACGGTTCGCAACGATGCTGTGATTACCGTGCCGGATGTGGAATATATTTATCAGGTGCCCCTGGCGCTACGCGAAGAACGATTAGATCAAAAAATTATTGAGCTGCTATGCCTGGAAGAGAAGCCGGAACCAGACCTTTCCGATTGGGAAAAAATCATTCAACGCGTGAAATCGCCGAAATATATGATCAAAATCGGAATTGTCGGTAAATATATTGCGCTCCAGGATTCTTATAAAAGCATGGTTGAGGCCCTGATTCATGGGGGCATTGCCAGCCAGGCCAAAGTCCAGCTTGAGTGGATTGAGGCAGAAGAAATTGAACAAAAAGGCGCGGCAGCGATCCTCTCACAGGTAGATGGAATTCTGGTGCCCGGCGGATTTGGAAAACGTGGCAGTGAAGGCAAGATTGAGGCGATCCGTTATGCCCGCGAACAAAAAGTCCCATTTTTGGGCTTATGCCTGGGGTTGCAATGTGCGGTGATTGAATTTGCGCGTCATGTGTGTGGATTGAAGCAGGCCAATAGTTCGGAATTTGATCCGTCATCTCCGTATCTTGTGATTGATTTTCTCCCGGATCAACGCAAAATGACAGAAAAAGGAGGCACCATGCGCCTGGGAGCCTATCCTTGCGTGTTAAAACCTGATACCCTCGCGTATAAAGCATACAATAAACCCAATATTTCTGAACGCCACCGTCACCGCTATGAAGTGAATAATGACTATGTGAAAGTACTCACGGAAAATGGCTTAGTGGTTAGCGGTGCATCGCCAGATGGTTCGTTAGTCGAAATGATCGAAATTCGAGACCATCCCTGGTTTGTCGGAACGCAGTTTCACCCCGAATATAAATCCAAGCCGCGCAAGCCGCATCCGCTCTTTGCCGGATTTATCGCCGCTGCCGTCAAACGCAATAATTTGTTATAACACGCAAGAAACCGGGGTTTTCAAAAAACCCCGGTTTCTCCAAACTATAATGAACGTTATTGAACTTGATCATGTTACGCTCACCCGAAAAGGGAAGAAAATCCTTGAAGATGTCTCCTGGGTGGTTCCGGCTCGCCAGCATTGCGTCCTTCTCGGAGCCAATGGTTCGGGGAAAACCGCTTTGTTACAGGTAATTACCGGCTATATGTCGCCCAGCAGCGGACAGGTGCAGGTGTTAGGAAAACTGCATGGAACGTATGATTTGCGCGAATTGCGTAAATCAATTGGATGGGTCAGTTCCTCATTGCAGGAACGTATTCACTCTCACGATACTGCATTGGAAGTAGTTGTGAGTGGAAAATTTGCCAGTGTCGGAATCTGGGAAGAGCCGACGCCTGAAGATGTTAACCAGGCTCATACCCAACTTGAATTCATGGGATGCGAGTATACGGCTGAACGACCGTATGCGGTGCTTTCGCAAGGAGAAAAGCAACGCGTGCTGATTGCTCGGTCCTTAATGTTACGCCCGCAACTTCTCATCCTCGATGAGCCATGCAGCGGGCTGGATCCGGCGTCGCGAGAGTTTTTTCTCGAATTTATCGAGAAATTAGGACAGCAGCAAGATGGACCAACCTTGATCTATGTAACTCATCATATTGAGGAAATTGTCTCGATTTTTTCCCATGTCCAACTTATGAAAGCAGGGAGGATGCTGATGGATGGCCCCAAAGCCGAGATTATCACCACGGAGTATCTACATCACGCCTTTGGGATGGAAATGAAGATTTCGCGGAGTAATGGGCGTTATTGGGTGATGGAATGTCAACTAGTTTCCAGGATGGCAAACTGAAGTTTGCTCTGCCAGAAGGTCAACATGAGGAAGGTAAGCTTCAGTTTGCGAAAAGTGGCATCATTTTTGACAAATTTCTTGACAAATTTCCTGAACGGCATTTATTTAACTTTTGTGTTATAGACACGACCTTGTAACTCTAAATAATACCTTAAATTATACAATCTTTTATGAAAGATCGAATTCTGCACAAATATGTCCGTTTTTCTTCACGTAAACGTCGCCCGCTTTCGTGGGAGTGAGACGTTTGCGCCCTTTTTTCCGCTCATTCCCGCGAAAGCGGGAGGACTTGCCAATACACACCATTCGTATCCAGTAAGTGCGCCATTGCTGTGGCGTCATATTTTAACCGAATTCCTAAACCAAAGGAGAGAGAACTATGCAAAAACCAAAAGTCGTCCTGGCCTATAGCGGCGGGTTAGATACCTCCGTGATTTTAAAATGGCTGGTGCAAAAAGGCTATGATGTGATCGCCTATGTCGGCAATGTGGGGCAAAACGAAGATTTTGAGGAAATTCGCCAGAAAGCCCTGACAACCGGCGCGTCAAAAGTGTATGTCGAAGATTTACGCGAAGAATTTGTCACCGATTTTATTTTTCCGGCGATCCAGGGGAATGCGCTGTATGAAGGCCGGTATTTGCTCGGAACGTCTCTGGCACGTCCGGTCATCGCCAAAAAACAGATTGAAATTGCCTATCAGGAAGGCGCTGAATATGTTGCCCATGGCGCAACCGGCAAAGGCAACGATCAGGTACGCTTTGAGCTGACCTATTACGCCCTGAATCCGCAAATCAAGGTGATTTCGCCCTGGAAAACCCGCGAATTTCTCGATCAATTTCAAGGACGAACCGATCTGTTAAATTATGCGGAAAAGATGGGAATTCCGGTCAAAGCTACACTCAAAAAACCGTATAGCGAAGATGAAAACTTGATGCACATCAGTCACGAAGCCGGCATATTGGAAGATCCAATGTTTCGTCCCGCAGAAGATCTGTTTACCTTAACTGTGTCTCCCAAAAACGCGCCGGATCAAGAAACCATTGTTGAAATTGAATTCAAAGACGGCATTCCGGTGAAAGTCACCAATCAAAATGACGGTACGGTGAAAGATTCGCCGCTTGAGTTGTTCTTGTATCTCAATAAGCTTGGAGGAGAAAATGGAATCGGACGCATGGATATGGTGGAAAATCGCTACGTCGGCATCAAATCCAGAGGCGTGTATGAAACTCCGGGTGCCACAATTTTGCGAGAAGCGCATTTAGATTTGGAAGGGATTGCCATGGATAAAGAGGTCATGCACCTGCGCGATATGCTGATGCCCAAATTTGCGGAATTGATTTATAACGGCTACTGGTTTTCGCCGGAAATGGACTTTTTGCTCTCCGCCATCCGCAAAGCCCAGGAAGCCATTGACGGAACGGTGATGCTTTCTCTGTATAAAGGCAATGTGCTCTCAGTCGGACGAAAATCGCCAACGTCGTTGTACAATAAAGACCTTTCCAGCATGGACATCGAAGGCGGTTTCAAACAGGAAGATTCACGCGGCTTTATCAACATCAATGCCGTGCGGCTCAAGGCGCACAATGTGGTGTTGAGGGAAAAAATGCCTTATCTGTGGAGGAAAGAGGAAAAATAAAATTCCTCCAAATTTTTCAAAAAAATATTGACAGTGGAGGGATTTCGAACTTCTTTATATGAAGGGCTAGTTATTATGAGAAACCGAGGGGGCTATTTGATGCCCCCTCTGATTTTTCCCATGTCATAAATGTGTTAGGCATTATCCCCAGTTTCTTGAGGTGTGAAGATAAAAATAGACACAATCTATAACATAAGAATGGAATTTTTATGTCTATATACAGCATAGATAATAAACCTCAATCTCCAATCGGACACGGAGAGCATTGGAGATTATTATTTCAAAAGTTTCAAAACACACAATTACATAAAATCATTATTGAAGAGTTAGAAGTATATATTGAGAAATGTTCAAAAAGCAGTAATTCCAGGGTATATATCAACTCAGCTTTTGCTGCTTGTGAAATATTGCCAAAATTAGAGACACTATTTCCTGAAATTATAGAAAAGTGTCCTTATGGCCAACGAGCAGGTCTCTTAGGAATGGTGCTATGGCATTGGTTAGCAAATAGTCCAGAGAGATGGTATTTTTATAATGACGATTCTGGGATTGGAGATGGGAAGGTTTATTTTCGATCTCAAGTATAATTACAAAATGATGGAGCATAAAAGAAAGTACGAGTTCACAGCCAAAGAACATCAAAAAGATAATGTGATAAAATAACTTATCGAACGAAGGAGTTATTCATGCGTTTTGGCAAGCGCACCACGGCGCATGAAAATTCTATTTTCAGGGGAGGAAGTTATGATTTCAGAACCCTTATTATCAGAAATTGAGCGTTTTCTTCAAGAAGCAGATGGTAGATATAAATATAGATTAGCTGAAAATGTTTCTTCAGGTCAGATAGAGCATGTGATGAATAAATATGTTCCGAGAATTATTGAGGCATCTCAGCGAGAAAAAGAAATGATCCTAAACAACTTAAAAAGGAGTTTAAGTGAAAACCAAGATCATAAAAAGCTTAGCGACTGGAAAGGGGCTGCTATGGGAACTGTTCAATATCTTTTGTTACCAACTCTAATTGAAGAAGTGAATCGGATTTACGCTACTGACGTAATTGTTCGTCTTAGTCGTTGGTATTATACTGATTCGAATGTATGGAAAAGGTTTAGGCCTTATGCTGAATATATTGTAAGAACAGTATGGGGTGGACAGATTGAAAATTTGTATTACGGCAATATTCATAAGCATTGAACACCCAAGAAGACGTGACAGGTTTTAAAAACCCGTCACGTCACTGGTCAATCCTGATGAATAATGCTGTACAATATGAAGTAGTAAGCAAAACAAGGAAGTCAGAATATAAAAAATGCCTAACGAGCTTTTTGCTCCCCACCCAAGTAGATAGATGGAAACATTGGATGTTTGACTTTAAGGGTGGTAGTGCCCACCTGTTTGGGTGGATGAAAAAGGATCGATGAATATTCTGAATTTTGATCAGGTAAAAACTCCGGAAGCACCATGAGCCAGCAATATACAAAACTTAAAACTCGATGGCAGCATGAACAGCAGACCAGGGTCGAACGTTCAACGAAGATGAAACACGCTCTCAACGCCAGGGGCATTCCGGTCTTTAAAAAATTCGGAATTCACAAAGTAGTACTTTTTGGCTCCGTACTTACCCGGAGAAGCACCCAAACTTCAGATATTGATCTCCTGGTACTCTCTTTATCTTCTGCTGATTATTGGAAATTTCGTCATGAATTGGAACAAGCGATTGGCTATCCGGTAGATATTTATACCCAGGACGACGAGCCGGTCTTTGTGCAAAAAATTTTGCAACGTGGAGAAATTGTCTATGAAATACAACCTTGAACTCTTAAAAGCTGATGTGTTAGATGAATTAAAAAAGCTTGATCGACTGGAACAAGAATTTTCTGCCGTCGAAGCGATGTTAGACAAATCGTCGGAAAACATGCCTTTGTATGATCGTTCCGCCATCGGGTACTATTTGCACAGCTTTTACAATGGGTGCGAAAATATTTTTCGCTCCGTTGCCAGGTTTTTTGAGAATGATCTTGGCCCCGATACCTGGCATTCAGATTTGCTCAAACGCATGAAACTGGTTATCCCTGGCTTCCGTCCGGCAGTAATTGACGAAGAGCTCTTTACGCTGTTAGACGATTTTCGCGCCTTTCGCCACAAATTCCGGCATTCCTATACGTTTGAACTCGACTGGGAGAAAGAACAATTAGTCGCCCGCAAGTTTCAAAAAACCTCTCGCTTGTTTCATCAGCAAGTCATACACTTTCTTGAGACCTTAGAGGAGATTGAACAGTCAGATAGACTTCAGGAGTGCGAAAGCTCAGCTTTCGCTGTCAAAGACGAGCTTTGACACTCCTGAAGTATGTGCGAAAGCTCTGCTTTCGCTGTCAAAGCAGAGCTTTGACACTCCTGAAGTATGCTATAGAATCTGACTCAAAAACAGTTTTGTGCGGTCGTGAGTGGGGTTTGTGAAAAAATGTTCCGGTGGGCCGACTTCCAGAATTTTGCCTTCATCCATAAACATCACGCGGTCAGCCACCTCACGAGCAAAGCCCATTTCATGCGTGACCACCACCATCGTCATGCCCTCGCGCGCCAGGGTTTTCATGACATCTAACACTCCGCCGATCATTTCTGGGTCAAGCGCCGAGGTTGGTTCATCAAATAGCATGACTTTCGGGTTCATCGCCAGAGCGCGGGCGATGGCAATCCGCTGCTGCTGTCCCCCGGAAAGATGATCTGGATAGACATTGGCTTTATCGGGAATTCCGACCTTGTGCAGTAAGGCCATCGCATTTTCACGGGCTTCTTTGAACGATCGCTTCCGAACCACTTGCTGCGCCAGAGTAATATTTTCAAGCGCGGTTTTATGAGGAAATAAATTGAAGGATTGAAACACCATCCCGACTTCTGCGCGTAATTTATTGATGTTGGTCTTTGGATCGAGCACATCGATCTCATCAATGAAAATGTGCCCTTCATCAGCGATTTCCAACCGGTTCAGGCAGCGGATAAGCGTGCTTTTTCCGGAACCCGATGGGCCAATCACCACAACCACTTCTCCTGGTTCAACATTGGTCGAGACATTTACAAGGGCGTGAACGGTATGCGGAAAATGATAGGTTTTCGAAATATTGCGAACATGAATCACGAGGCTAACCTCCGCTCCAAATATTGCGTCAGCATGGAGAGCGTAAACGTTAATACCAGATAGAGGATGGCGCAGACAAAGTAGAGTTCAAAGGCTTGCAGACTGGTCGTGACCACTTCACGCGTCGCTTTTGTCAATTCTCGCACAGCGATCACACCCAACAGCGAAGAATCTTTGATCAGGCTGATAAACTGCCCG
This sequence comes from Candidatus Vecturithrix granuli, assembly GCA_000739535.1. Taxonomy (GTDB): domain Bacteria; phylum Moduliflexota; class Moduliflexia; order Moduliflexales; family Moduliflexaceae; genus Vecturithrix; species Vecturithrix granuli. The sequence goes on along the minus strand of DF820464.1, from coordinate 394,860 downwards.
GCAAGTGGCGGAAGAATACGACGCATGGCCTGGGGTAAAATCACATAGCGCATGGACTGGGCATAACTCATGCCTAACGAGCGCGACGCTTCGATTTGCCCGCGATGGATAGATTGAATTCCAGCGCGCACAATTTCTGTGACGTATGCCCCGACAAAAAAAGACAATGCGGCAATACCGTAGCCCATTGCTGAAATCTGACCCAGCTTATAATTGGCGAGGATCGTGTTCACCATGGTACCAATCACAAAATACCAGATCAGGAGTTGCACAAGCAGCGGCGAACCTCGCACTATTTCAATGTAGGTTATCGCCGACCACTTTAAGGCCGGGTTCGGCGAAATACGGGCAATTCCTCCGATCAATCCAAGCACAATGCCAAACACAATGGCATAGACACTGGCTTTTAACGTCGTGCCAAGTCCTTGAAGTAAAATGCCAGGACGCCATTCTTTATAAGTGGCCAATACATCGCCCGCATAAATCATATCGCCTTCATCTACTCGAATATCCTCAGACGGGACGGTGTATGTTTCTTGACCATCGCTGCCTACCACGACAACAACAGCTTGATCACCATTCATCGTGATGGTTTCGACCTCCCCTTCAATTTCTGCTCGTATCTCAATGTTTTCTTGATACACAAAGTATTGAGGAATGCGATACCAGGCCCAGAGATAGTCAATTTGCAGTGTAGCAATATAGAGGAGAGCAATAAACCCTCCAATCAACAGAAAAAAAACGCCAACCCAGCAATAATAGGTCGTTCTATTATGAAAGCGTTGCAGATTTGATGATAATTGCATGGAAATTTCCGAATGCGTAAATATAAGACAAGGCCGGCAAACAAAACAACGTTCATCTACCAGCCTGTCTCTCTTTATACAAGATACTCAAACAACTTATTCAATATCTTTGATCCAATCGGTCGTTTTGATCCATTTATTATAGATAATTTCATAACGACCATCATTTTTGAGCTGACTCAAGAAGTTATTCAGCCAATTCAGGAAATCAGGATCGCCTTTTCTCACAGCCCACGCCAGAGGTTCATAAGTAAACGGTTCATCCAAGAACACGAGTTTACCAGCGCCATACTGCGCCATAAAGGTGACACAGATTGGGAGATCGTACACAAAGGCATCGGCATTGCCGTTTACAACTTCTAACATAGCTTCAGCCTGCACTTCAAAGGATTTGTAGTTTGCTTTTGGCATCAAGCGTTTAATGGCCTGTTCTCCGGTCGTGCCAAGTTTCGAAGTGACGGTATATTGAGGATCGTTCAGATCTTTATATGACGTGACCTTGCCTTCATGTTTTTTATTCAATAAAATCGTCTGGCCGATCACAATATACGGATCTGCGAAATTGATCTTGAGATTTCTTTCCTGGGTCACGGTCATTCCACTGATAATAATATCAAACTTTTCGGTCACCAACGCAGGAATAATCCCATCCCAGGCGGTGTTGACAAACGACACTTTCACGCCCATAGCTTTCGCCATTTCTTTGGCGACATCAATGTCAAATCCGATAAAGTCGCCTTTTTTATCAGCCATTTCAAAGGGCATATAGCCGGCTTCCATCCCTACCAGCAATTCTCCTCGCTGCAAAATAGCTTCCAGGGTCGATTTTTTGGCAAGCTCGATATCGGAAGCATAGCCACAGAGCGAAAAACCAAAAGACAAAAGCATAACTACTGCGAATACAACACGTTTTTTCATAGAAGCATCCTCCCTGACTCAAAAAGTAATTGTTACTAATGATGAATACACCTTTCAGTTCAAAAAAACACCACGTTCTCCGGGCTACCACCCCCTATGCTTCAAATCATAGTAATCGTAAGGATATCGGCGACAGGATACAATTCTCTTTCGCCGTTCTGATTCAAATACCATTTCGCGTGACATCCATTTAGCGTTTATCGTATTTGAATCGCTGTTCGAGTCTGTTCAGCACAAACGAAAAGGATGATGTAATCAAAAAATACAAAATGGCGACCATGGTCCATACTTCAAAGGTGAGAAATGTTGAGGAGACAATTTCTCGTCCGGCCCTGGTCAATTCTCGCAGACCAATGATAGAAATAATGGATGAATCCTTGAGCATGGCAACGAATTCATTGCCTAAAGGCGGGACAACCCGGCGGATCGCCTGGGGAAGCACGACGTGCCGCATCGTCTGAGCCATGGTTAACCCGGAAGAGAGTGCGGCTTCAACTTGCCCATAATCAATCGATTGAATTCCGGCGCGAAAAATTTCGGCCATATAGGCGGCAAAACAGATGACCAGGGTCAGAACGCCACTCACAAACAACGCACTCCGGTCAAACAGATCAAGCAAGCTTTGCATGAGGGCATTCACAGAAAGTCCGAACAGGTTCAGCTTGAACAGAAAAAAATCTGACATCATCATCGATTCCAGGGCATCTCGAAATAATGGTTGAATCACGAAATAAATATAAATCAGTTGAACAAGCAACGGGATTGCCCTGATAAACTCTACATACACTCTGGCACATCCCCGAAGAACCGGGTGTTTTGCCGTGCGAGCAAGCCCGATGAGCAAGCCAACCACGAGGCTGATGACATACGCCACTGCCGTAATTTGCAATGTCACAGTGACGCCTTTAGTAATCAAAAATTTGAGGATGTTAATATACTGTTCCATTCGTCATTCATATTCCTTCCCCAGATCAACCCAGCAGAGGCACAACTTTTGCGGCTTGTCCCCAGATCGCAAATACTGACCGGTCTTCTCTCTTTACTCGAAAATTCTTCATCAACACATCCCCGGATTTTTTCAGGAAATCCGGGGATGTAACTATCCAAAATTTTGCACAGGTGGTTATTTTCCCCCAGTCCAGATATCCATAAATTCTTGCAGCTTGCCGCTTTCTTTTAGTTTTGCTAACGCAGCATTGACGGCCTCATGCAGGTCTGTATCTTCCAAACGCATGGCCATGCCGTATTCTTCTGCCGTGAAAATGTCGCCTGTCAGTTTAATACCTTCTTTTTCTTTGACATAAGCAGCCATGGTCGGTGCATCTGAGACCACAGCGTCAATATTTTTGTTTTGAAGGGCCACAATCGCCAAATCGATGCTATCATAACGGATAACTTCTACACCTTCAATTTCGCTGACGGCAAAATCACCAGTGGTGCCAATCTGGACCCCAACCTTTTTGCCATTGAGATCTTCCGGTTTTTCAATGCCAGTCTGATCTTCACGGACAACGATAATCTGTCCCGCATAATAATACGGATCCGAGAATTTCACCTTTTTAGCGCGTTCTTCCGTAATCGTCATCGCCGAAATAATAATATCATACTGTTTTGAGAGTAATCCGGGGATAATACCGTCCCAGGCCGTATTGATAATCTCGGCTTCAACCCCCATAGCTTCTGCTATCGCTTTAGCAACGTCAATGTCGAACCCCATATAGTCTTTTTTGTCATTATCAAAGAATTCAAATGGGGGGAATGTCGCGTTTAAGGCCACTTTCAGTTTTCCGGTATTTTTAATCTTTTCAAACGTTGTCGCCGCCATCACCGTTCCGGTGAGCAGTAATATCACAACAAGTACCAATGTCGTCACTTTTTTCAACATATCAGTTCTCCTTGATAAGCGCATATTATTCTGTTAAATAGTATCCATAAAACAACCCACTCTCTTTGCCAACGGTTTTCTTTTCTCTTACCTGAAGCACTCTCACCCCCCTTACCCAGTAGTTCCGGTTTGAACGCTAGATCACTTTAAATAACACGTCACTCCCGATTCCTACACGTGTCAGGGCCGCAGCACTACCGCCTTTGACGCTGAATTCTACCAGACCGGAACTGCCTAATATCGCGAACACTTCATCAGGTTCACCTTCAGCATACGCCTGTAGAAGTTTTGACACAGTATGTTCTCCGACCCGAAAGGCAAACCGGCGTTTTTCTGAGGCATCAAGATATTCCTTGAATTGTTCACAACCGAGATTCGAAATCAAATTCCCAAAATGATCAACAGAGAGGATTTTGCATTTCAACACCCCTTCTTGAATCGGGAGCGGAGCCGGAAAATCCAGTTTCTTGTAATCGGAAATGAAGTCGCCAAAGGATGACAAACTGACTCCTTTCGACAGCCAGGCAGCAACCGGGGCGAACACATCGCGTCCATCAAAGGTTCCGGTTCGCGGTTTGAGAAAATAGTGATCGGCCGTAATTTCTCGAATTTCTCCCACGCCAACCTCCTCGTAAATCCCGCTTAATACCCCATTATCAGGAGCGATAAAAAATCCCTTTTCGGAAGATGCCAGAATCGCCCGGCGTTGCGTGCCAATGCTCGGATCAACAACTACCACGTGAATCGTATCTGAAGGAAAATATGCGTAAACGCTTTTGAGCAAAAATGCGGCATGTAAGACATCCTGGGGAGGGACGGCATGAGAAATATCAACAAGTTCAACACCTCGATTGATATTCAGGATGACCCCTTTCATTGCAGCGACAAAATAATCGCTCAGTCCGAAATCGGTGAGTAACGTAATAATTGGTCTTTTCTCAGCCATAATTCGTCCTTTTCTTCTTTTTTACAATATGGCCCTTTATGACAGGGATCGGCAAGAACATTCACAACAGAGAGAGGTATATGGAAGACCTCGATTTTTGTCAATAAGAAAGTACTCTTCTTTCAAGGTTTAGCTGATGGATTTTAAGATTTCCTAAGTCTATCAGGTTTCAGAAGTTGTATCTTCTTTGATCCAAAAAAAATCTTGTACGTATTCATACATACAAGATTTTTTTCAATGGCGGGGTCGACGAGGCTCGAACTCGCGACCTCCGGCGTGACAGGCCGGCGTTCTAACCAAGCTGAACTACGACCCCTTCTCTGTATGAGATAATTCCATATATAGAACCTGTAAAAATTTTGTCAAGAATTCTCTATGAAAATTTACATTTTTTAAGAATTCTCATTGTCCTTCAGTAGATTAAGGCTTCTATGTCCTTCGTGATAAGGTTTTTTGTCTCTCACACAAGCGCAGGCAATTTTTAGGAATTTGTTTTGGATGTTGTTGAGCATCAATTTCCCATTTTTCCCTCTGCTTTCTTCTGCTGAAAGTATTTCTAAAACTTCCTGATTCGGCAAATGGAAATTGCGCTTAAGGTATAACATTCATGCAGAAAAAGCAAGCTAATTTATGTTAAAATATGCCTTTCCTTCAACACTCAAACCCTATCTTTCCATTCCGAGATGAGAACTCTCGGAGAAGTACAGGATTGTTGCAGGATGGTTTCAATAGGTGGAATACCCTGATCGATAAGGATACCTTGATGGTTTTGGCGGCGACGGCTCTTGCACGAGTGTATGCTCTGGCGGAAAAAACACATAATCCCTGTGACTTCCGGTCGGATTTTGATCGCCATAAGGATGAGGTTCATTGGCGTTGGTATGACAATCGCAGCAAAACTTGTGATCAATAAGACGTTCTTCCTGGGGCTCCATATTTTTCAGAATCCAGAGCCATCCCCTCTGAGCTGCGGGATGCTGAGGCGATTTGATCATTACATCTAACGCAATCGGTTCTTCCCCGGACTCCGGGGCAGACAAATCCGCATATAATTCTTTCACAATGATCGTGCCTTCCGGATAGTTGTAGGTTCGCTGACCGCCTTCCTCGAGTGGTTGCACTCCGTACCCGATGGCATTGATATAAATTTTTCTGAAATGCTCAAGATGCCCCGGAACCGGATAATTCAATTCAATCGTGGTGGTCAGGTCCCATGTGCGATATTCCGCCACTGGCGGCGCCATTGGCGGCTTCTGTTTCTGGCAGGCTGATAAGACTATGAAACCCGCTAGGCAACTGAAAAATATGAAAGACCAGATACGATGGATTTGCTGAGACATCATAACATTTCTTATAAATGCTTGAATATGGTAGTTTCGGGAATGAGGCTTCGAAATTCTCGAAACAATCTAACCACTCAAATACTCAAACACTTAAACACTACTCTTTCATCCCTGTGAGTTGATACACGTGTTGGGGAAGTTCTTTGCCTTTTACGCGCATTTCAGACGGCCCTTCAACCTGAGCAATATCACGAATTTTTTGATAGGTGCTTTCGGAAATCAGGATCCTGCCGCCTTTCGCTTCACTGCACAATCGGGACGCAAAATTGACATGATCGCCGATCACTGTAAAATCTGCGCGTTTTTCAGAACCAACCATCCCTAAAATGACTTCGCCTGTGTTAATCCCGATTCCAACGGTCAGATGCGTCAATTCTTCCGGATGGGCGGCAATGTAGGTCTGAATTTCCAGGGCGGAAAGGCAGGCATGTTGTTCTTTGAAGGGGCCTGTAAACAGCGCAACAATTTCGTCGCCGACATATTTATCAATGTCGCCGCCATGCCGGTGAATAATTTCGGTCTGGATGGTCAGGATCGTATTGAGATTTTCGACCACCACTTCAGGCGCAACTCTTTCAGAAAACGACGTAAATCCACGAATATCACTAAAAAAGAGGGCAATGTCTGTTTTTGCGCCTTTTTCAGAGTGTTTAATAGAGGCGAGCGTTGAAGACGAGACATATTTGGACAATTCAAAACGCTCATACAGTCCCTCAACCATGCTGTTGATCTTCTGGCCCAGCTCGCCAAGTTCATCTCGGGTGCGAATCGAGACTTTTTCGCGGAAATTCCCTTTGGTGACTTCAGAGGCGACATGACCGATACATTGCACCGGAGCAATAATTGTGCGTTTCAAAAAAAGCGAAAGAATCAAAAAGAGCAGGGCCACGACTACCATAAAAATAAGGGCAGCAACCACAATGTTGTTTCTGGCCTGAAGCACTGTTGGCGTCATATCGGCGCTGATCGTGATCATCCCGCGAATGGTGTGATCGCTGCCATGACATCCTGTACATTTCGGAAGATTGAGAAGCGGCGCATAAATGGTCAAATACCGTTTTGCTTCCGCCGTATGACGAAATGAGACCGTTCTCCCGGTCTTGATGACCGATTCAAAACGGACATCATTTTCAATCGCTGTTCCTTCCCGCAGGATCTGTTTTGGCTGAAATTTCCTCACGCCCAGATTGGCATTGACTCGTTCAAGGGTGGTATTATCTGAAAAGGCGACGATTCCATTGCTGCGATACAACCTCACATCATACATGGTTTCAAGATTGCGAATATCCTCAAAGAGTGAGACCACCAGAGGCGCCTCACCCGGCAGCATCGCATTTTTGATCGACTGATATAACACGTCGGCCTGCTGGTATAAATTCCTTTCGGTAGAAACATAGAGGGTTTTATTCTGGCCGTATGCGAAATAGAGCACCACAATGCCAATGCCAATCACCAGACTGACGAGAATAATTGCGGTAACTTTTTGGGTAATGGAGGTAAACATATTCATAACAGTAGCATTACAAGAAAATCAGTCTTTGTCAAGAAAAAGCTCTTATCAAGCGATCAATTCGTGCTGAAAGAATAAAATTCATCAGCTTTTTCTTGATCATTATCGTCACATATTATAGGATATGATCGCATCATGGAAGTATAACGAAAAATGATAGAAAAACTCTGGTTCGTGACCCAGGAAGGGAAAAGATATGAAGAGCATCAGTACAAAACTTGCCCTGGAAATTGCTGTTGTTCTTGTCGTGATTATGGCGACCTTTGGAATGTTGGAAAGCGTGCAGCGCAAAGAACAGTTTACGCATTTTCTTGATGCAAAGGAAAAGAGCACCTTGAATGCGCTTACTCTGATGCTTGGGGAATTTCTGTTTTTTATGAATACCGAGCCGGTCAATAATATTGTGACCTCCTATCTAAGCGATCAAGACATTTTAGCCATAAAAATTTTAGAAGGAGGCGAAATCATGCTCCATTCCGGCAAGGATCTAGAAACTGGTATTATTCATGATTTTTTACAAGAAGAGGTGCAACCTGCCCAATATCCCGATACCATACTGCGTGAAGTCCCAATTCTTTATGAAAATACTGAATTAGGCCGTCTTGAAATGACGTTTTCGCGGCAATTCGTGCATGTTCAGATATGGAGATCACTGACGACCTTGATCCGAAACCTACTGCTTATCGTGCTGGTAGAATGTGTTATGGTTGTGATGCTGATTCGGCGCAATGTATCGAATCCTTTACGTTATTTGACGCAGGTTGTCAGGAAAATCGCCAATGGAAACATGGAGATGCAGATCATGAGCGGAGTTTCCAGCAATGAAATCGGCAGATTACTCCAGGCCCTCAAAGCGATGATTGGACAATTGCAAGCGGTCATTACCGGAGTTAAAGCGGTTGCCAAAGCTGTCAGGCAGAATAGCCAGGAAATTCATGTACGTGTTGAAGAGATGGCGGCCGGAAATGCGGAACAATCGGCTGCGGCCGAAGAAACGGCCGCTTCACTGGAACAAATGGTGATGACGATCAAACATAATTCTGAGAATGCGCAACACACCGGAACAATTGCCTTACAAGCCGCTCAGGATGCCCAGGATGCAGAAATGGCAATCAAAGAAACTATGATCGCCATGCAGACGATGGCTGAGAAAATAGCCAGTGTTGATGATATTGCTAACCAGACTAATCTGCTTTCACTGAATGCAACGATTGAAGCGGCTAGAGCAGGAGAACAGGGCAAAAGCTTTGCTGTCGTCGCCGCAGAAGTGCGCAGCCTTGCCGTCCAGAGTCGTGATACGGCTTTGGAAATCGCCGCGCTGGTCGATTCTAGCATGAGACTCGTTGACAATGTGGGCGAAAGAATGATTCATCTGTCGCCAGCCATTCAAAAAACCGCTGAATTAGTGCAAGAAATCAGTACGGCGAGTCAGGAACAATATCTGGGGGCCGAACAGGTCAACCGCGCCATGCAGCAACTCGACCAGATCACTCAACAAAACGCCGCCGTTTCTGAACAATTGACCACTATTGCCGCAGAATTGCAAAAGCAAGTAGAACATTTAGAAGCTGCTATCGCCTTCTTTCATACCGACTTGCAGGGCGAGTAATCCTAAAAAAACCGGGTTTCTTCAAGAAACCCGGTTTTTCTGGTACCCTCAGGTTAAAAAGAGGATCGCTACTCCTGTCACCGCGATAAACGCTCCTATAATGGCTTTCCATGAGAGCTGATCGTGATATATCAGGCGAACCATAGGCAGCATCAGCACGGGCGAGGTGGCGATCAGAGTTGAAGCGATACCGACTTTGGCGTAAGCCACAGCGACCAGACTGAACGTAATCCCTAAATACGTACCAAACACAGAAGCGATCAGCAGGTACATGAAAATTGTCCGATCCTGTTTCAAGACATTGATCGGATTTTGGCAGCGCCTGCTGAGAAGAGAGATTGGTAATAACACCGCCACCGCGCTTGTAATTCTAATACATGAGGCCACCATGCCATGAATCGGCCCCTCAGCAAAAGCCAGTTTGGCAAAAATCAAGCCCGATCCCTGTCCGAACGCCCCCAGCAAAGCATAGAACACACCAAGCTTGCTGAGAGTATAAGCCGGAACAGGTCCCGTGCGTTCAAAGACGACTAAAGATACGCCACAAAGTGTGATGAGCACTCCCCAAATCCCCCCGATCGAGAGGGTCTCGCCCAGAAAAAGATAAGCCAGAAGCGCGGCGATTGCCGGAGCTAGCGACATGACGAGCATACTCAGCCGCGCTCCAATGGTTTGAAAGGCCTTAAATAAGTACGTATCACCGAACACAAGTCCTAACATCGCACTGATAAATAAATATTGAATCTGCGTGAATGACAGATTGATCGGCAAGCGAAACAAGGCGATCGAGATCACAAAGAGGAGCGTGGCAACCATCATGCGCGAAATATTTGCCTGTACCGAGCCGATTTTCACCGTCACTTTTGCAAAAATCATCGAGGTCGCCGCCCACAGCGCCGCCGCCCCTAACGCGCTGAATTCTCCGAGAAATGGCATGGGTAATCCTTTCGGGTTGCAATACAACAACGAATTAAAGAAAACAACGAATTAAAGAAAAAAAACGGATTGAGAATAACTTGAGATGTAGAGGTGTTCCCACGCTCTCGCAAGAATTTGTCAAGTGAAAATTCCCGTTTTTTCTTGACAGGTCAAGAAACAGCCTTCATCCTGCCCCCTGCTCGTTACACATTGAGGAATGCCAAAGCTCGTCTTACATACTGAGGTGAAAACATGCGGCTTGCCGATTCTTATGAACAGATACGCACACTTATGCGACGCGACACCGGAATCGTGATCCCGGTCTATTTTCCTGAAGGGCTTGATGTGCAAAAAGGCAAGGAACTGTTACGGGATACCGTGCAAATGTATTGCGAGCAAGTAGATGATCCGGCCAGTATCTGCTTGAGCGTAGATGGAGAACACTCTGGGGCTAACATCGCGGAAATGCTTGCCAGAGACTATCAGGTTTCCTGGTGCGTAAGTGCGGTGAATCGCGGAAAATTGCAAGGAGCGGCGCAAGGAGTCCGCCTGCTTTTAAAACAAAAAGCGTGGAAATATTTTGCTGTGGTTGATCAGGATGGCGACCATTTTGGAAACGAACTCCTGAATTTTGTGCGGACAGCCCATCATATCGGGACCTGCAAGGATACAGATCAGATTCTCATTCTGGGACGACGACTGTCCCGCCACCGGCCAATGGGATTGTTGCGCGGCGAACTGGAAGAATTATGCGACCGGATACTTTTAGACGCGCTCATGTATCACGCTGTGATCACCGGGCGTCCCTTTGCCCTGGAATTTGCAAGTGTTTTCGATGAATTTCCGGATTTTCACTCCGGGTATAAACTTTTCAGCGCCCCCACCGCTGAAGCGGTTTTTCTGAAATCGCCGAATACAATGGGGCTGTCTGATGCCTGTTATTACCGCCATGCCTGTGAAGCCGTGATGGTAGTCGAGGCGATGGATCATGGCGCGTTGTTCGGGGTGGTGAATCGCAGTACGTTTAATGAACAGCCGATCTCAACCTTTGGCATGTTGAATCGGATTCAACTCGTCGCCGATATGATTATCTGGCCTTGTAAACGCCTGACTATTCCTCTGCCCTTCGTGCAGCAATGGCTGGCGAATCATATCTCACGTTTACTCCTCAACACCTTCTCGCCTGACGGGAAGACAGAATTAGAGCACATTCGCCAGACAGTCATCCAAACTCTGGCCGAGACGCCTGATCTGGAGCTTGAACCTCTGACGCAGCCGCTTTTTGTATAGGAAAATAGACAAGATTCGGAAAGAGAACACGGATTTCACTGATTGAACGGATTTCCACAAAAAAATCGCGCCGCGCTCAATCTACTAGTCATCGGGGTATCATCTCCTCTGTCAGCACTGAGATGCCTTTCATCTGAACACGCGGCATCTGCATCGTTCATAACCTCATTGAAGCCGCGCCAGAATGTTTGAAAAAAGTAGAAAACGCTTGACTCATTCCGCCATTTTGACGATAAAGAGTCCTTGTTTGAGATCATCTGATTACATGTCCTCATAGGTGAGGATGCTTTTAGGATGAGAACATATTTTGTAGGGTGTCAAAAAAAAAATTGAGACGTTTAAACGCTGCCTGAACAGAGTATGTGAGCCTTTCAGGGAGAATTTATAGTGAAAGAATTCATTTATGCTCCTCCGAGATTCATCAGTAGTATAAAAACCTTGACAAATTTATGAATTTGACTAAAACAAAGAAGGTTATGAGTGATAAAATATACTTTGAGACAGTTCATGATCGATAAACTCAAAAAAGTACATCAACTCTTAAAAGAGGCATATAATCCTGACCATCATTTTAATAAAGACAAAGTATTTGATGAAATTCTGTTTATTTTCTTCTCCTGGCGAACGCCGATTATTAAGGCAGAGTCAATGTATCAGGAGCTAAAATCAACGCATACGGACTGGAAGAGATTATTCGATTTAGATGAATATGAATGCAAAATACTTGAATAAAGAGTTTTATGGTACCAATTAGATCGGGAATTTACGAGCAATTAATTAATACTCTCCTACATTATCAATTAGAAGAGTTCAGTCATGAACTCCTTGTCGAAAAGGAAAAGGCCGATCAAGCAGAACTTCCTTATATTCTATCACGTTATCTATGTAAGGCGATCAACACGGGTCTCAAAGGTATCAAAGGAACAGATAAAGAGAATAAACAGATACAACTTTGTAACAAAATTATTCATGTATTAGCAGATGAAATTGCTATAGATGAACTCAAAAAACTCACCATTCCTCAAATCCCTGAAATTTTGTTGAGTATCATCAATACGATAGAAATGCCTTCTCTGGAACCACAAAAGCTTGTCCGACCGGTAACTCCTCTTGCTGAAAGTTCTCTCTTTACGGGTTCTCCTATTGAACCAACTTTGGCGAGCGAAATTCGAAAAGAAATCCTCTCAAGTGATGAAATTTTTCTTCTGATGTCTTTTCTGAAATGGAGTGGCATCCGTATTATTGCCGATGAATTAGAAGAGTTTACAAAAAATAAAAATGGGACTCTAAAAATTATCACGACATCTTACATGGGGGCTTCAGATTATGAAGCGATAGAGTTTTTAGCCTCCTTACCCAATACAGAAATAAAAGTATCCTATGATACCAAGCGAACTCGACTTCATGCAAAAGCATACATTTTTCATAGAAAAACGACATTTTCAACAGCCTATATCGGATCATCTAATATCTCAAGAGCGGCCATGACAAGTGGCTTAGAATGGAATATCAAAATTACCGCCCAAGATTCTCCCGATATTTTTGAAAAATGTGTTGCAACGTTTCATACATATTGGAATGACAAAGAGTTTGTTTGTTTCACTCTTGATGATGAAGAGAAAAGGACGCAACTCAAACAAGCTCTTCTTTCGGAAAGACAAGATCATACCTTTTCAACATCAACATTTAATGTGAACATCACACCGTATCTCTATCAGGAAGAAATTCTTGAAAAATTAGAAGCAGAAAGAACACTTCGGCAAAACTATAGAAACCTCGTTGTAGCAGCTACAGGAACAGGGAAAACAATTATTTCTGCTTTTGATTATAAACGTTTTTGTAAGAATTATCCTCATCAGGCAAATCGCCTGTTGTTTGTTGCCCATAGAGAAGAAATTCTCAAACAGAGTATAGATTGCTTTCGAATGGTATTGCAAGACTATAATTTTGGCGATATGCTGGTTGGTTTCAATATTCCTCAACGATTAGATCATTTGTTCGTGTCTATTCAAAGCTTCCACTCAAAAAACTTACAAGACATCACACAGCCAGATTTTTATGATTTTATTATTGTGGATGAATTCCATCATTCCGCCGCTCCATCGTATCGAAAATTGTTAACGCATTATGACCCGAAGGTTTTATTAGGTCTTACAGCAACTCCTGAAAGGATGGATGGTTCTGACATTATCAATGAGTATTTTGACGGACGAATTGCTGCTGAAATCCGTCTTCCAGAAGCCATACAGCGAAAATTACTTGTGCCCTTTCAATATTTTGGTGTCACTGATACGATCGATTTTAGTCATATTACATGGAGTAGAGGTGGGTATGATACCACAGAATTAGATCGGGTGTTGACCGGAAATGATCAGCGTGCACAACTTGTCGTGAATGCTTTGTACAAATATGTCAGGAACCCTTTAGATGTGTATGGTTTGGGGTTTTGTGTGAGCGTAAACCATGCAGAATATATGGCTCGTTTTTTCCAAAAGCAGGGGATTCCCTCTGAATGTCTTCACGGAAATTCTTCAAAAGAACTACGGCAAGAAATTCAGCGAAAACTACACAAGAAAGAGATCAACTTTATCTTTGTCGTAGATATTTACAATGAAGGTGTGGATATTCCTTTTATTGATACAGTCTTGTTTTTACGTCCTACCGAGAGCCTGACAGTATTTTTGCAACAGCTTGGAAGAGGATTGAGAATTCACGAAGAGAAAGAGTGTTTAACGGTATTAGATTTTGTTGGACAAGCACATAAACAATACTCATTTGAGGCCAAATTTCGAGCATTATTAGGACGAACCCAAACCTCTATAAAAAAAGAGATCGAACAGGACTTTCCTAATCTACCGGCCGGTTGCTTCATTAAATTAGAAAAACGCTCAAAAGAATATATCCTTCACAATATCCAGAAATACTTCACATCAAACACACGAGAGTTTGTGAGAAAGATAGCAACATTTGAACATGATAGTGGGCAACCGTTAAATCTTGCCAATTTCCTCAACTTCTACAAACTTGGCCTCTCAGACATTTATTCGAAAACATCCTGGTCTTCCCTTTGTTATGAAGCGAAAGTTTTAAAGGTATTTGATGATCCTGATAAAGAAACTATAACAAAAGGATTAAAAAGAATTCAGCATATCAATTCACGAGAATTTATCACCTTTTTACTCAAGAAATGGAAATCGCTTCCTACAATTATTGAACCTCAGCTTTCTAAAGAAGAACGACAATATATCACAATGTTCTATTATGATATATGGCAAAAACCCTTGCAGCAATATGATTATACACAGGTTAGCGACATATTCCAAAGACTGTTCAAAAATCGGAATTTATCTCAAGAAATACAGGAAATACTTCAATACAATTATGATCATGTCGATTTTATTGAAAAAGAAGCAGAATTAACATACCCTTGCGTTTTAGATGTTCATTCATGCTATACACGAGATGAAATATTAAGTGCGTTTGGTTATTATTCTTTTACCTCAATGCCTTCTCATCGGGAAGGCGTCAGATATTTTCCACACTTAAAAACAGATATTTTCCTGATTACGTTAAATAAATCTGAAAAAGACTATTCCCCAAGCACAATGTATGAAGATTATGCTATTAATGAAACACTTTTTCATTGGCAGTCGCAAAGTACAACTTCTGAAACCTCTTCTACAGGACAAAGGTACATCAATCATCGTAAAACAGGAAATATCATTCTATTATTTGTCAGAGAAAACAAACGAGAACAAGGGTTTTCAGCTCCTTACCACTTCTTAGGAACAGCCAATTACATATCCCATTCAGGAAGTAGGCCAATGAATATTACTTGGGAATTGGATATTCCTATTCCATCACATTTACTGAAGATTAATAAAAGATTAGCAGTGTGAAAAGTATCCAATCTACATTTTACCTCTCCCCTTCTACAAAAAAATGGCGAAGAGATTCTTCTTGAACCTCCACGGCTCAGATATGGAGCAGGAATTTTATTTCCACAGACAGCACTGATTCAGGAAATCGATTCTACTGGTGAAACTGAAAGAGAAGTTCTTAATGTGCTATTAGAGGAAGCTGAAATCATCGTCTCTGACGGAGAGGGCGATATTGAAACACGTGATTCAGGAAGTTTGGATGAGAGTTCTGATATTGATGATGACACCTTGAATCTTGCCAATAGTTACTTACCTTCAGCAATGGGGATAAGTTGTTTTCTTGATATTCCGAAAGAGGGATTTCGTATTACAATCACAGCAGGCCGCTATAAAATTGGTGATGTTGCAGTTCCTGATAAAGACGGGAATCCAATCACGAAACGCGGGTATCTGAGAGAGCCTCTTGATACAGAAATCTCTATTCCCAGATCGGTTCTCCCTACCCAAAAGAAACGTTCATGTAACTTCGACATACAGAAAGACAACAAATCTATCGATCTTATCCTGAACATTACAAACAGAACGCCTACCACTCAATTTGATGAGACTCGTCAACTTTACACGTTCTCACTCATTAACAATCTAAAGTCGTCAAATAGTCGTGTTGACACAGATGATTGCTTCTTTCAGGTGGGATTTACAGTGAGAGCCCAGGAAGCTACTCCCTGCTTCCTCCCATATCCTTCATCCAAATCCACATCCCAGAATGAGGATGAGAGATCGGTAAGACTTCTCTACAGGCATCATCATACCTTTGCTATTGGGCACGGTTGCGCTCCATCATGGGGCATAGAGCCTGGTGAACAACGAGCTTCAGAAATACAGGCTGAAATTCTGCCAACGTTTGAAATACAGCCCATTCTTCCTACGAAATTTGATGACATTACCTTGAAGATGTATGATATGAGTGACTATGGTGAGTCAGATTCTCTGACATCAAATCTCTCTGCATTATGTCAAAAATACGAAGCCTGGATTACTGAACAGGAAACAGCCATTGCCTCTGAAATACTCTCTGAAGAGCTACACCAGACCGCAGAACGACATATTCAACAATGTAAAACCTGTCTGAACCGCATGAGGAGAGGAATCGCATTATTGAAGACAGATCAGAAGGTCAGAAAAGCATTCCAGCTTATGAACAGAGCGATGCTGATGCAACAATTACGATATGGTATTAAGTTACGCGAATGGAATGTGAATGAGGATCAATCATTATCGCTTACACCTATCGAATATCCTGACATACATCATCCTGACACATGGCCGAAAAAGCTCGGTTCGTGGCGACCGTTTCAGATCGCGTTTATCCTGATGAATCTTCAATCAATGATATCCCCTGACGACGAAGAAAGAAAGCTTGTGGACCTGATCTGGTTTCCAACAGGCGGTGGAAAAACAGAGGCGTATTTGGGGTTAACAGCGTTTACCATCTTTTTGAAACGGCTCTGCGACTCATTTGACAGCGGGACGACTGTGTTGATGCGTTACACACTCCGCCTGTTAAACGCTCAACAATATCAACAAGCCGCCTCCCTGATTTGTGCCTGTGAGCTTATCCGAAAAGAGCATGAACACGAATTAGGGACAGAGAGAATCACGATTGGATTATGGGTAGGCCAGAGTCTGAGTTCTAATAGACGGGATGAAGCTGTAAGAGTCCTCAAAAAGATGGGGCAAGGAGACACGAAGGAGAATCCGTTCATTATGTTAAAATGTCCCTGGTGTGGGGCGAAAATGGGGCCTGTTCACGTCAAGGGGAATCATTGCAGGGTACAGGGCTATCAAACATCCCGAAAACCTTCCACTGTGATCTTTCAATGCCATAATGAAGAGTGCAAATTTTCGGACAAATCTTTCAATCTTCCCCTTCTGGTGATTGATGAAGACATTTATGAATCGCCGCCAACTCTTGTTATTGGGACGGTTGATAAATTTGCCATGTTGCCCTGGAAGTCTGAAGCCCGCTCATTGTTTGGTTTCCGACAAGATGAGAATCTATCTCCTCCTGAACTGATTATACAGGATGAGCTTCATCTCATTTCAGGGCCATTAGGTTCTATGGTCGGTCATTACGAGACGCTTATTTCTGAACTCTGCGTTAACCGAACAGTTCAACCTCATATTCGACCTAAAATTGTTGCGTCGACCGCCACAATCAGTCGTGCCAGAGAACAGGGACATGCTCTGTATAATTGTGGCAGAGAAAATGTCTTTCAATTTCCCCCTCAATGTATTAATGCCGGTGAATCGTTCTTTGCATACGAAGATAAAGACGCGAAAGGTCGGATCTATGTAGGCGTCCATGCAACAGGATATTCTTCTCATGCAACAACCCAGGTTCGGGTGATCTCAGCACTTTTACAAGGATGCAAATCTGCAACAGTGAATGCCGAGGAGGAGAGAGACCCCTACTGGACAATTGTCAATTATTTCAATAGTCTTCGAGAATTAGGCCATGCCGCAACACTTGTCAGTGCTGATATTCGTGAATATTTAAATGCCGTGTGGATTCGAAGTCATATACATAAAACCGATGAAGGCGATCCCAGACGGTTCATTAACCATGCGATAGAATTGACAAGTCGAGTGTCAAGTGGTGAGATCCCGGATACTCTTCAAGCTCTGGAAGTCTCGTATCCCCGGACAGAAAAACAATATCCAGTGGATATTTGTCTGGCTACAAATATGATTTCTGTTGGCGTTGATGTCCCTCGTTTAGGCTTAATGACCGTTATTGGTCAGCCTAAAACCACCTCAGAATATATTCAAGCAACCAGCCGAGTCGGACGTTCGCAAGAAGGACCTGGATTGGTTGTGGTGATTTATAATCCTGGAAAACCGAGGGATCGTTCACATTACGAACATTTCTGGTCGTATCATTCGACAATTTACAGCCAGGTTGAGCCAACAAGCGTTACCCCATTTTCTGCTCCTGTCAGAGAAAGGGCGTTGCATGCTTTGTTGGTTGGGTTTATCAGATATTGGAGTAAAAACAATCGAACCTCGCCAACTCCCCTCCCTCAACATGAACTTACTCAGGAAATCTTTCGTATTTTTGAGCAACGAGTTAAGGCCATTGATCCTGATGAAGCAAACCTGACGATGAACCTGCTGAAAGAACGACTCGATGAATGGGAGCGGTATTCACCAGCGAAGTATGGTGATTTTTCAAAACCGACAGAGGAATTACCGTTAATGTATCCTGCCGGAACCAGCCCTCATGATGAGTGGAATAAAAAAGCCTGGTCAACGCCAACATCAATGCGAAATGTCGATGTGACCTGTGAAGCAGTGGTTGTTAGTCGATATGAATGTTCAGATGATATAGAGGAGGATTAGCGTGTTTCAAAAAAGGCCGCTCCGTCGTACTCAACTGATTTCTCCCTGGGGAATTGGGCAAATGATTAACTTTCCCGGAGACGAATCACTGATGGTATGTGGTTTAGATGCCTGGGAATCGACATATCAAGACGCACCTGATCATTATACTGAATTCATTTTTCATGAGGAACGATTAGAGAAACGTCTGCATGTAAGCGAATTCCGTTTCCCTCCAGATTATAGAGAATCCGGAATTGGTGTTCAAAATCCTCATCTTAAAATTCCGTGCGTTCGTTTTCCTCAGTGGCATTATTGTCCAAAATGCGGATTTATGAAGAAATTATCACTCTATGGAAGCCGCTGTCGCTGCGAAGGGCCAAACTATCCAGGATTGTCATGTCACTCAACCAAACCCAATAAACGTTCTTTTCTTATTCCTGTACGATTTATTGCGATTTGCGAAAAAGGGCATATTGAGGATTTTCCGTTTATGGAGTGGGTTCATAAAGGGGGAACCTGTGACAACGATTGCCAATTACGGTTGCAATCGGGAAGAAGCTCAAGTAGTCTTGCTGGCATTAAAATAACCTGTACGTGTGGCGCATACCGGACGCTGGCAGGGGCATTCAATAAGGATTCGTTAGAATCTATCAGCAAGCGATGTGGAGGATATAGACCCTGGTTAGGCGAGATCGACGATAAAGCCAAATCCTGTGGAGAGCCATTGCGGGTTGTTCAGCGTGGCGCTTCAAATGTTTATTTCTCTGAAATCCGAAGTTCAATTTATTTACCCCGATGGGAAAAGACTGTTCATCGGAAAATAATTGAAGTGCTTGATAACAATTGGGATGTTCTCGTAAGAAATCGTATAAATGGTCAGTTAAACAGAATTGTTTTTGAAACAATCGCAGACCTGAAAGGGGTTGACTGTGAAGAGCTTTTAGCCGTAGCCGAGAAACGTCTCAACGAAACCTCAACGGATGGCTCTCCAATCGAAGATTCTGAGGAGTTGTATCGCACTTCTGAATATGAGGCCATTATCGCCGAGTTAGGCGGTGATAATCAGGATTTCTTTGTGACTAATAAAAAGAGTATTGAATACGGAGACATTGTTCAACGATTTTTCAAAAGCATCTCACTCATTCATAAACTCCGCGAAACCAGGGCGCTTGTTGGTTTTTCTCGGTGGCGTCCAGAGGACGGCAGATCATTGCAGGCCAAAAGGGCAGATTTGGCATTAAGTAATTCTATCCGTTGGCTGCCAGCAATTATCGTTCGAGGAGAGGGACTGTTCTTTGAATTCAGAACAGACAAATTGGATGAATGGCTTGAAAATGCTGATACTCTGAAAAGAGCCGAAAAACAAATTGAAAATTTTAATAATGCGCGTATAAGGCGTGGACAGACAATACGGCGTCTCAATCCTCGTTTCATCTTAATTCACTCACATTACGCACTCATATAAAAAAGTCAGATATTATACATTGTTTTTAACTGTGTTAGCTCT
>DF820464.1:213990-374389 GCA_000739535.1 Candidatus Vecturithrix granuli | reverse complement strand
GGATCTGAACATGATCACAAGATATTTGTCAAAGAACTTTTTTATCTACTGCGTAAAGTGAGTTAATTCATACCTTTGCCCATATACTCATCAATCAACTGAGCTTTGAGTGTGGGTATGGGAGCTCCTCCCTCAGAGAAAGGATTTATTGTAATTGCGAACACGATAAACCGATGAATGGCGTATTGATTTACACGGCTTCAGGCGATTCTGAAGGATCGCTTGGTGGGTTAGTTCGTCAGGGGAAACCAGGAAATATTGAAGATATTCTCATATCCGCCCTGCATAAAGCGCAATGGTGTTCCTCCGATCCTGTGTGCATACAAAGTCAGGGGCAGGGACCAGACTCGTGTAACCATGCTGCCTGCCATAGTTGCGCTCTTTTGCCGGAAACCTCCTGTGAAGAGGGTAATAGACTGTTAGATCGAGCACTGCTTATAGGAACCTTAGAAAAACCAGAAATGGGGTACTTCAGTGAATTTGATAGTGATTTTTTTCATTGATCATTTCAGCTATTATTTAAAAATATGTGAACATGTCAAGAACCGGATTCCTCTGATTGTCCCATTTTTCGCCGTAGGCGGTCCACAATCGTGATACGGGCAGATGGTGCAACATAACGTGAGTGGTCGTTTTGTAGATCGCCTACGGCGAATTCAAGAAAGAGGATTTCTGCGTGACTACAATACTCCATCGCCTACAGCGAAAAAGCCTGGTAATCTGGTAAATAGTTACTGACAGAGTTGGATACCGATTGCGCGGTCATGCGCATGTCTCGAATTGTCGGCTGCCCGGGGCAAATAGCCGGATTCACCGTCATGCGATTTCAGATATTCCTGGATTCCTCTTTCCCGCCAACATGCACGTTCACTTCATTTCGTGAAACAAGACATCTTACAGCTCGATTTGCACGAAGAACGGATGCACGGTCACGCCGGTCTTTTTGTCTTGATAGACGACTTCGTATTTGGCGCGATTTGCGTCGTCAATAGACTCTACAAAGAAGACCAGGGTAATTTCTGTGAGTCCGAGTTCGTTACCATAGCGCGCGGCCTGAATCAGAGAGTCGTGATAGTCCCGCTCATTGGTAAAGGATTTGACTTCATACAAAAAAGTCTGCCCAATTGCCAACAGGCATGTCTTGCGATTGTTGAAAAAGAGAAGAAAACGCTTGACTGATTGCGGTATATGGCGATCATCAGTTTTCATAATCAGGGAAAAGAAGCAAAAAATTCGGTAGTGGTTAAATGGCAAGTGATGCGTTCCCTGAGCGAAGTCGAAGGGAACAGTGAGCGGCTCGTTTCGACTTCGCTCAACGAGCGGGCATCACTTACTATTTAACCACTACCAAAAATTCATGCGAGAGAGCAAAAATTACTGAACTATTGAGAGAGCTATGACTCAGGAAACAATGAAAACAGAACTCATTATCGTGCGTCACGCTAAATCGGTCTGGAATGCGGAACGTCGTCTTCAAGGCGTTATGGATATTGATTTGCACCCGATCGGCTTTCAACAGGCCGAAGCTCTGGCTGATCGCCTGGCCGCAGAAACCTTCCATGCCCTCTACAGCAGCGATTTGAAACGAGCCTATCAGACCGCCGAATGTATCGCCCGCAAAACCCGGCATCCGATCACGACGCATGCAGGGCTGCGCGAACGCAATTTTGGCATTTTACAAGGCTTAACCGTAGAGCAAATTCAGGAACAATATCCGCACGATTGGGAACGATTCCGGCGCTGGGACCCGGATTACACGGTCCCGCAGGGCGTGAGTTTACGAGAATACTACGAATCCGGCGTCGCCTGTGTGGAACAAATTGCCAAACAGCATCCCGGAGAACGAATTGTCATCGTCACTCATGGCGGAATTTTAAACGGTTTATTGCGTCATACCCTGAGCATTCCCTTGTCGCTCCCAACGCGTTTTACCCAGGTAAACACCGCGATCAACGTGTTTGCATTTCGAGAAAATACCTGGTATTTAGATATTTGGGGCGATGTGAATCACCTGCGGCATCTTGAGCGACAAGCATGAGAGTATTGTTTGATCGAGGGACATTAGTGCTTGCTGAGATCGAAACGCCAGCGCAGATTCCGCCCCAGTTCATGTTCGATAATCGGGTGGATCGCTGGCGGACTCCGGCCTATCGCTATCGAGCGGTGATCGAATACCTTGTCCAACACAAAATTCCCTATCAGGACAATGCGCGGCAATATCAGGAATTGACCTGTGAAAGCCGCCTGTCTTATGAGCCGCATCCGTACCAACAACAGGCTATGCAGACCTGGCAGGCCTCGAAATTTCGCGGAGTGATTGAACTTCCGACCGGCGCAGGCAAAAGTTATGTGGGACAGATGGCGATTGAACTCACCCGGCGCAGCACGTTAGTGGTTGTCCCGACCATTGATTTACTGCACCAGTGGTATAGTTTGCTCGCTTCGAGCTTTGGCAGCGAATCTGTCGGAATTATCGGCGGCGGCTATTATGAAGTGAATTTGTTAACCGTGACGACGTATCAAAGCGCGGTGAATACCATGGATCGACTGGGCAATCGCTGGGGTTTGCTGATTTTCGATGAGTGCCACCATTTGCCCGGAGAAATGTATTCCCATGCCGCGCAAATGGCGATTGCCCCATATCGTCTGGCCCTGACTGCGACGATTGAACGTCCTGATGGCCGGCATGTATTGTTAGAAGATTTAATCGGCCCCCTGGTGTATCGGCAAGGGATTAAAGAACTGGCCGGCGATTACCTGGCAGAATATGAGATTAAAAAAACCACGGTTCATCTGACAAAAGAAGAAAAAGTCGAATATGGCGCAGCCCTGGAAGAACGCAATCGCTTTTTGGAAGCCAATCATCTCTCGTTAGGCGGACTCGATGGCTGGCGTTTGTTCGTGATTAAGAGCGCGCAGAGCCAGGAAGGACGGCGGGCCATGCTGGCGTACCATGCCGCCAAAAAAATCGCCCTGGGCACAGAAAGTAAACTGCGGGCGCTGGAAGCAATTCTAAAGGAACACTACCGCGACCGCGTCTTGATTTTTACCCAGGATAACGACATGGCTTATACTGTGAGCCAGGAATTTTTGATTCCCTGCATCACGCATCAAACCGACGTGAAGGAACGCAGAGCGATTTTAGAAGCCTTTTCACAGGGGACATATAGGTTTCTTGTGACCTCGAAAGCTTTGAATGAAGGCGTGAACGTGCCGGAAGCGAATGTGGCGGTTATCCTGTCCGGTTCCGGCAGCATCCGAGAACACGTGCAGCGGCTTGGACGTATTTTACGCCGCAAACAGGGCAAGCAGGCGATTTTATACGAAATCGTCGCCAAAGGCACGGTTGAAGAATATCAAAGCAAGCGTCGCAGCCAACATGACGCGTATCAATAACAGGGAAAATCAAGTTCGTAGTCGCCGCTTTAGCGGCGTGATAAAACTACAAGGATTTCGTGTAGGAAGGATTCTCAGAGGCATGCTTCGGTGTCACGCCGATCAATTCGCCGTTAGAAATCCTTCCTACAGAAAATCCTTGTAGTTTCAAAGGAGAAAATTTTTTATGAGTCAAGATAGCAAACAGATTACATTTCAGCATATCGTTTTAGAGGGCAGTGCGTACGAAGTCGGAAGATTACAAGGCGAAATCATCAAAAACGTTCCTGAAGCCAGGAAGTTCTATTGTTCCGGGAAAGGGAAATTCGCCCCGCAAGAATTCGTTCGGATTCTGAAACTGTTTGAACAGTTCTGCCCGGGATTGCAGGAGGAACTCAATGGATTTGCCGACAGTTTAGAAGTATCGGTTGAAGATGTCGTTTATTATGCCCAGACGTATCTCAAAGCAACACCGCCGCGTTGCAGCCATCTGGCGGTGCTGCCGTCATTGACAACGGAAAAGCATGTTCTCATTGGCAGAAGCTACGAATTCAGCGATACGATGGACGATCTGCGTCTCTGCACGACCCGGGTGCAAGGCAAATACGAGCACATCGGCTTCTCTTCGATCTTGTTCGGTCGCCTTGACGGTATGAATGAACGCGGACTCTCAGTCACGATGTCGGCCGCCGGGGGCCCGGTGGGAACCCTGCCTGGCATGAGACCGCCAGCCCAGGACGGATTTCATTTCTGGGCATTGTTACGGGCTATCCTGGATCAATGTCAAACGGTTGAAGAAGCGATTGCCCTGACACAGGAATTTCCTCTGTGCTGCAACCTGAATTTGATCGTGGCGCACAAAAGTGGCGACGCCGCCCTGATCGAGATTGCCAGCCCACATCAATCCATCAAAAAAATTGACGCTTCGACTGCGGATCAATTCGTGTGCTCGACCAACCATCTCACGCAGCCGGAGATGATTCACTATATTCCGACGATGATGAAAAACTCCGGCGGGCGCTACCAGACGATCATATCCAGGCTGAAAGGAGCAAGTCCTCACATCACGAAAGAAACGATTAGAGGCATCCTGAGCGATCCGTATCCGAAGGGGTTATGTTTCCATTATTATCAGGAGTTCTTAGGCACGCTCTGGTCTCTCATCTTCGACCTGAACGATGGAACGGCGGAAATCTGTTTCGGTTCGCCAGGCGTCAATCAATGGCATACCTTTGATGTGCTCGGCGCAACCGAGTCTGCCCAATATACCATCACACTTCCTCTGGAAATGGCAGAATCCGGTTTCTGGCAACAAGTGCCGGCGGAAGCTTAGGAGAATGAACCAGGTTCGTAGTTCCGCCTTCAGGCGGAAGAACTCGCTAAAGCGAGAACTACGAACCTGGTTTTCAGTGAATTCGGACGGTTCCGGCAAATCAGACTGGTCGGACGCCCTGGAAGTCTTTCATCTTTATCAGTTCCGAAGCAGCGTTTTTCCGGGAAGCTCGCCTGTATGTTCACTCTGTACAATCACCGATTTGCCATTCACCAACACATATTCAATACCGCAAGGATATTGGTGCGGATCAAGATAGGCGGCCTTATCCCGTACTGTTTCCGGGTTAAAAATCGTGATGTCGGCCCACATCCCGGTTTGAAGCTTGCCTCGATCCCGTAATCCCAGTTTCTGCGCTGGTAACGATGTCATTTTCCGCACCGCTTCTTCCATGGAGATCACCTGCTCTTCCCGCGCATATTTGCCGAGCACGCGCGGAAACGTGCCATAACTGCGCGGGTGCGGTTTCCCCTGACACAACACGCCATAAGGCGCAAGTGCGCTTGCATCAGAGCCAACCATGATCATCGGATGCTGCATGACCGTGCAGACATCCTCTTCCGACATCCCAAAGCGTACCACTCGGACGTCGGCATTTTCTTCATATAAGAGATCAAAGGTCGTTGTGTATGGATCCGCGCTTCGTAATTCAGCAATCGTTTGCAAGCTCAGACCTTCATATTCAGGATGGCCGGGACAGTAAGAGATTTTGGTATCTTCCCAATACCCTTCGCGCAGTGCCATTTCCTGCCGCAAACGAGAACGTACTTGCGGATCGATCAATCTTTTGAGAAGTTCGTCTTTGCTGCCTTCGTGCATCCAGGGCGGCAGCGAAGCCGAAAGACCATTGCTTGCGGCAATATACGGATACTGATCCGCCGTCACATCGAAGCCGGACGCTCTGGCTTGATCAATGAGTTCTAATGAGTGTTTTACTTTGCCCCAATTGGCTTTGCCCACGGCTTTGTGGTGCGACAATTGCACAGCCGCGCCGGATTCTTTGCCGATTGTAATGGCCTCGTTGACCGCCTCAAGCAGCCTGTCGCCTTCTCCTCTGATATGAGAACTGTATAGTCCGCCATATTGCGCGACGACTTGACTCAATTCGATCAATTCTTCCGTATCAGCGTAATAACTCGGGGCGTAAATCAGGCCTGTGGACATGCCATAGGCTCCTTCTTGCATGGCCTGAACAATCAGATCTTTCATTGCTTGCAATTCAAGCAGAGTCGGGCGGCGATTTTCATACCCCATAACGGCGGCGCGGATGGTACCATGGCCGATCAGAGGCACGACATTGAGCGCAACCCCCTGTTTTTCCAATTTCGCCAGATATTCTCCCATACTAAGCCAATCCAACTCAACCTGAAGTTTATTGAGATCGCTTTCCTTTTTAAAATCCGCCAACACGCGCGGCGTCAGAGGGGCGGCGGATTCGCCGCAATTTCCAATCACTTCTGTCGTCACTCCCTGCCTGATCTTGCTCTCGGCACGGGGATTGGCTAACAAGGCAATATCGGAATGCGAGTGCATATCAATAAACCCGGGCGCGACCACAAAGCCGGCCGCATCAATGCTTCTGCC
The DNA here is from genome assembly GCA_000739535.1 of Candidatus Vecturithrix granuli. Lineage (GTDB taxonomy): Bacteria > Moduliflexota > Moduliflexia > Moduliflexales > Moduliflexaceae > Vecturithrix > Vecturithrix granuli. Next base: position 368,097 of record DF820464.1, on the reverse strand, counting down.
AGAAGCCTCTGTCAAATCACCTATAGCAGCGATCTTCCCATCTTTAATCCCCACATCGGCTTTGAATGCAGGTGTTCCAGTCCCATCAATCACTCGCCCGCCTCGTATAATCATGTCAAACATAGTTCTCCTTTATGATTGAAAAAAGTTGCTATTAGCTTATCTTTTCGCCGTAGGCGATAGAGTATTGTAGGAACAGCATATTCCCGCCCTCCATATCTTTTTGCCGTAGGCGATCCACAACCGCTACAAGGTAGGCAGCAGATGAAGGGGACAACTATCGTTTCTACAATACTTAAAGCACTACGTGCTAACTATTACAAAATCTGTCCAGTTTTAATTCAGATTTCTCTAAAAACAAATTATTTTCACTTTTTACATTTTTTTCCTTGACAGCATGGATAGTTATCTTAATGGTTGTTTGTAGAGTTTGTAGAAATTTGTAAATTGGCTTCGATTAAGGTATCACCCATTTTCAAATGTGTATGCAGGCTTGAGACGTAAAGACATAGTAATACCAATATTTTTAAGTAGGAGAAACGAATTTTGAAACAAGGAACAGTAAAATGGTTTAACGATCAAAAAGGCTACGGGTTTATTGAACAGGATGACGGTGATGACATTTTTGTCCATTATAGCGCAATTATCGGATCAGGCTTTAAATCGCTTTCCGAAGGCGACCGTGTAGTCTTTGAAGTCGGAAACGGACAAAAGGGCCCTGCTGCACAGAACGTTGATCGCATCTAGTTTGTAGTAGTATCCTGACGACGACAGCCTCTCATCTGAGCAAGATGAGAGGTTTTTTTATGGAACGCTTTAAATTCCATCAAATGAAAATAGACGTACCGACGATTCAATGCGCTTGCCATACCTCCCCACCATTGAAACGCTTGGCTATTCTCGCCTGCCCCTCCGGGACAAAATTCCGGCAATCAATCGCCAGCCTCAAATCTGAAGGATGCTAAGCGCCCTCCGTAGCGGGCTTTAGCCTGCTTGAGATTTGAGACTGATCATTTATGGCTGGACAGTGATTTTGACGGCCTCACTTCGCCGCGGTTTCGGCTTTAATCATTTCCGTGATCTTTTCCGCGATGGAATTCGGCACCGGGAAAGTCAAATTATATTGCACAATCTTCCATGCGCCATCCACTTTAATCAACACGCCACTGCCCCGGCATTCACCATATTTTTCATTCATCAGACTTTCATCAAACCAGGCGGTATTCATATCCGTCGACACATACATAAACCGTTCTTTCTTGATATAAGTCCAGCCTTTGCCGCTATTGAAATACGGTACAGCCCATTCTTTAAATTGCTCTAAGGTCCAGCGTTCGGTGGCATCCGTGCCTAAAAAGATGGCATCCGGCGCATACAGGCTGAAGTAGCGCTCAGCCTCATGTTTCGATGCCGCATCATGCAACGCATCCAGCACTTGCGACGCGTTGGCTTGTTCTTCTTCGATTGTGGCGGCGCAGACCAGATTGCCCATTAAAAGTATCCCCATCATCACGCATATTCCTGTCAAAAACACACCTTTCATACCATCCTCCTTCAAGCGTTTAATCCATTTATTCACCATCCATGAACACAACAACTACGTTTGAAATATCAGAATCAGAGACTTGTCAAGATAAAAATCCCTGAACTTATCACAGGAAATGTTATATACTTGAGGCCGCATAAATTTATGAAAATTTATGTTGCCGAAACATGATCGGTGTGGCAGCGGTTTCTTCCTCAGCCACCAGGAGGAAACCTATGCTGAACATTCATCTCCCAGAACACGACATGCAGACCATCAATCGGGAACGTTTTGAGTATCCGTGTCCCGTGGTACAGAAACAACTCCATGCCCTCTACTTGAAGGGGAAGCAGTATCGTCATCAGACGATTGCCGAGATCCTGGACATTCATCCCAATTCGGTGACAACCTATCTCCGCATGGACCAGACAGACGGCAACGGCTGAATGTCCTGGGGGCTGTGAATGCCGTCACCAAACAGGTGGAATTCCTAACCAAGACGACCTATATCAATAGCCGAAGTCATTGCCGAGTTTCTCCGCCAGTTGGCAGCGAAATATCACGATCTGCCCGTGGTCATCGTGCTGGACAATGCCCGGGATCAACATTGTCAGGGCATCCTTGAACTGGCCAACCAGTTGGGAATCACCCTCTTATTTTTCCCCCCGTATTCTCCAAACCGGAATCTCATTGAACGGCTCTGGAAATTTCTGAAAAAGAAGACGCTCTCTGCCCAATATTATGACGGCTTTCTCCGCTTTCAAGATGCCATTCTCACGACCTTGCGGAAGGCCAATGAGGATTCCACGTATCGTCAAGAACTCCACTCATTGTTAACCTTAAAATTCCAGACCTTCGAAAAATCACAAATTTATCAGGCCTAAAGTATAGCTACCTGCTGTTGGCGCGCTAAATGATCTGTTCATCTCTTCAGGTCTGGGGATGATGACTTTGAATTGCTCGCCTGCTCGATCTTCTTCAAAGCTGATATTTGGTTGTTCACGCAGCGCGCGGATGATACCAGAGCCGAGTCCGCGATAGGGGAGCATTTTGGCGGCAAAGGAGGCAATAATCGGATTGCGGATGGCGGAATTTCCGTAGCGAATGTTTTCAATGGTCAAACTATTAGGCAACGTACCTGGGTTGATGATTTCGATCCGGTTGTCAAAGATCAAGGCGCGGATCGGCGCACTCTTAAAATAATCGCGGTGAATAAGGGCATTTTGCAGCAGTTCTTGCAGGGCAATTTTGGACACTTCTAAAATGCCCAGACTATTAAAGTCCTGCCCTTGCTGCGTCTTTTTCAAGTTACGTAACAAAAAGCCCATGCCGTTTGCAAATTGTTCATCAAGGGTCCCTTCAATATCCTCGCTGTCGCGGTACTCAGTCCCGCCGATGCTGTTGCCCCAAAAACTCACGGCCTTGATCATGCACATCGGTTTCCAGCGTGAAGGGGTTTTGGCAAACAGCAGCAACCCGGCCATATTCAATATACCACCCCGCGCCAGGTGTAAATTCTCGAACAGCGTGTCAAACTGAACTCCTGTCTCTTCGACGGTCATATTATACGCTTTCTCGAAATACCGGGCAAACTTTTCTTTATTGATCGCTTGCATTCCTGCGCCCTGTATCAGCATTTCATCAGCATAGATCAAACCGCTGCTCTGAAACAGCCTGCGCAATTCCTCTTTTGATGTGACTTTACGCTTATCCGCCCCGCTTTTCACCCAGATAATTCCCTGATTATCCATATATGGTTTATCAAGCCCTTCTTTGACATGGATGAGCATGACCAGTTTCCCATCAATCATAAGATTCTCTGTGATCGGATTGATCGGGTTTTTGACGTGGTTCGCCGCACTGTTGGAAATCAGCATATTCAAGCGCGTCACTTCATCCGGATCTATTCCTAACACATTGCCCGTATCATCTACTCCGAGGATAAGCATCCCTCCTTGAGTATTGGAAAAAGCAACCATTTCGGCCGCTACCGCATTCGGGCTTGTCACATTCGATTTAAATTGATGTGTAGTACTATCTTCGCCGCGTTTGAGAATATCGTAGAGTTCAGATGCTTGCATAACGAACCCCTTTTTATATCGTTATGATTCAGTCATAAATATTTTTGAAAGAAATGATGCTCTCATTACCAAATCATTACAGTAAAGCGTTCACATAATCTTGTCAACTCAAAAATTCAGCTTAGTCAATTGTCAGAAAGGAAACACTCGTTTTCCTATCTATTGTACTTAAAACTTGACATCTACCCGAATCCCGTGATGGCGTGTTGTCTTCGTAAATTCATTGTTGTATCTTATATCCTGATTTTCTGAAATATGGAGGGTAATAAATTATGAACCGCAAAAATGTTGGAATCGCTGTTATCGTTGTTGTGATGGTTTCTTTGTTAGTAGGAGGAAATGTGGTTGCGCAACCTTATAATCCCGCAGAATTCAAGGCTGTACTGATTTTGCCCGGCCCAATTAACGACCAGGGGTGGAATGCGACCAACTATAGCAGTTTAACAGCGGCTAATGAGCAACTCGGCACAAACATTGAATATCTGGAAAATGTACAACAACAGGATTTTGAGGCAACCTTCAGAAATTACGGTAACCGGGGTTATCATCTCGTGATGGCAGCGGGTACGCAGTTTGATAACGCCGCCTATATTATCGCGCCGCTTTATCCGGAAACCAAATATCTGATTATCAATGGCAGTCAAGCCCAGGCTCCCAATTTGACGGCTGTGACGATTCGAGAATGGGAAGGCGGCTATCTGGCGGGAATTCTCGCCGGATTAGCCACAAAATCCGGGATTATCGGAGAAATCACAGCTTTCCCGTATCCGGTGCTGAAGGATATTCTGTATGGCGTGACGGCCGGAGCGCAAGCCGTGAATCCCAATTTTAAGCAACATATCCGGGCCTTTGCGAATTCCTGGGATGATGTCGCCAAAGGGAAAGATATGGCAGCCTCCATGATTGAGCAAGGCGCGGATGTCATTTTCTCTTCGGCTAATCAGTTAGGGTTAGGTTCGGTGATGGCGGTGAAAGAAGCCGGTGTGAAATTTATCGGTTATGCCAGCAATCAAAACGAATTAGCCCCGGATTTGATTCCGGGCAGCGTCATCTATAAATATGAAGCCTTATATACCCTGACCATTAAAAAAGCCTTGCAAGGAGAACTACAACCGGAAGTGTTCTCGGTCGGGTTGAGTGACGGCGTGATTGATGTGGCCTTCTCTGCCTCGGCTACACCGGAGATGCAGACCCAGATCCAAGCCGCAGCAGAACAGATTATAGCCGGAACCATCACGAAACCGGAAGAGAACTAAGGGAGAGATTCCAGCGACAACACCTCGTTCCTATGCCCTTGTATAGGAACGAGGAGAACCCCTTGCTGTGTAAGAAGATTTTGTAGAAGAGTTATCATGAGCTGATGCTCACCCGGCACAATGAAAATCAGATGTACCGCGAAACTCCAGTTTCGCGATCGTAGCACTGGCGTGCGAAACTGGAGTTTCGCGCTACATTTTCATAGGAGAAAGTACATGTCGAAAATTTTACTCAAGCATGTCAAAGAGATTGTGACAATGGATGCAGCCAGAACCCGATTTCAGGGATACAGTCTGCTTATTGATGAACACAAAATCGCTAAAATCGCAAAGGATATAGAGGTTGATGTTGATGAAGTCATTGATGGAACTGACTATTTTCTGTATCCTGGCCTTATCAATACGCATCACCACTTTTATCAAGCCTTGACTCGCAATATTCGGGCGGTGCAAGAAGCCGAACTGTTTGACTGGCTCAAATTTCTGTATCCCCTTTGGGCACGGTTAACCCATGAAGCCGTGTATTACAGTAGTCTGGTGGCGATGGGGGAATTGTTAAAAACCGGGTGTACCACCAGTACGGATCAGTTTTATGTGTTTCCCAAGGGACAGACCGAAAATCTAATTGATGAAGAATTCAGAGCCGCAGCGGAAATCGGAATACGTTTCCACGGCTGCCGCGGCAGTATGTCGCGCAGCGTCAAAGATGGCGGCTTGCCGCCTGACTCTGTGGTCCAGGCAGTGGATGAAATTCTGGCTGATTCGCAACGCGTGATTGAAACCTATCATGATAACCGGCCATTTGCTATGCAGCGCGTCGCCCTGGCGCCCTGTTCCCCATTTTCGATTACAGAAGATTTACTACGGAAATCTATCAAACTAGCGCGGAGTTACAAGGTGATGAGTCATACCCATCTGGCCGAGACATTGGATGAAGAACGCTATTGCCAGGAAAAATTAGGTCTGAGGCCCCTGGAATATATGGAAAGCGTTGGCTGGATTGGCGACGATGTGTGGTACGCGCATGGCATCCATTTTACAGATGACGAATTGGATCGCCTGGCCGATACCGGCACCGGGGTCGCTCATTGCCCAACTTCCAATATGGAAATCGCCTCTGGCATTGCTAAAGTTCCGCAGATGTGGGAAAAAGGGGTTCAGGTCGGCTTAGCGGTTGACGGCTGCGCAAATAATGATGCCTCCAATATGCTGCTCGAACTGAAAATTGCCTATCTGCTGCATCGCCAGTTTCACGGGGTGCATAGCATGTCGGTTGAAAAGGTGCTGGCGCTGGCGACCAACGGCGGACGCGATATCCTGAACCAACCGGAAATCGGCAGCCTTGAAGAAGGCAAAGCCGCCGACATGTTTCTGGTGAATACCAGGCGTCTGGATTTTGCGGGAGGCGTGTATGATCCAGTTTCAGCCCTCGTCAGAACAGGCAATACGCAAGTGGTTGATCTGACCATTGTGAATGGCAAAATCGTTGTGCGCGACGGGCAACTGGTCACAATTGATGAAGCCCTGGTTGCAGAGAAAACGAATGAAATTTCCCGGCAGATGGTGTTATCGCAATAAATGTCTCGGATGGCTCAAATTTTGTGAAACATGGTATCGTAGCTCCATTTTACTGACGGCAGAGAAAATTCTTGACACTGCCAGAGAACATCCGCTATAGGTAAGGCAAATATACATTCCATGGTAGTGGTTAAATGGTAAATGATACCGTTCCCTGAGCGGAGAGGACCTCTATACAGATCGCCAGGAATATTTTGAGTATTTTTATGAAGCGGCTTTAGAAACGATTCCGCGCCGCACCATGTCAACCGTGCTGCTGGGGCAGCGGCGCATGGGCAAAACCGAGATCTTCAAACGCACGGTGAATCGTCTCTTTTTCAAGTAGGATCACCGCGATCCGCGACATGCGTCAACGCTTCATTTCAGCAGACGCACTTGCTTGCAGCCGGATTTTCCCCATCAGATGCAGCGTGACGCCGGCCTGAATCTCAGGTTGGCCGGGTAACTTTTTCCTGAAGCCAGAGGTTCACCAGCGTTGAAGATATTCAGGAAGCTCTGGCGTATGCCGCCTGGCAGGTTGAAGAAATGGAAGTAGATTTGGTGTGTGCATGAAAATCGTGATTGATATGAATCTTTCCCCTGAATGGGTGTCTGTGTTGGAAAGTCACGGATACAAGACAATACACTGGTCTGAAGTCGGAGAATGGTTCTCGCGCGCGAGGAGACGCCGCTTCTAAATCCGATTGGGATTTTCTCGATTATGGAAAGCACGCATGATTTTATTGACAAAATATGGGGTGCGCGCCATTGTAAATAAAATTGAGAGTACACGTTTCATGAAGGGTGAACGTATGAGCATAAATAGCATGATCACGCATCAAACTCACTATCCTCATATTCAAAAAGTTGAGGGCGTGTGCGGCGGAGAGGCTGTGATCGAAGGGACGCGCAGCAGTCTGGCATATTATTGATTATTATTATACGGTGGGGATGTCGGTCGAAGAAATCCTTGCAGATCGGGATTATTTGACCCCTGCTCAGGTGTTTAGCGCTCTTGCCTATTATTACGATCATAAGGAAGAGATTGATCTCATACGGCAGGAAAATAGTTACGAATATTGGCAGGAGCATTACGCTCATGTCCCTATCTCATCTAATTAAATTACATTTCAACAAGGACATCATGAAAAAAATTTCCATATTCATTCTATTTGCCATTTGCTTTCATCTGTGCTCTTTCACGCTTATCCATGCCCAAACAAGATACTCCTGGTATTATCCGTTGGAAATTAAGGCCGGGCTATCCTCGAATTTTGGGGAATTTCGCGGCGACCGCGTACATACGGGCATAGATTTGCGCACCAACGGTCAGAATGGCTATAAAGTCTATGCCATTGACGATGGCGTGATTACGCGCCTGGCTGTACAAAAATACGGTTTTGGCAATGCGCTATATATCGAACATCCGAATGGTTTGATGAGTGTCTATGGGCATTTGGAACGCTTTGAAAACAAGACCCTGGGGTTGCAAACGCTGGTGCGGCAGCAGCAACAGCAGCGCAATAACAAATATCCGGGCAATATTTATCTGAAAAAAACAGTCAAGCGCGGGCAGCTCATTGCCTATTCCGGCGAAAGTGGTTACGGCCTGCCGCACTTGCACTTTGAAGTGCGACGCGGCGGCGATGCACCGATTGATCCCTTTGAATATGGATTTACGTATAATGATACGACTCCGCCCGTGATCGAGAGCCTGATGATCGAACCCATTGGATCGCAGTCTTTTCTGGAAGGGGAACATTTTCTGCGCCAGTATTCGGCGCAGAATGAGCAGGGCAAATACGTGTTTGCGCACACTCCCAGAATTTCCGGCAAAGTGCGTTTTACTGCCGCAACGTATGACCAGATTGGGGCTGAAAATCGCTGCGGTGTTGATGCACTTACTTTGACAATTAACGGCGAAAAATTTTTCACAAATCAATTTGATCAGGTGACGTACAACTCAAATCAGCGCGGCGGATTGGTGTATGATTACAACTGGACGCGCCTGAGCAACCCCTCGCAGTACTTCTACCGGTTTTATAATCTTTCTCCTGCACATTACCCTTACCGGAAAGTATTTGCCAAAAACCAGGGGATTTGGGACACAAGCAACATTGCGCCCGGCCTGCACCAGCTCACGCTTGAGATTGCCGACGCCATGGGCAACGTAAGTCAGGCTGCCATGCAAGTGCAGGTGGAAGCCGCGCCATCCAGTCCCGCGACTTCTGCGCAAGCCGCCCAGGAGTGGTTCTTCGAGATTCGGGAATTTCAGGGGTTTCTTGAAGTGGTGTGTCAGACCACTCACGCTTTGAAGGCTCTGCCGAGCCTTGGTGTGATCAAGAACAATCAGTCGTTAGCGAGCGTGCCATTGCAGGCATCAGGGATCCAGACCTTTTCAGCGACATACAATTTGAAGCCTGAACTGGCGGGTATGCTGGAATTGCGTGTGACTGCGATCACCCAGAGCGGACAGCAGCTTGAAGAGCGGCGACAGGTTCCGGTCAACCCTATTTCTGCCAGCCGAGGAGGGACGGTCAGCTATGGTCAGAAAGCATTAATGACCTTTCCGGCCGGGGCCTTGTATGAAGACATTTTTGCCAATATTTTCCCGACGACCGCATATCAGGCGACGGAAGGATTGCCACTGGTCAGCGAGGTCTATGATTTCCGTCCGGCGGGTTGCCCTTTAGAGAAAAAAGGCTCGATTCGCATTCAATATCCGGCCGAAGTCAAAGATGTCAAAAAATTAGGGATTTACTGGTGGGATGCGATTAAACAACGCTGGTATTTCATGGATGACCGCGTTGAAGCAAAAACCAGGAACCTGAGTGCAGATATTATTTATCCGTCCATCTATGCCATTTTGCAGGATACGCTTTATCCGGTCATTTCGGACCTGCGTCCGGAACACAATGCGACCGTATCTGCCAAAGCGATGACAGAACTTTCCGCGATTATTCACGACGTCGGCAAAGGGGTGGACGAGAATTCGATTGTGATGTCGCTGGATGGAAGACCCGTGGCTGGAGAATATGATCCGGATCGAGATAAATTCTCCTTTTCCTTGACTAAGTCTCTCTCTGCCGGAAAGCATACGCTGACGGTTCAGGCAAAGGATAAAGCCGGAAATCCGGCTAAAACCAGAACAGCAAAATTTGTTGTAAAATAAAGAATTGCCCACGAAACACACGGAACACACAAAACATGAGAAACTACAAGAATAAGGAATAAGCAAGAATCATTTTTTCTGGCTGATAAGTCTCTCTATTCTTTCTTATCTGGTAGTGGTTAAATAGTAAGTGATGCCCGCTCGTTGAGCGAAGTCGAAACGAGCCGCTCACTGTTCCCTTCGACTTCGCTCAGGGAACGCATCGCTTACCATTTAACCACTACCCTTATGCCTGTAGTTTTCGTGTATTTCGTGTGTTTCGTGGGCAATAACTCTTTGGATGACCTACCAGGTACTCGCACGAAAATGGCGTCCGCAGACGTTTGAGAGTGTTGTCGGGCAGGAACACATCACCGATGTGCTCAAAAATTCCTTAGCCAGCGGTAGAATTCATCATGGCTATTTGTTCAACGGCATTCGCGGCATTGGTAAAACCACGACCGCCCGTATTCTGGCAAAGGCCCTGAATTGCGTGCATGGGCCGACGCCGACGCCCTGCAACCAGTGTGAATTTTGCCGGGAAATTATTGACGGTTATTCGCTGGATGTCGAAGAAATTGACGGTGCCTCGAATCGAGGGGTTGGCGAAGTACGAGTGTTGCAGGAAAATACCAATTATGCTCCGTCGCGCAGCCGCTATAAAATCTTCATTATTGATGAAGTCCACATGCTAACGACCGAAGCGTTTAACGCTCTGTTAAAAACTCTTGAAGAGCCGCCGCCGAATGTGGTGTTTATTCTGGCAACCACTGAACCCTGGAAAATTCCACCGACAATTCTTTCACGTTGTCAGCAATTCACTTTCAAACCTGGTTCAGCGGCACAAATCATGGCGTTGCTGAAAAAAGTGGTCGCGCATGAAGAGATTGCGATTAGCGATGACAGTTTAGCCCTCCTGGTGAAAAGTGCTGGGGGTAGTGTGCGAGATGGGGAAAATCTGCTCGATCAGGTCATCGGTTTTTGCGGCAATCAGGTGCGGGATCTCGATGTGCGTTACGTTTTAGGCATTCCGGACCGTCAACTTTTATGGGAGTTTGTGACAGCGCTGTTTACCCATCAGAGTTCGCAGATTTTTTCCCTCCTTGATCGTCTGGTGAATCAGGGCTATCATCTACGATTTTTCTGCATGGAATTGATGGAACGCATTCGGAATATGATTGTGTTGAAAGTGGCGGTGCAGCCTGATGCGTATTTGAGTTTGTTTGACTATAATCGTGCGGAATTAGCCCGATATGCTTCTCAGATCAGCCTTTCCGAATTGCAGCAAATGTATTGGATTCTGGCGCAGGTCGAACAGGAGATGAAATTTTCGCCGCATCCGCGTTATCTTTTAGAATTTGCTCTGGTTCGCATGGCGAACGTGCAGGCTCTTGATTCGCTTGAAGAGATTTCCGCTCAGTTGCAACAGATTCAAACTGAAATTCGACCTTCTGCCGGTAAAATAGCTGAACTTGTTGAGCGTGTTCAAACCGAAACCGAGGGGCAGATGCCCACGCTTTCCGCTACAGAATTACAGCAGCTCTGGGAAGATGTTTTGCTGCGGGTGAAAGACGTTCGGCCTCCGCTTGCCGCCCGACTTAAACAAGCCATACCTGTGCATTTAACGTATGATGAGTTCTTATTGGGGTTCCATCCTGATGCTGAATTTTCGCGACAGGCATTGGATGATGCAAAAAATCGAGACATTCTGGCTGGCGTGCTCAGGGAATATATTGGACGCCCTGTGCGAGTCGCTGCAACCACAACCGAAACAGGAGTCTCCTTTGAAGCAATTCGGAAAATTCATGACGAAGTGGTTGCGGCCATTCCTCGACCGGAAATTAAAGCGCAGCAGGTTAAGTCCGGTCCGCCGCCTACAGAGCGGCGTTCGCGTAAAAATAACGATGGGTGGCAAGCACGTGCTTCAACGCCGCGTTACAAACCGCAGATTCAAGTGACGGTGCAAGATGTGGTCAAACTTTTTGACGGCGAGATTGAAAAGTAGGAGCTATGAAATCAACCTCAGGGTTTTCGCTGATTGAATTGTTGGTCAGCTCGACTATTATGCTGATCGTGTTTGCGATGGTTTTTACAGCGTTTATTCAAACGCGCAAAATCTCAGAGCGTAATACGATGGATGCGGAGATCGTGCAAAATGCTCGGATCGGCCTGGATGAGATAGCGCGATCTCTGAGAATGATCGGCCATCGTCGCGATGTTGACCACGGGCAGGTTGCGATTATCGAAGCCGCGCCGTTTCAGATCATTTTTAACGCCGATCTGTATGCGGATAAAAGCGCACTTCCTCCTCAAATGGACGTGAACCTCTATGATGCGACCATCTATACTTCTCCGGCCCAGAAGTATGCCCCCCACGCTGAAACCATACGCTGGACTTTGGATTCAACTGACGACGGCGTTGTGGATCGGCGTGATATTAATGATCAAGCGGAAGAACAGGAAACCTGGCGAAATCCCAACGACATGGTTCTGATTCAGGAAATCATGCACAGTGCCAATACCAGCCGCTGGCGCGATAATCAGATCACGTTAGGAGTGCTTGGGCCTTATGACGCCAAAGATCAGCCCACAGACATCCCTCCGATGTTTCAATATTGGCTGCTTGAAGCGGATAACACGTTTACCTTACTGGGGGATGAAAATGAGGATTTGGAATTAGAGGGGGATGAATGCTATTTTCGATCGATCACGTCGCAAGAGATTCTGCGCAAAGTCCGGCGTATTCGCATTACCGTCACGACCGAATCTGATCAAAAAGATCCTTTTGATCCTTCTTCCCACCGCAGAATCAGCCTGAGTACCGAAGTCAGCATGCGAAATGTTGACTGAAAAACCGAGTTTTTCAAAAAACTCGGTTTTTTCGCACTCTCAGTCTGATCTTTGGCAGCGAGCCTGGCGCGTAAGTCCTAACTGGAAAGATAATAGCGTTTACCTTGCAGTGCCTCCGGTAGATAGTCTTGTTCCACCCAATTGCCTTCATAATCGTGCGGATAGCGATATTCTTTGCCATAGCCAAGATCTTTCATCAGGCGGGTTGGGGCGTTCCGTAAGTGCAGCGGTACTGGCAGCGCGCCGTATTGTTTGACGTCTTCCCGCGCCGCCAGAATGGCTTTATATTCTCTGTTGTTTTTAGGAGCCAACGCCAGGTAAATTACTGCTTGTGAGAGCGTTAATTGCGCCTCGGGCAGACCGACAAAGTGTACGGCCTGCATCGCAGCGACTGCAATAACCAGGGCTTGAGGGTCGGCGTTGCCAATATCTTCCGAGGCCAGAATAACCATGCGCCGCGCAATAAACATCGGGTCTTCGCCAGCGTCCAGCATCCGCGCCAGGTAATAGACCGCTGCATTCGGGTCGCTGCCGCGCATACTTTTAATGAACGCCGAAATCACATTGTAATGCTCTTCGCCGTGTTTATCGTACGCCAGAGCTTTGGTTCCCAACAGATTTTTCACCGTTTCGGGAGTAATTTCGCGCAGGCCATCGGCCTGTGGTTCGGTGTTTAAGACGACCATTTCTAACTGATTGAGCGCAATGCGGGTGTCGCCATCCGCATGTTGCGCCAACAGTGAAAATACGTCCGAGTCTATCTTGAGGGCATATTTCCCAAGACCCCGTTGTTTATCGTTTATGGCCCGTTGCAGCAGCGCGATAATTTCTTCTTCCGTCAAGCGTTGCAGAATAAAGACCTGACAACGGGACAACAAGGCGCGAATCACTTCAAACGACGGATTTTCTGTGGTGGCCCCGATGATCGTCAGCATTCCATTTTCGACATGCGGCAAAAAGGCGTCTTGCTGGGCTTTGTTCAGACGGTGAATTTCATCAACGAATAAGACGGTGCGCTTGCCATGCATATTGCGTTGCGCATGCGCTTCTTGCACGACTTTACGTAATTCTGGCACGCCCGATGTCACCGCGCTGAACGGCACAAAGTGCATCTGCGTTGTATTGGCAATAATCCTGGCCAGCGTGGTTTTTCCGGATCCTGGCGGGCCCCAGAGAATAATGGAATGGAGTTCATCCCGTTCGATCATGCGTTGCAACGCCCGTCCTTTTCCGATAATATGCTGCTGTCCGACAAATTCTTCCAGGGTTTGCGGGCGAATCCGGTCTGCTAACGGCGCATACATCTGTTGAGCGTCTTTGGATTGCGAAGAAAATAATTCAACTTGCATTTATACATAAGCTCCCATTGATCGTCCTTGTTCTTCAATAATTTCCGCGAAAATAATATACTTGCTGCGATACGCTTTATTTCCAACTTGAATCACTTTATTTTCCACTGTGCCATCATCCTGTTCTTTTCCACCCAGATAATAAATCGGTTGTAAACGCTCATCCCCTTCTTCGTATTCCACCGTAATCACATCTTCTTTGCCATTGGTAAATAACAGACGAATTTCTGCTTTTTTTGTTGGCATAATGTTCTTCCTTTATATTCTGTGTTACTATTGTCCACTAGTACATGATTTCAGAAATAACTATACACGAGAAACCAGGTTTTTAGGAAAAAACCTGGTTTCTTCGTCGCGCCTCATGTATACTTATTTCTGAAACTCTGTACTAGTGATCCATTTTTTGAGTGATGTTCTTTTTTTGATTATTTTTCTTTATGTTCTGATGTCAAGTCAATAAGAAATAAGAGAACTTTGTCATGTTGATTTCTTCGATAGTTCGGATATTTTTAGCAATAAAAAAATAGGGACTCGTTATGTTTCCTGACCTGTTCAGGGAAACATAAGCGAGAAAGATGTGATGAATACGACAACTCTTCTTGTTATTACGATCATTGTTGGAGTCACGGTCTATCTTGTTGCAAAGTTTCTTAAAAAAGGTGGCGCAACACGTTTAAGCTGTCCGGCTTGCGGAAAATCGTATGGGGGAAATCCTGCCAAATGCCCGCACTGCGGAGAAAAATTACGTTGGAAAAATTAGCGAAGTGTTGATAGAAAAAACCGAGTTTTTTTCAAAAACTCGGTTTTTAGCCTATGACGCTATTCGCCCAGGGCCCGTAGGCGTTCCGCCGCTTTCTGGGCGATTGGAGAATTGGGAAATTGGTTGACGATATAGCGCAAATGAGAGATCGCTTCAATCTGTCGTTCTAATTTCAGATAGGCGTCAGCTTTCCCGAACAAAGCTGCCGGAACTTTATCACTGTTCGGATATTTTTGGAGCAAGCGATCGTATTCCTGATTTGCGGTTTCGTATTCGCCTAAACTAAAGAACGATTCAGCGATCCAGAATTGGGAAATATCCGCCAGTTCCGATTGTGGATAGGTATCGAGAAATTTTTGAAATCCTCCAATCGCCCGTTCAAAATCGCCATTGACGTAAGCGGTATACACCGAATGATAAAATTGTGATTCCTCGGAATCAACAGGTGCTTGCACCGGACTTTCTGTCGTTGGTGGTAGAGACGGATCGGAGACACCCGTGGGAGGGGGCGTTGTGGGGCGTTGAGTTGGCGTCCCCGGAGTAATCGTCGTTTCACGCCCCATGTCATTGACTTGTTCGGATAGCGATGTGATCCGCTCTGTCAGGGCAGTCTCGGTCGAATCAAGGCGTTCACTGAGTTTCGCCATGCGGTCGTTATATTCATCTAGCTTGGCTTCAATGGCGTTTAATGCGGTAATCAGTTGATCATTCGTCGCAGAGGCATCCGCCTGGTTCTGCTGTAACAAGCGAATATCTTCTGCCAACTTCTGATATGACTCAATCCGAGCCTCTTCTGACTGACGAAAAGAATCTCGTACTTCGTTCGACAACACCGACATTTGGGACTGGATTTGCGTCAAAGACTGCTCTTGCTGTGGATTTGGACACCCGGTTATCAACAAGGAGATTCCGACAACACAAGCCAGATGTAGAAATGTGTACATTTTTTTGATCGTATTCACAAGCTTCACCCCTTTCATTGCAAAAAGAATTATCGAGAGATTTTAAATTCTACCCGCCGATTTTTCGCCCAGGCATCCTCACTGTGTCCAGGATCTGCGGGCATAGTTTCACCATAACTAATCGTAAAGAGTCGCTCTGAATCAATTCCTAACGTGACTAAATATTTTTTTACGGAAATGGCGCGATTTTCGCCTAATGCTTGATTATATTCCTGAGTACCGCGTTCATCGCAATGCCCTTCCAATTGGACGAATACCTCAGGATAATTTTTTAACCAGACAGCATTGTTGTTCAATGTTTCTCTGGCTTGCGACGTCAACGAAAATTTGTCAAACTCAAAATAGACAGTTTGTAATTCCGACGTGGATTTGAACTGCATTCCCCGAGGAGGACGATTGGGCAACCAGGAAAGAGCATCGCGGTTTTCTTCAGGAATATCCCCTTCACTCAGGGCATCTGTCAGTTTGGAATTATCAAGCTCAATCATTGTTGGTTCTGTCTGAATTGGTGGCAATTTCATATCGGCCTGAGTAGGTTTTTTCTTCGAGGCACATCCGGCTATCATGCCAAATATAAGGATCATTATAAGCATCATAAATAGTGTATGTTTTTGGAATTGACGATATGTTTTCAATGGACTTCCTCCTTCTTTGTTGAGGGAGAAGATTGGGAGCGAAACAGGTCCGGTTCCAAGCTTCCTTTCCTCTTATAGCTATTCTCTCTTGTTTACTGCATCCAATCAGGCGAAAAATCCGCCCCTTTTCCATCAGTGACTCTACGCTGATTTGTTCCATCAGCATTCATGACATAAATACTACTGGCGCCATCACGGGTCGATTGAAATGCAATATAGCGACCATCAGGCGACCAGGTAGGTTCTTCATTATTTCCGGCATTCTGGGTCAGTTGCTGGAGATTATCTCCGTTGGGCTGCACCGTATAAATATTAAAATTGCCATCCATAGAAGATGTAAATGCAATCAGTTCACCCGTTGGCGACCAGGACGGCGATACATTATACGCGCCGCGAAATGTCAAACGACGCGGATTTCCACCCCTTCGATCTATGATGTACAACTGGGGTGCTCCAATATTATCCGCCGTATAGACAATTTCGGCGCCATCAGGCGACCAGGCCGGTGACACATCATTCCACTGATTTTTGGTCAGTCGTGTCTCTTGCTTTGACAGAATGTCAAGTAAATAGAGTTCAGGATTGCCATCTTTTGATAATGTTAGCGCCAGGGTTTGATTATCCGACGCCCAGGCGGCCGCAAAATTCAATCCCGGATGCATGGCTAATACGTCTGTTTTCTGATTTTCCACATACATCAGATACAGGTCCGGATTATTATCCTTATACGAGGTATAACAAATTTTCTGCCCATCCGGAGAGACAGCAGGACTGATAATCAGAGAACGATCCTCTGTCAAGCGCGTGAGATTCGCGCCATCAAAATCAATTTGATACAATTCCCGATGGCCGGACCGAGTCGAGGTAAACACCAGTTTGGATGACAACATGCCTGGTTCACCAGTCATTTTCAGAATAATCTCATCCGCAAAGCGATGCATGACGCGGCGGGCATGCACCACATCGTTTTCATACCGTTTTCCCAAAATGAGGTCGCCTCCAAGGGTATCATAGACCCGACATTCGATCTTGAGTTTGGCTCCTTGTTGTTCGTAAATGCTTTTTACGAGCAATCGCGCTCCGAAATCGGCCCATTGTTGAAACTGAACTTCTCCTGAAGTCAAATCGTTCGTATGAATCGCTCTGATTTGATCACGATCGGCATCCAGGGTATCGAAAAAGCCTGAAATACGCAAATCGTTTTGGAGTACTGCCGCCAATTCCGTCTGCATCTGCTCAGAAGCCATGGGTTGAACGACAAATGGCGTGACGGCGATTTTGATCACATGCCGTCCTGATCCTGTAATTTCTACCGATACTTCTGTTGCTATCACGCTGCTCGAACAGATTGCGGAACCAATCCACAGAAACCAGAGCCATATCCAATATTTTCCTTGCTTGAACTTCGCAGGTTGCATCTCTCTACCTCCTCACAGTAATGCGCACACGTAATATCACGCCGTTGTATTCTTGTGGTAATGGTTCAAATCCTTTAATCAGAACCAGTGCTCGTATCACAGAATCACGTAGCTTTTCTACACCAAGTCCCTCACCTTTGTCAACTCCTGATTTCAAAATTTTTCCATTTCTCTCAATAATCAGGTAAACTGAGACGGTTCCGGAGCCTTGTGGAAACCAGATTCCCGCAATTTTTTCTTGAATATGATTCAAATATTCCGGAAACGGAAATGCTTCTTCCTGATCTAACATGACTGACGAACCTTCTCCAAGTCCAGGCGTTCCCAGAGCATATCTATTACGTTCTCCGTTTAAACGGAAGTCCGGCCGTTCTGGCGTTGTGTGCGGTGGGATGATAGGCGTCCGTGGCGATTGGTCAAGGACAGACTGCCTTCGTGGCACATCAAAAGCGATGACCGTCTCTTCCGGAAAAGGCGTCGGCGTTGGTGTGATCGTTATCCGTGGACGCTGCATTGGGTGCGGCGTCGGCGTTGAACGAGGTTGTATGACTGGCCTCAATGTCGGCGTCGGTTTTGGTGTAGGAGTGGGTTTTGGCGTCGGCGTCAAGGTCGGCAGCGGCGCAGGGGTGGCTGTCGGTTTCGGTGTTGGTATTGGCGTTGGCGTCTGGATCACTGTTGATATATTTCTAAATGCCACTACCTCTTGAGCCGGGACTTCTGGTTCAGGCTCCTTGCTCTCTTGCGGGATCGTCGGTATTTCATTCGGGATATCACTCTGATCGTAGAGTTCCACCATTGGCACTTCCTCAGATACCGATGAGATCTCTACTGTTGGGCGCAGCAGATATAATACTCCCACAACAATTACTACAATCAGGTGGAAACAGATTGAGAGCAATAACATCCTATGAAATTGAGGATTCTGTTCCATCATGGCATCTCGGTTTTTGGCAATCGAGGGGCTGTCACCAGACCAACCTTTTGCAGGCCGCTTTCTTTAATTTGTGAGATAACTTCGACGACTTGCCCATAAGGCACAGCCTTATCTGATTGGATATAGATGGTGTCATCAGCGGCAATGGTTTGCAGATGCTCTTGAAGGCGTTCCAGGCTGGTTTCCTGATCATCAAACCACAGCCTCCCTTCTCTGGTAATGCTAACAATATGCTGATTCTGCTTGGAAAGCGATTCTCCTGCTGAGGATTCGGGCACCTGAACTTCCACTCCTTTGTGAATCATCGGCGCAAGGATCATAAAAATGATGAGCAGATTAAACACAATATCCACGAGCGGAATCATATTAATTTCCGCTAATGTCTGGGTTGTTTTTTTGTTTGTAAAAAATTTAGGCATATCCTTACAGTACTTTCCGCAATTCACGTCTGACGACATTCGTGAATCCAGAAGCAAAACATTCGATCTCTGATGAAAGTGATTTAATACGATTGAGCAGCATATTATAGGCAATGGCCGCCGGAATAGCGGTCAATAATCCTGCAATCGTTGTGACCAGGGCGGCGGAGACTCCCGGAGCAATGACATTCAAACTGGTATAGCCCTGCATTCCCACGCTCCAAAAAGAGGCCATGATGCCCCAGACCGTACCCAATAAGCCTAACAATGGAGCAGAGGAAGTGGTGATAGCCAGAAAAATGAGCAGGTGTTCCAGCAGAGCGGTTTCGCGCACAATAGTTTCCTGCAAAACACTTGCCAAATCTTCAATCCAATCCGGAAAGATAACCTCCATGCTCACTTTGCGTTCCACATTAATTGTCATCATTTCTTTGCGAATGCGCTGCAATTCCAAGTATCCAGCCTTAAAAACGCGCACAACCGGTGCAATTCGTAACGCGACACTGGCGGCATACACTTCGCCGAGATCGCTATTTTCCTGATAAAGTTCAAGAAATTTTTGAGATTCTTTCTGAATCTGGCGCAGCTTACGATATTTATAGAAAATAATAGCCCAGGACACGATCGAAAATCCTAAAAGAATCATCAGAATCACATACCCCACGAGTCCGATTTTCAGAAATATATCTATCAGACTCACATCGGAAAAGCTTTGAAAAATTGTCTTCATCATTATGTTTTTCGAAAAAAGTTATTACGAAAATGGGTTTTCATTCTTTCTGAAATTATATCATGTACACAAAAATTTCGGAAATTGATTTCTCATTCTCGCAATAACGTGAAATTTCTATGTATGGCCAATAAAGAACGAAACGGATTTCGTCTATATGCGGAAGTAGCCCGTAAAATACGTCAAAATAGGGAATATGAACAGGATGGGATAGTATCTTCTTTTTGAAAAAACCGAATACCATCTCATGCGAATTGTTCGTGTATTTTGTGTGTTTCGTGGACATCTTTTCATTTCCTGCAAGAATCATTCCGTTCTTTATTGATATATGATCACTTAATTTTCTACAGTACCCTCTTTCGCGCGCGGATGATACTGATCGTACACATCTTTTAAACGCCGGGTCGAAACATGGGTATAGATCTGGGTGGTCGCAATATCACTATGTCCGAGCATCATTTGCAGCGAACGCAAATCCGCGCCATGTTCCAGTAGATGGGTGGCAAAGGAATGGCGCAAAGTATGGGGCGAAATATTTTGAGAGAGGTCGGCCTGTTTAAGATATTTTTTGATGATCTTCCAGCAGGCCTGGCGACTCATCGCTTTCCCAAACCGATTGACAAAAAGATAGTCAGTATAACGAGCAGCTATCAATTCATCTCGCGCTCCATTAAGGTATTGGGTGATATAGTGTACCGCTGCTTTGCCTAATGGAGCAATCCGTTCTTTTTCTCCTTTGCCCATACAGCGAACATACCCATCTTTCAGATGCAGATGACTTATACGCAGCGTGATCAATTCGGAAACTCTCATCCCCGACGCATAAAGGGTTTCGAGCATCGCTTTATCTCGCAACCCCAATACAGTTGACTCATCCGGTTGAGCCAGCAAACGCTCGACTTCATCATAGCTCATCACCAGGGGCAGATGTATCCCAATTTTCGGAGCTTCTAAGGTCATTGTGGGATCATGCCGGACAACACCTTCATCACAGGCATAGCGATGAAATCCCTTAATTGCACTTATCGACCGGGCGATTGAACGTTCTGAGAGGTGTTGGTTTTTTAACCAGGCGCGATATTGTACCACATCCGATTCCTGTACCTGATTCAGATCAGTCATGGCGCGTTCCTGTAAAAATAGCAGGTATTGATTCACGTCGCGCTGATATGCTTCACGCGTATGTTCAGATAATCCGCGTATCGCCGCTAAATAATTCAGATACATTTCTAATATATACTGCATGCAGATTACCATATACAATCAGAGGAAAAAGTCAAATGTTTTCGTGTAAGTAACTACAAGAATTAAAAGAATACAGCATTATGCAGAACCGTTAATCTGATACCTGTCACAAAAACCAGGTTTCTTCAAGAAACCTGGTTTTTAGCCATGTCAATCGTTATGAATAATGCTGTAACATTTATGACGAACCTGGAAAATCAGGTGGATATGGTGAAAACGCTTTCTCGTCTGCCTGCGCTGAAAGCTGCGCTGGAAAGCGACGTGATCGCGAATGATCCGCTGCTGAAAGGTTCGGCTGATCAGATGGTGGTTGGCGAGCCTATGCCGGTTGTGATGGAGATGCGATGCAACTGGGATGCGATGAAACCTGAACTGAATGCGGTGATGTCGAACACCAAAACCCCTGAAGTGGCCGCTCTGGCAATGCAAGCGGCGGCAGATGCGTGCGTGAAAACGCTGGAGTAATCCTCATGAAGAAAGACCTGTCAGATGTGGCAAACCTGACAGGTCGCGGCGCAAGGTCTCCTGGCGATCAATCGCCAGTCTCAAAGCGAAAGGATGCTGAAGCGTCCTGTGGAATTGATCAGCGGGCTTCAGACTGCTTCAGCTTTGAGACCGGCCATTTATGGCTGGGCGAACGAGGCACTGCTCCATAAGGTATTGAAGTATAAATATGCCCTGCCGATTATGCTGCTCTTTCCTGCGGCAATTGGACTCACGCTGCTGATTATTTATCCGATTAGCTATGAATTTCGTCTGGCGTTCAGCAACATGAGCCTGAAACGGTTTCAATCGTACTATATGGTCACTGAACAATCGCTGGTAGCTCTGAAAAATCAAAACGTTCCTGAAAATCTTCTGATAAAATTGCGAGGGATCAAAAACAAAGAATATCCTGCATTAGAGGCATTAACTCAGGATGTGGACTTGTTGTTAGGATCATCTCTGGCAGAGACATATCGCGAAACGATTACGAAACAGGCAAAAACCACTACCAGTATCGCTTTGCCGCCAGAGGCGTGGCAACAGCAGCATAGCGATCTGCCTGCTGATTTGCTGACCAGGCTCGAACCTGTGATGCAAAAATCCTATGCCGGTTTTTGTGGATGCGGAGAGTGAAGATGAAACCTGTACATTGCATAAATTCACCATCGCCCCAACAATTACCGTTGGTAGCGGTTTCTGGGCGCGTCCCGAACTGCGGGCATTCGTGACCTATGCGTCCTGGAATGATGAGTATGAAGGTCGGATTGGCGGCACGCCATTTGCTGATGAAACGAGAGGGATGATTTACGACGTGCAGATGGAAACCTGGTGGTAAAAGCACTTACCCCATAAGGAGGAACGGCAGCGTTCCTCCTTTTTTGTTTTCAGAAGATATAGCTCAATGATGATCGGGCGAACAGGGATGTTCGTGGGACAGGGATTGTTAAAGGAGAGATGTCATCTCGGCCGGCATCATGAAACTACAGGAATGAAGAATAAGCAAGAATCGTTCCGAAAAGAATTCTTGCTTATATTCCATTCCTGTAGTTTCACAGGAGGAAATTCTATCATGAAAAAACAGGGGGTTCCGACCATCTATTACGGCGATGAAGCCGGACTGTTCGGCGCCAAAGATCCGGACTGCCGGAGATCGTATCAATTTTCCGGCAAACACTCACTTGCGAAAGTAAAACTTTCGCACTCAGCCAGGCGGCACAGAATTATTTACAGTAAAAACAGTCTTATACTATTGCTGATACGATAGCTATCAATAAAAAAATCCAGATCAACATAAAGAGAACCGCGAAAAACCAATTCTTTTTGAGTTGTAACGGTTCCTGTTTTGCCTTTTTTCTGGATTCATCTAAAATGTCTTGAGGAATCAGTTTGATTGAGAGGGAAATTAAGGCAGGAAGAATAATCAGATCATCTAAATACCCGAAGATGGGGATAAAGTCGGGGATGAGGTCAACCGGACTTAATGCATACCCTAAGGTGAACAGCATTATCATCCTGGGCAATCTGCTGACTTTGGGGTGCTGATAGGCATAATAGATCGCCGTGATCTCTTTTTTCAGATGTTTTGATTTCGTCTTCAACGTTGCTAAGAGTCCCATTCTTTACCTCCATAATTTTCTTCTCAACTGAACAGAATGGCATCTTTCCCTCATTCTCTCACCGACAGTCCAAGAACGGTTGTCGCCAGCAAGCTCATCAGCCCGCCAAAGACAAACGGCGCACTGGGCAGCCAGGAGAATAACAGCCCGGCAATCAGGCTGGCCGGAAGGAGGCTTATACCAACAATTGTATGATAGAATCCCAGGGCAGTGGCTTTAGACTCAGTCGGAGCCAGGCTGGAGACAAACGCTTTCTCCACGCCTTCCGTCATGGCGTAATACACTCCATAAATGATCCAAAAGCCCCAAAGCAAACTCTTTGACGATTCGTTGAGAAACCCAAACGACATGTACACAAGAGCATACAGAAGGTATCCTGTGACTAAAATCCGCTTTCTCCCGATCTTATCGGATAATGACCCGAAAAAGGTGGATAACAAAGAAGATGTCAAGTTAAACACCAGATACATCAGGATCACGGTTGAAAGTGTATGCCCCAGATCCTGGCTGCGCAGCAACAGGAATTGATTGGAAGAATTGCCCAAGGTAAAAAGGAATTGGGTGAAGAAAAAGCGTTGCAGATTGCGATCATATTTTCTGAAATCCAGATTCGGTTTGGGTCTGGCTTTCTTCCCTGACAATTTCTCCCCGGTTTCCTGGGTAAAAAAGAGGAACACGACCCCGATGATGGCTGGAATGATAGAGATGATAAAGAGCACATAAAATGACCCCAGATTTTTCAGTGTTTTGGTCACAGGGTCAAGAAAATGCAAACTGATCAGATAACAGAGCAGCGCGCCCAGCGTGGCCCCGGCAAAATCCATCGCGCGTTGCACGCCAAAGGCTTTACCCTGAATGTCCTTCGGTACCGACTCTGAGATCAAAGCATCGCGGGGTGCGGTGCGCACCCCCTTGCCAACTCTATCGAGAAATCGGGCGAGGAGGACAAAATACCACCCCAGGCTGGCCAAAAAGAACAAACATTTGGAAAGGGCGGATATGCTGTATCCGGTGATGGTAGGCATTTTGCGCCGCTGAATGCGATCGGAATAATACCCGAAGAACACTTTGCCGAGGCTGGCCGTGGATTCGGCAATACCCTCGATAATTCCTAACACCGGACCAAGCAAGGCTTTCTGGGATGCCAGCACCATGCTCATAAACGCTTGTAACAGGGGATACACCATTTCAGACGACACATCCGTGAAAAATGAGGTCAGCCCCATTAAGATCACATTTTTATGTAATTTCGGTCGTTGATCCATGTTCTTTTCTTCCTCTGAAAATGTAGCGCGAAAAGGAATTTCGCGCTACATCCCATTTTCATTGCGTCGGGTGAACGGACGCTCATGACAACTGTAAATGATCAGGTCCTATAGTCAGAAGCAGATTTGCCCGTCACCAGGCATTTACTTCACTTCGCTCGCAGTCAAAGCAAGCGTTGGCACGCCTGCTTTTTACTTCCTACTTCCAACTTCTTCTTTTATCCGTGCGTGTGTCGCATTCGTTTATAATTGCTCGTGCTTTTCTTCCAGAACCTCATCGCCAACGACTAGCTCGTCAATGAGCCATGTTCCATTAACGTTCAGAAGTGTAAAAAGTTCCTTCTGATCAACATAACCGTCCAACGCATAAATACGGCTTTGCACCACGATGACGGCGATATCAGCGTCGATCTTTTGCTGAATAATTTCACTCATTTCTTTACGGTAGTCAATCTTGTCAAGCTGTTTCCACGTATCGTACACCCACACTGATCTCGGTTTATTATCGCGCATTTTGGCGGTTGTAATGTCGCCGCATTGCTCCATCTCGGCGGTTCCGTAGGTTTTATTCCACAATTCAACCGTTTCAATTGGGGTTGTTTGCCCGTAAGTTGCCGAAATAAAGACAAATTGAATGATAATCACACTGATGAGTATTTTCATAATGTTATTGACACAAATTTTCACCCGGAATGTCAGCGATATTCCGGTCTCAGCTTGTGTTTCCGCCGTGATTTCGTTGTTGAGCACCCGGGTTTATTTAGCGACTCGGTTGATATCACGACTTCCTGCCCGAGCAGGTACTTATCGAAGAACGCCTTCATTGCAATGAAGCAATTCACGTAGGATTCACCCTCCTTGCTTTTATATGATTCAGGACCTTCCCTACCTGCTCTCCTGATTTAGCTTTCACATTCTTTACTATTAGTGCAATCCCAATACAAGTCCAGGTGTCCCATCAAAAAAAATTATTCCGGCGCAAGAAATACCGGTGATAACAGAGATACAGCATTATTCATAATAATTGACATGGCTAAAAACCAGGTTTCTTGAAGAAACCTGGTTTTTGTGACAGGTATCAGGTTAATGGTTCTGCATAATGCTGTAATACCACACGCTGTTCCAATATGCAAACGGTTAAAACCATATCTAAAAACTGACTTTGGCTTTGAAATACATCTGATCCTGATCTTTTATCTCGCTGAACATATTCGGGCCTTTGCCAGTAATGATATATGCCCCAAGGATTAATTCGATATTATCCGCCGGACGATAGGTGATTTCAGGCATACCGACCACGCCGTGATTTACGTCAATGTCATCCCAATCTGGAATGGCAATTGCCATCTGTACCGGGGCGATAGTAAGTTCCGCATTCAAAAAATCTTTTTCAAACCGGAAGACGGTATAATCACTTAATTCGTCCCTGCCTCGTTCGTGGAAAAAGCCGTGTACAAACTGGGCGTTGACATACCAGCCGTTTTTAAAGGTATAATCCATCCCAAGCACATATTTGAAATACGGTTCGTCATCCAACGCTACGGTTTTTCCTTGCGACTGGATTCCTTTCAGGGTGGTCAGCGTGGTGGTCAAATCCACCTTATCCGGCAGGAACAACGCCCCTTCCGCCCAGACGCCGATAGTTTTGATTTGCCCGGCCACATCCGCACCGATCACCTGCATTTTGGGATAGATCAGGTCAACGTCCAGATCCACAGTTCCAAGCTCATCCACCGCCGTCAGCCTGGCGATATTAGCGAGCGGAAGATCATCCCGGCCAGCAAAATAACTGAGCGACACATCATATTCCCAGAACACCGTGCTGATTTTTACCGCATACGCCGAGGATTCATCCAGGGTGCTCTCGGGTTGCAGTGTATGTTGAACGCTGTTGCGTAGCGTCATCCCAGATGGGAGTTCCGTCGTTCCGGCAAACGCCCGGCCAAAATCGCCGGAGGGTAATTCGGCAACCCCAAATTCAGGGATGAAAATGCCGGTCACAGACATATCGCCCCAATAGACGGCGGCCTGGACAGCATTGACGCCCAGCTTTTCCCCAAAATCAAAAATATCCTCTAAATTGTCGGGACTGACATTACTGGTAGGGTTGAGCTTATCGGCCTTGCCCCAGGCAATGATCTGCTTACCGATGCGGACATCGAGTTGATCGGAAAGAAAATTGTAGAGATCCAAATACCCTTCCCGCAGTTCGAACTCCCACTCAAATTGATCATCGTTTGTCAGATCGCGCTCCCCTTTGAGCTGCGCCTCAGCAAAGTAATGATACTTCTCAATTGGCTCGCCCTCAAACTTGATGTGCAACCGCGCTTCATTACGGGTAAATTCTTGCGGATCAAACCGCAGTCGCTGATCGGTGCGAATGTCGCCGTTCATATTTCCTTCAATGCCGGCCATGCCAGGCTGAACGCTGAGCAATGAGCAGCAGAAAAGAATGATCATGATCACGATCTTATGCTTCATGGTAAAACTCCTTTTATGGCGCGTCTTACGAAGGGCAGTTGCCCTTCGTAAGACGCATGCAAAATCTTTGTCCTCCAGGTTATTTAGTCTTCTTCAGGTTCCGTTGGCTGAACACTTCGTCTGCCAGGTTCGTATCGAATTCAACGGTGTCAACGAGCGATTTGGTGCTGTGTTCCTTGCGCAAATCCGTCATCTCGGTCTCTTTGGCGATCCAATATTCACCGATCTTTTCGATCTGCCGACGTTCCATGACTTTCCAGAGGTTCCCATTCTGGTCGTAGTACTCGGTTTTAACCGGGTAAAAGTTATCCTTGCGGACCGAATAGTTGAGTCTGCTGTAATCTTTCTCGGTCCCGAGTCTGGGCGTGAGTTCCAGGACGTAAAACTCATCCGTCATTTCCAGCAATTTGAGGTCATGATCTTTCGCATAGCCCAGAGTACTGATGTCGTCATAGCTCATATCGGTGCCGGCGAAGCTCTCATTCTTCACATGTGAGGCAATCGTGCGGATTTTTTTGAACGCCGGCAGATAGAGGTACATTTTATCGTCCGGCAGACTGAGAAAGCTGATCCCTTTTTGATCCGCCGGGGCCAGGAAGCGCACCAGGCGCGTGTCGGCTTTGGCGCGTTCGAACAATTCCGATTTCCGTTCCTTCTGGTCCCCGTTTTTGTCAATCAAAAGCATCGTCATGAGCGAGTGTTGATCTTGCGGCGCGCTCACCACATCGTCAGATTTTTGGAGAATCTCCAGGGCTTGCGGTTCCTGCGCCAATAAGGACAATGGCATGGTCAGCAGCAGACTGCCGATCAACGCTGCCATGACAAACAATTTCTGGGTGAACGTTGTGGTTGCGTGTGTGTTGGACTGTGTTTGATGTCTTCTCATGTTTTTTTTGGGGCCGTCCCCTTTCTTCACCTCCGTAGAAGCGAAGAACAAAACGACCCTCCTTCATGTTATGTACGTGTTAAGTTTAGTTTGTGTATGTCAGTGTTTGGATTGTGTGTTTTATTATTGCCGAGCAACACCCCCTTAAGGACCAGGATCATCGCCGGTAAATAGGTCATCGCCGCGCCAGAGCTGACCAGCATAGTCATCGCGAGAATCCAGCCGAAACGCTGGAGCGGCAGGAGATTTGCTCCTAACAAGATAATGAACCCTAAGGCAACAGTGAGCGCATTGATCAGAATCGCCTGGCCGGTGGTTGCCAGGGTCTTCTTCACCGCTGGCAAAAGATCTGATTGTTCGCTCAACTCCAGTCTCAGCCGAGACGTGAAATGAATGGAATAATCAATACCGATGCCAATCGCGATACTGGCGACCATAACTGTCGCTATGTCCAACGGAACATGGACAAATCCCATCACCGCGAAATTGATTAAGATCGTTAACACCGTGGGTGACGTGACGATCAAGCCCCAGACGATTGAACGAAATTGAATACTCATCAGGATCGCGACTAAGGCTAACGCCCATATCAGGCTTTGTAATTGACTGTGGATGATACTTCGTTGAATCGCGTCAATCACGATCAGCATCCCTGATTGCGTGGAGGTGACCGCGACTTCATCCCCATCGGGCGAGAGATTCAGCGCGACCGGCACACCAACACTGGTTTCAGTCAGCACCCATAAGTCATCGCGCAGATCCTCACGGAATTTCGGATTCGTCTGCAATTCGTCTGGGAAGATGGGCCGTAGTGCGGTGACGATGTCCTCGATGCATTGAAAATGCTGCTGTTCTTGCAGAATGGGCAAGAGAAATTCCCCCGTATATTCGAGAATCTCCGGCTCATCTTGCCAATATTCTTCGGGGATTGCGGTTTTGAGGTGTTCCAGGAGTCTTTCTGATGAAAGCGGTTCAGCGCTGGCCACCGCAACAATGGCAGCCGCCGCCTGATACCTGAGTTCCTCGTCCTCAAGCTGCACATCCGCTTCGTCGCGTAAGAAGGTATTTACTCTGGCGCGTAAAGCGGTCTGCGCGGATTCGCTCAGCGGGGCAAATGGACGATCAACTAACTGACGCAGTTGGGTGGTAAGCTGCGCCGCGTCGATCTGTGCGGCAGACATCCGGTTCTGTGCATCCTGCCGGATAGCAGTGCTGATCTGCGTGATCTGAAATTCTCGCAGTTTTTGTTGCGCCGCCGAATCTAAGGTCGCGACGGCGAGCACGTGTTGTCGGGTATCCATGTCCTTCGTCACATAGTGGTTCAACGCTTTTACGGCAGCGATGATTTCGGTGGTGCCTGTATTGCTGAAACGTGCCTGAATCACTCCTTCGGAGTAGTCTTTATTGACGAGTTGCTCCAACAGTTCCTCGCCTTCCAGCATGAAGAGCAGATTCGCCACCTGTTCTCGTGTTTCCGGAATGGTATAATGGCCGTTCATGACGTCATTCATCTCGCACACCAGATCCGCCAGTGATTGCGTATTATTCACGCCTGACAGGGACTCCATATATTTTTCCATCCGGATCATTTCTTTCAGCACAAAGGGATCTTTCAAATCACCTGTGATGAGCATCTGGATAGGAATTGACCCGCCGAATTGCTCTTTCATCAAGTTTTCCGAAAGGCGGATATTGCTCGTTTCCTTAAAGTATTCGAGCATATTGGCCTGGGTCGTGATCCGCGGAATCGCAATCGCCGCCAGCACTAACACGACCAGGACGCTGGCAATAATCCACTTCGAATACGTGAGGACCAATTCCCCCAGCCGATCCATAAACGCAATCAGGAAACGGTTGCCATGCTGCTGTTGAGTCTGATCTGGTTTCTGCTTCGGCACAGGCAGGTATGACAGGAGCGCAGGCAGAAAGGTGACGGCCAGGAGCATGGCGACGCCGACCCCGAACGCAGTGAATAAGCCGAATTCGGTAACCGCGGTAAGATACGAACCGCCAAAGGTGAGAAAACCTATTGACGTGGTGAGACCGGCCAGGAAAATCGGGAGCATGACTTCGCTTAACGCCGTCGCCAGCAACGGAATCTTGTCCACGCCAGAGAGAGAATGGGCGTCTTCATAATATTTCGCTATCAAGTGGATGCCATAGGCCGAACCAATCGCGATCAAGATGACTGGTAAAATATTGGAAATGAGGGATATCTCGATCCGTAACCAGCCCATGAGCCCAACGGCCCACAACGTCGCCAGAATGACAGTTAATAAAGGAAATACAACTCCACGGAGACTTTTGAAACTGACATACAGGATGAGCAGCACGACGACCACCACAATCGGCACCAGGACGCGCAAATCGTTCATGATAATCTCGCCGATTTCCAACATTTGTAAGGGAAGGCCGCTATAATACACCTGATAGGTACCCTTGTGTGTTTCGGTAATGGTCTTGATGTCATGAGCCACCGCTTCTTTGTCAGCGTCAGGCTTGAGACGGCAAAGAATGATGGTATATTTCCCATCTAGCGAGATAAACTTGCCGGCATACATGCGCTTATTCAGCGTATAGGTTTTTAACCGGGCAAGTTCTTCCGCGTCCTGCGGGATGTTATGCTTATTGATCAGTTTGCGAATTTCCAACCCCTCGTCGCTTTTGCCAATATCCAGAATATTCGTGAGGCTCATCACGGTAGATACGCCTGGAACCTGTTTGTAGGCTTCAGTCAACTGACTGATTACCGTGAGCGTCTCAGGGGTAAAAATCTCGTCGGCTTTGATGGCGGTCAGCGCGATCGTGTTCCCACCGTACTCATCGCCAATCCGATTAAAGAGATCCACGATCGGATCATGTTTCAAATAACTCAACAGATCCGTGTTGAGCCGTACTTTCGCGACGCCATACCCAAAGAAGAGTGTGACTCCCAGAGTCAACACAATGACCATGACTCGGTATTTCAGCACCATCTCGGCAAATTTACGCATAAATTTGACTCCTTTAAAAAAGATCGGTTTTTTTACCTGTTGTTAACATCAATAGTTCGGACAGTTTTGCACTCACCCCCCTCAGTCCCCCCGCAAGCGGGGGGAGTCGAGAGAACGAGGCATGCCTCCAGTTTCCCCCCGCTTGCGGGGGGATAAAGGGGGGTCATACGGAAAATGTCCGAACTATTGTAACATAAACACTTTCGCTAATCTGTAATAGCAGGAACTATGCCACCGGCTGCCGCGAGACCTTTCCGCATGGAAACAATGAGGTGGTCTCTGCGATGGGGCTAAGACATTACAGAGGGGATTTCCAGCCTGATCGGATTTCAATTCTGAAGAGATATTTTTTGATGTTATCGCCTCACATCGCCCCGGAAGGCTTCAGTCTATATGCATTATTTTACTCTATAGGGTAAAAATTTTTACCCTATAGAGTAATTAAAAATAAATTTATACTATAGGGTAAAACTTATTAAGTGACTGGAGTTATCAAAGCTCTGTTTTGACAGGAAAGCAGAGGCTCTCGCATTCTTATAAACTTCCGTTCCAGGGCACTAATGGAGCGGAATACTGAAGCATGAGCTGGCGAAATTCACTGTTTAGGCGGTTTTATTCAGGCAGGGCGAAAATGATCTTGTTACAATGACCACAGTTCGATCCAGACGAAGTAATCCACATCCCCAAATTCACGAAGCAGATAGGCTAGTTTTGTCCCCAGGGCACTTTTACCTGGCTCCAGAATGTTGGAATTCCAGACAAGATGAATGCTCAGATCGGTTTCGATCGTTGCATGATGGTACAATGTGAATGTCACATCTGACGTGGACACATCTGCTACAATTTGGCTCAACAACTCAATAACAGCGGTTTGTCTGAGATGGTCAAGCGCACGCAGCCGAATAATCTCGATCCATTTCATAATTCTGGCCTCTATCCTGGTATTGAAATCAGTATTTGTACCCATTTTTTAAGCAAGAACTATGCCAGAATGGTTTACCATAGTCTGACAAATTTTCAAAGCTTGTCAGGTCTGGAGTCAATTCTGAAAAATTTTTCTTGAATTATTTACGCAGCGCGGACACATCGTTGTGTATATTCCAATAGTTCGGACAGTTTTCTTGTTACCCCCCTTTATCCCCCCGCAAGCGGGGGGAAGTAGCGAGAAGGACGGTGAAGAGTTCTTCCCCCCGCTTGCGGGGGGATTGAGGGGGGTAAATTCAAAAATGTCCGAACTATTGATTCAAAAGGAGCATAAAATGAACGTTGATCGCAATGAATTTTTCCGCCAGGCGACGATCCGAATTTGCGGAAGCCTGGAGATTGAAACCGCCCTGGCCCAGTGTTTCGACTACCTTAAAGCGTTTCTCCCCATTACAGGGATCCATCTGATCCTCTACGAACAGGATCGGGGAATTGCGCGGGTGGTCGCCTCGCTGGCATCTGAAGGCTTGCAGCCGCTCAGGTCGGTGCTTTCTTTCCCGGAACAATTCAAGAATCAAATGACCAAACGCTGGCTCTCCATCAAAGAGATCGAAGTGTTCAACCAGCCCGCCGCAGACCCTGATCTGAACTATGGCTATCAACAAGCCGGCTGGTCATTAAATGCGTCAGTAATCGTGATGCGTTTGGAACTCGAAGGACACCGGGTAGGGGTCCTCCTCGTGAGTACTGAAGGCGTGAACTGCTACACGCCAGACCATGCGCGCTTGCTTTTGTTGCTGCATGAACCCTTTGCGATTGCGATGGCCAATGCCCTCCGCCATCAGGAAGTTTTACGTTTGAAAGATTTGTTAGCTGAGGATAACCGGGATTTGCGCCGGCAGCTCTTGAGCTCTTCGGGAACAGAAGTCATCGGGGCGGAGTTTGGCTTATGCGAAGTGATGCGGCTGGCGCGGCAAGTCGCCCAGCTTGACACTCCGGTCTTGTTACTGGGCGAAAGCGGGGTAGGCAAAGAGGTAATTGCCAACGTGATCCATCAATTCTCGCCGCGTAAAGACGGCCCGCTGGTCAAAGTCAACAGCGGAGCTATTCCTGACACTCTCCTGGACAGCGAGCTGTTTGGGCATGAGAAAGGCGCGTTTACCGGTGCGATCTCACAAAAACGCGGGCGATTTGAACGGGCTGATAAAGGCACGATCTTTCTCGATGAAATCGGCGAATTGCCGCTGCAAGCACAGGTGAGGCTGTTGCGCGTCCTGCAACAGCGCGAGATTGAACGGGTGGGCGGCACGAAGCCTGTTCCCGTTGATACTCGCCTGATTGCGGCCACGCACAGAAATCTACAGGAGATGATAAAATCCGGACAATTTCGCGAAGATCTTTGGTTTCGGCTCAATGTGTTCCCTATCACCATTCCGCTGCTGCGCGACCATCCTGAGGATATTCCTGCCTTAGTAGATTACTTTCTCGACAAGAAATCGCAAGAACTGCGGATAACACGCAAAATCACGTTAGGGCCCGGGGCTATGGAGCAGTTAAAAGCCTACAAGTGGCCCGGCAATGTCCGTGAGCTTCAAAATATTATTGAACGCGCCCTGATTCGCGATACCGATGGTCGTCTGCACTTTGACGATCTGAGTCAACCACAGCAAACTCCTGATGCTCGGCTCATGGTAAAGGCAGAACAGCAGATTCTACCCCTTGATGAAGTCAATGCGAGCTATATCCTACAGGTATCGGAACGCACGCATGGGAAAATCAACGGACCGGGCGGTGCTGCGGAACTGTTGGGGATTCATCCGAATACTCTCCGAAAACGCCTGGCGAAACTTGGCATCCCATATAGACGAAAAGAAAGAACATAAAAAGTCTTCGTTGCTATTTCCGTCGTAAGCAATCCACAACTGCAATAATGAAATTGACTCGTAGTGAATGCTTCAGCGTTCCTGAAGACGCCTGAAACAACGCTAAAACGTTGATTACGAATTTTATTTCCGATAACCTTTGGTGTAATTGCAGATACGACGCTTTATTTCTTGACAAATCCCCTCTTTCCAGGACCGTATAATCTCATGAAAGAATTGATAGTGGTTAAATAGTAAGTGATACCCGCTCGTTGAGCGCAGTCGAAACGAGCCGCTCACTGTTCCCTTCGACTTCGCTCAGGGAACGCATCACTAACCACTACCAAAGTATTTTATCATCAGATGTTGTCGAACTGATTGAAACAATCACTTGAAAAAGGAGGAAATGTATGTTTACCAAAAAATCTGCGTTGTTTGCGGTGCTTTTGATCCTTGCGCTGGTAAGTGCGGCATTGACGTCGGTAAGCGCAAAAACCGTCAATTTGAAGTTGATCGAAACCACTGATATGCACGGTTCTTTCTTTCCATACAATTTTATCACGGCCAAAGAGGTGCCTATATCCTTAGCCCAGATCTACACGTATGTGAAGGAACAGCGTGCCAATCCCGGTCAACACGTGATTCTGTTAGATAATGGCGATATTCTGCAAGGACAACCGACTGTCTATTACTACAACTTCGAAAAAACCGATGCTGTCCATGTGTGCGCCGAGATCATGAATTTCATGCAATATGAGGCCAGTGTGGTCGGCAACCATGA
Organism: Candidatus Vecturithrix granuli; assembly: GCA_000739535.1. Lineage (GTDB taxonomy): Bacteria > Moduliflexota > Moduliflexia > Moduliflexales > Moduliflexaceae > Vecturithrix > Vecturithrix granuli. The sequence continues at coordinate 333,931 of DF820464.1, read as the reverse complement.
CGTGGAACCCGGACATGACGTGTATGACAAACTTGCGAAAGACTTTGCGTTTCCGTGGCTGGCCGCGAATGCTGTCAAAGCCGGCACCGATGAACCCTATTTTCAAGCCTATACTGTCGTAGAAAGAGATGGGGTGAAAATTGCGATTCTGGGTTTAACTACGCCTGGCGTTCCGACCTGGCTGCCTCAAAATTTATGGGAGGGTATTGAATATCAGGATATGATCGAATCTGCCCAAAAGTGGGTACCGATCATTCAGGAAAAAGAGCAGCCAGATCTCCTGATCGGATTATTCCATTCGGGCGTTGATTATACCTACGGCGGAAGAACCGCTGACACGCCGCTGAATGAAAACGCTTCAAAACTGGTGGCAGAACAGGTGCCGGGTTTTGATGTGGTCTTTGTCGGGCATGATCATCAGGGCTGGAATGAGGTTGTCAAAAACAGCGCCGGAGAGAATGTGTTGATCATTGGCGCGATTGACGCAGCCAGGACCATTGGTGTTGCCAATATCACACTGACCTACGACGAGGCGTCCAAAAGTTGGAACAAAGAGAGCTCAGGCGAATTGATCGAAATCAAAGATTACGCTGCCGATGATGAATTTATGGCAAAATTCAATTATGTCGTTGATGAACTCAAAGCCTATGTGGATCAACCGGTAGGAAAATTCATGGAAACGATTTCTACTCGCGAAGCGATGTTTGGAGATTCGCCCTTTGTTGACCTGATTCACCGCATTCAGCTTGAATTGACCGAAGCCGACGTGTCGTTTGCCGCGCCACTTTCTTTTAACGCTGCCATCAACGAAGGCGAAGTCTTTGTGCGAGACATGTTCAAACTGTACCAATACGAGAACCTGCTCTATACCATGAAGCTCAGCGGCAAAGAAATTAAGGATTTTCTGGAATATTCCTACGGCGGCTGGTTTGATCAGATGCAAAGCCCTGAGGACCATCTGATTCTGTTCAAGAAAGATGACAAAGGGAATCTGGTATGGTCGAACCGCACCAATTCTTACGAAACCGTGAATCGGTACTACAATTACGATTCCGCGGCCGGGATCATCTACACTGTTGATGTGTCTAAACCAGCGGGAGAAAAGATCCAGATTGTCTCGATGGCGGATGGGACACCTTTTGACATGGAGAAGATGTATAAGGTCGCCATTAACTCCTACCGCGGCAATGGCGGCGGCGGGCATTTAACCGAGGGCGCAGGCATTCCGAAAGCTGAATTAACCAGCCGTATGTTGTCCTCCACCATTAAAGACTTGCGCTACTTCCTGAAAGAATGGATCAAACAGCAGCAAGTCGTGACCCCTGAGCCGCTCGGCAACTGGGAAGTGATCCCCAAAGAGTTCTGGGAAAAAGGCAAAGCAACAGATTATAAATTCCTGTACGAACCAGAACCCCCGAAACAGAGCTAAGAAGTTATTTTTTCCGGATCATACCAAAAAACCAGGTCTCTTCAAGAAACCTGGTTTTTTTATGACGGCACTGGGGCAATTCCCCTCCTGGAAGCAGGGCTGTTAAGTTCTCGCGGGGAAAAGCTGCGACCCCCCTTTTATTCCCCCGCTTGCGGGGGAAACGGATCGACCTCCCCCGCTTGCGGGGGACTGAGGGGGTAGAACTTAACACTATTGATAATTTCCGCAATATTCGGCTCAAAAAATTAGAACGCCGCCACATCATGAAACAGGAATAAGCGTTGTCAGTAGATATGACGCCGAACACTACAACGAATTGCAGAATAGAACGGATTTTTCCCTCAAATTCGTTGATTTCTCAAATCCGTTACTACAACGAATTGAAGAATAGAACGGATTTCTCTCTCAAATCCGTTGTAGTTATTCCGTTCTCGTTCTCATTTTGTCAGCGAAACGGCACATTGAGACTCGACCGAACATCCGCAAAAAAGCTTGACGAATCACAAGCTTTCAATCAAAGTTGTCCGATAATGAAAAACCGGAGTGCAAAAGCGACTGGCACACAGTGTTGTTGAGTTTTTGCATTCTTGTCTGATGCTTTGTGCATGGGAGAAAGCTATGAAAACGATGATACAGACACAACCTTCAGCCCGGATGATAGTTCGCCGTTTAGAACTGCTGAATGATTTCTCCATTGACCCGGCATTTCCACTCGCCAGTGTCTCGATCTTTCTGCCGTTTCAGAATTTCGCCTGGAAGAATGCCGTGCTCGATGTCATAAATGGTCAACTCACCCTCATTCATCTCTTTCCGGGCATGAGCAGTCATTACATAGTTTCGCTTTCAAACCTTCTCCTGCATTTGTGTCAACACTTTTTCAAACATGGTGTTCCTCTTTCCATCCCCCTCTCATTATGCGCCGCTCGTAGAAAATGCCTATTCCCCAAGCTGCTGCCAGCCACAATGAACGCAGCGTTCGAAGCCAAAATCAGCAATAGATACCTCCTAAAAGTAACAAAGCTGTCTTTTCGCTTGACAGCGATGTAGTGTTTCACGCAAGATATAGTTCTTCACATATTAAATCGCACACTTCGACCAACACAAAAAAGTTGACAAAAACGCAAAAGCTTGTCAGAAAACGTTTTCATGGCCTAAGCCATCGGCAACGCCATTTTTCAAGAAATCAAATCGCCTGTTATTTTCTATTGGGTGAAGAGGCTTGAGGGAGAAAAGAGGTCATAGACATCATGGAGAACGCAACGCAATCGAAAACAGATTCAATCAAAAACATCATTGATGGTATTGTCAAGAAAGATATCGTCTTGCCTGAATTTCAGCGGGATTTTGTGTGGGACATCGGCAAAACCTATGACTTGTTCGATTCATTGATAAAAGATGTTTTCATTGGTTCAATTATTTATGGAATCCCGGCCTTTGAAGTCACTGTCCGAGAACTCGACGATAGACCTCGTCAAGGCGAAGGCAGCAGACGCAAATTAGCCCTGAAATCGTATCTCAAAGAAGAAGTTGATGAAAAAGTTCAAACGGGAAATTTTCGATTGATTCTCGATGGACAACAGCGTTTGACATCCTTGTATCGCGCGCTCAAAAAGAATACGGAAAAAGCCATTGATGACGTATGGTTCATTGTGAAAGATCACGATGGGAATGGAAATGTACTCGAATTTCAAAAAAGACGGTTAGATGAATTACTGCATGAGTTTGCAGGACAAGAGAGTGAAGACTATCTCTCGATTAGACTTTCCGATGCCTATGAGATCATGGAGAAAGGGTATCGGGAATCAGTGATCAGGCGAGAATTTTTTAACAAATTGCACTATATTCAGGATAAAACATCCGACGAACAAGAAAAGATTTTCGACAAATATCTTATCGTGTCTGATAAACTTCGGGATCTGTTTAAATCGGAAAAATTGGTGTCATATTATTTGCTGAATACCAATTCAGAAAAATTTGCCCTCTTCTTTGAAAGAAGCAATAGCAAGGGTATTCAATTGAGCTTTATTGATATTCTTGCGGCAAAATTATATGCAGGATTCAATTTACGGCAGCACATTGAAGAATTTGAAGAGACTCACGGCACATATACCTTAAATAGAGAAATTATTGTGCGAACGATCGCTTATATTGTGAGCCAGCGCATTAGTAAGCGTAGAGATATTGATCGATCATACATTCTTTCCGAACTGAAACACGAACATTTCACAGAATATTGGGATGCCGTGTGTAAGCGTTATAGAAAGACCCTTGATTTTTTGTATAAAAACCATTTCATTTTGTCGCAATCCTGGATGCCCTATGACAATATGCTGATCCCGCTCATGGTCTTTCTCAAGGAGATTGGCGACGACTTTGCCCTCATGGATGAGCAGCAATTCCGATTCATCAAATTCTGGTACTGGGCGTCTATCTTTGCGCAGCGCTACACGGGTTCATCAAATGAAATGATTATTAAAGATGCGGAGATCTTAACAACAATTGCTCACCATGAAAAGATTATTGACCGCACCTATTTTTTCAGATTGAGAACTCAACTGACAACGTATGATGAACTCTATTCTTTTTCCAAGAAACGAAGCGTCATTTATCGGGGGATTCTCAATTTAATCAACTATCATGCGAAAGGGATCGTGGATTGGAAAAATACCAGCAAGCTTGATTTTAACAGCAAACTTGAAGATCATCACATTTTCCCCCAACATTATCTTAAAACGAAATATAAGGATGATGAGGATGCGTTAGAGCTTATTGACAGCGTGATCAATCGAACACTTATTCCTAAAATGACGAATATTACTATTGGAAAAAAGCCTCCCTCACAATATCTGCAACAATTGCAAGCGAGCAATCCCCATTTAGCCGAAAGTCTCAAATTTCATTTAATCCCTGAAGACCTCATGACAGGGATGTATGATGATTTTTACCTTGATTTTGTGGAGGAACGCGCCAAAGCCATTTTTGAATTGATAAAAATACTTGTCATTGATGCAAGAGAGCGAATTATAGAGGAATTCCACCAGGAACCCCATATAGTCGGCGGGATAGATACGTCAGCCATAGAAGAAGATGATGAGGATGAAAACAGCCATGAACCGATTTCTTCTCAAGCAAAAGGAAAACTCCGAAGAAAAGCCTTTGTTCAGAAACTTCAGATTCTGGACATTCATCTGACGCATCTTGAAAAAAGATTCTATAAGACTAAAACAGAGAAGCTTGTTGGAATGACTTTTGCCAGTGAACTAAAAGAAAAACCCGGGAAATGGTTTCTTGGTTTACCGGAGCGTGATTACAAATTCATCGTCCTGTTGTGCGAAAAATATGATCATGAGATGTTGAACTTTGTGTTCCCTGAAGAATTTTTACAAAACTATATGCATCAATTCAGCCGATCCGGGAGTAACTTAAAGTTCATTATCACGCTAAAGAATAACAGATACTATCTCTTCATACCGACAATTCCTGATATTGATGTGAACAGGTTCTTAAATAATTTTGAATTGCTGAAACGATAGAGGAAAATGCTGGTAAATACGATTTTATCCATCAACTGTTATTTGGCCCGGCAATTTAGGTAAAGAAAATGAATTCCAGGAATAATTTTCAAAAATTGGCGAAAGATCTCTTTGACCTCTTCGGAAAAGAACGAATTGAAGATATATTCAGAGATGAGCTTATCGAGGAACTCATCAGATCAAACGGAGAAGTCGATATAATGTTAATGCGTAACTTATCGAAAGAAATTGCCAAGATGAATATTTATCTGAAAACTTTAGAAGAATTCATTGAAGAACAAAAGCAGAACGAAATCAAACGAGTTGACCAGGAAGCTAAAAAATTGCCAGAAGCACAACGTGCAAGGCTATATGCCTGGGATAACTTTACGCCCTGGGAGGGAAATATTTACAGATAGACTTCGGGCTTCATTTTTTATTTCCCTTGTCTCATTCCTGGAAGCCTATCTTAATCAAGTATGTAAAGATGTGGCGATTGTCGTCCGTTCTCCGCTGAAGAGTTCTGAAATCAAAGGTAATATGTTAGAACGTTCCCAAAAGTTCTTAGAGGTTTTTGGAAATTTCACGCGTCCTTCAAAAGAAGATTGGGAATTTATAGGCCGTATTTATGATGTAAGAAATGCTTTTGTGCATGTCAATGGGAGCATTGATGATTATCGAGATGCCAGGAGATTAAGACAATTTATCGAACAACAACCAGGGTTATCAGGAACATCTTATCTTGAATTAAAAAAAGAGTTTTGTTTTTCTTGTCTTGAAAAAATAGACGCCTTTTTAGAAATGATTTGTAGTGAAGTACGTAATCTGTGTGAGCGTATAAAAAGGTTTGAGTCGAAAAAATGAACGTTTACGAAAATAACAACAATGTTACAGACCGCCGAAAGTGATTTATGGAAGAGACAGCGAAAATTATATGGAATGAAATACAAACCCAGGGAATACGTCTAAATATCTGGGCATATATCTTTATCGCTGGTATCAGTATATTGACATCAATAATAACAAGTTATGCTGTGAGTTACTTTCAAAAACGGGCAGAAGAAGATGTCATCGAACGATATTTTCATAAAACTCTTGATAGGCTTGTAACAACAACAAAGGTCGCTAAAGAAGCAGAAGAAAGCATTCATCAACACTTTAGTTTTATTGAACGTCAACTCAATGAATTCTATTCTCCTCTATTATGTTCTCTTAAATATGTTCGAACATTAGGGCAAATTCGAGTAAAAATAGAAAATGTAGTCAATTCAATATCCATGCAAGAATATCAAAGATCTCCTGAATTTTATGATAATCGGTATAAATACGACAATAAACAACATGAAGAAATCATTCTTCCTGTTTATGAGAAGATGTTAGCAATTTTTACTGAAAAATATTGGTTATCTGAAGAGTCAACGAAAGAGTACTATCAAGAGTTCTGCCATTTTGTGGAGATTTGGCGGAGGTTCCATGATGGATTGCCAGGTGATAGAATTGAAAAACTTGATCAACGAGAAGATTTACTTGAATGCTTAGAAAATGATTTAACTAAACACCTAAATGACTTAACAACTGAATTAGCGCATAAAGATATTCTTTTGCAACAGACATAGAGAAGTACAGAACTGTATAAATGAGGATGATAAAAAATTTCCCTCCATTGACGGAACAGAACAGCTTGTTCAGCAATTGCGCGCGCCCGAAAAATGTTCCGCTGCTTACCGGAGTTTTAGCGAAAAAGGGATTTGGAAATGTATCCCTGGTGTTCATGCTGAGCTTTTACTCCTCATGGGATCGCCGGTATTCCATCGCAGCCCGGCTGATGTCTTTGACGCTCCGATCTTGCCAGAGGGTACGCTGCCATGTTGTGTAATCAAAGGGTTCTCGTAGCATCAATGTGATAAATCGTTCCGCTTCTACAGTTCCGAATGTGTTAATCAGGACTTGCATCCCATCTATTCTGAGTTGCGTGTCAGTTCGCGTCATTGCTCTCCAACGATGTCATCAAGGTGAGTGGGGAAAGCACCTCGATTTCATCGTAACCACGGAACTTTTTGAGTATGTGGTCATCGGTCGTTAAGAAAACATTACATTCTGCCCATATTGCACAAGCAATATGCAAGGCATCTTTGCTGTGTATTGACTTAAGCTTCAATGTTTCTGCCTTTTCGACAATTTCAGGGTTTTCGCTCACATCAACGGCAGCCATATTCTTCCATTCCCGAATAGCGTTTTTCCGGTCCTGATACGGATTTGCGAGGTTTTCGTAATCCAGAATATATGACCAGACCAATTTGATCTCATGCTGTCGAATGCTGTCGAATTTTTTCTTGAATATACAATTTCGCTTCTGTTTCAAGCTTGATTTTTATCTGGTTTTGGTCATCAAAAGGACGATTAAAACAACAGTTATCCAGGTATATTCTCATGATGCTCAGTATCCTAATAAAGAACAAACCTGTCAAGCATTTTCATTTTTTCCGCTGAAATCAATCTTCAATGAAGCATATCCCAAACTTTGTCAATGATTTCTTTCAATCAGTTGAAGGCAAAAATTCTTTGACGCCGCGGAAGGTTTTGCGGTGAATGGGGCAGGGGCCAAATTGGGCAATGGCCTGGCGGTGCTGTTTCGTACCATAGCCTTTGTGCACGGCAAAGCCATAATGCGGATATTGCTGGTGATAATCGAGCATCAGACGGTCGCGGCTGACTTTGGCGATAATCGAGGCCGCAGCAATCGAAATGCTAAGGCTGTCGCCTTTGATAATCCCGCGCTGGCGAAGGGGAACATTTTTCAATGTGACTGCATCTAAGAGCAAATAATCGGGAGTGATTGACAGATTGGCAATGGCCTGTTCCATTGCCAGATAGGTCGCTTGCAGGATATTGACCTGATCGATGACTTCCGCTGGAACCATCCCCACGCCGACGCTGAGAGCCCGCTGCTGGATCAGAGGAAAGAGGGTTTCGCGCTGGGAAGGAGTTAATTGTTTGGAATCATTAATCTGGGGCAGGGTCCATTCAGGCGGTAAAATCACAGCGGCGGCTACCACTGGTCCGGCCAGGCAACCACGCCCGGCTTCATCAACCCCGGCGATGCAATGCGCGCCGTCCTGATAGGCGATTCGCTCGAAACGCTGGAGGCGGTCAAGCCGCGCTTCTTCTGTTTCTGGTGTGCTCAATTGATGTTGAAAAGAAAGCTGACGAGGTATTTTAGCCATATAAGAAAAAAACCAGGTTTCTGTAAGAAACCTGGTTTTGGGTTGAAACGTCAAAAGGCTAGCGTTGGCTTTCCCAGACGCGGCGTTCTTTGATGCGCGCCTCTTTGCCGTGTTTTTTACGCAGATAATACAGTCGGGATCGGCGTACTTTCCCATAGCGCATAACTTCAATTTTGGCAATATTCGGCGAGTGTAATGGAAAAATGCGTTCCACGCCAACTCCAAACGAGACCTTACGCACGGTAATGGTTGTCCGTTTATCAGCACGTTTTCTCCGAATCACCACGCCTTCAAACACCTGGATACGTTCTTTCCCACGTTCTCGTACTTTCGCATAAACCTTAACCGTATCCCCCGGACGAAAAACAGGAATATCGGTTTTCATCTGTTCTTTATCAATCATCTCAAGTAAATTCATGGCTCACTTCCCCCTCACAAAAAAATCTGTGTCCTCTTCTATTGTTAACGTCCAAATAAGCGGTCAACCATAATAGCTGCTGCGCTGCGTACAGATAAATGATTATATGCGGCGATACCATCAATTGGCGCTAACACCATGCTTCCATATTCTTCAATACACTCATTTGTCAATCCATACCCTGTTCCCAAAACGATCAGATAGGGTATTGTTGCATCCTGCTGAAAAAGGAGTCTGGCATCTGGATACTCAAGCAATGGTTTGCCGCATGCACTCGCAATATGTCCTCTGGCGCTGGTCATCAGCACCATCGGCGTCGCGTTGAATCTTTCGCGCAGTTGGTCAACTACATTTTGTAATGAATCTGCTAAATAGGTCGTTGAAAACGCTTCCTTGCGCGTCTGGTTATAGTAACTTCCGAATCCATCAACCCAGTGTTTGATAATCCGTCGGCACAGTTCCTGTTGAGAAATCAACGGCGTTACCATGTAATATCCGCCCAGATCATAAGTTCTGGCAAGCCGAGAAATATCGTGAATATCGTAATTGGTAATTGATGTCGCGACAATTTTGCGGTGTTTATCGTACACTGGATAATGTACTAACGCCAGATAAATATGTGAATTGCTTATATACAATCAGGAATGAGGAATAAGGAATTGAGAATACCCTATCAGTACATCAGTATTTTCATTCTTCATTCGTCATTCGTCATCAATAAGTCTGGTCTTCGCTGTTTCGTTCGTTGTATGGCTTCTTGCTGCCGCCATTCATCAATTTTTTTATGATTCCCTGAAATCAATACCTCAGGAACTTGCATTCCGCGAAAATTTTGAGGGCGCGTATAATGCGGATAATCGAGCAATGGCTGATAAAAAGAGTCGTGCGTGATTGATTGCTCATTCCCTACAACCCCGGGAATCATCCGCGCAATCACATCAATTAATACCATGGCAGCTAACTCGCCGCCTGTCAGCACATAATCGCCGATCGAAATTTCCTGGTCAACCAGAGCCATTCGCACCCGTTCATCAACTTCTTCGTAATGTCCGCACAGCAAGATCAGATCCTGTTTCAGGGCAAGTTCCCTGGCAATCTGTTGGTTAAAGGTTCTCCCTTGCGGAGTCAAATACACCACCACAGGCGAGGTCAGTTGGTGCGCGGCCACAATATGTTCAACGGCCCGAAAAATCGGTTCAGGTTTCATCACCATCCCGCCGCCGCCGCCATACGGCACGTCATCAGTCATCTTGTGTTTCCCTTCGGCAAAATCCCGAATGTTATAAAACCGGATGTCCAACAAATTCTTGTCAATCGCCCGTTTCAGCATACTATGCGCCAACACACTGGTAAACATCTCAGGGAATAAGGTCAACACAAAAATCCGCATGATGCTTCAATCATCTTTTTGAGGACAAGAACTTATAAATCTAACAAGCCCTCAAGAGGATGGACAGTGATACGCGCTGCCTTCCGATCTATGTATGTGACAAAGTCTGGATGAAACGGAATCAAATATTCCCGCTCAACGCCTTGCACGACAAAAATATCATGCGCCCCGGTTTCTATAATCTCACTCACGGTTCCTAAATACAAGTCCTCCTCAGTATAAACGGCTGCGCCGATAATTTCAAAATGATAAAACTCATTTTCCGGCAATTCAGGCGACTGCGTCCGCTCCACTTGCAGGTATTTCCCCCGCAATGCTTCAACAGCCTCAACAGAATCCAGTCCTTGAAAACGCAGATACACACACCCTTTATACGATCTCACCTCTTCGATTACCAGAGTCCACGTTTCATCAGCAGCCATTTCCACATACACTTCATCGAGTTGGTTAAATCGTCCGGGAATATCAGTCAGTGGTAAGACTTTCACTTCACCGCAAACCCCACGCGGTCTTAAAATTTTCCCAATATTAATACATTCCCCAGGATAATCAGGTTTCACAAGTTGCTCTTCAGAATACATTCGAGACGTTCTCGTGGGATTATTCCAGGATCTCAAGCACTGTCCGTTTTTCCATCTTAGCGCTTGCTGCGCTCAGAATAGTTCGAATCGCTCGCGCCGTTCGACCCTGCTTTCCAATCACTTTGCCCATATCTTCTTTGGCGACCCGCAATTCAAGCACACGAGTTTGAGCGCCTTCAACTTCTTTGACCTCAACTTTATCAGGGTGATCAACCAGAAATTGCACAATCGTTGTTACCAATTCTCTCATTCCGTTTCCCTCCAGGTTCTCTTATGCTTCTGCTGAGGTTGGTTGTGGTTTTGGTGAAATTCCGTGTTTCTTTAAAAGGCTTTTGACAATATCTGTTGGTTGGACGCCATTATTCAACCAATAGCGAATTCGGTCTTCTTTGAACGTCACAGCCGATGGGTTCTGGCGAGGATCATAGGTCCCCACGTTTTCAATAAATCTTCCGTCACGCGGCGAGCGCGAGTCTGCGACAACGATACGATAGAAAGGTTTCTTCTTCGCTCCTATACGTTTGAGTCTGAGTTTAACCAAGATAATTCCTCCGTCTCGAACGGCGTCTAACATGTCTAACGGGATAGACACCACATTCAGTCACATCCTGTATTAGCCCACATTAGCCCGCATTCCATGTTAACTGATACTCTCCTTTATGCAAGCTTCACTGTTTACGACATTTTGTGAGATGTTCACAAATCTATTTACAGGGAAAAAACCGAGTTTTTAAAAAACTCGGTTTTACGGTGTGTCCCTGATTTTTTTGAAATATATTCCAGCTAAAATGGCAGCATGCGTTTGGAAAACCGACGAGGTATTTTAAATCCAGGTTTTCCTTTGCCGCCAGTCATTTTTTTCATCATTTTCCGGGCCTGTTCAAACTGTTTCAATAATTTATTGACATCGCGAATATCCGTTCCGCTGCCTTTCGCGATCCGCTGTTTGCGTTTACTGTTAATGATTTTGTGATGAAGGCGTTCGTCCGGGGTCATTGAATTGATAATCGCTTCCATGCGCACGAATTCCTTTTCATCAACTTGCAGGTTTTTCAAGGCTTTCTTATCAGCGCCCGGAATCATTTCTAACAGTTGATCTAAGGGGCCCATGCTCCGGAACTGTTGCAACTGGTCGCGGAAATCCTGGAGTGTAAAGGCCTGCTCCAGAATTTTTCGTTCCAACTCCTGCGCTTTTTCCTCATCAATTGCCTTTTCAACCTTCTCGATAAACGAGAGAACATCGCCCATGCCCAGAATGCGGGAAGCCATCCGTTCGGGATGAAAGCGTTCCAGTTGGTCAAGCTTCTCGCCCACACCGACAAACTTGATCGGGCGATTTGTCACCGCCTTAATTGACAGGGCGGCGCCGCCGCGTGCATCACCATCGAGCTTGGTCAATACCACTCCGGACACATCCAGGGCTTTATTAAATTGATCGGCAACAGTGACCGCGTCTTGACCAGTCATGGCGTCTGCGACAAACAGCACTTCCTGCGGAGAGGTCAGCGCTTTCAGATCGCGAAGTTCCTGCATCAATTCCTGATCAATGTGCAAGCGTCCGGCCGTATCAATCAACACCACATCAAACCCTTCGTGGTTCGCCTGCTGCAAGGCTTTTTGACAAATCTTGCGCGGATCTTTTTCTGCTCCATCGGCGTACACGTCGATCTGTAACTGCTGACCGAGCACTTGTAACTGCGTGATAGCCGCTGGTCGGTACACATCCGCTGCCACCATGAGCGGCTTATGATTTTCCTTCCGCAGCATACTTGCCAATTTCCCGGCAGTCGTGGTTTTCCCGGATCCTTGCAACCCGACAAGCAGCAGCGTCGTCGGCGGAGTTGTCGCAAAAGACAACCCACTACTCTCTTTCCCCATTAACTCGGTCAATTCTTCATTCACCACTTTAATGAGCTGCTGACCCGGCGTCAGGCTTTTCATGACTTCTCGTCCGATGGCGCGTTTCCTAACTCGCTCGGTAAAATCTTTTACCACACGGAAATTGACATCCGCTTCGAGCAATGCCATGCGAACTTCTTTGAGCGCTTCCTTGATATTCTGTTCGCTCAGCTTTCCATGCCCACGAATCGTTTTAAAGGCTGATTGTAATTTTTCCGATAATGAATCAAACATTGTGTACTCTTCTTCCGAAGATTCAGAACGAATATTCAATCATCTTCTGCCAGTCTTCCCCGCAAAATCAGGGGAAAGCGTCCCTTCCCAAAATAGCTTGCCACACTCTATGGTGTCAAAAGAAATTGTCAAGAGGAAAATCGAATTTACAGATCCAAAATGAATTTCATCGGATTTGTTGCGACCCCATTGACTCGAACTTCATAGTGCAGATGCGGTCCGGTGCTTGCTCCTGTATTCCCGACATTGGCAATCACATCACCGCGCTTCACTTTATCTCCGACCTTTTTCAGTAGTTTGGAACAATGACCGTAAAATGTGGTATAACCATAGCCATGATCAATCACGAGCACTTTGCCAAACGCGTCTTTCGTATCGGAAAACGAAACAATGCCATCAGCCGGCGATTTGATCGATGTTCCGGTTTTGGTGGCAATATCAATGCCAGAGTGCATGGTGCGCTTGCTAGTAAACGGAGATTTTCGAGATCCAAACCCTGAAGTAACCCAACCTTTCACCGGCCAGATAGAAGGCGTTGCAGCAAGCAAGGTGTTTTGATCCTGAAAAAATTCCATGAGCCGTTGGGAAAGTTCTTCCTGACTGACCGCATCCTTTTTTAATTTCGAAAGGTTATCGATCTTTTGAAGAATCACGGTTTCAGATTGGTCATTAAACCCCTGAATAATGCTCGCTAATTCACTCTCGCTCTCGACCCCGCCAACTCCCAGGTTTATGTCCGAGGGATTATCCACACCAGCCATCAACATCAATTTGGCATTGATCAATTTAAGGCGCGACACCATCTGACGCAGTTCGGTAATATCCTGTTCATAACGTTCAATCAACGCTTTCTGATTGCGCGTGTCCTTACGTATTTGCGGCAGTTCCGTGATCATCTTGTTCATATTCTGGTAAGTGACCGTCAAATAATATGCACTCGCAATAGCTCCCAGAATCAATAAGATGGCTACCACCACAAGACTGCGTGTCAGTAGATATGGAATCTTGAGTTGTTTAAATTTTGAAGTCGCATCCGGCACAACAATGAGCGTAAAATATTTTTTCTTCATAATCCTTATTTTTTTATTGTGATTCCACCTTATGCCAATAAGTTCGGATATTTTTTACACGCCAAAATGACACATTGTTTCGGGAATTTCGAGGATTCATTTCTGAAGCAACGTGAAAAATATCCGAACTCTTGTCAATACAAAAACAGTATAAGGTTCATATAGTCCAGAGGGAAATCAATCTGTCAAGTTTTTTAGCCAGAAAAGTGTAAGTCATCCCACAATAAAGCATTAAATGTTGGTATTTTTATAAGCGAAATAGTAATTTCACTCATAAAAGTACCACACGAACAGCAGCGGCTTCTTTACACATTAAAACGCACGTGCAGAATCTCGCCATCCTGGACAATATATTCTTTGCCTTCAACGCGCAGCGCGCCATGTTGTTTGGCATTCGCAAGCGAGCCTTGTTTTAATAATTCCTCATAATGAATCACTTCAGCACGGATAAAGCCGCGTTCCAGATCCGAATGAATCGCGCCCGCTGCCTGGACCGCCTTTGTCGCCTGGGGAATCGTCCAGGCGCGAACTTCATCCTTGCCGACCGTAAAAAACGAAATTAACCCTAATAGACTGTACGAAATCCGGATCAGCCTGGTAAGCCCTAATTCCGTGATACCAATATCCTGCATAAAGGCGGCCACATCATCTTTATCGTCTAACTGCGCGATCTCGCTTTCAATTTCCGCACTTAACGGTACTACCGGAATTCCCTGGGTCTCATACTGATCTATGACCGACTGATACGCTGACACATCCTGAATTTCATTCTCGCCAACATTCAATACAATCAACATCGGTTTCTGAGTTAGAAATTGATAACCGCGCAGTAAGTGTTTTTCATCGTCATTGAGTTCAATAGCTCTGATCGGCGTCTCCTGTTCCAGAGCCTCTTGCAGGCGTTCCATCAGGTGTAATTCCTGCTCTTTCGACTTTTCCCCTTTTTTCTGAATATCCACCTGAAGGCGTTCAATGCGCTTTTCAACAATTCCGAGGTCTGAGAGGATCAATTCGAGATTGAGGATTTCAATATCCCTTGCCGGATCAATCCCTCCCTCTGGCAGAGGAATGTGTTGGCTTGTGAATGTTCGCACGACATGAATAATTGCATCCACATTTCGGATGTGCGTCAGCACTTGAGTTCCTAATCCACCGCTCTGAACGCTGCCTTTGCTTAACCCAGCCACATCCACATATTCCACCGTAGCATACGTGGTTTTTTTGGGTTCAAACATCCTACTGAGCACATCTACACGCTCGTCAGGCACTTTCACCACACCGATATTCGGCTCTGTTCCGCCGCTATACCCGGTTTGAACATGGCGTTGCGTCAGCACATTAAACAACGTGGTTTTGCCGCATTGCGGTAATCCGATAATTCCAGCTTTCATACATGTTCCCTCACATTATGATTTTTCAAGCCCCAGAATTGCCCGCCGCAGCATCTCAAGGGCAATCGTAGTCACTCGCGTTTGCACTAATTCCGCAGGGCCAGAGATATAATAGTCTTTGGTGATATATTCCCCCTCTGTCATGTGAATCGCCAGAAAGGAAGGCACCGCCGGATCAATTATTTGCCCATCTCGACTCTGACGATAGCCCGCAATGCCGAGTCCCAGAGTTGCACCGCAGCAGTCTTTCACCATGTATGCCAGGCGTTTTGCAGTTTCCAGACTGATCAGATCGTGGGATTCAAAGGCATCTTCAGACAAAGAGAGCAGCCGTTGGTATGACGCGCGATCTGTCAGCACCACGCCGCCGCGAAATACGGCATCAATACCGGGAACACCGGTCAGACGCTGGCTGATACGTCCGCCGGTATTGGTTTCAGCAACAGCCAAAGATAACTGGTGTTCCTGTAATAATCTGACCAGGACACTTTCCTGAGTCTCATGATCTGCTCCGAAAATCTGCCCTGCTAGACGTTCACGTACTTTGGCCTCCAACTCGCCAATTCGCTGTGCAGCTTCGTCCGCCGAATCCGCTTTGGCGGTAATGCGAATATCAATCTGTCCTAAGTGCGCCAGCAAACCGATCGTTGGGTTTGAACTCGTTTGAATCAAATCACGGATGGCATAATCAACCGTACTTTCTCCAATTCCGCACAGTTTCAACACACGGGAAGTAATTATCTGAAATTTTCCCAATTTTTTTCGTAAATACGGGAGGACAGCCGTTTGCATCAAATATTTCATTTCGCGCGGCACGCCTGGCAAAGAAATCAAGATTCCCTGTTCAGCTTCGATAATATAGCCTGGGGCCGTACCCTGCGGATTTTCAATCGGAAGCGCGCCTTCAGGAATATACGCTTGCTGGATATTATTCTCAGTGAATGGCATTTGACGCTGCGCAAATATTTGCTGAATCTGCGCCAAGAGTTCGGGATGTAACACCAATTGACGTCCGGTGACTTGCGCGGCAATTTGACGCGTAAGATCATCTTCGGTCGGTCCCAGCCCACCGGAAGTAATTACTACATCAGCCCGTTCAAGCGCGCGTGATAACACTTCCCGCATTCGTCCGGCATTATCGCCAACTGTGGATTTATACAACACTCCGACCCCGATCTTATTCAATTCTTCAGCCATATATGCGGCATTGGTGTCAATAATCTGACCTAATAATAATTCTGTGCCGATCACTACAATTTCTGCATTCATTCTGCATTCCACTCCTACATCATCATACAATATTATTCAAGACACGTTTTGATTCCCAGGGTATAAAAGCCATCTTCCAACGCAAGGAAAAAGAACGATAATTTTATGTAAAAAATACTTGACGTTTTTGATAAAGTTGACTTTTTTAGTCAAATAAGTTCACTTGAATTATCAAAAGAAGAAAAACGAGTGAACCAATACAAGGGTTCTGAAGATGATTTTACTGTAGTGGAATTCAATTACCAAATGGAGGTCAACAAGATGAAAAAACTCGTGATGAGTATGTTGGTGATCAGTTTGCTTTTTGGCATGGGAACTCAGATAGGCCAGGCTGAAGAACAATTGGAGGGAACTATCACAATGTCGGGAGCCTGGGCTTTGTATCCCATGGCCGTAAAATGGGGTGAAGAGTTTCAGAAGATTCATCCCAATGTCAAGCTGGATATTGCCGCCGGCGGGGCAGGGAAAGGCATGGCGGATGCTTTAGCCCAGGTTGTAGATATTGGAATGGTCTCCAGGGACGTCAACCCGGCCGAAATTGAAAAAGGAGCCTGGTGGGTTTCCGTGACGAAAGATGCGGTCGTGCCGACGGTCAATGCACAGAATCCGCTCTTAGCAGAACTTCTGGCAAAAGGGGTAACGAAGGAAGCTTTTATCAAAATCTGGGGTACTGGTGAAATCACCACCTGGGGCGAAGTGATCGGCCAGGAGGCAAAGCATGACATTCATGTGTATACCCGTTCCGACGCCTGCGGCGCTGCTGAAATTTGGGCGAAATTCCTGGATAATCGCAAACAGGAAGACCTGGGCGGCGTCGGGGTCTATGGCGATCCCGGCTTAGCTGAGGCGGTCAAAAAGGACGCCCTGGGCATTGGCTTCAACAATATTAATTTTGCTTATGACGCCAGAACCAAAACGCCGATTGAAGGCATCAAGATTCTGCCGATTGATATTAATGGCAATGGACAGATCGATCAGGACGAAAATTTTTACAATACTCAGGATGAGATTGTCGCAGCCATCGCAAACGGGAAATATCCGTCTCCGCCAGCCCGAGCATTGCATTTTGTGTCGCAGGGGAAACCGACCTCAAAGGTGGTCATCGAGTTTATCAAATGGGTGCTGACCGAGGGGCAGCAGTATGTGCCTGAGGCGGGCTATATTAATCTCACTCAAGAAAGCCTTCAGGAAGGATTAGAAAAAATCGAGCAATAAACGTTGTCAAATCTGCGCAGAATTATTATATGTGTCCGGCGCATTGACACAGGAGAAGGACGGTCTGCTTTTGAGATACTGTCCTTCTCCTTTTCTAGTTTAAGGGAGTTATCGAACGGCATGTCAAGTCAAAGATTATTCAAAGATCAACTCGCGAGCAAGGTGATGTTCTTTCTCACGATCTTTTCAAGCCTCCTCGTCGTGTTGATGGCGTTTGGGTTATATTTCCGCTCAATGCCGATCCTGTCGCTGAAACCATTAACAGAATTGCTTTTCTCGACATCGTGGCGTCCGTTAAAGGGAGAGTTTGGCTTTTTTCCTTTTTTAATGGGTACTTTCTGGGTCACAGGCGTCGCGGTGGCGATTGCCATTCCCCTGTGCCTGCTGACCGCCATTTACCTTTCCGAATACGCCCACCGCAGAGTGCGGGAATGGACAAAACCTCTTATTGACCTTCTGGCCGGGATTCCCTCAGTCGTTTTCGGCGTATGGGGAACATTGATGATCGTGCCGCTGATCAAAGATTACATCGCCCCGTTATGGGAAACGTTTTCAACTGGCTATAGTGTGCTGGCAGGCGGAATTGTACTGGCGATCATGATCTTTCCCGTCATCATCCATGTTACCGCCGAGGTCTTCAGGACGATCCCTGACGGGATGAGAGAGGCGTCTTTAGCGTTAGGGGCAACCAAGTGGCAGACCGTGAAGCATGTGGTCATTCGCAAGGCCCTGCCAGGCATTATCGCGGCGATTGTGCTCGGGTTATCGCGTGCCTTTGGCGAAACCATGGCCGTGCTGATGGTCGTGGGCAACGTCCCCAAAGCGCCTTCATCAATTCTTGATCCCGCCTATCCCCTGCCGGCCCTGATTGCCAATAACTACGGCGAAATGCTCTCAATCCCCTTATATGATTCCGCGCTGCTGCTCTCCGCCTTCATTTTATTGATCATTGTGGTTTTGTTTAATATCATCTCCAGAGTGATCCTCATTCGCGTTGAAAAGAGAATTCAATAATTGGCATAGAAACCGAGTTTTTTCGAAAAACCCGGTTTCTTATACATGTGACGGGAGATTTCAATAATGATAGAACGAAGAAAAATCGAAGAGCATATCTTCCACGGACTGATGATTATCGCCACGCTGGTGATTGTCGCAAGCCTGGTGCTGATCTTGGTCACAATTCTGATCAAGGGCCTGCCGGCCATGAACCTGGACATGATTACCAAAACCCCGCAAGGAGGCTACTATTTAGGCAAAGAAGGCGGCATCCTGAACGCGATTGTCGGCTCGCTGTACGTCACTGGCGGGGCGACCTTGCTGGCGCTGCTGATCAGCCTGCCGGTCGTGTTATATCTGAACATCTATGCCCCCAAAAACGCACGTCTGGTTACAGTGGCGCGGTTTTCCCTGGATGTCTTATGGGGCATTCCTTCGATTGTCTATGGCGCCTTTGGTTTCACGATCATGCTGTTTTTTGGGCTTCGGGCTTCGCTCTTAGGGGGAATTGTGACGGTCGCCCTGCTCATCCTGCCGATCATGGCTCGCGCCATGGATGAAGTCATGCGCATGGTCCCGGAGGAACTGTTACACGCCTCGTATGCCTTAGGCGCTACCCGCTTTGAGACCGCCGTTAAAGTTGTCGTCAGGCAGACCTTACCCGGCATCTTAACCGGCGCCTTGATTGCCTTCGGGCGCGGGATTGGAGACGCCGCCTCCGTCTTATTCACCGCAGGCTTTACGGATTATATCCCCAATTCGCTCTTGCGTCCGGCCGCGACCTTACCCTTAGCCATCTTCTTTCAATTGGGTACGCCGTTTCCCGAAGTGCAAGAACGGGCCTATGCTTCCGCCCTGATCCTGACCATCATTATTTTGATTGTCAGTATCCTATCCAGAGTCTTGACAAAGAAATTCACCAAACACACCGTATAGTAGAGGAACGAACGATGGAATTGAAAACACACATTAGTGTGAAAGATCTCAATGTATTCTATGGAAATGAACAGGCCTTACACAATATCACGGTTGATATCCCCGATAAAAAGATTACGGCGATTATTGGGCCATCCGGCTGTGGCAAGACAACCCTTTTGAAATCCTTTAACCGGTTGATTGATTTGACCGATGGGATCAGGGTGTCAGGGCAAATTTTTGTTGACGGGGAAAATATTTTTGATCCAAAGATCGAAATTACCCATATCAGGAAAAAGATGGGGCTGCTTTCGCAAAGACCCTATCCCCTGCCCATGTCAATCTACGATAATGTAGCTTATGGTCCAAGAATCCATGGCATCAAAAATAAAAAGAAATTAGACGAGATCGTGGAACACTATCTCAAGGAATCCAGCCTGTGGGATGAGGTTAAAGACCGGCTCTCCGCGCCGGCCTCGAAGCTTTCAATCGGCCAGCAGCAGCGTCTGTGTTTAGCGCGCGGGCTGGCTGTGGAACCGGCGATTATTCTTGGCGATGAACCGACCTCAGCCCTGGACCCAAAGTCGAGCCAACGCATCGAACAACGCTTTCTGGAACTCAAAAACGATTACACGATTGTCATCGTAACGCACATCTTACGCCAGGCCAGACGACTGGCGGATTATGTGATCTTTCTGTACCTGGGCGAGTTAATCGAACATGGGCCCGCCGCCGAGATTTTTGAAAACCCCAAAGAAGCGATTACCAAAGAATACATCAAAGGCATCATAAGCTGAGTATTGAGACTTTCGAAGTCTTCAAAACTTCGAAAGTCTGCGCAGACGAAAGGCGCGAAATTTTTACGCTCAGTTTTCTATTAATCTATGGCAATTTTTCTTAACAGATGTGGGGTGGTCAGGGCCTTTCCTGCACCCTCTGCCACGGTGGTCAAAGCATCATCGCTCAGGGCAACAGGAAGCCCGGTGGCTTCCTTAATTTTGTAATCTAAATTCTTGAGCAAAGCCCCTCCTCCGGTAAGCAGAATCCCTCGTTCGATAATATCATCGGCTAAATCCGGTGGAGTGTTCTCTAATGTCATCATAACCGCCTCCACAATTGTCTCCACCGTTTTTGTAAGGGCTTCCTGAATCTCTTCACTACTAATTTCTGTTGTCAAAAACCTTCTGCCTGTCAATTCCCGTCCGCGAATTTTCGCGTGTTGTTCTCCATTGAACGAATAAGCACAGCCAATGGTCTGTTTAATATGCTCAGCCGTGCGCGGACCGATCAGCAGATTATGTTTCTGCCTGACATGCTGAATAATCGCGCCATCCATTTCATCGCCGGCAGTTCTAATGCAACAGCCAGAGATAATTTCGGTCATTACAATAACCGCAACATCGGTAGTTCCTCCGCCAATATCCACAACCATGCTGCCGATCGGTTTCTCAACCGGTAATCCCGCCCCTAAAGCCGCCGCCATCGGTTCTAAAATAATCGTTACCTTGCTTGCTCCGGCATGACAAGCCGAATCTCGCACGGCTTTTTTTTCTACGTCAGTAATTCCAAAAGGAACGGCAATCACGACTTTTGGAGACAAAAATCGAAAGCGTTTTGCAGCTTTCCTGATGAAATGTTGTAACATCGCTCTTGTCATTTTAAAATCGGCAATCACACCATCTTTCATAGGGCGCATGATGACAATATGCGGGGGAGTCTTGCCTTCCATCGTTTTGGCGTCCTGACCAATCGCCAGGATTTTATCATTTCGAATATCAAAGGCAAGCATCGAAGGTTCATTGAGAACAATTCCTCGATCAGGAACATACACCAGGGTATTGGCAGTTCCAAGATCAATCGCTAAGTTGCATGTATGTCTAAAGAGGTGAAACATAATTTTCCCGTTCGGATAAACAGTTTTTTCGGTTCACCCCCCCTCTTCTTTTCAGGTTGACGGCAAAACTATCAAAAAGATAAATTCTAAAAGAAAGAATTTGTTCTAAAACCCGCAACAGGATCGCCACAACCTTGTATAAACGGACGTTGCCATGCTCGTGAACGTCCATTTCAGATTTGCCTTTTTCGGAGTGGTGGACAGCAGCTCAACGCGGTGATGCTTCCCGTGCTCATTTTTTTCCGCCCAAGACTGTGCGGGATACATAGATCTAAGTAGTTGCAAAACATGTCTGCTGGCCTGCTAAAGGATTGTTCTTCGCATGAAATTATTTACAGACAGAAAAAATTTACTTGACTCTCTCTGGTCTCTCACAAATCGTTCATGTTGTTCAGCAATATACGATCTCTGACGAACAAGCCGGAGAAAGTGTCTTACAGGAAGTGTCGTGAAAATAGCGTTTGATAGCTAAAAATGTTTGTTTACCAGGAGTTATCATGAGCTACGCTCACCCGGCATAGTGAAACGGGGCTGAGCATGCTTGCTTATTCTTAATTCCTGTAGTTTCATGGGAGGGAGTTATGATCGTCGGAATTTTAAAAGAGATTAAGACCGCAGAAAACAGAGTGTGCATGACCCCGGCCGGAGTCGAAATGATGAATCACCATGACCATACGGTGTTAGTTGAGAAAGATGCCGGACTGAACAGTGGTTTTGGCGATGCGGATTACGCCGAACATGGGGCCGTAATTGTAGCAACGCCGCAAGAAATTTATCAGCGCGCCGAAATGGTCATGCACGTCAAGGAACCGCTGCCCTCAGAATACGACCTGATCCGTCAAGATCAGATCGTGTTTACCTATCTGCACCTGGCGGCCGCCGAAGAACTGACCCACAAGTTAGTCAAAAGCGGTTCGATTTGTATTGCCTATGAAACCATTCAAAAAGTCGATGGCTCGCTGCCTTTACTGACCCCCATGAGTGAAGTGGCCGGCCGCATGGCGACCCAGCAGGGTGCGAAATACTTGGAAATGGCGCAAGGCGGACTCGGCGTGTTGTTAGGCGGCGTGCCAGGCGTTGATCCTGCGACCGTTGTCGTGATCGGCGGCGGCGTGGTGGGCATGAACGCCGCGAAAATGGCCTGTGGCCTGGGCGCAAAGGTGTATATTGTTGATATGAACCTGGACCGGCTGCGCTATCTGTCCGACGTGATGCCCAGCAATTGCATTCCCTTAATGTCCAGTCCGGCCACGTTGCGGAAACTGGTGAAAGAAGCGGATGTCGTGATCGGGGCCGTACTCGTAGCCGGAGCCAAAACGCCCAAATTAATAACGCGCGAGATGCTGAAAACCATGAAAAAAGGCGCGGTCATGGTAGATGTCGCCATTGATCAGGGCGGGTGTTTCGAAACCTCAAAGCCCACGACTCATACAAGCCCAACCTATACAGTGGAAGGCGTGGTGCATTATTGCGTCGCCAATATGCCTGGCGCAGTGGCGAAAACCTCTACCCTGGCGTTGACCAACGCGACACTGCCTTACGCCCTTCAAATTGCTGATAAGGGCTGGAAACGCGCCATACAGGAGAACAACGAGATTAAACTGGGAGCCAATGTGGTCAAGGGCAAAGTGACTTATAAAGCGGTCGCCGAAGCCTTTGGGTTGGAATATACTCCCATTGACCAATTTCTCTAGTTTAGAGAAGAGTACAAAAGCGAAGTTTTTGCAATATGTGGATAGCTCTAAGAAACCAGGTTTTTCGAAAAAAACCTGGTTTCTTCAATGAAAACTACCCGCCCAGATAGGCTTTTTTGACTTCAGGGGTCGCCAGCAGATCCGCAGAATTGCCTTCCAACACCAGATGCCCACTTTCCAGAACATAACCTCGTCCGGCAAATTGCAGCGCCAGACGGGCGTTTTGCTCTACAAGGAGAATGGTTGTGCCTTCTTGCTTATTGATGTCTTTCAGAGCATCAAACACATTCAGCATTAATAGCGGCGCCAGCCCCATCGAAGGTTCATCTAAAATCATCAACTTTCTGCCGCTCATAAAGGCTCTGCCGACCGCGAGCATCTGTTGTTCACCGCCGCTCAGCGTCCCGGATTTCTGGTTTTGGCGTTCTTGTAAACGTGGGAAAATGGAGAAGACGCGTTCGATATCTTGTTCAATATTTTCTCGATCTTTTCTGGCAAACGTGGCTAAGCGGAGATTCTCCATCACGGTCAGGTTTTCAAACAAGCGTCGCCCCTCGGGCACATGGGAAATTCCAAGCTGACTCACCACCTTATCGGCGGAATATTTGAGCAAATCCTGTCCCATGTACGTCATCACTGTGCCGGCTTCAACAGGCACTAAGCGCGAGATCGCCCGCAACGTGGTGCTTTTCCCTGCGCCGTTTGCTCCGATGATGCACACAATTTCCCCCTCCTGGATCTGAAAATTGATCCCGTGCAGGGCCTTAATCTGATCATACGACACGTGCAAGTTTTCTACTGTTAACAACATCACGTCACCTTTTCCTTGCCCAGGTATGCCTCGATCACCCTGGGATCATTTTGAATTTCTTCGGGTGTGCCTTCGGCAATAATCTCTCCGAACACCAATGTTTGAATCGTGTCACACAGTTCCATGACAAACTTCATGCGGTGCTCGATGAGGAAAATGCCCAATCCCAGTTGTTCGTGAATGCGACGGATAATCACCATGATCCGTACAAGCTCTTCGGGATTCATGCCTGCGGTCGGTTCATCCAGGAACAAGATTTTGGGTTCTGTCGCCAGCGCTCTGGCAATTTCAACCCGCCGTTGGGCGCCGTAGGGCAGGTTTGTTACCACTTGACCGGCAAGATGGGTAATCTCCAACATGTCCAGCAGTTTATAGGCTTTCTCTTCGATCGCGGCCTCTTCTCTGTGGCGTTGGGGCGTTCCGAAAAACGCGCCGACTAAGCCATACTGAATTTTTGAATAATGCGCCAGTTTCACGTGGTCAAGCACGGTCATGTGCCGCCACAGCAACAAATTTTGAAAGGTACGGCCAAGTCCCTGGCTGGCAACTTGATGAGGCTGCAGCCCGTTAATTCTCTGGCCATTTAACAGAATATCGCCTTCTGTCGGGGTATAGACGCCGGTGATGAGATTGAAAATCGTGGTTTTGCCAGCACCGTTCGGCCCGATTAACCCTTTAATCTGACCTAATTCAATCTTAAGGTGATAATTATGGACGGCCCGCAATCCACCAAAATTGTGGGTCATCTTGTCAACCTGAAGAAATGCCATGACTACACCTCTTTTGTGGATTTCGTTTTGGGTTCGAGAAGGTTTCTGACGTTCAGATCCTTGAAAGCAACCAGTCCTGTGGGACGATAAATCATCACCAGGATCAAGAGGAGCGGAATCAGAATCCATTTATAAATTTCCAATGGTCGCAGAGTTTCACTCAACAGACTAATACTGACTGCGCCGACAATCGATCCGTACACCGAATTGAGTCCTCCGAAATAGACCATCGCCAGAAGTTCAGCCAATTTTTGAATACCAAAGGTGCCGGGATTCACATATCGCAGGACATGGGCAAACAAGCCGCCAGCCACTCCAGCCCAGAAGGCAGCAAACAGAAACGCCACCATTTTGGTTTCTCTGGTATTCACCGTCATCGCGCTGGCGGCCATTTCGTTATCGCGTACTGCGTTTAAGGCTTTACCCATCGTCGAACGGACAAAATTGTTAATAATCCAGATGCAGGCTGTCGCCCAGACAAACACGGTCGGCAGGTTGGCCCAATCCGGCTGCTCGCCTAATCCGCGAGGACCTCCGACAATCTCAAGGTTCTCAATTAAACTCTTGACGATAAACATAAACGCCAGAGAAATTATGGCCAGATAGTCTCCGCGCGTCCGGAACGAAGGAATTGCAACCACCAGCGCACCCACAGACGCGACCAATCCTCCGAGGATCAATCCGATTGGAAACAGGAAGGGACCTAACGCCGGAGGAAGCCAGGCTGCTCCAAAAAAACGATCGTTCACAAAGAGCACGATCGTAAACACCGAGGCTGTATATGCGCCTAAGGCCATAAATCCCGGGTGCGAACAGGAGAATTCTCCCATATACCCGTTAATGAGATTCAGACTCAGAGTCAGCATAATCGCGATCATGACCAGTTTGAGCGTAAGAACATGATAATCACTCACTCCGGACCAGATGTGGATTATGGCGTAAAATAACCCCAGGTGAATCAACACAGAAACCACTATCGGCAGTTTGAGCAGTTGCGCTGCCAGCGTATTGGCCAGGGGTGCAATCACGCGGGCAATCAACACTGTTGGCAAAAGGTAGATCAGGCAAACATAGAGAATCGTCCCAGGAAACAGCAATGGGGTTTTGAGCATAATCATCACTCCGAACAGCGCAGGAATTTTGGGTAACCCTAAGGCCCAGGCTAATCGTAACCCGATAAATTGCTCAAGAATCACGGCAACCAATGCGCCCAGAAACCATCCGAGCAAAGGAATTCGGGAAAATCCTGCCCAGACCTTCTGCTTCATTGAGATCTCCTTTTCTCGTGTGTACTCGCTTTTTTTTCCCATAGGTTCTACAGGTCTTGTGTGCCTAAAGTGATCGGCGTCAAACCTCCTAATCCCTTGATGTTCCTTCACTTCAGGACACTTTCGACTTCAAGATCATGATATCCATATTTTACAGTCTCAACCGTGCGCTATGCGGCTCGCCGAAGAAACCATACGGTCTAAAGGTCAAGATAATTAAGACGATTGAATACGCGATTAAATCGCGTAATGTTGACGGGAAAATCATCGCGACAAAAATTTCAATGAATCCCAGCAGAAATCCCGCTAGCGTCGCGCCCACAATCGATCCTCTTCCGCCTAAAATTGCGGCCACAAAGGCTTTCCAGCCGAAGAGAATCCCCATGTACGGATCCAACACAGGATAGGCAAGGCCAAACAAAATGCCGGCGGCAGCAGCTAAAGCAGAGCCAAGACCAAAGGTTAAAGCCGCGATAGTATTCAGCGGCACGCCCATTAATGGAACAACCGTAAAGTCGAACGACATCGCCCGCATCGCCATTCCCCAGCGCGTGCGTCGGATAAATTGATGCAGAGTCAAAGCGAGAAGGGCTGACACGACCACAATCATAATCTTTTGATTGGTCACAAACACGCCGCCCACATTATAAGTTTTGGTTTCAATCAGGGAGGGAAAACTGATTCTGCGTGCGCCCAACAAGGCGAGATTCCCGGTTTCTAAGATAATCCCGATCATCAACCCTGTGATCGCTGCTGACGCTCGCGGGGCTGAACGTAAGGGGCGATACCCGATCCGTTCGACCAGCATCCCGACAAAAGAGGTCAGAAACATCGCGAAGAGAATGGTCAACATTAATACCAGCCAACCAGGCATAGGAATGGCAATCCATGAAGCAAATGCTAACAATCCGGTTGCAACTCCAAAACCGATATAGGCCCCGACCATAAAAATATCGCCATGCGCAAAATTAAACAGCATCAGGATACCATAGACCATGGAGTATCCAAGAGCGATTAAGGCGTAAAAACTCCCCCATTGCAACGCATTGATCAGGTTTTGGAAAAAAAATGCCATTGATTTCGCTCCTTCATTCTACAAAAAGGGCGGGCACAGAACGCGCCGTTCTGGCCCGCCTTCCTTATGGTGAGAGAGACATACGCAATCTAGAGAATTCCAGAGGTATTACGGACACACCGACTTATAAAATTCATATTCACCCTTCTCGCTAATCCGTACAATCACCGCACACTTAATCGGATCGCCCTCTTCGGTGAAGGTCATTTTGCCGGTAATCCCTTCAAACTCCTGAATTTTCGCCATAGCGTCACGTACGCATTGACGGTCATCTTTGATGTCGCCGGTAATTTTGCCGCAATCCTGAATCGCTCGTTTCACGATACCCAACGCATCCCAGGTCAGAGCCGCCACATCATCCGGCACATACCCGTATTTCGCATTGTATCTGTCGATGAATTCCTTTGTGGCTCCAGTGGCTCCGGCGGCCGCATAATGGGTGCTAAAGAAGAGGCCATAGCAATCTTTGCCGCACAGTTCGACGGTTTCTACGGATCCCCAACTGTCGCTGCCCACGATTGGTCTATCCCAGCCTAACTGGTGCGCCTGTTGCACAATCAACGCCACCTCATTATAATATTGCGGGGTAAAGATCACCTCAGCTCCCGAATTAATAATTTTGGTCAATTGGGAACTGAAGTCCGTGTCTTTGGTCGTAAAACTTTCATAGGCTACAACCGTGCCTGCGCCGTGCATTTCTTCCCAGGACTGCTTAAAAAATTCGGCAAGCCCTTTGGGGTAGTCGCTAGCGACATCATAGAGCACCGCAGCTTTCGTCAATCCAAATTCCTCCGAGATGAATTTCGCAACTACAGGGCCCTGGAAGGGATCGAGAAAACAGCCGCGGAACACGTAAGGGCGATCTTTGGTCGTATTCGGATTTGTTGACCAGGGGCTAATCATCGGCGTTTTATAATTGTCGGCCACGCCGCCTGCGGGCACCGCCTGTTTTGACGCTTGAGGGCCGACAAGCACCAGCACTTCATCTTCGGTAATCAGCTTAGTTGCAACGGCGACAGCCGATTCCGCTTTGGCCTCGTTGTCTTCAATGATGATCTCAACTTTGTAGGTTTTGCCGCCGACCTCAAGGCCGCCAGCCGCCTCAACGTCTTCAAGCCACATCTGAGCCGCAAACTTCGATCCCTCGCCGACTTTGGGAATATCCCCCGTAATCGGAACATTAAGGCCAATCGAAATTGTCTGCGCCTGAGCGCAGAATGAAAATAGCAGCACAATGCCAAGAACGGTAATAATACATCTAACACTCTTTTGCATATCCTTAGCCTCCTTACTGTTAGGGCAATTACTGTTGTCTATCCTCCAAAAACGCAACGATTTTGGATAACACTCGCGTTTTTTTTTGTCAATAAAAATATCATCTTTTTTGGCGACACTTAGACTATAGCAAAATAAACAAAGTCGTTTTCGACTTTCTCTGAAATAGAAGGTGAACGAATTAAGTTATTTCCTGAAACTTTTCCTCTTGACATTCTTTTCAATTTTCTTGCAGATATTCCTGAGCGTGAATAACTACAAGAATCAAGAAGAAGCAAGAATTTTCTGACTTTTGCTGAATATCAAAGGGAGAAACCAATGTTACTCAAACCCTGGTATGATATTGTCAAACCGCGCAACGAATTATATAGTGCAACTTTACCTGAGGCGATGCAATTCACTGTGAATTTGGAGCATGTCCGTGAAGAGCAGGCCCTTGAGGAGTATTCCAACCCTGCCAGTTTTTTTACGCACACGTATTTAACCACCTCCCTGACCCATCTGGCATCCGAAGTCATCTGGCGTCTGGCAGGAGAGATGGTTGAAGCCAATGCGGTCTTTCATGTCATCGGGCATTCGGGGGAAGGAAAAACCCATGCGCTGACGCTGCTGCACCACCTGACGCAGCATGGTGCCGAAGCTCACAAATGGATGGGCATTCAGAAAATATTAGCCGTTGCAGGAGCTTCGTCTATTCCTCAAGTTCATACGGCCGCCTTTGTAGGAACGGAATTTGATGTACAGAAAGGACGACGTGGGAAACGTACGGAGCCGCTCCGTAAAACCCCCTGGGGAGAAATCGCCTTTCAACTAGGGGGAAAAGAGGCTTATGCCGAGATCGCAGCCTGCGATGAACAGATGGTCGCTCCGGAAAAAGACGTGCTGAGAGATATACTCATGCAGGCCTCCCCCTGCCTGATTCTGATTGATGATCTGATGGAGTATGCCTTTCGTGCGCAAATATACGGAATGGTCGAACAATGTTATCATTTCCTCCAACACCTGACGGAGCAGGCGCGAACTCTGGAGCATGTCGTGATTGTGCTGACTTTTCCAGCGAAAGACCAGACAGCGGAGATGGAGAGAAGCAGCGTGATTGAACAATATCAATCCTTGCTCTCTCAGGTAAGCAAAGCCACGCCGTTAGCCACAGAAAAGGAATTACCGGAAATTATTCGACGCCGCTTGTTTCAGTGGGATGCCGCCGTCATTTCCCCGGAGGGTAACGTCATACTCTCGAATGAAGCTCTTGAAACCTGTGCCACCTACTCCCACTGGATCAGAACCAATCGTGGCCAATTGCCCGCCTGGATTCCCTTTGATCAGGCAGAACAGCTCTTTAGTGACGCTTATCCGTTTCACCCCGCTGTCTTTTCCGTGTTTATGCGCAAATGGCAAGTGCTTCCGCAATTCCAATACACGCGCGGCATGCTCCGCTTATTAGCTTTTTGGATTGCCAGCGCGCATCAAGATGGGTATAGCAAAGTCTATTCCGATCCGCTGATCAGTTTAGGCGCGGCCCCCCTCGAAGATTTAAATTTTCGGACTGCTGTCCGCGAACAATTAGGGAATGATCAACGGCTCAAACCTCCAATTTTTACCGATATTGTCGGTCGTGAAGCATTTGCGCCGCGCCTGGATAATGAGGCGGCCGCTGATATTAAGCACGACCGTTTGCACCAAAAAACCGCGACGGTCATCTTTTTTGAATCAACCGGTGGAATGCTTGAAACAACCCGCGTAGAAGCAACTGCCCCGGAAATTCGATTTGCCGTAGGCGAGCCGGCCATGCAGATCGAACATGTAGACACAGTGCTGGAGGCGCTGGTTGCACATTGTTATTATCTGACACGCGAAAACAAACGCTATCGTTTTCGTCTGATTCCGAACTTGAATAAACTGTTTGCTGACCGCCGTCAGCACATTGATGAAGAACAAATTGAAGAATGTGTGCGAGCCGAGATTAAAGACCTTTTTACCAATTCCACACTGGTTACCCTGTTTCCCGAAGAGCCCCAGGATGTCCCGGATCAACCCGTCTTAAACCTTGTAGTGCTCTCGCCCGAACATACCCGGCGCGACCCTACGACGTTGCCCTTCCTCCAGGCGTTGACAGACCGATACGGGGATGCACCGCGAGTCTTCCGGAACGCCGTGATTTGGGTCGCGTCTGATGAAAAAAGCTGTATGTACGCAGAAGCGCGAGTCCTCCTCACCTGGCAAGAACTTCAGAATGAGATGCAGGCTGAAACGGCTTCCTTACAGGACACCCTGGATTTTGATCCGGCCAATATTGCGGAGCAAATACGAGTCAATATCGAGAAGGCCAGAACACGACTGCGAGAATGTGTATGGCAGAGTTACAAACAGATTGCACTCTTGAACAAAGAACACCGGATCGAATTCCTTGATTTAGGCAAATTCCAGCCTGGTGAAACGAATTCACTCCCCCTCATTCTTCTGAACCAATTGCGCTTATTTGATTATGTTGTGGATACAGTCAGCCCGCGTTTTCTCACACGAAACTGGCCTGGAGAACTGCATGGGCAAGAATGGAGCACTCGCGCCGTACGGGAGATGTTTTTTACGTCCCCGCTTTTTCCCAGGCTGCTCAACCCGGACATCTTGAAAGAGACCATTGCGAAAGGCGCAAGCAACGGGTTATTAGGATATGTGAGCCAGAAAGTGGAGCAAAAATACAGCGTCTTTTTCTATCAAAAAACCTTACTGGCGTCTGAGGTCGAGATCTCGGATGACATGTTCATCATCACCCCTGAAACCGCAGAAGCCTATTTATCCGGGTTAACCCCCACCTTAACCTCGTTAACGATTGATCCGCCGCAAGTCAATCTCATGACCGGCGAAAAGATTACCTTTACTGCCCATGCTCTGGATGAAGACGGTGAAGAGATTAAACGCAATGTGCATTGGGAAGCAACCGGCGGGACCATTGATGAAAAAGGCGTTTTTATGGCCGGCGAAAAGGATGGCAGCGATTTCGAAGTGCGGGCAACAGCCGGCGAGAAAAGCGCCTGGGTTAAAGTCACAATCCTTTCCAAAAAACTTGAACCCCCGGCTCAACTCGTCCAGCAGCTTGCCCCTCCTGAAGAACGACCTGAACCGCCTCTGCTGACACATCTGACATGGGCCGGCAAGCTGTCGGCCGAAACCTGGCAAGAGTTTTATCACGCAATTCTTGCACCGTTGAGCCAGGAATATGGCATAGATCTCAGCATCCGCCTTGGCCTGTCAAAACAAGACGGGATAACCGAACAGCAGATTGAATATCTGAAAAATACGTTACAACAACTGAATTTACCAGATGATCTTCAGGAACACTGAGGACAGGAACGTTAGAGAAGAGTTGACGAATGAATCTGAAAACAAAATGGAAGATATTCAGGATCGGCGTCACATTTTTTTTCTTGATGCTGGGGTGGATGATTTTTACCGGGAATCTCGATCCGCAGTCGCTCCTGCTGGGAGTGGTTTTTTCATTTTTTATTGCGCTGATCACCTACGATTATTTTGTGGATGAAACTGAAGTGTTTATTAAGGATATTGTGCCCAGGCCGGATATCATCTTGCTGTACCTGATCATTCTCATTGCAAAGGTCTATATTGCCAGTTTTGATGTCGCGTATCGGGTGCTGACGATGAAGATCAATCCTGGCGAGATCAGGATCCGAACCCGGCTTAGATCCGAACTTGCTCGGGTTATGCTCGCCAACTCGATTACGATCACTCCGGGCACGCTGACGATTGATCTGCGGGATGACTATCTCTATGTCCACTGGCTGGAATCTAAAGGAACAAGCGCCCTGTATGCCGGGGAGATAATTAAAGGAACTTTCGAACGCTTATTGGGGAGGATCTTCAGATGATCCGATTTACGGTGATCTTTCTCTCTATCACCTCACTTTTAAGTCTGTATCGGGTGATCTTTGGGCCGACAATCCAGGATCGACTGGTCGGATTAAATCTGATTGCCACGAAGACCACTGTTGTCATGGTCCTGTTAGCAGTTCTCTGGGATCAAAAGATTTTCCTGGATGTCGCCTTAGTATATGCGATTTTAGGCTATGTGGGGATTATCGCGATCACCAAATACCCGAGAAAAGGCTAACCAGACGATTGAGAATTGAATATTCAATGATTTTCAGTATTTTTATGGGTTTTGGCATATTTTTTATGTTCATCGGTACCATTGGTGTGTTGAGGTTTCCGGATGTCTATACACGCCTTCATGCCAGTTCAAAATGCGGCACCACAGGGGTGATCTCGATCTTTCTCGGCCTGATGGTTTTCAAGGGATTTTCGCACATCTCGCTTCAGATCGCCGTAATCGCGTTTTTTATCTTCTTGACAAACCCGGTATCTTCCCACGCCATAGGGAAATCAGCGCATGATTCGAAAGTCACTATGTGGGTCAAAAGAAAAATGCTGAAATGATTAAAGTAATTGATGATTCGATCTGAACTCCTTAGCCCGGGGCAGCCTTGTCCGACAACTTAAACTTGTCCGACCATGTGATGTGACGCCGGACAATTCTGTCCGAGGTATTTAACACTGCTGTCCCAAAATAGTAGATATGATCAATATGTTTCTGCTTATTCTGGTGCTGATGGCGATCTGCGCGCTTGAGGTGAAAGACCTGATCAATGCAGTGATCATGCTGGCGGTCTTCAGCCTGGTCATGTCAATTGTCTTTTATTACCTCAAAGCCCCGGATGTGGCGATGGCAGAAGCGGCGGTCGGTGCGGGGGTATCTACGGTGATTTTTGTGGCAGCGATTCATCGTAGCGGAGGAGGGCGAGCATGAGCGTCATCAGAGTGATCTTCCTCGTTGCTCTACTGGGGTGCTTGATTGTCGTCTCCCTGGACTTCGAAGAACAAACAGGCCATAACGAAACGGCCCAATACTATATTAACAGAGGGCGTGAGGAGACGGGCGCCGTCAATATTGTCACGTCTATTTATTTAGGATATAGAGCGTATGACACATTGGGTGAAGCAATGGCGCTTTTTACAGCAGCCACCGGTGTTTTCCTGCTCTTAAAGCGAAAAGGATAGGTCAAAATATGGAAATCTGTAAAGTGCTCTCCCTGGATAGGATTGTCGTTGGGGTGAAAAACCGAGATAAAATTGGCATATTACAAGAGTTGTTGGAAGTTGCGGCAACCTCAGGAAAAATTCATAATAAGGAAGAGCTTCTTAAGAGCCTCCTGCAAAGAGAACAAATACAAACGACCGGAGTAGGCTTTGGTTTAGCCATCGCTCATGCGAAGTCCGATGATGTTGAGGGGGTTGTTTTAAGCGTTGGCCTTTCGGAGGAGGGGGTTGATTACGATGCTCTGGATGGCAAGCCAGCTCATATTATTTTTATGCTTGTGTCTTCACCGGAGAAAAACACAGAATATTTAAGCGTCCTGGCGAAGATTGCCCGAATTTTCAGGGAGGAGGACTTCCGAGAAGCTGTCATGCACGCCGGATCTCCTGAGAAGGTGATGAATTTGCTCAAAGAGCGAGAGGAAGGTCACTCCAGATGTTAATGGTATGGATTATTCTGAACAAAGAAGAACACGAGGATGATCTTCTTTCCGCGATGATCGAACTTGAAATTACGGGAGCGACGATCCTGGATGGCGTGGGCATGGAACGAGTATTGGCCAACGATGTGCCTATTTTCGCCGGGTTAATCCAGTCGCTGGCTGGCTCCAGACCCTACAATAAGAATATTATCGCCGTCTTAAAAGATAAAGACACTCTGATCAGGTTGATAGACGTGTTAAAGGAAATCGGGATCGATTTTCAAGAACCTGAGATAGGGGAAATTTTCGCCCTGCCAGTCAGTTTCTCTTTAAGCCAGTACGGACTATTTGAGGATTGGGTTTAGTGCCTGACGCATTTTTTAACCCACCCCTCACCCCTGACAGGTATGGGTGTATTGTGGTGCAGCCGTGAACTCCCCTCCTGGGAGGGGCCAGGGGTGGGTTAAGCAGATTCATATACGAAAAATAGGTAATGGTTAAATGGGAAGTGATGCGTTCCCTGAGCGAAGTCGAAGGGAACAATGAGCGGCTCGTT
This sequence comes from Candidatus Vecturithrix granuli, assembly GCA_000739535.1. Taxonomy (GTDB): domain Bacteria; phylum Moduliflexota; class Moduliflexia; order Moduliflexales; family Moduliflexaceae; genus Vecturithrix; species Vecturithrix granuli. The sequence goes on along the minus strand of DF820464.1, from coordinate 299,514 downwards.
TCGACTTCGCTCAACGAGCGGGCATCACTTCCCATTTAACCACTACCGAAAAATATTTAGGTAAGGAGGAGTCGAAATAAGCCATGCAAGAATCAACCATCATCAGAACCATGACCCGAAAGTTGTTTCCGTTCATCCTCCTCTTCGGCTTATATGTGGTTGCTTATGGCCATCTTTCGCCGGGTGGAGGATTTCAAGGAGGGGTTGTCATTGGATCGGCAATTATCCTGCTTTCCCTGTCACAGGGAATTTCCAAAACGGAGGAACGGTTCAAGAAAAATATCCTTGGCCTGATGGAAAGTATCGGCCCGCTCGTCTTTATGATCATTGGCCTGGGAGGCATTCTCTTTGGGTATCATTTCCTCAAAGATTTCCTGCCCCAGGGAGAAGGCGGCCGATTTGGCGGTTCGGGCTTTATTCTCTTTTTAAATCTGGCCATCGGGCTGAAAGTCGGGGCCGCAATAAGTATCATTTTCTATTCGCTGGCCGGGGAGGAAGGGGACTGACATGGCAACCTATACCAGCATTGTCCTGATGTTAATCGGACTCTACGGCCTGATGGCGAAGAGAAATCTGATCAAGAAGATCATCGGGCTGTATATTCTGGAGGGGGGTGTAATCCTGTATTTCATCAGCGTTGGCTATCGTTCAAACGCTAACGCTCCGATCCTGGAGCATGGAATGGAAAATGTGGTTGATCCTGTTCCTCAGGCGCTTATGCTGACCGCCATCGTGATCGGAATCTGCGTGACAGCCCTGGCGCTCTCTATCGCGGTAAAAATCTATGAGAATTATCACACCCTGGATGTTGAAGAATTAAAAAGGCACTTGTAGATGACGAATGCAGCGATTTTCATTATCGTGATTCCGATGTTCACGGCGGTAGTCATCACGCTGCTGGATTTCACGCCGTGGAGAGCTTTCTGCGGACATCTGGCGATGCTTAGCCTGGCGGCGGCGTTTGGGCTGGCCCTGATCCTGACCCCTCAAATTTTGCGCGGCGAAAGCGTCGTCTATACCCTGGGATCCTGGGATCAGATTATCGGCATTTCGCTCCTGGTCGATCGATTGACCATCTTTATGGTGCTGCTGAACAACCTTCTCGGGGTGCTGGTGCTCCTGTACGCTCTGGCCGAGGGAAAATACGAGCCAAAGTTTTATGCGCTGCTGTTAATCATGATGAGCGCCATCTCAGGGGCCTTTCTTTCCAGAGATATTTTCAACCTCTTTGTGTTCATGGAGGTGTTGTCCATCGCTTCCTATATCCTGGTAGCGCACTATGGCAGTCAGGGGTCGTTCCTGGCAGGCATCAACTACCTGCTCATCAGCAGCATCGGGCTGATCTTCTTTCTGTTTGGGATTGGCGTCTTATACCGCTATATCGGCACACTCAATATGATTGAGATCAGCGAGAAAATTCCTGAGTTTTTTTCCACATCCCCCCGGGCGCTCATCTTGACACTGGCCTTATTTATGATCGGGTTTGGCATAAAATGCGCCATGGCGCCGCTCCACACCTGGCTTCCTGACGCCCATTCCATCGCCCCTTCTCCGGTTAGCGCCCTGCTGTCGGGCATTGTCATCAAAGTTGGAATCTATGCCTTTTTCAGAACCGTCCAGATGTTCAGGCTTTGTCCTTTCATAGAGAGCCTGTACGCGCTTCTGGTTTATACCGGCGCAGTCACGGCGATTTTTGGAGCGATTATGGCTTTAGTTCAGAGCGACCTGAAACGCTTGCTGGCGTATTCCAGCATTAACCAGATCGGCTATATTCTGATCGGGATCGGCCTGGGAACCGCAAGCGGCGCAAGCGGCGCGTTATTCCATACCGTGAATCATGCGTTTGCCAAAAGCTGCCTGTTTCTCTGTGCAGGTGCGGTGATCGAGCAAACCGGGCGCAGAAAAATCTCAGAGTTAGGCATCGTCGCCAAAGAAATGCCGGCGGTGACTGCCATCTTTATCCTGGCTTCCCTCTCTCTCATAGGCATTCCCCCGGCCGGAGGATTTTTCAGTAAGCTGATGATCGGCCTTGCTTCCGCTAAAAGTGGTCATCCTTTCATTGCCGTGATCATATTTTTCAGCAGTATCATCACAGGTGCGTATTTTCTGAGGTGCATCGGTGTGTTCTTTCAAGGCGAAGAGGGGTATATTATCAGCAAAAAGAAATGTTCTGCTCTTGTTTATCTTTCCCTGATTCTTCTGGTATCAGGGATTTTTGTCGTGGTTGTATTTCCCGGGGCAGGAGAAAATATACTGAGCGTTACCGCCGTGCCGTAAGAAGTAATTATTTACCAGGCTTTTTCGCCGTAGGCGATACAGTATTGTAACAACAAATAGTGCCCTTCTTGCTTTGAATTCGCCGTAGGCGATCTACAAAAAGCCAATGATTGTCCTTCGGCGCAACAGTTGTAGATCGCCTACGGCGAAAAAAGGATGGGGGTTTCCTCGTTGCTACAATACTGTATCGCCTACGGCGAAAAGATGAACTAAATAGCAACCATAGGGAATGTGGTAAACGTTTCTCCACCCCGGATCCTCTCCCATAGAAGCGAGGAAAGGGGAGAATATGCTTAATATGAAACAAACTCCTTTAGAGCCAAAATTAACATCTCTTCGTTTCAACCTTATCTCTATGATCCCCTGTGTATTTCCTCTGACAGCGCTGCTATGCTTACTCAGCGTCTATCCGCAGATTGCTCTGGATAAAATGCTTGAATTCCGTTCTTTTCCTCTGATGGGCAATTTCGAGCTATATTTCTGCGTGGATAGACTGAGCCTGGGGTTTGGCGTACTGGTCTCCGCGTTGTATCTGCTTGTGATGATCTATTCTGCGGACTATGTCACAGATCATCGCCTGAAATATTACGTTCTGCTCACCCTGAATTTTGGCAGCCTGTTGGGGCTTATCTTCTCTCAGGGACTTCTGGGGTTTTATATTTTTTTCGAAACCGTATCAATCTCCGCGTACTTTCTCATCATCCACTCGCGGGAGAAGGCAGCTTTAGACGCGGGCTACAAATATATCGTCATGATGCTTGTGGGCGGGCTGTTCATTCTGACCGCCATCCTGGTGCTCTTCATCGTCCCGCTGGACAAGGAATACCTGGGGCGTCTGGCGGGCATCAGCTTTTCCATCGGCTGTTTGCTGAAAGCAGGCGCGTTTCCGTTTCATACCTGGCTGCCTGACGCCCATCCTGCCGCGCCTTCCCCGATTAGCGCTCTTCTTTCGGGCGTCATGATCAAAGTGGGCGCGTACGGTCTGATACGCGCCTTTTTTTCTCCCGATTTTTTCGGAACAACATCAGAAGGCAGCCGCGTGTTCTCCTTTGAATCCCTGAGAAGTTTATCGCAAGGAGCAGCTAACATAGACCAATGGCTGGTCAGTCCCGCTTTGCTGGTGATGGGTACAGGCGTTCTCTCGATGGTCATCGGCGTTTCCCTGGCCCTGCTTCAAAAGGATTTAAAAAAGCTGTTAGCCTACCACAGCGTCAGTCAAATAGGGTATATCCTGTTAGGCATAGGAATCGGAAAATATGGCCTGGCCGGAGGAATGCTGCACATACTGAGTCATGCCATCTTCAAGGGACTGTTGTTTTTGGCGGTCGGAGCAGTGATTTTCAGAACCGGAACGCGCAAAATTGAGATGTTAGGCGGCTTATGGCGCAAGATGCCAGTGACAACGCTCACGTGCCTGATCGCGGCACTCTCTATCTCAGGCGTGCCACTCACCAGCGGATACGCCAGTAAAGGCATTATTTTTGCGGGTCTGGAAGGCAATCTGCCTTTAGAGATCATTTTTATTTTGACCTCAGCCGGAACCTGCGCCTCCTTCCTTAAACTGGTCAGGCATACCTTCTTCGGGCCGCCAAATTCTGTGCTCTTGAACGTGCAAGAGGTTCCAGCGTCAATGTATATTCCCATGCTCTTCCTCTCTTTAGGGTCCTTCATGGTAGGGATATTCCCGGGCTTTGTGCTGAAGGTAATGTTGAGCCGGTTTGCGCCGCAGCCTCGTCTCTGGACCCTTGCGCATCTCGCTGAAGCGTTTGTGAGTCTGGGGATCGGTGTTGCTCTGTATGCCTTTTTATTGCGAATGGGAGTCTTTGGCTTCCATCATCCTCAGACTGAAGTTTCAAAACAGAGGCGTATTGTAAGCTATTTCAGCGTGGATAGCTTGTATAATTCCCTGGCCCGCGGGCTATTTGCGCTTTGCCTCAAGCTGGAGAACATCCAGGATCGTTCCCTGAGCGTTTCGATTCAGATGGTCATTTCCTTTCTTGTGCTCATTCTGTTCATGGCTTTCATCCTGTGAGAGAAATAACAGCGCCCGGGCAGAGATTCTTGCAATAAGATGATTTTTTTGTTGAAAAAAGCACGCCCACACCTTATCTTACAACTATAAATAATTTCCTTGAAAAACGTTTGGGGGTCAGGGAGTTATGAAAGATGCCCTCTAAAAACTCAGAGCAAGCGACCATTTTACTTGTTGATGATATTCCTGACAATCTGAAAGCCTTGATTGACTTTTTAGAACAATCCGGCTTTCGCATTATTGTGGCTCAAAGCGGTGAAACAGCGATCCAACGGGCGCAGCAGGCCCTTCCCGATCTAATCCTGCTCGATGTGCTGATGCCGCAGATGGATGGCTTTGAGACCTGTCAACGCTTGAAGGCGCAGGAGTCGCTGCGCGAGATTCCGGTTATTTTTCTGACCGGCATTTCCGACCTGATCGAAAAAATCAAAGGCTTTGAGGTCGGCGGAGTGGACTATATCACGAAACCGGTGGATTATCAGGAAGTACTGGCGCGCATCAACGCGCACCTGGCAATGCGCCGGCTGCAACAGCAGCTTGAGGAACAAAGTGAACGCTTTCGGACCCTCTCAGAAGCCACGTTTGAAGGCATTTTGATGCACGATCAGGGCAAAATCTTAGAGATCAATCAGACCATGGAGCAGATGTTCGGGTATCAACGGACAGAGGTGCTGGGCCGTCATGTGCTGGAATTTGTGACGCCGGAATCACGGATGATCGTGGCCGAGAACCTCCGTCTGGCAGAAGATGGCCCCTATGAAGCCGCCGGCGTTCGACGAGACGGATCGAGCTTTCCAGTCGAATTTCACGGGCGAACCATGCCGTATCACGGCCGGAATATCAGAATCGTTGCCATGCGCGACCTGAGCCGGCATAAGCAGTTGGAAGCTGAAAAAGCCTTGCTGCAAGAGGAAAATGTCTCCTTACGCTCCAGCCTGGGGGAACGCTATAAATTGGGCGGCATGATCGGCAAAAGCCAGGCCATGCAAACGGTCTATCAGGCGATTGTGAATGCCGCAGCTTCAGAGGCGAATGTGGTGATCTGCGGAGAATCCGGCAGTGGTAAAGAACTGGCAGCCCGCACAATCCATGAATTGAGCGCGCGCAAGAAGGAACATTTTGTGGCTGTCAATTGCGGCGCCATTCCTGAAAATTTATTCGAACGCGAATTTTTCGGACATCGCAGGGGAACGTTCACCAGTGCGACGATGGATCAACCTGGCTACCTGGCTCAGGCGCACAAAGGCACGCTGTTTCTGGATGAAATTGGCGAATTGCCCGCGTTCTTACAGGTCAAACTCTTACGCGCACTGCAAGAGCACGAATATACACCTCTGGGCGACACACACAGTCAAAAAGCGGATATACGCATTATTGCGGCCGCCAATAAAGATTTGAAACTTTTGCTGCAAGAGGGCGTCATCCGCGAAGATTTTTACTGGCGCATCCGCGTGATCGTGATCGAACTGCCGCCGTTACGCAATCGGAAAGACGATATTCCCCTGTTGATCGAGTATTTCCTTGAACAATACGACAAAGAGACTCCTTATGCTTCGCTGCCCGGTCATATTCACAATATGTTATGCACATACAATTGGCCTGGCAACGTACGCGAACTCCAGAATGAACTCCAACGCTATCTGGCCCATCAGAAACTCGAATTCATCGGTAATACCCAACTCGACGCGCCCCTGACGAGACCGCTTTTCCCTCTCAACACTACAGCGAAACTCCACGAGGTGCTGGAAATCTGCGAGAAAGACTACATCCTCAGCACCTTACAGCGCAATCACGGACATCGCGGCAAGACCGCCCAAACCCTCGGCCTCCCTCGCCGCACCCTGAACCGAAAAATGCAAAAATACGGGATAAGCTGAATCAATGCGTAAAACAATGCGCCAATGCTGTCTTATGCGCCATTTTTGACTTATACGCAGGTTTCTCCTTATTTTTCAAGAAGTTCCCTGTATTTTTCGCACCAGATCTCAGACATTTCTGTCTCATTTTATCTGTGATCGGGATCGTGTTCTCAATGTACAACTCCAATAAATACAATAATTTATTGTTCAAAATAGCTTCTGGCATCGTTTTTGCTTAATGTATTTATCAGGCGTGAATCGCCTGCGGCGAAAAAATGCTGTTCACACCCATAACCTGAATTATTCACGCCACGAAGTCACGAAGACTCAAAGCCTTGAGTGGATAAGGAGGTGATGAATATGCACGTACATTCATTTCAGCATGTACACGATTTACACATATTTGAACGTAGTCGCATGGCGATTGAGCACCATGCAATCGCAACGTTGATTCTGACAATCATCATCATTCTGGGCGTGGGACATGCCTTGAGTCTTCAATCAAGCCGCGTGGGAGTGTTTCAATTCAGCGGCGCGCCTGAGGCCGGAATTCGCCTCTCTCGATTTGCTGATCCACAGTATGCGCATGAAACTGCCGCGCGTGAACGGGCGATGAGGGCTGCTCTCAGAGGATTACGAAGCGATCTTCAGACAGTTCGCACGTATGTCGTTGTGTACAGCGATCTTGCTGCGACGAATGCAATCTGGAAAGAGCAGCAGATTATCCGAATTTTTGAAGTGACAAAGACAGGGGTTGCGCCAACGCTTCAACATTGGGAAGGGCTTTCGCGGTTACATTGGTTACAGGCCGAAGACTACACTCGTGGAGCAAGTTGGCTTTTTGAAGATCAGTTACCCAAAACCTATGGCATGGAACTGTATGATGAGTAAGAGATACCGATTGGATATCTTGGGATTGAAAAAACGCAAGAGCACGGGTTTGCAGAGCAGGACATCCAACGCCTGTGCGAAACCGCTCACTCAATTGAAGCCGTGATGTTACAACCCTCTGAACCTGTCAACGACCTGAATGAGCTATAGCGGCGAAATTGGAATTTCGCGCTGCATTATTATTGAAGGAGGACCCACTATGGGTGCAGCCACGCTATGTTAATAATCCAGTCATATAACCGGGGAGTGGAAAGGCGCTCCCCACAAGCAAAAGGGGGTTTCTATGAATACGCGAATTTGGAAATGTATAACCCTGATAACGATTCTCGCCGTGATGACCCTGACTGCCGTTCCAGCAGCGCCACAGTCGGCAACACCGACGCCGCGACCGACGGTTGAAATGAAGCTTGAAACAATTACCAGCCAGGCGCTCACCGGCAATCTGTTTGGCGATCCGGCCGAACGCACGGTTTACATCCTGCTGCCGCCGGGATACGCTGCGAGTGATCGCCGCTATCCCGTGGTTTACGTGATGCCCTGGGGCCGTGGTGAGCCGAGTGAGAACGCGCAAGGGTTCAAGTGGACGATGGAAACACTCCTGCGCGACGGTGAGATCGAGGAGATGATCATTGTCGTCCCGGATGGGACCAACAAGTTTGGGATGGGGCTTCTCATGAGTTCCTCGACGCTCGGCGATTACGAAACCTACGCCACCCAGGAAGTGGTCGCCTATGTGGACACCCACTATCGCACGCTTGCGACGCGAGACAGCCGCGGTCTGGCGGGCTGCTCCAACGGGGGCACGACCTCGATGCGTCTAGGGTTCAAGTATCCGACCGTCTTCAGCGTGGTGGCAGCGACGGGCGGTGCGTGGGATTATTCCCCGGAGCTATGGCCGTCCGACGTGGAACCCTTACACCAGTTGAAGGAGTTGCCCAGGAATCTCAGTGATCTTCATATAGGGGAGACGGGGATGATTAGGTGGTATCTTCTTATGGCCGCGGCAGCCGCGCCCAACCCGGACAACCCACCCTTCTATTGTGAAATGCCGTTCCGCACTGTTGACGGGCGGGCTGAATTCGTTCCGGAGGTCCTTGCCAGGATTTTCGAATTCGAAATTGATGCCGCCCATGAAGCGCGTCGCTATGTGCAGCAGCCGGTCCGACTGCGAGGAATTCTCCTTCGGTACGGGGCGTATGATCATGAAATACCGATTTTGTCGGTTCACAGCTTTGTGCAAGTGCTCACCGAGCTGGGGATTGAGCACGAATACGTGGAAGAGAAATCTGGGCACTGCGACTCTGGGTGGGAGGAACCCTTATTGAAGTACATGTCGGACAAGCTGGTATTTGAGGGAAAGTAGAGGGCACGATCTGAATTGGCGCGTGTACGATGATCCGGCGTTGTTTACCTGGTTATTCAACCAGATCAGGCAGGGCAAGTGAACCGCGCCGTGAGCGTATACGCACGGGAAATGAAGAAAATATATGGGACATGTCGTCTCTCCATCAGGGCAGCGGAGAGTCCATCCCATGCGCAGCAAGTTCACGTTCTTTGTCCCGGAGGGACAGGTGAGAATAGCCCACCGTTTCAACGGTGGGGAAGGGAGATCCCTCGAGAGAGCGTCCCGGAGGGACGACTGAGTTTTGCCGTCAGTCGTCCCTCCGGGACTCAATGCACTGTCATGCCTCCCCCACCGTTGAAACGGTGGGCTAGTGTCAGTCGTCCTTCCAGGACGAAAATCGTGAGCGTGGTGCGTATGGAGCACCTCCGCCCTCTGATGGGCGATGGCGTGTCATCAAAATTAAGGAGGAAGACTGTATGAGTACACGCACAGTATTTAGCGTTCGTAAGAATCATTGTCTCGTTCTCTGGATGGCGTTGACCATCCTTGTCAGTCTTTTAGCTCCGGCTGTCGGTATGGCGCAGCAGTCGCCAGCGACTCAGGCTTTACAGCATCTCACGATGACCGTGCTGTTCGATCATAATCCTGGTAAGGAAGGTTTAGAAGCCAGGAATGGCTTTTCCTGCCTGATCCAGGGACTGGAGCGCACGATCCTGTTTGATACAGGGGGAGAAGGAGTGATCCTGTTGTCAAATATGCAGAAATTGGGGTTCGATCCTCACGATATCGATGTGGTCATGCTTTCACATCATCACAGTGATCACGTGGAGGGCTTACCGGACGTTCTGAAAGTGAATCCCAATGTGACGGTGTATCTTCTGAATTCGTTTTTACCAGGTTTTAAAGACAAGGTGAAGAGTTATGGAACGGACGTCATCGAGATTCAAGACTCACTGAAGATTTGTGATCATGCCTATTCCTCTGGCGAGCTGGGTGAATGGATAAAGGAACAAGCGTTGATTCTGCAAACGGACAAGGGGGTGATCGTCATCACCGGATGCGCCCATCCTGGGATCGTCTCGATTGTTCAGAACGCCAAAGAGCTGTTGCACGATGACGTGCTGCTCGTCATGGGAGGATTCCATTTAAGTAGTGAAAGTCGTACCACTGTCGAACAGATTGTCTCAGATTTTCAGCAGTTAGGGGTCCGCTATGTCGGTCCCTGCCATTGTTCAGGAGATACTGCAAGACAGCTATTCAAAGAGGCCTATCACTCCAATTTTATCCCTGTGGCGTCGGCACAGCCATCACATTGGAGGATTTGCCCTGAACAGGCATTCTGGAAGAAACGAGGAATTGAGACTGGAACGGATGTGAGGGGATTCGTTCCAGTCTCAAAAATGAAACTACGAGAATGGTATCTAAGCAAGAATTGTCGCCGGAGCAATTCTTGCTTATTCCTCATTCCTGGAGTTTCAAGGGAATTCATAAGAGCTTACGCTCGCCCGGCATGATGAAACTACAAGGATTTTGTGTAGGGAGGATTCCTGGCGGCGAATTGGTCGGCATGACACCGAACTCTGCCCCTGAGAATCCTTCCTACACAAAATCCTTGTAGTTTCACAGGAGATTCCTCACCTTCCCGTCTCAACAAATATGGGGACGACTTTCACGCCGGTCGCGTTGTCAAGATATTCCACTTCATATTTCTGCCGGGTCTGTTCATCCACATATTCGACAAAGGAGATCAAGGAGATTTCCGACAGGTGCAGTTGCTTTACGTATGTTGCCGCCTGCTCCAGGGCTTCATGATATTCGCGTTCATTGCTGTAACTTTTCAGTTCCAGGCCATAGCGTGTGACATGATAGGTGATAATCAGGTCAATTTTGCCGTTGCCGGTTGGGAACTCCGGATAAACCCTGGCCTGTTCCGGGTCCAGGAAATCATAGAGATAGCGATAAAAGCAAACTATTCCTGTCGTTTCATTAGCGAGCAGCCTAAAGGCAGAACCACAAACATCACGATTCCTTGATAGAACACGTCATGCCTGTTTCAGGGTAAAGCCACCATCAACAACAAGCACTTCGCCGGTGGTAGCATTCGCAGTAGCCAGGTAGAGAAAGGCTTCAGCAATTTCATCCACATAGATAAAGCTGCGTGAGATCTCGATCATTTTCTTGGTAACATTTATGTCATATCAAAGTCTGGCTCTTTGGATCTTGAGCAACCGAACAAAAACATTGACAATTTGTCCGACCTGACGCTACACTACTTCGTGCAATAACGAGGGAAACAATTTTACATCAACAACTATGCAATACGGAACACTTGTTGATAAAGCACTAAGAAAAAGAATGCTTTATAAGGTTTGGCGTACATTGGAACGCCTCACTGAGGAGCATGTCACCTTTGACGAAGCGATCGTGTTCGGCTCGGTGATAAGGCCCTACAAGTTTACTGACCGATCAGATACTGAAAACTCACAAAACTGCGGTGGTGTTGATTCCGCCGCAAGACCTCTGGCCGCCGATTCAGGCGATCCGGCGCGAACATGACCGCCATGTCCGCCGCTGGATGCCGCATATCACGATGATCTATCCGTTTCGTCCCAAAGAATTCTTTGCGACATTAGCAGAATCGTTTCTGAAAGTCTGCCAAGCTATCGAGCCATTTGAGATTCAATTGCTCCGACTGCGATTTTTTCATCATGGACGCCAGCAATACACCCTCTGGATCGCACCAGAAACTGATGAGCCGCTGATGGCGTTGCAAACTGCATTGTGGCAGGTTACGCCGGATTGCAATGCGACTCGTAGTTTCAAGCGCGGTTTCACGCCGCATCTGAGCATTGGGCAGGTAGGCGGAAAGGCAGAGATGGAACAACTACGCGATCATCTTCAATCTCAATGGCAGCCCTTGACCTGGACAGTGAAAGAAGTCAACCTGATTTGTCGGAATCAACCGCCGGATGACATTTTCAGGGTTGGCGAGAAAGTCCAATTAGGAGAATAATTTATTTATTCATAATTTCTTTTGACTTTTATTTGGCAAAAACCGCCTGTATCAAGCAAAGCTCCTGGAATCCTTGCTTACAAAAAATCTCCTTGTAGTTACTTATAGGTTGACAGGTTCAAAAGGATTGTATATGTGAGGTTCAGTTGTCATTTTATGAACAGAAAAGACCGAGTTTTTCAAAAAACTCGGTCTTTAGATGGACAAGTGCATAGCGCCTAAAAATCCAAATTGATACGATGAAGTCATTAGCTAATGTTCATACAATTTTCACGCAAGATGGCTTGTTAGCCAAAACTCTGCCCTATTATGAATATCGCCGGGGACAGGTGGAAATGAGTCAGGCGGTGGCCGAGGCGTTTCGACGCCATCAGCATTTAATTGTCGAGGCTGGAACAGGCGTGGGCAAAACCCTGGCTTATCTGATTCCTGCCATATTCAGCAAGGTCAAAACGGTTGTCTCGACCGGCACCAAAAACCTCCAGGAGCAACTGTTTTTCAAAGATATTCCCTACTTGCGCAAATATGTGTCTAACGATTTTCACGCCGTGTATATGAAGGGCCGCGCCAACTATCTCTGTTTGAAACGACTGAATCTGTTTCGCCAGCAAGCCTTGTTTCATGATACGGATGAGGCAAAAATTTTTCAAAAGATTCAAAAATGGACGACAACCACTAAATCAGGTGACCGCGCTGAACTGGACGGCGTGCCGGAAAATTACGGCCCCTGGCGCGAGGTGTGCTGCACCCGTGAAACTTGCAACAGCCAACAATGTGAATGCTATGGACACTGTTTTCTGTATAAAATGAAACGGGAGGCAGAAGAGGCGAACCTGATTATCGTGAACCATCACCTGCTGTTTGCTGATTTGGCGATTAAAGGATTAGGATTAGGCGAAGTGATTCCGGAATACGAGGCCCTCATTTTTGATGAAGCGCACTTACTGGAAAATATTGCCACGTCTTACTTCAGCATCAGCGTCAATAGCTATCAGGCCGAAGAAATCACGCAAAACGTTGTCAGAGAACTTGCGAATGCGAAAATAAAGAATGACACGATTTTAAAAACTTTGCAGAATTTGCAGCAAACCTCACAGAAGCTGTTTCGCTGTTTTGAAACCGCTGAGAGTCGCTACCGATTGCGTGAACACACCATGAAAGCGGAAGCCTATAAAGTCGCCCCGGATACTGCCAATACGCTACTGATGCTTTCCTCGCAGTTGCGCGGTTTAAAAGACAGCACTGAAGAACTGCGCTTTATTGCCGACAGAGTCGAGCAAACCAAACAAGGGCTGGAGCTCATTTTGAATATGAGCGAACCCGGATATGTGTATTGGTGTGAAATCCAGGGACGCGGCGTATTTTTACACGCTTCGCCCATTGATATTTCACAGGAAATGCGCCGCAATATTTTTCAGCAGTTTCCCCGCATTGTATTGACATCGGCCACGCTTTCGACCGGCAATAACTTTCAGTTTGTCAAAGAACGTTTAGGGCTTGATCGTCCGGTGGAATTGATCGTCGAATCGCCGTTTGATTATGAACGTCAGGCCGTGCTGTATTTACCCCAATGGATGCCCGAACCGAATAGCCGCGATTTTGTTGAGTTTGCGGCTTCCGAAATCAAAAAGATCCTGGAAAAATCGCAGGGACGGGCGTTCGTGTTATTTACCAGTTATAAAAATATGGATGACGTATATGAGCGACTGAAACATGCCTTACCGTATAAGCTCTTAAAACAAGGGCAGAAGAATCGCAGCGCCCTGCTTGAGGAGTTTAAACGGGATGTGCATTCAGTGTTGTTTGGCACCAGCAGTTTTTGGCAGGGCGTTGATGTACAAGGCGAGGCGTTGAGCTGCGTGATTATTGATAAACTACCCTTTGCCTCACCCTCAGAGCCGATTGTAGAAGCCCGCATTGAAGATTTGAATAACCGGCGTGAAAATCCCTTTATGTCATATCAGGTGCCTGCGGCAATTATTACGCTCAAACAGGGATTAGGGCGGCTGATTCGCAGCAAGCAGGATCAGGGCATCCTGTGTATTCTCGACAGCCGGCTGTTAACCAAACAATATGGCCGGGTCTTTCTGGAAAGCCTGCCCCGGTTCCCGATCGTGCGCGATCTTGAGCAGGTGACAATTCCGCTACGCGGCGAACCTGAGCAGGCTTCGCCGCCGGCAGCTGCCGAAACTCTGGCGTCACCAGTATATCAAGAGGAAAGACAGGTTATGTTCAAGCCAAATTCTGATTGGGAAAAAGCGGTTGAAGGCAAAGACCTCGAGGCCGCGAAATCGTATTCAATGTATGATGTGTTCAGTGAACAGGATTTGATCTGGCACGAAAACTTCGGACATGGCGTGGTTACGGCGATTCAGCCGGACAACAAAATCGAAGTGCTCTTTCCATCAGGCTACAAAATCCTGGTACACGATCAGGTCATCTAACTCTAACCGTCAATCAAACAGGCATGTACCGCGAAACTCCGATTTCGCGTATCATTGACAGCCGCGAAACCGGAGTTTCGCGGTACATGTTCATAGGAGGCCAATGATTCAAGGAACAATTACCTCAGTGTATGGGTCGGATATTAACACCGATGATATTATTCCGGCCCTGTATTTGCAGCAAAGTACGGATCGAGCGTACTTCAAAGCGTTTGCTTTTGACAAATTTGATCCTGAGTTTCGGACACGTTGTCAGCAAACTTCTGCGAACATTATTGTGGCAGGCAGCAATTTTGGCTGCGGGTCAAGCCGCGAACAGGCCGTATATGCCATTAAAGATAATCACGTGGTCTGCGTGCTGGCTCAATCGTATCCTGATATTTTTTACCGGAATTCGCTGAGTAACGGGTTGGTCTTAATTACTCTGAAAGATACCTCCGGCTTTCGGCAAGGGGACGAACTGCGTATTGATCTGGACGCCGGCATCATTCACAATGTCACGCAAGACACACAGGTCGCGTTTGCCATGCACCCCGACGATAAACGCACCTTTCAACAAGGCGGCATGATTGGCCGCGTCCGGGCGCATTTGGAAGAACTTTTATCAGGAGCATAAAACCTGGAGTGCAAAAGCTCTACTTTTGCGCGTCAAAGCAAAGCTTTGACACTCCGGATTTCCACAGGAGAAGAATATGGGACAGACGATAGTCGAAAAAATTGTGTCCAGACAGGTAGGACGCCCTGTCATTGCTGGAGAAAAAATCGAACGGCTGCCGATTACCAAATTGTTTTTTAACGATGTGATTGGGCCGCCGGCCATTCAAGGGTTTCTGGAAAACTTTCGCGATATTTTTGAAAAACACAACAAATTCCCGCAAGTCTTTGATCCGAAACGGATCTTTTTTCTGCCCGATCATTCGGTGCCGGCTTATTCCGTGCCGGTGGCCGAAGGGATTGACCTGATGGAAGAATTCGCCAAACCCAGGGGCATCAAGGCATACAAAGAAGGGGATGGCATTGAACACGTGGTCTTGATTGAAGACGGACAGATTGTGCCCTGGGACATTGTGCTGGGTACAGACTCACATACCGATACCAACGGCGCAATGGGCGCATTGGCTTTTGGTGTGGGCACTACCGATGGATTTTACGCCATGGCGACCGGCCACATTTACGATTTTGTGGTGCCGGAATCGAACAAATTTGAACTCGTCGGAAGACTGCCAAAGGGCGTGTATTCAAAGGATATTATTCTCTACATTATTGGGAAAGTGGGGGCCGGCGGATGTTCAAAGCGCGTGGCCGAATTCACGGGCGAAGGTTTACGCGGACTGAGCATGGATGCTCGTACCACAATCTGTAATATGGCGGTAGAGATGAGCGGCCGCACCGGAATTATGGCCTGTGATGACAATCTGACAGCCTATTTGAAGGATCGGGCGCAATGGCCGGTGGAGCCGATTGACAGCGATCCTGATGCGGTGTATGCTAACACCATGACCGTTGATTTGAGCGCATTGGAACCCTGCGTGGCATTTCCGCACAAACCAGCCAATGTCACGCCGATTTCCCGGGTGCAGGAGATGATCGCCCGCAGCCAGGAAGCTCCGACGTCGGATTTCTGTGTGGTGGAGAGCGATAAAATTACTGACGCCTTTCTCGGCGCGTGTACCAATGGCCGTTATGAAGATTTAGTGGCCGGGGCAGCGGTGTTACGCGGCAACAAGGTGCACCCGGAGGTCAATTTGATCGTGATTCCTGCCAGTCGCAAGGTATATGAACGCGCGCTGGACGAAGGCATATTGGAAGTATTTATCAAAGCTGGGGCCAATGTGGAATCCCCCAACTGCGGCCCTTGTTTCGGCAGTCACATGGGCGTACTTTCCCGCAAAGCCCGTATGATCAGTTCCAGCAACCGCAATTATCAGGGGCGCATGGGTTCGCCGGAGGCGCAAATTTTTCTGGCCAGCCCGGCCACCGTGGCCGCCAGCGCGATTGAAGGCCGCATTGCAGATCCACGAAAATACCTGTCGTAAACTGTTGCAGAAGGTTCGTAGTAAACGCTTTAGCGTTTGTAGAGGCTGAAGCGTTTATTACAAACGAATGAACAAAATATGGGACCCTTTGAAGTCGCAGCACTGGGAATTTCGGGATGGATAATTACCAGATGTTTTTCGACATGGACAAAAGCGAAACAGGGCGGCAATGCAGCAAAACTTCAAGAATTGGAACGCCGTATTCAGGAATTGGAAGCTCGTGAGCCGATGAAAGCCCTCCAGGAACGGGTACAAACCCTGGAAGATATTGTGGTTGCTGATGATCTTGATCTAAAAAAGAAATTTCGTCACCTTGATACGTGATGTTGGCAGTGGTTAAATAGTAAGTGATGTCCGCTCGTTGAGCGAAGTCGAAACGAGCCGATCACCGTTCCCTTCGACTTCGCTCAGGGAACGTATCACTTACCATTTAACCACTACCAAAAATAATACTAACGGCCTAAACCTGAAGTAGAAGGCCTCCCCGAATCATACCGGGCATCATCTGCTCAGGTGACGCCCGGTTCTGTTTTTAATGGATAAACGTCTCTTTATTCCTCAATCCACATATCTTTGAACGAGGCGAAGTTGCCCTCAGGGTAGAGCACAAAGTCTTTGACCTTCGCATTCATCACGACAATGTTATGCGGATACCAGAGGAAAATATAGGGCAGATCTTCAGCCAGGATTTTTTGGATCTCACTATAAATTTTTTTGCGTTCCTGCACGTCAATCACCAGACGCGCCTGCTCCGTGAGTTCATCAATGCGCGGATTGGCGTAATATCCGCGATTCCGACCGTTGGGCGGGATCATGCTGGAATGAAAAATGGAATGCAGGATGTCCGGTTCGGTAATACCGACCCAGCGTAAGGTGTAAATCTGGAAATTTCCGGCAATCACATCATTATAAAACTTGGCCCATTCAAAACTCTGAATTTCGCTCACTTCGATCCCGACCTTTTTTAATTGATCTTGCAAGACTTCACCAATACGAATATTGAGGTCACCGGTAGAAGTTTTATAGGAGATTTTCAATCGCGATTGTGGTCCGTCACCATCCGGATCCGGATAACCGGCTTCATCAAGTAACGCTTTGGCTTTTTCGACATCATAGGGATACATCTGCACATCAGGCTCATAAGCCCAGTTTGCCGGAGAAAGCAAGCCGGTCGCCGGGGTAGCCTGTCCTTTCAGCAGATAGTCAATCATCGCCTGCCGGTCAATTGCATAGGCCATGGCCTGCCGCACCTTGACATTGGAGAGCACCGGATCTTTCAAATTAAAGCCCAGATAGTTAATCACCACGCTCTCTTTAGCCAACACGGTCAAGCCCGGAGTTTGTTGGGCGACCGGCACCAAATCCGGCGCAATCGCGTTCTGCACAAAATCAATACCGCCTTGCTTCAACTCCAGAAAGCGCACGGTTTCATCAGGGATAATTCGATAGATCACTTTTGCAAGTTTCGGCGCGCCTTCAAAATAGTCAGGATTAGCTTCAAATACCAGTTGTTCATCTGGCGTCCATTCCACGAGCTTAAATGGTCCAGTACCGACCAGGGTAGTTGTAAATGCTTTCCCCTCCAACGCTTCGAGCGTGTTTTTCGGAACAATCGGCATGATCATTTCAATCAAAAATGGGGAAAAAACCTCTTTCATGACAAATTTGATCGTGTAAGGATCAACAATTTCGATGCTGTCAATCTTTTGATACACAGCCGCATGGGGCGACTTCATCTCCGGATCAAGGATACTCTCAAAAGTATATTTGACGTCTTCAGCCGTAAATTCCGAGCCGTCATGAAACTTAACCCCTTTGCGCAGGTAAAATACATAGGTTTTGTCATCGGGATTTTCCCAACGTTCCGCCAAATCCGGAACAAGATTTAGTTGCGGATCCTTTTTGACCAGGCCGTTTGTCACAATTTGATACACGCGGGCAGAATTCAGATCTGTCGCTAAACGTGGATCAAGATTGGTAGGGTTCGTATCCAGGGCAATGGTCAACACCTGTTCTGCAGCCATGGTGTGTGTTGAAAATCCCAGAAAAATCATTCCTCCGAGCAATATCACTCCAAGCGTCCATAATCGTAAATTCTTCATACGTATAGGTTCCTCCTTGAATATAATTTCCTGCTTCACATAAGTAACTATCAAAATTTTTTTGCTACAACAGAATGATTTTCTTGCATGGATAGAGAGACACGTCAAGCTTTTTATGCGTCGAAACTTTAATTGTACTCTATATGACTTCTGGTTAATTGATATTCCGCGCTGACCGATCCATCGCTGAATAAATTCAGACAACGTACTGCGGAGCGCGAAAAATCCCAGATCGTGACTTCCATTCCGTCAAGATCATACACTGGATTCCCGCCAAAAAACCGAATGGGTTTATACTGCGGAAAAAGCGGCCAATTACGGGTATCGCCATATTGTTTGCGCAACACTATTCTGGAAATTCCCAGGTCGCGGCAACGACTAACGATCTCAGGAATTTCATTGATATTGTGCTCCGTAATGATGGTCGAAATTTTCAAGGGAATGGTTGATACCTGCACGATTGCGGCCAGATCAAGCACCTGCGAGCGTCCGGTCAATTGACGATAGGTTCCCGGCTGAAACGACGGCAGCGAAATCGTCGCGCGATCATATTGATTGAATACCTCAATTTTGTGTAAGGCCAACAATCCGTTGGTATGCAGCGCAATCTTGACATCGGGAATCCGTTCGCGAAGTGTGGCCAGGAGTTCAGGCTCGTAAGCATAGAGCTGTGGGTCTGTATTTGTGCCGGTCAATGAAATCTGTGTGATGCCATGTTCCCGCAGTTGCTCGACAAAACGATCCAGCCCTTTGAGCGGGAAAATGTGCAAATTTTCCGGCATGGTCTGTAATGCCTGATTGTGTCCGATGCAATAGGAACAACGCAGGTTACAGCGGCCGCTGAAAAGAATATTGGCAAAAGTGTATGATTTCATAAGTTTTTACCTCTTTGGAAACCCTTGAATAGGCTACTCTGTCGGACAATTCAGACCTATCCGACAATGTCCGGCAGGTCCTTTACTGCAATGCTAATAAATGCTCTTTCACACGATTGGAGTAAAACAGGGCGATCACACCGTTAATGACATTAGCTCCATTGCTTGTGAGGCGCAAGGTCTGTCCATAATATTCCATTAAGCCGCGTTCCAGCACAAAAGCGATTTCATCCGGGAAGCGTTGTTCCAATTCCAGGCCAAAACGCTTTCGAAACGCGCCTAAATGGATTTCTCCGAAATAAAAAGACACCGAGAGCATTTTCGCCATGGCCTCACTCAGCGGAAGATGATACAAATCCTGAATCGGAAGCTCGCCCGCCTGAATCGTCTGAAGATAGTGTTCCATGCGTTTGGTGGCCGCACCATGATTATAGGCCAGCAGGTTATTTGTAAAGGTTTGCGCTCCCAGCCCTAGCCCCAGATACGCTGTGCTCCACACCACCCGCTCCGTCAGATATGCGCTGGTTCCCGGATCGCCTGCAACCCGGCTGAAGCCATTTTTGCCGGGATTAGCCTGATAACCCGCTTCAGTCAGCATTTGCTTCGCCAGCGTGTACATTGCGATCACGCGCGTCAATTCGATCTTGTCAGCTTCGCCGGAAATGCTCGTCCCTTTGTAGCGCATACGATAGAGTGTGAGGTATTCGGGATCTAAGCGAATAGTGTAATCAAGAGTCTGGCGAAAATCTTCCAGGGTTTGCCTGGCAAAGCCATACATCACGTCAATGTTGAAGCGTTGAAAACCGGCGCGGCGAATGTTTTCGACCGCCAGGTGATTATAGCCGATTTTATTGAGATCGCGGCCATAATCGTGTAGCAATTTCGGATTGACCATCTGCAAACCCATGCTGATGCGTTCAATACCGAAGGAGCGGTAGGCCGCGAGTTTTTCCGGTTGAAGAGCAGCAATTTTCGGCGTGGTTTCAATGCTGATGTCGAAATCGGAACTCAGCCGGAAGCCCTGCGTCACGCGTTCAACCAGTGCGCCAATGCGCGCCGCCTGAATCAGCGATGGTGTGCCGCCGCCAATATCGAAGCCGCGCAATTGTTTTACGCCGCGCCCAAGAAGTGCTAAATAATGATCCAATTCTTGCAAGAGTGCCTGATGATATACGGCTTCGCGCTCTTCATCGTAGGCATCCAACACCGTATATTCACAAAACGCGCAGCGCCGTTCGCAAAACGGAATATGCGCGTACAGACACATAGAATCACTGGTAGCAAACGCATCTTTGAGTAAGGGCGTATGACGTTCGGCTGGCTGGCGATAATCCCAGATCGTCTTGCGGTGTGCAATCGGATAAGCCGTATTGGCCAGATGATGCTGGCGAAGCCCGGCCTCAAAAATCGCTTGCGGCTCAATTAGCGCGGTCTGCGGTTCTTCGGCCCAGGTCAATTTTTTCGCATACCCCTGCGAGGAGACGTCGTTTTTCTGTGAAAACGGAACATGGCAGCGGATGTGCGTGATGTAAGATGATTTTACTTGAAAAGTTGTTGTTGTCTTCATAAATATTCTCCTTTTAATTAATTTTCAATTTAACCTGAAAGTCATAATTTACAGTCAATCATATATATTTATTTTTTAGTTTAATTTAAAAATAATAAAACTAATAGAAAATTGCAAGTAAAATAATAAAAATTTTACATTTTTTCTTTTTAGAATTTATCGTGTGTTGTATAAGCTATTTATTATCAGCTAATTACATAAAAAAATAATTAAAACTTGACGACATAGAAGGTTAAGAATAGTATAATTAAAAATAAATTATACAAGAAAGCAGACAGAGAAATCAGGTTTTTGACAAAAACCTGGTTTCTTACCCCATATCAAAAGGAGAAATATATGGCAGCTTATGCGCTTGAGCATCCGATTGTCGCCGTTGATGTGGTCGTTTTCCGGGTTCATCAGGAACGCCTTGAGGTGCTTCTGCATCGCCGCAGGGAAGAACCCTATCAGGGGATTTTTGCGCTGCCCGGCGTGGCTGTGCGGGTGGATGAAACGCTGGCAAAGGCGGCGCAGCGCGCCCTGTCTGAAAAAATTGGGTGGCCTGAAGGCCTGTTGAAATGTGTGTATTTCGAACAGCTCGCGGCGTTTGACGCCATATTCCGCGACCCGCGCGGCCGAACGGTCAGCGTGGCCTATCTGGCCTTGATTCACCAACAGCCGGAAATGCCTCCCCAGGACATCCAGTGGAAATCAGCCATACAGGTTGCGTCCGAGGCGCTTCCTTTTGATCATACGGAGATTGTCGCCACAGCCATCACGCGCCTGCAAGGCAAGATCCGTTACACCAATATCGCACAGGCCTTTCTGCCGGAAACTTTTCGCATTGACGAATTACATAAGGTCTATGAAACGATCCTGGGACATGAACTGAATCTGGCGAATTTCCGCATAAAACTGCTCAAACTTGACTTGATCGAACTTTTCAAAGTGTTAACTGAAGCGCCGACTGAAAAAGGTGGGCGTCCGCCCCACCTGTACCGATTCAAACAGGATTTGCTCGCAACCGTTGAACGAGACTTTTTGTAGGATGCCATCACACAATAGCTTGGACATTTTCCGTATTTCCCCCCTTTATCCCCCCGCAAGCGAGGGGAAGCTGGCGGTATGCCCGTTCTCTGGACTTCCCCCCGCTTGCGGCAGGGCTGTGAAGTTCTCAAGAATTTTTCACCATGCAGCCAGGAGTGCGACGTGGTCGTCGCATCAGAAATGCCGCTGCGACGACCACGTCACACTCCTGAGAGAACTTAACAGCCCTGCCCGCTTGCCGGGGGGATTGAGGGGGTGAGTGCAAAACTGTTCGAACTATTGATCACAGATTCAGATAGAATGAACTTGACAAGAAATGGAGGCACGGATTTGATTTTCTTGCATAAAATCGTTGTAAGTAATGGTGTCAAAACTGAAGTTTTAATATACACATTGTATAAAAAGGAAAAATGAAACAATTAAAAGGATCAGAACGAACATATCTGCGCGGACTGGCGCACCATCTTAAACCGGTCGTGATTGTCGGAGAACAAGGCATTACGGATAAACTGATTCAGGCGACCAATGAGGCCCTGGATTTACATGAATTGATTAAAGTCAAATTTAACAGTTTCAAAGAGCAGAAAAAAGCATTGGCGCAGGAAATCGAAGAGCGCACGCAGAGTGAAATGGTCGGCATGATCGGGCACATCGCCATGTTTTACCGTCAGCAGCCGGATCCGAAAAAACGCAGCATTCAACTGCCGAAGCGTTCGCAAGAGGAGGCGGCGTGAGACTCGATCCGCAAAAGCTTCTCAGAGAAGGGAAATTGATTGCCGCGTTGATGAGTTCGGAGCTTGATTTGTTACAGGAGGTGGAGCAGCGGCTTGGGCAGATTTTTGGCCCTTGCGAGTTGACCGGTGAATTGTACTCCTTTGATGCGTTTAGCGCGTATTATGAGCGGGAAATGGGAACAAGGCTGCAAAAGAAATTCATCAGTTTTGCCGATATGATTCAGGTTGAAACCCTGCCGGACATCAAACACAGAACAAACGCGATTGAAGCCGAATATGCGGTCAACGAGCAGCGGCGGATTAATATTGATCCCGGGTACGTCACCCATGCGCAAATGGTGCTGGCGACCACCAAACCCTATTCCCATCGCATTTATCTGGGAAACGGCATTCACGCCGAGTTGACGTATCTCTGCAAAGGGAAGAATTTTTATCCTATGGCATGGACTTATCCTGATTACCGGCAGCCCTTTGCCATCAGGTTTTTCGAACAGGTGCGCGCCTTGTATCTGCAAGAGATGCGCGCGAGGAGAGAGTCTAAAATCTGAGTAATTCATAGTCACGAAGGTACGAAAAAGGTGTAAGTGTTTGAGTGTTTACAAATGGAGGAAAAAGTATGAAGACATTCAGCAAAAGTCTTGGTATCAGTTGTCTGATAGCGATGTGTACAATTGCCGTTGTGTATGCGGAAACGTCGTCATTACGCCGGACTCCCACCGTCATTGCGGTGGAAAAAATTAGTCCGGCCGTTGTCAATATCAGTACCGAAAAAATTGTGCAGTCCAGGAGTTCGCTTGGGTTCTCTGGCGATCCTTTTTTTGACCAGTTCTTTCGCGATTTTCTCGATCCTTTTCCGCGCCGTCAGTATAAGCAAAATAGCTTAGGGTCCGGCGTGATTTTCGATAAACGCGGTTACGTGCTCACCAACCATCACGTCATCCAACGTGCCTCGAAAATTACGATCACGCTCACGGACAATCGTGAATTTGAAGCCGAACTTATCGGCGATGACGTGCGTTTTGATCTGGCGGTGGTCAAAATCTCGTCTGCTGAAAATCTGCCAATTGCAGAATTAGGGCGTTCCGACGACCTGATGATTGGCGAACCGGTGATTGCAATTGGCAATCCCTTTGGCCTGTCGCATACCATTACAACTGGCGTGATTAGCGCGCTTGACCGTTCCATTCGTGTGGACGAAGATCGCATTTTCCGAGGCTTTATCCAAACTGACGCTCCGATTAACCCTGGCAACA
Source organism: Candidatus Vecturithrix granuli (assembly GCA_000739535.1). Classification (GTDB taxonomy): domain Bacteria; phylum Moduliflexota; class Moduliflexia; order Moduliflexales; family Moduliflexaceae; genus Vecturithrix; species Vecturithrix granuli. Next base: position 276,060 of record DF820464.1, on the reverse strand, counting down.
GCGGTGGGCCGCTGATCAATATCCTGGGGCAAGTGATCGGTATCAATACGGCCATTTATGGCAATGCCCAGGGGATCGGCTTTGCGATTCCGATTGATAAAGTCAACCGAATTATTGATGATTTGATCGAATACGGACAGGTGCGCAGCGCGTGGATCGGCGTCAATGTGCAGGACATTACCCCGGCGATTGCGCAATACTTTCATTATCAATCCGCGGAAGGTGTGTTGATTGCGCAGGTATTGCCCGACAGTTCCGCAGAAAAAGCTGGCTTGAAACAAGGCGACATTATTGTTGAAATCAATGGTCAGCCTGTACGCGATCAGGCCGAGTATAACACCATCATCGAGGAATACACCGCGAGAGACGCCCTCAAGTTTGCGCTTGTGCGCGATGGTAAACCCCTGACGATCAAGGTGCAGGCCGAAGCCTTCTCCGCAGAGCAGGCGGTGAACATGGCGAACAAGGATTTTGGCTTTTCCGTTGAAGAAATAAGCCAGGATCTCATCTATCAATATCGTCTGCGCACCCAGCAAGGCGTGGTCATCACCAAAGTTCGTCCCAATAGCCCTGCCGCAAACGTTGGCATTGAACCAGGCGATATTATTCGTCAGGTGGAGGGCGCGCAAATTGACACGCTCAACGATTTTCAGGACGCCATGATGAAACTCGCACAAAAATCAAGCGTGGTCTTTCTGATTCAGCGCCGCACTCGCGGGTATTACATTACGCTTGAACGACAGTAGGCCGAAAGGCTTGTATAGCGATCCTAAATTAGTTGTGTCTCGACTCCGCTCGACAGCCGTCCGGTCACTGAGCGGAGTCGAAGTGACATGTTACAAATGATTTAGGATTGCTGTAGTAAACGCTTTAGCGTTGTATGACGCCGCTGAAGCGGCAACTACGAACGTAGATTTACCGAGAAGTAGAGTTGCCATGTCATATTCAATCGGATGTATTGCACCGTATCAGGAATTAGGAGATCTCTTTTCCCAGGTCTGCCAGGAATCAGGGAAAAAACTGACGATTCGCATCGGCGATTTGGAAGAAGGCGCGCGCCAGGCCGCCGCTCTGGAAGAACAGGGTTTTGACGTGCTGATCAGTCGTGGTGGCACTGCGATTGCTATCAAGGAAAAAATCACGGACATTCCGGTCGTTGAAGTCCAGATCAGCGGGTTCGATGTGATCCGCACCCTGCACCAGGCCAAACAAACGGCGACACGCATCGCCATTGCGGGATTCGAACCGTTCACCTATGGACTGGAAGGCTTAGGCGATATTTTAGGCCTGAATCTGGGAATGATCACGCTCAAGAAAGAATGGCACGACCAACATCAGATAATTGAGGAAAAATTACGCGTCTTGCAGCGACAAGGTTATACCTGCGTCGTCGGGGATCATATTTCGGTGAAAATTGCGCAGGAGTCAGGCATGGCGGGCTTTCTGATCAAATCCGGCAAAGAAGCGGTGATGCAGGCGATTTTCGAGGCCGAGCGCGTGGCCCAGGTACGGCATCAGGAAATGGAAAAGGCCAAACGCATGAAAAGCCTGATCGATCTGGCGTATGAGGGTATTATCAGCATTGACCGGGATGGAATTATTGACACGTTTAATCCGAAAGCTGAAGAAATTTTTGGTCTGAAAGCGTATAAAGTGATCGGACGCCCGATTCAGCAGATTTTTCCGAGCATGAATTTGCTCGAAACCCTGCACAGCGGCATTCAGCGGCGTGAGGCGGTTGTGAAAGTCGGGGAAATCAGTATTCTCGCCAATATCATTCCGATTACGATTAATGATGAGGTGGTGCAGGTTGTCGTCACTTTTCAAAAAGTCTCGCAAATCCAGCGTTTGGAGCAGAGAATTCGGGAAGAATTGCTGCTCAAAGGTTATACGGCTGAAAATAGCTTTGAGGATATTGTGGGGCAAAGCGCTGCGATCACCCCGGTGAAAGAAGAAGCCAGAGATTACGCGCAAATTGACCTGCCGATTCTGATTTCCGGCGAAACCGGCACTGGCAAAGAACTGTTTGCCCAGGCGATTCACAACGCCAGCCCTCGCCGCAATCGTCCCTTTGTGGCGTTCAACTGCGCCACCTTGCCGGAGAATTTATTGGAAAGCGAGTTGTTTGGCTACGTGGAAGGCGCGTTTACCGGCGCAAGAAAACAAGGACGCGCCGGATTATTCGAACAGGCACATGGCGGCACGATTTTTTTGGATGAAATCGGTGAAATTCCAAAAGGCATTCAGGCCAAACTGCTGCGGGTGCTTCAGGAAAAGAAAATTCGTAAATTAGGCGACGACCGCATCACACCCGTTGATGTGCGTATCATCGTGGCGACCAATCAAAATCTTTCGCAGTCAGTGGATGACAAAATTTTTCGCGAAGACCTGTATTATCGCATTAACGTCCTCAATATTCACCTTCCGCCTCTTCGAGATCGTCGTGAAGACATCCCTTTGTTGGTCAATTTCTTCATTCAAAAATATTCGCAGAAAGTAAATCATATTGTCAAAGGCATTTCTCAGGAAGGCATCGAGATGCTGAAGCATTATAGCTGGCCCGGGAATATTCGTCAATTGGAAAATGTGGTTGAACGTCTGATGGTCAGAACCCGCGAACGCTACATTCTGCCAGGCTTAATTCAGGACGTGATGCAATCCTTACGGGGTTATCTGCCTGAAATACCATCTGCGCCGGTTTTTCAGGCAGGCTTTTCTCAAAACAGGACACTTTCCATTCCGCCTCAGACCAGCCTGAAAGAGATTGAAAAAATGATTCTGCAACAGGTGCTTGAGGAAGAAGCCGGCAATAAGCTTGCCGCGGCCGCCCGCCTGCATATCGGTCGAACGACTCTCTGGCGCAAGTTGAAAGATTGAGCTGATTTTTACTTTAAAATGATGACCTTCAGGTTTATATTGAAACATGTTTCATATTAAAGCATTGCAGTCCCATGTTGATATTTCAAATTGAAACAGATAAATAACACCTCTGTCCGCCTTTTCAGAAGATTTTCTGCGCCTGATGCCGCTTTTTCCCTGCCAATCCAGCCGCATCCTCTTTTGGAAGCAACATTGGCATAGAATATGCTATAAAATGTTAATGAATAATGCTGTAAGTTCGTAACGACAACTTCCGCTTCAGGCGAGAGGAGCAAAGTCCCCGTGATTTACGTGATTGCAGATGATTTAACCGGCGCGAACGATACGGGCGTGCAATTTTCCAAACAAGGTTATACGACACATGTCGTCATTCTATCTGAAACCCAATTTCAGCATCCCGCAGACTTAAAAGAATTAGCGAACACCCTGCAGCAAGGGGCGATTGATGTCCTGGTGATTGATACGGAAACTCGTGAGGCTGACGACGCCACCGCCCGTATTCGTATTCGTTCTGTATTAGAATCGCTTCGTCCCAAACCTGAGGATCTTGTGTATAAAAAAGTTGATTCGACCTTACGCGGCCGGATCGGAGTGGAATTGGATGAATGCATGCGTCTGCTGCACAAGGATGTGTGCGTGTTTACCCCCTCCTTTCCCCAGGCCAGACGAATCACTGTCGGCGGCTATCTGATCGTGCAGGATCAACCTCTCGGATTAAGTGAGTATTACAGCGGTAATTTGACCCCGGAAGATGCCTCATTTATCCCATCCTCACTTCAGACTGATACGACATTTCCGATCGCCAGAATTGATTTGCGGGAAGTAATTAAGGGGCGACAGGCTATTCTGGACAACATCCGCGAAGCTGCGAACACCGAAAAAAAGATCTTGGTGATTGATGCGCTGAATGATGCTCAATTGCAAGACATCTTGGCGGGCAGTTTCAAGTATGAAGGATCCATTCTCTATGCTGGTTCGGCCGGACTGGCGAACTCCCTTTCAACTATGTACAATGGTCATCGCCGCCTGCATCCGCCAGCGCAAAAGTTTTCAGCGCCAGTCTGTATTGTCAGCGGAACCCGGCGCTCAATCGTGCAACAGCAAATCGCCTATTTACAAAGAAATCTGGAAGTCTATGCATGTGTGATTGATGTTGCCCGAATTTTCAGTCAACGCGAGGCTCTCTTAGAACAAACGACGGTTGACGTTGTTCGTGCGCTTCAACAGGGAAATCATACCCTGTTGTATCCTGACCCGCGCTATCACACCACACAGGCGATACAGGCGTTACTTGCCCAAATGTCAGGAGATTTTCGCACCCTGGAAGTAAGCATCAGAACATTTTTCGGTGAATTGATAGCCCGTATCATGGATATTCACCCTATTAAAAATTTGATTTTGACCGGCGGCGATACCGCCATCGGCGTCTGTTCTGCTTTACAGATCGATCATCTCAACATCGTTGCCGAACTGCTGCCGGGCATTCCATTGTCAGTCGGACAATATCGGGGGAGTTTCGAGTTGAACATCGTCACCAAAGCCGGCGGCTTTGGCGATGAAGAGACTTTGTATAAATTAATTCAACATCTTGTGCCTTCAGCATAAAAATTTAAATCGGTTGAAATAATAAAACTACATGGATTTCATGTAGGGAGGATAGATTTGAGGTGTATCGCTATGCAATCCTCCCTACATACAATCCGTGTAGTTTCATGGGAGAACACACAGCATGAAACAACAACGACCGTTACTTGGAATCAGCGTAGGTGACCCGGCCGGCGTGGGGCCGGAAATTACGGCCAAAGCTCTGGTTTTGCCTGAGATTTATGAAATTTGCCGCCCCCTGGCGGTGGCAGAAACTGAAATGATGCGGGCGGCAGTCAAATTCTCAGGGTTGACCCTGAACATTCATCCGGTGAATTCGCCGCAGGAAGGGCGTTATGAAGTTGGGACGCTTGATGTACTGGATTTAAAAAATATTGATGGTGCAGCGATCGTTTATCAACAGATCTCAACTGAATGCGGACGAGCCTCCTTCGAATATGTCAAAAAAGTGATTGAACTGGCCCTGGCCAAAGAAATTGATGCCACCGTGACCGGGCCGATTAATAAAGAGGCGATTAATCGCGCCGGATTTCATTACGCCGGACACACAGAAATCTACGCCAAATTGACGAATACCAAAGATTACGCTATGATGTTGATGCACGAACAGTTCCGGGTGATCCACGTCTCCACGCATGTCGCTTTACGAGAAGCCTGTAATCGCGTCAAAAAAGAACGGGTTCACCGTGTGATTCGATTGGCCCACGACACCCTTCGCTCTTTAGGAATTGCCGCGCCGAGAATTGCGGTGGCCGGGTTGAATCCGCATGCCGGAGAAAATGGCTTATTTGGCCGGGAAGAGATTGACGAAATTATTCCCGCGATCCAGCAGGCGCTTCAGGAAGGGTTGACAGTCGAAGGCCCGATTCCGGCCGACACCGTATTTTCTAAAATGGCCGGCGGGCAATATGACATTGTGGTGGTCATGTATCACGATCAGGGGCATATTCCGACCAAATTGAAAGGGTTTCAGTATGATCAAAAAACCGACACCTGGGGTTCGATCTCAGGCGTGAATATTACCTGCGGCCTGCCGATTATTCGCGTGTCAGTGGATCATGGCACCGCCTTTGACAAATCCGGCGAAGGCCGCGCTAACCCGGAAAGCATGATTCAGGCCATTGAAATTGCAGCGCAATTAGCGTCAACATCAAAAAAATTCTCTTGATCTTTTTCACATGTCTCAAAAAAGTAACTACTACTGCCCTGGGACAGGAATTCTTAAGAGTTCGTAGTTCTCGCTTGAGCCAATTCTTGCGCTTGAAGGCGGAACTACGAATCTATCAGATAAATCTTGACAATGTACTGCATTACATGAGATCAGAGACCATCCGCAGATTGACGTATTCGACGAAAGAATGGAATTATTGGCTTCATCTTGTATTTTGGGGAAGGGGGGATGTCTGGAAAGAATAAAAAAAATCTGCGTTCATAGCTCTCGTTTTAGCGAGTTCTCCTGTTTCGTTCGTGGTTCTCACTGTAGTAAGTAGTTCCGCCTGAATCCGGAACTACAAATCAGAAAAATTTATGCGCGAAATTGTCATTTCGTGCTACATGTCAATAGGAGGATATAGGTATGTTGAAGAAAGTTGGAATGTTGATGTTAGGTATTGCCTTGTGTGTAAGTATGGTACAGATAGCTTCGGCTAAAACGGTAATCAGAGTGGCGCATACGATTGCTCCGGACTCTCATTATAATCAGGGGTTATTGTATCTGGATAAACTGCTCAAAGAGCGTACGAATGGAGAAATTGAATTGGAAATTTATCATTCGGCTCAATTAGGCTCCGAACGTGATGCAGTGGAAGGGGTTGCCATGGGGACATTAGAAATGACTCTGATTTCTTCCGCGCCATTAGCCAATTTCACGAATAAGTTCATGCTCTTTGATCTGCCGTTCATCGTGCGTGACCGTGAAAAAACTTACGCCTGGCTGGATGGCCCGGAAGGACAAAGTATCCTGGATTCACTGCTTGAACAGAATCTTATGGGGCTTGGAATCTGGGAAAATGGATACCGCAACCTGACCAATTCGAAAGTTGCCGTCAAAAATCCTGAAGATGTGAAGGGGTTAAAAATCCGGTTGATGGAGAACCCGATTCATGTAGCGACCTTTAAATCCCTGGGGGCGTATCCTGTACCGATGCCGTTTGGGGAGTTATTCACCGCCTTACAACAAGGGGTGGTTGATGGGCAAGAAAATCCGATGGTTATTATTTATACCTCTAAATTCTACGAAGTCCAGAAATATGTTTCGCTGACCGGCCATTTTTACGCCCCGGCGGTGTTATTGATCAATAAGGCGTTCTGGGAAAATACGCTGACTGAAGAACAACGCAAGATTTTCAAAGAGTGTGAACAGGAAGCTAAAACCTGGGAACGACAATTCAGTATGAAAGGCGAACAAGAACTGGCCGCGAAATTGAAAGAAGCCGGGATGGAAGTCATTGAGCCGGATAAGGATAAATGGATTGAGGCGACTAAACCGATTTATCAGCAATTTGAAGACCAAATTGGCAAAGAGATCATTGAAAGTCTTGTCAACGCTCAGAATTAAAAGGCGAGGGGCAAGGGCATTTGAGTGTTGAAATTTCGCAAAAACCGGGTTTTTTCAAAAAACCCGGTTTTTAACTCTGCACTGAATGGCCTGATAGCTTTCGGCCGCTTGTTATGAAAAGGAATATCTTGCACTTTTTTGATCATTTTGAGGAATATGCGTTACTCCTATTATTCCCCCTGATGGTGGTGGTGGTGTTTGTGGCAACCCTTGCCCGCTATTTTAACCTCTTCCCCATGTTTTGGGGCGAAGAAGTGGCGCGCTATATCATGGTCTATATGGCCTATATCGGAGCGGGATTGGCGATGAAAAATGGTGCGCATGTGGGCGTCAGTTTTTTAGTTGAGTCCATCAAAAACCCGACGATACGGAGAATATTTGATGGGCTGCGTCTGGGGATTATTTTGTTTTTTTGCGGCATTATCATCTATTATATTTTTCAGATTATCACTTCGCCGATTTTTAAAATTCAAACCACTCCGGCCTTATTTATGCCGATGTGGGTTCCATACACCGCTGTTCCGTTGGGGATGATTCTGATCAGCATCCGAGCCATTCAGGCCTTTTGGAGAGCTTCTCTTTCAACCGGAACTCCTGAAAAAACCGTTGAACCTGGAAAATGAGCAGCAGATAAGGAAGTCGGGCACGGAAACCGAGTTTTTTCGAAAAACCCGGTTTCTTATACCGACAAATGAACATTTCATTCACATGGGAGAATAAGCATGGCACTTATTATGTTTGGTATTCTCATCGGGTTTATTTTAATCAATATTCCGGTCGCCGTCAGTATCGGTATTGCCGCAATTGCCGGAATCACGTTCAGTAGTCTTCCCTTGAATCAGGTGGTTGTGGCTCAACGTATGTTTACGTCCGTGGATTCGTTCCCGTTCATGGCGATTCCGTTCTTTATGCTCGCCGGTGGATTAATGGAATACGGCGGTATTTCAAAACGCCTGGTTTACCTGGCTTCAGCAATCGTCGGGAGTTTGCGCGGAGGGTTGGGACTGATCACGATTCTGGCTTCAGCGTTTTTTGGTGCGATCAGTGGATCAAATCCTGCGACAGTTGCTGCAATCGGAGGCATTATGGTGCCGGCTATGATCAAAAAAGGCTATACCCCCGCCTTTGCCGCGGCAATTGCTGCTGCTGCTGGAACCCTGGGCGTCGTTATTCCGCCGTCGATCCCGATGATTACCTTTGGGGTCGTCGCCGGCGTGTCCATCGGCGATCTTTTTATCTGCGGCATCGTCCCCGGCATTCTGATGGCAATTTCCTTGGGGATCGTAGTGGTGATTGTCTCGGCCAAATTAGATATTCCCAAAGAGTCGCGCAGCAGTTTTGCGGAATTTTTGACTGCCTTACGCGAGTCGATTCTCGCCATTATCATGCCGGTGATCATTTTAGGCGGAATTTATGGCGGGGTTTTTACGCCGACGGAAGCCGGGGCTGTGGCGGCTGTGTATAGTTTGATCGTCAGCACCTTTATTTATCGAGAAATGTCGTTGCAAAAATTGCGCACAATTATTCTGAAAGCCGGCATTAGCACATCCGTCGTTTTTTTTGTGATCGCTACCTCCCAATCGTTCTCCTGGCTGATCACCGTGGGGAGGGTATCGCAAGCCATTACGGAAAGCATGTTGGCTCTTTCGCAAAACCCCTTTGTGATTGTCACCTTAATCAATCTGCTGCTCCTCTTTTTGGGAATATTTTTGGAAACTCAGGCCATTATCTTACTTGTGGCCCCGATTATGCTGCCGATTGTGACAGGCTTTGGCATGAACCCACTCTTGCTCGGCATTATCATGGTCGTGAATACCTCCGTCGGCATGATTACGCCGCCAATGGCCGTGAATCTATTTGTGGCTTCAAGCCTGGTAAAACAGTATAATGTGACGATTGAACGGATTACGAAATATGTGCTAAGTTTCCTGCTGATCGAGATCATCGATATTTTCATCGTCAGTAATTTCCCCGCCATATCCCTGGGGCTTTTACGCTTACTCAAATAAGGAAATCATGATGACATTCTTCGTGGAGGCCGGCCCCTTTGAAGTTACTTCGAAGCGGCCTCCTCGTTGGTCACTCTTCCCGAAAAATACTCTTTATTGCGTGAAATAAGAAATTTGTATCTTCGACAAAATTTCTGTGCGATCGCTCATTTTGACGAATGCAAAAAAACCCGAAATAACTTTATAGAGTTCTTGACAAAACTCCTCTTACGAGATCATGTTATACTCAAAATTTTAACAATGGAAAGCATTATTACTGAAATAGAGAATATGGATGCCCATAACGCATCATATAGCGATGATGCTAGTTGGGTAGGGATAAAACATGAAAAGGCAAGTCAATAGACAACTATTATATATGCATATTTTCAGCAAAACAATTTCCTTTGTTTTGCTGTTGGGCATAGTAGGAGCAGTTCTCATTGGAATAGGAGGATGTAAAGGAGTAAACGTTAACCCGACAACACCAACAATTGACACTCCAACTCCTGAACCAGAGTCTACGGCAACACCGGATGGTGGGGAATCAACACCAACTCCTGAAGGTGAAGGCTGTGATAATTATGGTGAAACGCCGGATGATCCGAATCTGATTGTCCTTATGCCTGATGGAGATCCTGTGGCGATCAGCATGGATTGTACCGACGACATTGACTGGTATAAAATCGAAATCACTCAATCGCCAGTAACCTTAGAGATTAAGTTAACGAATTTGCCGGGAAATAGTGATTATGATCTGATTGCCTATGATGCGAATCTCCTGGAAATGGAAAATGGACGAAGCGCCCAAACCGGGAATGTTGATGAACACCTGAGGCTGAATGTGACTGATTTTATGATATATTTACAAATCCATTCGTACAATGGCAAGGGAACAGCAATATTACGCATTTCTATTGTGGATGATTCACCAGTTGAACCAGGAGATGACGATGATGGTGATGATGACGATGGCGATGAATTCGAACAGCTTTCTTATGAGGACATTCTTTTTCAGGAACTATCTTCGTATCCTCGAGGAACAATGAGCAGTTTGCTCGAGCGTTCAGTTGAGACAACCATAACAAAATCTGTTTTCTGTCAACTGACCGATTCTCAGTTGACGGGCACCTTTACAATCGGAAATTACGCGCATGTTGAACGCGATTTCTTGCAATCGGTCGATTATATTGACGGATGGTCGCTTGTGGTGTTTAACGGATCAAAAGAATTGCTTGATAACCTCACCCTGACAATTCGAGTGACATTATATGCGCCAGATGTAGGTCTGGAGGTTGAAGTTCCTTATAATATGGAAATAGATGGCAACGATTATCTTACCTCAACTTCTGAGAACGATGTCTATTATCTTTCGCAGAAATATGGCGATCTTGCAGGAAACAGTAGCAGCGATATCCGCATTACCAGCGGAGTTGTTGGCGATATAGGGGATTTATTCGCGAATAATATCTTCACGCAACAGGTAGAAGTGAGTTGGGAATATACAGATGAAAGCGGAGGCTATTGTTCCGGGCGGGTCAGCGGCAGATCAATCGTAGATTTTGCCGCGTTGAGCATTCGGTAGCAAGTGCATAGTGAAAAACCGAGTTTTTTGAAAAAAACTCGGTTTTTTCTGTAAGGAGAACTTGTCGTCGAATTAGTGACATTCAAAAGACTCGCGGAACACTTCCGGGTCAAGTTGACCGGAAAGAAGACCTTCCACCCAGATATTCGATTCTCCGGTCTTCAAGATTTTGTAGGCACAGTTGTATTGCACGAGCGTGATCGCTCCGGTCATGAGAAACTGCTTGAGTTGTTCCTGTTTTTTGGTCGCCTGGTATTGGTGTTGCTGTTCTCGAAGCAAGGTCATATTAAACGTAAGGGGAATTCCTGCCGTAATACTCCCCTGTAATACAGGCGTTTGTGGATTTCCGGCTTTCCTGGCCGTATCTGTCACCTGGAATTTCACATAATTCCAAATTTCATCTACATCCACAATGGCATCTTGATTTTTATCAGCCTTGCCTTTCAGCCCCTCCAAGAGATAATAGGTAAACACGCCATGTCCATATTCATTCAATTCCAGCGAGAGTTGTTTGCCATCAGAGGCGCTGATTGTCACTCGTCCTTTCCCGGCAAAATTTTCCCAGGGAATTTCAGTCTGGATACTTCGTGTTCTGTCTTTACGTTTGACTGTTGCGGCGCTATAGCAGGAATCCAGAAAGGTAATGACGCGTTCAGATTCAATCCGCGCAAGCATCTCAGTAATCTCGTTGTTATTGAGCGCTGTGGTGTAGAGATCATCGATGTTCGCATTATAGGTGACCCAGTAAGTATCTCGCATTTCCGGCGCGCCATGGCCAGAATAATAGATAATCACCGTGTCTTCTTTTTTGGCCTGCCGGCTGAGCCAGCCGCCAATCGCCCCCTTGATAGCGCGATCGGTCGCTTCCTCATTCAACAAGAGTTTAATATGGTCTTTCGGCACGCCTCCGAATTCCGGATCAATTAATACATTGTATAGACCCTGCGCATCATTCACGGTAAATTGTAAATCCGGAATCCGATCGTCTTGATAATCACCGATGCCAATGATCACCGCATACACATCGCCAGGACGTTGTTGGGAAATTGCAGGAACTTCCGAAGGTTGTTGAGCAAGAGGAGCATCTGGAGCAAAAGTCGAGGTTCTAAGAACCATAAGGGTCAGAGTTGTCGTCTGGCCACTGGTATCCATAGCTTCAATCAGAATCTCATTTTGTCCGGGTTCTAACGAGATTTCAGTTTGAAAGGTGTCCTGAATTTTTTGCGCAGGGAGTTCGATGGCAAGCCCCTTTTTACCGGGTTGATGAACAGTCACCTGAATATCCTTCACGCCCTGATCATCGATCACGATCCCTTTGATGAGAAGCTTCACCTCATTGGTTGTAGCGGGAACGTCTGAAAGCAGTGTAATGATTGGACGGGTATCCTGAGGAATATGTGCAGGGATTGGCGTCGGCGTCGGTTGTATTGGCTGCACTGTTGCAGGTGCACCGGCAACAGCCGTTGTTTGCCGAACAACAACAAATTTTTGCGCTGTCGCATTACTCTGCCCATCGAAAGCAGACAGAGTAATAACGCTGCGTCCTGGCTCTAAGGGCACGTGAATATTAAAGGATTCTTCCTTTCTGCCAGGCATCACAAATGTGGTAGTACCTGTCACCCCTAAATTTTCTACGCTCAATTGAATTTCTTTGATCCCGAGTTCAGAGGAAGCCATCCCCTCGATAATTACAGCTATTTGATCTGTGAGCGGTGGAACTTCGGAAAGGATCTGGATGTGCGGAGCCTGCTGTTGTTGAGGAAGCGACGGCGACGGGGGCAGGGGTCTCTGAAGTTTCTCAAAAACATTGGCTATAATCTTGAGACATTTCCCTTCCACCAAGTCTTGAGGAGCAACACCTCGTTCTTTGGCTTGCTGGCAAGACTGATAAGCGGCTTCAAAATTCCCTGTCGCCAGATACGCCAAACCTAACTCAAAATACGGGTAATAGGCTACTGTACGACCGCCATATTTTTTCCGACTATCTGGTTCCGGATCGGCGGCGATGGCTCTCTGATAGAGGGTAATCGCCGTTTTCCACTCTTTGTTCTGGAATGCGTGTTGAGCCTGCTCATAATAGTCATACCAGCTTTCCGCAAAGGCGGAACAAAAGGGATGAACAAGCATATACACCAGAAGAGTGCATACTATTTTAACTCGTTGTCTCCACATTATACATCACATCTCCCTCAATATATCCTTCTTCATGTTGTTTCGGGAATTTCGAAAACTCATTCCCGAAACAACGTGAAGAATGCCCAAACTATAACATAAATATAATCGCAATTCTAATGTAAAGAATTTAACCAAGAAGTCAAGGAATCAAACAGTTTCTTTTCTTTAAAATATATTATCTTAAATTGCTCATACAATACCATAGCGCTCCATCTTGCGATACAAGGTTCTGCGAGGAATTCCCAGGACGGCGGCGGTCTTGCTTTTGTTCCAGCGCTGCTGTTCCAGAACGTTCAGAATGAGTTTCTTTTCGAACTCATCCATAACGGCTTGAAATTCCCGATGGTCCTGAGAGCCTTTGGAGGGGGAAAGGGCGTTCGCTTTTAACGATTCTTCCTGGGTCGTTTCAAGGAAGTTCAAGGGTTGTCCACTTAAATAGCGTTGGATGGCGTTCTGAAATTCGCGCACATTGCCCGGCCAGTCATAGGTGTAGAACATTTCCATAATATATGCGGGGATGGTTGGCAGGGGTTCATCATCAGCACGATAGCGATGGAGGAAATGATCGACTAACAGAGGAATATCGTCTTTACGGTCACGCAAGGGGGGAATCGTAATCGTAAACACATGAATTCTGAAGAAAAAATCCTCGCGAATAAGGCCGCGTTTGCGTAACTCATCAAGGTTTCTATTCGTAGCGGTAATGATGCGTACATCAACTTTTTTGAGCGTCGTTTCTCCGACCGGCATGTATTCGCCATCGTCCAGGACTCTCAGCAATTTGACTTGCATGGCAGGGGTTAATTCGCCTAATTCATCCAAAAATAAAGTGCCCTTGTGCGCCGCACTGAAAAATCCCTGTTTATCCCGAAATGCGCCGGTAAACGAACCTTTGCGGTGTCCAAAAAATTCACTTTCAAATAAGGTTTCAGGAATAGCGCCGCAGTTGACCGGGATAAAGCGTTGCTCCCGGCGTTTACTCATTTTATGAATGGTACGGGCAATCAGTTCCTTGCCTGTTCCCGATTCTCCATAAATAAAGACGCTGGCGTCAGAGGTCGCCGCTTTGAAAATCTGTTCATACATTGCTTGCATCACGGCGCTTTTACCAATAATCTCGCCAACTTTATAGCGGTCTTTCAGCGAGGATTTGAGCGTGATAATTTCTTTCTGTAAACGCTTTTTCTCCTGTTCCAGAGTCAATTCCAGACGTTTCGTGTCGGTAATGTCACGCATGGTCAGTAAAATCGCCGCCATCCCCTGCCATTCAATCGGGCGGTGGGCGCCTTGAAGCCAGATATCTCGTCCATCACGAGTCATAGAAGACATTTCAAAACGCGGCTTCAGCAGACCTTTGTCGATCTCGATCAGTGTATCTTCAAAGCGTTTTCGAGCATCTTCGCGCATCAACATTGATAAGGCGATCGGGAAAATTGGCGCATCTGCATATCCAAAGAGCGCAAGAAAGGTTTTATTCGCAAACAACACTTCGCCGTTGCGCAGCATGGCAATGCCATCTGACACATGTTCGGCCAGGAGACGATACTGCTGTTCACTGATGCGGAGCGCTTCATCCATGTGTTTACATTCCGCCGCTGCTTGCTCAAGCTGCCGGGTAGTTTGCGCGAGTTTAATGGTTCGTTCCTTGATTAATTTCTCCAGTTGTTTGCGCTCGCTGATGTCAATAATTGCCGTCCAACACTGTTCTCCATATTCATCCGCATTGATTCCAGGAATGCTGTCAAGGCGAACATCGAGCGGCTGATGACGTTTACCTGTTAGTCTTACAAAATCCATTTGTCGGCATTTTGTGGTAAATGCGGCCTTGAGATGTCTGAAAAAAATCTCTTGATCTTCTTCAACAAGAAACCCTGCAAATCTGGCGTTCAACAGATGTTCACGTTCAATCCCTAATTGCGCTGCAATAGTCTCATTAGCCTCTCGAATCAACCCTTCTTTATCGAACATGCAACAACCGATCGGCGCATACATATAAAGATCGTGAAAGTGGCTTCGAGAAGTTTCAAGTTGTCTCTGTTGTTTGTGCAATTCGTCATTCTGAGATTCGAGCTGAATCTGATGGACCCACAGTTCGTGGATGAGATGCGAAATTTCCTGATTCGACATCTCCTCGATCATTTCTGCGATGACGTTGACATTTCCCTGGGCTTTACGCTGGAATTCGGCAATCTTATCCATTATGTATTGTTACGACACCATAAAGAAGAAAAAGGGAGCAATCTCCCTTTTTCCCAGTTCAGTAAGTATAAATCCAACAAATTCTTGCTTCTTCTTCATTTTTGTAGGTACTCATGAGACACAAAGAAATATTTTTTTTATAAAATTTCCTGTCAAATATTTTCTCATGATATTTTTCGAAAGCTCTCTCAGGCAATTTGGGATCGTCTGACACAGATTGACCGTTTTTGGCACAGAAGGTTTATTCCTGTCTATCCCCATTTTATCGCAGATTCCATGCTATGATATGTGTCATTCTGTTACACTTGATGTTTTCTCCTCTGCCATGCTTTCGAGGGAAATGGACGTATAGTGCCCGCAATGCAAGCAAGCAGAAAACACCCTGACCTCTACACATCGTGTGGCATATTTTCTGCAAAACATGCTCAATGGAAAAGTTCATGATCCCGTTGGCGCTGAAGTTTTTTATGGATGGTAAAATGTGTTTTGCTGCCATAAAATTGTGTTTGATGCTTCTGATATTTTGCGAGAAGCGTCAGGCGTAGGGCATGAGCAAGAAGAAATTCGTCGGAAAACAACATAACATTTTCTTTTTTGTCTCCGCTTGCGAGAACGATAACGATCAATCGTTTTTCGAAAGTAGAAACTGAGGACATATATGAAAAAGACAGTGCTTCTCTCCCGCAGTTCGGAATCCTCGACAGAAACGTTAGAACCTCCACCATCATCTGCCTCCTTAATCGGGGAAAACGACGAGTATGTCGATCCCCTGAAGCATCCATCATTATCACTTCTTACACAACCTCAAGCCGACAATCGCCCCCACATTCGCGTTTTACATGGGGGAAAACCGAAATTTGTCCAGAGCGAGCGCTCAGCAGCGTTTCGGACCCAGTTTTTTCCTGAGGCAACTGAAATGCAATGGAATGACTGGCATTGGCAAATTCGCAACCGTGTTCGTGATGTGCAAACGCTTGCCAACATCCTTGATCTCTCGACCGAGGAACAGGCTGCCCTTGCAGCGCATCGCGGCAGTTTGCCGTTAAGTATCACTCCATACTATCTGAGTCTTTTGGATCGGATTGATCCGCAACATCCGGTACGTCGCTCAGTTGTTCCGGTGACGGCGGAATTCCGGATTGCGCCTGAAGAATCTGGCGATCCGCTTGGCGAAGAGCATACCAGCCCGGTGCCCGGTTTAGTGCATCGTTATCCGGATCGGGTTTTGTTTCTGGTTACAGATTTTTGTTCTACCTATTGCCGTTATTGTACGCGTTCGCGGATGGTGGGCGACGCCAAATCGCATAGCTGCGACCGTCAACAGTGGGAACAGGCGATTGCCTACATTGAAGCTCATCCGGTCATCCGCGATGTGCTCATTTCCGGAGGCGACCCGCTTACCCTGTCTGATGATCGCCTGGAGTGGCTCTTATCCCGGCTGCGGCGTATTCCACACGTTGAATTGCTTCGCATCGGCACCAAAGTTCCGGTCGTGTTACCGCAGCGCATTACGCCTGCGCTGACGCGCATGTTAAAACGCTATCATCCGTTGTGGGTGAGTATTCACTTTACTCATCCGGAAGAACTAACACCAGAAACAGCGCAAGCGTGTAATCGGCTGGCAGATGCCGGAATTCCGATGGGCAGCCAGACCGTGTTATTGGCCGGGGTCAATGATCAGGTGGATACGATGAAACGCCTGATGCACGGCTTACTCAAAATTCGGGTCAGACCGTACTACTTGTATCAGTGCGATCCGATTTCCGGCTCAGGCCATTTTCGTACGCCCGTGGAAAAAGGATTAGAAATTATTCAAGGCTTGCGGGGACATACCACTGGCTATGCCATCCCCACGTATGTGATTGATGCACCTGGAGGCGGCGGAAAAATTCCTCTGCTGCCTGAATATGTGGTAGGACGAGATGGACAGGATCTCGTGCTGAGAAATTACGAAGGCAATACCTATCGTTATCCGGCATATCATCAGTCATCGTGCCAGGGAGGGAACCTTTCATGAATATTGGGTTAACGTATGATTTGCGAGATGATTATCTTGCTGAAGGCTATGGCGAGGAAGAGACGGCGGAATTTGATCGATGCAGTACCATTGACGCCATTGAGCGCACATTACAAGCCTTAGGGTATCAGACGAGCCGGATTGGCCATGCCAGGAACTTAATGAAACGCCTGGCCCTGGGCGAACGCTGGGATCTGGTGTTTAACATTGCTGAGGGCATGTATGGTTTTGGCAGAGAGTCCCTGGTTCCTGCTCTGTTAGAAGCCCATCAGATTCCTTGTGTGTTTTCGGATTCACTGGTGCTGGCTCTTACGCTACACAAAGGGATGACCAAGCATGTGATTCGCGATATGGGCATTCCGACGCCCGATTTCGCTGTCGTGAGTTCAGAAGCAGACATTGAGAACATCTCATTGCCGTTTCCGCTCTTTGCCAAGCCTGTTGCCGAAGGCACGGGTAAGGGTGTGACTGCAGCCTCAAAGATTCGCAATCAGCATGAATTGCACCACATCTGCCTGAAGCTGTTAGCAAACTATCATCAGCCCGTGCTGATTGAAACCTTTTTGCCGGGACGGGAGTTTACTGTAGGTGTTCTTGGAACTGGCAAGGAGGCGCGTGTGATCGGAGTGATGGAAGTCATCCTGAACGATCAGGCCGAACAGGATGTGTATTCTTATGCCAATAAGGAGCACTGGGAAGGGTTGGTTGAATATCAGCTGGCAACCGATGCGATGGCGCAAAAAGCCAGTGAGGTCGCCCTGGCTGCCTGGCGCGGCTTAGGCTGCCGTGACGCCGGGCGCCTTGACCTGCGGGCAGACGCCAATGGCATGCCGAACTTTATCGAAGTGAATCCATTGGCCGGCATTCATCCCGAACATTCTGACCTACCGATTCTCTGCACCCTGATGGGTATCTCTTATCGAGAATTGATTGATAGTATCATGCGTTCCGCGTTGACCCGGGTCGATGCGGCGGTAGTGCAGGAATATCTCGAACAGGCGGCCTGAGCAAGACATTTACAAAGAAAGCTTGATGTTATGAGAAAAACCAGGTTTCTTCAAGAAACCTGGTTTTTTTATTCAAAAGGAGGTCAAAGATGCTGTTCGCATGGGCACAAATTATTCTCTCCGCGTTGATCGCGCTCTTTCCGATCGTGGATCCAATTGGCGCTATCCCAATGTTTGTCGTGATTACCGAAGGGGATTCCGAACCACGCCTGCGTCAACAACTCAAAAAAGCCTGTGTGTATGTATTTATCCTGCTCAGTCTGTTTCTGATCGGCGGGAATACGATTATGCGCTTTTTCGGAATTTCCATCCCCGGCATTCGCATTGCAGGAGGGTTAATTCTTTTTCAGATGGCCCGGGATATGTTGCAAGCACAGCCAAAGTACAAACAAACCCAGGAAGAACAAACGGAATCCGTTAATAAGCCGGATGTTTCGTTTACGCCGCTTGCCATGCCTCTGTTAAGCGGCCCCGGTGCAATTGCTGTCACTTTAGGCTTGACATCGTTAGTACATCATTGGTACGATTATGCTGCGATTCTTATCGCCATTGCAATTGTCACTTTGAGCACCTGGCTGATTTTGCATGCATCAGCCAAAATATCAACATTCTTAGGAGTCACAGGCATGAATATTGTGGAACGCATGATGGGATTTTTGCTGCTCTGCATGAGCGTGCAGTTCATTATTACCGGCGTCATCAACGTCATCAACGAATTGATAAGCATTCAATAGACCTATGAAGCGATGATCTCAGTCTCAGGAGGGGGAAATGGCCCATAAGCTTGATGAAAGTGTACGTGAAGTCAATCGAATAACAATAATTGGCATGCTGATCAATCTCTCTCTCGCAACGTTTAAAGTGTTCGCTGGATGGTATGGACATAGTCAGGCTGTGCTTGCAGATGGGGTGCATAGCCTCTCTGATTCTGCAACAGACATTGTCGTCTTAGTTGGCGCTCGATTTTGGGGCAAAGCGCCAGATGTTGAGCATCCCTACGGTCATCGAAAAATCGAAGCCATTGTGACAATCATTATTGGGGGCGCCCTTGGCCTCGTGGGGCTTGGCCTAGGATATAGTTCCATTATAACCCTCAACAAACACCACGAGAATCCTCCAGCCTTGATTGCCTTTGTCTCCGCTATTATTTCAATTGTCGTCAAAGAATGGCTTTATCATTGGACGATAAAAGTCGGCAAAAAAGTCAAGTCCTCTGCGGTGATTGCAAACGCCTGGCATCACCGGTCGGATGCGTTTTCCTCAATCCCTGTTGCCGTTGCCGTTGCCGCCTCATATTTTTTGCCGGCGTGGTCGTTTCTTGATCATGTGGCGACGGTGGCGGTCTCCTTATTCATTCTCCAGGCGGCCTGGATGATTGTGTCTCAACCGATTCACGATTTATCAGAAAGAGGAACAGATGAAACCGTTGTCAAGCGTATTGAAGAATTGTCCGATTCTGTCCCGGGAGTGCAAGGCGTTCACAAAATCAGAAGCCGATCAATTTCTTCAGTCTATTTTGTTGATTTCCATGTCCAGGTGAATCCTCATCTCGATGTCGAAGAAGGTCACAATATCGCCACATCCGTCAAAAATGTTGTGCTGAATTCTGACATTGGAATGATTGATGTGCTCATTCATATCGAACCATATTTCGAAAAGAACAATGAGCTTGGATGAGATGAAATTCGATAATGATCTCGATGCCTGTTTTGGGCAGCTTGAAAAATTGTTGCAAGGCCAGCAGAAATTATTGATTCTGCTGCACCATAATCCTGATCCCGATGCGCTTGCCAGTGCGATGGCGTTACGGTACCTGGCGCAGAAAATTGCCCATGTCAAGAGTACGATTGCCTATACCGGCTGGGTCGGTCGAGCTGAGAATCGCGCCATGGTGAGGGAACTAAAAATCCCCTTAAAAAAACTGCACCAAATCAACTATAGACACTACGACCGTATTGCCGTGCTTGATACGCAGCCCGGCGCTGGTAATACCGCGATTCCGGCTGATTTACGCTGCCATCTTGTCATCGATCATCATCTGCAGCGCCGGGGTCTGAATAGCCAATTAACCATTATCGAACCGGATATTGGGGCGACTGCCACGCTTTTAACCCTTTTGCTGGAAATCAGTTGTTTACCCATCCCTCCTGATGTTGCGACCGCCTTAACCTATGCCATTCGTTCCGAAACGCAAGATTTAGGCCGCGACGCCACGTCAAAGGATGTGAAAGCGCATTTTTTTGTCTATTCCAGAGCATCAATGCGGAAATTAGCTCGTATCAGCCGCCCCAGGCTCTCGCGTTCTTATTTTGCGACATTAGCCAACGTGCTGCAAAAAACCCGGATATTCCGGCACCTTTCGTGCGCGCATTTAGGAGAGATTACGATGCCTGAAGTGGTCGCAGAAATGGCGGATTTATTGATGCGCCAGGAACACATCAGTTGGGTGTTGTGTACCGGACGCTTTGGTCACACGTTGTATCTCTCCATCCGGTCAACGAATACTAAAGCCCATGCCGGAAAATTGATTAAAAAGTTGGTACCTGATTCGAATAACGCTGGCGGACATGATATGTTTGCCGGAGGGAAAATTGAGTTGAATGCGCTATCAGAAACCGAAATTGCCTCATTAGAAGCTAAACTATCACAAGATTTTGCCAGATTGCTGGGTCATGCTGAGGCACAATGGATACCCTTAATTGAAGAAACCTCATAATTCTTTTCATAGGCGGACAAAAGTAGGGCGTTTAGAGTAAACGCCTGGCTTTTCGTCTCCTGACGATGCTATGCTAACCTATCTCTTATTTCTTGTTGGTTTTGTGTTGTTAATTAAAGGCGCGGATATTCTGGTGATCGGCGCCTCGGCGATTGCCAGGTACTATCATATTTCCGATATAGTGATCGGGTTAACCATTGTCTCCTTCGGCACGTCCTTGCCGGAATTGATTGTCAGCGTGGTGTCCGCTTTTAAGGGCAGCGCGGATCTGGCGATTGGGAATGTGCTGGGCAGTAATGTGGCGAATATTCTGCTCATTCTGGGCGTCTCAGCCCTGTTTTATTCCCTGCCGATTAAAGAAAATACCATGCTGATTGAAATCCCATTCTCGTTGACTGCCGTGCTCTTATTGGGCTTCCTGGCGAACGCCGCCCTATTAGCAGATACGCCGCAGCTTATGCTGAGCCGCATTGACGGCCTGCTCTTGCTGTTCTTCTTCTCATTGTTCATGGCCTACATTTATCGTTTAGCCTTGCAAGATTCGGTTCCTGAGGAAATTGACACCTCTGAACGCCCGCTCACGCTCAGGAATGCGGGTCTGTACGTACTCGGCGGAGTCATTGGCCTTTTTCTGGGCGGTCAATGGGTAGTCAATGGCGCGGTCAAGATCGCGACCGCCTTTGGCGTCAGCCAATCGTTAATCGGGTTGACGATTGTGGCGGTCGGCACCTCGCTGCCGGAATTGGTCACCTCAGCCATGGCCGCCTACCGCAAAAACACGGATATTGCGGTCGGCAACGTGATTGGCTCGAATATATTCAATATTTTATGGATTTTAGGTCTCAGCTCACTGATCCGTCCGCTTGCCTTTGACGTGTTAAATAATACCGATATTCTCATGGTTATTTTCGCCAGTACTCTGCTGCTCTTAGGGCTGGCAGTCGGGAAGAAATACACCATTAATCGCTGGAAAGGAATGGGGTTTATTCTGGTGTACGCCACCTACATCGGCTACCTGATTCAACGCGGATAACTCAGGCGAGAGGCGTTCAAAACACCAAATGACGACGAATTCAGAAATAACGAATTCAAGAATATACCGGATTTCTTCGTCAAATTTGATGATTTCTCAAATTCGTTGTCATGTTTGACATCGGTATTCGCCTGAACAGATACCGAACGATGACGTGAAACCACCTGAAGAGAACACGGGAACACCTGGCCGGTGTTACGTTGGATCTGGGGATCCGTACTCCATTGTGCGTTGAAGTTGTTGTAGCTGTTCAAGCGTGTCAATCCTCTTCCATTCGTCGGACTGGGGATTAGCGGGGTAAAACAGCGGGATATTTCTGGTATCCTTGACAAAAATCTCTCCGGAAGAATCACTGAGGAACATGAGCAGTCCTGTTTTACGGTAGATAGCAGGAATCGCGGCCATCGCCCATTCGCTGGCGTAATCAATTTTCTTGATGGATGTCGTTTCCGGGGCTTCTTGTGCGTCAAAGTTGCGAAAATAATAGCCGTTGACAGCCGTATCTGCGCCCATGGCAAACCCGAGTTCGCGGGGAACAAGATTGACGGGAACCTGTTGATTGTGCTTATCAACAGACATCCAGAGGTGCGCGGGAAATTTGGCGTACGTTTTTCTGCCATCTTGATCCCAGTCAGCCTCTTTGTAGAGTTTTTGAGCCTGAGCAAACTGCTGCAGGTGTCGAAAGGTCTGCGCTTCGTTGGCCTGGATCGCCCTGACGCTTAATTTCGGAGGCCAGTTGTCGCGTTGATGCCATTGCCAGGCCGTCCACAGAAATCCGATTGTGACCCCAATGGTTAAAAGGACGCCGGCGATACTGAGGTGTTTTGGGGAGTGAGTCTGGTTTAGCATCATTGAACATTCTGGCTTGTAGTCAACGCTTTAGCGTTGTTTCAAGTATTTTCAAGAACGCTGAAGCGTTCACTACGAAACAGGTTCGATAGTTCTTAATAAAATTTGAGACCTTTGTACAATCTGTAGTTCTTTATCCCTTTGATATTCAACCACAAAGGGGCAGTCGGGATCCGGTTGATCAGGATCACCCGTAAGAAATTCAGCTACTCCGTGACATCCGCCTTTACAGATGTTGAGATACGCGCACGAACGGCAGGGCTCCGGCGCGCGTTCCGTCCAGGTTGTGAGGGTTTGAAAAGCTCCTTCCTCTCCGAGAATCTGCGGAAGATCAAACACAGAGCCGCCGGAGCATTCTAAAAACGAACAGCCGCTGACCCTGCCATTACTGCGAATGCCCAAGAGCACATTGCCGGCCTCGCAGCCATACGTGGCAATCGCTTCCAGGGTGTCAACAGGCGGTTTGTGATAACATAACATCGGGACAAACGAGCAGTCTATTTTGGCCGTGATCTGGTATTGGGCAGATAATCTGGCTAACAACGGGGCCAGCGTTCTATTTTGCTCGTAAGTGGTACATTCCTTAAAGTAGGTGGTTTTCCCACGTCCTGACGGTTTAAATCGGAGGAATTCGATTTCTTTCAGGCGTTTCGTTCGGGCGTATTCAAACAGTTGCGGGATGCCTTCGAAATTCCTGCGCCCGATCACGCAGTTGATTCCGGTTGATACTCCGGCCTGAATCAAGATGTCCAATGCGCGGTCGGCGATAACAAACATCCCCTGACCACGAAAGACTTCGGCATACGCACCGACGCCATCAACCGATACGTTCACCTGTCCGAAAATCTTGAGCTTCTGCGCGATCTCCGGCGTGAATCCTCGACCGGAGGTGGTTAAATTCGGCACTAATCCGACGCTCCGGGCATATTCGGCAATTTCCAGCCAGTCCGGACGTTCAAACAGCTCGCCTCCGCCCATCGCCACATGAAACACTTTCAGATCGGCCAACACATCCAACGCCCGTTTCAGGGCAGCCGTGTCCAATTCGCCCTCGTCAGGTCGGCCGCCATCCATATAACAATGCGCGCAGCCGGCCGAGCAGGTGTTCGTAACCGCAAAGTGCACTTCTGTGGGTGCGGACAATCTGCCGATAGAGGTGTCCGCATTTGCCCACAACGGCGATTCCCCGCAGCCGAGTTCCCGCATGTAATCCCGGTCCACAAAGGCCAGAAACGGAGGATCTTCGCTGGCGACGATGCCGCCAAAATTTTCAAACCGATATTTTAACATACCGTTTAATCCACGGCAGTGGTTAAATTGTAAGTGGTGGGGACCCGGAACACTGCTCAACAGACAGGAGGGCGATGCGGTCATCGCCTCAGGGCAACGCCCTGACAGGCGCGGCATCGCTGATGCCGTTGCGACGACCTCGTCGCACTCCTGACCGCATCGTGACGCATGCGTCATCACTTATTATTTAACCACTACCGGTGATTTCACTCATAAAAACACACATTTTCTTATGATGCCTGTGTTACTGATGTCATCAGAATGAGTGTGCTATTGCTGGATTATGCAAATACTCAAAGTCAACATCTTACTTTTTTTGTTGGAATATTTGCAAGAAAATAAACAGAGAAATTATTTCTGCTAGCGCAGGAAAGGGATGAGCAAGAGCAAATGCAGGTTCTGATTTGTTATTTCGGGAATGGAACAAAGCGGATTTCCCGAAACAACAGTCTCAGAGATTTATATGTACTCAGCACAAAAAAATTTTTTTGTGCTTGACAGGAGTATCTGTTTTCTTTATAGCGAGGGTGTTATGATGAAGTTTTTTAGGTTTTCTATTCATTTAGCTGCCCTGAGTTGAGTACACGTTGTAAAGTATCCGATTTCAGGGCATGAATATCAGGAGATGATCGTATGAAAAAATCTCTACTTGTCATGCTGGTATGTTTACTGACCCTTAGTTTCAGCTTCACAGGGCTGGTGCAGGCGAAGGATTTCCCCACGAAACCGATTTCGATTGTCTGTCCCTGGGCGGCAGGCGGCGGTACGGATAGAACCGCGCGTTTTATCGCAGAACAATTGTCAGCCAGATTAGGGCAGCCGGTCAATGTGATCAATAAAACCGGGGGGGCCGGCGCGGTCGGCTTTTCCGCGGGCGCAACGGCCAAAGCTGATGGCTATACGCTGACCAATCTCACCTTCGAAATCAATACCCTCAAATATCTGGGTTATTCGGATCTGACCCCTCAAGATTATACGCCTATCATTCAATTCAATGAAGACGCCTCAGCCGTGATCGTTCATGCGGAGTCCGCGTATGCAACCGTCAAAGACTTACTGGAAGATATTAAAGCTAAACCCGAAGGTACGTTCACCTTTTCCGGGAGTTCGATTGGCAGCGTGTGGGATCTGGCGCGCGTCGGCATGCTCACCGGCTATGGGGTTGACCTGAATAAGGTCAAATATGTCCCTTCGCAAGGAGCGGCTCCGGCCATTACCGAATTGCTTGGGAAACATATAGATGTCATTACATGTAGTTATCCTGAAGCCGCTTCGCAGGTTGAGGCTGGTGCGCTGAAAGCTCTGGCGGTGATGGCGGATGAACGGAATCCACAGTTTGATCAGATCCCGACTTTGAAGGAACAGGGAATTGATTTCAGTTATGGTACCTGGCGCGGATTTGCGCTGCCGAAAAACGCGGATGCAGATGCAGCCAAAGTGCTGATTGAGGCGTTCCAGGATATCGTCGCTTCAGAGGAATTTAAAGCGTTCATGGCGAAAAATGGGTTTGGCATCAAAGTTCGAGTCGGCGACGAATTTATGCAGTTTATGATGGATCAATTCAACGGATTGGATGAGATCATTAAACTCGCTGGCTACGGGCAGCAATAAGGAACGGAACGCAACTCGAAAAACCGAGTTTTTTCAAAAAACTCGGTTTTTCTTTCCATCGGAGGCGCTCGTCCATCAGCATGATGAAAATCAGATGTACCGCGAAACTCCAGTTTCGCGGCTGTCAACGATACGCGAAACTGGAGTTTCGCGCTACATTTTCAAAGGAGGCAGATCCGGGTGAAAAAACAGTTGAATCAGGAGCATATTATCGGCGTTATTTGCATAATGATAGGAGTTATTACTCTGTTCTTCACCGCTTCTTTTCCCAAAGGGAACGCCAATATCAATATTACGGGTCCGGCATTTTTTCCCAATGTCCTGGCAATCATTTTTATCTTGTGTGGGATCTATGAGTTTGCGCTGGGATTTTTTCAGGAAAAAGGACGGATTGATGTCACTTTCAGACACCTCTGGATCGGTCTGAAATCTCCGCAAGTCATTAATGTGATCTTGATTGTGATGTTGCTGGTATTTTTCATTATATTTTTCGAACGACTGGGCTTTGTGCTCTGCACTGCGATCGTGCTCTTTGTTCTCATGTATCGTTTAGGCGTGCCTTTAGTGAAAAACGTGGCATATACCGCGACCTTTATTGTGGTTATTCTGGTGATATTCGGACGATTATTCAGCATTTCGCTTCCTTCGGGAGTGTTGGAATCTTTTGGATTGTAATACTATGGAATATTTGACAAGTATTTTTCATCTGAATGTGCTGCTTCCCTGGATTCTGGCGATGGCGTTGGGCATTTTTGTGGGCGGAATGCCCGGGTTGACCGCGACGATGGCCGTCGCGTTGATTGTGCCCTTAACGTTTCACATGGAACCGATTGCCGGCCTGGCGATGATTTTAGGAGTAAGTTTTACCTCCATCTTTGCCGGAGATATTCCGGCCACGTTTTTACGGGTGCCAGGCACGCCGGCATCAGGGGCCGCTGTGCTGGATGGCTATGAAATGACTCGCAAGGGCAAGGGGTCTGTGGCGATTGCCTTGGATCTGATCTGTTCATTTATCGGCGGCTTAATCGGCGTTTTCATCTTGATTACAATTTCGCCAGTTCTGGCTGCCTTTGCCTTGAAATTTACGCACTTTGAGTATTTCTGGCTGGCCGTCTTAGGGCTTTCCATGAGCGCGGTCATCTCCAAAGGCTCGAATGTCAAAGGACTTATTTCCATGGCGGCTGGCATTCTGTTATCCACCATCGGCGTGGATATTACCACTGGCTACCCGCGTTTTACCTTTCACAACGCTGAACTCATGGGGGGCATCGGATTTATTCCGGTTATGATCGGTCTGTTCGGCGTTTCGGAAGTGTTTCGATCAGTGTTATTCGCCGAAAATTTACACGCGGCGGCAATTACAGAAAAAATCAGCATTTCTCTGAATTCCATTGGGACGATTATCCGCAGAAATCTGCGCCTGATTCTGCAATCGTCAATTATTGGAACTCTGATTGGTGCACTGCCTGGCGCAGGCGCAGATATTGCCGCCTGGGTAGCCTATGGCACCGCCAAAAAAACCTCCAAACACCCGGAGGAGTTTGGCAATGGGTCTGAAGAAGGCGTGATTGCGCCGACCAGCGCCAACAATGCCGCGCTGGGCGGCACCTGGATTCCGGCGTTGGTGTTTGGCATCCCTGGAGATACGATCACCGCGATTGTTTTAGGCGCGATGCTTATGTATGGGTTACGTCCCGGACCGCTTATTTTTCAGGGCAATCGTTTTTTTGTCAATCAAATTTTCTCGATCGCGCTGGTATCGCAGTTTTTCCTGCTGATCATCGGATATTTAGGAATTAAAGCCTATACCAGGATTTTTAAATTCCCCAAAAGTGTTGTCCTGGTCGGTATTTTGATTTTCTCAGTGATCGGGTCCTATGCCTTACGCAACAGTCTCTTCGATGTCCAGTTGATGCTGGTTTTCGGTATAGTGGGCTTTTTTATGGAGAAAACGGACATTCCGCTTGCCCCGTTGATTTTAGGGCTTATCCTGGGACCAATGATCGAAGAAAATTTACGCGTCGGGTTGGTAAAAAGCGACGGGAGTTTCTGGCCCTTTTTCAGCCGCCCTATTTCTCTCTTTTTCTTCTGCCTGCTGCTGTTTCTTTTCGCTTATGAACCGATCAAAAAACTCATCAAATTAGTGTTACAGAAATCGCGGGGGTAACATGCCTCTAAAAAACCGGGTTTCTCGAAGAAACCCGGTTTTTTCATTTCACTTCAAAAAAATCTATGTCAACGTCGGCGGGACCTGTACCGCATATTCCTGCCCTAATTGACATAAATCATTGTATGTTTTCTGTAATACCCGGATCCCTTGCTGCCGGCTGGCCTCTTCCTGTTCAAATTCAGGCTGTCCGGCGAACCAGACCCGATCTTCCCCTTCTGCTACCGGACAATCATTCAGGTCTTGCAGCATGAGATCCATATCCTGTCGGAATTCCTGCGGATCGCGGAAACAACTGATTTTGATCGCGCCGAAGAAATGACTGACGCGGGCGTAAGATTCCGGGGTATCAAACACATTTTTCCCAAAGGGCGCGCCGCACAGCACAGCGGAAAGGATGTCCACCATCACGGCCAGGCCGTAACCTTTATGTCCGCTATGTTCCTTGCCGAACCCACCGAGCGGTAGGATTCCTCCGCCCAGATGGGCTAACATATCTTTTAAGACAGGCCCGGCGTGATTCGCGGATTTCCCGGTTTTATCCACCGCCCACCCCGGCGGCAGTTCTTTCCCCATGCGTTCGTATAACTCCAATTTTCCTCTAGTGACTACTGTAGTGGACATATCCAGCACAAACGGCGGCTTTTTTCCGGCCGGGGCTGCAAAGGCAATCGGATTCGTGCCATACATGGTCTGACGGCCAAAGGTTGGCACGCCCAGCGTTCCGGTGTTCGTCATAGCAATCCCGATCATGTCTTCTTGCAAGGCCATGCGAGCGTAATAGCCAGCAATGCCAAAATGATTGGAATCGCGCACGCAGCCGAAGGCTGAGCCGTTGGTTTTGGCTTTGTGAATGATACTGCGCATGGTTTTCGCGCTCACGGGCGCGCCCATGGCGCCATGAGCGTTCACCACAAGCGAAGAAGGGGAATCAACCAGGGTTTCTATTGCGGCATTCGGAAGCATCAGCCCGGATTTCAAGCCCTCGACATAGCGTCGTGTGCGAATGACGCCGTGCGAGGGAATATCCATCGCATCTGCGGTGACGAGCACATCCGCCACAATTCTGGCATCCTCTTCCGATACGCCCAATTTTTGAAAGACCTGCTGACAAAACATTTGTAATGGTTCTCGTTTAAATTTGACCTGTTCTGCTGGCATACAGTACTCCTTTATAAACTCGACAATGTTACATTTCAGATTTTACAGGCATTCCCGTAGTTCGCAGTGTCCTTATTGAACCCACGAACACCTCTTTCGACAAAATGTAAGGCTGAAGGATCGTTCAACTCATGAAACATTGTCAAGTTATTAAAAGAATTTCTTCTTGACTTCTCTTCTCATGCTGACACAGAGTCCTGTGTCTGAAATCAAACGAACTGACATTTTTTAGGAGCGGCAAGCTCGTCTTTGCCATCCGGCGAAATCGGATAATCTGGAGTTTTGACGCTCCTGAAGTCTTCCAAAAAACTCCAGTTCCTAACAATTATTACGGAGGGTACGCAACACGTATGAAAGCACAAGAGTTTATTGGCATCATTCCGCCTCTCCTATCATCCTTCACCCAGGATGGGGAAGTCTATGAACGCGGGATACGCGAAATTGTCAAATTTACCTTACCCCATGTGAACGGCTACTATCCGATTGGCACCTATGGCTGCGGTCCTTTAATGTCGATCCCGGAACGGCAGAAAACACTGGAAATTATCCTGGATGAAGTTAACAGCAAAGTCCCGGTAGTCGCGCATGTGGGCGCGGCCGGCACGAAATCAATGATCGAACTTGCCAAACATGCCAAAGCGGCTGGTGCAGCGGGCGTTGGAGCGATTTCTCCGTATTATGCTCCGAATTTGCCGGAAGAGAATCTCTTTCGGCATTTTGTTAGTTTGATCGATGCCGTGAATGAAGAAGAATTCCCGGTCTATATCTATCATAATGCGCACTATTCCCAAAATGTGATTACTCCTAAATTATTGAAACGCCTGGCAGATTACGGGCTGAGAGGGTGTAAAGACAGTTCTTTTGATCTGGTCAATTTCTTTTTGTTTCAGGATGCTGTGGCGGACTATCCCGACTTTAATGTGATTATTGGCACGGAAGCGATTTTTATGGGCGCCTTTGACGCCGGGGCCACAGGCATGGTGTGCGGCATGGGTAATATCTTTCCGGAAATCCTGGCAAACATGTATAAAAATTATTGCACCGGGGATCGCACCGCTGCAATGGAAGGACAGCGGTTGATTCTAAGAATTCGCGCCATTACCAAAATGGCCCCCACCGTGCCGATTATGCACGCCATTCTCAGGATGCGAGGCATTGACGCCGGCCATCCGTTAAGCCCGCTTCTTGACATTGATGATGCGACAACAGAAAAAGTTAAAAATGCGCTACAAGCCCTGAATCTGTTATGAAACAGGCATACCAGGTTCGTAGTCGCCGCTTCAGCGGCGTGATGATCACGCCACTGAAGCGGCGACTACGAACAATACAGGAGAAAAAGAATGCAACATGCCACAACTGTTGAAGTGGCGTCTTTTGGCGAGCCGTTGATTGGAATTTACCCACCAGGAGGATGTTCGATTGCCGATGATGTGCCGCTTTCAAAAACCTGGGGCGGCGATACCTCGAATCTGGCGTTGGCGATCTGTAAATTAGGTCATCAATCCGCATATATCAGCCGAGTGGGAGATGATGGCTTTGGTCAAAGTTTTCTCAAGCTCTGGCAGGATGCAGGCGTAAACACTTCGCAGGTCAGAGTGGATCAGGAACATCGCACGGGCTTATATTTCATTTCCTATCAGGCCGGGAAACATGTGTTCACCTATTATCGCCAAAACTCAGCAGCCTGTTGGATCTCTTCCGAAGATATTGACTGGGAATTTCTGCGAGAAGTGAAGGTGCTGCACCTCAGCGGCATCAGCCAGGCCATCAGTCAGCAGGCTTTAGCGGTTTCTTTTGATCTCCTCAAGTTTGCCAAAGCGCATCATATTCTGGTCTCCTACGATGTCAATTACCGTCCTCCGCTGTGGAGACCGGACATCGCCAAAGCGATTGTCAAACATACGATTGAAGAATATGTTGACCTGCTTGAAATCACGGACGAGGAGATGAACGTCTTCGGATGGGGCGAACAGCCTGAGAACCTTTGTCGGTATCTCGCACGCGTTCCGAACCTGTGCGCTGTCAAAATGGGAGCGCGGGGCAGTTATATACGCCAGGGTACACGTGAATTACGGATCGAGCCGTGCCCGATTGACGTCGTTGATACGGTGGGGGCCGGCGACGCCTTTGACGCTGGTGTAATTGCCGGGATGTTAGAAGAAATGGAATTTGAACAATTAGGGAGGTTTGCCAATGCTGTTGCGGCCTTCACCTGTCGCGATGTCGGGCCGCTACGAGCACAACCGACAAAAGAGGATATGCAAACATTCCTGGAAACCCCGCGTTCATCTTTGGAGGGTTCAAACCAGAAACGCTTTTGAATAAATATATCATCAAGATAGTCAAAGTAATACTTGACGAAAAATATTTTGATGAATACATGCTCTCACAGTTCATTTTTTTATAGGACTTCTGAGATGTTAAAGGAAGTCTGACTTCAACTTTATAGATCATGAAGGGAGAGTTATGAACGAAACCCGTATTATCGATCTTTCATACACATTGACCACTGATATGCTGGTCTATCCCGGGGTTGAACGCCCGGTTTTTCAATGGCTCAAACGGGCGAATTCAGAAGTTGCCAATGTCACCAAAATTACGATGATTGCCCATACCGGCACGCATGTTGACGCCCCCAAACATTTTTTGGATAATGTCCCTTGTATTGATGATATTCCGCTCGACCGCTTATTTGGCACGGCCAAACTGTTCCGTTATACGCAGGAATTGCACGGCCAGGAAATCACGCTGAAAGAAGTTCAGGCCGCAGGTTTTGATCTGGACGACAACATGATTTTTGTGATGGAAACCGGAATTCAACGCTACGCTGAAACCAGACACTACAACGAACTCTATCCGACCCCAGCCAAAGATCTATCTGAATGGTTGATCAGCAAGAAAATCAAAGCCTATATGACAGATGCGACTTCCATCGATCCGGTTCAAACGCCTGATAACGCGGAACATCATCTCATCTTAGGAGCAGGCATTCCGATTGTTGAAAACTTGCGGAATCTCGATCAACTTCCTGCGAATACACCCTTTGTGATCGGGGCCTTCCCGCTCAAATTGCAAGGACGAGATGGTGCGCCGTGCAGAGCAGTTGCTCTGCCAGATGTGAAATACTTAGCCTGACGGCTTCTTATGCGAAAGGGGGGATTGCCTGGGAGAAAAAAATGCTTCGGCTTATGTCCATATTGTCCACATTGTCCACAAGAAGGTTGTCTGTCTTTTCAGGCAGGCTGAAGCGGACTACTATGAACGGAATTTACATGGAAGGAGAATATCATGAAAAGCAATATCTTGAAAGGATTCGTTGTTGTGCTTTTGTTCAGCGCACTGGTCGCAGCGGGGAATGCTGGTGCAGAACAATTTGTGATCGGTCTGAGCAATTTCAGTTTAGGGAATTCCTGGCGTGTCCAGATGGTTGAAGAAGCTAAATATGCCGCGTCGCAGCACAGCGATCAGGTCAAAGAACTGATCGTGACCGAAGCGGATGGGGATATTTCAAAGCAGATCGCTGATATTGAAGATTTAATCGCCAAAAAAGTGGATGCGATCTTGATTACCGCAGTAAATCCGAAAGCGATGGTTCCGGTGGTTAGCAAAGCCATGGCGGCTGGCATCGTGGTTGTTGATTTCGATAATCTGGTCTATACAGATGACATTACGGCGCACATCATTGTTGACCAGAAAGAGTTTGGCCGCGTTCAGGGAGATTGGCTGGTCAAAGCGTTGGATGGAAAAGGCAAGATCGTGGCGTTTAACGGGGTGAAAGGCACAGCGACGTCAGCGGAACGTTTTGAAGGCGCAAAGAGCGCCTTTGATCAACATCCTGAGATTGAAATTGTGCAAGAAGTCTATGCTGAATGGGATTATGCCAAAGCCAAACGCGCGATGGAAACGCTGTTAGCTGCCTATCCTTCTCTGGATGGCGTCTGGTCCCAGGGCGGCGCGATGTCGGAAGCGGTAATTGAAGCCTATCTGGAACGCGGACTGGTTCCGCCGCCGGTCACTGGTGAGGATGGTAATGGCTTCCTGAAGATCTGGAAAGAACTGCGTGATTCCGGCAAGTATCCCGATTTTGACTCAATAGCTGCCAGTATGCCGACCTGGTGCAGCGCCAAAGCCCTGGAAGTGGCATTGGCAGCCTTGACCGGGAAACCCTATGAAAAAGAAACGATCATTCCGGTTCCGACCATTACCTCAGAAAATCTCGATCAGTATGTAAAACCAGACCTGCCTGATAGTTTCTGGTGTAATTCACAACTGCCGGATGAAATTGTGAAGAAGATGTTCGAACGTTAATATCATCTGCTCAGACAGGAATATTTACCCCACCCCCGGCCCCTCCCCAAAGGAGAGGGGTGAAGACTCCCCTCTCCTTTGGGGAGGGCTGTTAAGTTCTGCGGATGTTTGTCATCTCGACTCCGCTCGATGACCGGAATACCGCACGTCGAGCGAAGTCGAGACGGGCATGTTTTACAAGAACTTAACAGCCCTGNCTTAACAGCCCTACCCTCTCCTTTGGGGAGGGGCCGGGGGTGGGGTAGAAAGAAAGCGACGCCTCTATGTCAACACCCTTACTTGCCATGCAAGACATTGTCAAAACGTTTCCCGGAACGCTTGCCGTTGATCACGTTGATTTCACCAGTCAGCAAGGAGAAATTCACGGATTAGTCGGCGAGAATGGCGCGGGAAAAAGTACGTTGATGAAAGTCCTCGCTGGCGTTCATCGCCCTGATCAGGGAAAAATTTTGCTGCACGGCGTTGAACAACATTTTCGCAATTATTCCGATGCCAGAAAAGCTGGAATCGGCGTGGTCTATCAGGAATTATCACTTCTGCCGGAACTGTCGGTTGCAGAGAATATTTCCATGGGCATCTGGCCCAAAAAGCGGTACGGATTGATTGATCGCAAAGAGATGCAGCAACGGGCCGCCGCTGTGCTGAATGAGATCGGAGTACAGGTGAACCCGGGTGAACTTGTCAGTTCCCTCCCAATGGCCTTGCGGCAAATGGTCGAGATTGCCAAAGTCTTAACGCAACACCCCAAAGTGATCGTGTTTGATGAACCAACCTCCGCTCTCTCCAGAGATGAAGTGCAGATCTTGTTCAATATTCTGCGCGGACTTCAAGAAAAAGGGAGCGGCATTATCTTTATTTCGCACCGGTTGGAGGAGGTGCTGCACATTTCGAATCAGATTACCGTCATGAAAGACGGACAGAAAGTCATTACTGACCAGACCTCCAATTTTACCGAAGATCGCTTAATTTCCTCAATGGTTGGCCGAGAGTTTTCTGAAATCTTTCCCCCGAAATCCCAAACTATTGATCTCAATGATCGGCTGTTTGTCTATGATGGCATCTTGCAGCGCTCCGGCAAACGGATTCATTTTTCGGCGGCGCGAGGAGAAGTCCTCGGCATCGGAGGACTTCAGGGACAGGGACAACTGGAAATGCTGCAATCCATTTTCGGTCTGGGAGGCTGTACAAAATTTACGATTCAGGTTCTGGGCAAGGAGGTTGAAATCCACAATCCGGTCCAGGCCATGCAGTCCGGCATCGCCTTAATTCCTGAAAATAGAGGCGAAGAAGGAGTGTTCCTGCTGCTTTCTGTGCTCGAAAATCTCACTGCCCCTACCCTTGAGCAGCGTCAAAAATACGGACTGATCCAAAAACAGGAAGAGAAAACGGTTGTGGAGCAGATGATTGAAAGACTTTCTATAAAAATTACCTCAACTCGTCAAGCAGCCCAATCCCTGAGCGGCGGCAACATGCAAAAATTAGTGCTTGGAAAATGGCTGCTCTCAGAACCACGCGTGATGGTGATGCTGGAGCCGACCAAAGGGGTTGATGTCGCTGCAAAACAACAAATTTACAGATTGATTCGAGAATTAGCGTGTCATAATGTCACTGTGATTGTTTATACCAGCGACATGCTTGAATTAATTGGCGTCTGTGATCGTGTACTGATCATGAATCATGGCTTCCTCACCGGAAATTTGACCGGCAAAAAACTCACGGAAGAAGATATTATGAAAGCCGCTGTCAGTCAGACCGATATACTCGAGAGCGAGGTGCAGACATGACCGAAAGGCAACGTAATCTGCGTTTATATATTCCGGTCTATTCGATCTTTTTTCTCATCTATATTGTGGCTTGCCTTATTGAACCAAGCTTTTTTACCTGGAATAATAATGTGAACCTTTTTACACGCATCACACCGCTCATCTTTGCCGGGATGGCCCAGACCGTTGTGGTGTTAACTGGAGGAATTGATCTCTCGGTCGGCTCGATCATCGGCCTCACGAACGTGATTGCTGCGAGTTTGCCCTTTGTGGATACGCCCGGAAATATTGTGTTATGGTTCTGCCTTCCCCCGATTGTCGGCTTACTCGTCGGCTTGATCAACGGCCTGATCATCACTCGCGGCGGATTTCCGCCCCTGATTGTCACGCTGGCGACCGGTGCGATCTGGAAAGGCGTCACCCTGTTTTTAATGCCGATTCCCGGTGGAAGCGTCTCGCTTGCTGTGGCCATGACGACCACCGGCAATCTGTTGAACAGTATTCCGATGCCGTTGGTAATTTTTGCGTTGGCGGTTTTGCTCTGTCATACGCTATTATCCAAAAGCACCTTTGGCCGTTCAATCTATGCGATCGGAGGGAATGAAACCATCGCCTATCAATCAGGCATTCCCTGTCAAAAAATCACGATCTGGGTTTATGGCGTCAGCGGTGTATTGTGCGCTTTTGCCGGCATGTTTCTTTCGGCCTGGATGTTCTCGGCTGATCCGCTGGTCGGCGAGCCGTATATTCTGAATTCCATTGCTGTCACTGTGATCGCTGGCACTGCGTTATCAGGCGGCAAAGGCGGGGTACTCGGAATTATCGGAGCGGCCTATATCTTTTTGTTGATCAGTAATATCCTCAATTTGCTTGCGATCTCGACCTTTTACCAATTTGTCGCCAAAGGCGTGGTGTTGATTCTGGCGCTGGCCGTGACTTCATC
Source organism: Candidatus Vecturithrix granuli (assembly GCA_000739535.1). Classification (GTDB taxonomy): domain Bacteria; phylum Moduliflexota; class Moduliflexia; order Moduliflexales; family Moduliflexaceae; genus Vecturithrix; species Vecturithrix granuli. The sequence goes on along the minus strand of DF820464.1, from coordinate 240,206 downwards.
CGGAGCGAGCCTCAATCCTGTCCGGTTGATCCGGAAGATTTTTGCCGCTCAACACTCGCAGTTAGAGGAGGTGAGACGCTGACATGAATAGAGAGAAAAAAATGCTCCTGTTTCTCTTCGGATTAATCGTGGCGATGTTTCTGCTGGGCGAGATGGTCTCACAAGGTTTCGCTTCACCAGGTCATATCGGCAATATTCTGAGAACCGCCTCCTTTTTGGGAATTGTGTCACTCGGCCAGACCCTTGCTATTTTAACCGGCGGGATCGATCTGTCAGCCGGTCCATTGATTACACTTGGGAATGTGTTGACTTGCATGTTTATTAATGGGGTTAATCTGAACACCTTCTGGGCTATCCCGGCCATTCTTCTGTTAGGAATAGTGTTTGGGGCAAGCAACGGCGCAGGCGTGGCTTACTTGAAAATCTCTCCCCTGGTCATGACCCTGGCAGTCGGTTCGCTTGTGACCGGAATCACGTTGATTTTCAGCCAGGGCGCGCCCAAAGGTTTAGCGTCGCCCCTGCTGCGCTTTCTGGGGGTTGGAAATGTATTGTCCGGATTGCCAGTTATTGTGCTCTTATGGGCTGCATTAAGCGTTTGCTGTATCCTGTTCCTGCGTGAAACGGTGTTCGGGCGCAGGGTGTATTACGTTGGGGCCAATGAAAAAGCCGCTTTTTTATCAGGTACACGCGTTAATTTCGTAAAAATTGTTATATATGCTCTCAGCGGAGCCAGCGCTGCCCTGACAGGTGCGCTGATGGCCGGTTATACCCAGACCGCCTTTTTAGGTATCGGCAATGAATATACGATGTGGTCTATTACAGCGGTCGTGATTGGAGGCACCTCATTAACCGGCGGCAAAGGCGGCTATGCCGGCACGATTGCCGGAGCAATTATTTTAATTCTGTTAGAAAGTCTGCTCACGGTCATGAAAATCCCGGAAGCCGGACGCAGAATCGCTAACGGCCTGATTATTTTGGTTATGATCACAATCTATTTCAGGCAAAATACAGCAAAATAAATGATTCTGTAGCCTTTGTTCTGAAAGGGCGGAAGAAAGATTCGCTAAAGCGAGAACTACGAACTCATCAAAATTGCTGCGGTTAGATACTACAAGAATACCTCAAAAGAAAAGGATTTCTTATCCCTTCTTATGAGAAATCCTTGTAATTCTCTTCAGGAGGTTTACATGTTTAAATTACGAGGCGTTGTACCCCCCATGATTACTCCGTTTGATCAACAAGGGAATCTTGATTTTGATAACCTGGAAAAGCTGCTGCTGTTTTTAAAGGAGCACGTAGATGGCGTTTATATTTGCGGTTCCTATGGCAGCGGGCCGATGATGAATGTTGAGGAACGCGAACAAGTCGCGGAAATGGCCGTTAAAGTGCTGGATGGAAAAATCCGGGTGGTGGCGCATACCGGCACTACGAATACGCGCGATACAGTGGAATTAACCAGACACGCCGAAGCAATTGGCTGCGATGCGGCCGCGGCCGTTGGCCCGTATTATTTTCATCACAAAGCCGATGCGATCTTAGAATTCTACGACGCAATGTGCAAGGCGGTCAGTCCTGATTTTCCGATCTATGTGTATCATAACCCGCAATTTTCAGGCTATGCGATTTCTCTGGACACCATGAAAGCCTTAAAAAACCTGGGTGTGCATGGCGTGAAAGACGCCACCTTCGATATTCTGACCTTTGCAACCTATATGCGCGAATTGGCTGATGAACAGTTTGATATAGCCCTGGGAACAGAGGCGATGTGGCTGTCGGCCCGCGCGCTCGGCTGTGAAGCCTATATTCCTGGCTTAGGGAATGCCTTCCCGGAAATCTGTCGAAAAATGTGGCAGGAAGGGATGCAGAATGATTTCGAACAATGCCGGCGTACCCAATTTAAGGTGAATCAGATGCGTGACATCATGTATCTGGCGCGCTCAACCCAGTTAGCGGTCTATGCCATGCTCGAAATTCGCGGCATTATCACCGCTTATCCGCGTTCGCCCTTTGTTCCGGCGACTGAAGATGAAAAAGCCCAGATCAAACACGCTTTGCAACAAATAGGGATGTAACGCAAAATGTACCGTGAAACTCCAGTTTCGCGGGTGCGAAAAGGAATTTCGCGCTACATTTTCCAGGGAGGGAACATATCATGAAATTTGCAACGATTGACTGTGGCACCACGAATTCCCGCGTGTATATTGTGAATGAACAGGCCGAGATTCTGGGAAAAGCGACGAAAAAGGTGGGTGTGCGCGATACCGCCATTCATGGCAGTAATCAGATTTTAAAAGACGGTTTGCAGGAAACCTTTTATCAAGCCGTAGAAAATGCCAATTGCGCGCTGAGTGACATCGGTTTTGCGATCTCATCCGGCATGATCACCTCAGAAATCGGGTTGTTAGAAATTCCGCACCTGTGGGCGCCGGTGGGCATGAAGGATTTAGCGCAGAATATCACGAAAGTCCATGATACCTCGATCTTTCCGGTGGATATTCCGATTTATTTTATTCGCGGCATCAAAAATCGCTATGAGCCTGAGAACGCTTCGATAAAAACAGTCGGCTTATTGGATTTTATGCGCGGCGAAGAAGCGCAGATCGCGGGTCTGCTCTCAAGTTACGATTTGCAGCCGCCGTTGACCATCGTGGTGCTGTCGTCGCACACAAAATTTATTTCCCTGGATCAAAATAACAAGATTTTAGGCAGCTTGACGACCGTATCAGGTCAGGTGTATGAAGCAATCCTCAAAGAAACCTTTATCGGCAAATCGGTGCGGGCGACCACCGAATTTGATGATAGCGGCTATCTGAACAATGATGTGATCGAAAGCGCGTATAATTGGGTCATGAACTCAGGCTTTCTGCGTACCTTGCTGATGCCGCGCTTTCTCGATGTGCTCATTAAAACCGAATGGCACGAGCGTAAATTGTTCGTGGAAGCGACGATTGCCGCGGAAGACATGCAGGCAATGAAACAATTCGATGTCTTGCACTTCCCACTCGATACGACCTTTATTCTGATCGGGACAGAGAAACGCTGCGCCCTGTATAAGCACCTGTTACGCGAAAAAATGCAGCTTACAAAAGAGATTCTCACTATCACGGAAACCGAGGAAGTTGATTTGTTGAGCATCAAAGGCGCGATTGCCCTAGCAAAACAGGCCGGGTTATTCTAACGATAAGGAGGAAAAGTTCATACCACGTTATAAAATAGGGAATCATGGTAGCCAATGTGCCTGATTATTGTATTGAAGAGGTTTCCGACAGTGCCATCGCCCATATCCTGAATTGCGTTCGCAAAGTTTCAATGGCGAACAGCCCATTACGCCGAGGGGAATGGGAATATGCCAAAATCAAGCCGATTCATCGCTTTTCTGAAGCCACTGTCGGGCTAATAGCATTTGGCAATATCGCCCGGCGAGTCGCCGAAAAATTACATCCTTTCGGAGTGACGCTTCTGGTCTACGACCCGTATTTTACCTCCAAAGCGCAATACCATTGGGGCAAATTTGCCTCATTGGAAGAAGTCTTAGTGCAAGCTGACATTCTCTCCATTCACGTGCCGTTAACGCAAGATACCCGGCATTTACTCAGTAGAGCGCAATTTGCGCGTATGAAAGATGGGGTCATTCTTGTCAATACCTCACGCGACGGATTAATTGAAGAAGCCGCGCTGCTGGAAGCTTTGGAAAGCGGAAAAGTCTCAATGGTCGGATTAGACGTAATAGACCTTCCCGATACCGATTACGCACAATCTCCCTTATTGAACTACCCAGATCGTGTGATCATCACCCCGCATATCGGCTGGTATTCAGAAGAGTCAATTGTCAAATTGCAGAAAAAGACGGCGCAGAATGTTTATGAAGTGCTAAAACACGGCAAGCCGCTTTACGCCGTCTAAATGGTAAAATCAGAAGCAGAGTGCAGACTTCAATTTGCTTTTTATGGCAAACGGAAGTGGGCGCTCCTCGAAAAGTTTTCTTCTGTAACTGGTATCTGACTGATAATGAGAAGCCGCTCAGTGAATTAAATAAAGATGATGACATTGAAAAGGCTTAAAGAAGGGCATTGGAGTTGATAAGAACAGCGTTGATGACAAGGGAAAAGGAGGGCGTCAGGGACGAGGGAATATTTATGTTGTTAGCGCGGGGAATGCGCTTGTCTTTCTCGGTAACGATGCCTTGCTCAATTCCCAGTTTACCATTTCTGTCGCGGACACCGATAGAATGAGACGCCCCACCGCGAGCACCTGCGAACAGGCGGAGAGCGGCAGGGTGGTCTGCACGTTGAGCGACGGCAGCGGCAGGGTGCTGTTGCGTCAAATGACCACCCAGGCGCATGAAATACCCTATCTGGGAGGTTCCTTGTGGTTTTACACCTGCCATGAGAGAGACCCCTGGCCGCCGGAGCGCCCGGAGGTGCAGTATCCTCCCTCCTCTCCCCCCGAAACGCTGACGGATCCCGAGAATCCGCCGTCGGGAAACGTCTGCCTCAACGCCGAGGTTGAAGCGTTTGAGGAATTTCATCCCTATCCTGCTGACACCTGGGAGGATTGGGAACGCTGTTATAGTCCTGCCTGGAAGGCCCATCGTCACTGTACCCTGGAAGGCGGGGGACAGTATCCGATTCGTATGACCCTGCAATATACCTCCTGGGTCTGGCAGACCGAGTCCTGTGAACAGACCTATCGTTCCGACCCCGGGATTGTCACAGTCTTGTACCTTTCGCTTCAAGATAATCCCCCCTTTGTCGGAGGCGTGAGCGTCAGACTGCTGCCTCGAGAATGACTCACAAGGGGCCTAGACAGGGGCTGGCTCTGAGAGGGCAAGCTGGATGACTCAGATCTTCCAAGACCAAAGCACACCATTCACCAGTATGTAACTATTCCAGCAAATCGGCAAATGTGGTTTGTTCAAGTTTACTAGAAATATAATTTCTAATTTCTTTGAATAACTTCAAAAAGCCCGGGCTTTTTTCAATCGGCGTGGGTTCATAAAAATATTCACTGGCCGAATCAACCGGCGCTAAGGGGCCGTCAATTAACCGCACAATTTCTGCCACACTAATGTCTGACGGGGGTTTCGTTAGTTGATGCCCTCCATCCATGCCGCGCGCGCTACGAACATAGCGGCTGCGTTGCAAGATCAGCAGAATCTGTTCGAGATAACTTTTTGGAATCCCTTTGCGTTGACAAATATCTGCTGTTTTCACATAACCCTCGCCATAGTGTTCAGCTAAATCGAGCATAGCCAGGCAAGCATATTCCCCTTTTCTTGAAAGTTTCATAACTAATCACATTTCTTTAACTTCTCTCAAACTGTCAAGCGAAAACGTTCGTAAGAGAAGAAAACCGTTGTAGACAAAGGATCAAAGAAAAAGAAACTTGACATGCAACGCACGCTGAGAGAATAGATGTTGCAGCAATCTGAAACATACACGACTTTCACTGGAAAGAACTATGCTTATGCAAGAATGGATTTCACGCTCTGCTCAAGAAACATTTCATCTTGGTCAAAAACTTGGCACGATGCTAAAAGCTGGCGATCTTGTTGCGTTTCGCGGTGATTTAGGGGCAGGCAAAACCTGCTGCATCCAGGGGATTGCCGTCGGGCTTGGCGTGTCGGATCCCAGCTTGGTTACCAGTCCGACTTTCACGCTGATTCAAGAGTATCAGGGGCGATTCCCAATCTATCATTTTGACGTCTATCGCTTGACGCACGAAGATGATCTCTATGATTTAGGCTATGAAGAATATTTTTATGGCGAGGGTGTCACATTAGTCGAATGGGCCGAACGTATCCCCAATTTTTTGCCAGCCGAACATCTCGCCGTTCATCTACATATTGAAACAGACCAAACCCGCTACGCTCAACTCCATGCGTATGGAGCCTGTTACGAGAACCTTCTTCGAAACTTCACACCTTTAGGCTCTGCCTGATATCGTGATACAAAGATTTTTATCGAAAACCTTTGGACCAGGAGATACCCAATGTTAGGAGGCTATCAGAGGAAATTTTTACGATTACTCTCAACAGTCCCCCACCCCGCAAACGCTTGAGAGATTGCACCTGATGGAGCTTTGAGCATGAAACACTAGGGAAGTAGTATCTACTTCCCTATTAATCGGCTTATTTCTGGAATTCGCGCCTTATTCCCGAAATACATGTATTCTTTTCCAGGAATTTATTGACATGATGATAGACCCTGGATGAAATGAACTAAATGGAACGATCATTTTACCAAAGGCAGGTTGTGATTAAGGAAAGAATATGCCAGAATTGAGTCGATTTTATTGAATTATTATTCGTATGTTTATCAACGATCATCCTCCAGCACATTTTCACGCAGAATACCAGGAACATGAGGCGTTGTTTGATATTCACAGCCTTGAAAGGCAAGCTGCCAAAACGAGCACGTCTTTTAGTCGTTGAGTGGGCATTGGAACATCGACAGGAACTCCTCGATAATTGGAACGAGGCTCAGAAGCCTGCCCCGCTTCATACGATTAAACTATTGGAATAAGAGGGACATAAAATGGTCAAGATTACGCATCTTGAGGTTCTTGAACCGTTCCAACTTCATCTTGTGTTTGATGATGGAGTGGAAAAAATTATTGATGGAACGCAATTTATTGGAGAGGATTCATTCACAAAACCCTTAGCCGATCCGCTCTATTTTAAACAAGTTCAAATCTATAAGAATGGTCGAGGCATTTATTGGTCGAATGACTATGACATTTGCCCGGATAATTTACGGTATTATATTCACGCGATTGAAACCCGTTCACTTCAGACAACTCAAGTTGCATAAATTGTTGAAGTTGTTCAGTAGAGCATGATTCTGAATGAAGTGCAAAGCCCGTCTCTGCCAACATTGCAAAGAGAATTATTGTCTCGCTTTGCAGGAATGCAAAGACAAGCTTAGACCACAGATCAAAGGCGGCTTTGCACCACTGTTTGACATGAGAGCATAAAAACTTTGCGAACAATTCAATTTAACGATGAAAGGGTACGGTCACTTCCAGCATCTCAATATCGGCTTCATCGGTCAGACGAACTTCGATTTGCTGAGTGTCAACTTCCACAAATTTTGACACCACTTTAATAATTTCTTCTTTCATTTGCTCCATGAGCGGGGCGCTCACGCCACGGCGTTCATGGGCCAGAATAATTTTCAAACGTTCGGCAGCAACTTCCGCGCTTTTCGGCTGGCGGCGAAACATACTTTTCAGTCTCTCTGCTAATTTCGTCATAATGCTATCCCAATCGTACCAATCGTTTTAGTCCCTGGAAAAATCCCCGGTTTCCATTTAAAGGCAGAAACTCGACCTCTTCACCCTCCAATCGTCGCACAATATTTTTAAATGCTTTGCCTGCAAGCGATTTATTCGAAAGAATTGCAGGTTCGCCGCGGTTAGTATATGCCACCATATCTTCATCTTCGGGAATAACTCCGATCAGTTCAACAGCCAAAATTTGCAAAATCGTTTCTGTATCGAGCATATCCCCGCGTTTTACCATTTCAGGATTCAGGCGATTGATAATTAATTTGGGATTACGTTTTCCTGAAGCCTCTAATAACCCGATCACCCGGTCCACATCACGCACGGCGGAGACTTCGGGGGTCGTAACGAGCAACGCCATATCTGCGCCAATCACCGCATTGCGGAAACCCGACTCAATGCCGGCCGGACAATCAATGAGCACATAATCAAAGACTTTACGGAGCTTTTCGGTTAACTCCAACATCTGTTCCGATGTTACAGCTTCTTTATTCCGGGTTTGCGCTGCTGGGAGCAAAAAAAGATTTTTAAAACGTTTATCGCGAATGAGCGCCTGGCTAATTTTACATTGTCGTTCAACCACATTGACCAGATCATACACAATCCGGTTTTCTAAGCCAAGAATCATATCGAGGTTTCTCAGGCCGATATCCGCGTCAACCACCACGACTTTACGCCCGGCCAGGGCCAGGCCTGTTCCTAAATTCGCGGTATTGGTACTTTTGCCTACCCCGCCTTTCCCAGAGGTAATTACATACACTTTTCCCATAATTGCGTCACTCCTTCATACTTAAAGGATCGGTTCTATCACGATGGCACCGTCCTTGACATACGCTTTTTCGGTTTGCCCCTGTTTAGCGCGAGATTTGTGGTATTCATCCGGCGATCTTCCGATATATTGGGCAATTCGTAATTGTGATGGGGTGAAACTCGCACCAATCACCACCGCTCGTTCCTCTCCTTCTGCTCCGGCATGGACAACCCCTTGCAACCGGCCCATGACGATGATGTCGCCGCTGGCGATCACATAAGCCCCTGGATTGATATCACCCAAAATCACGATATTGCCAGGATATTCCAGCGTTTGGCCTGAGCGAACTGTTCCTCGAAAATAAAACGCGGTTTCTTCATTTTCATACAGGTGCTCTGAGGAATATGTCGGCTTCGGCTCCCAGGTGTGCTGCACAGGAATCTGAAAGGTCGCGTCAATATATTTCATGAACGCATCTTCTTCCTCAGGTTCCTCTGAAAGATCGTTGCGCAACACCTCAGCCGATGCTTCCTTCGTCAGACGGGACTTTTCCGGATATGCTGCCTGGTCATTTAAAGAAGTCTGAGGGTTACTCTGCTCATTGACCTCATCCCGTGTGAGGATTGAACCAAGATCATCAAAGAGAAATTCAGACGATTCCTCAGAGAGAATAAGTTGGGCGTCTGTCGATCGAATTTCTTTGATCTGTAACGCATACGTCTGTTCAACAATTTTTCGTAATAGTGATTGATCTTCGGCGGCAATCTTCCGAATTCCTGTATCAATTGTGACCTCTGCCCCTGAAAAAAATCTATTGGATGCCTTTAGTCGGTCATCCAGGGCAGAAAACACATCATCCAGCGTATCCTGATCATCTAAATAAATCCATAACCCATCTTTTTGTCCTTTAATTTCAACGAGTTGCTTTTTCGTCCGCATTGTACGCGTCAAGAAATTGTGTCAAAATCGTTTGACGAATCTCATGTCATAACCGGGCATGATAACACAATATAAATAGTATAACATCATAAGAAGAGCAGTGTCAAGTAATATGACAACGGTGAAGCGGGTTTTGAAGTCAAGTTTTTATCCTACATATTTTTAAAAATTTTGGAGCAGTGGATGCAACTGATATTTTTATTGCAATATGTATTCTGCTCTCTTTAGACTCTGATTCCCAAAACAAGTTGTATAAAAATCTTTCTGACAGAGTTGAAAAATTTTTCGCTTGACATTTTCATTTTTCCAGGAGCAATACCAGAAAATACTCTTGAGCATTCATTCCATTCGCGCTGAACGTGTCGAAGAGAGCAGGCGACGGCTCATTTTTTCATTCTTCAATAGCGATTCAGGATGGGCGGATATATATAAAACCTTTACGATCTCATTAAAAATCGAATTTTTCAAAAATCCGATTTTCCGAATGACAAAACATCATGACCACACGACTGAATATCACTCAGGTATTACAACAGCGAATTATTGTTGGCGATGGCGCCTTTGGCACCCAGCTCTATGAAAAAGGCATTCCGCTCTCGGTATGTTATGACCATCTGAATATCACCCAGCCTGAAATTGTGATCCAGCTCCATCAGGAATATCTTGATGTTGGCGCAGAATTGCTCGAAACTAATACCTTTGGCGCGAATCGCTGGAAATTGCAGCAGTACAATCTGGCTGATAGCGTTCGCGCAATCAACCGACGCGGGGCGGAACTGGCGTTACAATGTGCGCAAGGGGCGGCCTGGGTCGCCGGTTCCATCGGTCCCTTAGGTCGCATGGAGCAGGAAATGATTAGCGATGATCAGAAAGCTGAGATTTTCAGCGAGCAGGCGCAAGGCTTACTTGAAGGCGGCGTAGATTTGTTCATTCTGGAAACCTTTAGCTCGCTTGCAGATCTCCTGATCGCGCTCAAGGCGGTCAAAGCCCTTCAGAACATTCCGACAATCGCGCAATTAGTGTTCACCGATTCCGGGAAAACTATTGACGGTGAGAGCGCGCTTGGGGCATTTTTCAAACTCAAACAAGCCGGGGCCGATATTGTCGGCGCGAATTGCGGCATCGGACCGAATGGAATCCTGAAAGTGCTAAAAAATACGGCGATCAAGATTGACCTCCCGATTTCAGCCTTTCCCAATGCCGGTTTTCCGGAACGACGCGACGACCGTATGATGTATCTGGCGAGCACGGAATACCTCACAGAAACAGCGGTAGAACTGGTCAAAGCCGGCGTGAACCTGATCGGAGGGTGCTGCGGCATTGGGCCGGCAGCGATCAAAGCGATCAAAAACGCGGTCTCCGGCCTTCAATCTGCCCTTAAACAGCCGATTGATCCTGCTGCGTTCGTAGAAATCGCCGCACCGCCAGCGTTTCAGGAGCAAATCGTGTCACAAAGTCACTTACGCGTACTGTTGACGCGTCGAAAAGTGATTAGTGTGGAGTTAGACCCTCCGAAAACATTGCATATCGTTAATACCCTTGAGGGAGCCAGGATCTTGAAACAGACGGGTGCGGATGTCATTAGCATTGCCGAAAATCCGCTGGCCGTTACGCGGCTCAGCAATGTTGCGCTGGCTCGCATCATTCAAAAAGAAGTGGGGATCGAGACGATTGTCCATCTGACCGGGCGCGACCGCAACCTGATCGGGATGCAGTCGGAACTGATGGGCATGGCGATTGAAGGGATTCACAATATTCTGGCGGTCACAGGCGATCCGCCTTCCAGGGGCAAAGAGGAGCGGGTTAAGGGCGTATTTGACCTGCGTTCTTATGAACTTATCAGCCTGTTACAGCGCTTTAACCAGGGGCAGAATGTGGACGGCGACGATCTCAAAGCGCAAACCATGTTTACGATTGGCGCGGCCTTTAATCCGAACACGCAGAATATGGCGATTCAGGTGAAACGGATGCGCGAGAAAATCGAGCGGGGCGCGCAATTCTTCCAGACTCAGCCCGTGTATTCTAAAGAAAAAGTTGATCAGCTGCTCGAACTGACTCATGATCTCTCCATCCCGATTTTCTTAGGCATTCTCCCCTTAGTCAGCTCGCGCAACGCAGAATTCCTGCACAATGAATTTCCGGGAATTTCGATTCCGGCGGACATCCGCGAAAAAATGCGTAACGCCGGAGAACATGGGATTGAACAGGGCATCGAGCTTGCCTGGGAACTCATTGAATACGCATATCCATCTTTTGCCGGAATCTATATTATGCCGCCGTTTAACAAATATCAGATTGCCGTGGAACTTATTAAACGTATCAGGAGGCGTTTTGGCGTGGAATAACTGCAACTCCGCTTTCTGAAAGAGGAGGCCAAAGTTCTGCCGGTATGTTCACCTCGACTTCGCTCGGTGAACGGAGAACTGATGGAAGAGGAGATGATATGAAACGGTTCGCATTTAAAAAAATTGATGCTTTTGCGACAGGCCATTCTTCAGGCAATCCTGCAGGGTGCATCTATTTACAGCACAAAAACGACATAACCTCAGAAGAGATGTTACGAATTGTTCAACAATTACAGGGATTTGTCAGCGAAGTGGCGTATCTTGCGCCGTCCGCTCAGCAACACGTTGATTTTGAACTCACCTATTATTCAGCGGAACGGGAAGTTGATTTTTGCGGGCACGCGACAATTGCGATCATGTATGATGTGATCAAACATGATCCCATCCTGAGACAGAAAACTACTATTACGATTTTGACTGCCAGAAAAGGTCAGCTTGCGGTCGAAAACCGACTCAAAACAGATGATGCTGTTTATATTACCGCGCCTGAACCTGTTTTTTCTCCCATAGCTATTCCCGGAAGCAAGATCGCCGCCGCGCTTCGCGTACCGGAGTCTGCATTGACCGGCAAGTATCCGCTTGCCTGTGTGAATGCCGGGTTACAAACCCTGCTTGTTCCTATTCGTTCACTTGAAGAGATCTTACACATTACGCCGGATTTTCAGGAGTTGAAGACCTTTTGTGAACAACAGGATGTTGATATTCTCACCCTTTTCAGCGATGAAGTTTCTCATCCGCAGCGCCAATACCGAACCAGGGTGTTTGCGCCGCGCTTCGGTTATTTGGAAGACCCGGCGACAGGCTCTGGCAACGCTGCGTTTGGCTATTATTTGCTGCAAAACGGATTCTGGGATGGGACGCCGCTTATACTCGAACAAAATAAGCTCAAAGATCGCGCCAATATTGTGCGCTTATCCACGAATACCGATAATCAGGGGATACAGCGGGTTCTGTTTGGCGGCGGCGCTGTTGTGAGAATTGAAGGAGAGTATATCTTATCATGAAACGGCTGAAGAATTTGCAGATTGGCGCAAAGTTGACGATAGGGTTCGGCATCCTCGTACTCTTGATGTTTGTGAGTGTGGGGGTCAGCTACCTGAGCAGTAAGCGGGCGACACAGAACATGAATCGTATTGATGAAATTCGTGTACCGACAGCTCTGGCGGCCTCTCGTGCTCAGGCGAATTTACTCAGGATGATCGGGAATGTGCGCGGCTATCTGGCATTGGGCGATCAAAAATACCGTGAGGGCTACCTTGAATATAGCCAGAAATTTGAGACGGATTTAATTCAATTGGATACGCTCTCTCCGTACCTTGATCTTGAGAACCAAGGGCGGGTACGCGATCTCAAATCAATTTATGAAAGCTGGACCGCCCTGCCAGAGGGATTATTTGCATTACACGATGACCAGCTGCAGCGCGAACCGGCTTACCGCCTGTTAGCAACAGAGGGTTTAAGTCGCGCCCATCAGGTGATGAACTCGATTAACAGCCTGATTGACAGTCAGGGAGAACGTGAACCTACCGCCGATAATATGACCCTGCTCTGGAAAATGGCAAGATTCCAGGGCAGTTTTACCGCAATGGTTTCAGCCTTGCGCGGCTATGTTACCACGCGCTATCAAGAATATCATACAGAGTACGAAATGTATTTCCGGCAGAATCGTGACGCCTGGGAGCTTTTACAGAACGCGCGTATGGGGCTGACGGTATCGCAGCAAGAAGTCTTTCGAAGTATTGAACAAGAATATAATACATTTCTGCCCTTGCCAGATCAAATGTTTACTATTTTGGAAAGCGATCGGTGGCGCGAAGATTGGTATATTTTTGCCCAGAAGGCCGTGCCTTATGCCGATATTATGCAGCAATTATTAGCAGAAATGACCGAAGATCAAGAAACGTATCTGGCAAATGATGTGATGACAGGGCAGCAAGAACTCGGGCAGGCAAGTCGGCACGTGTTGACAAATGGGATAATATCTCTTTTATTGGGCATTGCCATGTCTTTGATTTTGCAACGCCATATTGCCGGTCCTGTTCGCCGTTTGACAGAAAAGGCGGATGCTATTCGCGCCGGAGCGTTGGATACTCGCGCTGAAGTGGAATCCGGCGATGAAATCGGCATCCTGGCTGAAACCTTTAATAACATGACCAGTCAATTGCGCCAGACGTTAAATCAGGTCAGAAAGGAAAAAAAACGAGCAGATGATCTGCTGGAAGTCGTCATTCCGCTCGGAGTGCAATTAACCTCAGAAAAAGATTTCAATCGCCTATTGGAAAAAATGCTGGTAGAAGCCCAGACTTTTTGTCATGCCGACGCCGGAACCCTCTATTTGCGCTCAGAAGAAGACTATCTCAAATTTGAAATCGTGCGTAACACTACCAAAAACTTAGCCTTAGGCGGAACAAGCGGGCAAGCAATCCCTTTTGCGCCCTTACCAATCTACAGGCGCATTTCCCCCGAAGATAGCTCCGAACTTTCCTATATTGTCACTCAGGCAGTTCGTGAAGGGATATCCAGCAATATCGCTCAATATCACCAGACAAGCACCATTCTCGACGATTATGTGATCGATTCATTGCTAACCATCCCGCTGAAAAATACCGCCGGACAGGTACGCGGAGTCATGCAACTGCTCAATGCACAGGATCCTGAGACCCACGAAATCATCCCCTTTGATCAGAATTTACAACAGATGATGGAATCCTTCTCCTTATTGGCAGTGGCAGCCCTTGAAGCCTATATTCGCGAGCAAAATCTGCGCCAGGAGATTCAGCAGCTCCGGATCGAGATTGATGAAGCCAAACGGCAAAAACAGGTGCGTGAAATCGTGGAAACCGAAACTTTCCAGAGCTTACAGGCCAAAGCTGCTGAAATGCGCCGTCGGAGGGACAAACGCGCCCTGAAGAAAGATTATAAAACCATGGAAGACAACACAACGAAAGCGCAGCCGCAGGAATCCTGAAATTTTGCCTTGACAGCAGCGTGAAAAAGCATCATTGTTAGAAAAAGCGTTTTGCCCTGAAGAGTGCCTGCAAAAAAGTAAATGAGAATTTGTGTGTTGGCTTTTCAAGGTTTTTTCTTGGTGAAAGAAGAGTTTCATTTTCTATGTAAGGAGTTATTCATTCGTTTTGGCAAACGCACCACGGCGAATGAAAATTTTCTGTTCAGGGGAGATGGGATGTACCGCGAAACTCCAGTTTCGCGGCTGTCAACGAGGCGCGAAACTGGAGTTTCGTGCTACATTTTCAGGGGAGGACAAGATGCAGAGAGGACAACAATATCTATGGTGTGGTGTGATCCTGATACTTTTTCTGTCAGGATGTGCGCCAGGGGTCAAACAAAAACCTTTGACCGTTGAAAAAACTTATGAAAATGGAATTCTTGATCTGACTCGCTCTCTGGAACATGCAATAACGACGGCCGGAAAGGAGACGGTTGCTATTCTCGATTTTAGCGATGCTGAAAAAAATTTGACTGATCTCAGCCTTGTGATGACCGATGATATTGCGTCGGCTTTAGCTAATACTGAGAAGGAACTTTGGGTTGTCAGCGGTCCGTACTTACGGGAGCTCATCAACCGGTCAAAATTTACGATGAGTGATCTCCGTGAGAATCCCGAAATAGCGTCTAAATTCTGGCAAATCATGGGCATTGAAACGGTTATGACCGGAATGGTGAGTGTGCAAGATGAGGACACGCTTCAGCTTGCGACCAGAATCTTCAACATGGATGTCGAAGAAGAGGACGCGGTTTCTCAACAGCTTCTCGGAGAATATACGCAAACCATGCTGGCAAAAAACGTTGTGCGCCAGCCGCCGTTAAGATCTGCGCGGGCAGCCATGCCAATTCCGGAATTTCCCTGGCCTCCGCCCCAACCTTCGGCATCAGTCAAAGTGCCCTCAGAATTTTTACTAAATTCAGAAACCTCAACCTTATTACAAGAGGTCGCCGAACGACTGGAAAGAGCTTTTGAACAGGCGGGCTACGGTGAATACAGCTATTATCAAGTGCCAGATGGTTTTGCGCTGATATCGCAGATTGAACAATACAATCCTGACGGTACTCCCAAAGAACTTCCTGATCGCTGGGCTGCAGCGTTGACTCCGCCGCGCTCATTTTCCCTGACCGCCTACGTGAAATCCTTGTTCACTTCGCAAGCAGGCTATTATCGGATCATTGCCTTTATCGTGACCTCTGCGCCATTTGCCCAGACCACAAACATTGTCACGCCCCAGGAAGCCGAAGCCTGGGTTACCGGAGGCAGCAGACAACTCCCGGCAAACATTGGAGAACTTGGGTACACTGACCACCACTACTGTACTGCCTTGATTTATGAATTTGAACAGACAGATCAGAACAGTGCGCCAATGTTTAAGGAACTGAGTGAGTTATCGGGAAAAGAACATTTGAAAAAAGCAACCCTGTGGAGTGTCTTGTTTTCATTACGAGCGATCTTGCAGTTTTAATAGCCCAATGTTGATAATTAACTTGGAATTCGCTTGTTATGTGAATAAAGTCAATCATTAAATTTTTCTCGACAAAAACTTCAGGAGGAACAAGGTTAGGTGTTTAAAAAGGGGGTTCAACGCGATGGGATCCATCAAGTTCCCACCATGACCGACATTCTCCAGGTCATCTTCCCGCCGCCGTGGGCATCCCGCTCCCACCCCCGTCTCGGTGTCTGGCATCTATGCTCGCCAGGATGGGCAGGAGAGGGTAGTCCGCTCACCAGTGGATAGTACATGATTTCTTAAATAAAGACTTTGACCTGGAGTATTTATCAAAGACTATGAAGCAATACTCTTGACAGATAATATCGCAGCTATTCAATCCTTATCATTTTTTCTTCCGTGTGGGCACACATAGAGACACAGGCCGCAAACCGCCCAGTCGTGTTTCTGCCTCATTTGATTAAAATAGCGATCACATTTAGCAGCGTCATAGCGGACGTCGCGGGGGTCGCAGGCGCGAAAATTTTTGCCGGTGAAGGCCCGGGTCGGGCAAATATCAACGCACTGATGGCAGTCACCGCACTGCACTTCCATTGGTTTTCCAGTAACAGTAAGCGGAGCATCGGTCAGAATAGTTGTCCAGCGTGCACGTGGTCCGACTTCCGGCGTTACTAACAGGCAGCTTTTGCCAATCCATCCTAATCCTGCCAGGTATGCCGCTAATTTGTGCGAGAACATGGCGCAAAGATGTTCATCATCAACCCGTTGTGAGGCTGGGATCGGGAATACCTTGTGCCCGTCGCGTTGCAGCACGCTGCTTAGACGTGAAGCGATCTGATCGAGACGTTCATTAATCTGGTGGTAACAATGATGTTTGTAAGCCACGGCGACAGCTCGTTCTGCCCGTTGCGGCAGCAGATCGACAATCGGGTCAAACAGGCGAACCCCAAGCGCAATCGCTCGAGGAAATCCGGCGACAGTTGCTCCGCCTTGTAGCAAAATAGCTTCATGAGCAGGTGCAAGATCCGCAACGCCAAAAAAATCTGCACCCAGGTTCTCAGCTAAATCCTTCATGTTGTTCGTCAAATTCATGAATTCCTCCCGTGAAAATAAAATTTTCATGCGTTATGGTGCGTTTGCCAAAACGCATGACGACTCCCCTGAAAATAGAATTTTCAGGCATTGTGATATGTTTGCCAAAACGCATGAATAGCTCCTTTGAAGCTACATGAATTTCATGGAGGAAAGATTGAATTTTGAAATCTTTCCAGGACACATCCTCTCTCCATAAAATCCGTGTAGTTTCATCATGCCTGGTAAGCGCAAACTCATGATACCTTCCATGTCAATGAAATTTTCATGGTGCGCGCGTATTCGTCGTTCCCGCTTTTGCAGGCTATCTGAAGGGTTTAACGTATTTTCTTACTCTCTTGCTTGAAGTCAAGAAATAATCCTTGACTTCTCTCAATATTACCTGATAATGTTTTTTTATTGTTTTTTTTAGTAATTACAAGGATTTCTCATAAGCAAGGATTTCAACAAAAGTCCGAAATTCTTGTTTATTCTTTATTTTCATGTTGTTTCAGGAATGAGGCACGAAATTCCCGAAACACGATCTGTTTTGGGAAATCTGCTTCGCTCCATTCCCGAAACAACTCAAAAACTTGAATATCGAGTAAAAGGAATATCGTTGCCGAGTTCCAGGAAGTCAAGCTTCTTTTGAGAAGGTTCTGAGTAACTCTCTGAACAAAGCAGAAGATTCAAGGGATAACAACAGTGAGCCATGGAAACAGGTTTCAAAATATATCCAGCCTTACCTATACTCGTGGTAGATGACGATCTGTATTCACTCCAGGTGTGTGAATTCCAATTGAAAGGCCGAGGAATTACGAACCTCCTTTGTTGTCAAAGTGGCCCAGATGCCTTAAAAGTGCTTGCCTCACAACGTATTGCGTTGATGATTTTAGATTTACACATGCCAGAAATGTCAGGCGAAGAGGTACTCTCCGTGGTCAGGCAGCAATATCCTGAGATTCCGGTGATTATCACCACGGCAATTGATGAAGTGAAAACCGTGGTGCGCTGTATGAAAGCTGGAGCCTTCGATTACATTGTTAAGCCTATCGAAGCGACGCGCCTGGTCACGACGGTGACGCGCGCCATTGAATTTCAGGAACTGCGTCAGGAAAATGCTCGGCTCAAAGAGCGATTCCTGGATACCAATCTGAAACACCCGGAAGCTTTTGCAGATATCATCACTCAGAATCCGCACCTGTATTCGATTTTCCGCTATATTGAATCAATTGCAGTCACTTCCCATCCCGTTTTGATTACCGGGGAAACTGGCGTGGGTAAAGAACTGATTACCCGGGCGATTCATCGTCTCAGCAATCGCAAGGGTGAATTTGTCGCCATTAATGTGGCTGGCCTGGACGATACGACATTTTCCGATACGTTGTTTGGACATAAACGCGGGGCTTTTACCGGGGCGGATAGATCGCGGGATGGGTTGATCGAAAAAGCCGCGAATGGCACCTTATTTTTAGATGAAATCGGAGATTTAGCCTCAACGTCGCAAGTGAAGTTGCTACGTTTGCTGCAAGAGCGGGAATACTACGCCCTGGGATCAGATATTCCCAGTTCGACTAATGCTCGCATTCTGGTCGCTACCAATCGCGATTTACTCACATTACAAGAATCCGGCAAATTTCGAGAAGATCTGTATTATCGCCTGCTTTTGCACCGCATTCACGTACCCCCGCTACGTGAACGCCGTGATGATATTCCCTTACTTGTCGAATTTTTCCTCCAGCAAGCAGCAGAGGAATTAGGCCGGCCTGCGCCAACGCCGCCACCGGAATTGCTCTCACTGTTCTCGGTCTATGATTTTCCGGGAAATATCCGCGAACTGCGAGCCATGGTGTTTGATGCGGTCAGCCGCCATGAGTCCGGAAAATTATCCCTGCACAGTTTTAAAGAATTGATCCATCATGCACCGACGACTGAAACCTTTCCTGCGCCTGGATCGCCAATGTCGATCCATACCTTGTTCAGTATGCTGGCATCGCTGCCGACGCTGAAAGAAACTGAAGACCTGCTCATTCAAGAAGCCTTGAAACGCACCGAGGGCAACCGGACGCTTGCGGCGGATTTATTAGGGATTACGCGCCAGACCTTACATCGCCGCTTACCTGTCAAAGAAAATCCATAATACTCGGGATATAAGGTTTTCTTGTTACAACGCGAGAAGAAGGATTTTGTCAGTTTTCTTTATTGACTTTTCTCAGGATGGTTCTATAATGAATTTGTAGGAAATAGAATGACATGTTGACCATAGTCTATTGGAGAACCATTCATGATCAATGCGTTGACGTTTGATATTGAAGATTATTATCAGGTAGAAGCCTTTAAAAATTATATTACCTTTGAAGAATGGCCCCGGTATCCAAGCCGGGTTGAGCAGAATACGCAGAAAATTCTGGGTATTTTGGCTGAACGCCATGTCAAGGCGACCTTCTTTATGTTAGGGTGGATTGCCGAGCGATTCCCTGCGATGGTGAAGTGCATTGCAGATGATGGGCATGAACTTGCCACGCATGGATATGCGCACCAGATGGTGTATAAGCAAACCCCTGCTGAGTTTGAAGCCGATCTGGCAAAATCAATTGAGGTGCTTGAACGGTTTTCAGGGACTCAAATTATTGGGTATCGCGCTCCAACGTATTCAATTATTGAAGATTCTTATTGGGCCTTTGACACTCTGATAAAACATCATATTTTGTATGATTCCAGTATTTTCCCGATTACTCACGATCGTTACGGCGTGCCCAATAGTGAACGCTTTCCCTACCGGATCGAGCGCGATAATGGCGCGTCAATCATGGAATTCCCTCTTTCAACCTTGCGGCTCTGGAAATGGAATTTTCCGATAGCCGGCGGAGGCTATTTACGCCTGTTTCCCTATTGGCTGCTGAAATATAGTTTGCGCTTACTGAATCGCCAGCAAAAACCCGGGATTCTCTACCTTCATCCCTGGGAACTCGATCCGGACCAGCCTCGTATTCCAAATATATCGGTCACCACGCGCTTTCGCCATTATGTCAACCTGCACTCAACGGCCAACAAATTGCGACGCTTAATCCGTGACTTTCAGTTTGCTCCCATTCGTGAGGTGTTGAATTTATAAACACCTTGCTGGTGCTGCTCTAAGCTTCTATCCCTCTTCTCATTCAGTGTCAAAAACCGGGTTTTTGAAAAAACCCGGTTTTTTCGTATGTTTGCTCTCCTCTCATTGAAAACACGAGAAGAGGGCTTTTTTTATTTTCATGATAACTTTGATAGAATTTAAAAAATTAAGTCAACTTAAAAAATATATAAAATTTAAAAAATTAATCTTGACAAAATTTTATATTACTATATATTTATACATAATAATTAAATTATGGGGGCAACTATGGAAAAAGAATATACTCTTTCGCTACGTGAACGGAAACATGCACAAACCAAAATCGCACTTGCTGAAGCGGTGATGGAACGGCTAAAGGCCAAGCGCTTAGAAGATATTTCAGTCAAGGAAGTGTGCGAAACCATTCCGGTGTCAGAAGTGACGTTTTATAATTATTTTCCTCAAAAAACAGACGTGCTTGTGTATATCTTGCAGCTCTGGCGTCTTGAAATGGAATGGCATCTACTGGAATGGGAAGAGGAAAAGAGCAATCTTGAGATGATCGAAGCCTATTTTGATCTTGCCGCACAGAGCTTTGAGGAATATCCCGGAGTGCTTTCTGAGACTATTGCGTATTTTACCCAGAAGCGCGGCTGTATTCATTTTGACGATTTAAGCATTGCTGAAAAGATTTTAGCATTTCCGAAACTCCCTGGAATTGAAGAGATTCAACTGCCCTCAAATCCGAAAGATAAAAAATTTTTTGAGAAATATGCCAGGCGAGCCGTTGCTGCCGAGGAATTGCCCTCGAACACAGATGTTGAATTGGTCACACATTCGGTTGAGGCACTTTTTATTGGGAGCATTATGGCCTTTCATTTAGAGCAACCAACGTTCATTCGTCCGCTTTGTCAAAATACGTTGAAAATTTTCTGGAAAGGCTTGTGGCAGAATGCAAAAGACGAAGCTGCTGCGTCAATGTCAGGCAATTTACAATTAGCGTTTAATTAAGTTCGACATACCATTTGTCATGAGCGAAATCACAATTTCGCTCTACATTAGTAAGGAGAAACTGTATGCTAAAAAAACTTATTGTAGGAAGCGCGATTATGATTGTTGCTGTGGCGGGGGGCTATGTCGCCTATTCATTTGTATCACCGGATCCTGGTGCGACTAATCAGACGGCTACCTTATCGCGCAGTATCGAGAGCATTCAAGAAGAACAGGGGATACCAGTCAAAGTCGAAGCGATCACGCCAAAAGATATTGAGTTGATGCAAACTTTTTACGGTACGGTAGCGCCCCACGCTGAAGCTAAGGTGCAAGGAGAGTATGGCGGCAAGCTTATCTTCCTGAAAGGCAAGGAAGGCGACAGCGTGACCAAAGGTGAAGTCATTGTCCAATTTGACGCCAGCGATACTCAACTACAAATCCAGCAAGCCATGGCCGGGAAAAACACGGCGATTCAAAGCGTGAATCAGGCGCAATCGAATTTTGAGACGATCCAGGCCAATGCAAAACGCTATGAGGAATTATTTAAAGACGGGTTTATTGCCAGGCAGCAGGTTGATGAGGTTCGTAATCAAGTGCAAGCAGCACAAGCCGGATTGAGCAGCGCCAGAGAACAAGTGAAAAATACTGAGGCACAGATCCAGTTGTTGCAAAATATGTTGAAGGACCTGAAAATCGCCGCGCCGATTAGCGGTGTAATTGATGAGAAGCACTTTAACCTGAATGAAATTCCCAGTTCAGGCGATGTGATTTATCATATCATTGATATTGTTCAGGTATATGTCGAGGTCGAAGTACCGGAAACGTATATCAGCAAGGTACGGGAGCAAATGGCGGTGCAGGTTACGTTTGATTCATTGAACCCGGAAGAACAATTCAGCGGAACGGTAGAACGCATCATTCCGACCGGTAATGCCCAGAATCGGAATTTCATTGCCAAAGTACTCGTGGATAACCCGGAACAAAGAATTAAACCTGGCATGTTTGCCCGGATCAATTTTTGTTTAGAGCGGATTGAGGATGTCTTTGTGATGAACAAAAAAGCCTTGCTCAAAGAAGGCGATACCTATTATGTCTTTAAAATTGTGAATAATGAAGCGCAAAAAGTCATAGTTGATGTGAAGCATCGCGATGGAAATATGGTGGCCGTGTTCTCAGACGAACTATCAACTCAGGATCGCGTCATTACCGAGGGCGTGCGGATGGTACAGCCAAATGACCGTGTGAAGGTGCTGTAACATCGAGGGAAACAACTATGAACTTTATTCGTCTTTTTACCCGTCGTCCGGTTACGACAATCATGTTCTTTGGCATGTTGCTGATGTTCGGCATCTATTCCTATCTGAATCTGGCAAAAGACCAATTTCCCGATATAGAAATTCCTTTTGTGCTCGTGACGACGGTATATCCGGGTGCCGGGCCGGAAGAAGTCGAGACTCAGGTTACGAAAAAAATTGAAGAAGCTGTGGCTTCCGTGAGCGGCCTGAAAACCCAGGAATCAATCTCACAGGAGAACCTTTCGATCGTGGTAGCGGAATTTGAATTATCCGTAGATCCAGACGTTGCCGAAAACGATGTGCGTTCTAAAATTGATCAGATCGTCAGTGATCTGCCAGATGACGCCGAAAAGCCGGCAACTGCGCAATATGACCTGGGCGCAGAACCTATTGCGCAAATTGCCGTGTTAGCATCTCGACCGGTTGAAGAAATTTATCAACTGGTTGATGAAAAGATGGTGGATCGCTTTACGCAGATTAAGGGACTGGCAAAGGTGGATGTCTTTGGCAAGAAAGAACGGGAGATAGTCATCTCTGTATCATCCAAAAAACTGGAAGCCTTTGGTCTGAGCATTGTGGATGTGAATGACATGATCGCCGCCTTTAATATGAAACTTCCGGCAGGAAGAGTTATTGAAGGAGAGCAGGAGATTAATATCAAACTTCAGGGCGATTTCCCGTCCTTAGAAGCGATTGAGTTGCTTGAAATCCCGACATCAAATGGGATCATCAGGTTGTCCGATGTAGCTACGGTTGAAGATTCTTTTGAAGAAGTGCGCAGCATGGCGCGCATGAATGGCGAATCTGCCATTGGGATTTCGCTGACCAAAGCCAGCGACGCTAATACACTGGAAATCATGAAACAGGTGAGAAAACTCGTCCAGCAGCTCCAACAAGAAATTCCGCCAGACTACCAACTGGTCATCGCTAAAGATAAATCTACCGTGATTCGGGATTCTGTGAATGATGTGATTTCCAACCTGGGTTTAGGCATCTTGATTACCGCTGGCATCCTGTTGCTCTTTCTGCACGATGTTCGAGTGACCATGATTGCCACTATTACCCTGCCGGTGGCCGTGATTGCGACGTTTACACTGATGTGGGTGTCTGGCTATACCGCCAATATGGTCTCATTGATGGCCCTGGCGCTCTCTGTAGGGGTACTTGTGGCGAATGTGATTGTCGTCCTGGAAAACATTCAACGCCATCTGAAAGAAACCGGAGAATCGCCGTTAAATGCCTCAGAGTCCGGCACCTCTGAAATTATGCTGGCAGTGTTCGGGTCTGCGCTCACGAATATGGCCGTGTTTATCCCGATTGGCACTATGTCCTCGATGGTTGGGCGTATCTTCAAGGAATTCGGATTTACGACCGTCTATGCTACGCTTTTTTCCCTCCTACTTTCCTTTACTCTCACCCCCATGCTGGCTTCGCGGATGATGAAACGATATGGCGAGCACAAGGGCCTGCTGGCCTGGTTTGGGAAATACTGGGAGACCCTGTATGCTTTTGTGGAACGGCGTTATGCCGATACGTTAAAAATCGCACTGAGATTTCGGTGGTTAACAATTTTGACAGCCGTTCTCCTCTTTGTGGCATCCTTTATCTCCGTGAAATGGATTGGCGCCGAATTCATCACAGAGGCGGATGAAGGCGAAGTCTCCATCTCCATCGAAAAAGCGGTGGATGAATCGCTCGAAGGCACAAGTTATACGATGCTGCTGCTGGAAGAACGCCTCAAAACCTTACCCTATATTGATCGATTTTATGCTACGATGGGCGGCGACGAAGGCAGCACCACGGGCGTGAATGAGGGCTCAATTACCGTGACGCTGATCCCACGTGATTTGCGCACCATTACGACTGAGCAGGCGGCCGTAGAATTTCGCCGACTGTTTGCCGATATTCCGGGGATAAAATTGACGATCGAACCAGCCTCATCAAGTCCGGGCAGCGGCGAAAAACCGGTGTCAATTGATATTATCGGACAGAATACAGAGGAGCTATTTGCCGTGTCTGACCAATTGATGGCGATCCTCAAACAGATTCCCGGTGCGGTGGATGTGGATATGAACTGGCGGATGGGCAAACCGGAAGTACGGGTGACCCCGGATTATCGCCGCTGTGCGGATTATGGCATCACCTCCGCCCAATTGGCGGTGATCCTACGCACCTCTTTTTCCGGCAATGTCGGGTCAACCTATCGCGTCAGCGGTGAAGAATACGATATTCGCGTGAGGCTCTCGGAAGAAGATCGCACCGATGCCGCCGCCATTGGCGCGCTGCCAATTCAAACCCCTAAAGGCATGGTGCGCTTAGATGCTCTCAGTAAAATTGCCTTTGTTGATGGTCCAAGTAAAATTTATCGGACTGATCGTCAACGTTCTGTTACGATAGGGGCAAACGTGGCGGTAGGCGCGAATGTCGGAAAGATTGTGCAAGGCGTCCAGGCCAGAATGGAGGAAGTCAGCGTGCCAGCCGGCATCACGATTCAATGGGCGGGAGATACGGAAATGATGGTTGAAGCTGGTATTGACATGGGTATTGCGCTTTTTCTGGCGGTTGCTATGACCTACATGCTGCTCTCAATACTGTTGGAATCGGCCATCCACTCGCTGACCATCATGTCCACTGTCCCGTTGGCTTTGATTGGCATTCTCGTTTCGCTGGCGATTACAGGCAAAACTCTGAATATTTTTTCGGTCATGGGCACGATTATGCTGGTTGGCATCGTGGTCAACAACGGCATCCTCATGATTGATTACCTTGAAGAACTGCGCCGCCGCGGGCAACGTTGGCGTGACGTGATTGTTCCGGCCTGCGCCGTGAAACTCCGTCCGATTCTGATGACGAATGTGGCGATTATGTTCTCCATGCTTCCAATGGCTCTGGGATTAGGTCAGGGCGGCGAAATGCGTTCGCCAATGGCGATTGTCTCTATTGGAGGCATGTTTTCTTCGACGTTTATGACCTTGTATATTATTCCCGCGCTCTATTGCATTATCGAGAGTTTCCGTGAATATATCGGACACCGCCATCGCAGAGATATAGATCATGAAAAAGGTCTGAAAGATTATCCGAAAGAATTTTCACAGCCAGAACGAGAGTTGCTTCCTGAAAACGTGTAACCGATCAGTATATCATCTTCTCCTTGCGAAGCGAACATATCAATTCTCTTTGTAAGGTTTGCCCTCATTCCCAGAAAACGTTGTGGGAATGAGGGCCGGTTTCGAGCAATACAGTCCTATTCATCAGCATGAACCTCAGTATTCACGAGCACAAAAGCTCCACTTTTGCCATCCTGAATACTTAACGACGACCTAATTAGGTAATGAGAGGAAAACCATGAAACAGATTTTGTTGTCACTGTTCACGCTCTTCATTCTTTTGGCCGGCGTTGTTTCTGATAGTGAGAGTCGCTCATTGTCTTCACGACACCCCTTTGTTCCCGGAGAAAAGTTAACCTTTGTTCTGAAATGGGGGAAAATTCCTGCCGGAGAAGCGACGCTTGAGGTATTGCCCATCGAAACCCTGGATGGCGAGCCGGTGTATCATTTTGTGATGACCGCCAGAACCAATTCTTTTGTAGATATTTTTTATAAAGTGCGCGATAGAATTGATGGCTACTCCAGTCTGGACATGACTCGTTCTATGTTGTACAAAACTAAACAACAAGAAGGTGACCACAAACACGATATTGTTGTGAATTTTGATTGGCAGAATCAACAGGCGCAATATACGGATCGTGGCAAAACGAGGGACCCGATTCCTCTTGCAGAAGGATCTTTCGATCCGCTCTCGGCGTTGTATTTTACGCGTCTGGCCAATATGCAGATTCAGCAAACCATTACTCGCCCGGTGACAGATGGCAAGAAAAACACACTGGGTGTGGTCAGCGTCTTGAAGCGCGAAATAATTGAAGTGTCTGATGTCATGTATGATACCTTCCTGGTGGAACCGGATACAAAAGACATTGGCGGGGTATTC
>DF820464.1:137280-213341 GCA_000739535.1 Candidatus Vecturithrix granuli | reverse complement strand
CTCACCGCCGATGAACGACGCATGCCGGTGAAAATCAAGAGCAAAGTGGCGGTCGGCAGTTTTGTCGGCGAATTGGTCAGCATTGAAGGAGTTCCTGAAATTTTACAAGAAAGTTCTTTGCATTGAACAAGGGTATTGGGATGTTTTAATTCTCCCAGGTGGTTAATTACCCCATCTAAGGCGGAATCTCTTTCGTGATGTTGTTGTTGCTCATTTCAAATTGTATGATCGTAACTCTTTACCCTTGACATCTTCTTGATCAATCTCAAATTAACAAAATAGAATTTCTGTAAGTTAATATGAATAATGATCTGAAAAGGAGAAGACTTTATGAAGATCACGTCAATTACTGATTGTACAACCTTAAATAATGGCATTCAGATGCCCTGGTTTGGGCTTGGGGTGTTTAAAGTTCAAGATGGACAGGAAGTCGAACAGTCGGTCAAATGGGCGTTAGAAGCCGGGTATCGCAGCATTGATACGGCCGCCGTGTATGGCAATGAACGCGGCGTGGGAAAAGCTATTCGGGAGAGTGGTGTGCCGCGCAATGAAATTTTTCTCACCACTAAAGTCTGGAATGAAGAAATGCGGAAGAAAAGAACAGCAGACGCTTTCAAGGAAAGCCTGGAACGTTTAGAGACGGATTATTTGGATTTATACCTGATTCACTGGCCGGTCAAAGACTGTTATCAAGATGCGTGGAAGGCCCTGGAAGATATTTATGCAAGCGGTCAAGCCAGAGCAATTGGCGTCAGCAATTTTCTGGTACATCACCTTGAGGATCTCCTCGCTCATAGCACGATCGTTCCGGCCGTAAATCAGGTTGAATTTCACCCCTATCTGGTTCAACCGGATCTGATGAATTTTTGTAAAGAGCAGAACATTCAGTTAGAAGCCTGGAGTCCGATTATGCGAGGGAAGATTTTTACGGTGGCGGAAATCACGCAACTGGCTGAAAAGTATCATAAGACGCCCTCCCAGATTGTTTTGCGCTGGGATGTGCAGCATGGTGTCGTGACAATACCAAAATCTGTGCACAAAGACCGCATTCTCGAAAATACCCGGATTTTTGATTTTGAACTCGCTCCTGAAGACATGGCGTTATTAGATCAGTTGGATCGAGGCGAGCGGATTGGGCCGGATCCGGACAATTTCGATTTTTAAGATCTGTTATAAAAACCGAGTTTCTTCAAGAAACTCGGTTTTTCTGAACTAGAATCTGCCGCAAATACCAAATACCCAGAGATAAAAACCAGGTTTCTTCAAGAAACCCGGTTTTTCTGAATCTCTTTAATGGCGAGATACCTGGGGTGTGTGTTGCATACGGTGCCGTTCTGAGACGTCTTGCAAGGTTGAGACTATCTGCGCCAGGTACTCCCGCAAGCGGATTTGCTCCTTATGGCTCAAATGGTCAAATTGCGTATCTTGTAAAAGGGAAATCAATTCATGTTTGGTGGTTGTTAAGGCTTCCATCGTATGCTCATCCTTATTCATTCATAAAATTTTATACATGTTTGCCTTTTTTTCTTCTTTTCAATCCAAATAAATTGATTTCCTTTTCAATGTCAAGAGAATTTTTAGTGAAATTCACAATGAGAGACCGAACGACTCATCCTTTAATCCCGGATGTCATAAAACTTTGAATGAACGTGCGCTGGAGGATCAGGAATAACAGAATAATCGGAGCGCAGGTAAACAAGGTAGCGGCCATTAACAAGGTCCAATCGGAACCGCTTTCTTGCTGCACAAACATCCCTAAACCAATCGTTAAGGTGCGGATCCTGTCAGATTCCGTGACAATCAGCGGCCAGAAATAATCATTCCAGTGCGTGGCAATGCTGATCATGGAAAACGTGACCAATGTTGGACGCGATAAGGGAAGAAAGACATGCCACAGCAGGCCAAAATGTCCGGCTCCATCGATTTTGGCGGCATCTTCTAAGGATTGTGGGACTTGCTTAAAGGTCTGCCGGAGTTGAAATGTCCCGAATCCGCTGGCAATAAAAGGGAGGATGAGCGAAATTCTGGTATTCAGCAACCCAAAGGTTTTCATGAGAAAATAATTGGGCACAATAATGGCTTCTAAAGGCAGCATAATTTGAATAATGAAGAGGATAAAGGCGATATCTTTTCCGGGAAACTCTAAGCGAGCAAAGGCATACGCCGCAGGAATGACCAATAACAGTTGGAGGCCCAGAATTCCCAGAACAACAATGATCGTGTTGAGCATATACATGCCGAAGGGGGCCACTTTCATAATGGCCGCGAAATTAGAAAACATGAGTTTCCTGGGAAGCCATTGAATGGTCTGCGTAAACACCTCTGCCGGCGCTTTTAATGCGGTTGAGATGAGCCAAAGGAAGGGGATAAGCATCATGAAGGACATCAGGTGCAGAATCCCCACTTTCAGCACAGCTTCATATTTTCTTTCGAACATAGCAGCACACACCTGTCATTCCTGCGAAAACACGCCTCCGAACATGGAAAAGAGATTCCTATTTTCGCGGAGAGAACAGGCGAAATCGTCACCATCGTGATCTGTTAATCAATGGCATAATGAATCCGTTTGTGCAGGATGCCAAAAATGACCAGCACAATCGCTAACAAGGCCAGAATCAATAGGGTTGTTAAGGCCGAAGCAAAATCAAATCTGAAAAATTTAAAGGCGTTTTCGTAGATAAAATAAACGATGATATTCGAACTATTGGCCGGACCGCCTTCTGTCATCAGGTGAATCTGGGCAAATACCTGGAACGACAGGATGACGCCGACAATAAACACAAATAACGAGGTTGGCCCTAAGAGCGGAAATGTGATGTAAATATGGCGCTTCCACCATCCGGCTCCATCAATATAAGCGGCATCATACAGCGACTTATCAAGATTTTGCAACCCGGCTAAATAAATCAGGGTATAAAACCCCACATTTTTCCACACCGTCATAATCATAATCGCCCACAGCGAAGTCGCCGAACTGCCCAACCATCCTAAGGATTGCAAGCCAATTTGGTTTAAAAATCTGTTCATTAACCCTAAGTTGGGGGAATAAATAAACACCCATAACATCGCGGCCGCCGCCATTGGAATCAACATCGGATAAAAAAAGCTATAAATGTAATACACGCGGAGCTTCTGGCGTTCATCAATCAGAATCGCAAACACAATTGCCAGCAACATCGTGGGGATAATCGTCACGGAGGCGAAAACCAGCGTATTTTTCAGCACCAGCCAGAACACTGGTTCCTGGAACAGCTTGACGAAGGTTCCGAGGCCGTTATATTTAGGCTTTGGATTCATCATATTCCACTTCATAAAACTGAGATAGCCCGACCAGAGAATCGGATAATAGGTAAATAACCCTAAAAAAAACGCGGCCGGCACAATAAATCCATAGTAACGCAGAATATGACTGAAATAGCAGAGGATGGCTGCAAAAAGCGCGATAGAGGCGTAAATAGCCACCGGATGAGTCACCCCTGTTATCCTTGATAGCAACATCCCTGGAAAACACGCGACAAAGCCGACGATTCCGCCGCGAAGAATGAGATAAAAACTTACATCCTGGGTTGTGAGCGCACGGTTTTTCTGTTTTTCGCGGAGGGAGAAGATGAAAGAAACGACGACTCCGATCACCATACCCAGGCCGATAAATTGAAAATATTCTGTCAGCATACGATCATCCTGGTCAGCAGAGGAGGGCATTGAACAATCAATGCCCTCCTGATTATTTTACTCTGCAAGAATTTCTTCGACCTTTTGCTGAAGAATTTTCAGCGTTTCTTCCGGCGTGATTTTCCCTTCCATCGCCGCATCGAGATTACTGGTCATCGCATTCCGAATCAGTTGATAATTCACCGCCATCATCTTAGGATACGCATATTCAAGCTGATCCCGTGCAACCGCCATTTGCGGGAATTCTTCCAGAAAGGTCTGCATTTCGGGTAACTCATAGGATTTTTTGTTGACGGCGACATACCCTGATGCGCGACTCCAATAACCCGCCTGTTCCGGATTGGTCATGAATTTGATAAACTCCCAGGCCGCATCCTGGTTTTCTTTCGGAATCCCTTTGAAAATATGAAAATCGCCTCCGCCAACCGGCGTTCCAAATTGTTTTTTAGCCGGCAGAAAGGCGACGCCAAAATCGAATTTGGCTAATTCGCGGACTTGTGTCATCCCACCGGTCGAATAATACATCATGGCACTGATTCCGGCAATGAAATCCTCCGGCGTAATATTCCAGGGGCGGAGGACCGGGGAGGTTTTGTAGGTGATCATCAAATCAGCCCAGAGCTTGAGGGCCTCAAGGTTTTCCGGCGTATCAAACGTGACCGTTTTGCCGTCTTCTTTGAGTAACTGGCTGCCATTTTGGCGCGAGAACGCTTCAAAGATCCAATCATTCCAGCCGCCCGGGAGGATCACGCCATATTGTTTGGTCTCATTCCCCTCTCGTTTGGTCAAAATTTTTGAATAGGCAGCCAGTTCATCCCAATTTTGGGGCGCACGATTCGGGTCAAGCCCTGCCGCCGTTAATTCGTCAGCCGATGCCTTGAAGGCGTCTTTATTCCAGTAAAGCACCGGGGTGCTGCGTTGGAATGGAAAGCCATAGATCTTCCCTTCAGCTTTCGCATTGCCAAAAAATGCCGGGAAGAATTGATCCAAAAATTCTTGTCCGCCTTCGGCTTCAATATAGTCATCTAACGGAATGATACTATCCATGGCCAGCAAAGAGAACAATTCCGAAATTTCGACAACAGCGATATCGGGTGGATTTCCGCCCAGCACAGCCGTCTGAACTTTTTGCATGGTATTGTTGTAATTTCCAGCGTACACCGGTTCTACCACTATGCCCGGGTGTGTTTTGCTAAATTCTTCGACCATGCCGTTAATGACGTTTACTAATGGGCCAGACACGCCAACAGGATAATAAAACGTCAGATGAATTTCCTGGGCAGGAACAGACAGAACAACGAGGAAAGAAAACAAAAGACACAAAGCCGTAAATTTGAAAATTTTCATACAAACCCCTCCTTCATTTTTATGTTTATACCATTGATACAAAAGTAATAAGAGCCTATGAATTACGTTAAATCAAAATATTCGACCCTGCTACCACCTCCTCCGAATTTCTCTTCTAAAAGTTTCCTTACACTGACTATTCAGAAATTTGTCAATAAAAACCAGAAAAAAATGTGCCCGATACGTTCAACATATCGGGCACATTCCATCTCATTCCTCTTACAAGGTTTCCCATGGATATTTCGGAACTATATTTCCAGAAAAAATGAATTGTTCGATAGTTCCGACGAAATCTTTCATCTGTTCATACTTTTGGATCACATCATCTTTTGAGAATTCGATGTAGGTGTCATAGTCTCCTTTTTGACGAACTTCAAAGGCTTCTCTGGCAATTTTTCCATACTTTCGGGGAAGGAGGTCATCTTTGATGAATGTTTTATTAAACCAGCCGAGTAACTGTCCATGTTTTGAGGTTTCAAATTGATATTTCAACCCAAGCGCAAGTAACGCATAGAAGATGCCATAATAAATCCGGTTGACCGCGGCTCGAAATTTCTCGTTCTCAATCATAATCCGAGCTTCTTCGATAGTCTCTTTGGCCTGTTCAAGACGATACGTAATTAAAGTCCGGCGTTATTCGTGATCGATCATGCATATACTCCGTGTTCGATAGCGTTTCTGAAAATGGGTTGAATACCGCGCAGTGAATGCTCAAGCTCATCAACGGAAATCAAGTGCTTATCAACAAGAATATCATCAGCTAATTCCATGTCATACACCACATCGGTCACTTCATCCCGGAATTTCCAATCGTAGTCGTTGTTATTCAACACAATCAATACGTCATAATCCGAATCGTCGTGGGCAGTGCCTTTGGCGCGCGAACCGAACAGAATGACATCACGGATGGCATCAGGGAAATGTTGTTGTAACAGACGTTTTAATTTTTGTAAAACAATAGTGTTGTCTGGCATTGGCGTCCTCCTTTCTATGGAACGGATGATGGAGATTCTTATCTGTTCAATTCTAAAATGGGTAGTGGTTAAATAGGAAGTGATGCTCGCTCGTTGAGCGAAGTCGAAACAAATCGCTCACTGTTCCTTTCGACTTCGCTCCGGGAACGAACGCATCGCTTCCTATTTAACCACTACCCTAAAATGATACTGCTTAAAAGTACCAGGCACATCATTTTCAATCACAACCTCTTACCAGCGTTCCCAATGAACGTTGTCGGGGTTCCATTTATCTTTCGGTTTGTCATTGCCGGCCGGATAGCCAATGGGAATAACATTTAGAGGAATGATATGTTCCGGTAACGCTAAGGCTTGCCGAACAGTGTCAATACGATCTTCAGCCGGATACGCCGCAGTCCAGACCGCCCCCAGGTGCAAGGCTTCGGCGGCCAGCAAGATATTCTGTGTGGCAGCCGAACAATCCTGAATCCAGAATTCCTGCCAGTCGTCAGGTAGAGCATTGTGCAAATCGCCGCAGACCACAATGGCGGCCGGAGCCTGTTTCAACATTTTGGCATAAGGCAGATGTTCCCCTAGCGTATCCAACGTTTCCCGCCGGGTAATTACCACAAAAGCCCAGGGCCGCTTATTGACCGCTGAGGGGGCTGCCATCCCCGCTTTTACTAAGGTTGTCAAGTCCTCTTTGGAAACCGATTTATTGGGTTGAAAGTGACGCACACTTTTTCGCTCGAAAATCATAGATAATCCATCCATTGTTGCTACTCCTTTGCTATATTTTCAACAATTCTCTAAGTTTTTTCGCAAATATCTGTAGTTATGAGAAACTTCACGCTCATCTCATGTTGTCTATAATATCGCTGAAAATTCGTCAAGGGAAAAGCCGCGCCCATGATATCATCGCAGGCACCTCGCCAATGGAAGTTGTCGCAGTATGGGGCAAATCGCCGCCGCAGGTTGGCGGGCTTGATCATTTGCGGAGCAAGCTCAGGGGGAGAATTTCATGGTGTTATTTTCAGGTAGGCTTGAATTGTATCGGCAATCTCTTTGGCATGTTAAATCAATTCTTGCGCCTGAGTTTTGTTCACGGAATGCATTGTACCATAATCCCCAAGATTTCTCAGATCAAACGCATCAAGAAGATACCGATGAAATTCTGTTGGAAAAATCCCGGTCTTGATAAATTCTTTTCCAAAAGCCGAGATAACAGCTTTATGTTTTGAAAAGGCTCGATCCTGGTGAAGAAATACAGCTTCGATACTATAAAACATGGCATAGTACGATCGACTTGCAGAAAAATCATAAAAACCGTCATCAAATAGGGCTTCTGCGGCAGCAATACTTTGATAGGCTTTTTCAAATAATTCTCGGATTTCTTGTTCGTTCATAGAGAAATCCCCTCTTGAGAAACATTTAAAATAAAAGGCGTTTTCTTTGAGTGAAATTCATGGATTGCATAAGGAATAACAGAGATGACGGTATCAAATTTCAAACTGAGTTGGCTAATGACAGGAAAATATTTTGCCCGTTCTGAAGCAAGGTCATCCATCTGATCCAGGAGCAAGAGGAGATCAATATCGGACTCTTCATGAAAATCTCCCCGAGCATAAGAGCCAAACAGAATAAGTTCTTGAAGGTGGTTCGAATAAATTTTCTGTAATTGTTCTTCAGTTTCTTGCAGAATTATTTGAATTTCAGAGGGGATCTGTTTTTTCACGAATGGCTCTCCTCCTTTTTGAAACGATCTGAAAAGCAGAAAATACTCCCGACCGTCGAAAAGACAAAACGTTCGCGAAAATGCTGATAAAGTGCTGCCATAGCCTGAAATCCAGTGCAGTGTGTGGCAACAATCTGCTGCACTTGATATTTTTCCAGACAGGTAATAATCTGGGCAATGCGCTGCTCATTAGCTTTTGCTAAGTGCATTCCGCCAATAACCGCATGAAAAGAGTTATAGCCTGTGTGGACAGCAAGATAATCCAGAATCGTGTCGGCTCCGGCATGAGCGCAGCCAAACAGTACCACAGGCCCTTTCTCTGTATCTAACACCAGACTGACATCATCAAGAATGTGATCGGGGATATAACGGTTGTCCTGACGGAACACCAGGCTCGAATCTGAAGTTATCCAATCCTGTGGCCTGGGGATTTCCCCGCTGAACCAGAATCCCGGACTGACTTCCGCGAACTCACGGGTCAATCGGAAACATGCGCCGGCTTGCTCTAATTCCTGGCGTGAAAACGGCAGACTTGCATCAACATATTGAGGCGTTGTTTCTTGCTTCTTGATGGAATACCGCTCAGTGAAAATTCCGGGGTGCGCCAGAATTTCTCTACTCTCACGGTCATTAAGCACAACTTTAAGTCCGCCGCTATGATCCCAATGTCCATGGCTGAGAATAATCCGGTGCAGGTCATGCACATCTTTGTTTAACGCCTGGAGATTGTTTGCCAGGGTCATGCCGCCGCCTGTATCAAATAAGGTGTGTTCCTCGCCGCGTGTAATCCAGACCGCAAATCCATGTTCGGCCATGGTGCCACGCTGTTGGGCGAAATTATCCACCATAATTGTCAAGGTTGTTTTCATAATGTGCGTTGTTCCTTTTTTGTTTCTATAGTTGCGACTTGATGGTCAACCCTTAACTGCGCCGCCGGCCAGACCTTGCACAAGTTGTTTTTCGATCACCATAAACAGCAGAATCACGGGAATAATGGCTAATAGAGCTGCGCCCATCAGATAGTGCCAGGAAATCTGCCAGCGTCCCACAAAATTATAGAGTCCTAGCGTTAATGGGCGTTTTTCCGTGGAACTCACAAAGGTGAGAGCGAACATAAACTCGTTCCAGGCTGTGATGAAGGTGTAGATAACCACCGTGACTACCCCGGGCATGGCTATTGGTAAAGTAATGCGCGTCATGCTCTGGAAACGGCTGCACCCGTCAATCAGGGCGGCTTCTTCGATTTCTTTAGGGATGGTGCTGAAATAGCCGTTCATCATCCAGATCGCAAAGGCCAGCGTAAACACGGCGTTCACAATGATCAAGGAAGACAGTGTGTCATACAACTTCAAGGCAACCATAATTTTATAGAGCACGATCACCACGATAATCGGTGAGAACATTTGTACCACCAGCAGGGTAAACAGCAGCGTTTTTCGGCCGCAGAAGCGGAGTCTGGCAAAGGCGTAAGCTGCCGGAATACAGAACAACGTGGTGAGAATTGTTGCTCCTCCGGCCACGATTATACTATTCAGAAAATATTGCGCCAGCGGATATTTGCCCCAGATGTGCTGAAAATTTTCAAAGGCTAAACGATGCGGAATCCAGTAGGGGGGCGTGGCATAGACTTCATCGAGGTCTTTAAATGCGGTTGACAATGCCACAAAAAACGGGAACAGCAGCACCAACACAATGATCGTAATGGCCGCATACACAAAGATCGTAAATCCGGGTTTTCGTCTCATAGCTCTTCACTCCTGAAATAATACCAGGCATAAATCAGGCTGACGATGAGCAAAATGACAAACGTGATCACCGCCATCGCGGCCGCCGGGCCAAATTTGAGAAATTCGAAACTGTATTTATAAATAAAGGTAATCAGAATATCCGTTTTATTGACTGGCCCGCCTTTGGTCAGGATATAAATGACATTAAAATCGTTAAAGGTCCATAAGGCAGAAAGTAAGGTGGCAATTAACAATACACGCTTGAGCATGGGCAGCGTAATCTGCCAGAAACAGACCCAGGCCGATGCGCCATCCACTTCGGCAGATTCATAAATGTCTTTTGGAATGGACTGTAACCCGGCGAGAAAAACCATGGCCATGAAGGGAATGCCAATCCAGATGTCCACATACAGATTGGCAAAAAACGCCGAACGCGGATACGCCAGCCAGAAAGGTGGATTGCTCCATAAACCGGTGGCTTTTAAAGTATAATTGAGCAGGCCGAATTCACTATTATATGTCCATTGCCAGAGCATCGCGCTAATTGGCACCGACGAAGCCCAGGGGATGATGACCAGAGTACGATAAATCCGACGGCCGGTAAATTCAATATTCAGCAGTAAGGCAATGACTAATCCGGCCGCCGTTTTTGAAGCTACCGCCAGAACCGTCCAGACCACTGACCGCATCGTCACTTCCCAAAACGTTTTATTGCTGAACAGAGTATGAAAATTGCCAAATCCAAAAAAACTGACAATCCGGCCTAATTTATCGGTTTTATAAAATGCCATTAAGAAGACATAGAGGATCGGGTAAAACATGAAGAGCAGTAACACGGCAAAGGCCGGGAAGAGCAGCATATAGGCCAGTTTTGATTCGGTTGTCCAAAAGGGCGATTTCTGAGGCGCACCCTTAAATGCAGGTATTTGCATGAGTCGTGTGGTTAGAACAAAGAGGGGTACACAAACGGCGTACCCCTCTTTGTCATGAAACACAAGTTCAGATTACATGCCACGCAGAGCGTCAATTTCAGCCGCAGCGTCATCCAGAGCGGTTTGCGGGTCTTTGTCGCCGATAAAGACCGACGAGACCGCATTCCAGATAATCTCGTTGCACTCCGGCCATTCAACCAGCAGCGGCCAGGGTTTTGCACCTTCCATGGATTGCACCATCATCTGATAGGTCGGTTTTTGGAACTGCGGATCATCTCCCAGAGATTTCGTCACTGGCGGGAATCCGGTCAGGGTATCAAATTGCAGACGCCATTCATCCTGATAGAAGAATTCCAGGAATGTAGCGGCCGCTTCTTTATTCTTGGAACTGTTAAACATCACGATCGTATCGGTAATAAACAGCGGCGCACGTGGTTTGCCTTCAAAATGCGGAATTAACGCCGGGGCCCAGCCAAAGCTCACTCCGCGTTGTTCCAGCAGCGAGGCCGCAAATCCGCCAATTTGAATCATCCCCAGTTTTCCAGAGATAAACAGATCCTGGGTCTCATGACGGGTATCGGCCAGGAATGAGGGCTGTGTGACTTTGTGCACATTGGCTAACTCATTCATAAAGGTCAGAGCCTTGACGCCAGCTTCGCTGTTCACCGTACACTTGCCATAGCTGCCATCTTCTTTGATTTCAAAGAAATCACCGCCATTGCCGTAGAAATAATATGCGAAGTCGGTCAATTCCGTATGTTTTTTGCCAACCATGCCAACGCCATAAACCTCATTGGAATGAATTTTTTTCGCAATTTCTAACATTTCTTCGTATGTATCCGGGGCTTTTTCCATCAGATCGGTACGATAGAACATGATGCGCGGGCCAATCGCCACCGGCAAACCATAGAGCACGCCTTTGATTTTGCCTTCCATGATCGATTCAGGAATATTGCCTAACAATTCCTGACTGAGGTGTTGTTCAATCGGTTCTACCACATCCAGATCCATGAACTCCAGCAGCCAGCGTGTGCCGATCACGGAAAGATCCGGGGCCTGTCCGCCGCCGAGCGAGGTGATCAGTTTATCGTGCAAAGCATCCCAGGGCACTGAGACAATCTTCAGATCAATATCAGGATGGGCTTTTTCAAAAGCCGCTTCCAAACTTTGGGCAAATTCCGGCGTCAAGCCGTCATATTCGGCCCAGAACACCGATACTTCCGATTGGGCAAACGCAAACGTGCTCATTAAAAGACAAAGAATCGTAACTACTATACTCCACTTTTTCATGATGTCCTCCTTTTTGACTGTTGACTAAATACTCAGAGAATGATACTATCATGACAATTATGATAAGAATTTGAGGCATACCCTTTATTCACTCTCGGCGCACCACCTCCTTAGAAATGCAGAATTGTTTACATGGAAGAAACCGGGTTTTTCGAAAAACCCGGTTTCTATCGCTGCTCTTGTGAAAATCTCTTATACAGAGCAAGGAATTCTATTGTCAACAAAAAACTTGATCAAAAACGTGTTTTGTTATTTCGGAAATTCATGCCTTGTTCTCAAGACAATTCAGTTATAAACGTTCCACAGGTTCGTAATTCTCGCTTTAGCGAGTTTTCCGCTTTTAATACACGCCAAGTTTTTCTGCCAGCGGAACCAGAAGCTCCAATTTCCAGGGTTCGGTTTTGGGCGGCACGGAACAGGCAGTGCTCAAAATATAACCGCCGCCCGGTTTGCCGATTCGTAGACGTTCTGAGGCGTGCTCAATGACTTCCTCTTTCGCCTTCATCGCCAACAGTTCCACGCCGTTCATGTTGCCTTTGATGAACGCTCGTCCACCGATGAGGGTTTTGGCTTCCGCCAATTCCGTGTTACCTAAAGGCGGCGGATCGAGAGTATCAATTCCCTGTGTGCCGGTCGCAAGCATCAATTCCAGGCGGTCGCCGATATGGCCGCAGGTATGCGTGTAAACCGGCACGCCGGTCGTTTTAATCGCATCTGTCAATCGCCGTTCGTAAGGCACGACAAATTCCTGATACATCTTGCGCGACAAAAAGGGGCCGCCGACAAAGGCCGAAGAAATCAGCACCGCATCCACGCCATGCTGCGCCTGCGCCACGCCCCAGGCGATGGAACTTGCGGTGAAACGGTCAAGCAGCGCATGGGTTTTGGCTTTGTCGGTAACAAGATTCATCAACGCCTGTTCGTAGCCGAATAGTTCGACAAAATGGGTGAAGGGCGAAAAGACTTCGCCATGCACCGAGACTCCATCGTTCACCATGGCTTTAACCAGATCAAGGGTACGGAAAAAATAGGGCGGAATCTCGGTCAAAGGTCCCGGTCGGGTTTTGCCGCTAATCCAGGGCACATGATAGGTATTCCAGACATAACCTGTGAAACCATCAAGATTATCAAGCTGCTGCGGATCAATCGTCGCAAAATCAGCACGGGTCGGGTGGTTTGGGTCAGCGACCGTGTGCTGTGGGTTATCATCCCGTGGGAAAAAGGTGCGGTCGCCGCTGCGCCAGATCAGCGTCTGCCCCTCTTTGTTTTCCTCAATCGAGACGATCTCATCCAACAGGCGTTCCGGCCGTCCGGGCAGATTGACTAAAATGCCGTCAAAACGGTAACGTCGCTGTAAGGCCACTAAGGCCTCAGCAAAACCTTCGCTGGTAAACCAGATTTTATAGGGTGGAATTTCAGTGTTCAAAAAATAGTGCCCCAGCGCCAGTTGGCACATCACGGGCACGCGATCCGGCAGTTGGTGCTGCATGGCGCATGCCATGCGTTCACGTCCGTTCATACGATAGTCTCCTCTTCTTCTGGAACTACATAGATTTCATGTAGGGAGGATTGAATGTTAATGTCCCTCGAATCCATCCTCCCTAAAGGGTTGGGGCAAAGGATCATGTCGAAACACAGCCGTCTTATTTCGGGCATGTTCCGGGGATTTCGGCAGGAGATGCGTCAAGAAAATAATTCGGCATGCGTTCCGGTGCGTTCAAATATAATATGCTCACCTTTCAGCTTATAGATCAACAACCAGTCAGGTTCTATGTGACATTCTCGGCGCTCTCGATAATTACCAAGAAGTGTATGATCTTTATAATGCGCTGGTAACACCTCTCCGATTTCGAGTAAACGCACAACGGTTTTTAATTTTTCCATGTCCTTGCCGGATTTTTGTATTTTTTTGACATCTTTTTTAAATCGAGTTGTATAAGCAATCGTACGCATATCGTTCAGATCCCGAGTTGTCGAAACATGTCCTCTGCATTGGTGCAAGGG
The DNA here is from genome assembly GCA_000739535.1 of Candidatus Vecturithrix granuli. Classification (GTDB taxonomy): domain Bacteria; phylum Moduliflexota; class Moduliflexia; order Moduliflexales; family Moduliflexaceae; genus Vecturithrix; species Vecturithrix granuli. The sequence continues at coordinate 199,681 of DF820464.1, read as the reverse complement.
ATGATATCTTTCCCGGCATCAGTTGCCTCAAAGGTGCGTTTAGTTGCCTCATTCGGACGCGCTTCGCTTGTATGGCGGCGTTCTTTGAGAAACAGCACAAAATCCAGGATTTCATTGAGTGTTGCGCTGTCGAGGGTGGTGATTTCTTGCTGAATAAGTTGAATGGTTGTCATATTGGGCATTGAAAACAACATGCGCATCTCTGCATGAGGTTTCAATAACAATCAAAAACTTTTTTGGACAAGAATGGTGTAACTGTTTTTATTATGATACGATTATATAGCTGCCTGTCAAGCAAAACCCCGGCAATTTTTGATGCAGAGGCAAAAATCCCTTGCTTATGAGAAATCCGTGTAGTTCCCATCATTACACGGAACGCATCGCACGGACGCAACTGCCATAGCGGAAGTCACGCCAACGCACGCTACCGCCGCGAAAATAGACTAGCCACTCCGACCCCAGCGAACCAACAACTTTATCCGCACTCCAACACCATTGTTAGGCCTTGTCAAAAATCGGATCAATAAACAGATCACCGTTTTTCTCTTTCGGTTCCAATAAGGACATCAATTCCGGAATGGTGGGCAGACGCCAATCCTTATACCCGGCAAATCGTTTCCGGTTTAACTCTTCAATATATTCAGGGGAATCTTGATAATGCATAGAATTTTTTGAACCTGATTTCTGCCACATCAAACCGGTAGCATGGTCAACCACGGCCTTGCCCTGTTCTTCGAATTGATTCGTGATATATTGCCGTGGTCGTCAACTATCATCTAATCCGAATATTTTCCGAGCTTCCTCTTCTGATACTGCCAATGGTTCAGGTCGCAATAAAACAACAGGAGTTTTGGGGGCTTTCTCCGCCTTCTGCTGTGTCTGTTGGGCTTCAGGCTGCTGAGGAATACGGAGGTCTTGTTCGCCGGTAATGCCCCAGATCAATTGTTGCAGCGGGTCAGGATCATCGCTGCGGAAATCCACCCAGGTCATGCCGTCCAGAAAAAGAGGCAAGGCGGGTGTTTCTTTACATTCCGGCAGGATGACCGGGATCACGGGGCAGTTGCGTTTGACAAATTGTCTGAGGAATGCCTTCATTTCCAAGTTCTGCCAGGGGCCGTGACCGTTTGGCCCAACAAAGACGGCCACAGCTTTGATCTGAGCGATCTGTTCCTCCAACGCGTCTTGCCAGGGCAGACCGGGGCGCAACTGTTCGACATCAATCCAGGGCTTCAGCCCTTGCTGCCTGAGCTGTTCGCCAACCTACTTGACTACCGGTTTATCCTGGCTGTTATGGCATAGAAACACATCGAAGATCTCGGTCTGAGGAGTTTCTTCTTTACCTCTATCATCGGCAGATGTGTGATTTTGAAATTTTTTCATCAGCAGGTTTCCTCCCTACGGATCACGTCATCACGACCTGTTATTCGGAAGATTCGCCGGTTTTCCCCTCTTCTTCGGCTTCAAAGGTAATCGTTGTCACGGCGCCTTGATCATTGTAAAACTCCACTTTCCCGTACAGGTTTTTCTGGACGATCTTTTGAATCAAATAAATCCCCAGGTTATGGTGCTCAAATTGCGAAAAGTCATTCTGATATCCGGGACCGTCATCCTGATATTTGAAAAAAATCGCGCCGTTAACCCAGGCGATATGAACGGTGATGCGCCCGCTTTCCCGTTCAGCCAGCCCATGTTTCACGGTATTGGAGACTAATTCATAGATAATGAGGGCTAAAATGACGCCTTGTTCCGGAGAGATACGGACTAATGACGCCGGCACGTCAATCTTGATCGGTTTTTTCGGCTCCAGCACTTTTAAATACGACTGAATGACCTGCTGCGTGATTTCAGAGAGCGGTAAGGGATGCCAATTCAATTCTGAGAGAAAATCATGCACCACCTTCAGCCCTCGCACCCGATTGAGCATATTTGTCATTAAATCGCGCGAAATCGAGTATTGTTTTAAGCCGGCATGGCGTCGCACCATGGAAAACAGGTTAATCACAATCGCCATCGTGTTTTCGACGCGATGGTTGATTTCATGCAGTAAATTCTCTTGAATCGCATTATTTTGCAGGGTTTGTTTGAATAAATGCGCATTTTCAATGGCCAGACCTGCCAGAGCGGCCAGAAGTTCTTGTAAAGCTTGATCCCTGAGCGTGAAACGGCCGATTTCGTCGTCGAGTACTTGCAAGACGCCGATCACCTGATCCTTGACCAGCATGGGCACCGCGAGAATTGAACGTAAGACCTGGCCTGTTTGTAAATCGACTCCTCGAAAATGCCGATCGTCGGCCCAGGCGTCAGAGACGATTAAACTGCGGCCTGTGCTTGCTACCCAGCCGACGATACCTTGCCCCGGAGATAGTCGCCAGCCTCGTACTGCATCACTGTAAGGTCCTATGGCATGTTCGCACACCAGTTCGCCGGTTTCATGGTCGCATAGCCAAATTGAACAGGCTGTCACTTCTAATAAGCGTCGCACTTCTTCCAAGACGGTCATGAGAATGGTGGTTAACTCAGTTGTGGACTCAAATACCCGGCTGACTCGATTGAAGAACGCGAGTTCGCTTTCGCGCCGCAGGAGTGATTCTCGCGCTAAGACCAGATCGGTAATATTGCGAATACTTGTTTGGCAAACCAACGAACCGTATTCGTCAGTTGATACGACCACGCTTTCCACTTGTACGAAATTTTGTGGCATCGCTTTGTTTGTCAAGCGTGTTTCAACGCGCTGGATCGTTTTTTCTTCGAATGATTTCTCAAGGTGTAAACTAAACTTACCCAGATCCTCTTGAATAATGTGATCATCGAAGCGCGTTCCAATCAAAAGACGTTTCTCGACTCCCAATTGTTCAGCTAATGTCAGATTAGCCTCGATGATCCGTCCGCTGCGATCGAGAAGACAATATCCCAGAGGAACTGAATTGTAGAATTCATCATAGCGATGCCATTCGCCTTCAAGTTGTGCCTGTAACTGACGAATTTCCTTGTTTTTCTCATCTAATTCATCCTGGAGTTTTTCAATAATCTGTTGAATTTCTTCAGGGCCTACAGGCAGCCCGATATGTTTCTGAATCGCCTCTCCTAATCGTTTTCGAAATCTTGAAAACCTGCCTTTTCCTATTTCTTTGTCTTTCATGGTGTGTTCTCTCCTGCCGATTGAACAAGTTAACGGCCTTACCTTATATTTTTGTGAGTTATATCAGAAATCTCATAAGTCTGTCAACAACAAAAATAGATTCTTCCTTGTTTTTGCTTGACATCATTGAAATAGCCTTCAAGCATCCAATCATGAGAGTTTTTTTTATGCGTGTCAGCGTGGTGTTATGGAAACTTGTTCCGATCGTTCTGAGTTTTGTCAGAGATTTTAGACGCTATATTTTTTGGGGAACAGGACGCACTCTTTCTGAAGAAGGGCATATCCAACGTGCACGTCATCTAACGCAGACGCTAGCAGAACTGGGTCCAACCTTCATCAAATTAGCCCAGGTCTTAAGTGCCAGGGCAGATGTGCTACCTCCAACTTACTTGAAGCAACTGAGCACGCTTCAAGATAAGGTCAAACCCGATCCAACAGAGACGATTAAGGCTGTTATCAGTACAGAGCTTCACCGCCCGCCTGAAGAGGTTTTTGAGGATTTTACTGACATGCCTCTGGCCGCAGCCTCCTTAGGTCAGGTTCACCGCGCTCGCTATGGCGGGGAAGATGTGGTAGTCAAGGTGTTACGTCCCCGCGTCCCTCAACTGATTCAGGTTGATTTGCAGATTTTGTTCGCCTTGTTGACCACCCTCAATACGTTTATCAGCTATAGTCCGTTTCTCAGATCCTTCACCACCGTGCTCACGGAGTTTCGGCGCGTGATTCAGGAAGAGATGAATTTTCAGTTAGAAGCTCGGCACGTAAAAATGTTTCAACACAATCTTGCGCATGAGAAATGGGTGTTGATTCCGAAAGTGTATGATGAGTTAACGACCAGGCGGGTGATTGTCCTGCAATTTCTGGAAGGGGTGAAAATCAATCAGGTCGAAAAACTTGAACAGATGGGGATAGATATTGATCTGGTGATCCGGCGTCTGGCGCGTATTTATATTCATCAGGTAATGATTGACGGCTTGCTCCATGCTGACCCGCATCCCGGAAATATTTTAGTGGATTCCCAGAGTCGGATTATCATTCTCGACTTTGGCATGGTCATCCGAATTGATGCGTCATTTAAACGGCATCTCATCAAATATGCCATTGCGCTTGCGAATAACGATGTGGAGAGTATGGTGCACGAAATGTATGAATTGCAGCTTGTGGAGCCGGGAACAAATAAGGCGCTGCTGCGTGATTTAGCGGTATTGATGTTAGAGATTCAGGAGCAAGGGAAAATTTCGGCTCGTAAAGTGCAGCAAATGATGAATGCCCTGATGAATGCGTTTTATGAATTTCCGTTTACGCTACCTTCAGAATTGGTATATATTGCGCGCGCGACGTCTTTGATTGAAGGGATTGGATTTATTCATGATCCCTGGTTTGACGCCGTGGCTGTTGGACGACCGATTATTAAAGAGATGGCAAAAGATGTGTTGCAGGAAGAATTGCAAGGAGGCATTTTAGAGATCTTGCAGCAATGGACAAAACAATCATACCACACGATTTCAGCGCTTCAAGATAGTATTATCAAACTTGACCGCGAACAGTTACGAATCCATCTGCATCCGTCTGACATGCAAAGCCTCAGCACTATGATGGGTGGAATCGCGCGTCGGATTGTAGCGGGGCTATGCCTGGTATGTTCAGGCATGATTCTCTCAGCAATCTATATTCGGACGGGCAACACTGGTATATTATGGGTTGGCGTCGTTGGATGTAGCCTGGGATTTATTTTCTTGCTGCTCCTCCCGGACAAAATTCGCCATCCCCGGCAACAGCGTTTTCTTCAGAAGCAGCTTGAGATGGTCACGACTGAGGAAGGAGAGTTGTTTAAATCCCTGGTGATCAGTCAGATGAGTCGAGAAGAGCACGAAAAGGCTGAGGCACAACGACAAAAATCATCGCAACAATAATCTGGCGTTCCAGAAGCGCGATCACAGCATAGTCGGCAGTTATATCTCATGAACAACTATTTCTACTTTGTTAAATTTGAAAGACGTTCCATCTCATAGCCCTGAAACGGCAACATGCCATGTTTTCGAATCTAACAAAGTCGTACTATAAAACATATTAAAAAGAAGAGGCAGAAAAACCGTCTTTCTTTTTTCAGATGACCTGTTTCCTGCCTGTTGAGTCTGCTATGTGCTGCTTGTACCTTCACACGCTATGACCGATTGGCTTCAACAAAATTCGCCAATGAATTAATTGAGGTAAAAGCCTCCTTTCCGGCTTCCATATCGGTAATTGAAACGCCAAATTGCATTTCCAATTCCATGACGACTTCAAGGGCAGCCATTGAATCGACTCCTAAATCCATCAGTGCGACATCATCGCCAATGGCAGCAACGCTCACCGCCCCTCCTGTCGCTTTAGAAATAATCGCTTTTAACTGATCTTTTAATGCAGCATCTGCCACGTTAGTCCACCACCTTCTTCGCACACGCTTCCATAGCAAAAAGTTTCCTTTCTCCTTGATATGGAGTTCAAGTTGCTAAACAGTTCTGTTTTCACTACCCTATTCATCATGATTTTTGCAGCGGGACGACTGCTAAAAAACGATAGACTTCAGCAGGGAGAATTTCAAACGCGTAAGAAAACGCCCCCTGGGCATCCACTGCGGGAAGATAATCGATATATTGCCTGCGTCCGGCTATTTCTTTAAAAATCCACAGTTCCGCATTGGTGGAATCATTCCAGATGACCACGCGAACAGGGGGCCTGTCTCGATACCCAACAGAACAAGCAATCATGTCAAAGTCTGGAATTTGCAAATATTGATTTACATCCAAATATTCGTATCCTGTGGGAACGCCGTTAATATCTTTGAAAAATTCTATTTTGACCACCGCTCCAGGCGCAGAATCCCTATTCTCAAGATAGGCCTTTGATCCAAAAAATCCCCCCCGTGATGCGATGCTCAGCATTTCTCCGGAACCCTTTATATCTCTTGTTTGTATCGACATATATGATCTCCTTTGGATCTTACACTATGAAACTTCTACCAGGATTGATAAATATATACCTTTTGTAGAAAATGTATTTATAAGAAAATATTCTATAAAAGAACGCCTTTTGTCAAGGAAAAAAAGGACTTCAAACGAGAATCCTCTTCAGAAACTAAAAAAACTTGACAATCATCTTTGTTTCATAATTTTAACCCACAGGGGAATTTTTCAGCAGAATGCTGAGAGTGTGTTAATTTTTGGAGCGACTGAAAGGATTTCATGACGAAAAATATCATTGGGAAAACCCTGGGCACATTGGGCAGTCAATGGAGAGACGCTTTGGCTCGGGCGATTATTGAAAGAAAGATTTCACCGAATATTCTGACGATCACAGGTTTTGTGATTAATCTGATTGGAGGTGTTCTCCTAATCTTCGGGGTCATGGCCCATACCCGTTTCAATTGGATTCATGCGTTGGCAGGAGGGGTGATTATCGTGGCCAATATTTTTGACATGCTTGATGGAGCAGTGGCGCGAATGTCAAATCGGGTGACGAGATTTGGGGCCTTTTGTGATTCGGTCACAGATCGCTATTCCGATATGATTCTTCTGGGGGGAGCGATTACGTATTTTGCATTGCGCCGTGATCTTCCCTGGGTGATCATTTCGGTTTTTGCTCTGTTTGGAAGTGTGATGACGAGTTATGCTCGTGCAAGAGCCGAATCGTTGTTGCCAGGGAAATTTAATGCCGGTTATATGGAACGTCCAGAACGTATTGTGATCCTGGCTGTCACCTGTTTAGCAAGTCGCCTTTATATGGGGATGCTTATTATTGCGGTGTTTTCAAATTTGGCGACTTTTCATCGCATTTGGGATGCCTGGCAAGTTGATCATAATCTTGAACATCCTGACGATGCTCGAAAATATTATGGATCTCCCAATTCTCCTTTCGTTATTCGAGCTATTCGCAACCTTGTTTTTTGGTCGTATCCACGCCAAACCTGGCAGCATGATGTTTTAGGCGCAGTACTTTTAATCCTGACGTTGATTGCTCCTCTTCGTTTTTAAAATTCTTTTGCTCATCTGAGGAATGCTTGTTAAAGGGTTTTTCTGGGTACTTTGAAGATAAGAATTTGGCCTTGTGACGGAAAGAGTGTATTCTTACTGACAATTCTGGGATTATCTCTTGACAAAAATGTTGCTCGTTATTACATAATAAAAAATATACAAAAAATAGCTAAAAAGCTCTATAATCTGAATTGTTAAGTGGACGATGTTCCCTGCTTAGAGACACCATGCAGCTCTTGCTGTGGACAATCGAGAGAACGTCACAGAGCTTTGCTATGGTTAGGGAATACACCTGGAGGATGTGTTTCATGCAGAAAAAAATGAAAGACCAACAAATTATTGTACTTGTCATAGCCGTGGGGGTAGCTGTCATATTGGGGGGAAGTATCGCCACAAAAGTGCTTGCAACCCAGGCGGAAACGTATGAAAAACTCAAGATTTTAAGCGAAGTCCTCTATCTGATTCAAACCAACTATGTTGAAGAGGTTGATACGCAAGAGGTTGTGTATGGAGCGATCCATGGAATGCTCAAAGTTCTTGATCCACATAGTTCGTTTATGCCTCCTGATATGTACCAGGAAATGCAAGTGGAAACGCGAGGCAATTTTGGCGGCCTGGGGATTCAAATTGGCATTAAGGATAATCAACTGACCGTGATTGCTCCCATTGATGATACACCTGCTTTTCGCGCCGGAATAGAGGCAGGAGATAAGATTCTGAGAATCGAAGAACAGTCAACGAACGATATGACTCTGATGGAAGCCGTGAAACTGTTGCGCGGTCCGAAAGGCTCGCAGGTAACTATCACTATTATGCGTGACAGTTTTGAGAAACCGCGTGAGTTTACACTCGTTCGTGATATTATCGAAATAAAAAGTGTGAGCTATCGGATGCTTGTGCAGAATATCGGATATTTACGGCTACGACAATTTCAGGAAGATAGCGCAAATGAAATGGAAGATGCCTTAAGAGATCTGGAAGAAAACGGCATGGAAGCGTTGATTTTGGATTTACGGAGCAATCCGGGTGGACTTTTGAATTCGGCTGTCGAGATCGCTGATAAATTTCTTGAGAAAGGCAAGCTGATTGTTTACACTGAGGGGAGAAAAAAGAATCAGGATATGCGGTTTGTCGCTCATCAAGAATTTACCCATCCAAACTATCCCATGGTGGTTTTAGTGGACCACGGCAGTGCCAGTGCATCGGAAATTGTTGCCGGAGCATTACAGGCGAATTCAAGAGCCGTGATTATCGGGACCCAAACCTATGGAAAGGGATCGGTACAGAGTGTGATTCCTCTGAGTGATAATTCAGGACTTCGATTAACAACAGCCTTGTACTATACTCCGGATGGAAAGTCTATCCATGAAAAAGGAATTACCCCGGATATCGTCATTGCGTTCGAACCCCCGACGAAAGAAGTTTCAGAAGATGCGCAACCAGAAGCGTCTCAAGACGAAACGTCTCCTCCGAAAGAAGAAGGCGAAGAAACTCCTGAAGCGAAAAATCCCGAAGAGGAAGCTGAACAGATGTTGATGCGAGATGTGCAATTGCAACGGGCTGTTGATGTGCTGCGAGGAATCTTAATTTTCGAAAAGCAATCGGTGTAGATCACGGGAAGCTTGCTTTGATGAATAATGTGAAGCAAGTAGAGAAATTTTTTCAGATTGATAAAAAAAATCTTGACAAAAAACTATCTCTTTATAGTCTTAGAAATGTACATTGAATAACGCACAAGTGATGCCGAGGTAGCTCAGTCGGTAGAGCAGAGGACTGAAAATCCTCGTGTCCGCAGTTCGATTCTGCGCCTCGGCATTTTTGTGTATGTTTTTTTGCAGGTATAGTTAACCAAAGAATAAAAAAAGGTTAACACGTTTTTTGCCGGCGTAGCTCAGCTGGTAGAGCAGCTGATTCGTAATCAGCAGGTCGTAGGTTCAAATCCTATCGCCGGCTTTGTAATGAGTATCGATCTCTGACAAAAGAAAAAGCTCAATTTTCGGATGGTGAACAATTGAGCCTGACCGGTAGAAAAAGGTTGGAAGGTGTTTTCTCAACGTTGGGTCCTGAATATGTCAATAAGGAGGTGATTTCCGATGTTTATGAGAGATACAACATTACGATCCCCGTTAGTTGACGTTATCTGGCCAGCCAGAAGTCTTACCCGTGACAGTCTTCTTGTGATTGCGACAAGCCTTTTATTGGCGTTATCTGCTCAAGTAGGTTTTCCTCTGCCTTTCTCGCCTGTTCCCGTGACATTTCAGACATTTGTGGTTCTCGCAGCAGGCGCGGTATTAGGAAGCCGCTTAGGGGCGTTAAGCGTCCTGGTTTACCTGACTGAAGGCATGATCGGTCTGCCGTTCTTTGCGAAAGGCGCGGCAGGGATTGCGTATCTACGAGGAGCAACTGGCGGATATTTGCTTGGTTTTGTGGCGGCGGCTTTTGTTGTTGGGTTGTTAGTAGAAAGAGGCTGGGGTCGTAAAGTCAGTACGGCAATGATGGCGATGGGCATAGGCAATGTTGTGCTGTATGTGTTTGGGATAGCGTGGTTGCAGACGATTTTGAATATCTCCACCACGAAAGCTCTATTTTTAGGGTTGTATCCGTTTATTGCCGGCGACCTGTATAAAATTGGTATTGGAGCTCTTTTACTGCCAGTTTTAGGAAATTTTTTGGGAAATCCTAAAGATTAACGTTAATCAAAATATTAGAACGTACAATAACGTTTAATAACGTATTCTGCCCGATTTTGTAATCAGTAGATTTTCTACAAAAATGAAATCGGGCATTTATTTTCTCTGTTGCACGGGTTTTTGTTCAGTCGTTTTCCGTAAACGCTCAAATTCTTCTTGTTTTAAGACCTTCTTCATAATTTTTCCGGTCGGCGTTTTCGGAAGGACATCTCGAAATTCAAAATACTTTGGATTTTTGTACATCGCAATTTTTTCGTGACAAAATCGCCGGATTTCTTTTTCAGTGACCGTGACATTTTCTTTTAAGCTGATAATAGCTTTCGGAACTTCACCACGCTGTTTATCGGGCACCCCGATGACCGCACATTCTGCCACTTTCGGATGGCTACAGATCACTTCTTCTACTTCTCGAGGATAGACATTCATGCCGCGCACAATGAGCATATCTTTTTTCCGATCAACAATGTAAATATAGCCATCGGCGTCAATTTTCGCCATATCGCCTGTGCGCAGCCAGCCGTTTTGTAAAACTTCTTTGGTTTCTTCCGGCTGGTTATAATATCCGACCATGACGCTATCCGATTGGACAAATAGCTCTCCGACTTCATTTGGCCCGGGTTCGAGATCATCTTCATCGACAAGTTTGACCTTCACCCCTTTGATCGGTACCCCGATCGAAAGGGGTTTTTGGAGACCATGTAATGGATTGACACAAATCCCGCCCGACGTTTCCGACAGGCCATACCCTTCTAAGAGCGGGATTTTAAATTTCTGCTGGAATGCCTGAAGGACTTCGGCGTTTAAAGGAGCGCCTCCTGAGACACACACCCGAATCGGATTGATAAACCGAAAAAACCAGGGAATATTGGCGTTGACCAGCGCATGAAAAACTTGAGGCACCCCAACCAAAATATTGATCCGATATTTCAGGATGGCGCGAATCACGCGCTTAAATGGTCGAATAGAACCAAGCAGAATGATTCGCGTCCCATAGCTCAACGTCGCCAGAATGCAGACGACAAATGTGAAGACATGAAACAAAGGGAGAAAGACAATAATTTTATCGCGATGAGAGATTTTAATGGCATCCGTATTCGCGTCAATCGCCGCAAGCAAATTTTTATGGCTCAACATAGCCCCCTTCGGCTTCCCTGTTGTCCCGGAGGTATAGTGAATGACAGCAATATCACTGTTTGTCGGAGAATCCCAGGTCGGATTCTCACGTATTTCTTTTTCAAAGGTGCGAAAAGGAATCGTCCCTGGAATATCCTTATCAACCACAATGATATGTTTTAAGTGCGGGAGAGTTGGAATAATAGGCTCTAAGACTGCATATAACTTCTGATCTGTCACGACAGCAGACATTTCACAATCGTGTAGAATAAATTGCAGTTCTTCACTTGAAAGGAACGTATTGATTGGCACATTAATTCCACCAAGTTTGATGACTCCAAAATACGTGTAGAGATATTCCGGACAATTTGAAAGGAACAACCCTATGCGACTGCCTCGAGAAATTCCCAAATTGCGAAGCCCATGAGCAGTTTGATTAATCTTTTGGTTGAACTTTTCATAGGTGTAGGTGGTCTTTTCAAACGTAAGACATTTATTCCTGCCATAGATCGCAACAACATCCTCAACCAATTTCGCAATAGTCATCCTGGGATCTCTGAAATTCATCAATGGCCTACCTCTGCACTTACCGAAGATCTCGCTTCATAATTTTCTGCGTGGCATTCTTCGGAAGTGATGTTCTAAATTCAATATATTTCGGAAGTTTATATGCAGCAAGATGTTCTTTACAAAAGTCTCGCACGTCTTGCTCAGAGAGCGTTTCCCCCTCTCGAACGACAATAAACGCTTTGGGTACCTCGCCTTTTGTTTCGTCAGGCACTCCGATCACAGCGCATTCTACAATGTTTGGATGTGTGTATAACACGTCCTCAATTTCTCGTGGATAAACATTGACACCGCGCACGAGGAGCATATCTTTTTTGCGGTCAACGATATAAATATATCCTTCCTCATCAAGCTTGGCAATATCGCCTGTCAAAAGCCAGTCATCAACAATGGTTTTCCGGGTCTCTTCAGGCAGGTTGAAATAGCCCTGCATCACATTTGGCCCTTTGACCGCCAATTCTCCCACCTCTCCAATGGGAAGATCTTTTAGATTCTCATCGACAATTTTTACCTGCACACTCGGCAGGGCAGGGCCAACTGACCCCACTTTCCGTGTTCCGTAAACTGGATTGACGGAAACGACCGGGGATGCTTCTGATAACCCGTATCCTTCGCAGAGAACGCTGTTGAACTTCTGTTCAATTTTGTCGATCACCGGGGCAGGCAGCGGGGCAGACCCGGACACAAAGGCTCTGATCGCATTGATATAACGCAAAATTTTGGGAAGGGGTTTATTCGCTAACACGTTGTACACTGCCGGAACCCCCACAAATAACGTGACCCGATCAAAAATAATCGCCTTTTTGATCGAATCGAGGGATTTGACCGATCCAATCAAGACAATTGTTGATCCGACTTTGAGAGGAAGCAGCACGCACACCGTGAACGTGAATGAATGGAACATCGGAAGAAAGAGCAAAAATTTATCCTTCGGAACTACCTTAAAGACCTGGACAGCATCAACCACATTCATTAATAAATTATAGTGTGACAGCATCGCTCCTTTGGGATGTCCAGTGGTGCCCGATGTATAAATAAATACCGCCAGATCCTGTTCTGCAATCTCTGCCTGAATATTTTCTGCTTTATCGGACTCCAATAATTTTTCGAAGGATAGATGCTCGTTCTGCTCAACGTCATTGATTACAATGATATTGAGAATTGATGACATCTGCGCAAGGACAGGTTGAATCGTTCGTAAGAATTTTTTTGACGTCACGAGCACTTTGACCTGACAATCATTGACGATGTATTTAACCTCATTCCCCGTTAAAAAGCTGTTAATGGGGACAGCAATCCCACCAAATTTTAAAATAGCAAAGTAGGAAATAATATATTCGGGGCAGTTATCACTGAGAATACCGACTCGATCTCCTTTCTTCAGCCCAAGCGCTATCAACGCATGGGCTGCCTTGTTCACGGAGATATTTAACTCTTTATATGAAATCTTCCTTTTTTCAAACTTTATCGCACACTTGCGAGGGAACTGCTGAGCCGTTTCCTCAAGCATTTTACCTAATGTCATAGTATTGTACCTCCTTATAGTATCAGTTTGTTTGTTTCATCCATGAGTATCCTGATAAAGGCTTATATACTATTTCAATGTACGATAAAGAAGTCAAGCGGAAAATTCTCTTACTTTTTTTCACGCTCGCCAATAAGAGCGATACTGTCTCTATACGTTTTTTCGGGAATCATAACCAATAGACACAAAAAAGGAAAATCGGTTGTAATAATTCTTGAAACAAGCAGTGATACTCAGAATCTGATGCCTATCAGTGAAACCCGATGATGAAAAAGTTGACAAACTCGGTCGTGATGAAAAAAATTTTCTGATTATTCTAACGTTCATTAAAATGATCATGCCATATTTATATCTTGAAGGAGTTTTTATGACACAACGTCGCATTGATATAGGAAAGCAAGGCGAAGGGTTGGCTCAGGAGTATTTGCGCCAACATGACTACATGATTATCCAAAAAAATTTTCGCTGTAAGGCAGGAGAAATTGATATTATTGCTAAAGACCGGAATGTTGTGGTGTTTATCGAAGTCAGAACCCAAACGTCAAATCTGTATGGTCCGGCGTATAATACTGTCACCCCGTCCAAACAAAAACAGGTCAAACGAGTTGCTCTATATTATATCAGCCAACACAATCTGGTGAACACGCAATTTCGCTTCGATGTGATTGGAATTACCCTCAATCCTGACACTGGAGAACACCATCTCGATCACATTCAAAATGCGTTCTAAGCATTTAATGGAGAAATTGCGACACTCTTACAATGTGAATATTGCGTTGTTTGAATTCTGGCAACATCTCGTCTAATGCGTGAAATGTGGCCTCTTTAGGATGCCCAATCGCAATAGCTGGCTGCTGGAGTTCGGCGAGTTCAGCGAGTTCGCGCAGCCTTGTTTTCACGGTTTCAACGCTCAGGTGAGCATCAGCGTCCAGAAACACCTTTCTGACTGCCGATTTCAGGCCTAAGCGCTGCGCAACATCATACGCCACAGAAGACGCAGTTGTTCGGCTATCCAGGAAAAACAGGTGATGATGAGCAAGGTGCTGCAGCACCATCGTGATTTTTTCCGAATCCGCGGTCATACGCGATCCCATGTGATTATTGACGCCAACGACAAAGGGTACCGAAAGTAAGTTTCGTTCAATGGTTTCTCGAATTTGCTCTAACTCCATATACGACATGATTGCGCCTTTGCCCGGGTTTTCCGAGGAATCTCGGGCTTCCATCGGGAGATGGAGCAGAATTTCTTTCTGGTATTCATGGAGAAGCGAGGCGACTTGCGTAGAGTATTCCAGATGAGGTAATACTGAAAAGGTAAAATCTTCGTTCAAGTCGAGTAAACGCAACACGACCTGCGTGTTGGACCCTAAATCATCAATGATGATGGCGGTTTTGAATGGCGTTACAACAGAAGGTTCCTGTTGCACCATTGGCGATTCAGGCGTAACTGACGGCTGCCATGTAAAAACAAGAGTATGGGTGATGAAGGTGCCGATACCGATCACGATCGTTGCTTTCTGTTCTTCTGACTGGACATATTTCTGAAAGATCTCTCCGCCGCTGCGGTAAATAGCTGTTGAAAGGTGATCTGCAAGCGTTGTAAACATCTCAGGCTGCGCTAATCGAATATGATACTCATACATATTCCAGGTCGCCGCTTCGCGCTGAATAGAAGTTCGGAGAGGAATAAATGCTTCTGGCGGCTGCTCCCCAATACGCTCTAAAGTTTTTTCAATAATTGTGTTGAACCTGAGAGATGTTCTCTCTGGAAATACGACGGGGGTCATTTCCTGATGTGGTTGATACGTATTTTCCCAAAAAGCCGATCCCAACACGCCTCCCAGACTCACTAATAGGATGAGTATGAGTAACAATGTCAAGCGTACAGTCTTCTTTTTCCATTTTTTCACACGCTATATCTCCCAGACAAATTCTAACGAGCGATGCCATCGCTTCAAGTGATTGCATCGCTTCCGATTTTCATGCCAGGTCAGGAATCAAAGATACATTTTTTCTTTAGAATGACTTATCTTTAAGTGAATCATACAATTCTGCGGTGACATCTTCCAGGGCTTCAGGGGGCAAGATCAATTTTTTTAACAAAAAACGGTTTCGTAAAATTCGAATAGCCTTTTGACCTAAACCGTCGCCATATTTTTTATCAAACTTTTCCAGCGCTTCTTCATAACGATAATTTGCCATGATTAATTCACAGCGAACCCGATCTAATTCTGACAAATCTTTTTTTAATTCTTCTTTCTCGGTCATCATGACGTACTCCTTTCAAAGATAATTCTGTGATAGTAGAAATGCCTTTTTGCAGCTCTTGTCTTTCCGTCAATCAAATGTCATCTTCAAAAACGTTTCTTCAACAAATTTTTTTGTTGGATATTCATATTTTTTCACATAATCTGTTGACTTTTTTCTTCGTATAATCAACGTGTATTCATCACAGTATTGACGCGCATGTTTTACCCCCACTCTGGAATGCAACATGCCTGGGTTCCAGGGTATGATTACTTTCAAACAGGAGTAGCAAACATCTATGAAAAAATCAAGTATTTTAATCGGGATGTTGTGGGTATTTTTTTTGGTTGGCGAAGGACAGAGTGTCCACGCTGCCCCTCGGCTGGAGATTGTGGGGGGGCCAACCTATGATTTTGGCGAGGTGCAGGCCAACCAGACCCTGACGCATACCTTTGTGCTCAAGAATACCGGCGACAGCGTGCTGCGCATTCAGCAAGCCAAAGGCGGCTGAGGCTGCACTACCACGTTGCTGTCTGGCGACGAAGTGCCTCCCGGTGGGGAGGGAAAAATCGGGGTCACTGTCCGTTCAGGTTACCGACAACAGACCCTTCGTCACACCGTGACGGTGCACACGAACGATCCAGTGAATGAGGTCATCACCCTGCTTGTCACGGCGAAGGTCCTGGTTGATCTGGAAGCGAAACCGAATTTATTGCGTTTCGATCCAAAACAATCAGAGTCTGCCTCATTGGTGATTAAAAACTATACTGACAACCCCGTGCACCTCAGCGAGATTCACTCATCCAATTCCTCTGTCGATCTTGCTATCTCAGCCCTGACGATTCCTCCCAACGGCGAGGTGACCGTCACCGGCAAATTGTTGCCTGATGCTCCTACAGGCGTGCTGAGCGGCTGGCTGACCATCCGCACGGATCTGAACACGATCCCTCTGCTTCAGATTCGGATCTGGGGTCATCTTCCGTAACCTCGAATGTATGATGCTCATCGCGTCCGATTTCGAAAGGGCGATCGCCCTCGGAACGGGCGCGGTGCTGCTGTTTTACGCGGGTAATCGCCAGAGTGATGAGCGACGCTGTGTCGATCACGAGTGAGACTTGCCCATCGCCGCGAATCGACGCCCCGGAAATGCCTTCCACTGCCAACAAGTCATGCCTGAGCGACTTGATCACTATATCCCCCTCGCCGCACAGGGCGTCAACCCGCACGCCAATTTCTCGTACACCATCGCTCACAATCACCCCGTAATATTTTTCCGCTTGCTCATCGGTTTGCCCCTCTGCTTCAGAAAAATGCATTGGCGTCGTACCTGCCTCATCACCACTCTGGGAAGAACCACACACCGGCCTTCCCAGCAAATCCGCCAGATCAAACACCGGGATCATCCGGTCGCGTAACCGCATCACCTGCTGCGCTTCGATGGTGTGGATATCGTGTGGACCAAACCTGATCGCTTCTTCCACCGCCATCAGCGGAATCGCAAACAATTCCGCGCCTACTCTGACCATCAGCGCCGGAATAATCGCCAGAGTTAAGGGCAATTTGATCAGAAAAGCGCAGCCCTTTCCAACAATCGATTCCAGTTCAATCGCACCGCTGAGTTTCTCCAAATAACGTTTAACCACGTTCAGTCCCACGCCACGTCCCGACAGACTGCTAACCGACTCCACCGTACTCAACCCGCTCGCGAAGATCAGTGCCATCGCCTCGCGCTCTGACAAGGTCTCCGCATCTCGGGCACGAATCACTCCCTGCTGCACCGCTTTCTGCTTAATACGCTCCAAATCAAGTCCCTGCCCATCATCCTGCACCGCAATCATCACCTGATTCCCTTCATACGACGCCGAAAGCTTGATCGTACCCTGGCGCGCTTTGCCTCGTTTGACGCGCTCGTCCGGCGTTTCGATGCCGTGATCAATCGCATTGCGAATGAGATGAATTAAGGGATCTCCGATCATATCAATCATGGTTTTATCCAGTTCCGTATCTGCGCCAGAGATCACGATCTCCACCTCTTTTCCAGCCTGCCTCGCCAGATCGCGTACCATGCGCGGAAAGTGACTCACCACCTGACTGATTGGCACCATCCTGATGTGCATCGTAGCTTCCTGCATCTGATTCGTCAATCGCCCTAACTCGACCGTGGTTTCATCCAGGCTTTCTTTAACCTGTTTGAACAGGCGCGCCTCTTTTTTGCGTTGTAGCGCAGATCCCTGCCGCCATATCAGGTCCCCAGTACGCAGATCCTCGTATAGTGTCTTGAGTTCCCGGCCAATTTGGACCAACCTGGCGCGACTGATCACGAGTTCGCCCACCAGATTCAGTAAATAGTCGACGCGCTCAGCCTCGACGCGTAAGGTATAGCGTCCTCGTGACCATTCCACCGCGCGTGACAGAGAAACGGTGTCCTCTGGCGGCGGTAAAGGCGGGGAAGAAGGTTCTTCTGGGCTCGAGGCAGAAACGCTAGCAATGATTGCCTCAAGTCTTTGAAGCATCCGGGCAATCGTGTGTATCTCCTCTGTGGTCAGGAGAGAATCCGCGGTTTCCAATGTCACAAACTCGCGAGCATGCTCGGCCAACGCCGCATCCAGTTGCTTCACCTTCAGCATCGCCGCCGAGGATTGGATTTTTCGGAAGGCCTTGACTATCGCCGCGAGTTGCTGTCGCAACCGCTCGGTATCCAGCGGGACCTCTTGCAAACCAGCGCGCAAGTGCTCAAGCGTCAGGCGCATCAACTCGAGTTGTTGGCGACTAATCTCTACAAAAATCTCACAATCCTCCCGTTCAAGCAGAAGTCCATGTAGATCAACCTGCCGGTCAGGCGCATGGGCAGAGGCCTCCGGAATAGCGCCTGACGACGTAACCGACTGAGAAGGGGCACCCTGCGTCTGCTGCGCCAGATCCTGTTGCCAGGCATTCAACTGTGCGACGATCTCTGACGTATCGGGAGGGGTTTTGCCCTGAGCCACATGCTGCACCAGGTCTTTTAACATATCGACGCCGTGCAGCAGGATATCAATGAGCGCTGGCGAGGGGTGCGCGCGGCCTTGTCGTAACGGCTCCAGCAGCGATTCTAGCGCATGGGTAAAGTTGCTGATATGGGCTAACCCCACATACGCCGCTGTCCCCTTCATGCTGTGCGTGGTCAGAAAAATCTCATTGATCAGTTCACGATTGGAAGGGTCTTTTTCTAAACGCAACAGATTCGGCTCTAAAGTGAGGAAGTGTTCCTCTGCTTCGGCGAGAAATTCCCGAATCAACTGCTCTGTTCCCATACACCCTCCCCTCCAAACCTGACCAGAAGTTGTCGTAGGCCCTCCGCCAGCAGACTCAATTCAGCAGCGGCGACCGCAATTTGTGTTGATTCCTGCGCAAAGCGTCGGGTGGACTGATTGGCCGTGTCCACCGCATGCAACACCTGCTCGCTGGCGTGGATGTGCTGGTGTGTGGCCGACGCCATGCGCTGCACCGATTCGGTTGTGAGTGTCGCCATCGCCAAAATTTGCGCAAGCACTTCGCCGGCATCTTCCGCCAGCCGGGCACCGTGCGAGACCGTGTTCATGTCTTCTTCCGTGCCCAGCACCAACAGCGAGGACGCGCTCTGAATCTCGTGAATCACCTCTTTCATATCTTCCGTGGAATCGCAAACTTCATCAGCTAAGCGTTTCATTTCCATTGCCACCACGCCAAATCCCCGCCCTTCATTCCTGGCGCGGGCCGCCTCAATAGTCGCATTAAACGCAATCAGCTTGGTATCTTCAATCATCCGATCAATGGCAGCGGCGACATCATGAATCTGTTCCGAGTGTCTTCCCAGCGCCAGAATCTTGTCAGAATTTCGTTGAAACGCCTGGCGGATATCATCTATACTCTGCGCTACAAGCATCACGGCCTGCTGCCCCTGTTCGGCCAACTCCATAGTGCGACTAGCCACCTCCACCGCCGCCTGCCCATCGGCGCTGATCTGCTGGGCAGTCATCACCAGGTCGCGCAGATTCCTCGCCATCACGTCGGAGGCGGTAACGTACTCCGACAGGAGCGTGGATTGATGTTTTGAGGCGGCAAAGGCACTATGTGACGTCTCAAGCAGGCGTTGCCCTACTTCATGCCCGTGCGTGATCAGCGCGTTGACCTGGTTTACCAGCGCGCTTGTCGCCCGCGCCAATTCCTGTATGTCTTCACATGACCCGCGCAAGATCTCCGTGCTGACCTGGCTTCGATGACCTCGCAGACGTGTTATCATCTCGGCAAGCTGTCCCATCGGTCGGACCAGTGTAATCTGATAGCGTCTCCAAAGCATCACCCAGAGGATCAGCACCATGGCCACATCACAGAGCATGAGAGCGCCATAGTTCCATTGACTGAACACCAGTTCCCCACGCCACTCATGATTCACCACGCGCTGGAGATACCAGAGTTTGGCGAGCGAGATCCCCAGTACCACTCCCCCCACCATTAAACAAACCTGGGGGAAAAACGATTTCAGATGGAACAAACGTTTCATGGTTCAGAAAAAACCTGGCGACGTGTTGCAATGATCAGAGAGGCGATAAAGACATCACTAAAAGCCCTGCCGTTCACCACTCAGACACGTCCTCCCAAGCTCTGCGTTAAACGTGAAACCTTCTGACACGATTCCGAAGACTCTCGACAGAATTGACTAATGCTAAGGTCGCTTCTTGCACGCCGTGTAACTTGAGCACATGGTGGGTCGAAAGGGTTTCCAAATTTTGAATCTCCTGAAAAACCTGTTGTCCGCGTTGATGCTGATCCGAGGTTTTCTCCACAATCTGCTGCGCCTTTGCCGCAATGTTTTGAATGAGTTGCCGTTCGGCGCTCGCGTCCGACACTTGCTCAAGGGTGGCGCGATGAATATTCGCGCTGAAATCAGCTAATTCAGTCATAATATGTTCAATTTGTTCGCCATCGCGCACCTGCCCATCGGTTTGTGTGGTAATTTCTTCCGCCAACACGGTCAACTGTTCCATGGTGCGTAAAATATCTTCAACCGCTGTCACCTGCTGACTGGTCGCCTGTTCAATCACGGTTGCCAACTGTTCAATCCGGCTGATGGTGTCGGCGACCACCTCGCTTTGCGATTCCTGAGCCTCATTCGCCGCCGCTAAAGCTTTCATTTGCTCAACTGTGCGACTGACATTTTGGTAAATCATGTCTAAGGCGGCATACGCGTCGTGTACCAAAGCGGCGCCCTGATGGATGCGCGTATTGCTATGTTGAATATGTTTCGTAATTTCTTTCGATGATTTTCCGACGCGCTCGGCCAACTGCCGGATTTCATCGGCCACCACCGCAAAGCCCAGGCCATGTTCTCCAGCCCGCGCCGCCTCAATTGCCGCGTTTAACGCCAGCAAATCCGTTTGTTCCGCAATCTCACTAATCACTTCGATGATATCAGAAATGTGCTCAGAACTTTCTGTAATGGCCTTCATCCCCTCGACCGTTTGGTTGACCGCGTGTTGTCCCTTGGAGGCCGCTGTTAACGCTTCTTCCGCCAGGGCCACCGCATCATGCGCCTTGGCTCTGGCCGCTGACGAGATCTGTGCCATATTCATGACCACGTCGACCGCTTTTTTGGTTGATTCCACCTGAATATGGGTCGTCTCCGCAATTTCATGGGCAGACTGATTCATTTCTGTCACGGCCGAGGCCGTCTCCGCCGCCAATGAAGCCGTCGTCATCGCGTGGTGAGCAACATGTTTTGAGGTCGCGCTCATGTTTTTCACGAAATCGCGCACATTACGCGCCTGTTGCAATTGCTGCTCGGCCGTGTCAGTATTGTTCTGAATCGAAGTGACGATCTGCTGCGAATACTCCGAGGCCTCCAGCACCAGCGCGGCCTGTTCATCCGCAATGCGCCGATTTTCTTCGGCGGCCTGAGAAATCCGGTTGACGATCTCGGTGATATGGCGAATGGAGCCGGCCTGGATCGAGACTTCTTCGGCGATCCGTTCAGCGGTGGCGCGTAGGTGCTGCGATGCGCTCGTGACATAGTCGGTTAAAGACATCACCTCGATGACGATTTCCCGGAGTTTCTGTAAAAACAGATTAAACCAGCGGGCTAATTCTCCGAGTTCATCGGCCGCCGACGCGTCCAATCCCTGGGTTAAATTGCCGCCGCCTTCAGCAATGCGCTGCATCAATCGCGCCAGGCGGACAATGGGAGTGGCGAGTTTTCTGCCCGTATACATTGAGGTCACCAGGCTTGCCATCAGAATCACGACACACGCCACCACCAGCAGCGAAACAATGGTGTATGTGACCTGGGATCGCACTTGTGCTTTTGAAAGAAAGAGGGCGATGGTGCCCACCGGTTGCCCATGAGTATCCGGTAACGGCATGAGCGCCTGATAGTAGGACGCACGATCGAGCACGGCGTTGGTGATCACAATCTCCGAGGCAGGCAAAGGATGGACGGAAGGGCCGGACGAATCCTCCTGGCCCTCTCTGGAAGCGCGTTGGTCAAGCGCGGAGATGGCCTGCAGCGGCAATGTGCCGCCGGCAAAGGCATCTCCGATAAACACATCCACCTCCATCCGACTGAGTAACGCAAGCTTTGTAATATACTCGTTCGTGATTACACGCGTCACCGTCAAAATTCCCACGACCTTCTCTGTGTTGCTGCGATAATCAAAATACCTGACGCCGACCACAGCACGCAGGGCGAGTTTCCCCTGTTCTTGAACATAGCCGACATAGATTGGTTCAACATCAGAAGACCCTTCTTCTTGCAACGGCCAGGAGAGGCTCGCTTTCGCATGATCGATCTGTTCCCGGATTCTCTGGTCGACGGATTCAGGAAGTGGAGCAGGCATCCACTCGATGTCCTGATGCTCCTGAACACGAGCCTGGTAGAATTGGCGGACGCCCTCCGTCTGGGTCACCGTATATCCCAGGAGCGGTTGCGCGTCGAAGCCGTGCTGATCAACCAGCGCCACTAGTCGCCAGTTGGGATCAAACAGCATCAGTTGATCATAGGCAGCGATCTCTGCCTGACGGAAAATTAGCTTTGTCAGGTTTTGAAGCGTATTGAGATACGCCACTCCCATTGCAGCGGCTTCGGTGTCAAAGGCGGTTACAAACCAGATGCGCTGATCAAGCTTCTCTTCCCCTCGAATCAGGTGGAGGACGCGCGCGTGATACGCTTCTTGTTCAGCACGCAGATCGTCCTCAATCAACTGATAAGCCAGAAGCATGGATTGCCTGGCGTCTGCTTTCGCTTTTGACCACAAGACGACTCCTACGACAATGGATGAGAGCGCCGAGGTCAGAAATACCAGCACAATGCTACTGAAGGTCAATTTTGTTCGAAATGTCACGTCTCAACCTCGTGTAACGCCTTTTTCTCCCGCGTAGTCAGAATTTTGCTGAAATCCAGCAGGATCAAGAGTTTCTCCCCCAATTTACTCACGCCCGTGATATATTCCGAGTCGATCCCCGCGATCACAATCGAGGGCGGAGGTTCGATAGTGCTTTTGGGAATACGCAGCACTTGCGAGACTGCATCCACAATAAACCCGGTCATTTTCGTGTCAACCTCCACCACGATCACCCGCATCTTTTTCTTATCTGTGATCCCGTCAATGTGTAAGCGTTTGCGGAGATCCACAATTGGGATGACCTTGCCGCGCAGGTTGATCACGCCTTCCACAAAGTGCGGCGCATTCGGGACTCGCGTAATGGGCTGCATCCGGATAATCTCTTGCACCATCAGGATATCCGCACCAAATTCTTCTTCTCCGAGCAGAAAACTGACTAATTGCACCTCGCTCGCTTCCTCTTGTAATTTTTCATCGGCGTGAACGCCAAAATATTCTTCTTGAGCACGCATAGACCGTCTTGAGAAGTGTCACTTGTCAATTGTCACTTGTCAATTGTCACTTGTCACTTCTCACTTGTCACTTCTCAATCTTCACTCCGCTCTTACTCTTTATAATAGACCAGCGAATGTTTCAATTTCATGAGCTTAAAAATAGCAGAAATCCGATACAATGACTCAGAATGACCTAGCAGTAAATATCCCTGAGTCGCCATGGTCTCATAGAACATCGTGATGACTTTTTGACACGATTCCACATTAAAATAAATTAATACATTGCGACAAAAAATGCAGTCGACATTGTGCATCAGGGATGCATCTTCCGCATGCATCAGATTACCGACACGAAACGTCACCATCTTTTTAATGACGTCGTGCAGACGATACTGATCGCCCTCAACTGTAAAATATTTGGCGCGATAGCGATCGGGGGTTTCCCGCAGCGACCGCACATGATACACCCCTTCCTGCGCTTTCTGTACCATCCGGGTATTGATGTCTGTGCCAACCACCGTGATGTTCCATTGCTCGATCTGCGGGAGATGTTCTCGTAAAATCATGCCGAGCGTATAGGGTTCTTCTCCAGAGGAACATCCGGCGCTCCAGAATCGCAGGTAGCAGTCTCCCTGTGCCCTTTTCCTTCGAAGCATCTCGGGCAGAATTTCCTCCTGAAAGGCTCGCAGTTGAGGCTCATTCCGGAAAAAATACGTCTCAGTGGTGGTCAGGACATTCAACAATTCCCGTAATTCCGTTTCCGAGGTATCAGAGCGTAAAATACGATAGTACTCCTTCCCATCAAAGCAGTCCAACAACCGCATCCGATTTTGGACGCGACGCCAAAAATACTGCCGTTTGGTAGATTCAAAATATAACCCGCTTTTTTCCCAAATAAAATCGCGAAGTAATTCAAATGCGTGTTGATCCTGCAACCACAAGAAAAGACTTCAGGAATGAGGAACCAAGACCAGTGGATTGATTCCTGATTCCGAGTACTTTATGCGACGCCTGATAAGGCGTGTTGTAGAGCGTTTTGCAGCCCTGGATCTGTCATCTGGTTCATCAGGGTGTATAAGGTCGGCATGGCCTTGTGAATTTCTGCCATCCCTGGTTCGCCCATACGGAGAAGCGCGTGCAGCGCCTCCGTCACAACCTGGGCATCACGATGCTCAAGAAAACGGCCTAATTGCTGAACGGCTTGCGTGAGATGCAGGTGGCCGACCAGGTTGATCGCACTTTTCAACACATCGAGATTCTCACTCTGCAACAATCGCATGAAAGCGCCCTCAACCCCTGCTGCGCGGACGTGATCATAAATCTCATCGCCTTTCACTGTCGCCAGCGTGTGGATGGCCTGCACGGCTGAAGGGGCAAAGATGGGGTTAGCCTGCAAGATCGAAAGAATATACGGCAGCACGCGTTCATCACGCAAATTCCCCATCGCTTTAATCACGGTGTACAGGACAATCGGATCTTCATGCGCGGACATCTCAATGAAGGGGGTGATCGCCCGTTGATCGCCAATTTTCCCCAACGCTTCGGCCGCAATACATTTCATCCAGGTATCAGGATGGTGCAACGCGCGAATTAAATACGGGACGGCGTCAGAATTTCCAATCTTCCCTAACGCTTCTCCCGCAGCAATTGCCACGTTCACATGTGGGTCATTCAACAAGTCAATCAGGTCATACACCGCCTCCGCATGTCGAAGATTTCCTAAAATATCACAACCGAATTTGCGGATATCATGATCTTTACTTTCTAACAGGGCTCGTATTGGGTCAATCGCCGCATAGCCAATGCGGCTGAGAATTTCGATTGCGGCGTTGAGCAGCGTGGTCGAGGGACTGGACAGGCAAAGAATCAACGATTGAATCACATCTCTTCCCCCCAGCCTGGTCAACGCTTCTTCAGCAGCTTCTCGCACGGCCACATCTTCATCTTCCAATACCTGAATTAACCCCTGGATGACGTCGCCTCGATCGGCAGGCGTCTCCATGTTCCCAAGTTGCCTTACCGCTTCTCTGCGGCTGTCAGGACTACCATGTTGTATCTGCTGAATGAGCGCGTCCACGTGAGTCTTCATAATTTTCCCCATACAAAAGCGTGATCTCTGATGCTGATGTCCTCGTTTCTCTTCCCGCCTCCGGAAGCATACGCTGACCGTCCAACAAACAGCCCGGGCCATTATTGATTGAGAAACATTTTAACATATTTCACCATTTTTTTCGGTTCTGTCGGTTTAATCAAAAACAGATTCGCTCCCACCTCAAATCCCTTTTTCTTATCGGCGGCTTCTTCCTCTGTCGTAATAATGATAATGGGCACGTCTTTATAATTTTCTTTTTTCCGGATTTCTTTGATAAGATCATAGCCATGCATTTTCGGCATATTAATATCCGCAATAATTGTATCAAATTGATGAGTCTGCACTTTTTCAAGACCTTCTATGCCATTTCCCGCTGTTTGGACTTCAAACCCTTCAGTTTCAAGTAAAAAACAGAGTGAATTTCGAATCACAGCGGAATCATCTACGATAAGTACAGATTTTGCCATAATAGATGCCTCTCCTAAAAAATACACGTCTCCGCTCTGAGAAAATGCTCTCCTATTGAGACAGGACGATCTCTTCCAGGTTAAATACGTTCATCATAAGAATGGAAAAACTCTTCCAAATTGAACGTTGGCATAATAGGAGAAATTTGTCAACTTATAAAATTTGCCATTTTACAGGCAGGCTGCATCTTCAATTCAAGAAATACGCCCTTTTCATGCCTTATATTCCTCGATATTTTTTCACTTCATACACGTAAAATGTCAAGTAAGAAAAAAGAAACGTATCCTTTTCAAGGGAAGTTCTCGTGTATCACATCTTTTTTCTTGACAAGGAAGTTGATGCGCACCTATTATTTAAAAAGGATGCGTGAGAAAGAACGGGGAGAAATATCGTGTCGTATATTCTAAATATTGTGTATTTTGAAGGATCGATTCTATGGCAAAAAAGATAGGGGAAATATTACAAAAAGCAAATTTAATTACGAATGACCAATTACAACAGGCCCTCCAGGAGCAAAAACGCACGGGTGAACGTTTAGGGTCATTATTGGTCAAAATGGGATTTCTGGCAGAAGATGAAATCCTGTCGTGTTTAAGTAAACAATTTGGTGTTCCGGCGATTGATCTTGAAACGTTTCAAATAGAATCCTCCGTATTAGAAACTATTCCCATCCAAACTGCGAAAAAATATACGGTTATTCCGATTAGTCGTGTGGGCGGCACCCTGACTCTGGCTATGGCCGATCCCTCAGATATTTTTGCTATAGAGGATATTAAATTCATGACGAATTTTAATATCGAACCGGTAGTGGCGTCTGAACGCGCGATTCTTGTGGCTATCGCCGAACAATATAGCAAAAAATCGAAAAAAAGACCCACCAGTGCCCCCAAAGCGGAAGAAAAAACTGTTGCGTCGATCGATTATAAAGATTTCAGTATTAAAGAGGATGATCTGGAGGATGCCTCAGTTGACGATCGCATCGAAGCGCCAACGGTTGATATTAACGATTTTGAAGAAATGGTAAAAGGCGCGGTCGATCAGATCGAAGTGGTTGAAGATGAAGATGATGAGGTCAATCCGTTCGAAGCAGAAAACGCCCCGGTGATCAAACTGGTCAATGGCATTTTGTTGAATGCGGTGAAGAAAAAAGTGAGTGATATTCACATTGAACCGTATGAGAAAGCCTACCGGGTTCGTTATCGCTTAGATGGCGCGCTGCACCAGGTAATGGGGTTACCACTCTCGTTAAGAAATGCGATTACTTCCCGCGTTAAAATTATGTCGCAGTTAGATATTGCGGAAAAACGTCTGCCGCAGGATGGACGCATCAAACTCAAAATTGGAAAACGGAAAGACATGGATTACCGGGTCTCTGTTTTACCGACCTTGTTTGGTGAAAAAATCGTCATGCGGTTGTTGGATAAATCCAACTTACAATTGGACATGACGAAACTTGGGTTTGAAGAGGAATCTCTGGAACGTTTCCGAGAAGCCATTCAAAGCCCTTTTGGCATGGTATTGGTGACTGGGCCAACCGGTAGTGGCAAAACTACAACGCTCTACTCGGCATTATCGTCACTGAATACGCCTGACATCAATATTATGACGGCAGAAGATCCGGTGGAATTCAATTTAATGGGTATTAATCAGGTCCAAATGCACGATGATATTGGGTTGAATTTCGCGGCTGCGCTGCGCTCGTTCCTGCGCCAGGATCCTGATGTGATTCTGGTGGGAGAGATTCGTGATTTTGAAACCGCAGAAATCGGGATTAAAGCGGCATTAACCGGCCATCTTGTGTTAAGCACTCTTCATACCAATGATGCGCCCAGCACCATTAGCCGCTTGATTAATATGGGAGTTGAGCCGTTTCTGGTGTCATCTTCTGTTTTATTAATCGTGGCCCAGCGTTTATTGCGTCGCTTGTGTGAGTGTAAGCAACCCAAAAAAGTTCCTGACGAAATTCCCTATGACGTGCTTGTGCGAGCCGGATATTCTGAAGAGGAAGCTCATAAAATGACCCAAATTTGGGCGCCCAAAGGATGTCCAAAATGTAGTAATAGAGGTTATAAAGGGCGAGTCGCTTTATATGAAGTTATGAAGATGACTGCTAACCTGCGAGAAATGGTGCTTCAAGGGGCTTCCACGGATGAACTCCGCGCAAAAGCTGAAGAAGATGGGATGTTAACGTTACGACGAAGTGGATTAACAAAAGCTCGCGATGGCATGACGAGTTTGGAAGAAGTGCTGAAAGTGACGATGATTCGCTAATTACAAGAGTATTGAAACCTGGATTTTTATGATGAATGGAATGATTGCGGTGATAATCGTCATGAATATCGCATAATCAAAGCAATCATGATTCAGACAGAGGGATATGGCTGATTTACACGAACTCTTAAATTTTATGTTTGAGCAGGGGGCTTCCGATTTACACATCACCACAGGAGTTCCTCCAACCATTCGGATTGATGGCGAATTACGTCATTTAGAAAATGAATTGCCGCTGTCAGCGTCTCATTCTAAATCATTAATCTATAGCGTCTTAACAGACTCTCAAAAGCATTTGTTTGAGGAAAAGAATGAACTGGATTTCTCGTTTGGGATTAAAGGGTTGTGTCGTTTTCGTGGGAATGCGTTTATTCAGCGCGGAACTGTTGGCGCAGTGTTCCGAACAATTCCTTATAAAGTCTCGTCGTTTCGCGAATTAGGTCTGCCATCGTCGGTGGAAAAATTTGCCGAACGTCCAATGGGATTAGTTCTTCTTACGGGTCCAACGGGAAGCGGCAAATCAACAACATTAGCAGCGATCATTGATAAAATTAATCGGGAGCGCCATGCGCATATTATCACCATTGAAGATCCGATAGAATTTTTACACGAACATAAAAATTGTCTTGTCAATCAACGCGAAGTGCACACCGATACAGAATCCTTTGCAACAGCATTGCGGCATGTTTTGCGTCAGGACCCGGATGTGATTTTGATTGGGGAAATGCGAGATTTGGAAACCATTGAAGCGGCACTGACCGTCGCGGAAACCGGCCATCTTGTGTTTGCCACCCTCCACACAAATTCGTGCGCACAGACAATTAATCGAGTGATTGATGTTTTTCCTCCCCATCAGCAAACCCAGGTCCGTACACAATTGTCGTTTGTATTAGAAGGGGTTGCGACGCAGCAACTGATTCCCAGAATGGGGGGGCGAGGTCGAGTACTCGGAGTAGAGGTGATGGTTCCGACGGCTGCCATCCGTAATTTAATTCGAGAAGATAAAGTACACCAAATTTATTCGCAGATGCAAATCGGACAGGAAAAATTTGGGATGCAGACGATGAATCAATCGTTGCTTGAATTGTATCAGAGACGTCATATCAGCAAAGATGAAGCGATACGGCGTTCTCCGAACCTGGAAGAATTTTCCCAGATGATTGCACGGGTACAAGTCGGAAAGAGTGCGCAAAAAAAATAGCCTGCATAAACGAGAAGGTCTTGAACATTCATGTTATGAGGAACATTATTTTTGCGTGTCCTTTCTTCCCTTGTAAAGGATAATATTATGCCCGAGTTTAACTATAAAATTAAAATTGCTGGCCGAACACTGAAAAAAACCATTGAAGCGCCGACGAAAGAAGCGGCCATTAAAATGGTGAAAAACAAAACCGGGGCAGACCTGAAATCAGTGAAACCCAAACCCAAGGAAATCAAAATTCCATATCTAGATAAATTAACGGCTCCCAAAATTACGACAAAAAGTATTACGATCTTTGTGCGTATGTTTGCGACAATGATTGACGCCGGCCTTCCTCTGGTTCAGTGTCTGGAGATCTTATCCAATGATCCTGAAAACCCCGCAATGTCCACGTTGCTCAAAAAAATCCGATCAGATGTTGAAGAAGGCTCAACCTTTGCCGATGCCTTACGCAAGCATCCGAAGTATTTTGATAATCTCTTTGTGAATCTTGCCGAAGCTGGGGAGGCCGGCGGTATTTTGGATACCATCTTAAACCGCCTGGCGACCTACATGGAAAAAAATGAAGCCATTAAAGCCAAAATCAAAGGCGCAATGGTGTATCCGGCCGTTGTGGTCACGGTGGCTGTCGTGGTGGTGACGGTTCTCATGATATTTGTCATCCCGGTATTTGCCAGCCTGTTTACAGAAATGGGCGCGGAATTGCCGCTGCCGACCAGAATTGTGATGGCGTTAAGTAATTTCCTGAAACGCTGGATTATCGTCATTGTGGCGGCGGTGGCCATTTTTATCTATGCTTTTAAAAAGTATTATGCCACTGAGCAAGGAAGAGTCTTTATTGATTCACTCACATTAAAGCTGCCATTATTTGCAGATTTGATCGTGAAATCCTCGGTCGCCCGGTTCACCAGAACCCTGGGGACCCTGATCAGCAGCGGCGTACCAATCTTAGACAGTCTGGAAATCACCGCGCGAGCTTCAGGCCATGCGATTATTGAGATGGCAATTTTGGCGACCAGAGACAGTATTAAGGAAGGCAAGACGATTGCTGAACCCCTGGAAGCGACGGAAGTTTTTCCAGGCATGGTGGTGCAGATGATCGGGGTCGGTGAGCAAAGTGGGGCATTAGACGCAATGTTGGCGAAAATTGCCGATTTCTATGAAGAAGAAGTCGATACCGCCGTCGAGGCATTAACCTCAGCCATGGAACCTTTGATGATTGTTATCCTCGGAACGACGGTCGGCGGAGTGGTTGTGGCAATGTATATGCCGATCTTTAATATGGTCAATGCACTCAAATAACCATGATGGTATGTCAGCGTTTGTATTTCCGCACAATCCTGAAGATATGCAGCATAAAGAAATTCTGTTATATCGCATTAAATGGTTAGTAATTTTCAGGATTGTGCTGGTCACTCTGTTGCTGGGGTCTGCTCTAATTATTCAATTTAATGCCAGCACGTCGCGCCCGCTTGAACTCCTCTATGTGTTTATCATAGTTTCTTATGTTTTTACCGCAAGCACCGTTTATCTTCTGAAACGCATACGCAATGTTCAACTCTACGCGTATTTTCAGATTATTTATGATTTGGTATTTGAAACTGGAATTATTTATATTACGGGCGGCGTCGAAAGCGTATTTACCTTTACCTATATTTTCACCATCATTGCCGCCAGTATTTTATTATTGCGACGAGGAGCTTTTATCGCCGCGTCATTAAGTACGATCCTCTATGGAACGCTTGTCGATTTGCAATTTTATCGCGTTCTTCCTTCCTACGCATCCCTCTCCCCTCTCTTTATTTCGGTGAATAGTAGCGCAATTTATTATAATATTTTTCTCAACTCCTGCGCATTTTATCTGGTCGCGTTTTTAAGCGGGTATCTTTCCGAATCGTTAAAACGGACGGATCAACGTTTACGCGAAGCCTCCCATGACCTTAGTGAATTGCAGATGTTTCACCATAATATTCTGCAAAGTATGCACAGTGGTGTGTTTACCACGGATTTGCAAGGGAAGATCACCTCCTATAATCATGCTGCCGAGGTGATTACCGAATATACCTTGAGTGAAGTCTATGGCGCAGATCTTTGCCGTTTTTTCCCGGATCTGGACCCGCACCAACTTCTGTACTCAAGTTCGACGTCTCCGAAAGCCGCTCGTCGTTTAGAAACCACTATCACAACCAGGACAGGGGCAAAAGTGTATCTTGGATTTTCTGTGGCCTTATTTCTTGATCATCATGCAAAGGTTGCTGGTTTAATTGGTATTTTTCAGGATTTAACCGAGTTAAAAGAGATGGAAGAACAAGTTGCCAGAGCCGACCGCCTGGCAGCCATTGGGGAATTGGCTGCCGGAGTAGCCCATGAAATCAGAAATCCGCTGGCTTCGATTAGCGGGGCGATTCAAATGTTGAAGGCAGAATTGACGTTGAATGAAGACGATCAAACCCTGATGGACATTATTTTGCGTGAATCGACGCGCCTGGATACGATCTTATCCAACTTCTTACTCTATGCCCGGCCCAAACCATTGGTCTTTGCCAAATGTGATCTTCTGCACGACGCCATTATTCCAACCCTTGGCTTGTTAAAGCAAGACCAGCGCTTTTCGGGAGACGAAATGACGATTCAAATCGATGCGCCTCCGAATTTCCCCAAAATTGTGTGTGATATCGAACAAATCCAACAAGTGTTTTGGAACCTCTGTTTGAACGCATTCCAGGCCATGCCTCATGGTGGTGTGTTGACTATCGCGGCTGGAGTGAAAAAAATAGAAGACTGGGAATTCAAGACGAACGAATCTTTTTATGCCGGGGTAATTTCGGTAAATGATACCGGAGAAGGGATCGACCCGGAAACCTTACGCTATATTTTTCATCCCTTCTATACCACGAAAAAAAAAGGGACTGGTTTAGGATTAGCGATTGCGCATAGCATCGTCAAACATCATCACGGTATGATTAAAGTGAAAAGTACGCGGCAAACAGGAACAACCTTTGACGTAATCCTTCCATTAAAACAAGAACACTGGTAATTAGATATTGGCAATTGAACGATGAGTACGATATTAATAGTAGATGATGAACAAAGTATGCGCGATTTTCTTGCGATTATGCTCAAAAAAGAAGGGTACAACGTGGCGACCGCTGAAGATGGGTATGAAGCCAGCCAAGCCATTGAAGAAGATATTTACGATCTGGTGATTAGCGATATTAAAATGCCAGGTATGAATGGGTTGGAATTGTTGCGCCACGTGAAACAGGTTTCTCCAGAAACCCTGGTGGTGATGATAACTGCGTTTTCTTCAACCGAAGATGCCGTCTTAGCCATGAAACAGGGAGCTCTGGATTACATTACCAAACCCTTTGACATTGAAAAAATCAAATTAGTGATTAAAAACGCGTTGGAACGCAAGAAACTCCATGAAGAGCATGAATATTACAAACGACGAGACGAACACAAATTTGATGTCGGCAACATTGTTGGTGACAGTTCGGCGATTCGACAGATTTTTGATCTGATTCAGCGCGTCAGCCCAGGCAAGAGCACCGTGTTGATTACCGGCGAAAGCGGCACAGGCAAGGAATTGATTGCCCGGGCGATTCATCAAAATAGTCCGCGCCGCGACAAACCCTTTGTGGCTGTCAGTTGCGGTGCCATTCCGGAAAGTCTTCTGGAAAGCGAATTGTTCGGACATATCAAAGGGTCCTTCACTGGTGCCATTGCCAATAAAATGGGCTTGTTTGAACTGGCAGATACGGGCACCTTATTTTTGGATGAAATCGGAGAACTCCCCCTGTTAATCCAGGTGAAACTCCTGCGCGTGCTGCAAGAACGGCAATTTAAACGTGTGGGTGGCACAAAGGACATTTCAATTGATGTCCGCATTATTGCCGCCACCAATCGCGATCTCCGCAAAATGGTCGAAGATAACCTGTTTCGAGAAGATTTGTATTATCGTTTGCATGTGATTCCGATCCATCTTCCGCCGTTACGAGAACGCAAAGAAGATATTCCAATTTTAGTGGAACACTTTTTAGAAAAATGCAGTCGTGAAATTGGCAAACATTTTGCCCAAATGACAGAAGAGGCCATGGCGAAATTGCTTGCCTACAACTGGCCCGGCAATATTCGCGAATTAGAAAACGCGATTGAACGCGCCGTCGCCCTGGAAACCGACGATGTCATTGATGTCGCCAGTTTTCCTGAAAACATTCGCGGCGCAACCGGCCATGGTTCTTCGCTGATCCCAACTGAGATTCCGCCGGAAGGGATTCACCTTGAAAATGTGGTGGAGGAAATTGAAAAAGATCTGCTGGTTAAAGCGTTAGAGCGAACAGGCTGGGTCAAAAAACGCGCCGCCAAACTACTGCACTTAAGTTTCCGCTCCTTCCGCTATCGCCTGGATAAATTTCATATTGATGATGACAATCCTGAGAATTGAATATGGTGACTGTGTATTTGAGTGTTTGAGTGTTAGGATAACTACAATCCAAACACTTAAACACTTAAACACTTAAACACTTAGATACTTTTTCTTGACATTATTCCAATTCCAGGGTAAAAATAATGATAATGCAGAAAGTGAAAGAAAAAGAGGCGATGAACGTACCTGAAATTCATGATCAACACGAGGTGATGACGCAACATATTCCGGTGTTATTGCAGGAGGTGCTGGCAGGATTACGCTGTGAACGCAAAGGAGTTTATCTGGATTGCACTGTAGGGTGCGGTGGACATAGCGCGGCGATTCTGGCGCAGCACCCTGAAAATCGGGTGCTGGCGATGGATCGGGACACTGCTGTGCTTCAAATCGCGGCGCAGCGGCTTGCTCCATATAAGGAACGAGTAATGCTCTTTCACCAACGCTTTGAACAGGTGGAACAGATTCTTGCGCCAGATGAACGCATTGATGGCATTCTCCTGGATTTAGGCGTATCTTCCCTGCAATTAGAGGACGCGCAGCGCGGATTTAGTTTTCAAAAGCCTGGGCGGCTGGATATGCGGATGAATCAGGAAAACGAACACGCAAAACGAACAACAACCGCGTATGACGTGGTGAATACCTATCCGCTTGAGCAGTTAACCGAAATTTTTTTCCGTTACGGAGAAGAGCGATTTTCAAAGCGCATTGCACGCATGATCGTGGAAGCAAGAACGGCAACTCCTCTTGAAACCACAACGCAATTAGCGGAACTGGCGTCCAGGGCTGTTCCGAAACGGTTTCAGGTACAGGGAATTCATCCGGCGACGCGAATTTTTCAGGCGATTCGCATTGAAGTCAATGGCGAACTTCAACGCCTGGGTGAAACCTTAGAACTTATGATCGCACGTTTACGACCAGGAGGACGCTGCTGTGTGATTTCTTTTCACTCGCTCGAAGATCGTATTGTGAAACAAACTTATGTAAAATTAGCGAAGGGCTGTCAATGTCCCCCGGATTTTCCGGTGTGTATGTGTGGCATTCAGCCTTCACTCAAAATTTTAACCAAGAAACCGATACTTCCTTCAGAAGAGGAGAAAAATCGCAACCCGCGGTCGAGGAGTGCAAAACTTAGGATTGCGGAAAAAATAGAATATGGCAACTTCGATGAAAAGTCTTGAGACACGAGTGAAATTTTTTCGCCTTGATCAGCCTGTTGAATGGCGATTACCCAGGCTCTCCATTCGCAAATCCGTCATGCTGATGCTGCTGTTTTGGGTGTTAATTTTTCTGGCCGCCTTTTATTATGTTGAACAACAAGTGCAGTTGCATACCTTAAACTATGCGATTATTGAATTAAAACAGCAAAAAAAAGCATTAAGTGAACAGTATGAAACCTTGCAAGTGCAACTGCACCAGTTAAAACGGTTGGAATCTATTGAACAAGAGTTGCAAAAACAAGGGTTTGTTCCGGTAGAAGAGCGTCAAATCCGGATTGTTCCGTAATTCTGAAATGCTGAGGGTATTTCATGAATGCGTGAGCGTGTTCCATGAAATACCCTTTTTTCCATAAAGCCCTATGGCCGCGACGAAAAAAATCCGAATACGAGTGTATGTGGTGTTTTTAGGAGTTATCCTGCTCCTTGGCGCAGTAAGCGTCCGATTGTTTCATCTCCAGGTGCTCGAACATTCCAGATATATCAAACTTGCCTGGGATCAATCTCAGGGAAATTTACTGACCTTGCCAGTTCGAGGCAAAATTTTTGATCGGAACATGAACCCTCTGGCAGAAAGCCTTGACACAAAATCTGTCGTCATGAGGACTGCCAGCTTTGATCCGAAATCCGAATCCTTGCAACGCGTCTCAAACGTCCTGGATATTAGCCTTGAAAAACTCGAAACTCAACTTCCGACCAGCACGCAGTTTACCTATCTCAAGCGGAAGCTGTCGCCGGAGGAACTCGCAACAACGCAAGCACTGTGGGCTGAAGCAGCGATTCAATCCTCCGGAATTTTTCTGATTCCCGATACCAAACGCTTTTATCCGCAACGCTGCCTGGCTTCCCATATCCTCGGTTTTACCGGATTTGACGAGCAAGGGTATGATAATCATGGCCTGGAAGGGCTGGAATTTTATTATGATCATTACTTACGCGGTCAGGCCGAACGTCTGCAAGTACCCATGGATGCGAAACGGAATTCGTTGAACAGTTGGGCGTTGGAATTGAAAAACGCCGGGTATAACTTGATCTTAACGATTGATAAAAATATTCAATATATGGTGGAGCGGGAACTGGAAAATACCTTTCGCAATGAACGCGCCCGCCATGCAATTGTGATTGTCATGGATCCTCATACCGGCGAAATTTTAGCCATGGCCAACCATCCCGATTACGACCCGAATGACTTTGCGAAATACCCGCCGGAATATTATAGAAATCGAGCGGTAGCCTGGGATTACGAACCTGGTTCCACATTTAAAATTATCCAAACTGCCGCAGCGTTTGAGGAAGGCATTTTAAGCCCATCCGACCGCTATGACAATCATAACGGATTTCTCGATGGTTCCCTGCACACTTCCGAAGAATGGCAAGCCTTAAAATTCCTCTCTGTTGAAGATATTCTGGTGCAATCCAGCAACCTGGGGGCCATGAAAATCAGTGAACAATTAGGAATACAGCGATTTTACGAGTATATGAAACGTTTCGGCTTTGGAGAGCTTACCGGCATTGACCTTCCTGGCGAATTGAGCGGAACGCTCCGTGAACCAAAGGACTGGTCTAGCATTTCTCTCCAATCTTTATCCATTGGCCAGGAAATTTCCGTCACCCCCTTGCAAATGGCCAGAGCGTTTGCGGTGATTGCCAATGGCGGGATGCTGTACACCCCCTATGTTGTCCGTGAAATTCAGCAGAAGGATGGAACGCCGGTGCTGCAGGTCGAACCGACAAAAGTTCGGCGGGTCATCTCGCGTAGAACCGCAGAAATGCTGCGTAACATCCTGACCCACGTGGTTGAACAGGGCACCGGAAAGCGTGCAGCGGTCAATGGTTACCGGGTGGCCGGAAAAACTGGCACTGCGCAGAAATTTAACCGCGCTATGGGCAATTATTCCAGTACAAGTCTGGTCACGTCCTTTATCGGGTTTGCGCCTGCTGACTACCCCCAGGTGGTCATTGCGGCGATTATTGATGAACCCGCCCTGAATGAATGGGGCGGCACAGTGGCCGCGCCGTTATTCAAACGCATTACCGAACGGATCTTGCCATATCTCGACATCTCCCCAGAGCAACAGAGACCTGAACTGGTCGCCTGGATGGGGGACAGGATTGACTCAAAATGAATAGAAAGGATTTCGGTGATGAAATTTCAATTGCATGAACTTGCTGTGGCAGCCAATGGAAAATTATGTGAATTATGGCCTGACGGATCGCTTCTCAGAGATTCGCAATTGACGGCGAAACGAAGATTTTCGTTTTCAATTGATAGTCGCACGCTTCAACCGGGGCAGATATTTATTGCCTTGCGTGGAGAACATTCTGATGGGCACGACTATCTTGAGCAGGCCTTACGCAATGGCGCATGTGGTCTCGTTGTCAGTGATAAAAACCGCATCGCCCAGATCGAACAACAAGTCTCCCCATCAGAAACGACCGGAATTTCTCCACGCTCCAGATCCTTCGTGATTCTGGTTGACGACACCTTGAGCGCGTTACAGTCAATTGCCCGTGTGTGCCGTCAAAAACATACGATTCCGCTTATTGCGGTGACCGGAAGCAATGGCAAAACGACTGTGAAAGACATGACCGCCTCAATTTTAGCGGCGCATTATGGCGCACAGGTCTTAAAATCCGAAAAAAGCTTTAATAATCATATCGGACTCCCATTAACCCTGGCAAACATGTCTGAATACCATGCGATTGCTGTCGTCGAAATTGGCATGAATGCACCAGGAGAAATCCGTCATTTAGCCGGAATTGCCAGTCCTGAAATCGGCGCCGTGACGAATATTGCTCTGGCCCATGTCGGTTTTTTTCACTCAATTGAAGCCATCATGCAGGCAAAAATGGAATTAATCGAGGCGCTGCCGAATGATGGGTGTGCAGTGCTCAATCGGGACGATAAATTATTTGAACAGATGTTTTCTTATCTGCGAGGAGGTATGGGTGTCATCAAATTTGGCATTGCTCACGAACCTGAAGATTTTGATGATCCTTTTGCGCCCATTCCACACCACAATCCTACCGTCACGGCTGAACAGATTGTCGCTGCGCCTGACGAGACATACTCTTTTGAGGCGATCACGCCGGCCGGCAGATTTCCTGTTTCGCTCAATATACCAGGATATCATAATATCAGCAATGCCCTGGCTGCCATATCAATCGCTGTAGCCTTGATGGACACGATCGGCCCCATGTCGCTTGACGAGATTAAATATGGCTTAGAACATTTTGAACCCAGTCCGATGCGGATGCACAAGTTCACGCACCGACAGATCACGTTTATCAATGACGCTTATAATGCGAATCCTGCGTCCATGAAATCAGCCCTGGATACGTTGCGCAACATGACATGTCCGGGAAAAAAAATTGCAGTCTTAGGCGATATGCTTGAACTCGGACATCGCAGTCAATCCGAACATTATCTTCTGGGTGCTTTAGCTGCCCAGATCCCGGTTGACCGGCTTTTCCTGCTTGGAGAATATGCCGATGAAGTTGCGCGCGGAGCGCAAATGTCTGGGATGAAACCGCATCACATTGTCATTGGCGCCTCACACAATCAGCTCGCGCAAGAAATTACCGCCCAAATCGAAGAAGGCGATCTTATGCTCTGTAAAGCATCCCGCGGGATGAAAATGGAAATTGTACTTGAAAGCATCTTGAAATTATTAGAGATTTAAGCGTTTAAGTGTTTAAGTGTTTGAGGAAAAAACACTCAAACACTTAAACACTTAAACGCTTAAACACGCATAAATAATGTTATTTCATTTGTTATTTTCGCTACGCGATGTATTCCCGGCTTTTCGGGTGTTTAGATATATTACGTTTCGAACTTTTTCAGCAACCTTAACCGCCTTAATTATCAGTTTCGCCTTAGGCCCCTGGCTGATTGATCGGCTGCGACAGTATAAAGTCGGCCAAAATATCCGGGAAGAAGGCCCCAAAACCCACTTCCAAAAAGCCGGAACTCCGACTATGGGTGGTTTGTTAATCTTGATTGCTGTGTTTGTCTCGACCGTTTTGTGGGCGGATTTTAGGAATGAACATATCTGGATTGTGACGTTATCAACCGCAGGCTTCGGAATTATCGGCTTTATTGATGATTACCTCAAACTCGTGAAAAAACGCTCGCTCGGATTACGCGGCACATATAAACTGACCGGTCAAATCCTGATTTCCTTTCTGATTGGCCTGTATATCTACTTGAACGATGATGCAGCCTTTATGACCATTCTCAGCATCCCATTTTTTAAAGAACTGTATCCGAATTTACAGATTTTCTATATTCCTTTTGTGATTTTTGTGATCACGGCGACCTCGAATGCCGTGAACCTGACAGACGGGCTTGACGGTTTAGCCATTGGTCCTTCGATTGTCGCGGCGTTCTCGTTTGCCGGATTAGCCTATGTCAGCGGAAATGTTGTCCTGGCTGACTATCTGAATATCGCATACATTCGGGGCGCAGGGGAACTGACCATTTTTTGCGGGTCAATCCTGGGAGCCGGCCTCGGCTTTCTGTGGTTCAACACCTTTCCGGCTCAGGTATTTATGGGCGATATTGGCTCCCTCGCGCTCGGCGGGGCCTTAGGGACGATCGCCATCCTGACCAAACACGAAATTTTGTTAGGCGTGATCTGCGGCTTGTTTGTGATTGAAGCGTTATCCGTCATTATTCAGGTCGTTTCCTTTAAACTGACGGGTAAGCGTGTGTTCAAAATGGCCCCGATTCACCATCATTTTGAACTGAAGGGCTGGGAAGAACCCAAGATTATCGTGCGCTTTTGGATTATCTCGATTCTGTTGGCTTTGATGAGTCTGGCAACCTTAAAAATACGATAGGAAACCTCTTATGCAACAAGGATCATCCGATAAAGTCTTGTTATCAGTTGTGCTCATTTTATTAGGATTTGGCGTGATCATGGTGTATAGCAGTAGCGGGGTGTACGCCAAATCCGGAGGGAATGAACATTATTTTCTACTGCGCCACCTGTTTTCGATTCTTGTGGGCGTCACAGCCATGACGATTATTTCGTTGATTCCTTATCCGTTTTATCGTCGGCCTAGCGTCATTATTCCCTTATTATTCTTTGCTATCGCCTTGCTGGTTCTGACGCTCATTCCCGGGATTGGGGCGAAAATTAACAACGCCCGGCGTTGGCTGCCCATTGGAAATTTTCGTACTTTTCAACCGGCAGAAGTGGCAAAATTAATTCTGGTCCTCTATTTTTCGTATTACATGGTCAAAAAGCAGGATAAAATTCGCAGTTTTACCTTTACGGTAATTCCGTGCTTAATTATTCTCGGCCTGTTCTTTACGCTCATTGTGATCCAGCCGGATCTTGGAACGGCGATTAACATCGTGGCCCTCGTGATTCCGTTAATGTTTATCGCCGGAGTGCGCATCGTGCACTTGCTCGAAGTCGCTTTGGTAAGCCTTCCGCTGATTGGCTTGCTCACCTGGACCAATCCGTATCAAAAGATGCGCATCCTGCGGTTTCTAAATCCCTGGGAAGACCCGAAAAAGAGCGGCTATCAACTGATTCAATCACTTATTGCCATTGGTAAAGGCGGCATCTCTGGTGTCGGACTCGGACGCGGTCAACAAAAGCTTTTTTATCTGCCGGAACCCTATTCGGATTTTATTTTTTCCACCATCGGCGAAGAATTGGGATTATTAGGCGCGATCGTCGTGATCGTGCTCTTTACCGTGCTGCTCTGGCGCGGCATCCTGATCGCCTTCAGCGCTCCTGATCTCTTCGGCACCTTCGTCGCCTTTGGCTTAACGCTCCTCATCGGTATTCAAGCTGGCATCAACCTGGGAGTCGTGACCGGTATCCTGCCCACCAAAGGGCTGCCCCTGCCATTTATCAGTCATGGCGGCACATCCCTTATCGTCTGTTTAACAAGCATGGGCATCTTGCTGAATATTTCCAGGTATTGTCCTGAGCTTCGCTGGAGTCAGCGCCCTTCGGCTGCTAATCAGCCCGCTTTTTCACGTTGAGCTTGGGTTTTCCTCCTGGGAATGGTTGTCCCGAATTCGTACCGACGGATAGCCCTGTCCGCCGAATGTTTCAACGGACAGGGCTGTCCGCCGGTACAACTTTTTCAAAAGGGTTGTCATGAGTTAACGCTCACCTGGCGCAATGAAAATACAATGTACCGCGAAACTCCGGTTTCGCAGCTGTCAACAATGCGCGAAACTGGAGTTTCGCGCTACATTTTCATAGGAGCCTCTGTGAAACCATCCATCACTTACACGATACTGCTTGTTGCACTGATATTGAATCTGGTCAGTTGTTCCAGTCCGTCTGACCCCGACGATGGCCCGGTAGAGGGCTTAACTCTATCAGGCATTGATATTTCGCACTATAACATTGATGATTATACAAGTATTGATTGGGCGCAGGTACTCAAGGCCGGCTACGTGTTTGCGTTTGTGAAAGCGACTGACGGATACAAAGGGGGCTGGACCGACCCAACCTTTCGCACTAATATGGAACAGGGGCGTCAATCCGGAATGTTCATGGGCGCGTATCACTATGCTCGCCCGGATTTGAACCTTGATGCCCGGGTGGAAGCCGCATATTTTGTGAATGTAGCGAGGTCCTTCTTGAGCAAAGGCTATCTCCGACCGGTGTTAGATTTGGAAACCGGGGCCTCTTTAGGCAAAACAACACTCTCGAATTGGGTGCATAGCTGGATGGCCACTGTCAAACAACTGACCGGCGTTGAACCCATCTTCTATACCTATAGCAACTTTACCCATTACTTAGATGTCTCGGTCACGCAATACGATTTCTGGTTAGCACACTATACGCGCGATCCGGCCATTGCTCCTAATCCAGGATTGTGGGACGACTGGGATTTCTGGCAATATACGGATTCCGGCAGCGTACCCGGCGTCAGTGACCCCACAATTGATTTAAACCTTTTCAACGGCGGCCTCACGCGCTTGCTGAACGAATTCGTGATTCCCTAGCGTATGACCAGATGAATTCTGATAGGTTCGTAGTTCTCGCTTCAGCGAGTCCTTCCGCGCCAGGCATTTAATAGCCTAGCGCGTAGTGTAAGCGCGTTTGCAAGCTTTTCACCAGTTTCAACTCTTCCTCCAATTCATGCTGCAAATCGCTGAATTCCGCACCTAACGCCTGTATATCCCCTTGCAATTGCAAGGCTTTTATCTCTAAAGCGTGCTCAACAATTTTTCTCTCCGGCGCGGAGAGCTTTATGGTACAAATATTCTGCTCACTCATCGAATCTCCTTGAATTCCTGACGCCATGATGAATCATGATGCTGACTAAATGTTTCGTATTATTTCCGATAATCCCTATTCTTTATTCTTATTGTTACGGTAACGAGCAAGAGAAAAATACATTTTTCCTGAAAAAGTTTGGGTATGAAACGAATATTGGATAAAAAAGATGGTTTATTAAACTTGATATAAATGTTAGTTATTTTTTCTCTTTTATATAGCTTTTTAATAAACTTTTATAAAATAACAAAGTCCATCTAAAACAGATGTTCAAACACATCTTTAAAGAGGGCATTTCGGAAAAATCTAGTTTAACTGAACGTAATTTGGAAGAAAAGGGGGAAATACAAACAATGGATTTATCGAAATCCTCTGAAAAACCATACTATCCACCTGGAAAAGAACAACAGGAAAACACAAACCCAGAGCAGAGCGAACACTATCTTTGTTTGTTAGAAAATGCGGTTGAGATTATGCAAATCGGGGTGTTGATTACAGATTTGGACGGCAAGATCATCTATGCGAATCAAGCCCAGGCAGACATTTATGGCTATCAGGTCGCCGCACTTCTCGCCCAACTCATGCAAATACTCCTGCCTTATGAACGGCGAAAGCCGCTTTCATTAGACCAGATAAAGGCCTGGAAAGGCTTAATCCGAGAGGAATGGGGTCTCAAAAAAGACGAAACTATTTTTCCCATCAGGGTGATGTCTGAAGTGGTGAAAGATGCCAGAGGAGAACCCTGCGGAATAGTGACAAGCTGTGAGGATATCAGTGAACGAAAACAGTTAGAGCAAGAATTGAATACCTATCGTCAACATCTGGAAGAACTGGTAATAGGGCATACAACTGAACTCAGAACAACTAATCGTGAGTTACAGCACAAAATAGCAGAACACTTATGTATTGAGGAGGCCTTACGGAAAAGTGAAGAAAGGTATCGTATTGTTCTGGAAACGGTGCCAGACCCGATTGTTGTTT
This sequence comes from Candidatus Vecturithrix granuli, assembly GCA_000739535.1. GTDB lineage: Bacteria > Moduliflexota > Moduliflexia > Moduliflexales > Moduliflexaceae > Vecturithrix > Vecturithrix granuli. Next base: position 156,626 of record DF820464.1, on the reverse strand, counting down.
ATGATGCGGAAAACAAGATTGATTATCTGAATCCGGCGTTTTCGCGCATATTTCACTGGACGTTGGCTGAGTGTAAAGGACAATCGTTCTATTTTACTCCACCTGAGAACCAGACTGAGATACACGCGTTGTTCGAGGAGATCAGAAAAGGCGGCACAATTGCCGGACTTGAAACAACTCGCTTGACCAGGGAGAACAATACATTACAAGTGAGTCTGAGTGGTGCAGGGTTTTTTGATCCCAACGGCAAACTTCAGGGCAGCGTCATCACGATGCAAGATATGACGGAACGCAAGAAAACCGAAGAAGAAATGAAATTTCTTGCCTATCACGATGCGCTGACCGGTCTTCCAAATCGTAAGGCCTTTAACATGCGCCTGCACTATGAATTGGCTCCCTCGGCAAGTGAAGGGTTGGAAAAACGACGATTCCCGCAGCATCAATGGGCGCTCTTATTTCTGGATCTGGATCGATTTAAGTTCGTTAACGATACACTCGGACATTACATTGGCGATGAGATGCTCCAATTAATTGCTAATCGTCTCCACACCTGTTTACGAAAAAGTGATTATATCTTCAGATTCGACGGCGATGAATTCACGATCATTCTCAATACCATCAATGACTATACAGACGTGGCCAGAGTGGCGCAAAAAATTCGTGATGAAATTGCGCGTCCCTATTCGATTCATGGGCATGAACTCTATATCACCGCCAGTATCGGCATCAGCCTCTACCCAAATGATGGCGATAATGGCGAAACATTATTACAGAATGCTGATATGGCGATGTATTCCGCAAAAGAAGAAGGACAGGGCTATCGTTTCTTTACGGAAGAGATGAACCAAAAAGCGTTTGAACGTATGCGATTGGAAAATAGTCTGCGCTGCGCCCTCCAGCAGGATCAGTTTCTGGTCTATTACCAGCCTGTCGCCGATCACAACAACCAGGTGATCGGCATGGAAGCGCTGCTACGCTGGAATCATCCGAATCTGGGGTGGATCAGTCCGACTCAATTTATTCCGATCGCTGAAGAAACAGGGGTAATTATTCCCCTGGGAAAATGGGTACTCCAGGCAGCATGTACTCAGGCCCAAAAGTGGCATGACATGGGCTATCCTGATTTTTCTATCTCTGTGAATCTCTCGACCCGGCAATTCAGAGAACCGGATCTGACAGAGATGATCGAGCAGGTCCTTGCAGAAACCCACCTGGCTCCTAATCGTCTGAAATTAGAAGTGACCGAAAGCGGAATCATGGACAATCCGGACGACGCCATCGCCAAGATGCACATCCTGCGAGCGAAAGGGATTCATTTTTCGATTGATGACTTTGGCACCGGGTATTCTTCCTTAAGCTACTTGAAACGCCTGCCGATTGATATTTTAAAGATCGACCGATCCTTTGTGATGGATGCCCCGACCGATAAAGATGATCAGGAAATTATCAAAACAATCATCGCCATGGCGCACAATTTACGTCTGGATACCATCGCCGAAGGGGTTGAAACCAGAGAACAACAACAGTTTCTGGCGCGAAACGGCTGCCGTATGATGCAAGGGTTCTATTTTGGACATCCCATGCCTGCGGATCAATTCGAAGCCAGATTATGCAGTACTCTTCCCCAACATAAAACAGGAGACAGAACATATTTTTTATAAACCGCAATCTCCAGGGCAGTGAAGTTCTCGACGATCCCGAGTGCCAAAGCTCCGCTTTGGCAGCGAAAGCAGAGCTTTCGCACTCCGAGCAGAAAAAAACCGGGTTTCTTCAAAAAACCCGGTTTTTCATCGTTATCATAATTTATAATCAGAAAGTGCGTTTTCTGTGCGGTGAAAGCGATCTAAAGAATCGTTCAACCGCAGATCGGCTAATAAAAAGAAGAGCATGTCAACCACAGCCATTTCACATATTCGGGTAATCACGGAATCATCATAAAAAATATATTCATGCGCGGCTGTGGTAATGTGATAATCGGAGATTTTGCCGACCGGGGATTTCACAAAATTTGTGATGCATATAATTTTGGCCTGCTGTTTTTTCGCAATTTCCAGGCAGGTCAGAATCAGCTTTGAACTCCCGGAATGCGAGATCGCCAGGGCCACATCCTGTTCAGTCATTAATTGCGCCAGAGCCACCTGGGTCTCCGGAATATTGGAGTGGATGGCCTTCAGCCCGATTCTGGAAAACTTATACATCGCATCCGATGCAATCGAACAGGAATTGCCGGCGGCAAAAAGATAGATGGACTGGCACGTATTGAGCAGGCGCACGCATTGTTTCACATCGGGCGCATTGATCGAAGAAGCCGTTTCTTTTAAGTTGGTCAGTGTCAGCGTGAAAATATTTTGGATTGACTCTTCGAAATGATCAGGGGAGATCGATGGATGAAATCCGAACATCGGATGGGTGAGATCCTGAGCCAAAGCAATTTTCATTTGATAAAACCCCTTATACCCGATCTTCTGACAAAACCTGACCACCGTCGCGTCGCTGACCTGGCTGCTTTCGGCCACTTCTGTAACGGTCATCTCAGTAACCTCTTCCCCGTGCTGGAGAATATAATCAGCGACTTTCTTCTCAGCCGTGCGTAAAGCCGGATAGCAGCTTTTGATTTTTGAGAAAAGCGGGCGTCCCCGCAAATCCTTGTCCATGGCATTGCCTCAATTCCCCTCCTGGGAGCAGGGCTGTGAAGTTCTCCCTCCTCAGTCCCCCGCAAGCAGGGGAGGTCGATCCGTTTCCCCCGCTTGCGGGGGGAATAAAAGGGGGGGGGCACAGCTTTTCCCCGCGAGAACTTAACAGCCCTGCCTCCCAGGAGGGGGATTCGGGCGACTTTGTCACATAAAGATGTTCTTCGCGATAATCTCTATTCTTTGATCGCGCCGGCCATCAAGCCGGCAATAAGATAGCGTTGTAAAAACAGCATGACCAGAATCGCTGGCACCAGACTAATAATGCCCCCTGCTGTTAAAAGCCCCCAATCTAAGGCAAATTGACTGGTTAAGGCAGCTAACCCCACCGGAATCGTCCATTTTTCCTGAGCGCCCATAAAAGTCTGTGCAAACAGGAACTCATTCCAGGAGGTCAGAAAACAATACGTGCTCACGGCAATCAGCCCGGGGAGCGACACCGGCAGCGTGACCCGTACCATTGCGCCCAGGCGGCTGCATCCGTCAATCAAAGCGGCCTCCTCTAAATCAACCGGGATGTTATCAAAAAAATTGGTTAAGGCCCAGGTGCTAAACGGCAAAAGAAAGGTTAAATACGTCAGCATTAAACCGCTGAATGTGCCTAATAAGCCAAGTTTTTTCACATAAATAAACATCGGAATAATCAGGAGCACCGCGGGAAACATCTGAGCCACGAGCATACATTGCAGAAATCCTGTCCTGCGCCGAAATCGAAAACGCGAGAGAGAATAGGCTGCGAGAGTAGAAAAGAGAAGCGCCACAACGGTTGTATAAAACGCAATGACGACACTATTTTTGACGTACGCACCAAAGGGAATCACTTTCCAGATTTTCACATAATTGTCCCAGACAAATTCGCCGGGGATCAGATGGAGCGGGAAGGTAAACATTTCACTGCGACTTTTGAGCGAAGTGGACAAAAGCCAGATCACGGGCGTCAACATAAAGATAAGACCGAGAACGATTAACAAATAAATGATTGCGCTGCTGAGAAACTCGCGCAACGTTCTCGCTGAAATCCGTATTCTCATATCCTTTCCTATGAAACTACAAGGATTCCTCATAAGCAAGGATTTTTTATCCCTGGTTATGTGAAATCCCTGTAGTTTCATAATGCCGGGCGAGCATTAGCTCATAACAACTCCTTTAAAAACTTATGATGTTGTCGCGGCTTTTAATCGAAATGCCGTCAGCACAAATCCTCCCAACACAAGACACATCAGCATAGAAATGGTGGCAGCGTACCCGATCCGCATGTCAAAAAACGCAGAACGCCAGGCATAGAGCGGTAATACGAGCGAGTGATTCGCCGGCCCTCCTCCGGTCAGCACAAGCACAATATCTAAAAAATTAAACGCGCCTACCGTGCCGTAAATAAACAATGTGAGGATTAAAGGGCGTAAGAGCGGAATCGTAATGTGGATAAAACGCTGCACAAAATTTGCCCCATCAATCTGGGCTGATTCATACAATTCATGCGAGATGGTCTGTAATCCGCCCAACAACATGATCATGAAAAACGGCGCGCCCCGCCAGACATTCACCAACACGGCAGCCCAGAGCACGGTTTCCGGTTTCGACAGCCAGGGGATCGGCTCATTCGAAAATCCGGATTGTAGCAACACATAATTGAGCAGCCCGATGGAACCATGATACATCCACTTCCACATCAACGCGGCTAAAGCGCCGGGCAGCATCCAGGGAATCAGATACAAGGAACGAATGACTTTTGCGCCGCGTACTTTGCAATTGACGAGCAGCGCCAGTCCAAAGCCAAGCGCAAACTGAAAGATGATTGAGGCCGTCGTCCATTTCACCGTAATCCACAAAGCGCGCCAGAATAACTTGTCGTTCAAAGCGGAGAAGTAATTCTTGAAGCCGATAAAAGGCGCGTCCAGGCCAGGTTTGATAAAAGTGGCGTCAAAAAAGGATAAACGAGCCGTATCTAAGACCGGAAACACAATGACCAATAGCATGATTCCCACAACCGGGGCGATCAGGGCATACGAGAATCGTCTTGTTGAACGAGCATAGGAGCTCTGCATAGAATTCCTCGGATCGCTGGCATCTTGCCGGCCTCTGTAACCGGTGAGACGCCGCCACTCCTTTTTGTTTGACTTAAGTGCTGACTCAAAAGTTTTCGGACATTTAAAAACCAGGTTTCTTCGAAGAAACCTGGTTTTTCACCCTGAAAACTTATGGTCGCTTATTTATTCATCAGGGCGGTAATTTCCGCTTCAAGTTGTTTCAGAACGTCCTCTGCCGAAAGTTCTCCTAACAATCCGGCCTGAAAAATTGACGGCGCAATCGAACGTTCAATTGTCACCCATTGCGGTACCTGCGGCGGCGGGGTCACACCATCGCGTTCCGCAAATTGGAGGCTTTCCACAAACACTTTCAACACAGGATCGGCCTTGGCTTCTTCTTGCGCTTTCTTTGTAATCGGCAAGCCGCATCCGTATTCAATCGCCCAGATCTGCTGCGCTTCATCACTGACTAAATAGGTCGCAAATTTCCAGGCTTCTTCAGGATGCTTTGTCGTAGCGAAAATCCCGACCGGACAGCCGCCGATATGGGCCGCATGGCGTTCGGATTTCGGTTCAAGGGCGACACCCCAATTGATTTTCGATTCGTACATATTTCCCAGGTTCCAGGGGCCGTTAAACATCATCGCCACTTTCCCGGAGAGGAAATATTGTTCTTCAGCCACATAATCAACGGAAGGCGTATCCGGCGGCACCACTTTATGTTCGCGATAGAGATCAAGATAGAATTGTAACCCTTTCAAATTTTCTGGAGAATCAATAATCACTTTATTGCCGGCAGACGTATCAATCCAGTCGCCATCGCCAGCCGCTAACATAAACTCACGCACCGGAATAGTCAGCGAAACATTACCGCGTACCACAAAACCCCATTGATCCACACTGCCATCCCCATCGGTATCCAGGGTCAGTTTCTTGGCGTATTCCAAAAATTCATCCCAGGTTACAGGCGGTTTAGCTTCGCCTTTGTCATCAACGATCCCGGCTTTGACAAAGAGATCTTTATTATAAAACATCACGTTCGACCCGGCAAACCAGGGCACGGCGTAATACTGCCCATTGTACTGTGCTTGGGAAAGGCTGATCTGGGCTACTTCGCTTTTCCGATCCCAGGTTTGAAATTTGTCTTCTAAGTTCAGCAAGACCCCTTTGGCGCCATAATCGGCTGCTCCGGTTTGATTCAGTTGCGACAGATCAGGCAGCGTGCCGGCGGCAATCGCGGTCATGGTTTTTTGTTCGACGCTGTCCCAGGGCGTTAACATCACATTGACCTTAATCCCCGGATTGGCCTGTTCAAAATTGGCTACAATTTTCTGCATGGCTTCCACATTAGATGGACGAGTATCCCGCAGCCAAAATTCCAACTCCACTATATCTGCTGCCCCTGCAAGAATAGGCGTTAGCGTTGCTATCACAAAGACGAGTATCGAAAAGATGAACATTTTTTTCATAAGACATTCCTTCCTTAAGGTGCTCATAACCTTCCGAACAAAGGTCATAAGACGGCATGTTATGACAATGAACTCATGTTCTCAATTCCTGTGATACAAGGTTCTCTCACCCCTACCAACCTGTTTTCCCCGGCATCACCTCCTGTGAAAATGTACCGCGAAACTCCAGTTTCGCGGCTGTCAATGATGCGCGAAACTGGAGTTTCGCGCTACATCTCTCATTTTCATTGTGTCAGGTGAGCGTCAGCTCATGACATCCCCTGGGCAAATGTAGCGCGAAATTGTATTTCGTACTTATTTGACTTTATATCTGTACGTATTGAGCAATTGAATTTTTTGTCTGGTCACCTTGTAGGTATATTCGCGCGCCTGGCCGAGAACGTCGCGCACGGCCAATCTGGGATCATCGCTCGCAAGCGTATCACGCAAGCCTTGCAGAAACGCGATCATTAAATCCGTACCGATATTGACTTTGGCGACGCCTAACTGAACCATGCGCCGGATATCGTCATCCGGCGTGTTTGACCCGCCATGAATGACCACAGGCGCCTGAATCGTGTTGATGATAGTTTCGAGCCTGGTAAAATCAACCACCGGCTTCGCTGCATACAGGCCATGCGCCGTTCCGATTGATACTGCCAGGGCATCTACCCCTGTTTCACGCACAAACTTTGCTGCTAATTTCGGATCAGTCAGGCCGGAATTGCGCTGTTCAATCGAAGACTGGCCGTCAAAAATTTGTCCGAGTTCGGCTTCAACCGAAACATTTCGGGCGTGCGCTGCCTGCACCACCTCTTTCGTCCGACGCACATTTTCCTGAAAATCGGAAGAGGCCAGATCGATCATCACCGAAGAAAATCCGGCGTCAATACAGGTCATCGCCTGTGCATAGCTTTGTCCATGATCAAGCTGTAATGCGACAGGCACGCTCACAGACTCAGCGGCCACACGCGCAAGCGCGCTCAGGTAGGGAAGGCCGGCATGAGATAAATCGCCATGCCAGACCTGAACGATTACCGGGCTGTTTTCTGCCTCAGCCGCTGTCACGACCGCTTGCAAGGTTTCTAAATTGACAATATTAAACGCCCCAACCGCATATTTTTGCTTCCGGGCGTCTGCGAGTAATTGTGTAATCGGAACAAGTCCCATGTGTTTTCTCCTTCGAAAATGTAGCGCGAAACTCCAGTTTCGCGCACCGTTGCTACTGCCGCGAAACTGGAGTTTCGCGCTACATCTCCCTTGTAAATCAAAGGTAGCGCGAAACTCCAGTTTCGCGTATATGCCTGATGTTCATCCAGTGCGTATGCCGAAACTGGAGTTTCGACATACATTGATCCCTTCTTATGTAAGTGACGAATCTCTCATCGTAAGTTTCATACCTAACGTTTCTGCGATATGAACATACCGTAAATATTGTGTATCATACAAAGACGCCCGCGCTTCATTCGGGGCAATCTGTTTGCAGGGAAGGCGTACGCGGGCAAACGCTTCGTCCCAGGAAGCATATACGCCCGCGCCGATGCCAGCGATCATGGCAGCCCCTAACACGGCCAGATCAGGATAGTGAGGAATCGTGAGGGTCGCATTGAGCACATCCGCTTTGAGCCGGCTTAAAACCTCGCACTGCGATAAGCCCCCGGTGAGCCAGATTCGCCGGGGAATGACGCCATACCCTGAGGTATAGCGTTCCAGATTGTAACGGAACCAGAAACAGACGCTTTCCATCAGACTGCTGACCAGATCTGCCCCGCTCAGGGAAGGCGTTATCCCCATCCAGGCCCCGACATCGTGCATGGGATCCTCAGGATTTCCCAGAAACGGAAAATAAAACGGACGCTTCGCCTCTGGAACCTGAGAATATTCCTCAAGGCGCTGACCTGTCACATTGGAAATCCAGGTTAAGGTCTGACCAATGACCCCCAGATGCCCGAGCACAAGATATTTTTCAGGCACGCAATGCGGATAACAGGCATAACGATTGGTGTCCGCGAGCGAGGCCGGTAAATGCGGCGACGCCGTGACGGCCGCCAGCCCTTCGCCTGTGCCGGTCGAATCAACTACTTCATCGGCCTGCGTCAATCCGAGGGCAACGGCCACACAGGCATGATCATGCGCGCCGAGTACAACCGGAGTTCCAACCGGAAGTCCGGTGAGCGTGGCAATATCTGGCAAGATTTCACCCGCGATCACGCCGGAGTTCGTCACCTTTGGAAAAATATCCGTCGAAATGCCGGCCTCCTCGCAGAGTTCCGACGACCATGCTTTTGTATGCACATCAAACACCATGGTGCGCGAGGCATGGCTATAACTGCTGATCAATTCACCTGTGAGTTTGAACACTATATAATCCGGGAGGCAGATCCATTTGTACATGGACGCGTAGATCTCAGGCTGCTGGTCACGCAGCCACATAATCTTGTGGATCGAATACATCGGGTCCAGAGGCATGCCTGAGATAGAAAACAGATAGGATCGATCAAAATTGGCAGCCCACCAATTCAATTGCGGCAGCGCGCGTTGATCCATCCAACTGATGGCCGGAAATAACGGTTCGCCTGAACGAGTGATCGGAATTCCGACTTCGCCCATGCTTGAGATTGACACGCCTCGAATGGCCGAGCGATCTTCAATAGAGGCCAGGCAGGTTCGCAAACATCTGACGATCCCCTCCCAGACTTCTTGCGGATCATATTCCGACCATCCCGGACGCGGGGTGTGAAGAATATTGACGGCGGATTGCCTGGCGATGACTGCGCCATCTTCCTGAAACACCGCCACTTTCAGCGACGAACTTCCCAGATCGATGCCGACAAGATAGGCCATAGATTTTCCAGGATTCGTGTGAAGTTAATAAAATTCAAATTCCAAATGAATCGCAATGATGCGAAACAATGATGTATGCTCAAAAATGTCAAGCTATTTTTGTAAACAATTTTCAAAAATAATATTTTTTTTGTAAATAATTTTCAGAATCTGGCGATCAATCTCCAGTCTCAAAGCTGAAGGACGCTGAAGCGTCCTCTGGAATTCAGCAGCGGGCTTCAGCCTGCTTTGACTTTGAGACCGGCCATTGATGGCTGGACGGAAGGTGCTTCAATGCAAAATACCTTAGTGGGAGAGGGGTCAGGGTGAGGATACGTAGGCCCTGTAAAAACAACAAAAAACGGTAGTGGTTAAATGGTAAGCAACGTGAGTTCGGGATAAGCTTTTAAGCCCCAACGGGGCGGAATCTGGTAGCCCAGGGTGTCAGCCCTGGGACAAAAAGCGGTTTGCCCCCTCCCCTCTCCGCATTCCGCCGCCGCGAGCGGCGGCGGAATGCGGAGAGGGGAGGGCACACACGTCGGATTTTCGACCCCAGGGCTGACACCCTGGGCTACTATATCCCGTCCCTTCGGGACTTTTACTTTTACGGCGTTTTTCTTATCCCGAACTCACGCTAAGTAATACCGTTTCCTGAGCGGAGTCGAAGGGAACAAGTCCAGACTCGTTTCGACTTCGCTCAACGAGCGGATGTCGCTTCCCGTTTAACCATTACCAAAAAAACCGGTTTTTGAAAATAGTCTGTGTTTTCAGGACTCAGGCGATAAGGCGAGATGCAGGCTATAGAGTCCGGCTGCCGCCAGCAGGGCCCAAAAGAGAAAAGGCCAGCCTGGCGACATGCCAGCCAGACTGTTGCCCAGGGGCGGCGCAAGTAAATTGCCCAGGCCCATAACGCTCATAACCAGACCGATAGCTGTTCCGGCATAAGCGGAGCCGATGCCTTTGATTTCAATAACAGTCGTCATAAAAATCGCCATAAACCCATCACGCGCAAAACCGGCGATGATGACTGCGCCCCAGATCATTACGCTGTTAACGAGGGCGAGTAGCACGACCCCCAGGATGAGCATGAGCGTTGTGATCAGCAGTACGCGTTTTCTGGCGCCCGGTCGATCCGACCATAAGGCTAGCGGGATGACGCACAACAGGCTCACTCCGTGAAATGCGGCTAAGGTTCCGTCAGCCGCGGTTTGAGCCCAGCCAATTCCGCGCAAATACAAGGGCAGATAGCCTAAAGTCCCCTGCACACATCCGCTTATGCCAAAAAGCGCGAGGCCCAGAAGCCACACGGCTTTGATCTGCATGACATCTACAAGCGTCTGGCGCAGCGATCTGGCAGAACGACTCTCTGACGAATGTTTGAGTTCCCCGGACGCCGGGCGCAGAAAATGCCAGGGGAGAGTGAGGCCAAGGCAGATCGCGCCATAAAAAAACAGGACATTGCGCCAGCCGCCAAGCCAGGGCGATAAGAAGGTCGCGCTGAGCATTGAGCCGGCCATAAATCCTAACGCCATGCCCATTGAAACGACCCCGTTCGCTAATCCCAATTGTCGGGACGAAAACCAGAGGCCGCAGGTTTTATGTACGTTCATCGGAATCATCTGGCGCACCATGCCAAACAGGAACATGGTCGCACTCAGAGTCAGGAAATTGATCGAACATCCGCGCAACGCGCTGGTGATGCCGGCTAACCCGCAGATGATCGTGAGGGTGCGCCGCACTCCGAAGCGGTCGCCGATCATGCCCCCGGCCAGCGAGGTGACGACGCCCGGCAGCGACACAAGACCCCAGACAACGCCAATCTGCACCAGACTCAACCCTAAATCGTTCGAAATCTCCTGAAAGAGCACTGGCAGACACATCAACGGCATCGCTGCGACAAAGGTGTGCGTCAGGGCCGCCAGCGTCAACACATACCATCTATACGCCGTTTCGTGATCGTTGTTGTTCATATAAATCCCTTGAAGGCTTTTCGATGCACTCCGAAAAGGCAGAGAAAAATGCCCAAAAAAATTTTTCGCGCTGCGCGGCTAACGCTACGCGTAGCGAAGAAAAAACCCCCTTTGCTTCGCAAAGGGTAAAAGGGTAAAAGTACCAAGCATTACGAAGGCGTCCTCAAGAGGCGGAACCCGACGAAGTCGTCGCGGCCGCCGGGGCCGCCCCTGAGGCGGACCGCCGACCGGCAATTCCCGGCGTCGTCGTTCCAGGAGCCGCCCCGTAACACGCGGCCCGAGCCCGATGCAGGCCCCGCAGGATCTTTCAGGGGACTCTTCGCATAGTACTCATCATTATACCAGTCTTGACACCACTCCCACACATTGCCTGCCATGTCTTCACATCCACAGGGACTCACGCCGCACGGGAAACACCCAACCGGACTGGTTGCCCCTAATCCGATTTTATAGTAATTTAACCGGTTTGGATCAAACTCATTGCCCCAGGGATAAATTTGACCTTCTTCGCCGCGCGCCGCTCTTTCCCATTCCGCCTCAGTGGGTAAGCGAATGAATTGCGTGCCTGTCAAATCGCCGCTCGCACGCAGATGAAGCGTGAGCCATTGACAAAATGCTGACGCCTCATACCAGGATACCCCTACTACCGGATGATTCCCTGTTCCAAATGGTTCTCTATAACTTTCTGGTCCACGAATATTTTCTTGTTCCTTCCAGATCCAGCCTTCCGGAGACCAGCATTCTTTCCAACGCTCGGTGTAACCGCCATTGGTCACAAAGGTGTAATACTGCGCATTGGTAACAACGTACCGGCTTATGTGATAAGAGGAAAGCAGGACTTCATGTTGAGGCTGCTCTGACCAAATCAGCTTCTTTAAAGCAGGTATTTGGTCATCAGGCACATCATAGAGTTCCAAAAATTCTTCCAAAATTTTTTCCGGCGGGTCTTGCTGGGGATCACTGCCCATCAAAAACGTCCCCTCCGGCACCTCACACCAGACAATATCCGGCAACCGAATGCTCCCTTCGACTCCGCGCCCTTCGACTCCGCGCCCTTCGACTCCGCGCCCTTCGACTCCGCGCCCTTCGACTCCGCTCAGGGGGCGGCAGCCCACGCCCGCGCGTGAATCGCCCGTTTTGTTGAGAATATTTCCGGCTAAGGCGCGTTCAGTTGCCGGGAAGGGTTTTCCCGTTCCCGTTCCCTGAGCGGAGTCGAAGGGAACGGAGTCGAAGGGAGCGAAGTCGAAGGGAGCGGAGTCGAAGGGAGCGGAGTCGAAGGGCGCGGAGTCGAAGGGAACGGAGTCGAAGGGCGCGGAGTCGAAGGGTGTCTGTTCGGTCAGAATCGCCGTGAGCCAGTCACGCAGCCGCTCCACGCAGGATTGGTTGGCGGAACTCAGGCGTTCGATACTCAATGATTCATACAGCACCTGCCCGGCCAGCAGTGCGCTCCAGGCATTCACAGGCAAACGCTTCCCATTTTCAGGAGGATACGGACAGAGTTCATTGACCAACGACCAGCGCATGGCCGTTTTGCCGATACCGCCGACTAACAAGACCACTTCGCGCCAGCGATTCGGGTCTTCCCTCGCCAGACGCACAACTGTGTCCGGATAATTCTCCTCATCAGCCAGATGACAGGCGGCCAGATATTCCTGAAAGGTGCGGTGCGGAAAACTATAGACTTTCACCCCTCGCGGCACAAGCAAACCGGCGCGGTCGCTGAGATACTCGACCAACAGGACAGGATTAACCTTATCATTGCGGCAGATATCCATGAGCTGCCCTACCAGCCGCTCCTCTGGCACATCAGCCGTGCCGACCAGGTCGGGCTGGCCCTGATGGGCTTCAAATGCCAGAAACATGAGCACCTGTTGCACACGCTCTTTGCCGACCTTTAACAGTTCTGACAGACTGGTCTGCCTCACGACAATCTGACCGTCCGCATTGCGTACGACTTTATCCTGTTCCCACCAATCTAACAATAAATCGGTCGCTTCAGCGTATAGGTCCCCACGCTTTTCGGGCAGGCTGCCGCCGCGCCAGGCGTGCAGACTGGCCATCAACGTTAACAATAAGGGACGTTCTGCAAGGCTATACAAGCGATCGTTCCGCGATATGGCCTGTTTCAACCTTTCAGCCCGTCCCTGCGCATTGTCACGATCCATGCTGCGGACAGCAGCAATATGCTGGTACCAGCGATCCACAAAACAGCGGATCTGTCCTTTGGAAAATGGCGCCAGAATCGTCTCGTGAAAGCCGTCCAATTTCCAGTCCTGTTTTTGATAGGCGTACGTGCGGCTGGTGACAAGGATGCGGCAGTCAGGAAACAGAAGCGTAAAATCTTCCACAATCTGTTTGATCTGTCCGCGCCGACGGTCGGCCTCCGGCACTTCATCCAGTCCGTCCAGCAGCAGCAATCCGCCCTGTTCCTGAAAATAGTGTTGCAACTGAGGAATAAACGCACTGAGCATGTTTTCTTCCAGATTTTTGACAATATAATCCCACAAGTGTTTCGCTTTGGCCGGCTGCCCCGGCGCAGGCAAACCTTTGGCCGCAAAATCTCGCAGCACCACCTGCACCGGCAGCAAGAGTCCGGCTTCCCAGGGCTGCGGTTCGTCCGTAGGCTTGCCTTCCTCATCCGGCAAAGGCGCGGTTAACCGCAAGAAATTGGCCTGCGGGTCATCCAGCCATGCGCCAGCCAGACATAGGGTCACAAACTTGACAAAGGTCGTCTTGCCGCTGCCGGGATCGCCTAATAACACCAGGCGCTTCTGCCGGTTCATCATCTCCAAAGCCGACAGACGCCGCGCCTGTCCTTCCTCTCGCGGCAAGGAGGCGAGCAGGGTTTCCTTATGCTCGCTGCTCAGGGTCAGCAGCGCGGTATAGACCGCTTCCAGATTCAAGCAGGAATTCGCATCAGTGCCGGTAGCTTTGCGGTCGATCCCACTCAATTCCAGGCGGCTGGTCGTTTTCAACACCCGGCGCAGGTACGCGTCGCGCAGCGGATCAGGCTCAGGCGGGGGCGGAAAGACCGCGAGTTGTTGCAACTTCTGCTCGATTTCCTGTAATTGGGTCTGAAATTCCTGTTCTTGCGGGGAATCAGGAAGCATTGTGTTGAGTTTGTGTTTGAGTTGCTCGCGCTGCTCTTGAAGTTCTTCCCGATAGCGGCTCATAATGTGCTCCTTTTCTTCTATGACTATGGTATCATTGTAAAATATGAGTTGGAAAGAAGCCTTGCGTATTTCAGCAAAATTTGGGTAGTGGTGAAATAGTAAGTGATGCCCGCTCGTTGAGCGAAGTCGAAACGAGCCGCTCACTGTTCCCTTCGACTTCGCTCAGGGAACGCATCACTTACTATTTCACCACTACCCAAAACTAAATCGGTTATGCAGTCGTTTTCTTACGCGATCCCCAGATAGGCTTTTTGAACCAGATCGCTCGTCCGCAGCACCGAGGTTTCAGCTTCCATGATGATCGAGCCGGTTTCGAGCACATAGCCATAGGAGGCCACTTGCAAGGCCAGATTTGCGTTCTGTTCGACCAGTAAAATTGACTTGCCCAGGCGGTTAATATTCACGATGAATTCGAAGATTTTTTCCACGATAATCGGCGCAAGACCCAGGCTCGGTTCGTCCAGCAAGAGAATTTCCGGATCAGACATCATGCCTCTGGCAATCGCCAACATTTGCTGTTCTCCGCCGGAAAGCGTGCCGCCTTCCTGTTTGCGCCGTTCCGCTAACCGTGGAAACAGTGCGTAACATTGTTCCATCAGATCGTGAATTTTCTGCTTATCCCTTTGAATAAAAGCTCCGGCGAACAGATTCTCTTCAACCGTCAATTCGGAGAAAATTTTGCGTCCTTCGGGCACGTGACAGATGCCTTTTTTGACAATTTCATGCGAGGGCAGATCCGTAATATTTTCCTCCTGAAAGAACACATCGCCCCCGGAGCTTTTGACCACGCCGGTCAACGTATTCAGCAGCGTGGTTTTGCCTGCACCATTCGCGCCGATCAGAGTGATGAAATCCCCTTGCTGTACTTGCAGCGACACGCCTTTTAAGGCGTTAATTTCCCCGTAATGCACGGCTAAATCATAGATTTCCAGTAACGCCATTATTTGACGCCTCCTTTGCCGAGATAGGCTTCAATCACCAGTTCATTGGTCTGCACTTCGGCCGCGGTGCCTTCTGCGATTTTGACGCCATAGTCAATGACCGAGATCGTATCGGCCAGACTCATGACCAGTTTCATGTCGTGCTCGATAATCAGAATGGTGTAGCCCTCTTCCCGCAGCGAGACGATATAGTTTTTCAAATCCGCAGTTTCGCGATCGTTCATCCCGGCCGCTGGCTCATCGAGTAAAAGAAGCTGCGGTTTGCTGGCAAGTGCCCTGGCGATTTCTAACTTGCGCTGCTCGCCATAAGGCAGGCTGCTGGCAAAGTCGTGCTGCTTGCTCACCAATCCGATTTTTTCTAACAGGTGCAGGCAAAATTCGCGGATATCCCTTTCTTCGCGTTTGAATCGCTGGCTGCGAATCGCCAGACTCCACAAGAAATATTTTGTCAGTTGATGCGCGCCGACCATGACATTATCCAGCACCGACATATAGCGGAAGAGGCGGATATTTTGAAAGGTGCGGGCAATTCCTTTGCGCGAAATGATATGTGTTGGCAATCCCTCCAGATGTTCGCCGTTAAACACGACCGCGCCGGAATTGGGCGGATAAATACCGGTAATGCAATTGAAAAATGTGGTTTTCCCGGCGCCATTCGGGCCGATGATGGCATGCACCGTGCCCTCCTGCACGGTCAGATCAACGTCGTTCACAGCCACTAATCCGCCAAAAGTTTTGCGTAAGCGTTCAATGTTGAAGTTCACGTTCAGCCCCTCCTACAACAGCGCGCTGGCGTTTCTGGCCGCGTTTTCGATGTTTTTTGAACAATGGCTCTGAGCGTTCGAATAAACCTTTCACACCCATGATGCCGCCTGGCCTGAGCACAATCACGCCGATCAGGATCAGGCCGTACAGCACCATACGATACTGGGACATAAACCGGAAGAGCTCCGGCAGGAGCACTAAAATTCCCGCGCCGAGCATCGGCCCCACAATCGAACCGGTGCCTCCCAGGGCCACCATGGTCAACACGGTAAAGGACTCATTGCCGCTGAATTGATCCGCGCTCAGAAAACGGGCAAAGTGCGCATAAAAGGAACCGGCAATCCCGGCAATAAAACAGGCGATGGTAAAAGCCAGGGTTTTATAGGCAAAGACGTTGATCCCCATGCTTTTGGCCGCGAGTTCATCTTCGCGGATAGCGAGAAAGGCGCGGCCGACTTTGGAGGCGGACAACCGGTGAATGAAGACCACGACGATCACGATCAGCACTAAAATCAAATAGTACGAGTGCATGGAATTGAATTTCTGGCCAAATAGATTCGGCACCGGAATGCCGACCAGACCCATCGGGCCTCTGGTCAACGGCGTCCAGTTCAGGATCAGAATGCGCACGATTTCGCCAAATCCCAACGTGGTGAAGGCCAGGAAGATCGCCCGTAAGCGTAAGGTTGCCAGGCCAATCATCGCGCCCCAGAACCCGGCAAACACACCCGCCGCGAGCATGCACACCCAGAACGACCAGCCCAATCTGAGCGCGAGCAAGGCGGAACAATACGCGCCCAATCCGTAAAACGCGCCGTGCCCCAGAGAAAACATGCCGGTAAACCCGATCACGATGTTCAAGCTTGAGGCCAGCACAATGTAAATCCCTACCATAGTGGCGACGCGCAAAAGATAAGCATTGGTCAGCAAAAATGGCAGCCCCAATAAAGCGATTCCCAGGGCGATCAACAGGGGAATTCTGAAACGAATAACTATGTTTTTGAGCGTTGCTTTCACACAGGTTCTCCTGAGAAATGTAACGCGAAACTCCAGTTTCGCATCCACGAGACCGGAGTTTCGTGGTACAATTCTTAAATATTGACTCTTCGGCCCAGAATGCCTTGCGGGCGGAAGAGCAGAAATCCGACCAGAATGACAAAGCCGATAATGTCGCGGTAGCCGATGCCGATCACGTGCACGCCCAGATTTTCGATAATCCCCAGAGAATAGCCGCCGATAATCGCCCCTGGCACCGAGGTCAAGCCGCCAAACACTGCGGACGAAAAGGACTTGGTGCCGGCAATCAAGCCCATGGTGGGGTTAATCGCGTTGTAATAGACGCTGCCAAGTACGCCGGCGATTCCGGCGCAGGCGCCCCCCAGGGCAAAGGTAAACGAAGTTACGCGGTCAACATCAACCCCCATCAGCCCGGCAGTTTTATAATCCAGCGACACGGTGCGAATCGCCAGGCCGATTCTGGTCTTGAAAATCAGGATTTGCAGGCCGCTCAGGATGACGATAGCGGTGGCGATCATGAACAATTGATACCACACCACCTCAACATCTCCAATCCTAAAGGCCACCCCATCGTAGAAACTCGGCATGGATTTTGTTTCCGCGCCCCAGATGACCGACGCGATTTCCATAAAGAGAATGGAAAATCCGATGGTGCAAATCAGTGAGGCAATCCGGGCCACGCCGCGCAGCAGCTTGATGGCGACTTTCTCGATAATAAAACCGAGGCTCCAGCCCATGGCTGCACCGGCCAACAGGGCCAGAAAGATATTTTCACTCACGTAAGTCACGACCATCCAACCGGCATACGCGCCCATCATATACAATGCGCCGGTTGCAAAATTGACGAGTTTCAACACGCCGTAAATAATGGCAAAGGAGATCGCCAGCAAGGCGAATAAACTGCCTTGGGTCAAGCCGTTGATCAATTGTTGTAAGGTCACGTGCAAAAAACAATGGTATCCTGTGGGACAGGATACCATTGTTATGATACCGCAAGGTGTTTACTTTGTATAGAGTTCGAATTTTCCGTTGGTCACCCACACTTTTTTGTATTTTTTCACCGCATCTCCGGCCGGGGTAAACGTGATTTCCCCGGTCAGCCCCGGAAAATCTTTGGTTTTGGCAAGCTCTTCGCGCAACGGTTCGCTTTCCGTCGTGCCTGCCCGCTGGATAGCGTCGGCCAGCAGCAGAATGGCATCATACGCTAAAGCCGCATGGAAATTGGGTGTGGCTTCAAAGCGTTTCTGGAATTCCTGTACATAGCCTTGCACCGCCGGATCCGGGTCTTCAGCAAAGAAACTGGCGTTGGTGTATAACCCTTCGACCGCATCGCCGCCCAGTGCAGTTAACTGGGTTGAATAGAGCGAACTAGGGCCTAAAATCGGAATCGCCCAGCCCAGACTCGCTTTTTGTTTGGCGATTAACGCGCCGTCATTATACATGGCGGCCATAAAAAAGGCGTCAGCGTCGCTATTTTTCAGCTTGGTTAACACAGCCTTGAAATCTTTATCCCCTTCGAAGTAAAATTCTCTGGCGACAATCTGACCGCCTAATTGTTCGTAGGCTTCTTGAAAACAATCGGCCGTCACGATACCCCAGTCGTTATTGATGTGCAAAATCGCGACTTTTTTGAATCCAAGTTCATTATAGGTCCAATCGGCCATGAAAGGACCTTCGCTTTTCTGCGTGCCGACAATGCTAAAACTCCACGTTGAGCCAGGAGCAAAATCAGGATGGCTGGCGGTCGGCGAAAGTTGGATCATCCCGGCCTGGTCGTAAATCGGTTGTCCGGCCAGGCAGCATGTACTGGTAAAATCCCCAATCTGCGCCACAATCGTCGGATCGGACGTCCATTTCATCGCCAGCGTGGCCGATTCTTTGGGATCGCCTTTGGAATCGCCCACCGACAGAATCAGTTTTTTGCCCAATACGCCGCCTTTGGCGTTAATGAAATCCATGCCCATCGTGACCGAGCGTTCGAAATTGCGCCCGTATTCGGCATAATCGCCGGTAATTGGGGCTGTCAGCGCAATGTGAATCGTATCGTCAGCCGCCAGGCTGACCGGAATAGCAGTTGTTACAACAAACACACACACCATCAGCATCACAGCGATCTTCCTCTTCATACAAACCTCCTGTGTTGGACAGAGAACAGCCTCAATTGATGTTCTCTATGAATAAAACCTACAATTTGTGCAGAGCTTCAACCGGTTTTATATTGGAAAGAGTCTGAAATTTGTCAATCAAAAATTGTTTGTAGTTGAGTGAAAGCTGTAATCGAACAGTTTCCGCTCCATGCTCTATTTCTCTTACAAGAAAAAGTTGACAGATTTGAGAGAAACGATCATATTTTTCCTGAAACAGATTGAGCGATTGCATAAATTTAATTTATCGAAAAGTTTTCTGGGTAGTAGTTAAATAGTAAGTGATGACTCATGCGTCACGATGCGGTCAGGAGTGCGACGAGGTCGTCGCAACGGCATCAGCGATGC
>DF820464.1:0-136548 GCA_000739535.1 Candidatus Vecturithrix granuli | reverse complement strand
AGTGTCCCAGGGCTGACACCCTGGGCTACCAGATTCCGCCCCGTTGGGGCTTACAAGCTTATCCCGAACTCACGTTAATTATTTAGCAGTGATAGCCCGTAGGGCTTCAAGTATTGTAGCACGCAGGAACACCGTCATCGTTCCTCCTATCGCATAGCAGTTGCCCTGTAGATTGCCTACGGCGAATTTGGGAAGGGAGAGGTATTTATCTTTTCTACAATAACATGACTTCGGGATAAGATTCTTGAGCCAGCCCCCCGATTGCTCGCAGGGCTGTTAAGTTCTCGCGAGGAAAAGCTGTGCCCCCCCTTTTGTTCCCCCCGCAAGCGGGGGGAAACGGATCAACCTCCCCCGCTTGCGGGGGATTGAGGGGGTAGAACTTAACAGCCCTGCCCCTCTCAGGGGAGTCTGGGGTGTATAGACCACCTGTGAACCGCTTCATCGGGGTTGCCCCGCACGCCGGAAACCGCTGAAACGGTGGTTCACGGATTCCTGCTTCGTGTCTCTGGACAGCACGATGAATCGTGATACTGGCTCAACAAGCTGCTCTCATTGACGATTTCGGGTCAGAGCTTCTCCCGAACTCGCGTTTCTTAGAGTGACGACACATCCAGATCATATTGCGGATGGAAGATGATTAACCTTCCGGTGCTTTCATAGGCGCCAAGCGTTTGAGATGCCTGCTGCATGATGGTTTTCCAACCAGGGCTATCCGTGCTGACATTGGCATAAAATACACTGAGAAATTGATTTGTGAACATGCCGCCATCACTTCCTGCTAATGAAAATTCTCCTTTTGAAGCGGCTGACATCACGATATATCCGCTTTGCTTCAAAAACAAGCTCTGGTAGCCATCGGAGGTTCCTTTAGGAACGAGAGCTCTGGATTTGGCTTGAAAGGAATAATTGTTACAGCAATCAGCGATTGTCACGACAAATCGAGCGCCTTTGGCCTTGATCACTTCGCTAATAACGGCATAATCTACCAATTCATTATTCTGAAACAACATCAACGGCCATTTTGACCCGCCGAGAAATTCATTCGCCCCGCCATGACCTGTATAATAAAACACAATCACATCGTTCGATTCGACAGGCAGCGTCGCGATCACATTCAGCAGGGCGTTTTGGCTTAAATTTCTGCTCGTCCCCTTCAGAACAATGCGATTGAGGGACATGCTGGTGTTTTGACTGATCTGATTGAGCCAGCTATTCATTGAATTCATGTCAACTATCCCTGCCTCCCCAATATCCGACTCGTGATCAGCAATACAGAGAATCGCATGTAAGGTCGCGGGCAGGTTCTGATCAATCGGTGATGTTGAATTCCCATTCTCCCCATCCTCCGAACAACCGGCAAGAACAAAAACGAATATATACAATACGATGATAAGATAAAAATATCTCTTTCCTCGATACCATGCTTTCATAAATAGTTTCCTCTCGTCTTCTCAATAGCTTGCTGTTTCTCTTTTTCACGTCAGCAACAAGCATTTTTGCAGATAACATGTTAAAGCGTTAAAAATCAATCCACAAAAGTCAAATATCTGTCGTCTGTTCAAAAAAGCAAGGGATATTTTCGGCTATTTTCTAACTCAGCAATTTGGTTATTTAGACTCGATGATCCAGTTGTTTGCGTTGTTTCGGGAATCTGCCTGTACGTTGCACGCAAACAGGCAGAATACATCGGAATTCCCGAAATACGAGCAGTGATACCCCGAAACAACATCGGAAAATATTAGACGCTGAAACGGATATGTGCAAAGAGTGGAAGAGGTGCGTTCCAACGCAGGCGCGTTGGAACGAGAAATGATATTGAACGGTATTCGCCTTTCTCAGGTCCCCAAATTATTGCCGAATCCGTATTCGGAAGTTAATTCGACATACCAACTGCACAAGTAGTCTTTTAATTGATTATCAAGGGGAACGTCATCAATGTAAAAACTGTTTACAAACTCTTGCATAACTCTCCCTTGTGCATTCAAGACCACAGCGTGCAACAGGTGCGTCTTGTTCGCCTTCAAACGCAGTTCAACAGTCATTCCGGGACTCAGCGACAGATTAAATTTTTCCTTTTCATCAATATCAATGAGCACAGTATAACTGAGTGAGTTCATGATATACCCATGCGAGGCATCGGGTTTATCAATTGCGGTAGTGATTGCGTTTTTATTTCCATTATCGTCATCATCACACCCACTCAGCATTCCTATGCAGAGAGTGAACACAAAAACAATCCTGAGAGCCAGGAGAACCTGCTTTTTCATAGATATACCTCCATCTTCCTGATAGTCATGCACCGTGTTTCCCGGACGCCGCCTGCGTGGCTCGCCTGGTAAAAACACGGTGTATTCTGGTTAAATAGCGGCGTTTTTGACATACGCCAGTAATTAAATGCCTTTCACCCCCGGAGTTGTGCCTTTCCGCCAGGGATTCGGTCCAAAGACCTGACGCAGACACAATCCGAACGCTCGAAACGCGCTTTCCCATAGATGGTGCGGATCATCGCCTTTTAACAGATCAACATGAATTGTACACTTTGCGCCCTGCGCAAAACCAGCAAAAAAGTTATTGAGATCAACAGAAAGCATATCTTCCACACGTTCATGCAGCGGAACTGCTGAGGTAAAGCAGAATTGCGCCCGATCTTCAAAGCTCATTGCGGCTCGCGTCATGGCTTCATCAATAATTCCGGTCGCTTCGCCTTCTCCATTCACGCCGCAGCCCCTCTGCTGCCGCCACAGTTCTGCAAAAGCATAGCCCATAGTCATCCCCACATCTTCGCAAATCACATGGCCAAAAGGATAATGGGTTACGCTGGTTGATACGCCAATATTCATACACGCGCGCCAGGAGATATGCTCAAGCATGTGATTCAAAAAATGAAATGGCGTGGTAAGTTTTTCATTAATATCAGGATACCGTTCTCCAGTATCAATTTCCACGTCAATCGTTGATTCTCTGGTGATGCGCTTACACACCACGCGGGAAGGATTGGCATGAAGAATATGATACCCTAAACCTGACACTGGTTGCGGTGGAACCAATGTTTCCGATTGCGCCTTGCCGTCGGTTCTGAATTTGCGTTCCTTCAATGACATCGCATGGGCTGCAAAGCCTTCATGCTCGGCAAAGTGAATCACATGTTCGCGCAAATCCTCATAGCCGGCTTTGGTGAGATAACTCACGGAACTGGTTTTCATAAAATCTCGGACCGAGAGCGCGGAGAACGTTTTGGCATATCCGGTCGTCGGCAGCACAGCATTCGGTCCTAAGGAATAGTTGCACGCGGCAATCGGGGTATATTCGCCGAGAATAATCTCGCCGGCATTGCGCAGTTGTTTAGTTACGCCAAATAAATCCCGAACGTGTACAGACAAATGTTCAGGCGCGTATTCATTGACAAATTGGATGGCTTCATCCAGGGTGGATGTCACCACAATGCCTCCATGGCCTGAGAGCACCGTTTCACAAAAGGCTTTGCGCTGCGGAGGAAGTTTTTGCAGCAATGCCGGGAGAAAATCCAATGCTCTCTGCGCCACATCAAGCGAGTTTGTGACCAGATAAGCTGAGGAATCCGGGCCATGTTCCGCTTCATTCAACAAATCTAACGCCGTTAAATACGGGTCAGCCTGTTCATCGGCCAGTACCAGGGATTCACTCGGTCCGGCTGGTAAGCCTGAATCAACTACTCCCTGAAGCAGACGTTTAGCGGCCGTCACGTATCCGCTTCCCGGTCCTAACACTTTTAGCAATTTCGGAATAGTTTCCGTCCCATACGCCAGGGCTGCAATCGCCTGCACTCCACCAGTTTTATAGACATGATGAATGCCGCAAATATCCGCTGCAACTAAGGTGGCAGCATCAATTGTGCCATCTGGTAATGGCGGCGTGAAGACATGGATGCTTTCAACGCCAGCGACCACGGCCGGAACGCCTAACATCAGCATCACAGAGGGAAACGATCCTTTTCCGCGCGGAACGTACAGAGCGACCGAGTCAATCGGCGTGGTTTGTTCGCCGGCAAAGACTCCCGGAGCAATTTCTTTGATCCAAAACGGTTCCGGCTTTTGGAGTTGGTGAAAAGCTCTGATATTTCCGGCGGATTTCTCAATTGCCGCCCGGATAAACGGCTCAATCAAGGTAGAGGCCTGAGTAAATTCTTCAGGGCGCACTTTCAGTTGGTCAACAGGAATATCTGCTCCATCAAATTGCCTGGTATAACGTACAACCGCCGCATCCCCGTGTTGACGAACCTCTTCAATAATCGGACGGACAGCATTGAGCAATTCTGCGGCATCCACCTGGGTTCGCTGAAATAAATTGGCTCTTTCTTCCTTCGAGAGTTCCCATAATTTGAAAAAATTCATGCAATCTTATCCTCCTTCACAACTCTCTCCTCAATAAAAAACATACTTCGCATTGAAATTCCGATGCAATACGTTTACCGAAACTTTCAAGGAAAGTCAAGTTATTTTCAATCAGGAAGGCGTTTGAAGTTGCTACGGAAATTTATCTCTCACGCTTGAAACAGCTTTATAGCAGGCGAGTCAGTAAAAATAGCTCATTGAGTAATAAAAAAACCGGGTTTCTTCGAGAAACCCGGTTTTTATGGTCTGGTTAGGTTTGAGGTATTTTTTCGACTTTACCCAGAGCTTTTCGTAGGTCGAGAATATGTTTGGCAGGCGACACCTGAGTCGGACAGACGCGGCTGCATTCGATTGCCCGCTCACACCAGCGTTCCCCGTGTTTGCTCCCGGCTAATAGCAATAATTCCTGCTCTTTTTCAGGAAATTTCAGCAATTCATTATGAAGAGTCGCCAAGGCCGCCGGCCCCATAAATTGGCTCTCTTCATGCACCGCCGGACAGGCCGACACACAAGAACCGCATTCTATGCAGCTTTCAAGGCGCGTATAGGCGGTCACATCCTCTGGCAAGGCTGTTGAGTGAACTTGTTCGGTTTTCCGAATATAGGTCCAATCATCAGCGATCTCATCATAAAATCCGGTCATATTCACCACCAGATCCCCTTCTTTACGAAAACCGTCGAGAGGTTCCAGGGTGACCGTCTCAGTTTCCAGGGCAAACACCTTTGTCACACACGTGAGTTTCTCTTTTCCGTTGATTTTGCAGGCGCAGGTTCCGCAGGAAGAATGATGGCAGGAATGGCGATACATTAAGGAAGAATCCTGTTCCAGGCGGATTTTTTCAAGCGCATCCAACACGCTCATATCCTCATTTACTGGCAGGTGAAACCCTTGAAACCTGGGCGGGTCAATTTTCCCCGGTTTATAGCGAAGAATGCAAAATCTCAATGTTCTTTCTTTCATAATGATCGACACGGATGACTCTTTTAAAAGTTATGTTACTGTAAATAATTCTGTGCCGCCAGTTGAGTACGAAAGTTCTACTTTCGCCAGTGTGTTTGCCGAGAAATTGACACGCAAAAGTAGAACTTTTGCACTCCAGCACAGAATTGTTTACAGTAACAAAGTTATTGGCCGTCATATTTATAAAATTTTCGGTACGAGACCAGTGGGGTCGTCTTGGTTCGACACGGAATATCTCGTCCGAGTTTGCTGCACACTACATCAGCGGTTTTCTCGGCCATGGCCCGCAGCGTCGTGGCTTTGCCGCCGATAATCGAAATAAAGCCTTCAAGCTGATCTTTCACTTGATGATCAAAACAGTCGAAAGTTCGACTGATCTGTTGCGGGTTCTCATATTTTCCCACACCAATCAGCGGACGCGACGCGCTCCAGGCTGAATGCTTCGCAATATGTCTGACGGCCGGGACCATTTCAGTGCAGAGTTCCACCATGCGTTGGATATGATCGTGAGGCGTCTCTTCTTTATCCGGGTCTTCAGCCAGCCACAGGGATGTCCCCAGTACCGAAAATTTACGCTGCGGCACGATAATATCACCCTCGCCCGCCGGGTGCAGCCGGTTAATGACCATATTGGTCACGCGTTTGGCAATTGCCACCATCACCCCGGGCCCTGGACGAATAGGCACTTCCACATCAACCATTGCCGTGATGCGCCCGGCCCAGGCACCAGTCGCATTCACCACGAGATCGCCAGCCACATCTCGTTCATGACCAGTAGTATGATCCAAGACGCGAAGGCCGGTCACCGTGCCGGCGCTGCGGTGAATTCCGATCACTTCTGTGAAATGGTGCAATTGAGCGCCATGCACCCTGGCAGTCGCTAAAAAATGTAAGGGCAGACGCCAGGCATCAAAGGCAGCATCGGGAACCTGGATCGCCAATTTCAGATCAGGATTCAGTTCAGGCTCACACGCCAGAGCTTGCTGCGGCGTCAGGACATTCGTTGGAATTTCAGCCCGTTCACAGGCTTTCAGAAACCGGATTGAAAATTCAACATCTTCATCGTTCAAAGCGACAAACAACCCGTCGTTTTGTTCAATCGCTTCGGGAGCCAGACGGCGCAGAATCCTGTTTTCTTCAATACATTCTCGCGCCGCTTCAGCATCGCCTACAGCATAGCGTCCGCCGCTGTGCAGCAACCCATGATGCCGGCCTGTGGCTCCGGAAAAGTATTCGCCTTTTTCAAACAGCGAGACCTGAAACCCTCGCAGCGTCAAATCGTGCGCTAAGGCGGCTCCCGTTCCGCCGCCGCCGATGATCAAGATGTGCTCCATATCGTATCTCCTTTACCCTTCCGAAGTCTTGAAGGCTTCGGAAGGGTATTAGTACAGCATTATGCAGAACCGTTGACCTGGTACCTGGCATAAAAATCAGGTTTCTTGAAAAAACCTGGTTTTTAGCCGTGTCAATCGTTATGAATAATACTGTCTTATAAGCCGGTGTCCTTGAGCTGCTCAATCAACTGACGCTGCTGCTCGGTTAAGGCAGACGGAAATTTGACATTGATTTTCACATACAGATCGCCTTTCTCCTTCTTGCCCATTTTGGGAAACCCCTGTCCCTTAATCCGCATTTTCGTTCCGGGAGAAACGCCGGCCGGAATTTTCAACTGTTTCTGCTCTTCCATGGTCGGCACTTTGATGGTCGCGCCTAACAAGGCTTCTGTCAATCCAATCGTATGTTGGACTTCAAGGTCCGCCCCATGACGTTCAAACATGGGATGCGGCGCGATATTCACCACGATGTACAAGTCTCCCGGGGTTGCTCCCCCCGGAAGAGATCCGCCTTTGCCGGACAACCGGAGCTTTTTTCCATCTTCGATGCCAGCCGGAATTTTCACTTCCACATCCTGGCGTTTTCCATCCGGAAGTTGTAGGCTAAGTCGTTGTTTTCCGCCTTGATAGGCCATTTGAAATGGAATTGTGATGCTGGTTTCAATATCCTGGCCTTTCATCGGTTGATACGCCTGCCCGGCGCCGCCAAATCCGCCGAAAGGATTCTGCTGTCCAAACGGATTCGAGCCGGTTCTGAATCCGCTGCTTCGCCGCTGTCCGCCCATGCCGCCAAATAAGTGTTCAAACAGATCCCCCCCAAATCCGAATTCGGAAAAGATACTGGAAAAATCGGTGCCGCGAAAGATGTCTTCCTGAGAATAGCGTTGATGGAAACCATCTTTCCCAAACATATCATATTGTTTGCGTTTTTCAGCGTCGCTTAATACCGCATAGGCTTCATTAATTTCCTTAAACTTTTCTTCTGCGGTTTTATCATCTTTATTTCGATCCGGGTGATATTTCATCGCAAGTTTACGATAGGCTTTTTTCAACTCAGCCTCGCTCGCATCTTTTTTCACCCCGAGGACGTCATAATAATCTCTCATAGTGTCCTTTTCACCTCTTTATCAGAACGTATTCATTTCATAAACATATTTTTGTCTTTCCGGGTAGCCTCTATATAATAAGACAAAACTCAATCACCTGTCAAGAATGTTGACAAATTATTCAAAGAAATTGTTGCTGTAAATATTTCTGTGCCGCTGGAGTGCGAAAGTTCTACTTTCGCGCGTGACACATGTGAAAGTAGAACTTTCGCACTCAGCACGGAATTATTTACAGGTACAACAAATTTATACCGTGAAGGACAGCACATCGTGAGAAAATTTTCTGAAAGAAACCCTCTTTGCGTGCTTGACAATAAATATTTCATAGACTTTATTGACATTAAACTTCCATCTCTCCGTATTGTCTTTCATTACGACAAGATTGATGTAATCAATAATCGGATCACGAGTTCACAAATAGTGTAATGTGTGAGAACAGCATGACGTATAGAACACTTTTTGATCGGGTTTGGAAACCACTGCTGCCCTGGAAAGAACAAGCGACCAAATCCATCATTGCAGATTTCGTCAATCGCTTCCTGGTGAAACCGTTTCTCCGCCTGGGAATCCGTTCAATTACGGCGGAACGTACCGCTCACAGCATTGAGTGTATCGGCAAAGTCGCCAAAAAATATCGCGAAGGATACTCTGTCATCATGATTCCTTCACACCCTATGGATAGACGGCACACGTTGGGGATGATGTATCACTGTATCAAAATTTCAGAACAAATCAGCGGGAAAAGCCCCCATGTTGTTCTCGCCACTGACGAAATTACGTTTGTCTATATTAAACTGGCGTTTCTGAATAAACTTATTCAGCGTCTTTACCGGTTTATCGGGAATTTAAGTCAGCATATCATGCTCAACCGCAACGATCCCAATAGTTCTTTTCGCGCCGGTATTGATATTGCTCGGTTACTGCGGAATCAATCCATTGTTGTCATGGCCGGTGAAGGGTATCCGCGCCATGATTCCCGGAAATATGTCGATATTCCGAATGTGGTCGAATCATTTTACACCAAACTCAAAAATAAAAATATTTTGCCTGCCTCTGCAAATAAAGCCACATTTGTGAATGAACTGGTGCGTCAGGTTCAGGAATTGATTGATCGGGAAGATAAAGGCGCCTACCGGAGCGGAAAAATTTCAGATCATGTGCTCGAACATGTGCGTCAATTGTTTCTCTGGCATATTCCCCAGGGATTTTCTCTGGATATTGATGAAATTATTGATGAACTTCTCATGAGTTGGGGGGAACGCTTCGGAGCCTTACAAGGCATTGACCCTGTGCTTGGCGTTACGGTGCAGCCCCGGCATAAAACGCTCATCCTGCCGGTCGCCTTTACTGAATATGGCAAAAAACATCTGCACATTGATGTACGCGATTATTTTTTGATTGATAATGTCAGTTATACGGAAGTCAAAGCCAGCCTGCGAGACATGGAAAAAATCCAACGCTGTCATCTTGCCCTCGATATGTTGGATGATCGCCAGGAATACATGCGGATTGTGCAAGATATTTGTAAATTTACCGGCGTCGTTTATACGCCAGGCCAGTATATGTTTGAAGAATACCATGCCGGGAAGTTTCCATTTCAGCCGATCTATGAGGTATTGGAGGAAAAAGTCAAATCGGCCCATACCCAACTCGAACGCCGCCAATCGGAAATCTATCGCGATTATCTGTCCAATTTTAAGATTGCGGCGGAAATTGCTATCCTGGATGATGAAGATCGTGGCCTGCTGCGAGAAGCAATTAAACTCAATATGGCGGATTTAGAACAGGTGATTCCATCTATTCGCATTCGACGAGCCTGGCAGCAGCAGGACATAAAACAGTAACACGGCGAAAAATGCTATTGCTTAAAATACTCGTATTCAATTATGTCACTCTTAATGGGTCGCGTGTTTGAATTAGCAAGACTCCCGGAGTTGAAGAAACTCCGGGAGTTTCTTCAACTCTCTAAGTTTTTAGTATGGCAGATATGGCAGGCGTAAGGGATCCACGCTTTTTTTCGGAGGGAGCGCTGGAGTCTGCCAGGGAATATTGAGTTTTTGCGCTAAGATGCGTAAATACAGATAGGGATCGCTATAATGGGTTGACGGTTCAATTTGCGCACCTTCATGCCATTCATTCCAACCCTGAATAAAGATAAACCGCGGTTTGGCTGCCAACGAAGCTTCAAGTTGAGAACTCCAGGCTTGTCCATTCAGCCTTGGCGCGGTTGGTGCGGGATCGTCGCCGGGACGCCAGGCGTCATCTTCAAATCCCGGCATAATCGGAATCATGGCGTCTTTTTTCCATTTACGCGAATCACTGACATTGAATTTCGTTACTTTGATGCGCGTTTTTTGTGGAGCTGTCACCATCCCATTAGGCGTCCAATGCGTAAAGGCGCTTGTTCCTGTATCGGACCATTCCTTCGTAATTCCGGTACCGAGTACTGCTTCAGGAGCAAAATACCAATAGACTGCCGGGACAATTGCCACCACATACACTTCTTCTGCGACTTTCGCTTGCACGGTATCCACAAGCTGCTTGAATTCATGCGGTTCTAATTCGGCAACCATATAGGGAACCACAATAATCGGTTTACCGTCAATGCGCAAGTAGGCTGAGTGCGTTTTCCACTGTTTCAACATGCCTGCTATGCGTTCAATGGCCCGGTTCAACGCATCAATCGGCACATTACGCCAACTACGCGGCATCGGCTGTTGATAGTCAACATTGGAGAAGGGCAAGACAATCCCACGCTTTTGCGAGAGTTCCTTGCTGATCTGCGCATAACCGGTATATTTTTGCGGCAACATCGGTTGAGGTTTACCGTCTAACACCTTGAGCGATCGCGCGCCGAGAAAACTGTGGTGCTCAATAAACCCAATTTTAAAATTCTCTTGCGCGGCGACATTCAGCAATAAATTGGTCTGGGAACGTTCCGCCTGCCAATCATTGATATACAACAAAAAGGCTGAAATCCCCGCAGCCTTTGCCATGCGAATGTGCCAACGCATGATTTCTCCATCCGTCATATTATTATAGATGCCGATGTAAGGATAATCACCAGCGCGTCCGACCCAAATATCCCTCCGCCAATTCTCCTTTCCAAGAATCTTTTTCGGATCTTTCCCAGAAATCCACCATTGATCAAACGACTCCGGGCCGGCTTTAAAATAATGAAAATACGTGCAAAAGACTTTCGGTGGTTCTGCTTGTTTCGCCACCTCTTCTGAGGTATCCTTTTTGCTATCTTTTCCGCTCACGAGTTTGATAAGATCCTGAACCAGGGAACATCCCTGAAAAAAAATCGCTGTCGCAATCAGAACAAAGACGATAATCGGTTTGATTTTCATAATACATTTTTCCTTCAATTAGTCTCGATAGGTGACGGGGGCGGCAAAGGCTTGACACTCAGCGCAATTGATACAGCGATCAAAGCGATTCCCAAGTCCGGTAGGATTTGTGTTGCCCCCAAAGCAGATAATGTCATAATTACTCGCGCCGCCATTATCGCGGGCAAGGTTTTCAAGCAGGAACGGAGCGGCATAGGCCGTAAATCCCCGAATAGAAATCCCATCTCTGCCGTTCAGAGTGACTTCGTTATCCAACAGGGTGGGCGAGGAATTGTTTAACACGATTCCATCAGCCAGATTTTGCGTCACCACAGAACTGCCAATGACCCCACTAGAATCATCAAACACAATTCCCTCTGTGGCGTTATTCTTGACAGTATTTCCGCTGATCACCACATTGGGGCAGTTTTCAATCCATAATCCGACGCCAGGGTTCTCAAGAATTTCATTGCCAGAAATTCTGACCGACGACTTCCTGGCGTGAATTCCCCCGCCTTTAATGGTAAACCCCTCAACCGAGGTTTCACTTGTCTCGGAAATATTCAGCGTTCCAATCAGAATTGTCTGGCCGATTCCGGCTCCGCGCAGACTAATATCTTTGCCTTTTATCTGAAGATTTTCTACATACACGCCCGCCGCCACTCGCACAAAATCTCCACTTCCAGCGGCCTTGATGGCCTGTTGAATCGTCATATACATAGCCGGAACTTCAAGGGTTTTCGTTGGGCTGACAGTTGTGATGGAAGAAGGGGAAGAATCCAGATTGGAATCGGAATCGCATCCGCTGAATACCAGAATCGCTATACAAAAAATACACGTGAACCACCTCATAGACTCAGGCTCCTGCTGATAAACGTCGAGTGATACATGAACTCCAGAGAGATAATAAAACAATACTATAGCAGAAAACGAGGTTTTGTCAAAGAAAAAATAGGGTTATAAAAATAAAAAACCAGGTTTCTTGAAGAAACCTGGTTTTTTATTCAAGAAGATTTGTACCGCGGACAGCCCTGTCCGCCTGTCCATCGTTAGATGAATGACGTTCGCAGACAACAGGAATGATGTCGTCCACTTTCCTGAACAGCCAACATTTTCAATTTATTTGATTTTCACGTAAATACTCCGTTGTTCATTCGGTTGCTTCTCTTGCATGTTCTCATATTTTAGCAACAATTTTCTTGACAGGATTGACAGTATCTTTTTTTCTCTGTTGTATTTTATTACCTGAACACGCCAAACCCATCGTAAGGTGGGGACGGAAAGCCACGGGTCCTGATAACGCAGGATCGCCGGGTTGCCTGGTATGTGCGTAGAAACGCCGGACGACTCCCCGTGGTCTCCGGCGTTTTTTTGTGAGGGTCTGGCATCGTGAGCCTTCTGACGCGCACCATCGTTTCGGCAGGCCTCCATTGCACAGGACGCCATTTATCTTTATCATGACACAGGGAAAGCAGGGATGGACGCTGGGCCTCTTCCTGGCGCTGCTCTGTCTCACGAGCCAACACGGATTTGCCGCCGGCTATTGGAAAACCACGATTTTCATCAGCGACCATCTTATCAATGAAACCACGAAATATACCCATCAGACCGGATGCTGGGGCCTGGCGTGTTGGGATGGCGAGTATCCCATCACGCCGCGCTGTGAAGGCGATCAGTCTCATTACGAGTATACGGAACCGACCCTCAGGGATCCCTATCCCCTGGACCCGCCCGAGGAGTTTCATGCCTCCGGGACGCCGGTGCCGGGCATCAGTTATCTCGAAAGCGTCACCTATACGTTACAGATCTCCGAATGCAGCCGCCTGTGGATGCGAGAGGGAGACTGTGACAGGACGGTCTTGCAGACATGCCCGTCAAAGTATACCGGTTCCGACCAGCAATTTGTGGAATGTAGCAATGAATGCGCCGGATATGAGGAAACGACCACCTGGAAAGAGTGGGTAGAGGAGACGCCCACACCCACGCCCACACCAACGCCGGAGCCTACGCCCACCCCGGCCCCGACCTTCACGCCAGAGCCGACCACCACGCCGCTCGAACAGTGGACGCCCAGGCCCTTCAGTCCGCTCGGCGATCCTGGCCGCAATAAGGGTGAACCGGATGCGGATCCGCAAGATGCCTGCGGCTCGCCGATCTGGTCGGTCAATATGGTGAATTTGAATCTGTATGTCAAAGATGTGCCCTTGTGGTATAATCCGGCACTTGGACCGTCGGTCTCGCTGGTGCTGAGTTATAACTCGCAGGCCAACGTGACAGAAGATGTCGGGCCTGTGGGGCGTAAGTGGCAGATGGCTTATTCCAGTTACATCGAACGTGAATCTGACGGATCGGTCATCGTCGTGATGCCCGACGGTCGCCAGGAGAGGTATACGCTGGAGGACTCCGGAGCCTATCAGCCGCCGTATCACGTGTGGAACACGCTGACAAAGCATTCCGATACAGAATTCACGCTGCGCTTTCCAGATGACAGTCTGTTTCTCTATCGCGTGCCAGACGGCGCGTCGCTGTCGCAGCCGGTGTTGACCGGGATGCAGGATGCGCACGGGCACCAGCTCACGCTGGCATACACTACTGATGGGCATGTGAGTAGCATCACCGATGCGTTGAACCAGACGACCACCTTCAGCTATACCGACGATGGTCTGCTTGAAGCGGTGGAGGATCCCTTTGGCCGTCGCGCGACCCTGGCGTATGACGAAGATCGCCGCTTGAGTCAGATTACGGATATGGGCGGCTATTGGACGAGATTTAGTTACGATGACCAGTCCTACCTCACGGCCTTGCAGAATGCGCGCGGGACCTGGGAATTTGCGATTGAACCTGCCGACGGCGAAACGTCTGGCGTCATGTCGTATCCGGCCCCGGGCATGGCGATGGGAGAAAATTATCGTCTGACCGTGACCGATCCGCTGGGCGGGCGCACAGAGTATTATTACGAGAGCGTCAGTGGGGAAAGCTGGTACGTCAGTCCCAGAGATTATGTCGAGTATGAGAGTCCGTCTCACAATAATGCGGCCGACGATGTCCCGAAAACCCGTTATACCTTCACGAACGTTTCCGCAGCGACCCGTATCGGGGAAATCGCGCAGGTTACATCTCCGGAAGGCGACACGATCACCTATAGCTATGATGACGACGGCAATCGTCGCAGCGTGACCACGACCCTGGGGACGACCACGTACACGTACAACGAGCAGGGACGCATCACATCGGTCACCGACGCGAAAGGACAGATGACCACGCTGAGCTATGCGGCCAACGGGGTGGACCTGGAACGAATCGACAACGGTCTGGGCACGCTGACTCTGACCTATAATGACGCCCATGATGTCACCGCCATCACCGACCGCCTGGGACACACCACGAGCTTCAGCTATCACGATGACGGTCAACTCGCCTCGCAGCGGGACGCTCTGGGTGGGTTGAGCGCGTATGTGTATGACCCGAAGGGGCGGCTTTCTCAGGTGACCCGCGACGGGCAGGTGATCGCAGAATTTACCTACGACGCTCTCGGCCGGGTGGACACGGCGACCGATGCGACCGGACTGACCCTGACCTACACCTATAATGACCTGAATCACATCACGGCGGTCACCTATCCGGATGGTCGCTCTGAAAGCTACACCTATTCCGGCTGTTGTCCTCGTCTGGTGGACAGGGCGACCGACCGCGCCGGACGCGCGACTGAGTTCACGTATGACGCCTTGAAACGCCTGATCAGCAGCACGAATCCCGAAGGCG
Organism: Candidatus Vecturithrix granuli; assembly: GCA_000739535.1. GTDB lineage: Bacteria > Moduliflexota > Moduliflexia > Moduliflexales > Moduliflexaceae > Vecturithrix > Vecturithrix granuli. The sequence goes on along the minus strand of DF820464.1, from coordinate 121,683 downwards.
GCGTGACGCAGTATGCCTACGACTCCAACGGCAACCTGATCCAACTGACGAATCCGGAACAACAGGTCACGACCTTTGATTACGATCTGGATAATCGCGTGATTCAGAAAAGTTATGCGAACGGCGATACCGTGAACTGGGAGTATAATGATGCCGGTCTGGTGGCGCGTGCCACCAATGCGCGCGGGACGGCGGCGAACTACAGTTACGATGCCAATGGTAATCTGACCGCTATCAGCTATGACGATGAGACACCGGATGTTAACTATTCGTATGACGCCTACGACCGGATCACGCAGATGACGGATGGTCTCGGAACCTGGGGCTACAGCTACGACACGAATGCTCAACTCACCGGTGTGGACGGCCCCTGGGAGGCCGACGCCCTGAGCTACGAGTACGACGCCCTCGGACAGCGCACGCGTGTGCAGCCGGAGTCCGGCACGCCGTTGACTTACCTGTATGATACCTTCCATCGTTTGACTGAGATTCAGGTGGGGACAGCGGATAATGCTTACACCTACAGCTATACCGGTGTCAATCCGCTGGTGCAGCAATTAACCCGTCCCAACGGCAGCGCCACCACATATCAATACAACGCACTCAATCAACTGACCGAGATCCTGAACCGCGCGTCAAGCGGCGAGGTGCTGAGCCGCCATATTTACACCTATAACGATCAGGATCTGCGCGATAGTGAGACCCGTGAAGGCACAGCCATCCTGCCGGAACCCGACGCTGCCGAGACGAAAACCGCCTACACGCATAACGAGGCCAACCAACTCCTGACCACCACTGATCCGGATGCTGCCTACACCTACGACGCCGACGGCAACCTGACGCAGGGCTACACAAAGGATGACGATGTGTTTACAGCCGAGTATGACGCCGAAAACCGCCTGACCTCGTTGGAATACACGGATAGCAGCGGCGTGCTGTACCGCCAGGAATTCCGCTACAGTGGCGACAATCTCCTGGCAGAACAGAAGGTGTACGAAAATGGCGTGCTGGTTGACACCCTGCGCATTGTCCGCGACGGGATGCTGGCGTTGCAAGACCGCGACGGAGAAAATGCCATCGTACGCGAATACACCTGGGGCCTGCACCTCGGCGGAGGCATCGGCGGCCTGCTGAACCTCAAGCAAGACGACGCTGACTATGCCTATCTGTATGATGGTAAAGGGAATGTGGAAGTGGTGTTGAATGCCTCGCAGAATGTGGCGGCCGCGTACCGCTACGACCCGTTTGGCGTGTTACTGAACCAAACAGGCTCTTTGAATCAGCCCTTTGGCTTTTCCACCAAACGCACCGATGCCAGAACAGGGATGGTGTTCTACCAATACCGGCCATACGGTCCGGAAATTGGCAAGTGGTTTACGCGCGACCGATTGGGCGAAACTGGTGGAATAAATTTATATGCCTTTGTGGGGAATAATCCAATCAATTGGATCGATCCGTGGGGATTAACCAGAATAATCGCACCACTTAATGTGGACAGTATTGTGCAACTCAATGGGCGGCTCAGAGGTTATGTCGATTTTCTTCCGGACTGGTTACTTGACATGTTGTTGCCGGTTGATCCTGAAGTTCTATTTACTGATGCTATTCTGAATTTGATGTGCCCCTTTAGTATAGAATGGGATGATTTAGCTGAAATTCCTTTGAAACGGATACATACTGATGAACTACTCGAAACCGGGAGTAGGAAATATAGTTTGGACTTCTGGCGCAAACAATCTACTGAAGATATTATTGAATCTCTAAAACCGGGTTATAAAGAGAGCCTCAAAGTCAAACCGGATGGGCGAATCTTTAATGGAAATACACGAATTAAAGTATTGGAAGAACGAGGTTATCCGATTAACAGTCTTCCCCGGGAGATTTTAGAATGAAAAAGACGGAAGCAACATTATATATTCAACAGTTAAACAGAGCGCAATTAGCGATGTTAGGAATATGTTTTGCGTTCGAACTCACCATTCAAGCACGAGATACTTACGATCCTGGAACCAAAGGAGTTTGTGATCCCGAACGTCTTCGTGAGTTTAACGAATCTTTACATCGCGTGGTATCGGCAGTGCACTTATGCCTAGCAGGAGATAATTTAGCTGTGCCGTCTGAAATGTTCTTGGCTCAACTTCCAGATGATGAAGACATGACACCAATTGGCCATCAAATATTGTCTGCTTTCACTCGTTCATTGAGACTACTTGAGCAATATAGAGAGCGTAGCGATTAAATATAAAGCCGAGTAATGACACCGACGGCAACCTGACGCAGGGCTACACACAGGACGGCGACGTGTTTACGGCCGAGTATGACGCCGAAAACCGTATAACCTCGTTGGCATACACCGACAGCAGCGGCATGGCGCACCGCCAGGAATTCCTCTGCAGCGGCGACAATCTCCTTGCAGAACAGAAGTTCTACGAGAATGGCGTGCTGGTTGACACCCTGCGCATTATCCGCGATGGGATGCTGGTCATTCAGGACAGAGACGGAAATAATGCTGTGCTGCGCGAATACACCTGGGGCCTGAACCTCGGCGGTGGCATCGGCGGCCTGCTGAACCTGAAACAGGGCGGGCAAAATTATGCCTATCTGTATGATGGCAAAGGCAATGTCGAAGCGATCCTTGACAGTACGCAGGCGGTTGTGGCAGCATACCGATATGATCCGTTTGGTGTGTTATTGAACCAAACTGGTTCCTTGAATCAACCGTATGCTTTTTCTACCAAACGTTACAATGCGCCGGTTGGCATGGTGCAGTATGAAGCCCGGAATTATTTTCCTGAGATTGTCCGTTGGGATTCCCGCGACCCAATCGGCGAAGCCGGTGGGTTGAACCTGTACGCCTTTGTGGGCAATAATCCGGTCAATTGGATAGATCCTTACGGCCAAAGACCAAAACTTACAATTATTATCAATTTAGGCGATAATCCAATTTATTCGTCATATAGTAATCCTCAAACACCGGGACAAGTCGTTTTCCCAATAAATCCAGGGAGAACTTCTATAACGACCAACAATGATCCCGACACACTCATATTTGCCGATGGGACTGTTGTCAAAATTCCCGACTATACCACCGTCGTAATAAAAGATTCGGATGCATTAAATACATTTGAGGAATCAGATTTACGTTATATAAGCCCATTAGGTCAACTTATTGATGATCTTGGTCTTATTCCACTCTTGACGGGAGCTGATTTCTTACTTGGGCCGAAAATAATTCTAGATCCTGAAACAGAATTTGGGGGACCGTTTGTTTTTCCAGAAGATGACGGCCCATGCAAATAAGAAAATGAGAACCATAAATTTAGGTCATAATGTATAAGCAGCTTTCTGGAAAAAGAGGGGGATTCCTTTACCTTAATCTCACAATTATGTAAAATATTGCCTGTTACAAAGCATGCTTACACATTATCTTGGATGAATTGATTGGAATTTACTATGAAAGAGATAATTATCAAAATAACTCAAATAGTAGTTTTTGTCTGTTTGTGCACAATCATTATTCTTCTATCAATATCTTTTTGGGCAGGCATACTGTATCGGCTTCAAATGCTATTGATTCATTTTGAAATGATTTCGCCTATTGATATGGGTGATGAATGGCATCCATTTTTTGGAATATTATTCTTACTCTTATCACCCATTACAGCTTATTACTTGATAAATTACGTGAGAACACGAATGTTTAAAAATAATTCCAATGCTCATCAACTGAACTCTCGATAATTGAGACTATAGATTGGAAATATCAACCGATTACGTTCTTTGACATAACCAGATATTTTTTCTGATGTAGCCTCACAGCCTGATAGAGAGCACAAACAAGAATTTGTCTGTAAAAGTTCTTCACGAGCACATGTTTACGGACAATATTCAGAATATACATGCCAGGAGATCATGACCGAGGCAGCAATTCCTTTGAGGCTGTCATTGCTTGAACCTCGGCGGCGGCATCGGCGGTCTGCTGAACCTCAAGCAAGATGACGCTGACTACGCCTATCTGTACGATGGTAAAGGCAACGTGGAAACGGTGCTGAATGCCTCGCAGTCTGTTGTTGCGGCGTACCGGTACGATCAGTTTGGCGTGTTGCTCGCCAACATCGGCAGTTTGGAGCAGCCCTACGGTTTTTCCACCAAACGTTACAATGCACCCGTTGGCATGATGCAATATGAATTCAGGAACTATTTTCCTGAACTTGCGCGATGGGATAGACGTGACCCACTCGGCGAGCAAAGCGGCCTGAACCTGTATGCCTTCGTGGGTAATAATCCGGTCAATTGGGTGGATCCTTTTGGATTAGCAATCAAATATCCTGGGTTAGAGAAGAACGCTCAGGCAATGGCTGAACTGAATGGAAAAATCCAGGGATACTTAGATTTTCTTCCAGGGTGGCTCCTTGAGATGCTTCTACCTGTCAATCCTCAGGACATTGTTACAGATGCTGCGATGAATTTGGTATGCCCGTTGAATATTAACAGTGGAAAAAATTTAACCAATAAGAGCATTAAAGAGCTGATTGACAAGATTGCTTCCGACCATGCTCGAAAACATAACCCACGGATGTTGATAGAAGACATTGTTGAGTTAATCAGTGAAGTGATACAACGAGGCGATCAAAAGCTCTTACCAGGAGGACGAGAAGCATATTATGATGATTTGACAGGGAGAATCGTTATATTAGACCCCTTGCATCCTCATGGAGGGACTTCTTTTCTTGTTGGGAGAGAGTATTTTAATAACTTGATGCCAAGATAGATCTATGCGAATAATCTCTATTGAAAAAAATACAGCAAGTATTCAACTCAATTTGAATGAAATGATGACATTCCATCAAGCATTAAATGAGGTCTGTAATGCTCTTGATATCGATGATTTTTCAACTCGAATGGGGACAGATCTTCATTCGGCAAAAGAGTTATTAAAGCAGACGTATCATCTATTGGTGAGTATGCAAGGATTACAAAAGAGCAATGATTGACTCTAAAAACCCTCTCTGATTGATGAGTTTTAGGGGAATGTGAAAGCGGTACTAGTACACGATCACATTAATTTTGACAGGTGAACATGTGGAGTGCAGACACTCACTCCAACATTTTGCGTGATCTCACAGCCCTGAAAGGGCGTCATCTGTCAGCATCGGGTGAAGCCCGATGGGATCGTGGTGTCGTTCGCATTGAGCCCTGTAAGGGCGTCATCTCCGCATGCTGCCGGGATGCTGCATCCCCGAATATCCCGCCCTTTCAGGGCTGTGAGCGCGGTGCGCCATGAGGCCATCGGGTTTCACCCGATGCTGACAGATGTTGCCCGTTCAGGGCAACATGCCATGTTTTCGAATCTAACAAAGTCGTATTAATGAATAATAATAAATGAATAATAATAAAAGATAGAGAGAAAACAAACGCGTATTCACACAGAAGGAGGACATCATGTTTGTTCAACGAAAAGATGTTGCATACCTGTTCAGTCTGCTGGTATGCCTGCTATGTCTCTTCACTGGCAGCGTTCGGAGTGAGACGCTGCATTACAGCTACGACGCCATGGGGCGTGTGTTGCGCAGTACGAGTGACAGCGGCGCGACGCAGTCGTTTGGGTACGACCGCGTGGGAAACCGCGTGCTTGCGGCTATAACCGGCACAGAGGTCTCGCAGAATCAGCCGCCGAACGCGCCATCTGAGCCGTCAATTGCCGACGACGCGACTGAGGTTTCGGTGCGGCCGACGCTGACCTGGCTGGGCAGCGATCCGGACGGCGACCCGCTGGCGTATGCCGTGTATCTGGGCGCCTCGGAGGAGAACCTGATGTATCAGGCAACCGTGACCACGGCGGAATATACGCCGGAAGCCCTTTCAGGCGGGCAGTATTATTGCTGGCAGGTGATCGCGACTGATGTGTATCAGGCATCTACCGCCGGTCCGGTCTGGTGTTTCGCGACCGACGTCGTGGTGGTTCCCACAGCCACGCCAGGGAATCCGACGAGCGTGGTGCCCGAACCCGGCACGCTGCTGCTATTCGCTGGCGGTCTGCTTGGCCTCGGCGCGATGCTGAAGCGGCGACGCAGATTACAATAGGATTGATAGCGTCGAATCGCTGGCATCGCAGAAGAAAAAAACCAGGTTTCTTCAAGAAACCTGGTTTTTTCCTGTGTTACTTGCGGCTGGCTTTTTCCATAATTTCGGTCATACGACTGAGAAATGCGGTCGGATCCGTCAAATTCCCTTCGCGCAGCAGCGCACCTTCATAGAGCTGCACAATGCAATTGCGCAGGAAAGGATCTTTCGTATCTTGCTGATAGATGTCCCACAGATTTTTAATCAGAGGATGCGCAAGATTCACTTCCATGATCTTCTTTGATCCGGTAAAATCCTTGTTGAACATTTTCATCATGCGTTCGGTCTGGATGTCCATGCCTTCTTTCCCCACAACCAGCGTTACCGGCGATTCTACCAGACGTTTCGAGGCGATGACGTCTTCTACTTTGTCAATCAGCACTTCTTTGAACGCGCTCAGGAAGGATTTTGACATGCTTTCCTGGATCGCGTTTTCCTCTTGCTTTTCCTCGTCTTTACTGACCTGAACGTCGGCCTTGTCAATTGACTTCAAGGATTTTTTCTCATATTCATGAATGGAAGGCACGACAAACAGATCGACCGGGTCGAGCAGATAGAGCACTTCAATCCCATGTTTCTTGAAGTATTCCAGATTCGGATTGCGTTCAGCGGATTCCCGCGAATCGCCGCTCACGTAATAGATCTCCTTCTGCTCTGCTTTCATGCGCGCCACATACTCTTTCAGCGAGGTCATCTTGCCCTTTTCTGCCGCCGATGATTCAAACCGGAACAATTCAATGATTTTGTCTTTGTTCGAAAAATCACTGTTGACGCCGGTTTTCAATAAGGGTGAGAAATTTTTATAAAATTTCTCATATTTTTCAGTATCATTCTGGGCCCAATCTTCGAGAAAGGAGAGCACTTTGCCGGTTAAGACTTTATTAATTTTGCCCATGACCGGGCTGGATTGCGTGACTTCACGCGACACATTTAACGGCAGATCTTCCGTATCCACGACCCCTTTCACAAAGCGCAGATATTCCGGCAATAAATCCTTACAATCGTCCTGAATTAAAATGCGGTGCGCGTACAAGTGTAAGCCTTTATATTCCGTTTCTCGGAAGAACCCTAAGGGCGCGGTTTCTGGAATAAAGAGCAAGGCTTTGAAATTGACGCTGCCTTCCAGAGCCACATGTAAATGGCCTAAGGGGGCCTGATAATCATTGGAAAGATATTTGTAAAACTCTGTGAGTTCCTCGTCTTTGAGATCATCTTTACGTTTCTGCCACAATGCACTGACGGTGTTGACTTTTTCATCGCCCACATAGACGGGGAAATCCACAAAGTTCGAATATTTTTTGATAATATTCTTGACGCGCCAATCCTCGCTGAATTCTTTGGCGTCTTCTTTCAAAGTAAAGCTGATTTTCGTGCCACGTTTTGCCCGATCGATTTCTTCAATCGTGAATTTTCCTTCTCCGACTGATTTCCAGCGATAGGCCGGCGAATCAGCGTCAGCATGACGGGTTTCTATGGTGACTTCATCCGTGACCATAAATACCGAATAAAATCCGACTCCGAATTGTCCGATCAAATCGGCGTCCAACATCTTCTGATCACTCTTCATTTTGTGCAGGAATTCCAGGGTGCCCGATTTGGCAATTGTTCCGATATTATTGATCAACTCGTCCTTTGTCATGCCAATGCCGGTGTCTTCAATAGAGAATGTCCCTTTCTCCTTATCTAACACAATCTTGACTTCCAGCGGCGCATCATGATCGACAATGGATTTATCGGTCAATTGTCGAAATCGTGCGACATTCAATGCATCTGACGCATTCGAAATAAGTTCTCGCAGAAAGACCTCACGATGCGTGTACAACGAATGGACAATCAGGTGAAGCAATTGCTTCATCTCCGCTTGATATTCGAATTCTTGCACTGGTCCTGTTGTTTGCTCTGACATGTTTCATACCTCCGTATTCTTCAAAAATATTATCCTCTTGAGCACGTACTCATCACAACATGATGTCCATCGGTTGTGGTGAAATCATCAGGAGATAATTTTTGTTTTGATGTGAATTTTGTCAATAGTTTGATACATATTGTTTTTTCCTCTCTGAAAATTTTTCCTCTTATCCTCTAAATTTTCTTGACAGCAAAATCAATTTTATAATTAGAGTTCTAACTATGAATTCACCACAAGAGAAAAAAATATCCGGAATCCTCGAAAAAATCAGCGCCGTTCACCTGACCTGGAAACGTTATATTCAAAAAGAATTGAGTGCTTATGGCATCACACCGCAGCAGATTTATGTTTTGCGGCGGTTAGCCAGGAACAATTTTCTTTTTCCGGCGCAAATCGCTCGTCTGGTGTTTTGCGACCGACCGACTGCGACTGTGATTATTAAAAATATGGAACGCCAGGGATGGGTATCGCGCGAACAAGATCCTGATAACCGCAAACGTCGCAGGATTTGCATTACTCCGGCAGGGCAGGCCAAGCTTGCCTCTATTCCGGAATCAGCCTATAGAACCAGCAAAACTGAGTTTGATCCGTTGGCGTGTTTCACAGAACAAGAACAAGCTGCGTTAGAGCAACTTCTGACAAAATTGACAGAACATCTTCGCCAACTGCAAGCATAGAATTATACCGGCGAACAGCCTTGTTCGCCAAAGTTCTTTCTTAACAAGCAGATCGACGGACAAGGCTGTCCGTCGGTACGAGTATTTTCAGATGTAGCGCGAAACTCCAGTTTCGCGCATCATTGACAGCCGCGAAACTGGAGTTTCGCGCTACATTTTCAAAGGAGGAATCAGCAATATGCAGTGCCAAATCAGAGACATTGATGTGTATTATGAAATTTATGGCGAGGGGCGTCCGCTCCTCATGATTCATGGTTTTGGCCCTGACCATCAGCTTATGACCGGTTGTATGGAACCCGTTTTTCAAGGGCACCCGGGATGGCAGCGCATTTACTTCGACTTACCCGGGATGGGAAAGACCCCTGGAAAGTCATGGATCACAAATTCAGATCAGATGTTGAGCATTGTTCTGGAATTTATGGATCAGATGTTCCCCAATCAACGCGTCATCATTGCCGGAGAATCCTATGGGGGCTATCTGGCGCGCGGAATTATCAAACAGCGTCCGATGCAGGTTGACGGCCTGTTTTTGTTATGTCCCCTGATTGAGGCCGATAGAACCAAACGCGTACTTCCTGCGCCGGTTGTGCTAGTGAAAGATGAACAATTGCTAACCCGCCTCACACCGGCTGACAGAGAAGAATTTGAAGCGATTACGGTCGTTCAAACTGCTGCAATCTGGGAACGTTTTCAAAAGGAAATTATGAGCGGATTACAACTTGCAGATGAACCGTTCCTGGCCAGATTACAAGTCGAGGGATATGCATTTTCCTTTGCCGTTGACGCCCTGCCTGTTCCCTTTGAAAAACCGACCTTAGTCCTGCTTGGACGGCAAGATATCAGCGTTGGCTACCGCAATGCGTGGAATATTCTTGAGAACTATCCACGTGCGAGCTTTGTCATTCTGGACCGCGCCGGACATAATTTGCAAATTGAGCAGGCCGCTCTGTTTCACGCGCTGGTCAACGAATGGCTTGACCGGGTTGAGGAGTATCTGGCATGAACGTCGCCGCTCACCCAACGTAATAAAAATAATGAATTCGTACCGCGGACAGCCCTGTCCGCAGAGGAGTTCGACGGACAAGGCTGTCCGTCGGTACAATTATTTTCAGTGGAGAAACGATATGAAGGCAAACATATTCAGCGAACAAGACATCATGGAATTGGCTCGTTCTGCTTACGAGCATGGCCAGGCGAATTTTCCGATTATCAAAGAGAAATGCGCCTTGCTCGTCATTGACATGCAGGACGAGTTTGTCAAACCGCATTTTTGTCCGTATTGGGTGCCGGAAAGCACGCATCAGGTTCCCAAAATCAAACAGATGATTAACGCCTGTCGCCGGATGGGAATTCCGATCATTTACACAGTATTCGGACGTACTCATGCGTATCTTGATCGTCCGAAAAGCGGCGAATATATGCCCAATCGTTTTCCTGATCTGGATTTTGAACGTTCCGGATTATTTGTTGAGGGGAAAATTTATCATGAACTTACCCCATTGGAGGATGAAATCGTCATTTTCAAACCCTCCTACGGCGCATTTTACGATACTCCGCTTGAAACCATTCTCAAAAATCTGGGAAAAGATACAGTGATCATCTCAGGAGCAATGACGAATTTCTGCTGCGGCACGACCGCCCGTCAGGCCTATGAGCGCGGATACAAAGTGATTTTTGGCAGCGACATCAATGCAACCGATCTCCCAGAGATGCACGAGGCAGAACTGAAAGTGCTCAGAAAAGGTTTTGCCCGTGTGATGTCTTCTGCCGAAATTCTCGCCGAGCTTGAAGCCGAATGATCTGAGGGCTTATGGTTCTTTTACGCTCTGTTTGGCGAGTGACAGGAGTGCAAACTTCAGTGCGCCAATCGCTTTTTTGGCAAGCTCAAACTTGCACTCCTACCCAACATAAAACATTTATCACAATTCTAACGCGCCGATTTCCTGTTCAACCACCTGAAGCAGGGTATTGTTAATAATCAATTCCAGGCAGCGGTGAATATCGTGGTGCAAGGCGCGATCACTATCCAGGTAAGGTACGTTTTGGCGGATCGTCTCGTAGGCTTTACGCACGCCATCCCCTGGTTGTAAAGGTTTGACAAAATCTAAGCCCTGACAGCCGCACAGCAGTTCGATGGCTGCTACATGCTGTACATTTTTCAAGACTTCATACGCTTTGACCGCCGCGGTCGTGCCCATGCTGACATGATCTTCTTTATTCGCCGAGGTCGGAATCGAATCAACGCTGGCCGGATGACACAGGATTTTATTCTCTGAGACCAGCGCAACCGCCGTAACCTGAGCAATCATAAAGCCGGAGTTTAATCCGCCTTCTTTGACCAAAAAACCAGGTAATCCGCTCACATCCGGGTCAACCAGATGTTCAATCCGGCGTTCGGAAATATCCGCTAATTCCGCCAGTGCAATCGCCAGAAAATCCATGGCCATCGCGATGGGCTGTCCGTGAAAATTGCCGCCTGAGATCACTTTTTCCTGTTCCGCAAAAATCAACGGATTATCGGTTGCTGAGTTCACTTCCACTTCGAGCACGCTGCGCACATAACGCAGCACATCTTTCGATGCGCCGTGAACTTGCGGCATACATCGTAAGGAATAGGCATCCTGCACTTTATCACAGTTTTCATGTGAACGAATAATTTCACTGTTCTGAAGCAATTTTAAAAAATTCCGGGCGGAAACCCGTTGCCCTTTATGAGGACGCACATTGTGCGTGAGTTCCAGAAATGCGGTATTCGTGCCTTTTAACGCCTCTAACGTCGTTGCACCAGCAATATCCAATACCTTTGCCAGACGTTCTGCTTCCAACTGAACAAACACACCTACCCCGGTCATCACTGGTGTGCCGTTGATCAGGGCTAAGCCTTCTTTGGCCTGAAGTTGAACTGGTTGAATACCAGCCCGTTTCATTGCATCTGCTCCGGCCAGACGATGTCCGTTATACCAGGCGTCTCCCTGGCCTATCACGACTCCGGCTAAATGCGCCAGTGGGGCCAGATCGCCGCTGGCTCCAACAGAGCCTTTGCGCGGAATTAACGGATGAACGCGTTTATTCAGCATATCAATCAGGGTTTGCAGGACGCAGAGACGAATACCGGAATAGCCCTTCGCCAGCGTATTGGCGCGTAACAGCATAATCGCCCGGGTAATATCTTCCGGGAATGGTTCTCCAACTCCGGTTTGATGGCTCATAATCAGATTTTCCTGTAATTTGAGCACATCCTGATGATTGATTTTGACGTTACTGAATTTTCCGAATCCTGTAGTGACTCCATATACAACAGCATCTTCATCCACTAGCCGCTCAACATATTGTCGAGATTGTTTGATCTTTTGAATCGCCTCACGCGAAAGTTCGACCGGCAGATTTTCCACGGCTACGGCATATACCTGTTCTAATGTTAATTGTTCGCCATCAATCAGGACAACATTCATAATACCTCGCCATCTTAATTTTGACAGGCTCGTAGTTCTGACTTCAGTCAGAAAAACTCGCTAAAGCGCGAACGACAAACTTATCAAAAGTAATGTGGTCATGTCATACGTCTTGCATTGGGAAAGAGAGTATTGATCTGTTCATAGTTTCCACCTTCAGGCGGAAAAATTCGCCAAAACGGGAACACAACTAACTTCTGATTCCTTGATCATGATCTTTGTGATTCTAAAAACGGGACGTGTAACTCAATCACAAGCCCAGGCTGATCCAGTCTGTTATATGCTTGACACTGCCCTCCAACTTCCCAAATCAAGGTTGCGACCATAGCCAGACCTAAGCCCATGCCGGAAATTTCGCCGGTTGAGAATTTCTCAGCCTGATAGTAAGGAATCCATAACTGAGAGAGTTGGAATGGAGAAAGCGTGATACCATTATCCTGAATCTGAATACAAATCTCTTGTGTAGCCGATCCGGTGATAACAACATTCACTTCAGGGGTTCGGGTAGGATGAAATTTGACAGCATTTTCCAGAATTTCCCACAAAATAAGCTTTATGGCTTGTCGGGAAAGAGGCAGAGGCGAAGAAGGGAGAGTCGGAGAGATAGCTATCTTGATCGTTTTTAGCTGTAACTCCTGGCGGGTCTCCTCTATAATTGGAGGTAATTCCGTCACGCAACACTCTGTTCCGGCTTTGGCCCGTCTCGATGCGGTCAGATATTGAAGAATATCCTCAATTTCACTGTGCAGGCGTTGTGTGCTGAGATACGCCATTTTCACAAAATCCAAAAGTTCTTGGTCCCCCAATGTTGAAAAATGAGACATGAGAAATTCCAGGCTGCCTAAAATTCCTACTAAAGGAGTCCGAAGCTTATGACAAATCATCGTATGAAATCCCCACCGATTGCGCTGAGCTTTGATTTGGGGAGTAACATCCAATAATCGCAGGACTTTCTCCGTCTTTGATTCTGATGGAAGTTCCAACACCTCGACCTGAAGCCAGAACGCTTCTGAACTTTGCGATTCTGGTCTGACCAGATACCGTATAGGATAGGGAGTATAGGAGCTTTGCTCAGCCCAGGATTTCCAGGCATCTTCTGGTACAAGCAGATATTGTTTCCTGACCAGTGGTAAAAATCGGGCCGGCGCCTCATGTTCCTGCTGTTTTGAACTCATACCCAGAAAGTGTCGCGCATGAGAGTTCGCATAGACAATCTTATCCTGGTCATTGATGATCAGATACCCATCTCTCGCATGTTGAACAACCCATTCAAATTTTGCCCGTTCCTGGTGAAGCCGCCGATACCGATTCAGCCTGAGAATTGTGCGAATTCGCACCCGTAATTCTTCCCGATCAAAGGGCTTGGAGAGAAAATCATCGGCGCCAGATTGAATCCCTCGCAAGCGCGCATTCCGATCATCACAGGCTGTCAACATAATAATCGGCGCTTCCGCTAATAACGGCATTGCCCGTAAACGTTGACAGACTTCAAAGCCATCCATCTCCGGCATCATCACATCTAACAAAATGACACTCGGCATCACTTTTTGAGCTTTTTCTAACGCCTCCTGTCCACAACTCGCGAATGTTAACTGGTATTCTTCCCGCCCTAGCAAAGCTTTTAATGTATCACGAACCCCGGGATCATCATCGACAATCAAGACGGTATTCACATACTTCATAGTTAACATCCCTCTGATTTTCCCTCGTTTCCGAAAATGTATCACCAACATGAAGGAATCATAATATGTGCAATAATACTAAAAAACATATTTCGTGTCAATGCTTTATCCTGAAAATTTGATAAACTCTTCTGTGAATTCTTGACAAATTTCCATGCTTTAATTTGCATCTTCTTAATTGACAATTGACAATTAACAGAGGAGGCGTTATGAAAAAATTCTTTCTACTTATAGTGTGTATTTTATGTTGTCCAGGAATGGCCGATGATACTTTGGCAGCGGAAGATGACATCACGATCAATATGATGTATACAGCTCAATCGGGATATCGTGTACGCGATATGACGATGCTGCAAGAGGTGTTTCATGCCATCAGCGGTATTCGAGTGAATATTGACTATGTGCCTTACGAACAGCAATATGAAAAAATTCAGGAACTGGCGCTCACCTATGATGTTCTATCTCTTGACCAGATCTGGTTAGCAGACATGGTGGAACAAGGCATATTAGCTCCGGTAGATTCCTATATTTCAAGAAAAATGCGGGACGATTTGTTGCCAACGATTTTAAATGCGTTTCGGTATCAGCAGCAAATCTGGGCGGTTCCGTTTTTGCTCAATTACCAACTGTTGTTTTATAATAGCGCGATGCTCGAAAAAGCCGGTTTCACTCAGCCAACCACGCTGGAAGACATGCTGGATCAGATGATCACACTCAAAGAGAAAGGGATTGTCAAATATCCCTGGACTGACGCCTGGCGTCAGGGCGAAAATCTTCTGTGTGAATATGTTTGGCTGACAGGCGCCTTTGGAGGAAATCTGTTTGATAAAGATGGCAAGCCGATTTTTGACGAGGGACCTGGCATAAAAGCGTTGGAATTCATGGTGACGCTAATCAAAGAGCAGCTCACTCATCCGAATATCCTCACAAATGATGACATTGCCGCGAAAAACGATTTTCTTTCAGGTGAAGCGGCGTTTACAACCAATTGGGCCTTTCTGGAAGGGGTACTGCGGTTTACTCAGAGAACCTCGACACCGACCGCAGTCGGCGCGGCACCCGCTGCTACGGCAAGTACAACAGTCGGCACCGCGCCGGCTACTGCGACAAGTACGACAGTCAGCGCCACCACAGGAGGGGCAGCAGGCGGGATCATTCCTTTTCGAGGAGCAGTAGGGTTAATCCCGGTTGCCAAAACGATTACCAACAAAAGTGCGTCTGTCAGTGGGTTTCAAGGGCTTGCAATCACTGCAAAATCGGAATATCAGGAGGCTGCCTGGAAATGGATCGCCTTTCTGACCAGTCCCCTGGTACAACGTGCATTTTTGTCTGAAATCCCAATCTGGACCTCGGTGCAAACCGCTGAAGATACCCTGCTCTTTGATCCGCTCATGCCCGTGAAACGTACGCAATTGGAAAATGTTTATCACCGTCCCAAACTCGTGAATTATACAGAAATTTCCCGGATTTTGCAGCAGGCGATTTTCACCGCATTACAAGGACAGGCTCTGCCTGCCGATGCGCTGAAAGCAGCCAAAACTGACATCGAAACGCTGATGAGCACGACTTCTCACTAGAAAAGGGATACAGTGCAGAAACCGGGTTTTTTCGAAAAACCCGGTTTCTTAATATGTAAGGAAGATATAATGTGTGGAATTTGCGGAATCGTTCAACGTCGTGAGGCCTTTACCATCCGCCGAGAGACGTTACAACGTATGAATGATGCCATCACCCATCGCGGGCCTGATGATGAAGGATTTTACGTCGCTTCGAACGTCGGACTGGCTATGCGGCGTTTGAGCATTATCGATCTGAATACTGGTCATCAACCCATCCACAATGAAGACGAATCGTTCCAGATCGTGTTTAATGGCGAAATTTATAATTACCAGGAACTCCGGCAATCGTTGGAAGAAGCTGGCCATCGTTTTTACACCAAAAGCGATACTGAAGCCATTGTGCATGGTTATGAAGAATATGGCGCAGAGGTGGTGCATCACCTGCGCGGTATGTTTGCTTTTGCGATCTGGGATAGTAAATCAGACACGTTATTCCTTGCCAGAGACCGTCCTGGGATTAAACCGATGCACTATTACCTCGATGAGGAAAAATTTCTTTTCGGGTCGGAAATCAAAGCGATTTTACAGTGCGAACGGGTGCCCAGAGAGGTGAATCTGGAAGCCCTGGATCGTTTTTTGACGTTTGAATATGTGTTTTCGCCGGAAACGATTTTTCAAGGGATTCATAAACTTCCACCCGGACATTTTTTGCTCTTTCAGCGCGGAGAACTTCGGATTGAACAATATTGGGACAATCTGCCTGTTACTCCGGAAGACCATGACGAAGCGTATTATGCGCAGCATCTGGCCGAACTGCTAGAGCATGCCGTCAAAATACGGATGATCAGCGATGTCCCGCTGGGAGCCTTATTGAGCGGCGGAATTGATTCGAGCACGATCGTGGGATTCATGGCGAAACATTCCAGTCAGCCGGTCAAAACCTTTTCTATTGGTTTCGAAGATCAGACCTATAATGAACTGGAATACGCCCGCACCGTCTCAAAACATTTCGGCACAGAACATTATGAATTTATCATCAAGCCGGACGCCGTTGATCTGGTCGAAAAATTAGTCAAAAATCTGGACGAACCTTTTGGGGATTTTTCGATTTTTCCGACCTATCTGGTCTCTAAAATGGCGCGTGAACATGTCACGGTTGCACTTTCCGGCGACGGCGGCGATGAATTGTTTGCCGGTTATGATACGTATATTGCAGACCGGCTGGCACGAAAGTATCAAAAACTTCCGGCAGTTTTCAGGAATCAGGTACTCAAACCGCTGATCGAACGCATTCCGCCATCTCCAAAGAAAAAAGGACTGGTGAATCGCACAAAACGCTTTATTGAAGGCGCGATGCTGTCGCCGGAATTGATGCACACGCGCTGGATGATGTTTTTGCAAGATCAGGAAAAACGGCAACTTTATGCGGGCGATCTGTTGAATACCTATAAATACGGAAATTCCTATCAATACATTCAGGAATATTTCACCCGTTCCGCCAACGGCGTCAGTCCTCTGGCTCAACAGGAATATGTGGATATTAAAACCTACCTGACGGATGATATTCTGGTGAAAGTGGATCGCATGAGCATGGCCCCCTCTCTGGAAGCCCGTGTGCCGTTCCTGGATCATAAGGTCATGGAGTTTGCGGCAGCCATTCCGACGCATCTGAAATTAAAAGGTTTCACGACCAAATATATTTTGAAAAAAGCGGTCGCTGATTTGCTGCCTGAAAAAATCTTAACGCGAGGCAAAGAAGGCTTCAGCATTCCAATCAAAAACTGGCTGATGCACGAACTCCGGCCTTTGCTGCTGGATACTCTGTCGGCAGAACGTATCAAACAACGCGGCTATTTTCAGCCCGAATACGTGCAGCGTCTGGTGCAGGAACATCTGGCTGGCAAAGCTAACCACAGCCATCGTTTGTGGGCCTTGATGGTATTCGAAATCTGGCATCAGATGTATCTGGATCAGAAGCCATGAGAAATAGCCACAGATTGGACAGGGGAGGCAGATTGTTTTTAAATCAGAGTAATCAGAGTAATCTGTGGTTCATTTTCCTTAATAATATCAACCTGTAACTTGCTACCTGGAACTTATGACTCAAATTGAACATACCCTGCGCCTGGCTCAGATGGCCTTTGGTTATTGGACTCGAACGCTTAAACCCGGCTATCTCCCAATCAGAATGTGGGTCGAACCCACCAATGCTTGTAACTTGAAATGTGTCATGTGTCCGCAAAGTTCGGAGACAAAATTTCAACGCGGCTTCATGGAATTCGCGTTATTTCAGAAGATTATTGACGAAGCCAAACACTGCGTTTACGATATGAATCTGCACCATACCGGTGAATCCTTATTGCACCCGCAGATTCTCGACATGATCCGTTACGTCAAACAGGCCGGGATTTACACCCGCCTGCACACCAACGCTACGAAATTGGATGAGGAGAAGGCCAGAGGCATTCTGGATACGGGGCTGGATTTTCTCTCCTTTTCCTTTGATGGCTACGATAAAGCAACTTATGAGAGCATTCGGCGCGGCGCGAATTTTGAACACACTTTAGAGAATATTCTCAGATTTTTACGCCTGAAAAAGGCGCAGGGCAAAACGCGCCCCTTTACCGTGTTTGAAGTGATTGATTTCAGCGCGAAACCGGGTACGCCCGCCAGTTTACTCAAAGTCACGGACGAACAAATCGCGTTTCAAAAACAATTTGAAGCGTTGCCCTTGGACAGATTTGTCCTCAAAGCCCCGCACAACTGGGCTGGTACCTACGATGCCGAAGGCAATCCGCTGCACCCTGATAAATATTGTGCCTGTACCTTTCCCTGGTACGCGTTGGTTGTGTTCTGGAATGGCAATGTCTCCCCCTGCCCGCAAGATTTCTTCAATAACCTTTGCCTGGGCAATCTCAATGATGCCAGTCTTAAAGATATCTGGCATGGCCAGTCAGCGATCACAATCCGCGCAAAGATGAAAACAAAGCAGTATCAGAATTTGCACCCCTGCGCGAGCTGTGATCTACTCTATCGGAATTCATTTTTGGGGATTCCGACGTCGCACCTCAAGAACTTTCTGCGCGAAAGTTCGGGAAAATAAGGGAACTGGATAAAATAGTTTTTGGTAATATAAGCGAGGAGAGCTATTGTATATTGCTTATTGCTAAAATTCTACAGCCCATCTTTTTGTTCTTCTTTTCGTGTGTTTGGCGTGTTTCGCGGGCTATTTCCAGGCTGAGAGGTTCCCAGAGCGACAGCATTTCATATACAACAACAGATATTGCCAGACTGTACGCATTAAATATTTTCGCACATGATACCGCACTTCCAGCCATTCTACCGGACGACTGTGAGCAGATGCGTGCAGGCGTGCAGCTTCTTGTTGGCCAATGTCCGCTAATCTCGAGGTTTTCTGAGCAGGGTGTACCCTGAAAGCCCCCAGAAAACGTGGAATACGTGCAAAATTTGCACCGGACTTCTGAAAACGGAGCAGTAATTCCCAATCCAGGGCGAATTGATAGGATTCGTCAACAGAAGCGCCAACCTGTTCCCAAAGTCTCCTGCGCCAGAAAAGAGTTTCCTGCGGAACATAATTTGCCCAGGACAAAATCGTCGGATCGTGAGATGGAAGAATCCAACGTCCGATTTCCCGATCTTCTTCATCAATGCAGATGCGATGACCATAGACCACATCAACTTCAGGATGATCCAGAAAAAATTGCACAATACAAGCAATTGCTCCGGGAAGCAGCAAATCATCGGCGTTGAGCCAGGCCATAATTTCGCCGCTCGCATACCGAAAGCCGTGATTAAGCGCATGGGCCTGTCCCCCATCCTTGCGCGAGTCAAGGTATGCCACCTGATCGGCATAACTCGTTAATATCCGGTCTGTGCCATCCTTTGAGGCCCCATCCATGATAATGTATTCGAGTTTCGGATAGTTTTGCCGGAGTACGCTCTGCATCGTGCGTTCAAGAAAGGCGGCCTGGTTCAAAGAGGGCGTGACGATTGACACTACCGGCAAACGGTCAGGCGCAGGAAGAGCAATCGGAGTAGAATAGGAGGCCGGAAGTTGTAAGGGACGAGGAGCATATTGACAAAACGATGGTTGAAATCTGTTGCGAATTCGACACACAGCCACATGGATTTTTGCAGAAGTGATGCGTTTCAGAAACGGGCGGAGGTAGCACCAATTCAAAACAAACCAGGGAGAACGGCAAACCGCTGTGAATGACTTTTTCATGTTTTTAAAAAGGTGTCAGGGCCACCTCAGTCAAAAATGCCTTAATCTCATCGTCGCTGACATCAGTTCCGACAAATTCAACCTGTTCTCGATAATCAATATCCTCGAAATAGGCTAATTGCTCACGAAAGAGCTTTTCATTAAAAAACCGTTCGAACATCTTTTTCGCATGAGCTGAAATTTCTTGCAAACGAAAATGGTCTTTTAACAGAAAATAGAGATCAACATAATCTTTCCATTTTGCTCTGCCCCCCAACGCATAAGCTTTCATGGCTGCCAGATCCGGAAGTGCAGGGAGTTGGATCACGTTTTCAAACATGATCGGATGTTCAACCGCATGGGGAAATTGAAAAAAAGTGAGCTTCACGTCATTCACAACCAGATGAAGTTGCTCAGACGCCTCATAGAGAATCTCTGTGGCAGTAAATTCATGTTTTTCAATCAGCCGTTTGATACGCCTGCGCTTCAGATCCTGCCGCGTAAACAGATCAAAATCAATTGAACGACGATGCCCAATATAGAGAGCAATTGCTGTTCCGCCGACCAGATAAAACTCCTGGGCAAACTCTTTAATGAGCGGCAAAAGTTCGATTTGTTGCGCTGTCAGAATATGTGTGTGCATGACGTTGAAAATAAAGCGTGAAATAATGGATCGTGCGCGGATGATAATTGACGCGTACACGGGAGATTTGGCGAAAAAATATTTCTGCAACCTGTTGGATGCCGAGTACCTCGAACAGACGTTTCACGCTGTGTTCGTTACCATAATTTAACACCGCCTCAACCAAAAAATTCGCGTCAATATTCTCTTTTTCTTCCGGCTTGATCCACCAGAATAAATGGCTGTTTTCCCGAATAAAGGCTTTGATTTCCGGACTATTCATAGGATACTTTAATACTTCGAAAATTCTTGCTTATTCTTCATTCTTGAAGCTACAATTACCATTAGGAGTTCCAGGATTTTTGTCAACCCCGAAACGTGACTTTTTCATGACTTAAAATATTGGTAGTGGTTAAATAGTAAGTGATGCCCGCTCGTTGAGCGAAGTCGAAACGAGCCGTTCACTGTTTCCTTCGACTTCGCTCAGGGAACGCATCACTTGCCATTTAACCACTACCAATATTTTAACAATCCTGTTCGATAAAAGGCATGATAAAGCAGATGTCTGTGCATGTAATTTCGAAGATGATACAAAGCCTCTTCGTTTGAAATATCGCGTCCATGCCGTTGCTTTCGTAATTTCGACATTTCCTGCCACCCGTACCCCTCTAATTCTTGAGAAGTTTTTTGGGCCTCATGCACTCTGAACGCCGCCAGGAAACGAGGCAAACGCGCAAATTTCGCGCTGGCGTCATAAAAGCGCAGCAGCAGTTCCCAATCCAGCGCAAAATGATAAGATTCATTTACATAGCCTCCGACCTTTTCCCAGATACGCCGGCGCCAGAAGAGCGTTTCCTGGGGCACATAATCGGCCCAGAGCAACATATTGTTGTCATGCGGCGGCAGCACCCAGCGCCCGATTTCCTGATCCTGTTCGTTAATAATAATGCGATGCCCATATACCACGTCAATTTCAGGATGTTCCAGAAAAAAATTGACAACATACGCGACCGTACCGGGCAGCAGCACATCATCAGAATTGAGCCACGCCATGATCTCGCCTGTAGCATGGCAAAATCCGCGATTAATCGCATTAGCCTGACCGCCATCCTGGCAGGATTCCAGATGGGTCAGCCGGTCGCGATAAGACTCTAAAATCCGGAGTGTGTCATCAGTCGAAGCGCCGTCCTGCACAATATACTCCACGTCCGGGTAATGCTGTCCAAGCACGCTCTGTATGGTGCGCTCCAAAAAACGAGCGTGATTAAAGGAAGGAGTGACAATAGATACTACCGGCGATGACTCTTTCCGAACAAGTGAGATTTCGTGATAGGATGCCGGGATGAGTACCGGGCGCGGAGGATATTGGTAAAAAACGCCGAGTTTCGGTTGAACATACCGCCTCCATTGCCGCAGACGCGCTTGCAGACAAGCTGGAAGCAGCCGTTTCAGACAAGGACGGACATAATAGATGTCGCAGAAGCGGAACAAGGATTGCCGTGCCGCGATGAACTGCTGAATCACGGCCTCTTTTGCGATCAAATCCTGATGCTGAGCTTGAATACAAGCTTCTTTGTCAGCGAGTTCCTGACCCATCCGCGCTATTAACTCATTTTTGAAAGACTGTTCTCGCTGTTGTGTCTGAATCACCTGTTCTTTTTCCTGAAGAACGTGTTCTTTAGCTAACAGTTCTTGTTTTTGAGATCGGATGATCCTCTCCGTTATTGTCAGCTCTTCATCATAACGAGGCAGAAGGTGTGCCTGTTGCTCTATTGGAAGCTCAGCATACTCCAGAATCTCTCTTGGATACCCCATTGCCTTCATAGCATTTCCGTGATACTGCCAGAAGAGATCATGAAGTTTTGGCGGCATTTGTGTTTTCCAGGCTCCAATGTGTCCCTGGCGAAAAAAATCCGGTATTTTGCGGCGAAGTTCTGAAAAAGATGGCAGCGATGGAGTGTGTATTTCTTCAGCAAAGGGATAACCTATTGCGCAACATGCCTGTTGAATAATAGGTAATGGATGTGGAACACTAATAAGATCTTCAAACTTGAGAATAGCTGTAGGAGCTTTACGACGACTCCACTCTAATACATGAGAACTCCAACCACCAAAATATCTATTATCAGTAATCAAATCATGAAAGGTTTGCCAGAAGAGAGCAGGGGATATCTCAGAACGCGCGTTTTCTATGGTGAGAATGTACCAGGTGTACGAAAGTAACGCATCCCTGCCGTCACGTACCAGATAAATGGCGGGAAAATCGCCAGAAGGAAGTTCATGGGATTTTATCCAGAACAATGTTTTGTCCGCGATCCTCTCTTCAAGAGGCTTTAAGAGAGGATAAAATCCAGAGGATTCAAATGTTGTCGAGAGCATGGTTTCTGAATAGAGGGAAGTCGTCCGGATACCATAAAAATGGTGAAGAAGTATCCGAAAATAGGTATTGCCGGAACGAGGATAGGAAGCAAGCCAGAGAATCATAGCAGGTTACCAATTATCATCACGTTCATATCCAGTCTGGATAAGCACGTTGCCAAATCGCCTTTTAAATTCTTCTTTGATTCGTTCGGAAAAATAATTGCGCCAGTCGCCGGCAATGCCTTTACGCTGGTGAAGCGTTATATCTTCATCTCCTCTTTTCCGCCCCGTGACACTCTCGAACGAGTTATATTTAATAATATCAGACAGGGTTTGGTGATGAATCTGAATCTGGCAGTAAGCAATGATGTGCTGAAAGGTTGTATATTCATCAGCTAAGAGATGTTCATATTTCAGAAAAAGCGTATCAGGAGTATGTAGCCAGGATAATTGTTTATCTGCTACTCCGGGAATGATCTGATCCATCAGCAACATCAGCCCTCGTTCTTGATCAAGAGCATTAAGAGATTGCCTCAAGGTCACATGCCGTGAAGTAATTTGGGGATGGCTGATTTTCAGGCTAAAGTAAAGCGATATTAAGGTGTCGCGTAAGTCTCGGATGACGATAAATTTACGATATGGTCGTTTTTGAAGTCGGAAATGAAGCCAATTAAACATAAAAGTCACAGGATGACGGAAAAAATAACGATGTGTCTGCCTGTCAGACCATTTTCTTAAGCCCAGCGTCGTTTCAAATTTTGCTCTGGACACATATACCGTAGGATATATTCCTCCGATTTTAATAGGATTTGTTAAAAAATGAGCCACTTGAATCTGAGGCAAAACAAACCTTTCCGGAGCACAGCGTTTTAAAATTTCAGCCACCCATTGCGAACCGGCTTTATGGTGCGTCAGATGAAAAACTGTTGGTTGATTAGTCATTGGGATACCTTGACATTTTTATAGAAACTCTCTCTACTGGCTATGATCTCAAATTGTACATGACCAGGAAGGTCGCATATTCCGCAGAACGATTGTTGCAGTGGATGGGCCTGATCTGGCAGAATTGTAAAGGACGCGACCTGATCGTTTCGATAGATCTGGACGATTTTCAGGCCCAATTCCTCTGCTGATAACCTGGGTAAAGAGTCATAATCTTCAGGATGCAGCGTTGATAGGATGATCCCAAGTCCATACTGCCCCGGCTTTAATCCGAGCGTTATTTGTTGGCACAGGCGAAGAGAATCTCCTACTTTTCCAGGATAGGGGGCATGTTCAGAAGCATAGAAAGAATTTTTTCCATGCACAAGCACATTAAATTGATTCGTCACCATCATCCGACTGATTGGCACCCCGATTGCCATGCGTAATTGGAATTCGCAGCAGAAATAAGCAATTTCCCCTTTCTTAAAATGGATACACGCCTCTCCCTTTTCATTACAGATTGCAAATCGAACAAGCCTGGCTTGACAATGTTTCTCTGAATCTGTTATGATAGTAAACGTCTCATCAGCAGGCCAGAAGAGTATCTCAGAGGTTGACCGTGATCGCTCAGGAAAGTCATCCATCAAAATAGTATGGGTTGTTTTGGTGGTATGTTTTTTCTGTAAATACAACTGAATTCCTTGTTGAGAATCACCATCAAAAAGTTTATAACCTTTGTCAAGAACGAGCACATGCTGACAAAACTGCTGCACCACATTCATTGCATGGGTCACCAGGATGATCGTTGTATTCTTTGTGATCAATTCTTCTAATCGAGCATAACATTTCTGTTTGAAGAAAATATCGCCAGTGGCTAATACTTCATCCAGAATCAGTACATCACATTCCAAGAACGCGAATAAGGAAAACGCCAGTCGTGTTCGCATTCCTGTTGAATAGGTTTTCACAGGGCGATCAAAAAATTCTCCCAGTTCGGAAAATTCGAGAATGTGCTCAAGTTGTGTTTGAACATAGTCATTCGGGAACCCCAGGAGTTCGGAACTTCGGCACACATTCTCCCGGCCACTCAGTTCCATATTAAAATCGGAACTCAATCCAAACAGGGAAAGGATCTTTCCTTGAACGTGATATGCCCCGGTTGTGGGCTGGATGATGCCGGTCAAAATTTTGAGCAACGTGCTCTTCCCTGCGCCGTTTTGGCCGATAACCCCCAGGAATTCCCCTCGCCGCACGCTGAAAGAAATATTTTGTAACGCCCAAAACGGCTGATGATAAGAACAATTTCCCAGACTTGCCCATTCAAACGCCCGTAGCCAGGGATTCGGATAGATTTTAAAACATTTTCCTACATTTTCAACCTTAAGCACAAGATCATCATTCATAGCGATTCTCTGACATCATGTTGAAGTTTGTGGGTAACGATCATGCCGCATCCCAGCAAAAGAAATATCCAGATTCCCATGATCAGCCAGTCCTGCCACCCTGGAAGGGCGTGTTCTAATATCAGGGCACGAATTGAGCGTAAAAATACATAAGGAGGATTCAAAAACAGCCAGCGGCGAAGGGATTCCGGCAAGACCTCTTCCGGGTAGATCACTGGCAGGGTCCAACGCCACAACGTGATAAACGCCTGAAGCATTTCTTTCACATCTGGAAATAACACCCGTAAATGCGCTAAAATCAGAGTCATCCCCAATGCTAATACCTGCAATAATATCAGAAATATGGGTAATAATAGGAACTTCCATTGCAATGGATTTCCCAACAAGGTACTAGTTAGCAGAAAGAGGCAGTAGTAGATATGAAGTATCAGAGTAAATGTCAAAATAATTTTCGCAACAAAAATTTCTAAAGGAAGATTTAATTGTTTCAAATAGCGGCTATGCTCGATAAATGTGTTGCTGCCGCGCTGAACAGAACTTGTAAACACTCCCCATGTGAGCACTCCGCTTGTAATATACAAACGATAAGACATTATTCCATGCGTCCGATGCGAGAAAAGCAAGGAAAATACCAGCGTATAGGTCATGATCTCGACAAGCGGATGAAGCAGATTCCAAAAAATCCCCATTCCCGTGCCGGCATACCGATGTCGTAATTCACTCCAGGCATTGCGCCAGATATAATGTCTATAATGATACAAATTGAGTATAAGAGAATATTTCACGAGCAGGCAAGCTTCCAGTCAGTGAGTTGAATCAAGTTACATAGTTTTTCAGGGATATAAAAACGCACAAGGCAATTTCAGTCAAGGAGAGAATATTTAGATAAAGCAAAAGCCGCTCTCAGGCGGCTTTTGCTCTCGTTGTTACGCAATCTTTTGAACGGGCTATTTTCTGTATTTCTTTTTGATGACAAACCTCAGCCCGAGCAGCCCTATGCCGATCAGGAAGAATGTTCCTGGTTCCGGAACAGTTGGAATATCTGGTTCCGGAGTTCTTGTTGGTAGTGGTTCTGGAGTGGGCGTGATCTTTGGTTCCGGAGTGGATGTAGCCGTTGGTGTCGGAGTGGGCGTAGCCGTTGGTGTCGGAGTGGGCGTAGCCGTTGGTGTCGGAGNTAGCCGTTGGCTTTGGTGTGGGCGTAGCCGTTGGCTTTGGTGTGGGCGTAGCCGTTGGCTTTGGTGTGGGCGTAGCCGTTGGCTTTGGTGTGGGCGTAGCCGTTGGCTTTGGTGTGGGCGTAGCCGTTGGCTTTGGTGTGGGCGTAGCCGTTGGCTTTGGTGTGGGCGTAGCCGTTGGCTTTGGTGTGGGCGTAGCCGTTGGCTTTGGTGTGGGCGTAGCCGTTGGCTTTGGTGTGGGCGTAGCCGTTGGCTTTGGTGTGGGCGTAGCCGTTGGCTTTGGTGTGGGCGTAGCCGTTGGCTTTGGTGTGGGCGTAGCCGTTGGCTTTGGTGTGGGCGTAGCCGTTGGCTTTGGTGTGGGCGTAGCCGTTGGCTTTGGTGTTGGTGTGGGCGTTGGTTTAAATAAAACGCGTAGTTGATCAAAAGCCAGGCCTACTTTAGTAAGCCGAGTTCCTTCAAAGCTTATCATGGTCGCATAAATCAAGGGATTTCCAGAAAGCTTCGAACTTTCGAATTTCCATGGAAAAGGTTTTCCATCAAGATTAGGATACCCCTCAGACTCAGGCTCCCAAAAAGGATGATAGCCTGCAGGAGAAAGTAACGAGCCAGCTTCTAAATATTGTCCATTGCTGTTTTTAGTGTATGCTCTAATCCTCCATTGTTCGCGTTCAATAGCATCCTTGGATCCTCTTGCATCAATATCCCAGATACGACCAGATACTTCAATCGCAGGTTTATGGAGCTCTATCAATAAATTTACATTTTCAGGCTCATCAGTATTCAGCTTTAAAAAGAACTTTCCAAGTCCGAGTTGCGTTGTTCTAAAGTCAGGATGTTCAATATCTATATATTCAGGATCTTTTTGTCGAAATCCTATGTCATAACGGAATCCACTTAGATCCCCAGCTTCGGGTGGATTTTCTAACGCTCCTCCGCGATCTTCAATCAGAGGTTTCATTCGATCTCCTGTCGTATTAGGATTACCATCTAGATCAATAATATACGTGACAAAATGGGATGCCAGATACTGATCGTATATCTCCATTTCATCAGCGGGTTGTGGGTTTTTCGGAAAGCTTTCAAAATCAATCTGTATCTCTTGTGCAAATACAGCAGAAAAAAATCCCTCTACCTGAATTATTCCCATTGATAGCACAACCAATAGACCTATTTGTAGAAACTTCTTCATAAATTATATCCTCCCCTTCTTTCCAGCTTTTATCGTTGATATTATCAACAAAACCGCCGGATTACCTTAAGTAATTATGAAAACTATCCAGGTAACCCGGCTATCTTACATGAGAAGATCCGTGGCTTTCCGTCCCCACCTCGCGATGAGTTTGGCTTTATCAGGAAAAAATATGTATTTACATCATTCTTTGTTGTGATATAATACGATATATATTGTCAACTTGTACCTGCAAACAAGATGCCAAGAAAAATAATTATTAATAAAAATAAGTTAAAATTTCTTTAACTTGTTGTGTTTCAATAAATTATAAATGTTATTTTCTTTATTTTTTTCTTGCCAGGGGTAAAAAAATTTTGTAAAAACAACGAAAACATGTAAAATTTTTCGACACTTTTTTTAATAAAGAATTAAAATTTGTGTAAATTATTATAAAATAGGCAGATACGTTCAAAAGAAATTGTAAAATTTTTCGACACCTCTTTTTTGTTTTCTACTTTTTATGAACTGAAAAGCCTTTATAATCTGGTCATATCCCATATAATCATGACTGTCAAAATTTCTGACAAGCGTCTATTACGGGACTCATTCACCGATAGCATACCTTCCTTGGACAAGTACATTCCCTCTCTGAAACGACAACCACTCAAAGTCCACCCCACAGACGACAGACATCTCCTGTGATCGGCGTAAAATAATCCAGAAAAATTTACACAAGAAATTAAATTTGTGTTGTTTCCAACAAAAATAACACGTTTCTGATGTTAAAACAATTGACAAGATCTGTACCACGCGCAATATAAATTGATGAATCTATCTGGCATAGAAGAGGAAGATAAACATGGAGTTTTTGCATTCAAAATGGCGAATTCAAGAACTATTTTGATATATTGAATGTGCTGAAGATCGTGAAATCTGCCTTGAAACGGACACATTTCACGGCACTGAGAAGAAAGCAGGTGATAGCGTGATGAAACGCACGGTTTATGCGGATAATAATGCCACAACCAAAGTTGATGAACGTGTGGTCGAGGAAATGCTTCCTTACCTGAGCGAGTATTATGGGAATCCTTCCAGTATGCACTTGTTTGGCGGGCAGGTGGAGAAGAAACTGGCGGAAGCCCGCGAACGCGTGGCGACGATGTTGAACGCCGAACCCACGGAAATCGTGTTTACCAGTTGCGGCACCGAAAGTGATAATATGGCAATTCACAGCGCGCTGATGTCTGCTCCTGAAAAACGGCATATTATCACCACCAAAGTGGAGCATCCGGCGATTTTGAATTATTGTAAACATCTCTCCAAACGAGGATATGGCGTGACATTTTTGTCGGTTGATCGCCAGGGGATGCTGGATTTGAATGAATTGTACGATTCTATCGGGGATGAAACGGCTATAGTTTCGATTATGTATGCCAATAACGAAACTGGTGTGATTTTTCCGATTGATGAAATTGGTAAAATCGTCAAAGAAAAAGGCAGTGTGTTCCATACTGATGCGGTGCAGGCCGCAGGAAAAATTCCCTTAGACCTGCAAAAATCCGATACCATTGATTTTTTGGCGTTGTCGGGTCATAAATTTCATGCGCCCAAAGGCGTCGGGATTTTGTATGTGCGGCGAGGGACAAAGTTTCGCCCGTTGTTAATTGGCGGACACCAGGAACGTGGGCGCCGTCCGGGCACAGAGAACACGGCTTCCATTATCGCCATTGGTAAAGCCGCGGAATTAGCCCAGGCGTCGTTACACGATGAGTTGACGCGTGTCAAAGCCATGCGCGACCGGCTTGAACAAGAATTGTTAGCGCGCATCCCGGATTCGGTCGTCAACGGTCATCCGACTCTGCGAACACCGAATACGCTGAATATCAGTTTTAAATACGTGGAAGGGGAAGCCATTCTGTTGATGTTAAGCGAGCAAGGGATTGCTGCGTCCTCCGGTTCGGCCTGTACCTCCGGTTCTCTGGAACCATCGCATGTGCTGCGGGCAATGGGCGTGCCCTTTACCTATTCGCACGGCTCATTACGACTGAGTTTAAGCCGATTTAACACGGAAGCGGATATTGACGATATTATTGAAAAACTTCCGCCGATTATTCAACGTCTGCGTGAAATTTCGCCTTTTGGACGTGAGAAAGAAGAACCGAAATAAACTTAAAAAGGGTGTTAAATACTACAACGGATTGAAGAATATATCGAATTTTTCCGTCAATCCGGTGATTTCTCAAATCCGTTGTAGTGACTACTCTCCGCCAATTCGGTGATTTCTCAAATCCGTTGTAGTGACTACTCTTCAATCACAAAAAACTGCCTGAGCAGGGTATAACCGCTTTTCAGGATGAGCAGCGCTATAAAACTCATCAAAGTCCAGAAAATGAGTTGGCTGTAAGCGCGAGGAAGAGAAAGCAGGTTGTTCCCAAGCACGCCGATCAGGTGATGAAATCTGGACGGATGACGCCTGAGCAGCGTCAATGTAGTTTCCCAAACCGTTGAAGGCGCCTTTTCGCCTTCGGTCAGGAAAAAGTCCTCTGGCAGGACTTCCAGGAACGCCAACCCGATCTTACCTGCGTTCAGCAGTTGTAACGCCGGATCTCCATGTAATCCCAGATAATAAATGGCTTCATCGCCATATTGGCGAGCAAGGTCAGCGGCGCGTTGATCGTAGCGGCGAAACGCGTTCATTGTCAGAGCTCCATATTTCAACAAGCAGCGCGAAAAATCAGCGAGGTAGCGGGCGGCGTACACCAACAGATCTTCGCCGAAAACCGGGCAGAGAGAGAACAGCGATGCTCCGTGGGGTTGCGCGAGGACGATGAACACCTCTTTGCTATAATTGGACATATAAGGCATGATCGCGCCGTGAGTTGCCCGGATCGCTGTCAGCATCTGCTCGCCATAGGTTTTGATGAGTGTAAATACATCGGAACCATAGCGTAGAATGTATTGCATGACCTCTTCACCATACAGCGTCGAGAAATAGAGGATTTCCCCATCGGTTTGCTCCAGCAGATCAATCCCTGGACGGCCATAGCGAGCGACAAAGGGCACAACGCCGTTGCCATAGCGGTTCATGAGATCCGTGTATTCATCGAGTTGAATTAATCCTGCCATTCCCTCGATTGTTTTGACATGGGGTAATCCTGTCTGTAAGGCCAGGCATATCGCCTGATTTGAGATGCCGATTCCGGCAGGCAAGAGTCCAAACACCTGAAGCGCGGCTTTGAGGGATTCGCACGCTTGGATGTCTTGTGATGCGGGCCTGTTGCCCAGGTTGTGGTTGACTGGGGAAATAAGCGATTCTACCAGATTGGTCAACGCCATCAATGGCAGCGGTCGGACATCTCCCTGTTCAGTTACGACAAACTGACGTAAAAATGTCTGGCCGGATTCATAGATGCGCTGTAAGGCCCAATTAGCCTGATCAATGCGAATATGCTCATTCAGCGCATCTCTTTCTTGTTCTTCTGGTTTCTCAAACAATCGATAGATTTCGAAATTGGCAATAGCGGCTATAACGCTGTTTGTTTGCTGCGGTTTTTGATAAAAATAGTATAAAATCGGGATTACCTGTTGATAGCTGTAGGTTCGCAATACAGATGCAAAACGGTCGTCATCGGCAAAAATCTCAAAGATGGTACTGGCTTTGCCGCGATAGGCTTTGAGCGCGAGCAGGCCATCCACGCCAAAGCGCGCCATGGCCTGAAACAAGGCATCATCATAATAGAGTTCGAGAAACTCTGGTTCATGTTTTTTGACCAGCGTGAACACAATCGGACCCTTTGCATTCGCAAGGCTGATCAGGCGTTCGCCGTATTGCTGCAACAAAAAATAGATTTCGGGCTCATCAAGCAGATATTTCAGTCCATCATTTCCAAACCGGGTATAGACATCTGCAATTATCCTGGGGTGAAACACTGTCAGAACCTGTTCAAGCTGCGCGTCATGCTGCTGAAACAGCGAAAAAATGGTCTCAAGAGACAGGTATGGTTGCAACTGCTGTACACTGCTGCCATATTGAGAGAATATCCGCAGTGCTTCAATCTGAAAGGTTTGAAGAAACGTTAAAGCCGCAGGGCCGTATTGACGGTATAGTTCTTCGGCATGTTTATCGAATGTCAAAAAAGTTTCAGCATACTCTGCACGAACAGGATCGAGTACGTTTTTCTGTTGCGGAAACACGAGAAATGTGATCCCAAATCCCAGGAGGAGGGAAATAGTAGTTCTTAATAACACGGATTTCATCTTTTTTTATGAGTTATTTCATTTCCTTCCAGAAGACAACAACCAATTGTGAGTGAGTTCACCTGAAAATCCATTGTTCTTTCAATCCACTGCTGCCTGTTTTGTCTGGAAAACAAGGTTTTTTCCGGCGTGCTTCCCGTTATATAACGCACGATCGGCCTGTTTAATGCAGTCATCAATATCAATCGTATGAGTTTGGCAGATGCTTACGCCGAACGTCATCGTGACTGACAGAACATGGGTTTTGTATTCGAAATGATAATCTGCAATGGCTTTACGAATTTTTTCTGCCACAATTGCGCCGCTTTTCAGATTTGTTTCCGGAAGCAAAAACAGAAATTCTTCTCCGCCCCAGCGAGCCAATTGATCTTGTTCACGAATCATCGCACGCATCATATTGGCAATGGAAACCAGAATGAAATCGCCGCAATCATGACCAAAGGTATCATTAAACATTTTAAAATTGTCAATATCGCACAAAATTAAGGTAAACGGTTTGTGATGGCGTTTTATGCGCACTTTTTCCATTTCAATTTTTTCAATCATATCGCGCCGGTTTGAAAGATGAGTCAGAGGATCTGTCCGGGCAGCAATTTCCAATTGCTTTTGCGATTCCAACAGCGCTTCGTTCATTTGCCGTAATTTTTGATTCGTGATTGCCAACTCTCGCTGGTAACGTTGCAATGCTAAATGCGCTTTGACCCGAGCCAGGAGTTCTGCGCGATCAAAGGGCTTCGTGACGTAATCCACTCCGCCGACTTCAAACCCTGTCACCTTGTTGATCGTGTCGGATAGGGCGGTCATAAAAATCACCGGAATATCCTTTGTCGCATCTTGCTGTTTTAAACGGCGGCAAGTTTCAAAGCCATCAATACCGGGAGGCATCATCACGTCCAGAAGAATAATATCTGGCAGTGCAAGCGTGGCCTGACGCAGCGCGCCTTCCCCATTACGCGCGATCAAAATCCGAAACCCTTCCTCCTGTAAAGAATCCAATAAAACCCGCAAATTCATCGGGTGGTCATCAACGACCAGAATCGTAACATCATCCTCCCTCTTCATCTCAGGATTCACTGTTCTCCCTCCCTTATGTTTCTGAGAAATTCTTGTAATTCATCAATCATAAACTCTTTGATAAATCGTGAGATATATTGAGCAAACGGTCGGAATATCGGATGCGAAACCTTCAAATCGTTGACTTGTGTGTCAAGGCGAGAAATATCGCCCATCATGGCTAATTGATACAAGACATCAAGAATCTCACGAGGAGGGCACTCGAAGGAGAGGGAGGGCAGTATCTGCGGATGGGCATCTTTACTGTTCGCCTTAGTCCGACGTTCTGACTTATATGCTCTTACGTCTGTTTTTTGCATGTCAGCGTATGAGAATGTGGCGTCAAACCAAAATGTACTTCCCTGGTTGACCCGGCTCTGTACCTGTAATTCACTCCCCATCAGGTGTACAAGCTTTTGGCTGATGGAGAGGCCTAATCCTGTTCCATCTGTTTGTATCCGTGTATCCTTTATTTGATAAAATGGCAAGAAGATTTCTTGCATTTTTTCAGGAGGAATGCCAATGCCTTCATCAATCACTTCAAAACGAAGCGTCACTGTCTTCCTGTATTCTTCTACCTGAACAATTGTCACTCGTAATCTGATCTTTCCTTGATAGGTGAACTTAATCGCATTGCTTAACAAATTGAGCAACACCTGGCGCAGACGTTTTTCATCCCCAAAAATCTCGAATGGCAGCTCATCAGCAATCTCATCCTGAAACGTTAATTTTTTTTGCTCTGCCCGGAAACGCACCATATCAATCAGATTGTCCAAAAATTGCAGGAGATGGAAAAATGAAGGTTCTAGTTCCATCTTTTGGGCTTCAATTTTTGAAAAATCTAAAATTTCATTGATCATGAGTAACAAATGTTCCCCGCTGTGATGAATGACCTGAATAGCTTCATGTTGCCCTTCTGTTAAGCTTTCATCAGCCTGGAGGATTTGGGTGTAGCCAAGAATACCGTTCAGAGGGGTGCGAAGTTCATGAGTCATATTCGCAAGAAAGGTGCTTTTGACCTGATTTGCCAATTCAGCCGCCTCTTTGGCTCGTTGTAACTCAATTTCTGCCTGCTTGCGTTCCGTAATATCCAAAGCGGTCAGGCAAATACCGATCACTTCGCCTTCTTCAGTTGCAACCGGAACCAGATTAAACTGAAAGAATCGCCGCAGCCCCAGAAGATTTTCCACCATCCGATCAACAATCACGGTACCTCCTTGCAATACCAGTTCAAATTCATGAGCGAATACTTCATGATCCGATTCGGAAATGTAGTCATAGATCATGACGTCTTCACGCATAGTTTTCCCAAAAAATGTTAAGGCAAACTCATAAGCCATTGTATTGAATGTTCGTATGTGAAATTGGAGATCGAGAAGGATAAACACCAGTAAGTTGTTATTCAGGATGCCGCGGATATTGGCTTCAGACTCTCGGATCGCTTCATCAGCCAGCTTACGGTTTGTGATGTCTTCAGCCATGCCGACGATACGATAGAATTGTCCCTGATCGTTAAACACCGGAAAGGCCCGCGTCCGAATCCAGCGCGGATCGCCATAGGGACGGAGAATACGATACTCTTCGTTTAACTCTCCTTGTTCGGTAAGCTGCTTGTGAATGGCTTCGACAAGATGCGCGCGATCATCGGGATGTACGCTCTCCAGCCAGGAAGAAATATCTTCGTGTAATTGTTGGCCTGGCTGTCCCCAGATTGCGTCATAAGCCTGACTAATATAAATCACCTTTCGCTCCTGGATATCAACGACAAAGAAGACTTCATGCACACTATCTGCAAGTTGGAAAAACATTTCCTGACTTTCGCGTAACGCATATTCTGTATGTTTGTGCCGGGAGATCTCCTCTTGCAATCGCTGATTTGCCGCTGCCAATTCTGTCTCAACTCGCCGGCGTTCCTCAATTTCGTCCTGAAGCCGGGTGTTGGTGCGAGCCAATTCGATATTGAGCGCGCGCTCATTTTCCAGCAGCCGGAGATAGGCTTTGACCCGGTTGACCAGAATCAGATCGTCAATCGGTTTGGTTAAATAATCAATGGCTCCGTCTTCCAGACCTTTTTGCCGAAATTCCCCTGATTTATAGACCGCTGTCAGAAAAATAATCGGAATATCCCGATAGCGATTATGACTGCGAATGATTCTGGCCACTTCAAATCCATCCATTTCCGGCATCTGAATGTCGAGCAGAATAAGGTCAATGCGATGGTGCAAAACCAATTCCAGCGCAGCCGATCCGGATTTTGCTTCAAGGATATTGGTGCTTAACGAACTTTCTAATAACGTTCGTAAGTTAAATAAATTATGTTGATTATCATCAACAAGCAGAATGGTGAACATAGCTGAATCTGACATGGCGTTTCCCGGGTTATGAGACGTCCGGAGTCTGGCAGACTTCGGATGTCTGGTATGTATTATTTTTGTGTCGCTTTTATGTTATGGCAAGAAAAAAAGTGATGTCGTAAAATTTTCAATGAAACCAAATTCACCCGAGATTGAAAGGACGACATTTTTTCATTTGACAGCAATAGCCTTTAATGAATAAGGTTTTAAGTAACTATGAAGAGTGAAGATCACGCAAAAATTTTCTGATTTGCGTTGTGTCGTGAATGAGGAACAAATTCCCGAAACAACAATATGTATGATGCAAGCGATCCAAATTCGAGGGGCGAAAGTACATAACCTGAGAAACATTGATGTTGACATCCCGCATAATCAGCTTGTAGTGATTACGGGCGTCAGCGGTTCAGGAAAATCCAGTCTGGCCTTTGATACACTATACGCCGAAGGGCAGCGGCGCTATGTGGAATCACTCTCAGCGTATGCCCGCCAGTTCCTGGAACGCATGGACAAACCCGACGTCGAGAGTATTCAAGGCATCTGTCCGGCCATTGCCATTGAACAGAAAAATCAGGTACGTAACGCCCGTTCAACCATTGGCACGACCACTGAGATTTATGATTATCTGCGTCTGTTATTTGCGCGGGTGGGCAAAACCTATTGCCGCCAATGCGGCCGACTTGTACAAAAAGATTCGATTGAGTCCATTCTGGAACGGATTTCTTGCCTGCCAGAAGGAACAAAATTTCTGATCGCCTTTCCCCTGGCCGGAAAATACGCGCTTGAACACCAGGAATGGCATATCAGCGACCATGGCGCAGAATTGGAACGTTTAAAAGATCTTCTGATTCGGAAAGGGTTTTTGCGAGTGCTGCTTGAGGAAGAAATTGTCTCTCTGGAAGAAGAGCATTTCCATTTTACCGATGAAAAGCAGGTGTATGTCATTGTTGACCGTCTGGCATTCAAGGCCGAGCTTCGTCAGCGGATTGCAGACGCTCTGGAGACTGCCTATCAGGAAGGAGATGGGCAACTGGCGATCTGGACTATAGAGCCGACTCTGCTTCATTCTGCGGCTGAGCAACCCGCTCGTGCCTCTCGCCTGCACAAATTCAGTCGCAAATTTGAATGTCTCCAGTGCGGTATTGAATACATCGAACCGGAACCCCAACTGTTTTCCTTTAATAATCCTTATGGCGCATGCCCGGAATGTCATGGTTTTGGTGACAAGATGTCCTGGGATTTGAATCTGATTATTCCCAATTGGAAGAAAAGCATCCGGGAAGGCGCGATTCTGCCGTGGAATACGCCGAAAAGCCAGGGAATTGTGCAGCAACTCGCCCGGATTGCGCCGCATTACGGCTTTACGCTCGATACTCCTATCGAACAGCTTTCCCATGAACAACTTGCTCTGATTATCGAAGGCAATGCAGAATTTATCGGACTGTTCCCGTTTTTCAATTATTTAGAAGAAAAAAAATATAAAATGCACGTGCGTGTGTTCCTGAGCAAATTTCGGGGTTATACCCCCTGCCCCGTGTGCCATGGCTCTCGTCTTAATACAATGGCAAACCTGGTGCGCGTCGGAGGACGCACGATCCATGATATTGCGTGTATGACCATTGCGGAGGCCGTCGTATTCTTTGGAACCCTGGAATTGACTGACTTTGAACGCAATATTGTCAAAAAAGTGCTCGAAGAAATTCAAGCGCGTTTACAGTATTTGCTGGATGTTGGCCTGGATTATCTGACGATCAACCGACTTTCCCGCACGCTGAGCGGCGGTGAAGCCCAGCGTATTCATCTGGCGACCTCGCTTGGAACTTCACTGGTCAGTTCGCTCTATGTACTCGATGAGCCAAGCATCGGCCTGCACCCCAGGGATAACGCCAAATTAATTCACATCCTGAAAGCCTTGCGGGATAAGGGCAATACCATTGTCGTGGTCGAACATGACGCTGAGATGATTAGAAAGAGCGATTACGTTATTGATCTGGGGCCGCAGGCCGGAGAACATGGAGGAAATGTGGTGTTTTCCGGAACAACCCACGCGTTATTGGAACAAATTCCTCTTTCTTCCGACGGTCGTCATTCTTTGACGCGCCAATATCTTATGGGAGAAAAATCCGTCCCATTGCCCGAATCTCGCAGGATGTCGTCAGATAAATGGCTCGAATTATATGGGGCCTCGGAACATAATTTAAAACAGATTGACGTGCGCATTCCCCTGGGAGTGTTTGTGTGCGTGACCGGCGTGTCCGGTTCCGGGAAAAGCACGCTGGTTGAAGATGTGTTGTATAAAGCCTTGAAGGATGAACGGCGAGAAGGGCAGGGGTATAGCCGTCTTTTGGGTAAAGAGCATCTTTTAGATGTGGTTATGGTGGATCAATCTCCGATTGGCCGCACGCCGCGTTCCAATCCGGCGACTTACCTCAAAGTGTTTGATGACATCCGCAAACTCTTTGCCTCCATGCGCGTCGCCCGTGAACGAGGTTATACGGCCGGCACCTTTTCCTTTAATGTCGCAGGCGGACGCTGTGAGGTGTGCGAAGGCAATGGCCAGATTGAGGTGGAAATGCAGTTTCTGGCAGACCTGTATCTGACCTGTGAAGCCTGTCAGGGGACGCGCTATAAACCCGCAGTGTTGGATGTCAAATATCGCAATCACACTATTCACGATGTCCTGAATCTGACAGTAGATGAAGCGTTGCGCTTTTTTATCGATCAGCGCGCCATTGCGAAAAAA
This sequence comes from Candidatus Vecturithrix granuli, assembly GCA_000739535.1. Lineage (GTDB taxonomy): Bacteria > Moduliflexota > Moduliflexia > Moduliflexales > Moduliflexaceae > Vecturithrix > Vecturithrix granuli. The sequence continues at coordinate 83,999 of DF820464.1, read as the reverse complement.
TTGAAAGTCTTGCAAGATGTCGGCCTGGGTTATCTGCGTTTAGGACAGCCAGCAACGACGCTTTCGGGCGGAGAAGCTCAACGCGTCAAACTCGCGGCGCACCTTACCGATACCCGCAAAAAACATGTGCTCTATCTGTTTGATGAGCCCACGACCGGTCTGCACTTTGATGATATTGCCAAACTCTTGACCTGTTTTATCCAACTCCTGGAGCGCGACAATTCCCTGCTCGTCATTGAGCACAATCTGGATGTGATCAAATGCGCCGATTATATTATCGATCTCGGTCCCGAAGGCGGGGACAAAGGGGGCGAGGTGATTGCCTGCGGTACGCCTGAAACAATCATCCGCAATGCCAGATCTTATACAGGCAGATACCTCAAAACATGTCTTCCCCCGGCCAGTACTTTGTGATTACCGGTTTCAATTATGGGCAAGTTTCTTCATGCTCTCTTGAAAAAAACGTTGACATCTTTATGTATCCTGTTTATTCTCCTCTGAAAATGTAGCGCGAAACTCCAGTTTCGCGCATTGTTGACCGCCGCGAAACTGGAGTTTCGCGGTACACCAAGATGTGATTTTTCCCGAATATGGTGACATTCAAAAACAATATCTGTTACTCCAGGTGAAAAACGGAGAGTTTGTGATTTACGAAGACTAACAGGGTTGTTCTCTGAATGACGCCAATCAAAAATTCATGAATACGTTACTTTCGTTCTACATTGCCTGCGCCATCTTTGGAGTGGGCGTGACCATTATTGACATGCTTGGTATTTTAGGCGATCTCTTTCATGAAGGCGATCAGGGCGATGATGGCGACGCAGGCCATGATAGTGATGCTGGCCATGACGCTGCTGATCATGGGGATATGGACGCCGGCGTTCATGGGGATCATGGCAGCGATGCTGGTCACGATGCCGCTGATCACGGGGATATGGATACAGGTGTTCATGGCGAGCATGGTCATGGCGAGCATCATGGCGATGAACACGGCGAAAGAGGTTCGGTCGCGTCACATGAACAGTATCAAGAACGCTATTTCCTGCTTCAAGTCCTTTCAACCGCCCGTAGTCTGGTACATTTTTCCGTGGGTTTTGGCCCGGTTGGATTAGTCGCCCTGGCAACCGGACGCAGTCCGGCGAACAGTCTGGCCTGGAGCATCCCGGTCGGCATAATTACATGTGTCGGAGGACGCCTGTTACGCCGTATCCAGCGCAGCGAATTGGATTCGCAGTTGAAAGAGGAAGATTTGATTATGGAACAGGGGGTGGTTACAGTTTCGATCAAAAACGGACAATTAGGTAAAGTTCGTATTCGCCTGGAAGGGACGTATGCCGAACGGTTTGCGCGTGCCAAAAATCCGCAGGACAATTTTCCGGTCGGCACGCAAATCCGTATTGTTGATGTCGCAGAGGATTGTGTGTATGTTGAGCAAGACTAATAAATCCGGAGTGCGAAAGCTCTGCTTTTGCTGTCAAAGCAGAGCTTTGACACTCCAGAGAAGGAGGATGCCTGTATGAATTTTGTGACCAATCTTCTCTTTAGCGGTCCGGCCGCCATTGTAGGAGGCGTGCTGGGAATCCTTGCTTTTTTTATCATTATCGCGTTTGCAAAATTTGTGATTCGCGTCACGTTGCCAGACAAAATTATCGTGGTCACGGGACGCAAGAAAAAATTTAAGAGCGGCAAAAAATTTGGGTTCACGGTTGACCGGGGACGGACACATGTGTATCCCTATGTGAACCAGGTGGGATATTTAGATCTGGGCATTCTGCCGATCAATGTGCGCGTGGAAAGCGTCAATTCGGCCAATGGCATTACTCTGGGCGCTGATGCGACCGCCTGCGTCTGTATTGACGATGATGACGAAGCCATGCTCTATTCGGCGGTTGAACGTTTGATGGGTAAAACTCGCGAGCAGATTCACGAACAGATTCGCCAGACCCTGGTCGGCAATTTTCGGGGCGCGCTGAATAAAGCCACACCGCTGCAAGCCATCGGTATGGAAGAATCGGTCGAAGAAGAGCAAGAGGAATATGAGCAGGCCCAGAAACATTTGCAAGAAGGAAGCGGTGAAGTTTTACTCGATTTGACTGCGACTCAAGAAAAATTGCCTCAAAAAAAGAAACCGACAACGGTTGGCGAACGAGCCGAGTTTCGAAGCGACCTGGTGCAAGATATTAATGAAGATATTTCCCATTTTGGGATGAAGGTCGTATCTGTGTCGTTGCAAAAAATCTGGGATACCTCAAACTACATCGCCAACCTGGCTCAGAAAACCCTGTCGCACAAACGCCAGGAAGTGGAAATTCAGGAAAAACGTCTGCACGCCAAAGCTGAGCAGTCGGAATCCGATGCTGAACGCCGTAAAAGCGTCGCCAAAAGCCAGGCTGAGGAAAAAATTTTGCAGGCCAGACAAAAAGTCGAAATTTTCCGGCGCGAGAGTGAAGCGCAAATCCAACAGGTTCGTCTGGAAGCAGATAGCGCAATCTCTGAAGCCCAGAATAAAGGGGAACGGGAAGTCCAGGAACAGATGGTCGTCTTGCAAAAATTGAAAAATCGTTCCCGCATTTTGTTAGAAGCTGAGGCGAAACAAAAGGCGGCTCAGAGCATCGCGCAAGGTGAAAAAGAGGCCGTGAATATTCGCGAAAAAGTGCGCAACCATATCCTGCGTCAAAAAGCTGAATTGCTGGCCGAAGCCGGCGATGTCGGGAAGGTCGTGCTCTTTATGCAGCAGCAGCTTCCCCATCTGTTCGATGCATATCGCCGTTACGCGCAGGGACTTGCTGTTGATTCGCTGATCATCATGGATGACAAGAAAGGCTTCAATGGCGCGATCAATCGAGGACCAGCGGCGTTTGTTGATTTTCTAAAACATCTGGAACAAGGGTTAGGAGTCAGTGTGCGGGATTTTCTGAGCCATGCCTACGCTCCAACCTCTCAATCTGACGAAGAAAAGGAGGCTGCCCAATGATCGGATTTGTTGGTACACTCGTGATTCTGTTTGCCCTGACTATTATTATTCAACTCATTTCCAAAATGAAGATTGTCGGCGGGAATGAGCTCGGCATCAAATCCGGCCAGAAATGGAAACCCAAAGGATTCAGTACGGTCAGCGGCGGACGCGTGTTTGTGATCCCGTTATTCAATAAATTTGCTAAAATTGATTTGACGCCACATACGATTGAAGTGGTCGTGGAATCAGCGATTGCGGCAGGCATTGTCCCTTTAGACGTGAAAGCGACCGTGAGTTTTGCGATTGCTTCCAATGAGGCCGGCCGCAGCCGCGCCGTGACGCGCATTCTTGAGATGACCCAGGATAAAAATGAACTGCGCAAAGTCGCCAGTTCAATTATTGAAGGACATCTGCGCGACGCGATTGCCTCGATGACGCCTGAACAGGTGATGCAGGATAAGGACGCCCTGGTCGCCCGCATGATTAATGTGTGCAAAGAAGACCTGGAAAACATCGGCATTGAAATTACGACCATGAATATCGCCGATGTGGATGATCGCCGCCTGACCGGAGTGGATGAACCGGATTTGTATATCGCCTTGCTCAAGCGCATTCAAACCGCGAACGCTGAGACGCAGGCTCGAGTGGCTCAGGCTGAATCTCACGCGGCCGCGGCTGAAGCCCAGGAGAATCGCCGGGCCGAAGTGGAAGTGCGCCAATATGAAAACTTGTATCAAAATCTTGCGGCTGAAACCCGCGTGAAAGTGGCAGAACAGGAACAGCGCAAAGCGGTTGGCGTGCAAAAAGCGCTGCGGGAAGCGCAGGCCAAAGTTGCCGGATTGAAAGCCGAAATTGAGTCAGAGAAGCAGCGGATTGAGATGCTTGGACAAAAATATGAGGCGGAAATTATCACCCCGGCTCTGGCTGAACAGGAGCGCCTTGTGCTGGCAGCGAAAGCCGAATCAGCTACATTGCTCGGCAAGGCGCAAGCGGAAATCGATCAACTCAAACTCACCCTGGAAATTCTTGAAAAAAGCGGGCAGAGCGGGGTTCAAACCTATATGATCGAAAATTTTCAACGACTGATTGAACCTTTTGCCGAAACCCTCTCGTTCTTCCCGGCGGATCAGGTCTCTGTCTTCACCGGGATTGAAGGTGAGCACAAACCGATTTCAGCCATTCATCCGAATGCGATTGCGGAAGAGAAAAATCGCTTGATTGCCGGGGCTCTGGCTGGCGCTCTTCAGAAGAAAAAACGCCGACAAAAGCCTGAGCCTCGACCATCGAAAAAACAAGCCGCGCCATCCTCAGATGAGAATGTGACCCAACCGGATGAATTACAAGATCTGGCGATTGATTTAAGCAGTTTACACGAGGACGAACAGGTTGAAGAACTTGACGCGAAGGATGTTGAGGAAGTTGAGGAATATCGAGCATAGGGAAAATATCATCAGAGGGATGCCGTTTTGAAGGCGGCGTCCCTCTCTTCGGCTTATGAATCTGCGCGATACGGTTTTTGTGATTAATCCACAAGATAAATATTACGGTCAGAAATTTTCGATTGAAGGCATTCAAACCGATTTTTACGGCCGCATCACCAGTTACACCGTCAAAACGGCGAAAGGCTATCGCGACTATGCCGCTACCGATCTCCAATACGCCCACCATCAGCAGTGCGCCTGCACCCCTCAAATGCAGTTATTATAACTCAAACGAATTCTTGACACAAAATGCTTGACAAATTACCTGTGCAGTAATATTTTACCTTTATAGCATATTTTTAGGTGCTCCTAAAAAATCAAAATCCTATAATTTTTTTGGAGGATGTTTGTGATTGCCCCTGATAAACAATTGAGTGATAGTCTTGAAGACTACCTTGAGGCTATTTTTCATATTGAAGAGCAGAAACATGCCGCTCGCGCCAAAGATATTGCCGAACGAATGCAAGTCAGCAATTCGTCTGTTACCGGAGCGTTACGGCTGTTATCTGAGAAAGGTCTCATTAATTATGCGCCTTACGATATTATCACCCTGACGCCCGATGGGAAAGAGGTGGCTCAGGATGTGGTGCAGCGTCATGAAATTTTACACGATTTTTTTATTAAAATTCTTGCGGTGAACGAAGCTGATGCTAATGAAGCGGCCTGTAAAATGGAGCATGGGGTGTCTCCTATCATCCTGGATCGGATCACTCAATTTATTCAGTTCCTTGAAAAATGCCCGCGAGGGGGAAGAGATTGGCTCGAAAAATTTGGAACCTACTGCCAGCAGGGGAAAAACACGGAGGAATGTCGGGCCTGTTTGGCTCAATGTATTGACGAATTGCAACAGAAGTGGCTTCAGCCAATCAAGTAATACATACGAATTTCTACAAGGAGGGTTCAGACCGTCATGTATGCTTTGAGGGCGTATATGCGGCGCTGAGAAAGACATGGTGATGACGTTAAAAGCTGTGACTCCCGGACAACGCGTGATTGTGCAAAAACTGACCGGACAAGGCGAAATAAAACGCCGCTTAATGGATATGGGTATTATTCCAGGTACAGAAATTCAGGTGCAAAAAGTTGCGCCACTCGGGGACCCGGTCGAAATTAAGTTTAAAGGTTATAATTTGTCGCTGCGCTGGAAAGAAGCGGAAAATATTCTTGTTGAAGCAAAAGTCGCGGTTCCTTGAAGATAAACAATTCCCATCCATGTGAAGAAACACTGCATGATAAATAGTACACAAACCACTCAGCCGAAACGTCCCTTAACCATTGCTCTGGCAGGAAATCCGAACTCCGGCAAAACCACCGTCTTTAACGCCATGACCGGCGCACGCCAGCACGTGGGCAACTGGCCTGGCGTGACGGTGGAAAAGAAGGAAGGCAAAGTCAACTATCGCGGTCATGAGATTCTTGTGGTCGATCTGCCGGGCACCTACAGTTTAACCGCCTATTCGATGGAAGAGATCGTCACGCGCAAGTATATTATCGAAGAAAGGCCCAATGTGGTGATTGATGTGGTGGATGCATCCAATCTGGAACGTAACCTGTACCTGGCGCAGCAATTAAAAGAATTGGAGATTCCCCTTGTCCTCGTCTTTAATGTTATGGACGAGGCGCAGAAACAGGGATATCAAATCAATATTCCGCAAATGTCTCGCTTGCTGGCGACGCCGATTATTCCCACAGTTGGCACCAGAGGAGAGGGTATTCAACAATTGTTGGATACGGTCATTGATATTGCTGAAGGCAAGCAAGCTGTGCAATCACTCGCTTTTCATTATGGGGATGAAATCGAAGCAGAACTGCGAAAAATCGAAACGCTGGTTGCCCAACATCAGAAATTGTGCCAGGACTATTCACCCCGTTGGCTTGCGGTGAAATTGTTAGAGGAAGATACTGAAATTCGAGATCTGCTGAAATCTTGCGCTCACAGCGATGAAGTACTTGCTCAGGTGCAGCAGAGCATCGCCTATTTGAAAACCATGTTTCATGACAACGCCGAGAGCCTGATCGCCGAACGGCGCTATGGGCTGGTGCATGGGGCGCTTCAGGAAACGGTCAAACTCCCGCCGCAAATTCGATTTACCACCTCTGATGCGGTTGATAAAATCATAACCCACCGGGTACTGGGAATTCCGATTTTTATCGGCGTGATGTGGTTGGCTTTTGAATTTGTCGCTAAAGTCGGCGGCGAAATTTTACTCATCCCGGTGGATATGCTCTTTCATTGGCTTGGGAAAACTATCAAACTCGTGTTTGTCAATGTCGAAGCTCCTGACTGGCTGATTTCGCTGGTGGCCGATGGGATCATTGCCGGAGTTGGAGGCGTGGCCGTGTTTATTCCGGTCATTTTCTCGCTCTATTTTGTGATTGCCTTGCTTGAAGGCAGTGGCTACATGGCACGTGTGGCATTTATTATGGATAAGTTGATGCATGCGATTGGTTTGCATGGCAAATCATTTTTGCCGATGCTCATGGGATTTGGCTGTAATGTGCCGGCTATTATGGGTACGCGCATCCTTGAAAATCGCAGCGACCGCATTTTGACCATTCTGATTAATCCCTTAATGTCCTGTAGCGCACGTCTGCCGATTTACGCGGTGTTTGCCGCCGCATTTTTCCCCAATCATCAGGGGACCGTGATTTTCTCCATGTATTTTATGGGGATTGTGTTGGCCATAGGGATGGGATTGCTCTTCAAAAAACTGCTGTTTCCGGGACAATCTGCGCCATTTATCATGGAACTCCCGCCCTATCGCATGCCGACGATGAAAAGCATCATGCTGCACATGTGGGATCGCGGCAAGATGTTTATTAAAAAGATGGGGGGGATTATTTTGTCGGTGTCGGTGATCGTCTGGTTTTTAGGCACCTTTCCCTGGGGCGTCGAATTCGCTTCGATTGATAGCTATATTGGTGTGATTGGCAGGGTGCTGTCGCCGATTTTCAAGCCTCTGGGCTTTGGCGACTGGCAGGTCGCCGTCTCCTTTGTTTTTGGTTTAATGGCAAAAGAAGTCGTTGTCTCCACCTTGAGCATTCTGTATGTCGGTGGCGCAGAAGCGGCCGAAGAAGCCCTGGCCGGAGCCTTGCAAGGCGTGTTTACGCCGCTCACCGCCTATGCCTTCATGGCGTTTTCATTGATTTATACCTCCTGCGTCGCTACAATTGCTGCTGTCAGACGTGAAACCAATTCCTGGGCCTGGACCGGGTTATCGGTCACCTATCAATTTGTCCTGGCCTGGATCGTGGCGTTTCTCATTTACCAGGGAGGGAGTTTGTTGGGGTTGAATTAAACGCTTCTTCACAACACCCTTTTCTTGTGTAAAATGAATAGCATCCCCCCGCCGATCAGCACGGTGGCTGCGCCCAGAATTTTCATGGCGTGCAGCAAGCTGGTGAGATCGGCAATTTTCCCGGCGGCGGGGATCAACATGGCGTAGCATAAGCGCATGATCAAGTTTTGCGTCGAGAGCACGGTGGCGCGAATATCGGACTCGGTGAGTTGATTGATGTACTCGCTGATCACGACCCGTGAGAAACCGCGGGCAAATTGCTGGGTAAAGGCAAACATGAAGCTCAGCAGCAAGACCACGTAAGCCATGAGAAAATAGCCGCTGGCGGTCAAAATCACTAAAATGATCAAGGCGTACCTGGCCCCCAGCCAGCGTTCCACGTGATAGGCGTATTTGGAACTGAGCGCGGCCACAATCTGAAACGAGGCAAAGGCCAGCCCAAAGTATGCGACTTCCAGACCGCATACCTGAAAATAGGGTTGATACAACCAGACCGCCGCCTGGTTGATGCCCATTACCAGACCGGAATACAGCATCAGCCAGCGCAGACGAGTATTTTGCATCAGACAATATCGCAGGATATTCCGTAATTCTCGCAGATACCCTTGCTGCGCCTGCAAGGTTTTGCGTGGCGGTTCTTCAAGGGAGAAGGCAATCACCATCGCACTCAGAAAAAACGGATACACCGCGTAAAATGTTAGTCTGAAACTGAAAGAAGCCAGCCAGCCTCCGACCACGCTGGATACGCCCACGGCGACCACATTATAAAAAAAGAGCTTGCCATAGACTTCCTGATAGCGGCCGGTTTCGCCCAGGGCTTGTAAGGTGTCATAGATAAACGCCTCGTCCGCTCCCGAAATCATCGCAAATCCGAAAGCAAAAAACATCTCCGCCGCCAAAAAATGAAAGAAGTGCTGCCCCAGGCTATAGATCACAATTGCCATAAAAATTGAACAGGCCGCCAAAATTAAGGTTTTTCGTCGTCCCACCACATCAGCCAGATAGCCTGAAGGTAATTCCAGGATGACCATTGCCAGAGCGAATAATGATTGCAGCACCATGACCAACGTCAAATTCATGCCATGCTGCTGCCAGAAGAGCACAATGGTCGGTATCGGAAACATCATACCTTGCAGCACACGATACCAGTAGATTTTCTGGATATTTCGTCTTAGTTTGTTCTGTTCCACGCTGTATAAACGATATGGATTGAAACGCTCAATTCATGTCATGCTCCAGGCTTGATGTTCAATGTGTCTTTCCCAGGTAAAGAAATTGAAATCTGTTTCTCGCCTACGAAAAAATCAACAAAATAAATCCGTCTTGTGAATAATTTTGTGTCCAACCTCAGATGAACACAGATGTACTTCGTTTTTCACTTCTGACCCAGAATGATTGACAATAACGAAATTTTTGTGGTTGTCTTGACACAAGAGCGTGGAGACTGTAATAATAGATAATGGTTTGGTTCCTGATAAGGTTTCACCACTTATCAGAGGTAGAAAAAAGCATATACAGACACGAGGAGTATGATGAAAAAAACGATTATTGCAAGTGTGATTGGAGGGATTTTTGGCGTGGGACTCAGTTATCTGCTGTCGTGTGTGGGCGGCGGCTGACTGTTGTTGATGAATCCTGTGATTGCAGCGATTATCGGCGCGTTCATAGGAGGATTCCTGGTTTCCGGCGGAAACGATGAGACAAGGCATATTGATGAGGAACAAAAAGAACCCCCTGACAGATTGTAGAAACCTGTCAGGGGGTTCTTTTGTGAAATGGTCCCAACGGGAATCGAACCCGTGTTTTCGGCGTGAGAGGCCGGCGTCCTGGGCCGCTAGACGATGGGACCATTTTCCTTCATAACACAAGATACTCTATTGAGAGTGTTGAAAATCTGTCAAGCTTTTTTGAGCAGTAAACTCAAATTTTTACTTTACTGTTTCATAAGACGCTTCCAGTTCTTCCAATGAGATTTCATCAAATCTGGCTTCTTTCTTAGGGCGTTCAAAAAAGAGACTATATAAGCATGGCACCGCAAAAAGCGTGAGCACTGTCGCTACAAGCAACCCGAAAATGACAGTCGTCGCCATTGCTCCCCACCACTGACTGCTGTCGCTCCCAATGACAATCATGTCTTTCAGATTGAATGTATGAATTTCCAGGCTGACGCCAATCGCCATCGGGACCAGCCCTAGCATGGTCGTAATCGCCGTAAGCAAGACCGGGCGCAGACGAGTACATCCGGCTGCGATGATAGCGTCACGGCAGGATTTTCCGCGTTTGCGGAGCACATTAATATAGTCAATCAACACAATCGCATTATTCACCACAACTCCTGCAAGCGAAATCACTCCCATACCGGTCATGATGACTCCAAAGGGCTTCTGGGTAATGATCAGTCCCATAAAGACGCCGATCAGCGAAAGGATTACAGATGTCATAATGATGAATGTACTTAAAATGGAATCAAACTGCATCACCAGGACTAAAGCGATCAACAAAATCGCAATGACAAAGGCTTGCGTCATGAAACGCTGCGACTTGATCATCTCTTCGTTTTCTCCGGTATATTGAAAGGTATATCCCTCGGGCAATTGCATGGAAGCGGCAATTTTTTGCACCTGGCCAAGCACCTGTTGGGAATTAAAACCTTTGGCTACATTTGAGGTCACGGTGACTACCCGTTTCTGATCAATGTGCTTAATCGCCGAAAGTCCACTGGTAGTCTTGACCTCCGCTAGCGAGCTGAGCGGAACAGGATTTCCAGAGTTATCAGGAATACGCAGTCGTAGAATATTCTGGATATTTTGGCGCTGTTCTTCCGGGAGCCGGGCGATAATATCGTATTCATCATCGCCTTCCCGATACTTACCGATTTCAACGCCATTCACCGCTCCCTTAATCATAAATCCGATAGTGTAGGCATCCAATCCTAATAGCGCTGCACGTTCTTTATCAATATCAACCTGGATTTCCGGCAATCCGGTTTCATAATCATCTGTTAAATCCACAATGCCGGGCAGATTCTTGATTTGAGCTTTCAAGGCATCGGCAATCCGGGACATCACAGCATAGTCATTGCCATGGATTTCGACATTGACCGGTTCGCCTACGGGCGGGCCTTCTTCCTCCTTATCCACGTTCACTTCGGCCCCCACAATTGACGCCACCAAATCCTTCCTGATCGCTTCCATCGTATCATTCGAATTGCGGAAATAGATTTTCCCATCAGTAATGCCTTTGTCTTGCGACCCCTTGCGCAATTCCCGATCAATCATGTCGATCGTGATCTCCGCGGTATTGGGGCCGTCATCTCCAACCGTCGTCGTGACGTATTCGATGTTGCCGTATTTTGTGATGAGGGCCTCGGCTTTGAGGGCGAAATTGTTAGTTTGCTGAATATTGGTGCCTTCCGGCGCCTGGATGCTGGCAGTAATTCTGGCTGGTTCGGTATCAGGAAACATTTCAACCCCCAAGCCGCTTTGGCTGAAAATATAGATCAACAAGGCCAGGAGATTGAAAAAAATAAACAAAAATAGGAGACGATAATTCAGGATAAAGCTCAACAGTCGCCGATAGATTTTGATAATCATTCCATATTTTTGCTCTCCCTCTCGGTCCGAGATGCGTTGTTCGCGTTTTGATTGTTTAATAAACATTGCACTGAGCGTGGGAGTAATAATTAAAGCCACAAACAGCGACGATGACAACGTGATAATCAGCGTTTTCGGCAGATACCCCATAAATTCTCCCATGATGCCTGGCCAGAACACTAACGGCACAAACGCCACAACGGTGGTCGCAGTTGAAGCCACGACCGGCCAGGCCACTTCGGCCGTTCCTTCCATCGCCGCTCGGATCAGCGGCTTCCGTTCTTCCGTATGATGGCGATAAATATTTTCGACAATGACAATCGCATTATCTACCAGCATCCCTAAGGCCAGGATCAAACTGAAGAGCACTACAAAATTCAAGGTGATGCCCAGCCACTGGAGAATGAAAAATGACATGAGCATCGAAAACGGGATGGCCAGCGCGACTAAAATGGCATTGCGTAAGCCAAGTGACGAGAAAATCACGATCAGCACCAGAATGAGTCCGGTCACAATGTTATTTTCCAAATCTGCCACCATGGCATGAATATCATCAGATTGATCCGAGGTGATAGTAATCTGAATTTGTTTCGGAAGAGTCTGGCGTTTTTGTTCGACAATGTCTTTGATCTCATCGGCAATCCGAAGTAAATGTTCTCCTGCCCGCTTGGTGATGCGAATAGAGATCGATTCAATGCCGTTCAGCCGGGAGTAGGAATCGCGGTCCTGGAAAGTATCTCGAATCGTGGCTACATCGGAAATATAAATCGGTTTGCCATCTTTGACTGTAATGACCAGATTATCAATTTCATCCGGCGATTTAAATTCTGCGGGGGATTTCAAGACATAACGGGCTTCTCCAATATCCAGACTCCCTCCGGGCATATTCTGATTATTATTGCTCACTGTTTGAACTACCTGACTCATCACCAGCCCATAGGCCGCCAGACGATCCTGGTCATACTCCACCCGAATTTCACGTTCGCGGCCGCCGACAATTTTGGCGTCCAATACCCCCTTGACGCCTTCAATGTCTTCTTCCAAATCTTCGGCGATCTTTTTTAATTTCACCAACCCGACTTCCCCGGAAATGACTACAAACATAATCGGCCAGTCCGATGACGAAAATTCGGTGATCGTTGGATCGTTCATATCTGAGGGCAGATCTTGTTTGGCCTGATCGACTTTATCGCGCACTTTCTGCAACGCGGTATCGGTATCCACGTCGGTTTCGAATTCAAGGAAAATTTGAGAGAGACCTTCCGTTGAAGTCGATGTCATTTCTTTGATATCGGTCAGGGCTTTGAGCTTGCGCTCGAGCGGGAGGGTAACCAGCGATTCCATATCCGATGGCGAGACGCCCTCATAGTTACTCATGACCATGATAAACGGAAAGGTAATATCCGGGGCGGCTTCGCGGGGCAAGGTCACATAGGCCATTGTTCCCGTGATCGTAATGATCAGAAGCAAAATCAACACAGTCGTTTTATGCGTGATCGAAAAATTACTGATAACCATAGTATGAAAAAGTACTTCAGCGTGTGAGTGTTTCAGGATTTTCAGGCACAACTTCACCCAAACACTTCCCCCTGAAACACCCACACCCGTTCACATCATTGCAGAATATCAACCGTCAATTTTGAAAGATCGCGGCCCTCAAGAATCCATTGCCGGGCAAGCGGCGTGATATCGCCAGTGATCTCGACTTTCTGTCCTTCAACTAGACTCCGCTGCCCGACGACGACCAGTTTGTCTCCCAATTTCAGCCCATTCCGAATTTCAACCAGGCCGCGTTGAAAAGAACCGTACTGAATGGGACGTTCCCGGGCGACGCCTTCCTCATCGATCACAAAGACGGACTTTCCCTTTTCATGATCGATAATAGTAAAAAACGGAACTGCAATAGCATCCTGAAGTTCCCGGCGGACAAGGCGTGCTCTGACAATCATGCCCGGACGCATTTTGTGTTCGGAGTTCTCAGCCAGGACTTTCACTAAATATGTTCTGGTCGTGTTATCTGCCGTCATCGAAACAAAATCAATCACCCCATTGAAATCTCCTTGCCTGAAATCGCTTGTTCCGCTTGTTTCGTTGTTATTCTCCCGTCCACCAGCAACAGACATTTGTAGAGCGACTTCCTGGCCTTTTGTGAAATATAAAATATCTTTCTCCGGGACAGGCAATTCTATATAGACTCGATCTATATCAACAATTTTCATCACTGTTTGTCCCGGATTGATATATTCTCCCGGGTCGACAAGGAGGTTGTCGAGAATCCCGTTGATTGGAGAGTAGAGTGTACCATCTTTGAGATTGACGCTCGTGGAATCCAACGCAGCCTTCGAGGTATTCAAGACGGTTTCAGCATTATCAAGCTGCTCTTTAGACGTAATCTTTTCGTTATATAAGCGTTTGATGCGATTATAATCTTTCAAAGCCTGTTCATAGAGGGCGCGCGCTTCGGTTACTTTGGTTTTGCTCGACGTGACATCTACCTGAAGTAATTTTTCATCTTTTTTGAGTCGCGCGCCCTGTTTCGGCCCGATCCATTCGACAGTACCGCTTGTTTTGGCGGCCAGATCAATATCTTCGTAGGGCACAACGGTTCCGGGCAATACCAGAATATCGGTAAAGGGAACCGGCAAGATTTCAACAACTTTCACTTTTGTCAGAAGGGTTTCTGCCTCTGTCTGGCTCTGGGTAGCCGCCTCTTCCTGGGTCTTTTGAATTCGTTGACGCGTCTGGCGGACGTAAAACTGGGCGACAGCAAACAGACTGACAATCAGCATTATCGCAAGGAAATATACTAAAATGTGTTTTTTCGTGCTCTTTTTCATACGCCATCCTCTATCTTTTCTCTCTCATATACAGGTTCTCATTCAAATGAACAAAAAGCTCAGGGACCAAAGTCATCGCTGCTCTTTTCGGATTTCTTCAGCAATTGTGTCCACAATGCGTTCAACCGTCGGTTGATCTTCGGCTTCAACCATAACCCGCAGCAGCAGCTCGGTTCCAGAATAGCGTACAAGGATACGCCCTCGCTCCCCGAGTTCTTTTTCAGCTTGTCGAATTGCATTGCTCACGCCAACCATGTCTTCAATCGGTTTACGTTCTTTGACAGGCACATTCATCAGGGTTTGCGGAAAATCCTGAATACAGGCGGCAAGTTCTGATAATGATTTATTGGCGCGTGACAGGATTTTGAGCACAGAGAGAGCTGAAACCAGTCCATCTCCTGTAGTTCCGTGATCAAACATGACAATATGTCCAGATTGTTCGCCGCCGAGGTTGGCGTTGATCGCTCGCATTTTTTCGACTACATAGCGGTCGCCGACAGCCGTGCGAAGCAAAGTGATTCCCGCTTCTTTCATCGCAAGTTCCAACCCCAAATTACTCATGACAGTCGCAACGAGCGTATTATTCTTTAACCGATGCTGCTGATATAAATCAAGTGCCAATATTGCCATAATGCGATCCCCATTCACCGGCTGTCCCTGTTCATCGACGAGGATCAATCTGTCGGCATCGCCGTCAAAGGCAATGCCAAGATCAGCGCGTTCTTTCAGGACATGGTGCTGCAAGGTTTCTGTATGCAAAGCCCCGCAGTTCTGATTAATATTCAGACCATCAGGAGAGGCAGCGAGTTCCACAACATCAAGTTGGAGCCGTTTGAAGATTGTGGGACCAACCCGAGCAGCGGCTCCGTTAGCGCAATCAACTACGACTTTCATTCCTCGCAGATCAGGAAATTTGTTCGAATAGACCGAGTCAATCAGATGGTTAACATACTGCTCTTCAGCCCCTTCGAAGACCTCGATCTTGCCGATGTCCGCTTCAATCGGACGATGATGAATTGCTTGCTCATCAAGGACGCGATCCTCGATCTGTAATTCCAATTCATCTGGCAATTTAAATCCGTCAGAGGAAAAAATTTTGACGCCATTATCCTGAAATAAATTATGAGAAGCGGAAATGACAATTCCGGCTTGCGCATGATATTTCCGAGTTAAAAAGGCGACCGCTGGCGTCGGAATAATTCCGGCAAGTTTCACACGCGCCCCTGAAGCCGCTAAACCTGAACTCAAAGCATATTCCAGCATCTGTCCAGAGATACGAGTATCTCGTCCGATGATGATCTCAGAGGGATATTTTTCAAAAATCGTTCCAATGATCATTCCGATTTTCACCATCATTTCCGGAATCATGGGAAAACGATTTGCTGTGCCTCGAATGCCGTCAGTTCCAAATAATTGAGCCATAGGTGTTGTCCTGTATGATGTCGTTTATAACAATAGACCGGTAAACGGTCGGAAGGGGTAGGTAGGGCTTGTCTATTGCTACAATACTTGAAGTCCTGCGGACTATTATTGCTAAATAGCTGCTCATAAACACCCGAGTTTTTGGAAAAACTCGGGTGTTTTCTGCCCATAATGTGCTGAAAAGCTATAATTTTAAGGGGTCTGAGAAAGTCAATGAAAAAGTACAGCGATATGAAGGAAATTCTGATCTACCCCATTGCCTGAGCGACGACGGCCTGGGCCAGGATTTTCATGGGATCAAGAAAAGGAACACTGACATCATCCGGTCTCAGCGCCAGAGGAATTTCCGTACAGCCAGCGATAATCGCCTGCGCTCCCGCTTGGATCAGATGAGTTGCTGCTTGTTGCAGCAAAGCGGAAGGTTCTCCTGTGAATTCTCCTGCTTTAATCCGATAAATCGCACGCATTACCAGGTTTTGAATCATTTCTTCTGGCGGGACGATTACTGTGGCCCCCCATTCGTCCGCAAATCGTGGAAACAGTCCTGTCTGCATCGTACCCATTGTGGAAAGCAAACCGAGCTTTTTACTGTCAGGATGCTGAGATGAGGCGAATTTCAGAGTTTCCTGGACAATGTGCAGCACCGGAACAGTAATCGCGGCTTGAATACCGTCATAAAAATAGTGCGCGGTGACGCAGGGAATCACGATCAGATCGACGCCGGCGCGTTCTAACAATCGGGCTGATTCGATTAAGGCGGGAAGCGGGTCGGGGCCACCAGCGCAGATCGCCGCGGTTCGATCCGGGATTTTCGGATTATTATAAACCAAGAGGCGTAAATGCTCCTGATCCGAATGTGCCGGGGTCGCCCTTAGAATATTTTGAAACATCGTCACCGTGGCGTCCGGCCCCATTCCTCCTAACACTCCAACAAATTTCTGGTTGATCATAGTTCTTTTCTCCTATACATAAGGTTGAAATAATGACTGAGCCATTTGAACATGCCGTTCTTCCAGCGATTTTTCTGAGAGAGGCTGCGCTGAATCTGGTCTAACACAGTCATGTCGGGTTCTAAATCCCATTCATGCAATTTTTTTCTGATCGCGAGCGCGCGTTCCAGGGCATGTTTTGCGCGCTGATACTCTCTGCGTTGATAGTATATCTGTCCAATATTACTCAGAGTCAGCGCTAAATCGGTTTCTAACTGCAACCGTTCTTGAATTTCTCGGGCGCGTTCATAATATTTAAGTGCGGTCTCCAGGGAAGCATCATCTTCCTGGCACGCATACGCGACTCCAATATTATTATAGGTTTTGGCAAGATCCACGTCAAGCTCTAAACGCTGCTGAATTGCCCGGGCGTGTTCAAAGGATTCAAGAGCGGACGACAGATTGCCCTGTTTCGTATAGACCAACCCGATATTATTATAACAGCGGGCTAAATTCACCTCAAGCCTTAAGTGTTCCAGTATATCATGCGCCTTCTGATAGTAACTGAGGGCCGTTTCGTACTGTTCCCGGGCGGCATGCACCGCGCCGATATTATTATAGCTTTCAGCCAGATCAGCCTCTAATCCAAGCCATTCACGAATCTGGCGTGCCTGTTCATAATAGTCTAACGCCAAATCATATTCTTGTTGAGAATCATATAGAAATCCGATGTTATTATAGCTGCTGGCCAGGTCGGCTTCCAGATGTAGTCGCTGCTGAATTTCCCTCGCCTGTTCATGGTATTGTAGAGCTAAATCATATTGGCCTAAACACGCATAAACGAATCCAAGATTATTGTAACTCGTGGCTAACCCGGGTTTGTACCGGGGCAACTTTTCAAAAATAGTTTTGGTGTTTGTATACCACCGCAAAGCTTCCAGGTATTCTCCACGAGCAGAGTATGCTGTTCCGATATTATTGTCAACTATCGCAAGCCCTTCTTGATGTTCCAGGCCCTGCCAGAGGTGACGAGCTTGAAAATACCACTGTAAGGCTCTGGTGTAATCCCCTTGCAGCATCGCAATATTCCCAAACTGATTATAACTGGCAGCGCGATCTTCATCAGCAACAAGCACTTTTTCGATATCCAGCAGGATTTTTTGAGCCATGAGTGCAAACCCACGCCGACACAAATCTTCAGAGAGAGAAAGCGATAGTTGTATCGCTTGTTTGATTTCTCCAGCCTGTAAAGAATGATAGATTGCCTCTTCCCGCCCATGATTTTCGTCAAAATTCTCTGGATTATGGCTGCTCTCTTCAGCAATCCAATACATAGCGGCCTTAAAATGATGGGTCTGCTGTTGGGGTTTAGTCATGCTTTGAAAGACGACGTCACGCACCAGGCCGGGAACCGCATAAGTATAACAGTGTTCCTGTTCCTGGGTTCTTTCAAGCAAGCAATATTCATACAAGAAGCGCACGATACACTCTAACAGCGTTATTTCAGCCGGGTCACTTTGAAGATCGGGCGAAACCACGCTGAACATGGTCACAGCTTCTATAGGAATCGGCAAGCGAAATGTGCAAAATCCCTGAAGCACTTCACGCTCTTCAATTGTCATACATTCCCAAACCCAGGACAAAAATTCATCACAGAGTTCTCTGCTCTCGCGTGCTAATTCCTGAAACGGTTCTGACAGGATTCGGTGTAATGAATATCCACGCTCGTACAGATCAGCTAACATACGTAATGCGAGCGGATGTCCGCCGATCTTCTGATAGAGGGCCTGTGTCTGTTCAACAGGAATCTGCATTCCCAGTGTTTCAAGCAAGATTTTCGTTCCTGCAAGCGTTAATTCTCCAAGCCGCTTTTTAATACTGATCCCGGCAGGCTGTCGTAGAAGGAACAGAGTTCTACGAGAGATAAGGAGTAATTTCGACTGATGTCCAGCCTGAATAAGCTGCTGGAAAAACATCTCAATTTCTACATCCTGAAAACGGCCGTTTCGATCTAGCAGGGTATGAAAATCATCAAAAACTAATAACAATTTGTATTGTTCAAGATGTTGTAAAATGTCGTGGATTCTGTCCTGCAATGAGAGTTCCCTGTCATCTACTCCTTGTTGCTGTAATGATGGGTCATGACGAGTGAAAACGCTGTATAACTCTTGACAGAAGCGTTCAATGCTGCTCTGAGCGCAGCAATTTCCCCAATAAATACCTTGAAATGCCTGTCGAAACGCTCGGCAGGCATGAGCAGCAAACACGGTTTTCCCGATCCCGCCCAATCCCTCTAACAGTAAAACTTTGAACGAATTCTGCCTGAAAAAAGGTTCGACGTCTTGCAGCAGTTGTTCACGTTCAATCAAGATTCCTGATTCAGGAATCGTTGAGGGAGGACAGACTTTCGATTTTGCAGCTTGCCGAGCAGTTTCATGATAATACAAGTTGCCTTCGATCTGAAAGATCTGCGTCTGATCTCCGACCAGGCTTGTACTCTTGGCCCCTTGTTGTTCGACTTCAACTTTAAAGTTCTGGTGTTCACTCAATAACGCGTCCTCCCTTAAACATTCTCTAAACAGCTCTTATGAGTTTTTTTGGAAGATCACTAAACCAGCCATGCAATGGCTTTCCGCAGTAATTTCCAAAATTGTCCTGCTCCTGCAGCGATCGCAGAAGAGCTTTTCACGATTTCCCCGGCCTTGTTGAGCATTTCTAAGAGTTTTGGTTTATCTGGCGGCGTATCTTTTGCCTGTTTAATAGCCCGATCGACCTCATGCATAGCTTGATCTTTGGCATTCGCAGGAAGTGTGATGACATCAAGCTCCTGGCGCAGAGCCTTCAGCACAGCCAGAAAGTCCTCGATTGACGAGGATGGATTGAAATTTACCAAGAATTGCGTCTGATCGCCAACTACTGAAGTTGACTGGTTCCCGGTTTGCTTGACCGTAATCTGATATTTTGACATATTTGACTCCTTTTAATAACGTTAGTTAATATTTTGTTACAAAAAATGATTCAATATATTAACGTTAGTTAATTATTTGAAAAATGTCAAGCTTTTTTTATAAAATTTTTATGTAATCTGCGAAAAAATAAGGGATTAGCGTTCGATGGTCTTACAAAGATCCTTCAAAATCCGTAAATTGTGTTGATCTGAGACAACCGGATCACGACCTTTGGGCGTCTCCAAAATCATCGGAATCGTCTCAAAACGCGAATCCGTCATCAGCCAACGGAACCCATCCAGACCGATCTCCCCTTCCCCAATGCCCTGGTGTCGATCCACGCGGCTGCCGCATGGTTTGACGGAGTCGTTAACATGGATGACTTTCAAGAGTTTGATGCCGAGCAGACGATCAAAGGCGTCAAAGGTCCGCTGGAATCCTTCTTTGGTCCGTAATTCATACCCTGCAGCAAAGACATGGCAGGTATCGAAACAGATTCCCAGGCGTTCTGGTTCCTGCGTCAGATCAAGAATAGCGGTAAGGTGCTCAAACTGATAACCCAGGTTTGTGCCCTGGCCGGCAGTCGTTTCAAGTAAAATTTGAGTAGAATGGCCTGGTGTTTGCTGATGTATCCGGTTTAATGCGCGGGCGACTCGTCGCAGCCCCTGGGCTTGGCCTGATCCCACATGCGAACCAGGGTGGATCACAAGATACGGGATGCCTAATTGTTCGCAGCGCAGCGCTTCCGCAAACAGCGCGTACTGCGACTTCTGCCACAATTCATCTTGCGGCGATCCGAGATTGATGAGATAGGAATCGTGCGCGATCACCGTTTGGATGCCAGACGTGTTCCAGGCGTCCTGAAACTGTGATATTTTTTCATCGTCAAGAGGTATTGCCTCCCAACGACTGGCGTTTTTGGTAAAAATTTGGATAGCCGTGCACCCAATTTTCCCGCCAATCACAAAAGCTTTGTGTAATCCGCCTGCAATCGAGACATGTGAACCTAACAGTCGCATACGTGAAGTTTTTCCCTTTTCTCCGACACAACGTTAACTAATCAAGAACTTACAACATTGTGTATGCTCATTGATCTCATAAAAATGACAAAAACCGGATTTTTTGAAAAAACCCGGTTTTTAACCTCGTGGTGTCTCACCTTTCTGTCAATCAAATTTCTGGCTGTTGGGGGAAATTTACTCTGAAAAATTAGGTTGAGGTTATTTTGGCGTCGAAATAACATGACAAAAACAGGGCAGGTTTTTATAGTATGCTGAGTATGAATCGTGTTCGATTATCAAAAGAAATTCAACCCTCGAGCTATTCGGGGTGTGCTCATGATAAATATTTTGATCGTTGAAGACATGCCTGAGACGCGAGAATTGCTATGCGCCCAATTAAGCATCTTGGGATACGAAGTCATGGCCTGTGCGGATGCTGAAAAGGCCCTGACAATCTACCAAAAGACCTTTTATGCCATCCTGGTCGTAGATTTGGGCTTGCCTGGCATGGATGGATTAGAATTGTGTCGGCGCATTCGTTCGCTTCCCCAGGGCGCGTTGAGTATGATCCTGGTGATTACCGGACAGGATGCCCCCCATGTTCTGCACGAGGCGCTTGGCGCAGGCGCCGACGACTATCTAGTAAAACCGGTTGATATCGAAACCTTGAAAATCCGAGTGACCATTATCCAACAACGTTACATGCACCGGCTACAACGTCGCCAAGTTCAGGAAGAATTATTACGTTATCGTGAACAACTTGAAGACCTGGTCGAAAAACGAACGGCAGAATTAAAACAGACCAATCTTGCCCTGCAAAGAGAAGTACACAAACATACCCAGGCTAGACAATCATTATATGACTCTGAAGAACGCTATCGCATTTTGTTTGAATCGGCCTCAGACCTGATTTTTACCCTGGATGACCAGGGGAATTATTGTTCTGCCAATCCGAAAACCGCACAAAACTTTGGCATCCCTGCGGAAGAATTGGTGGGAAAAAATCTGCGTGATTTCTTTCCAGAACCGGTGGCAGAAAGCCGAATCGCCATCCTGAAAAAAATTTTTCATACCCCCGAGCCGCATTGGCTTCCAGATGTTCAGATCGATACCCCGCAAGGCAAGAAATGGTTTAGCACCAATCTGAGTCCGATTACTAATGAAAGAGGTCAGGTGAAATATGTGCTTGGCATTGGTCGCGATGTGACGGCGCGCAAACAGACAGAGGAAGAGTTAGTAACCTCTCGGAGTCTGCTCGAAGAGGTTGTGGATAGGCGTACTGTTGAACTCAAAGAGATGAATCTGCGGTTACAGCAAGAAATTGAGCACCATACCATAGTAGAAATGGCCTTAAAATCGTCAGAAGCCAATTTACGCACGATTTTAGACAGTAGTCGTCAATCTTTTATGCTTCTGGATCGCGATGGTATCATTCAGGCCCTTAATCAAACTGCCAGGAAAGACGCCAGAAATGTGTATGGGCAAGAGATCGCCGAAGGCAGCCGTATCGATCCCGCCATGTTTTATGGAGATCCGGAGAGTATTCTGCGACATTTTGAACAAGCCTTGCGCGGAGAATTTGTCAGTGTTGAACACAAAGTGCAAGGCAAAGATAAGCTTCCCTATTGGTTTGTGTTTCATTATAATCCGGTCATGACGGCCGATGGTCAGGTTATCGGCGTATGTCTTGCAGTATCAGATATTACAGAACGGAAACAGATGGAGATGAACCTGCAAGAAACCAAAGAAACGGCGGATGGTGCAAATAAAGCGAAAAGTGAGTTCCTTACTAACATTAGTCATGAACTTCGTACTCCGTTGAATATCATCTTAGGCTACACACAACTTCTCAAAAAGTCTGGTTTAACGGAGAAACAATTGTACGCTATTGAAACGATTCAGCAGAGCGGCGATCATCTTTTAAAATTGGTCGATGATATTTTAGACTTCTCCCGCTTTGATCTCCAAAAGATCAAGCTGCGGTTGACTAATATTCATTTCCCTACTTTTTTAGATCAGATTGTTCACCATATCCGCCGGAAAGCTCAACAAAAACAATTGACTTTTCATTATGAAGCGATGTCTCCGCTGCCTGAAGGAATTTATGCTGATGAACAGCGATTACGTCAATTATTGCAAAATTTACTCGACAATGCCATCAAATTTACTCAGCAAGGCTCTGTGATCTTTCGGGTCGGAGAGATTTTGGGCAATCCTGAAATCCCTGGAGGAAAAATTGTGCAGAATGATCCTTCCAAACTTATGCCTGATGATAACGTTCATCTGATTCGTTTTCAAATTGAAGATACCGGGGTCGGGATTGATAAAAGCCAATGGAACAGAGTATTTTTGCCGTTTTACCAGATTCCTCATCGGTGGGTTCCCAAAGCTGGCACCGGGTTAGGATTGGCCATCAGCCGGAAACTTGCCCGTATGATGAATGGAGACCTCTATGTGGAAAGCATCGCAGGGCAAGGTTCAATCTTCTGGTGCGATTTAAAACTGCCGGTTATCACAGGCCCATTCCAGCCGTTAACCGAGAACAATCCTCGCTATCTTATTGGATTTCGCGGAGAAAAGAAAACACTGCTTGTCGTTGATGATGATGAATATAGTCGGAAAAAATTGAAGGAGATGCTGATCCCCTTAGGATTCACCATCATTGAAGCGATGAATGGTTCTGAGGCGATCAGACAGGCTGACCACACTATCCCGGACCTGATTATTATGGATTTAGTCATGCCTGAAATGGATGGGTTTGAAGTGATGCGTCGAATACGGCAGAATCCAAAACTTGAAAAGGCAAAGATTCTGGCGATTTCGGCCAGTGCCTTCCCCAAAACTTGCGAAGAAAGTTTTCTTGCCGGCTGCGACGATTTCCTGACCAAACCCCTCCATTTTGATGAAGTGCTGGACCGTTTGCAAGTGCATCTGGGGCTGGAATGGCTCTATGAGCCACTCGCACTTGGCAATTTCGAAGAGGAGTCACAGGATCCTGACCCCATGGTTCTCCCCTCCCGAGAAGATTTGCAAACCCTTTTAAGATTTGCGGATTTAGGGAACATTACTGGCATTCAAGAGATGCTTGAAAATCTGACGCAGCAAAACTCGGAATTCAGGGCATTTGTTGTAAAAATTGATCGGTTGGCCAGAAAATTTGATTTTGAAAAAATGATCTTTCTGCTCAGGTCGTTTGTTGAATAGCTGTGCAGCCTTCTGAAATGTACAGTGATATTTCGCTGATGAATCGCAAAACTTTTCTTGCCCTGCCCTTTTTCATGCTTGACAATTGTTTGGAGGATATTTATTGTCATTCAAAAGAGCATTTATAGGCAATTAAAGAATAAATGTATGTTGAATGATGGGAATATGAATAACATACGCCTTTATTTTTCAAAGCGTTCACACAAAATATTTTTTATTCAGAAAGGAGGTAGGGGGATATGTGGCGACAACTTTATCATCTATTTACTGTGCATGAAGGAGTGTATATATTGTATCTGGTTCCAATTACGTATTGCATGATCATCGTGTTTCATGTCATTGCCACAAAACGGCTGTTGCCAAAACAATTTGGCATCAAGGATATCTTCACCGTCATGATTCTTTTGGCGCTTGTGGCAGATTTTGTCAATTACCTCTATTTATTCTCAACAAAAACCGGACAACTGCTTCCCATCAATGCCCTTTTTGTCAAATACACTCTGGGGTGGTTTTTGTGGCTTTGGGTTGCGTGGTATAGCTATGAAGGTTATTTCACACGCCGCGCCGCAGGCGAGCGGTTGCGAAAAAGACGTGTGACATTGATGTGGGTCTGCGCTGCAACTCTTGTCCTGGGTCTTGTCGGAGGCATCCTTTCATAAAAAAACGCGTGAAACTACACGAAAAGTGATGACCAGAAATAGGTTGCATTTGGTTGTCTTATGTGCCATCATTTACAGGTGGTTCTGGTGTATAAACTTCAGCGTGCTATCATTTACAGAATACCATGACCATTTTTCTTTTGACATCTTTTTCATAATAGGATGAGATTACAGGGAAGATAATTTTGTGTCAAACAAGAGAATCAATGCGTTATTTCTCGGCGTATGCTTCAGAAATGACGCCCCAGCAACATGAATTTTGATCGTTCGCAATTTATCGGAAAATTTGCACAGGAAGCCGCTGAATTGGTACAAAAACTCAACGATGGACTGGTTCGCCTGGAAAAAGACCCGCAAAACCATGAAATCCTGAAAGATATTCTGCGGGTGACGCATACGTTGAAAGGGTCTTCAAAAATTATGCGTTTTCAGAATGTCAGCCAACTCGCGCATAAAATGGAAGATCTGCTAATTTCCTTGCAAGACGGACATCTCAAATTCAACGATGATCTGCTTGAACTGCTTTTTCAAGGGGTAGATTTGATCAGTCAGGGCATTGATGCCATCCTTCACCATGCTGAGGATAGGATAGAAATCCAAAACATGAACGAGGTTTTCGATGCAGCACTTCATGGGGAAAAGATTGCTTTCAGGATCACCCAATTGAATCGCCCCCACGTTGAGGATGAAGCTCCGTTTCATCAAGAAACGTATGCGAGAAAAATTTTGTCTGAAGGCGAGGCGCTTCCCCATCAAGAAATGTATGCCGAGAAACCGGGACTAAAGCCCAAAATTCAAGAAACCATCCGCGTTGATGTTCAACATCTGGATAATGCCGTGCGCCTTGTCGGAGAAATGGCGGTAAGTCATAAACGTTCAGAGCGTACGCTGACAGCCCTGAGAGACCTGCAACGTCTAGCTCGAAAACATGTGAATCATTTACATCAATGGTTTCAGGGACATGCGATTTCTGATGATCGAAAGCAGGAAATGCTTCAACAAAGCCTTCTTGTATTAAAAGGTATTGAGCAGGCATTTAGAGAGAACCGTGATGAACTGGCCATGATGAATATCCTCATCAATGAATTGTACGAAGATGTACTCACCATGCGCATGCTGCCCCTTTCAGTCCTTTTTGATACATTCCCTCGCGCAATACGCGATATGGCCAGGTATTTCCAAAAAAGCGTTGATCTGCGAATTTCCGGGGAAGACACCATGCTCGACAAAAAAATCATTGAATGTTTAAACGCACCCTTCATCCATATTCTCCGTAACTGCATTGATCATGGCATCGAGACTCCTGACGAACGGATCGCTCTGGGTAAATCCCAGACAGGACTCATCAGCATTGCCGCTTCTCAGCGCAGCGGCCGCATCAAAATTGAAATTACCGATGATGGGAGAGGTATCCAGGTAGAAAAATTGAAACAACGTGCGATTCAGCGCGGAATGCTTTCTGAAGAGAAAGTGCAAACTCTCAAGCCTGAGGAATTGATCGATCTGGTATTTTTACCACGTTTGAGCACGAGCGACATGATCACCGATATTTCAGGACGAGGCATGGGCATGGATATCGTCAAAGTCAGTCTTGAGCAATTAAAGGGAGGGATAGATCTCATATCTCAAGCAGGAAAAGGCACATCTTGTATTTTGACCCTTCCCGCCACGCTTACCACGATTCGCAGTCTGATCATTTCTTCAGGACAAAAATTGTTTGCCATTCCAATGAACGCGATCCAGGAAACGCTGCAAGTCGCCGCACACGAAATCATTCAGGTGGTAGGACATGAGGCCATCCGTTTACGTAATCAGATTATATATATTGTTGCGCTTGGAAATGTGCTTGGTCTAAAACACGGCGCTATGAAGGAGGGTAAACAATCTTTTATCGTCATTGTTCACGCCAATGGAAAACGAGTTGGGCTGATTGTTGATGAAATCCTTGATGAACAAGATGTTGTGGTGAAACAATTGCCCCCTCATCTCCAACATGCGAAAACCATTGCCGGAGCAACGATTTCAAGTGATAACACGATTATTTTGATTTTACACGTTCCTGAAATTGTTGAGCTGGTTAAACATGCCACTGTGGACGCTCAAAAATCTCAAACAACCGTTCAAACACCCCTTCCCTCGAACATTCTTATTGTAGATGATTCAGCCAATACCGGTGACATTGAAAAACAGATTTTACAGGCCTATGGCTATCAGGTCGATGTCGTTCATGATGGCATCCAAGCTCTTGAACAGCTTGAACGCCGATCTTATGATCTGATCGTCACTGACATTGAGATGCCGCGTATGGATGGATTTACATTCGTAGAGCAGATACGAGAACTTCCTCATTATGCTGATATTCCCGTTGTGATCGTTACGTCATTAGAGCGAGAATCTGATAAAATGCGCGGAATGCGGGTCGGAGCGAAGGCCTATATCACGAAAGGGGATTTTGAGCAAAAAAGTTTCATTGACACAATAAAAAGTCTTGTTCCATAATGACGCATGATACTGAATTCAGGAGTATTAAAGCTCTACCGGAGTGGTCAAAGCTCTGCTTTGACCACGATAGCAGAGCTCTCGCACTCCTAAAAATTTCTGAATCAATCTACGAGCGTTCTGGAAAATTTTTATGAAAATTTTGATTGCAGACGATAGCCCAACAATTGTTGATGTGATCCGGTTCTTACTCCAATCGCAAGGGTATGAAGTGGTGACCGCCGCTGATGGGATCGAGGCAATCTCCCAAATCTATCAAACGCATCCGGATTTGGTATTGCTCGATATTGAAATGCCCAAGATGAACGGCTATCAGGTGTGCCGCTTGCTCAAAAGCGATGTATATACCAGAAATATTCCCATTATTATCCTCACTTCTCGTGATCAAAAAAGCGACCGGTTCTGGGGACTATCAACCGGCGCCGATGAATTCATAACCAAGGATTTTGAGTCGGAAGAAGATCTTTTTGTGCTGATTGAGAGCGTTCTTCAGCGCAAATCTTCTTCAAAAAATCATCGAGATACTTCCCGCCTATTCGGAGCTCATGAAGAACAATCCGCGAGCACTCACCCATCTATCACAGAAGTCTCTGTTCTCGAGCAGGTGAATCATATTCTTGATCGACAGTTGTTCCAGGCCACGATTGTGAATGAACTCGGGTACCTGGCGATCAATATGTCTTCGTTTTTCACCACGATTCAATCAATTTTTACATTGCTCAGCAAAGTCTGTGAGTTTCAGGTGGCCTCAATTTTTCTCAAAGAAGATCGGGCGTTCCACCATTTTTTGTATCTGGTTCCCCCTGTTTGTCGCCAATTTCTGGAAACGGTCAAAGAACGCGTCGTCAAAACCTATCAAGAGCATCATCCCTTAGATCCGGTAAAAAAGATTGACGTCACGATTCTCAAAGATACGGAGCAAGCAAAGCGCGAACAATACGACTCTCCGGAACTCCAGGTCACGTCATTTTTTGCGTTTCCTCTGAAAGTGCGAAATAGCGTCATTGGGATTCTGGCCTTAAGCAGTTCCAGAGAATGCGCGTTCACGCCGGAAGTGCTCGAAACGCTCCAGGTCTTTGCGAATGAAGCCTCCATTGTGCTGGATAATGCGGTGTTATTCAAGCAATTAGAACAAAAAAACCTGGATTTGGAAACCACGATTAATGAACTCACCAGTACGCAGGCGCAACTGGTGCAATCGGAAAAAATGGCCTCCTTAGGCCAATTAGTTGCCGGAGTCGCGCATGAAATTAATACGCCGGCCGGCGCGATTAACGCTGCCACTGTCAATCTGATGAATTTTCTCTGTTCAATTGTGGAGCGGTTTCATCGCGTCAAGCAACTTCATCTCGCCGCGGAGGATCAAGAAATCTTGCTCACAATTCTCACGCAATTGATCTGGACCTTGACCGAAGAACGCAAGAGTACCGTCGTTATTCGAAATGAGATGAAACAGATGGAAGCCCTTCTGGCAACTGGCGGATATGGCGAGAATTCACGACGCCTGGCAAAACAACTTGCCAGATTACAATTGCACCAGGAGAATGTTCAATTGCTGCTTCGCCTGTTGAATATCTATCCACCAGAGCCCCTCCTGGAGTTTCTTGAAATGTGCAGCAAAATTGTCAATGCGTCAAAAGATATTAAAATGAGCATTGACATTGTGACGCGTATTGTGAATGCCTTAAAAATGTATTCCCGCCTTGATCAGGCAAAGGTTGAGGAAGTTGATATTCATGAAGGGATCGAAACCACGCTTATTATTTTACAAAGTCAAATCAAACATGGGGTAGAGGTCGAACGGCATTTCGGAGATATTCCGAAGATTCCCTGTCATGCCAATGAACTGAACCAGGTGTGGACCAATATCATTCATAACGCGATTCAGGCGATGAACGGCTCTGGTCTCTTAAAAATTGAGACCTATAGGAAATCGCAGGAAGAAACGTCAGAAAACCCCTTGTCGTCAGGCGATATCACAAATCATGAACCGAGAATCGGCGTGAAAATAACCGATAATGGGCCCGGAATTCCTGTCGATATTCAAACGAAGATTTTTGATCCGTACTTTACGACCAAAGACCAGGGACAAGGATCGGGTTTGGGTTTGGGGATTGCCCGGCAAATTGTTGAACGCCACCGTGGCGAGATTCGCGTGACCTCACGCCCCGGTGCAACCAGTTTTGAAGTA
Organism: Candidatus Vecturithrix granuli; assembly: GCA_000739535.1. GTDB lineage: Bacteria > Moduliflexota > Moduliflexia > Moduliflexales > Moduliflexaceae > Vecturithrix > Vecturithrix granuli. The sequence goes on along the minus strand of DF820464.1, from coordinate 54,980 downwards.
CTATTACCGCTTCGGGGGCTGCAAGAGGAGTATTTGGCATCATGAAGATCGGGATTGAAGCGACAAGCGCCGTTGTTTCTCAAAAAGCCGGCGTCGGGTATTATACCTATCATCTGATTCGTTCTATGGCGCAGTTATGCCAGACTTCCCATGTCTATACGTTATATCTTCGTCATGCCATTTCAGATGTGCCGCGCCTCTTCGACGTCAATACCAGCACGGCCGCATGTCTTTTTCCAAAAGTCCTCAAGTTTCCATATCTCTGGACACAAATGCGACTGCCTTTCGAACTTTGGCATCACCTGCAAGATGTGTATTTTTTCCCGGCGTCCCTAATCCCACTCAGCTATGTGCCGGAAAAGAGCGTTATGACCATTCATGATGTCGCATTTCTGTTTTTCCCGGAGTGTTTTTCTTCCTCTCTTCGGCGTTGGCTCATGCTCGCCACTGAACAAGGCATTCAAAAAGCTCGTAAAATTATCGCTGTTTCAGAAGCGACGCGACAAGATCTGCTCGCGTATTATGGCATTGATCCGAAAAAAGTCGTCGCCATTCATCATGGCGTGCATGAGGTGTTTCACCCGCTTGAGCCGCATGTCATTGCCCCTTTGCAACAAAAATATCGCCTTGAACGTCCGTATATTCTCTGCGTTGGCACCTTGCAGCGGCGTAAAAATATCCCGCGCCTCATTCAGGCCTTTTATCTGCTCAAACAAAAGTATCATCTGCCTCATAAACTTGTGTTAATTGGTCAGAAGTATGTTGACCTGCCGGAAGATGAAATTTTTGCAACGATTGAACGGTTATTCCTTGACGAAGAAGTCATTTGGACAGGATATGTACCGGCTCAGGATTTGCCCGCTTTGATGAATGGGGCAGATATTTTTGTGTTACCCTCTTTGTATGAAGGGTTCGGTATGCCGTTGCTGGAAGCCATGGCCTGTGGAACGCCCGTTGCGTGCTCAAATATTTCATCACTGCCAGAAGTAGTTGGAGATGCTGGAATCCTGTTCGATCCATACTGCGTGGAAAATATTGTGGATACGTTGTATCAGTTGTTAGAAGATCAAGCTTTACGCAGTGAATTACGTGCCAAAGGATTGTCGAGAATCACATCCTTCTCGTGGAATACCTGCGCCCGCAAAACATTAGAAGTCCTGGAATTTGTCGGTCATGCATAAATTGATTGATGTCTCTGTCGTGATTGTGAATTGGAATACGTGTGAGCTTTTAGAAAATTGTCTAAAAGCCCTTATCGCTTATACCTCCTCCAAAACGACCTATGAAATTATCGTTGTGGATAATGGTTCGACCGATGGCAGCCCTGAGATGATCGAACAGCACTTTCCTGCTGTCGCTCTCATTCGCAATCAGAACAATCTGGGGTTTGCCAAAGCCAATAATCAGGCAATAGCGGTCAGTACGGGCCGGTATATTTTGCTCTTGAACAGCGACACCGAACTCAACAGTGATGCGCTCACCGCCATGGTTCATTTTATGGACGCCCACCCGTCGGCCGGGATATGCGGCGCAAAACTCCTGAATGCGGATGGCACGCGCCAATATTCCTGCGATCTGTTTCCCAGAACGCCTTATGTGATGTTACGAGATAAAATCCGAGACACTGTGCAGCGTCATCCTGAAAACTCGTGGCAAAATCGTATGGCAGCCTGGGATTTTGACCGCAATTTTGCCGTGGATTACCTGATTGGCGCTGTGTTGCTCATCCGGCGTGAGACCCTGGAACAGATTGGTTTACTGGATGAACACTTTTTTATGTACGCCGAAGATATTGACTGGTGCTATCGCGCCCATCTCAAAGGCTGGCAGACGTATTATTTGGGAACCGTCAGCATCTACCATTACAATCGCGGCAGCAGCGACAAGTCAGCCAAACTTTCCACACGCCTGCAAGCATTACGCAGAAAAAGCCTGCTCCAATTTTACCGAAAGCATTATGGCTTCTTGTCGTGTCTCGCCTGTCGAATCATCTTTGCTTTGAAAGTTTCATAGGAAAACTCGAAGGAATTGTATGATGAACGTCCTCATTGTGACAAGAAGTTTTGTGCGAGAGGTCAACTCTTTGCTTGACTATGCCGCTCATGTCAATTTTCCAGCAAAGTTCTTTGTGATCATACCGGAAGGAACAGAATTAGACTATCCCGGGGGCAACAATGTGTCTCAACGAAAAATCTATTTTGCACATCGTATGAGAGCAGCCTGCTACGGTCCCTCTCTTTTCAAAGATATTCTCGCCTTTCGACCTGATATTCTTCACCTTTTTGAAGAATTCAGCGGGTTGATTGCTTTTCAATCGTTGTTATTCAACAGAATATTAGAACGAAAAAGTCAGGTCTTGCTGTACTCTGCGGAGAATCTTCCTCGCAATATGCATGCCTTGTTTCGCCTGACGATGTGCTATGTCATAAACCGCTCAGACGCCGCTTTGGTGTGCAGTCATGGGGTAAAACCCATTTTGCAAGCCGAAGGCTATGCCAAACCGATTGAAGTCTTTCCGCTCGGAGTTGATACATCGAGATTTTATAAATTTCCGGTTGAATCTCTCAAAACACAATTGAAACTTGACGAAAAATTTGTACTAGGGTATGTTGGTCGTTTATTAGCGATCAAAGGTGTGTTTCTTTTAATCGAGATGATGCAGCACCTTCCGGAGAATGCTCATCTCTTAATGGTCGGATCAGGCCCGGAAGAATTCCAATTACGCCATAAGGCGGCTGTATTGCACGTTGATCATCGCATTCATTTTGTGGGTTCGATTCCATACAAGGAATTGCCGCGCTACATCAATTGTATGGATATTGGCGTTGTGCCTTCGCAAACAACACCCTACTGGAAAGAACAGTTTGGCAGAGTACTTGTGGAATTTATGAGTTGCGAAGTGCCTGTGATCGGTTCGAATTCAGGATCAATTCCTGAAGTGATTGGGGATGTCGGATATATTTTTCAGGAGAATTCTTTACAGGGATTGATTCGCATGATACACTTTCTCATGCAACAACCCGCAAAAACAGAAGAACTTGGAAAGTTAAGCAGAAAGAGAGTTATAAAATGCTATTCACAGGATATTATGTGTGAGCAGGTGATAAATATGTATCAAAGATTATCGCATAATGCTCTTCTCTTCACAGATGGGTGAAATAACTTGACATTATTCTATTTTTCCTTCTCTATTGATGAAAAGAGTTATTTGTGATAGATATTTGAATGTGTTGTTGTTGCTATGAAAATTCTTGATGTCGGCTGCGGCAGGCAGAAAATATCCGGTGCTATTGGTATTGATCTGAATCTATCGTCAGATGCTGATGTCATTCACGATTTGAATGTGTTCCCATATCCCTTTGCTGAGAATGAGTTCGACGAAGTACATTGCGATTCCATTCTTGAACATTTGGAGAATTTTTTCCGCGTTATGGAAGAAATTCATCGCATTACGGTTCCCGGCGGAATTATTCACATTAAGGTGCCGTATTATACCAGTTTTGATGCGTTTACCGATCCCACGCACATCCATTTTTTTACGTCACGCTCTTTTGATTATTTTCGTGAAGATTTTGTCTATCATTATTACACAACAGCCCGATTTGCCATGCTTGACATGCACGTGACATTTCTCAAACTAAAACAATTCGGAGGACTTTCGCCGCATAAACTACTCGGTATTGAGTTTTTCGCAAACCGGTTTTTAAAGATTTATGAAGCGTTTTTTGCCTATATTTTCCCGGCGCATATTTTGAATGTTGAATTACAGGTGATAAAATGAATAGACCAATGACATGGACGTTTTCTGAACGAAATTTTTTACCATTTCTCAAATCCGCCAGTATCCTGCTTTTAGGAACTGGCATTGGTATATTAGCTAACATCTATTCTCCGACGTATGTCGCGATCGGAACAGCCCTGTTCACTTTGTTGTGTATGAGTTTATACGTGCTGTCATCTCGAGGCTGGGCGACAGAAGAGCATCCCGTGATGCTTGAAAAACAAAAGAATCCTCTCTTGTTTTATCTGTTTTATCTGGCGTTTTTTCTTTCGATCACTATCCCGAAATCCGGCAGAACGTTTGCAAATATCCCGATCACGACTGCGAATATTGTGATTTTATGCGCTCTGGTATTCTGGGCTTTACGGCTAGCTTTCTCCCAAGAAACTCTCTTTTCCCTGCCATTAGCCAAACCTTTACTTGTGTTTATGCTCTATGGCTGTTTTGCTCTTATGGTTGGATTGGCGCATGAAAACCCCACGAAGATTGTTATTTTGGATTTTGTAGCCTTTATCGGATTTATTCCGGTCTATTTTCTGGTGTGCAGCGTGCTGCGTAAGCCATCTCAGATAACAAAAATTGTGTGGACCGTTGTGATTGCTCTTATTCTTGTCTGCGCCTATGGGATGCTTCAAAAACGATTTGGACCTGAACGGATTGCGATTCCTGGCATCACAGAGCAGTACGATTTAATTTTATACGCCCATTTCGGAGGGCGCTGGAACATTATCGCAGGAGGGGGACAAAAACTGTATTCCACGTTTCAGAATGGAAATATTTTCGGACATCATTTAGCGACATTTCTGCCGTTTATCGGAGGTTTCTTCCTGGGAATCCGATCCACTCGCAAAAAAACCGTGTTATTCGGAATTTTTCTCTTTTGCTGCTATATTTTAATCTTAACCTATTCTCGCGGTGCACTTGCAGGCACAATCTGTGGGTTTATGACGTTGGCGCTTATTTCTAAAAAAATTCGCTTGAAAGCCTTTATCGCAATCGTTGCGGCGTTTTTTCTTTTACTCGGTCTGCTCTGGTATTATGCTGATCAACCAGGGATGGAACGCTATGACGTTCGTAAAGTCAGTGAAGATCCGAATAGCTTTAGCGCGGGACGATTGGAGCGGGCACAAGAAGTCTTGAAAGGTTTTGCCAACCTTCCGATGATAGATAAAATCTTTGGTTTAGGATGGGGAGGGGAACTGATCTCCCCCAAATATTGGCGATTTCTTTATGTTGATAATCTGTATCTCACTTTTTTGTTTAAATTAGGCATTGTTGGTACTCTCATCTTTATAACTATATTAACCCAACTTCTTCTGAAATTGTTACACTACTGTCGTTCCACGACCGATCCAGTCATACATGGGCTTCTTTATGGCAGTATTGCTGGCCTCGTTGCCGCAATGGTGCACAACCTGGCCGACGCTCTGTGGCTTTTCCCTCCGCTTGCGGCAAATTTCTGGTTTCTGGCCGGAATTTCGATCTGCATTGGGATGATCGCAGCCCGGCAGGAATCGGCGCAGCAAAAGGCTGAAACACCTCCCTTCGACAGGCTCAGGACACCGCAAAAAACCAGAATCCGCAGGATGAGGTAGAGAGAGGTGAAGACAGGACAATCGTCGAAGAAAATGTTTTGGCTAATTGTCGGACTGGCTTTTGGAGTTCGAGTTGCAGCCATTCTGCTGGCAGGAGACGTGTTAGAACGAAATTTATCGCTCGATGCCATGTCCTATCATGCAATTGCCCACAATCTCGTTGAGCATCAGATATTTAACAGCCCTTTTGATCCTCCTTATCGCCCTGATCAGCCCGGAACCTTTCGGCCGCCGCTCACGCCGTTTTTTCTGGCCGCAATCTATGCCATAGCAGGCGTCAATCTCTTATGGGGACAGATAGGCTTAGCTGTGATCAGCGCTTTCACCTGCGGTCTGACCTACCGGCTCGGTGCAAAACTGTTCGAACCGACGATCGGAATATTGGCTGGTGTTCTGATCTGTGGTTATCCGTTGTTGCTGTTATTCGTTCTTTTACCTTTGACAGAAGGACTTTCCATTTTTTTGACCCTGGCGTTGATGAATTTATTCTATGACGAGCAGGCAGATCGGATGAGGCATATCCTCCTTATCGGTGTGGTTTTTGGATTGCTCTTGTTGAATAAAGCTGCCAATATTGTCGTTGTCTCCTGTCTGCTTGTGTGGGGTTTTGGACGGCTTTCCGGTTCCTATGTCATACAGGGAATGAAAATAGGATTCATTGCTATCACGGCCGCAGTAATCATTCTCCCCTGGACTCTGCGTAATCTGACGGTAACCGGAACATGTATCCCGATTAATTCCAACGGCGGTTGGACATTTTATCTCGGCAATAATCCGCACACCGAAAAAAATCTGACGGCTCTGGAACGCGGCGCAAGCAACGGCTGGATTCCATCGCAAGAAGTGTATCTTCCTTTTCAAGATTTGAAATTCGGCGATACCAGGGGCTATGAAGCTCGATCCATTCAGTTAGGCTGGCAATTTATCAAGCAGCATCCGGGCACATTTCTCAATTTTGCGTTGCGAAAATTGAAAATCTTTTGGAGTCCTTATCAGCATGTGCTCGATAAAATCACCTGGTATCCCCTCGCCATATTCAGTCTGATCGGTCTCGGATATGCCTTGGTTCAATGGCGTCATCACCTGTTGATCTATATCTTGCTGCTGTCTTCGATGAGCATTCCGATCATGTTTACCTCAATGCCAAGATTTCGAGCGCCGCTTATACCGTTTCTCATGATTTATGCTGCTTTTGGAGGCGTACAAATCTGGAAAGCCATAAGGGGGCAAGAATTGAGAATTGAATAAGGGGACATGTATGCGCATCGGAATTGACGCCAGAATGGTCAATAATACGGGAATCGGACGGTATTTACGCAATCTGCTGCGACAGCTTGCGCGTCTTGACCGACAGAATGAATATTTCCTGTTTCTGAACAAGGGAGAGCGTTTTGCATTGACGCAAGAAAATTTTACAGCCGTTTCCTTGAAAATATCCGTACCCTTATACTCGCTGAGGGAACAATATTGGCTGCCCCTGGAAATCAGACGTTGTCAGTCTGATATCATGCACTATCCGAATTTCGATTTGCCTGTATGTTCGCCTGCGCCCTATATCGTGACGGTTCACGACCTCATCTATTTTTTATATCCAGAACAATGTCCTTCGCGGCTTGCGCATTATTATGCCCGGGCGATGCTTGCCCACAGCACAAAACGTGCCAGAGTCGTAGTGACAGATTCGGAATATTCCAAACAGGATTTGCAATACTATTTTCGACTGCCGGCGGAAAAAATCCGTGTCATTTTGCCGGCCGCAGATGAACGGGCATTTCCGGGCGAACCCAATCCCGCGCTTCTTGCTCAATATGACATTATCCAACCCTATATTTTGTATGTTGGCAAGCACCATGCCTATAAAAATGTGATGATCCTCATGCGAGCGTACATGGCTCAACGCGAGATACATCAGAACTTTCAGCTTGTGATTGCCGGAAAAAAAGATCCACGCCAAAAAGCCCTGTATGACGCCGCAGAGCAATTTGATTGCGGCAAGCGTATTCTTTTTACAGATTTTGTGCCTGATGAGGACTTATTCGACTTGTATCGCGGGGCGCGTCTGTTTGCCTTTCCTTCACGCTACGAAGGATTTGGGTTGCCGCCGCTCGAAGCCATGGCCTGCGGCGTTCCGGTGATCTGTTCAAACGCCGCGTCGTTACCCGAAGTCGTTGGCGACGCAGCGATTCAGGTGCAGCCTGAAAATATCTCAGCCCTTGCTGATGCCATCTGTTCCGTCTTGACCAACGAGAATTTGTGGCAGACGCTTAAAAACAAAGGACTCACTCGTGCGCAGCAATTTTCCTGGGAAACCTCCGCACGACAACTGCTCAAGGTTTATCAAGATGCTGCTGAAACTGCTTAAAATTCTTGCCTATCACCTTCCTCTCAAGGAAACACGCGCATTTCATGGCCTGAGAGCGTTTATCTATCAGCAGGGGATGAAACGATTCATGCAGCGCAATTACGGCAAAATTATAACCAAAGAAATTGATGGAATTACCTATGAATTAGACCTTTCCGAAGCTATCGAAGCCAGTTTGTATTATTCAGGAGTTTATGAATTTGAGACTTTGAAATGCCTGCAACAGTGCATCCGGCCCGACATGATCGTGTTTGAAATTGGCGCAAATATCGGTGCGCACTCGTTTGAGATTGCCAAATTATTGCACACAGGAGCAGGAAAAGTCTATTGCTTTGAACCAACGGATTATGCTTTTAACAAGTTACTGCACAATCACAGCCTGAATAATTTTCGCAACATGTTTTTTGAAAAGATTGCGTTGTCAGATCAAGCAGGTTCTCAAATCCTCACACCGACAGGCTCTTTGGATACGATGGCCTTTACAGCAAGTTGGGATATTAAAAACGGCCGTAGTAAAAATGCTACTGAACAGCATATTTTCTTTCAAACTCTTGACGGTTATGTCCAGGAACACAAAATCACCCGAATAGATTTGTTAAAAATTGATGTTGACGGTTATGAACTCAAAATTATCAAAGGCGGAACACAGACAATTTCACGATATACGCCAGTGATCATTATCGAACTCTCAGAATGTATGTTACACTATATCGGTGATACCTTAGAGGAACTTCTGGCAGCTTTGCAGTATCTTGGATATACCTTTCAACCTGTACATACCAGGCGCGTCCTGGATATTCCGCAGCTTATTCGAGAAGTGCGAGAGCGCCAATCCTTAGATTGTTTGTGTCGTTATCATTCATAAATCATCCTGGCAGAGATTTTTCTTATGGCTCAACGAATTTCATTGATTTATCCACCGACCTACGACAGCGCATGGGGCGCGATTCGCCCACCTATCGGCCTGGGCTATCTTTCGGAAATGCTGCAACAGCAAGGGATTGAGCATCAAATCCTTGATATGAGTCTTGGTTACTCGCTGAAACAGGTATTGGCAAAGATCGCAGCATTTCAGCCCGATTTGATCGGCGTCAGCATGACCTCTTTGTTCCACCAATCCGTGTATAACATCATGCAGACCATCAAACAGCATTTCCCCAACATGCCGATTGTCGCTGGCGGTCCGCATATTTCCACCATGCGCGCACAGGCGTTGGCGGAATGCCGGGCGATTGATTACGGCGTTACCCTTGAGGGTGATGAAACCATCATTGAATTGTGCCAGGGAAAGCCGCCGGAACAGATCAAGGGCGTGCTCTATCGGACAGCGTCGCATGAGATTGTCTATACCGGGGACCGAGAATTTATTCTTGATCTTGATCGCATCCCGTTTCCCAGATACAAGCAATTTGAATTACAGAAATATGTGGCGCGAGAAATTGGGATTATCACGTCGCGCGGCTGTCCTTACTCTTGCAAGTTTTGTCCGGTAAAAACCACCATTGGCCGTACCATGCGTTTTCGCAGCGCAGAACATGTGATTGCGGAATTAGCCTATTGGCATGAAAAGGGGTATCGCGATATTTTGATTCTGGACGACAATTTTGCCATGCGGTCGGAACGAGTATATGCGATCTGCGATGCGATTGAGCAACGGGGATTACACGGTTTCCGCTTTCGCTGCGGCAACGGCATCCGCGCCGATCACGTGGATTACGCCCTACTTAGCCGCATGTATGAGGTCGGTTTTCGCTTTGTGTCCTTTGGCGTGGAAAGTGCGAATGAGCACATTTTACAAACAATTAAAAAAGGGGAACATCTGGAACAGATCGAACAGGCGGTTAAAGACGCCTGCGTCATCGGTTATGACGTGACTCTGTTTTTTATTCTGGGCCTTCCGGGAGAAGGGCCGCAAGAGGTTGAAAATTCTTTACGCTTTGCCCAAAAATATCCGGTATTCGACGCCAAATTTTACAACCTGATCCCCTTTCCCAACACGGCAATCTATGAATGGCTGACAACCCAGCAGTATTTGCTTGTCTCTCCTGAAGAATATTTGAATAATGCCTCACATTGGGATACGATTCCATTATTTGAAACGCCTGAGTTTCCGCGTGAAGCGCGTATCCAGATTTTACACAAAGCGCACCGCATCCGCAAACACATCCGCAAAGCAGCCATGCAGCGTAAACTCAAACGCTTTGGGGTAGCAGGCAGCCTCGCCGCCTCTCTTTTTGTGCATGATTGGTTACAGGAGCTATTGCTGCATAATAGACTGATTCGGAGAACAGCGGAAACTACTTTCAGGTATATTATGAAATGAACATGAAGCTTGCGATTGTGCATGATGGGTTAGCCACGTATGGCGGGCGTGGGGGGGCTGAATGGGTGCTCACGGTACTTCATGAGATGTTCCCGCAATCGCCGATTTATACGACGGTATATAATAAAGACCGGATGCCAGAGTATTTTCGTGAGTTTGACATTCAGACATCATTCGTCCAACGCTTTCCCTGGGGCAAAACAAAATATAAAGCCTATCTGCCATTTATGCCGACCGCGGTCGAACAGCTTGATTTGCGCGATTACGATGTCGTGTTGAGTTGCAGCCATTCTGTAGCGAAAGGCATACTTACATCGCCGGAGACGCGCCACCTCTGTTATTGTTATACCCCCTTGCGTTACGCCTGGGACATATATCATGACTATCTGGAAACCAGTTGGCAGAGTCGCCTGGCACGCTTCTGCATTCCGCCTCTGTTGACCTATATGCGTGTGTGGGATACCCTGAGCAGCGAGCGCGTGGACACGTTCATTGCGATTTCCCGCTATGTTGCACAACGGATTTGGAAATATTACCGACGCGAATCAGTAGTGATTTATCCGCCGGTTGATACCTCCGTTTTTAGGATTTCAGATACACTGGAACCGTATTTTCTGGTCGTTTCACGCCTGGAACCGTATAAACGCATTGATCTGGCGGTGCAGGCGTTCAACAAGTTAGGTTTACCGCTTATCGTGATTGGCGATGGAACGGAACGCAGGAAATTACAAGAACTGGCAAAACCCAACATCATATTTCTAGGCCGCCAACCTGACGAGGTAGTGCGTGAACACCTTTCCCAATGCCAGGCGTTGATTTTCCCCGGAGAAGAGGATTTTGGCATTACGCCTGTTGAAGCTCAGGCTTCAGGTCGTCCGATCATCGCCTATCGCGGCGGCGGTGCTTTGGAAACCGTCACGAAACAGACCGGACAATTTTTCTTTCCGAAAACCGCAGCGGCTTTAGTACAAGCAGTTCGCCAATTTGACGCCAGCCGCTTTGAGAGCGCGAATATTCAACATTATGCCCAGCAATTCGACATCGCCGTGTTTCGACATAAAATGCAGTATCTTCTCGATGAATAGCTGATTTAGCCCGCGAAACACGCGAAATACGCGAAAAAAACGCTCTTCTGGGAAAATTGGGGGACTACACGGAAAAGAGATAAGAAAAGAAGGTTCTGAGGGCATCAAGCATCAAAAAAACTCTATCCTTCTCCTTATCTCTTTTCTGTGTAGTCCCCCATAAAAAAATTTGCGTATTTCGCGTGTTTCGCGGGCCAAAAAACTTTCGATGAAATTTCTGCACCTCAGCGATCTCCATTTTCGCAGCCATCCGGAATATAACCGAGATATCCTCACAACTCTTGACATGATACGTGAACACTATCCCTTTCATTACTTGATTATCACCGGTGATATTACCGATGATGGACATGAAATTCAGTACGAACAAGCCTATCAAGCCTTAGCTCCGTTTGTAGGGCGGATTTTTATCTGCCCGGGGAACCATGATTTCGGGGCTAAAGGCAACTTGTTCAGCCGCGAACGCGCAGAGCGCTTTGACCGGATGTTAGCCATTCCTTTGCAGCAAAGAGGAACATTTAGCGGCGATAATTTACCGGTGTTACACCTGCTTCAGGAAGAAGAACAACAGATTCTTCTCATTGCGCTGGATACGAATCTGGAAACCCTCTCGCCCTTTGACTTTGCCTGCGGGCAGGTTGGCGCAACCCAGCTTACCGCGCTCAATTCTTTGCTTTCCGATCCCGAGATCTCCGATATGATCGTGGTCGTCTTCTTTCATCATCATCCGTTTTTACATACGGATCCACTGCGAAAGCTGCTTGATGCAAAGGAATTGATGCGGATTCTCTATAAACGTGTCCATCTGGTGCTGTTTGGTCATCATCACGTTTCCAAAATGTGGGTGAATACGTTGGGCATTCCCTATATCCTCGCCTGCGATAATTCTCCTGGCAAGGCTATTGCTCGTGAAATCACGATTGTACAACAGAACATTGCGGTTCAAGAGGTGAGCATTGAAAATATCTGGGATACCGTGTAATGACTTTGTTTCAGATGGTTGCTGGATATATGCTTGCCAATCTCCCGTAAATCATGAGCGAGTTTCCTTGACAACCTTCTGCACGCAACATTCCATAGCTTCCCAGAAATGAATTTGCCGGTTTCAGGCGTGTAAGTATTTGTCGGATGGTTTTGAAGGAGTCAGAGAATGGCCACCATTGAATTACAAAATATCTGCCAGCATTTTGGTCATAACGCCAAAGCGCATGTTGAAGAAGTCGTCAACCCGTTTGCAATGGTCGCGCGCCTGGTAAAAAATATGCAGACCGAGATGACGAGCAATGTCCCGAAAGGGGCGTTTGCCATAGACAATTTGAATCTGACGATCCCAGATGGCAAAACTATGGTCATTCTGGGGCCAAGCGGATGCGGCAAAACGACGTTGCTGCGGATTATTGCCGGACTCATGCGTCCGGAAAGCGGCAACGTGCTGTATGACGGCGTTGATGTCAAAGACATTCCGCCCGGGGAACGACAAATTGGCATGGTGTTTCAGAATTATGCCTTGTATCCGCACTTTACCGCGAAAAACAATATACTATCCTATTTTCGTTTTCAGAAACATACGCCGGAGCTTGATCTGGTCGCGCAGGAAAAATATCAGAAGACCAGTGAACTCCTGGGAGTTGATATTGACTATTTATTGGATAAAAAACCGGCGCACCTCTCCGGCGGCGAAAAGCAGCGTGTGGCAATCGGACGATGTATCACCCGGGAGCCGAAATTGTTTTTATTGGATGAGCCGTTTTCCAATCTTGACCAGCCGTTGCGCGAAAAGTATCGCTTGCACTTGAAAAAACTTTTGCGCCATTTTCACATCACGACCGTCTATGTGACTCATGATCAGCAAGAAGCGATGATCCTGGCGGATCTCCTGGCGATTATGAATATCGGTCGAATCGAACAGGTCGGAACGCCGGAAGAAATCTATGCGCAGCCGCATAGCATGTTTGTGGCCGGATTTCTCAATTTCGACAGCGAAACGCCAGCGATAAATTTTCTCGATGGAGCATTCATTGCGCAGGAATTGAACGGAATGGTTATCGGCGTGCGTTCGGAAGATATTGAAGTTTGTGATCAAGGGCAAATATCCGAAACGTCCCTAAGAGCGCGTGTGATTGATGTTCGCCATAATCCGATTAAAAACGTGACCATTCTGTGCGTTAAGGCAGGTAATGATGAAATGTATGCCAGTCTCCCGTTCAATACCCGTATTACCCCCCGTGATGAATTAGGTATCCGCTTTAAAGCCTATCATGTATTTGACAAAACAACGGGACTGCGAATCCAGAGTTCCTCGACACGATAATTTTTATGGAGTTATTCATGTGTTGTGGCGAGCGCACCACGGCGAATAAAAATTTTATGGTCAGGGGAGATGGATGTAGCGCGAAACTCCAGTTTCGCGGCTATCAACGATGCGCGAAACTGGAGTTTCGCGCTACATTTTCAGGGGAGGAAATATGAGTCTTGTTATCGTTGATTTTGAATCTTATGATGTATCCATCACCCAGGCTCTTGATTTGTTGGGAGCCAAGGAGGTAGTGGTTCAGCAAGCAGCCGTATTGATTAAACTGAACCTGGTGAATGCCTCGCCCCATCCGGTGACCACTGCCGTCGCCTGTTGCGAGGCGATCGTGAAATATGTACGGAGGTGCTCGCAAGCAGAGATTGTTATTGCCGAAGGCGTTGGCGATGCCTCGCTGGATACCCCTGAAGTATTCCAGCGACTTGGCTACACCGAATTATCTAAACGCTATGGGATCAAATTGATTGATCTGAATACCGCGCCGCTGCGACGCCTGGAAAACTCGAATTGTCAGGTTTTCCCGGAAATATATCTGCCGGAGATTGCCTTTACGCACTATCTTATTTCCGTCCCGGTGTTAAAAGCCCATTCTCTGGCGACCATGACCGGCACGCTGAAAAATATGATCGGGTTTGCGCCGCCTGAACATTACGCCGGTCGTTTTGGCAGTTGGAAAAAAGCGGTATTTCATCATAAAATGCAGCAAGCCATCATTGATTTAAACACATATCGCACGCCCGATTTGTCAATTATGGATGCCAGTGTGGGGTTGGCCGATTTTCATCTGGGCGGCGCGCATTGTTCGCCGCCGGTGAAAAAAATTGTGGCCGGGTATAATCCGGTTGAGGTTGACCGCGAAGCCGCAAAACTTCTGGGGCTGAATTGGCAAAAAATTGCTCATCTGGCCGTGAATCGGAAAGCGTAGAACTATGCAGACGATGCAACAATTTGCACAACAAGATATTTTTGCCCAGCACGTAGGCATTGAACTGCTGGAAGCCTCAGCAGGATACGCCAAAGTGCAATTGAGCATTACTGAAAAGCACTTGAATGCGGTTCGTACCGTGCATGGCGGCGTGATTTTTACATTGGCTGATTTTGCGTTTGCGGTGGCGTCAAATGCCCATGGGCCGGTGGCGGTGGCGATTAATGCGCATATTTCATACGTCAAGGCCGTTACTGAAGGGCTATTAGTCGCTGAAGCCAAAGAGACATCCCTGAATTCGAAACTGGCAACCTACACAGTGCATGTCAGCAATGAACAGGGGGAACTCATTGCGATTTTTCAGGGCATGGTCTATAGAAAAAAAGAATGAACAGACGATGTAGCGCGAAACTCCAGTTTCGCGGCTATCAATAATGCGCGAAACTGGAGTTTCGCGCTACATTTTCATAGGAGGAATTTACATGGATTTTACACATTTACTGGCAGACCGTACGAAAACAATGGGCGCAAGCGCGATTCGTGAAATTCTTAAAGTGGTGTCGCAGCCAGGAATGGTATCCTTGGCCGGAGGTATTCCGGCGCCGGAAAGTTTTCCGATGGAGATTATGGGGGAACTGACCGCGAAAGTGATCGATAAATATGCCTCAGGCGCGTTTCAATACGATCTGACCGAAGGCTTTCCACCTTTACGCACAGCCCTGGTTACTTATTTAGCTCAAAAAGGCATTCAGGCGACCGCCGATGAAATTATGATTGCCAGCGGATCTCAGGGCGTGTTGGATGCCGTCGCCAAAGTCCTGATTGCCAAAGGCGACAAAATCGCGGTGGAAGCGCCGACCTATCTTGGCGCACTTCAGGCGTTTAATCCGTATGAGCCGGAATATGTTCGGATGGATACCGATGATGACGGCCTGATTCCGGAGTCGCTGGAGCAAGTCGTACAAACGCACAAGGTCAAGTTTATCTACTTAGTACCGACCTTTCAAAATCCGACCGGCAGAACGATTCCCGTAGCCCGTAGAAAACGCATTGCCGAAATCGTTCAACAATATGAGGCTTTGCTGATCGAAGATGATCCGTATAGCGCGTTACGCTATCGCGGCGAAAACTTACCGCCGATTCGAACCTTTGCCCCAGAACATGTGCTTTATATCAGCACGCTCTCCAAAGTGTTTGCGCCAGGACTCAGAATCGGATTCTACGTGGGCCCGCCGGCGATCAGCCGCTGGATGGTGATTGTCAAGCAAGGTGTGGATTTACACACAAACACGTTTAGCCAGGCCTTAGCGGCAGAATATCTTGCCGGCAGCTATTTAGATCAGCAGCTTCCTAAAATTGTGAACCTGTATCGCCCCAAACAAGAGGCGATGTTGACCGCCTTAGATAAGTATTTTCCCAATAATTTTATGTGGTCAAAGCCCGAAGGAGGGATGTTTATCTGGGCTGAAGGACCGCAAGGGATTGACGCTGAAGAATTATACTGGAAGGCGATCGAGAAAAAAGTCGCCTTTGTCCCTGGCAAATATTTCTATACCCAACCTGGCGAGGGGTTGGCGACTATGCGCTTGAATTACACCATGAGCGATGAAGCCACGATTGATCGAGCGATCAAAACCCTCAGTGAAGTTATCGTCAAGGAACTGAGATAGAGTAGTAGATAGTTTTATGTAACTATAAAAAAACCGAGTTTTTTCAAAAAACTCGGTTTTTGAAAAAGATAGAGAACGAA
Organism: Candidatus Vecturithrix granuli; assembly: GCA_000739535.1. GTDB lineage: Bacteria > Moduliflexota > Moduliflexia > Moduliflexales > Moduliflexaceae > Vecturithrix > Vecturithrix granuli. The sequence continues at coordinate 38,848 of DF820464.1, read as the reverse complement.
TATGACATCATGTTATGAAGCCGTGCTCTTCGACATGGATGGGGTGATTATTGATACAGAAAATTCGGTGACAGCCTTCTGGCAAAAAATCGCGCAAACATATCAGGTCGAACTCACCCCGGCGGATTTTCAGCAGCATATTTACGGCTGTCCGGCAATTCATACGTTTGACATGCTCTTTCCGCAGTTGAGCGCGGACGAACGCCAGAAGATCATGGCGGACATGGAAACCTACGAAATAAATTTAACCTATACCGCCGTACGAGGAGTTGTGTCGTTTTTGACAATCCTCAAGCAACATGCGATTCCGACCGCGATTGTCACCAGCGGTGATCGCTGGAAAGTGCAAACAGTCTGCCAGCAGCTTGGCATTGAAGGGATGTTCAGCGTGCAGGTGACGGTCAACGATATTCGGCGCGGGAAACCATATCCCGATTGTTACCTGCTGGCTGCTGAGAAATTGGAGAAATCCCCGGAGCATTGCCTGGTGTTTGAAGACGCCGTAAGCGGCGTCAAGGCGGCAATCGCGACCGGAGCCTCTTGCATCGGGATTGGTAAGCCTGAAAAGGCATCTGCGCTTCGTCAGGCCGGGGCTTCCACCGTTATTCCGGATTTTCTTGCCCTGCCATCTCTTCAATTTCATAAAAACAAAAACTTGACACTGCCCCTCTTCTGATGATTTTCTCGTTTTCCAGGAAATCACTGAGGTGGATTGTCTTGAATCTGTCAGTATAAATTTGGGAGGTGTGTTATGAAGATTGTCAGGATAAGGAGAGGTGTATTATTTTGGTTTTTTCTACTCACACCGATTCTTCAGTTTTACATTTCTCCGTATATCCCTATAAAAGCTGCGTTAGTCGGGGGAATTGCGATCAGTATCTTTGTCTTTCTGAGTCTTTTTGTTGTTGGAATATTCTTTGGCAGAGCACCGTGTGGATGGATAATGCCCTGTGGTGGTTTTCAGGAAACGTGTTTTTATATCAATGATAAGAAAATTTTTGCCGGAAAGAAGGACAGAATCAAGTATGTAATCTGGGCCTTATGGTTCACTGCGCTTCTTGTCATCCTGTTGTCTCAAATAGGGAAGTTGCATATAGATTTGTGGTTTGCCCTTGATCACGGAATTTCCGTATCTCAACCTCTTTATTACATCCCCTATTATTTGGTTCTCATCATCCTTTTTTCATTATGTATGGGGCTGGGAAAAAGAGCGCTCTGCCATTATGGGTGCTGGATAGCTCCGTTCATGATCTTCGGCAGGAAATTGGGGAACACCCTGAGACTTCCCGGACTCAGACTGAAAGCTGACCAACTGAAGTGTACCGATTGCCAGACGTGTAATAAAGTCTGTCCAATGGGCATTGATGTGAGCAGCCTGGTAAAGTCAGGGAAAATGGAACACTCAGAATGTATCTTGTGCGCCGAGTGTTCAAACGCTTGTCCGGCACAAGTGATGCGATTCACCTTTACGCGTTATGAATGCAACAGAAGTTAGTCCTCTTTTAACTCATTCTCATCTGAGGTTCATGTATGGATCTGACAATATTTCAACAGATGGAAGCTCCGGAACTCAGAAACTATATCGAGTTTCTGCTGTGGCATTATCGCGTGATGGATGCTTTCTGGTTTCTTTACATTGCAGAACACTTTGACCAGCCTACTGCTGAACGCCTCAATGAACGGGTGTGGGAACGCGTTGGCGGAATGGGGGCCAAAGATCTTGTCGCTCGTTTTCACATTCAGGAAAGCGGATTACAAGGATTCGTGAAAGCCTTGCGCCTGTTTCCCTGGTGCATTCTTGTGGGGTATCACATTCAGGAATCTGAAGATGAAGTCCTGATTTCCGTCCCCTCCTGCCCGACGCAAGAAGCGCGGCTTAAACGCGGATTGGGCGAATATGTGTGTAAAGAGATGCATCGTGGTGAATTTACAAGTTTCGCTCAGGCCATAGATGCTCGCATTCGCGTTGAATGCCTGTTTGCGCCGCCCGATCCGCATCCGGCCGATATGTACTGCAAATGGCGATTTCGACTTGAAAAGGTATGAAAAGGTATAGAGATTAGCAGGTTAATGTATGAAAACATATCGCCTATATCAGGTTGATGCGTTTACCTCAGAACGCTTTCGCGGCAATCCGGCGGGCGTGGTTATCAACGCAGATGGTTTATCAGCATCCGAAATGTTGGCGATTGCGCGGGAGTTGAACAATTCGGAAACCGCCTTTGTGTTCTCGCCTACCGGACCGGATCATGATGTTTGGGTACGGTTTTTTACTCCCCGATCCGAAGTGCCTATCTGTGGCCATGCCACGATTGCGGCACATATGGTCAGGGCGAGAGAAATGCAGCTTCCTTCTTGTACTGTGCTGCAAAAAACCGGCGCGGGAATTCTTCCCGTAGAAGTCATCAACGATGCCGCAGGGTACAGCATCCTGATGACTCAGGGAGAAATTAACATTGCGGAACCTTTTGAAGAGCGTGTTCAAGAGCAAATTATTGCTGCACTGCATCTTTCGCAGGATGAACTTGATCCACGCTGCCCTATCCAGATCGCCTCAACCGGATATGGAAAGGTCATGATCGGAATTCGCCGCAAAGCGACATTGAATGCGCTTGCACCCGATTTCATGGCCTTGTGCGAGATCAGCAGGCAGATTTCCTGCAATGGGTATTTTGTGTTTACTCTCGATTCCGATATTCCTGATATACTCGTCCATGGTCGCATGTTTGCCCCGATTTCCGGGGTCCCGGAAGATCCGGTGACTGGCAATGCCAATGGCCCGTTAGGAGCCTATCTGATTCAGCATGGATTAGTTCACCATAATTATACGCAGTTCCGATTTATTGCCCAACAAGGAGAAGCGATGGGGCGAACCGGGCGTATTGCCGTGATTGTTGACATGGAACATGGAAGACCGATGAAGGTAAAAATTGGAGGGCAAGCGGTTATTGTATTTCAGACCACTATTGACATGGATCGCTGAACTTCCCCTTTGAAATTCCCGAAATCTCAGAGACATGAAAGGAAACAAGACCATGAAACTGGCTGTTGGAAAATGGTATATTCGCAGTTATGAAGACGCCGATGTCGCTGCTCTGGTTAAATATGCCAATAATCGCAAAATCTGGTTGATGCTCACGCACCTTTTCCCGCACCCTTATACTGAAGAGGATGCACGTTCCTGGCTCGACATCGTGAAACATCAGATGGTAGAGACGAACTTTGCGATTAGCACGGCAGATGAACTGATCGGCACCATCGGCTTCAAACTCTTTGAAGGGGTCCATTGTAAAACCGCAGAATTAGGTTATTGGCTCGGGGAGCCTTATTGGGGGCAAGGCATCATGACTGAAGCCGCTCGCGCCATGACGGAGTATATGTTTACCCATCATAATATCGTGAGAATTCAGGCGTGCATCTTTGAATCGAATCCCGGATCGGTTCGCGTATTAGAAAAAAACGGATTTTGTTATGAAGGCCGTTTACGCAAACATGTGTGGAAAGATGAAAAGCTTCAGGATTTACTGATATATGGGATTTTACGCCATGAATGGGAACAACGAAATTCATGAAAATTGATTTACATGTGCATACGCGCGACTACTCTGCTTGTGGACGGTCAACTGCTGCAGAACAAATTGAAGCCGCTATTGCGGCCGGACTTGACGCGATTGTCTTTGCTGATCATGATACCCTCTTTCCCTTGACTCGTATACGCAAATTCAACCGCCAATATGCACCATTTCGGATTTTTAGCGGCATTGAAATGAGCGTCATTGGCGGAGAGCACCTTCTGGTCTTGGGAGTGCACGATGACGTTCTGGAACGCCGCCGATGGCGTTATCCTGAACTGTATGCGTTTATCCGTGAGCAAGGCGGGTTTCTCGCGTTGAATCACCCGTTTCGCTTTAATCCGGCCATCGAAATCGAACACGACCAATTTCCACCCCACGCTGTGGAAGCGTTTTCAAATAATATCATGATCACATTGCAACGTCGGATTGTTCATCTGGCAGAGACGCTTGGCGTTCCTATTCTGAGTAATTCCGATGCGCATCATAGGTCCGGTTTAGGCCGCTATTACAATCTGCTCTCCCGAATTCCGGCAGATGAGCACGAATTGATCGCTATCCTCAAATCCGGAGACTTTCGCTGTGTTGCCCCGGAATGGTGTTAAGTCAAATTGTAATTGACGAGCGGTGTTCAGGAGTGCAAATTTGAATTTGCCAAAAGGACAAACTCACGTTTGTACTCCTGGTTATGATGCATTTACGAGGAATTTTACTTGCCTTATGGCTTGGCCTGATAACGTGCGCCGGGTATCTGCTGTATTTCAGGCCGGAAAACGCCCGTTTTCACCTCGGCTCCTGGTATCCGCTGCTGCTGAATTCCGTGCCCTTCGGTGTGATCATCGGAAGTGTGCTGATTGCCGTGTTTGCCACGCATCTGCGCATAATCGGAATCATCAGCAGCGTCATGTTGATCTGCGCATTCATCATAGTGCACATCGCAGACCAGCTTTGGGGCAGCTCAATGGGATCTTACGGGTGGATAGTTGCTTTCTTATGTCAATCAATAGCAGTGCCAGCGGCTGCAATAGCCTCTCTGCTTGCCGGAAGTGTCTCTTTGATACGATTGCTCCAATTCCACTCTCCTGACAGAATTCCGATTATCGCTGCATTTATGGTGATTGTGGCCGGATTATTCGGATTCACCTACATGATAAACAGGCCGCCTGATATTGAGCGTCTGCTTCAGACTTTGAAAAGTGCTGATGCCGCCAAACAGCTTGAGACAATTCATCTACTGAGAGATCTGAAGGATGCTAGAATTATTGAGCCAATAATCGCGCTGTTGCACAATCCTGATGAACCGTTTTATTTACGTTCGGCCGCAGCCTGGACTTTGGGAAATCAGGGCGGCGAATCTCGGATTATCCAGGCCCTCATTGCGGCATCGCGTGAGCAGGACAGGAATATCAGAGAGGCCGCCATCTTCTCGTTAGGACAGGCAAGTCAGAATATAATCACAGAACAGGAACTCCAACAAGCGATAGAGACGTTAGCGCATGCCCTGACCGATCCTGAAGAACTTGTTCGCATCGCAGCCGTGCAATCTATTGGGTGGTTGAATGATAAACACGCCATGAGACTTTTGATCAATGCGCTGTCCGATGAGTCGTCTCTGGTGCGCTATCATGCACATGAAGCTCTTGTTCATCTTTCAGGTCAGGATTTCGGAGAAAACACTGGACAATGGAAAACATGGCATCAAGAATCTCAATGAATTCTTTGAAACTCGATGTTGAAGTCTTTGAGCGTTCAATGCCTCCTCCTCTCTACTCAAGCATGACGATGAAGTCGCCAGCAGAAGAGTCCTTGTTTTCCTATTTCGGCGCAGGTACCTTGCTATTGGAGTGTGAAGGTATAGTTTTTGCATCCGGTTTCGCGGAATCAAAAGAAAATCCACAGGTGGATTGCGTGATATGTTCCGATGCTGTCCGGGGATATTTGCGGCAATTTAACGGCCGAAAAGGATAAATGACGCAATATTGGGTGCCGTCAGGCCGCTGTTTCAAAAACCAACAACGTATAGGCAGATGACAGCATGCGCCGCAGCGTTGGCATTGCCCCTGACGATTTTTTGCGACCGGGAAAAATGCTCCAAAGGTTCGTTTTATTTTTGCGTACCAGGTATTCTGTTTCATTATTCAATTATTTTGCAAAACAAAAGGCAAGTCCTCTTTTTCGAGGTACTTGCCCTTTGAATCTCTTCCATCATCAAGTTTAAAGCGGGTGACGGGGGTCGAACCCGCGACTCCAAGCTTGGGAAGCTTGCACTCTGCCAACTGAGTTACACCCGCTTACCTGAATTATTCAATTTCTTTATGATAAGTAACACATTCTGCCATTACAAAATTTTGTCAATAAATTTTTCGTGCTTCTTATTATTTTTTTTCGAGCAGTTGCAATTCAAAGCGCAGACGTTCCAACAGGGTTTCCAGAATTTCAGTGGGCTTTTCCAACAAGAGATCAATCATGCGAGACAAGGGATGCTCTGGGGTTTGCAGCAAAATCAACACTTGACGTAAATGTTCAGGGTTCACGTTGGGGTGTTCGATTGCCGAGGAAAATGCCTGATAGACCGGAGAATCCTCAGAGAGTACAATCCCTTGTGCTAACGGCGTTCGGTAGAAACGGGAGGCATCGAGATATTTCTGGCAATATTCCGATTGTTCCCCATAGGTGACAAATCGGAAAAACCAGCCACTGTCCTGTTCCTCGATTTCCAGAGCAGTTCGGAGTTTTTCAAGGGAGGTCACTTTTTTCGGACGCCGTTTCCCAAGTTCTATTAAACCAACATACGCCGTTGCTGTTCCCAGCCGCTTTGCCAGATCTTCCTGGGTCAGATCGAGTAGATCACGTCGTTTTTTAATGAATTCCGTAAATTCCATTCCGAACCTGCCAATATGTCTGGTATCTTCAAAGCGCCAGGCACATTTTTTGGCCAATATTTTTTGAAAAATTTATAAAAATACTTGACAAATTATAACTATATAGTTATTAAAAATAAAAATTATTCAAATTAATAACTCAAAAGTTATAGAAGGTGCATAGTGATGTTTTCTCTCAGTCGTTTTTTTTACTTAGGAATCCTGATCCTTATTCTTCTGCCCTGCGTCTATTTTTTAGTTCTTCTTGCGCAGCAAATATTCTTACAGGTGATCATGTTTCGCAGAATTGACCTGAAAAACATGACGAAACACCAGGCCGGCCTATTTTATGACGAACGTAAAGCGACCATTTATAATGAATTTCTCTGGTTGGTGATCTTTGCCATCACCCTGGAATATGCCAACACGCTCATTCAGGCATTCACTGTTGCGTATTTTCCAGACTGGTCTGCCCGAGAGCTGACAATCAAAAGCCTTCTGTGTCTGTATTTATGGTCGTTTGCGATCTGGCAAGATTACCATCGCTGGAAAGATCGAATTCGTACCGGACAACATGAACTCCTCACGCATTGCCGGTCGTATCTGGCAACCCTCTGGCTGTTTATCTCGATCATGTTTCTCTTCTTATAAAACTCGGGCAAAGCAGAGGCATCGAAACAAAAAAAGATTAGTTCTGATGTTGTTGTCGTTCAAGTAATCCCCGCGCCAATTCGTGTACATGGAGAACATCTTCCATTTTCAAAACTAGTTGAAACTCTGCCGTTGCCTGTTCTTGTTGACCTTTCAAGCTGTAAATCGTGCCGCGTCGAAGATGCGTCCAGGGCAACAGATACGCTGGCTGCCTGGGTTGAAATGCAATAATTTCGTCAAAAGCCTGCAAGGCCTGATCGTTTTGCCCCAGAAAAAATGAACTTTCGCCAATCAGATATTTCGCCTGATAGATGAGATAAGCGCTGTAATAGCGCTGAGTGTTCGCCTGAACGAGGATCTCTCGCGCCGTCTGAATCGAACGCTGCCAATCGTGCTGCTTATGGTAAATTCCTGCTAGAAGAGTATGGAAAAATGGGTTATGAGGATATTTTTGGCGCAGCTCTTCGCTTAAAGTCCGCGCTCGCGCTCGCAATGTTGGATCTTTTTCCTCCTTATAAATCTCGATCAAAAAATACCAGGCTTCAATGTTCGCATAGATTCCCTCTTCCCTGACCTTTTCCAGCAATTCCAAACCTTTCTTTTTATCGCCTTTCGGCAATGACAGCAAAAAACGCCACCACCCAATCTTTTCTCGATACAGATAGGCATAATAATTGTACAACCCATATCCCAATTGTATATCAATAGTGGTATGAGGAAATTTTTTGGCTTTCTCCAAATATTCCTGCATTTTTACGCCATCATCGTAGGCTTTGCTCCAACTCTGCTTCAGAAAATTATAATATTCCGCGCGATACCCATACGAGGCTGCCAGATAGAGAGTCGCTTCAGTATTATTCGGATTCTCTTCAATCAAGGAAAGATTTTTTCTGATTGACCGACTGACAGCCCGTTCGAATTGTTCTTGATATTCAGTTGACCCCGGATCGATCCGCGTGAGCCAACGATAGGTCAATGCCAGAAAGAGATAGCCCTTGGGGTCGTCAGGATAATTCTGGATGATGGCCAAAAAACGCGTCAAAGCCTGATCAAAATTTCCTTCATACAGGGCTTGCTGAGCCATCAGAATGGCCTGTTGCGTCCCATCATCGGCATTCGCCATGCACATTCCTGCGATGAGGACACTTGCCAGCAACAGACCGATCATCCGAAACCATTGAACGCTATTGCTGGGGCCAGGACCAAAATATGCCTTTAACTTATACGATTGTTGGGCTGTTTTCACGGGATATACGTTTATGGATGGTTGAGTTTGGCTTTCAATTTTGCCAGTTCATCTTCGGCTTCCTGATTTTTCGTCGCTTCCTGTAATTTATATTCGTCAACATTCACCAGTTGTTCAAAGTCGGTCAGCAGGCGTTCTGCACGAGCACCCGCGGAAGCCTCTACTTCTTTGGCTTTTAATTGAAGTTTTTCCTTCAAAATGATATTTTTGCGATGCAGCGCGTCTCGTTCGGCAATTAATTGATCGCGTTCGCGAATCAAGGCGTGCAATTCTTGTTTGACACGTTCGACCTGTTCAGGGGTCCCGCGTTGTTCTGCATAGGCTAAGCGTTCATTCCACTTATTGAAGGCTTGCTGCTTCTCCTGAAGAAGCCGTTCTGTTTTTTTCTCTGCAGTTAAAAACTGCATGACATAGGTTTTGGCTTCCTGATAGGACAAATCATCAATGAGAAGATCGGAATCAACCTCCCCGGAAAATCCTTGTTGAGATGTTCCCCCTTGAATCTGATTATCTGTCATTTCACTCATAATATTCTTCCCTCCTGAATAAGTACTGCATGATTCTACACGTTACTATCTTTTGTCTATAAAGTTCTTTTCTTCCCTTGTCAAGCAAAAAAGCAACGCTTCTCCTTTATTTGCTTATTCTTGCATTGCCAGAATTTCTTGTTTCCCCATTTTCATCACCGGGATCAACTTTACTCTGGGTTCCTCATTTTCTTGTTCAGGATGCTCAAGCAGGAACAAAATTTCTCGCACAGCTGCGCTTCCAATTTCAAGCGGAGCTTGAACAATAGAAAACAAGAGGTGCTCTTCAAGAATAGCCTCAGCGATTTCAGGCGTCATATCAAATCCTACGACGTACAACGAGCGTGGATCAATGCGACCTTCTTTAACGAGTTCAAGATATGCTAACATCATGGATTCATTTGACAAAAACATTCCCCGGACATTCGACACAATCCGGAGGCCATCCAGAATGTTTGTTTTGGCCATTGCTCTGTCATAGACGGAGACAAAAATTTCCATCACATTCCACTGATAGGCTTCGGCTTTTCTCAAAAACCCGGTAATGCGTTCGTTTAACGAATTTAAATGCCGTGAACCGCAGACAAGCACAGGACTTCCCGGAGGGACGCATACTCCAAGCCCTTCAGCAGCATATTCGCCTCCACGCTCATTATCTGAGATCACGGAGATCGCCGCGTTTGTAATGCGCGTATCAACGACAACCAAAGGAATATGGCGTTCGCGCACTCGCAGTAGCAAACGGCTGGTTGTCAGATCATCAACGCCTCCAATAATGATGGCTTTCAACCAGGGTTGCCGGAGCAGCCAATTCACATTTTCGGCCTGACGGATAATATCATTCTGAGAACTGAGGCTAAGTACTTGCATATTTTCAGACGCTAAGGCCTCTGTCACGCCCTGCGAGAGCAGATCATAAAATGCAAAAGTTCCCTGACGAAGAAACGCCACTGTCGGACGCTGAGGATCAAAATCGGGAGGAAGCAATTGAGGCGATATGAAAATTTGTCCGAGGCTTTCCACTAAATGACTTTCAAATTTCCCCAGTTCAAAGGATGATTGGGCTAAAAGGTGCGTCATTTTGGAACTCCCAGCCACCAATGGTTGGATGTGTTCAATGGCCTGGACAATCGCATCAGTTTCTTGCGATTGTACCACGGCAGATTGTTCAATTTGCTGAGTGATTTGACGCAAAGAACGAGTCAGATCAGCCATGTGGGAATTTTCTTCGCCTTGTTTGTTGATGGTCGTATGAAGATCGAGCAATTGCTTATTCATCTCTTCCACAACAACCTTGAGTTGCTGGCTATTCTCAGTTTGTGTGATGGTGGCGCTGGCCATCGTCGCAATCATTTTTCGTGAAGCTTGAATGCCCCTCACAATCGTCTTGAGTACATCGCCTGACTGATTCGCTAATTCTACCCCTTCATCCACAGCAAGAAGACAGATCTCCATCGCTTTCATCCCCGCCTTGACCTCGTTTTGGACAGATGCAATAATCTCAGCGATCTCTTTGGTAGATGATCTTGTCCGTTCGGCTAACCCTTTAATTTCTTCCGCCACGACCGAAAACCCTCGACCTTGTTCGCCTGCCTGAGCAGCAATAATCGTGGCATTTAAGGCCAGTAAATTCGTTTGTTCAGCCACATCATTAATCACTTCCAGAACCTCGCCAATTCGACCCGATTCTTTCCCCAGACGCTGAATCGTTGCGGCCGCATCTTGAACGGTAGATTTAATGGTCTGAATCCCTTCAATGACAACAGCCACAGCATGTAATCCTTCTTTAGCCTGTTCAGAGACATTTCCAGAAATTTCAGCCGCTGATTGCGCATGATGTTCAATTTCTTGCGTGAAGGTGTGAATTTCTTCAACAGAATTCGCCATTTCTTGCGAGGCTGATGAAAGCTGATGAACCGTGTGGCTCACATCGTCAATTGAGGCTAACATCCCTTCGATCGCAGTAAAGGTGTCATCTAAAGAACGAATCTGGAAACTTATATTTTCCATTACCTTGCGCAGATTTTCTGCCACCGCGTGAATAGAATGCGCGATATGTTCGATCGCCTGGTCTTCTAAATCAGCATTACGCGAGCCTTGTTGAGCCATTGCTGCCACCTGGGAACTGACGCCAACAATATGCCCCACTTCACACCTGACATCCTTGATAACCCGTCGGATTTCAAGGACCATCATTCGAAGTGATTGGATGACCTTGAGTTCCTCCTCTCTTGGAAATAGAATTCTCAAATTTCCATGTATGACCTGTTGAAGGGTATCTTCAAAAATATTTATGACCTGGATGTAGCGTTGGAGCATGATCCCAAGTGGATCAGTCGCTGATTTCGGAGAAATCGTCTGGACTCCGCCCTGCTCAAGAATCTGAATGCCTGCACTGGTCACTTCACGGACATAGCTCTTATTTGATTCTAGAAGATTAGCGAGTTCATGAAGTTCACGCGTGTGGAGATGTGGTCTGGTATATGCGGTCGGTTCCGGGCGTTGCAGGTCTGCCATCCACAAGAGCCTGCGCAATGACGGACGTATGCCAAGAACGTTAAAGAGCGTATGGGCAATACTCGTCACTCCAGTAAAAAATAACAGCGCTGCAAAAAGGTGAGCCAGCGTAAATGTTGCGATGTGAAAAAGCTTGATTCCTCCGAAAATCCCGAGGGCGCTCACGGTTCCACTGATGATATTAATCCAGAATATACTCCAACCAATGGTGAATTTTCTCATAGACGTAACCACAATGAATTTGATATGTTCGTTGTCCCGCCTTCAGGTGGAAAAATCGCTTAAATGAGTACGACGAACCTGTCAAAATGACATTGGTTATGTACTACCGTATTAAAGGACGACGATCGTTGATATTCATCAGCAAAAACTCGAAAATTCTTATTCTTTCTTTTCTTGTCGTGACTTAAAGACACTACTCATATCATTAATGATACATCATTTTTTTTACATAATAGTGAAGTTCTCAAAACTCGTCAATAACTAATTTTACTTTGCCCTATGAAAATCCGTTTTGGATCGAACATGTCTGCTATTATGAAACATGAAAAGTAAAATTCGGTGTGATTTTTTGTAAAAAATTACGAAATAGACTTGACAATAACATACTCAAGAATTATATTCACATCGTAATCATATTAAATGAACAAAAAATATTGACAAAATTTCAATGAGAAAAAAAGATATACGCAAATTAAGAAGAACGCGTCACAAGTGACGCATAAGGGAGTAGATAAACACCATCAAGACAAGAGGCTGCGGACGCTCAGGAGGAAAAGAAAATATCATCTCCGATGGTTTATGACGTAAGTACCTGGATATCGCAGCAAAAACTTGTAGCAGGAGGGCAAAATACATGGCAGCAGAAAAAATTATTGGGATCGATCTTGGAACGACAAATTCGGTTGTTTCCGTAATTGAAGGCGGCGATCCTGTTGTGATCACGAACCCTGAAGGCAGTCGCACAACCCCCTCGGTTGTGGCGTTTACCAAAGACGATGAACGCTTAGTGGGACAGGTCGCAAAACGCCAGGCCGTCACGAACCCGGAAAATACCATCTTTTCGATTAAACGGTTTATGGGACGACGGCATGATGAAGTAGCAGAAGAAATCAAAATCGTGCCTTATAAAGTGGTACGAGCGCCCAATGGAGATGCGCGTGTTGACGTGCGAGGCAAGCAATATTCGCCGCCAGAAATTTCCGCGATGATTCTCCAAAAAATGCGAGATGCCGCCGAACAATATTTAGGGCAGAAAATCAATAAAGCGGTCGTGACCGTGCCCGCATATTTTAATGACAGCCAGCGTCAGGCGACGAAAGACGCCGGAAAAATCGCGGGATTGGAAGTCTTACGGATTGTGAACGAGCCGACGGCCGCCGCCTTAGCCTATGGCCTTGATAAGAAAAAAGATGAAACCATTGCGGTGTTTGATTTTGGCGGGGGTACCTTTGATATTTCGATTCTGGAAGTTGGCGAAGGCGTGGTCGAAGTGAAATCCACTAACGGCGATACTCATCTCGGCGGAGATAACCTGGATCAGCGCATTATTGAATGGATGGTAGCCGAATTTAAGAAAGATCAGGGTATTGACCTCAGCAAAGATCGGATGGCGTTACAACGCTTGAAAGAAGCAGCGGAAAAAGCGAAAATGGAACTCTCGACGCTGACGGAAACCGATATTAATCTGCCTTTTGTGACCGCAGATCAAAGCGGGCCAAAACATTTGAATATGAAGTTGACCCGGGCGAAATTCGAACAGCTAGTTGATGATCTGCTTGAGCGTACCCTTGAACCTTGCCGCAAGGCGCTGAAAGATGCCGGGATGCAGCCATCGGACATTGATGAAGTTGTGCTGGTCGGCGGGTCAACGCGTATTCCAAAGGTTCAGGAATTGGTGCGACGCATGTTTAATAAAGAGCCGCACAAAGGCGTTAACCCGGATGAAGTCGTGGCTGTTGGTGCGGCAATTCAGGCCGGCGTGCTTGGCGGGGAAGTGAAAGATCTGTTGTTGCTTGATGTCACGCCGTTGTCTTTGGGAATTGAAACCCTGGGCGGTGTCACCACAAAACTGATCGAGCGCAACACCACTATTCCGACGCGCAAGAGTGAAATTTTTACCACTGCGGCCGATAATCAGACTAGCGTGGAAATTCATGTATTGCAAGGCGAACGCGAAATGGCGCGCGATAACCGTACCCTCGGCAAATTCCATCTGGTTGGGATTCCACCAGCCCCGCGCGGCGTACCGCAGATTGAAGTGACCTTTGACATCGACGCCAACGGGATTGTGAATGTTTCGGCCAAAGATTTGGGTACCGGTAAAGAACAGCAAATTACGATTACTGCTTCGAGTGGTCTCTCCGAAAATGAAATTAACCAGATGGTTAAAGACGCTGAGGTGCACTCGGATGAAGATCGCAAGAAACGGGAAGCGATTGATTTAAGGAATCAGGCCGATTCACTAGTTTATCAGACGGAAAAACTTTTGAATGAAAATCGCGAAAAGATCCCGGCAAGCGACATCAGTGCGATTGAAAACGCGGTAAAACAGACCAAAGAAGCGATTGAAGCGAACGACACGGCCAGAATCAAAACCGCCATAGATGATCTGACCAAAGCCTCGCACAAAATGGCTGAAGCCATGTACCGGCAGCAAACCCAACAACAGGCTGGCAGTTCGCAGCCTGGCCCCGGCGCTGGCCCACAGCCAGGTTCCGGAAAACGAGATGACGACGTGGTTGATGCTGAATTTGAAGATGTCAATTAACCATCTCTGATCTATGAAAAAACAGGGGTCAGTCTTCTGACTCCTGTTTTTTTATGACATGACCATCCCGAGATAGTTATGGAAACGTATTCCCTAATCGTATTGCTCTCTGCTGCTGCCATATTAGTCACTGCCTTGATGTTAGTTCATCGTCATAACAAGCAACAGCAAGACGCCCTGAGAGAAGCGGATCTTGACCAGGAAACCCTGCAGCAGATTGAACTCATTCGCGTGCAAAACCCTAGTCAAAAGGATCTTCAAGCCTATCATTTGATTGAAACGGAACGCCTCAAAGTCTGGAAAAGCCTTTCAACCGGAACCTCTCTTGCGCCTCATAAACTTTCCCAGATGTCGCTTGAATTAATCAAAAATATTGCAGTTATTTATTTTCCTGAAACTGAAAATCCCGTATTTCAAGTGTCGCTTGCCGATCTGGTTGAATTGAATGAACGCATTGTCACCCGCATTCATGAGCACCTCGAAGATTTCCCGCTGAATACCATTAAGGATCTCAAAATTCAGGAAGTTCTCAAATATAAAAGTTATTACGATGCGTTCACGCAATTTAAAATGGTCAAGCTTGCTCAAAAGCATACCTATCTTTATACCCTCGGGCGCTATGCCTGGATGGGTTACAATGCCTTAAACCCCTGGTATTGGGGCAAAAAAGTCATCCTAACGGCTGGAAAAGAAGGGGCGCTGCGCTATTTACTCACGATGATTATCACGATTGTCGGGGAAGAAGCCGTGCTAGTCTATAGCAAACGCCATATCCGAACCAAAGCCACAGCCGTTGAAAAGCAGATTGCCTTTGAAATGATCAATATGGCGATTGCCGATAACATTGTGTCTCAGGAAGAATACGAAGTAATTTTAGAATTTGTGCTCAATAATCCGCGCTTTAGCAGCCAACTGAAAGTGACGCTCTTAAAAGCACTATTGCGGAAACGCCTGGTGAAATCGGAAATTTCGTTAGAGGTCCATGATGAGAAAGAGCGCAAACGCATCTTAACTGAAGTCGAGCGCGTGGCAAAGGCGGATAAATTTGGCATTCTCAAAAAACGAGAAGCACTCAGAACATTAGAAGAAGCGTTACAACTGACCTCGGAATATCGGACGCAACTGGAACTCGCGCCTCACGAAGAAGTGCACAGTTGGGAAATTATGCAACAGCACCGGCGGCGTGAAGAAGCCCTGCTGCGTCTCATGGTACAGGCCGGCGCGTTGAACGAGCCCTTTCCTGACTCGCTGCAGGAATACATCATTCAACGCGCTGAAAGCTACCCCTTACCCTTTGATGAAGACGAACAGGCGCGTATTCTCAGGGAATGTATCATGCCGAGTAGCCCTGATGCGCTGACGAATCTCATCACCACGAAGTCTGAGAAAGAACGGACAATATCTGAGGTGCTTGATGCGCTTTTCTGGTACCTTCCTTTTACTCGCAAAAAAGAAGAATTTTATACCCAGATCATCTCCGCGCTTGATCTCAAAAAGCAACGCGATAAATTTCTTTTGCAACGTTTCGAACGATTGCTGCCTGTGGGGAAACTAATTGAGAAACCACCTGTTGAAGTATTAAAAGCTCTTTTTCGGGCAATGACTCAGGAAGAGCAACTTCTTGCTCTGTTAGAATCCGCGAGCATGTATCAATTTATGATTTCCGGGGAAAAATCGAAGAAAAAAGAAGCCCCGTATTGGGTGTGCGTCACGACAACTCGCGTATTTACGCTTGCTGCTGTGATGGTTGACCAGGTACTCTATGATCACCTCCTGGAATTTCAGAAAGATTTTGTTGTGGAATTGAAACGAGGAAAATTGTCTGATACCTATGTTTTACGCGATGCCAACCGAGAACTTCACCTGAAAAGCGCGCTGTTCCATTCGTCTAATTTGGAAAAAGCGCTGAAACCTCATCTCCTCACCCCCAAACAAGAAAACGTTCTGCACGCCTGACCCCCCAACGCGTTCCAACAGAGGTCTCATGCCTGCCGAAATTCCATTTTCTCGGCTGGAATGTAATGATCAACGCTTTCCATTATTTACAACTTCTTTCTCACGTTTGACGGAGGTACGGTATTTACGAAGAGGCAGCTTTCGATCTTTTGGCAGGCGATATGGCATGACCAATTTTACTATTTCGCCTTTATCATTAGAGAGAATATAGACGCCATCACCTAATTGAAAATCATCATATCCCAGGAATTCCAGAAATGTCTTTTCCGGCATGATCGCAAAGATTGGAATGGTAGCGTGGTGAATGATCGCATTAAACTGAACAAGATCATCATCAATTTGGATAAGCTGTTTTCCAATTCGATTGAAATAATAGTGTTCTCGATTACTAACCACTTTCGAATTCATATTCAGATCACATAAAATAATTTGATATGGATCATTATGAAATTTCTTCTCAATATACGAGACAAAGCTCTCAAGAGGACGGGCTTTTGTCTTTTGATTATTCGGGATGCGATACAATGCGACCGCAGTATTTATAATGAGTAAGATCATGCCGATGGATAACATCAACACGAATAATGGGGCATAACGAGACAATTTAGGTTGATACATCATGAGACCTGTTTCATAGAGAAAATACCCTATCAACAGGCTCATCGCCGGAAATGCTGGATTAATATACCAGGCTTGTTTGCCACTTGCAGCAGAAAATCCTACAAAAATCGTGATCATCCAAATTAATAGAAATAATGAGAGCTTGTCTTTTTTAGCAAAAGCTTTCAAACATCCGAAAATGGTCGCCAATGGCAATAACCATACCCATGGCGAGAAATTCTTATAAAGTACGGTAAAGTAATAATACCATGGCTTGATATGCCTGGGTACTTCCTTTCCTGTGATTCTGCTTAGATAATTAAAAACAAACGCATTCTGGAAAAAACCCGAAAGGAAAAACAGATTTGGGAGAAACCAGAGCAATGGAATGCAGAAAGAGATGCCAACCATCAAGTAAAATACTTTCGTGTTCCAAACGAATCGCTGCCTGGAAATCACCAGAAATCCCATAATGATAATCAATGCCCCAATTCCCATCCATCCCTTTGTTAAAGAACAACAGCCCATCGCACAACCCGCTATATATTGCAGCCAGGGAAACCGTGAAGATTGATAAAAACACGTCAATGCCAGCGTAAAAAAGAAAATCATTGCGCTATCCTGCACCCCGGTTGTAGCGCAATGCACATACACATAATTATATGATAATAATAAAATCATACTTCCGACTAAACCGGTAAGCGGATGAATAACTATCCGTCCCCAAAGATACACAACCAGAATTGTGGCGACCGCAAACGTGGCATCCCAAAAACGAACCCAAAAGAGACTTTTCCCGATGAAACGAAAGGTCAATGCGCTGAGCCATAATTTTAAAGGGGGTTTATTCATATACGGTTCTCCCTGATATTCTAACTTCCACCATACTCCTGTATTCGCGATCTGGTTTGCAACCCGGGTATGAGCCCCTTCATCTCCTAATCCGCCTGGGAAATCCATTTTTTCGAGAGGATGATACAAAATCAAGAGACATCCGCATAATAGGAGTCCTATATGTAAAGCATAAGAACGAGACAACATCATAAACAATCTTTTACGTAATCGTGATATACTCAAGTATGCCAATTTTTTTGCGAACGCACTTCCACGAACTTGCCGGGAGAGTGCGTAACATGAGTTAAAACATGGAAATATAGGGACGCTCTTATAGAAAGTTTTGACAAATATATTTTTCTTGCCAAAACAGAACCAGTGTGAGTAACCTGGAAAAAAAGTCAAGGAGGAAAAGAGGATGTTCAGCCAATGGTTATTGAAGCAGGTCACGTCGGTGAGTTGTGCCCACCTATTACGGGAATATCGGTGGAAGGACGGGGTACAATGTCCGTATTGTCATGCCTCTCAGGTGGGCAGAATGGATGATCAACATGATCAAGAGGTCTCCCGGTCTCGGTGTGCGGTGTGCCGCAAGAGTTTCACGGAGGTGACAGGGATCATCTTTGAGTCGGCAAGAACTGAATCATCACCATCATCCGGTCTATGACTGCTATGTGTTTAGACGGTTTTGGAATTTTATGGTATTGCAAGAGCGGCAGTACACGATCAGCGAGCGTATGTGGCCACCCGCACTGACGTGTTCGATATTTTTCGGATTTTGAGAGTGTTAAAGCACATTATCAGCGAATTTGTCGCGCAGGAACAGGCGGCGCGGTGATGTGCCGCCTGTTGCAGAGAGAGATTCAAAACTTTCTGTGTTTTCGAGAAAAAATTTCTTGCCAACCCTCTTTCATCCTATACTACATACAAATAAGAGAAAATCGACAATTTAACTTTTTTCAGAGGCGCTATCGCTTGCAATTAAAGTATCGCTCCTGAAACACTCAACAACGAAGCTTATGACATACCAACGCGAAGGAATTGAAAGCGTGCCGTTTATTGGGTATATTGACGCCCTCTCCGTGATTGTCCTGGTATTTGTGGTAATCACGACGTTTACGGCGATCACGTTTACCCTGAATAAGCAAGCTATGGTTCAGGCGCAACAGGAAGTGCAAGAACTTCGAGCGCAACTCCAACAATCTGAAGAGCGTTTACACGCGGCCGGATACCAGCATTTTCAGGAAATCCCGCATCGTCTTGAATGGCGAGACGCCGAGCTGACCAAGCAAGTCCTTGAAAATACCGGATGGGCCGAACGCGTGGCAGAATTGCCGATGTACGAAGATTGGAAGCACTTCAAACAATATTCTCCCGAAGTCTTACGGAACTTAACAGAAACAGAACTACACTTAGCGGAAATTCAAAATACCCTGGATCGCCATGCTGAAGTCTTATCCAAAGCCGGTTATGCTGATATTGCCGAAATTCCGCCCAAACAAGAATGGGAACTGAACCAGGTTCGCCTTAAATCCTACCAAAATCTGCTTGAAGACGTCGGATTTCATGGAAATATTGATACCCTTTACAGCTTTCTCGAACAGTGGAATAAAATCATCCTGGAAATGAAACGAGTGTTTAAGGTAGAAACCAACGAGCCGGAATCGGTACTCAGAAAATTAAAAAGTTTAGAATCGCTCAAAAAGAAAGTAGTCATCCCGGTCGCGCAGGGCAGTATTTATTTTGGTTCCGGTCAGGTGCAAATTCGAGATGAATTTAAACAGATGCTGGATCAGCACATCGAAGAAGCGCGGGCGGCGATTATAAGCGGCGCATACGATCTGATTCAAATCGAAGGGCATACCGATACCGTGCCGGTACGCTCGGATAATCCACTCTACAAAGACAATTGGGAACTTTCAGCCGCCCGGGCCCATGCCGTCGCCCAATATTTTATCGAACGCGGGATTCCGCCCCAACATCTCGCAGTAGTCGGACATTCTGAATATAAACCTAAATCCCCTGGCGAGAGTGCCGAGGCCCTGGCACAGAACCGGCGCATCGAGATTGTCTTTCTCAATAGCTCCTTACTGAATTTAGGTCTTGACGAATAATTACACGAGGTTGTCGCACCATGATGGCTGAAGCGAACATCGAACGGATCAAAAGCGCGATAGAGACTCAACAGCAGGACGACGAGGCGTTGTCGCTGTATTGGGAGTTTATTCAAACAGAAACCCAATCAACTACCCCTTATGCGCCGGAACAGGTAAGGGATGCGCTGATTGAAGCCTATCGGTTGCTCTATACTGCCTGGCAAGCCCGGAAACATATTCAGGCTTTCGATGAGTTGATCGAAGCGGCCTGCCATCGCCGTTTTTCCGATGTGGGTGTACTTTCCCTGCTGGCAAAGGGCGAATTTGCTGCGGCGCGCTATCAGAATGCCTTAAAAATGTACGACCGTTTACTTACGTTAAAAGCTCTTGATGCAGAAACCTATCAACAACTGAAATTCGCCTGTTTCCACCACCGACCCTTCGATGATCTCAGTAATTTGCTGTTGCAGCGCTGCTTGAAAGAATATCCGCAGGATCGAACTGTTGTGCAGTTTATGTTTTCCCAATACCTGCTTACGGAAAAATATAAGTATTCCCCCTTTGCCCCAACCGTGTATGCCCAGATTCTCGAACAGGAACCACAGAATCTTACGGTGCGAAGTGCGCTCTGTGAATGTTACTATCGCCAGGGCAAATATGAACAGGCAATTGCGGTAGGGGAAGCCGGTTTTGAGTATGAGAAACATCATTCTGATATTCTGGCGACTTTAGCGAAAGTACATTATACCAGCGGGGAATATGGCCGGGTTGTGACCTACTGTCGGGATGTCTTGACAAAACATCCGGGACGGACTGACGTTCTGGTGTTGTTGGCGACAGTGTATGCCCGCAATGCTCTCACGACCAATGAAGCAACCAAATACTATTGTCAGGCTTTGCAATGCGTTCCTCAGGATCTCTTTATCCGGCAGGCCCTATTTCGTTCTTATCTGCGTAAACTTCAAGTGGATGAAGCCATTGCGGAAAGCGAGCAAATTGTGACCGGTCTTTACGACCAATACGGCAGTTCGCATCGTGAATATCGTGCAACGCTGCACGACATGATCTCCGAATATGAACGGGCGATCCGGCGCGCGCCGGACGATATTGCTCTGTATCTGATTACCGCGAAACTCTACGAAGCGATTGGACACTTTCATAAGGCGTTGATTTATTACCGGACTCTCCTGGAATTGCCGCTTGAGCGCACGATGCTGTACAAATTGATCGAATTGCTGGAAAAATTAGCGACCTTTCAAGTGCAAAATCCACATTTGTATCTCTATCTGGGTCTTCTGTATCATAAAATTGAGCGGGCTGAAGAGGCTAAATTAGCATTTCGTGCAGCCATGTACGCGGATTTAGATGAGCACGAGGTTGAAGATATTCTGGTCCGCCATGATCGTTCCATCTGGCAATATCCCGCGGTGCTTGTCATTTTAGCCCATCACCGCATTGTCACAAAAGATATTCTCGATGGATTGCTCCAAACCTTTCGTCTGCCAGACCGCGAAGATTGGGAAGGCGTGTTATGGGTACTTCAAGAACTCTATGAAATTGACGATTTGTTGTTTGAATTGCGTCAAATTTTCACCTGGGAAACCTTTCCGGAAATTTACCCGCAAATCCTTCCGATATTGGGCAATAACGGATCACGGCTTGCCATTCAATTATTACGTGAACTGCTGGGACATGCAAACGAACACATTCGGATGGCGACCTTGCACCTCCTTTTTCAAATGACACAGCCTCTGGCGCAACAATGTCTGACGGAGGTGGCGAACGAAAATCCATATCCAGATATTCGACTGGAACTGGCGGGGTATTACGCCCAGCAAGAAACCGAACAAGCGACCTATCATTTGATGAACATGCTGCACGATGAAGACGCTAACATCCGGCTCTATGTGGCGCAATCGCTCCAGGGGCGGGATGTGCAGGTCAAGCTGTTGCACGATGTTTTGTTTACAGAACGGCATCCGCTGGTCAAAACAGAAATTATCAGGCTGTTTGAACAGACGCAAGAACCTGAAGAACGGCTCTATTTAGCGCATTTGTTGAACGATTTGACCGCGAAACGCTATCAAGAAGGAAGCTCTGGCGCGGGGAAAATGTACACGCGTCTGAAACAATTGATAGGCCAGACCGAAAAGCCGGAAGAAACCACGCTGCTGCTCACACTTATTCAAGCTATCGGTCAATTACACTTAGAACAGGGCATGTATAGCCTGAACACCATAGCGGTCTCTGATCGCTCGCCCGCGATTCGACTCGCCGCGATTCAGGCGCTCGGCCAGATCGGATCGCAATTGGCTATGCCGCTTTTGCAAAACTTTTTGCACGACGCCTCAGAATCTCAAGAGCTTCGTCTGGCTGCTGAACAGGCGTTAGATCGGATTGTGACGCCTGATTAGAGCCAGGAGTGTCAAAGCTCTGCTTTGACAACGAAAGCAGAGCTTTGACACTCCTGTTTGACAGGCGAAAGCAGAGCTTTCGCACCTGTATGGTGAAAATATTTCCTTTATTGAGCTTTAATCTCGGTCCAGATTTTATCCCACAACCGCGTTGCCTGTCCAAGGTCTTCAATATATTCCAGCTTTGCAGCAATCTCCGGCGACATCTTCTGCATAGTGTTCCGCAGAGCTTCATCCAAATACGGTAAAGCTGCTGTATTCGGCGACATATAGCGAATGTGATTATGAATGCGGGCATCCACTTCAGGCTCCAGCAGAAAATTAATGAACGCATGCGCCAACTCTTTGTTTTGTGCGGTTTTCGGAATGGCGCAATTATCAATAAATTTTGAGCTGCCTTCTTTAGGAACAACGTAGGTGATGTTCGAATTTTCTAATGTAGCTCTGTGCACATCGCCGCTCCAGTTATGAATAAGCCAGGCATCGCCGGAAAGGAGCATATATTCTGCCTGAGCAGAGGCATAAGCTTTGACGAGCGGTTTCTGGCGAATTAATAACTCTTTGGCCTGCTGTAATTCATCAGGATTCGTAGAATTCAGGGAATAACCCAGATATTTTAACGCGGCCCCAAGAGCCTCACGCACATCATCGAGCATCACAATCCGTCCGCTGTATTTGGGATCAAACATGACGCTCCAACTATCAACCGACTCGGTAATTTGATCTGCCAGATAGCCGATGCCTGCTGTTCCCCAGGTATAGGGCAGCGAATACTGGTTGCCCGGATCAAAAGGTTGATCAAGAAACAAAGGATCGACATTTTTGATATTAGGAATTTTGCTCTTATTGAGAGGTTCTAATAAGTCTAACTGAACCATGATTTTTATCATGTAATCCGAAGGGAAAATCACGTCAAATCCTGTGGCCCCGGCCTGAAGTTTGGCCAACAAAGTTTCATTGCTATCGTACACATCATAGTGGACTTTGACTCCGAATTTTTCTTCGAATTCAGGAATTGTGCTGTCATCAATATAATCATCCCAATTATAAACATTCAACACGTTGTCCTGAGCATACGAGGTAGAAAGAACACTCGCCATGCTCACTATGAAAACAATTAACGCCAGTACTCGCAAAAATTGTTTCATCATTGTCAATCAGCAATTCACGCATGAACACAGCGCAATACGCCATCCTCATCCATAAATGCTAGTCTCTTGCTGTTTATTCCACGTTTTTTCGGCTTCACCCTACATCTCAAAACCGATCATCCCCCCTTTTCAAGTCTGGTAATCAGAATAACGGCGGCTGTGGTAACCACCAGAAAGAGCGTCGAAATCGCATTGACCACCGGGGTCACGCCAAATTTCACCATCGAATAAATTTTAACAGGCAAGGTGGTCGAATTCGGCCCCTGCGTAAAAAACGTAATCACAAAATCATCAATGGATAAGGTAAAACAAAGTAAGGCTGCGCTGATAATGCCGGGCGCAATAATCGGCAAGGTGACATAAAAGAAGGTTTTATACCGGTTTGCGCCCAAATCCATCGAAGCTTCTTCCATTCTGCGGTCAAACCCATGCAATCTGGCTTGAACCACAATAATCACATAGGATACGCAAAAGGCAATATGCGCGATGGTAATCGTGGTCAACCCTAATCCGATTTTTAAGAGCGCGAAAAAGGAAAGCAGCGAGACGCCCACCACAATTTCAGGGATAATCACTGGCATATATACAATCCCATTCCAGACGATTTTCCAGCGAAAGCGGTATTTGTGCATAGCCAGGGCCGCCATCGTGCCGATGACTGTGGAAATCACTGTCGTCACTACCGCGATAATCAAACTATTTTCCAACGCAATCGCGATTGAAGCGTCGCTGAGCAGTTTCCGATACCAATCGAGCGTGAACCCTTTCCACACCACGCCTGAACGGGAATTATTAAAGGAAAACACGATCAGCGTGAAGATGGGCAGATAGAGAAAAGCATACATCAGAATCGCCCAGGTGGTTAACGTGCGTTTCTGAAACTTCGATTGAATGGCCGGAGATTGAGCAATCTGTTTCATGGCTACCCTAAAAATTCCCCATTATTGCTAAAGCGGAAAAAGATACTTAATCCGATCAGAACAAAAGCGACTAAAATCATCGTCATCGCTGAACCAAAGGGCCAGTCGCGCGCGGTCAGAAATTGATTCGTGACGATGTTGCCAATCAGAATGGTTTTTGCGCCTCCAAGAATATCGGGAATGATGAATTCGCCGATCGTCGGCACAAATACCAGAATAATTCCTGCGACAATGCCAGGTAGGGTCAAAGGAACTGTGATATGAAAAAATGTTTTCAGACGATTGGCCCCCAAATCCATCGAGGCCTCTAAGAGCGGCGGATGGAGTTTTTCCAGACTGGCATAGATCGGCAAAACCATAAAAGGCAGATAGCCATACAACATCCCAATCATCACGGCTTTGGTATTATACAGTAAACTCAAAGGTTCGCGAATAATCCCAAAGTGCAAGAGCGATGCGTTAATTACGCCCTGATCTTGTAAAATCACAATCCAGGCGTAGGTTCGAATGAGAAAATTCGTCCAGAAAGGAATGATCAGCAAGATCAGGAGAATGTTTTTTAGGCGCGGCGCAGCAAAGGCAATAAAATAGGCCAGAGGATAGCCACACAACAGACAGAAAACAGTCGTAAACAACGCTATACCTAAAGATCGCCAGAAAATGATGAAATAGAGCGGATCAATCGCACGCGTATAATTTTCCCAGGTAAATACCCAATCAATTCCGCCATACAATCCGCGTTGGGCAAAACTATACACTACAATCAACCCTAAGGGCAGGATAAAAAAGAACAACAGCCAAAATCCGGCCGGGAACAACAAACCCCATAACCCGAGTGTTCGTTTCATTGATTTCACCATTTACTCTTTTATCAAAGATGTGCTGCCTGGATCCCAACTAACATACACCTGATCGAACCAGGTAAACCGTTGTTTGGCCGTGTGCAGTACATTTTGCGCGAAAACCTGGAGCACCATGTCATTCGCGAGTATTCGCACAAAATAGCGCGTGTCCGTACCAACATAAATAATTTCTTCGATAACCCCTTGTAAGGAATTCAGCTCAATATCATTCGGTTCTTTGGAAATTGAAAGCTTTTCCGGTCGAATGACGACCGTGACGTGTTCTCCGGTCTCAATCTCCTGCGGCGATTCCACCCATACCTCGGCTCCAGGAATCACAATGCGTTTTAAGCCGTTTTCCTCGCCGCGATAGATACCCGTCAAAAAATTGGATGTGCCAATAAAGTCAGCAACAAAGCGTGTTGCAGGAAATTCATAAATCTCTTTCGGACTGCCGAGTTGCTCGACATTACCATTATTCATCACCGCAATCCGGTCGGAAATGGTGAGCGATTCCCGCTGATCGTGCGTTACGAACACAAACGTGATTTTCACCTGTTCTTGCAGATTGACCAGTTCGATCTGCATCTGTTCCCGCAGTTTTTGATCTAACGCGCCTAACGGCTCATCGAGCAAAAGCACGGCCGGATGGTTCACTAAAGCCCGCGCCAGGGCCACACGCTGCTGTTGTCCGCCGCTCAATTGCGTGATTCGGCGTTTTTCCAGCCCCGTTAATTTGACCTTTTGCAGCACATCATTCACGGCCTCGACAATTTTCGGTTTGGGTACATGCTTCATCTTCAAGCCATACGCAATGTTATTATACACTGTCATGTGCGGAAAGAGCGCGTAGCTTTGAAAGACCATATTGACATCGCGTTTATAGGGGGGCGTATCGGTAATATCTTTACCGTTGAGGAGAACTGTGCCGGAGCTAGGCTTTTCAAATCCGGCAATCATGCGAAGAAGAGTAGTTTTGCCGCAACCACTCGGACCAAGCAAGGAAAAAAATTCGCCTGGTTTGATAGCAAATGATACGTTATCTACAGCGACCGTATCATCGTCAAATACCTTGGTTACATTCCGTAACTCGACGCTATGTTCCATCTATCCGAATCCCATACAAAATTTTAAGCAGTTTACAGAGAAAAATCGCCAAACAACTTTCACCATAAATCACCATAAAACAAGTAGTTATCCTACTGTCAAGATTTTCAAGGTATCCTATGAAGGCTGTTTCTCCCTGTCAATGAAAAAGAGATTCGGAAAAAAACTTTTTTTATTCGGCAATGCCTATGATTTCACGCCTGTTTCTTGAGACCGCAAAGTCTCCAGCAAATACTCAACCGCGCGTTCCAATTGCTTATCTTGTCCCTGGCAGTAACGAATATCCACCGGAATTTCAATATCGGGCATAACGCCAACGCCTTCTAAGTTCACGCCGTCAATTAAACTGCTTCTGACTGCCAAATATAGCAGATTGCCGTTCGATAGCCGAAACAAGGTGGCCCCTACAACGGCTCCGGCCGTTCGTTCCCCTATAACCGTCGCCAATTGATATTGTTTTGCGCCAAACACGAGGATTTCCTTGCCGCTTCTGGTCGTTTTATTGACTAAAAACACCGCGGGTTTCCGCCATTGAGGATCATAGCGGCCTGAGTTTCCCCTGCGATCGACCCAGCTAATCACCGGGACATGTGGATTAAAGATATTCAAATAGGTCGGATCGGCTCCGCCCAACCCATAGCGTAAGTCAATAATCAAGGCGTCAACATCTTTCAAATCTCCCCAGGCAATCGCCGCAATAAGCTCGTCATGATATTCCTGGCCCGCATAGGAGTAAATATGAATATACCCAATCCTATGTTCCGGGGTTTCGATCACGCGGATACTGGCTTGCTCAGCTTCCAGCATTTCGACTTTGGGATTTATGCGTTTTGGTGTCAGGGTCAATGCTTGAGGGACGCCGTCGGAACTTCTCTTAATCACAATTTCCACCGGTTTTCCAACGTGTGCTTTGAATAAATCAATCGGTTGATAGGGCGCGCCGTTCACGGCAATGATTTCATCTCCGCTGAGCAATCCCGCCTGTTCTGCGACGCCTCCCGGAAGAACTGAGGCGATAAAGACTTGATTGTCAATTGTTTCGGTCATGATTCCAACCGTTGGATAGCTGATTTCTTGATGATCAAAAAGTTCTTGAATCGCAGGCAGGAATGCAAACACGGCCGCTAGATGGTAATACTCATAATCGCTTGGAGTCAAATAATAGGTGTGCGACGAATTGAGCCGCCCCAGCATCGCATTCACCATTGCAGAGAACTCCGCGGGCGTTGATGCTGTTGCGATCTGCTCCTTGTATTCTGCTTTGATTGAGGGGAATTGTTCTTGAATCAGTGAAGCATCATAAAAATTTTCTTCTACGATCTGACAAATTTCTTCAAAAAGAGCCGGATACGCCTCATCACGTTCCGATGCTATTGAATACGTATGGCATGAGCAAATCAGGCTGACGCTTATAAATATAATGAGTACGATTTTTTTCATAGAATTTCCCTTTATTCGAGCCGAATGCTCTATTAAAAACCGGGTTTTTTCAAAAAACCCGGTTTTTGGTAATTTTATGATCTGACTGTTTTTTCGTTGGCCTGTCAGAAGCCCACAAAGACGTTCATGCTACAATTAGGCAAGGTCAAAACGGTCAAGGTTCATGACTTTGTTCCAGACTGCGACAAAGTCGTGCAGGAACTTTTCCTGGGAGTCTTTACATCCGTAAACTTCAGCGATAGCCCGAAGTTGGGAATTCGATCCAAAGATGAGGTCGACACGGGTGCCGGTCCATTTAAGCTCGCCCGTGGCGCGATCACGCCCCTCGAACACGTCTGCGTCTTGCGAGGTTGGTTTCCATGTCGTGCGCATATCGAGCAGATTCACGAAAAAGTCATTGGTGAGCGTTTCCGACCGTTTGGTGAAAACGCCGTGCTGCGACTGCCCGAAGTTAGCATTCAAGACGCGCATGCCGCCAATAAGCACCGTCATTTCAGGCGCGGTCAGCGTCAGTAACTGTGCGCGATCAACCAGCATTTCTTCGGCTGAGACGGCGTACCTGGCTTTTTGGTAATTGCGAAAACCGTCGGCTTTCGGCTCCAGGACGCTGAATGACGCTGCGTCGGTTTGTTCCTGCGACGCATCTGTGCGTCCCGGCGTGAAGGGCACGGTCACATTGTAGCCGGCATTCTTCGCCGCCTGCTCGACGCCGGCGCATCCCCCCAGCACAATCAAGTCGGCGAGCGACACCTTCTTCCCGCCTGACTGCGAGCTGTTGAACGCCTTTTGGATGCCTTCAAGGGTCTCCAGCACCGTCTTTAACCGGGCCGGTTGATTGACGTCCCAATCTTTCTGCGGCGCAAGACGGATACGCGCCCCGTTCGCCCCACCGCGCTTGTCGGAGCCGCGGAAAGTAGAAGCCGACGCCCAGGCGGTTGAGACCAGTTGTGAAACAGACAGTTCAGAAGCCAGGATCTTGCTCTTGAGGTCAGCGATATCCTGCGCGTCGATGAGTTCATGATCGACGGCGGGCACCGGATCTTGCCAGATCAGTTCCTCGGCCGGCACTTCTGGGCCGAGATAGCGCGAACGTGGTCCCATATCGCGGTGGGTCAGCTTGAACCACGCCCTGGCGAAGGCATCCGCGAATTGCTCGGGGTTCTGTAGGTAACGACGCGCGATCGGTTCGTAGATCGGGTCGAAACGAAGAGAGAGGTCTGCCGTGGTCATCATTGGCCGATGTTTCTTCAATGGGTCATGCGCGTCAACCACCATGTCCTCTTCGGCCACGTCTTTAGCCAGCCACTGATTTGCGCCGGCCGGACTCTTGACCAACTCCCATTCATATTTAAACAGTACCTTCAGATAGCCCATATCCCATTTAGTCGGGTTCGGTTTCCAGGCGCCCTCGATACCGCTGCTGATCGTATCGCCGCCTTTGCCGCTGCGGAAGCTGCTCTTCCAGCCGAGGCCCTGCTCTTCGATGGGGGCGGCTTCAGGCTCCGGTCCCACATGGGACGCCGGGCCAGCCCCGTGACACTTGCCGAAGGTGTGTCCGCCGGCAACGAGCGCGACGGTCTCTTCGTCGTTCATGGCCATGCGCGCAAAGGTTTCGCGGACATCACGACCGGAGGCGACCGGGTCTGGGTTACCGTCCGGGCCTTCCGGGTTCACGTAGATCAGTCCCATCTGCACTGCCGCCAGGGGATTTTCCAAATCCCGGTCACCGCTGTAACGGCTTTTGGGTTTGTCGCTCGTCGCCAGCCACTCCTCTTCGGACCCCCAGTAAATATCCTCTTCCGGCTCCCAGACATCCTCGCGTCCACCGGCGAAGCCGAAGGTCTTGAAGCCCATTGATTCCAGCGCGCAGTTGCCGGCGAGAATCATGAGGTCGGCCCAGGAAATCTTCCGGCCATACTTCTGCTTGATCGGCCAGAGCAGCCGGCGCGCCTTGTCGAGATTCACATTGTCCGGCCAACTGTTGAGAGGCGCAAGGCGTTGGGATCCGGAGCCTGCACCCCCGCGACCGTCGCCCATACGGTAGGTGCCGGCGCTGTGCCACGCCATGCGGATGAAAAGCCCTCCGTAGTGACCCCAATCGGCCGGCCACCACTCCTGCGAGTCGGTCATCAGCGCATAGAGGTCCTTCTTCACAGCCTCCAGGTCGAGTTTCTTGAATTCTTCTGCGTAATTGAACTCCTCGCCCATCGGATTGCTCTTGTGAGAGTGCTGATGAAGAATCCTGAGGTTCAACTGGTTCGGCCACCAGTCCTGATTCGACATGCCACCGCCAGCAATGGCTTTACTTGTTTTGCCTGTTACTGGACACTTGCTATTTTCACTCATACCCGTTCTCCTTTCCGTTCAGATTTAAATTTGTATAGCGAACTATTGTGTTAATGTTACATTCTTGAATAAGAATTATTCTGATTTATGTCAAGAAAAATTATTCATTTTAGTGGCTATTTTACTCATCTTTTCGCCGTAAACGTTTGTCGTTCCTACAATATTTATCTGCCTGGGCGACAGGAAACATTCTGTGCAACATTGTTATAAGGATGTGAGTAAAAATAATTTGTATGTTGATGATACCGAAGTGTCAAAGCGCTTCTTTGACAGTGAAAGTCGAGCTTTCGCACTCCGGTTGTTATCTGAAAAACACTCCAATTTTTATGCACTTCAACCCATAATGTGGTACGTGTCGTCCGAGGGGCGATCTTTCTTGGGTGGCCGCCGCTCTTCCGGGGCGCGTCGTTCTTTGGGGGCGCGTTGTTCCTCGGTGCTGCGGGCGCGTTCCCTGGTCCCGCCATCGGTCGTGCTCGATGCCCTGGGGAAATACGGAGTCATGGCTTTGACGAGTTTTTCGATGGTCATCATTTGCAGAAAGACCCGTCCGGGGCCGCGCAATGTAGTTCGACAGATTCTTCGACCGCTAAACAGGATATTTTTAAACCCATCGATCACGTCGAAATCAATGGTCACTGTCGGGTCATACATGGCGATCAGCTCCGGATCAACCCCCAAGACCTGATCGGGGGCGAGCGTGTAAATAACGCTATCTCCATCGAGGCAGATAAATGCTGCTCCTGTTCCGGTAAGCCATTGCATGACGAAATCTAAGCCGCCTAACAGACTGGTGCTCAATGTTTTTTGCAAACAAACGCCGAGTTCAATATTGGCTTCAGCGCACAAGAGCCGATTGCGCTGGACGATCATCGGTTGATCGGCTTCGATGTGCACCGGCACAGTGTGCCCCGGAAAAGTCGACGTGAAAGCTAACAGTCCCTCACCCTCCTGAGTGAAATATTCTACCAGAAAGAGCGACCCGCCGGAAATCATGCGTTTAAGCACGGTACTCATGCCGCCGCGCGTACTGGTGTTCATCTGAATATTCTGGCTCATCCAGCCGATACCGCCAGTGCTCGTATAGACAGTTTGCCCGGGGGCAAGCCGTAAAATTAGCGTTTGGACGGTGGTCCCGATAATTTGGTATTCCAGGCCGGTTTGTCCCTTCCCTTGCCTGGCAACCGTCGGTCCCGTCAAACCAAAGTTCTCGCCATAAGATTGCGCATAAAAATCAGCATTAGCCATACCTAATGATCCTCCTGCTTGAATGAAACAACAAAAATCTATGGCGCGTCAAGAAAGCCCATCATCAGGCTAAAGCCTGATGTTAGTCATCCGAAGTTGCGCATTGCGTTAACAAGCTAAAAATTCCCTTTACCCCGCTTGCGGACTGCCAGGGGTAGGTTTTTTGCGCTGAAACATCTTTCGCCCAGTCATCAATGGCCGGTCTCAAAGCCGAAGCAGGCTGCTGAGTTCCGGAGGGCACTTCAGCATCCTTCCGATTTGAGACTGGTGATTGATCGCCAGGGGACCAGGGGGACGATTTTGTACCTCAAGTTATACCTACCCCTGCCAGCCGTTTGCGGAGAGATAAAAGGGGGTGTGCGTAAGTCGTGCTTTATTCACTCCGGTTGTTCGGCCGGGCCTTGTTGAAAACGGTGGTCTTGTCTCGTGTGCATCAGCAGTTTACGGATACGCTCGCCGAAATGTTCGGAGAGGATATACATTACCGGAATGACAATCAAAGTCAACAGAGTCGTGGTGCTTAATCCTCCGATGACCGCCCGCGCCAGAGGCGACCAACTTTCCGAACCTGATCCGATTTCTAAAGCCAGGGGCACCATGCTCAGAATTGTGGTCAGGGCGGTCATTAACACCGGGCGCAAACGCGCCGCGCCGCAGTCTTCCACGGCCTGATAAAGCTCTTCCCCGCGGGCACGTAACTGGTTAATATAATCCACCAGCACAATGCCGTTATTGACCACAATCCCGACCAGCATTACCATCCCCACCAGGGCCATCACGCTCAGCGTGGTGTTGGTCAGAAACAAAAATCCGAGCACGCCAATCACTGACAGCGGAACGGTAAACATAATGATAAACGGGTCAACCAGGGATTCGAACTGTGAAGCCATCACCATATACACCAGAGCCACAGCGACCATAAACGCAATGCCCAGGTACATATTGGCTTCCTGCTGGTCCTCAGCGTTGCCGCCAATGACAACGGTGAAATCCGAGGGGATCGGAGTGTCAGCCAGGATGGCGCGTACTGCTTGCGTGGCGTGGCTCAAATCAATACCTGAGAGGTTACATCCCACAGAGATATAGCGATCCTGATTCTCACGGAAAATTGTGGGGGGCGACAGCGCTTCTTGCACCACGCCTAACTGACGCAGCGGAACCATAGTCCCTGCGGGCACCGGAATCAGTAATTCACCCAGGGCCTCGCGGTTTTCGCGGTATTGCGGCGCCAGCCGGACATTGACATTATATTCATCCCCGGCTTCACGGTAGGTCACGGCGGTTTTGCCTTCAATCGCAGTTGACACGATGCTGGCGACTTGCAGACCGGAGAGATGAAAATCATTGAGGATGTTCTGATTTAAGTGCACCTGAAGCTGGGGCAGACTTTCAGTGACATTCAGTTCGACGTCCACAAACCCTTTGACCTGTTCCATTTTGATTTTGATCTGGTTCGCAATCACGCGGGCGCGATCCAGATCATAGCCGATAATCTTGACCTCAATGGCTTTTCCGCCCATGCCCATACCCTGATGCTGTTCAATCGTAAAACTGACACCCGGCAATTCAGCCAGGCGCTCCCGCAGACGATCTTCAATCGCAAACTGGCTGCGTTCGCGCTCTGACAGGGGCGTTAAGCGGATCACCGCATGAATGGTGCTGCTAGTGCCGCCGCCCATGGCCCCAAAGCCTTCCTGCTCGCCAAAATTCACAAATAGGCTATCGCGTTCCGGGGTCTCTTCAGCGATGATCTGTTCTACCCGCAAGGCCATCTGGCGCAAGACCGTCAACGGCGTACCCGCCGCCATGTCCACATTGAACTCAATCATACCCTCATCATTACGGGGCATAAAATCGCCGCCTAACGATGGGATAAGTAGCAGGGACCCGATAAACGCCGCAATAACCAGCACGATTACGATCAATTTATGATGAATAGCCCAGTGCAGGATCGCACTATAGACCCGCGTAAGTCCTTGGTCGAACAACCGGTCAAGCAGGCGTTTGAACCAGCCCTGTCTGGCTTTTTCGGCAGCGCTGTAAACATGCAGAATTTTTGAGGACAGCATAGGCACCAGCGTCAGTGCCACCAGGAGCGAGACGCTTAAGCTAAACGAAATTGTGATCACCATATCGCGGAAGAGTTGACCGGTAATGCCCGGTACAAAGAGCACCGGCACAAACACGGCCAGGGTGGTCAGGGTGGAAGCAATAATCGGCATCCCGACTTCAGACGCGCCTTCATCGGCGGCCAGAATTATAGATTTTCCCATTTCCCGGTGACGGTAAATATTTTCCAGGGCCACGATGGAGTTATCTACTAGCATACCAATCGCCAGGGCCAGACCGGCCATGGAAATTACATTCAACGTCAGGTCGGCCAGCATGAGCACGCCAAAGGTCGTAATGACAGAGATCGGAATAGCCACACCTATAATGAAGCTGCCGCGCCAGTTCCGCAAAAAAATGTAAATCACCAGGACTGCGAGGACAAAGGCAATGGTAGCCGTGCTGCTCAGATTTCCGACTGATAGGAGAATAAATTCGGACTGATCGAAAATTGTGCTGAATCGCGTACCCTGGGGGAGCAGAGCAGTAATGCCGGGCAAAGCCTCTTTGATTCTGGTCGCCGTCTGCACTGTATTGGCATCGGATTGTTTTGACACCAGCAGCGCAATGCCCGATTTGGCGTTTACGCGCACGTCCATCAGCAATTCCTGGTATCCGTCTTCCACTTCCGCCACATCTTTGACCAACACTGGCAGACCATCTTGTAATTTCAACACGGTTTCGCGGATAGCCTCGATCGAACGGAACTCGCTGTAGAGCCGCAGATTGAATTTGCGGGTCGAAGTTTCAATCTTCCCGGCCGGAAACAAACCGGCCTGGCCTCGCAGGGTGGTCACCACGTCATCAGGCGACAGGCGATAGGCCGCCAGCAGGAGAGGGTTGAGTTTGATGTTAATCTGGCGCTGCAGACCGCCGATAATCTGGAGCGATGCGACGCCGGGCACACGCTCTAACAGCGGTTGGACTTTGTCTTCCGCCAGATTACGGAGTTCGGTCGATCCCAGGTTCGGGGAACTGAGGGAGAGATACATAACCGGCATTAACGACGGATCAAAGGCCACCACCAGCGGTTCATCGGCCTCATCGGGCAGAGCGTCGCGCACCAAATCAATGCGGTTACGCACATCGGTCTCGGCCACATCCATATCCGTACCCCAGGCAAATTCCAAAATAATCAACGACGCGCCTTCCAGGGATTGCGAAGTCACCGTTTCAATGTTTTGAGTGGCTGAAACCGCACCTTCCAACGGGCGCGTCACCAGATTTTCGATGTCTTCGGGTCCTACGCCACGGTAATTCGTAATAACGGCAATCACCGGAAAGGATAAGTCTGGAAACAGATCAATTTTGAGCTGAGTCAGAGAAAAAATCCCAAATCCCACCACAATCAGATAGATCATTGTGGTAGTCACGCTGCGCCGGATTGAAAATTTCGATAGTTGCATGATGGCTCTGCCTTATTCTGTAGTTTCGACAATCTTGACCAGATCGCCTTCCTTGACAATATTCTGCCCGACCACAACTATGGCTTCGCCCGCACTCAAGCCAGAGATGATCTCAATTTGTCCCCGCGCGTAAATACCGGGCGTCACCTCGCGTTTTTGCACGCGTTCGTTCTCCACCACATACACATAATAGGTCGTAAACGAAGTCTGTTTGCCCAGCGTATCCAATTTGATTTCAGTCTGGGGCATGACCGCTGTATCGGTAATCGTAAGCGCGTTCTCATGCCGTTCGGTTTCAATCAGGAATTGTCCGAATAACCCTGAGCGCAAAAGAGGGTGCGAGTTGTCAATGCGCACCTCAATCCCTAACGCACGTTTCTGCGGATCAACAGCCTCATCCAGGCGTGTAATCTCGCCCACGAATTCAAGATCAGGAAAGGCCGGAAAGGTCGCGATCGCCTGCTGCCCGATCTCAATTGCGGCCAGATCAATTTCAGGCACATACAGTTTGGCCTTGACCGCGCTGGTATGGGTAATT
This sequence comes from Candidatus Vecturithrix granuli, assembly GCA_000739535.1. Taxonomy (GTDB): domain Bacteria; phylum Moduliflexota; class Moduliflexia; order Moduliflexales; family Moduliflexaceae; genus Vecturithrix; species Vecturithrix granuli. The sequence continues at coordinate 3,700 of DF820464.1, read as the reverse complement.
TTGATCACCGGCTGTCCGACCGGCGCGATCTGCCCCTCTTCGTAAAAAATCATGGCGACGGTTCCGGCAATCGGAGCTTTGACGACGCTGTTCTCATATTGTTCTATAGCCTGTTTTACAAGGGCGGAGGCTTGTTCAACGCTTGACTTGGCGGCTTTCAACTGGGTTTGCGCCTGATCAAACTGTTGTTTACTGGAGATCTTTTCCTGGAAGAGTTGTTGAATGCGGGCGTAATCGCGCCGCGCCTGTTCGTACTGGGCGTTCGCTGCCCGCAGAGCGGCTTCGGCCTGCGCAATGCCTTGCTGTAGAATTTGATGGGATTGCAGTATAAGCACCTGATCCACTGCAACCTCATCGCCGATTTTGACCAGCACTTTATCAATTCTTTCGCCGCTCTTACTCAGCACCAGGGCTTCATTTTCCGCTTCAAGCCCGCCAGTCAATTTAATATAGCGGCTGATCGACGTGGGTTGGGTGACATACACCATCACCGGCACGGCTGTTTCGATTTTTTGCGCTTCAACCTCTTGTTCCGGCGAACGACGGCAGCCAGACAGCATGAAGAGCACGCACACAGCCATGAGCAGGGCGATAAAAACTAAACGTTTCATTGTTTGCTCCTCAGTTACTACAAGGAAGTATAAGCAAAAATTTTCTGATACTTTTCGACTTATAGAAATGTTCAGCAATTAAAGTCAAAGAAAATTGTAAAATAATTATGTAAATTCGGGGTGAATCTGATCTGCGGCGGAGTTTTTATGGAAGAAGGCGCGAGACCGGCTTGTGGATAACCCTCCCATGTGAATTTCTACCTGACAATTGCCAATAAAAGCGGAACGCTGAACATCAGAACTCTTTTGCTATTATTGCTGCCAAGCGAAACGGTTGTTCCAAATGACTTTCCTCTAAAAGCCCAACGTCCTGGAACAATTCCACAGTGGCCCCATCGGCCATAATCTGACCTTGATGTAGAATAATTGTCCGTTCGCACAAGTCTAAGACCATGTCAAGATCATGGGTAGCAATAATTTTCGTGTGGGTAAAGGTTTTGAGTAAATTGATCAAATTCCGTCTGGACTTTGGATCAAGGTTTGAACTTGGTTCGTCCATTACTAAAATATTGGGACTCGTCGACAACACTGTTGCAATGGCGACTGATCGTTTTTGACCTGCTGACAGCCGGTAGGGCGATTTCTCCTTAATATGTGCAAGCCCAACGAGCGAAAGGGCATCCTTTACTCTTTTTTCGATTTCTTCCACCGGAAGCCCTAAATTTAAAGGGCCAAACGCCACGTCATCATACACCGTGGGCATAAACAATTGATCATCAGGATTCTGAAACACCATCCCCACAGTGCGTCGAATGGTTGGCAAAGTACTCTTCATGACCGGAATATCCCCAATGCGCACGCTGCCTTTTGTCGGAGTCAGACACCCGTTTAAATGCAGCAGCAGCGTTGATTTTCCGGCCCCATTGGCGCCGATCAAGGCCACTGACTCTCCGTGAGTAATTCGAAACGAAGCCCCTCGCAGGGCAAGTGTGCCATCAGGATAGGCATATTCCAGGTTGTGTATTTCAATAATATGATGGCTCATGGCGTCACATGGTGGTTAACATGTTTCCTATCAGCATTGACAGATTATACAGGCGCAGCATGATGAATAGACTTGACCATCCAAGCACAAACACGATGTCTCGTATCTGAAGGGTTTCGTGACGTGCAAGTCGGATTTTTCCGTCAAACCCTCGGACTAACATTGCCAGATGAATCCGCTGTGCGCGGTCGAGCGTTCGCAGCAGCAGATGCCCGGTTAATGATCCCCAGGTTTTGAGGCCGAACCCTTTCCTGGAAAAGGAGCGCAGCGCTCGCGCTCGCGCCATGCGGCTGGCTTCATCAATCAGAACAAACAGATATCTGTAAACAAACAGGAGTTGGACGGCAAACATGTTTGGCACACCGATGCGCTCTAACGCGGTGCATATCCTGTAAAATCCTGTCGTGGCAATCAAAATCAGGACTGCGAAGACCGTGAGCAGACAACGCAGCACAATTGAAAGAAATGACACCCACCCGCCTGAAATAGCAACTGGCCCGAGTTGCATGATGATGGTCTGATCAAAAAGAGGGTTGAAGATACCAATCAACCCTACAAACGGGAGCACAACACCAATTCTTTTGACCAGATAAACCGAGGGCAGATTGCCTGCTCTGACGATGACAAGAGGGTAGAGAAAAAACGGTATAAGCCCTGAAAGCTCATACCGTCTAAAAGACATCACAGTTACAAGAAACATCAGGGTTGTGAGCAGCTTGGCGCGAGGGTCCAGTTGATGAATGGCTGTCTGCTGTTGCGCAAGCGTCTCAATGTACCCCAGATCAAAAAATGTTGATTCAAGTGTTGCCATGTGATCAAATTATGACATTGCCCCGCTCTTTTTTCCCTTCAGCCCAAAGCCAATCCCCATAGCGATGAGGAAAACGACCGCTCCACCCACTAATCCTGACACGCTGGTTCCTGGATCAACAGCAGGCCAGGTTTCGCTCTTCTCCTCTGTCTGAGTTTCCGGTTTTTTAAAACTATAATCCGGCAATATGGCTGTTTTCTCCTGAATAGTCGCAAGTGAGGAATAGATGCTATTTTCAGGCGTTTCCAATTCTTCTGTTCCGGCTGTATGGAACATGGCCCATTCCAACCCATCCGGGTGCGCTGAAGCAAACCAGGAGAGGATTCCGGCCGTTAAGATCGTGGCAGCGATCAATCCCACAAGTACTGGCTTGATGGCAAAACGTTTCACCCCAGCGCCCGGGGTTGCTCGTTCAAGCAGTTCAGGCCGCGCCTGCCAGATAAACATGATAACAGCCGCCGTTGCCAGCCCTTCGACAACGCCAATGGCCAGATGAATCGGCTGCATGAGCAGAACAAATTGCGTAAAAGGAAGCTCTGAAATTCCGGAAAACATCGTTTCGAGCACCACCCCAAACGCGCCGAGTTGCAGTCCAATAATTGCTGATATAACGCTCCCTGTGACGATTCGGCCGCGGGTCGGATGGTTTCCGGCAATTTTCTGGTAAATCAACGGATAGACAAGAAAGCATGGAAAAAATCCCAGATTGAAGATATTACACCCCAGAGCAAGCAAGCCGCCATCGGCAAAAAAGAGCGACTGAATCGTCAGGACAGACGCCATCGTCAGAAAGGCGGCAGGAGGCCCAAGCAAAATCGCCAGAATCATGCCGCCGCCAAGATGTCCGCTGGAACCTGTGGCCGGGATGGTAAAATTAATCATTTGCGCCGCAAAAATAAACGCCCCTAAAACCCCCATCAGAGGGGTTGTTGAATCGTCAAGGGTTTGTTGTACTTTTTTCGTACTGTACCCAATCAGGGTTGCGGTAGCCGCCCACATCGTACCGCCAACCGCGGGTGAGAGTAACGCATCTGCCATGTGCATAGTCTTTTCCTCTTGAGCTATAAAGTCTATAGTGATTTGTCGTAGCGAAAATTATCAAAACCTTTATGTAAATAGTGTATAAAAATGTCAAGATTCGTAACACAAAAATTAAAAATTATTGTCAACTTCACTGAATAATCCTAAAATTTCTATTTCTTCCATCCGGATTCATCTATGAATAACTCACATTACGCACTCATATAAAAAAGTCAGATATTATACATTGTTTTTAACTGTGTTAGCTCTTTG
>DF820465.1:929256-930752 GCA_000739535.1 Candidatus Vecturithrix granuli | reverse complement strand
AAACGAGCCTGGACGTGTTCCCTTCGACTCCGCTCAGGGAACGGTATCACTTACCATTTAACCACTATCAAAAACTGATTTCTATGGCAGGTTCCTTGGTAAGGTAAAAAAGAAGGAACTTCCCTTTCCAGGCGTAGATTCAAGCCAAATTTTCCTTCCGTGCAATTCGACAATTTTCTTCACAATTGCCAGTCCAATCCCTTCGCTTTTGTAGTCATCACGTGGGGTTAGTGTCTGAAAAATCTGACAAATTTTCTCATAATATTTACGATCGATACCCGGGCCATTATCTGCGACTGAGAATATCCAGACGACATCATCCTCATGGCATCCAACGGTGATAAAGTCATCTGGTTTATCCATGAATTTCCTCGTTCAATCCCTTAAGAAATCGATAACGGCACCTGAATGAGAAACGTGGTGCCAGCCCCTGGTTGACTCTCACACACAATGGTTCCCTGAAGTTGCTGGGTCACCAAATTGTACACAATGTTCAGCCCAAGGCCGCTCCCCCCATGCCCACGCTTTGTTGTGTAAAATGGTTCAAAAATTTTAGGGATTTCCTCTTTACCAATACCTCTGCCATTATCAGTATAGCGCAATTGAAGGCTTTCTGCTTGCAATGTGATGTCAAGTGTGATCTCGCCCTGTTCTTTATGCTCAAACCCGTGAACTAAGGAATTGAGGACTAAATTTCTAACGATTTGAGAAAATGCTCCAGGATAACTATCCAGGCTGAGCGTGTCCGGACAGTTGATTGTGATCGTATGCCGGGTATTGCGTAACTTGGGATAAAGGCTGAGTAACACGTCACTGAGATAATTTTTTAAATTAAAGAATCGTCTTTCAGAACTTGTTTGATCAACCGCCACCTGTTTAAAAATCTGAATCTGGTCAGCCGCTAATTGTAAATTGATCAGGAGTATCCGCGACGCTTGCTCCGCGACATCCAGGTAATGTTCAAGCTCCGAACGTCTCATCGTGTTATTATGATAGTGGGTGTTGATCTCTTTGGTTTGCTGCTCAAGATGAGAGGCCGCAGTAATGCTCACTCCCACAGGGGTATTGATTTCATGGGCAATTCCAGCCACTAATCCTCCCAGCGCGGCCATTTTTTCCGATTGAATTAGTTGTTCCTGAGCTTTTCGTAATGTCTCTAGAGATTGCAATAACTCCTGATTCGCAATCCGGAGCTCTATCGTGCGCTCTTCAACGCGACGTTCGAGTTCTGCATTCAATGTGCGAACTTCCCCTTCGATCCGCTTCCGTTCCAGAATTTCAGTTTCTAACTCAGCCGTCCGCTCCTTCACCAGTTCTTCAAGATGATTCTGATAGGTCTTTAAGGCATCTTCCGTCTGTTTGCGATATAAGGCTTTTTCCACAGTTACCGGAAGAGTTTTGAGATAATTCCCCTCCATATCTTTAATTAAATAACTCACATTACGCACTCATATAAAAAAGTCAGATATTATACATTGTTTTTAACTGTGTTAGCT
>DF820465.1:819158-927595 GCA_000739535.1 Candidatus Vecturithrix granuli | reverse complement strand
GATCTGAACATGATCACAAGATATTTGTCAAAGAACTTTTTTATCTACTGCGTAAAGTGAGTTAAATAATCATACGCTCCGGCTTTCATCGCTCTTACCGCAATTTCTTCGTCTCCGATGCCTGTAATGATAATCGTAGGAATATTCTGCAGTTTCTCCAATAGATCGAAAGCTGTTCCATCGCCAAGCATATAATCCAGGATCGCAATATCAAACTGCTGTTCACTGACAAGAATCTGTTCTGCTGTATGTACCGACCCTGCGATCGTATAAACATACGGGAGCTGCTCTTGTTTGACAAACCGCGTGAACATGGTCTGGTCTATGCGGTTATCTTCAACAAACAACAGTTGTATAGATAGGTTTTCCATGCGATGCCTTTCCTGTTGGCTGGTGATTCTCCTCTCTGAATATTCACTCAGAGACTTCGGAATTCCATGAGCATGAGAACATTACCTATCTATTATTTCGTGCGTTTTTCTTTTTGGCAAGGGAAATTTTTACTGATCCCATATAAATAAATGTCAGTCTGAATCAAGATGTCGCTTATAAAAGAGCTAGATAACACAAGGCTTCTTACTTTACGCTCTACCTTTTTTTGTCTGTTACATAGGAAGAATATTGATAACATGACTTTTTCATTGACATTCTCTCAATTCTTGTCTATGTATTAACTCTATGCAAACATTCGGTTCTGAAATTGCACCGCGGATACTTTCAACAGGTCCTCTTTCAAAAAAGGAGATTTGTATATGGATCGGTACGTTAACAGCATTCTATTCAAAGTGTTGTGTGTGATTATCCTGGCATGGATGCTGCCCCAAACCGGAATAGCGGAGCAGACGATGCTTGTGAACAACACTCAGGTGAATTTACGCTCCAGTCCCACCGCTTCGGCCAATAATATTTTGAGCACTGTACCTGAAAACACTCTGGTGCATATCCTGGCTCGCCAGGGGGCCTGGTGTCAGGTACGCTTACCTGACGGTCAAGAGGGCTGGATATCTGCCCGGGTGTTGACGCCTCAACCTGAATCCCCTTCCGGACGGAGTATTTTATTATCAACTGCACAGGAAAAATCCACTTCACGCACCCTTCCTTCTCTGGATTCAATGATTTTGATTCCAGGGGGGACAGCAATTCTTGGAAGCGATCCACAAGAAATTGATGCGCTTGCGCGGATATGGAATGTGTCATCTGAGATGTTCAAGGACGAAGTTCCCCGGAAAATGGTCACGATCAGGAGTTTTTACCTGGATCAATATGAAGTCACCAATGCGCAATATAAAGCCTTTGTCGAAGCGACGCGCTATCCGCCGCCGCTGCATTGGAATAACAGGATGTACCCTGAAGGCACAGCGGATCATCCTGTGACCTATATTTCCTGGGATGATGCACAGGCGTATGCTCAATGGGCCGGCAAACGGCTTCCTACCAATGAAGAATGGGAAGTCGCTGCCAGGGGCATGCATGGGCAAATTTTCCCCTGGGGTGATACGTTTGCAGGGCAACAAGTCAATCTTGGCAATGTCAGCGGCGGCACAGCCCCGGTCGGGACTCATCCTGATGATGTGAGCACATATCACGTGTATGATCTGGGGGGGAATGTCATGGAATGGACGATGACGCAATATCAAGGTTCCCGTGATTTTTTTGTGCTCAAGGGAAGTTCATGGCGCAACGATCCCTATGAAGCTCGCGGCGCCAATCAAACGCCCGGCGAAGCGGTCTATCAATTGGGTCATATTGGCTTCCGCTGCGCGAAAAGCGCCAACCAATGACCAGGATACCATTCCCGGGAAGTTTTTTAAGTCTGTCAGGGGCAGGACTGTCCAGTTCTAGGCATTCTTCTTATCTCGACTTCGCTCGATGATCGGAAACCGGGACGTCAAACGAAGTCGAGACGCATTTTCTGACGAGAACTGAATCACCTTGGTTAAGTGTCAGAGGGGAACTCCCAAAAGCGTCTTAACGAAACAGCTTACTGATAGAGTCGCCGTTGTGAATGCGCATAATCGCTTCTCCTAACAGCGGCGCAACGGAAAGCACTTTGAACTTGTTATATTCCTGCTGTTTTTCTCGTAAGGGAATGCTATCTGTGACCACCAGCTCTTCAATCTCAACCTCTCTGATACGGTCCATGGCTTTGCCGCTTAACACCGGGTGCACAGCCGCAGCAGAAACTTTGTTCACACCATGTTGTTGCAAAAAATGAACAGCTTCAACTAAGGTGCCGCCAGAAGCAATTTCATCGTCAATAATCAACGCATCCTTACCCTTAACATCGCCGATCAGGTGCACGGCTTTGGCCTTTTCATCATCACCCTCTCGACGTTTATCAATAATCGCAATCGGTATATTCAAGCGGTTGGCATAACGTCCGATACTTTTTGATTCACCGACATCTCCGGCAACTAATACCGTATTACTCAGGTCTTGTGCACGAAAATAATCACAGATTAACGGCGCAGCAATGAGCTGATCAATCGGGATACGGAAAAATCCCTGAATTTGAGGCGAGTGTAAGTCCATCGTCAGGACTCTGTGCGCTCCCGCAGTTTCCAGCAGATCCGCAATTAGTCGAGCAGTAATCGAAATGCGAGGTTTATCCTTTTTATCGGAACGCACATAAGGAAAATAGGGGAGTACTGCTGTAATCCTCTCTGCAGAGGCATAATGCAAGGCATCGATCATGATGAGCATTTCCATAATGCTCTCATTCACCGGAGGGCATGAGGTCTGAACGACAAACACATCGGATCCTCGCACATTCTCTAATAACCGCACCATGATATTTTCATTGCTGAATTTCATGATTTCCGAGGCTCCTAATGGAATTTCGTTATACTCACAGATCGCCTTCGCAAGTTCAGGGTGTGAACTTCCTGAAAATATTTTCAACTCTCGTCTCATACAGATATCTCCTCTGTTTCTCTCTCCCACCTACATCACACCACGGATTTCACAGATTGTCAAAATGTATAGGGTGTCAGACTGCTATTCATTCGCATATATTCGCTCAAGAAAATTCGAGGAATCCTGACAATCTGGAATCAGTTATACTCTTCGTTTTCTATTGATATTTTCTGTTGATAGACAATTTCAAAACGTTCCAAAAGAAAAAAACAATTCTGTCAAACAAAAACTGTGAGAATTTCTCGGCTATAAAAAATTCTTAACATTCTTAATGAAAATCATAATATCTGTTCTTTTCACGAAAATTTTACATTTGACAACTTTTTGAATGACTGATATACTGACAATATGTCCATAGAAACTATTCATTGGATTTTTTTCTGTCTGTTGCTCTGGACTTGTGGAACGACTGTTGTTCAGGTTATTATGAGAGAAAAGGGCAAAATCTCAGGAAATTCAGAGAAATTTTATTGACAAGGAATCAGGAGAAGAAGCAAAAATATTTATTAATTCTTCTAAACCATTTTGGTTTTGATTTTTCGGTATAAAGAGAGACTTCTTCGGAAAATAACCTGAGTAATATGAATGTGATCGGATGCCATGAATGTCTAATAACAATGCGTGAGTTTGCCAATTGAGGAAGATGATAAAGACAATAGTCCCATTACTTTGTATTGCTGTGATTCTGAGCTTGTGTGGCGCGATGTTGTTTTATATGCAAACGTCTCCGCGGTTTGAGATTAACAGAATTGGGATCCGGGGCCATGCGCGAATTCTTCCGGAAACGATTGTGGAAGCTCTTCAGATCGAACCTCGCACCAATATTTTTCAAATTCAACTCGACGCCGTGAAACAAAAATTGGAAGCAATGCAATGGATCAAATCTGCCGAGGTCTATCGGAATTTTCCTGATAAGCTAAGTATCAGGTTGGTAGAGCGGGTTCCCTTTGCGTTGGTGAAAGTTGATAAATTGTATCTTGTCGATGTGGATGGGGTAGTGTTAGGCGCCTTAGCCTCTGGCAGTGCCATTCGTCTTCCTATTATCACCGGATCGTTTGTAAAACAAATTCTTCTGAACGGCGACAACCCGGAACTCGCGCAAGCCTTTCATACACTGAACACGCTTCTTAATTCTTCACACCCATTATTTCATCATATCCGAAAAATCCAGATTGAAAGTCCTGAAAATGTGATCCTGTTTAGTGATGATTCCCTGCCACAAATCTGGCTGTCGCTTTTGAGCATCCAGCAAGGGATGGAACGCCTTGAAAGAATTTATCCGGAACTGACGGTTGAGCAGATTGCCTCAATTGATTTACGCTTTCAGAAAAGAATTATTGTCACTCCAAATAAAAGTTGACGATGACAAAATTCTATGATACAAATATATTTTATTTGACAGGAAAGTGATTATTCGACTCGATAGAGAAAGAACATGAGAGTGAAGGTGCATGAGAACAATGGATGATGGAGGACTTCATCTGAAAGGTGGTGAATATACGTGGCAGTGAAACAGGGGAGTATCATTGCGGGACTCGATGTCGGGACAACTAAAATTTGCGCCATTGTGGGAGAAGTGAACGATGACAATCGGATTGATATTATTGGAATTGGAAGCGCGCCTTCACGTGGCTTACGCAAAGGGGTCGTTGTCAATATAGAGGGCACTGTCAGATCAATTGAAAAAGCCATTAAAGAAGCTGAATTAATGGCTGGCGTGGACTTGAATACGGTGTTTGTCGGGATTGCTGGTAGTCATATTAAAGGCATTAATAGTCGCGGAGTTGTCGCAGTTTCAGGAAAAACGAAGGAAATCAGCAAACATGATATTGATCGCGCCATTGACGCAGCGCGAGCGGTGGCGATTCCGGTGGACCGGGAAGTGCTCCATATTTTACCCCAGGAATATATTATTGATGATCAGGATGGCATTATTGAACCGCTCGGCATGTCGGGCGTACGTTTGGAGGTGGAAGTTCATATTATTACGGCAGCGGTGACGTCTGCTCAAAACCTTATCAAAAGCGTGAAACGCGCCGGACTGGATATAGAAGATATCGTGCTTGAACAGTTTGCTTCGAGTAAAGCCGCGTTGACTCCTCAAGAAAAAGAGATTGGCGCGGTGTTGATCGATATTGGCGGCGGAACAACCGATGTAATCGTGTTTGTGCATGGCAAAGTTCGCCATACGTCGGTTTTAGGATTAGGGGGAAATCATGTGACTAATGATATTGCCGTTGGTTTACGCACGCCAACGGGCGAAGCCGAACGAATTAAATGTCGGTATGGGTGCGCCTGCACAGATTTGGTTGAAGAAGATGAAACGATAGAAGTTCCCAGTGTGGGCGGGCGAAAACCCAGGGTACTTTCTCGGCAGGTCTTGAGTGAAATTATCGAACCCCGCATGGAAGAAATTTTTACCCTTGTCAAAAATGATTTGAAACATATTGGCTATGATGAAACCCTATTAGCCGCAGGAGTGGTGGTAACAGGAGGGGCGGCAATTATGAAAGGTGTTCCGGAACTGGCTGAACGTATTTTCGATCTTCCCGTTCGACGGGGCATGCCGACCAACATCGGAGGTTTGGTTGATGTGGTCAACAGCCCGATTTATTCGACTGGAGTTGGCCTCGTCCAATATGGTATGGAATTCGATTCCTTGAACACCTTTCAAAAGACGAATGAGGACCATCTGTTCCCGAAGATTCTTGCGAGAATGAAACAATGGTTTAAAGAATTTTTTTAGGCATAAGAGGGGCACTTCGAAGAACAAGACCTCAGGAAAAGGATAGCAATTTCTGCTTCTTGTGTTCTTGTTTCTAAGGAAAGGGATAGTATGATGCAAGAATTTGTTGATGAGAGTGGCACGAAAGCAAGACTCAAAGTCATTGGAGTTGGGGGAGGCGGGGGAAATGCTATCAATCGGATGATTAACTCTGGCCTTGATGGTGTGACGTTTATTTCAGCCAATACCGATGTGCAGGCGCTCAAACAAAATTCGGCTCCATTCAAATACCAACTTGGGGCGAAATTAACCAAGGGTCTGGGAGCAGGTTCCGATCCTGAAGTCGGACGTAAAGCTGCGCTTGAAGATGATGACGTCATTGCTGAGATGATTCAGGATGCCGAAATGGTGTTTATCACTGCCGGCATGGGCGGCGGCACCGGAACAGGCGCTGCGCCAATTATTGCGGAGAAAGCCAAAGAAATGGGGGCGCTGACCGTCGCGGTTGTGACGAAACCGTTCATGTTCGAAGGCAGTTTCCGATCACGACAGGCGGAAATTGGCTTAGCTGAATTAAGCGATGTGGTTGATACGTTGATCACCATTCCCAATCAACGCTTATTGAGCATGGTAACCAAACAAACCTCCATGATAGAGGCGTTTTCATTGGCGGATGAGGTATTAACTCAGGCAGTACAGGGTATTTCTGATTTAATTACCATTCCGGGACTGATCAATCTGGATTTTGCGGATGTCAAAACGATTATGGCGGATATGGGCGTCGCCTTGATGGGATCGGCGCGCGGTTCAGGCGATCAACGGGCAATTGAGGCGGCCAATAAAGCGATTTCCAGTCCGTTGCTGGATGATATTTCGATTGATGGCGCCAGAGGCGTTTTGATCAATATTACCGGCGGCAAAGATCTTGGATTACACGAAATCAGCGAAGCGGCTTCAATTATTCAGGAAGCAGCGCATCCTGATTCTAATATTATCTTCGGAGCTGTCATTGACGAAAATTTGGCTGATGAAATTCGCATTACCGTGATTGCCACAGGATTTGATACCAAGTCCAAAATTGATAAAGAACGCATGGAGCGTCAATTCGGCGCGGAACGCGCGCCTGTTTATCGGAAGCTTGATCGTCAGGTACCAAGCCCGCAAAAATCCTATGTATCGCCGTTCCGTAAAAAAGTCGAACCAATTAGCGGGGATTTTGTGATTGAAAACGATCTGGATGTTCCGACATTTATTCGAAAAAAAGTTGATTAGAGATTATTAGACAATTGCCGGTTGCCGGAATGGATTATCGTATACGCCAGGATGCTGAAAGGAAGCTTCACAGAGAAAGGGGAACGATCTTTAAAATAGCCCATGGGAAGATTCGAATTGCCTTAATCTATCCCAACACGTATTATGTTGGGATGTCGAATCTGGGTTTGCAAACGATTTATGGGTTTTTGAATGAACGGGATGATGTATGCTGTGAACGGGCGTTTTTGCCTGAACCGGCTATGCTCGATCTTTATACCCGTACTCACATTCCGTTGTGTTCCCTGGAATCGCAAACTCCCTTGTCGGAATTCGATATTCTGGCATTTTCGGTCTCCTATGAAAATGATGAGCTGAATATCCTGAAAATCCTGGAACTTGCTCAAATCCCTCTGAAAGCAGCAGAACGAGATCACGATGCTCCCTTAGTGCTTCTCGGAGGGGCGTTGACAACGATTAATCCTGAGCCGTTGGCTTTGTTTATTGATCTGGTTGTCCTGGGCGATGGAGAAGATATTTTATCCAATCTGCTCGAACGCTATCAGCAAGTTGGAGCGAGCGACACAAAACAGGAGATCCTGGAACGATTGGCACAGGTGCCCGGTGTGTATGTTCCAGCGTTCTATGACATCACGTATGATGAAGAAGGACAGGTGACCCAAATAATCTCGAGAGCGGGAATTCCATTTCCAATCCGAACATGCCCGATTGTGGATATTAATCGCTATCCGGCGTATTCCAGGATTTTGACAGAAGACACTGAGTTCGGCGATATGTTTCTGTTGCAAATCAATCGGGGCTGTCCTTATAAATGTCGCTTTTGTCATACTGGCTATACGCAGATACCAGTACGCCATTTGTCGTATGAAATAGCTGCGCAATTAGTGCGGCGAGGATTGCAGGAACGTGAACGAATCGGGTTCGTCGGGGCGGCGATTGCCGATTACCCCTGGCTGCGGGAACTGTGTGACACTATTGTCTCTGAAAACGGCAAGCTTTCCGTATCATCGTTGCGTTTAAGCGCCTTAGCTCATGCAGATTATTTGCTGGAAGCCTTAGTACAGGCCGGGCAAAAAACCGTGACCTTAGCGCCCGAGGCAGGCACAGAACGGCTGCGAAGACTGATTCGGAAACCTCTGGCAGATATTGTGTTATATGAGACGGTTGAGTATGTTATTCGTCACCAGATTCCGAATCTCAAATTCTATTTTCTGGTCGGACTTCCGACGGAAACTGAAGACGACCTTGAGGCAATTATTGCTCTGTGTACTCGCTGCCGAGAGTTGATGTTATGTACCGCCAAATCTCTGGGGAAAATGGGCAAAATGACTGTAAGCGTGAACCCCTTTGTGCCAAAACCTTTTACGCCGTTACAGTGGTGTCCCATGGAAACCGAACCGGAATTAAAGCGAAAAATACACAAATTACAACGTGCGTTACAACGCCTGGGAAATGTGGAGGTGATTCATGAGACGCCAAAGTGGGCAGTCTGGCAAGGGATTCTTGCCAGAGGTGATCGCAAACTCGGACAGGTTTTACTCCGTACCTTGAAATTGCAAGGCAATTGGAAGAAAGCTTTTCAGGATCTCGATTTAGACCCTGATTTTTATGCCCACAGAATCAGAACACTTGATGAATATTTTCCCTGGAACCATTTACAGGTTGGGGTATCATCTCAACAATTACATCATGAATACCAACACCTTTTCTGCTCTATGGAGAGTCAGTAGGGATGCGGCAAAGCCGAGCACCTGCTGGCGATAACACACTATGAGAAACCAACGCACATTGTGGAGGTTGGTGCTTATGCTCGGAGCTATTCTGTTCCTCGCTTCTTCATGTGCTCCTCCATCTCTGGAAGTATTTTTGAGTCCCAATCCGAGCTTTGAACAATCATCAACTTCTCAAGCGACCTCTGCACAACAGCAATCTGTCTTTATTCAACCCTTTACTTCTGCAACTCAACTCGTGACTCAGCCGACTATTGCTCAATCAACTGTTGTGTATGCTTCACAATTTGGCGATAACCAGCTCGTGTTACAATTGAATGAAACGATGCGGGAAGCGGAAGCCCTGATACTTTCTGGCGAAGCCCGCATGCAGGAACAAAATCCGTTAGAAGCGCTCCGAGAATTTGAGCGCGCTCGTCTTGTGCTTGAGCAGGATGTCGGCCCGACGCTTCAATACATTGAACAACAATCAACCATCCAGGGCGGAGTCGGCATTCTCTCTACTTCTGAGATTCAACGTCTCAGAAATCAACAGGAGATTCTGGAGGCGCGGATCAATCAGTCCTATGATTTTGAGACACTGTATAAGAAAAAATATGCAGATGAAAAATTTAAAGCCCTCCGTCAAATGAATAGCGTGAAACCCCAGCCCATTAGTGTGACAGGAATCCCCTCATCTTCTCGTGTTCTATTGCAACCACGCCCCATATCAACTTACATAACGCCCGTCGCATCATGGTTCAATGTGTCCTGGATTCCGGCGGAAGATATTGATCGCGCGATCGAGCAATTTCGGCGGAGAACGACGGACTTCCGCAGTTGTCTGGTGCGAGCCAATCAGCATTTTCCCCAGGTCACCTCGATTCTGAGCCAGGAAGGCGTGCCGCAAGAACTGGCCTACATTGCTCTGATCGAAAGCGGCTATCAACCATCGGCGCGTTCTTCATCCGGAACTGCAGGGTTATGGCAGCTTTCAAAATCCGTGGCGCGCTCCTATGGTTTACATGTCTCCCCATCTTCGGATGACCGCCTGTCTCTCTCCGCATCGACGCGGGCGTTTGCCAGATATATAAAAGATTTGCAGCGGCGTTTCGGAAGTTGGGAACTCGCGATGTTGGGCTATCATCTGGGAGAAGATGCGCTGCGAGGTGCTGTCAGCTATACAGGCTCCTCTGATCCGCAGAGGATTGTAGAATATTCTTCTTCGGCGCGCTCTTATCTTTCACAATTTGCCGCAAGCATGATCATCGCGAATAACCCTCATGCCTATGGTTTTGATGGCGCGTTGTCAAATATGTCAGGTCAATATGTAAGTCAAACCGGATGGCAATATTCAGAAAGCTCTTCGGCCGGCATGTTAGAACCGCCAATTTATTCGTTATATTAATGTATTCATGGACACCCAGGAAACCAGGTTTTTAAGAAAAAGCCTGGTTTCTTTTGCCATTTGCAGAATTGACGAAACATCACTATGGAAACATCCCCCCAACTCTTTCAGGATTTCACGAAAAGATATTATTTACCGGCTCGACCGTATGGATTCGCATTGTTTCGCCTCTATTTTCGTTTAAAGGTGACAGGTGTTAACCAGATTCCGCCAACGGGAGGGGTGATTCTTGTGCCAAACCATACGAGTTTTCTCGACCCTCCGCTGTTATCTTCTGCTGTGCCGCGAGTCATCTATTTTTTGATGCTGCACCAACACTATTATCACCCCTGGTTCCATTGGCTGTTTCGGCGACTTCCGTGTATTCCCATGAAACGAAGTGCTGCCGGAGGAACAGCGTTTAAACATTGTCTTCAAGTGCTCGAACACGAGCAAATCTTGTGCATGTTTCCTGAGGGCGGCATTAGTCGTGAACACAAAGCCCAGGGACTCAGGCATGGCGCCGCCTTGTTAGCCGTCCATACTCATGCTCCCATCGTTCCGGTAGGGATTTACGGCGCTTCAAAGGCGCTTGCTCTCAAACAATGGTTTCCCAGACCGCGAGCGATTACTATCAATTTTGGGAAACCACTCTATGCGCCTGTCTCAGATTCACACGATAAGGCCCTCTTACAGTATATTACCGAA
Source organism: Candidatus Vecturithrix granuli (assembly GCA_000739535.1). Classification (GTDB taxonomy): domain Bacteria; phylum Moduliflexota; class Moduliflexia; order Moduliflexales; family Moduliflexaceae; genus Vecturithrix; species Vecturithrix granuli. Next base: position 916,878 of record DF820465.1, on the reverse strand, counting down.
CAAACGATGGAGCAAGTACAGGCATTATTATCAAAGCGAGAGAAAAAAACGTGAGGTCATAGCATTTCTTCCTTGACATTTTTTTTCTATATTACAGCGTAGTTTTCCGCTATAGCATACACATTTTGATTACATAAGAAATGGTCTGATTCCGACAAAAATCGTGAAACGCTGCGTAAATGCTGAAGCATTTTACGAATTTTTCGTTGCGATATTCATAATATGTTTCGATTTGATCTCATTTCAAAAGCCATGGAAAAAGAACAGAATAAGTTTCTGCTCGTTCATATTTTATCTAAACGAATGCACCAATTAGCAGATGGCGCGAATTCACTCGGCTCCAAAACCCATGATTCCCATTTCAATAATGCGGTGCAAGAATTTTTGGATGGGGTTTTGGATTTTAAAGATAAAGAATCCGGAGAGTCCAAATAGATTCAGAGGATCGTATTGCGACGCAAGCCAGAGAATTTTTCCCTGGCTTGTTTTTTCATGAATTGGGAGGAGGAATAGCGCCATGCTGAATATCATCAAACTTGAAATTTATCACGACGGAAAATTTTACTGCGGAAAATGTCTGGATTTTGAGATTTTTACCTAGGGCAAAACCATAGATGAAGTCGTGCAGCATCTTAAAGAAGCCATTAAGCTTCATCTTAACGGGGAATCTCAAGGGCTGCAGCACTTAGCGCCTAACCCTCCACTCTTAGCACTGATGGATTTAGGAAGAATTTATGCCTGAATGTTCAGAAATTTCGATAAAAGACCTGAGTACACTGTTACGCGGAATTGGCTATCAGATTGTCCGCAAACAGTGCACACACCTTCGCGTTGAAAAGACGACGAAAATAGGAATGCATCGGATGACTATCCCAAATCTCTCCCCGCTTGCATCAGGAACCCTCAATGATATTCTTACCACGGTTTCACTTTGGAACCACATTTCCAAAACAGACCTGCTGGAAATGCTCAAAAAATAGCACTCACTGCATTCTTGCAGAAATTTTTAAGCGATTTGGAACGTCAACGCTCAAGTTTGACAACGAAAGCGGAAGCTCTTGCACTCCTATATTCGCTGAAATGCCCCTGGTTTTTCTCTCCTGTTATTTCTTCAGTTCCAGGCAATCTTTGTAGTAGTGCAAACTGATGTCACTCACTAAAAAATTTCAGAGTACACTTTATGCAAGAAACATTTCAAAAAAATGTAAAAAAACTTGACAGGTCTGCATCTTGCTGGTTGGGCTATACATGAGTGTATGAAAAAGCATCAACCTGGCAGCTAAGCCTTGTCAGGAGAATTGTCTATTTTTTAAAAGATCACATACTTCTGAGATTTCGGGACGAATTATCATGCTTCCTGCATAAAAATTTTTCAATAACTGTCCTTAGAGACAGGCGCAAGATATTCCGGAAAAATATCTATGTATCATACAAAAAGTGACTTATTACAAGCTATTCAACAAAAATTTCCTGAATTGGGACGTGGGCAAAAAAAGGTGGCGCAATATATTCTGAGCCACACTGAAGAAGTGGCATTTTTGACGGCCGCCCAGCTTGGGAAAAATGTCGGGGTCAGCGAGGCGACGGTGGTTCGTTTTGCTTCGCTCTTAGGGTATGGCGGATTTCCTGATTTTCAGACGAGCATCCAGAATATGATGCGCCAGGATATTTCGACGATTACCCGGTTAGAAAAACGTGCAGAACTCCAGTCTGAACAAGGCGATACGTCAATTCTGCAAGCGATTCTTCAGGCCGATCAGGCAAATCTGGGACTTTTTGTTTCTGATACGCCGGAAGAAACCTTTTCGCAAGCGGTTGATGCCATCGTTGCGGCGCGTAATGTCTATATCTGCGGGTTGCGCAGCGCATATTCGATTGCCTTTTTCCTCTGGTTCTCGCTGCGATTTTTCCTGCACAACGTGCATCTCGTGAGCCCGGGGATTGGAGATTTGGCGGAACAACTTCTGGATGCTGATGAACGAGATGTATTTATTGGTTTTAGTACCAAACGTTACGCCAAACCGACGATTGAGGTTGCGCGCCACCTCAAGCAGCGCTGCGTCAAGATTATTTCCATTTCTGATAATTTAATGTCTCCGCTCTCCCCATTAGCGGATATCCGCTTTATTATTCGTAGCGATGTCAGTACTTTTATTGAATCCCAGGTAGTTTCCATGAGTCTGGTGAATGCGTTAGTGACAGCAGTAGCATTGAAGCAAAAGCAGCAAACCTTTGAAGTACTCAGTCGACTGGAAAAAAGTTTTAAGGACCTGGATACCTATGCAATTTAGCGGGTAAGGCGTCAGGCGTGAAGTGTAAGCACCTGGACAGAATTTGTGAGCGTGTCAGGAGTGTCGAAGCCACGCATTGCCACCTCTGAAAAACTGCGAAAAATTTCTGTAACAATGATTAGACCTTACGCGTAACGTGTTACCCAAAGAGTGATCATGGAAAAAGTCTATATTGTGAACGCGGTTCGTAGCGCAGGTGGAAGCTATGGTGGAAGCTTACAAGAGAAAAAAGCGCCTGAATTGGGCGCAATTGTCATCCGCGAAGTCTTGAAACGCGCTAACGTCCCGGGAGAGGTGCTTGATGAAGTGATCTTCGGCAATGCCTGGCAGGCAGGCGTTGGCCCCAATCCGGCGCGCTTGTGCAGCGTGGGTGCCGGAGTTCCGGTAACAGTGCCGGCAGTTTCCGTGAATGTGCGCTGCGGTTCGAGTTTAAAAGCCCTCATTATGGGAACTCACGCCATTCTTTCCGGCGAAGAGGACGCTGTAATTGCCGGGGGCGCCGAAAGCGCGAGTCAGGTACCCTATTTGTTAGAGAAAGCGCGCTGGGGCTATCGTATGGGCAATGCAGAGCTTATTGACGTCCTGCACCACGATGGATTCCGCTGCCCATTGGCAGAAGGCTTAATGGGAGAAATTACCGAACGTCTGGTCGAAAAATATCAAATCTCGCGTGAAGAACAGGATACCTATGCCTGTGTAACGCAGCAACGGGCAATTGAGGCCGTTAAACAGGGCATATTTACACAAGAGATTGCTGGGATTGAGTTAGTGAATCGTAAAACCAAAGAGACGATCACTTTTAATACCGATGAAATTCCGCGTGAAGGCATTACGGTTGATAAATTAGCCAAGTTAAAACCGGTCTTCAAAGCGGATGGCACGATTACGGCAGGGAGTTCAAGCGCGCTGTGCGATGCGGCAGCAGCCGTGCTTCTGATGTCGGAGAAAAAGGTACAAGACTTGGGAGTCTCCCCTATGGCTGAGATCGTGGCGACATCGTTTGTGGGGATTGCTCCGCAAGAATTTGGATTGGCCCCCGTGCCGGCGGTGCAGAAAGTGCTGCAAAAATCGAGATTGTCGCTCGCAGACATGGATCTCATCGAATTGAATGAAGCTTTTGCCGCCCAGGTGATTGCATGTGATCGGGAATTGCACTTTGATCGCAATAAATTAAATGTGCATGGCGGAGCAATTGCCTTAGGGCATCCGATTGCCGCGACCGGCGCGAAAATCCTGACAACCCTGTTGTATGCGCTCAGACGCCAGGGAAAAGAATTGGGACTCTGTACCCTCTGTATCGGAGGGGGAAATGGGGTCGCTGTCATCGTGAAAATGATCCGTTAACCCTGAAAACTGAAGAACATAAGGCAAAAGGGAATCTTTGCCAGAATCCGTGTCCGGTAAAATTTCCATTGTCCTGTGTTCATGAGTAAATTATGGCTGAAACAACTCGACGACCATTGGAAGGCATCCGTGTGTTAGCAATGGAGCAATTTATTTCCGGTCCATCCTGTTCTATGATTCTGGCAGACATGGGAGCAGAAGTCATCAAAATTGAACGCCCGAAAGTCGGGGACCCGCGCCGCCATTTTCCACCATTTGCAGAAAATGAACGCGGAGAAAAAATCGGCGGGGGGTTCATGTGTTTTAACCGCAGCAAAAAAAGCCTGACCCTGAACACCAAGGCCCCGGAAGGGCTGCATATTTTAAAAGAGCTCATTAAAATTTCTGACGTGCTCCTTGAGAATTTCCGCCCCGATACCATGCCGCGCATGGGTTTGACGTACCAGGTCATGCAAGAACTGAATCCTCGTCTAATTTATGCGACCTTAAGCGGTTTTGGCCGCCTGGAGGAATACGCCGGCCCCTATTCGGATTGGCCGGCCTTTGATACGGTGTTACAAGCGATGGGCGGCAGTATGAACCTGACCGGGCTAAAAGATGGAAAACCCTTAGTGGTTGAAGCGAATATTGTTGATGTTGGCACATCGGTCTTTACGGCGTTGGGCATCATGTTTGCCTTGTACGACAGAGAAAAAACCGGAAAAGGCCGCTTTGTAGATATATCCATGTATGAAACCATGGCGACCCTCTGTCAGGAATCAGTCATGATGTATGCGTTTACCGGTGAAAGCCCGGAACGCGGAAAAGAAAAAGTATTTGCTCCCATTGGGGCCTTCAAGGTCAAAGATGGGTATGTGGCGTTTCGGATTCCCACGGAAGACATGTGGCAGCGGACGTGTCAAGCGATTGAGCGTGAAGATTTGATTGAACACCCGAAAACCTGCACCGGGGTCAAACGAGCGGCCAATATGGATTTTCTCGGTCCGATTCTTGACGAATGGTTTGCCCAACGGACAAAAGCAGAAGCAGTAGCGCGTTTTCAAGAGTGCGGCGTGCCGCTCGGGCCAGTGCAGAATGCCGAAGAAATTTCACACTGCGAGCATCTTGAGAAACGAAAGGCCTTTGCCTATATTGATGACCCTGTCGCTGGCCGCAAAAAATTAATGGGCAATCCTTTTAAATTGAGCGGAATGCCCGATCTTGCCCCGACTCCGCCGCCGCGATTGGGCGAACATAACCACGAAATTCTGCGTACACTGCTTGGCTATTCTGATGAGAAAATTCTTGATTTAGAGCAAAAAGGAGTGCTCTAAACCTGGAAATTGGTAGTTCCGCCTTCAGGCGGAAGAACACGTTAAAACGCGAACTACAAACCCGTCAACTTCATGAAGAATATAAAAATTTTCATTTTTTTATTGACAAAAACATCTACACGCCTGAGAAGATATGCAGATTTTGTAAAAGGCACAAGAGAATAATATTTTATCGGAGTTGATAATGAGTAAATCTGTCCCACAAATATCATCAATTGTTTCGCAATTCGTTGCACAAGGTTGGTGGTGGTGTGTCTGCGAGTGGGATGGATCTACACTCGTGTCGAGGAGGAGACGCTGACGGCGAAATCCTCATAAACACACCGAACGCCCACTCTAGAACAAACTAGAGTGGGCGTTTTTTTTTGCTCAATACGTTGTGTCCATCGAAGTTGCATTTCGATGCGCGAAATCCCAATTTCGCGCTACATTTTCCCAGGAGGAAAGGTCTTATGAACACAAGAAAATACGTGCTTTCAGAAAATGACATGCCGCGCCAATGGTACAACATTGTCGCCGATTTGCCGACGCCGATGCTGCCTGTGCTGCATCCGGGCACAAAACAGCCGATTACGCCCGATGATCTGGCGCCGATTTTTCCAATGGAAATTATCAAACAGGAAGCCAGTCAGGAACGCTGGATTGATATTCCTGAGCAAGTCCTCGACATTTACCGACTTTGGAGACCCGCCCCGCTCTATCGCGCTCGTAATCTGGAAAAAGTGCTCGATACGCCCGCTAAAATCTATTACAAATATGAAGGCGTCAGTCCTGCGGGAAGTCACAAACCGAATACGGCTGTGGCGCAAGCCTACTATAATAAAATTGAAGGCGTCAAACGCATTACCACTGAAACCGGGGCAGGCCAGTGGGGCAGTGCGTTGAGCCTGGCATGTACATTTTTCGGGATCGAATGTAAAGTCTATATGGTGCGGGTGAGTTTTGAACAAAAACCCTATCGCCGTTCGATGATCATGAACTGGGGCGCCTCCGTGATTCCGAGTCCAAGCGATCAAACTGAAGCGGGACGAAGGATTTTAGCGCAAAACCCTGATACGACGGGCAGTCTTGGGATTGCGATTAGTGAAGCCGTAGAAGAAGCCGTATCACGTGATGATACCAAATATTCATTGGGCAGCGTGCTGAATCATGTGCTCCTGCACCAGACAATTATCGGGCTTGAAGCGCAGAAACAGATGGAATTGGCTGGCGATTACCCTGATATCGTGATTGGCTGCGTTGGCGGCGGCAGTAATTTCGGCGGTATCGCCTTTCCCTTTTTGCGCGATAAGTTCCAGGGAAAAAAGGTTCATGCGATTGCCGTGGAGCCCCATGCCTGCCCAACCATCACCCGCGGTCACTTTGCGTATGATTTCGGCGATACCGCCCAGATGACCCCCTTAATGGCCATGTACACCCTCGGTCATAGCTTTATTCCGCCGGGTATTCACGCCGGCGGGTTACGTTATCATGGCATGGCTCCGTTGATCAGTCATCTGGTACGCGAAAAACAGATCGAACCCAGAGCCTATCATCAACTCGAAGTCTTTGAAGCCGCGTTGATGTTCAGCCGTTCAGAAGGCATTATTCCGGCCCCGGAATCCTCTCATGCGATTCGCGGCGCGATTGATGAAGCCCTCAAAGCCAAAGCTGAAGGAACTTCAAAAACGATCCTGTTTAACCTGAGCGGGCATGGTCATTTCGACATGAGCGCGTATGATGCGTTTCTGGCAGGCAAACTTCAAGACTATGCCTTACCTGAAGAGGAACTCGATAAAGCTTACAGCGTGATTCAACATCATCCGCCAATTTCGGCATAATCGTAAGAAACGAAGCAACCAGGTTTTTGACAAAAACCCGGTTGCTTGAAGGGAAAGAATTTAGGAGGACGCCATGCGTTTTATACCAGATCATTTACCACCTGAAGAGCTTCAGTCCCTTCAACTTGAAGGGCTGATTGCCACTGTTAATCACTGTTATCAGCATTCCGAACTTTATGAAAAGAAACTTCACGATGCGGATATTCGTCCTGAAGATATTCGTTCACTTGAGGATTTACAATTTCTCCCTTTCACGGAAAAAGAAGATTTGCAGGAAGGTTATCCGTTTCCTCTGCGAGCCGTGCCGTATGAACAAATCGTGCGGGTACATGCCTCTTCCGGAACGACGGGCAAACGGAAAGTGCTGTGTTATACGGCAAAGGATATTGACGTCTGGGCTAATATGTTTGCCCGCTGTTACGAATTAGCCGGATTGACGACTAAAGATCGGGTGCAACTGGCGGTTGGCTATGGCTTATGGACTGCCGGCGTGGGATTTCAGGCCGGATGCGAACGTTTTGGGGCAATGGCGTTACCGCTTGGCCCGGCCAATGCGGATATGCACTGTGAAATGCTGGTAGATATGGGCACAACGGTCTTTTGTTCAACCGCATCAATGGCGTTGCTCATGGCTGAAGAAATTCAGCAGCGCGATCTGCGTTCGAAAATTCAGGTCAAGAAGATCATCATGGGCGCAGAACGCCATAGTGAAGCGATGCGAGCACGGATTCAAGAATTGATGGGGGTTGAACATATTTTTGATATTTATGGGATGACCGAACTGTACGGCCCCGGCACAGGGCTTGATTGCCAGTTTCATAACGGTATTCACTACTGGGCGGACTTATTCATCTTTGAAGTCCTTGATCCGCTCACGCTCAAGCCGGTTCCTGCGGGTCAGGCAGGCGAATTGGTCGTGACCACTCTGCGTAAAGAGGGCAGCCCGTTGATCCGCTATCGTACGCACGACATCACTCGCTTATTAGACGGAGAGTGTCCTTGTGGAACGCCTTTTCCGCGTCATGATCGTATTCTTGGCAGAACCGATGATATGTTCATCTATCGGGCCGTCAACATTTACCCCAGCCAAATCGATCATCTCCTCAGCCAGATCCAAGGCATCGGCAGCGAATTTCAAATTCATCTGCAACATCACACTGATGGACGCGACATGATGCTGCTGAAAATCGAACGGGCAGCGGAAACAGATAGTGGAGAGGATGCGAATCTGGCTGCAAAAGTCGCTGCGCACATCCGCCATAAACTGTTGGTTCGGGCGGAGGTCGAGATTCTCGATTATGGGACGTTACCGCGCACAATCAAAAAGAGTAAGCGCGTGTTTGATTACAGGAACGGTCTAAACTGACCAGATCTACCATGTACCGCGAAACTCCAGTTTCACGGAGGTCAACGATGCGCGAAACTGAAGTTTCGTGCTACATTTTCAGGAGAACATAATATGAAGCAAACAACTCTAAGAATGATAATGGCAGTTTTTTTTATGGCATTGCTTATAATTCACGGTTTTTCCGGGTTAGCCGAAACCAAAACCATCACCCTCAGTTACGCCAATTTTCCCCCTGCGCCGACTTTTCCCTGCGTGCAGATGGAACGTTGGAAAACAGAAGTGGAGAAACGCACAAACGGTCAAGTAAGTATTAACACCTTTCCCGGTGAAACGCTGTTGAGCGCAAAGGATATGATGGATGGCGTCATCGCAGGTCAGGCAGATATTGGCTGCTTATGTATGGCGTATCAACCGGGACGTTTCATTGTCACCAATGCGACCAGTCTGCCTCTGGATATTCCGAATGCAAGGATCGGAAGCCTGGTGCTGCTGGATTTATATCGGAAATACCGGCCAGAGGAGTTTAAACAGGTCAAAGTGCTGGCAATGTTTGCCTCTGCGCCCTCGAATATTATGACGCGCAAGCCTGTCAGAACCTTAGAGGACATGCAAGGCATGAACATCCGAGCCTCCGGCGGCGCGGCGGAACTTTTAAAAGCCTGGGGCGCAAATCTGGTCGGGATGCCGATGTCTGACACGCCAGAAGCTCTGCAAAAAGGGGTGATCCAGGGATTATTTTCGTCATTGGAAGTGATGAAAGATTTCAAATTCGCTGAAATCTGCTCGTTTGCGACCATAACTGATAAAGTGATTTATCCGTTTGCCGTGGTCATGAATCTGGATTCGTGGAATGCGCTGCCTCCGGACGTGCAGAAAGTGATGGATGAGTTGATTGAAGAACAATCCGAATGGACCGGCGCGTATATGGATAACCATGTGCAGGAGGCGATTGAATGGTCAAAACAGACGCACCAGGTTGAATTTATTGAACTTTCCAAAGAAGAAAAAGCGCGCTGGGACGGACGGCTGGCTCCTCTCATTGATGAATGGATTAAAGACGTCGAACAAAAAGGATTCCCGGCGCAGGCAATTGTGAACGACATTCAAGCCCTTATTCAGAAATATTCCCAGTAACCATATTCCGAAGTGGCAAAGCTCATTTTTGATGTCGGACAAGTCAGACAAGTCAGACCATATAGTCCGATAGCAAAGACGAGCTTTGCCGCTCCTCAATAGAAAGAAAATAATATGAAACCTTCAAATTACATTGATCAACTACATCATCTCTTCATCATCATTGGCGGGGTGTTTCTCGTTGCTATGGTTCTCCTGACTTGCGCCAATATCGTGCTGCGCATGGTCTGGCTGCCGGTGCAAGGCACAGTCGAACTCATGGGATTTTTCGGCGCGATTGTCACGGCTTGCGCGCTGGGTTATACACAGATCAAACGCGGGCATATCGCAGTTGACGTGCTCATTAACACGTTTTCACGCAGTACACGCAACATTTTACAGACCATCAACAATCTGCTCTGCTTGTCATTCTTCGGTCTGGTCGCCTGGCAGTTGCTTAAAAAGGCAGAGATTTTGCGGCAGAGCGGCGAAGTGACCGAGACGCTGAGAATCATCTACTATCCTTTTATGTATGTCGTCGCTGTGGGGTGTGTTGCCCTGGTTTTCGTCTTTAGCAGGGAGTTAAGCCAGATGATTTCTTCTAAAAAGAAACGGATATCTGGCAAATCAGTTTCCACCGATAATGTGTATATCCCTCACGAAGAGATGATCGAAGAAATATAACAGGAGTAAATAATATGATGAGTCCAGCAATTATTGGTCTATCGGGTATTCTTGTTTTACTGTTCATGTTGTTCTTTTTAGGCACGCCGGTCGGCTTTGCAATGGGCATTGTCGGCTTTCTGGGATTCTCTTTTCTGATTTCGCTGAAAGCTGGCCTCAACATGATCGGCGCGGAAATCTGGTCAACCTTTTCCAGCTATGGCCTGACCGTCATCCCACTGTTCATTTTTATGGGACAGGTCGCTTTTTACTCCAAAGTCAATGAACGCCTGTATGATGCGGCCTACAACTGGGTTGGTCACATTCGCGGCGGCATTGCCATGGCGACGGTCGTGGCCTGTTCGGCCTTTGCTGCGATCTGCGGCTCAAATACAGCGACGGCCGCGACAATGACCGCTGTGGCTTTGCCGCAGATGAACAAATTCAAGTATCATCCCCGCCTGAGCACTGGCGCGATCGCCTGTGGTTCGACGTTGGGAGTGGTCATTCCGCCCAGTGTCGTGCTGATAGTGATCGGCCTGTCCACCGGGGAATCTATTGCAAAACTGTTTCATGGCGGCATCGGCGCCGGCGTCGTGTTATCACTCTTGTTGACGCTTTCGGTCTATGTGATCTGTCGCATTTTTCCAACCTGGGGACCCGCAGGACAGAAAACCAATTTCCGCCAGAAGGTCCGATCTCTGACCGGAGCCATTGAAATGTTGGTGCTCTTTCTGTTGGTGATGCTTGGTCTGTATTTTGGATTTTTCACCCCGACCGAAGCCGGAGCGGTCGGCTCCTTGTGCGCGGTGCTGATCGGCATTGGGCAGCGTCGGCTGACCTGGAAGGGCTTTGTCGCTTCGATTGTGGATACCCTGCGCGTCTCCTGCATGGTCATTGTCATTATCGCCGGCGCGCTCATTTTCGGAAAGTTCCTGGCCGTGACCCGTATTCCCTTTAACATTGCTGCCTGGGTGGTGGACCTTCGGATTCCGCCTGTTGGAATTATGGCGGTCATTTTTATGATTTACATTCTGGGCGGCATGGTGATGGATGCGCTCGCCCTGCTCCTGATTACGATCCCGATTTTTTTCCCGGTCGCCATGCAGCTCGGTTACGATCCGATCTGGTTCGGCGTGACAATTACGGTTGTGACCACCCTGGGGGCCGTGACCCCGCCGGTTGGCGCGACCGCGTATGTGGTCGGCGGCATGGCGCAAGATGTGTCCTTAGAAGAGGTTTTTAAAGGCATCAGTTTCTTTTTACCCGCCTATCTGCTCTGCATCCTGGTTTTACTCGCCTTTCCGCAAATCGTAACCTTTCTCCCGAATCTGATGAAGTAAGGAACGACTGGTCTGTCATGTTGTTTGTAGTTCTCGCTTTAGCGAGATTTTGCGCCTGGAAGCGGAACTACAAACCCATTCAGCTAAATCTACTGTTTTGTTATAGTAACAATTTTTCTCAGAAGTTCCAAAAAATAATTGACAAAGTTTTTCCTTGAGGAGAAGGTAGAAAAAATACAATATGAAACGGTGTTTCACGTTTCTGGAATGCAGTCAGGGTTTACTGAAAAATTGCCTCAAAGCTCATCACAACTTTATTCAAAGGTGATCAATATGTTTAATCTCAAACAGGCGCAGACCCTGGGTACGGATACGATGCCGATTTCATTCGAATTGCCAGCCGATGTGTTCCTCTCTACCAGTGTGAGCATGGACCAGCTTGTTCAGGAGATGCGCGAAACGCTGGCGTTCAAGTTGTTTTCAGAAGGGCGGCTCTCTGGCGGGAAAGCTGCGAAATTAGCGGGGATGTCCCGCATCGCCTTTTTATTAAGAGCCGGACAGTTACAGATCGATTGGCTGAGCTATAACCCTGTTGAAATGCGCCGTGAATTGGCATAACACCCTATGCAAGTCATTTGTAATACAACTCCGTTCATTGCGTTGGCAGCCGTCAACGAGATCAGATTATTGCAGCAGATTTACACATCGGTTATCGTGCCTGAAGCTGTCGTAGAAGAACTCAAGGTCGGCGGTGCGATTCAGACGCCAAATCTTACGGAATTGGAATGGATTCGGATTGTGCCGAATGTAACCACGGTCGAAGACCGTTTGCTTTTTCAATTAGATTACGGTGAACGCCATGTTATCTTGAACGCTTTGCAACTTAAGGCGGATCTAGTGCTGATTGACGACCGAGTTGCTCGTAATATCGCTGAATATTTGGGCATACAAGTCAAAGGTACGTTGGGCGTCTTAATTGAAGCGAAACGTCAGGGATTCATCGGTTCATTTCGACAGATTGCGTTTGCTATGCAGGCGCAGGGGATTCGTTTTTCCTCGCGTTTGATCGAAGAGCTTGCTAAAGCTATCAATGAATAAGTAAATTTAAGGGGCCGTGAAGGAGAGGAAACACGAGTAACATTTCAGGAGTATATCAGGAGGAAGATGCCCTCCAAACGAGTTTTGAGGCCGGTCATCTGGCATCTGCCCTCTATTTTCAAGAATTCGAAACTGAAATCATCTCGTTCTTGTGCGCTGATGATCGGTTGAATAATGCCGCATAGCAGGAAGGGTTACAAGTGATTGATGTATCCTGAAAAAGAAAAATTCGTGGAATTCCGGAGCATGAAGCCATATCCGGCCTACAAAGCCAGCGGCATTGAGTGGTTAGGGGAGATTCCTGAACATTGGGAAGTGAAAAAATTAAAATATTGTGATGAAGTCATCATGGGGCAATCTCCGAATTCTGAGGATTATCAACTTGAGCCTGATGGCTTGCCGTTTTTACAAGGAAATGCTGATTTTACTCAGTTATATCCAAAGCCGAGAATTTGGTGCAACACAGCAAATAAGATCGCTGAAACTGATGATATTTTACTCTCTGTGAGAGCGCCGATTGGAGCAGTAAATATAGCAGATCAACGTTATGGCATTGGGAGAGGACTGTGCGCAATTCGTTCTATCAAAACCGACAAAAAATATTTGTATTATATTGTTTTGTGCTTATCTGACGAATTGAATAGTATAGGGACGGGTTCAACATTTACAGCCGTTTCAGTGGATGAGATAAGAAATCTTCCCATATCGCAGCCACGATCTTTAGAAGAACAACGCACCATCGCCGCGTATCTCGACCACAAAACGCGCCTGATTGACACCTACCTCGCCAAAAAGCAGCAGCAGGTTGAACGCTGGCAGGCCTACCGCGCCGCGCTCATCAATCAGGCAGTCACCAAAGGCCTGAACCCTGCTGCGCCCATGAAAGCCAGCGGCATCGAGTGGTTAGGCGAAATTCCGGCGGAGTGGAAGATTTCAAAAATTAAACATGAGTTACAATCTCTTGATTATAAGAGAGTTCCTTTGAGTGGAGAGATTAGAGGAGCAATGGAAAACAAAATGTATGATTACTATGGAGCATCAGGAGTTATTGATAAAACCGAAGCTTATCTCTTTGATGAAACGCTAATTCTTCTTGGTGAAGATGGTGCCAATTTATATTCTCGATCTACTCCATTAGCTTTTCTTGCGAAGGGAAAATATTGGGTGAATAATCATGCACATGTTTTAAAACCAATAAATGGTGATATTGATTATTTTGTAAACTTACTTGAATCTATTGACTATACTCCATTTATTACTGGCTCGGCACAGCCAAAATTGACAATGGAAAATTTACAAAATATTCCTATTCCGATACCTCCCATTCTTGAACAACGCGCCATCGCCGCCTATCTTGACGAGCAAACCGCCAAAATTGACACGCTGGTCGCCGCCACCCAGCGCCAGCTTGAGCGCCTGCACGCCTACCGCGCGACGCTGATTTCAGATGTCGTCACCGGCAAAATTGACATGCGCGGCCGCAAGGGTTTACCTGAAAATCATTGCGGGGCAGATGCTACAATACTGCAACCGCTGCGCGGTAAAGAACCTCTGCGTAACATAAGTTCTTAACACAGCAGTGAAATCACCTGAAAACCCTGAAATGTGGAAAAGAGAGGCTCAACAAGAAAAGTATTGACAAGTTTTCCAGACCCGCTGATGATGAAAATGTGTGAGAAACATTCAGCGTCATCCATGTCAATTGAATGAGGGACGCTATGCAGACCTTAACAGCGACCCTGATGAACTCGTCAATCTCAAGGTATGGGAATGGAAAGAACAGCAAAACCTGTAGTCTATGTGGATACGCACATTGTGTGTTGGTTATATCAAGGAATGACTGAAAATAAGACGTGCATGAGAACTATCGCGCTTCAGAGTGAAGCGTTCCCGGAACGAGAAAAAGATTAACATCTTGATAAATGAATGTATAGGAGGGACACTGATGAATTGGCGACAGTATATTCACTCAGATCCGGAGATCTTAGTGGGCAAACCAGTAGTGAAAGGTACCCGCTTAGCGGTGGATTTTATTTTGAATCTCCTGGCAAATGGATGGACTCTGGAACAAGTGCTGGAGAACTATCCGACCTTGACCTTCGAATCTCTCCGGGCAGTGTTTGCGTTTGCAGCGGAATGCATGCGTGAAGAAGCCCTGTACACCCTCACTGAGAAGGCAGCCTGATGCGATGTTTAGCCAATGAAAATTTTCCGTTAAAAAGCGTGTTTCTGTTGCGGACAGCAGACCATGACGTGACCTCCATTACAGAAGATTCCCCCGGCATCAAAGATCAGGAGGTATTGGAACGCGCTGTCCGCGAGCAGCGTTTTGTGCTCACTTTTGATCGTGACTACGGCGAACTGATTTACAAAAGAAAATTGCCGACCCCGATCGGCATTATCTATTTTCGTTTTGATCCTTTAACGCCTGAGGAACCAGGTGAACATTTGCTTGAATTATTCAGGCTCAAACATCTGACCTGGGAAGGCAAATTCTCAACTATCGAACGTAGAAGAGTGCGTCAAAGGCTGCTCAAAAGCAGATAAACCCATCGAAGCGCAAGCATGCGCAGAAGGACTTTTGATCAAAAACCTGGTAATCTCTGGTGAGTTGAACGCCTTAATAAGCAGGCAAGCTGGTGTTATCATACCATGTTTGTCTTGGAGGTGAATGATGACGAGAGGTAAATTACGCCCATGAGAACCATCGCCCCATCCGGCTGAAGCGTTCCCGGAACGAGAAAAATATTGACATCTTTTTTGCATGTACTGATCATGGATGCACAGCCGGAAGCTCCAAATTGAACTCTGCCTTCAAGGGTTATGATACGCATGGACAAGAAAGAGAAACCTTACGCCGTGTTCCTCAGCTACAACAGTGAGGATTCTGAAGCGGTCGAGCAAATTGCACAATATTTAGAAAAGTCCAATTTATGTCCCTGGCTTGATAAATGGAATTTAATTCCTGGACAATCAATTGTAAAGGGCATTGAAGATGGTCTGGGAAAATCATCCTCTTGCGCCATTTTTATTGGAAAAAATGGATTCGGCCCGTGGCATGATAAAGAAAAAGAAATTGCTTCGATCCAACAAATTCAAGATCCTAAATTTCCAGTAATTCCTATATTTTTACCTGATGCTCCTCAGAAACCAGGACTTCCTCATTTTCTTTCGATAAATTTGGCGGTTGATTTTCGAGGAAAGACCCTTGATGACGATGACGCCTTATGGCGTCTGGAATGCGGAATTCGAGGAACTCCCCCTGGAAAAGGACGACCTCCTTCTGAAAATGAAATAACTCAAAAATCACGCGTAAAAAATGCTTCTGATGAACACTCAATGGAATTTGTAGATAGGATCCAGGTAGTTGATGACCTCAAGCAACCAGGATGTCCTCCCTATATATTGTTGAGTGCGCCTGCTGGTTATGGAAAGTCCCGTTTACTCAAAAAGTTATACCATGAATTTACTCAGGAGGGATGGCTGTGTCTTTTGCTTGAGTTACCAGGTGAACATTACTATAGCATTGCTTGCATCAGTTCTGATATTATTCGACAAATCGAGGAAGACCAATGTGACATTCCTGATAAAACCTCGTATGAAGATTGGGGAGCTTGTGTAGGGAACTCTCTGGCCCATCATATCGGAAAAAGCGATTACCGTAATATTTTACTGCTGATTGATCGGCTTGAAACTTTGGAGGAGAGTAGTCTTGCACAACTGCTCGAAAGTTTCATCCCGGCCTTACAAAAAGTGCTCAACACTGTCGAATACGGACAGTTCAGGATCATCCTGGCCGGACGTTATATTGATAGATGGGAGCAAGACTGCAAAAATTTACGTTTTAAGATTAAAAGGTTGAAACCATTCAGCTTTTCCGCTGTACAAGAGAGCGTACAAAATTTTTTTGAAAAAACATCCCGGTCTATGAAAGCAGAATATGAACAGGAGTTTGTTTCACGTTTACTCGCTTGTACCGGTGGACATCCCGGCTGTATGGCAGCAATCTTGCACAATTTTTCTCAAGAATTGCTCGTCAAAGAGACTTGGAATAGAAAAGAAGAAGAGTATTACACAAAATTTATTCAGCCGGTGATTGAAGATATACGTTGGAAAATTTATCCTGAAGAATTACGGCGGACTTTTGAAATTCTGAGCGCCGTCCGACGTTTTCATCCTCCTCTTCTGCGGTGGTTTATTGATAAAAAGATTATCACGGCGTATCAGAATGAGTATGATTTAGAGAATGCTTTGCTCCAGAAGCACTTAATCGACAGGGAAGCGAATACCGGTTTTCTCAAAGATGGGATTGTAAGACGCTTATTGGCGATTTATCAAAGGAAGCTACAGCCGGAAGTCTTTACCACGACATGCGAGGAAGCTATCGAATTCTACACATCCTCCTTAAAACGTCTCACACCCCTCACTCCAAAAGCAGAAGTTTTTGCCATTGAATTTTTGTTTCAGCACCTACAGCATCTCAAGAGCGAACAAAGTAACAAACTCAGCGATTTTTTCAGCGTGTTGGACGAGATTCTTACGTTATTAGCTCCTATGGATGACATGGTTAACGCCTTGAAAACCCTTGATCGTTTCGAGGCGTTTATTCGCAACGATTGGGAATTTCGTTTTACTCTCAACTATCTGCTTTGTCAAACATTATACGATCATGATCATCCTTTTAATGAATTTATAGAAAAAATAGACGCGTATAGAGAGCAATTACAAGGAGGAGAACGCCATGCCTGAACCTATTGCTTTTATCGGCCGCGAAGATGAGTTAAATAAAATAAGCGATGTGATCGAACATTCGGATCAATCCCATATTTTTTGTATTGATGGCCCCGGCGGCATAGGAAAAACCCGTCTTCTTCAGGAAATACAGCAAAAATATTTGCAGCCAAAATACAGTATTATCCGCGAACCTATTAAAAGAAAAGATGTTACCATTACCATCCTTCAGGAATTTACTGATGATGAATGGTCTGAGGAATTCACCGCAGGTGTTCGCGACATGGCTGCTAAATTAGACATCAAATTTAGTGAGTTTGATGCTCAGCATGATATTGATAATATGGTCGAGTTATTAAACGCCATTATTTCATCTTCTCCAGATGTTTTGATCATTCGACATGGTACGAACGAACAACTGCGCCCTTTGTTGGAACAAGCAAACGAGCACAATATTAAAGTGCTCGCCTTTGATAATCTGTTACAAAAACTCCCCGCTTTAACAACACGAGTTATTCACGAAGAAGAAGCCGGGATGCGTTTATCTCTTGAGCTGTTGGCAAAAGACATCAATTATCAGGGAGAAATTATCATTGCCGGAGTCAAGGGTACAGAATCACATGAAAGACGCAAGAAGTATCTTTTAGAAACCTTAGAACACGAATTCCCTGATATCAGTATGATACAAGAATTTTCTGTCAGACAACGAGAGATCGGAGAAGACGAATGTGGAACGGTTGAAGAAATTAGAAATCTATTCAAGAAGCACCCGAATGTAAAAGCCTTCTGGGCAACCTGGAACACCATTGCCAGAAATGTTATTCAGGCCATTATTGAGGAGAAACGTACGGATATTAAGGTGTATAGTTTTGATTTTTCAACGAAAGATATTGACGGGTTCCTTGCAAAGGAGAGCCCATGGCAGGCCACAGTGACAACTGATCCCAGAGAAAGCGGCGCTATTATCATGCGTCTGGCAACTCAGGCAGCTTACGGACATCCCATTAAACGTCATTATCGTCTGACATCCCGATTGTTGACTCAATTAGATATCAAGGAACACGCCAGAAACCCTGAATACCTTCAGGGACAGTCAGAAATTGGATGGACTGCCTGGATGAAATCGCTCTATGAACAAAAATCATATTCAGAAAAACATATTGTTCCCCTAAGTGAAATCATTGATTTTGACGATCTCAATCTTCTGAATCCTCTCAGTCTGGGGATGACGCTTGCAAAACACCTTAATTCCAATCTCTTTGAACCATTTTTCCAGGCTCAGACGGATTATCAAAAAATGCAGGAAGGGGGGACGAGTCAGGAACGATTAAAAGAAGAGGAGAAACGTCTCAATAAGGAGTTTGCTGATTGTGTCAACGAAATATCAAAACAGAAACGGATCGTGCTATTTTTTGACACCTCTGAACGATTAAAAAAAGAGGAAGAAATTTGGAATAACCTGAAGGATAAATTAGCTCAACTTGAAAATGTTGTTGTTCTTCTTGCAGGGCGTAATGCTGAAACGCTCAATCAATCGTTGCAAACTTCACAGTTCCCATATCCCATTCATCTGATAAGACTGTCTCCACTTTCCAAAGTAGAATGTCGTAAATATCTACAGGAGAAACAAAAACGAATTTCTCTTAAATTAGGCTTTGAATTAGAAGAGAAACTGCTTGTACTCGCGCAAGGAAAACCGATTTTGCTCGATCTTGCCGTGGAATGGCGAGCGCGAGGGATTTCATTACAGTGGGTATTTGAAGAACAGATCGAAAAATGGGAGAGTCTCCCCGAAAAAAGGCAATGGGAATTTGAAAAATATTTATTGATGCACTTTCAGGAGATGCGGAGCACGATCAACGAGTTAATCGTGCTGATGGCGTATATCTTTCCGGTTAACACGGCGATGATTGCCGAGTTGTTTCCAAAAGAACACGCTGAAGAGCTTTTTGAAGAATTGAAAGGCTATGTCTTTGTCAAACAGCTTCCGAATAATTATATCAAACTGCATGATGAAATGGAACGTATGTTGCAAACTCATATCTGGCCTGACATCGATCCGGATGAAGGGCGCCGAAAATGGTATAGTAAACGCATCATTCCATATCTCGAACACGAAATTCAAAGGCTTTCACTTCACATAGAATCACAGAGAGAGCGACTGATAGCCTTAGAAAGAGTAGATCAAAAAACAGAGGTTTTAATGCTCTCTTTATCCATAAATGAGGCCGAACAGAATCTCTGGTATTTCAAGGAGCAATATTTAAACCATACTCTGCGGGTAGAATGTGCTAAAGCAATCTTCATTTTTGACAGTTTATTTCATGAGGCGACAAAGTCATCTGCGTTTTTTTCTCTGAGAAAGAAACTTTTTGAGAAGGTTTTCCGCCATTACAACGAAATGTCCCCCGTACAGCAAGTTATCCTGGATATAAGCCAGATTCAGCTATGTTATGACGATGGAAAATATGAAGATGTAGAAGCAAAATGCAAAGAGGTATTACAAAAAGCAGATTTGACGGTTGAGCAACAAATCGATTTGTATCTCAAACGTGCCAATGCTAAAACTCGTGTGGGAGATCTCCGCACAAGTATTCAATATTTTGAACAGGCGAAAAAATTAGCAGAAACCAGTAGGTTACCCATCTGGGTGATAAAAACAACCAATGCACTTGGATGGATCCACAGATTAAGAGGAGATTTGAAAAGAGCCCAGAAATATTACCTTGAAGCCCGACGCTTGTGTTTTGACCAGGAAAAAGGTCCCAAAAATCCTTTTATTCGGGATGATTACGGCTGGATTCTCAATAATCTGGCTTTTGTCTATTCTAACAGCAGCGCAACTCGTGAAACTGCCGTCAGCATAGCCCTTTCAGCAATAGAGCATTGGAAGTCTATCAGAAATGATATCGGTTTAGCCGCAGGCTATTCAATGTTAGGTATAGCATACTATCGTAATGATAAACCTGAGTCTGCGTTTGAGGCGTTTTACAAAGCGGAAAAACTCTCTAAAACCCGCGATGATAAAGAGGGGTTGGGGTTGATTTATGCCTGGCGCGGGAATTTATTTCGGATTATACATAAGTTAGATGAAGCTGAGCATGACTTAAAGAAAGCTCTGGATATCGGGTCGCACAATATAAAGGCGATGACCCATTGTCGTCTTGGGCGCTTGTATATGTCTCAAAAAAAATGGACGATTGCAATTGGCCACTTTAAAAAAAGCATTCAGTTTGCTCAAGAGATTCCGGATTACTTGTATTGGTTGGTTTCAATCGCTCGATTAATCATGATTGCCGCCGAACAACAACAATACTCTCGATTTGATGAATATAACCAACAGCTCCAGACATTTCTCGATTTACTCAAACAGGAAGATATGGAACCTGACCAGAATAATTTAGGAATTGCCAAAATCGGTCTTGCCAGAATGGTTTTCAGACAAAATGACAATAAAAAAGTTGAGACTATTGTTGCTCTATTAAAACAGGGAATTTCTTTGGTTGTGGAATATGGGTGGTACGCCAATAGAGACGGAGTGAGTCGACTCTCAGTCATCGAACAAGATTTTCATAAAATTTCCTCTGACATCATCCGATCAGTAGGGCAGCAACTCGTAGATTTCGTTATTCATAAAGAGTTAGAGAATATTGCCTATAGCTCTGCTACTCAAATGATGTATAAATGGGCAAATTGGAAAGTAGAGGAAAGCTCTCATGAAGCATAATCCCGGATTAAACATAACAGAGTATCCCTGTATAATTTCTCAAGTTCACGTGGTCGCATCCATTACCGGTCAATGTGATTGTGCCTGTGGAAACGTTTTGATACAAGAATCTGTACAATCTTACACGAAGCTATCAATGCAATCATACTCTGTTACTCCTCATCTTGTGAAATACCCATTGAATTCAGAATACGCTACAGAACTGCCTCAAACTTTAGTTGCCTGGCTGCATGTCACTGACCGCTGTAATCTGCGCTGCGCCTATTGTTATTTGCCCCATACGCAGGCAGAAATGTCGCTTGACACCGGCAAGGCGGCGATTGAGGCGACAATGCGCTCGGCGTTGAGGCATGGCTATCGTGAGGTCAAGTTCAAATACGCGGGGGGCGAGCCGCTGCTACGATTTCCGCTGGTCAAAGAATTGCACGGTTATGCGCGGAAATTGGCAGAGCAGCATGATCTTGATCTGGATGGAGTGGTGTTGAGCAATGGAACGTTGTTGACGCAAGCAATGGTGCGGGAGATGCGGGACTTGGGGCTGCGATTGATGGTTTCGGTAGATCATTTTCAGACTCCCGGAGTTTCGGAAAACTCCGGGAGTCTTGTCCAACGCATCTATCCTGACGGACGCGATACTGCGGCTGATGCGCTGCGGGGGGTTGAGTTGGCGTTGGAGGGCGGCTTGACGCCGGAAATCACGATCACGGTCAGCGGCCGCAATGTAGCGCAGTTACCGGAATTGCTGGCTTATGTGTTAGCGCAGGAGCTGCCGTTTAGCTTGAATTTCTATCGTGAAAATACGTGTTCGGTCTGTCACGAGGACTTGCAGCTTGATGAAGGACAGTTTATCGAGAGCATGTTAGCCGCGTACAAGGTGATTGAATCGAATCTGCCCAAAAGAAGTTTGTTGACGTCGCTAGCGGACATGGCGAATTTTACCGCGCCGCACTTGCGGCGGTGCAGCGTGGGGCATAGTTATTTGGTGGTTGATCCCTTTGGACGCGTGGCAAAATGTCAGATGCAAATGGACAAGCCGGTCACGAACATTTACACGGCAGATCCGCTGGCAGATCTGCGAGTGGATACTGAGGGGATTCAAAATCTGGTGGTTGACGAGAAAGAGGAATGCCGGGAATGTCAGTGGAAATACTGGTGCGCCGGCGGCTGCCCGCTGGAAACCTATCGCGCGACCAGACGGTATGACGTGAAATCGCCGCATTGCAACATTTACAAAGCCTTATACCCGGAAGTGCTGCGCCTGGAAGGGCTGCGGCTGCTGAAATATGCGGAGGAAAGAGAACGTGAATGACGCGGATTGTCGCGCAGAACACATTTTCTGAGAAGAGGCATTCATGATGAATGGACAGTTACAACAACAGATTGTAGAGCATCTGCAATACCTGAATATGTTTCAGCTTGCGGAGATTTTCGATTTTGTGAGATTTTTGGAACATAAGCCCAGAGAGATGGTTCCTGCCCCGGATGTCATTGATACATTATGCGGCAAATATGCTCATCGTCTTTCAAGCAGCGAAGAATTCGCCCGCAGAAAACAGGAAGAAATACGACTGGAAGAGGCAAAATAGCTTCGTCCATAATTCAAATGGTGGAAGAAGTCATCGAATGATACGAAGATAACGAATGACGTATGCTCATGTAAGAACATCTGCACAGCTCTGGTTTTTTTCAGAATTTTGAACACATTCGTGCTATTCGTGTTATTCGATGACTTCTTTGAAATAATCTTTATCCCTCTCGATTTTCGAAAATTTCAAGAGTATTAAAGAAAAACGCGATTTCGCGGGCGGCAGAGTCAGGGCTATCTGACCCGTGCACCGAATTCTGCGTGCCATCGAGCGCCAGATCATGCCGAATCGTCCCTTCCTCAGCGTCAACAGGGTTGGTCGCACCCATGATCTTGCGCACGTGGGCAATCGCATTCTCACCGGAAAGTACCACTGGAATAATCGGCGTTGACGACAGGAGCGTGGTTAATTTTTCAAAAAAGGATTTACCGGCATGTTCAGCGTAAAATTTTTCAGCATCCCGTTTACTCACCTGTACCATTTTCATTGCCAGCACGTGCAATCCGGCGTTTTCAAAGCGCAGTAAAATTTCACCGATCAATTCACGTTTGATCGCGTCTGGTTTAATAATGATCAATGTTCGTTCGAGCATATTAATAGGCTTTAGCAAAGGGAACGCGGCCATGCGACGGCTTGCCGCAATAGACGCAGGTTCCGTCTTCCTGTTCCTGATTCAGCGGAATACAGCGAATAGTGGCTTTGGTTTCTTCTTGAATAGCCTGTTCGCAGGCTTCATTGCCGCACCAGTGCGCATAGAGAAAACCCAATTGATTTTCCAGGGCATCCTTAAATTCATCATAGGTGTTAACCTTATAGGAATTTTCTTCCCGGAATTTCAGGGCTTCGTCGAACAAGGATTGCTGAATCTCATCCAGTAACGTCTGAACCGCTGCTTTCAGACCATCAAAGGCGATTTTTTGTTTTTCTTTCGGGCCTTTGTCGCGCCGGGCGACCATGACTTGATTTTCAGCCACATCACGGGGGCCGATTTCGATGCGTAAGGGCACGCCTTTCATTTCCCATTCATTAAATTTCCAGCCCGGTTTGTAATTGTCGCGATCATCCACTTTGACGCGGATTTCAGGTCGCAATTGCGCGACAAGTTCATCGGTTTTTCGAAGCACAAGCTGTTTTTCCTCATCGCTGTAATAAATCGGAACAATCACTACCTGATGCGGAGCGAGTTTTGGCGGCAGGCGCAAGCCTTTATCGTCGCCGTGTACCATAACCAATCCGCCAACCATGCGCGTACTGACGCCCCAACTGGTGGCCCAGACATAGTCACGTTCGCCGGTTTCAGTCTGAAAGGTCACGTCGAAGGCTTTGGCAAAATTCTGTCCTAAATGGTGCGACGTGCCCCATTGCAAGGCGCGATTATCTTTCATTAACGCTTCGACGCAGAGGGTATAAACGGCACCGGCAAATTTTTCCTTTTCGGTTTTGCGGCCCTTGAGTACCGGCACTGCCGCGTATTCTTCGGCAAATTTTGCATAAATATCCAGGATCGTTTGCACTTCCTGAGCGGCTTCCGGTTCGGTCGCGTGGGCCGTATGTCCTTCCTGCCACAGAAATTCGGTGGTACGCAGAAACAAGCGCGTCCGCATTTCCCAGCGCACCACATTCGCCCATTGATTGATCAGAATCGGCAAATCCCGATGGGAATCGATCCATTTGGCGTACATCGCCCAGATCACAGTTTCGGAGGTGGGACGCACAATGAGGGGTTCTTCTAATTTTTTCCCGCCGCCATGGGTGACAACTGCGCACTCCGGGGCAAACCCTTCCACGTGTTCGGCTTCTTTATGCAGAAAACTTTCGGGGATAAATAAGGGAAAATAGGCGTTGACATGACCGCTCTCTTTGAACATTCTATCCAAAGCCTGCTGCATGTTTTCCCAGATCGCATAGCCATAAGGTTTGATGACCATGCAGCCTTTCACCGGGGCATAATCTGCCATGTCCGAATTGAGAACCGTGTCAATATACCATTTTGAAAAATCTTCACTCTGCTTTGTGATTTTCTGTGCCATAATGTCATTCCTTCACAGGGGTTATAAAAACTACAGGAATCATGAATAAGTAAGAATGGATTTCGTTCTGTCAGCGCAAGAGATGTCAAGAGAAAAATCTTACGTTTTTTTATGATGAGATTTCCAGTGTCTCCAACGCCGGATCGTAACGCGCGTACAGCCAGTCAATCAACGCCAGGCCGCCGTACAAATTCATGTAATAAAAGAGGTTAAATACCCGTTCCTGGCGCTGCCCAAAGGGTATCAACAGATCAGAAAGCGTTTCAGCGTCTTTGAGGGTTTTTTCCAGTCTGGCTTTTTCCCGTGACCGCTGTTCACCTAAATCTTCTTTAATCGCTTCATACAAACAACGCTCCATTTTCGAAATATTGACGCCAAGCTGCTGAACCGCCGTTAAATATTCTTTTGTTAATTGCCGCGCGCGTTGGGTCAGTTCTTTGTAGTCAAACCCGGTTTGGGCTTTCAACACCTTTTTCACCAGCTTCGGCTTCTCCAATATCAGCGCATCTTGCAGCTCAATCGCGTGTTTGTTTAATAAGCGCAGCGTTTTGGGTTCAAGCAGAGTAACGGACATGCGGGGCACGACATTGGCTTTGCGCACGCCGTGAAATTCATATATCGGATCAAGTTCCTGGATATATTTGACTTCTCCGGGACCAGCAATATAGGTGTGCGTATCAAAATAAGCATCCTGGCACACATTGCGCGTTTTCACGTTTGGCACCAGATCATACTCTTCCAAATTCACCCGGCTGCCATCGCGCAGGTAATATCCGTCTTTAGCTTTGAACACCGATTCGCGGCGTTTACCTTGCATGCAAAAGAGATTACACTGTTCGCCAACCGGTGTGCGTTCGGCTTCGCGCAGCAGAAAGGATTTGATAAAGGCTTTAAACATGTGTTTGGACGGATCGAACAATTCGATGTCGAAACGCCCGAACAGGGCTTTAGCGAGCAGACAGGAGGCTTTGCCTAACGTATATCCCGGAACATAACAGCGTAAGGCGAGTTCGCGCAAGGCCGGCGTGAATTCAGTTTGCCGCAGCGTATCGAAGAATTCGTTCAGGAGCGCGACGAGCAAGGAATCTACTTCTATGAGTCCACAGGAATAACCTTGCGAGTCAATATCCCAGGTTAAAGTACGCAGTTCGCTGTTAGCGTCAAGATAGTCAATATGGTTGATCTCGCTGAAATCAGCGTCATTACTTTCTAACCAGTAGATATGGTTTCCACCGATTTCACGGGCGTAATGAATAGCCCCAAGCACCTTGTAAGTTGTATAAAGCGGGCCGCCTAACAATCCGAGTTGCTGGCCGGTGACAACATTTTTTTCCACGTATGTTTTCCTTTCAAAATTTAGTCACTACTCAGCCCACGAAACACGCGAAAGGGGACTACAACGGATAAAGGAATGGAACGGATTGACTTTTCATTATCCGTTAAATTCTTCAATCCGTTGTAGTCTGCTTTCGCTTGCTTCGCCTGTTTTGCGGGCAATCTTCAAGTAATAGATGAAGAGAGGAAAGGCCGTTTCTCCGTGCTGGTGAAACGGCCTGAAAGATATACCTCTTATGTCAACGGCGCGGTTTTGATAATATCTTCGGCTTCAAACAGCAGTTTCACATACTGTGCGCGTTGATATGTCCAGGGATTTTTGCTGTGCTCTTTGCTCATCTTGCCGCGAAAATCCTCTAGTTTCGTGTATTTTTTATCCCCCATCCATTCTTCAATTTCCTGAAGCATGGATTGAATCGAAGCGATTTTGTTCGTATATAACGCGCTCACTATCTGTACGCATGTACTTCCGGCTAGCAGCATTTTGATAACATCTTTGCCGGAGAAAATTCCCGTATTACTGCAAATATCGCCTTTCAGTTTCCCAAACAACAATCCCGCAAAACGCAACGGCAAACGATTGTCGATCGCATGGCTCAGATTCAACGGGGTAATATGTTTCTCCTGATCAACATCAATATCCGGCTGGAACATACGGTTGAAGAGCACAAACCCTTTTACTCCGGCATTGTCGAAGCGTGAAATGACATTGAGTGGATTGGCATAAAAGACGCTGAGCTTCACGCTGACTGGAATAGACAGGGCATTGACAATTTTTTCAGCCACCGCGACTTGTCCATCTTCGATTGATGCGCCTGTGACATCCATTTCATACGGATTGGCGTAAAAATTTAATTCCAGTCCATCCACGCCAGTATCCTGAAGCATTTTGGCATATTCCAACCAGGTATCGTGATTCACGCAGTTTAAACTGGCGAATACAGGGATTTTGACAGCCTCTTTCGCTTTTTTAACCCACATCAAATGTTCTTTTGGTCCGGCATGTTCCATCTTAGGATAGAGGCTGGTCATTTCAGCGTGGCGTTCTGCGTAACGCTCCGCCTCTTCTTCTAATTTGAACCGTTCTAACTGCACCTGTTCTTCGAATAACGATTTAATGACCAAAGCCCCGGCTCCGGATTCTTCAATTTTCTGAATACTCTCCAGATGACCGGTCAGTTCACTTGCCCCGGCAATAATCGGATTTTCTAACGCAATCCCCATATAGGTCGTCTTTAAATTTGCCATACTGTTCCTCCTTATAAAATGATAATGTAGAACGAAATTGTGATTTCACTCATAGAACGTCCAATGACAAACGAAACTTCACTACCATCCACTATCATTAACCATTATTCCGCCTCCGGGCTTTGTCAAGAAAAAGTCTTTTTTTTCTCGCTTTACACAAATAGAATTCATTCTGGCACTTGACAGATGAGCATGACATCCACATGAAAAGAAGAAAGAAAATCTTCCATTGAAAAGCAAAAGGGGCAGAGACTATCTTTTCAAGAAGGAGTGGGAGACATGAACGCTAACTTTTCTAAAGAGCCAGAAATTGCGCAACAACTCAAAGAATTAACCACGCTGATAGAATTTTTGCACAAGGAACGTGATATGTTAATTGCATCTAAAAACATTCGTCACGAATATTCAGGAAAAAATGGACAGAATGAATTGAAACAGTTACAAGAATTTTTACAAAATTATGCGTGCATGGCAAAACAATTTCATGAATTACGCGTCAATTTGAGTTTGACATTACCCCATGAATTACGAACGCCTCTGAACGCCATTCTTGGTTTCACCCAATACTTGATGTCTCAGAATCCGCAAGACTTACACAATTCTGAGGCAATTTTTAAAATCTATTCATTTATTTACGAAAGCGCCCTACGTATGCACCATCTTGTTGAAAATTATCTTTTATATGCGAAATTACAACTGATGGTGGCTGCCCCTGACAAGGTGAAATATGAAGAGTGGCAGCGCGATGAGGAACTGCCTACCGGACTCTACATCCAATCTGTTGCCCGCACTTATGCTGAAAAATTCGGCAGACACGAAGACCTCCGCTTAGATTTGAACGATACGATCCTGCATACATCAAAGGAGTGTTTACAAAAAATTATCCAGGAACTCCTCGATAATGCATTCAAATTTTCTCAACCAGGAACGCCGATTGCGATCATCACCGCTCTCAAGGATCAAGCCTGGGTGTTTTGCATTACGGACCAGGGGCGCGGTATGACCGCCGAACAAATTGCACAGATTGGCGCTTATGTTCAATTTGAACGGACGCAATACGCCCAACGAGGGACAGGGCTGGGGCTGGCCATTGTGCAGTTGTTAGTGCAATTACATGGAGGAAATTTACGCATCGAGAGCGTTCCACGCCAGGGCACTAGCGTGACAATCACATTTCCATATAGTACAGATTCATCGCGTACCTCACTAATGTAATTTTTGCCAAGTTCGTAGTCTCAACTTCAGCTTGCAAAACGCACTAAAGCGCGAACGACAAACTTGTGACAAGCTCGCTAAAACGAAAATTACCAACGTGTCAAAATTATATTGGTGAGGTACGATATTCA
The DNA here is from genome assembly GCA_000739535.1 of Candidatus Vecturithrix granuli. Taxonomy (GTDB): domain Bacteria; phylum Moduliflexota; class Moduliflexia; order Moduliflexales; family Moduliflexaceae; genus Vecturithrix; species Vecturithrix granuli. The sequence continues at coordinate 888,602 of DF820465.1, read as the reverse complement.
AAGATGTGTTGTTTAACGTAGTTCGTAGTGTTTCACCAGTTCGATATCCGCTTCTACCATAACCTGCACCAATTCTTCCAGGGTGGTTTGCGGTTGCCAGCCCAGTTCTCGCTGGGCTTTTGAACTATTTCCCCGTAAATACCGGAGATCTGAAGGGCGTTGAAAGCGCGGATCAAGTTCAACATAGCATTGCCAGTCATCAATGCCAACCACGTTGAAGGCAATGTCCAAAAATTCTCGAATAGTCGTGTTGCGGCCGGTAGCAATAACATATTCATCTGGCGTCTCCTGCTGGAGCATCAGCCACATCATTTCCACATAGTCTTTAGCATAGCCCCAATCCCGCGAAGAATCCATATTCCCCAGTTTGAATTTGCCTTCTTTGATCAGAGGTTCTTTGATTTCCCCACCCATTTTGGATTGTTTGACGCCTTGCGCAATACAGGCGACGGCATAGGTAATTTTACGAGTGACAAATTCGATGCCGCGGCGCGGTGATTCATGATTAAACAAAATACCAGCGCAGGCATACATGCCGTAACTTTCCCGATAATTGATCGTCATGCGATGGGCGTACAGTTTGGCAATCGCATACGGACTGGTTGCCAGAAAATGACAGCTTTCATCAAGAAATTCCTTAGGGTTATTCCCAAACATTTCACTTGAAGAAGCCTGATAGACGCGCGCCTCAGGCTTATGATTTCTGACAGCTTCCAGAAGGCGAACCGCTCCGAGTCCGGTAATATCGCCTGTCAAAATCGGTTCCTGCCAACTGACTTTGACAAACGATTGCGCAGCCAGATTGTACACTTCATCCGGCTGAAAATCTCTGACAATCCGATCCAGTGATCCTTGATCGCTTAAATCGCCGTCGTACAGAGTGACATCACCCAAAATATGTTCAATGTTTCGCGTATTTGGAATGCTCAGGCGTCTGATAATCCCGGCAACTTCATATCCCTTTTTCAAAAGAAATTCGGCCAAATACGATCCGTCCTGACCGGTAATCCCTGTTAAAAGCGCTCGCTTTTTCATCATGTTCACTCCTGTCTCTGCATAAAATTCTCGTAAGTCTGTGTCGTTCTCGACACTTTGACAAAGGAAATATTGTTTACAAGCATCAATATCAAGAATTCTGTCAATACAATTCTTGACAAGAAATCGCGTCTTGATAAAAAAAGCTTGACTATTTTTCTACACATTCATTCGTATCTTCATAAGAAAGAAAAACATGTCTGTTGTCTCATTTTATCGTGAAAAAGAGGGGAAGATATGCAAAAAAAGTTAACCATTCGTGATCTTGACTTAGCTGGAAAAAAAGTCTTTATCCGCGTAGATTTTAATGTTCCATTAGACGCGCAGAAGCAGATTACCGAAGATACAAGAATTCGTGAGGCATTGCCTACTATTCAATATGCTGTGGAAAAAGGCGCGGTGGTGGTGTTAGCCTCCCATCTTGGACGACCAAAAGGGGAACGAAAACCAGAATACAGCCTGTCTCCCGTTGCGAAACGTCTTTCAGAACTTCTCGGAAAAAGCGTAACATTCCTCGATGATTGCATCGGGGAAATCGTGAAAAACGCCCTTGCTGCGGCAAAGTCAGGGGATGTGATTTTGTTGGAAAATCTCCGGTTTTACAAAGGTGAAGAGAAAAATGATCCTGAATTTGCCAAAAAGTTGGCGCAGGGGATGGATTGCGTGGTTAATGATGCGTTTGGAACAGCGCACCGCGCTCATGCCTCGAATGTTGGCATTACCCAATATGTCGCGCCTGCAGTGTCTGGCTTTTTGATGGAAAAAGAAATTGATTACTTCGGTCAGGCTCTGGATAATCCACAGCGACCATTTGTTTCGATTCTTGGCGGCGCGAAGGTTTCCGGAAAACTGGAAGTGATTAACAATCTGCTTACCAAAGTGGATAAACTAATTATCGGTGGGGGCATGATGTTTACCTTCCTTAAAGCCCAGGGGCTTGAAATCGGAAAATCTCTGGTCGAAGAAGATCTGATTGAAACTGCGAAAACCGTATTGGCTCAGGCTAAAAAAAGCGGCGTCGAATTGCACTTACCGGTTGATTGTATTGTCGCCGATAAATTCGACGCCGCAGCCGCCACTCAACTTGTCAGTGTCAAAAACATTCCGGCCGATTGGATGGGATTGGATATTGGCCCTGAATCGCTGAAAAACTTTAAACAGGCACTGAAAGGCGCAAAGACAGTGGTCTGGAACGGTCCGATGGGGGTATTTGAAATGGATGCCTTTAGCAAAGGCACGATGGAATTGGCGCATGTCGTCGCCGAGTCTGGCGCGGTCTCGATTATCGGTGGCGGGGATACGGTTTCAGCCATTAATCAAGCCGGAGTCCGTGAGAAGGTGTCGTTTGTCTCAACCGGCGGCGGAGCCTCGTTAGAACTGTTGGAAGGAAAAGAGTTGCCGGGAATCGCGGCACTCACAAACAAGTGAGATCAAGTGAGCTAAAGTGACTAAAATGACTAAAGTTATAAGTGCTTAAAGTTAAAAGTTATGATCTCAATCTCTCTTAACTTTAGTCGCTTGACCCTTTAATCACTTTAGTCACTTTTCAAGGTATGAGAACTCCGATTATTGCTGGAAATTGGAAAATGTTTACGGTGGTAGACGAGGCTAAAGCCCTTGTTGAAGATTTAAAAGCTCGGGTGCGCGATGTTTCTGGCGTAGAAATTGTGGTGTGCCCCCCGTTTATCTCTTTGACAACGGTTCATGCAGTCATTAAGGACAGTAATATTGGCCTTGGAGCGCAAAATCTGTATTGGGAAGATAAAGGCGCGTTTACCGGCGAAGTTTCCGCGCCGATGTTAACATCGGCCGGATGTTCGTATGTGATTATCGGGCATTCCGAACGGCGCACCTATTTTGGCGAAACCGATGCAACGGTGAATAAACGGATTTTTGCGGCTCTAGCCGGGGAACTAAAACCGATTGTGTGTATTGGCGAAACCCTGCAAGAGCGTGAACAGAATAGAACCTTTGAAGTGATCAAACGTCAAGTGAAAGACGGGTTAGCCGGACTTTCAGCCGAACAAATGGCTGACGTGGTGTTGGCGTATGAACCGGTCTGGGCAATTGGTACTGGTAAAACGGCGACCCCGGCGCAGGCTCAGGAAGTTCATGCGTTCATCCGCAAACTCTTGAAAGACCTGTTTGGCAGTGCCACGGCAGAAGCGACCAGAATTCAATACGGCGGAAGCGTTAAACCAGACAATGCGTCAGAACTCATGAACCAGCCGGATATTGACGGCGCTTTGGTTGGCGGCGCAAGCCTCAAAGCCGATTCGTTTGAACAAATCGTCAAATTTCAGTAGATAGGTGATAATGTATGTTAATATTCGTGACCATTTTGCACACCATTATGTGTTTCATTCTGATTGGCATTGTGCTGCTCCAAACGGGAAAAGGCGCCGATATGGGCGCGGCCTTTGGCGGCGCAAGCAACACCCTTTTTGGCGGAGCAGGACCGGCCAGCTTTTTGAATAAAATTACCACCATTGCGGCGGTGTTGTTTATGATAACTTCGTTTGCTTTGGCGATCATGTCAAGCGGCGGCGGAACAGCGTCAAAAGTCCTGGAATCCGTTCCAACGGGGCAAACGCAACAAGTAGATCAAGCGCAGACGCCTGCTGCTCAAGAAACACAAGCCCCTGCGCCTGAAAAGACTGAATCTGTAAATCCTCAAGAGCAGGAAGCATCTCCTGCCCCTGAATCCGAATCCGGAAGCGCAGAGAACGAAACCCAAACGCCAACAAACTAGTATCTTTTAAAGCACGTTTTGACGAAGAACATCAGGAGTGCGAAAGCTCTGCTTTGACAGCGAAAGCAGAGCTTTCGTACTCCGGTTTCGTCTTGGTGATTTTTAGGATTTTTCATTTCGATATGCGTCATACGCGGTGAGATGAGAGCGTATGACGCATGTCTGTTTTTATGCAAGAACGAGTACAAAAAATTTTGGCTTCTGCCGGAATAGGATCCCGGCGCGAATGCGAAAAATTGATTTCACAGGGATGCGTCACGATCAATGGAGAAGTGGTTACAGAACTGGGAATCAAAGTCGATCCTCAACGCGCAGCCATTAAAGTACATGGCAAATTACTTCAGTCTCCCTCAATCTACCAGTATCTGATCGTACACAAACCGCAGGGCGTCTTAACCACGATGAAACCTGATCCGGAAGGGCGTCCGACTCTGTTGAGTTTATTTGGGCGACCCCTGAAAACCAGAGTCTTTCCCGTAGGACGTCTGGATATGAATTCTGAGGGTCTGGTCTTGTTAACCAATGATGGAGAGTTGACCTATCGGATGACGCATCCCGGATTTAAATTACCCAAAACGTATGAAGTAAAAGTGCATGGCCTGCCATCCAAGAAAATTCTTGATATCTTATCCAACGGCGTCAATTTGGAAGATGGGCGCACCCAACCAGCAAAAGTCAAAATTATTCGCACCACAGGCAAAAATACCTGGCTGAAGTTAACCATTTTTGAGGGCAAAAAACGACAAATCCGACGCATGTGCGAAAAAGTCCGCTTGCCCGTCTCAAAGTTGAAACGGGTGATGATTGGGCCGCTCACGTTACGAGGGCTTGAGCGCGGTCAATTTCGATTTTTGACAAATGAAGAGATTACCCAACTGAAAGAAGCTGTCAAATTAAGTTGAAGGATGTTTAGTCTTGGCTGTCGAGGCTTTCCGATCCACATACACGCCCCAAACCGGAAACTTCCCTTCAATCCCTTTAAACATGGCATCTCCGGCTTTTATCAGCAGAATGCGTTCCTGAAGAACCTTGTCAAGATAACTGTATTTGACGCTGCTTTTGGCTTCTATTTCTTGAAATGACTCAAGCGCGTGAATGTGTTTAAACGTGGCATTGCTGATCGCAATGCCATTATTGTTTAAGACGCCATGCACAACGCTCACCGAGGCTTTTTGCCCAAATTCCTCTTGCACGGATTGAATAAATTGTTGCTGTTGTAACGTCTCTAAGGCTTGAAACAGGCGGTCTTCAAAAATCGCCAGAGAAGCTGGCGTAATATCACCCTCCTGGGTCTGAACTTGCAGATATTCATTGAGAGCGCTAATGGCTTGTTTATCAAACTGTCTCTTTTTTTCGACTTTTCCTGACGACAGGCGGCCAACCAGATTCGCCGTGAGACCAATCACTGTATTATGGCTTGGGGATTCCAAATCTGGAAAAAAATAGGTTTCTTCCACCAGCCCGGAATGAATACCGATCCCCATCCCGGCAAACGCGATTTTCTGATCGTGTTTGAGACGCTGAAATAATTTTTGAATTTCGATAGCCGCCCGCACAGCGTTCAACGCATGGTCTTTCTGGCCGCCAAAAGAGGCTAAAATCCCGTCACCGGCATAGGTTTTGATAATCCCGCCAAAGTGGTTGAGAATATTTACGGCCGGATCGAAAAAATTGTATAAGTGCTCTTTCAGTTGATGGTCGCTGATGTCGCTGGCTGAAAGTTCGGTGAACCCTCGCAAATCGAGTAAAAGTAGGGTGACATGGCGCAAGTCATTGATGATTGCCCCTTTCTCGAATTGATAGCTGATTTTATCAGCAGTTGCCTCGTCTGAATGGTGTTTTGGATTGTCCGCTGCAATCTTATTGGCGGCAGGCATAATAAATTGAATTCGCTGCCGAAGAAACAGAATGATTTCTGAACGCCGTAGATCCTTGGCAAAGCTGAGATAATCGCTGAGCGCAAATTCCCAGGAATCTTCGCCAATCATATTCCCCAGTTGAGGCGTCCAGCTTTTAAACAATACCTTCTTGCGACTCGCCCCTTTTACGGGCAAACGTTTGATTTCTTCAGCCAGAATTGTAATAATGGTCGGATGAAATAAGAGGGCTTCAATCGGGATATTCTTGACCGTCTGCAACGGAATTTTCAAGACCGTCGCAATCATGTCGCCAAACGCTGCATCCTGGCGATCCCATTGCCTCTCCATATATGCCCGAACACCGGAATAGATTTCAAAAAATTCCTGATAGCTGATATGATATTTTTTATTTTCAGGCGCGAAGATTGCCTGAGCGCACTCTAACACATTGTGCGCGGAAAGCATGGGAAAAACCAGGTGAACCTGCTCGGTAATGACCGCCCGCGAAAACTCATAATTAAACGCCGAACCCAGGTGAGAGATCATGGTATCATCGATATATTGAGAATATCGCCTTTTTTGGATGTCGTATTTCTGGAAATAACGCTTGACCTGCTCGATGGTTTCTTGAAAAGCTTGCGCAATAATTGGAAGTATGGTTAACTTAAGTCGATTTTTTTTCTCCCCCTTCTCAGAAATGACCGTTTCCAGCAGGTTAACCAGATATTTTGAGAGCACAAGCCAGTAGAGATTATATAAGCCCAGGCGGCGTTCCTGTTTAACGATTTCTAACAGATGACCGCCAATCCGGCTTATACACTCGCGCCGCACGTCCGCATAGTTCTGGATCAGTTCGGAGTGTTGAGGTTTTCTGGATTGCTGATCGAGTTTGGTTTGGGCGGCGATTTCTTGTAAAAACTTTCTGATGGCCACCATGATCGCCGGAGAATGTTGAACAAAATACCCTTCGATTTCATTGCCATTCTGCAAGATCGGCTCGGAAATCGGCGGAAGATTCGGGAGTTGCGTGCGTCCGCTATCGCCGTTTTCAGGCGTGAAAATCTCCCGAATTGCTGTCAGGTCCCCTAAAGAGTAAGTCAGAGGAAGCCTGCGGATATTCAGATGCAGATCAAATTGTGAGAACTTGTGCATGAGAATAATACACCACCAGCGTTATAATTGGCCGTATCCAAACATGCGCAGATCACTTTCATCCATACGCCAGTTTTTTCGCACTTTGACCCACAAAGTGAGAAACACTTTACTCCCCAGCAGGACTTCGATTTCTTTGCGAGCCAGGGTGCCAATCCGTTTGAGCATTGTCCCTGATTTCCCGATCAGAATGCCTTTTTGTGAAGAACGTTCCACATAAATCGTGGCGTCAATATCAATAATCGCTCCATCTTCCCGCGTTTTCATCTGCTCAATAACCACAGCGATCGAGTATGGAATTTCTTCGCGTGTAGATACCAGCACTTTCTCCCTGATCAGTTCTGCCGCAAGGAAACGTTCAGGTTGGTCTGTCACCATGTCCTCCGGATAATATTGCGGCCCCTCTGGTAAATACCTGAGCAGCGTTTCAACAGCATGTTCAATATTTTCGTTCCCCAGGGCGGAAATTGGAATAATCTCTGCAAACGAAAAGGCCTGGGCATACGCATCAATCACGGGTAATAACTGCTCTTTTTGCACCAGATCGATCTTATTGATCGCTAAAATTACCGGCGTTTTCACCGGCTGGAGCAGATCAATGATATAGCGATCTCCCGGCCCGATCGTTTCTTCCGGTTCCACCAGATACAAGATCGCATCAACGCCTTCAAGCGTTTTAATCGCGGTTTTGATCATCAATTCGTTTAACCGATATTTTGGTTTATGAAACCCGGGCGTGTCAATGAACACGATCTGCGCATGGTCGCCATGATACACCCCAATAATTTTATTTCTGGTGGTCTGGGGTTTATCAGACATAATGGCGACCTTCTGTTGTAAGATACAATTCAGCAACGTTGATTTGCCTACGTTGGTTCTGCCGATAATGGTAATGAACCCTGAATGAAATATTTGCGTTTCTTTCAAAAAAGACACCTCCATGTTGTCAGGGGTTAAATGAATATCTCAGACATTTTAGATAATTGTTGTGGAAAGAAAGCACGAGCGTCTGAAACCTCCCAATTTTTCTGAAGTTTGCTCTGTTCGTCGTTCTGCCTTCAGATTGCCCACTCAAACAGGAACTACGAACACCTGTTTGCGTGGAACAGACAGGCGCGGGCAGCATAAAATTTGGTAGTGGTTAAATTGTAAGTGCTGGGGGCGGAACCCTGTCCAGGAGACAAGAGTGCGATGAGGTCATCGCCTCAGGGTAACGCCCTGACAGATGCAGCCTCGGAGATGCCGGTACGACGACCGCGTCGCACTCCTGACCACACCGTTGGCAATGAGACATCACTTACCATATAACCACTACCTAAAATTTATCAGTGACATGAGAGAATTCAGGAATGTCAATAGTGATAATGTTCAGGATCAATCATCAGCTCTGAGAGCATTTTTTTAAAGGTTTCCGGTTTCAAGCCGGCATCGATAGAGGCATTTTTGACATTTCCCTGGTGCAGACGCAATAACCGGACGCAATATAAGCGTTGAATTTCTGCCAGTACTTTTTCACGCAAAGGTTGGTAGGCTGGTAATTCTCGCTGGCTATCCATTAACGCCAGCAGATAATTTAACATGCCCGGATCAGTAATGCCGCTATTCAGATTAGCTTCTTCAAAGCTGATATTTTTGGCAGCAAGTTCTCGTTCCCCCGGATTGACTTCAGCAATAGCGCGTTCAATCACTTTTTCCAATTCGATGATATTACCTGGCCATTGATGCTGAAACAGAAGATTTAATGCGTCGTCAGAGGCTCTTTCGACGATTTTGCTGTGAATGAGATTGTATTTGGCAATGAAATGATTCACCAACATAGGAATATCTTCCTTGCGCTCGCGCAGAGGTAAAAGGTAGAGCGGAAACACAGAAAAATAATGATACAGATCTTCTCTGAACAATCCTTTCGCCACAAGGTCCTGTAAATTGTGACTGGTCGTGGCAATAATCCTGACATCTACAGAAAACCCCAGATCTTCGCCCAGGGGTCGCACCGCTTTGCCTCTGGCGGTTTGAATCAAGCGGGTTTGGATTTCCATTGACAGGTTCCCAATCTCTTCCAGCACTAAAGTTCCTTCGTCCACTTTGCGGAAGAACCCCATCCGGTGCTCATCGGCCCCTGGAAACGCACCTTTACGATGTCCAAATAAATCATCTTCCAATAAATCCATATCCCCGGCGCAAATCACTTCAAGCATCGGACGATTATGGCGCGAACTCAATTGGCGGATAATGTGAGCCAGGAGTTTTTTTCCCGTGCCAGGTTCCCCCTGAATTAACAAAGCGACAGAGGTTTTTCCTAATTTTTCAGCACGGGCGAGCGTGCGCAAGATATAGTCATTATTGGTCACAAACCCATAAGGGGCGAAGAGCTGCACAATGGCTTCCGGGTTATACCGACTCTGGACGACATCCGGCACATTAAACGGAAGATTTTCAAATTGGCGGCGCAGCTCTTCTTCTTTGGCAATTAATCCCTTGATCTCAATTTCTCTGGCCCGAATCTCTTTTTGCAGCGACACGACCTGTCGGCTATAATCGTAATGGTTGCTTTCCGCCTGTTCCTGAAGAATACGCACTTCTTCAATTTTTGATCGTAAACGGATACTTTTTCGGTCTAAATCTTCACGAATTTCGATAAGCGTATTTTCTAATTCCACCACATCATCCGGCGCTGCCTTGATTTTGCGTTTTTTCTCTTTAATCGGTTGGGCCTGCGATTTAGCGGTTTTCGGCTGTGCAGGATGACGGACCACGATCCCTGCGATGAGCGTCGTCAGACAGATTGTCAGAAGTACAGGAAGGATCGGGAGTAACAGTTTAAACTGATAAAACACGCCAAACGCCACCGCAACATAGCATCCCGCAAGCAGCAGGCCAAGCAGAATTTTAATCCACCACCGATGGATTCCGCACGCCAGTCCGGTCAACATCCCAAGCAGAACGAGCACACCGACAAAAAACACCGGCGATAGATCTCGAATAAACTGGTTCGTTAGAATCGTATTGATAAAATTGGCATGAATGCCAATGAGCGGATACGAGGCGCTGAGAGGAATCGGATAGCGGCCTCCTGAGCCAACCAGCACAATCGCCCCTTGCAGCGACCGGAGTGACTCAGGAATCACCCCATTAAGAATCTGCTCTTGATATGCCAACACATCATTTTCCATTGAAAATATCTCAAAAGGCACTCCATTCTTCTTGTCAGAACCGTAGGCAAAATCAATCAACATTTCGCCATATTGATTGACCGGGATTTTCATAAATGTGCCATCTATTTTGGTAATTTCAACATACTGACCGGGATAAAACGTCATATCAACACTCCCGACATCGAGGTATTCCATCGCGATCAAGAGCGATAAGGAGCCATACCAATTCCCCTGATATCTCAAGAAAAGTGGGATACGGCGAAACACTCCATCAACATCCGGCAGAGTATTCACAAAACCAATGCCTCTGGCGGTCGTCAGATATTTGTGCGAAGGGAGTTGCACTTGTTGAGCCTCAAAGACGTTGGAATTGTCGTCGCCAATATTGGTAATTTCCAGACGAAAAGGTAAGATATCCTGGTTCGGCGACTCTTCTTCGACCTGGAATTGAAAGGAATACCCATAATAAATATTTCCTGCCGTTGAAGCAATGCTGATGAGCTCTTCATGTTCTGACGCATCAAATCGATAATTAAACCCGATCACTTTTGGTTTCAATGCCCCCTCTTGCACCGTTGTGATGAGGCGAGTAAAGGCAGCGAGTTTATCACTTAAATTTGTTGCATCATTGACTAAGACGATCTTAATTGCGTCTGAGAGATCGGGCACCTTCTTCGCATATTTCATCCGATAATCAAGGCTTTGAAGTTCGATTTTTTTAAGAAACTGCGATAGAGGCGGAATGGTTGAATAATGGATACCAATCATCACCAACGCGCTGAAAATTCCAAGAAAAAACGCAATCAACCGTTTCATGAGCCTGCCCTGTTTCTTTCGTTGATATAAAATTTCCCCAAATATGTTGCTGTAAATAATTCTGTAATGATGAATTGGAGTGCAAAAGTTCTACTTTTGCGTGCCAGCTTTCCACAAAAATTCCAATATCGGATCTTCATTATGAAGATTCCTGAGAACCTGTATTGAGAAGGCGTAAAATTGTCAAGACTAAATAAATATCTTGCTATGATCAGACTGTAGAATTCACCTCATATTTTCAAAACCCCTGGAAATTATGCTCTCATCTTTCTCGATTTCAAAGGATTGACAGATTTTTTTCCGTCCATCCCGATCTATGACAAATACGAGACAAGATTTTTCCTTGACATATCTGCTTGTCAATTGTACGTTAACGAAAAAGTCACTGAAGTTGATAAAGTCTTGCAGGGAGAAAAAACCTATGGAAAAAGTTGTTGCAATGGTATTAGCCGGAGGAGCCTTCAGCCCATTGGGGATTCTCGCCGAGCGTCGAGCAAAAGCGGCAATTCCGTTTGGAGGAATGTATCGCATCATTGATTTTGTGCTGAGTAATCTCACGAATTCCGATATTGAACATGTCGGAATTCTGGCGCAATATCGCCCCTCTTCCTTAATTGATCATGTTGGCGTTGGCATCCCCTGGGATTTGTATGGACGCACACGCGCAGTCAAAATTCTTCCGCCGTATAAAGGCAAAAAAGACGCCGATTGGTATAAAGGCACGGCTGACGCTGTGTACCAAAATCTCAATTTTATCACCGACCACCACCCGTCGCAGGTCATGATCCTGGCCGGAGAAAATATTTATGAAATGGATTATCATCAACTTCTGCGCTTTCATCTCGATAAGAATGCGGAGTGTACCCTGGTGTGTAATCGCCTCCCGGCCCCGAATCCGCAGCGTTTTGGCATTATGAGCCTCGATGAGACCGGTCGAGTCGTGTCGTACCAGGAAAAACCCAAAATCATACAAGGAGAGTATTATTCGGCCGGCATTTATGTGTTCAACACCGATTTTTTGCTCGAAAAATTAGCAGCCGATGCTCGTAATCCTGCCTCCAAACACAATTTTGCCGATAATATTGTGCCCGATATGCTGCAATCACAGAGCCAGTTCTATGGTTACCCCTTTGAAGGATATTGGGCCTATTGCGGTACGGTTGAAGAGTATTGGCAAGCCAATATGGATTTATTAACCGACCCTCCTGCAATTGATATTTGGAACTGGAATGTGAGAACCAATCTTGAAGATCGCAATATTGGCGGCCATCAGCCCGCTATCATCCTTCCAACAGCCAGAGTGAAAGACTCCATGATCGCCTCCGGGTGCATGATTGGCGGCGCCGTAGAACATAGTATTCTCTCGCCCGGAGTTGTTGTGGAAGAAGGCGCGGTTGTCCGAAATTCCATCATTTTTCACGAAAGCCTGATCAAACAAGGGGCAGTTGTCGATTACGTGATTACCGATAAAGATGTGATGATTGGCGCAGAGTCGCAAATCGGGGTAGGTGATGTGTCGGTACCCAATGAAGAATTTCCCCAGGATTTCAGTTCGGGCATTACCGTGCTTGGCAAAGAAGTGTGTATTCATAAACAGGTGAAGGTTGGTCGCAATGTTTTGATTTGGTCCGGTGTGACAATTCAGGACCAGACCGAGATTGCCTCTGGTCGCGTGATCAGGAATTAGATGAGTATCATCAGGATCAGGATCAAGGAATAAAGACAGAAAGTAAACTGATATGTGAGTTGCTCTTTACTTTTTCTTTGTTTCTTTCCCAGAATGCCATCAGAAACGCCTGAATTAACCAAAATAGAATTATATGGAGTCAGCGATCCCAATATTTCGGGACAATTGATTCTGGCAAAAGAAAAAGGGTTTTTCCAGGATGAGGGACTGGATGTCTCATATCGTCTGCTCTCCTCGGGCACCATTATGCCGGAAGAGATTATGAACGCCCCCAAAAAACCTTTTGCTTTTACCCAGACCCCGATTACCACCCTGGTTTTACAAGAAAAGGGATTGGATGTCAAAATTGTCGCTCCACTCGCGGATATTTCCGGAACCCAGCAAATTGTTGTTCATCAACATGCCGGGATTCATAAACCTCAGGACTTGCAAGGCAAACGGATTGGTATGGCCAAAGGCGCGGCGGTCTATATTGCCATACAAGCCATGGCCAAAGAATTTGGGATTGACCTGACAACGGTAGAGTTTGTGCACTTGCTCCCGGCTCAACAACTTGAGGCCATGGAAAAGGGCGAAGTGGACGCCATCGCTTGTTGGGAACCCTGGACCAGCAAAGCCCAGGCCATTGGTGGAAAATTCTGGTTTTCTGGCGCGCGTTCCGAAATTCCTGACAATGAAGGGGACATCAATTGGTTGGTGGATCAGAGTGTCTTGATGACTTTCAGGGAGAACCTGGAAAAGTATCCGCACACAGTGCAGGCAGTAATTCGCGCTTTCTGCAAGGCGACCCAATTTATTAATCAACACCTCGATCAGGCTGCTGACATCCTGGCTCACCCCCTGGCTCTCAAAAAAGAAGAATTGGAGCAAATCCTCTCGCTGAATAAATATTCCATGACTATGGATAACTTATTCAAAATCGGGCTGCTCTCATTTCGAGAATTACTGTTTCACAATGGCGTGATTTCTTCGCAGCCTTTAGAGACGGATCTCTACTCTTCTGAATTTTTGAAACAGGTGGATCCGGAGTTGGTATTGATTGAAGAAGAAACTGTGGAAGAAGATGAAGAGCTGCAAGAATATCTCACAATTTTCTTTGATGAAGTGGATGACATTCTGCGCAAGTTGGATAACGATGCAGTCGCTCTGGAAAATGCACCCCAGGAGAAAGCCAAATTAAAGGCCATTACCGGAGCATTTCATACCTTAAAAGGCAATGCAGGCTTTTTGGGATTTGAAAAAATTACCACTGCTTCCAAACAGATCGAAGGCTATTTGAAGAAACAATTGTTAGAGGAAGAGTTGGAGGTTCCGAAACCTGTCATCTCGCTGATCTTTTATGCCATTGAAATGCTGAAAACCCTGGTCAAAGACTATAAAGCCATGCGTTCCAGTAGTTTTGACATTTCTGGTCTGCAACAACGGATTTCCCAGCTTTCTCCGGAACTGGAACAAAAAATTGAAGTGCCGGTTCCTCGTGGCGGTATCGAATTATCTGGCTATGAAGCTCTGAAACTGCGCGAAGCAAAAAAAAAAGGCAAGTCTATTTATCAGTTGGACATTCAGTTCGATGCAGAATGGAAGATGAAATCCGCCGGCGCGTTCATTATTGTTCGCAAACTCGGAGTCAATGGCGAAGTCGTGAAAGTTGCTCCCCCCTTAAGCAGCAAAGAATTCAAAGCGGCTGAAGTCTTCAAAATCCTCTATACCACAGATACTGACAAAACCGAGATTCTCAATGCGGTGAATGTCGCAGTTGTGGTATCATCCGTGAATCTGAGCGTCTTCACCCTGCCGGAAATCCTGGTCGTGCAAAAAGAGGACTCCGAGTATTTAGAAGAATTTGCGACCGGAGAAGAGGCGTTCACATTTGGCGCGAAAACCAAATCCCGCACCTTGCGCGTTGACTATAAAAAATTAGATGACATTGTCAACATTATCGGAGAATTGATTATTGGCGGCTCAACCTTAGCGCGTGGCCTCAATGAAGTCCGCGAATCCATCAACGGCGTTCAAACCTCTGTTAAATTACTGGATCAACTTCAAAAAACCAGTGCAAATATCCGCAAAAACCTGCTCAACCTCCAGGAAAATGTGATGGAAGTGCGCATGACTCCCATTGATGTCGTCTTTCGCAAATTCCCCAAAATTGTACGCGATCTGGCGTTAAAAAGCGGGAAAGACGTGAAACTCCAGGTACGCGGCGAAGAAACGGATCTGGATAAAACCCTGGTGGACGTGATTGACGAACCCCTGTTGTATCTGATCAAAAATACCATTGATCATAGTATTGAACCGCCGATGGTGCGAGAACAATTAGGAAAACCCAAAAAAGGCACAATTGAATTGATCTCTTTCCGCGAAGGGAATCAGATCGTAATTATGGTGAAGGACGATGGCCGCGGGTTAGACCTGGAAAAAATGAAACGTCACGCCTTTGAAAGTGGTATAATTACAGCAGAAAGAGTGCAAAAGCTCTCGAAAGCAGAAACTTTTAACCTTTTATTTCTGGATAGTTCAGGCAGATTAAGCGCTGACGGTCTCGCCGGAGAAAGCAGCGGCATGATGATTGTGCGCCAGACTGTGGAGAACCTAAATGGCTCGGTCGAGTTGGACAGTCGCCTGGGGGAAGGGACGATCTTCACCATCAAACTGCCCCTGACCTTAGCCATCATTCAAGCGATGGTCTTTGAGGTTGGCAAACGCACCTTTGCGATTCCGCTGTCAAACGTGGTGGAAGCCATTCGCATCCGGCCCGACCAGATTTCCGTGGTTGGCAACCGCGAAGTGTTTGAACTGCGCAGTGAAGTTGTAAATTTACTACGCCCCTATGATATTTTGGGCATTCCGCAGCCGCCGTCATCAAACAAGAAATTATCTGTGATCGTGGTACACTCCTCAGATCGCAAATTAGTCGGCATTCTGGCCGACCAGTTGCTGGAAAAAGAAGAACTGGTCATTAAATCGCTGGATAATAAAATCATGCGGTCGGATATTACGTCAAGCGCCTCAAAACTTGGCGATGGCAAAGTTGTGCTCATTTTGGATGTGCCGGCGCTCATCCAGCGAGCCTTTGGATAAAGGGGGAGTATGCTGAAAAAAGATGGAAATCCGTTTACTTTTTTGATTGTGGATGACTCGCGTTTTGCCCGCAGCAGTATGGTGAAACTGGTGGAGCAACTGGGCGGCAATGTCATCGGCGAGGCGGCCTCCGGGGCCGAGGCTCTGCAACTGCACGAACAACTCCAACCGGATGTAGTCACTATGGACCTGTCGCTGCCGGATGTGGATGGCATTATTCTGGTGCGCAAAATGATGAGCGTCAATCCGAACACCCTGATTATCTTGAGCAGCGGCATTTCCCATGAAGAAGTGATTGAGGAAGCCTTACGCGCCGGGGCAGAACACTTTATTTCCAAACCCCTGGATATTGAAAAGGCCAAAAAAATTATCGAATGGGTTTTGCGAGTTTCAAATAGATAGTGTTTGAGTGTTTGAGTGTTTCAGTATATTTGATGATTTTTCTGAAACACTCAAACACGTTCAAAATGTTAGAACGTTTAATACAAGCCCGTGCAAACGGAAAAATAAGCGACGCAGCCTATAAGAGTGCGCAAAAATGGCTGACCGATCAAGAGTTGCTCCTCTTTCGTGACCAGGTTGCGACCCTGATCCGCGAGGAGCAGTTTGATGAACTGGAAGATGCGTTTTATACAATGATCCCCTTTGGTACCGGCGGACGTCGTGGAACCTGCGGTGTTGGCCCGAACCGCATCAATACACGTACGATCGGGGAATCGGCTCAGGGATTAGCTGCGTATATTAGCCAATTTGGCGTGGCGGCGAAACAGCGCGGCGTGGTGATCGCCTATGATACCCGTAATAACTCCAAACAATTCGCGGAATACAGCGCGCAAGTGCTGTGCGGCAATGGCATTACCACCTATTTATTCCGAGAATTCCGATCTACCCCGGAATTGTCGTTTGCGGTGCGAGAATTAGGGACAATCGCTGGGATTGTCATTAGCGCCAGCCATAACCCGCCGAGCGATAACGGCTTCAAGGTGTATTGGGAGGACGGTGGACAGGTAGTGCCACCCCATGATCGGGCGATTATTGCGGAAGTCAACAAAGTAAACACATTACAGATGAAAGATCTTCAGGAAGCCGAACGGCAGGGGCTATTTTCCTACGTCAGCAACGAGATTGACCAACACTATATTGCGCAGGTCGCGGCGTTATCGTTGATTCCCAACCGCAGCGTACGCCTGGTCTATAGCCCCTTGCATGGCACAGGCCAGACCTCTATTCTGCCGGTGTTACGCCTGACCGGCTTTCAAGATTTGCACTTAGTGGAAGCGCAAATGGCCCCCGACGGCAATTTCCCGAATGTTCACGATCATTTCCCCAATCCCGAACTGCCGGCTGCATCAGAGATGGCAATGGAACTGGCGCAGCAAGTGGACGCGGACGTCGGTTTCACTTCTGATCCCGACGCCGACCGCCTGGGTGTGTTCTGCAAGCATGTTGATCCGGAGGGACAGGCGCAGTGGATGTTATTGAATGGCAATCAGGTCGGGGTTTTATTAACGGATTTTATTGGGAAAAAACTCAAAGACCAGGGACAATTGCCTGAAAAAGGTGTGGTTGTAAAAACCATGGTCACGACGGATATGGTCAGCGAAATTGCCCGAGACTACGGCCTGCTGACAGTTGATGATCTGCTGGTTGGGTTCAAATATATTGCCGAAGTCATCCGCAACCTTCCGCCCGATCAGCAATTTATCTTTGGCGCGGAAGAAAGCCTGGGATATTTGCGCGGCGATTTTGTACGCGATAAAGATGCGGCGACTGCCGCGCTCCTGCTGGCAGAAATGGCCGCAGAACTCAAATCTCAGAAACGCAGCCTCTACGATCATCTCAATAGCCTGTACAGAAAATATGGCTATTTCCTGGAAATGCTGAAAAATGTGTATGTTTCCGGGGCCGAAGGCACGGCCAGAGTCGCCCGCATGATGGAAGGGCTGCGCGCCCAACCGCCGCTCAGCCTGGCCGGAAAACGGGTGATTGAAGTGATTGACCGCCAGGCGGGCGCAGCCATCGCGCCCGAAACACGCAAGACTCTGCGCCCAATCGGGGGAACCAAAGGCAATGTGCTCGTCTTTGTACTTTCAGAAGATCGCCATACCCGCGTCACGATCCGTCCCTCTGGCACAGAACCGAAAATCAAATACTACGGAGCGATCAGAAAAGACGTTTCCCTGGATCTGTCGTTTCAGGAATTTGAACAATTAAAAGCTGAGACTCGCGACGCTTTACAATCTTACGTCGAAAGTCTGGCGACTGAAGCCGAAAAACGCGGCTGAGAAGGAAGTCGAGGGGGGTGTATAGCAATCCTAAATCATTTGTCATAAGTCACTTCGACTCCGCTCAGTGACCGGGCGGTTGTCGAGCGGAGTCGAGACACGAATCATGCAGGATTGCTATAGTTTCGCTTTCAGGCCAAAGAACTCGCTAAAGCGAGAACTATAAACCCATGACGATTGATCGTCAGTTTCCTACCAGAATCACAACCGAACGGTCAGATAATTCATACTGTTCTTGATCCGCAAGCAGAGATTCGCTGCCTGGTTCGCAGATTTCTGCGGGCGCAGGCAAACTTGTGTCAACAAAGCGGCGCCAGCGCAATGGTTCAGGTAAAGCTGGGAGTTCAAAGGTGTGTGCTTCCCAGTGCATGTTGAAGGCCGCATAGATGTAGTTATCAATATGTTCCCCTTTGCGGGCGTGCCGGCCGCACAGCAGAAACGCCAGAGTATGACTGTGATACGACCAATCAGGCTGCCCGACCTGAACCCCGTGCCAGCTAATATCCGCATATCCGCTCCCCACATAATCGCGGCGCGTCAAATGTTCCCGATTTCTTAATGCCGGGTGCGCTTTGCGAAAGACAATGCAGTTTTTGACAAAGCGCAGCAATTCCGCGTTGGTGTTGAGCAGAGTCCAGTTGAACCAGTTAAGTTCATTATCATGGCAATAGGGGTTATTGTTCCCCTGCCGGCTTTGCCCGACCTCATCCCCCATCAGAATCATCGGCACGCCCTGACTCAGCATAAGCATGGCCATCGCATTTTTCCTTTGCCGCTGCCTCAACGCTTTGATCGTCGGATCAGTGGTCGGCCCTTCCACGCCGTAATTCCAACTGTAATTATCATTCGCTCCGTCGCGGTTATGCTCGCCGTTGGCTTCATTGTGTTTTTCGTTATAGGAGACTAAATCGTTCAGCGTAAAACCATCATGACAGGTAATAAAGTTGATGGAGGCCGAAGCCCCGCGGCTGGCGTACAAATCTGGCGAACCCATGATGCGCTGCGCCATCTCGCCAGCCTGTCCCGAATCGCCTTTGAGAAAGCGCCGCAGCGTATCACGATATTTCCCGTTCCATTCCGCCCAACGCCCGTAGGCTGGAAACGCGCCAACCTGATACAATCCGCCCGCATCCCAGGCTTCGGCAATCAGTTTGCACTTTGCCAGAATCGGGTCAAACGCCATTTGTTCCAATAAGGGCGGATTCGCTAGCGGTGCGCCTTGCTGGTCGCGCCCTAAAATCGTCGCCAGATCAAAACGAAACCCGTCAATATGATACTCTGACGCCCAGTAACGCAAACTATCCAGCAGCATATTGCGCACTACGGGATGATTGCAATTCAAGGTATTGCCTGTGCCGCTGTAATTTTCGTAACGTCCGTCTTTGGTGAGCATATAATACGTGGCGTTATCAATGCCGCGTAAAGAAATCGTCGGTCCTTTCTCATTCCCCTCGCCCGTATGGTTAAATACCACATCCAGGAACACTTCAATATCGTGTTTGTGCAATTCTTTAATCAGAGTTTTGAGTTCATCCGCGACCATTGTGCCATCGTGCAATCTGCCAGTCGCAGCATACCCGGCTTTGGGCGCAAAAAACCCGATGGTGCTGTAGCCCCAGTAGTTCATCAGAAATTCGCTCTCATCGGGACGATGATAAAAATTTTCCAGCTCGTCAAATTCAAAGATCGGCATCAATTCCACGCAATTGACGCCTAGGTCTTTCAAATAGGGAATTTTCTCGCGGATCGCGGTGTATGTGCCCGGATGTTTGACGCCCGACGAAGGATGGCGCGTCAATCCGCGTACGTGCATCTCATAGATGATTAAATCTTCAATCGGGGTCTCTAAAGGGCGATCCGATTCCCAGTCAAAATCTTCATACACCAAGCGGCCTCGATGTTGATACGGATGCTGTTTCTCGGGCAATTCTCCCCACACATCGCGTCCGCCAATTGATTTAGCGTAGGGATCGAGCAGAATCTGCTCCGGGTCAAAGCGATGAAACCCTGGTTGTCCCGGTTTGACTTTCGGCCCCGGCCCTTCCATGCGAAAGCCGTATTCCAGCGTCTCATAGTCCAGATCAAACACGGTCATCGTGAATACATTCCCCAGACGAAAATCAACCCAATCAGAATCCCGATCATCAATTTTCGGAAACATCCCACGAAAAGGAATTTCAATCACAGGAGACTCATTCCCTTTTTCAAACAACACTAAGGTACAGTTCGTCGCATGCTGCGAAAAAATGGCAAAATTCACGCCTCCCGGCACAATCGTTGCGCCAAAAGGATAGGGGCGTCCGTGACGAAGGAGAAAATTTTTATAATGGTGCGTCGGATACACGTCAATGCGCTGCATAATCCCTTTCCCTGATGGAAGTGAAATGTTATAATTCCTGTTCGTTCAAAGAGGAAATGGCAGGTTCGTAGTTCGCGCTTCGGCGAGACTTTCCGCCTGAAGATGGAACTACACACCTGGCGATTCTTTCGAGTTTTCCTGTTGCAACGCCCTCACCCCATCTTCCACCGAGGGGAGAGTCGGGAAATATTTAAGAAACCCGGTAATCGCCATCAAATCCTTGATTTGTTCCGATAGTTTCACTAAAGCCAGGCGACCGTGCTGCGCCTCGATCTCGCGGTACATGGAGAGCAGCATCCGAAAACCGGCGCTGGACATAAACTCCACGCCGCTCAGATCCAATAAAATTTTCGCGCCCTCATGAATCTGTGCGCCAACCTGGGCCTGAATATCCTGCGAGGTGTTCCAATCAATCTCGCCGTCAATATCAACAATTGTGACCTGATCAATATTATTCACATGTAGCTGCATAAGTCAATCTCTATCAATTAAACGAAACGTACACTGAAATTTCGCCCAAACCCCACCCCTAGCACCCCGAATACTGTTGACTTACGTCTGGGCATCAATGCCCAGTCTCAAAGCTCAAGCAGGCTCAAGCCCGCTCAACGCTGGCAAACAGGGCGATTCAGCGTCCTTCAGCTGTGAGACCGGCCATTGATGGCTGGACTGAAGTCAACAACATTGGAGGTCGGAGGGTGAGATAAAAACGGCATTCGCACGCCAAAATTTGCCCTCCCGGTGCGTCCATTCGTACACATGTCATTGGTGTCCCTGATAGTCTTTAGCCTCTTCTTCGCCGCTGAGCACGCGCAAGGCGCCTTCATACAAGGCGGCCATTTCATCTTCCCCGGGCGCGACTTTCACTGGCGCGATAAATTGCACGCGCTGCGTCACCCATTCCACAAAAATCCGGTTATAGGCCAGACCGCCGGTCAAAACAATCGCATCCACTTTGCCGGACAGCACCGTAGCCATGGCCCCGATCTCTTTGGCAACCTGATAGGCCATAGCTTCGAACACTTCGCGTGCTTTCGTATCCCCGGCCTGAATTCGCTCGACAGTTTCACGGCCATCGTTTGTGCCAATATAGGCAACCAATCCTCCTTTGCCTTTGATCATTTTTTTGATCTCTGCTTCCGAATATTTGCCGGAAAAACAGAGCTTCACCAGTTGTCCGACTGGCAAACCACCGCTGCGTTCCGGGCTGAAGGGGCCATCGCCATCCAGGGCGTTATTCACATCCACGACTTTCCCGTGCTTGTGCACACCAACCGAAATCCCCCCACCCAGATGGACGACAATCAACTGACATTCTGTATAGGGTTTGTTCAATTCTTTGGCAATGCGACGAGCCACCGCTTTTTGGTTCAGGGCGTGAAAAATCGAAATCCTGGGCAGTTCCGGATGCCCTGAATAACGAGCGAACGGTTCCAATTCATCCACCACCACCGGGTCAACAATGAACGCCGGTTTGCCGATGCTATCGCCAATCGCTTTGGCAATTAACGCGCCCAGATTCGAAGCGTGTTCTCCCATGACCATGGCTTTCAAATCCCGGATCATCTGCGCGTTGACGCGATAACAGCCGCCTTCCAATGGGTACACCAGTCCGCCGCGCCCCACCACAGCATCGAGCGTTGCAACCTGAATCTGATGCGTTTTGAGCACGTCGAGTACAATCTGTTCTCGAAATTCGTACTGATCCGTAATCGTTTCAAAACCTGCCAGTTCCTCGGGGCTATGCCGCAGGGTTTTTTCAACCAGCAGGTCATGATTGGCATACACCGCAATTTTGGTTGACGTTGAACCTGGATTAATCACGAGAATCTTGCTCATATCTGTCCCTCCTTTATTTTAACGTCCTGGAAAACAATATCGTTCCAAACCATAAATTCACAAGAAACAAGGAATGTAAAGCTTTATTTTCAAGAGTTTTCTCAGAAAAAGCTTGCATAAGATTTTGACCTGCATTATAGAGGATTAAAAGAAATTTTTGAGAAATGGCGTAAAAGCATAAAACCGTGACGATGCGTATTGCACCGATGCTCTCAGGAGGTGAGGGAAATGATGACCGATTTACCAGATCGCGTCAGTCTTGCACTGATAGAAGCGGGAGATCATAAAGATCGCGTAATCCATGTGTTGTCAAAAGTGAAGGGGTTAAGCATGGCCCCTGAACAGATCGTGAATTCAACCCCTTGCACGATTGCAACGAATGTGCCCCGGCATCTGGCCGAAAAACTTCAGGGGTTTTTGGAACAGGTGGGGGCCATGGTGTTGCTTGAAAGCGAAGATGCGTTGTTTTCTGCCGCAGATCTTCCGATGCCTGCCGAAGAAGAGAATAAGCTGCCTGCCCCGGACGATTTTGCGTCATCTGACGAACAAGAGGATTTTGCCTCATCGGGCCCAGAGGAGGAGTTTTCGGAGGGATTTCCGCCTCTGGTCGAAGAGGACTGGATGGCCGATGCGTTTCCGCAAGCCTCAACGCGCGATAATGAATTGATGGGTGATTTTCAGGCTGCACCATTGGGAGGAGCAGGCCCTGAGGTGGATGAAGATGAGCAAGCCGAGTATGACTTCGAGCAAGAGCCTGAAGCTTCCGAGGCCGCGCCTGCAAGCCGATTTTCTCAACTTTTAGCGCGCTGGTCAAAAGGCAAAAAGCCAAAACAAAAGCAACCTGCCGGTGCGGCTCCGCCAGAACGGGCAAAAAAGAAATTGACGCTGCCCACGTTTTCGCTGCCGAAATTCGGAAAATCGCGAGATAAAGAGCCGGAAGAAGACCGAACCGGAGTGCCAAAGAAATCGTCATTTTTCGTCGGCTTTCGGAAACCGGCGTCTGAGGCTGAACCTTCGTCTGTGCAAACGCAAGAGCCGCAATTCGCGGCAGATGAGGGGGAACGGGCGCGGAAAAAATTCATCCCGGATCAGGCTCTGAGTTATCTGCTCCCCGCGCTTGTCGGTTTTTTGTGCGGCGCAATCATCATGGGCGTCTGGGGTTGGGCCTCGATTCGAGCGACTCAACGGGAAGTTGAAGCGGAAACCGACCGCCGTATGCAACAATTCGATCAGCAAGTGGCGCAGCAAATCGAACAACACAGCGCCGGTTTGAAAGCTCTGGTTGTCGAACAACAGGCGACGATTGACCAACTGACCCGGCAAAATGCCGAACTTGTAAAGCAGTCCTCTCAGACGCCATTGGGCATCACGCCCTCTCTGGAACCCGTTGCTGCTCTGCCCGCCGAAGCCGCCATTGTGTCGGCCTTTGAAGAACTCAAAACGCGTCATGCCCAGAGCCTGGAAAATGCCTCTGAAGCTCAGCAACGCGCCAAATGCTCGCGTCAGGTGCTTCTCGACGGCAAGAGCACCGAGGCTTATGCCCAGATTGTCAGAACCTTTACGGCCAAATATACCAGCTATGATGTGATGCGCAGCACTTCGCTGCTCACGCCTTATCTGGCCGAATTCAAAATTCCCTTTCAGGAAGAAATCCGGACCGGTGGTTCTGAAGATGCCTGCAATGCAGCCCAACTGCGCCGTATGCCAACCGCGACCATGCACCATGAATTCGGCTCGTTTTATGGCTATTGGATTATTCAATATGAGTATAAACAGGGAAAGTGGCGTGTGAAACCGACGGTGATCGAGAAAAATCGCGATTTATATGCCAGCGCGTTTCAAAGCGGCAGTCCTGATTTTGCCAAGTTCTTGCTGGATACCGCGCTTTTTCCTGAATTTAAACAAGAGTAGCAGTGTGGTAGGTTTGTCCTTTTCGCTTCAGCGAGGGTTACTTATGTTCGTAGTTCTCGCTTTAGCGAGAGTTTGTTATTCTCGCTGAAGCGAGTCCTCCATCGGCTTGTAGTCCTCGCTTTACCTTTCCAACCAATTTTCATGTACCAATCCGGGAATTCGTTTGAAATGCGCGGTGTTGTTTTCCACCAGAACCCCGCCAAATTGTAACGTAATGGCAGCTATCAGAATATCGTTGATGTTCTGGACGAATAAATATCGGCAATTATTTTTTCAGCCCTCCGCAAAACCATAATTTTGGACAAAAAAAGTTGACACTCTTTGAACGGCGTGTACTGATGAGTTTGTTCGTGCAATCGCGTGCTCATAAGCTGTTAAACGGCGTGTGAGCGCAAAAAACGGAGGGCTGTTTTCATAAAGGAGGTTGTTATGCAAAAGTTACGTATATTCTGTGGAATCGTGGGTATCTGCCTGATAGCGGCGGCGTTGCTGGTGAATTGGCACACGCTGGCAGCCGCGGCCGATGTGAACTTAATTTTCACGAGCTGGCGCACGGAAGATATTGAGGGCACGCGGCGGGTGCTGGATGTGTATATGCAGGCGCATCCGGGAGTGAGCGTTGATTTCCAGCCGATTACCGATTCGGAATACGACGCCCAACTGATGTCATCGTTACAGACTGGTACGGGTGCGGATATTATTTTTCTGCGTTCCTTTTCTTCGGGCCGGGCGGTGTTTAACGGCGGATTCCTGTCCGTCTTAAACGACGAAATTCCTGAACTCGCAAATTTCCCTGCGGCGGCCATGAAAGCCTGGTCCACTGAAGACGGCCAGATTTACGGCGTGCCGATCTTTGGCGTGACTCACGGCGTGTATTATCACAAAGACATTTTTGCCAAATATGACCTGCAACCGCCTGCGACCTGGGATGAATTCTTAAAAGTGTGCCAGACATTGAAGGATAATGGTGAAAATGTGTTTGCGCAGGGCGCAATGGATGAATGGACTCTGTACGAAGTGCTCTACAGTGGTCTGGGCGCGAATTTTTACGGCGGGGAAAAAAGCCGGCTCGCTCTGATAGCCGGGGAGATGAAATTAACCGACGCTCCCTTTGTAGATGCCTTCAAAGCCATTGATGCGCTGCAGCCTTTCCTGCCTGTGGGCTACGAAGCGCTCGATTATGTGAGTATGCAGCAGATGTTTGGCGCGGGGCAGGCCGCCATGTTTATCGGCGGGTCGTGGGAAATCGGTTTGTTCCGAAGCTTAGGTTCGACGGACCTGGGGTGGTTTGCGCCGCCGGTCAAAAAGGCGGGCGAGCAACTGGCCTATTGTTTCCATGTGGATGCTGGCATTGGCGTGAACAAAAATTCCAAACACTATGCGGAAGCATTGGAATTCCTGAAATGGACGGCCACGCCTGAGTTCGCCCAATTGATGATGAAAGAAGTCCCCGGGTTCTTTGCTTATACGCCGGGCGAATACACGCTGGACGATGAATTGGCGAAAGCCATGCTCGACGCGGCGGACGGCGCGGACCTTACTATTCGCACCACCTGGGAAAAACTTTCGGATCAGGCGCCGAGCGGCAATTCGCTGATGAACGAAGCCCTCATCAAAATGCTGAAAGATGAGTTTACGCCAGAACAGGCCGCCGAATTTGTACAACAGGGCCTCGCCACCTGGTATCAACCCTTCCAGAAGTAACTGCGCGAATGCCCTGGGATGGTTAAATTCCGGGGCATTTCCCCTTTTCCGGAGGGCGAATGTGGAAACCTTTGCTGCCAAAAAAAGCCCGCGCTGGTTTATTTTGTATTTTCTGCTGCCAGCCCTGCTCATTTACACGGTGTTTTTTATCGCGCCGATCATTGATTCTGTCCGCCTCAGCTTTTACGACTCCGACGGTCTGATCGTGAAGGACTTTATCGGATGGGGCAACTACCTCAAACTCTTTACCCAATATCCCTTTAAAGAACGCCTGATCAACGCCCTCGGCAACAATATTAAATTTTTTCTGATTGTCACGGTGATCCAAAACTTTATAGGTTTTATCTTTGCCTACCTGATCATGCAGCCACTGTGCGGCATGAAGGGGGTACGGAAAATGAGTTTTCTACCCACCACACTCTCTGTGCTGGTGGTCGGCTTTTTATTTAAGCTCATCCTGAATCCAGTGTTCGGCGTGTTCGATAAATTCCTCAGAGCGATCGGCCTGGGCATGCTTGTGCATCCCTGGCTTGGGGACCCGGCGTTTGCGCTGCCGGTGCTGGCAATTGTGGTCAGTTGGCAGTTTATGGGAGAAACCATTCTGTTTTACACGGCCGGTATTGATAATATTCCCCAGGAAATCATGGAGGCCGCCCGAATTGACGGCGTGACTCAACTGCAAATGCTGCGCTATATCATTGTGCCCTATATTATGCCTGTGATCGGCATTGTGACCATTTTAATTTTTATCGGCGACTTCACCCAGTTTGATATTGTATATGCCATGACGACCACCCAGGGCAATCCAACCTATGCCACCGACTTATTCGGTTCACTCTTCTATCGCGCCGCCTTTGTGACGCCGGTACGGGGCGGATGGGGCATTGGCATGGGGGCGGCAGTGTCAACGGTGATGTCGGCTATTGTGTTTTTTGGCGTGGCCTGTTGGTTATTCTTTTTCCGAGTGGTCAAAAAATCGGACTACTAAGCAGGGCATATCATGACGAAACGAACAATTCAGCGTTTGATTTTTTATGCGGTGATCGTAGTGTACGTGATCACGATTCTCTATCCGATTTTTCTGATGGTGATTACCTCGCTCAAACCGACAAAGGAGATTTTCCAAAATCCCTTTGGATTACCCGGAGCGTTGTATGTGCAGAATTATACGGAACTGGTGACGCGCTCGAATTACGGCAGGTATTTTTTAAACAGTGTGATTGTAGTGGTCGTCAGCCTGGCGTTAATCGTCATGCTTTCCTCGCCGGCCGCCTTTGTATTTGCAGGCTATCAATTCCGAGGCACGAATCTGTTGTATCTGTTTTTTATCGCTGGTCTGATTATTCCGATCCGGCTCGGCACCATCAGTTTACTAAAAATGTTTGTCGCGCTGGGCTTAAACGATCATCTTGCGGCACTGATCCTGATCAACGTGGCGGTCGGTATTCCGCTCGGCGTGTTTATTCTGACAGATTTTATCAAGATGATCCCCCAGGAGTTGTATAATTCTGCGCGGATTGACGGGTGCAGCGAACCCAATATTTTTCTGCGCATCGTGCTGCCCTTGTTAAAACCTGCGATTGCGGCGTTGGCAATTGTGAGTTTTATCCCGATCTGGAACGATTTCTGGTTCCCCTTGATCCTGATCAAATCCGATGCGATGAAAACCATTCCTCTGGCTACCGCGCTGTTGTTCGGCCAATACCAGACGAATTTCGGCCTGGTGTTCGCCGCGCTTTCGATGGCCTCGCTTCCGATTGTGGCGTTTTATCTGCTCTTCTCCAAGTTTTTTACCAAAGGGCTGCTGCAAGGCGCGATTAAAGGGTGATCTGAAATTAAGGACAGATAAAATTATCCATCTTCGCCGACAGCCTTCAAAACAGCAGAATACAAGGTGTCTTTAATCCAAAAATGCCCTTGATGTAACAGATTGTCCAATTCTGTTTTGAGAGAGGTGATATAGCCTGCCTGTTTTGCCCGAATCAAAATCCCAACAGTTCCCGTCTTAGATAATCCATACACTTCAGCCACTCGCCTTCCTTCAGCTTCGTCCATAAAAATAAGTGTTGCCTGCCTTTCGAGAGCTAGCGCAATAACTTCTGCTTCTCCGGCATCGAGTTCACGTTTCAATAACTTTAGCACAAGAATATTGCCTGGGGTCGCAATCTCGATCCAACCAGCCTGCTGCGCCTGTCTGACCTCATTCACGCCAGCCCTGTCACCTCCTTGTTCGACAACTTCCTGCCATACTGCTGGCGGGAGCAAAAGATGGTGAAAAAGCTTTTTTAGCAGGGAAATTCGGTGAATGGAGGCGATATGGATTAATACGGAAGAATCACTGATGACCAAGTCCATATCGGATATCCTCCTCTACATCTCGTTCGGTGTAATGGCGTGGAATTTTTCGCTGTCCCAATAATTCTTCGAACTCCCACCGGGTCATTTTGGCGATGAGTCTTGCCTTGCCGAGAGAGAGAACCTCGCGTTGATATAATGCTAACGCCAATTCTTTGCGAAATTCCTGTTCCGCTTCCTGAGGCGGCAGCTTGACAACTTCTAAAATTTCAACTGGAATTTCAAGTGAAAACGTTGCTGTATTCATGCTATACTCTCCTTATGATCAAGATATTTCAAAAATAATTCGCTATATTTTGTGCAAATGATTACAAATTAAACGGACATTGACCAGCCGGCGGCATCTATCGGCAGCATACTATTGTTGTTGTTGTAACCACGCCCGCGCCTCCTGTTCGGTGCTAAAGTTTGCAAGCGTCATTTGCCCTCGTATAACTGTTTGAACACCCTCTTGCCACTTTTGAGTGGAGAAACGGGTAATTGCCGAACCTGGCATCACTTCTGCAAAATATTTCAGCCCCCGTTCTATCACGCCAGGCGCCACCACCTGTTCGATCCATTTCTGCACTTCTGGCGGGGTGGCACGTACCCATTTGCCGGCCAGACACAGCCATTTGGTCGCGTGATACCTGCTCAGCGCTTGTAACATGGCATCTTGCATCTGTTTATAGGTTTCAATCAACTCGGGCGTCCAATACGTCACGGTCTCGAACTCTTGCACAATGGCCTCTAATTCCTTATCATACCAACAGACCGCAAATTCCGGCTTTTCATAAAAGATGTCCTGGGGTAATGGTTTCATAGTTTTTCTCCTCCTTTGTCCTCTTTTCCAAATTTTGTTATGATGGTGACTTCTCCTCCAACGCTGGCAACGCCTTCACAATCTTCACCGTCTCCACGCTGACGGTAATCACGCGCTGGATCAGGCTGACGATGTAGTCCGGCTGGTCCGCGCGGTTGGGGTCGTTGCGGATACCGCTATGTGAGTCGGTTGTGACCTGATACTGGCTAATCGCCCAGTGCAACGCAGATTTGTTGCCTATCGTCACGCTTCACCGGGCTTGAAGGGCAGGCAGCAACTACGCCCGAAGTGAAATAATCAATTTTCCCGCCCGCTGTTGTGTGTCCGGTGCAAGCGTTGCTGGTAACGCATCTCATGTGGCGCCAATGGACTGTTGAGCCGTATAGATAAAGGTATTTAATAGGTGACGATTTTCCTTCGTGTTGGCTGATTGTTCACGAATACGTTGAAGTATCGAGAAAAATACACGTTGTTTCTGTTCGAATTCTTCAAAAGACAGCATCAGATTAGCATTAATAGGACGAGTAACGTTAAATGTCCCGTCTTTTTTGTATTGAAAAAAGCGGTAGTTATGCTCATTTTGTGAGACGATCACCGCCTGAAGGTGCGTTTTGATAAATTCTAAATAGCGTAAACCATACTCTGCGTAATCAGCCAATGATTGGAATTTTGTCTTATTAGTCGCGATATTCAGTAACTGCTGTACCGTCATCGGATCGAATTCCTCCGTTCTTCGCAGAGGCGGTCAAACAGAATCCACTCCTCTTTCGTCTTATGAATCACGGTTTCCAGTCGTTTGATCGCCCATTGATTGTATTCAGGACTCAATTCACATCCTAACCATTTCCGCTGGAGTTGTTCTGCAACAACAAGCGTTGTGCCAGAACCAGAAAACGGATCAAGGACAATATCTCCCTCATGACTTGATCCGAGAATGATTCTCCGAAGTAATTCTTCAGGCTTCTGAGTCGGATGAGGGGTTTTCTCTTCCATCCCATTACAGGTCGTTGGAATTTCAATGACATCTTTTGGTTTGGCTCCCTGAGCATGTGGGATCCACACATCATGTCGTTTTCCTCCGTTTCCATATTGGCTTGATTCGGCTTGCGGGTGAGCAGGGTATTTTAAGGTATGTTTTCCATACGGGATTCTAATATCATCAATATTGAAAGTAAACGATTGTCGATCTTTCCGTAAATGCAAGATACTCTCATGTGAACGTCCCCAATCATTGCCTAAATTCGCTTTATTTTTATAATACCAAATTAACCACTTACACCCCGAAAAATATTTCATGGCAGGATGTTTTAAGTCAGCTAAGACCTCAGAAAAACCACAGATATAGAGTGTCCCTGTTTTTGTTAACACACGAGCGGCTTCTTGAATCCATTGTAACGACCACTGAATATAGTGTTCTTGGCTCTCAAATTGATCCCATTCAGCCTTTTTGATATTATAGGGAGGATCGGCAAAAATCAGATCAATACTTTCTGACGGTAACGACTGCAGCCATGCAATACTATCCCCTTGAAAAAGTTGTCCATGTTTATTTTGGTATATTCGTATAAACGGTCTTTCCTCTGAAGTATGTAAAGGGGTGAATATTTCCCCTCTCATCGGAAGAGTGAGCAGTGACGGTTGATTATCGGCATGTAATCTTTTTTTAGGCACAAACATCCTCTCCTTTTTTATGATTATCGTACTGCACGTTCTGTGGAAAGGATTATGGAAATATGAAACTTGTCAATAAAAATTATGCCAGGGATCGATTGACGCCACGATAAATATGTAATGATACTTCGCTACTACATAGCCCAACTTGTATTCAAAGGCTGCGGGCTGAATGCCGGCCAGGGTCAGGAAATGATTGTAGATCAGTTGGGTTTTGCCTTTGGAGAGTTTCATTTTCGTTACGCGCCGATCTAATTGACCGCGTATTGGGCGCGATATTGCGGATGGTGTAATACCGCATAAACATAGTAGAACATCTCCCCTGTTTCATACCGAAGACGTAAACTGTGCCTGTTCCGCTGGTTCGGCCAGTTGAATGGTATCTACCAGGCAAATCCCTTCAAAGTAATAAGTCTTAACCGCCTTATGATCCGGTTTGAGTGTGAGGATGTTCATCATGATTATTATCTTCTCGCAAAGAAGAATTCTCGTCAACCTATTTTTTTATGTTACTATTTGCTTGCCAAAATTTGAATATACAACGACACTCTGTTCTACAAGCGCGAAAAATAATTTCGCGCTACAAGTTCAAAAGGGTATTCATGAACGTATGCTCGCCCGGCACAATGAACTACAGGGATTGATATATAAGCAAGAATGCTCTTCGGAATGATTCTTGCTTATATATCAATTCCTGTAGTTTCATAGGAGATCATTATGGCTATTGAATCGCTGTTTACAGATGCACTGGCGCACGCCGGATCAGGAATCGTGCTTGCGCTGGCGGATTTTGTGAGTTCCAGAGTCGCCAACCCTAAAGCCGGCCGATTGGAACGCAAAAAACAATGTCTGGTTTCGATTGACGCGCTTTTAGATTCAGAGCCGGCGCAACAAGTCCAGACTGCGGCCGAATCCTCGACTAACACGAAGCAAACTGAAACCCCCGCGCCGCCGGCGGAAGAGCGTCATCCGATTCCCAAAGATTCGCTCGAATATGCCAAACATATTAATGTAGTGCGTAATTATCTCACGTCCTCGGGCCTGGCTAAATTGAAACTTCCGCTTTTTGAACGGGTAAAACAATGGTTCGCCTCGCTGATTCGAGATGAAAAAATCAATGGGCTGACCAATCTGCAAAAATTAGGCGTGGCGGCCGGGGTTGAAGTGCTCTATGACACGATCTTCGGGTTCCATTATTACACGGCGGTGCTGCAATACAGCCCCTTTGCGACAATTATGGTGAATCTCTATCAAATCCCGTCATTCTGGGCGGGATTGTGGCTGGGTAACGGCCTGAAAAAATTTATCAATCTCCTGATTAGCTCCAGCGATGAAAAAAAACTCGATAAGGCGATCCAAGGATTGTTGCAACGCACGAATATTGTAGATGTTGTTGTGAATTATGAAGCGCCGGAGCAGATACGTAATAACCTGCTTGAACAGGGAATTTCCTTGTCCGCCTCGCAGTTGACCAGGGTAGGCCAGAGTGCGTTCGCACACCTCAAGCATTTCGCCACCTCTGCCAGAGATACGGCGGATGATGTGCTGAATTATCCGCAGAAACAAGCAGAACGCCGCGAACAGGAACGCGAAGACCGCAAAAAACGGTTTGATGATTTAACCAGAGGACGGTAAAACTTACCCTTGAATGCGCAGGACTGTTAAATTCTACGAATCTTGTCATCTCGACTTCGCTCGATGACCGGAATCCCGCATGTCGAGCGAAGTCGAGACGGGTATGTTTTACAAGAACTTAACAGAATAAGATTGGTTGTTTCCCTTCATTTCCCTGAAAGGGATCCATCAAAATTGTAACATGCTTGAAAAGAAGACAATTATAGATTTGACTAAAATCCTTGATGGTACTCTGGAAATTTACCATGATGAGAATTATCGTGACCCGGAGTTGGTGATAAAGCCCTGGTGTTCGGTACACGAGCAGGGTTTCCGGGTGTCGCAGGTGACGTTGGGCACGCAAACCGGCACGCACATTGACGCTCCGGCGCATTTTGTCGAAGGCGGTGCAACGCTGGAACAACTGCCGATAGAGCATCTGCTCGGCCGCTACTTCTGGATAGATCTTGATGCGCTCAGGGTTGAGGCTATCCTCGGAGATGTGCTCGCCGCCTACCGCAACGAGCCGATTCTTTTTCTGGCCTCGCAGCAAAAACAGGCGTATATGAGTGAGGTTTGTTTACGCGCCCTATGCCAGGTTCCGGCGAAGCTCTGGGCGTTGGCCGGTTCTGTGCACGTTCTTGACCGGGATCCCTTGGACTTTCATCGCCTTATTGCCGAACAGGGCATCTATCTGGTTGAAGACCTTGATCCGGAAGCGGCAAAACAGGTACAGCCCGGCGGAGACCTCATTGCTCTCCCGCTGCGACTTACAGGCGTCAGCGGAGCGCCCTGCCGGGTAGTCGTGGTGCAGGATTAAGTTTGTCGTTTCTAACAGCCGCTTCAGCGTCGTAAGAAAACGCTAAAGCGTTTACTATAAACGAGGAGTTTCAAAAGAGTGAACATGAATAGTTGCTCGCCCGATGCAATAGAACTACAAGAATAAAGAATAAGCAAGAATTTGATTGCTGGTATGTCATACATTCTTGCTTATTCTTCATTCCTGTAGTTCTATTTTTAAAGGAGAACCATCATGCCAGGAGAATTTGATGATCTGTTGAAGAAGATCGAGCAGAAACATTTGCAAGATACGGACATAACCCCAAGCAAGAAAAGGTTCGGTAAGATCGGGCGTTTCTTCGGAAAAATCACCGATGCTATCGGCGACTTTCTCAGCAGTCATAAAAGGGGGATTTTTGTCGCGTTGCTTGTGCTGCTCGTGGTTCTGAGCGGCGTTTACCTGCTCGCCAAAGATTATCTGACCAAACGCCAGAATTATCCGGAGCGCAATGTACTCTTCCGAGCGACCAATACGGTGTATATCGCCGGGGGAAGCGAAAAGAAAGGCGCGGCAAATGTGGATCAATATTCGGAAACTGAGGTCTATGAGGGGGGGGTGGAAAGCAAAGTCGGCACCTATCTGTTTGCTACCGGCCGTGAGGTGCGCGACGATATTGAATATTTTAACATGGATGATTCCCAAAAAATCCGGATCGCCTCAGCCACCCGCAAACCGGAAATCGTGCAGGCCGGTTTACGCATCGGAGGGAGCTTGAATTTTAAAGAACAATTTGCCGAAATCATTTCAAACAGGGCATCGAAAACGCCCCAATCGTATCGCGTCTATAAATTCGTACCGGAGCGAGGCTTGAAAGAGCTTGAAGTCTCGGTTGTCAGCTTTTCCGACGACACTATGCGCATGGAGACGCTCATGACGGAAGTGCGTGAATATCTGCTGGGCTGGTGGTGGGGCAAAGTCTTTCGCGCCGGAACGTTTCTGGAACAATACGTGATCAGCCCCGACACCGAAAATGCTCGCAATCAATTTCAAGAACACATTAGAATCCTGGATAGCCAGCAAACCATTAATCAGACTGAACGTGAACGCATGGTTAGACAAGCAATGGCGATGAGCGTCCAGATTCCCAGAACGCCGATTTATATGACGTATGAGGATGGATTGTTCGATATTCTGCCGCAGGAAAGCACTATTTACCTGGCGCACAAACCGGGTTACCTTGAACGAGTAAAAGACGCCTTCTTCGGTAAAAGCGAGCATATCCGCCTGCGCGTTGAGAATTATGCCGATCTTTTTCCGGGCCGTTATCCCTTGCTGCGCCATTTTCACATCGGCGCAGGGGATAATGTGGTCTATCCCTTTGATAAATATAATAATGGCGGATACATTATTTATGATAGATATGGCAAATTAGCGCAGATTGATATCCGAGATTTTATTCTGTTCTACGGCCAGGATGTGTTGTATTCCTATTATTTTGACCTCAATGGCGACGGCAAATTGGATCAAACGAGCGAACTGATCGGAACCGTCTTGTGTCGCACCACGCACGATGAACGGATAGAGCTGGAAAGATTAGTGGGGGAAGGACGACCAAAAACCGACGTCACTTTTACGGCGCACTATTCATTTATGGCGCCTTCAAATGATCTTGAGCAGGGCATGGCCTATTTCAACTTGTGCGGTTATGTAGAAAGTATGCTGCCAGATCAATTGAATCGCGGATTCGGTAAACATTCGTTTTTAGGCTATATCAATCAGCATCGCAGCGACATCATGCTGTTTCGCGATTTGACAATTGAAAACATGAGCCGCGCTTTGACGCAGGAATCAACGCTGGTAGCAAAATACGATATTGTCAAAGCCATGATAGCTGCCAAACGCCCCTACGCGCAGCAGCTTGCCGAAGCGTACAACCTTGCCGACCAATTTGTTGGACAATATCAACCGCCAGCTCAACTTGTAGAACGGCGCGATTGGAGCGTCATGCTCAAAACATTGGCCGTTGTGCTTGTTGTAATCGGCGGCGGCTTCCTACTGCGGAAGAAAAAAGAGAAGTAAAAACTCGTTCGTAGTAAACGCTTCAGCGTTTGAAGAGGCCGCTGAAGCGGCTACTACGAACCTGCGGGTACATTTTGTATGACTATTACCAACATTCTCCAAAATTTTGACACGCAAATCGCGCCGCAGCTTTGCGCAATCTATGGCGAAGACGACCCCGGGCAGCGCGAGCGCTATCGCCATGTTTTGAGCCTTTATCAGGCGATTTATGGTAATCAGGATGTGATTATAGTCAGAGCGCCGGGTCGGGTTGACCTGATGGGCAGTCATACGGATTATCATCAGGGCTACGTGCTGCCCATGGCGTTGGATAAAGATATTCTGGTTGTCGCCGGAAAGCGCAAGGATCAGCAACTTGTACTGCACAATACAGATCCGGCCTTTGCCATGCAAACATTTCTTCTGGAAAAAGACATTCCTTGCAGCGATAAAGGTAGTTGGCAAAACTACGTCAAAGCCGCTGTGCAGGCTTTTGTTCGAGATTATGGCCTGTCTGTTCTGCAAGGCATGAATCTGGTTGTAGATGGTCGTCCGCCTTATGGCGTTCCGGTTGCAGCCGGTCTGAGTTCATCATCAGCCTTGCTGGTCGCAACCGCCGTTGCCGTGAAAGAATTATTTCAGATCAGCATGGAGCCGAAACAGTTTGCCCGCTTTTGCGGCGAAGCGGAATGGTATGTCGGCACGCGCGGCGGATTTATGGATCATTTTACCTCCGTTCTCAACCAACAAGGCCATGCCCTGTTTCTGGATTGCCGCCCGATTGAGAGAGATGGGAAGGCAACGTTTTATACCGAACATATCCCGTTGCGGCCGGGCTATCAGGTCGCAGTGTGCAATACGAACGTTAAAAAGGAAAAATCCGCGTCGTCTGAATACAATACCAGGGTGTTAGAAACCAAAATAGGACTTGAATTGCTCAGGCCGCATTTTCCACAGGCCACTCATCTACGCGATATTCCGCTCGGTACTTCGCTTGCTGACTTGCTGCCAGACAGAATCACGCTGGCCGAACTTCATCAACAGCTTGAGCCGACTATCTATGAAACGTTGTTTCAAGAAAGCCGGATTGATTCAACCCATCCTCTGCGCATTTTACCCCGCTGTCGGCACGTGCTGGCTGAAAACGCCGGAGTGTTACGCGGCTGTGACCTGTTGAAAGCCGGAGATATGGACGCTTTCGGAAAGGTGATGACCGATTCGTATCATAGTATCCGCGACGACTTTGAAGCCAGTTGTCCGGAATTAGATATTTTGATTGAAAGTATTCTGCGATGTCCAGGGGCTTTGGGAGCCAGAATCGCCGGGGCCGGTTGGGGCGGTTGTGCTGTGGCGCTGATCAAGGCGGATGACGCTTTGACCTTTCGGGCGCGAATTGCCGACGAATATCAAGCTCACACCGGCTTACATGCCGATATTTTTCTGTGCCAACCCAGTCAGGGCGCTGGGAGGATCGGCCTTTTTGGGGATAGTTTATAGAGATATAGTTCTTCAGAGTCAAATTGCATATAGCAATCCTACATCAGTTATAACCTGTCACTGCAAGGTTTTGCGAAGCAATCCCCGGCTATACAACGAGATTGCTTCGTCGCAGATTCCTCGCAATGACACAATTTACGTAGGATTGCTATATATCTCGACTTTTATAATCTGGTGGTTGGTCATCTGCGTTTCGCCACCTGGAGGAAATTAAGTTAGAAAACGATCCTGGCCTTTGTCAATGCCGGACTGTGAGAAGAAAGTCGATCATGGCGGATCTTGTTGAAATCACCTTTGAGTTATAAGGTGACTCTGGTTGTAAATAGGTTGCACATCCATTCATTTCGTCCAACTACATTGTATTAGAAGTTTATGATCATCGCTGGAGTACGAAATCTCTGTTTTCCCATCCAAAGCAGAATTTTCGCACTCCGAAGAATTTCTGAATCAATGTACTATGATCTTTTAGGTTAATATGCTAAATCCAATTGATGTTAAAGACTTACGAGGGTTATCTGAAACGGAAGTTGCGGAACGGATCAAAACCGAAGGGTATAATGAATTACCCACGGCCAAACAACGGAGCATTCTGGTGATTGCTTGGGAAGTCGTGCGCGAGCCGATGTTCTTGCTGTTAGTCGCGTGCGGCGTTCTCTACCTCATTTTAGGCGATGTCCAGGAAGCCCTGATGCTAATCGGTTTTGTGTTTATTGTCATGGGCATTACGCTCTATCAGGAACGAAAAACTGAGCGCGCCCTCGAAGCTTTGCGGGATTTGTCCAGTCCGCGCGCATTGGTGATTCGCGATGGCGTAGAAAAACGTATCGCGGGCCGTGACGTGGTACGCGGGGATATTATGGTCGTAGCGGAAGGCGACCGCGTGCCGGCGGATGGCGTCCTACTAACGGGCGTGAATATCTCCACGGATGAATCGCTGCTGACAGGTGAATCCGTGCCCGTGAGAAAAACTGCGGCAAAAGATGTCAAAACCATGGGCCGGCCTGGCGGCGATGATTTGCCATTCGTGTATTCAGGCACACTGGTGGTGCAGGGGCAAGGCATCGTTGAAGTCCTGGCGACGGGCGTGCAGACGGAACTCGGTAAAATCGGTAAAGCCTTGCAGCAAGTCGAACCCGAGGTCACGCTGTTGCAGAAAGAAACCAATCGGCTTGT
Source organism: Candidatus Vecturithrix granuli (assembly GCA_000739535.1). GTDB lineage: Bacteria > Moduliflexota > Moduliflexia > Moduliflexales > Moduliflexaceae > Vecturithrix > Vecturithrix granuli. The sequence goes on along the minus strand of DF820465.1, from coordinate 851,016 downwards.
GCGGAATCTGTCTATCGTGGGGTTATCGGCGTGTGTTCTCGTGGTGGTTGTGTATGGCCTGACGCGCGGCCATTGGCTGCAAGGCTTTTTGGCGGGCATCACGCTAGCGATGGCGACGCTGCCGGAAGAATTGCCTGTCGTGTTGACTGTTTTTTTAGCCCTCGGTGCGTGGCGGATGTCGCAAAAACGCGTTCTCACCCGCCGTGTGCCTGCTATCGAGACGCTCGGTTCCGCCACCGTCCTCTGTTCAGATAAAACGGGCACGTTGACCCAAAACAAAATGACAGTCAAACAGATTTACGCGGATAGGGAGTTTTATCAGATGGTCAGTACGCCACAGACCGTCTTGCCGGAGCATTTCCACGAATTAGTGGAATTCAGCATTTTGGCGAGCCAGATCGATCCGTTCGACCCGATGGAAAAAGCGATTAAGTTGCTTGGCAACCAATATTTAGCACAGACTGAACATCTACACAGCGATTGGAAATTGATCCACGAATACCCGTTGTCCCCCGAGTTGCTCTCGTTGTCGCGCGTGTGGGAATCTCCGGATGGCGCAGACTACATGATCGCCGCGAAGGGTTCGCCGGAGGCGATTGCGGATCTGTGTCATTTTACGCAGGCACAAATAGATGAATTGGCTGGCAAAATTCGTACCTTAGCGGATGATGGCTTGCGCGTCCTCGGTGTAGCGAAAGCCAGTTTTGCGCGGACGGAATTACCGGGTGGACAACACGATTTCACCTTTGAATTTCTCGGTTTAGTCGGTTTGGCCGACCCGATTCGCGAGACCGTCCCTGCTGCGATCAAAGAGTGTTATTCCGCTGGGATTCGTGTTGTGATGATTACCGGCGATTATCCGGGCACTGCCCAGAATATCGCCCGCCAAATCGGCTTAGCGAATCCGGATAAATTTATGACTGGCCCGGAGTTAGAGCAATTAGCTGAAGATGAGTTGCGGGAACGTATTCGGGGTGTGAACATCTTTGCGCGGGTGGTCCCGGAACAAAAACTCCGGTTAGTGAACGCACTAAAGGCCGATGGCGAAATTGTCGCCATGACTGGCGATGGCGTGAATGACGCGCCTGCGTTAAAGGCCGCGCATATCGGCATTGCGATGGGAGCGCGCGGCACAGATGTCGCTCGCGAAGCCGCCGCTCTGGTTTTGTTGGATGATGACTTCACCTCGATTGAGCAGGCTGTCAAGATGGGACGCCGGATTTTTGATAACATTAAAAAGGCGATTGCCTATATTTTCGCGGTGCATGTGCCGATTGCCGGGATGTCGTTGATTCCGGTGGTATTTAAAAACTTTTTCGTGTCGTTAGGCTGGGGTGAGGATGCGCTGGTGTTGATGCCCATGCACATCATGTTTCTGGAATTGATCATTGACCCTGCATGTTCAGTAGTGTTTGAGGCGGAAGCTGAAGAGGCAGATGTCATGCTGCGTCCGCCGCGGAATCCGCAGAAACCGCTGTTCAGCCAAAAAACTGTGGCGTTGAGCTTGTTACAGGGCGTGAGCGTGTTGGTAATGTTGCTAATCATCTTTAGTCTGTCGTTATATTTAGGGCATGATGAAAAAGAAGCGCGCGCATTGACCTTCACCACGCTAATCGTCGCCAATTTGGGACTGATTTTGACGAATCGTTCCTGGACGCGAACGATTTTCACTACACTCCACAGCCCGAATACCGCCCTCTGGTGGGTGATTGGCGGCACAGTCGGTTTTCTTGGCCTGGTTTTGTATGTACCTGTTTTGCGAAATCTGTTCGGGTTTGCGTACTTGCATCAGATAGATCTGTATGTGTGTCTCATCGCTGGGGCGCTCAGTATTCTCTGGTTTGAAGGCTTGAAAATGTTGAATCAACACAATCATCAGCCACTCTAAGCCCCCAACCCTCCCCGCAGGAGAGAGAATTACCTCGCTCCTACGGAGAGGGAGTGAATGAGTAAGAATCAAGTGTGGGAAACAGTGAATAGCTTGCACTGAAGCCAAAAAGTGGGTGGGAAAATTTGGTGGGGTGATTTCGGATTGAGGTTGTGTCCGCTTTTCCACCTGGTGAAGCAGGATCATTATGGGAAGGTAGGCTTTTTGTGCTTTTTCCCCTTGACTTTTTCTATGAATTCCCTCGGTACTATCTCTTGTAGGAATGTTACCTTGTTCTCTATTATCAATCTTTTACAAGGAGGGTAGATTATGTTACGTACATGGAGTGTGATCGGGCTGTGTGTGCTGTGTATTGTGTTCAGCAGTGTTGGACTGGCTCAGGCCGAAGGGAAATTTGCGATTGTGTTTGCCACTGGTGGGTTGGGAGATAAATCCTTTAATGATTCGGCCATGCATGGGATGACTTTGGCAAAAGAACAGCATGGGATTGAGTTTGATTTTGCAGAGCCAACGGCGATTGCGGAATATCAGCCCTATTTGATGCAGTTTGCGAATACCCGTCAGTATGACCTGATTATCTCGATTGGTTTTGATCAAGCGGATGCTTTAAATGAAATCGCCGTGCAATTTCCGGAACAAAAATTTGCGATTGTGGATATGGTGGTTGATAAACCGAATGTCGCTTCTTACGTGTATAAGGAAAAGGAACGCGGCTTCCTGATGGGCGTGGCGTCGGCGTTGATGACGGTTAAAACGGACGATCCCAGAATCAATGCGGAAAAGGTAATCGGCGTGATTGGCGGCATGAAAATCCCGTTGATTGATGCGAATATCGCCGGATTTATCGCTGGCGCAAAATATGTTGATCCCAAAATCAATGCGCTGCACTCCTATGTCGGCCACTGGGCTGATCCGGGCAAAGGCAAAGAACTCGCGCTTTCGATGATCGAGCAGGGAGCGGATGTCGTCTGGGGCGCAGCCGGACGGTCAGGCTTGGGCGTGATCAACGCGGCCCAGGAAAAGAACATTTATGCTATCGGCGCTGATTCGGATCAGGGGCACCTGGCGCCGGATAATGTGTTGACAAACGGCATGAAGTTTGTCGATCAAACGGTTTTGCTTGCCATGAAACAGGTGCTTGATGGAAAATTTGAAGGGGTCATTCACGTGTTAGGCGTGGCGGAAGATGTGTTGGGATATTCAACCAATCTGCTCCCGGACGATGTGATCAAAGCTCTGGAAGATGTGAAAGCCAAAATCATCGCCGGTGAAATTGAAATCCCGGAAACGATTGAAACTGTCCAATAAATGAAGAGAAACCGGGTTTTTTCAAAAAACCCGGTTTCTGCGGGATGAAACGGGAAAACAGCCATGAATGCGGTAGAATTACAGCAGATTTCCAAACGCTTTGGACCCGTGACAGCTAATGACGCCATTGATCTTGAGGTCAAGCGGGGCGAGATTCATTGTCTGTTGGGCGAAAACGGAGCCGGAAAAACGACACTTATGAAAATTCTTTTCGGACTCTATGCCCGCGACGCCGGAAAAATTTTCATCAACAGCCAGGAGACGGAGATTCATACCCCCAAAGATGCTATTGCCCTGGGGATCGGCATGATCCACCAGCACTTCATGCTGGTCAATCGCCTGACTGCTGCTGAAAATATCGTCGCCGGACAGGAGCCGAAAAAGGGACTGTTTCTTGATTTGAAACGCGCTAGACAACAGGTCGCTGAACTTTCGCAGCGTTACGGATTAAAAGTCAACCCGCAGATCAAAATTGAAGATATTTCCGTAGGCGAACAGCAGCGCGTCGAAATCCTGAAAACCCTGTATCGCCAGGCGGAAATTCTTATTTTAGACGAACCAACCGCGGTGCTCACGCCCCAGGAGGTCGAAGAACTTTTTTATGTGTTGCAAAAATTGAAAGACGATGGGAAAACAATCATTTTTATCACGCACAAATTAAAGGAAACCATGGCGATCTCGGATCGCATCACGGTACTGCGCGATGGGAAAAAAGTCGGTACGGTGCGAACGGCTGAGACAAATCCGCAAGAGCTTGCCAGAATGATGGTAGGCAGAGAGGTCATCTTGCGGGTTACAAAAGCTGATAACCCGCCAGGACAGGTCATCTTTGAGGCACAGCACCTCTACGCTGTGAATAAAAAGAGCAATGTACGGCTCAAAGACATTACGTTGTCGTTGCGACAGGGAGAAATTGTTGGCATTGCCGGGGTGGAAGGGAATGGTCAATTAGAATTGGAAGAAGTGTTCATGGGATTACGCGCCATTGAGCGGGGACAGATTTTGCTGCACAATCGGCAGATCCAAGCCGTTGGAACAGCCGGGCGCAGAGCGTCAGGCCTGGCGCACATTCCTTCAGATCGTCTCAGGCGAGGCTTAATACCAACCTTTAACCTGGAAAAAAATATGATTTTGGGATTTGAATGGCATCCGCCGTTCGCTCGCCATGGGATTTTATCTCAAAGAACGATCACGCGCTTTTGCCGCAAACGCATCTCCGATTTTCAGATTCGCTGCTCTCATAGTCAGGAACAAATGACATCGCTGTCAGGCGGCAATCAACAAAAAGTGATTCTTGCCAGGGAATTATCCGGCGAACCTCAGGTGATTATCGCCGCGCAACCGACGCGCGGAGTTGATGTCGGCGCAATCGAGTATATTCACAATCTGCTCCTGACCATGCGCGCGCAGGGTAAAGCCATTTTACTAATTTCGGCGGAATTGGATGAACTCAAATCTCTAAGCGATAGAATTCTGGTGCTGTATGAAGGCGCAATCATAGCTGAAGGCAAGGCAAAGGAATTTACAGAGCAGGAATTAGGATTATTAATGGCAGGTCATCGCAAGGAAGTCATGTGAGGAGTCAGGCACAGAAACCGGGTTTTTTCAAAAAACTCGGTTTCTTACTCAGGGCAAGAGCATCCGGATGTCAACACGTTTCATAACAGTGCTGCATAAACTGAGAGAATTATCAGGCATCTCAGAAGTCATCTATTCCATCATTGCCATGCTGCTTGCCTTGCTGATTGGAGCGATTCTCATCTGGGTTTCCGGCTATGATGTGGTGAAAGCCTATTCCAGTTTTTTTCACGGCGCGTTTGGCAATGTGTATAATCTCTCGCAAAGCCTCTTGAAAACGATTCCCCTGATGTTTACCGGCCTGGCGGTCGCCATCGGCTTCCAATCCGGTTTATTCAATATCGGCGGCGAAGGACAGTTATACTGGGGGGCTTTTGCTTCTGCGGTCACAGCGTTGACCTTCGCCCAACTGCCGGGCGTATTTTTACTTCCTATTTCGCTTCTGGCCGGGACGCTCGCCGGAGGAATTTGGGGCGCGATTCCCGGGTATTTAAAAGCCAAAACCGGCGCGCATGAAGTCGTCACGACTATTATGCTGAATTATATTGGCATTTTAGCGACGACGCTCGTGTTAAAAGCCTACTTTAAAGAACCGGGCTATGTGGATCAAACCCCCATGATCCCTCAGAGTGCGCGTTTCCCGGAGTTAATTCCTTACACCAAATTGACCGCAGCCATCTTTGTCGGCATTGGCGTCATTCTGCTCTTTGATCTGATGTTCAAAAATACCTCATTGGGCTATGATTTGCAAGCCGTTGGCCAAAATCCCGGAGCGGCAGAATACGCCGGGATACCGGTAAAACGGTATCTTGTCATTTCCATGGCTCTGAGCGGCGCGGCAGCGGGACTGGCCGGGAGTACTATGGTGATGGGGGTGTTAAACCGCTTTATTACCAACTTTTCGCCGGGATACGGGTTTACCGGGATTGCTGTGGCGGTTCTGGGACGCAACAAACCCTGGGGAGTCTTTTTTGCGGCTTTGCTGTTTGGCGCGTTGGAAGCTGGTGGTATGGCCATGCAACTGTTTGCCAAAATTCCGATGGATTTAATGACAATTGTGCAGGGGTTGGTGATTCTCTTTATTGCGGCCCCCGCGTTAATTCGACTCATCCTCAAACCCGCAGGTCAATCATGATGCAAGAGATTTTTTCCGTAGTTTTCAGTTTGAACACCTTCACTGCGACGATACGCATTGCGACCCCGATTGCCCTGGCAGCGATGGGCGGTACATTTTCGGAGCGCGCGGGGATTATTAATATTGGTCTGGAAGGCATGATTCTCAGCGGGGCCTTTGTGGCGGTGCTGGGATCATTCTTGACCGGAAGCCCCTGGATCGGCATACTATTCGCTTTGCTGGTCGGCGCGGGTATCGGCGCATTGTTTGCCTGTTTTGCTGTGACCTTCAGAGCCAATCATGTTGTCGCCGGCGTGGGGATCAATATTTTAGCCTTAGGCACTACTACCTGGCTGATGCAGGTGTTATGGGGCAATAAAGGGAGTTCCCCGAATGTAAACGGGTTACAGGAAATCTCGATCCCGATGCTCAAAGATATCCCTGTCGTAGGCAAATTACTCGGAACACACTGTCCTCTTGTATATCTCATGTTGCTGGTAGTGTTCGGAGGATGGGTTTTGCTCTTTAAAACGCCTCTGGGGTTACGGATTCGCATGATCGGCGAACATCCGGAAGCCGCTGATACGCTGGGAATCAATATTCAGCGCATCCAATATTTCAGCCTGATCCTCAGCGGCAGCGCGGCCGGTTTAGGCGGAGCCTATCTTTCTCTGGGGCATTTGAACTGGTTTAGCATGAACATGTCGGCCGGACGAGGTTATATGGCCCTGGCCGCCAACATTTTCGGGCAGTGGAATCCGCTCGGAGGCTTGGCCGCAAGTTCCCTTTTTGCCTTTACCGATGCGGTGCAGATGCGTCTCCAAAGTTTGAATATCGGCGTGCCCTACGAGCTGATTCAGATGTTCCCGTACTTGCTGACAATTATCGTTCTGGCCGGAGCCGTCATGCGCTCACGCCCGCCTGCCGCTTTAGGCGTCCATTATGAAACCAATCAATAGGCTCAAGCTTTGACAGCCAAAGACGAGCACCCCTCTTTTCAAATAGAGAGCAGGAATGTCAAAGCCTGGTATTGATAGCCAAAGATTGAGCTTTGGCACTCCTCTATTTTTTTGCTTCTGATGGCTTGTGCTTATCGGTTGCGCGTTCGAATTGAGTACAGATGAGGTAGGTATAAATCCGCTTGCCGTTCACTTCTTCCACAAAGTCGAGTTGATCCGCCTCACTATGTTTGCTGCTGAATACCACATAATAACCTTCATTCAGTCCTTCTGATTGCAGATATTCAGCCAGTTGGCGTTTTCCTTTCTGAAAATAGGCATTATTCGTAAATACTTTGGTCTCAATGATATATTTGCGATTGCGATGAAGAATCAGAATATCGGTTCGTCCGCGCCCGGAGGGGACTTCAATAAAGGTTTGCCCTTCGAGAATATCAAGAAAGAAATTGATAAATCCGTCCAGAGAATAATGCCAGGCAGCTTCTTTAAGATGAGCAGTATCAAAGGCTTGATAGCCGCGTTTGCGGATATATTGCCGATATTTCTCAAGGATGGCGTGGAGATTTAATCCTTCCGCAGTCACGTATTCACCAAACGTATCCTTCGCGGTGAAATAAAAATCGGCTTCGCCATTGATAAGCGGACGAAACGCGATAATAATCGCTTTTTGATATAGCGGGACCCCTATCTCAACATGATTATTGACATTCTGTACTACCCCATGGGCATATAAATAGGCAATATCCGGATGATGTACGGAAAATGGGATGGGAGTTTCCTGGAAGAGCAAACGCAGCATAAAGTCTTGCTTTGAACGGGCCTTTTGGACAATATTGATGATATTTTTGTCGAACCGTTCGGTCAAAAAATGCTGGAGAGTTTTATAGAAATGATCCATTGTCACCGGATGCTTGCGGTCGGTGACAACCTGTTCAACCAGATGTTGACACAGTCCGCACACTAAGCCGGGCTGTCCGTGCGTGTTGTCATAGATCGCCTTGATAACCTCCGCATCAAATACCTGCCCCGTTTCCGTGACATATTGCTGGATCAATTCATGCACTTCTTCACAAGTAAAGTACGGGATTTCCAATTCATCCACCACATTAAACGGCGAAGCTGAAGACACGACTAATTCGGCCACTGAGCTCACGCCGACTAAGATGAGGGACTGTAACCGAGAATGGTCACGGCGATGATAGACGCGGCGAAATGTATGCATCAGTTCACTGATGACAATTTGCGGTACCCCTTCAAATTCGTCAATAACCAGGACAAAGGGGTTCGCTTGCAGTTGCGACGATTGTTCGAAAAACGCTTCCAATTCGTCTTTGTTCGTGATTGCGCCGTCAAAGGAGATACCGGATTTGGCGAGTTCTTGACGTAGTTGGCGTTCCATATCCTGATAAAAGACGTCTTTTGATGAGGTCGCCTGATTTTCACAACTAATCCAAAGAGGGGTGTACATGGTTTTCAATTCTTGTAACAGCAATTGAAAATAGGTGGTTTTCCCCGATTGGCGCGGGGCAAAGATCGTGAAAAAGCGGCCGTTCTCCACTTTAACCTTGCCCTGACGCAGCAACGGCTCGCGCAAAAGCGTATAATGTTTGCGTGGATCGCACGGCCCTGAAGTATTAAAATAGCGCATATCTTTTGCCTCCTGCAAAAAGTGAAAGCGTCGCATATTGTCTTCCTTTTTTCGTGATGATTATTCTGCTGCACAGATGTTGTGGTGTCAACATTTTTCCCAAAAGTTCTTTGGGAAAATCCAAGGAATTACGAGATCGGGATGAGAGGTCACGATAGAAATGGTAAAATTACGAACTCGCCAAAAATAAACTTTACATTTTCAGCGAAGGATCATAAACTTTTCCAGGAAATAAATCCATAATCACTTAACCTGAAAAAATTCTATCGGTCTAATTGTTATTTCAACCAGAGTTATATAGTAATCCTACATGGGTTGTGTTATGACGCTTCGACTCCGCTCAGTGTCCGGTCGGTTGTCGAGCGAAGTCGAGACACGAATCATTTAGGATGTCTATAGTACACAACCATATAAATTTTAACAGGTTCATCGTTCTCACTTGAGCGGGTTTATCGCCTGAATGTTGGACTACGAACGTATCAAAAACACATAACGCTGTAATAACATCTCGTTTGTGATCCATGAGATTCATAATGCCTATGAAACATGTATGCCTATCTCAGGACAGCTATAAAAGACTGTTCATACTTTTCGCCATCCTCTTTTTCGCTGGAGCAGGGTGTCATCAAACAACAACCACTTCTCCGCGAGATTCATCCCAGCAGCGGACATCCCCTTTTGCTCTTTCTGGCCGTTTCGGAGCGATCAATGTGACGTTTGCTGATATTTATGCCGAACCATTGGTCACCTCTGAACGGCTGACTCAATGTATTTACGGCGATGTAGTCAAAGTGGAACAAGAAAAATCATGGTGGTATTTTGTGAAAGTTGGGCCGTACCCTGAATTGAAAGGCTGGATCCATAAATCCTTTGTGTCGGTATTACCTGCGAATGCTCTGTATTTGAAAGAACGTAATCTGACCACTATTGTGATTCGCGATGAGAGAAGCGAAGTATTCGTCTGGCCCAGTCATTCCATTATCCTTGTAATGGGCACGGAATTGCCTTTTATTGGGGAATCCGGCGAGTGGTATCTGGTGCGTTTGCCGAATAACGACGTTGGTCGCATTGCCCGACATGCCGTCCTGCCGGACGCTCCCATCGAAAAACCATTAATTCACTCGAAACAAGAATCGCCTCCGGTTGTGAAGCAAAATATACCCCGGCACCGGCGCGATATTATTACGACCGCCCAAAAATTTGTGGGAAAAGTTTATATCTGGGGGGGTACCACGCCGCGCGGATTTGATTGTTCGGGACTAACCTATTTTGTCTATAAACTCAACGGCATCGAACTGCCGCGGGTTTCCTCGCTTCAGTTTCGGAATAGTATCGGCAAAAAAATCAAAAAAACCGAACTGGTGCATGGCGATCTCGTATTTTTTCAAACGTACCGTTCAGGCCCCTCGCATGTAGGGATTTATATCGGCAATAATCAGTTTATCCACGCTTCGCCTAAATATGGCGTTACAGTGAGCGATTTAAATGAACCCTATTTTAAGACGCGCTACATTGGCGCCAAAACGTTGTTCCTTTCGTCATGATCTCTCATGATGCCTGAGAAACCGGGTTTTTCAAAAAACCTGGTTTCTTCTCAAAATTCTTCGTTGACAACTTCTGTCGTTTTTTTTAGCAATGCTCAGAAAGAAAAGGCTATGTCCATAACGCATAAGCATGGAGGAAAAGAGCATGTATCAGGATATTCGCGTGATTAATGAAATGGTTCAGGCCGAAAGCCGTTTTGTTGAACATCTGAAAACAGAAATTGCCAAAGTCATTGTCGGGCAGGATGCGATGATTGATCGTCTGTTGATTGGCCTGCTCTCCAATGGTCATATTTTGTTAGAAGGCGTGCCCGGTCTGGCGAAAACGTTGACGGTTAAAACACTTTCAGACTGCATCCGGGTCAACTTTCAGCGGATTCAGTTTACCCCGGATCTCTTGCCGGCGGATTTGATCGGTACAATGATTTATCATCAGAAAGATGGCACATTTATCCCCAAAAAAGGGCCGATTTTTACCAATATTGTCTTAGCGGATGAAATTAACCGCGCACCTGCCAAAGTGCAAAGTGGTTTGTTGGAAGCGATGCAGGAACGGCAGGTGACCATTGGCGAAACCACTTACAAATTGGATGAACCCTTTCTGGTATTAGCCACCCAAAACCCGATTGAACAGGAAGGTACCTATCCGCTGCCGGAAGCGCAGGTTGACCGCTTTATGCTGAAAATCAAAATCAGCTACCCAACGCGCCAGGAAGAGTTACAGATTACCGACCGGATGGCCACAGGCGGACAGATCGCCGTCAATCAAATTATTACCCCTGACGACATTCTCAAAGCCAGATCGGTAGTCGAGCAGGTATATATTGACGAGAAAATCAAAGAATACATTGTGGATATTGTTTTTGCGACCCGCGAACCGCAGAACTACAATCTGCCGGATCTCGCGCCGATGATTGAATACGGCGCATCACCGCGGGCCTCAATTTATCTGCACAAAGCGGCGCGCGCTCATGCTTTTTTACGGCGGCGTGGCTATGTCACTCCGGAAGATGTGAAAGCCATTGGACTGGATATTCTGCGTCATCGTGTCATTCTCAGCTACGAAGCCGAAGCCGAAGAACGAACTTCAGAGGACATCATCAAACACATTTTCGATACCATAGAAGTCCCATGATTCCAAAAGAGATTCTGAAAAAAGTGCGTGAGATTGAGATTTACACGCGACGCCTGGTGAATGAAACGGTGGCCGGAGAATATCACAGCGTGTTCAAAGGCCGAGGCATGGAATTTCTGGAAGTACGTGAATATCAACCCGGCGATGATATTCGCAGCATAGATTGGAATGTCACGGCCAGAATGGGGCATCCTTTTGTCAAGCTGCACGTGGAAGAACGCGAACTTACCATCTTTTTTCTGGTTGATACCAGCGCTTCCGGGAATTTCGGCACGGTCAATACATTGAAAGGTGAATTAGCGGTTGAATTGTGCGCGATCTTAGCCTTTTCCGCGATTCGCAACAACGATAAGGTCGGGCTGATCACGTTTACGGATACGGTCGAGAAATACATTCCCCCGAAAAAAGGGAAGAATCATGTATTGCGCGTGATGCGGGAATTACTCTATTTTCAACCGCAAGGCACAGGAACAAACATTCAGGCGGCGCTGGAATATCTGAATACGATGCTGAAACGCAAAGCGGTCGTGTTTCTGGTCTCTGACTTTATTGCCAGCGGCTATGAACAAGCTCTGCGCATCACCAGTCGTAAACACGATGTAATCCCGATTACAATTACTGACCCTCGTGAACTGGAATTGCCGAATGTGGGGTTCATAGAATTAGAAGACGCCGAAACCGGCGAGCAGATCATGCTGGATACCTTCGATCCTGACGTTCGCAAAGCCTATCGGACGCTTGCGCTTGAGGAACTGGCTATCCGGGAACGGGTATTCCGGTCAATGAAGTTGGATGTCATCAACATTCGCACGGATCAACCCTATCTGCAAACGCTCATTTCCTTTTTTCACAAACGCGCCAGTCGGTATTAAGCAGTAAACCCCACCCCCGGCCCATCCCCCAAAGGAGAGGGGAGAACTTGCTCCCCTCTCCTTTGGGGGATGGGCCGGGGGTGGGGTACTAAAAGCGGCATGAAAGTTTTACCTTGTGTTATGCAAAACACACGTCTTTTTACATATATCCGATGTTTTCTGATCCTATGGATATTGTCCAGCGTCGCTGGATTCGCTCAGGAATCTTCAGTAAATTCTGAAGTAGTCGTTCTCGAATCTCGGTTTTCTACGACCACGCCTATAGTTGGCGATTCGTTGAAATACTCTCTGAAATTTGATCATCTCCCTGCCATCCAGGTTCAGCCGGTCGAATATTTTACAGAAAATGGCATGACGGTGTTGGAACGCAAACAATTACAACCTCAGACATTTCAGGGCCGGGTCATCGAACAATACGAATATACTCTGCATGCTGATCGCGCTGGAGAGTATCATATCAGCCCTATCACGATCGAGTACGTCGGCCCGCGCCAGAATCCGGTCGCCGCAGTGGTCGAGCCGGTGCAACTGAATATTCTGCCTGTGATCGAAATACAGGTGATGACCAATAGCCCGATCATGCTTGGCGAACCGTTGGAACTGAGTCTGGCAGTCATAAAACGAAAACCGGCGACGATCAGTGCTCTTCCGCATGAACTTGAAGCCGCCTTACAGGCAAGTGCAGAACCCACCCCTGACCCCTCCCAGGCAAACAGTGGTTTGACGGGGAAACCCACCCCTGGCCCCTCCCAGGAGGGGAAAGCGGAACCCACCCCTGGTCCCTCCCAGGCAGACAGTGGTCTGACGGGGAAAACGGAGGTTGCCTTGCGGTTTACCCTCGATGAGTCACAAACCATCACGCCTCAGCCGCAGCAAGACGGTTCGACGGTTGAACAATATAACTTTCTTCTGGCTGCTCCACCTGAACGCGCTGGCGAATATATCCTTCCGGCATTTGAGATCACATATCGAACCCCAACAGGCGAAGAACAATCAATTCAGGCTGCATCAACCAGCATCTTTGTCTTGAATCCGAATACTCCAAACCTTGCAATCGAAACCGACTATCGCTATCTCATTGCTCCGGCAATAATTCTGGGAGCCTTGCTGCTTGGCAGCCTGGCGGTGTTTCTGTTCCTGAAATATCGCAAACCCCGCACACAGACAATGGTTGTGTACGAACCGCTGTTGTCTCCCGGGGAAGTAGCACACAAGGAATTGGCTGAAATTCAGGCCAGGCAGCTTCCGGCCAAAGGAGAATTTAAAACCTATTACTTTTTGCTGTCGGAAACCGTGCGTAAATTTCTTGGAGCCGAATTTCATTTCCCCGTGTTAGAACGAACCACAGAAGAGATTTTGCGTGATATTCATCATCGCGATCTGCCTGAGGCGATCAAACGTCGCATCAGTATCTTTTTACCTGAAGCGGATATAGTGAAATTTGCCAAATATATCCCAAGTTTCCAGGAAGCCGACGAAGCCATGACCCAGGCGCGGCTGATTGTGGATGATAGCCTAGCCTGTCATCAATTGCAAGAGACGCAAGAACCCGAATCAGCAATGACTGTGTAACTCTCTTCCAATGATACGTTTCCGGTTTATATCTGAATTTCTTTTTGTAGATGCGTTGATCGTTTTTTTATTGATGTTAGGGGATTTTTTTTTAAGAACCTCTTTATATCTTGATAAGATTACGCATCTTTTTTATGGAAGCGGCTGGATCAAAATTATCGGTGTGTATGGATTGGTCATCCTGATAACGGCGAGCTTGCTTTTTGTTGTCAGGAAACTTCCCGGAATCGGAATCTATCTTGTTCTTATAATACTTGCGGGAATGCTGACGAGTAATTTGTTATGGTATAGTGTGACACATGATTTTTTGGAAACCTCTTATGTGCAGGTAGTTTTAAATTCTGACATCCATGCTGTGTATGGCGCAATAAAAAGTTATTGTTCTTCAACAACGCTTACCTATTTTTTTACAGCTTTAGGAATTGTCTCGGGCATAGGGGTGATCTACCGGAAAACACAGAAAAAATATTCCTTATGCCCCTGGGGATTATTAACTGTCTGCGTTATTGGTTCAGTAAGTTCAAATTATTACCTGTGGAATTACCTCTATTTCAAATTGCATGACTTTCCGGTTGAACCAATATCGAATAGTATTCGAACAGCGATATTTACAGTGAAAGAATATCGTGAATTCTATGGAATACAACGGCAGGCGTTATCAGAAAACTTTTCTTCTCAGATCCCCAACCATCATATTGTGTTGATTATTGATGAGTCGGTGCGATATGATTACCTTTCGAATAATAATTCTCGTCTGGCGACGACCCCATTTCTCAAAGAGCTTGAGGCGAATCCTCAATTTTATAATTTGGGATTATCAATTGCCGCTTCAACCTGTTCATTTCCTACAAAATCTTTGATTCTCACCGGAACAACCGAAATACCGGATGTGACGCGGCAAACTCAACGTCGCCCGACATTATTTCAGTATGCTAAACGTTCTGGTTATGAGACAACAATTTTAGATGCTCCTGGGAGTAATTTCCCGAATATTGTCATCAGAAAAGAGGATCTCCGATACGTCGACCATCTTTTACGGGCAGATGACATTCCCGGAACCCATCATTTTGTAGATCAACGGGCAGCCGAAACGCTGCAAAACTTTTTGGAAAAACCGGTCGGACAATTTATTGTATTGGTGAAGCAAGGCGCACATTTTCATTATGAATCGTCGTATCCAAGAACAGTCGCCCAATTTTCTCGACATCTCCCCAGGTTAGAGGTCAATGAAGGGTATGGGAGCAGCAAAGAAAAAACGATCAATAGCTATAAAAATGCCTTATCCTTTACGGTTGATGAATTTGCTCGAACTCTATTTTCCAGGGATTTTACCAATACGACGATTATCTGGACTTCTGATCATGGACAAAGTTTGCAAGAACAGGGACAAACCTATACCCACTGTAAATCGGAAATCGAACAAGCGATCGTTCCTCTTTTTATCTATTCCGATCATGAATGGGTAAAATTTCTTCAGCCATCTCTCGGTAAGCCAGAGGGAATCATTACTTCACATCACCATCTCTATCCGACAATTATTTCATTGATAACCGGAGATCAGAATTTTGTGAATAATGGGTATCATTCCCTATTTTCAACCAAAGTCAAACAACAACCTCTCTCGTATCTTTATGGGGGAATATGGAATCTTTCCCACGTTATCGAACTTTTACCTTATGATGTTGAACGTTTTTTTCCAATTGTACCCAATACCACTTTGAATTAAGACTGAGGATAAATCTGTGAAAGATATTTGGCAATAACCCTCTGTTCATCAAATTGTTGTTCAACTTTTTTGCGGCTCCATTCCCCCATCTGGCGTAAAATCGTATTGTCAGCCTGAATACACCGCTTGATTGCCTTCAGTAGCGATTCTACATCTCCTTTTTCTATCAGAAAGCCATTGACCTCTTCATCTACCGTTTCCTGACATCCTTTCCAGTTTGTGGTAATAATCGGCTTGCCACAGGCCATCGCTTCAAGAAGACTTGCCGGAACCCCTTCATTGTATTCGGTCGGCAAGACCACGACATCTGCCTGATGAATAATCGGAACCACATCTTCTGTCGCAGGAAGGTAGGTAATAATGCGTCGCTTATGATAGGCCAATATTTTTTGAAAAAGTTCTTCAGAGTCCTTTCTTGTGGAATCGCGGATACCAAGAATCCAAAATTCTGCAAGCATGGATGGATCAGCATGAATCCTGGATGCTGCCTGTAAAAACAAATCATAACCTTTTGAAACTAAGATTCTTCCGAACATTAAAAAAACTCTTTTTTTATGATATCTTTCAGAAAAATCAGGAGTAAATCGGAGTAAATTTACTCCCAATCCCGGAATTTTTTCACTTTGTTTTGCAGAAACAATCCTGTGTTGCAGAAAAAAGGTCAGATCTTCCTCATTCTGAAAAAAGATTTTTGGTGAGTGTTTAAATGCTCGCGTATATAGCCAGCAAATAAATTTGACAAAATAGCCTTTTTTTTGGAATACCCCCCCCAGACCGGCAATGGTCGCGATCTGACGGACAGGAAAGATTCTTGCCAATAACCCTGCATACATGTTGCATTTAATGGTAAATGTGAGGATAAAAGTCGGACGAATTTTTATTATAAAATAGAGCAACTCAGACAGAGAATAGATCTCTTTGAGGGGATTTTTGCTGGTCTGGTGTAGGTTGATGTGAAACCATTGCAGCCCTAATTGCTGAAGTCTGGCAGTGTATTGATCGAACGGCGACAAAACATACACTTCATGCCCCTTCTGTTTTATAGCTAAACACAGAGATTTACAGAAATTATAAATAAACCAGGATGTATTCGCACACAGAACTATTTTCATAATGCTCCCCTTTTTTAATCACGCGCTCTTTCAGGTTCAATGAACACATACGGAAATTCTTCATTGTGTATATGAAATTGGAAAATATCATACGATTGTGATGCGCGAGGGTGTATAGTAAGTTTCCAGAAATCCGAGCCTGGCAATTCTGATTCCGAAGGGAGGGAAATATAAAATTCAGCAAATTCCCTGTCAGTCATTGTGTGGGTTTCCGAATGATTTTGTATTTGAAACATCAGCGATGTGGATTGCTTTCCGGAGCAATAGAGTTTGAGTTTGAGTGCTGATTGTCCCTGAGCGCGATACCCCTTCAAGGTGTAAGGTGTGTTAAGAAGGCGTAGCGGAAAAGAACTTGAAGCCTCGGCAACGCAGGCAAGATCGGAAAAAATGGTTTGGCTCGCATTGGCCCCGGTTTCGACCAGAATAGATACCAGACCGGAAACATCGTCAGGAAGCGAGATATTTTTTGACGAATGTGGCTGTATGATGTTTCCGTCCAGAATCATTGCACCATGCCCGTCAAAAATTTTATACGATAACGGGTCTTGATAACCATCAACAGGAATAAGAGAAAAAGAAATTTCAGGAGAGGCGGGTCTTCCTTGTAGTTTCAGGCAATGGAAAAGAGTTGTACCTCGATAAAGAGCTTTCGTAAGTTGTGAAAAGTTTGCATGATCCCATGATTGCTGCTCCAGGGCATCATGAAAAAAAATTTTTAATGATGAAGAGGTCATCAAAGCAGACTGATTCGTATCATAAAATGATGCAGTATAAACAGTGGGGAAATTGGTATGGGAAGAGTCAGAATTTTGCGTTCCTTGCTGTAATTCATCATTAACCTTTTTGAGAGCCTCCCAATATTGTTGGCGATCCTCATGTAAGGAGGCGTAAGATGGCAGCATTTCAGATGAATCCCATAAACTGTCGGCGGTAAAAATCCAATACCCATCGGAATTGGCGGCCAGGGCATACAGTTGGGATGCAAGGTCTTTGGCGAAAAAGCGACCTAACCATAATCCGGGAATATAGCGCGCGATTTCTGGGGATGGCTTGCCGAGAACGGACTTTTTTTCCTGGAACATCTCAGGGGTGAATCCCCGAACATACCAGGTTTCCGAAAATACTAAGACCGGCGAACTCATAGTGCCTAAACCTTGAATAAGGCCATGATAAAACCAATTATCCAGAAATCCCAAAAACCCGAGAGACAAAGAGGGATGAATCGCATGAATCTGGTGTTCAAGAGCAGCAAGCAGGTTTTGAAGACGCTTCTGCTGAATATCGCTATGCTGCTGCAAAAGATTATGGTGGACAAGATAATCATACCGGTTTTCTGGCGGGATATTTTTACAATCATGAGAGGTAAATGAGCAGAAGGCCTGCCAGCAATGCTCGCAGAAACAGCCGTCACGATAGAGAGAGATGTCGGCCCCATACATCTCGGTATCGAATAATAGCCCGGCGAGAGGCGTTGACTTTGCCAGAGAAGCTCCCTCAAGAAATCGGCGGCCAACAGCCAGATTCCAATAATTGGCATCAAGCGGGCATGGCGTAGAGGCGAGTAAATTTCCATAGCGGTCAACATAAGGGCGATATTGCCCTTGCAATTGCTCAATCTCATGCTGTCCTGCAAAATTCAAGACGGGCAGCAGATGAATCTGGGGCGAATGGGCGATTTTTGCCCATTCCGTCAATAATTCGCGGTCTAATGAATATTGCCCATGAGCAAGAAGAATCGTGTTCAAACCGAACTTCTGCAATGTTTGACATTGATCTTCAGCCTCTTTTGCAGAAACAATGCCCGAAAAAGCCGCACGGATTTGACGAGGGATGGGTGAAACATCAGCAGGGGTTTCCCCTGAAACAAAGAGGAAATGGAATAGAACGAGAATCACGATTTTTTTCATGTTGTTCCCTGTTTTTTGTGTCTGATGAGATGTTCATAGATATCTTCAGTTCTGGCAACCTGGGTTTGAAGGTAAAAATCACGTTGAATCCGCTGATATGCAGCATTTCCCATTTCAGCAGCTTTTTCCGGATGTTTTAACAAAAAAAGCACGGCCCGGGCCAATGCTTCAGGATTTTGAGGGGGAATGAGCAATCCTGTTTTGCCGGATTCGATCATTTCCGGAATCCCTCCCACAGATGACGCGACAATCGGCCTTTTCATGGCCATGGCTTCAAGCAGCGCCATCGGAAAACCTTCCCAAAGAGAGGGGAGCAGAAAAACATCCAGCATAGCTATCAATTCCGGAATATCTCGACGTATTCCGGTACAAATGATATTCTGCTCAAGTTTGCGTTCACACACATCACGCTGAAGGGTGCCATTCAAATCATCGCGCCCGACAAATACACACTTCAAATCCGGAAACGCCTGCCGCATAAGAGGAAACGCTTCAAGTATTGTTGCGTGACCTTTCATTGTTCCTAAATTGGCGACAATTCCGAGAACTGGCGTTGTTGGGGAAATCTGAAAATCTTCTCTATACCGGGCAGAGATTTCAGGAATATGGGCATGGTAAGGCGTATATTTTTCAAGATCGATGCCATTCGAAATAGTCCGAATTTTTGCAAGCGGAATACGTTCCCGGCCATGGATCGCCATACGCCCTGCTTCTGAGTTTGAAAGATACAAATCGGTCAAACGGGATGTCAGGCGATCTAAGAAAACATGATACCACTTTCTCCAGGGGTCAGTGCTGCGCACGCTCGTAATATTCACCGGAATGCCTGCGCATTTCCCGACGATTCGGCCGATCAGATCGGCTTTCAGTCCATACGTACGTATCAAGTCAAATTGCCTGTTTTTGACAAAACGATACAATTTCCACCAGACGCTTACATCCCAATACCCTTGCATATTCAAACAGAAATTCTCGATGTTCAAGTGTGAGAGTTCTTCATTGAGCACATCACGCTGCAACAGCACACACACTGTATATTGATATTTGGCATGGTTGGCATGGGAGGCATAACGCAGCGCTTCAAGCAGCATTTGCTGGGTTCCGCCAATGCCGGCATAAGTGACAAATTCAAGAATGCGTTGTCTGGTCATAAAGAGAAAAACCATCCATTATTGGGAGTTCTGACAAAGGTATTCGGCCAGTTTCTCTCCGGCTATACGGTGTCCATGAGCATTCCAATGCCCAAAGCCCAACATCGTATTGTCAAATCCATGCAAGTATATCTGGTGTTTTTCAGCATAGTCCTGAAACATCGGAGCAAGCGTGAGAATTTCAATTCCTGCTTGTTCTGCAAAGGTTTTGATTCTGGTATCAGGATAAAACAAATCTGTGATCTGTTTCGCATGCATATAACGCTGCCGAACTTCCGGATCCGGATGGACTTGAATGCCGCTTGACAAGGTTGCCACTACTAATCTGGCATTGTGCAGTTTTACTTCCTGGTAGATTTTGAGAAGCAATTGCTCTGTAATTTCCCAGGCTTCTTGCCATTCAGGGGTGCGCGGTTCGATATAAATAAGGTCATCCAGACCTTGTTCTTCACCCGCTAGTTGAGCAAGAGGATCAATAGGAGGGAATAAATAGAGATCTTTTGTTTTGCTGATGAGCTGATACAATCTGGAGTACCTGTAAACTGTTCTGCGCAATGACCAAAGCCAACTAGTTTTTTTTCTATATTCTGGATTTGTCGCAAAAGAATTGTCCAGAATCAGCTTTCCATTGTCTAACCGAAAAAATGGAATGAAATGAGGGGCAGGTTCAAGCGCTTTTGAATTATTGCGAATATCATTGCCTGTCAGGAACGCCAGGATGATGATATCAGGGGAGTATTTCCAGGCATAATGATGTAACGTCAAGTATTCCTGAGCAGTGCCATAGCCGGAAACGCCAAAGTTAATCACTTCTATGTTCTTCTTTTCAAAAGCATGGCATGTTGCTAAGTTGCGCTCCATCACTTTCCAGAAGGTGTTTTGTAAAGGGACCTGAAACGCTTCGGCATAGGAATCGCCCAGGATAGCAATGCGTAATGTATCTGGTGGTTTTTGCTTGCGATGCTCCTCATCACGCAACCCGTCACTATTGATTGTTATGTATGCCTCGCCTTCTTTCCGAAACCATCCTTCGGTCTGAGGAGAATGCCGAACCCCTATAAAATCGTTGTAGTGATAGAATGACGGATATGAAAACCCCAGAATTCTCAGCAGAATTTCTGCGAGCACCCAAGACATGAAGAGGCTTCCGGTTAAGAAGACCAAAAGAATTTTCTTATTTTTCATGTAAATCACAAAGATTTTCGAAGTACAACAAATTTATGTCCCAGAATAGGAGCGCGAAATTCTATTGCGTGCATGCTGCCGGTTGTTGTTCCGTATCGTCACGCCTTTCGGGCATGATATGAATTGATGAACACGAAAAAAAACGTTGAAAATTCGGTAGTGGTTAAATTGTAAGTGATGGGGACCCGGAACACTGCTCAACAGACAGGAGGGCAATGAGGTCATCGCCTCAGGGCAACGCCCTGACAGGCGCGGCATCGCTGATGCCGTTGCAACGACCTCGTCGCACTCCTGACCACATCGTGACGCATGCGTCATCACTTACTATTTAACCACTACCGAAAATTCAAGAAGGTGTGCTTTACACCTTTCGAATAAACATTCGGTACCAGAGTTCGAGATTTAATAATACCCAAATTCGATGCCAATGGCTTGTTTTTCCGGTTTGATGCTCATGTAAAATACGTTCGATCGGTTCTTTTTTTAAAATGCCTTCTTGAATAAGATAGGATGATGAAAAAGTATCATACAACATCTCGCGTAATTCGCATTTGAACCATTCACCTATGGGGACGCCAAAACCTTGTTTTTTTCGCGATAAGATTTTTCGGGGAAGCCAGGTTTTCCCGATTTTTTTTAAGAGAAATTTCAGACAGGTCTTCTGTAATTTCAATTCTGCCGGAAGCGTCGCGACAAATTCGACCAGTTTATGATCGAGAAAGGGGGAACGCCCTTCTAAAGCATGAGCCATCGTCATTCGATCCATCTTGACCAGTAAATCTCCTGGTAAATAGGTCATGATATCAGAATAGAGCATTTTATCCGTAAAATGTGCAACGTTGTTACTGTTCAAATATTCAAGCATATACTCTAATGAGTTGAGCGATTGCACCTGTTCTCGGATATGGTCGTGTAACAAAGCAAGTTTGGGTTCATTCTGAAAAATCGTTAATGTTCGTGTATAAAGCAGCTCTCGTGACTCAAAAGAAAGCTCATTCACGAATTGCGCCAGGCGCAAAGGGCGAGTACACCATTTGTATTTGAGGATCTCCGAAAACGTTTGAATGAAAAACGGAATGAGTGATTGGCGGATTCGTAACGGGATATGGCGATAAAGCTCAACAACTTTGTATCCTAAATAGCGGAGATAACCAGCAAAGGATTCGTCGCCTCCGTCGCCGTTCAAGGCAACTTTTACATGGCGGCCGGTCATTTGTGATAAATAATAGGTGGGGATTGCCGAGGAATCGCCGAAGGGTTCATCGAAATGCCAGATAAGTTTCGGAAGAATTTCAATGGCATTCGGTTCCACAATAAACTCATGATGTTTCGTGCCGTAACGCTCCGCAACCAGGCGTGCGTACGGAAGTTCATTAAATGCTTTTTCTTTGAAGCCGATCGAAAACGTGTTCACTGGCTGGGAACTATATCGAGCCATCAAGGCAACCACCAGGCTGGAGTCGATTCCACCGCTCAGAAACGCGCCGATCGGGACGTCACTGATCATCCGAATTTTGACTGATTCCTCAAGAAGAGAGATGACTCGTTCTTCAATTTCCTGTTCAGGAAGAGAAACTTTTGGAAAATATGAGAGGCGCCAGTACCGCTGTTGCGTAATCTTCCCATGCTGGCATACGAGAATATGCGCAGGCGGAAGTTTATAAATGTGTTTGAAGATGGTTTCCGGCGCCGGAATATATTGATACGTCAGGTAATGAGACATGGCGGACATGCTCATCTCTCTTGGAAATGTTGGATCTTGCAACAAGGCTTTGATCTCAGAAGCAAACACAAGCGATTGGTGGATGACCGAGTAAAACAAGGGCTTTTTGCCCAGTCGATCTCGCGCTAAAAATAGGCGTTGAAGCGATTTATCCCAGATAGCAAACGCAAACATTCCACGCAGAGAGTTGACGCAATCCGTGCCATAGGCTTCATACAGGGCAAGAATCACTTCTGTGTCAGAGGTTGTGGTAAATGTATAACCCCGTTTTTCCAGATCTTGCCGAAGTTCGAGAAAATTATAAATTTCGCCGTTAAAGACAATCCAAATATCTTTGCGACTGTTGCTCATCGGTTGCCGTCCGGTTGAAAGATCGATGATACTCAAACGACGATGGCCTAAGCCGACTGACCCATCAACGTACACGCCGTCTTCATCTGGCCCACGATGCCGGAGCGTTTCGGACATTCGATTAATAAGATCAGCCTCAACTCGTTTCTGGCGATTAAAATACAGCTTTCCACAAATCCCGCACACAATACTCTTCTCTCCTTATTAAAGGGGTCATGTCATAGGAGTATCTTCAGTATATGAAAATAATGCTTGTCTCTCTGGAAACGATCCTTGAGAGAGATAGTGGCGTTCAAGCACAAAAATCGCTCCAGTAAAGAGCCACAAATTCCCGCTAATTGTTCTATAATACAGGGTGACTGCAAAAAGATGACTGAAACAGATAATATTAAAACCGACTAACAGACAAAGCATTATAATTTGGATGTCGAATGGAATCTGATCTCTATAGGCTTTATTCCAAAGACGAAGTCCGGATTTTATCACAAACGCAAGCATCATCATATAGGGAATAAATCCTAACAATCCGGCATTGACCAGAATTTCCAGATATTGATTATCCGGCCCTAATCCAGCGGCAATATTTTTATTGGTGTACACATCGTACCCGATTCCCAGAAGAGGATTGTGTAAAAACGTTTCAATGGCTTTGATGGCAGCATATTTTCTATCAGCGTCACTTTTCGTATTCAACCAGACCACGGCTGCGTCAAAACCTTTTGAGTATGAGGCAAATCTGTATCGCAAAAATAATTCATATTGAGAGATGAATAAAGAAACGAGAATAACCAGCATGAGAATAAAGGTAAACATTCTCCAGGTAAGTTTTCTCTGGCAGATTTTGACATGATAGAGCAATGTCGCAATGATGATTCCCCAAAATAACGATAACATTCCTCCGCGTGAAAAAGAAACGAACAGCGCGATACTATCCAGTAAAAGGATGGGGAGAAGAAAAAAGAAGCGTTTTTTTTGACTGATTCTTCCAAAGAGAAATAGTGGGAAGGCAATACCTATGACAGTTGCCAGGAAATGGCCAAAACTATTCGGCGTTAAAAAGACGGATGTTGCTCTGCCATAAAATTGAAGTGTTGGACTGAATAAAAAACTGACTGGATCCGGAGTTCCTCCAATCACATATTGCCAGAGTCCTAATACAGCTACGATTGCCGAAGTAGTAATAATGACATCAAACAGCCATTGGACAAACTGAAGAGACCGGATAAGATCATAGACAATATAGACGATCAGAATTTGTTCAACAACAGTTAAGGCATGGTCAATGATTGTTGTTTTTAACGTACCAATGGTCATATAGAAGCCCGTATGAAGTTGCGACGCTGTTTTGAGGAGAGAAACACAGATCATCATAATGAAAAATATTGTCGCCTGTGTAAAGAATCTCATATTTTTTGAAGGATGGTGTTGAGGGAGGGTGAATTGTCGAAGTAAAATATAACTGAACAGCCCCCAGATGACGATTCGTTTCACATAGATCACAGAGAAAAGATGCACGTCTCGAAAAGGAAGTATAGCGGCCAAAAATAAGACACTGTACTCTGGCTTTTTGAAAAATAGGAACACTATGATAACTCCGCCTACCGTTAAAAGAGTTATCAATACAGGCGACCTGTTGAATATTACAACAGCAACAAGTGCTAATACACTCACAAACAGATAGTCTGAAATAGTTTTTGATGCGAATATTTTCAGAGTCATAAGAAATTAATAAAAAGAATAGTGAGTATTTACGAGATAGTCATCACTAAATTTTTATATAATCTCTCCGTTGTATTGACCATTTGATCTATATTGAACACCTGTTCGGCTCTTTGACGTCCTGCTTTTCCCATGTTACTTCGCAAATCCTGATCGGCAAGCAGTCGTAAAATTGCTTGCGCCAAACGTTCGGGATTATCAGGAGGGACAAGAATGCCTGTGTGACCGTCAACAATAAGTTCCGGATTTCCTGAAACATGGGTAGCAACGATGGGTTTTCCGGCAGCCATTCCTTCAAGCAGCGCATTGGATAACCCTTCGATATGCGAAGAAGACACTTGAATATCAATTACTGACAGCAATTCAGGAATATCATCGCGCTCACCTGTGAACCTGACCGCATGTTCAATGTGTAATGTGTGGGTTAACGCTTCTAATGAAGCTTTCATGCCATCGTCACGACCGATAATCAGAAACCTCGTCCCAGGATAGATTTGCAAAACCAGAGCCGCAGCATTTAAGAAAATCTGATGCCCTTTCCGTGGATGCAGATTGGCAATAATACCAACAACAGCAGCATGTTTCGGAATCTGCAATGTTTTTTTATAGTGTTCCTGATCAATATCTTTCGGATAGAGATTGATGTTCACTCCATTGTACACGACCTGAATTTTTTCTTCCGTCATATACTTTTCGCGTTGCAAACATTGTTGACGAACAATAGACGAGTTGGCAATAATCATTGAAACCCAGCGATTAAGCCTATTTTGTAACCACTGGTCAGGAAATTTCGGGTAAATCATATAGCGTTCATCAATAGTCGCCCGGCGTCCGGTAATGATAATGGGCACGCCGGCGATCTTTGCCGTCAGCGTTGCTAAAATATTGGCCTGAGGCAAATAACTTTGCACAATGTGGGGTTTTTCCTGTTGAAGATAGGTTATCATTTTCCTGAGAGTTTTGTAAAGTTTTATATATGATGCGGGATGAAATCGCCCTTTTGTTTCGCAAAAATCAAGGGTTGTAAAGGGGAATTGCAATTTTTCGATCTCAGTCCGTAGCATTCCTTCCCGGTGAAATGCCAATATGTAAGGCGTAAATTGATCGCGATTGAGTCTCCGTATGAACTCTAAAAATTGTCTCTCAGTGCCGCCCATACGAAGTTCCCCGAGAATAAAAACGATTTTGATTTTTCTGGTCATATTTTTTGCTTCACTTGCCTTAAGATGTTGATGACGATACCGTTACAACAGACAGGTAAAGTTCCTCTGTTTGTTGCATCAATCTGTCTATGTGAAAACATGTCGAAGCTCGGAGATGACCGGCCTTTCCAAGACGAATTCGCAGATCAGGATCTGAAAGTAATTGTTGAATCGCATGAGCAAGCTGTTCCGGGTTGTTCGGAGGAACGAGCAAACCTGTTTCACCATGAAGGACAAGTTCAAGGGTCCCGCCAATCCGGGTAGCGACAATTGGCTTTCGGGCTGCCATACCTTCAAGCAACGCATTTGAAATGCCTTCAAATAATGAAGAAGACACCAGAATATCCATGACGCTGAAAAATTCTGGAAGATTATCGCATTCGCCGGTAAAAATGACCGATTGTTCTATTCCTAAAACATGAGCAAGCGATTCTAACTCGCCCTGAAGCCTAATATCACGCCCAATGATAAAAAAAAATGTCCGGGGAAAATTCTGTAAAATTTGAGCCGCAGCATACAGAAAATTTTTATGACCTTTACACGGTTGTAATGTCCCAATTATGCCAACAACAGGAGCATCTTCCGGAATATTCCAGTATCTTTTCTTCTCAGCAGAGTTGGATGTAATCTCATCCCGGTCAACGTCAATTCCATTGTAAATAAGACGAATTTTTTCAGCGCGTATCCATTTTTCCTGGCGCAGGCAGGCTTGCTTAGCGGCATAGGAATTGGTCACGATTGTTGTTGCCCATACGTTGCAAAAATTTTGCAGCCAGAACGGCCAAAATTTCAGATCAAGATGTTCCGTTACGGTTCTTCGACCGGTAATGATCGCGGGAACACCTGCAATCCTGGCCGCAAGACACCCATACACGTTGGGCCAGAACGAATAGCTGTGGACAATGTGCGGTCGCTCCTGTTTAAGGTAATGGATGAGATCGCGAAATAATCTGTACAGCATAACATACGAAATGGGATGATATTTGCCCGGCAGTCCCGAAAAATTCAGACAGGTAAAAGGAACGCCCATTGCTTCGATGGCATCTCGAACTTTTCCCTGACAATGAAATGCTATCACCGCCATTTGAAATCGCTCTTGATCTAGTCGGCGCAGGGTTTCAAGGAATTGTTTTTCAGTTCCTCCAATATCAAGAGCGCCAAGGATGTAAACGATCTTAATCTTTCCCATGTTTTTTTATAAATAAATATTCCGTATTTGCTTCCCCTGTTTTGAGATTAATAAGCTCAAGAGCAAGCTGTTTGCGACCATACTGGAGAACTTCTTCGATTTTGGCATCTTCATAAGGATACCCTCCCAACCAATCGCGCACATCATGCCTGTATGACATCCCTCTGTTATTATGATACTCCTGAACATAGCGCACCGGGTTTTTTCGATTGAACAATAACACCTTCAACAGGTGCAACCCGATAAACTGATATTCCATGAAGCGTTTACCTGAGACAGAGGTATGATTATATTTTTTTTTGACGCGAAGCCAAAACGGACTTTTAGGGGTTGTCGTATATAAAGCGACATACAACAGGCTAGTTTCATGTAATAAGTTGGCCGTATTGGCGAAAGCCTCCCACATTTGCCCTGTATGGTGTAATACTCCCCATGAATAGACAATATCGGCTTTTTCGAGGGTACGGAGAAATTGCTGATCCAAAATAGATCCTTGCAGCACTGTCCAATGTTCAGGATTCCCGGCTAACTCTTTGAGTTTGGCTGTTGTCCTGACAGAATCCGGATCCAGATCGAAACTCACAATTTTTTGCGCTCCTAATTCATAAGCAGCCAGGGATGATAAACCACTTCCACACCCGACATCCAGAAAATGTTTTCCTGTAAAATTTGATAATTCAAGAAACTCTGTCAGTCGTTCTTTTGCAGCCGTAATTCGCTCTGGAGTAAGGGAAGTGTGGACAAAATCCTGCCAGTTTTTCCCGAATGAAAACGTGACGTTGCTTGTTTCCTGCATCAAACATTCCCCCTTTTTTTCATATCTTCACCATCAAGCAAACAGATCGATTTTCTTATGTAAGAGATACAAGACCATTCCGGTCGCAACACAATAGACCCCTGTGGTGCTTAAAGCAATTCCAATATGTCCCCACCATGACATAAACAGCCAATTCAATCCAATATTCAGCACGATGTTTCCCGCGGAAATATACATTAAAATAGTGTTCTCTTGTAAAGAATTAAAAATTTTTGTTGCCAGAATCCCGACTGCCATCACAGGTAAACCGAGGGTATAAGCCTTCCAGGCCCCCGCCGTTGCTAAGGTCGAATGAACAGAAAACGCCCCTCGTTGAAATGCGAGCTTCACAAACATATTTCCGAAGAGTAAAATTCCGAGAGAGAGAGGAAGGAGAAACAAGAGCGTTCGTTTCGCGACCTGGAAAAATGTCGCTTTGAGAGCGTGTAGATCGTTTTGGGCGACTTGTTGGGCAAAAAAGGGCAGAGCAGCATTGGAAACGACCATAACAAACATTTGCGTGAAAACGCTATGAAGCCGACTCGCATATTGTAATGCTGAAATACTTCCCGCCGGCAGCATTGAGGCCATCATCTGATCTATGATAATATTAGCATGCCCGAGCATTCCTCCTAGTATTAATGGTGATAGGATTTTTCCTGTTTTTCGAATTTCAGGATGGCGCAGAGAAAAAAAGGTGAGCGAACAATCTGAAAAAAAACGCTGCGCAATTCCTCCCATCAAGCAACTCTGGGCAGCCAACCCGATAAGAAGTCCGTACATGAGCGAAACGACCCCTTGATCTCGAAAAAATATGATATATCCAACCGATAATATTCCACCAGCAAGAGGAAGACTGGCAGAAAGCAAGAACTTCTGGTGTGCATTGAAGAGCGCGCTGCCAATGGTATTGAATACGGCAAAAACAAGAAGAAGCGTCGTCATTTTTAAAAAAGACGCCATCAATGTCACTTGCTGATCTGAAAATCGGGTACCAAACTGAGACGCAAGAAAAAAAGATTTCCACCAGAATATGCCTATAATCATGATCACTCCACCGATGATATACATAAGAAAGGTTGCTAAAAAGCTGAAGGCATATTGCTTTCCTTGTTTTATAGACAATTCCGAATATTTAGGAATCAACGCGGCTTGAATTGCTCCGGCGGCAATTCCGAGGATCAAATTGAAAGGGGCAAGCGCGAGAAAATACGCGTCCAGTTCCGCAGAAGTTCCATAATAGGCGGCGATAATGAACGATTTCACGAAGCTGAGCACATTTTCTAAACCTGTTCCGATAAGTAAGATGAATGTTGCTTTTTGGACTGAATGTAAGGCTTTTGCTTTGATAAGAATCTTTTACATGGAGAATACGTAATATGTCCATCGAGACAAATTACAGATCTCATGTTATTTCCTGAGTACCAATCGAATCATATATTCGCCAGTCTGCTCGTGTCTATCAAACGACAGATCGTGCGTGTCAAGAAAATTGAAGACACTATTCACTGTAGGCGTCTCCTGGTCTCCCCGGATTCGAAGATAATTGCCAGCAGTTGACGCCCCAAGGGTTCTCATATAAACATAAATCTTTGATTGCCCGTCTAGTAATCGCCG
Source organism: Candidatus Vecturithrix granuli (assembly GCA_000739535.1). GTDB lineage: Bacteria > Moduliflexota > Moduliflexia > Moduliflexales > Moduliflexaceae > Vecturithrix > Vecturithrix granuli. The sequence continues at coordinate 821,720 of DF820465.1, read as the reverse complement.
ATCAAAAGGGATTTCATACCAGGTCAGTGTCGCTGGCATGGTCTGTTCATATCGCTTAATCTCATGATTATTCAGGCTGATAACGACCGTAAAATTCTGTTTATTGCCTCCGCCCATAAAAATTTTCAAGGCAGCATACTGGTAATCATCAATATTTTGAGGCAGACAGATCATCTTTTGAACCCGGACATAATCTGCGGCGATATACGTTGTCCATTCAGCCGAGCCATCATCATTGCCTAGTTCTATCTCTCGATCATCCTGAGACCGTGAGATGATGACGTTCGGAGGACATGTTTGCGTCAACACGCCCGCACAGATAGCTTCCAGGTCACTTTCGTAATCAAGGGCTTTCTCGTATAGGAATTGTGAAAATTGCAGAAAGACGTCTTGATTCTCAGGAAGAAAACGTCTCAAGATCGCATAATCTTGAATTTGAGGCCAGAGACCCTCCAGGATATTCAGGGTTTGAGCAGACCCTCGGCCGAGAAATCCTCGTATTAATGCAAACGCTTGCTCTGGATCATGGGAATAAAGCCATCGCCCCACCGCGTAATGCAAAAAAACATTATTCGGAGCATTCTGTAGCGCCAGAGAAAAATATCTTCCCGTCGGAAAATCCTGCCAATCTTCCTGGATCGTGTTTTGAAAAGACTTGGAAGAACGATGAAGTTCCAGACGCCCTAATTGATAATAATTCCAGGGGTTCGCCGGGTTAAGCATGATCGCGCGCTGAAACCATGTTTCAGTTTCCTCCAACCTGATCGCCCTATTTTCCGAATCTGCTGGAGATGTGAGCCTTACCGCAGATTCCAGGAGCGCGCCGGCTAATCCGGAAACATAGTCAGGATGATTGCGATCATATTGAAGAGCTTGTGTAAATGCGGCTATTGCGGCGTACGGGTCACTATGAATTCCTTGCTGAGAGGCAAAGGCGGCCAGAAAAAGCGTCACCCGCACCACATACCAGAGAATACATCCTCCTGTTATCAAAAGCCAAACATAACATACCAAAGGCGTCGTATTCACGATTCGTTTTTTCATTGGATTGACCGGCGATGTGAATGGGCCGCAACGTACGTAATGGCCGCAATCACACAGAACAGCAAAGCATTCGAAGGAATGTGCAAATTAAAATCAATACAACTATGGAGTAAAAGGCTGCTTATCGCGCTGATTCCGCCGGTGACCAGAATAATTGACCAGCGCGATTGGCGTTCCTTCCAGGCTCGCAGTGTGGTGAAAAAGAACATCGCGCCGATCCACATGGCCAATCCGGTCCCGATAATTCCGGTTTCTGCCAGCATTTGCAGGTAATCGTTCTCAGTATAAAAAAAGGTGATGTCCGATGGAAAGGTTTGATATTGAGGAAATATACGGGCAAATGTTCCGAGACCTGTGCCCAATACCGGGAAGTCACCGAACATATAGAGTGTTCCCTTCCACACCTCTTGTCGAAATTGAAAAGACTGTTCAGTTGTTAAATCGGCCAAGGTCTGAAAACGCGAGAGAATGAGGTCCCAACCGATTGGAACAGCGAGGCCAGCCGATAACAGCCCTAGGATGAGGATCAGCGCGATCCATTTGCGCAGTAAGCGGCGATGATAGGCGAGGATGAGGAGGGAGGCCATTCCGCCGACAAAGCTGATAATCCCCCCGCGTGAGCCGCTTAACAAGAGCGATCCGATCATGATAAATAAAAAGAAACTGACCAATAACGTTTTCATATATTTTTCATCCAGAAAACGGACAATCTTTTTTGTAGCAGTCTGCTTGTGTTCTCCCAGGTGGGTGAAGAGCACGCTGAACATGAGCGGAATCACCATCTCCATATAGCCGGCAAAATGATTTTTATTCACAAAGGTGCCGGAGACCGTCAAACTGCTCTGTTTCTGATGCCAGAAAATATGATGCCGTCCTGAAAAATATTCAAACAGGCCATAGAACGCTTCAAAACAGCCAACAGCGACGATCACGAGCACAATTCGTCGGATTTGCCGGGGGGAACGGATATTATTGATCATGAGCAGAAAGAGGGCGCAATATGCCAGAAGTTGATATAGCCCCGTTTCCGTGGCCTGGGTACAAACCGTGAGCGGAAGTAATACAGGAATCGGAACTCCGATGTTCCCGGCAGCATCAGCATATAAGCGATACGCTGCCGGAGAGATCCATTTTATCAGAAAGCCTGGAAGCGGGGTGAGTTGCAGGAAAATAAGGAGTACGAAAAGAACAAGCAGCGGCAAAAAAGATGGGGTATATAACACGAGTTGATAGCGTTTCCTGCGCCTGCTGCCCTGAGAACCGGGAGATCGCAATAATTGACGCTGTGTCACAAGTTTTGCCAGCCACACCAGCATCAGCAGCCCGATGACAAGTTCCATCAGGGCAACAGAACCTTGCACAACTCCACCAAAGGCTAACGGAGTATAAATCAATAACAGGATGATTCCGATTTCGATAATCTTTTCGTACATGCAGATTCCATTTATTATTTACTCACATTACGCACTCATATAAAAAAGTCAGATATTATACATTGTTTTTAACTGTGTTAGCTCT
>DF820465.1:721063-818284 GCA_000739535.1 Candidatus Vecturithrix granuli | reverse complement strand
GGATCTGAACATGATCACAAGATATTTGTCAAAGAACTTTTTTATCTACTGCGTAAAGTGAGTTATTTATATTTATTCCACGCCTCCTGGACTTCCTCAAGATTTTTTGCACGCTGCAAGGCTTCGACCTGCGCCTTTTCTTCCTGATCAAAAGCGTCAATCTTTTCGCAGACAGCTTCCAACTGATTGGCCGGAAATTTGACAGCCCCGTGCTCATCCAAATGAATCAGTTCGCCTGATTTCACTTCCATACCGGCAACGACGACCGGCGTATTGATTGTACGCACATGCAAGGGGCCGTGTCCGGGAGTCACGCCGCTGGCCAGATGCGGAATGCCGGTCGGTCGAATTTCATCCAGGTCACGAATCGGGCTATCAGTGATCACACCAGCGACTCCGCAAACCTGAAATAAGCTCGCGGTTTGTCCGCCAAACGCAGCCGCACGCGCAAGAATGCCGGGCGGATAATGATGTTGAAACACCGCAATCACGGGTTTGGGGGCGTTGTACAGGGCTGCAATCAAATCGATAAATGGCAGAGTATCAGGCCCGGGCAGGGAATAAGTGAAGGTCACGGCATACCCTATGGCCCGTCCTAACTCCGGCATGATAGAGCGAATAGACGTATCCGTGTACCAACTCCCGTTCCAGGGGTCATACAACTTCAGGCATAAGGGATGGTTGGGATACGTGGCGACAATATTTGAAATGGAAGGGGTGTTAAATTGCATTAATTTGGCAAGCATTTCTTCTTGTGTACGTTTCGTCATAATGTTACTCCTATCAAACTACAAGGATTTTCTGTAGGAAGGATTCTTGACAGCGAACTGGTCGGTGTGAAACCGAACCCTGCCCCTGAGAATCCTTCCTACACGAAATCCTTGTAGTTTCATCATGCCGGGTGAGCGGCTGACTCATGATAGTTCCTATGTAAATGAAATGTTCATTCGTGTGTATCAGAAACCGGGTCTTTTCGAAAAAACTCGGTTTCTCTTCCAGACTCATCAGATTGAGACGTTGCTTGCGGAAAGTTGATCACAAACTGACAACCCGCATTCTCGATATTTTGCACGGAAATCGCACCGTGATATTTTTTGATAATCCCGTAACTCACTGAAAGACCAAGACCAAGATTCTGCTCGTTTCCCTTTTTTGTCGAGTAAAAAGGAAGGAAAATATTCATTGGGTTGTCATCATTTATGCCCGGTCCCGTATCCTGAAAGCGAATTTGCACCAAAGGTGTGCCATGTTCTTGCAGAATACGGGTGTTGATAAAAATCTCACCACCCGAAGGCATGGCTTCGAAGCTGTTTTTGAACAAATTCAGCAGCACTTGTTTAATCTCATTTCTATTCGCTCGAATCAACAGTTCTGTTTCGCACGGCGTAAAATGAATGCAAATTTGTTGAGATTTGGCATGGTGTTTGATAAGATTCAAAATTCTTTGAATAATCTCATTAATGTCAAGCTCTTCTTTCTCCCCCTGTTTTTTGTCTGAAAAGGTGTGCAGGTGGCTAACAATATTGGCAATCGAAGAAATTTCTTCATGCACGCGATCAATCGCTTCGTGCAGTTCCTGGCCCTGAAAGTTGTATTTGATATGGCTCAGATAGTTATACACGATCCCCAGGGGATTATTAATTTCATGGGCGACTCCGGCAGCTAACAGGCCAACGGATGCCAATTTTTCAGATAACATCACTTGTTTTTGTAATTGATCGTATTCGGTGACATCCTCAATAATAATGATTTTGCCAATCAAAAAAGTCTCATCATGAATAGGAAACATTTTCAGGTTGCTAATGAGCGGATGGTTATGAAAGGTGATCGGTGCCTGATAAAACGTTTTGCCCTCCTTTTCATGCAAAGCCTTATTCAGGAAATTGAGGATCTCAGGATTGGGGCTTGAAAAGACCTGATTTAACGGAACATTAAAATACGAGCTGTCGTGCAAATTGAAGTAACGTTTACAGTGATCATTGATCATTTTGATCCTATTTTCCGTATCCGTGACAATCAAATTCACCGGGAGATTCCGCAGGATGGCTTCGTTATATTTGAGGAGTTGATAGAACTCTTGATTGAGATTCTCAAGATGTTCCTCGGCCGAAATCTGGGTATAGGCCATCTTGATCAAATGAATTTTATCGATATTTTTGATGTGATCGGTCAGCAGAATTTCCCCATTTTTCAGGATGCTCACGCGATCGGCAAGATGGTAAATATCATCAATACGGTGGGTGATGACCAGAATTGAGGTTCCAGCCTGACGCAATTCTGTCAGCATGTTGAGCACTTTATTCAGCACAGGCGCAGACAGTCGCTCCAGGGCTTCATCCAGAATGAGCAACTTCGGGTGGTGCTGAATATGTTTGAGGATTTCAATCACGGTTTGATCTGATACATGCAGATTTTGCACCAGGGTTTTCGGATCGATGTCGAATCTGTAACGGTTCAACAAATCATTCGCCGCGCTGAGGAAGCGCTTCTTTGTACTCCACAGAAAACGATTGATCCGGTTATTGGATAAAAATAAATTCTCGGCCACCGTAAACTGGTCATATAAGCGCACCTGCTGATAAATCATGCGAATTCCTAATTTCAGAGCCGTCGTCACGGTCAAGGCGGCATACTCTTTGCCTTCGAAAGAGATCGTTCCCACCGACGGTTGCAAAATGCCATTAAGCATCAGGCCGAGCGACGACTTACCAGCCCCGTGTTCGCCGACAATCGCATGAATTTCGGCGTTCTCCAGGGTCAGATTAATCTGGCGCAAGGCTCTGAATTCTCCATAATTCACGCTGATATTATGCAAAGTGAATAATGTGTGCGAAGAAACAGTGCTCATATTATTCCTTTAATACGTCATTCCGGCACGCCAATGCCATATTTTTCCAATTTGTTATACAACGTGTTCCGGCTCATATTCAGAAGCTCGGCAGTTTTTTTCTTATTGAAATTTGTTTTCTGGAGCATGTCGAGGATTAAGGCGCGCTCCATATCATCGCGGATATTGTCGGACGACTGCGGCGACCTTTTCGGCAGGAAATGCGGAGGAAGATCCGGGATGTCAATGCAGGCATTCGTACAGATTGTCGCTGCGTAATGAACCGTGTTTTTCAATTCGCGCACATTGCCTGGCCAGGAATGACTGACAAATCTGGCGATTACCGCCTCGCTGAACCGTTGAGCACAGGTCGGATTGGTTTTGGCATGTTCAGCCAGAAAATACTCGGCCAGCAGGGGAATATCTTCTTTGCGTTCGCGCAGAGGAGGCAATTTGATGGTGGCCACGTTTAAACGATAAAATAAATCTTCACGAAACGCGCTATTGGTAATGAGTTGACGCAAATCTTTATTGGTGGCAGTAATGAAACGGACATTGACCTTGATGACCCGCTCTGAGCCGATACGTCGGATTTCATGATTTTGCAGTGCGCGTAAAATTTTGGCCTGGATCGTTGCGGGCATATCCCCGATTTCATCCAGGAATAAGGAACTCCCGTGCGCCCGTTCAAAAATCCCTTTAAACACGGTCTCAGCCCCGGTATATGCCCCTTTTTCATGACCGAATAATTCATTATCAAGCAAAGTTTCAGGAAAAGCCGAACAGTTAATCTTGAGCATCGGTTTCTCGCTTCTGGTAGAATGCGCATGGATGACATCCGCGATAATCTCTTTGCCGGTGCCATTTTCGCCGCAGATCAAAATCGGCAAGTTGGTTCCGGCAAATTTCCGAGCTTTTTCGCACAGAGCAAGCATTGCGGCATTGTGCGTGATCAACTCCGGAAAATCGCTTGCAAAACTTTCAGGAGCGTAGTCTCTGCTGCACGAGACGTTCATGGCGTGTTCCACAAGTTGCAGCAATTTGTCAAACTCCAGAGGTTTAGTCACATAATCGAACGCGCCGAGCTTGATTGATTGCACCGCCGTGTCAATGGATCCGAATCCGGTAATCATGATCACTGGCAAACGCGGTTGTAACAGCAGGATGTCTTTGAGCAGATCAACACCATTTTCTTCGCCAAGCATAATATCGAGCAGAACGAGGTCAATCGCAGTTCGTGCGAGCAGGTCATGCGCTTCTGTGCTCGTCGTCGCATACACAGGGGTATAGCCGCGCTGGACGAAATTTTGAGCCAGACTCTTACACCATTTGACATTATCGTCAATGATAAGGATGGTTGCTTTCATTGTGTCCTATTTTTGCGCATGTTATCTGTGAGCATGTCATCTATTTATACACTGCATTGCTCTTGTTTGCCTCAGGAATGTCAAGTGTTATTTTAAAAAATTGCTTTAACCTATTTTAAAATAACAGGTTAGAAATTTTGAGAAATTGTGGTCAACGTTGGCACAAGCTTTGCTATGAGAGAAATAGGTGTCACATAACTTGGTGCTATTTATAAAGAAGGAGGCAACGCATGATTGAAAGCAGTAAATCAGGGAAAGCAATTCCAACCTTAACGTATGGAATGATCGGCGGAGGACAGGGGGCCTTTATCGGTGATGTCCACCGCAAAGCCATCGGATTTGATCGCAAAGCCCAACTGGTGGCAGGCTGTTTCTCACGGGATTATCAAAACACGCTTGAAACCGGCGCAGCACTGGGCATTGCAGAAGAACGCTTGTATAAAGCGTACCAGGAAATGGCTGAAGCTGAAGGAAAGCGGGAAGATAAGCTGGATTTTATCGTGATCGTCACGCCCAACTATCTGCACTTCCCCATCGCCAAAGCGTTTCTGGAACAGGGGATCAATGTGGTTTGCGACAAACCTCTGGCCCCTGAACTGAAAGATGCCGAAGAACTGGATAAACTCGCAAAGGAAAAAGGTCTCCTGTTCTGTGTCACTTACACTTATACCGGCTATCCGATGGTCAAACAGGCTCGTGAAATGGTCAAACGCGGCGATATTGGCGACATTCGTTTCATCAACGCCGAATATCCGCAAGATTGGCTGGCAACGCCTATTGAAAGTTCAGGCCAGAAACAAGCATCCTGGCGAACCGATCCGGCCCAGACCGGTAAAGCAAACTGCGTGGGCGACATCGGCAGCCATACTGAAAACCTGGCGGGGTATATCACTGGCTTGAAAATCAAAACCTTAGCCGCTCGTTTAGATACTTTTGTCGAAGGCCGCGTATTGGATGATAATGCGACCGTAATGGTCGAATATGACAGCGGCGCAAAAGGCGTATATTGGATTTCGCAAATTGCGGTCGGGCACGATAATGACCTCCGCATCCGTATCTATGGCACAAAAGGCTCGCTTGAATGGTCGCAGGAAGACCCGAATTACCTGAAAGTCGCGCATATCGGTAAACCGACCGAGATTCTTTCCCGCGGACGCGATGCCCTGTATCCAAGTGCCGCCCAAAATTCCCGTATTCCCGGTGGTCACCCGGAAGGCTATTTCGAAGCCTTTGCCAACGTCTATTCGGCCTTTACCAATGCGCTGATCAAGAAAAACACCGGAGAAACTTTAACAGACGGCGATCTTGATTTCCCTACTGTGCAACAAGGCATTGATGGCGTCAAATTTATCGGCAAATGTGTTGAAAGTTCCCAAAAAGGAGCCGCATGGCTTGAATTTTGATGTAACGCGAAACTCCAGTTTCGCGCAATATTGTTGATCGCACGCGAAACTGGAGTTCCGCGTTACATTTACAAGGAGGACAATATGAGCAGACCTGTAACACTATTTACCGGACAATGGGCGGATTTGCCCTTTGAAGAGTTATGCAAAAAAGTGAAAGAATGGGGCTATGATGGACTGGAAATCGCCTGTTGGGGCGATCACATGGATGTGCGCAAGGCTGCTTCAGATCCGGAGTATGTGAACGAAAAGAAAGCGATTTTAAAGAAATATGATCTGGGCTGTTGGGCTTTAGGCGGACATCTGGCCGGACAGTGCGTCGGCGACCGCTATGACGAGCGCCTGGATGCCTTTGCGCCAGATGCTGTCAAAGGCAAACCGAAAGAGATTCAAAAATGGGCGATTGAAGAGATGAAATACACGGCGCAGGCTGCCAAAAACATGGGCTGCTACGTGGTCAACGGTTTTATGGGTTCGCCGGTCTGGAAATTCTGGTATTCTTTCCCGCCGACCACTGACGAAATGGTAGAAAACGCCTTTCAAACCATCAAAACCCTGTGGACGCCGATTTTGGATGAGTTTGACAAATGCGGCGTCAAGTTTGCCCTGGAAGTTCATCCTACAGAAATCGCTTTTGACTTATACACCGCGCAAAAGCTCCTGGAAGTCTTTGAATGTCGTGAGACCCTCGGTTTCAATTTTGATCCCAGCCACTTGTTTTGGCAAGGCGTGCAGCCACACTTGTTTATCCGCGAATTTCCTACTAAAATTTATCATGTCCACATGAAAGATGTGGCCGTGACGCTGGATGGCAAGGCCGGGATTCTTGGCTCACATCTCTCGTTTGGCGATCTGCGCCGGGGATGGAATTTCCGTTCCCTGGGACATGGACATGTGGAGTTTGAAGAGATTATCCGCGAATTAAACGCCGCCAATTATACCGGTCCACTCTCTGTCGAATGGGAGGACAATGGCATGGAACGCGAATTCGGAGCCCAGGAATCAGCAGACTTTGTGAAAGAAATCAATTTTGCTCCATCGACAATTGCGTTTGATAAAGAAATGAAAAAATAAGCGAACAGAGATCATTATCAGGAATCGCATGAAAGGAGGATACGAATGGCAAAGTATAAAACTGCTCTGGGATTAAATGGTTTTGGTTGGGCGTATGTCGTTTACAATCAGCCTTATGATTTTGAGAAAATCCTGGTGCACGCTGCGAAGCTTGGTTTTGATGGGGTGGAATTATTCGGAATGCCCGAGAATTATCCGGTCGAGAAATCAGCGCAGTTTGCGTTGCGGAAACAGATCGAAGATCACGGACTGGTCGTCGCCAGTATCCAATCACTGCCGGGCGGGCTGGGTAATGGTCATCCTGCCAGTGCCTACTCCCTCTGCCGGAAAGATTATGTGAATTACATCCAAAATATGTTGGATTTGGCGGTTACGCTCGGCTGTGAGGCAATGGGCGTTTGGGCGGGTGAATTATTCGGCACCGGCCCCAATGAACAAAGCATCAACTACATGGCTGAGGTGTACACACAGTGCGCTGCATTGGCCAAAGACGCCGGTATTCCGTTGGTTTTGGAAGCAGAACCAGTTCAACAGGTGAATACTCCTGAAGTCTGGTTCCGGATTCTGAAAGCCACCAATAGCAAATATTTGCGGGCATTGTGTGATCTTGCGCACATCAATATTCTCAGCAAACAGAAACCGTTGGAGTTACTCAAAGAACTCCAGCCGTATATTGGATATACCCACCTGGCTGGTAATGACGGTACCTGCACGAAGATTGAGTCGCGCAGTTCAACGCATCTGGCCTTGACAGAAGGTTCGATGGATTGGAAAGCCATGTTAAATCAAATCCTAGATGGTGGGTACGATGGCTGGTTAGATATTGATGTTTGGGAAAACCCTGACCCGTTTGGCGCCTCAGAAGCCGGTAAAAAGGCGCTCGATGAGTTTTTAGCCAAACGATAAATGATACGATGATGCTGACAAGACCTGTCAAGTTTCACAACCTGACAGGTCTCAATGATTATGGGTGAAATTCTCCTACAAACAGTAGCGATCTCAAAAGAGTTTTCAGGCGTCCGGGTCTTAAATAGGATTAACGCGAAAATCCAAAAGGGCGAGATTTTCGGCATTATCGGCGAAAACGGCGCGGGCAAGTCCACGCTGGTCAAAATCATGAGCGGGATTCATCTGCCGACCGAAGGCGAAATCCGTTTAGCAGGGGAACGGGTTGAAGTGAAAAATCCGATTGTGGCAAAGCAGTTGGGCATCAGTATGATTCCTCAAGAATTTAACCTGGTTGAAACCCTGAATGTGTTTGAAAACATTTTTCTCGGTTATGAATATCAGCAAGGGGTGCTTCTCGATAAAAAACGCATGAAAGCACGTACCAGGGAACTCCTGCACGAATTACACACCGAAATCCCACCGGATGCCACCATCAGAGATTTGAGTGTGGCGCAAAAACAGATGGTGGAAATCGCGAAAGCGATTGCCCATGAATCCAAAATTCTAATTATGGACGAGCCGACTTCAGTGCTTACCCGGTACGAAATTGAGATTCTGTTTACCCTGATGACTGAACTGAAGAAAAAAGATGTCACCATTCTCTACATTTCCCATAAGTTGAGAGAAGTTAAGCGGATTTGTGATCGGGTGATGGTGTTAAGAGACGGCGAGTTAATTAGTATTGATGACGTGGCCCATCTCGATGAACATGAAATGGCGCGGAGAATGGTCGGACGGGAATTAAGTCAGGTTTTTCCCGATAAAATCCCTCCAGACGCGGAAACCATCTTGCAGATTGAGCATCTCAGCGTGGACGATCTGTTCGATGACATTAGTTTCGATTTGAAAAAAGGAGAAGTCTTAGGATTTGCCGGCCTGATTGGTGCGGGACGGACAGAACTCGCCGAAACTATCATGGGTATTCGCAGAAAGCGGACCGGCAGGATCGTCATCAAAGGGCAGGAATGCGACATCCGTTCTCCGGCAGATGCCGTGCAACAGAAAATCGGCTATCTTTCGGAAGATCGACAGGGCCGGGGACTAGTCATGATTTTTGACATTCCGAGCAATATCACTCTGATTTCGCTGAAAAAGTATGTGACGTTGTTGATCCATAAAGCGCGTGAACGGACGTGCGCCCAGGAGTATGTCCACCGGTTTGATATTAAAGCTGCGTCGTTGAGGTCTGCATTACAATTCCTGAGCGGCGGCAATCAGCAGAAAGTCTATCTGGCCAAATGGATGGACACCGCGCCCGAAATCCTGATTTTAGATGAACCAACGCGCGGCATTGATGTGAATGCGAAACGGGAAATCTATCATTTTATCCAGACGCTTTCCCAGGCAGGAATTGCCTGCATCCTGATTTCTTCGGAAATCGAAGAAATCATGGGGATGTGTACGCGGGTGGTGGTGATGCGGGAAGGGAGAATTACCGGAATCTTAACTGGCGACCAAATCAATGAAGAAGAGATCATGTTACATGCGGCGGGTTTGAAAGAAAGGAAAGAACCATGAAGAAAAAATTTGATTTTACGAAGTATGCGCCATTGTTTGCTCTGGTGATCCTGGTGGTGATTTCAGCGGTAGCCAGTCCCTATTTTCTTCAGATCCGGAATTTGCTTAATATTCTCAGACAAGTCTCCTATACTGGCATGATCGGATTGGGGATGACTTTTGTGATTATTTCCGGCGGAATAGATTTGTCGGTTGGTTCAGCAGCGGCATTTGCCGGTGGAATTACGGTTTTGACGTTGAATCGGTTTGGCGGTGGAGTCCCGGCGATCATTACGGCGATCCTGGTTGGACTTGCAGTCGGTACGCTCACAGGGATGTTTAACGGGTTGGTTGTAACCAAAGGGAAAATCGCGCCGTTTATCGTGACCCTCGGCACCATGTCTATTTTCCGTTCTTTGACCTTGTATATGGCGAATGCTGGTGAGTTTCGCTCGGCCAGTGCGACGTACCCGGTGATCGGTTCTGGATCTTTTGCAGGCATTCCGATTCCAGTATGGATTTTTTTCGTTCTGGCAATCATCTGTCACATCCTTCTGAACAATACCCGATTCGGACGATATGTTTGCGCTGTTGGGTCAAACGAACGCGTGGCGATTTATTCAGCCATTAAAGTCAATTTAATCAAATTTGTCACCTACGCCATTACCGGATTTACGGTAGGAGTTACCTCGATTACGCTTTCTTCCCGGCTCAATTCGATCAGTTCGACAAATGCCGGGATCTTTTATGAGTTAGATGCGATTGCCGCAGTGGTCATCGGCGGAACTTCGATGTCCGGAGGCAGTGGCACGATTCACGGTACGGTCATCGGCGCAATTATCCTGGGCATTATTAACAACATGCTCAATATGCTTGGAGTTTCCCCGTATTTGCAGGGCACGGTGAAAGGGTTGGTCATTATTTTAGCAGTCCTGTTGCAATATAAACAAAAGAGTTAAAAGGAGGTGATCTAGAAGCTCCCTTTGAGGAGCCAAAAAGTATTTCAGATTAAATAGTGAAGTTTTCGGAGTTTGTTATCGCTTGTCGTTTCTAAAATTTGTTAGCCTACAATTTAAGGAGGAATGGCTATGAAAAAATTCTTGGGAACACTGATCATTGCAGCATTTATCGTGGGTTTATGTCTGCCTGGAACACCATCATTGGCCGCCGATAAAATCAAAATCGGCGTCTCGATTCCAACCGCGGATCACGGCTGGACTGGCGGTATAGTTTGGTGGGCCAAGAAGGCTATCGAAGACTGGCAGAAAAAAGACCCGAATATCGAGTTCTTCCTGGTTACTGCGGACGCGCCAGCGAAACAAGTCGCAGACGTGGAAGACCTGATGGTAAAAGGGATTAATGGGTTAGTCATCCTTCCTCACGACTCGGCGCCGTTGACGCCGGTTGTTGAAGAAGTCTATAACAAAGGCATCTATGTCGTCGTGTGTGACAGGGGACTCATAAAAGATGCACAGCAAGTGTATGTTGCCGGTGATAATCCTGGTTTTGGAAGGGGCAACGCTGAATGGATCGCCAAAGAGCTGGGCGGAAAAGGGAATATCGTTATTCTGGAAGGGATTCCCTGCGTGATCAACACTGAGCGGGTTGAGGCCTTCAAGGAAGTCATGAAAAAGTATCCAGACATCACAATCCTCGATTCGCAACCAGCGTATTGGCAAACCCAAAAGGGACTGGAGATCATGGAGAACTATCTGCAAAAATATGAACAAATTGACGCTGTTTGGGCAGGAGATGATGATACTCTGAAAGGTGTGCTGCAGGCGTATATGGAAGCTGGCCGCAGTGATATCAAAGTTTTCATGGGCGGCGGCGGTGAAAAAACCATTGTCAAAAAGATCATAGATGGCGATCCCCTTATACGCGCGGCTGTTACCTACCATCCTGCGATGATCGCCACGTCTGTTAGCATGGCGGTAAAGGGTCTCAAAGGGGAAACCCTCGATGGGTTCTATCAGCAGAAGATTCCTTCCAAGATTATCATTGCATCGGAATTGATCACCAAAGAAAATGCCGAAAAGTATTACGAGCCGGATTCAATCTACTAAACCGCTTGATTGTTTGGAAAACTCATTAACACACTCTTGAAGGAGATTAGGATTATGAAAAAATTGTTGGGAGCACTGATTATAGTTGCGTTTGTAATGGCTATTGGCCTGCCGGGAACCTCGCTGGCAGCAGATAAAATCAAAATCGGGATATCGATCCCCAGCGCTGATCATGGTTGGACCGGCGGCATTGTCTGGTGGGCGCAGAAAGCGGTCGAAGAATGGTCTCAGAAAGATGCAAATCTGGAATTCTTCGTGGTCACAGCCGATTCCCCGGCAAAACAGGTCGGTGATGTCGAAGATTTGATGGTCAAAGGCATTGACGCCCTTGTCATTCTGCCTCACGATTCAGCGCCGCTAACCCCGGTGGTTGAAGAAGTCTATAACAGCGGCGTTTATACAGTCGTTGTGGATCGTGGTTTAATCAAAGAAGCCCAGCATGTGTATATAGCGGGTGATAATCCTGGTCTTGGCCGGGTGAGCGCGGAATGGATGGCGAAAGAGATGGATGGTAAAGGTAAAATCGTCGTCCTGGAAGGTATCCCCTGCGTGATCAATACGGAACGCGTGGAAGCCTTCAAAGCAGTCATGGCAAAATATCCGGACATTGAAATTATGGATTCTCAGCCCGCCTACTGGTCAACTCAGAAAGGGCTGGAAATCATGGAGAATTACTTGCAGAAATATGACAAAATTGACGCTGTTTGGGCCCAGGATGATGATGTGCTGAAAGGCGTGCTGCAAGCCTATAAAGAATCCGGCCGCGATGATATTAAGCTGTTCCTCGGCGGCGCTGGCGCGAAAGACATCGTGAAAATGGTCATGGATGGCGACCCATTGGTACGCGCCGATGTCACCTATCCGCCGTCAATGGTTGCTACCGCCATCAGCCTCGCGGTCAAAGGAGTCAAAAATATTCCGTTGGACGGCTTCTACCAGATGAAGATCCCCTCCAGGGTCATCCTGGCCTCTGAATTGATCGTCCCGGAAAACGCCAAGGATTACTACTATCCAGATTCAGTATTCTAATCATCACACCCCAATGGATGTCGCCTTTCAGGCGGCATCCCCCTTCTTTATCTCATAATATTTTTCGTTAATATAATGCGATTACTTCGAACCTCCCCCGGATCAAAATCAAACTTGACAAACTATCATGACAGTGTTATACGATATAATTAACCTCAAAAAAAATTGGTAAAAGAACCGAATGTTAAATTAGTGCAAAAGCTCTTGTACGCTCCTGTGTTCCGGGCATCTTCAGTCAGGAGCGCAACGTAGCCGTTGCAAACACACCTGCCAAATCGGAAATTTAACATTGTCGAGCTATTTACCGCATTATTCATTAATTGGCCTCTTTCAGAGGAGGGTCAACGTTCGTCTTTGAGTGCCAAAGTCAGACTTTGACGCTTCTGCTTCTTGTGCCAACTTAACGGTATAATTGCATGTTTATCAGAGGGGAGGAACCCACTTATGCAGAAAACTCGTCTCAATCCAAATGTATTTAAAGTCCCGATTGATAAGATTCGGGCTGGCTATTACTCGGATAAATATTTCCTGCGAGTCAGCGAAATTTTGCGCAAAGAACAATATAATCCGCGTGTGCTGTATCAATTTTTTGTACGAAAACCGGCGATCGTGGTCGGACTTGATGAAGCGCTAGCGATTCTAAAATACTGTACCGGCTACTATCGTGATGAAGATCAATCAAATGCCCTCTACAGAGAACTGCGCGAAGTTCAGTATCAATTGTATGCTGCCAGTCCGTCTAACGATGAAGAGAAGGTGGTTCGCCTTGCGGCGAATCGGACGAAAGTCCGCCGTCAACTCAATGAATTATGGGTAGATTGTCGCGACCAGATTCAGGTCAAAGCATTGTACGATGGCGACACTGTAGTCCCCTGGGAGCCCTTTATGACCATTGAAGGTCCTCAGCAATATTTCGCTTATTTAGAAACAGTGCTCTTAGGAGTTATCGCCCGGCCAACGGCAATTGCGACGGCTACAGCAAAAGTTGTCAATGCGGCTCGAGGGAAGCCGATTCTCTTTTTCCCGGCGCGGTTTGATCATTTTTGGGTGCAAGCGACGGACGGGTATGCGGCCATGAAAGCCGGGGCTTTTGGCGTCAGTACTGACGCGAATGCCGATTATTGGGGTTCTGAGGGTTCAGGAACCATTCCGCATGCGTTAATCGGAGCGTACCACGGATCAACCAGCGCCGCCTGTTTGGCATTTGACCGCCAAATTGACGCGACGGTCAATCGAATTGCGCTTGTGGATTGGGATAACGACTGTATTGGCACGACCTTAGAGCTTGTCAAAGCCTATTACAAGGAATATTATGGCGAACATGGCGAGGATTCTGCTCACTGGCATAAAGTGATTGGCTCTGGCAAAAACAAGCTGTGGGGGGTACGTTTCGACACCTCCGGTACATTGCGCGATAAATCTGTTGTACCGCAGGATCGCTGGAGTTTAGGGGTCTGCCCGGAACTCGTTTATCGGGCGCGTGAAACCTTTGATCGCTACGGATTGCAGAAACTGCAAATCATTGTCTCCGGTGGATTTGACGCCGAACGTATCGAAATGTATGAGAATTTAGCGGTGCCCGTTGATGTGTATGGCGTGGGTTCCAGTTTATTCAAAGAAAAAATAGATGTGACCGCGGATGTCGTTATCGTCGAAGGGACCCCCTGCGCAAAAGTCGGAAGGCAAGCCGGCAATTTCGATCGGCTTTCTGAGGTTAAATAGCTCGTGGAAGTAAGTTGTTTCGGGAATTTCGAAGACTCATTCCCGAAACAACCGGGCGGCCAATATTTGGGGAAAACCTTAAACCTCGAATATAAGATTTTATGGAGGGAAGTATTATGGAAAAGCAATCGAGTTATATTGAAATCGCCTATTCCTCAATTCCGGTGTTTACCGATGATGGTAAACTTGATATGGAAGAATTACAGTTCTTGTTAGGCCTGGCATTAAAAGATGAGCAGATTGATGGCGACGAAAAACGAGTGTTACGCAATATCTTTAAGCAAGTCGCAGAGCACGAGGTCGCACCGAAAGTCTGGACCAGGATCAACGAAATCAAGAAGAAATATGATCTGTAAGTCTGGTACCTGACCACAATGAATTTGACACATTCAGGAGCGTCAACGCCTGGCGTTGATAACTATATAACTCATGGAATTTTGACAGGATCGTTGTGCACGCTTTAGCCAGTTTTTCGCCTGAAGGCGAGACTACGAATTTATCAAATTCTTTGGGTTACGCACAAACTTGACTTTGTCACGGGAGGTGTTTCTCTGTTCGTCAGCGAGGAAGTTTTTTGGTAATGATTCTGTATTTTCCAGAATTTTTCTGCTCACATTGTAAAAATTCATTGACTTTTGGTCATTTAGATATAATAGTGTCTTAAAGATGATGTTCGCACCATCGGGCATCATGAAATTAGCAGCGTAATGGGTGTTCTGGTTTGTCCATAAAGAATATGTGCGCCAGCGTAACACATCTTTTTTATGATTTCCTGATCTGATACCGGGGAATCAGTCCTTCCCATTATTTCTTCTATAACGTGATATTACACATTCAGACATACTTTTATCCACCATATTCATAAGGAATTCATTATGGTACAAGCAAAGGATGGTGATACTGTTAGGGTTCACTATACAGGCAGGTTAGATGATGGGACCATCTTTGACAGTTCTCAGAATCGTGATCCGTTGCAATTTACATTGGGTACAGGATCGCTGCTGGCAGATTTTGAGAGCAATGTCATTGGTATGCGTCCTAGAGAGGTAAAAACGTTCACCATTGTTTCTGAGAATGCTTACGGGCAGCATCGTGATGACATGGTTGTTGCAATTGACCGTCATCAGATTCCGGAGCATTTAGATCTTCAGGTGAATCAGCAATTACAACTTGTACAAGAGGATGGGCAGAGTTTTGTGGTTCAAGTGACCGGACTCTCTGAGTCAACGGTGACATTGGACGCGAACCATCCGTTGGCAGGTCAAGATTTGACGTTTGAGATTGAGTTGATGGAAATCGTATAAATTATCAGCTTTGAGGAAAAAATTATGCAAGAAAGTAAATTATATGTTGGCAATTTAAATTACGCTGTCACGGAAGCCCAGTTAGAAGAATTATTTGCTCCCTATGGTGATGTCAGAAGTATAAAAATTGTTGAAGGACGTGGATTTGGATTTGTTGAGATGGCTACCCCGGAAGAAGCGGAACAAGCGAAAGAAGCTTTAAATGAAGCCTTATTTCAAGGACGAAGCCTGAAGATTGATGAAGCTCGCGCTCCCAAACCCAGAGAATTCAATGATGGTCCTCGCAGCGGCGGGCGCGGCGGGTCGCGTAGCGGCGGTGGGCGCAGTGGATCGCGTGGGCCTCGCGGCGGCGGGCGCGGCGGGTCGCGCGATGGCAGCAGCGGCGGCTATCGGCGTGATTATTATTAAATCGCCAGTTTTCTGGTGCTCATGGTAAAATAAAAAAAGCCAGATTCCTTAAAAGGAATCTGGCTTTTTGCTTTTCTGACAGGCTTATTGATTGAATGCGGTTCGCCTAGCGCGTTTGTAGTTTTTCCACAAACACCCTGGGAGAACCACATTTTCTTTCCAACAATACATAGTGTTGCTGTGTCTGAAAGAAACACTGAAAGAACGAAATTTTTTTATTGTGTTTTTTGCCAGGAATCTTGATGGTGCATGAAAGCTATACTAACCTGTTCCTGGTTGTTTTGGAAAGGATATTGTTATGACATTACACACTTCCCTTACACGGCGCGATTTTTTGCGACTTGGAGCGGCGGCAGGGTACACATTGATGCTCGGCGGCTGCACGTCATCTTCGGCAACCGATCCAGGAACCTCTGATTCCGGATTTTGCGGGTTTAATGTGCATCCCTATGCGGGTATGCTAATGAATATCCAACTGCAAGCCTTGAGTGATATTCGCGCCAATTGGATCCGCACCACGCTGGGCCTTACTACGGATGTTGCCAGAAATTATATTTCTGCGACACAAACGAATGTTCTGGGTTTGATCAGCGATTTTCAACTGACCTCTATTGACAAAGACGATTGGCCGGACATGGTGGAAACGGTGATTCGGCGTTACCCATCAATTCAGTATTTTCAAATTTTAAATGAACCAAAAGTCTTCTTTGATATAGATAATGCTGAATACGTGCGTGAGTATTTACGACCGGCTCATGACCGGATTCGTGCGAAATTTCCTCACGTAAAAATCGTGTCTGCCTCGCCAATTGGACAGCCAAGCGGTATTCGTGATTTTGCTGCAATGTCTGCCGCTGGAGCAGATGACTATTGCGATTATCGCGCGGTGCACATTTATTTTGAGCCAGATTTAGGCTCGCCCTGGTCGGCATTTCGCGTCGCTACCGAGAAACCGATCATGATTACTGAAACAGGGACGAAAACCTACAAGAAACACCTGAGTTGGTGGACGGAGCAATTACCTGAAATGAAGCGGGTACTGAAAACAGATTATGTATTTTACTATGCCTTACTGGAACAGCCGCAATATACCGGATATGAAATTATTACCGCAGAACTCGACAGTCAAGGGAATGTCATTCCGGCGCCTGGTTCTGAATTGTATAACTATCTCTGTAATCAGTAATCAGTGGTGAGTGATCAGTATTCAGTGGTCAGTGCTCACTGTTTATTGGTTAATGATCACTGAACACTGTTTACTGCTTACTGCTTACTGACCACTGACCACTGATTACTGCTTACTGAACACTAGGAGCATCAACATGAACGAGGTTTTAACCTGTTTCTCTGAATGGCATCGCCCGGTATGGGCTGAAATTGATTTAGATCATGTGGCCCATAATATCCGAGAATTTCAACGGATTACTCCGCCGCATACGCAATTAATGGCGATTGTCAAAGCCGATGGTTATGGACATGGCGCGGTTGAAGTCGCCAAAGCGGCCTTAGAAGCCGGTGCTTCACGCCTGGCCATTGCGTTTTTGGAAGAGGGCATTGTGTTGCGTCGCAAAGAACTTTCCGCTCCGATCCTGATTTTAGGCGTGTCTGCCCCGGACACTGAAAAAGCTGCCCTTGAGCATGATTTAACCCCTACCATTTGCACTGTTGATTCGGCTCAACGATTTTCACAGGCAGCAGCAACGTTGGGCAAAACGATTCGTTTTCATCTCAAACTTGATACCGGCATGGGGCGCATTGGTGTACGCCCTGAACAACTCAAGGAACTTCTTGAAGCCTTGCAGCATCTGCCCAACCTTGAAATGGAAGGCGTGTTCAGCCATTTTTCCAAAGCCGATGAAAAGGAAAAAACCTATACCCAAATGCAATTACATCGCTATCATGAATGTTTGAACATGATTCACGCAGCCGGTTTTCGCCCCACAATCCGCCATCTCGCCAATAGCGCCGGAACGATGGAAACCTCGGAAGCGCATTTTGACCTGGTGCGTATTGGCATTTCATTATATGGCTTCTATCCTTCCGATGAGGTTGATAAAACGACTGTAGATTTACGCCCAGTCATGCGCTGGAAAACCAGAATTGCGCATCTCAAAATGTTGCCTACAGGGGAACGAGTTAGTTACGGTGGTATGTTTACCACCCGACGCCCAACGATGGTGGCGACGCTGCCCCTGGGGTATGCCGACGGTTTCAGACGACGATTATGGACGAAAAATTGGCATGTACTTGTGAGGGGACAGCGCGCGCCGATTCTTGGAAAAATTTGCATGGATATGTTTATGGTAGATGTCACCGATATTGCAGGTACGTCCATTGGCGATGAAGTTGTGCTCATCGGCTCCCAGGGAGAGAACACGATTAGCGCTGATGACATGGCGAATGCACTTGAAACGATCAATTATGAAATTACCTGCCTGGTTGGTAAACGGGTACCCCGAATCTATGTAAAGCAGGGGAAAATCGTAGCCATTGAAAGTCTTCTTGGTTATCAAAGCATGTAAGAAGTTTTATGTTTTAATACTTGACTTTCCTTTCACGTGTTTCATGATAGTATTGTATTCTTGAATGTGAGGTTGCGTCGACAATATCAGGCGAAAACCTGGGTTATGGGAAGAGATATTTTCCTCATGTAAAGGGCCTTGTCGACCTGAGTGAGAGCATGTAGCGCGAAATTGTTTTTCGCGCCCGCGAAACGGAGTTTCAAGGAGGAAAAACGTCTATGTCAGGACATTCAAAATGGCATTCTATTAAACATAAAAAAGCAAAAGTGGATGCTCAGCGAGGGAAAATTTTTACGAGGGTAATTAAAGAATTAACCGTAGCAGCCAGAATGGGTGGAGGAGATCCAGAGTCGAATTCCCGCCTGCGTACAGCGGTTGCGGCGGCAAAGGCTGCCAATATGCCAGCAGATAACATCGAACGTGCTATTAAAAAAGGTACCGGAGAGCTGCCGGGGGTCTCTTATGAAGAGATCACCTATGAAGGGTATGGACCAGCCGGGGTCGCGATTATGGTGGACGTGATGACTGATAATAAAAACCGAACCGTTGCGGAAATTCGTCATGTGATGTCAAGAAACGGAGGAAATCTTGGCGCGAATGGCTGCGTGGCCTGGATGTTTCACAAAAAAGGAGTTATCACGGTTGAAGGCGAAGACCTGGATGAGGATGAATTGTTGGAAATTGCCCTGGAAGCTGGTGCTGACGACATGAAAAATGAAGACGGCGTGTTTGAAATTATCACGAACCCATCTGCATTTGAAGATGTCCGTTCCGTGCTGGAAGAAAAGGGGATTCCCATGACAAGCGCGGCGCTCACGATGGTGCCTGAAAATACCGTGAAAGTCGAAGAAAAAGAGGCAGCCAAGGTCTTACGCCTGATGGATGCTCTGGAAAACCATGATGATGTGCAGAATGTGTATGCAAACTTTGATATTCCTGAAGATGTGCTTGCCAAATTGGAAGAATAAATGCGAGTGATGGGCGTTGATCCCGGATCCCTGAAAAGCGGATACGGGATCATTGAGGAACAACGGGGAGAACTCGTCGTGATTGCTTATGGCGTCATTCGGACGACGCCGCACGTTCGGCTTCCACAGCGTTTACTTGAAATTGGTACGCGGCTGCAAGAACTGATTGAACAATATGCTCCCCAGGAACTGGCGATTGAAGATGTGTTTGTCGCCAAAAATGCGAAATCCTCGCTTAAATTAGGGCAGGCGAGCGGCGCGATTCTCCTGGCTGCGGCGCAGAGCGGATTACGAATTACCGAATATACCCCTTTAGAAGTCAAACAAGCGGTGGTCGGCTATGGACGCGCAGAAAAAGCCCAGGTGCAGCACATGGTGAGCGTGTTGTTACGCCTTCAGGACATTCCCAAACCCGATGACGCCGCCGATGCGCTTGCGATAGCGATTTGTCATCATCATTCAGCGAAAATGAAGCAGCAAATCGAGAACAACCTATGATCGCACGTTTAACCGGAAAATTAGCCGCTAAAGCTCCAGAGGAAATCATTTTAGATGTCGGGGGAGTGGGGTATCAGGTCTTTATTCCGCTTTCCACCTTTTATGAATTGCCGGAGCGCGGCGAAGTTCTGACCTTGCACATTCACACCGCTTTTCGCGAAAACGCCCTGGAACTTTATGGATTTTTGACGCTGAAAGAAAAAGCCATGTTCAGAATGTTATTAGGCGTCTCCAAAATCGGGCCCAAACTGGCGCAAAACATTCTTTCAGGAATTTCTGCCGACGATTTAACGACCGCGATTATCAGCGGGAATATCCTGAAACTCAATTCCATCCCGGGTATTGGCAAAAAGACGTCTGAACGCATGATTTTGGAATTAAAAGATAAAGTGCCCAAAGCACAGGCTGCTGAACAGGAAACGGTGACCGCGCCTGCTGACATCTTTGACGATGCGCTTTCCGCGTTGTTAAATTTGGGCTACAAACGTCCGGAATCTGAACGCACCGTGAAGCGTGCACTCCATGAAATCGGTCGAGATGGGCAGCTTGAAGATATTATTCGCCTTTCATTAAAATATCTGACCGGAAAATAAACGACGCTTATGGAATCACAACATCGCCTGGTTACTCCTGATACGCGGGACGAAGACTATGAAATCGAACAGACGCTCCGGCCCCAGAAGATCGAGGATTACGTCGGACAGCAAAAGGTGAAGGAGAATCTGAAGATTTTTATTCAGGCCGCCAAGGAACGAGGCGAGGCATTAGATCATGCTCTCTTTTATGGTCCGCCAGGGCTGGGTAAAACCACGTTGGCGCACATTATTGCCCGGGAAATGAATGTGAATATTAAAACCACATCAGGCCCGGTCGTTGAACATGCGGGGGAACTTTCCGGCATTCTGACGAATTTGAGCGAGCACGATGTGTTATTTATTGATGAGATTCACCGTTTGAATCGCGTGGTCGAAGAAATTTTATATCCGGCCATGGAAGATTTTCAACTCGATCTGATTGTCGGTCAGGGGCCGAACGCTCGTTCAATTAAACTCAACACGCCCAAGTTCACATTGGTCGGCGCAACGACCAGGGTGGGGTTATTAACCTCGCCGCTCCGAGACCGATTTGGCATCATTCATCGCTTAGAATTCTACACCCCCGAAGAATTGCAGCATATTGTCATGCGCTCTGCGAAAATCCTGAAAATTCAGATTGATTCGGACGGCGCGTATGAAATCGCTCGTCGTTCTAGAGGAACGCCACGGATTGCTAACCGATTGCTGCGTCGAATTCGCGATTATGCCCAGGTGAAAGCTAATAATGTGATTACGTTAGAAGTTGCCAAAATCGGGTTAATCATGTTAGAAGTCGATGAGCAGGGGCTTGATTTTATGGATCGAAACTTGCTGTTGACGATTATTGAAAAATTTGATGGGGGGCCGGTCGGGCTTGATACCCTTGCTGCAGCCATTAGTGAAGAGAAAGATACGATTGAAGACGTATATGAGCCGTTTCTGATTCAGTGTGGCTATCTGGAACGCACACCGCGAGGTCGTAAAGCAACAAGACTTGCGTATGAACACTTTGGAAAATCGCGTCAACACGGAGAACGAATCACAGGGCCGACAGTTCCGCAACAGAGTCTGTGGTAGGACTTTGTGAAAGTAATCAGTAATCAGTGTTCAGTCTTTACTGCTTACGGATCACTGAAAACTAAAAAAGGAGGAGACCTATGCGTGATACAATCGCCATGGTATTGGCTGGCGGTCAGGGAAGCCGCTTAATCATCTTCTCAAGCGCGAGAGCCAAACCAGCAGTTCCGTTTGGGGGGATTTATCGGATCATTGATTTTTCATTGAGTAATGTCATGCACGCCAGAATTAATGTTGTCGGCGTTCTGACGCAATATCGCCCAAGTTCGTTGATGGATCACCTCAAATCCGGAGCACCCTGGGATTTGATCGGGCGAAAACGCGAAATTAAGGTGCTCCCGCCATATACCGGAACCCATAGCTCTGATTGGTACAAAGGCACAGCAGACGCCATTTATCAAAATCTCTGGTACATTAAACGCTACCATCCCAAAAATGTCCTGCTGTTATCCGGGGATCATATTTATAGCATGGATTATTGGAAAATGCTTGCGTATCATCAAGAAAAAGATGCGGATTTGACGATTGCCACGATGAATGTTCCTTTGAGCGAAGCCAATCGTTTTGGCATTATGACGGTCAATGAAGAGAATCGCATTGTGCGCTTTCACGAAAAACCGAAGCAGCCGGAAAGTACATTGGCTTCCATGGGCGTGTATGTCTTCAAGGCCGATGTGCTGATTGAAAAGCTAGAAATTGACGCTAGAAATCCGGAAAGCCAACATGATTTCGGCGGAAACATTATTCCAGGTATGATTGCTGAATGTCAGGTCTATAATTACGTGTTTGAAGGTTACTGGCGGGATGTCGGCACAGTGCAATCCTATCTGGATGCGAATATGGACATGTTGGATCAGCAATCCGGCCTGGATATAGCAGCATGGGGAGTGCGAACCAATCTTGAAGAACGGGGTGTCGCTGACCGGCCTCCGGCAAAATGTTTAGCACAGGCAGAGGTCGCCAATGCGGTGGTTTCCAGAGGTTGTGTGATTAATGGAACGGTAGAACACAGTATTTTATCGCCCGGAGTCACTGTGGAAGAGGGCGCGATCGTGAGAAATTCGGTGATTATGCACGATTGTCATATCGGTAAACGGGCTGTAGTGGAAAATATCGTCAGCGACAAAGATGTGATCTTTGGAGAAGGATGCCAGATTGGAGTTAGCGGAGAAAATATTCCCAATCAGGATTTTCCCAAATATCTAAGCACCGGAATTACGATTTTAGGGAAAGATGCCATGGTTCCCCCGCATGTAGTGGTTGAAAAAAATTGCGTCATTTACCCGCGCGTCACCACAGAACATTATGCGGCGAAGGTCATCAGCAGCGGACAATCCGTGGGGCATGAAAATTTATAAGAAGTGATCACAATGATTGTGGCGCACTCAGGAGTGTCAAAGCTCTGCTTTGACAGCCAGGCGTTCTCAGGTGTCAAAGCTTGGCTTTGACAGCCAAAGACGAGCTTTGATACTCCCAGGGTCTGAAGGCGGGACTCCGAATATCCGTTATGAAGTTTGCGGAAAAATTATTAGACGGCTATATCCAACGATTGTCTCAGGAAGAGAAAGAAGCCCTGTTCGCCAGAGCCGTTGAGCATTTTTTCCGTGAGATGACGCCGGAACAGAAACAATGCCTCGTTGAGCAAGCCATTACGCGATTGCT
Organism: Candidatus Vecturithrix granuli; assembly: GCA_000739535.1. Lineage (GTDB taxonomy): Bacteria > Moduliflexota > Moduliflexia > Moduliflexales > Moduliflexaceae > Vecturithrix > Vecturithrix granuli. The sequence continues at coordinate 795,337 of DF820465.1, read as the reverse complement.
GGAAGGCGTTGACATGCAAGAATTTTTCCCGCGTCTGCTAGCAATACTCTGGAAAAATACGGATTCCGAGGAGATGCGGAAAAGCTTTCTGGACAAAATGAGTAAAATGGCCAGCACCACCAGCGAAAAAATTGCTGAGATGATTCCGGCCCGCTTTAAAAAACCGCGTTAAAAAGAACCCGGGGGTTTCCCAAAGACCCAGGTTCTTTTTTAGAACGTGATCTGAAAGGGGCTGGGGGTAAATGTCAGCACAAACAGTGCCAGGGCAATCCAGCCGATAATTGTTCGTCTCCGATCCAACGGTGAATATTCATCCATTGTGGGAGGATGTTTGATCCCCATGACGAAAAAGAGCAATGCACACCAGATCAGCCAACCTTTCCAGGCAACTATGCCTAACACAAACAATAATGGCAGAATAATATAGGCGGCAAACCGATGTAAGCGTTGGCCTAAGACAGCATAGGCAATATGTCCGCCATCCAATTGTCCGATCGGTAAAAGATTCAACATCGTCACAAGCATTCCAATCCATCCGGCAAACGCGACGGGATGGAGAAAAATATCATGATTCTCAGGAAGTGATCCGACTGATATGCGAGCCAGGAAAGAAAATAGCAGCGATGATCCCAGAGAAAGCCCCCCGTGTGTGTCTGTGACGGCCTTGATCTCAGAAAGGTGTAAGCCGATTATCGTCGCAGGAATCGCCACAATGATACCAGCCAGAGGGCCTGCTGCGCCAATATCCAATAACGCTCGCTTTGATCGCAAAGGCGAACGCATTTTAATCACTGCTCCGAACGTACCGATAATTGATGGCGCCGGAATAAAATAGGGCAACGTGGCTTCAACATGATGCCTTTTCGCCATAAAATAATGGCCGAACTCATGAAACAATAGAATCATCAAGAGCGTAACGGAAAAAGGGAGGCCTTTATGGATTTGTGCAAGGAATGACGCGTGCGGCCCGGCCTCCATTAACGCCCCCGCCAGGGTTGTAGTTACAAATGTCGCAAGAAACAAAATCACATTCAGCCGGGCGCTCCGGGGTTTTCGTTCTGCGGCATGAACCATTCCGGGAGTTTCGTCCTTGATTTCATACTCAATGTTGATCGGTTCTTGCTCATAAAATCGAAAGCGTTCGTTCATAATTCACTCTGTTCAAGGAATTCAAGAGTCTGTTCACAAACTGTTGAAATCATATTCAGGAATATATCACGTTGTTCATCTTGTTTGAATATAGACACAAATACCCGGTTCGTCAAGCGATTGATCTGATTTTTCTGATTATAGCGTCAATTGCTTTGCACTCCACACGCCAGGAATCTGATATTGACAATGTTGACAGTGTCCGGTTTCATCAAGTTCCACACTCTCAATGTGATAGCCAATGCGGTGGATGATCCTCTTGCCGCAGCCGGGGCAATAGGTGCTTTCGCCCGGATGCCCGACCAGATTACCGACATACACATACTGCAATCCTGTTTCCAGTGCGATATTGCGAGCCATTTCAATCGTTTTGACTGGCGTCGGCGGCAGATTATTGATTTTATACATTGGATGGAAGCGCGAGAAGTGTACCGGCACCTGCGAGCCGAGTTCCTGGTAAATCCAATGCGACATGTCTTGAATTTCCTGGCGGTTGTCATTGAGGGTGGGCACGATTAACACAACGATTTCATACCAGATTCCAAGATCGCGCAGAGTTTCCAGCGTATTCAGCACTGGTTGCAGTTGTCCGCGACAAATTTCCCGATAAAATTTCTCGGTAAAGGCTTTCAGATCAATTTTGACCCCTGTGAGGTATTGGCATAATTCTACAAGAGGGGCCTTTTTGATAAAACCATTGGAAATGATCACATTGCCAATCCCGGATTGGCGCGCATGTTGCGCTGAATCGTACACATACTCGTAAAACACGACCGGTTCGGAATAGGTATAAGCAATGGTTTGACATTCATAGCGCAAAGCAATATCCATCACACCTTCCGGCGGGAGGTAATATGATTTGACCTGTTCAGGGCGTACCTGGGCGATGTCCCAATTTTGACAAAATTTACATTCAATATTACAGCCTGCGGTCGCGATTGAAAACGCCAGTGATCCGGGCAGATAATGAAATAGTGGTTTTTTCTCTATCGGATCCACATGGGCGGCGCAGGGCCGGGAGTGTACCAGAGTGTAATATTTGCCCTGACGATTTTCCCGTACCCCGCAAGTCCCGCGTTCCTGATCCGCCACCGCACATTCCCAGGGACAGAGGTTACACTGCACGCGCAGTTCGTCAAGAGGGGTGTAAAACATTGCTTCTTTGAGCAATTCGGGTTCTTCTTGCGGTTCCTGAAATTCCAGATGGTCAAGTCCTTTGCCTGAAGGAATGTTTTTATCCTGAGCGGAAACATGCTGCGGCATCAGAAATGGGGAACCAAGACCCAGGCACATTGTCCCTTTTGAACTGACTTCTAAAAATCTACGACGTGAGAGTTTCATAACGTGAACGACAGGAATCCGGCGTCAATAAGAATTGGGGTATTCTTGTTGACGCCGGATTTCCGTTGTTTGACATCTCAACAATACATAATGTCAATTCGGGAGAGATCGTCCACTCCCAGCCCATATTCGGCGGCAGTATGGATATATTGCGGATGACGTCCGGCTTCTCGCAGCGTGGGTATGCCATGCTGCCGTCGTTGCTGCTCAATCAAATCCGCGCCAACGGCGTCAAGCGCAACCGGATCAAGGCTGAATAGCAATGCGCCGAATTTCCAGGTCCACTGAGGTTTGAATGAGGGACCGCCGTGATATTGGGGCAGCAGAGCATCACAGATTATTAACTTGACCTTTTTTTGAATATAGGGATGAGTATTCAAATCGGCAATATACGGATTACAATTATTCTGATGGTATTTGTTCGGATTATGAATTGCGCCATAAAAGTTTTTGAGACTGATTGACACCCCAGATAAATCGTGATCTTTCAGCAGAGGTATATTGACGGTTGCACTGCAATATTGCGACAGAATCGTGCTAAACAGACTCCCGACCTGCCCGGCAATGCTCGGAGTTGTTTCATAGCCATTGCGGAGAGCATCCGTACCAAAGCATTTGACACCACGTTTGCCAGTATTAACCTGATACCCTCCGCGTTTCAGATCGCGATTGGTTTTGTCCCAGATGATAATATGTTCTTCTGGAATCCCTACAAGTTTCAGACCTTCCACAATGCCATACGCAACTTCCGGATGGGTTGATAATCCGCGACCGGCCAGACAATTTACTTTGAGACCCACCGTATCATCAGCCCGGAACAGTTGATTCCATGCTGAGGAGGCGTCTGTGGTTCCCATCAGTTTGCTGATCCCGCTCTGGATCATCCGGGCGACAACCGTTTGCTGAATTGTCTCACCGCGAAAAACAGAAATATCTTGCACAATCACCACTGTTGATCTTCGCATACTACTCTCTTCATATTCGGTCAAAAATTTCTCGACTCGAAAAACCAGATTTTTTTGAAGAAACCCGGTTTTTAACCAGGTTATATTCGAACGTCACCTTGACAAACTTGAATATATTTTACATTTATCAAAATAGGTGTTCTCTGTCAAGTTCTCAAACACTATTTTCACAGATAGCACCTGTGTTTCATTGTCATTCTTAATGAAACGCTTTTTGTAAAAGAACTTTCTTGTTTGTGCGATAATAAATTCTTGACGTGGAATTCCGCCTGTGTTAGCAGCTTACACGGGCAAACAGAATGTGTTGAAACAAAAGGGACGGTTCTGTTATTTCGAAAATTCGTTCCTCATTCCCGAAATAATTCCAACATTAGAAACTATATTTGTTGATCATGAGCTATGACTAAACTACCTATAAAAAAAGTCGGATTCTATTTTTCAGAGATCATTTTGGCGACCGGAGCATACATAGTGTTGCTCTGGTTTTTTGCGTCGAAAGGTTATGTGTTCAGTTCTTATAATCGCGAAATTAGTTGGCTGATTGTGATACTATTTGGGATTGGAATTCTCATGGTCGCCTATCATCTTTTGAATTTTTATCGAGAAGAGAGTCAACTGAGTACCGTACGCCAACGCCTGAAAAATTTTAAATCTGATGTCGTGCGATTAGTGCAAAACAGACATACCCTCCCGGCGGAAATGACATCGAACAATTTGCGTAGAACCGTGGATGAACATTTTGCCGTTCTTGATCCATCGTTAACGAAAACTCGAATCTATCGCCTGGTAAATGCGACGTTAGCTATTGAGAGGCCAGATCAGGAAATGCTGTTACATTTATTAGAACAACAAGAGGAACCGAGGGGCAATCGTGTCCGATATATTGCGGGTATTTTGGTCATGATAGGTTTATTAGGAACATTTCTTGGACTTGTTCAGGCTGTCAAATATTTGCAGCATTTTTTTACAGCAACGGAAAGTATTGATATCGCGACCTTATTTTCTGACATGAAACAAACGCTCGGTGGTCTGGATAAAGCCTTTGGCACCAGTATTGGCGGGATTACTGCGTATCTTGTCCTGGGATACCTGAATGTTGTTCTCAGAACCAAACAATCGTACATTCTGAACCAGATTGAAGATTTGACTCTGGAAGAATTGTTACCCGTCCTGCGAGGATTTTACGGGGAGAAATCTAAAGATATTTCTGTAAGTGCCATGGAAATTTTACGCGCTATTCCGACGACGCTTTCGCATCAACTGAAAGAAGTGCTTGAACATATTATCGCGCAAACCGTTGGAGAAACGTCAGAACACCTGAAAGCTACGGGAGCCTTTTTGCAGCAAGCCGCAGAGGGGATTCAGACTGGACAGGAAACCTTTACCAGTACGTTCCGGGCCTTTGGAGGATTTATCTCGTCATTCCAGGAAAGTCGAGAGCAACTTCTTGGCAGCCAGGAAGCGATTACCTCTGGGCTCAAAGAATTTTCCCTCGCTTTAGGCAAACTCGAAGAGAACCAGAACCTGATAGGTTCCAGTCTCGAACTCACAAAGAATTATATTGAACACTCGGAAACCCGCCTCAGTCAATTTGATCAGATTGTGCAGCATATCCATGGGATTTGGACTGATAACCGACAGGTTTTTGAGAAAATTGCCGAAAAGATCGAACAGGAACATGGTCTGCTCGTTGACGCCACGCAACAGTTGCAAGTGTTTTTGGCGCACACAAACACAGGCGTGCAGGACTATGTACGGTCAGCACAGAAAGATCTTACAAGCCTGGCAAATGAACACACCCAGGTCAGTGAAAAATTATTAGAATCGCACCTGCTCCTCACAACCCTCGTCCACGATCTGAAAAATTTCATTTTGGACGAGCAAAATGGACTACGTTTACTTGCAACAAGCCTGGATGAAACATTCGGGGAAACGCGATTTCAATATCACCAACTCAGTGAACACCTTGAGGCGGTATTCAAACGAATCCACGACAGCCAGGAACAACTTGCTCAACTTCATGAGACCGTGACTACAGTTCATCAGCAATTGCAAAGTCGCCGAACCTCATAGCATTGTTTCAAAAAGAAGACGCAAAATTCACGAAACAACCGAAAAAAATGATTCTCAAATATGAATATGCGTGTGTTCTGAGAAAATTGTATCATTGTGAACCCTGGTTTTTTGATATAATGCCTTGTTGCTTGCCACAACGAGCACGGGTGATTTTTCTCTTGACATCTCCTCATGTCGCAATATCCCTTACATAAAATTATTTTTTAAGAACACTACCTTATGAATGCGTTGTTTTGAACGTCATTCCGTTTTATCCGTCTGTTTTGTGATGTGAGTGATTTGTTCTGGCGAGTCCAGAAAAAATATTGAACGTGAATTTAGGAAAATAAGGAGATTCACTTATGAGCGATATGATTCTAACATTAAATGATGCAAATTTTGAAGAGGCTATTCTGAAGTCTGTACTGCCCGCTCTTGTCGACCTCTGGGCGCCCTGGTGTGCTCCCTGTAAGATGATTGCCCCGGTTATTGAGGAACTCGCAACTGAGTATGAAGGTAAAGCTGTCATTGGGAAACTGAATGTCGATGAGAATCCTGGGATTGCAAGCCGTTATGGCGTGACAAGCATTCCAACCCTGATTTTTTTCAAAGATGGAGAAGCCCGGGATCACATGATTGGAGTGCCGGCTGGAAACGCGAAAAAAGCGATCGAAGATAAGTTAAAAGATATTATGGACTAAAGGAAGTGACTAACGTGACTAACGTGAGCTAAAGTGACTAAAGTTTGATACATATCTGCTTTTATCACCTTAGTCAGTTCGGTCGCTTTTAACTTTAGCCACTTTAGTCACTTTAGCTCACTTTCAGGGGGGATAGTATGCGAAGCGACATCATGAAAAAAGGGATCGAACGAGCCCCGCATCGTTCATTGTTTAAAGCATCCGGATTTACAGATGAAGAATTACAACGTCCGATTATTGGCATTGCGTGTTCAACAACCGATATCGTGCCTGGACATGTCCATCTCGACCGCATTTTAGAAGGGGTTCAAGCTGGAATCCGCATGGCTGGAGGAACACCGATGACATTTCATACCATTGCCGTTGACGACGGAATTGCCATGGGACATGCGGGCATGAAATATTCGCTTTCCAGTCGGGAAGTCATCGCGGATTCAGTTGAGATTATGGCAACAGCTCATCCTTTTGATGGATTGGTGTTAGTGGCCAGTTGTGATAAGATTCTTCCCGGAATGTTGATGGCTGCGATGCGCTTGAATATTCCGACGATATTTGTTTCGGGCGGCCCCATGTTAGCCGGGTATTACAAAGGACAATCCAAAGATTTAATTTCTGTGTTTGAAGGGGTTGGCGCGGTGAAAAGCGGCAAGATGAGTGAACGCGAACTTCTGGAAATGGAAAATGTTGCCTGTGCTGGCTGCGGTTCGTGTGCTGGCATGTTTACAGCCAATTCAATGAATTGTTTGTCTGAAACCTTAGGAATGTCTTTGCCTGGTAACGGCACCATTCCGGCCGTCATGGCCGCCCGCATTCGATTAGCGAAACACACAGGCATGCAGATTCTGGAATTGGTTGAAAAACAGATTAAACCGCGTGATATTGCGACGAAAGCGGCGTTTCGCAATGCGATTGCCGTGGATATGGCGATTGGATGTTCTACGAATACCGTCCTGCATTTACCTGCAATTGCCCATGAGGCGAAGGTGGATGTGACGCTTGATGATTTTGATGAATTGAGCAAAAAGACGCCGCTCTTATGTAAAATGAGCCCTGGAGGAAAGCATCATCTAGAAGATCTCGATCAGGCAGGTGGGATGTCTGCCCTCATTAAGGAAGTCAGCAAAATTGAAGGACTGCTTGATCTGACGGCGATAACCGTTACCGGCAAAACTCTGGGCGAAAACATTCAGGAAGCGCATACGATTCGTCCTGACGTGATTCGTTCGATTGACGATCCCTATGATGTCAGCGGCGGATTAACCATTTTGAAAGGCAGCCTTGCTCCTGACGGCGGAGTTGTCAAACGCGCGGCCGTCGAAAAAGAGATGCTTGTCCATAAAGGCCCGGCGCGGATTTTTGATTCGGAAGAAGCCTCCATCGAGGCGATTTATGCTGGCAAGATCAAACCAGGTGATGTGGTGGTGATTCGCTATGAGGGCCCCAAAGGCGGACCTGGAATGCGGGAAATGCTGTCGCCAACCTCAGCGATTGCCGGAATGGGCCTGTCAAACAGTGTGGCGTTGATTACGGATGGACGCTTTTCCGGAGGAACGCGCGGCCCCTGCATTGGTCACGTTTCGCCTGAAGCTGCAGCCGGCGGCCCGATTGGCTTGCTTGAAGAAGGCGATCTGATTGAGATTAACATTCCGAAGGGTACGTTAAACGTCCAACTTTCTGAGGAAGAACTCCAAAAACGACGAGCGGCCTGGAAAGAACCGGAGCCAAAAATTAAAGAAGGCTACAATTATCGTTATTCCCGTCTGGTGACGTCAGCCAATACTGGCGCAGTATTGAAATATTAACTTGACTTTCTGGTGTTCACCAATTTATAGAAAGAAAAACCGGGTTTCTTGAAGAAACCCGGTTTTTATGATTTCTCTGGCCTTACGCGTTATCTATGCCGCGCATTGATTATTTTGCCATTATTCACAAATATATTCCTCCAAATTCTCCCGTGTATCGGGTCTATGTTCCGCATGTGTCTCTGGTGACAGCCAAAGCTCTGTGCATCGCTGCAAAACTTGGTTTATCCCAAGTTCAGCAGCAATTTATTGAAGAAGCAGCGATGCTGCACGATATTGGCATCGTCAAAGTGAAAGGATATGGCGCGGGTCATCATCGTCCCTATATCTGCCATGCTCCGGCCGGACGAGAAATTCTCGAGCGTGAGGGCTTAGGGCAGCATGCGCTTGTCGCAGAACGTCATATCGGGCTTGGAATTGCCAAAGAAGAAATTGTGCAGCAAGCGCTTCCACTTCCCCGGCGCGATATGCTGTGTGAAAGCCTTGAAGAAAAGATTATTTGCTGGGCCGATCTGTTTTTCAGTAAAATCCCTGAACGCCTGTGGCAAGAAAAATCGCTGCCGGAAGTCGAACGGCGAGCAACCCGCTACGGGCAGAGGCAGCTCGCACTCTTCCGGGAATGGCGCAGCATCTTTGAATGAGATGGGTTATTTGTTAAATTGCCTGAATCCGTCAAACACTTCGAGAATCTGGTGATATTTTTCATTTAAGATCGGGCGATAATTTGCAACTAATTGGTACTGTTGATCGCGCACTTCGAAAAACAGAGCATTATAGGTTTCAGTAGAAAACACGATGGTATGCGATTCATCAATGATCGCACAATCAGCCCAACCACACGACACAATGAAAGGATGCGCTCTCTGCCTGAATAATGAATGGCCGTGGGCATACACATCTGGCTCAGAAGTATAACCCAGCAGGGAGAGCATGGTTGGCACGACATCAAGGTGACTCGTGAGACGCTGAATTTCCTCATGTTTCTGACCGGGAACATACAGAATAAGAGGAACTTTGGTTTGTTCTTTGGAAAATGCGCTGGTATGCCCTAAAAAGCCGCTTTCATAAAATTCTTCACCATGATCCGCAGTAATCAAAACGACGGTATTGTCAAGAAAGTTGTGTTCTTCGAGGTACGCGAGAATCTTGCCGACGAGCGCGTCATCAAAGAGAATCGCATTTTTATAACTATTTTTTAAGGGCGTCATGTCGTTTTTTCCAACTGTGACATAGTTGGCGGTTTTCTTTGATGGCGTGAATTTTTCGAATTCACGCGTATAGCTGTATGGCCCATGGGGCGCGTCAAAATAGATAAATGAAAAGAACGGCGCAGAATTTTCGCGTGACGCAAGCCAGTCAAGGAAATGTTGGGCGGTTTGGGGATCGCGCGTATCAGCGCGAGCGCCGTCGCGCCTGTCATCAATGGCTTCAGGAATTTTGATAAATGCGGTTTTGCGAAATTCAGGATAGGTTAAGCGCGTACTGGAAACGATCTGAAAATCGTAGCCTAAATCAAGTAATTCATCAATAAATGCCGAACTTTGCCGCGCGCCCAGAAATTGATGCCAATAATATGAGTACACCCCGAATAATAGCGAAAAAATTCCAAATCGGCTGGCATTCCCTCCACTGTAATGGTTGTTGAAAACCAGAGCCTTTTTTGAAAATTCCCAGATATGCGGACTGACCTCTGCATTCAGCATATTGCTGCGCCAGGCATCCACAATAATCCAAATCATATTCGGATACTGATCCAGGGGTTGCCGTTCGAGCGACCCTGTGGGATAATTTAACGGCGACGTTTGCGTTGTCAAATTCAGTTCTTCTTCCCGGTCAAGTTCGACTCGGAAGTATTTACGCAGAAAGCGTTTCATGGTAAATCCGTAATACAGGGGGAAGACTGCACGATGGCGAGTAATTTCCTGCCGATTGTATAAATCGGCGGTCGCGTATGTCAGTTTGTCGGCCAGAATTACGATAATAATGAGCGCCATAAGCAGCGTACGCCACGAAGGTCTGTTACGACGAGAAGGCATCGTAGGGAATTGCGCGCTTCGGCGATAGCATATTCGCAGAAGGATGAGTTCAAAAAGAATCATGATGCCCACAATCCCAACAATGGTGATGATGGTGGTCGCGCCGAGGTGCACGGAATCCCATGCCCCTTCAGTTAAAAACAGATTGAGGACCATTGAATTGAGATGAAACTTGAAGATCCGAAACAAGGTCGTATCAACAAAAGTGAGCAGATGCACGACCAGGATCATCGGAATAGTCACCAGAATAAATAGCAATTTTCGAGGAAGCGCCCAAAAAATCGGGAGAAGCGCCAGAGCAAGGACAAGATAGATAAGGAAAAAATTGGAACATAGTGCCAGGTGAAGATAAATATAGTCCGCTGTTCGTTCTACTCCGGCAGCGTGAATGATGTACTGATAGCCTATAAGTATCGTAACAAACGCATTAATGCTGAGAAACCAGAACAGAGAAAAGAAAATTCTGCGCCTGGCTGAAGCCTGCTTCATAATCTGTCTTTTCATTATAATTCTCATGATCTTCATATTCTCATTTTTTCGCTGAAGGGATACACCATATCGTGCAATTTCATCCCAAACGCCATAATCGTCCACATCAGCATGACTGCTTCAGAATCCCCAAAATTATGTTCAAATCCCCCCTGGACAAAAAAGGCAATTAACGCGCCCAAACACCCCAGAGCAAGTATTTTTATGGTTCTATTTCCCGTATGAGCATACTGATAGGCGTGGTACACAGACTGAAACATGACGAACCACAGCCAGAGAAAACAGGCAAGCGTTGCAATGCCTCCTTCAACAGCGACCTGAAGCACGTTATTATGGGCATGAGCGCGACTGGTAAATTTAAAATCGCCATAGGAACTGCGATATTGATCAACAATTTTCGAAAAATTTCCTTTCCCAATTCCTGTGAAAGGATAATCCTTGATGATGTCCAGTGAATTTTGCCAAGTATAAATGCGTTCCAGGTTTTCTTTGGCGTGGAACATACTTAACAGCCGCTCGCCCAATTTTGTTGGAAACACGATGATGTCGTGCTGTTCGAGCACCAACAGAGAAAAAAGTAAGATTGCGAACAGAATTATAAGGAAGATTGTCATTTTTTTATTTTTGACATATCCAAATGGCAGGAGTGCGCAGAACATTGCCAGCCATCCACTGCGCGTGTAGGTCCAGAGTAGAGCGAGGCCGGAAAGAAACAAAGAAATCAAGAGCAATATCCGTTTGAGATGCGATTGAACAATCAACAGAGAGGCGCATAATAAAGGCATGATCATCGCCAATTGGCCGGAAAATGTCATATACGATAAGAAACCGGAAATACGCACCGGGGCTTTCAAATCATCGTTTACATGCTTTAACAGATTAATTGGTTTCGTCAGTCGAAAGAGATCAACTTCCAGGTAGTGCTGTAAAATTCCATAGGAAGCGGCAAATATGAAGCTGATAAACAATACAGTGAACAGCTTTTTCAGGTGTTCAAGATCTTTAACTGAAAGATAGATCAGATAGAATACGCTGATCGTGAGCATACCTTCTAAGCTCTGAACGCTTGTCCATATATTATGAGCACACAACGTCGTGAGCAAAAGAAGCCCTATATAACAGTATAACGGGTGGTTAATCGGGGTATGAGGCCAACGAAAGTGACGAGTCAGAAAAATCTCAGCCAGATATGAAAGAGCCAGCAAACTTAAACAAATTTGTGCAAAGGCAATAGAAATAGGAAGAAAGAGCAAGAATCCGAACAATCCTATCATTCTCAATTGCTGATAATATTCCAGAAAATTTCTATGTATCGTCATAAAACGGTGCAAAATGTCACGTATGTTTTCGAGTCTTCAGGGTACACATGTGCAGGTCATAGAAAAAAACCATCTTACGCCAATTGAAAACGCTGGGGAAAAAGGTCAAGCATTATTTATCCGTTTTCCCAAAAACACCAAACAAGAGCAATCAGTGCAAGATGAGTGTCTTGAAAGGCTTTCTGTCATTTTTTAAGGAGATGGTAGGAACGATTTTCGTCAGAATATTGTAAATATGGCCTTTATCACCCTGAAACAGGGATATTTTTTTCTTTTTTTCTTGACAGAAGCAATTTCTTATGCTAGGTTATTATGTAATTTCATGATACTATATTTTTGTATTTTACTATAAAATAAAAACTTTTACGTGTGGTTTATATATGTTCGGATCCAAAAAATATGTTGTCGGACTCGATATTGGAGCGAGTTCGATCAAAGTTGTGCAACTCGATCAGACCAAAAAGGGATATGAGTTAAAAGGATTTGGGGTGCTACCTTTAGCTCCTGAAGTGATCGTTGATGGGGCAATTATGGATGCAGAAGTTGTGGTTGATACGATCCGGCAGGCAGTGAAAGAATTTAAAGTCAAAGGAAAATACGCCGCAATTTCCGTGGCAGGTCATTCAGTGATCGTGAAAAAAATTGTGGTCGCGGACATGTCGCGTGAAGAGTTAGCGACTGCGATAGAAACCGAAGCACAACAATATATTCCCTTTGATATTGAGGATGTCAATGTCGATTTCCAAATTCTGGAATCCGATGAAATGCTTGAGAGCGGAGAGATGGCAATTCTCCTGGTAGCGGTCAAAAAAGAAAAAGTAGCAGAACATATTGAACTGATTAAAGAAGCCAAACTGGATCCGATTGTGGTGGATGTCGATGCTTTTGCGATTGAAAATGCCTATGAATTGAACTATGAATTAGAACCGGATCTAGTAATTGGCCTGGTTGATATTGGTGCCGGAACAATGAATATCAATATTTTACAGGATGGAGTGTCCAGCTTTGTCCGTGATATTTCTATTGGGGGCGATCAATATACAGAAGCGATTCAAAAAGAATTCAATGTCAATTTTGAAGTTGCCGAACGTCTTAAACGCGGACAACTTGTCGAAGATATTTCCCAGGAAGATGTATTAGCCATCGTGAATACGGTGTCAGATGATATTGCTGTTGAGATTCAGCGGTCTTTTGATTTCTTCCGTGCCTCAACGATGGATGTGGCCGTTGATAAGCTGTATTTATCGGGTGGATGTTCGTTATTTGGAGGAATTGATCGGTTTTTTGAAGAAAAGCTCGGCGTTGAAGTGGAAATTCTGAATCCTTTCCGAAATATTAAAATTCATCCGAAAAAATTTGATGTTGATTATATCGAAAGTATTGCTCCACAAGCCGCTGTTGCCGTTGGCCTGGCATTAAGGAGGTTAGAAACACAATGATCAAAATAAATTTGCTCCCCAAAGAGGCGCGTAAGCGGGTTGGACTGGGAGAACAAATTTTTATTATTGTCCTGGTGCTCATCCTGAATTTTGTTGGGATTGGTTTTTACTGGAGCTATTTGAACGGCGTGATCGAACAAAAGCAAACAGATATTGCTCGAACTCAGCAGCGACTCGATGAATTGAAAAAAGTGATTGATGAGATCAATAAATTTGAAGCTCAACGGCAGGCGTTAGAGCAGAAACTGAAAGTGATCGAGAAATTGGAAAAAGAACAACGTTTGCCGGTTCGTCTGCTTGATGAAGTGTATATCACCCTGGAAGATGACTTGTGGCTCAATTTATTTACCCAAAGAAGTGAAAATTTAAGCGTGAATGGATCGGCTTTATCTCATCCGATCCTGTCGAATTACATGCGAAAACTTGACGATTCGCCGTATTTCGACCAGGTTCGACTTGTTGTCGCTCAAACGCGAGTAATTGGCACACAGGAAGTCCGAGATTTTCAAATTAACATGAAATTGACAGTGCCTGAAGACCAGAAAGAACAAACAGCGCAACCAAAATAACAGTAATAGAGTGAAGACCCATGGATAAATTTCTTGATAAATTTGCAGATTTTCCCGCAAAGTATAAGTATTTGATCCTGGTGGGGATCGTGCTTATTTCCGTCGGGTTATTTTATTGGTTGGTATATACTGACAAAAAAGCCAAAATAGACGCCCTCGAACAAGAACTTCAGAGTTTACAGGTTGAATTACAAAAGGCAGAAGCGTTTGCGGCTAGATATGACGAGTTCAAAGAAGAATTACGATTGGTTGATCTCAAATTGAAAGATGCCTTGAAAAAACTTCCGGAAGAAGAAGAAATTCCGAATCTTTTGGATCAGATCAACGAATCGGCCCTGAATGCAGGATTGTCATTTTCGCTTTTTCAACCGCAAGGTGAACAAGCGCAGGAATTTTATAGTGAAGTACCTGTTCAAATCAGTGTGTCAGGCGGCTATCATAACTTCGCCAAATTTGCTGATGCGATTAGTAAAATGGAGCGCATTGTCACACTCAGGAATATGACGCTTTCGCCGAAAGGGGTTACCGGAGAATTAAATATTTCCTGTCAGGCAGTCACCTTTAAGCAGGCTAAAACTCCACCAGCCCAATGACAGGAAGAGAGTGATGGATATTGAGAGTATATGCTGTTATGATGAGCAACATAAAAAAATAGGTCTTGATCTATTATGATAACGAAATATTTCTTGAAAATAGTTGTGAGCAGTCTTTTGGTTACTCTGTGGGGAGGGTTGATTTTACTGTCCGGCTGTAAGGAGCCACCACCACCGCCACCTCCTGAAAAAATAGAAAAAACAACTCCTCCGCCTGCAACAGCAGAGGCGGAGGAAAATCAAGGAGAGGCAGAGCAGGAAAAACCGCCCGAATATCAATATGATCCGTCAGGACGTCGAGAACCGTTTAAAACCTTAATTGTTGAGGAAATCCCTGAAGTGCCTGAAGTTCTCGTGACGCCTGATCCGGCTACGGTAAAAACTCCTCTCCAAAAGTTTGATGTGAAACAATTAAAAATCACAGGAATCATTCTTGGCGGGCTAGGGGAGTATGCCAGGGTCGCTGCTCCTGATGGGAAATCCTACACATTGCTTGTTGGAACGCTTGTTGGCACTCATGATGGAGAAGTGATTTCCATTACGGATAATGTCGTTATTGTGAAAGAAATCTATCGCTATGAGAGTGGAAAGGTAGAAGAAGTTGAGACGCCACTCTATCTTAAGCCTATTGAAGAGGAGGAAAAATCATGATGCATCCTGAAAATTTTAGCTCCTGGATGAAAGGTATTGTTATTGGAACGCTTTTCGTGATCATGATGTGGGGGTGTGCGACCCCGGAAGTCGAACAATTAGGAAGTGTTCCGGAGGAACAGAAGCCGATAGCAACCACCGCAAAAATTTCTCGGATTTCGACCGAATCATTGATCGGAAAAATGCGGATCACACTGGAAGCTAATTCAGAGCTAACCTACACGGCTTTTAAGTTGACCGATCCGTTGCGACTGGTATTGGATTTGCCCAATATTGATTCTTCAGAGGTGTCAGAATTAACGTTTCAAGAGGCATTTCCAGTTATGCGAATTACGCCGTTTCAATTTACTGATGGAGGAAGCGTAAATTCCCGTATAGAGGTTGCACTTTCACGTTTAGTGCCGTATCAGGTGTTTAGCGACGCCAATAAATTATATATTGATCTGGAAACCACGATTGAAGACGTAACGACGCCTCCAACTTCAGTCACCTCGGTGTTGCCGCCTGGATTTGAAGAATTCAAACCATTGCAAGAGAAACCTGCAACAGTGATTGCATCCAAACCAGAACTCAGTCCATCAAAACTACCTGTCTCGCTTACACCGGAAACGCCGGCTCTTCCTCAGCCAATTCCAAAAGTACAAGAAGAATTGCCGACAATTCAGCCTGTGACGCTTCAACCCGGTACGCCTGTTATTGAAATTCAACAGCCGCCTCAAACTGTCGGGGGAGTCACTCCCCTGCCCGGGATGATTACAGATATTGCTCTGATTAAAGATCTTCAGGTGACAGAAACTGATGACAAAACGCAGATTACCATTTATAGCAATAAACTGCCTGAATTTGAGGTCAAACGCAGTGAAACTCCCCCGCGATTAACGCTTGATTTAAAACAGAGTGAACTTCCTCCGGGCAATGAAAAGGTGATTACGCCGGATGAATTGAAAACAGTTGTCAAACAACTACGATTATTTCAATTGCGCAAAACTCCTGATGGAAAGGATAATAGCGTGCGGCTTCTCGTTGATTTACTGAAACCCACAAAGCATGAAGTCAAGGTAGAATCCGGGCAATTGACAATTGAATTCGATCACCAGAAGATCTTTACAACATCTGAGCTATCTTCTGAACAAGCGGAGATTGTAGAAGTACCCTTGACAACAGGGATTGAGCAAGCCGTAAAAGAGGACGTGGAAATGACTGAAGAGGCCGAATTTGCTGCTGAACCTTCGATTCGAACTCCTAAAACTGATGAAGAACAACAATATAAAGGGCAATTAATTTCAATTCATTTTCAAGAAGCTGATGTTTTAGATGTGCTGCAAGTGATTGCAGAAGTCAGTGGATTGAATTTAGTTGTGCATCCCGGAGTTTCAGGCAAGGTGACAGTTCACTTGAATAATATCCCCTGGGATCAAGCCTTAGATATTGTCTTGAAAATGAATAACTTAAGCGTTGAAATCGAGGGGAACATTCTGCGAGTAGCGCAATCAACGATTTTCCAACAAGAAATTGTGCAACGAGTCGAACAACAGCGACAGCAGATTGAAGCGCGGAAAGTTCAAGAAGAATTGGAAGCGTTGGAAACCCGTCTCATTACGATTAATTTCGCTGAACCTCAGAGTATTGTTGGTATTATTAATCAATATTTTCAGGGTACATTCGCTCAAACAGGGCGACAGGAGCAGCGAAGAGGAACGATCACGGTGGATGATCGCACAAAAACCCTTATTATTCAGGATACAGCGGAAAATATTCGAAAAATTGAAGAAATTGTCGCCACCTTGGATCGACGAACCCCGCAAGTAATGATTGAAGCGCGGGTTGTTTCTATTTCTTCATATTTCCAAAAAGAACTTGGCATTACCTGGGGTGGAAGCTTTTATGCTAATGCGGAACATGGCAATGCTCTGGATTATCGGTTTCCCTATTCCGTTGATATTCCAGGCTTTGGGGTCAACTTACCGGGCGTGACATCTCCGGTATTTTCAACCGGCGATATTCGCTTCGGAAGCATTGATGACGTTATTGCGATCTTTGCCAGAATAGATGCGGCTGAAAAAGAAAACAAAACCAAGACTCTTGGTCAGCCCAAGATTTTTACTCAGGATAATGTGCCTGCGACAGTGAGTGCCGGACAGGTACGCCGTATCACCGAGACAACGACGAGTGCAGGCACGACCACGACGACTACGCGTGAAGTGCAGGCCACTCTGAGCCTTAATGTTACCCCGCGCGTGTCAAATGATGGTTATATTACCATGACTGTCGATGTGAAGAATGATGCCTTTACTGGCTCATCCGGAACTGATACAACAAACCAGTCAGTCAATAGTGAAATTACGGTGAAAGATGGTGAAACTGTGGTTATTGGTGGAATTTATCAGACCACCGAAGCCGAAAACTTTACAGCAGTGCCGTTTTTGCACAAAATACCAGTAGTCGGACGCCTGTTCAAATCGACGCTGCCGAATATCAAAGAAAAGAGTGAACTGTTAATCTTTTTGACGCCGCGTATTTTAGATCGTCAGTTTCTGCAATCTGAACAAGAAGGAACAAATGTGTCATTGGCATATTAAACAAGGAAGGAAATTGTTGGGAAAGAGGAATGAATACCGTAGGAGAGGCAGCTTTATTCCTCTGTTCCTGCAAGAATTATGCAAGTTCAACGTTCTACGTTTTTATGTCTGATCATTATACTGCTTTTATTGTCTCTCATGTTGGTATCCTGTGGAGAATCAGTTGGGGGGAATGGAAAATCACCGATATTTTTAGTTGTTGGTGACCCAGGAGGAGCAGAAGACGTTTTAGGAGTTCTTGTTGATGTGTATACACCGACAGTTCCGTCAGGAGTGACAGACACCCGGTATGAGAAATTTACAATAGAATCTATTTACAAAAATCAGACGAACACTCCCACGACAGTATTTGCTGATGTAATTATTACGGAATATCGAGTAACGTATTATCGTGTTGATGGAAGTTCTAACGTTCCTGATCCTTTTATGATGAACATTTCAATGCGAGTTCCGGCAGGATCAACAGGAACAGTGGAGAATCTTCCCATTATGCTGGCATCGGCAAAACTGAAGTCCCCCTTAAAAGAATTGGCCTTTGGCGGAGGAGAAGGTGAAATCTACTTCAATGCTGTTGTTGAATTTTTTGGGGAAGACTTAATGGGAAATGCGGTGTCTTGTAAAACTGTGATCATCGTACTTGCGTCAGATTTTCCGGGATAAAAAAATTAAAGAAATTTTGATCAGTGTTTTGATATATACGAGTTTGCCGTCATAACCAAGAAAAATGTGTGCTATTTTATGCGCTGTAATAGATGAGGTGTAATTTATGAAAAAATTTAGGCATGTCAACAACATCCTTATTATGAGTTGTCTTCTTGTTTGGATTATTATAGGTGCTATTTTTGTTGGCTGTGGAAAATTGAGTGATGATACCGATCGCCCGAGTTCGCCGGTCGGCACAAGCGGCGGCGTACCTCTTCCGATAGGACCGCAATCCTCCCTTGGCACCTATACCTTGTCAATTTCCTCTGACACCAATACAATTCCGGCAGATAATCTGAATTATGCCGTGATGACAGCGGCACTTGCGGATACCTCCGGAAGATCCCTGGCAAATTTTCCCGTGACGTTTACTGCTGACTCGATTGGAAATTTAGGTCCAACTCATTTATCCACAGTGACTGCAACGACCGATGCTAATGGACAGGCATCTGTTCGCTTTTATGGAACCACATCGGGCAGTTGTACCGTCCAGGCAAGCATTGATCTTGATAAAGATAGTGTGAACGATTTATATGTCACCACAGTGATTACGCTCACTTCAAGTGGTCAGCCCTCGTCAGCCGGAAATTATACCTTGACGCTGACAGCCTCTCCCAGAACTATTCCCGCGGATATGGCAACCTATGCAGCTATTGTCGCCAAATTAGTTGATTCTACAGGAGGATCCGTCGAGAATTTTACCATTACTTTCACTTCTGATTTAGGATATTTAGAAAATGATCCGGATGGCCCCTCCTCTTTGAGTACCACTGCCACAGGCATAACGGATTCAGGGGGAAGCTCTTCCATATACTTTTATGGCGCGCGCAAGGGAAGCGCTGTGATTTCAGCTAGCGTCTTTGTCAATGATCTGGTTGGAACGCTACAGGCCAAGACAGTTGTGCTTATTACCGAAGGACCTGGGGTGCCAGGCCCCGGTGTTCCAGGCATCTTTTTAACGGCAGAGCCTATATCTCAGGTGGTTACAGCAGATTCGACAACCGGACTTGGAGAGACGGCTGATGTCACATTGACGGCTAATATCTGGGATGCTACCGGTGACAAAGTCGGCAGTGGCGTGCGCGTCGAGTTTTCCGGAGCCGTTGTCGGATATGCCACGACAGATTCTAACGGAACAGCGACTCTGACGTTTAAACCTGGGAAACTCTCGGTCGGAACACACGAGTTTACCATAAAAGCATGCACTTACGGCATTGATTCTGCTGGTACAAAATATTGCGATGATGTCACCGTGACCGTGACCGTTCTGGCGGCACCTCCGGTTGAATTAACGATTGAAGTGTCAGCTATGCCGGATGAAATTCAAGTCGGCAGCACCTCTGTTATTACCGCTATCGTCTCGTATCAGAATCAACTCCTCTCAGGAGTCACTGTCGGATTTCAGACGAATTTAGGATCGCTGCTGTCAACAACAGCGACGACTAACCAGTTTGGCATCGCGACAACAACATTGCAAGCGGGATCAACGCCAGGTACAGCCACGGTTACTGCACTGGCTTCAACAACGCTCCCAACAGGCGGACAGGGTGGTGGTCACGGTTCTACAGAAGTTGCCATTATTTCTGTGCCGGCCACTCTTGACTTGTATCTCTCTGATGTCGCTATTACTCGCACCGGGACAGATCTCACAGGAACGTCACTGGTAAGTGTTAAAGCCATCATAAGAGATTCGGTTGGAAGTCGAATTGAAGGATTGACCGTGACCTTCACACTATTACAGATGCAGAATTGTGCGGGCATTACATTTACACCGCCCACAAGCGTAACCGCGACGACCAATGCGGCGGGCGTGGCGGAACCGACAATCACAGCGGTGGCGACGGCATCTAATACAAGCTGTCAAGTGAACATGGAAGTGGTTGCCGGCGATCTGCGAAAATATGACACAACGCCTGATGGGACTGATACGGATACATGGTTTACCGTCAGCGCGAACTAGGTGGGTGTGCTTATCTATGATTGTTTCCAGGAGTTGATGGGAATCTTTATGAAAACCAGGAACTCCTGGAAAGTGAATGTATTTATACAAGACAGGAGTGTCTTGAATTGTGAAGTGTAACGATCTTACAATCGGTAGATTTTTAGGGGAGTATATATCAACATGTCATTAGATCAGGAGCTGTTAGCTCAGATTGATAAATACAAAGATATTATGCAGAAGGATCCGAATTCACGGGAATTCCTGACGCTAGCCGAATTATATCGCAAACTTGGGGTGGCTGAAGAGGCCACAAATATTCTGCGCGAGGGACTAAAACGCCATCCTGATTATGTGGATGCGCGTCTGGCGATTGCGCGCATCTATCTGACGCAGGGGCAGGTTGAAGATGCCACTCGTGAGTTTGAAGAAGTCATTCGCCAGGATCCCAAAAAGTTTGTGGCGTATAAACTGCTTGGTGAAATCGCCATGCAGAAACAAGATCATGAAAAGGCTGCTGAACGATTTGGTTCAGCATTCAAATTGAATCCAGAAGATCCTGAGTGTAAGGTCATGCTGGATTATATCAGCAGTCTCATAGGCCGTGACGTCACTCCCAAAATCGAAGGAGCAGGGGTTGCTGTGCCTTCTAAACCCGTTCAAGCTGGTCCTGTGCCTGCCGCTCCTGGTGAAACCATTGCGGTGTCGCCTGAGGGAGGGTTCGGGGAATTTGACGTGACTGAAGAATTCGAAGAAATGATGGATTTTGGGACAGAAGAAGAGGAAGTTGAAGCCCTTGAAGAAATCGAAGAACTGCCTTTGGAAGAAGAATTCGAAGAAGTTGAAGAGATTACTGAAGTCGAACCAGTTGAAGAAGTTGAAGAGATTGAAGAATTTGAACCTGTAGAAGAGGTGAGCGAGGAAGAGACAGCGTTTGAATCGCCTGAATTTGAAGAAGTTTTTGAGGAAATCGAAGAAGAAGAGAGCGAAATGGATGCCTTTGCTGAACAAGCGCTAGATGAGATCGAAGGTGTCAATGAAGAATATCTGGAAGCTCAAGCAGAAGAACTTCCAGAGGAAGTTGAAGAGCTTGAAGAAATTGAAGAGTTTGAGGAAATCGAAGAAGTTGAAGAGCTTGAAGAAGTCGAAGAAGTTGAAGAGTTTGAAGGAGTTGAAGAGCTTGAAGAAGTTGAAGAGTTTGAAGAAGTTGAAGAACTCGAAGAAGTTGAAGAACTCGAAGAAGTTGAAGAGCTTGAAGAAGATATTGGCGCGAAAGAAGCCCTTGAATTCGGCGAGGGAATTTCTGACGAAGGCGATGATATTGTCAATCAAATATTCCAGGAACTCTCTGATAGCAAATATACCTCAGACTCAGAAAGTGAATTGCTCTATGAAACGGATGCACAAGAGCTTGATGACTTTATGGGACTTTTAGAGTCGGAAGAGGAACATGTGCGTGAAGACCTTGATATGGCGAGTACAGAGAGGTTAGAATCTGTTGAGGATGAGAGAGATCTGGAAGAGATGATCGATCTTGAAGGCGTTCCGGGAATAGAAGAACTGCCTGAACAGGAAGAGGAATTCGAGGAAATTGAAGAGCTTAAAGAAGCAGAAACCGAAGAAATTGAAGAAATTGAAGAAGTTGAAGAAGTTGAAGAAATTGAAGAGTTTGAAGAAGAAACAGAGTTTGAAGAAATTGAAGAAATTGAAGAAATCGAAGAGATTCCTGAAGCAGAAATTAAAAGTGAAAGCGAAGAAGTTGAGATCGCAGAAGATATCGAAGGAAAAGAAGGTGGAGAGAAATCCTCTATATTCCAGGATTTTGGACTTGCTGAAGAAGAAATAGAAGAAGAGGAAGAAATTGAGGGGGGTGAAGAAGAAGAGGAAGAGGAAGGCGATGTGTTTCAAGATTTTGATTTTGACGTCTTCGAGCAGGAATTATTGAAGGAAGAGCCCTCCAAAGGAGAGGAGCCAGTAGCCGAAGAAATTGCGATTCAAGAAGAAGTCCCTCTGCCTGAAGAGGAAGAAGTTGAGGAACTTGAAGAGGCTCAAGCAATTGAGGCTATTGAAGAAGTTGAAGAAGTTGAATATGAAGAAGCAGGCGATGAAGAAGCGATTATTGAAGAATTTGAAGAAGAAGTTGAGGAAGAAGCAGAGGAGGGAGAATCGCCGTCAACTTCTCTGGCAGAACTGTATATTAAACAAGATCTTTTTGATGAAGCCGTAAATATTTATCGTAAAATTCTTGACAGCGATTCAGCCAATAAGACAATTCGACAAATGTTAGAAGAAACGATTGCTTTACAAGCTTATGTGGATGGTTTGGAATAAAAAAAGGAATTTGTGAACTACGTGTAAAGAGAGCAGATCAATAAAAAGAAGGAACAGCGAATCCCTCCATGTTCCTTCTTTTTTTGTGTTTCTTTCTTTATAACGAACAGGGAGAATATGTACGGGACCAACCAGTTTAGAAACGGATTAAAAATTGAACTCGATAATGAACCGTTTGTGATTGTCGAATTTCAGCATGTCAAACCTGGAAAAGGCGGAGCGTTTGTCCGCACTAAATTGAAAAGCCTGATCACCGGAAACGTGTTAGAAAGAACGTTTCGTTCCGGAGAGAAAGTTGGCAAACCGCAGCTTGAAGAAAAAGAGATGCAATATTTATATTCAAGCGACAACGAGTACCATGTTATGGACATGGAAACCTATGAACAGATCTTTTTGACAGAAGATCAATTAGGAACCAGTAAAAACTATCTTCAGGAAAATGTCGTCGTGAAAGTCTTATTTTATAATGGACAGCCCATTGGAGTGGATGTGCCGATCTTTGTTGAATTACGGATCGCGGAAACAGATCCCGGGGTTCGAGGAGACACCGCCTCAGGAGGAACCAAACCAGCCATACTGGAAACAGGGGCGACCGTGCAGGTGCCGCTGTTCTTAAATGTGGGTGATGTGGTGAAAGTTGACACACGCACAGGCGGATATATTGAACGCGTCCAAAGATAGCCTGTCAAAATGGTGATATTTCCGTGAATAAGCCTAAAAACCGAGTTTTTTGAAAAAACTCGGTTTTTTCATGTCTGCAATACTCCAGGTATTTTACTTTAAAAAAGAATAGATAAGTATTCCCCCGCCCAGAATCCAACAATAGATCGAAAACCAGGTAAGTTTTCGTTTTACCACCAGTGTAATCAGTGTGGTAATCGCCGCATAACCTGTCAAAAAAGCGACCAGGGTTCCCAGTAGATACAGCCTAAAATTTGGAGTCTGGGCAAGCATCAGGAGGTTTTGGCTGTGTAATACGACGGCTCCGAGAATGGCAGGAATTGAAAGGAGAAATGAAAAGCGCGCCGCAACGGTCCGGTCAATGCCGAGCAGGATGCCGGTTGAAATGGTTGAACCGGATCGTGAAATCCCCGGAAAGACTGCAATACCTTGAACAGTTCCAATAATCAAAGCATCTTTGTATGAAATCGCCTTTCTTCCGGACGAAATACCAAAGGTATCAGCGAGGTATAACTTTATACCCGTGATAAGAAGGCAGCTCGCAACTAGCGGTAATGAAGAAAAACTGTCTTTGATGATTGATCGTAAGGTCACTCCAATGAGACCTGTCGGAATTGTACCGACAATAATCAGCAGAATCATCTTGCGATTCATGGCGATTTCGTGCGCTGCTTCCTGATCTAAAAGGCACGTACTCTGAACTGATCCGGAAACGATCCATAAAAGCGCCGTTCTGATAAGCGCCATAATCTCCCGACGATAATAGAGAAAGACGACAAATAACGTCCCGACATGCAGCAGAATATCAAATAACACATCAGTATCGTCTAGGCCCTGATAAAAATTTTGGATAATAGCTAAATGGCCTGAACTACTAACCGGAAGAAATTCAGTCAATCCCTGAATGAAACCTAGTACAAGCTCTCTCATGGTGTTCTTTCTTCTCTCTGTAATCGCAATAATTCGTTACTCAATGCTGCAAAATTTTCGACGGAAAGTTCTTCACCTCGAATATTGGGAGCAAAATGGAGCCTTTCAAACGCCTGGTGCAGTAAATCTCCTGGAAAGAGACCCTGTCCATGGGTTATCAGAGAATTTTTTAAGGTTTTTCTGCGACTTAAAAACGCATGTTTGACGACGCGAAAAAAGTGTTCCTGATTGACGACCTGAACTAGCGGCTGCGCAAACACCTGCATGTTTACGACCGCCGATTCGACCTGTGGAGAGGGGTGAAAAGCGTGGGCCGGCACAGTGAAACAGTAGGTCGGTTTACTATAATACTGCGCGGTCACGGAAAGCAAGCTATAAGACTTTTGACCCGGCACTGCCGTGATTCGCTCACCAACCTCCTTTTGGAACATAAACGTACACTGCTGAAACAGTTGGGAAGCGTGTAAAATCGCTAACAGAATAGGGACTGCGGCATAATAGGGAAGATTAGCAATGAGTTTAACCTGCCGATTCTCAAGCCGATGAGTCAAAAACAGTTCGACATAATCGAGTCGTCTGGCGTCAGCCTGAAGAATCTGGACATGTTCCTGATCCAACAGGCGTTCTTGCAGATAATCAACAAAAAATGGATCATATTCAATCGCCACAAGATGCTTGACCCTTTCGGCAAGAGGAAACGTTAAACTCCCCTTCCCCGGTCCGATTTCTACGACAACATCTTCTGGCTGAATAGCTGCTACATCGAGTATTCGAGCAATAATCCGACGGTCGGTTAAAAAATGCTGGCCTAATCTCTTTCTCACTTAGCGATTTTTTCTATCAGCCAATTGCTCTGCAAGGTCGCACTTGAGACAATCGCTTCATAGCGTTTCAGCACAATAGAGACTTGTTGTTCCGAACTTTTCCCCACCTTAACTAACGCCGCAACATTCTTGCTTACATGGGAAAATTCTGCTGAGTCCTGTTCGTTCATGATCTGGTTCTTTTTTTCTGGCGACAGAAAAAAACTTAAAGCCTCTTTCAGTTGATGTTCTGCTTGTTCGAGCGCATTTTTTTTGTCGATAATCGTCTGGGTCAATTGCTCAAGCTCTTTTGAAAGAATCACCACTGGTGATTTGCTCGCATCCTGCAGTAAACTGGCCTCATGAAGCATGGCTTTTGTATCTGCTACCCGTTCTTCAAGTTCTGAAAACCGAGGAGCATATTCCGCTTTGAGCTCCTGGCTGTGTTGTTGATAGGCTGTATTTTCTTGTTGAATTTGGGCTTCGAGCCTGGCTTTTTGTTCAGCCAGTGAGCGAAGTTTTGTGACGCTATTCGTGTAAAGAGCTTTTCCAACCGTATCAGTCGCATCTAAATATTTTCGAGAAATTTGCTGGTTCTTTTGGATTTCGTCCTGAGTTTCTGCAAGCTCTCTCTGTAACCCTCTCAGCTTTTTGGCGTTTTCAGCATCTTTTGCTTCAAATTCAGCCTTGAGTATTTCAATTTTTTTCTCAAGACTTTTCAATATTTCTTCGAGCGCCGCGGGAGAGAACGTTTTCGAACTGTACTCATTCAAGAATTTTGTTTTTTCACTGATCTGTTCTTCGAGCGCGGCAATTTCCCCCTTCAGAGATGAGATCACCTGTCCCGGACTGCCAATTGAGGTCTTCTCATATTCATCGCTTGCGCCAAGAATTTTTCCAGAAGTAATTTCAGGCAGAGCGGTCATCACCGCGATCTTTCGAAAAATTTCTTCGTCTTTCTCAATTGCAGCGTCCAAAAAAAGACGGACAAGGTTTGTCGGATCAGCGTCTTGCTGTGACATCAGTTGTTCATATTGGGCCACCAATTTTTCATGGCTGGACGGCAAAAGGTACCAGAGTACTCCGGCTATCACGACCAGAACAGTCACAACAATCGCGACAATCATTTTCAGAGTTTTAGTGACGTTCTGTCTGGCTTCTTTCTTTTTGATGCTTTCCTGAAAACTCCCATCAGCTAACGCATCAAGCGCGCGCTCAACATCAGAGAAATCTTCCGCGGAACTCACTCTCATCTCGCTAGCGTTAGATTCATACTACTCTTCTGAAAAACCAATTTGAACTTCAGCTTTCACCAGTTCTTCTCTGAGTTGTTGTCTCCTTTGTTGCTGGAGTTCGTGGGCATATTGGTGTTTGTCTTTCAGGTTCCGGCCGCAAATTTCACACCGCAGAAGTCCCATCGCCAGGCTATCAATGCAACAGGTCTTTAAGCTCTCTTCAGGGAGAACTTCCTCTGGCTGCGGTTGTTCAAGTGCTTCCGGCCGCACCTCTGCTTCCGAAGAAATAGGGAGTTTCTGCGCTTCAACAGCCGACGCGGCGATCTCTTCTTCAGGCAACCCCAAATTCAAATCTCCCCCCAAATCTTGATCGGTAGAAGAGACTTGTGGTTCTTCCAAACTTTCATCTGTGAATTCTTCCTCCCCCTTAGCGACTTCTTCCCCTTCTTCACCAGAACCTTCCGGAATGTTCGCACTAAAAGAAAAATCAAGATTATCATCAGGTTTCCCTTGTTGATCATCTTCTCCAAAAGAAAACCCTGAAAGATTCATCTCTGGTTGCTCAATGCTGATTTCTGCGATATGATCGTGAAGTTCCTCTCCTCCCAAAGGAGTTTCTTCATCAGCAGGAATCAATGGGCCAAAAGAAAGCGTCTCGCCTTCAGAATCTACGCGTGAAGGAATTCCAAAGTCTAACGCCATATCCCCAAGGTTCATATCTACCGAAAGATCTTCTTGAACGGGAGGCGTCTCAGTTTCTTGCACTGACGAAGGCGTATGAAACTGGATAGAGGCAAGGTCAAATTCCAAAGTATGAGCCTCAGAGGGCGGCTGAACAGGTTCAGACAATGATGGCTGCCTTGGTGGTGCTTCATGGTCTGGAGAAAATTCATCCGCTTGTTTGATAGTATCGTGCAACCGAAAAACAGTTCCACACTTTTTACAGCGCAATCGGCTTTTCTCGGAGATCTTTTCATCACTGATCCGATATTGTGCTGAACATGCAGGACAAATAATTGTTGCCATAAACATCACCTTTTATGTTGAAAATCGTATCTGGATAGTTATCGTCCCCTGTGATGACATTGTAGTTGACAAATTTACCTGGCATTACTATGATTCTGCATAAGGAGGAATATATAGTTTTTCAGTTACTATCTGAAAATATTATATTTTTTCATGACCTATGCCCAAAACCTTTTTTCTATACTATAATAAATCCAACAGGCGAAGATGTCTATACTTTTTCAGAAAAAACTTTGCATACCTCAAAATCGGGTTGTTAAACAACCCGATTTTGCCCTGCAAATCTATTTCTGAATATCGAAAAGCATTTCTTTATTCCTATTTTCTTAATTAAGAAACCATAGGATTTTATGCAACATTTTTTTACATTTCGAGTGAATTTTCAACCATAGTTGCTCAAAATTCGACGATTATTACAGAATATGAAATTGACAGATTTGGCTCAACAATTTTCACAAACCTGGAAACGACTTATTGTCATCGTGTTATTGACATTGATTTTTGGAAGTTTGCTGACCTATTTGGTCAGTCAAAAACGATATGCTCAGTCTCTTGAAAAAGAACGTTTCGCGCACTGGACTGAGATGGAAATATTCCACCAGGAACTTTTGAATGTATGGGAGCAATGCGATGCATCAGAGAATGCCTGTATGATGCAGCAGAAACAAATAACGTTAATGATGGAGGCCTGGTTTCAAACATCCCCCTGGCTGTTTCGGCTTTTACTTCTCAACCCGGATGGCACTGTGATTGCAGGCAAAGAACGCCAGGAGTTCACGGAGCAGTGGCAAGAGGTGTTTTCATCATCTTCTTATAGAGTGGTTAACTATAGTCAGCGGGGCAAGATGGAAGAGTCTGACCTGATAGAAAAAATCCACATTCTGCAATTGCCATTAGCTGGCTCCCATGCTCCGGCAGGATTTCTGCGGGGAGAGTTTTGGGTCAATGAGACAAATAAGGTCTATATCCAGGTCGTGCGAGTCACATTCCGGATTATCCTTTTTACTACAGGGATGATGATTTTGGGGGGAGTCTTTCTGATATTGGGTCGAGTAAGTCAACACATCTCGGAGAAACAACAGCAGGTGGAAGCCTACGCATTAACCCTGGAACAGGTGAATTATAATTTACGCAGAACCAAAAAGGAACTGTATATTTCTGAAAAACTAGCGTCATTAGGCTATCTGGCGGCTGGAATTGCTCATGAAATCGGGAATCCGCTCGGCGCGGTGTTAGGATATGTTGAATTACTTCAAAAAAATCAACTCGATTCTGCCAAAACTAAAGATATTCTGGGGCGAACTGAACGGGAAGTTCAACGAATTCGACAAATCATTCAGGAGTTGATGACGTTTTCTCGTCCGAACTCCCTCCATCTTGAAAAGGTTGATGTCAATTTTCTTTTACGGAAAATACTTTCGCAACTTCCTGCTCACCAGGAAAAAAGCATTACCATGCGCGTGCAATTAACTGAATTTCCTCTGTTTGCTGAAGCTGATGCGCACAAATTACAGACCGCGTTTCTAAATATCCTTGGGAATGCACGCGATGCCATCGCTTCAGAGGGCGAGATTCGAATTGCGACGTCGCGAAGAATTCGAGAAACTTCGACAATGCTTGAAGGATCGGAAGTAATCGCCATTGAATTTGCAGATAATGGGGAAGGGATTCCGGAAGAACACCTTTCCAAAATCTTTGATCCGTTTTTTACCACAAAAGACCCTGGAAGCGGAATGGGATTAGGGCTTTCTCTGTGTCATCGGATCATTGAATCCTTTCATGGAGAAATTGAGGTACGCAGCACCCTGGGACAAGGAACGACAGTAACGATATTTTTACCACCTTTTCGAAAAAACACACAGGGCCAGGCATACGAGAGTATATGAAAAAATACATGCTTGTACATGTAAACACCGAGTTGTTGATATGTAATTCGACCAATTCCGTTCGTTGAGCGAAGTCGAAACGAACGGAGCGCGTTCCCCTATGAAATTTTGCATCTTGATCAAACACTCGATGTTGCCCGTGCAAATAATCTATGGAAAAAAAACGAGTACTTATTATTGACGATGAAGAAAATATGCGCTATATGCTCCAATTGACCCTGGAAAGTGAAGGGTATGAGGTCGAGGCAGCGAGCAATGGCATGGAAGGGATAAAAAGGGTACATTCCAGTCATTTTGACTTTGTCATCTGTGACATTAAGATGCCAAAAGTAAGCGGATTAGATGTGCTTGCTTCTGTGATTGAATCTTCTCCGAATATCCCGGTGATCATGATTTCAGCGTTTGGAACAATTGATACGGCAATTCAAGCCATGAAACAAGGCGCGTATGATTATGTGATGAAACCGTTTAAACAAGATGAAATCCTTCTGACCCTGAAAAAGGCCGAAGAACGAGAACGGTTACGGCTGGAAAACCAGTTTCTTCGTCAAGAAGTCGAGCGAAAATACCGCTTTGAAAACATCATTGGGAAAAGTTCGCAAATGCAGGAAATTTTTCGGAAAATCGAAAAAATTACGAATTATAAGAGCACTGTTCTGGTGACAGGGGAAAGCGGCACAGGGAAAGAATTGGTCGCCAAAGCCATTCACTATGCCGGGAATCGGAAAGAGCTTCCTTTTGTGGCCGTCAATTGCGGGGCCATTCCGCATGAATTGCTGGAAAGTGAATTATTTGGTCATGTGAAAGGGGCGTTTACCGGGGCATACACCAGTAAACCCGGCTTAATTCTCCAGGCTCATCGTGGCACGTTGTTTTTAGATGAAATCGGAGAACTTCCACTCAACCTTCAGGTGAAACTGCTTCGCTTTTTACAGGAAAGCGAGATCCGGAAAGTCGGTGATACACAAACGCTCACGGTGGATGTGCGCGTGATTGCGGCAACGTCAAAAAATCTGGCAAAAGCGGTAGAGCAAGGCGCATTCAGGGAAGATTTGTACTACCGGCTCAACGTGGTGCCGCTCTATCTTCCGCCTCTACGCGAACGACGTGAAGATATTGCATTGCTGGTTCGACACTTTCTTAAAAAATATACGCAGGAGCTTGGAAAAAATATTACACATATTGCGCCGGAATCCATGAAAGTTCTCCTGGGATATGAGTGGAAAGGGAATATCCGCGAATTGGAAAATATCCTGGAACGTGCCATCGTGATGACCGAAGGCGACACGATTACTACCGAATATTTCCCCCAGGAATTGCTACAACTGCCGTCGCAGATTATTGTGAACATTCCGGAACCCTGGATTTCCCTGAAAGACGTGCTGAAAGAAATTACGCATATAACAGAGAAAACCTTGATCACCCGTGCGCTCAAACGCACGGAGAATAATCGCACCAGGGCCGCCCAATTGTTGGAAATCAGCCATCGCGCCCTCATGTATAAATTAAAAGAATATGATCTATCATCACCGGAGATTCCCTGAACTACTCAGGGGGAAGTCGATATTGGGGATCATTATACATTTTATACTGGCGATAGATTTTCAAGGCTTTTTTACCAGAGCACACGTCTTGCAGTAATTGGTCAATTTCTGCCACCAAATCATCGCGTTGCTGGGTTAGCACCAGAAGTTTCTGCTGACACTGCTGCCGGTGATGTTCGCCAACATCCTGGCGTAAGGTTTGCTGACGCATATAATAGCGTTTTAATTCAAGAATGGTAATTTTATCTGTCAAACTTCCGATAGTTTCTGCCATACGTAAGACTCCTGCATCGCCAACTTGACAGGTTGGTAGTTCACGCGTTAGCGGGCTGCCTGAAGACAGAGTTACGCCTATAATGATTCTTTAAGATTGTTTGACGCAAAGCGTGATGGCCAATTCATCTAATTGTTCGATTAAATCGTTGCGCTGCTGATTTAATTGGTCAATCTGGCGTTTCGCTTGTGCGACTTGACGATCATCCTCGATGCGAGCCTTATCTTCTTCGTGCCACAACGCAATATTAACCTGAGCAAGTTGGCTGATAAGCGTTCCGAAACTCTTTTGCATATCTCTTTGCCGGGCAGTGAAAATGCAGAGAGAAAACTTCGCCAGGAAGCTTTTGTCTGAAATTCTGGCCCCATAAGCAGATTTTACGGCTTTGCTCCCAAAGACCTGAAAGGTTTTTCTGAAACCTTTCAGGTCCGCATGTATGAATTTCTTGAGATGACAGACATCTCGGAATCCGTGATTTCGTCAATCTTTTTTTTGGAACTTTCCTGAAGTTTGCTATCTTCCATGACTTTTTTGTTGACATTCTTGTTTTTCTTTCATAGCATTATCGAATTTACTAGAAAAGATGAGCGTATTTGGTAAATGATGTCGTAAAATTAGATATTGATGAATTTTCAAGCAGAAAACCGGGTTCCCGAAGAACCCCGGTTTTTCGCAATACTAACGGCCATGAATCATGCGATAAAATGGTTGTAGTGAGAAAGGAGAAATGATGTTTATGAAAAAATGCTGTATAACTGGTGTGCTGATCTTCTGTGGTTTCTTAATGGCAAGCTCTCCGTTGTTTGCGCAAGTTCCGGGGTTTTATTCCCAATCACCTCTGTATATTCAGCCATCGTATCCGTCGTACCCATCCTATCCATCTTACCCATCCTATCCGTCGTATCCGTGGGGGGAAGCGCAGATGAGCGTTCCATATTATGGGTATAGTCCAAATCAATTGTATCAATGCGGACTCCAGCTTGTCTATGCCAGACGCTATTATGATGCGATTCGAACGTTCCAGATGTTTCTACAAATGTATCCGCAGTCAAGTTTAGCAGATAATGCGTTGTACTGGACCGGGGAGTGCTATTACGCTCAGAAACGGTACTACGATGCTTTATCGTATTTTCAACGCATTCTGTTTGAATATCCGCGCGCGAATAAAGTACCGGATGCGCTGCTAAAAACTGCTCTTTCCTATATGTCTCTCAAACAATATGTCCGAGGCTGCCAGTATTTAGCCGACCTGGTTAATCGGTATCCGAATTCGGATCCGGCGCGTAAAGCCTATCGCTGGTTTGATCGTTGCGGGTGGCCTTCTTCGTATAGCGGAAGATCTCGATGCAGCGACGAATATCAATATCAGGAACCGGAATATTACAGTGATTGGACCTTTCCCAAAAATTATTAAAACCTGCCCCCGCAACGGGCAGAAACCAGGTTTCTTGAAGAAACCTGGTTTCTGAAAAACCTGCTTTAGCAACCAAATTTTTTCAAGAAATCTGGTTGCTAAAATCGAATACGAATCCCCCCGACAAACAGGCGTGAAGAGGTAATTTCTTCACTATCTAAAATGGGGATGATGTCATAAGTATTTGTGTCCGTGAGATTGCGCCCGATCACATACACCTGAAATCCCTCTGTAATTTTCTGCGTCAGCGTCATATTCAGAAAAAATCGTTTGCCTATCCGGTCTTGAGGTTTGCCGTTTCGATACTGTTCGCTGATATATATCCCGTGAAAATCAAAAGATAACCCAAAAGGTGTCGCCCAATACACGCTAGCCTGCACCTGATGATTGGGCTGATACGTGAGGTGATCCTCATCTAAAAACTGGTCAGAAAACGTAACATGGTTCCAGTCTAAAATTTTATAGGTTGTGTAGGTGTAAGTAATATTTTGCACCAATTGTTCAAGAAAATTCATTTGAAGATTCGTTTTTATTCCAATAAATCGGGCAGAACCAGGCTGAATATACTCAAGGAGGTTGTCGCGGTTATCATCAATTTGTAGTGTGACTGCTTCGCTTTCTTGATAAAATAACCCGATATTCAGAGAAACAGCCTCGCCAAATCGCTGGTGAATACCAGTTTCAAGAGCATGGCGGATTTTTTCGGCATGGAGATCGGGGTTCAAAACCGTATAGAGCTTCTTGATGTATAAGTCCGTGAAATCAGGGATCAGAAGACGCGGAGAATACGTTGTATATAAATTAGTGTTTCGAAATAGCCGAAATCGCGTCGTAAAAACGGGGGCAATCAGATAGTCGGTCGCAGAGCTTTCCTCTGAATGATAGTAGTCGAACTTGACGCCGGCTTCGACCGCAAACACATCGGACATGGCAAAAGAATTGAGGAACGTTCCTGTGTAATAATAGCAAGTGTCTATGCGACTATCATCCTGGTACATGATTTCCCAGGAGCCGACAGAATCCAGCAGGAGCATGTTTTTGGGGGTCCAGAGATGTTTCAGCGTCAACTGTGCGCCAGTTCGGTTCATCTCAAACCTGCTCTTCTCCTGATCATCAAAATTAGCAAGTTCTCCTGTCCATGCCAGAAAGAGATCCGTATCCGTTTCAAGATTCCATTGCCAACCGGCAATAAGTTCAATGGCAGACTTTTTGTGCGTTGCATTGGCATATTGAGGTTGAGGTAACGCCGCAGAACTTTGAAAATAGGAGCTGTTTAAGGAAAATTTTGACTGCTTTGACACATCCCAATCCACTTTTATCTGCCCCGTAATGCGTTGTTCTTCACGCTGACCGCCCCCCTCTCCTTCCGTGCTCTCCCAATGCCCCTGCATATAATAATTTGCGCCTTTAAACTGCGTGCCATGTTGGAGTTGGCCGATAAATGTGTGATGGAATCCATACGCCGAGTCCAATTCGAGCACAATGCCGGTCTGGAGCTTCTTGCGCATTTCTGCCGGAAGATATTTCAAGCGATCTAACGAGCGTGAAAGGCGCGGAAGCTCTTTTTGAACAGACTGGGGCGGCAGCAATCGGCCAATAATTTTTCCAGGGACAAATTGCCGTTTCTGCTGGGCTTTCTGGACAGGTGCGTTTGTCTGTCTCGCCCAGTCAGATTGAAAAGACAGGGATTTGGAAAAGGAGAAAAATGGCAAAGGGGTAAGGTTGCGTCGCTTGATATTCGGCTGTAGGGTTGTAGCCGCCAAAACATCATGACCCTCCAGCATATCAAGAGAGGGAACAAGACACGCGAACAAGGTCAAAAAAATTCCTCGTAGAACCGTTTTGGCGATCAAAGGACGAACCTCTTTCCTGTTTATTCCCGGAATTAAGGTAATTCCTGATTCAGCTCAGTAATTCGCTGTTTAGCCTGATTGATGAGGTCGGCATTCTGAGAGGTATCAAGAATTTTTTGATATAACAACATTGCTTCTTCTTCTTTCCCAATTTCTTCATAGATATTGGCGGCTCGAAACTGTGCTTGAGACACCCATTGCATTTGTTCCGGATAGAGATACACAACTTTGAGATAATCAACAATCGCTCTGTCACGCTCCTGAAGGTGGGCGTAACATTCGCCAATACGAAATTGCGCTTCTGCGGCAATATTCGGATCAGAACCAGCCACGGCCTGACCTAAATGAGGAATCGCTTGATCATATTCTTCCAATTTTTGCAGGGCATATCCTGCTTTTAAATGGGCTTCCGACAGGTTGGGCTGTTGAGGATAGCGAACAATTGATTGTTGCAAAATATTCACCGCTTCGTCGAACACACCCGTATTGATCAAGGATGTCCCAAGATTCAGCATCACGCGATCATTCAAGGAATATTCAGGGAATCCTTTGAGAATCAGTGTATATTGTGTAATGGCGGCTGTGTAGTTTTGCTGCTTAAAATATGAAGTGCCCAGGCCATAATAAGCGTCAGGAACATACTCGCTTTCCGGAAACCGACGCAGAAACTCCTCAAACGCTTGAATAGCTTCAGGATATTGCTGAGCTTTAAAATATCCCCATCCTATCCCGTACGAACTTTCATCGGCAAGTTCATGCTCGGGATACAAGGATGCAAGTTGGCGAAATAACGCAATTGCTTTCTCAAATTGTTGTTGTTCCAGAAGAAATTCACCGAGCTGGTATAATACCGCCGGAGTTTGAGGATGCTCCCGAAACGTTTTTTCTGTATTCTGAGACGTATTGGCAACGGAAGTGGTATCAGGAAGATGCGCCTGCAAAAATTGTTCAGCCGCAAGCACATATTCTTCCTGTTCACCTGCTTGAAAATAGGTCAGAAGGCGATTATATTCAGCGTCAATCGCTTCGTTGGATTCCGGGTATTCACTCAGGAGCTGGGTATAATATTCCAGTGCCTCCTGGTATTGTCCCAGACTGTAATACGCATCCGCGATCTTTAAGAGCGCGTTGGCGCGAAGTTCCTTATTCTGAGACGAGGATAGAACATTTTCAAAATGCAGAAGGGCCATGTCAAATTGCTGCATCCGAAAATACGCCCAACCAAGGAGACTATGGCTTTGTTCAACGATATCCGAAGGGGGCTGATCGGTTTCAGAAAGCGTTGTCAGCAATTGCTGAAATACCTCTGTCGCTTTTTCAAGTTGATTTTGCTGGTAATACGCATGTCCCAGACGAAATTGAGCCTGAGCAGACAACTCACTCTCAGGAAATGCTTGCTGGATGACTTGATAGGTTGCTTCCGCATCTGCATACTGTTCGGCGCGTAAATAACTGTCGCCGCGTTGGAATAAGGCTTCCAGGGCAAATTCTCCCTGAGGGTCGGCTTGATAAACCTGATCAAACGCATTGGCAGCGTCTTTCCATTGCGCTAAACTGTAATAAGCCCAGGCAACGCCATACCGGGCTTGCGGCAGGAGCGAACTCTGAGGATAACGCTGCACAACCTGCTGGTAAGCCTGGAGAGCTTCATTATAGCGTTCAAGCTGAAAATACGCTTCTCCAAGCCAGTAATACAACTGATCCCCATAAGGAACTTTGATGGTATCTTTGTCGATCAATTGGGAAAAATATGAGAGCGCGGCGTCGTATTGAGTCAGGTTCATATAGCTTAACCCGATCCGAAAGACTGCATCATGCAGCATCTGTTCGGCCTCACTTTGCGCTGTTTCATCCTGGGCGTTTGTCAAATCAATCTGCGCTTGAGAAACCGCCCGGGTATATTGTTCAACTGCCTCTTGAAACAGATTTTGAGCGTATAAACAGGCCCCGCTCATGAAGAAAGCTGAGGCAAGATAGTGGTCATCTGTCGGCGCGGCAACGATCTCTTGAAACAATTTTAACGCCTGGGGGTACTGTTCTTGTTGAAAATATGCCTGACCAAGTTGAAAACGAATATCATCGTGATAGGGCGTTTGCGAATAACGGGCAAGATAACGTTCAAACACGGCCATGCCTTCTTGCTGCTGGTTCGTCTGGAATAACAACGTTCCAACTTGAAATAAGGCTGAAGGGATCAGATCGCTCTTGGAATATTCGGAGATGAAGTGTTGAAACTGTTGCAGCGCTTCCTGAGTTTTTCCCAAATTGAGAAAACTCCAGGCAATGCCATAAGCAGCATTATCAAGATAGTCCTTCGGGAATGGGGTCTCGATAAATTTTTGATAGTATTCAAGAGCCATCTCATATTCTTGGAGCAGATACGAACTTTCAGCAATCCAGAACAAGGCTTCCCGGCTTTCCTCAGAAGAATAGGTTTGTGCGACCACTTGATATTCCTGGCGTGCCTGGGTATATTCGCCTAATTGAAACAAACAACGCGCACTATTCAAGCGCGCGGAAGGGATCAGTTCACTCGCAGGAAAATTTTTCAGAACTACCTGAAAATATTCTAATGCCTCTTGATAGCGTTGCAGATTAAGAGCACTCCATCCCAGAGAATAATAGGTGTAATCCATGAGTTCATACTCTGGAAAACGCGAAAGAATTTGGGAGAACGTCTCGATCGCTTGTTGATATTTGCCGCGTTGAAAATAGGTTTCTCCGAGCCAATAATACGCATGTTGGAGTTGTGAACTCTGAGGATAGGTTTTAATAAAGTCTTCAAAAGTTTCCTGCGCAGATTTGTGATTTTGCGCCAGGAAATACGATCGTCCAAGCTTATACGCCATTTGATCAATGTAGAGATTGCCCGGATATTCGGTCATGCCTTTCCGATATTCCTGAATCGCCGATTCATATTTTTTTTGACGATAATCACATTCGCCAATCAAATACTGCACATAAGGGGCCTGGACGCTGGTCGGAAATTGTTGCAAAAAGTTTTTAAACTGATCCCGGGCCAGATCAATTAAGCCATCGTTATATAACCCGACAGCTATCGTATAGGCCTCTTCTTCTGTATTCGCAGCCAACACCGGGAACGGTGAGAATACGATCGCTATCCACAAACCTGCGAACAAAAAACTTCTGATCATCCTATGTTGTTTCATGGTGAATACAAGTCGCATGTATATTGAAATGATATTCGACGCCATCTCCACTACTACGTGGGTCGAAATAGCATTTCGACACACATGACTTTACTCTAAAATTCCTAAATACCGGGTGGCTTCTTCAATGAGCTTTTCATCTTTTGCCCGTTCTAAAACAAGTTTAAACTGAGCAATGGCGTCTTCTTTGTTGCCTTGCTTCATATACACCATTCCAAGATTCAGGTAGGGATCGATAAACTGCGGATCAATCTCGATAGCACGTTTGAATTGTTTGATCGCTTCCTGATTCCGATTGACCCGGTACAGGGCAATTCCATATTTATCTAAAGCCCGACTGAAATTGGGTTGTAGTTGCACGGCAGCATGAAACTCCTTAATCGCCTCGAACATATCCCCCTGAAGTTGGCGTTCCATAAGCGCCAGGCCCAGATTATAATGAGCAAGCGCCGGAGTTCGATAAAATGGGTCACTCAAAGTTTCTTTAAATTCAATAATCGCTTTGTCCCAATCTCTTAACTGCGCATACGTATTGCCCAGATTATTGTGCGCTTCTGTAAAATTCGGATCAAGGCTCAAAGTTTTTTTGAACGCAGAGAGGGCATTTTGATATAGTTTCTGTTGGAGATAGATTAAACCCATCGCATTATGACATTTCGGGTCATGTGGATAATATTCCAGGGCTTTTCCGAATGCCTCCAGAGCCGCAGCGAAATTACCTCGATTGAATTCTGCGATGCCAACTTGATATTGAGAATCTGCAGCTTGTTGTTGTTGTTCAATCGTCGGGCCGCAGCTCAAAAGGACAAACATGCAACTTATGCACCACAAACATTTCAGTTTATTCACGTTCATGATATTTCCTATTTTTCTTGAGAGTTATTTTCTCTGGTTCTTCAGGTGTATGCTTGAGGAACTACAGGAATGGCAGATAAACAGAAATTTCTTCATTCTTGTTTATCTGTCATCCTTGTAGTTCACTCAGAACATTTTTGTTTATTCTTCATTCTTGTAGCCACTTATCTGTATCGGCGAATATGGTAATGACTCATCGCAAACCTGTAAAGGAGAAAATAGGGCAACATTGTATTTTTCTCAGAAAAAGTCACTTTCTCCTTGAAAAAATTCCTGGATTATATTGATAAGTTCGTCAAGAGAATTTTTGTCATGAAAACAGAGAAAATGATATTGAGGAGAAATAAAGCTATGGAATATCACAAACAATTTCTGGGATCTAAGATAACAATAGGTATCTGTTGGCTTTTGATCGGATTCTGCGCCCCTTCTGCTCTTGCTACTAAATTACAAGTGCAGCACGATCCGGCGTCGTGCATACTTGCGGAAACGCCGTTAGAACTTGTGGTTCATGTCGCCCCAGAGGTCGAAATTTCAGAGGCGCGTCTCTACTTTAAAACGCAGCCAGCCGAAAATTTTTATTTTATCCGGCTGCAAGCCGCCGCGTCTGATGAATTCAGAGGGATTTTACCTGCTCCTCTGCCTGATGTGAAGAAGATCGCTTACAGGCTACTCCTGATCGATCAGGAAGGGCAAGCGGTGAAATCGCCGGTTTTCACTGTTCAAGTGGAAAAAAAGGCAGCCGCCTGTCCACAAGCTCAGAGCGCAGATATTCCTGCAACACTTGTCGTTTTTGCTGAAGAATCCATCCCTCCGGAAGTCGGATTTTCAGGAAAGTTTATAGAATGGAAGGTGACGGCAGAAGATGATCTGCCAACTCCATATCTCCAACAGGCGCAAGAAATTTCAGTGACGCCTTTCTCCGAACCATCCCCTAAAAAATCTCGATTGGGAAAGAAAACCGTTATTGGCGCTGGAGCAGGACTTGGCGCCGCCGCCGTCGCCGCCGGTATAGCTTTCGGCAGCGGGAGCAGCGGAGGAGGCGGAAGCATTTGGGATTCCATTGATGATACCACCGACAACGTGTTGGCAGAATTGATCAAATCGCCGGATCTTCAGATTTCCTGCGGCACTGTGGTTACAAACCAACTCTTTGTCACCAATAATTCTGCGGCCGATGTGTCTCTTGGCACGATTGATTATGAAATTGTTTTAACCAAAGATTCTCCGACCGGCAGTTGTGAACCAGGGCGCACCGGAGCTTTTGCCCCAAATTTAGCGACAGTGGTTCCGTCAGGAGCCACCTTGCTCATTCGAGAATGGTCGAATGAAGTGAACCCGTGCAGCGGCTGCCCGTATCTGAGCGCAAAATGTATTTGGAAGTCGCGTTACATTGTGCACACCTCAGCCGGAAGCGCAGTCGCCTTCTCGACCTTTACCATTGAGGGCGATTTGTGCGGAACAACCGCCGCAAAACCTTTGCCTGACAAAGGAACACAACTCCGAGGCGATATAGAACCATAAGCGCCTCTATTCAGCGTTTAGTGTTCAGTGTTCAGTATTCAGTATTCAGTATTCAGTAAACATTGCCCTCTGATTACTGATTACTGTTCACTGATTACTGACCACTGAATGAGGAACACAATGGAAAAAGAGAAAATTCTCATTGTTGAGGATGAAGAAGATATTCGCGAATTACTGGTGTATAATCTGAAAAAAGAGGGTTATCGGGTGGAAGGCGTTTCATCGGGAGAAGAGGCTCTGAAAAAGATCAAGCAGAGCGTCGTTGATCTTGTAGTGCTCGATCTGATGCTTCCCGACGTGGACGGACTTGAGGTCTGCAAAATTTTGAAAAACGACAGCCATACCGCGCATATTCCAGTAGTTATGCTGACTGCGAAAGGCGAAGAATCGGATATTGTGCTTGGTCTGGAGTTCGGCGCAGACGATTACATCACCAAGCCCTTTAGCCCGCGAGTGCTATTGGCCCGCATCCGCGCCGTACTTCGCCGCCGCCAGAAAGACGACCAGGCTGATCCTTCAGTGATTACAGTTGACGACCTCCAAATTCACCCTTCACGCTACGAAGTTTTTGTCAAAGGTAAACCGGTCAAATTGACCACGACGGAGTTCGGAATTTTAGTGTGTCTGGCAAAACGCCCTGGCTGGGTGTTTACGCGCTATCAGATTATTGACGCCGTGAAAGGTGAAGATTATATTGTCACGGATCGGGCCGTGGATGTGCAAATCGTGAGTTTGAGAAAAAAACTCGGACCTTTAGGCGATCTGATTGAAACGGTGCGAGGCGTCGGCTACCGTTTTAAAGGCCGGGAATAACATGGTCGCTTATGAAAAGAATTCGAAAACTCGGGTGGCAAATCTAT
Organism: Candidatus Vecturithrix granuli; assembly: GCA_000739535.1. Taxonomy (GTDB): domain Bacteria; phylum Moduliflexota; class Moduliflexia; order Moduliflexales; family Moduliflexaceae; genus Vecturithrix; species Vecturithrix granuli. Next base: position 754,622 of record DF820465.1, on the reverse strand, counting down.
CTCGCCTTCCTGGCAATGATTGGAGCGACCCTTGTAGGGGTCATGCTTTACGCGTCGCATTCGTTTCAGGAGTTTTATCTGCAACAGACCAGGACAACGCTTGAACACCATGCCCGGCAATTCCGATACCTTGTCAAGGATCAGACAATGGATCCGGAAACCTGGTCTGCCGTTGATGAACTTTGTAAAAAGCTTGGGGCGGAAATTGATATTCGTTTTACCCTGATTCTGCCGTCAGGACAGGTAATCGGCGATTCACAGGAAGAGCCTGCCAGGATGGACAATCACGCCCAGCGCCCTGAAGTGCAGCGGGCATTTTCCGGAAAACCGGGTGATTCCGTCCGATATAGTTATACCTTAGAACAGGATATGATGTATGTCGCGATGCCGCTTGAACAGCAAAAGCGCGTGATTGGCGTGGTACGCGCCGCCATGCCTGTCACTGTATTTAATGAGACGTTGTCTCATCTCTATCGGGAAATTACGGCGGCTGGTGCGATGATCGCAGTACTGGCCGCGATCATCAGTCTGTATATTTCGCGCTATATTACAAAACCATTACAGCAGATTCAGCAAGGGGCCACGCGCTATGCTCGCGGGGAATTACACCACCGCATCCACTTCACCGGTTCCGAAGAGCTTAGCGGCCTGGCGGATGCGATGAACCTGATGGCCTCTCAACTCGCCGAACGTATGCAAACGGTAACCAGACAACGCAATGAGCTGGAAGCCGTGTTAGCCAACATGGTCGAAGCTGTTATTACGGTTGATAAAGATGAACGCATTCTGCGTTGTAATACTGCGGCGAAAAACCTTTTCGGAATCACGCTCGAAGACTGTAGTTTGCGGAGCATTCAGGAAATGATCCGCAACGCTGGCATCCAACGCTTTGTGAAAAAAACTTTTGAATCTGCGGGACCTGTAGAAGATGTGCTGACCTTGAATTTTGAGCACGAACAGTTTTTACACGTTCATGGCAGCTTACTTCCCGCAGAAACAGACCAACCCCCGGAAGCCTTATTTGTGTTTCATGATATTACGCGGTTAAAACAACTTGAAAATCTTCGCAAAGAATTTGTCGCCAACGTGTCTCACGAACTGCGTACTCCGATTACATCAATTGTCGGCTTTGTTGAAACCCTGCTCGACGGGGCCATTGAGGATCCGGAAAATGCCAGAAAATTTCTCAACATTATTGAGAAAAACGCGCAACGCCTGAATTCGATTATTACGGATTTACTAACGCTGTCAAAGATCGAACAAGAAAAAGAAGAAGAGCAGATTGTGCTGAAAAATTGCCGCATCAAAGATGTGCTAGAAGCGGCGATTCTTATTTGTGACAGCCGCGCCAACGAACAGCAAATCCAAATTGACCTTGAATGTCCGGCCGGACTGTGGGGCAAGGTGAATGCGCCGTTATTAGAGCAGGCTGTGGTGAATTTACTGGATAATGCGATTAAATACAGCAATTCTGGCGCGACGATCAAGATCAGCGCGAACAAACAGGGACAGGAACTTGTGATGGCGGTGCAAGATTTCGGCTGTGGCATTCCGTCGGAACACCTTCCGCGCCTCTTTGAACGCTTTTACCGCGTGGATAAAGCCAGAAGCCGCACCCTGGGCGGCACCGGTCTGGGGCTTGCCATTGTCAAACATATTACCAATGTGCATCGCGGGCGCGTCACGGTTGAAAGCACCCCCGGAGCGGGCAGCACCTTTGCCATTATTCTGCCCGGCGCGTAAACCTGACAGGTTTGTAGTTTTCGCTTGAGCGAGTTTTCCTCTTATGGCATAAAACGATTGTTTTCAGGTGATATGAAGTTGTCCGGCCTCAGACGCTGCCGCCCCTCATCAGGGCAGGAATCATAAGGAAGTTACCCCAAAATTTCAAAAAAGATGTTCCTGTCAACAATTCTGTGCTGGAGTGCAAAAGTTCTACTTTTGCGCGTGTCAGTAAACAATTCTGGGCTGGAGTGCAAAAGTTCTACTTTTGCGCGTATCAGTAAACAATTCTGGGCTGGAGTGTAAAAGTTCTACTTTTGCGCGTGTCAGTTAAGTTCTGGCGATCAATCGCCAATCTCAAAGCTCAAGGACGCTCAAGCGTCCTCCACAGATTTGAAGCGGGCTTCAGCCTGCTTGCGCTTTGAGCCCAGCCATTGATGGCTGGGCCGCCTTAACAGCCCTGCCGGTTGTCGGGCATTGACGACACCGGGCATGTTTTTTGAGATAATGTTTCTTTAATATCATCACCACCGCCCACTGTTCGAGATCTACCGAAGAAAGGCGCTGGCGAGCGTCATGAAAACCAACAGATATCAACAGGGTTTTCAGCGCCGCTTTGCTGCGTTGTGTTGGTAAACGCCTCATTCAGCCTTCATTCTTCTTGTTGAGTATGTGAAATTTCCTGCCAGATCAGACGGTCGAACCCGATTGCGGCGATGCTATAGACGCGCAGCCGCAGTTTGCCGCCATATATGCGATCCAGTGTTTGATGGTACTCCCGAAGTTTCCGCTTTGATTCCGCAAGTTTGGCTTTGACTGGAGCAAGCGTGCAAATTTCATCGAGGGGCATCCCGCGCACAGCATCGCGTGTCAAGCCCAGTTGTTTCAGCCCGACATATTTGAATTCCAACAAAAAATCAAGCAATTGATACTGCCGCATGTCAGGGCGGCTAATCATGATTAAATCCGCATACCTTTGTTCTAACGCAGGCTCTGAATCCATCAAGAGCGACAGATTCTCGGAAATATGGAACCCACTCGTGACATCGCTCATGACTATGGGCGACACACCGGTCAGAAACACGTGATCAATCCCACGCCCCTCGACGCCGGATTTGATGGTCTTAAACACCGTTTTCAGCATCCCTTCCCCTTCGATTAAGGTTTGGTAGCGGGTTGTACTGGCGGCGCGTCCGGCCATCAGAACTTCATTCGCAAAATTATCGTACTCATCAATCAGCAATCTATGAGATTGTTGAAAGCAGCCGCTTCTGTCAAGCACAAAAAGCATGGCAAAGAAAAAATCTCAACTTTTTTTGGGTCGTAATTCTCAAAATCTGCCCTCTTGATCTTATGAAGGACAGTACAAGTCGTTCAGACGGAATGGACGAGGACTTGTGGTGCTCAAGAGGTCTCGTGCAAGGCTCTTCGCAGAAATCCTTTGTATCTGATATGCCGTCTTGGAGGTAGGAAAGAGCGTTTCATGCTGCACTTTTTTACAGGATTGCTGTGAGGATGCTCTTATTGCGCTGTTGTGGGTCGCCCTCGCGCTTCTGAGCCTGAGCGGAAGGTGTCCAGGCTTACATGGCGGAACACGACGTGACTGTTACGGATTTGTCGGCGATTATCGCCGAATGTCCGAAGAAGGAGGTGGTTGCTATGTGTGTATTTGAGTAAAGAACGGTAAATTCGGAAGTAGATTCGGAAGTAAAATCAGCATCAGTTTCTCAGGAAAGAATTCATTTCATTCGATAACATTACGACAGTAAAGAGGAGGTTGTATGATGAAATTACGTTATATACTTATGGCAGTATGTTGCATGATGGTCGTCAGTGGACTTGTTACTCCCGCGCATACCCAGATTATTTCCGGCAAAGACTGGACGCATCAACCGGGTGAGGGAATTGAAGTTGAACTCCTCGGGGCCGGGATGGGCAGTAAATATGGAGTCGAACACAACCCCGTCACGCTGACAATTGCGAACCCGGAGAATGTGGTCTCCATTATCGCTCAGGTAGTGGCAATTGAAACAACTGCCGGTCAACCGCCGCGAGTGACTTTCTCATCCCCGCAGGAGAGTTTTACGTTGACGACGCCAAGCGGTACAACTACGGAGGATGAACGATATTACGAAGCCGTCTTCAAACCAACGAATCGCATCACGGCCCAGGTGTTGGATATCGGCTTCTCACCGCACTCATATACCCCGCGCGCCTTTTATCTCTACGTATTCCGGCAAACCGGAGTCTCTCAATTCGTCACGGGAGCATTGATCCATGAATCGGTATATGCCAAAAGCTTGACCCCCTGGGCAAGCGATCCCTATACAGCGGTCTTCCCGATTCCGACCGCCTCGTCGCCCAGAGATATTCAGGTCAGTTTTGTGATCAGCGATCTGCAAAGTGACTGCCGGATCGTGGATATTGAAGCTGAAGCAGGAGAAATTCGACATCAAGAAACCTTCAGCTATTCCTATTTGAATGATCAACCAGCGGTCGTGACGAATGAAGCTCTTGTGGTGACACGAACCTTACGGAATGTTCCTGGCGAGGTTCAGCAAGTGACAATGAAGGTGATCTCCCCGTGGGATCAGGCCAGGCTGTGTGAGGCCGATGGCGATGGGAAGAAGAATGATTGCGGCGACTCCGTCACGATTTCAGGGTTCAATGTTGTCGTCCTAGGTAAGCGGGTGGACTGCGTGGTGAGCGAGTGGGGCGCGTGGAGCGAGTGCAGCGCGGCGTGCGGCGGCGGCGTGCAGACGCTGACGCGGGAGATTGTGGTCTTCCCCGAGCATGGCGGTGCGGAATGTCCGGCGTTAAGCGAGAGCCAGGCGTGCAATGAGCAAAAATGTGAAGAGGATGTGTCCATCACGAAAATGCAGAAGACGGAGGATTCCGATTGGACGACGGATCCACTCAGCGTGACCTGGGGTGAGGCGATTTCTTACATGCTGACGATTACAAACACGTTCGAAACTGCGGTGGATTTAATGATTGGGGATGCCTTGAGCAGTCTTGTTGAGTATGTCGGAGGATTAACGGCGACGGTTGACGGAACAGACGTGACGCTGATCGGAGATATCTTTGAAGGATGGGGATTCAGTGGGCTAGGCGCTGATGAAACCTTGAGCATTACATTTGATGTTGTGGTTAAGGATAAAGATAGCGTAGCGGCTGGATCGCGAATCGAGAATACGGCCTGGATATATATTGATGGCGATACCGAAAAACACGTGAGCAAGCCGGTCATATCTAACGTGGTGCCCGAACCGGCGACAATGTTCTTATTCGGAATCGGGCTGTTCGGCGGTTTAGCGTTGCTGCGGCGACGACGCAACAGATAACCCCGACAGGTTCCGGATCACACGTCCCCGTCATGCTTTTGACCCTACCGGGAACATGACGGGGATTTTCGGGTATTTATTCAACGTATCTGATCATGTCACAGGCATTATGAGATTTCGGGCGCTTCTACAAGGAGGATATTTATGAAAACATTGAGAATAATTTTAAGGCACTTACGCTCATTAACACTGATCTTTAACAATCCAGCAGAACTTGAGCCAACAGGCAATCGCAGAATAACTGGCTCGATGGGGATGAAAAAAATCGGGCCACAACATCATATTGCCTTCATAGTTATCTCGATCCTGATCCTGAGCGTATTTACGAAAGGGGTCTTTGCCGATCAACTGATGCTTGATCTTCCTTTTCAAGAAATTGACATCTCTATAGATGCTGAAGGATATGCGACATTTTCAGGTGAACAGATTCAATATCTCAGTCAAACCGGCGAACCGGCCATTCCGTATTACTCCATGCATATTTTGCTCCCACCTGATACAGACCTGTCAACCGTCAGTATAGTGTTGACAGGAGAGGTCTTTAACGACCTGAGCGGAGAATGGAACGTACGACCAATCCCTCCAATGGCGACCTGGGACGGAGAAAAAACGATCGTGGTATGGCCCCCAGATAAGACGATTGTGGATGGCAGAGATACGACAATTTATACCAGAAATGCGTTTTTTCCAGAATCGTTGCTTGTGGCAAGTCATCCTGGTGCAATGCGGAAATGGCGACTTGCAGAAGCGCCTATCGCCTTGTTTCGTTATAACCCTATCACGAAAAAACTCTCTCGGTTGATGAGCGCCCAGGTTCAGGTACAATTTGAGCATCTGGCCAGTCTTAGTTCGAATATGGCATCAGAACTCGATACACTTGACGTCATCGGAGAAAAACGAGTTCAACAGATAGCCGTCAATTTTGAGACGATGGCGCCTGCCTATCACGAATTCGTCCATGAGGAAACACTTCCTCAGACAGGGGAAAGATATGTTATTATCACGACGAATGCTATTGTGTCCGGCTCTACCCAATTGAATAATTTTGTTGCGAGCAAACAACAACGTGGGTTTATGGTGAGCGTCGTGACAGAAAGTACCTGGGGGGGAGGCACAGGCAATACGGCCGCGGAGAATATTCGGAATTGGTTACGAAGCCAGTATCTTGCACTACAGATCAAATATGTCTTGTTGATCGGAAACCCCCATCCGACTTCCGGGGATGTTCCCATGAAAATGTTGTGGCCCATCCATGATACCACGCCTGCTCTAGAGGCTCCATCAGATTATTACTATGCCGATCTGACCGGAAATTGGGATATAGACGGCGATGGGTATTACGGCGAATGGGGAGATGATTTCACCTCTGGCGGGGTTGACCGAAACTATGAAGTGATTGTCGGGCGTATTCCTTACTATGGGAATATGACGGATTTGGACAATATCTTCGCCAAAATCATCGCGTATAGCAATGAAACGTCAGCGCAGGCCGCCTGGCGCAAACGGGTGTTACTGCCGATGGAACCGAGTGATGCAAACACTCCGGGGTATCATTTAGGCGAAGCGATCAAAAATGCTGTCGTGGTTCCGAAAACCTGGAATTATCATCGGGTCTATGATGACAACTACGGGTTAACGCCTGTTCCCGAGACAGTGCCCTGTACAACCGATAACGTCACAACTGCCTGGAATAATTCAGACTTTGGGGCGATTTTTTGGTGGACGCATGGAAGCTCGACCGGCGCTTCCGGGATTATGGATTTGACGCATGCGGCGACATTAGACAATAGTCATCCCGGATTTACGTTTCAGTGTTCGTGCTCGAATTCCTACCCTGAAGCTGCAAACAATTTGACATATTCACTGCTTAAAAACGGAGGAATTGGGACAGTTGGGGCGACTCGCGTTTCCTGGTATTCTATCGGGCAGACCTCCTTTGCCGGAAGTGCTACGAACTCTGGGATGACGTATGAATATAGTAAACGACTGATTACCGATGAAATGAATAGCGGCGATGCGTTACACGATCTCAAGCAATTGTTGAATCCTAATGGGAATTCGCTATGGATGAATTTTACCGTTTTTTGTCTGTATGGCGATCCGGCTATAGGGCTGTTTTCTACTCAACCAACGGTTCTACAACCTCCCTCATACGTTTCCGCGTCAGACGGCTCCTACACCTGGGGCGTGTACATCTATTGGCCGAGCGTGACCGGCGCGAGTTATTATCAGGTGTACCGCAATACGACGAATAGCACCACTGGCGCAACCGCGCTCGGTAGCTGGCAGACGAACACTTCCTATTCCGATTCTTCTGCGACACCGGGGGTGACGTACTATTATTGGGTCAAAGCCGCCACCAGCAGCGGCGGCGCGTCTGCCAGCAATTTCAGTTCGTCGGATGCAGGTTGGCGGGCCTTATCCGTCCCAACCAGCATCTCTGCCACTGATGGGACATACCCCAAGTACGTTTTTATTAGCTGGACTAGCGTGACTGGTGCGAGTTATTATCAGGTGTACCGCAATATGACGAATAGCACCACCGGCGCTACCGCGCTTGGTAGCTGGCAAACGAACACGTACTATTACGATTACTCTGCCACGCCGGGCGTAACCTATTATTATTGGGTTAAAGCTGCGGTGGATAGCGCCGGAAATCGTCCCAGTTCATATAGTTCCTATGATACTGGATATGCGGCCCAGACCTACTTATTGAATGTCACAAAAATCGGTAGCGGCAGTGGATCTGTCACAAGCAATCCGTCCGGAATTAGCTGTGGTTCGGACTGTACAGAGAATTATCCATCTGGGACAGGTGTCACCCTGACCGCAACACCAGCGACCGGGTCGACCTTTACAGGGTGGTCCGGGGCCTGTAGCGGGACGGGGGTCTGTACTGTCAGCATGACAGCGGCTCGAAGCGTGACTGCGACCTTTACATTAAATTCTTACACCTTGAGTGTAAGCAAAGCAGGTACCGGCAGTGGCACAGTGACCAGCAGTCCGGCGGGAATTTCCTGTGGCGCGGATTGTACGGAGACCTATGCCTATAACACGGTCGTGATTCTGACCGCAACACCAGCGACCGGGTCGACCTTTACGGGCTGGTCAGGAGCGTGCAGTGGCACTGGGACCTGTACTGTCAGCATGACGGCGGCTCGAAGCGTGACCGCGACCTTTACATTAAATTCTTACACCTTGAGTGTAAGCAAAGCAGGAACTGGCAGCGGCACAGTGACCAGCAGTCCGGCCGGAATTAGCTGTGGTTCGGACTGTACAGAGAATTATCCATCTGGTACGGGTGTTACCCTGACCGCAACACCATCGGCAGGGTCGACATTTAGCGGCTGGTCGGGGGGGTGTAACGGCGGCCCTGGACCTTGTTCGATGACAATGAATACAGGTTATAATGTGACTGCGACTTTTACCCTAAATTCCGATCTCTTTACCGATATAACTCCTTTATCGTTACCGGGAGTATCTTGTCGCGCCATCGCCTGGGGTGATTATGATAATGATGGTCACGTCGATCTTTTGCTGACCGGGGAATCAGTCTCAGGAGCCATTGCAAACATCTATCACAACAACGGCGATGGAACGTTCACCGATATTCAGGCCGGACTGCTTACCGTGAAAGATAGTGCAACAGCCTGGGGTGACTATAATAACGATGGCTATCTTGATCTGGTGTTAACGGGCTATTCATCCACGTTACGTTATGTGAGTAACATTTATCGGAATAATCAGGATGGGACATTTACAGACATTAATGCCGGATTAACTGGAGTCAGTGGGAGCTCTACGGAATGGGGCGACTACGACAATGATGGTGATTTGGATTTGTTGTTGACAGGATATGCTTCGAGTACAGAGTGGGTGTCCAGGATTTATCGTAACAATGGGGATGAGACCTTTACGTCGATCAATACAGGCATGATTGGCGTGCTCAATGGCTCGTCCAACTGGGGGGATTATGATGGCGACGGCGATCTTGATATCTTATTGACTGGCGGAAGCCTGACGTCCGGCGCGATTGCGCAAATTTACCGGAACGATGGCCCGGCCGCCGGATCGGATTGGACATTCACCGGCATCAACATCGTCGCTCCGCCGGAATCCGGCGTGGCCGCCAGCGCTTCGGCCTGGGGCGATTATGACCACGACGGCGATCTGGATCTGGTCGTGTTGGGCGGAACGGATAATCAGGGATTTTTTATCACCCGCATTTATCGTAATGATCAGGGGGCATTTACCGATATCAACGCCGGCTTGCCGCCAATCAAATACGGGGCGGCGGCGTGGGGCGATGTGGATAACGATGGAGATCTGGATCTCCTGTTAACAGGTTGGGCCTGGTTGCCAGAACTCGGCGCATTGCAGCCAATTGCCCGGGTTTACTGGAACACCAACGGCGCATTCACGGATCTGCAGGCCGGGTTAGTAGGTGTACGCGACAGCGCCGCGACCTGGGTGGATTATGACAACGATGCTGATCTTGATGTTTTGTTCACCGGAAATACTACTGATGGAATCCGTGTGACGAAGCTCTATCGGAATAATAGCACCATGAAAAATACGGTGCCGGTTGCCCCTGCCAATCTGACTACCTCAGTCTCAGGGAATACGGTCGTATTGAGTTGGACACCTGCCACCGATGGACAGACCCCACAGCACGGGTTGACCTACAATCTTCGTATTGGGACGACTCCTGGAGGTTCTGAGATTTGTTCACCAATGAGCAATCTTACGAATGGGGATCGCCGAGTGGTCCAATTCGGCAACATGAATCACAACACCAGTTGGACGATCAAGAATCTCCCGGCCGGCACGTATTATTCGAGTGTCCAGGCAATTGATACGGCATTTGCCGGGTCGCCATTTGCCAGTGAACAGACGTTTACAATTTCGCAGCCCACTGAAAGTTATATCCTCTGGACACGATAGATCTTTCTATCCAGATCATTGACATTGGAGTAAGAGGCTTATATAAGAAAGGAGTTACCATGAGCTAACCGCTCACCCGACACGATGAAACTACAGGAATAAAGAATAAGCAGGAATCGTTCTGAAGAGAATTCTCGCTTATACATCAATTCCTATAGTTTCATAAGAGAACATATAACAAAAAAATTTCAAAATTTGGGGCCGTAATTCCCCAAATTTTGCTTCTTTAGATTATGAACACTAATGTCAACCGTATCTTTTTTACAGGATTGTTGTGAGGAGCTTCAAATAACCGGCCTCATGCAGACAGCCAGGGTACACAATGCTCGGTTTGCCGCATCGCAGACCAAAAAAACAAAGGAATCATTTATGAAACACGTTATTGTACTGTTGTGCGTCGCACTCGCGCTTCTGAGTCTGAGTGGAAGCGCCCGAGCGGCTGACCACACAGTGAAGATTGACTATTCTTTTCAGAGCCTGAATACCAGCGTGGAAATTGCCTATTATTTTCAGGGCCTGGATGTCAGTACGGGTACCATTTATACTGACCCCATGATGTTCATCATTCTGCCAGAGGATGAAGTCAAGCAAATATTGAAGCCGCCGGCGGACATTATGCCAAATTTCGACCCGGTCGTGGATTTTTTTGTGGTCCATGATCCGGTTGGAAACGATATATTGCTGGTCTTTCTGCCGAAAGCACAAGATGACCAGGAGCGAATTGTCGCGGTACGGGTCAACGACAAGACGATCAAGGTGGATTCCACGAGTGGAGTGGCAAAAGTGAATATTCCGGTCGGACAACCCATTATATTCCTGACCTCCTCAACGGGTGGCGATCCTGGAACGGTCACCCCTAATCCAGTTGCTACCCCAGTCCCTGAGCCATCAACAATGCTCCTGTTGGGGTTAGGGTTACTAGGGGTGTTCGGAGTCTTCAGAAGGAGGAAAAAGACTCGCTGCCTTGCGAAGTCTCTGTTTGTGTCAGGAATGATGTTGTTGCTATTTGCCGGGAATGTACGAGCGCAAGCAGCTGATTGCCAGGTGCGCATCAATGAAAGTTCCGTTGAGTACACCTCCATCCAGGCAGCCGTAGATGCCGCAAATCCTGGAGATACGATCAAAGTGGCCGGCACTTGTACGAACAATGGTGTTACAACGAATATGGTAAATATTACCAAAAGCTTGACATTGCAAGGCGGTTATACAGCTGCTAATTGGACAACGCCTGATTCTGTAGCTAATCCGACCATTATTGATGGAGATGGAATTGCCTTTTCGGTCATTGGCATTGTTCGGGCGTCTCAGGTGACAGTGACTGGCTTTTGGCTCACGGGCGCGGAGCGCATCATCACTGTGTATCCGGCCTCTCAGGTGTTGATTGAACGGAATTGGATTCATGACGCGGTAATTAGCGATCTTGATCCGGCAGGAAGCGATTATACCAGTGGGATTGACATTGAATCACATCCGGATTTTACCACGACGGACGTGATCGTCAGAAACAATTTTATCTGGAATATCATTGGTTCAGGGTCTGGCGGCGGCGGGATTGATGTCAGCAACCATTCAGCATATCCCACCAACAATATACAGATTGTCCACAACACCATCTATAATGTCTCGCAAGATGGAATTTTGATGGGAAAATGGCATCCGGTCAATAACGGTGTTGTTCAAAACAATATCATCGTTCGCGCTACGGATACAGGAATCCAGTTTTATGATATTAGCAAGGGAACCGCCGATTATAATACTGTTTACGATACCGGCGAATATTATGATGGTATCGCGACCCCCTTTTCCGGTGGTGCCCATGATTTGCACGTTGATCCGTTATTTGTCAATCCGGCTGCGAGGGATTTGCACCTCCAGACACAATCGCCACTGCTTGATCAGGGAACGGATGCCGGGGTAACGACCGATATTGATGGGAACTCGCGTCCACAAGGCGCAGGTTATGATATTGGCGCGGATGAATTTTCAGGAGACCCTACGATTTTCGATTACTTCATGCACAAAGACCCGGTGCATCTCGGCCGCTTTCATGACGCTGACAAAACCGGCGACAATGACAGCAATAAGTGTCATGCGGCTGCGACGTCGAATATTTTGGATTGGAGCAAATGGGATGTGCCGCCAACTTTCGATACCGAGCAGCACATTTTCGGTAATTTCCAGACTAATTGGGAAGATAGGGGTAGTCTGGTGCGCTATCTGGCGCGCTGGTGGCTAGACGGAATACAGCCGCCGGAATTTGGGAATGACTGGGCGACGGTGACTGGTGAAGGCGGCGGCTATTTTCCGACTGGAACAGAACAAAGTAATTTTGCCGGAGCTTATCTCTCGCACTGGAAACAGGTGGCTCTGATTGACGCCATCAAGGAATATCTGCATAGCGGTTATGGTACGACCATTACCTTGTACGATAGCACCGATAGCCTGGCCTCAGGGCATGTGCTATCGGTATGGGGCTATCGTTACGATGCGGACGGCAACGTGCTCGGCTTGTGGGTAACAGACTCAGACGATGTCTCGTCCGAACCGCCGCAGGAATGTCTGCTGCCGGTTGAATACACCATGGGCAGCGGTTCTGAAGCCAAATGGCGCGTGAGTGCTGACAGCAAGCAATACACTGGATGGCTGCTCGAAGGAGCAGAAGCCCTGAAACTTCGTACTGCAACAACGCCTGACGCAGAAATTCCCAAGCTGGCTATTCTCCGCAAGAAATGCGTGGATAATGAGACTGGAGAGGAAGTAGCCTGTCCTGAAAATGATGATGTGACAATCTGGATTGGCGATCAGGTCTGTGATGAGGAATGTAAGCGGATCATTGTGCCTGCTGAGTCAGGGACAGCGTTATACCTGCGCGTATTAATGGATCCGACGAATTTCAAAGGGTTGGAAGTCAATGGTCAGTTATGGATTCCCGGAACACCAATCATCATGACAGACGATCTGTACCTGCGCCCGGTGATCGGTCGCTGCCATTCCAACTAGCCCGGAGAAAAGAGTCACGCGGGGCGCAAGGCCTCGCGTGACCGTTTGGCTGCTGACTTTCCTTTATTGAAGGCAGACGATTAACGCATTGACAGCATAGAAGCACGCATAGTACAGACGATTCGCGCTGCATCAGGATCGCATCTTGATAGGTTTCCTCGGCGCGATGCAGGCGATTTCATAAGGCCTTCACCAGACTCCAACTGACCGGTTGATTGACAAGAATCAGAAAATCCCACTCCGATACAAATCTGGCGTCTCCTCGCGCTCTGGAACCATAAAGAATCACGTCGGCGTCAGGGACAACCGTGCGAACCGCGTATTGCACGTCTTTGAGAAAACCTGCCATACTGACAGGGAGATCATGTAAAAACTCATGAGAATACATTGTCATTTTCCATCCAGGGTTTCGAACTTAGTTACTCATGTTACGCAGCCCCCCTCAATCCCCCCGCAAGCGGGGGGAAGCCAAACGTGAGCAGCGCAGGGTACCATTGAACGTTTCCCCCCGCTTGCGGGGGGATTGAGGGGGGCTGCGTAACGACCATTACGAACTGATGCATGCCGGCTGGAACGGGCCGTACCGGATTCATGGCAGCGTATTGCACTTCGACATTCGGGACGGGTTGGTATGGGTTCAATATGACGGCACGGAAGGCGGCGTTGCCGAAGAATTGGTCAACACCGGGATTCCGCGCGAACGGATTGTGCTGGCTTTCAAGCCTCCTGAAATTCGTCCTTATACCGGCTTCGGCCCGGAATCTTTGCCCCAAGACATGTAACGCGAAATTCCTCTATAACCGGTTTCTTCGCAGATCTGCCGGGCCAGGGCGTGCTCGCGGGCGGCATGTTCCTGGTATTCCCGGCGCGCAGAGGGGGCAAGATCAGCGGACGTCGCGGCCGAGAAAAAGGCGCGGGACAGGGCGCAGCGAATGTCGGCTTCATAGAGGCGAAATCCGCTCTCAACCGCATAATTCAGGGCTTCGCGCAGGGCGTCGAAGCCGGCCTGACGCGCGCCGCGCTCGATCTGCCAGATGCCGCGCGCAAGCAGCACCTCGATCAGCACATCGCGGCGCTGGAGCGTGCGAACAATACGCAAAGCTTCGTCGTAATGCCGGCCGGCGCGCTCATGCTGCCCCTCTTCCGCGTCTAAATCGCCGAGGAGGCGATGGCATTGGCACACATAATCCGATAATGCCTCTTGCTGGCAGAAGACGAGGTTGGCTTGCGCGACCTGCCGGGCGCGTTCAAAATCTCCGGTCCGTCGCAGAAAATCCGCCTGTTTGACGCCTTCTAATTGGCGTAAAAAGCGCATCCCGGGCTGCAACTTCTGCTGGAGCGTCTGAGCCTGTTCGAACAGGATATTTGCCCTGTCCGATTCGTCGCGCAGGGCCGCGATTGTCGCCTGGTCAACAAGGGCGATGATTTCTTGCTGCGGGGCGTATTCCTGTCCTGTTTTAACAGCGCGGCGGGCAAAAGCCAGGGCCTGGTCTGCGGCCTCTGCGGCCTGGTTCAATTTGCCAAAAAACATGTAAAGTTCGACTAAATTCTGGTAACCGCGGCTGACGCCTAACCAGTTGTCAACCTCATTGTGCAATGCAATCGAGCGCTGATAATAGGGCGGAACTTCGCGCAAACGCCCCAGGGTCATCAGGCAAAAGCCCACTTCGTGCAGCAGCGAGGCTTGCTGTTTCAGGTCACTGACCTGCGGTTCGCCGTCAACAAAAAATTCTAACAGGCAGGCCAAATAGGTCTCCCACGCGCCTAAGACATCCGAGAGCACAAAACGCGGGTATTGATTCACGCGCTGCCAGAGCAGATCGTAAGCCGTGTCATATTCCCGGGCCTGACAGGCGTGATGCACGGCTTCTATCAGGAAGGCAAGCGACTCTAAGGTCTCAGTCACGGTCGGGCTATTGCGCTCGTAACCGCGAGCGAGGTGATGATGGAGGCGGCGCTGCCTGGCTTGCGGGGTTCGCTGTAGTTGCTCGCGGTAATGGGCGCGAATCAGCGGATGGGCCGCGTAGGCCGTATGCTGGGTATTCTCGTTGAGCAGACGGTAACGGCGCAGTTGCTCCAACAATTCATCAAACTCCCGGTCTTCGAGCGCGGCAAAGGATTTTGCCAAACTCAAACGCCGCAGCGGCGGGCGGCGAAACACACGTTCTAACATGCGCCAATCCGCGGGCCGGCGCAAGACGCTCAGGCATTGCAAGAACGCCTGCTGCGCCTCAGTCAGAACGCGATCATAATATTCCAGCATGGTTGCCGCCGGGCTGAACGCGGTTTTTTCAGACAGTTCAGCCGGGTGCGCAGCGAATAATTTGAGGGAAAGCGCGTGTCCGTGCCACTGTTCGACAATCGCGTTCAAGGTCGGTTCATCGTCCGAAACGCCCATATTTTGGAGGAGTTTCCGCCCTTCGGTCTGGCTCAGCCGCGCGACCTGATGCGTCCGGCAAACCAATCCTTCGATCTCGCAGCGGCTGGTCAGCAGGCAGAAGGACTGCCCGGACGGATCGCTCAATACGTCGAGTAACCGGCGCAGATCAGGGTGGCGGACGGCCCCGCACCCATGTTCAGCAGGCGTTAACACGCTTTCCAGGCTGTCGAGGATCAACACATAACGGCCATGACGCATCATTTGCATGACCTGCTGCGCCAGGGCAGATACGGCACCGCGTTCGCCGGCAGTCTCATGAAACAATTTGAGATAAACCGCTTCAAAGAACGCATCCACGCTGGGTTGGAGTGCAAAATTCCACCAGATCACCCCTTCCAGGCGCGCCCCGAACGCCGGTAAGAGATCATGCAGCCATTTTCGCGCCAACGCGCTTTTGCCTTCTCCTCCGAGGCCGATCAACGCGTTGATACAGCAGCCCGGGGTCTGCCAATCCTGCTTGAGCGCGTCCATCAGCGTACTACGCTCCACCCAGTGTTCCGGCACGTCCGGTTCGCCCTGCCAGAGCATGACCGGCTCAGGTTTGTCGAACAAGCGATCAACGAGTGCCTGTAACTCGTGTCCCTGTACCGTAATGATGACTTTTTGCGCGGCCGGCTGGCGCTGCAACAACCATTCGAGCGTGGCAATCTCAACATCCTCGCGTTGGCTCAGAAAATCCCGGATGGTTACCTGATCGGCCATGTTGGCAAACGGGACAATAAACAATCGGTCAGGATTGTCAGGGCCGAGAAACGCGGCTAATTTTACATCGAAGCCAGCTTGAGAAACCGGTTCTAAGACTGGCTGCCGCGGCTGTCGCAGCGTGATGTCGCCGGTACACCACAGGTCGGTCTGGCACAGATAGGAGCGCAAGAATCGGGCGCGGCTGATCAGCGCCAATAAAAAAGCCAGGTGAAGCGAGTCGCCTCGATACAGCAGATTGGGGTCATCCGAATCTTTGGTTTCATACACACAATAACCCGAGGGCACGGGCTCAGGGGCCAATATTGCAGCGGCTTCAAGCACTTCATGCACTTTTGCGGAAAAAGGATCCGCAATCTCATACTCGGCCGGTTCCTGACCTAATGCAAACACGACATAGCGGCCGCAGCCCAGAAAGACCCCATCTGTAGCATTCGGATAGGCAAAGTGCATGTTCATGATAGTCGTTCCTTTTCCCTATGGGAATGTGCCCGGCACCTTGGAAGTGCCGGGCACATTGTGCGGTTATGGCCTTCAAGCGCCATTGTTGTGGAGTATCAAGGCGATTGCCCAGCGTTCGCGGGATGGATCAAAGCCTAATTCACCGCTGGTGATGATCTTATCGCCGCGCAGGTCATTGCCGAGCGGCACTTCCACTTGTGCGTGTTGGGGATCTTCAAGCCGAATAAACAACGCGCTGAGATCGCTGCGGACTTTGAGGTCTGCGTTCCAGGTTAACTCGATAAACGCCGGTTTTTTGCGATGCTGCGGCTGCCAAATGCAGGACAGCCTGATCGCGCCTTCATCTAAAGCAAACAGATGTTCCTGCGCCGGGAGATCCGCGGCCGTTGTGAGCTGTCCGGCCCATTGCGGCTGCCAGAGGGCCGTAACCCTGGTCGCGGCATCAAGCGAGCCTTTTACCTTTTCAGTCCAATTCTGAATGAACGCTTGCAAGTCGTCAAAGATCGGATGGGCGACTATTTCACCGGACGTCAGCCGCATGATCGCTAACGTGGCAAAATTACACGCCGCGCAGCGCATTAAATGGCGGCGGATTTGCGAGGCATGTTCGCGTTCCAGGTTGCCGGCCGCATACTCATAGAGCAATTTTCCCGAAGGATGCTGCGTCTGCGAGCTGCTCACTTTTCTCTGCCCTTGACGCGACTGTGCGGCGATCTGTTCGATTTTATCCAGAAATCCTTCCGCAGCAGCCTCTTGCGCCTGATGTCGTGTTTTCATAGTAAAATCTTCCCTCCTATTTTATTAAAGAGGAGAATTTTTGGCCTTACAGCACCTTTTTTTGCACAAAAAATTTTTTAATTTCTTGCAGATCTTTTTTGAGCAGCTTGTGACCGACGTCAAGTAAGCGCAGGATTTCATCAAACACCTCTTTGCGGGTATAACCCTGCATTATCAGATGGCAAAACGCAGAAAAGATGCTGAATTGGCGTTCATAGATCTGCTTGCGCTTTGGCCCTTGTTCCTGTTCTGCGCGTTTCGCCAGGAGCAGCAGCAGGTTTTCCAGTTCAAGTGCGGCGACGGAGATTTCAGCAGCAGGCGGCGCGGGTGTCATGAAAGTTAACGGCTCCAGCGTATAGGCTTCGAATCCTTCGCGACAGGCCTTTTCTGAGGGGATGCAAGTTTGCCTGTACCAGGGCATTTCAGTATGTTGACAGACATAAGGTTTTACAGAGGAAAGGTGGATACAATTGCCGCAGGTTCTGGCCAGAAGCAGCGCCAAATCTTCGAGCAGATCAACAACGGCGTGAGCGGCCGTAACATTGAAATAGGATTTCAAACCCGGCAGGGTAGGATGATCGATGAGGCGTTGTGGTTCCAGTTGTTTGACCAGTTCGAAGGTCAAAGAATCTGTATAATCTTCAGGCGCATCAGGTGAGAACAGATCGCGATAGCGTCGTAATTGACCGGCCACCGTTGGTCGCAAAAGCTCTGTTGTAGGACGGCAACGCCCCTGCTCAAAAATCACGCGCAGTACACAATCGCGCAGCAAGCGGCAAATTTTCGGCGGTAGCAATTGTTCGCAAGGGGAATCAGTCTCCGTTACATTTCCCAAACAATATAGACTGATCAGGTTTTTGATAGGCATAGGCTTCAGGTTCTTTCCAAACGAATAGGATCCCAGGTTAAACAACTGACTCATAATGATGATAAATAATCGTTCTGAACGTCATTAACCGGAACGGAACATTCATTTTCAGGCAGTATTCAGACATCCTTTTCTTATCTCTTCTCCTTGTAGTTACTTAGATGGGCGGTTTCCGTCTTATGTATTGATATTGACGTATGCGGAAACCGTCAAGATGTTTCAAAGCAGATTTTGCGCAGCAGCCTAAATTGCTTGACGTGTTCTCCTGCTGAATATAGGCTAGTAAGAGTATCGGAAAGAAAGTTTGATGGACATTGTGAGACACCATCAGCTTACGGAGCAAGATAGCGTTTACAAATGTCGCTGTGCATTCATGCGTTTCGCCATTCGGACAGTTTTGATTCACCCCTCAATCCCCCCGTCAACACGGGAAAGCACACATGAGAGGTGTATTTCCAAATTCCCCCGTTGACGGCAGGGCTGTTAAGTTCTCGCAAAGCATACCGTCTCGACTTCGCTCAACGTGCGGTGTTCAGGTCATCGAGCGAAGTCGAGATGACACACATCCACAAATGTCCGAACTATTGTTTATAAAATCCTGAAGAATTTGCTTGACTTTAAAAGATTCCTCTGACTTACAAAAGAATGGCGTTATGCTGTTGTAGAAGTGCAGACAGCCAAAGATAGTTTGGAAATGGTCTGTCTGGCAAAAGTATCTATGGTTCATTTTCATAAAGGAGGGAGATCGTGAAAAAGGTTGCTCAACTATTTATGACCCTGTTTGTTGTCGGCTGGGGTCTTCTGGTCTCTGCCGAACCGTTAACTGCGACCTTCTGGTATTCCTATGGGGGGAAGAATCGAGAAGTGACAGAAGCGATGATCAAGCAGTTTAACGAATCTCAATCAAAGTATCAGATTAAAGGATCTTTTCAAGGGGATTACTTTCAGGCTATTGCGAAGGTACGCGCGGCCATCGTCACCAAATCGCCCCCGACTATTTTCCATTCGATCCCTGAAGTTCTTCCCAGCCTCTATGAGTCCGGAATCCTCGAAAACTTAGAACCCTACGCCACGGGAGACAATCCGACCGATCTCAAGGATTTTGTCCCCGGGCTGACCCAGGATGGGTATTTCGATTACCTGGGAAAAGAGGTTCCGCTCTTTGCAATTCCCTTCAATCGCAGCACTCCTCTGCTCTACTATAACAAAGACATGCTCGCGGAAAAAGGGGTAAACGTTCCTACCACGTGGGATGAACTGCGTGAAGCGGCAGCCAAACTGACCGTACGTGAAGGGAACGAAGTGAAGGTCTGGGGTTTTGAAGTGCCGGTTGACTGGTGGTTCTGGCTTGCCATGGTGTACCAGGCCGGAGGAAGCTTGACGAATGCAACTGGTACGGAGGCTGCTTTTGGCGAGGCAGGAGCAGAAGCGCTCCAATTTTGGGTCGATCTGGTAAACAAAGATCAAGTCATGAAACATCCTCCGGGACAAGATTATAATGCCTGGGAAGTGACCAATACCGACTTCATCAATGAAAAGGTGGCGATCATTTTCACTTCCACTGCTTTCCTCTCGTATCTGACTGATAATTCTTCCTTTCAGGTTGGCACCGCTTTTCTTCCCAAAAAGCAGGATTTTGCCACTCCTTCAGGGGGAACGTTCTTTGTCATGGTGAAAGAGGCAAAACCAGAGGAAAAAGAAGCCGGGTGGGCCTTTATCAAATGGATGTCAGAACCGGAACAGACTGCCTATTGGTCAAAGAATACAGGCTATATGCCGGTGCGCATTTCTGCGGTCGAGTCTTCGTTGATGAAAGATTTCTACGAAGCCAATCCCAATTATATGGTGGCGTATAAACAGCTCCAATATGCGGTTCGTCTGCCCTTTTCTTCAGAGTTATATACGATTCAACGGGAATATATTCAACCCCATCTGGAAGGGCCTGTTGTGGGCGTGCAATCTGTAGAAGAGATGATGCAAAAAGCTGTGGAAGGATCGAATCAAGCGTTGGCAAAAGGCAGCCAATAAGCTCTCAGCCTCGTATTCAACGCAGAGGACGCTGAGGTTCGCAGAGGGAAACAGCGGAACGGGTTTTTCTCTGCGGACGCGCTCTGCGGTGAAATGCAACTTTGAAGAAAATCCCGATGAATAAGAGTAGGTGGAATCGCAAACGAGTGCGGAATTGTGTGATCGGTTATGCGTTGCTTTTGCCTTCTTTGTTTCTTTTCCTGCTTTTTTATCTGTATCCGATCGTCTATTCCTTCTATCTGAGCTTCTATGAGTGGGACCTGGTGACTCCGGCTCGGCCTGTTGGCCTGGGAAATTACCGGGAGCTTTTTCGATCGTCGGAATTTCTTGATACCATCGGAACTACGGTAAAATTTTCGGGAGGGGTTGTGCTCCTCACGATGATTATAGGATTACTCCTCGCTCTCTTCCTCAACAACCGCACGAAATTGGCCGCTTTCTTGCGCGCCTGTATTTTTACATCGTATGTTGTGTCATGGGTGGCCGTTTCTCTCCTCTGGATCTGGCTGTTGGATCCACAGTATGGATTGATAAGCTACCTTTTCCGCCTGGTAGGCCTTGCTCCTGTGAATTGGTTAGGAGACCATCGGATTGCGCTTCTCAGTCTGGTGTTGGTCACGGTGTGGAAAATTATCGGTTATGCGATGATCATCTTCCTGGCCGGCTTACAGAGCATTAATCAGGATTATTATGAGGCAACAGCCCTGGATGGCGCGACTGTCTGGCAGCAATTTCGGTATATTACCTGGCCTCTGCTGGTGCCGACCACCGTTTTTCTTCTGATCACGTTAACCATCACTTCGTTCCAGGGATTTGATATTGTCAAGATCATGACGCAAGGCGGCCCCGTGTATAGCACGACTATTTATGTCTATTATGTGTATGAGCAGGCGTTTAACTTCTTTAAACTCGGGAAGGCTTCAGCAGCGGTCACGATCTTTTTTAATCTGATTCTTCTGCTAACCCTATTCCAATATATTTATTTGCGACGAAAACTTTCCAATGGAGCATGAGACGTGACGAGTAAAAATTTTTGGCTGCGCAGTCTTGTCATTTTGTTACTTGCTTTTGTGGCATTGGTGGAAGTTTTTCCGTACTTCTGGATTGCCATTACCTCGCTCAAGGATCTGAAAGGGGTTCTCCGTTTTCCCCCAACGCTCCTTCCTCTCCCGCCGCACTGGGAGAATTACATTGACGCGTGGAACAGCGGCCCGTTTCTGCGATATTTTCTTAATAATGTGCTGGTCACGGCGGCTATCCTGGTCATTCAAATTTTTTTAGCCTGTCTGGCGGCTTATGCGTTTGCCAAAATGGAATTTTGGGGCAGAGATTTCTGTTTTTACGTGATTATCGCGTGCCTCATTGTGCCTCCGCAGGTGCGTTTTGTGCCGCTTTATATTTTGCTGAGTAAGTTTGGTCTGATTAATACGTATGCCGCGTTGATTCTTCCTTATGCAGTCAGTGCTCTGGGGACCTTTCTCATTCGTGAAGCCTTTTTAGAGATTAACGATGATATTCTGGACGCGGCGCGCATAGATGGCGCTAATATTTTTCAGTTGATCTTTCGCGTGATGGCCCCGATCGCTAAGCCCTCTATTGTCGCTTTTGGGCTTTTTAGCGTTGTGTATCATTGGAATGATTATTTTTGGCCTCTGGTCATGACCACCGATGAAACCGTGCGTACACTTCCCCTCGGCGTCGCCCTCTTACGCGAAGAAGGCACCGGTGCTCGCTGGCATATTATCATGGCTGGCAACATGTTTGTGGTGGTACCCATTCTCGTCGTTTTTGCGATAGCTCAGCGGCATATTATTCGAGCGTTTACCTTTGCTTCCTTAAAGTAATGACCACATATTATTAATGATTCTTCTATGATTGACGGGCGTTTTCACAAAGGATATGAAAGGCTTCAAAAAGCCGGGGAAGGAATTCCTGACTGCGTTCCTTTTACATCCCAAATGCATGAATTTGCCATGGCCTGGTCCGGGACAAGCGGCAGCACGTTCTACACGGATGCCAGCGCGCTTGTGGCAGGGATCGTAAAAACAGCCGAGGATTTTGATTTCGACATTCCTGGCCTGGGCTATGATGTGTATAACATCGAAGCCGAAGCATTGGGGCAGCAACTTATTTTTAATGAACGGCAGACTCCTGCCATCAACACTGCCTTACGATTACTCAAAGAGAAAAAACATCTGTTGTCTCTGAAACCTCCGATTCCGGGTTCTTCCGGCAGAATGCCTTTTGTCCTGAATCTCCACAGACTTTACCGCGAACGAACAGGCATCTCACCCGCGATTCAGTTCTGTGCGCCTTTTTCTTTGGCAGTGCTTCTGAGAGGCTATGAAGATTTTATTCTGGATATGTATGAAGATCTGGAGTTTGCGCACGAACTGCTCACTTTCCTCACCGAAGAAGTGATTGCGCCCTGGATCAACTTCCAGCAAGATGAGTTTCCGGAATCGACCTCAGCGATTGGGGCTGACGCCCTGTGTTCGCCGCCAATGGTAAATACAAAGCTTATCAAAAACTTTTCGATCCCTTATATCCGCAGACTGAGAGAACTTTGCAGAAGACCGGTTTCGGTCATCAATTGGTGGGGAGAAAGTCATGTCAAGAATCCCATCGAATTTTTGACGCTGAAACTCGAAGTCGCTTCCGGATTAATCAGGGCACAAGATCCCGATGTCGCTCTCCTGGGGCCTGAAATCTTTAAGGAGTTCGCTGTCAAACATAATGTTGTGTTGGAATTAGGGGTTGGCGACGGAATCTTGAATTGGGGGTCAGAAGAAGAGATCAGAAACCGAATCAGGCATTATATCCAAAAGGCTTCGCCAGGAGGCAAATTTATTCTGTATTTAACCAGTTTAGATGCAGACACCCCCCCGGAAAATATTAAATTAGCCGTCAGCACAATCCGGGAATATGGGAAATATTAAACCTTCTTTTGTAGACCGGTGCGTACCTGCGGACAGCCCTGTCCGCAGAGAATTTAACATCCTCCTGCCCCTTATCCCGACTTTTTCAACAAATAATAAATTTTTTATAAATCGCTAATATTTCTCTAACAGGACTTTTTTAGTGTACCTTAGTAACTACAAGGATTTTTTATAAGCAAGGATTCCCTGACTTTTGTTTGGCGAATATCGTTGTTATCAGACAAAAGCCAAGAAATTCTTTCTTATATTCGATTCTTGTAGTTACTTACGCATGTCGAGGTATTGCTCCTCCGACATACATATACAGACTATCAATGAGCGTGAATGAACAGGTTGCGCGGAAATAATTCTCCACCTTTTGACTCAGAGCAGGAAATTGGTGGATTGCGGCGGGAAACATCAATTTGTTTCCCGCCATTCAGAACCTGGTGAATATTTTATGATTCTACACAAAGAAATCGGCAAATTGAAACAACAATTACTCGCTCTGGGCGCATTGGTGGAAGAACGTTTAAATAAATCGGTGAAAGCGGTTGATAAACGCGACCTGGAACTGGCGCAGCAGATCATTGAAGGCGATTGTGAAGTTGACGCGCTGGAAGTAGATCTGGAAGAAGATTGTTTAAAAGTACTCGCGTTACACCAACCAGTTGCTATTGATCTGCGCCTGATTATGGCAGTCATGAAGATCAACATTGATCTGGAACGGATTGGCGACCTGGCGGTAGATATTGCCGACCGCGCCCGTTATTTTGCTACCCATGAAGAGGTCACTTTACCCTTCGATTTTTTAGGCATGTCGCGCAAAGCGCAGGATATGCTGCAAAAAAGCCTTGATGCACTGGTCAATTTAGATATTGAACTTGCCAGAAAAGTCTGTGCGGCCGATGACGCCGTGGATGATATGCACAGCAGTATGTTTCAGAAAGTAGAACAAGCTATCCAGGCCCAGCCGCAGTATGTTGAGCAATTTATCAGCTATTTGAGCGTCTCGCGCTACCTGGAACGCATTGCTGACCATGCAACTAACATTGCTGAAGATGTCATCTATCTGGTAGAAGGGCAGATTGTCCGGCACAGCGGCGGCATGTATTAACATATCGTGAGGGACAGAGAAAATGCGTACACCTCAGAAAGCCATTCCTGCGCTACGAGAATTTTTTCCACAAATAGGGATTTATTCATCAATTTTTCTGATTGGCTGTGCAGGAACAGTGCTTTGTACGAATGGTTCTTTGACATCGCCTTTATCACAGAGTATTCTGGGGGGAAGTCTGCTCTTAATCGCTCTCGTTGCAGGAGCCGTGTTAAAATCATGGAAAACCTGGAAATTAGCCGATGAATTAGACCAGAAAGGCGTGGTGCTGCCCGGAAAAGTGATGGCATTATGGCAAGAGCCACAGGCTTCTGGAAAATTTCTGCCTCTCAGACCGAGATACTACATGCTTTATGCGTTTGATCTCTCTGGAGCAGACGCGCTGCAGCAATTTGCCGCAACTCAAATCATTTCTCCTGCCCTCTATCAGCAGCTTAAAATCGGAATGTCTGTCAGACTTCGAGTGCTTCTGAACAATCCCAATATTTCCAGAATGGAAACTTCTCGATGGAAATGGAATTATCCTGTCTATGTTGAGGGCTGAAGGAACACCTATTTTCAGAACTCAGGAGTGTCAAAGCTCTGCTTTGACGGCGAAAGCAGAGCTTTCGCACTCCGGGTCAGGAGTGTCAAAGCTCTGCTTTGACGGCGAAAGCAGAGCTTTCGCATTCCGGTCTGGAGTTATGGTAATGGCGGAATACGGATAGTCTGGCCTGGATAAATTCGATCCGGGTCTTTGATCACATCGCGGTTTGCCTCGAAAATCACCATATATTTGTTGGCCTGACCGTAGAATTGTTTGGCAATTTTGGACAACGTGTCCCCGGATTTAATCGTATAGGTCTGCATTTCGGCCTGCGGCTGAACCGGTTCAGAAGGCTGCGCCGACCTTGCCGCAGTTTCGGGCGCTTGCGGCGATGGCTGCGGTTCAGGCGACGGCTTCAGTTCAGCAGCTTCCGCTTCAGCAGAGGGAAACCCTGTTTCTAAAGGACTCTCAGAAACCGGAGCAGCCGGAGCAGTCTGAACAGACGGGGCAGCAGGTGGAGCAGTCTGAATAGGCGGATTAGGTGAAACAGGCGCAGCAGGCGGAACAGCTGCAGCTTGCTCCTGAGCAGCCGCCTCTGACAGTAATAAAGGATCGGAATTCACCTTTTTCACTCCTTCTGCAAGCTCTGCGCACAGGATCGCCTTTTTTCTGGTGGCTTCTGAGTCGCACACCCCTGAAAGCGTCACAACCCCCTCTTGAAATTCGACCTTCAGGTCATAGACCTGATTTCCCCGATTTTTCAGCGTATCCATGATAATCTTATAAATCTCTTCAGACTTTTTTTCATCGCGTGATTTAAAAAATGCCATACTCTTTCCCCCCTTAGAAATATTCATGTTCTCAAAGCATTTTATGTTAACAGAGTACCATTCTTTTAAAATCTATCATGCTGATAGATTCTGCTGTCAAGAGAAAATATATAGAGAAGAACTTTTATTGTGAAACTTACAGCTTAAAAAGGAGGGCAAAACCAGAATTAACAGATTTCTAATAATCACATAATACTGGTTTAATGCCCTCTTTTTATATAAAGCACGTCGAGAATGAAAAAGGGTATTTTTTTAAATACCCTGATGTGTGTAACTATCCAAAAGGAGAAATATTGATGATGTCGAAACGTATGAAAATATCGTGTGTTGTGTTATTGTTCAGTCTTTTGTTTGCTGCTTCAGCGTTTGCGGCAGAAGTAGATCCCGCTCTTTCGGGATATGAGGCTGTCAGCGGCGTGTCTGGTAATTTAAAAGCCATTGGGTCGGATACCTTAAATAACCTGATGGCATTGTGGGCTGAAGGATTTAAAGCCCTGTATCCGACCGTGAAAATTTCGATTGAGGGCAAAGGCTCTTCCACTGCGCCGCCAGCCTTAATCGAAGGAACTGCCCAGTTTGGTCCGATGTCGCGTGAAATGAAGGCGCAGGAAGTGGATGAATTTGAGAAAAAATTCGGGTACAAGCCAACGGAGTTAAAAGTAGCCGTTGATGCTCTGGCTGTGTTTGTGCACAAAGATAATCCGATTGAATCGTTAAGCCTGACGCAGTTAGATGCGATTTTCTCGAAAAACCGCGCTGGCGGGTATCCGAATGAAATCGCAACCTGGGGCGATCTCGGGCTAACCGGTGAGTGGGCTGACAAACCGATTTCTCTCTATGGCCGTAATTCAGCCTCCGGCACTTATGGCTATTTCAAAGATGTCGCGCTGTTCAAAGGCGATTATAAAGATACTGTCAAAGAACAGCCTGGTTCATCGGCTGTCGTTCAAGGCGTGGCTTCTGATAAGTATGGGATCGGCTATTCCGGCGTGGGCTACAAAACCGCTGACGTGCGCATTGTGCCATTATCTGCCGGTGAAGGCGATGAAGCCTTTGGCGCTACCGCAGAAAACGCCTATAGCGGCGATTATCCACTGGCTCGTTTTCTCTACATCTATATCAATAAGAACCCCAATGAAGCCCTGGATCCGCTGCGCGCCGAATTCATCAAATACATAGTGTCCAAAGAAGGTCAGGGAGCGGTGATTAAAGACGGATTTTATCCGATTTCCAAAGCCTTAGCCGACCTTAATCTGGAAATGACCGGTTTGAAGTAAGTGAGAAACCGTAGAAGAAACCGGGTTTTTTTTCGAAAAACCCGGTTTCTATAAGTTATTCATGAAATCAGAAAACGCTCACAAGCAACAGACGCAAGATGTCATTCCTTTTCAACGAAAGAAACAGGTCAGCCGCAAGGTGCTGATTGCGGATTGGTTCGCCGACCGGATTATTACGATTGGCGGAGTGCTGGTCATTCTTGCCGTTCTCGGCATTTTGGTGTTTTTGGTCAGGGAAACCTTCCCGTTATTTCAAAGCGGAGAAATGACAAAGACCAGCAGTTATACCGTAGAAATTCCGGCTGAACAGGTACTCACGCTCACAATGGATGAATATAAAACCCTGGCGTTCACCTTGTTTGCCAATGGCATATCTTCTCTCCATCACGCCGCAACTGGCGTCAAATTGACGCCGCCGCCTCTCGGTTTTCAGGGAAAAACGATTACGGCGGTCGCCAGTAGCATTGATCAGACTCATCTGGGAATCGGATTTGCGGATGGCACAGTGCAATTTGCGGAAATGCAGATTGTCACGGAAATTGTGCCGGCTGACAGGCTGCCTCAACATTTACAACAGATTGATGAACGCGATAGCACTGATGGCATCGCTGTTTATTCGCGTATTCCGGGCAACCAGTTCAGGAAGATTCACTATGACATTCACGTAGATGATCCCGTGGAAGCTACGAACAACGGCGCGGCGATTGCTGCGCTTGATTATCGTGTCAGCGGCAAAGCGGAACGACAATTAAAAGCCTTTGTGGTGGTTGATCAGGAAGGGAACATCACACTAAATTTAGCGAAATCGAAAATGAACCTGATGACCGGGAAACCCAGCGTCACGATCGAGCACATTCCCTTGCCGCCGCTGCCTGAAGGGGTGGCTGCATCGCTCTATGACGTACTGCTCACTCAAAAAGCCGATACGGTGATGGTCGCTGGTGTGGACGGAACGGTCTATCGCTACAATACACAAAATGTAAAATCGCCGTTTCTGGCGGAAAAAACCCGCGTTCTTCCTCCCAATACCGAATTAAGCGCGTTTCATTTTTTACTCGGAGAACAATCCCTGGTAGTTGGCGGCGCAGATGGTTCGTTGGGCGTCTTTTTTCTGGTGTCAAAAGCAGACAATGACTCGCAGGACGGACAGATGCTTGTTAAGGGGCGGCGTTTTGCTTCGACAGCCTCAGCCATTCGTCATTTTTCAGCGAGCAATCGCGGCAAAAGCTTTGCCCTTGCGCTGGAAAATGGCGATATCCTGGTCTTACACGGCACGAGTCAGAAAATTCTGGCAAGATTCCCGGCGGATCACCCAGGCGTGTCGTATCGAAAAATCCTGTTAGCCCCTCGGTTTGACGGGCTGTTCGCCTTACAAGAAAATGGGCAGGCGCGTTTTTGGGAATTTGACGTGCCTCATCCTGAAACCACCTTCCGTACCTTATTTCAAAAAGTATGGTACGAAGGGTATGCCGAACCGGGCTACACCTGGCAGTCAACCGGAGCCACCGAAGACTTTGAGTCCAAATTTTCGTTGATTCCTTTGATTTTCGGCACGATCAAAGCTGCATTCTACTCCTTGCTTTTTGCCGTGCCCATCGCGATTTTAGGCGCGATTTATACCTCTGAATTTCTGCATTTGCGTGTGCGAAGCGTGGTCAAACCGATTATGGAAATGATGGCCTCGCTCCCCTCCGTCGTATTAGGATTTGTCGCCGCCTTAGTGCTGGCCCCGATTGTTGAAACCTGGATTGCCGCAGTGATCTTAGCCTTTGTCGCCATTCCTGTAGCGTTAATGTTCAGCGCGCTTCTCTGGCAATTGCTCCCCTTCCATTTAGCCAATCGCTGGCGCGGCATCCCGAAATTCAGCTTGATGATCGCGGTCATGCTCGCCGCGATGTTCGTCACATATCAATTAGGATTGTTGTTTGAAGTATTTTTTTTCCAGGGCGATTTCAAAGCCTGGGTCAACGGCGACCTCGGAACCGCGACGCCCTTTCTGTTTCTTTTGCTGCTGCCTCTGTCATTCACGTTGATTGCCGCTGTGGTCACAAGATATTGGGGACGCCGCATCTCAAAGTTGATGCTCGTCATTTCGCCGTTTCAGGCCGCGTTGTTTGATATGGTCAAATGGCTGCTGATGGTTGGCAGTTCAATCGCCCTCTCATACTGCCTTGCCTATCTTTTCACCGCCTTTGGTTTCGATGTTCGCGGCAGTTTTGTGAATACATACATCCAACGCAATACCCTGATCGTCAGTTTTGCTATGGGCTTTGCGATTATTCCCATTATTTATACGATTGCCGAAGACGCCTTAAATGCAGTGCCTGAACATTTACGCGCCGCAAGCCTCGGATGCGGAGCAACGCCCTGGCAGACCGCGCTGTATGTGGTACTGCCGACGGCGGTGAGCGGGGTGTTTTCAGCGATTATGATCGGCATGGGACGCGCGGTTGGGGAAACCATGATTGTGGTGATGGCGGCCGGAAATACGCCGATTCTGGATTGGAACGTATTCAACGGCTTGCGTGCGCTGTCGGCGACAATTGCAGTCGAACTCCCAGAAGCCGTGAAAAATGGAACATTATACCGTATTCTTTTTCTGTCCGGCCTGGTGTTATTTGCCATGACATTTGTGATTAATACGATTGCTGAGATCGTCCGCATTCGTTTTCGTAAGCGCGCGTCTCAGCTTTAGAGGATTCTTGTTATGATGGTCAAAACACACGCGATATTCGCACAAGAAGAAACCGCTGAAGCAGTGATGGACGACCTGTTCCCGACGATTCCCGAACACGTCCTCTCAGAGGAACGCACAACGGCGCGTTCGAAAAAAGCCATGAGCGGGGCCAATTTAACCGCGCGCGGCGAGCCGTTTCTGTGGGGTATGGGAGGCGCGTTGGTGTTGGGAGTGCTAATGATTTTCGGATTTTTAGCGCTGATTTTTTGGAACGGCATCATCGCCTTTTATCCGAAACCGATCCAGGTCGTTACGCTCAAAAACGGACAAATGATCGCCGGAGAACCGTCGCGGGACGAACTCTTCAAACCGGCTGCGTCCCTGCTCGAATCCCTCGATCCCACTCTTCGTCAGAAGATTCAGGAGAATCAGGGCTTTGCCAGTCGAGTATTATATCGAACCGGAAACTTTGATCTTTATAACGAAGACTTCAAGTGGGTCTCTGAATATGAGGTACAGAACCTCAGCAATCCCAAAGATATTTACTTTGTCGAGCGGATGGAATGGGGACCCTTTATCGGTTTCATCAAAGCCCTTCATCTGAAAGAAATCGTGTTCGAAAGCGACGCGATCAATCCGGAAATCTTATCTAAGAGCTTAGAAGAGGCGCGAAATCGGCGCGACCGCATCAGAAAGATCGAACGCAAAGAGATCGGAACGATTAACTATGCTCTGGAACAACAACGCCTGGCCTTGCGCAAAATCGAACTAAAATACGGCAAGAACAGTGCACACTATCAGACAGCTTTCACAGCCTATGAAACACAAAGCGCCGAACTGGAACAACGGTATGCAGAACTGCAAAAGAATGCGAACGCCATGAAATTGAGGGATGAAGAATATACGATTGTGCTGAACGATGTGAACGGTCAGGAAAAAACTTTGCGTCTGTCAGAGCTTGTGTGCATCTATCCGGCCAATGCCCTGAGCACGTTTCAAAAACTGGGCGTGTATTTTTCGCGCTGGGGCGAATTTTTAACGCACGAACCGCGTGAAGCCAATACCGAAGGCGGCGTGTTTCCGGCCATTTTCGGCACGTTTGTCATGACCCTCCTCATGGCGTTCGCTGTTGCTCCTTTCGGGGTTATGGCGGCCTTATATCTGCGTGAATATGCGAAACAAGGGCGATTGGTCTCAGTTGTGCGCATCTGCGTCAACAATCTGGCCGGAGTGCCTTCGATTGTGTATGGCGTGTTTGGACTGGGGTTTTTTGCCTATATCATCGGCGCGTCAATTGATCAAATCTTTTACCCGGAACGCCTGCCCAATCCGACGTTTGGAACTGGCGGGATTCTCTGGGCCTCCTTCACCTTAGCCTTATTAACCGTGCCGGTCGTTATTGTCGCCACAGAAGAAGCGTTGGCCGCCGTCCCGAGGTCCTTACGGGAAGGTTCGCTGGCCTGCGGCGCGTCAAAATGGCAGACGATTAAATATATTGTGCTGCCCAAAGCCCTGCCGGGCATCATGACCGGCTTGATTCTGGCCATGGCGCGCGGCGCAGGCGAAGTTGCGCCGCTTATGCTGGTGGGTGTGGTGAAAATCGCCCCGGAATTGCCGATTGATCGCTTTTTTCCTTTTATCCATCTGGAACGCAGCTTTATGCACTTAGGGTTCCATATTTTTGACGTCGGCTTTCAATCACGCAATTCCGAAGCCGGGAAACCTATGGTCTTTGTGACCACTTTGCTGCTGATCACTCTGATTGCAATCATGAATGCGACGGCAATTTATATCCGCAACCAGTTGAAGAAAAAATATCATGGAGGGCACTTTTAGTGTTGGTAATGGTTAAATGGTAAGTGATGCGTTCCCTGAGCGAAGTCGAAGGGAACACTGAGCGGCTCGTTTCGACTTCGCTCAACGAGCGGACATCACTTACCATTTAACCACTACCTTAGTGTTTAAGTGTTTAAGTGTTTGGGTGTTTAAGTATTTGAGTGTTTTTGAAGGATTTTTTTAAACACTTAAACACCCAAACACTTAAACACTACATATATGAAAGAAAAAATTCATCAAAGTTGGGAAACAATAGAAACGGTGTACCACCCGAAAAAGGGGGCGAAAGGAATCTCGGTTGAGGTTGAACGGTTTTCGCTGTGGTATGGGGCGAAACAGGCATTGTTTGAAAATACAATGGCGATTGAACGCGGGTTGGTCACGGCCTTAATCGGGCCATCGGGCTGCGGCAAGTCAACCTTGCTGCGCTCCATGAATCGCATGAATGATCTGATTGACGGCCTCAATATTGACGGCGAAATTCGGCTGGATGGCACAAACATTTATCACCGTGATATTGACGTGATAGCCCTGCGCAAACGTATGGGCATGGTGTTTCAAAAGCCAAATCCTTTTCCCATGAGCATCGCTGAAAACGTCACCTATCCTCTGAAAGTGGATGGCATCCGCGACCGGCGTATTTTGAAAGAAACGGTCGAGCGGGCTTTAAAGAGCGCGGCTTTATGGGAGGAAGTCAAAGACCGGCTCAAGGAAAACGCCATGGGCATGTCCGGCGGACAACAGCAACGCCTGTGCATTGCGCGAGCCATTGCCTCAGACCCGGAAATTCTGTTGATGGATGAGCCGTGTTCAGCCTTAGACCCGATTGCGACCAGTAAAATCGAAGATTTGATTGATGAATTGCGCGGGCAATATACGATTGCCATTGTGACGCACAATATGCAGCAAGCCGCCCGCGTGTCCGATAATACAGCGTTTATGTATCTGGGAAAAATCGTGGAATACGGGAAGACCTCTACGATATTCGAAGCCCCGAAAAGCCAGCGCACCGAAGATTACGTCACCGGTCGTTTCGGTTGATAGGTCACTGATCGCTCAATTGTGGACGCCGTTCTGACCCACAGGAATTTGTCCAGCACTTGCCCATCAACAGCCTCAAAGACTGTTGATGGGATTTTCTTCGATCCAGCAGAAATTCTCCATCCATCTTCACGCTTTTTTCTTGACACTTGCTACAGTTTCATAGACGATCCATTACACCACTGGCAGTCGCTGGAATGCCCAGCAGTACAGCATTGAATATGACTGAAGTTGCGAAATAACAAAAAGTGGCTACATATAGCCAGTCATGTTATGGCTATATGTAGCCAGTTATGTCTAAATATAGCCATACGTCCTGGCAGCCTAATTAAGAGTTAGAGCGGAGCCAAAATATCTCTCCCCGTATAAACGATGATAAGAACCTATAATATACGAATACAAGGAGATAGAAAATGAGCTGGGATGTCTTGTTTCAGGATGTTCCCCAAAATATTGATAGCGTAGGAAAAATACCAGAAAATTTTACGCCTCACGCACTGTGTTCAAGAAAATACTTTGAAGACATGGTGGTGGCCTTATTCCCTAATATTGATAATAACGATACATCCTGGATGATTCTTCAAGAAGAGAGTTATTCTATAGAATTTAATTCTGGAAAAGATGACCCTATGGAATCTGTCATGCTCCATGTACGAGGTGATGAGAAAGCCCTTAATGCCATTAAAAAAATATGTGAGTATACAGGATGGAAAGCACTAGATTGTTCTTTAGGTGAGTTTATTGATTTTGATAGAAATCCAGATGAAGGATTTTCGAAATGGCGTAATTACAGAAATGAAGTCATCAGGAATACCCCGTCAGAAAAAAGTAAATAGTGGTGGCAGTTTTGGAAATAATCCATACCGTTACAGTACCAGGTAATAACAGAGAAGAGCATGATAAAAAGTAGGGGAGGGAGGGAACGTAAAGAAGAAGCGTTAAAAGGAAGAGTCAGGTCGGGAGTACAAATGATATATCATGGCTCTAACGATGCGCATGAACGGCGAGTGCGCTGTATCACGGCGTGATTGGATGACTCTCACAGAGAGT
>DF820465.1:704028-720239 GCA_000739535.1 Candidatus Vecturithrix granuli | reverse complement strand
CCGGTTCGGAGGGGGAGAGTTGGAAAAGTGCCAGAAATGATAACTCGCTGGCTCTCTACCCTACCCAGGAAGAGCGGGCGAGAAAAATGGTTGCCAGAACGCAAGCGCAGTCGCACCCGCTCTTCCTGGCGCGTTATGCGAGGCGTTAGACTGTGCTGATTCGAAAGACATTGCTTCAGGTTATTTTGCTTCGGACGTTTATCTGTTATTCTAAAAACAGGACGTCCGTGCTGCTAAGGGTCAGATAAAGAGCGCATCAGCGACCGGATGAAACGTAAAGACAGATCATCAACCAAATTAAGAATTGTTTGCTAAGAAAGAATTTTAAAAAAATAATTGCGAAAATGTATAACCATGTGTTGAAGTAATATGCGAACCGTTTCGGTTACATTTGTTTGATATTGCGTCCGACATTTTAGCTTAAAAAATTGAAAAAAAGAAAAAATGTTAAGAGAAAAGATTTTACTTGACACTGAATGAATATTCATTTAGATTGGCAATCAATATGAAAGAAAATTTACAAGATAAGAAAGAAGCAATTTACTGGGCATCGGTTAAACTGCTCCACGAAAACGGTTTTCACTCAACGCCGATGTCGCTGATCGCGAAAGAAGCCAATGTTGCAGCGGGGACAATTTACCTTTATTATAAAAACAAGGAAGACCTTTTGAACAATCTTTACCTTGAAATAAAGAAAAAATACAGCGCTTCTTTGATGGAGGGAGTGTCGGATTCTCTGCCTGTCAGAGATGCTTTTGAAAAGGTGTGGCGGAATTCTGTGAATTTTGAGCTGCAACACATTGAAGAATACAGCGTAATGGAGCAATACAGAAATTCACCTTTCGTGAAAATGGAAACAGTCGAAGAGGGATTAAAGATTTTTCAGCCGGTTATGAGTTTGGTCGAAAAAGCAAAACGAGAAAAAATTATAAAACCTTTGACTACCGACGTATTTTTTGCGTTGTTTTTTTCTCCTGCTGGGGAAATCGTCAAAGCAGCGATGAGAAATAAAGATGAATTGCCAGAGGAAACACTATCAGCAACATTCCAGGGCTGCTGGGATGCCATAAAAAGTTAACCTATTTTTTTTAATAACCAAATGAATGAATATTCATTTAGAAAAGGAGAAAAACATGATGGAACTATCACAAGCGACACGCAATGGAATAGACATGCCTCTTGTGGGATTTGGCACCTACCAACTCTCAATTGACCAGGCCGAATTCTGTGTAAAGGAGGCATTGAAAGCGGGATTTAGACATATTGATTCAGCGGAGGGCTACAATAATGAAGAGGGCACTGGTAAAGGAATAAAAGCGGCTGGTGTTTCAAGGGATGAGATTTTTGTCACGACGAAACTTTTTCCCGGATATAAACAGTGGGGGGCGCCCGAAAAAACCTACGAACAGACCATTGAAACGCTGAAAAATCAGCTCAAACAGCTCCAGCTCGACTATGTTGATCTGTACCTGATCCATGCTCCACTATCAGAACTGAGACTGGAACAGTGGAACGCTTTGGTAGCGCTAAAAAAATCAGGGCTGACCAGGCATATTGGCGTATCAAACTACAATGAAGAGACAATTAAAGAGATTTTGGATGCAGGCCTGGCTCAACCTGAGGCAAACCAGGTTGAATTTCATCCAATGTGTGCCCAGATTGATTTGACCAGGTACATGCAGAAGCATGCAATCGCACCGATTGCCTATAGCTCGCTGGCTCCCCTTTCAACCTGGCGAATGGAAGCAGGACAGGGTGGCGAAGTGCTGGCCGAGAAAAAAGCAGAGAGCCAATTGGTTATTAAAGAAGTGGCATCAAAACTGAAGGTATCAGAGGCCAAATTGCTCTTGCGGTGGGGATTGCAGCACGGCTATTGTGTATTAACGAGAAGCACTAAACCTGAGCGCATCCGGGAAAATTTACAGGTATTTGATTTTAAAATTCCTGATCACGACATGGAGTGTTTGAATCGGCTCAATCAGAATCAAGCATTCGCCTGGGCGGCCAATGGTCTTAATCCGATGGAAGTCGCTCCCCCCATCAAATAGATATTAAAACGCAAACGTTGGAAAAGAAAAAGTCTGTTATGTACAAGATACATTGGATTTTTATCAACAATCCTATCATAAGGACGTATGTCCCAATACGGAGGATATTATGAAACATGCGAATGAAAACGCCGCCAACCCGCACACGGGATTCAAACGCAGGGAGTTCATGGCCATGCTGGCGGGCGGCACCGGCAGTCTGATGGTGCCCAGCCTTTCCCATGGCGAAGAAAAGATTGCCGCGGACACTGACTTTCTCTCCGACCGGCTGGGCTCGCTCCTGCCCCTGCGCAAGCTGGGTGCTCCCGGTCCGGTCGTAACCAACCTGGGCGTGGGCGGAGACCATGTGGGGAGTGCCTCGGAAAAGGACGCGCAGGCCATCATCGAAAAAGCCTTAGAGGAGGGGGTGCGCTTCTTCGACAACGCCCCCTTTTACAGCGGTGGAAAAGCAGAGGAACGCTATGGAAAATTCCTCACTCCCAAGTACAGGGACGTTTCCTTCATCATGACCAAAACCTTGGCCAAAAACGGGGAGAATGCCCTGAAGGATCTCGACGCTTCCCTCTCCCGCATGAAGACCGACTACGTTGACCTATGGCAGGTGCATGCCCTCGAAAATCCGAAGGATGTGGAGGAGCGTGTCCAAAACGGTGTGCTCGACGCCTTTCTCGAGGCCCAGAAAAAGGGCAAGGTCAGGCACATCGGCTTCACCGGCCATGGTTCCTACAAAGCCCACCTCAAGATGCTGGAGGATCTCAAAAAGCGGGGTGTGAAGATGACCACCTCGCAGATGCCGGTCAACCCCGCTGACCCCCATTTCGAGAGCTTCGTCACCCACGTGGTGCCCAAGTGCGTGGAGGCGGGTATCGGCGTGCTGGCCATGAAAACGCTGGCCTACGGACTTTTCTTCGGAGGGAACAAGGGGTGGCAACGCACGGACGTCTCCGTCACGCCGATCATCCCGGCGGTTCTTTCCGTGGAGGATGTCTTCGGCTTCGTGTGGTCCTTGCCCATCACCACCCTGATCAGTGGGATGGAAAGCGTCCAACAGGTTTCCCAAAATGCTGCCATCGCGCGCAAAACATGGAACTGGAACCAGGCCGAACGCCAGCAACGCATCGACGCGGTGGCCTCCTTCGCCGGCCCGGATCTCGAGTTCTATAAGAACTGAATTTCCCTCGCTTATAAAGGAGAATAAGCTCATGTCTTCCATTCAAACACAGTTTCTCAATCTCAGGACGCATCACGCGCAATATTCGGACATCGATCCCAAGACGACATTGAAGGGAAGTGCTTCGGGCAAAACGATTTTTTTGTCAGGGGCGTCGCGAGGCATTGGACAGGCGACCGCAGTCGCCTTTGCTCAGGCAGGAGCGGAAGCGATCTATATCACGGCACGGTCGGAAAAGGCGCTTGAAGAAACGAAGACGAAAATAACAGAGGCGAATCCGGAGACGCGATGCGCATATATGGTTTGTGACGTGACCGATGCAGGCCGAGTCAAAGCAGCTATTGAAGATTGCGTGACCAAATCCGGTGGCATCGATGTCGCGGACGCCAATGCCGGTTATCTTGATAAATGGAGCAAGATCGGCGAATCAGACATCTCCAGTTGGTGGAGGTCATGGGAAGCCAATCTAAAAGGCTCATATTATGTTGTCCGCTATGCCATACCCCATCTGATCGAATCCGCACGTAAGCACGCTGCCAGGGGATCGACAGGTGGTCATGTGATCCTCATTTCGTCTGTTGGCGCTCAACTGCTGACGCCAGGGGCGTCAGATTATCAGACGTCCAAGCACGCGATCAATCGTCTTTGCGAATTCATAAATCTTGATCATGGCGAAGACGGCATAAAATGCTTTGCCATCCATCCGGGAGGGGTGCCTACAACCCTGGCCAAGAACATGCCCGAGGCAATTCATTCCACTCTGGTGGACAAACCGGAATTGGCCGCAGGATTCATTGTCTGGCTTTGTTCGGGAAAAGCTGATTGGGCCAAAGGGCGTTACTTGAGCAGCAACTGGGATGTTCATGAATTATTGCAAATGAAAGATCAGAGAACCTATGAACTCACCTCTCTCACCCGAAATGAGCCGAAAGGTCACGGGGACACATAGCCGGAGAGGAAAGCCAAAAACGGCAGAAGTAGGGTATGCTAGGCGGTTTGGCGAGAGTTGGATACTCTGGTGAACACTCGATGGCTTGCATGTCAATCACCATCGGGGCAATGCAACCCCTGTGGGAAACCCTAAGGAATTGGAGAGATTCAAAACCTTCGTCAGGAGACAGAGATGGCAGGCCAATGAAGTCTGAAATCCACGTCTCAGGAGTACGAGTATCAGGTGTCCCGATACCCGGAAAGGTAGCTGCTGAGAGCCGGCACAGCGAGTGCTGGAAAGGGGATGAATGACACACATACGGTCTCCTAGATACTTTCATTGCAGGCGGAAGACGGGATGGTCTAAGAAGCTGTTTTAAAAGTCCATGCAACGGGCATTTCGAGAGAGGTGAACAGGAGTGTCAAAGCTCTGCTTTGACAGCGAAAGCAGAGCTTTCGCACTCCTCACCTGCAAACTTTTAAAACAGCTTCTTAGAAATACACTCAATCTCTAATAGTAGAGGTATATGTTCATAATGACAATAGAGAAACTAAGACACTCACATATCCATGATTGGTTGGATTTCTTTGACAAGAGAGCCTTCGCTGATCATCAAGCATGGAGGAGATTATTGTACGTACTACTATTATCCAAGATTTGAAACCTATAAAAGCATAACTTCCAATTATGCAACATGGCTGATAAAACACAGTAAAATGACAGGATATGTAGTTTATGAAGAACAACAGGTCATTGCCTGGTGTAATGTCGGGAACAAAGAGCACTTCCCAAGACTGCAGACCTCGAAAGAAAACATCCTGATCATTGAAGCGTATCCCAACATACGGGATAGAAGTGAATATAGTAACTATCATGGAATATTCTCTCTGTAGCAACACGAAGGTTTTCTCCTTGAGAAAGAAGGAAATAACACCATCGTCCGAAAGTATGTATGAACAATTCGCCTGACCATGGCTTGTAGCTGGACCTGACCGCGCGCATGATTTTACACGGCATCGTCACAGCAAGGGGAGTGGTGGCGTTAACGGCGTCATCCCGCATACGATCAGGCCAACTAAAGCCTGGTTGTTGGCGCAAACAATTTGACAGTATTCAGAACAGGAGTCTTTTTATGGACGGTGTAGAAGTTGTCATCTTCGATCTCTTTGGAACATTGACGATGAGCGTCCTTTTAACAACCTCATACACGCAGAGGCGGTAATCCTCAACAGGAGGCAATTCTAACGAGGGTTCGTTAGCCATACTGCAAGGAGATCGAATATGTCCGCAAGATTCGAAGAGTATTATGGCAGGAAGACAGGTATGAAACCGGACCTGGATTACATTCGAAGGGAGGGGCTTGAATCCATCCTTGATACCGCTCCGGGCAAATATGTTCTTCTCCGAAGAACGGATAGCCCGCCTGACATTTGGCAAAACGATTGCCAGCATTTCTCCAAGATGATTGACGAAGCCATCTACATCGGGATACAAGAGAACGATGGCTCATTCCATTATGAGCACTGGAACGAGGGCAAGCAACTCAGACTGCTGTCTTACAACTCCGATTATTCCTGGCACAGAGTGTTAGGCGAGCCTGATGAATGGGAAAAGCATGCTCTGTTTTCAAACGACATACTTCAGAGGAATCTGGAATGTTTTGACAACTCTCATGACGAGATCAAGAAGGCCTGGGAACGAAAGCACATCAGAGAAGGAGACCAGTTCCCCGCAATCCATGAAATCGAGGCTTATTGCGGCGTAATAGACTATATAGAAAATTCTGCACAAAACAGTTCGGACCAGATCGTCGGAAAAGTGAGAACATCATAACTACTTCATGCGTCATGATGCCGCCTCGCACAAATGATCATATTGGATATACCGGAAAAAACCGTGTTCGAAGCGAAAAAGAATATCAGAATCCATCGTAATATTTGACAAATTCAGGAAAGTTTTCTATCCGATTATGGCGACATGAACATCATAAAGAAAGTCTATGTTTGCTTGGAAACCACCGGATGCTGAGAAACTAGCACGTTCAGTTCGGGGAAGGGGTGTTGGAAAAATGCCGTAAGGTAACTTGCTGGCATCCTACTCTACCAAGCAGGCGGGCGGAAAACTTTGGTGCTGTTTCTTCGGATTGGGTTGCGCCTGTCTTCCTGGGCGGCTGAAAAAATTTCGTTCCCAAGCTGGAACCTGGGAACGAAATTTTTATGGCTTTCCTGAAGGTCAACGGTATCCCAACGCGCTTAATTCCTGGATCTGTGCAGCGTTGTCGCGTGTAATAAATGCCGGGATTTGCTTATGCACAAAAGGTCGAAAACCAAGCGTCGCGGCAAAAAACAACTGGAGAACCGTTTGAAATCCTTGTAAATACGGGTATTGGTCAATTGCAAACACAATATATCCCTTCAGAATGCCTTCGATCACTTCGGGCGTCAGATCAAATCCGCCGACAATGACTTTATGTTGAAGTCCATTTTTTCTGACAAATTCCCCGGCAACAGGCGTTCCGATTGTATCGGTCGAAAAGAGGCCAGCGCAGTCGGGATGCGTACGATAATAATCTTCGACAAGCCGATAGGCCTGGATTCTGTCTGTACCTGTGTCGAGAATATCATAGCGAACTTTGGCCGGTTCAAGCATTTCTTGCGCCCCTTTCATCCTGTGCTCAAGCGAGGACTGCTGCGGAGCTTCACTCAAGAAGCAGATGTGTTTCCCTTCAGGGTTCTTGCCCAGGGATTCGAGAATTTTCTGGCCCCAGGCCCGGCCAATCAGATAATTATCATGGCCATCAAACCCCAGGCCAAAACGTTCCGCATCCTCCAGGCCGGTATTGATGACCATAATCGGAATCCCTGCCTTTTGATATTGCCGAAAGATGTTATCCATTGAACCAGACGTTGGGACGAAGACGGCGACTCCATCAATTCCCTCCTGTAGCACACTTTGGACGGCGCTGACGACGGCAGCCACGTTAAAATCTTGCGGCCCTTGATGTGTGACGTTGACATTCAGCAACTCGGCGGCATCCTGCATCCCCTTGTCAACAGGCCGCCAAAAATCTGTGGCAGTGCTTGGCGTGATAATCGCAAACCGCAGTTTGCCGGTTTTGGGCTTCAATTTCAGTTCTTGCACAAGCTTGACTTCTCCGCCTTTCGGCATGAGTGTAAATAATTCCCCGACAAGCTGGCGAAGGTGTTCAGCGAGTGAGGACAATTCCTGAGCTTCATCCTGAACATTGATGGCTTGTACTGAAGAATCCTTTGCTGAAGTTGCCACCTCTGTAATTGCGCGGGCAATGTGATCGCTTCTCTGCGCGGTATCAGTAATCGCTAAGGATATTTCATTTGTCGTTGCAGATTGTTGCAGAATCGCCGCAGAAATAGAATTAGATAATTCTGCCACCTGGTCAATAATTTGGGTGACCTCGGTAATTGTCCTGGCAACTTCCTGGCTGCCAGACTGAATGCTCTGAATCTTTTTGGTAATCCCTTCAGCCGATAGAGCTGTTTCACGCGCTAATTCTTTGACTTCGCTCGCAACCACTGTAAATCCTCTTCCCAGGTCTCCGGCGCGCGCGGCTTCAATCGTAGCGTTTAATGCGAGAAGATTGGTTTGCTGGGCCACATTCGCAATAATTTTTATAATATTCCCAATATCCTGAGAATGAGATGTCAGGCTGATAATCGCTGTATTCGCCGTTTTGGCAGTATCTACTGCCTTTTTCACGATTTCGGTGACATGCTCAACAGTATGGGAAATCTCCCGAATATTGGCAGCCACTTCCTCTGTCGCCGTGGAAAGATCATTTACCCGTTGGCTAATCTGCTGACTATTTGAGGAAACAATTGAGACTTGCTGGGAAGTCTGTTCTGACCCGGCGGCCATTTGCGTACTAATACGGGTCATGTCTTCAGAGGTATTCCTTAGCTGGTCGGCGGCATTTGTAAGCTGACTCATACGGCGGCGCAATGTTTCTACTTCGATGGTACGTTCCTCTATTTGTTGCTCAAGTTCCTGATTATGGGTGTGTAATGCCGCAATTTTGTCACGGACGACATCGCGCATGTTGACAAAACATTGAGTGACTGGATCACCATTCTTTCCCTCAATGTCCTCGTGGAATTCGCCTTCCGTCACCGCAGCGATCGCTGAAGTGAACAGGTTAAGCGATTTTGTGAGTCGGCTCACGAGGAATAATGAAATCATGACGATACCCAGAATCGTCATGACGGCTGCCAGACTTATCAGCCCTTTGAGGGTTTTCGCGGCCATCACAGCTTTTTCTCCACCTCCTTCAGTGATCAGGGTGAGTGAAATATATCCGATCAGCAGGGAAGGAATGAAAATCAGGCTCAATAATACAGCTAAAAATTTGGTTGTACGTTTCATATTCGTGAACCTTGTTATAGTTTATTTGATAGCTCCCAATGTCAATCCTTTGACCAGATGTTTTTGCACGAACATCACAAAAAGAATGACCGGAATCAAGGCAAGTACCCCGCCGGCGGTCATATAGCCCCAGTTAATTCCGGTTTCTTTCATAAAGCCTATAATCCCGACTGGCAGGGTCACTGCTCTTGTCCCGGTGAGAATTAACGCAAATAAGAATTCGTTCCAGGAAAAAATAAAGGCCAGGATCGCTGTTGCTGCAAGGCCAGGCGCGATTAATGGAAGAGCAATCTTTGAGTACACCCCAAATTCGGAACAGCCGTCAATGAGGGCGCTTTCCTCAACTTCGCGCGGGATTTCTTCAAAGAATCCTTTCAGCATCCAGATCACAAAGGGTAAATTAAAAGTCAGATACGCGATGATCAGACACCAGACCGTATCTAGCAAGCGCAGATTTTTCATAATGATGTAAATCGGAATAATTCCCGCCACCGGAGGCATCATCCGAACTGAAAGAAACCAGAACGCCAAGTCATCAGAACCTCTAAACCGAAATCGCGCTAAGCCGTAAGCCGCCAGCGAGCCGATAATCAGGCATGCTGCTGTGTTGAGAGACGCCACAATCAGGCTGTTCACGCCATAGGCTACGAGCGGCGAGGTGTCAACAATTTCAATATAGTTTTTCAAGGTGGGTTGAAAAATCCATTTTGGCGGAAAGCTCAGGGCATCCAGTTCGGTTTTGATTGAGGTCAGCAAGAGCAAGATCGGCGGGAGCAGGATGACGAAAAACACAGCTACAGAGGCGATAATGAGCAGGAACTTTTTCAACAAGACTCTTTTACGAACACTCATAATGCCCCCTCTGCATAGGTTCCTTTGGAACGCATTCTTTTCACCAACAGCATGGAGATAATGGTCACCACGATCACTAAGAGCCAGGATAAGGCGGAAGCATACCCCAGATGGAAGAATTTAAAGCCATAGCGATAAGTATAGTAATTTAAGATTTCGGTACTCATCCCTGGTCCGCCCTGAGTTAAAACAAAAATGAGATCAAAGGTTTTGAACGCATCCATGAACCGGATCAGCAGGGCAACGAGCATGGTCGGCGCTAAAAATGGCAGGGTGATATACCGGAATGACTGCCAGGAGGATGCGCCGTCAACGCGGGCGGCTTCGAAAGGTTCCAGCGGCAGAGCCTGAAGCCCGGCCAGCATAATCAACGCCATAAAGGGCGTCCATTCCCAGATATCAGCCATCATCACCGAGGGAAGCGCCGTACCTGGCATACCGGTCCAATTTATCGGGGAAAAACCGAATAAGGAAAGGAAATAATTGAGCATTCCCATGTCAGGGTTATACATCAACCGCCAGATCAGTCCGACAACCACAGGTGTCATAATCGTCGGGATAATTAAGGTTGTCCGTAAAAACCCGATCACTCTCCCTGTGATTTGATGTAACAACAATGCCGTCATCAGTCCCAGGAGAAACTGAATGGGCACGGTGCCCAGGAGATACCACAAGGTCACTTTGGCTGAAGTTTGAAAATAGGTATCTTCAAACAGAATGGTTTGATAATTATCCCATCCGGCCCAGGTCCATTCCTTTGTCCGGATCACATTCCAATGG
Source organism: Candidatus Vecturithrix granuli (assembly GCA_000739535.1). Classification (GTDB taxonomy): domain Bacteria; phylum Moduliflexota; class Moduliflexia; order Moduliflexales; family Moduliflexaceae; genus Vecturithrix; species Vecturithrix granuli. Next base: position 710,059 of record DF820465.1, on the reverse strand, counting down.
TGAAAACTGAGGCTCAATGAGAAAAGCATAGGAAAGATGACCAGACTGAGAAGGGTAAGCACAGCAGGCCCCACAAAAAATACCCACACATATTTCCGCCGCAATGTAGAGAAAAATGATTTTTTTGACATAAGCAATTTCTTTCTGTAAATAATTCTGGCTGGTGTTGATTTAAAAATTTTGAAGACTCATTCCCGCAACAATTCACATCCTTGCTTATGAGAAATCCTTGTAGTTACTCAGCATGCAGGGTTTTGTCAAGGTTTACTTGACGATTCGCTGGCGTCCACGTCGGAAAACGGACGCCAGCGTTCAGGTTGTTGACGCTCAGCTATTTGAGCAATCCCCATTGCTTCATGATGAATTTGAATTTTTCATTGGCTTCATCAAGAGCTTGCTTTGAGGGCTTTGCTCCGGTCATGGCTTCAGAGAGTGCGACTTCCAGAGCATCGGCAAGTTCGGCATACGGAGCAATCCGCGGACGACCTTTGGCTAAGGGCAGCGATTCTAACATGCCCTTATATTCGATATATTTCTTCTGCATCTCAGGATCCTGAAGGCCGGAGATCCGAGAGCCGGGCTGACTGTAAGCTAAACGCGGATCTAATGCTTTTGAAGAGGCCCAGACCAGAAATTCCCAGGCGGCCTCTTTATTCGGAGCATCTTTCGGAATCTGCAAACTCCAGCCGCCAAAAGTGGGCGTCCGTTTGATCGTGCCATCGGCCTGTTGTTTGCCAGGAACGAATGTGAAATCAAAGTTGCCGATGATCTTTGATTTTTCCGGGTTATAAAACATCGGGGCCGCATTCTGCCACTGAATGGTCATCGCAGCTTTCCCCTGGGCAAAGGCATTGGCGTTTTCATCCCAATCGTATGTCAACACTCCTTCCGGCGCAAACGGAATCAGCGATTTAAAATACTCCAACGCATCCACCGCCTCCTGGCTGTTAATCGTCGGGTTATAGTTTTCATCATACCATTCGCCGCCAAAAGACCACAGCATATTGTCATAAGTACATTGGAGCTGCACGCCTCTTCGTCCCATGAAAGTGATCCCATACACCCCCGGTTCTTTCAAATTCAACATTTCGGCCGTATCCCGTAATTCTTCCCAGGTCTGCGGAACGTTGACCCCATATTTTTCAAAAATATCGGTGCGATAATGCAAGCCGAACACCGCTTGAATAAACGGCGGGCCAAAAATTTTGCCTTCCCACATACCCTGTTCTGCCAACACAGCAGGGATAAAATCCTCAATTGCTAACGTGGCGGGATCGGTCTGTTCAATAAATTTTTCCAACGGAACGGTCCAACCTTCCCCGGCATATTGACCGACCCACACGCAATCCACGTGTACAATATCATACGCGCCGGTGCCCTGGGTCAGAGCCACCATCTGTTTTTCTTGCAGGGTAGGATAGGCCAGAATGTTAAATTCGACTTTGATGCCTGTCAGGTCTGTAAACTCCTGAGCCAATTTGGCAAGCGCGTCAGAACGAGGTTCGGCCACCATTGCCACACGAATCGTCTTCCCTTCCCAGGGTTTTTGCGTATAGGTCCCAAACTTAAACCCTTCAGGAATCTTGGGTTCCACGGCCTCCGCCATTGCAAACACAGAAGAGGCCAACCCTGGTAATACCATTGATGTGAGCAAAATACCTAGTAAGATTTTTTTTGCCATGATAATACCTCCCGAAAAATGTGTTGAAGTTAACGAATACTCTGGCGCTGCCACACAACTGTCTTGCCAGAATTTTCGTTAGAAGATAACGTGGTTCTACAAGCAGACTTCTTCATGTAATAACAATATTACATAAACATCGTTCATATTTTTTTATTTTGCCAGATGTCAAGGAAAAATTGAAAGAAATTAAGTTTACAACAATTCAAGTTTCTTTCATTTTTTCCTTGACAGATGTTTTCAACTTATATAGAAAGTAAGTTCGTTATGTTGTAATATTGTCATAACATGAAATATTAAAAACCTCCTTAAATTTGCGCTAGAAAAAAAGGAAATGCAGCATGCAAGAGTATATTATTGCTTATGATCTGGGAACCGGGGGCAATAAAGCGTCGCTTTACAATCAGGATGGCGAGTGCCTGGCAAGCACGTTTGTGGCGTATGCAACGTTTTACCCCCAGCCCGGCTGGCATGAGCAGCATCCTTCGGATTGGTGGGATGCAGTTATAAAAAGCACAAAGCAACTGCTTGCCGCAACCGGAGTTGAAAAACAAAACATTGTCTGCTGCGGCATCTCAGGTCATAGTCTGGGATCTGTCCCTCTTGATAAACAGGGCAATCTGCTCCGCGAAGGAACCCCAATCTGGTCAGATGCGCGCGCTGTTGAGCAAGCTCAACATTTTTTCAAGAACGTCGCGGAAGAGCAGTGGTACTATACGACAGGAAACGGCTTTCCAGCCCCCTTATACACGGTGTTCAAAATCCTGTGGTATCGCGATCACGAACCACAGATGTTCAGCAAAATTGATAAAGTCATAGGAACAAAAGACTACATTAATTACAAATTAACCGGACGTATTGCGACCGATTATTCCTATGCTTCCGGCACAGGAGTGTATGATTTACTCAAATGGGACTATTCGGATCAGCTTATTCAGGCGAGCCAGCTTCCTCAATCGCTCTTTCCGGAGATTGTTCCGTCAACTCAGATACTTGGAGAATTGACGTCAGAAGCGGCGCAGATTTTGGGGCTTCCGCAGAGCGTGAAAGTTGTCGCCGGAGGCGTTGATAACTCCTGCATGGCTCTGGGCGCTCGCAATATCGAAGATGGGCGCGTGTATAATTCTCTGGGGTCATCAAGCTGGATTCCCGTGTGTTCGTCAAGACCCTTACTCGATGCTCGCACGCGCCCCTATGTGTTCACACATGTTATTCCCGGGTTATTCACGTCGGCCCTTTCGATTTTTTCATCAGGTACAAGCTTTCAATGGGTGCGCGATCAATTGTGTCAGAATCTTGTTGCTCAGGCCGCCAACGAAGGAAAAAATGCTTATGACCTGATGTTTTCTCTGGCCGCTCAATCCCCGGTTGGCGCGCATAAACTCCTGTTTAATCCCTGTCTCGGAGGCGGCACGTCGCTTGACGACAGCCTCCATATCCGCGGAGCCTTTCTCGGCCTGGATCTGGGACATACACAAGCCGATCTTATTCGGGCCGCCATGGAAGGAATTGCAATGGGCTTACGTTTGGCGTTGGATGAATTACGGAAACTCACACGCTTAGACGATCAACTCTTAGTGGTCGGCGGCGGCAGTCAGAACGCGCTTTGGCGGCAAATCTACGCTGATGTGTATAACATGGAGATTATCAAAACCAATATTGATCAACAAGCAGCAGCCTTAGGGGCTGCGGCAGTCGCGGCAGTAGGCGCAGGATTGTGGCCTGATTTTTCCAGAATTGACAGAATTCATCAGATTGAGAGCATCACGCAACCTATCCCCGAACATACCAAAATCTATGAGCAACTTCTGCCTGTTTTTATTCAAGCCGGCGCATACCAATCAAAATTAGGGGATATGCTGACAAAAATTCAGATATAAAGAGGTGAGAGTCACTATGAAATTATCGCCCCAAAACATCGCAAAAATGATTGATATCAGCGCGGTTCAGGCGTCGCATGGCGAGGCTGAGATTCTGGAGCTTGTCAAGTATGCGAAAGAATACGGGTTTATCGCGGTTCATGCACTGCCTTGCTGGACGCGCTATCTGCATGAGCTTCTGAGCGACCGGGAGGATATTCTGGTCGGCGGTCCTGTCGGTTTTCCTTCAGGAGGGCACAAAACGGAATTCAAGATTTTTGAGGCAAAACAATTAATTGCCGATGGCGCTCGGGAAGTGGATGTGATGATGAATATCGGCATGCTGCGCTCAGGTAAAGGTGTCTATGTTAAAGATGAGATCAAATCCCTAGTTGAGGCAGCGGAAAATATTCCAATCAAAGTGATCATAGAAGTCTATTATCTCTCGCATGATGAGATTAAAAGAGCCTGTGATCACTGTATCAGCGCCGGCGCAGCCTTTGTCAAAACCGGCACAGGATGGGCTCCGGGCGGAGCGACGCGCGAAATTATCGCGCTCATCACCTCGCATGTCGGCGGTGCAATTCAAGTCAAAGCCTCAGGCGGAGTCCGCGGGCTGGATACTTTTGTCGAAATGTATAAGATGGGCGTCAGACGCTTTGGGATTAATGCTCAAGCCTCAATTAACATTATCCAGGAATGCAGACAACTCCCCGGAGGATTGCTCATAATATAGGCATTTTAGATGAAACGTTACTTGAGCGAAATATAATTTTGTTCTATTACTTTCTACGCTATATCTTCAGCAAGAGAGCATGCCAGGCAATTTAGGCAGCATAAAATATCTGCGCCGAAAATCCATAGCTATTTATAACTCAAGAGACATCCGACGCCTTTTTTTTCAACATCATTAATGATATGCTTTAGGGATGCAACGAAGATAATTCGTTCGAGCTATCATCTGAACTTCACATATTCTGTAAATAACTCCTCAACCCCTTCTGAATAGTTCCGTCGAATGATTGGGATACATCCGCATAATGAAAAACCATAGGTATCTCGACAATGTTACATTGAAAACGACAGGAAGGGCGATAAGCTCGATGTCTGTTTCTTATTTCATCCCTATTCTTGTAGTTTTGAGAAAATGTAATATTTTCGAGCTATCATTACAGGAAGGAGAAATTTGTATGGTCAGAAAAATATGGATTGCCCTATGCATGGTCTCAATTGGGATTTTGGGGCTGACGATGAAGGTTGAGGCCGCCGTGACAATTGTCGCGACAGGCGGACCGGTGCAAGTGTTTTTCGACAAAGAACAGGTGTGGAAACCTCTTGGAGACGCCAAAAATTTGACTGCCGGCGATCAAATTATGACTGGTCAGGAGGCTTTTGTCGAACTTTTGCTGGAGGATGGCAGTAAGTTGTATCTTCATGAAGAAACTCAACTTGCTCTCAATGATGCAGAATTTTCTCTCGCTCCCAAAACCCGAAATTTCCGATTTACACTGTTCTGGGGAAATGTACGTGCACTCGCAGTCCCTTTAGAATTTCGCAGTGATCAGTTCGAAATTCAAACTGATACGGTCATTGTTGACTTGAAATCTTCTCATCTGCAAATGATCGTACAAGAAGCAACATCGCCACCAAATATTCCAAATGTGACACTTCGTCCGATTGAGGGAAAATTTGAGGTCAGACAGGTTAAAGCAGGAAGTACTTACGTTGAATGCTGGTTGACCGATATGTTGACAGGGGTTACGTTTTTTTATAATGCAGTAGAAGTTCCTCTTGCCATAGACATCCAGCCAAAAGAATCAAAAATTGCTGTGAAATCAGAAAACCCTGTTCAGAATTTGCGCGCCTCGCTCACGCAAAATCATAACGTCCTTCGCGTTGAGAATGTGAGCCATATTAATCCGATTCACGTTATGTTTCGTGAACATACGATTATTATAGAACAGGATGCTTCAGCAATCTTTGCGATCTCCTCTGTTATGGCCAATCAATATCTGAAATTCGAGACGAAGAACCATGTCAACGCCATCTTCCAGTTCCAGTCTGATCCTGGCGCTGATCATAAAGGGTTATTGATCCAGAGTAAACAGGGGCGAATAGAAGTGAGTGGAGAACCGTTGATTCCTGGGAAATTCGTGTATCTTCCGATAGAACCTCTACCATCTGACGAAGAGCAACAAGTTCCAAGACCGACAGAACTGCCGATAGGAGAAGAAGAGCCGGTTGCCCCCTTTGCCCCTGATTCACGCTCTCCTTATGGGGGAGGAATAGCTCTCACGCCAACCCCAACCCCAGCTCCAACATCAACGCCAGCGCTTACGCCAACTCCAGCTCCGCCCCGACCGTCAACCCCAACACGTCCTGTGCCCACTCCGCGGCCCCGGCCGCCGCTGACTCCAACGCCAACGCCAACGCTGACTCCGACTCCAACGCCAACACTGACTCCGACTCCAACGCCGCCGCCCCCGCCGCC
>DF820465.1:664909-703924 GCA_000739535.1 Candidatus Vecturithrix granuli | reverse complement strand
CCACCGCCGCCCCCACCGCCGCCTGTAAGTCCTGTATTGCCATAGGTCAGGTAAATGTCCAAAAGCAAAAACCGAGTTTTTTAAAAACTCGGTTTTTCTCTATAATCTATTTGCTGAAAATCTATTTTTTGAGAACGAGACGGATCAAAAATTCACCATATTGGTTGCCTTTTTCAGAAGAAAGGTCGCCAAACTGATAAAAGTTCAATGAACTGCATGTCGTGGGCGTCTGTTGATCTCCTCCTATCCGAAGAAAATTGCCGTCTGCTGAGGCTTCTTCAACGCGAATATAGACATTGATCTTTGATTTTCCCCGGAGCAACGTCAGATCAAATGGGATTTCATGCCAGTTCGCTTGCTGAGGGAGCGTGTGGGTGTATGTTGCGATATGCTGATCGTCAATTGTAAGATGTGTGAGGAAATGCCGCTTGCCCCCGGTGCCCATAAAGACCTTCAACGCCGCATAACGATACTCGTCAAGACTTTCAGGCAGGCAGATTTCCTTTTTGACCCGCTCTGATTCTGAAACTAAGGGAGCATACCAATCGGGAATTCCATCATCATTGCCAAGTTCAAGAATGTTGGCATCAGAAAGGTCTTGAGTAAGAATGTTAAACTGACATTTTTGAGTACGAGTTTTTAAAAAATGCGCAAATTCCTGATCGCTTGCATCATCCATCTGCATCTCATACAAAAATTGTGCGAGTTGTCTAATAACATAAGGATTTGCTATCTTTTCTTGAGCGCGCGTTGTACGGAGAGCCTGGATGAAACGTAATCCTATCTCTGCATCATAATTGTAAAACCACCGAGAAATTTCTTTTCGCAGATACAGGTTTCCAGGAGCATTCCGTAACGTGTGTAGAAAAAATTGCGCTGGTGGACAGGAGGCCGGGTGTTCTCGTAAGAAGGGATTCTTCCAATACGAACAATCGCCCCGCTGGTGACTCAAACGTCCTAACTGATAGTATAGCCAGGGGTTCGCCGGATCACACAGAATCGCTTCTCTGAACCATTTTTCCGCTTCATGCAAGGCTGTTTCTCTGAATTCGGCCGAATTTTGCGGTATCTGAGAAGCATTGTAAAACACATTTGCTAATGTATATGCGTATTCAGGGTGATTGTGATCGTACTGGAGCGCTTGTTGCAAGTGAAAAAATATGGAATTGGCGGATATTGAATGCAGAGATTCATCCTCTGATTTCTGAATGATCTGTTGAGCACGTTGATAGTGGTGAAAAGCGTAGTAGGTAACGGCAACCTGCCAAAGATAAAAGAGAGGAAATAATAGAAGAAGACTTCTGCGATACCTTCCTCGCAAATTTTGAGGAACAGAAATTTGATGATGGTAAGGGAGGTGTGAATCTTTGAGGATAGTTTTTTCTTCAGGTGCATGTAAATGAATCGTTACAAAAATCAACGCGGCGATCACACTGAACAATAGAGCGTTTGAAGGAATATGCAAATTGAAGTCTGTGGCACTGTGACAAAGCACGCTGACCATTGCACTGAGTCCGCCGGCGACAATTGCTATGACCCATCGTGATCGCCGGCGTCTCCATATTGCGACAACTCGAAAGAAAAAGATGACGCCGAATAAGAGGAATAATGTGAAGCCAATAAGGCCGGTTTCAGCAAGCAATTGCAAATACTCATTTTCAGGATACATGAAATGGAGATCAGAAAGAAACGTTCTATAGCGAGAACCGAGATGAGAATAGGCGCCCAATCCTGAGCCGACGATGGGATAATCTTGAAAAATCCGAAGAGCGCTTCTCCAGAGTTCCCATCTCAGGTGAAGAGATGGGTTCGATGCTAATTCCTGAAGTGGGCGCAGACGCCTTTCAATCAAGGGTGAATTGGTTATGAGCGTGATTATTATTACCATTCCAAGAAAAACCAGGAGCATGATCCCCCATCGCCTCAGTTGACGGCGTATCATTATCAACGCAAGAAAACCCGACATTCCGCATAAAAAACTGAAAATACCACCTCTGGACCCGCTTAAAAACAGGGCGCACACCATGAGTAATACGATGGCAAGCAAAAAAATGGTTTTGGCATATTTGTTCTGCGAGCTGAAAGAAGGATGGTCTGAACGGGAAAACACCGGAGTCTCAAAGCGTGTTAAAAGCATTCCCAGGGCTAAAGGTATGGTCAATTCCATATATCCCGCAAAATGATTCTGATTCACAAACGTGCCATGAACCCAGCGGGTTGTTTGAAATGAATAAATTTGATGTTGTCCTGAGAGATATTGTAAAAGTCCGTAAAACGCTTCAAGGAATCCCATGGTGATAATAAGATAGATAAAACGATGAACCTGCCGGGGAGTCCTCACAACATGAATGACAAGCAAAAAAATCGCAGCATACGCCACAAATTTATAGAATTCTGTTTTAGTGGCGTATGAACAGACAGACAACGGAAGAAAAGAAGGCAACGGAACATGTATTTGAGCAGCGGCTTCTACATAAAGAGCATACGCAGAGGGGGAGAGATATTTAACAATGACTGTCGGTACAGGAAGAAATTGAATCAGAATCCACGTTAGCAATACCCCGAGTATTCCCCATAATGTTCGAGGAAAAAAGGGAGAAATTGACGACCCTCTTCTATGGAAGCCGCCCCCGACAAGCCAGACCAGAACCAGTAATCCGCTGACTACTTCTATAAGAGCAACAGAATGTTGCGCGACCCCTCCGAATGCCAGAGGAGAATAAATAAGCAGAAAAAAAATACCGAATTCAATGATTTTTGCATACATAACGGTCATTCTGGAGAACAGAAGAGTATTTCTTGTCATAAATCATCGGGTTTTCGTCTGAGAATATGCCTTGCAGGTATTAGAGCAAGGAAACTGAGAAAAGTTGATCGGTTTTTATGTTTTATCTGTCGGATTAAACCTTCAGGAAAGAAGGCCGTCAATACATTGGCAAACACAATAGTTTTCGCAATTAAGCATCAGCACGTTTCTTTCACTGACGATTGATGAGAACCGCTGTTATTCAGTAAACATCAGAAAATTTTTGCTTATCTTCATTCTTGCTGTTATGTAATGTCAAGCAGCAGAGGGGGAGGACTTTCATGTTTGACGAGGTCATTCAACTTCGAGAATATGTGCACATTCTCAAAAAACGGCGATGGATCATTCTGACAGTAACATTTCTTACAGTAGTGGCTATTACCATCTGGACATTTCGCCAAATTCCTATCTATGAGGCGACTACGCGGATCTTGATAGAGAAAGAGAGCCCAAATCTCATTGCTTTTGAGGAAGTTCTGAAGCTTGACACTTCAGCTCAGGATTATTATCAAACACAATATATGATCCTCATGAGTCGTTCACTTGCCAAAGAAGTGTTGAAAAAACTTGGGCTGACAGATCTGCAACGACCGCAAGTTCAAATGTTTTTTTCTGTGCGCGGCATCTTCAATGAGCTTGCCGAAAAATTAGGATTGAGTACACCTGCGCCATCCCCAGAATCTGATGAGACCATAGATAAAGAAGAACGGCTGGTAAATGAATTTCTCCAGAGCATCACGGTTTCTCCTATTCGAGGCAGCCGTTTGGTTGATATTAAAGCCATCTCGACAGATCGACAACAAGCTGCTATGTTAGCGAATACCTTAGCTGACGTCTATATTGAGCGGAATCTCGATGATAAACTCGTTGCTTCAAAAGATGCGGTACTATGGTTAGAAAAGGAGGTCGAGATTACTCAGAAAAAAGTTGCAGATTCAGAGGCCGCGTTACAACAATATAAGGAAGAGCATGGGATCCTCTCTTTTGAAGAGCGACAAAATATCATTATGCAGAAACTGTTAGAACTCAATACGGCAGTCAATGAAGCGAAAATCAAGCGAGCAGCGATAGAGGCGCAATACAAGCAGGTTCAGAAATACCAGTCCGATAAAGTGGAATCGCTCTCAGTGGTCATCAATAACCCTCTTATTCAGGGACTCAAAGTTGAATTAGCGAATTTAGAAAGTGAATTATCTCAACTTCGCAAAAAATTTCGTGACAAGCATCCCAATATGACCGCCCTTCAATCACAGATCGATGCGACGAAAAGTCGCCTGAATACAGAAATCAAACGCATCTTTGATAGCCTCAAAAGCGATTATGAAGTGGCTCTTGCTCAGGAAAAGGATTTATCCAAAATGCTTGAAGAACAAAAACACGAGGCCATGGATCTGAACAAAAAAGCCATTCGATATGGGGAACTTCAACGTGAAGTCGAAAGTAATCACCGAGTCTATAACGAATTGTTGCAACGGACAAAAGAGACCAATGTGACTGAGCGTTTACAGACCAATAATATTCGCATTGTTGACCATGCAGTTGTGCCGAATAGTCCGATTGCTCCTAAAAAGATTCGCAATATTCTGCTCGCCATGGTGGTTGGCTTGACGATGGGAATCGGATTGGCGTTCTTTTTTGAATTTTGGGATAATAGTATTAAAACCTCAGACGATATCAAGCAATATCTTGATATGCCATTTTTAGGATTTATTCCCAAAGTGTATGGCAAAGAGTATTCCAATAATGGTAATAATGGCACGAGGGCCAAACCTGACATGATTGTGGCGATTGATCCCAAATCGAGTGCTTCCGAAGCCTATAGAACGCTGCGAACCAATGTGGTCTTTTCTTTGGTAAGCGACGAGGAACGCGCCCTGGATCTGGATTTCGGTTCTGTGATGTTAGTGACCAGCCCCGGTCCGGCAGAAGGGAAAAGCTGCATCGTGGCGAATCTGGGGATTGCCATGGCCCAGAGCGGCAGCAAGACCTTGATTATTGATTGCGATTTACGAAAACCGGTCATGCATAAGATTTTTAACGTCAATAATGATCGTGGCTTTGCAGATATGATGGCAGATATAAAAACGTATGGCACCAAAGTGGTGGTCAAGCATACCAAAATTAAGAACCTGGATGTGATTCCTTGTGGAAAAATTCCACCCAATCCTTCGGAACTCCTGGGATCTAGTCTCGCAAGAATCGTGATCGAAGCCCTTGCAGAACGGTATGATAAAATCCTGATCGATTCTCCGCCGGTCAATACGGTCACGGATCCCATTCTTCTCAGCCGGATTGCTGATGGCATCGTGTTTATTGTGCATGCCGGACAAACCAAACGTGATGTTGCGCAACGTGCGCGCGATCAACTCCTCTCCGCCGACGCCGTGATTCTTGGAGGCGTGATTAACAGCGTCGACCTCAAGAAAGACAGCTACTACTATTACTATTCATATTATCATAGCCACTACTACACGCAGGACGGGAAAAAACAATTGAACGCGGCAGCATAATCTGCTTGAAACAGCAAACCCGTAGGATATGTTTGTTTTTTCAAGAAATAAACCTTTCAGGATAAACGTCTGTCTAAATGAATAAAAAGTTTTTTAGAAAGACGCTGAGGGAAGAACCGGGTTCTCTTGCAGAGGAATCACTTCCGAAGACGATTACGCACAATGGCATTACAACGAAAAAACACCATAGTAACAGGGGCAGATGGCTTTATTGGCAGCCACCTGGTTGAGGCTCTTCTCAGGGAAGGGTGTCATGTCAAAGCGTTTGTCTATTATAATTCGTTTAATTCCTGGGGCTGGTTAGATACGCTTCCAAAGCCAACCCTTGAGCGAATTGAAATTTTTTCAGGCGATATTCGTGATCCGAATGGAGTCAGAACGGCGATGCAAAACTGTGAGATCATCTTCCATCTGGCAGCTTTAATTGGCATCCCTTTCAGTTACCATTCTCCCGAGAGTTATGTTGACACAAATATCAAAGGCACCCTGAATGTTCTGCAAGCAGCGCGTGACTTGAAATGCGAAAAAATTTTAGTCACTTCAACGTCAGAGGTCTATGGAACGGCGCAATATGTGCCAATTGACGAAAAGCACCCTCTGCAAGGGCAATCACCGTACTCTGCCACTAAAATCGGCGCAGATCGGCTGGCAGAATCATTCTATCGCAGTTTTGATCTGCCGGTTGTGATTGTTCGCCCCTTTAATACCTATGGGCCGAGGCAATCCGCCAGAGCGGTCATTCCGACAATCATTACGCAACTACTCTCGGGAAAACACGAAATTCGTTTAGGCTCTCTCCATCCGACCCGAGATCTGGTATTTGTAAGAGACACTGTCCAAGGATTCATCGAAATTGCCCGCACGGACAAGACGGTTGGCGAGGAAATAAATATCGCCACGCAAACCGAAATTTCGATCAGAGAGTTAGCGCAGACCTTAATTTCTTTGATTCAGCCAGAAGCATCCATTGTGATTGATAAGGAACGGAAACGGCCGGAAAAAAGTGAAGTAGAACGATTATTCGGCAATAATGAAAAAATTATGCGTCTGACGAAGTGGCGACCGCAATATTCATTGGATCAAGGATTGCGAGAAACAATTGGCTGGTTGAGAGTTGATGAAAATTTTAAAAAATATAAAAGTGATCTTTACAACATTTAGGCGGAAATGACGATGCAAGCAATTATTTTGGCTGGCGGCAAGGGGACCCGTCTGAAACCGTTTACGACGAATTTTCCTAAACCGTTAGTACCGGTTGATGATACCCCGATCCTGGAAATAGTTCTCCGGCAACTTAAATACTATGGATTTACAGAGATTATTCTGGCTGTCAATCATCTGGCGGAAATTATTATGGCATTTTTCGGCCATGGCGAAAAATTAGGGATGAACATTACCTATTCCTTAGAAGATCAACCCCTGGGAACCGCGGGACCGCTGTCATTGATTCAGAACCTTCATGAGAATTTTTTAGTCATGAATGGCGATACGTTAACAACAATTAACTATAAACAACTCTTTGACTATCATGTTCAACAACACAATGATGTCACAATCTCGGTCTATAAAAAAGAAGTCAAAATTGATTTGGGGGTGCTGGAGACTGAAGGACCTCGATTTCAACGGTATATTGAAAAACCAACCTATTATTTTGAAGTCAGCATGGGAATTTATGTGTTTCACAAAGAGATGATTCAAAATATTCCTCTCGGCGCCTATATGGACATGCCCGATTTGATTAGTAAACTGCATTGCCTCAATAAACAGGTCCGATGTTTCCGGGGAGAATACTATTGGTTGGATATTGGACGTATCGAGGATTACGAAAAAGCGACTGATCTCTTTCAAGAACGACGAGAACAATTTTTGCCTTCACCAGTATCATGAAAACAGTTCTGATCTTGGGGATAAGTGGGTTCACAGGCAAACATTTTCAGAATTACATTCAGAAGCATGAGTTATACCGACAATATGAATTTATCGGCGTAGATAAGGCGCAAGCTTCGGACTGTAAAATTCCGCTTTATATCCGCAATCTTGCCAATACGAAGGAATTGGAATCTTGCATCGTGCAAGTCGAACCTGATTATATTGTCAACCTGGTGGGAGTCTTTGGTTCAGAGAACTTTACGACGTTATTGCACATCAACGCTGAGATGAGCCGGAATCTATTTGAAATCATCTTGAAGCATAAGCTCAGGGTGCATAAGCTCTTAATTATAGGATCGGCTGCTGAGTATGGCGCGAGTCAGGATCTACCCATTACAGAGCATACCGCTCCGTACCCGGTCACATTCTACGGTTTATCAAAATTGATTCAGTCGCAGTATGCCGTATTTTATGCCCAAAATTTTGACATGCCTGTCACTGTTGCTCGAACGTTTAATGTTATCGGACAGGGCTTGTCTCACACCCTGTCATTGGGGAGCTTTATCACGCAAATTCGGCAGGCACAGGATGGAGATTGCTTACTGGTCGGAAATCTTGCAACCAAACGGGATTTTCTGGATATAGAAGATGTGGTTGATGCGTATTGGAAGATTCTGATACATGGAAAACCAGGGCAAATATATAATGTCTGCCGCGGACAGTCAACCGGAATCAAAGAAGTGCTGGATATCCTGATCGCGCTATCAGGGAAAAGACTCACGGTGTCCGTTCAACAAGATCGAGTCAAACAGCATGATATTGTTGACAGCTATGGGGATAATACGCTGTTAAACAGGCATACCGGGTGGACATGGACAATCGCTGTGGCGGAGGCTTTAGCAAAATCGATAACGGCAGAGCACATATAGTGGGTTGATCGTATGATGCGTATAGGATTTATTTGTAGCGAGTATCCTCCGGATCGAGCAGGCGGCATCGGATCGTTTACCTATGACCTTGCCCATAAGCTGGCAGAACACGGACATCAGATCTGGGTTATTGGATTATCTGATCGAGATGCAAGAGAAAATGATGGCCCCATTCATATCCGTAGAATCCGGAGAGCTGCTCGTCAACAACATACCTATCTTGAAGCTTTCCGGGATCGATGGCGGCTTTCGCGCGTTGCGAGACAGATTGCCAACCAACAAGCGTTGGATGTGATCGAGGCTCCGGAATATAATGGCGAAGCGGCTTTTTTCCATTTCCCGAAGCGAACCAGGTGTAAACTTCTGACGCGATATCATGGCGGCTGCACGTCCTATGCAGCAATGAAAGGGATGAACGGATCCAGATTGAGCCGATATTTTGAAGGCAGAACAATCAAATCCGCTGATTATCGCATTAGCGTGAGCCGATTCATTGAAGAATATACGCGAAAAAGCTTTGGAAAAGAGGGACGAGCCGATATAACTATTCCCAATTTTGTTGACACTGAGATATTTGCACCTGTCCCTGGTATGGTTCGCGATCCTCACCTGATCCTTTTTCTTGGCAAGGTATCAGTTAATAAAGGCGCGCCTCAACTTTTTGCTGCCTTACCAGAGATTTTTCGTCAGAATGAGTCTGCATGGGTTGAGCTGATCGGGCCAGACAGTTATGATGGCCCTGGAGGAACGTCATTATTGTCTCACTTAATGGGACAACTTGATTCCAGATGGCGTCAAAGAATAGTTTATCGGGGGGCTGTCAAGCGAGAAGAGGTTCAGACATTGTATAGGCAGGCAGGGTGTTGTGTGTTCCCGTCAATCGCTGAATCCTTTTGTATTGCTGCAATAGAAGCGATGGCGTGCGCGGCTGCGGTCGTCGTTTCGCCGATCATTGCAGATGGCGAGGCTGTGATCGATGGAGAATCCGGTTATATTTGCGACCCGCAAGATCGCCAATTGCTGAGCCAAAGAATGCTTTGGCTGCTGGAACATCAGGAATCGGCGCGACAGCTTGGCCTGCGAGCCAGAGAGCGAGTGATCGAGCGTTTTAGCTTACCTACAGTCGTTCGTCAAAATGAAGAATTTTATCAGAAGTGTGTCCTCCAAGAACAAATCAGATAAAATCAAAATAATGAGTTTTCTCGGAACTCTCTATAACACCATTTGGAATTTTATGTTGGGGCCGCATCCAAATATCCGTCCATGGCATCTTCGGTGGTTAGCTACTGAGGCAATGCTTTTATCACAACGTGTTATTAGTGGCGAGAAAACCTCCTAATTATCGCCTTACTCTATAGGGATCTCATGAAGAACCAGAGAGAACAAGCAAGGAAGCAGAACTTGCAACAGGTAGTTGTGAAGAATGTGGTTATTCAGGGAGGAGTGTTTACTTTTAATTTTCTGACGAGCCTGGCGATCCCTGTTTTATTAGCGCATCTTTTGGGGCGAGATGGCGTTGGACGATATGGATATTATTATCGTTTATTTGATTGGCTGGCAGCCATCGCACTGTTTATAATGCCCCCCATCCTGATCAGGTATGTCGCGGAACTCCGAGGCCAATATCGTATTTCAAAAACCTGGAACCTTCTGAAAAAATCGTTTTGGCTTCAGGGGATGATCACTCTGCTTGTCGTCTTTGGAAGCACGCTCTACTTTTTCGGGATACTTGAGCGAAGCAGAACGGATCGTGTACTCTTCATGATCATTCAGCTTGCCTTTGGGTGTTATTCATTTGGTCGGATTGGAGAAAGTTTCATAAAAGGCTACCAGGCGTATGGAAGAGTTGCGATAGCAGGGATAATATCTACAATAGCCAGGTTCATGGGATTAAGCATCCTCTTCTCAATGAAAGAGGGCAGTCTTTTTGCAGCAATACTCGTCTTTTCCGGAAGCCAGATGATCTATTTGCTCAGTATTCTGTTTGCTCTCGTTGATCTTTGGCGAAGTCAACCTGAAATGGGCAATGAGCCTATCGCAGAAGAAACGAATCTGAGGTCTCGGATGTTCGAATATGGCACGAGTATGGCCATCGCCAGTCTTTTCTCTATGGTGACCTGGAATTTTATCGAGGTGTTCTTTCTCGATTACTTCTGGTCTGACAAGTCTGGCTATGCTGCAGAATTAGCGTATTATACGTTGGCAATTTCTTTGGCGATGTTTCCGGTACGATTAAGCAGGATGAGTTCAGAGACACTTTTGCCAGCATTTTCAGAGTTATATGGGGGAAGAGAATTGGACCGACTATCGAGAGGATACGAGACGGCCACTGTTCTGAGCACGGTTATCGGTATTTTCCCGTGCGTCATGGCCTGGGTCTTAGCGCCCTCCTTATTGGCCGTGCTCTTCCCGCTAGAACTGTTACCGACGGTCATTCCCTTTCGCCTGCTCCTGATCCCATCATTTTTTCTGGCAATCTCCTATCCAGGCGGAGCCGCCTTACCAGCTATAGAAGGACATCGTTTTTTTTTGAAATGGGCTGTCATGGCTGCCCTGGTGAATCTTGTACTTGATGTGTGGTTGATTCCCAAATGGGGCGCCGTGGGGGCTGCTGCGGTGAACATGCTTTTACAAACTGCTGGCTCGATCGCAAGCATACTTTACGTAGGTATCTACAGAAAAATAGGGTTTCCTCTGATGCGGGTGGCGCGAAGTTGTGGTGCAGCGATTATGGTGGGATTTCTGGCTTCTGGTGTGAGCTTGCTTGTGAGGCGTTTGAATGGATCAAATTTCTTCTGTCTGATTTTGGGAATATTGGGGGGGACGCTTCTGTATATTTATTTCCTGCGACAATGGCAGATATTTGGAAACAATGAACGACAATTTTTTATCCGTTGCCAACGGTTTGTGCCCACAAGATGGCAACCACGGTTTCTCGTATTAGTAGCCTGGATAAGTGCGCTATCCGAGAATATAGAACCATTGGAGAAATAAGGAGACGCAAAAAAATGTGGGAGCAATACAAACACTATGCATGTCAATACCAACGCATGCTCAATCAACCTCCGGATTGGGCGGCAGCAGAATCAACCCCAGAACAATTTGCCTGCCGAAAACCCTGGCTTCCTAAAAATAAGGAAGCCAGGATACTTGATTTTGGCTGTGGCTGGGGACATCAACTCATGGCATTGTGGTGCGCCGGATATCACTATCTCGAGGGAGTCGAGTTAGTCGCTGACCAGGCCAAGATCTGCCAAACAGCGATTGCGGGACGTTTCGAAGTGCATTATATGGACGGATGTGATTTCCTTCAGGGGAAAGAATCTGTTTACGATCTCATCATTATGAATGATGTGATCGAGCACATTTCCGTAGATAAAATTGCAACAGTGCTGCATGTGGTTTATCAGGCGTTAGTCCCGAATGGAAGCATTGTTCTGCGAACTCCGAATATGTCCAGTTTATTATGCGCGTATAGTCGGTATTTAGATTTTACACATCTCACAGGTTATACAGAATTCAGCCTCCGACAATTATTGGATCTGATTGGATTTGAGAAACATCAACTGGTTCCGGATCAATGGGGATGGCATCCGGGCGCATGGCGACCCTGGGTCCCCTGGAGAGGACTGGGACTAAAAGGTTTTTTCAACCATTTCATCCACAAAACACTCTACTACTTACGCGGACAGAATCCTAAACCAACGGTCTTTGGCTATAATATTGAAATCTATTCGCATAAACCGGCGTCTTGACTCTCAAACACAAAGAAAAGGTGAGCATTACTTATGAAAGGTGAACCCTATTATTCTGAACCAGTTGTCTCTGTGGTTATTCCGACGTATGGACGTGAAGCGATGCTCTGCGCGACAGTTCAGGCTGTGCTTGACCTCCGCTATCCCCATTTTGAAGTCATCATTGTGGATAAAACCCTTCACCATGAATCGGATACAGAGAGGTTCCTCTCTAAATGTGCAGCCCAGGGTAAAGTTCGATGGATTCAGGATGCTCAGGCCAATCTGCCGCGCGCAAGGAACATCGGCGTCTTTTATGCGAAGGGAGAATTGGTGGTGTTCTTAGATGACGATTGTACACCCGTCCCTGATTTATTAGAAAAATATGTTCGACATTTTTCAGATTCCCTGGTAGTTGGCGTGGGAGGGCGGGTGGCGTTGAATGAAACGGAACTGACCCGGAACTACCCTTTGCCGATTGGCATTGCTCAGGCTGCTGATCAGTGGAAACTGTTGTTAAATCGGTACACAACCAGTTTACCGGATGCGTTACGGATTGGGGGGGGGAATTCCTGTTGGCGCCGCCAAACATTAATTGCGTTAGGAGGATTTCATGAAGATTTTCGTGCGAATGCGTACGGTGAAGATGTTGAATTTGTGGCGCGGGCGCGAAAATCAGGAGGACGCGTGGGGTATGATCCTGAAGCGGCGATGATCCATCACATGGAGACGTCCGGAGGATGTCGAATGACCGTGGAAAAAAATTTTCTGTTTGCACGAAATAAAGCTCGCAATTATTATTATACCGTTATCCGGGCAAAGGGGTATGGATTTGCCATCTTTGAAGCGTCACGCCGCTGCGTTTCTCCTCTATTTACGGTGCTCCACCGTCGCAAAGCCACGCAGCATGAACACCAAAGACCGATCAATCTCCCACGCCCGGGGCCTGTGTCCGAAATTCTGGTGAGAGACCAGCCCATATTTTACAAAGTCTGGGAGGTGTTGAAACTCAAAGCCCCTCAAATTCTGGCAAGCACGCTTGGCATCATTGAGGGCTTTGGCGACGCCTGGAAAAACCGACGAATCACAGGCCATTATCTGCAAACAAGCCAGGCGTGTCAACAGACCCGGGTAATAAATCCTCAAGAAAATAGAGGAGGTTATGATGGGCGATCCTTCTAAAATCAGGGTGCTTCATGTTGTCGGAGATTTAAGCACAGGAGGCATTCAGCAGTTTGTCATGAATATGCTGCAATTTTCTAATCGGGCGATGTTCGAAATGGATGTCTGCGAAATGTCGGATGTTCATGGAGGCTTAACTGAACAAGCGACCCGGTTAGGGAGCGAGGTCTTTTTGTGGCCGTTACGTCATGCGATCATCTCATCAAGCCTCCAGATTGTCAGCCGCCTTCGAAGCCGGCAATATCATGTTGTCCAGGCGTATCGTGATTTTTGTAATGGCATCATTTTAAGGATGGCTCGGCACGTTGGTATCCCTGTTCGGATTGCTTTTTATGGGAGTATTAATCTGAGGCAATGTGAATCTCCTGCCCGGCGGTTTGTTCGCCGTCTTTCGCAACGGCTTGTTCTGAGTGACGCGACTCATATTCTTGGCGTTTCAAACGTGGTATTACACGATCATTTTCAAACACGCGCAACCCTGGATTCTCGTATGCAATGCATGTATTCAAGCATCGATCTGAATCTGTTTCAGCCCACGTATGACCCCCGGGCAATTCGTGAAGAACTTGGCATTCCTCCTGATGCCTTGGTTGTTGGGAATGTGGCTCGTTTTGCCAAAGAAAAAAACCATCAGGCTTTCATCCAGATTGCCCATAAAATCGCCGATATACTCCCGAATGTGCGTTTTCTGCTTGTAGGAGACGGCCCCTTAAAAAACAGGGTATTTCATGAGATTGACGCGCGTGGCCTTTCAGCAAAATTTATTCTGCCTGGCCGGTACGAAAGTATTCCACGGATCCTGGCGAGTATGGATGTCTTTTTGTTTCCGTCGTTGTGGGAAGGCTTCCCCTTTGCAATTATTGAGGCGCAGGCAGCCGGTCTGCCATGCGTCGTTTCAGAATTACCGGTTTTCCGAGAGGAAGCCCTGGCACCCGAGCTGCGCGACAATTGTTTTCCACTTGAAAACCTGTCCCAGGGGGTAGAACGAGTCCTGGACTTATTAAAAAATTCTGAGAAACGTCGCAAACAAGGTGAAGCGGCGCGTCGTTTTGCTGCTCTTTTTGATGTGCGAAATTCTGTCAAGCAACTTGAACAGCTCTATCTGAGTTCCCTTGTTCCCAATCCACAATAACACGAAGGAATTACTATGCGGAACACACGTCCTCTCCACAAGAAATCAGTTTCTGATATGAAAGGCGTCTCTGAAGGCGTTGTACTTAAAGCCAATCCTCTACCTTTTGAATGGAAAATCAGCGTTGTTCTCTTAGGGGTCATTATCCTGCTTTTTGGCATGGTCCCAATGTTATTTCTCCAGCTATGGGGACGAGAATTAACCAGAACCGTGTTTGTTATTATGGGGGGAATTTCAGGAAGTCTGAGTGTATTGATCATGTTTTTTGCCGTTTCTCGGCCGGTTCGTCCCTCTGTTTCTCCAGGGCCGCCCTTACTCTTTGAAAAAGCCATTACATGGATTTTACTATATACCCCAATCTCAGCGATTATTGGGCTGATCCATGAATGGCCTTTGACCTATATTATTGGCGATATCTTTCTCCTTTCGATTCTGCCGCTTATTTTTCTGGCCTTAACCAGACATCCGCTCAATAAGCCGGAGCAGGTTTTTCAGGGGATTTATGGGATCCTCCTGACGCTCTCGTTGTTCAGCGTGTTCATCGTGTTTCAACATAATGTAGTTGAACAGAACTATCATAAACTTTCTTTAAATGCGACAATTCCCGTGATTTTTTATTTACTCCTGAAATCCCGGTTAAATTGGAAAGACGTTCTCTTCCTGATCCTGTTCGTCCTGGGTACTGTTCTGACCAGTAAACGAGCCAATTGGGGCGCGCTTATCTTTGCGATCGGCTATGCCGCAGGAATGCGCCCTGGCCTGCGAATTGGGATCAAGCTGCTGCTCCTCATTGCTGGCCTTTGGGGAATTATTCTGATTATCCAGGAAACGTATCCGGCAATGTACGATCAGGGGACAAGACTTCTGGAACGCCGATGGGAAGAGACGATGTACGATATTTTCGAAAAAGGCGGAGAATTTGATCCGAATGCGCGAGGGCGAGCCGGAGAACTGGCAGGGCTGTTAGAAAGGTTTCGAAACTCCCCCGAAATAAGTCCCTTTGATATAATCTTCGGTCTTGGTTTAGGGGCTATGATTCGAACAAGCGTGGGAGATTTGCAGCATCAGATCCATGCGACGCCTGCTGTATTTCTGGCGAGAACCGGAGTGATCGGCTTATGTTTATGGCTGCTCTTTATCATGAGCTTCCTCTCTTTTCTTTTCAGACAAATCCGCTCGGCGACGGATCCCTGGCTCAAAACTCAATTCCTTTACTGGTTTGGCGTCTTTTTGTTTGGTTTTATCAGCAGCCTGACGGCTCAGTCGTTTTGGGGAGGGATGCATGAAGCTGTTTTTATTGCGTATATCTGGCAATTAGGGCGCATCAATGCCTCCTCTCATCGGAAAACCAAAACTTCCCTCCCTCTTTCCGGGAAAGGTCAAGTTTCTCCGAAGCTGCATTTCAGAGAGAGAAGATTCCGTGCCAGAACAACCGGTTTTGTCAGGAATCCTCTTGATGGGGAGCGCGGGGAAAGCTGAAGGCAACCATGATAATGTCTGCAATACGACGAAAAGATCGAGTGATGAAAATTTTGATACTCAACGATTATTACTTGCCAGGCTATAAATCTGGCGGGCCTCTTCGCACCCTGGTAAACATGGTCGAACGCCTGGGAGAGGAATTTGCCTTTTTTTTAATGGCCAGAGACCGAGATGCCGGAGATCGATCTCCCTATCCAGAGATCCAGGTAGATGCCTGGCAGTACCTTGACAGACTGTGCGTGTTTTATGCGTCTCCCAGAGGAAAGTTGTTTAGGAAACTCCGTACAGGAATTTTTCAGACAGGGCCTGATCTGTTGTACCTGAATAGCATGTTTTCGGCTCACTTTACGATTACGCCATTATGTTTAAGAAGGCTGTTCCTTCTACCTCGCATCCCTGTTATTCTTGCGCCGCGTGGCATGTTGTCACCCGGGGCGATTGAACTCAAGGGTCTCAAAAAACAGGTTTTCCTTCATCTGGCTCAACTCCTGCGGCTGTATCATGGCATTGTTTGGCAGGCGTCGAGTGAATATGAAGCAGAAGATATTCGATGCATATTTGGCGGCGGCGTCCAGATCGTTGTCGCCCCGGATATTGTGGCGCCCTCTCTCTTGAAGACTCCACAACCGGCTTCATCACCTAAACAAATCGGAGAATTAAAGCTCATCTTTCTTTCGCGAATTGACCGCAAAAAGAATCTCGATGCAGCCTTGATGATGCTTCGAGAAATTCAGGGAAATATCCAATTCCATATTTATGGGCCGGTTAAAGACCAGGCGTATTGGGAAGAGTGTCAGCAGATTATAAAAGAATTGCCGCCTAACATCCATGTACAATATTATGGGACTGTTTTGCCTGAGAACGTCTCCTCTCTTTTCAGTGAGTACGCGCTCTTTTTTTTCCCAACCCGCTCAGAAAACTTCGGTCATGTCATTTTGGAAGCTCTGAGTGCAGGATGTCCTGTGCTGATCAGCGATCAAACGCCCTGGCGGGATTTGGAAACCTCCCGAGCAGGCTGGGTGGTTCCTCTGAATCAGCCAGAGCGATTTCGAGAAATTTTGAAAATATCTGTAAACATGGATCAGCAAGAACATCGCATCTGGCGTGAACATGCCAGAAATTATGCTGAGCGGATTATCACAAATGATGAGGTGTTAGACCAAAACCGACAACTTTTTTATACGGCCTTAGAATATGGGAAATCGAACAACAGACTGCGCCTCGCTGGTTTTTCAAAAGGAGAATGTGTATGAGTGTAATTTTAGGACTCAATATGTTTCATGCTGGTTCGTCTGCAGCCATTATTATGGACGGAAAGCCTATAGTCGCGATTGCTGAAGAACGTTTGAATCGCGTGAAATATTATGCTGGATTTCCCAAACTCGCCATTCAGCGTTGTTTAGATATTGCCGGACTAACCTTGCAAGACATTGATGTGGCAGCTATCGGGAGGGATTCCGCGGCCAACCAGAAACAGAAAATTGAATATGTGCTCAAGCATCCGACCAGATTATTAAATTTCTTCAAGATCAAAGCTTTGAAAAGTCCATTAGATGATCTGAAGACGCTCTTATCCACCGAATGTCAGATTGATCCGCAGAAGTTACGCTTTACCCAGTACAATGTTGAGCATCATCTCGCTCACATTGCCAGTTCGTATTTTATTTCTCCCTGGGAGCGTTCAGCAGGCTTCTCTATTGATGGTTCAGGGGATTTTGTGACCTGCATGTTAGCGGCTTGCGAGGGCGAGAGCATTTCCACGGTACAACGGTGTTACGTTCCCCATTCGCTCGGCTCTCTTTATACCATGATTTGCGAATTTATCGGATACAAAAAATACGGCGATGAAGGAAAAGTGATGGGGTTATCAGCGTTAGGCCAGGACAGCTATTATGATCGGTTTGAAGATATGATAACGCTGACCCATGAGGGGTTTGAATTGAATCCGAAATATTTTTTGCCCTTTGGATCTGGCCAGGGCATGAGGATCAATGAGCGCGGAGAAATTCAGTTACAACGTCATTTTGCTGATTATATGGTTGAACTCTTCGGTCAACCCCGGGAACCCTATAGTGCGATGAGTCAACGCGATATGGACCTGGCATGTGGGGTGCAGCGGATGTTTGAGAAAGTCTATTTTCATTTGCTTAACCGCCTGTATTCCCTCGTAACCTCCGACCGGATCGCTATGGCCGGGGGGTGTGTACTGAATAGCGTAGCAAACGGCAAAGTTTTTGAGAATACGCCGTTTCGTCAAACGTGCATTCAACCGGCTGCCGGAGATGAAGGGTTAGCTCTTGGCGCAGCCCTCTATGCCAGTAATGTGTTGCTCAAAGAAGGAAAACGTTTTGTGATGCGTAATGCGTATCTTGGTCCAGAATTTTCAGAGGCCGTAATCAAAAAGGCGCTTGAAAGCCAGAACATTCGATATACCCGGTACGAACGAGAATCCCTACTTTGGCGTACTGCTGAGGCCATCGCCAATGGAAAAGTCGTGGGGTGGTTTCAAGGACGGATGGAGTGGGGGCCGCGGGCCCTGGGCAACCGGTCAATTCTCTGCCATCCCGGCTTGCCAGACATGAAAGATATTTTGAATGCCCGTATCAAACGTCGGGAGTGGTTTCGGCCATTTGCGCCATCAGTGCTTGTGGAACGGCAAGCCGACATCTTTGAACATGCCCATCCGTCGCCGTTTATGCTGCACGTATATACCATTAGACCGGGATGGCGAGAGAAATTAGTCGCTGTAAATCATGTTGATGATACCGGGAGGCTGCAAAGTGTAGCGTATGAGGAAAACCCTCTCTATTATGATTTGATCAAGACGTTCGAACAGCAGACCGGATTACCGGTTGTGCTCAATACCAGTTTTAACGAGAATGAACCGATCGTGTGTTCGCCTGAGGAAGCGATTGACTGTTACATCCGCACCAGGATGGATGTCTTAGTCATCGGGCCTTTTATGTGTTGGAAAAAAGATCCGGAAAGACTGGCAGAATGACATCATACAGCATGACAAAAGTGTCTGTGAACCGCGTTGTACTCCTGTGGTTGAGCAGCAACCTGGAAAACCAAAGTTGGATCATAATACTGCTCACAGGATGGATGAAAAATTTTGCGGATAGTATTTATGTGAGATCTATTTGTGAGAAGACACAATGAAAATACTGAACCTTGGTTGTGGAACCAAAACGAGTGCAAGCCCTGAAGTGATCAATATAGATTGGTCTATCTACTTACGATTCAAGAAAAATCCTCTTCTGAGAGTCATTGCGCCTTTGTTTGTGAAGGGCGAACGCTTGGAGCGTTTCCATGCGCTGCCGACAAATATTATGGTCCATAATTTATCACGAGGGATTCCATTTGCGTCTGATTCAATTGATGCGATATATCATTCTCATCTCCTTGAGCACCTTGATCGCAATGTTGCTGAACGGTTTCTGATAGAGGTGAAAAGAGTTCTCAAACCAGGAGGAATCCATCGCATAGTCGTTCCAGATTTTGAACAAGGATGTCGTCAATACGTAGAGCACATCGCGCTATGTGATGTACACTCTTCTGAAGCCGTTTCCCATGAACATTATATTGAGGGCATTCTTGAACAATCTGTACGACAAGAATCGTCAGGAACCAGGCAACAATCAGGTTTCAGAAGACTCCTTGAAAACCTGATACTTGGTGATGCGAGGCGAAGAGGCGAGACGCATCAATGGATGTATGATCGTATTAGCCTTTGCCAGCTCTTAGCTCTGCTTGGTTATAAACATCCCAGGGTTTGCACCTATAATGTAAGCCTGATTCCTCATTGGAGCGAATATCGCTTAGAAGTCGATGAATGTGGCAATGAATATAAACCCGCTTCTCTTTATGTTGAGGCTGAAAAATAAGCAGCCAATGGTTATAACGGAATAATCTCTTATGAAACAGATTTTGCAAAACCTGAAAACCGGGCGCACCGAACTTGTTGAAATCCCTGCGCCTCAAGCGAAGCCGGGACATCTGCTCATCAAAACCACCCACACCTTGATTTCGGCCGGAACAGAACGCATGTTAGTCGAATTTAGCCGGGGTAATTATCTTCAGAAGGCGAAACAGCAGCCGGAGAAAGTCCGACAGGTTCTTGAGAAGATCAAAACCGATGGATTGCTCCCTACCATAGATGCTGTGCGCGCCAAACTCGATCAACCCCTCGCGCTCGGGTACTGCCATGTCGGAACCGTACTTGAATGCCAGGCGAGCAATTTCCAGGAAAGGTTGCTGAAAGGGGAGCGCGTGATCAGCAATGGCCCTCATGCCGAAGTTGTTTGCGTCCCTCGGAATTTATGCGTTCGTATTCCGAACCATGTAAGTGAGGAAGATGCAAGTTTTACGGTGGTCAGCGCAATCGGGTTGCAGGGGATTCGACTGGCCAATCCCTCTGTAGGGGAGACCTTTGTTGTTATCGGACTTGGGTTGATCGGTTTGTTGACCGTGCAAATGTTACATGCGGCCGGATGTCAGGTCTTAGGGGTGGATATAGATCCGGCCAAAGGCTTGTTAGCTCAAAAATTCGGAGCGACCGTTGTTGATCTTTCCCTGGGAGGAGACCCGCTTGCTGCTGTTCTGTCCTGTTCCGGCGGACGAGGGGCCGATGGCGTCCTAATTACCGCCGCGACGACAAGCAGCGAACCTGTCCATCAGGCTGCCCAGATGTGCCGCAAACGAGGACGAATTGTCCTGGTTGGCATGGCCGGCCTGGAATTGAAACGTTCCGATTTGTATGAAAAAGAATTATCCTTCCAGGTTTCTTGCTCTTATGGGCCGGGGCGTTATGATCCGGAATATGAGGAGAAAGGCCATGATTATCCGATAGGTTACGTACGTTGGACAGCACAACGCAACTTCGAGGCCGTGCTGGATTTGATGGCTTCAGGCAAGCTCGATGTCAAGTCGTTGATCAGTCATCGTTTGCCTTTCGAGGAAGCAGAAAAAGCGTATAAGTTGATCGGTGAGAACACGGAACCCTATACCGGCATTCTTCTTCAATATCAATCTGACAAGGCTTCGCAGACATCCTCGCTCCTTGTTGAGAAAACTATTGAGCTTCGCGCTCCTTCGCGTCCCTGCGCGGCGAACACATCCATTGTGGCCGGCGTCATCGGTTCCGGGAATTTTGCAGGGCAGGTGTTGCTGCCTGCATTGCAACAGACCGGAGCGCGCCTGAAAACCATTGCGTCGAGCAAAGGCGTGACCGGAACGCATTTGGGCAAAAAGTTCGGTTTTGAACGCAGCACTACCGATGTCGAGCGCATCTTTGCCGACGCGGAGATTACGACCGTATTCATCACCACCCGCCATAATACCCATGCCCAATTTGTCCTCCAGGCCCTGGAAGCCGGAAAACACGTCTTTGTCGAAAAACCATTATGTTTAACGTTAGAGGAGCTTGATTCCATAACTTCTCAACTTCTCAACTTCTCAACTTCTCCTCCTCTTCTTATGGTCGGCTTTAATCGTCGTTTTGCTCCCCATATTGTGAAGTTGAAAACCTTACTCTCAACGATTTACGAACCGAAAAGTTTTATTCTGACAGTCAATGCCGGTTCTCTGCCTCCTGAACATTGGAATCATGATCCCCATATCGGGGGAGGCCGCATTCTTGGCGAAGCATGTCATTTTATTGATCTGCTTAGATTTTTGGCTGGTCATCACTTTGGACATTATAGTCTGATCAGGCTCAACAAAAAGGGTGAGGAGACGGTCAGCCTTCAATTCACTTTTGCAGATGGTTCCATTGGAACAATTCATTATTTTACCAACGGCAATAAAGGGTTTTCCAAAGAACATTTAGAAGTCTTCGGCGCCGGGAAAATTTTGCAGCTTGATAATTTCAAAACCCTTCGGGGATATGGATGGAAAACATTTCATCAGATGAAACTCTGGCGGCAGGATAAAGGGCATCATCAGGAAATGCAACGTTTTATTGAAGCGATTGAACAGGGCGGCGCAGCGCCAATTCCTTTTGAGGAAATCGTCGAGGTGATGCGCGTCACATTGGAATTGAGCTCAGAATGCAAATAGAATTTCTTTCCCAACTTATTCGAAGCTATGGCCTAAAATGGGTGCTATTACGCGCCTTCTATGAATGTCAGTTACGTTCAGGTTGGCATGCGTTTCGTTTTCGACAACGCCCATGGCGTGACAATGAGTTAGCTCATTGGTTGAAGCCAGATGTGCCGCCTTCTTCACAGGCGTTTTATGAGGAGTGGCAGCACCATCGTCCGCACTTCTTTTTTGCTCCGCAACAGAGAACGCAATCGCGGCAGACGTTACACAATATTTGGGGAGAGAGGAAGGCAGCGCATGTTATTCAAGAGGCTGAGGTGATCCAAAAAGGAATATTCCCGTATTTTTCCAGGCAAAATGCTCATCTTGGATTTCCGCCTGAGTGGCATGTCAATCCGTTTACCGGCGGCCATGCTCCGCTCAATGTCCACTGGAGCCATATTGCGATGTACTCCCCGATATATGGAGATCTGAAATATATCTGGGAACCCGGGAGATTTGCCTTTAGCTACCTGTTGGCGCGAGCGTATTGGATCAGCGGCAAAGAAGAGTTCGCCGAAATTTTTTGGCAAATACTCGACAGTTGGCGCGAGGCGAACCCTCCCAACAGGGGAGCGCATTGGAAGTGTGGGCAGGAGATTTCGCTGCGAATCATGGCGTGGGCATTTGCGCTCTATGCTTTTGCCGAGGCTTCCGTGACAAGCGCTGAACGAGTTGCCTGGCTGGTAGGGATGATTGCTGCGCAGGCAGCGAGGGTCGAGGCTGATCACTTGTATGCGCACCTGCAACAAAATAATCATGCGTTAAGTGAAGGCGTCGGGCTGTGGACTGTCGGGCTGTTATTTCCCCAACTAAAAGCAGCGAGTCGTTGGCGTGAAACGGGGCGCAAAATTTTGGAATCCGAAGGAATGTTTCAGATTCAAGCTGATGGGTCGTACATTCAACACTCAACGAATTACCATCGCGTGATGCTGCATCTATTCGCATGGGCGATACGACTCGGGAAACTGCATGGATACGGGTTTTCGCAAAAATTATTAGATCGGGTTCGGCAGGCCGGGGAATTTCTTTATCAACTTCAGGATCAGGAGACCGGCGGTGTTCCCAATTACGGAGCAAATGATGGCGCTTTTATTCTTCCGCTCAATAGCTGTGATTATAGAGACTTTCGCCCTGTTTTAAACAGCATTCATTATCTATTTACCCGGACACGTCTTTATGAAAAGGGATTGTGGGACGAAGATTTGTTCTGGATGTTCGGCGTTGAGGCTTTAAAACAACCGATAAAGCAAGTTCCCAGAAAATCATGGGGAACTGAGATCGGTGGATATTACACCTTGCGAGGCGACGCCTCATGGGGGATGATTCGCTGTGCAACGTTTGAGAATCGTCCGTCGCAAGCTGATATGCTCCACCTGGATATCTGGCGTAAAGGGATAAATATTGCGTGTGATCCTGGGTCTTATCTCTACAACGCTTCTCCACCATGGAATAATGCGTTGGTTACGACAGCAGTCCATAACACGTTGATGGTAGATAGACAAGATCAAATGACGCGAGGTCCGCGTTTTTTGTGGTTTCCCTGGCTTACTTCAACCGTTCGCCATTTTAGCGTTTCATCCACGCAGGCCCTGACGTATTTTGAAGGAGAACATGATGGGTATGCCCGCTTAGAAGCTCCTGTCATTCATCGTCGAGCTGTACTTATGTCGGCGGCGGATATATGGATCGTGTTTGATGATTTACTCGGAATGGGGGAGCATGAATTTACACTACATTGGCTGCTTGCAGATTTGCCATATCAGATCGAGCCGCAATCCCGGCATGTTCTTCTTCAAATTGGAACAGAGAGGTATGGCGTTCTGGTCGGCGTGTGTGATCCGGAATCCCCTCCTATCCATATAAACCTCTTACGCGGCGCAGAAGAGCGCGCGCCTCGTGGCTGGCATGCTCCGTATTACGGGGTACGTTTTCCGGCTCTGTCTCTCAGGCTCACGACAAAAGCGGCAGTTCCCTGTCGTGTATTCAGTATTTTTGTTCCGGCAGATCTCATGCGCCGACTCTCGGTATCTGCAACGCATCTTCATATTTTAGATGACGCGATTGAACTGATGCTGATATTGCATCCTCCTGGTTTGCAAAGTATCATGACACAAGCGAGTTTTAAAACAAGGGATTTTCAGGAACATCTGACAATATAGGAGGAGTTGTCCATGCAAACCGCTTTGTTTGAGGACGCAAGGATAAACAGCTTTGTTTATCAGCCAAAAGCAAACAGGTTGTGTGTTGGACATGGCAAATAATTTGCGTATTAGTGTATTTGGATTAGGATATGTTGGCATGGTGACCGCAGCATGTTTGGCCCATGATGGACATGACATTATCGGGGTCGACGTCATACAGGCCAAAGTTGAAAGCGTCAATCAGGGAAAATCTCCTCTGCTTGAAAAAGGGATGGATGAGTTGGTGCACGCGGCTGTTCACTCTGGTCGTTTAAGAGCGACAATGCACGGCTGGGAAGCAGTGCAAAACAGCGACATGGGGTTTATCTGTGTAGGAACTCCCTCTTTGGGCAATGGCAACTTAAATACCTCTTATGCTGAAACCGTGATCGCAGAAATCGGCGACGCGCTTCGAGAACGCTTGACCCCATTTTTACTTATTTTACGGAGTACAGTTTTCCCGGGGACAACTCGATCACGTTTACTCCCGATTCTTGAACAACATGCCGGCCGACCGGCCGGCGAACGCTACGATATTGTGTTTCACCCGGAGTTTCTGCGTGAAGGGAGCTCAGTAGAGGATTTTTATCATCCTCCGAAAATTCTCGTGGGAGAGCGTACAACAGGCGCAGGGCGGCAAGTATTTGAGCTCTATTCTGCTATAGAGGCGCCTCGTTTTACCGCTTCGCTTGAAACAACCGAAATGGTGAAATATGCAGATAATGCTTTCCATGCTGTTAAGATCACCTTTGCCAACGAAATCGGCCAGCTTTGTAAAGCGTTTGCTATTGATAGTCGAGTCGTTATGGATATTTTTTGCGCTGATACCAGGTTGAATATTTCTCCCAAATATTTACGCCCCGGGTTTGCATTTGGCGGTTCCTGTTTGCCAAAAGATCTGCGGGCATTAATCTACGCGTCTCGCATGGCGGGTGTGTCTCTTCCGATGTGTGAAAATATCTTAACCAGTAACGCCCACCAAATAGAGCATGTGCTCCAGATGATTATTACGGGAAGTCAACATCAGGTCGGTTTAGTAGGCTTATCTTTTAAGCCGGGCACAGACGATTTGCGCGAAAGTCCCCTGGTCGAACTGGCAGAACGGCTGATTGGAAAAGGCTTTACCATTTCAATTTGGGATGAATATGTACGTACGGCCTGGTTGATAGGATCAAACAAGGCCTATATTGACAAGCGAATCCCTCATCTTACTCAATGTTTTGTCAAGACGCTTTCTGCCTTGAACGTCTGCGAAACCGTCATTGTCGGTCACCCGGTTGCCAGGGAACGTATTGTATCCTGGTTGGAACAAGGAATTTCGGTCATTGATCTTGTTGGTAGCATAGAATCTATCGAAAATCCCAATTACCAAGGAATTGCCTGGTAGCGTTTTGAGCGATCTGCCAGAGAGGTGGAGACTAATGCATATTTTATACCTGCATCAATATTTTATTACTCCTCAACAAGTAGGAGGAACGCGATCCTATGAATTTGCCCGTCGTTTTGTGAACGCCGGACATCAGGTCACCATGTTGACCGCTCAGGATCGCTCTTTCCCCTGGACCGGAAAAAATCCGTTCAGAAAACGAGAAATTATGGGAATTCAAGTGATAGAGATCAAAGCCGGGTATGCGGATAGCCGGTATGGCACCACCCTCTCTTATTGGAAACGTATGTTCAATTTTCTCCACTTTGCGCTGATAAGTTCCTGTGCCCTATTTTCCCTTTCTATGCCAGATGTAATCTTTGCGACCTCAACCCCCCTGACAATCGGAATTCCTGCGCTCTTTGCCAGGAAACGATGGCGCGTGCCCTTCGTATTTGAAGTACGAGATTTGTGGCCTGAGGCTCCTATTCAAATGGCAGCCTTAAAAAATCCTGTGAATATTGCCCTTGCTCGATGGTTAGAAAGGACGATCTATAGACATGCCGAACATATTGTGGCCCTCTCACCGGGCATGGCTGAAGGCGTTCAACAAGCCGGCGTCGCTGCTCAGAAGGTAAGCGTGATCCCAAATGCCTCAGATATTGAACTCTTTCATCCGGATGTTGATGGCGCGGCTGTCCGAGATCGTTTGAGATTACATGGACGTTTTGTGTGTACATACTTCGGAGCAATGGGAGAGGCTAATGACTTGACCTATGTGCTCCAGGCAGCTCGCATTTTACAAACAAAGCAAGAGCAGCAGATCGTGTTTGTGTTACATGGGCACGGAAAACGGCGTGCTGAACTCCAGGCGTTCTGTCAGCAACATCACCTTATGAATGTGGTCTTTTCAGATTCCGTTCCGGAGAAAGACTACATTGCTCAGTTAGCCGCGGCGTCAGATGTGTGCATGACGATCTATAAGAATGTTCCCGTACTTTATACCTGTTCTCCAAACAAGTTTTTTGATGCCTTAGCTGCGGGACGCCCGGTGCTCGTCAATACTCCGGGATGGCTGCAAGAACTTGTAAATACGTATGAAGTCGGAGTGTTTGTTCAACCGGAAAATGCTGAGTCGCTTGTCGAACAGGTGACTTATTTACGAGATCATCCTGAATTATGCGCCCGTTATGGCAAAAATGCTCGCCGATTGGCGGAAACACAATTTTCGCGGGATCAACTAGCCGCCCAACTTTTAGAAATTTTGCACCACATCGCAATCAAACAAGAGAGGCAGGCATGAACCCCAGGAAACAACTCCAGATGGTGAAACGTTTGGTGGATCTGGTAGTGGTAATTCCTGCGATATTTCTATTATGGCCAGTGATGTTACTGATTCTCTTACTGATACGTGTGAAGTTAGATTGTCCAACGATTTTTTGTCAAGTTCGCCCGGGATTACACGGTAAACCGTTTACTATGTACAAATTTCGCACCATGACGGACCGGCGCGACGAACAGGGGCACTTGCTTCCGGACGCCGAACGCTTGACGCCTTTTGGCAAGTTTTTACGCGCCGCGTCGCTGGATGAACTGCCGGAACTCTGGAACGTGCTGAAAGGGGACATGAGTTTAGTCGGGCCGCGCCCACTGCTGGTGCAATATCTGGAACGGTACACCCCGGAACAAATGCGCAGGCATGAGGTCAAACCAGGCGTTACGGGCTGGGCGCAAATTAACGGCCGCAACGCCCTTTCCTGGGAAGAAAAGTTCGCGTATGACATCTGGTATGTGGACAATTGGTCGCTCTGGTTAGACATAAAAATTTTGTTCCTCACGTTTGTACACGTGATCAAGCGGGAAGGCATCAATCAGCCAGGACAGGCCACAATGGAAGAATTTCGCGGGTACAATCTTTAGGAAATATTCGCATGAAAACGCAGCAAGAAACATGTTATCTTTTCGGGGCAAGCGGCCACGCCAAAGTGGTCATTGATATTATCGAGCGCGAAGGACGTTATGTCATCGGCGGGTTATTCGATGATAATCACATCCTCTGGGGACAAGAAGTGTTCGGGTATAAGGTCATCGGCGGCTTAGCTGCGTTAGACGGTCATGAAATGAAAATGATCATCGCTATAGGTCATAATGACATCCGGCATCGCGTGAGTAGGATTCTGAGCGACCGCGGTGTTGATTTCGGGCGTGCGCTTCATCCGTCGGCCTCTGTTTCCAGGGGCGTTGTTATCGGACATGGTACGGTTGTCATGGCTAGCGCGGTCATCAACGCGGATACGACCATTGGCGAACACGTCATTATCAATACCGCGGCCTCCGTTGATCACGATTGTGCGGTGGGGAATCTGACACATATCGCGCCGGGAGTTCGACTGTGCGGCGGCGTGACGGTCGGTGAGCGCACCTTAATTGGCGCAGGCGCCGTGATTATTCCTAATATTCGGATCGGCTCAGATGTCACGGTCGGCGCGGGCGCAACCGTGATTAACGACGTCCCCGATGGTGTCACGGTCGTCGGGATCCCCGCCAGAATGAAAAAAATAACTTGAAACTGGACAGGAACATATCGAACACAACGATCTTTGGCTTGACATAAAATCTTTTTTGCGCACAGTATGTGATATCTGAACCAAAAAAGAGACGTAGAGTTAACTTATTTCAGGGGTACGATGAATAACACGGAGTTCACTCGTATGAAAGAGTGGGTATAGTGTTATCCGCGGGCCGACGTCAAGCGTGAGCGACTCAGAGAGGCGGAACTTCCTTCCATCTCGATTTCTCAATCGTTGTTAGCTCTGGCAGATGCCTATGAATCCTCCGGTAAGCGCGGTGGTTCAAAACAGGGTAGGAGTCTGGGAGCAGTCAGGTCGTAGTCCTGTATGAACATCGTATTCTCAAAACGTTAGAAAGGAGAAGGTTCGACTATGCAAAAACGAATTTATCTTTCTCCCCCTCATATTGGGAAATATGAACAACAATTGGTGACCGAGGCCTTTGTCAGTAACTGGATTGCGCCGCTTGGCCCGCAGGTAGATGCTTTCGAACGCGAGCTTGCGGAATATGTGGGTATTCAAGGGGCTGTAGCGCTCTGCTCCGGCACGGCCGCCATTCATTTAGCGCTGCGTTATCTCGGAGTTGGGCCCGGAGACTGCGTGTTTTGTTCGTCGCTGACCTTTATTGGCAGCGTCTGCCCAGTGATCTATCAAGGGGCCGAGCCAATTTTTATTGATTCTGAGCCGGACTCCTGGAATATGTCACCTCTGGCATTAGAACGAGCCTTTAAAGACGCTGAGCAGACAGGCAAATTTCCAAAGGCAGTCATTATCGTCAATCTGTATGGGCAAAGCGCGAATTTTGATCCGCTGCTGACGCTCTGCCAGCAATACGACGTACCAGTGATTGAAGATGCGGCAGAATCCCTGGGCGCAAGCTATAAAGGCAAAGCGAGCGGGACCTTCGGCGCGTTTGGTATTTATTCCTTCAACGGCAATAAAATTCTGAACACCTCCGGCGGCGGCATGTTAGTCTCCGATGATCGCGAAGCCCTTGAAAAATGCCGATTCTGGGCCACCCAGGCCAGAGACCCGGCGCGGCACTACCAGCATAGCGAGATCGGCTATAATTACCGGCTGAGTAATGTGCTGGCTGCTATCGGGCGTGGGCAGCTGCGCTGGCTAGACGACCGCATCGCAGAACGGCGGCGGATTTTCGACCGCTATGTTGAACAGTTGGGGAATCGTGACGGAATCGAATTTATGCCTGAAGCGCCCACCGGACGCTCAAACCGGTGGCTGACGGTGCTTACCCTTGATCCGCATCGCTGCCCGCTGACGCCCAATCAGGTACTCGATGCGCTCGAACAAGAGAATATCGAAGGGCGCCCGGTTTGGAAACCTCTCCATCTGCAACCGGTATTTGCAGGCTCACTCTACTACCCGCATGAAGAACATGCCGATTTTTCAACCACCGTTTTTACACAGGGCCTTTGCCTGCCTTCTGGCTCAAATTTAACTGAGGAAGATCAGGATCGCGTGATTGCCTGCCTTCAGCGAGTTCTTTAATCGGGATTCTCGGAGTCTTAGAGGTTCCGGGAGTCTTCCAGACTATGTGGACGCCACAACACAACAACGGATGTCAGGAATCAACGGATACCATCGAGGTGCGTCCAACCATCCGCTGATTCCTTGCATCCGTTGTTGTCATTATGGCGGAATAAGCGGGTCCCGCTTTAGGCAAGTAGCCGTCTTCTATTTTGTCATCCTCACATAAATTTCGGTTAACATATAGAAGAATAAGGCGTTAGGCGTTTTTAGGGTTTAACCTTTTTCTGAGAACAGTTTCTAAATAAGGAAAACCCTTTTTTTATTCCGTTCGGAGGATGCCCAAGAATGAAACTCTTGCCTCGTCATAAAAATTTCTATCTCATGCTGTTTGCAGACGTGTGTTTCAGTGTTTTGTCCTTATATGCTGCATACGCCCTGCGCTTTGAGATGGCAATCCCGCCTCAGCACAGGAATGCCATGTTACAAGCTCTCCCCTTCGTGCTTTTCACGAAACTCAGTATTCTGGCGTTATTTTCCGCCTATCATGGAATGTGGCGCTATACCAATCTGGCTGACGTGATCAATATCGCGCGAGCAATCCTTCTCAGCACGGCGGTTATTATGACTGCCTTGCTGCTTGTATCCGGATTTGAAGGATACCCACGTTCGGTGTTCCTGATTGACGGTTTACTCTCTTTTTTGTTCATCGGCGGACTTCGCACCTCGATTCGCGTGACGCTGTCAGAGAATCTGCGCCAATCGCTCTTTCCCGATCTACTCAACCTTTTCTGCCCTGATCGAAAAAAAATCGTCCTGATCCGGTTGGGAAGCTGTTTGATTGACATTTTTCTTGTGACTCTCGCGTTTTATGCGTCATATCTGCTACGATTCGAATTTCAGATTCCAGCTGCGCAGTTCATGACATTTCTCAACACGCTGCCGTTAGTTGTGAGCATGAAGATCGCCATCTTTGTCTTTTTCCGCATCTATCAGGGATTATGGCGTTACACTGGCGTTGAAGATTTGTTGAAGATCGGGAAAGCCAGCATTGTCAGCAGCTTAGGAGTTGTGCTCGTGATTCTCCTGCTCTATCGCTTTCAGGGTTATCCTCGTTCGGTGTTCATGCTGGATTGGGGGATCACCTTGTTACTGGTTGCCGGAGCGCGCGTGGGAACGCGCCTCTATTGTTCTCAGAGGGAGAAAAAATTCCGCAACACGTCTTTTTCTCACCGCAGCGCCAGTACAAGAACGCGGCTTCTGATTATCGGAGCAGGGAATACCGGAGAAAAAGTTGTCAGAGAGATTCTTGAGAATCCTTCTTTACGTTTTGATCCGATCGGATTTCTCGACGACAATACGGAAAAATTGGAGATGAGCATTCATGGGGTCAAAGTGTTAGATCGTCTGGAACAGATCAAGAATTTTCACTCGTTGTTTGATCAGATTTTAATCGCAATTCCGTCGGCCACGGCCGCCCAGGTGCGTCGGATTGTGGCGTTGTGTGAAGCAAGTGGAAAGCCTTTTCGAATAGTGCCCTCTCTGGGAGAATTGATTAATGGCACGTTGTCGGTCAAAGCGTCGCGCGAAGTGACGATTCAAGATTTATTGGGGCGCGAAGAAGTGCGGCTGGATAAAGAGGCGATTTTTGCGACTCTGCAAGGCAAGCGCATTCTTGTGACCGGAGCCGGCGGCTCGATCGGCAGCGAACTCGTCCGGCAAATCACGCGATTTTCTCCCGAAGCCATCGCGTTGGTTGACATGAATGAATTTCACCTGTTCCGGATTCAAATGGAATGCACCCAACGTTTTCCATCGCTCAATACGATCGGATTTCTGCGAGATATACGCGATCCGGAAACACTCAGGCAGGTTTTTAGCAGTTTTCATCCGCAGATTATTTTTCATGCAGCGGCATATAAGCATGTGCCAATGCAGGAATGCCAACCCTGGGAGGCGGTAAAAAACAATGTCGTTGGAACGAGTAATCTTTTGCAGCTTGCTCAGGAATATGCGGTCAAAAAATTTGTCCTGGTTTCGACAGATAAAGCTGTGCGCCCAACCAATGTCATGGGGGCCACGAAACGCATTGCCGAACAATTAGTGATCGGGGCCAACAATCATGCTGACAGCCGTTTCATAGTCGTGCGCTTTGGCAACGTCCTGGGAAGTTCAGGTTCTGTGATTCCTCTGTTTCAGGAGCAAATTGCACGAGGGGGGCCTTTGACCGTGACTCATCCTGAGATCACCAGATATTTTATGAGCATTCCCGAAGCTGCACAACTGATTTTACAAGCGGCGGCCATGGGCGTAGGCGGTGAAATTTTTCTGTTAGACATGGGTAATCCGGTCAAAATTGTTGACCTGGCGCAAGATTTGATTCGCCTGCATGGTTATGAACCGGGAACTGATATTGATATCCGATTTACAGGCTTACGTCCGGGAGAAAAATTGCATGAAGAGCTGATTACTCAGGGGGAAGGCATCGTAGAAACTCAACATGAAAAAATCATGGTGCTGCGTGGGAACGGCAGTAACATGAATAAGCTGCACGATCAAATAACGTCGCTTTTAGAGGTTTCGCGTACCTTTGATAGCAGTAAGATTAAACAGAAACTTCAAGACATTGTGCCGGAATATCGCCCTGAATTCCATGAGTATTCCGGCCAACAAGAATGGAGAAAAAGTTTTTATTCCTCCACTCCTATGTGGGAACTACCGCACTACGGAGTTCGACAGGGGAACGCCCGAATAGGGGTTCCCATGCAGGAGCAGACAAAAGAAAAAGTTGAGGTTTAAAATTATCGGTTTCTTGAAGAAACCAGATCTCTCGCATAGTTCGACAATATTCGGTGAACACCTTACAGAATTGCCCGGATTTTAATCATGGCGACATGATCTGTAAAGTCTTTCGTGTTGATCGTAGAATCTGCCGAACTATATTGGTATTTTACTCCGATAACAAAAAATTTCAAAAATTTATAGTCGACTCCGACCCCGATTTCCAAGCTATCATCGCTTCTGTCCTTCGCGTCTTCCGGATAGGTTTCGCGGGTATAACCCAAATCTCCTATAAATGACGTATTCGGAAGCGCAGGTAAACCATACGTCATTCTGGCATGAACACCCGTACGAACATAATAGGCGCCATATACATTGGATTCGTCTGTAAGCGAGGTTTCACCAATATTCCGATACAACTGTACATTCAGAGATGATGTATCCGAAAATACAGCCTGCGTTTCACCAGAAGCATAGACTTGGGTGGTATCATCAACATCTCTGGCGTCAAAGTCTTTGTGAAGAGCCCCGATTTTCATAGTCGCTGTTAACTGTTCAGTTGCTTCATACCGGAAGCCTCCATACCCTGCATATTGTTTACTATCCGAGAAAACAGGTTCTTCTCGGCTGGTCAGGGCATAACTTCCGCCGCCTAACACGGAAAGTTTGGGGAAAATTCGATAGAACAACGTCGTTTCGCCTTGATGAGTGGCATAATTATCATCTTTATTGCAGGAGTCGTCATAACTCCGAAGGGATCCGCTATAGCCAAGTTGAATTTCGTAACGGTCAGCAAACGCGTAGGCTGTCTGGACCAGAAAGGCATGGTCTGCGTATCCGTCGCGAGTATCCCCGCGAAAGTCTGGGGGTTTCGAGTCCAGACTGAGGATATAGCCCGTTGTGAAACGCAGCCCCGAAGCAAAAGTGAAATAGAGATGCCCATCTAAGCGATGATCATTCGTATTCAGTTCTCCTTTGGGATCAACTTTCGAATCGCCGTCATTACCGTACAGCCTGATACTAGAGCGATAATTGGCAACAGCACGAAAGGTTGGATCCTGAGATGTGGGAAATTCAAAATGAATTCCCGGACTGATTACTGTGATAAAATCACGATCTTTTTCTTGATCATCGCTGACGCGAAAAATATTGGTGTCATATATCCCCTGGAGTTCAAGAAAAGGATTGACTTGAAATTGTCCTAACCAGATAGCCTCTGCTGAAGATATGTGGAGGCAGAGAACACCCACGATCACTCCTAATACTTGTAACCAGAGATGTTGTTCCGAATAGCGAAAATATTTCTGTTTCTTTTTCATAAGACAAATTCCTTTCTCCGAAATGTTCATTTGGAACTTCCTGAACACAAAAACGTTTATAAAATTTTATGATATTCTTATGGCGAAAATTAAGACAAAAAGTTGAACACAAAAAAGGAATTTGAACCCAAAAAAGGAAAAGGTATAAATTTTATAATGGGTTCAGTCGCCTCCGTAAGAATTACGTAACAAGTGATCCATGCTAGATGCAAATTAAATTCTGTCGCGTATCCCCAAAAGAGTCTTTGCCGTTGAGCCAACACCTGTGCCTGCAAGAACTTTTTTCCTTGACGCATGAAATTTTAGTTACAACAGAATTTCGTTCTCCAGAACCTGGCGTGGAACATTGAACGACCCTGGATCGTACTCCATTTAGAAGATTTCTGTCACTTTTTCCTTGACAGATGTTTTTAGCTTGTATAGAAAGTCAGTTCGTAATATTGTAATATTGTCATTACATATTTAATTATGAAAGACCAGAAGGATCTTCTCAGAAATTGTATCAAAAAATATGAAATGAGAGCTTTAATGGTCGACCGTTCGACATAAAACAGCGGGAGGATAATCATGCCTACAACATATCTGATTGGCATTGATATCGGGACTCAGGGCACAAAAGCGGCTCTATTTGCACAAGATGGACGTTGCCTGGCCGAGGCGTTTCAACCTTCGGCACTCTCACAGCCATCGCCTGGAGTTGTCGAGGAAGAGCCAGAAATCCAGGTACAGTCTGTGTGCGCGACAATCAAAGCATGTGTGCAAAAAGCGCGAATTCAGCCAGGCGAGATTGCCGGGATTGGGATTGACGGACAAATGGCCGGCATTCTGGGCGTCGGCGCGGATGGAAAACATGTCACGCCTTACGATTCCTGGTTAGATACGCGCTGTGCGCCGTATATCACGAAAATGCAGCAAGAAGCCGGCGATGAAATTGTTCGTAAAGCAGGCGGGCCGCCGAGTTTCAATCACGGACCGAAAATTTTGTGGTGGAAGTACGAGCATCCCGAGGTCTTCAGGAAAATCCGTGCTTTTGTCCAGCCCGGAGGATACGCCGTGATGCGGCTGTGTGGTTTAAACGGAGACCAGGCCTTTATTGATTCCTCGTACCTGCACTTCTCCGGTTTTGCTGATAACCGGAACAATCGCTGGGATGACGCCTTATGCCGCCAGTTTGAGCTTGACATGAATAAGCTGCCTCGTATTGTGGCTTCTCACGCGATTATCGGGACGGTTATTCCTGAAATGGCAGAAAAATGCGGTATCCAGGCCGGGATACCGATAATTGCCGGTTGCGGCGATACGGCCGCGAGTTTCCTTTCCTGCGGCGCGACGCAGGAAGGCATCTGCGTTGACGTCGCCGGAACGGCCTCTGTGTTTGCTACGACCACCCAAACTTTGCAACCTGATCTGAGCAATAAAACCCTGGGATGCGGTCAGGCTGCAACTCCAGGACTGTGGCATCCGTATGCCTATATTAACGGCGGGGGCATGAATCTGGAATGGTTTCGGAAAGAACTGGTGAATTGGAAGCGCAAGGAAGAAGAACTGATTTCCTTTGACGCGCTCAACCAGATGATCGCAGCCATTGAACCGGCCAAAACCGATCCGTTGTTTATTCCGCACTTTGCCGGACGTGTGTGTCCGGGACAGCCGTATTTACGCGGAGCCTGGTTGGGAGTTCAATGGAGTCACTCTGTTGCTCACCTGTATAAGGCCATTCTTGAAGGAGTGGCTTTAGAGTATGGCATCTACATGAACATCCTGAAGTCGCTCTACGCGGATTTTCAACCAACGGAAATCAGGATTACCGGCGGAGGAGAAAAAAGCGAGGTGTGGAACCGGATGAAGGCGGATATATTAGGAATTCCGGTGGTCCAGCTTCAACGCAAAGAAGGAGCTCCGCTTGGTTCCGCCCTTTTGGCCGGCTTTGGAACCGGGATATTCAATGATTTAGATCGGGCATCAAAACAATGGATAGAGATAGGAACAAGAATAGAGCCTGACAAAACCAAAATGCCCTTCTACCAGGACCGCGTTACACACTATGCAGAATTTATAGAGGCCATTAATACGGTCAGTGAAAAAAAGAGTCAGGCATAGAAACCGGGTTTTCGAAAAAATCCGATTTCTTATACATACGAATGAAAATTTCATTTACAAGGAAATAACACTATGGGAAAACAGACCTATGCACCAGCCCCAATTCCGACGATGTATTTTATCGGGGTGACGACCTCAAAATCGTCAATTATGAGCGTCTTTCCGAAATGGGCTGAATATTTGAACGTGGGGGTGTGCCAGCTTAAAGGGATTGATTTCAAACTCCACGACACGCCGGAGAACTATCGTGAAGTCGTCCAATTCATCAAAGATGATCCGCTGTCCTTAGGCGCGCTGGTGACCACACATAAAATTGATCTTCTGAAAGCATGCAAAGACATGTTCGATGAACTCGATCCCTATGCCATACTGATGGACGAAATCAGCAGCATCTCAAAACGCGATGGCAAACTGGTCGGACACGCCAAAGACCCCATTTCCAGCGGTCTGGCGATTGAAGCCTTTCTGTCGGAAAATTATTGGAAAAATACCGGGGCCGAAATTCTGCTGATGGGCGCAGGAGGCGCAACCATTGCTTTGACGTGTTATCTGATGAAACCAGAACATGGCGGCAACAGACCATCGAAAATTTACGTGACGAATCGGAGTACGACTCGTCTTGAAGAAATCCAACGTATCCACAAAGAATTACACAGCGATGTAACGGTCGAATATATCCACGCGCCTGTTCCCGAACAGAACGATGCTGTTGCAGCCAAACTGAAACCAGCGTCGCTCGTTGTCAATGCGACCGGATTGGGCAAAGATGCTCCGGGGTCGCCGCTCACCGACGCCGCGATTTTTCCGGAACATGGAATTGCCTGGGATTTCAATTATCGCGGGAACTTGCTCTTCCTGGATCAGGCGCGCTCCCAGCAACAACAGCATCACCTTCAGATTGAAGATGGCTGGGTCTATTTCCTGCACGGCTGGATTCAGGTGATTGCCGAAGTCTTTCACATTGATATTCCTGCAGAGGGGCCGGTGTTTGATGAATTATCAAAGATCGCCGAACAATTCAGACAACGATAAGAAGTCATCGAATGACATGAATATAACAAATGTGACACACGCACGGATAAACATCAAGATGTACATGGGAGAGAATAATTATGATTGATCAACTATTGATGGAGCCGTTTGGAGCTGATATCGATCTGGCAGAGGCCGTGCTGAAGGACTATAACGCGCATCTCGTGCGGAAAGCCTC
The DNA here is from genome assembly GCA_000739535.1 of Candidatus Vecturithrix granuli. Taxonomy (GTDB): domain Bacteria; phylum Moduliflexota; class Moduliflexia; order Moduliflexales; family Moduliflexaceae; genus Vecturithrix; species Vecturithrix granuli. The sequence continues at coordinate 667,179 of DF820465.1, read as the reverse complement.
AAGCATGAAAGGGCATTACGCCGACGCTGATGCCCTGGAAAAACTTATTCAGCAAGGCGACCCATTGCATTATGAAGTCTTCGAAAAGGCCGTGCCACAGGAAACCGGCCACCTCCAATTCGGACTCAGTAAATTACAACCCGGCACTGTCGGGGAAGAGTTTTTCATGACGAAAGGACACTATCATGAGATCCCGGAGGCTGCGGAAGTCTATCTTTGCCTGCGCGGTAAAGGCTATATGCTGATGAAAACGACCGAAGGCGAATGCCGCGCCGAATACATGGAACGCGGACGAGTCGTCTATGTGCCTCCCTATTGGGCGCATCGTTCGGTGAATGTCGGCGACGAGCCATTGATCACATTTTATGTGTATCCGGGAGACGCCGGGCATAATTATGGCGATATTGAAGAAGAAGGTTTCCCAAAACGTATTTACAAACGCGGAGACAAGGTTGAAATCCTGTAATCCGCTGTGAGCGGCAAAGACTCAAAGACCATCGTATCTTCGAGCCTTTGTGACAAAAGCGATGAAAAAAATTTTAGTAACGCCGCGCTCCTTAACTCGCGACGGACATCCTGCCTTAGAAAAATTGAAAGCCGCAGGCTATGACATCATCTTTTCGACCCCGGGCGAACAGCCGAATGAGGAAGAATTGCTGCGTTTATTGCCGGGATGCGTCGGAATGCTGGCGGGTGTCGAGCCGGTAAGCGCCAGGGTGCTTGAAGCAGCGCAAGGATTACAAGCGATTAGCCGGAATGGCGTGGGCATTGATAGTATTGACGCTGAAACAGCCGAACGCCTCAACATCAAAATCCTCAAAGCTGTTGGGGCCAACGCTCGCGGCGTGGCGGAATTAGCCATTGGCTTCATGTTTGCGCTGACGCGAGCCATTCCCGCAAGCGACGCCGGCATCAAGGCCGGGGCATGGAAACGCAAAAAAGGCATCGAACTGTACGGAAGGACGCTTGGCATAGTGGGATGCGGCAAAATCGGGAAATATGTCGCTGAAATGGCTGTCGGACTTGGGATGCAGGTCATCGCGTATGATATGTATCCCGATGCTTCATTCGCGCCTTCACCGAACTTTCGCTTTGGCTCCTTTGATGAAGTCTTGCGCGAATCCGATCTGATCAGCCTGCACTGTCCATCGCCGGAAGATGGGAAGCCGCTGATAGGAAACGACGCCCTTGCTCGCATGAAAAAAGGCGTCTATCTCATCAATACGGCGCGCGCCACGCTGATTGACGAACAGGCAATTTTGGAAGCCCTGAACAGCGGACAGCTTGCAGGGTTTGCCACTGACGTCTATCGCAAAGAGCCGCCTGAGGCCAATCCGCTCTTTTCACATGAACGCGTGATTACAACCCCGCATGTCGGCGGCTTTACAGAGGAAAGCGTTGACAACGCCACCACAATGGCAGTTGATAACCTGCTCCAGGCTCTCAACGAATAAGCATTACAGCATTAGTAGTTGAGTTGACGCCAGCAGCAGGAGTGTCAAAGCTCAGCTTTGACGCTCCTTTGAAAATGTAGCGCGAAACTTCAGTTTCGCGCATCGTTGACAGCCGCGAAACTGGAGTTTCGCGCTCTATCTCTCATTTTTATCGTGCCGGGTGAGCGTCTCGCTCATGACATCTCTTATAGTAGATTATGCGATTCTGACGCCGCTTGTCAGGATTTCGTGAAGAAAGGGGTCGTTGCCTTCGTGCTCGAAATCTTTCTCATTTTTCCCGTCGCACACGAACCAAACAAAACAGCCGCGCGTACCTGAATTTCCTGGGAAAGTCTGGTCACATAATCAGATAAAGCGGCGTTTATATTATCTGGGATTTCAGCCATGTATAGGTCCTTTCCGTTTTGGTCAGAAATTCTTCAGCCTTCTTCTGATCAAGGACAGTCGAAAGCTTGCTTTTATATTCGGGATAGCGGTTATTGATGTAATGGGCAGACAATGAATTCAACACTTCCATTGTTTCATTGGACGCGCCTATTCCCAATTTATTGAAGAGAAAAGCTAAGTTATGACTTCTTGGAGGCTCCTCGTCAAATATATTGATATACAATGCCTTGAGCATCTTCTCGATAGCCTGCTGACACATAAAAACCACATACAAATAACGACCGGAGGTGAGCATAGATTTTGCTGTTTCAAAATCGTAGTCAGCGATATCAAGACAATATTCAACTTTTTCTTTTTTATCCATCTCACTTTACGCAGTAGATAAAAAAGTTCTTTGACAAATATCTTGTGATCATGTTCAGATCCTCT
>DF820465.1:620034-663485 GCA_000739535.1 Candidatus Vecturithrix granuli | reverse complement strand
GAGCTAACACAGTTAAAAACAATGTATAATATCTGACTTTTTTATATGAGTGCGTAATGTGAGTTATCCATATTCAATATATGATCAACATGGAGATGAGTGTCAAGAAAAAAAACTGAACGGCAGACAAACAAGCCCGGCAGACCACATCCCTGAAACGCCGCGAAATTCAGCCTTGCTAGTCTATCTCAATGTCAAGTGTCCGGATCTGGCTCTGTATCCAGGCTTCAGCGCGCTGTTCATCCTGCTCAATCGCCAGTTCCACGCCGCGTTTGGCGATGTCGAGCAGGAGTTTTGAGTGCTTCCGGGCTGTGTGTGAGGTATGAACCAGGCGGGCAATTTCTGCCTGGATTTCCCGGGGCGCATTCCAGATGACAAACTGAGCGATATTAGAAGGGTAGAGTTCAACCTGGGCAGAACCACTCACCATTCTCTGTACCTGCATCTGGCCGACCAAGGAATTGAGAAACAGCGCCGTATAAACTGGGTTGAGTTCTCTCACGCGCAAGATATTGACATGATTACTTGCGATAGCGCGCTCATGTTCTAAAAAACACTGGGTTCTACCAATATTGGCCCCTGTCGTATAAATCAAAATATCCATCAGTTTAATGTGAGCAAGAGGGTTTTTGCGCCATTCTTCCTCTGTCGCATGGTCAAGTTGATCATACTCTATGGCTTCAGAGCCTATATGTTTGCTTGTGACAACTTTTATCGGTTCATCTTCAATGTATGTAGGTTGAACTCCTCGCCGGTTAGATTCCTGAATATCCTTGATCACACAGTGGGTTTTGTTTTTAATCGTGTTGATGATATGTTCATACTTCGGCTGAAAATATTCGGCGTCAAGGCGGTCGGCATGTAGGAACTCTGAGAAGTTCCTGACAAAGGTGGTCTGCTGCGTCGGCTGCCAGTCGGCAAGTCCAAGTTTGGAGAGGAGAAATTGCTCAGCATTAGTATACAATATCTTTGCTTTTTCATCTAATTCGAGAAACATAGAAAAAAGATGCTCTATCAATCGTTGAAAAGAAGCACTTAATAACACGATTTTTAGCTCAGCGACTAAATCGGTCTGAATAGTAGGCTGAGCAACAACCTTCAAACCTCTTTCGATCTGCGGAAGACCAAATCTTGAGTTGAAAAAGATGGTCGCATAATAAGGGTTCAATGTTTTTTGTCAGGCTTTACGGCTATAATATTGGGGCTAATCGTTAATTTAGAAGCTATCTGTGGAACTATTCCACAGCGAATATCACCAACGCGAGAGAAAAATATATCGCCTTCTTCATAGATGTATTGACCAGCAAGGTTATGGTCAGATTCTCATGGTCAATTCGTCTGATTTTGCACAAAATGGTTCTTGAAAATTTGACCATAATCTGACGTGTCAATACACATAGAATCTAAGATTCTTGTCGATACAATCCCTTTGGTTGATATAAACCGATTGTCACGCTCTAATGTAAATTGTTTAATATTGAATGGTCTTGCAACGATGACGCCATCTTTTAAATAAGTATCCGCTAATAAAGTAGAACCGAAAGGTCCACACCGGATCTCTTTCACTACATCGCCAAACAACGTATAATTGCTGCGCTGGAGGATAGTTTCAAGGGCTAAATATTCAGGCTTGAAGAATTCAGCATCGAATCTGAAATCCTTATATTTTTCTAAGTTGTTATAATGAACTATTGAGATTGTCAGCCCGCTCAACAAAGCCTGATATCTGGCTTCATCGAACGGGCGCTTCAGAAAAAAGAGAACTGTTCCTTTTTGGCGAATTCCTGAAACGCCTCGGCAATGCCGTCCGGCAATTCGCCGCCGTGATTGTGCAGGTCGTGATCCACAATAAAATGGCCGTTGCGATCTAATTTGGGCTTGCCATCGCCGTTTTTGACAAAGATGTACTCGCCGGAATTATCCTTGCCCGGTTTGTCGGAGACCGCAAAGAAGATCGGGTAATCCTCGACCTTCGGACACTTCTTGTCATCCCACTTTTGCAGAAACAGCACGCTGGTTTTCGTGCCGGTATGCGGTTTAAAGGTATTGACATGCAAACCCACTACCGCTAAAATCCGCGCCCGTTCCGCGATAAATTCACGGATCTGTTTGTCGGAGGTGTTGTTAAAACGTCCCTGGGGCAGCACGATTGCCATGCGGCCGCCAGGTTTCAGAAAATCCAGATTGCGCTCGATAAACAAAATGTCGCGCCCGACTTTGGACTGCGGCTTGTTCTGCTGGTTGTACCCTAATTCATACTTGTGGATAATGCGCGATTCCTTGATATCGCCGGCAAACGGGGGATTGGCCATCAGAATGTCAAACAGAAATTCCTTGTTGGAGTTCGGCTCTTTTTTCAGACCTTCCAAACGGTTCAAGCCTTTGCCGTAGGTGTTGAGCCAGGAACGATCCTGAGTGCGCTCGTTCCAGCGTTCATAATCCAGGGTGTTCAGATAAAGCACATTGGTTTCTCCGTCTCCGGCGATCAAGTTCAGGGTTCGCGCCACACGCACGACTTTTTCATCGAAATCGATCCCAAACACCTTGAGCACATCCTCTTTTTCCTCTTCCGGGATTTCGTCATTGGAGAACAGATGGCCGGTCATGTAAAAAATCGTATGCACCGGAAACCCGCAAGACCCGGCGGCCGTGTCGATCATGTATTCTCCTTTGTGTGGATTCAGCATTTTCACGCACATATCAATCACATGGCGCGGGGTGAAATACTGTCCTTTTTCCCCTTTGGCCGATTTATTGACCAGATATTCGAAGGCTTCATCAATGATCTGCAAATTGGAATTGAAGAGCTTGATGTCCTGCAAACTGGATACGCAAATGGAGAGGTGCGAGGGGCTGAGTTGGATGGTGCTGTCCTTCGGAAACACCCCACCCCATTTGGTTTTCGCTTCGTCAAAAAGTTTCTGGATTTTGTGTGCCAATTCGCTTTCCGATTGTCCCGTGTTTCTGAATTCCAGCACGCGGAAGCGGCTGTCGTCAATGCGCGCCACCGCCTGTTTGATCGCTTCGAAATCGCTCCCTTTGAGCGCGATATAGCTCTCAGGAGTTTCTTCCACCCGCGGGAAGTGCTGACCTTCGAGAAAGTAATTGATGATGGTTTTATCCTTCTGGCTTTTCAATTCATCGTAGAGTTTCGTGAAAATCAGCTTAAAGACCTCCTCGAACACATCCACACCGGCATTGGCTAAGACTTCATCCTCCATCTCCGTGATGATCGCCTTGAGGGTTTTGCCTTCATTAGGAATTTTATCCCGCATAATCAGGTCTTTCAGGGTAAAGCGTTCTTGCAGAATATCCGCCAGGGTCTGGGTCGCGTTGGGAATGTCCGTAATATCTTCAAAGTAATTCGGGTCTTTGCGGTGATAATGGGAAATCTGGCTGCCGTTGGTCCAGACGCCGATCGGCGCGCCGGTGGCGTTGCAGTAGGAGCGCAGTTGATTTTTGCCCTCCTGGAGTTTCGGTTTTTTAAGTTCGACGATGATATATTCAACGGTCGGACGATCCTTATCAAAGATCACAATATCGGCCGACTTTTTCTCACGTCCGAAGCTGACCGGATGTTCCACGGTAATCCGGTCTTTGGGGTACTTGTACTGCCGCAGCAATTTGGCAAGATACAATTGGCGCACGATTTCCTCGGGTTTCAGCAGAATCTCCTTTTCTCGAATCAAGCAAGAAACATACGGCTTCTGCACACCCCGCACGTCGCGCAGCATCACCCGCGCTTTCAACTCCTCAATCTCCGCCTGATCAAACACACTCAGTGCATAATCGGAATCCTTGAGAACCTCTGTTAATACATCCACAGTTTCACTCCTCTTCTTCCCACAACAGGTTATTTGATGATAGTTCGCCTTACCTTCTAATCAGGACGTGTATTCTGGCGGTTTCAGAAAAGTCAAGTACTTCTGCAACGGCAATGAAAATTTTGGTTCTTGCGGATCGTTTGTGAAAAACGACAAATATGATATGTACGGGCGGTGCTGTTTTTATGTGAAGAAGTATTTGACAGATTTTGTTTGAAGTCGTATCATGTTTTTAGAACAGACTATGAATAGATCCATGCCAAATACATTGTTCTCAGGTTATGAAGAACGAACCTATTTCGAAAACATCGCTTACTGATTGGGCGCGGGTGGATGCAATGGAAGATCATGACATTGATTTTTCAGATTGTCCTGAAATTACTCCGGAAATGTTTGAACGGGCGGTGGTACGGCGCGGTCTGCGAACTATTCGGCCAACTTCGCGAGTGACCTTACAGATTGATCAGGATGTCCTGGACTGGTTTCAGGCGCAAGGCCAGCATTATCAAGCTCTCATTAACACGCTGCTCAGAGCCTACATGGAAGCTCAGCGCCAAACCCGGCAATCAACCTGAATGTCCCTGATAGCGATACCAGCGACAGTTCCCCTTTTGAGCTTCGTAGGAGCTAAAAATCGGTAACATCATGGAAAATATACAGATTCACACCAAAATACAAACACGGGTTGATCTTGAAAGTGATTTTTCGGACCGGATGATTCCCAAAGGAAGTATCGGAAAATCCACGTTCATAGTTTTCAGATATTATGCCAACACAAGCACAAGATTCTCAATCTCATCGGTTGAAAATGATCAATTTTCATCTGCACGACAATGTGAAAGTAAAAGCTGGCACGGCTGATCCTGATTTTGGTAATGATATCAGCGGCTGGCAGGGACGAATTAAGGAAATTGACCCGGAGTCAGAGCGAGAACATGTTGTCTATTTAGTGGCCTGGGACAGTTTGACGCTGCAAGCCATGGATTTGCCCTTAATTGTACGCAGCGAAAAAGAAGGGTTGAGTTGGACTGAGATGTATCTGTTTGATACAGATCTTGAGCCTGCTGTGTGCAGAGATGCGACTGAGGATGTCATCAGAACGACAAAAGAGCTTCAACAAGCGTATCGCGAGAACTGGCAAAACCTGAAAAATACGGCTGTGTGAGGGTAAAAATATTCAATGAATGGAAGATTGAAGACCCCGGTTTTTTTGAAAACCGGGGATGTGTTCGGGCGTTAATGTAAGAAATATTTCAGGACAAATGGAGCAGTAAGAATAATAAACAACAATCGGAAAAAATGAAAACAGATAACAATCAGCGTCTTCGCGTCGCTGTCCAGTGCCAGGGCGATCAAGGATGACATGGCTCCCGGGCTGGTCGCAATATACGCTGTACTCCGATCCAAAATTCCTATTTTTGCGAAGATGACGGCAAGCAGCAGCCCCATGCCAACCAGCGTGAAGGTTGAAAGCGCGACCGGAATGGCAATTTTCGGAAGGAGGTGCAGCATCTCAGGCTTAAAGGATGCGCCAACCGTAATTCCAACAAGGACATACAGAATAAATCCATATTCTTTTGGCAACTCCCAATCAACTTTTAATACCTGTTTGGCTGCAATGACACTGAGCATGGCCCCTATGAGTACGCTTCCGGGAAATCTCAAGCGAGAACCGAGCAATCCTCCGACGACGCCAAAGCCTATGTAAAACACTAATCCGATACATACCTGCATTATATTGATACCCTCCGTTTTCTTGTTGTTTTTTTTAACAATTTTGATGTTTGTTCGCTCATTTTTTTAAGTAATTGCAAACGTTGACAAACCTGCTGAAATGAGGCAAGAAATATTTCAGCAGGGTCATTATTTTTGACACTGGAAAGGGGGGGGAATGTCTGTGAGTGTGGCATTATCGCCGGATATACACTGATAGGGCAGTTGATGAATCGTCTTTTTGCGATAAAAGCCAGACGCCGCCGTAAAAGGCGACGTCTGTTGTCCAAAAACTGAACAGCCTAAAAAAAGCGACCAAAGGCCAGGGCAGCGTAGCGGGGATCATTATCGGCGCGAACCTGTTTGAGCATCACGATATGAGTTTTTTCTTCTTTGGCAAGTTTCTCAAAGGCTTCGCGGTGTTCAGCGTCTTTCGCGGTTTTGGCGAGTTCGGAATAGAGCAGAATCGCATTTTTTTCAGCTTCCATAGCGACTGCGCAGGCCGAAGCTACATCTTCGACTTTTTCCAGACGTTTTTCTGCTGCTTCGCCTTGCGGAAACAGTCCGTCGTGAATGATGGTTTCCAGGTATTCATCCACATTCCCAATTGTGAATGGATCAACCTTGCCACTTTTTTCCAATTTGGCTTTGATGTTGAGAAAGGTCTGAATATGTTTGCCCTCTTCCTCTGCCAGGCGGCGAAAGGAGTCTTTTACGGCCTTGTTGTCAAATTTTTCTGTGGCTTTGATGTAAAAATTCATGCCATCGCGTTCAGCGTTAATGGCAAAATCAAAAATATCCAACTGTTGCTTCTGTGCCATACGTCGTTCCTCCTTGTTCAATCAAATGATTATTATTGTATATTTACCCAGCTCTTATTTTATAATTTGATTCAAAACAGGAAACGTCAAGGGGCAACCTCGAACTTTTATTTGACTTTTTCAGGTTCTTCACATAATGTATATTTGGCGTACAATTTTATTGACAGAACTGGTCTGATAGAAACGTGTAGGTAAAATCGTTGTATGAAGAATAGAGAAGGTGATTTTGTGGATTTCCCCCGGGCCAGAACCCTGATGGTCGAAGAACAATTGATTCCGAGAGGAATTCAATCGGCGGACGTGTTGGCAGCTATGCGTAAAGTACCGCGCCATCTGTTTATTGACCAGAATTTTCATGGAGATGCTTACGGCGATCATCCGCTTCCAATTGGAGCAGATCAGACGATCTCGCAACCGTATATGGTGGCGTTGATGACAGAATTATTGGACGTCCACCCTGACCAGCGTGTGCTTGAAATAGGAACCGGCTCCGGGTATCAAACGGCCATCCTGGCTGAATTAGCCCGGGAAGTCTATACGGTTGAACGAATTACTTCGCTGGCCAATGCGGCTCAAACACGATTTGAGCAATTACACTATGCCAATATCCAGGTGCGAGTCGGCGACGGAACGGTCGGGTGGAAAGAATATGCGCCTTACCACCGGATTCTGGTGACGGCTGGAGCGCCCTTAGTGCCTAAACCATTAGTTGAACAACTTACTGACGGGGGAAAACTTGTGATTCCTGTGGGCAGCCGGATGTCTCAAATGTTACACATACTCACCAAACAACAAGGACAACTCCACACGACCACTTCTTGTCCCTGTGTTTTTGTTAGATTGATTGGTCAAGAAGGATGGGAACACTAGGCTTTATGGAAAAGGTTATTTTGAAAAATGAACAAACACGTTGGAATCCGTTTCATCTATTGCACAGATTATATGAATGGGTGCTCCATTGGGCTGAAACACCGTATGGAATCCCAGCATTATTTATCCTCGCTTTTGCAGAGTCGTCGTTTTTTCCTATTCCTCCTGATGTGCTTTTGATTGCCTTAGCGATTTCGATTCCGGCCAGGGCGTTTCGTTATGCCTTCATTTGCTCCATTGGCTCGGTGTTGGGCGGGATGTTCGGCTACGTGATCGGCTGGCAATTTTATGAGCTTATCGGGAAACCCATTGTTGAGTTTTATCAGGGGCAGGCCAAATTTCACGAGGTAGAACTGTTATATCAGCAATATGGCACCTGGGCGGTGTTTATCGCCGGATTCACTCCTATTCCGTATAAAATTTTTACGATCGCTTCAGGAGTCTTTCAGTTACAGTTTGTCAAATTTGTGTTAGCGTCAGTTGTCAGCCGTTCGGCTCGATTTTTCCTGGTGTCAACCTTTATCTGGTTCTTTGGACCCACCATTAAAGGGTTTATTGACAAATATTTTAATCTGCTGGTTGTCCTGTTCACCATTGCTCTGGTTGGTGGGTTTGTGGTGGTAAAATATCTCTGGTAACAGACGTTATAGATAGTATGTCAGCATATAAAAACCGAGGTTTTGAAAAACTCGGTTTTCCTGTCATAAATTTTTGAAAATCTATCATCCAATGTATTTTTGACTTGACATTTTTTGTATCCCGCATTTTTTATGGTGTACGTTTGAAATTGGAATTTCGGGGTGTAGCGCAGCCTGGTAGCGCACTTGCTTCGGGAGCAAGGAGTCGGAGGTTCAAATCCTCTCACCCCGATTTTTTGTCTTTATTCTCGCCTTTTAAAATTTTTATAACAGTTTACTTTCTCGCATTTTCCTCAACTTTCTTCGTGTGAACGATTCATTCCTCTGCTTTTTTATTGACAAGGGAAAATTTTCTGAATACATAGACCGATATGGAACGAGTAGGCATTATTGCAAAGGCACATACCCCTGGAATCCGGGAAATTCTGAAAGATCTGCACCAATGGCTGTCAGAACGCCAGATACAGATGTTTGTAGATCAAACAACTGGCGAACTTATTGATCAGCCAATCGAAGTTCACTCAAAAGCCAAAATTCCTGCTCTGGTTGATTGTATTCTTGTGCTTGGCGGAGACGGAACCCTGTTAAGCATTGCCAGACTCATTGGCGACCGGGATGTGCCTATTTTAGGAGTGAATCTGGGGAGTCTCGGTTTTCTCACGGAAATTACCCTCGAAGAAATGTATTTTGCGCTTGAGCAAGTCCATTGTCATGAGTTTAGCACTTCGCAGCGTTTACTTGTCACGGCAAGCGTCTCTCGTGAAGGCGAGCACATCGCCCAATATTCGGCTCTCAATGATGTGGTAATGACCAAAAGTACGCTGGCCAGAATGATTCACCTGGAAACCTATATTGACGGTCAGTACGTCACTACCTATCAAGCTGATGGACTTATTATCGGCACGCCAACCGGCTCGACAGCGTACAATCTTGCAGCCGGCGGTCCTATTATCCATCCTGATATGCACGCCCTGGTCATGACGCCGATTTGTCCGCACACTTTAACCAACCGCCCTACCGTGATTCCTGATAGCGCGCAAATTCAAATTACTCTCAAATCTGAAAATGAAGGAGTGTTTTTAACCTTAGATGGGCAGGTTGGCTTTGCACTAAGATATCAAGATGTGGTGGATGTGAAAAAAGCGGACTATATGATCCGGTTGATTCGTCCGCCTGAAAGGAATTATTTTGAGGTGTTACGCAGAAAACTCAAATGGGGTGAACGGTAGTCAGCCCATTTCTTTTGTGGGAGAAAAGAGGGCGCGGACCTTTAAGTGCAGAGTATTCCCCCAGCTTAGTCTTCGTCGCCATCGCCAAAGTAACAGAAGACATCAGGAAAGCGTTCTTCCATCAAATTCGTAATGAACTTTTCTGTTTCGGAGGCTGAGCAATACGTTAAGGCTTGTTGGGCGATTTCCCTGGCTTCGGCATACGAGACGGAGCGGATGATTTTTTTAATTTTTAATAACGCATCGGAATTGGTGCTATATTGATCTAACCCCAGTCCCAGCAATAACAATGTATATTTCGGGTCGCTCGCCATTTCGCCGCACATGCCGACCAAAATCCCTTTGGCATGGCCAGATTCGATCACCCTGGCAATCAGGCGTAAAATGGCGGGGTGCAGGGGTTCATACAAGTAAGACACATTTTTATTCACGCGATCAATCGCAATCGAATATTGAATCAAATCATTGGTGCCAATACTGAAAAAATCGGCTTCTTCCGCAAGAATATCGCTGGTAATCGCCGCTGACGGAATTTCTATCATAATTCCCACTTCAATCTCTTCATCAAAGGGGATATTGGCTTTCCGGAGTTCATCCATCACTTCTTTCAATACGGCATTCGCTTCGCGCAATTCATCGAGGCCGGAAATCATCGGATACATAATTTTCAATTTGCCGTAATGGCTGGCTTTTAAGATCGCTCTCAATTGGGTTTTAAACAGATCAATATGCTCTAAACACAAACGGATAGCACGTAATCCTAACACCGGATTCAATTCTTCATACACGTCGAGCTGCGAAATAAATTTATCGCCGCCAAGATCGAGCGTGCGAATGATAGAAGGATAACTTGAAAGCTGTTCTGCCAGACTTTTATAGACTCTGAAATGTTCGGCTTCTGTCGGAGGATAAAAACGATTCATATATAAAAATTCCGTCCGATACAACCCAATGCCTTCACCTCCCCGCTCAAGTACGGATTTGACTTCGCCGATAAATTCAATATTCGCCAGCAGCGTCACTTTTTTCTGATCGGTCGTGATGGCTGGCAGATCTTTCATTTTCAATAATTCACGTTCATAGTATTTATAGCGCCGTTGTTTATTGAGATACGCGATAAAGGTCGGCTGAGGAGGAGAAACGTGCACAATGCCATCGATCCCGTCAACAATCAAAGATTCTCCGGTTGTGACCGCATCATAAATACCAGTGACCCCTACAACGGCAGGAATTTCCAGAGAATGCGCCATAATCGCGGTATGCGAGGTTTTACTGCCAATTTCGGTGACAAACCCGATCACCCGTTCCTTGCGCATCTGGGCGGTATCAGCAGGCGAAAGATCGTGCGCTACCACGATGACATCTTCTTTTAAATCGGCCAGATTGGTATGTCCATACCCAAACAGATTGTTAAAGATGCGATTGCCAATATGGCTCAGATCGTCTTTGCGCTCTTTGAGATACGCATCGCCCATCTTATCAAACTGTTCACCGATTTTATCCAGCACGCGTTTTAACGACCATTCGGCCGAGAGCCGGTGCCGTTTGATGTACTCGACGGTTTCATTCACCAACATCTGATCATCCAAAATCAACAGATGAGCGTCAATAATCTGCAACTGTGCTGTATCAGCTAAGGACTCAATCTTTTTGCGGATACTCAGCAGTTGTTCCTTTGAGGTATGAATCGCCTTCAGAAAACGGGCGACCTCCTCGTCAACCTCAGTATCTCGCACCCAGTTCGGTTTGATGTCATAGGTGATTTTTTCCAGGCGAAAGACTTTGCCGATCACAATTCCTGATGAGACGCCAATGCCTCGAAATTCCAAAAATCTTTACCAATTGTCAATTGACAAGTGACAAGTGACAATTGACTCCTGTGCTCATTTGGGTTCCCCAAATTTATTATTAATGAGTTGAATGAGCTTGTCGAGTAGCGCAACGGCATCTTCTCCTTCGGCTTTGAGCACAATTTCAGAACCAATAGGGGCTGCAAGCATCATTAAACTCAAAATACTTTTACCGTTCACTTCTTCGCCATCTTTCAGCACAGTAATCTCAGCGCAAAACTGATTTGCTGTTTGCACAAACTGCGCGGCAGCCCGCGCATGTAATCCTAATTCATTCTTAATCGTCGCGACTCGAATTTCCGCCATGACCTTTCTCTTCACGTCCTTTTATTTTTTGCCTCGTTGTTTCAAAAATTCACTCGCAATATGAATATTCTCTTGCCCACGCTGTTTTAATGATTGGACGATTTGTTGGAACGGCTCTGCTTTACCTGATGTAGAAAGCTGGAGGAGCATCGCAAGATTCACTCCGGTAATCACTTCAATGTTCGCTTCATCTAAAAAGGATAAACTGATATTCGAGGGAGTTCCCCCAAACATATCAGTAAAAATGACCACTCCTGCTCCATTATTCACGGATTTAATCGCTTGCCGAATTTGTTCACGCGAGGTTTCGACATCGCTGGTGACATCAATTGATACAGAGGTAATATTGGGGATTTTCCCGACAATCATCTCAGCAGTGGCTATCAGTTCTTTGCCTAACTGGCCGTGTGATACAATCACTCCACCTACCATGACGGATACATAAGAGAGGGAAAAGGAACAAGGGCTGTCTCTGTTAAACAGGACAAAAAAGATTGGCACGACACCGGGGTATTGCCACAAACCCGGTGTCTTCCAGCACACCTTTTTATCAATGGTCTTATTCCTTTGGCGTTCTCTTCTCTCCTTGTTTAATATTTCGCGTCTTCCTCAGAGATGATCTGGTAAATCTCTTTCTGGGAGTTGGCATGCAACAATTTATTCCGAAAATCAGTGTTTTTGAGCATCCGTGAAATTCTCGCAAGCATTTTTAAATGGGTTCCCACAGAATTTTCCGGAGCCACCAGTAAAAAGAATAAATATGCCGGTTTCCCATCCAATGAGTCGAAATCGATTCCCGTTTTCGAAAGTCCGAACCCTGAGATAATCTGAGGCAGATCAGGAACTTTGCCATGCGGAATCGCAATGCCATCGCCAATGCCTGTACTTCCCAATTCTTCTCGATCCAACAACACTTTCAGAATCGTGTGTTTCTCAATGCCAGGATTACTCTTGATCATCGCATCTACCAGCACTTCCAGAGCTTCTGTTTTATTATTGGCTCGTAAGTCTGCGACAATTGACGATTCAGCAAGAATATCTGTTAATTTCATGATTTCCCTATCGCGGTCTCGAGTGCTGAGCTCTTCAGAACTCTGAACTCCAAACCCACAACTCAAAATTCAGGTTCGATTAACCCATAGTTCCCATCGCGTCGTTTATACATCACATTCATCTGGTTTGTTTCCGAATTCAAAAACGCGAGAAAATCTTCTTTTGCTAATCCCAATTGCATTGCGGCTTCATCAATAGACATCGGCTTAATCGCCATCCGTTGGGTTCTGATGACTTTAGGAGGTGTTTTAAACTCTTCTGCATCAACGGTTTCGGTCGGTACCATATCTGTGCTTTTAATAGCAAACCGTCCTTTACGATCGGCATCTTTATCCTTCTGACGCTTGACTTGCCGTTCGAGTTTCTCAATCACAGCATCAACCGCTAAGTACATATCATGTTTTTCTTCCACTCCTCGAATCGAACTGCCATTCGCCTGAAGATTAATTTCGGCAAGATGACGGTGTTTTTCAACAGATAAGACGACATGTACATCGGTAATTCCATCAAGGTAACGATCCAATTTATTCAGTTTGGATTCAATATGCTGTCTTAATGGGTCGGTGATTTCAAAGTGTCTACCTGTGACTGTAATTTGCATAATATGCCTCCTTAGTTTGTAAGTGACTAACATGACAAGTGATGAACGTTTGAAGAACTTTGAACTTTCGTTGCTTGTCACATTAGTCACTTTAGCTCAGTTTTAGGTTGATTCATTGTCCATTACTCGTTCTTTTCCGCTTACGTTGAATTGACGACGGAATATCGAGTTCTTCGCGGTATTTTGCTATCGTTCGCCGCGCGATAGCGACACCAGCGGCCGTCATCTTTTTTTCGATCGTTTTATCGCTCAACGGATGTTCAGGATCTTCTTCTTCGATCATTTGTCGAATTTTGTCTTTAATCGCAATTGATGAGACATCATCGCCCGAAGTACTTTCTAAACCACTATGAAAGAAAAATTTCAATTCAAAAACCCCCTGGGGCGTGTGAATATATTTATTCGTCGTTACGCGACTCACCGTTGATTCGTGCATCGCAATATCATCGGCGACATCTCGTAACACCAGGGGTTTCAGGTGTGATACGCCATGTTCAAGAAATTCTTTTTGAAATTTGACGATACTTTTCCCGACTTTATAAATTGTCCGTTTCCGTTGTTCAACACTTCGAATAAACCACATCGCAGAACGAAGCTTTTGATCAACATATTGTTTTGTCGTCGACGGTACATCATGATTATTACCGGTCAAATATTTCCGGTATAGCGGGTTAATGCGTAAATTTGGCAGATCATCATCATTTAACACCACTTCATATTCTTCGTCAACTTTATAGACGTAAATATCCGGGACGATGTATTCAGGACGCTCATAGCTAAAATCTGCCCCGGGGCGAGGTGACATATTTACGATAATTTTATGCATTGCCTCAACGTCTTCAACAGAAATTTCAAGGTGATCGGCAATTTTTTGATACTGTTGTTGATTCAATTCTTCAAGATAATCGGAAATAATGGCCTCGACTGGGGTTTCTTGAAGCCCAAGGTTTCTGGCCTGGATCAGCAAACATTCGTTCAGATCGCGCGCACCAACGCCTGATGGAGTAAACGTCTGAATGTGTTGGAGAATATGCTCAACTTCTTTCGGTGAAACCTCTTGGACTGTCTGATAAAAGCCGTCGAGCTGCGCTGACACCTGTTTGGCAATCTGGGCCACATCTGCTTCTGTGACATGCAAGAGCTTCACCCCCAGCTTCTGCAATCGGCCCCCATGATCTGTTACAATCTTGTCAGCAATAAATTCAATTCCAACCGTATATAATTGCACCAAAAAGTATCGATGCGACTTTAATTGGTCAATATGGGAGTATGATTGTTGGAGCCTGCCAAGAAACTCCTCAACCTCTTTTTCGTATTTTGTAGCTTTTGTCGTGTTTTCTCGACTGGCAATATAGGCAATTTCCTCGGCTGAAAGTTGTAAGAGCAAATATTCGACCAGGTAAAATTCTTCAGGAGACAGCCCGAGTTTTTCGAGCTTTGTTGCATAATCCTGTCCTAATAACAGATGAAAGTGTCCTTCGATGATTTGTTGCAACTCAGTACAGATCTTCCAAATGTGCTCAAACCCCTGTGTAATTTCTGAGGCGGGAATCCCTGTGAATTGTTCCATCTCTACCAGAGGAATCTCACACAGATACTTAGCGATGGTTTCAAGTTCTTCTAAACTGAAATGTTGTAAACGACGAACGAGTTCTTCATACCGTGCACTAATAAGGTCTTCATAGTATTCCTGGATGAGCACGCGCGCTAACATCCCTTCCTTACCAGGAATGTGTAAAGATGATATCATATAATCTCGTTCAAACTCAGCATGAATTTTTTGACACAAGCCAGTAATCAAAGCCCCACGATATTCTTTGAGGTCGTTAGATCTCAGACTCGTTGCCTGTCTGTTTACTATAGAACTTTCTTGCAGGTCATCGCAGTTAAGATAGCCATTATCATCAATCTGACCGATCAGAAATCGACCGATCTTCATGGGACGTTCAGGCACCTGAGACATTTGTAATTGCCACAGCAGGTGTTCCGAAAGGGATAATGGCTGTTTGAGTAAACTATCATAGGATGGGGACCCTTCGTCGGGTTCATATTCCCCATAATACCCTAACGTTGAAGGGTTATCATGGAAATATTCTTCCCAATTCACGGGAA
Source organism: Candidatus Vecturithrix granuli (assembly GCA_000739535.1). GTDB lineage: Bacteria > Moduliflexota > Moduliflexia > Moduliflexales > Moduliflexaceae > Vecturithrix > Vecturithrix granuli. The sequence goes on along the minus strand of DF820465.1, from coordinate 648,468 downwards.
AATCTTGTTGCTGCCGCCCGCGTTCTTCCTGGAGAGGTTCGGAGACAGAGGTGTTATCCTGCGGCATTTGCCAAGCATCATCATTGAGAGAGTCGTCAGTATTCATATAGCCTTCTTGCTCGTCTTGACGCTCAGGCTGCGATTCTAGCCCCTCCTCCAATTCCTCAAGCACCGGATTCTCTAGCATCTCTTGTTTCACCAAATCGACAAGCTCTAACCGCGACATTTGGAGCAGTTTAATCGCTTGTTGCAACATTGGCGTCATAACGAGACGCTGAGAGAGATTGAGGTTTATGCGTGCATCAACATTCATAGGGCCAGGTCAACAATTCTGGATTAGAATCTTCATAAAGAAAACATCCAGATTTATAACATAAATCCTTCTCCAAGATACAGTTCTTTCGCCTTTTCATTAAATGCCAATTCGATCGGGGTACCGGAAAATCGAATTTCACCATCGGTCATAATATATGCTCGATCTGTACTTTTCAGGGTTTCGCGCACATTATGATCGGTGATCAGGATTCCGATATTTTTTTGTGCTAACCGGTCAATAATTTTCTGGATATCCGCAATTGCTTTGGGATCAATTCCGGCAAAGGGTTCGTCCAACAAGATAAATGACGGGGAACTCACCAGAGCCCGCGTGATTTCTAAGCGTCGCCGTTCTCCGCCAGACAGGGTATAAGCCTTGCTTTTTCTCAAATGCGAAATATCCAAATCATCTAACAGTTCTTCCAGACGCTGTTCGCGTTCATAAACCGGAATATCAAGGGTTTCCAGGATCGCCATGATATTTTCCTGCACTGTGAGTTTTCGGAACGCTGAAGGTTCCTGAGGTAAATAACTCAAGCCTTTCCGCGCACGAGCATACATCGGATCATGGGTAATATCTTCCTGTTCCAGGAGAATTGTGCCTTGTTCAGGCGTTACCAGTCCGATGACCATGTAAAATGTTGTGGTTTTCCCGGCCCCATTCGGTCCGAGCAGACCAACAACTTCTCCCTGGTCGATGTAAAAACTCACATCGTTCACTACTGAACGACCTTTATAGGTTTTTTGTAAATTCTGGGCAATCAGTCTCGCCATAAGCCTCTTTTCCAAAAGCTGCTGCTACCAAGATCATTTTCGCCGCAGGCTCTCATTTCTTTTTGCCAGGATACACTGTGGCAGACGGCATTTTTTCCCGATTCACTTGCGGAGTCGCCTCAGGGGTTGGCGTTGAGACTGGCTTTTCCGGCACCAACAAGGATCCGCCTTGCTCTGTTTCAAATTTTGTTTCGACCCGCGACCCTTCCAGCGGGATAGATTCAACCAGATTATTCGCTAAATTGTAACGGATGCCATAGGCTTGAATCCGGGTGATATTATCGGTTGTATCTACAATCCGGGCAAATTCTTGTTTTGTGCCTGTGACCACAGCGTATTGTTCTACTTTGTGATACACGCCGGTATCCCCGAGGATTAAATACTGCTCATGCGTGATATTCACATTGCGGTATAATTCAAGTCGCTCCACATCGTTCTGATTTTGCTCTGTTTTGGTCAGATACACGAGCATTTCATCGGCTTTGATTTCATCTTTATCTTGCGTGGCAATAACATTTCCCGTAAATCTGGCAAGTTGCTTCAGGTTTTCAAATTTTAAGGTATCGGAAATAATCACGATTGGCGACTTGCTTTCCTCTTCAGCCCGGGGACTTTCACGGGGTGTAGGCGTTGTTCCCGGCAAACTCATACTTTCTCCTGAATAGACTGTCATAATGACTCGTTCAGTCGCCTCACTGCCATACCCCTCAACCACATCCTGCGCAATGTAGGCGACAATTTGATGGGCGGTAATGGTATTATTCTCTTGCCAAACTTTTGCATGGGTATTAATTTCGACTTTTTGTTCTTCGGGATGAAAGATTCCTTCCTCACCAGTAGCCGTGAATGTTCCATCCACTAATCGCACATTTCCGGTGGTCACAATGCGTTTCCATTTTCCAAACTCTTCGTAAAACGCATCTAATTTATCGCAAAACAGCGTACTTTCCCCTTGAACAACTTTGACATTGCCAAAATACGTGACCACTTTTTTGTCAAGATCCATCTGAAAGCCATCACCCGTAATGACCCCCTCCCCTCCCTGTTGTGACATGACCGATGGGGTTTGAGAGCCAGATTTGGCTGAAGTTTGCGCTTCAGAGGAATTGGCAATGCCAATCAGGATCAGGAGAGACATCATAACACAGCAGATCCACGCAGTATATACGTGAAAATTTTTTTCCCCTCTTCTCATAAGCATAAGCAGACAGATCACAGAAAGACCATTGCCAGTGGTTCATTCCTGCGTACTGTCACCTCCTTGTTTGACTTCCTGTTGAACAGCGAAAGATGTCGTGACATCTCGTAAAATTCGCGGTTTTGACAAACTCAGATCCGATTCTAATCCGTATCCACTGGTAATAATATCGCCTTGTTCAATAATCACATGCTCCTGTTCATCCGTCCGGATCATTTTTTGATTGGCATCATAAATTAACTCATTCGTTTTCAAGGTCGCCTCTTTTTGTAACGATATGACCACGACATTGCCAGAAGCGGTAATATTCCCAGTTTTATCATCTTTCATTCCTCGGTCACTCGTTAAAAATAAACTTTTCTCCCCGTATTCATCAAAAAATTGTACTTCAACAGCCTTGAGTCGAGTTTCTTTCAGGGAACTATACACCCGGGCTTCTTTGGCGTGTAAGGTCCATAAGATTCGCTCTACAGACATTTCAGTCAGGTCCACATCGTTGACGACGACGTCCGGTACCACGGGATCGGATGCGAGCTTCTCCGGGAGAAGAGGCTTCATTTTCACGCCTTGATTTTCCTGATTGTAGGCCCAGATATAATAAACCATTAAGGTGGTCATCCCTCCTATCATAATCAGAAGGAGCCGCTTAATTCTTGCTATATTCATCGTATTCATCATCGCTCTTTTTGTTCCAAAAGAAAACCCGATCGCAATAATTCACAGGTCTCTTCGAGTTGTTGAGGAATGATGCGGGTATCTGCGATCGTGGTCATATAATTGGTATCCCCATTCCATCTAGGCACAATATGAAGGTGCAGATGATCCTCAACACCAGCCCCGGCAACTTTTCCCAGGTTTATGCCAATATTGAAGCCTTCAGGCTGCATGACCAGCGTTAACACAGATTCACAAAGTTGGGCTAATCGGAACATATCTTCCAATTGATCGTGATGTAATTCTGTTAGACTGGAAACATGGGCATAGGGTGCGATCATGAGATGACCATTGTTATACGGGTACACATTCATCAAGACAAACGCATGGGTTTTGCGGCATAACACAAAATTCTCCTCATCATGCTCAACCTGCCTTGCTTTTTGACACAAAAAACAGCCTTGCTCTTTCTCGCCCAAAATATATGTTATTCTCCAGGGTGCCCAAATTGTTTGCATACAACAAAAAACTTTCCCTTCAATTCGTTATGTAGGCATAACTTATGCATAGCAGTAGTAATGATATTTGTACCGATAGTTTTGTCAAGTGATTTTGTTGAGACTTTATCGGTCAAAACCGACATACTTATTCCAAATGTCTCAACCGAACCTCACCTGATTTTCCTTGACGAAACTCAACACGATCGAATAAAAGAACGACTGTTGCAAGTAACATATTTACGACTCTAAAAAACGAGGGAGATTCGCATGATAATGCACTTGAGTTATACCAATGGAATCTATCATAGTCCTCTTTCTGGTCTTTCACGAAGCGGCGTTCGTGTTCCTTCGTTGAGATTTTACGTGAAATTTCTGCATATCGTCTTCACATCATACATGGAGGCGAAGCGTGGGCAATATGATGGGACGCGATGGAGTTTGAGCAGCATCGCCATCCTCCGTGCGTTAGAATCGGTAGGCGTATCCTTTGATATTACAGGGGTTGATTATTTTCGAACGATTGATGGCCCCTGTGTGTTTATTGCCAATCACATGAGTACCCTGGAAACCGTCGTCTTGCCAGGAATCATTCAACCAATCAAGGATGTTACCTTTATAGTGAAACAAAATTTACTTGAATATCCGGTGTTCAAACATATCTTATCCGCTCGAAATCCGATTGCGGTGACGCGGAAACATCCACGCGAAGATCTCAAGCGGGTGCTGGAAGAGGGATCTGAAAAACTTCGAGCAGGAATTTCTATTGTGGTCTTTCCTCAAACAACGCGGACGACCGAGTTTGAACCGGGGCAGTTTAATACGATTGGGATTAAACTGGCAAAACGAGCGCAGGTACCAGTAATTCCGATTGGACTGGTGAGTGAGGCCTGGGGGATAGGCAAACTGATCAAAGATTTTGGAAAAATCGACCCAACGAAATCTGTTCATCTTGCTTTTGGTCCTCCTCTCCGGGTTCAAGGACGAGGTGATACAGAGCATGAGCAGGTGCTCGATTTTATTCAAAGCCACATTGACGAAAAAAGATGCCGAAAGGGTTGAACAATAGGTAAGTTGCAGGGTCTCATCATTCCGAATTTGGGTTGTTTCGGGAATGGATCGGAGTGGATTTCCCGAAACAACTGGGCACGTGTTTTTTTGACATGTTATAAAAGAGGTTCCGGCTGGTATTTTGCCAATTTTTTCTTTCTCCGCATGTTTGCATTGCGAAGTACGCCATTCACGTACCGCTGTTGAAGTAGCATTTCGATATTTTTTTTGGTATAGACAAAGCCATTAGGCGAGATTGCTTTGCCATTTTTCCCGAGCACTAACGAGGCTAATCCATAATCTTTGGTAATCACCATATCTCCTTGTTTCATCCGATTAAAAATTTCAATATCCGTCGCTTGAGGAGATGAGTCAACCACAATCGTATCTTTTGTATCGTGAAAATCAGCGCAATTTTCAATTGAAACCACGGTCACAACCTGAGTCCCTCGTTTATTTCCAAATCTTCGTCGCACTGTCCTCGGTGAACACGCATCTCCGTCAATAAAAATTTTCATCGTGTTGTGCAGAGCTATACCCGGAATCCTTGTCTTTGATCAAAAACGAGAGCGACCGTCAAATCAAGGTCTGCGTATGGCCTGCCTTATAAGTTAGTTGGTTGTCAAAAGGTATCGTGCAAACAAGCCCATTCTAATCGAATATTTGTTTTCACATTTCTCGATGATTTCATTTTCTATTAATGTTGATATCACCTTTCTGCGTTCTCGTTTGATCTGATGGCTGTGATGCCTGGCAATCAGATCATCGAGCGCACAGCTCTCGTTTTTTATGATAATCAGGAGAATTTCTTGTTCTGTTTGCGGAAGTCGCTGCCAAATACTTTCAAGATAATCACGCTTGTATTCCAGATACTCAGAGACCGCATATTCAACATCTTTCACTTCAACAAGAAAGGACGTATCGCATAGGTCGGAATTTTCTTTCATCTTTGAAGTATGCCGGGCATGAGCAGCCTGATTATTCAGTAATTTTTTTACAATGAGGCTGCACAATTGCCGTGTGACATAAGGATGCCCGCCGGTTTCATAATAAATTCTGGATAATGACTCTTCAGTATATCTTAAACCGACCTGAATGCCAAGTGTCGTAATCATACGATTACATTCCTCTTCAGAAAGCGTTGAGACAAACACTTCTTTATAATACTGAAACCCCGGATTATTTTGTCCTTTCCAGGTATCGATGCGTGAAATATCCGGACTCGAAGACACCATTAGCGACACGAGAAAACCATATTGTTGGGAAATACCTCGAATGGTTCCAACCAATTGATGAAATCCTGAAAATCCGGGTAAGGAATCTCGCACTGCCGGAATCAGGTGTTCAGCTTCATCAAACAAGATAATGATTTTCAGATCATGGCAGCAGGGTTTCAGACATTCCCACAGGCTGACAAGCATCTGTCCAAGTTGTGCGCCTGGATCGCTCGCGACTTCTTGCGCCAAAAGGCTGAAATCTGGTAGGATCACTTCGGGATATTTATACGACGCTTCTCGAAGACACTCTGCGAGAATGGCTTGATAGACCGAGGAAAGCTCCTGGGAAATGTGTTGTAGATCAATGTAGGCGACAATATGACGCGCAAGCTTTTCTCGAACCTGCCAGATCATTGAGGTTTTTCCAATTTTTCGAAGTCCGAATAATCCGATATGTTGTAAACGGCTCACGGCATCAAGTAAGGTATTGATCATATCTTCACGTCCAAAAAAATCTAAGGGATTTTCCACAGGTGTATTTGTATCATACAGATTGTTCCCTTTTAAAGCGGTACTGAGCAATTTTTCCAAGATGTGGGCGGGGGTTCTTTGTCGTAAGGCTTTGTTTATCAACTGAATTGCGATAGGAATCAACAGCATATTAGTCTGCGATTTACATGTATAAATGGACGTATATGCGTCAGAAGAGGGGATCGTATCAACAATGATAAACGCTAGTTGGAGGGTGTTCGAATCATTTCGAGGAGCTATCGCAGCGCAAATTTGTTGAATGGCTGAAGCATCGAGCACAGTATCTGTCATGATAAAAAGAGGAATGGCACCATAACGATTATAAGGAATATGTGTCGCATGAAGTACCTGATGATTATTGTTCTGAGAGACAAATTCAAATCCGCTTTGTTGAAAAAATGTGCGTATCGTGTTTTCGGGAGCATCAAAAGGTTTCTGGGACACAGAAGGTGAAGAGATCATTTCATGATTATTCCGATTCATATCATATTCTTCCAATTCCCAAATTTCTTCCAAACAGTCTTTTTCTGCGTCAACAGTATCGGAAATACGCTCTTGTTGCTGCGTAGAGATTTTCGTTCGAAGCAGCCTTTCGGCTACTGCAGAATCCGTGAGCCTCAGAGAGGCATACGACCTCCGGCGTTTTTTTTGCCGGATTTCCGCTGAATGCTGAGAATGTGATCGGTGAAACGCACGAAAAATTTTTGCGGGATGTTGATGGAGTTGAGGTAAGAACGTAGGAATAAAAATGGTGCCGATTGTCAGCAACACCCCGCCAATCAAAAGAAGTTGAATCTGTTTTGTGATTCCTGGGAATCTGGTTAAGATCTTGCCAGGAGATGAAGGTGTCAGATTCCTCTGTTCAAAAGTATTATAGGAACGAGCGATCTGAATCAACAACGAATGATCGGTGGTCTGGGGGCCCTGGTCGGTATCTTGTTCAAAGGAGATCGGGGTTGATTCATCACCTTCTGCCAAAGGAAGAAATTGGTATGAAAGCACATGTTTGAGATGCGTCAGCATCCCTTTAACGGAGTCATCAGCTTGAGATGATGTTGATGGGAAAAGGCGGCCAGGCTGAGGATCAGAGTACACAAACCCCCATAGCGCGCTACTCAAATTTAAGAGGAAAAACATCAGTACAAGCATCTTGCACAATGAAAATAATTGAGTTGTTTTTATGAGTTTCATATCTCTTTTCAACGATCAGCGTAAGATTATGCTCTAACAATTTTTATGACGCTTCACCTTTTTCGAACATGGGGCATGTTGTTCATACCCCTCTTACGTTGACAATTGATGCTGTAGCAGTAAATCGTTATCGTTTTGTTACACGTATGTTTTTAATACGGAGTACATCCTGTTAACAGCATGATTATAACCGATAAGACAACAATCATCCAATAGTATAACATGGTTATTCTCCTTATGAGTAATTAACGTAAGTTAATTGATTGCAGAAAAAAATATCTACACTCCTGTCACATCTACCCTTCGAAAACTCGAAATCCTCTGAAAAACTGCCATTGTATCTCCTTTTCTTTCAAAATAATCGCCAAGCTACAGAGATAAAAGAGAGAAATATGATAAACAAACCTATGTAATTCATATATTTTATTTTGATTAACGTTTATATATTTTATTAACAAAAAAATATACACTCCTCACTATGAAACCACAATCCCAATTACCAGAAGAATAAACAGCATTGAAATGACGCAAATGAGAATCACGTGCCCTTTCTTGATGTGATGGTCTACTAAATTTCGTTGTATATGTACCTTATAACTATACCAGAACATCCATGTCCACAATAAAAACCCAAAGGTATATTTAATCAAAAATGCCGCCAATGGCAAAACCTTTCCGGTTCCGCTAATAAGGAGGTACAAATAATTCACATAATCTACTCCGATAATGAGCATTGTCGCTGCGGCCATCACATCGCCATAAGACAATTTTTGGTGATATTTTAATTTATAATAGATCAACCTGGCGACAATCGACATAAAATAGGCGATCGGTACCAGATAAAATAAATAAACTGCTTCATATTTTGTAAGAATTTCATAAAGATGCCGCATGACGTTATATGACACTATTAAGCCTATTTATCGAATATCTGAACAAAATGAATGAGTGAAAATTATTCTTTATACAAAAAATATATTAACATACGTTAAATATTTTGTCAACAAAAAATTTTTTCATAATCACATTTACACTAAAAAAAACCGAGTTTTTCAAAACTCGGTTTTTTAAATCTCTGATTGTTATTGAATGTTCAAAATATCTCCCAGGAGTTCTCGTAAAGGACTCTTTTGATCGTGAGTTTCGATAAATACCATTGCGACAATGTAGTCCAACATTTTTTTGAGAAATTTCTCATTTTTATCCTTAATCTCACTCATGATCTTGTATAATGCATGATGGGAATCGTACATCTTCCCCTGAAAAATAAGGCTGTCAGAAAATGAATTTTTTTGCAGAACATTGAGAAGTGTCTGACGGTCTTCTTCGTCAATTTTTCGAAACAACGACAGGATTTCTTTCTCTTTAGAAGAGAGACTGTTTGCAGTATTGTATGAACTTCCTGTGTTCGGTGATTGGATCACTTTTTCTTCATCAATGTAGGTGACAGCTTTCTGATGATCACGATTGAGATAGGCAAAATCGCGAAACCATTCCCGGTCAACCTGAAGGGCATCCGCCAGATTATACAAGATAATCATATCCTTGGGAATGCGAATGCCATCTTCAATGTGCTTGATGTACGCATCAGAGATTTTGGCCTTTTTCGCCAATTCTTTTTTGTTCAGATTTAATTTAGCGCGTCTTGACGTGACAAATTCATGGAATTTCATAATGTCACCTTTTCCTGACTAGAGGCTGTCAATTTCAACTAACTACTGTTAGTTAGTTTAACAAATGTTAATGTAATATATAAACGTTTTTCTGTCAATAATTTTTTTTACATTCTTCTCTATTTATTTTGCAACCACAATTTCTATGACCATCAGACACCCTCAAAAAACAAAAGTTAAAAATATCTATAGAAAAAATAGTAATAACTCATTTGTCTTGACCTACAAAATCCATTTCATTGAAAAACGAATATTAGATCCGCCGCTCTTCTCCCTGCCTTTTCTTCGCTTTACTAATTCTGAAATCAATAAAGCGGCGTACACCCGGCCAAAAGGAATATGGTTATGAAAAGAACACAAAGAATTTGTAAGAAAATATATAAACGTTGCATACAACTGTTCTCCCTTCTGAAAAACTAAATGATAAAATGTTAGAATTATTGTTTACAAGACATTAGTTAGAAGTTTTTCGGCAAAAAAGGTTAAAAAAGAAATATTAAAATCTTCTCTTCAAGCCAGATTCAGCTTCCAATCCCGATAAAAATGCCGTATAGAGATCAATATCCTGAGGGGAAATTATGCGTTCAAGATCTATCAGAGGCAGAAGATTTCCTGAAATTTCATAAAAGCCCCAAACATGATTTTTATACGCAATTTTCGTGAGAACGGCGGGTACGGACTTTAATGAATGCGACGAGACGGTGATCATATCTTCGACAGATGTGACCGAACAAGCAGCAAGAAGGCCGGCAGCATAAAAGGTAATAAGAGAAGAAGGAAAATCTTGTTGAAGAACTTCAACAGCAAGGGGAGTGAGGCAAAATCGTCGCCGTAAATCAAATACTGGCAGAGATTGTTGGCGATACTGAAGCACCCGAAATGGTAAGGCAGGGTCTGTTTTCCCAGGAAAATCTGATAGTTTCACTGTCAAAATTTCCTGAATCTGATTGGTTTCGACGCCGAATGTAAAATGATCGATCGAAAAAATCGCTAATTCTTTCGTATGCAGAGCAATACTCATGAAAATATCTCAATATCGGGTCATTTCAGAAATGAATCTTCGAAATTCTCAAAACAGAAGGAACACCCAGATTTCGGGAATTTCAAAGATTCATTCCCAAAACAACCTGTATAAAGAACAGCACGGACCATAGAACAATACCAATATTCTTCTGGAACGAAAGTTTCCCAGCAAGAACATCCGTTCTAAAATTTCTTGACAAGACAAAACCTTGAGAAGTATAGCCTCTGAATAAATATCTTGATGAAAAATATATGGATTGTGCTGGATAAAGACTCTTTCACCAGAGCATATTCGAACGAATGAGGTTATGTCTATGATTAGTTTTCTTGCCAAGGGCGGCTATTTGATGTTTCCGATTCTGCTTTGTTCCATCATCGCCCTCGCAATTATTATCGAACGGTTCATCAATTTACGTGAAGATAAAGTCATTCCCAAAGACTTCTTTAACCGCATTAAAGGCTTATTACTTGAAGGTCATATTAATGAAGTCCTCTCGATCTGTTCCAAAAGCAATAAACCCATTGCCAAAATTATTGAGGCCGGAATTATGAAATATTATTTTGGACGTGACGAAATTAAAGAAGCGATTGAAGATGCTGGCCGCCATGAGATTGCCTATCTGGAACGCTATTTGAATATTTTAAGCACGATTGCCGGCGTTACCCCGCTGCTCGGCTTGCTTGGAACAGTCTGGGGTATGATTAAAGTATTCAATGTGATTTCCATGGAAGGGATTGGCCATGCCGACAAGCTGGCTGGTGGTATTTCGGAAGCGCTGATCACGACGGCCGCCGGGTTAGCGGTTGCAATTCCCACTCTTGTCTTTCATAATATTTTTGCAGAACGAGCAGACCGTTTAATCCTCAACATGGAAAAAAACTCGATGGAACTGACCGAGATTCTGTCGCAAGGTCAGCGAGACGAATGGAAAGTGTGACGATGCCTGAACCAACCCCGATGATCAAACAATACTTGCGGATTAAGGCGGAATATCCCGATACACTTCTGTTTTTCCGCATGGGGGATTTTTATGAAATGTTTTACCAGGACGCGGAAATCGCCTCAAAGGCCCTTCAAATTACGCTGACATCCAGAAAGACGACGAAACAGGGCGAGGATGTTCCTCTGTGTGGGGTGCCCTATCATGCTGTTGATACCTACCTGGCGCGTCTGATCAAGCAAGGATTTCGAGTCGCAATCTGTGAACAGGTTGAAGATCCGAAACACGCCACAGGAATTGTCAAACGGGAAGTTGTCAGGGTCGTCACGCCCGGAACGGTACTTGACACCTCGGTCTTAGAAGCGAAAGAAAACAATTTTATTGCTGCCATCATTTCCTCTGCCCCGGATCATCAAAAAAAATCCGACGCGCGCGCCCAGATCATCGGCCTGGCGGTTTTAGATCTGTCAACCGGGGAATTTTCTTTAGGGGAATTTTCAGGCGCACAGCGCTTTCAAAAATTGCTCGATGAATTACAACGATTTGAGCCGAAAGAAATATTGATTCCGGAAAGTCATGAACAAGCCGCCACTCTCGCCGAACGCCGCGTGATGGAAGCATATAATACCGCCTGTTTGACCACCTTTAGCGACATGGCTTTTCAATATCGAACCGCGAAAAAAGTATTGCTGGATCATTTTCAAGTGTATTCGCTGGCCGGATTTGGTTGTCAAGATACACCGCACGGCGTCTCTGCCGCCGGGGCTTTACTTCAATATATTCAGACCACCCAAAAAACTGCTTTACCGCATATCAGAAAACTGAGCATCTTACGGTCTGAGAATTTCATGCTGATTGATTACGCCACGCAGCGTAATCTCGAATTGTATAAAACTATTGCCGACCACGCGCGCTCAGGTTCTCTGTTAGGTTTGCTGGATAAAACCATGACCTCAATGGGCGGGCGCATGCTGCAAAAATGGATGCGCTATCCGCTGGTCAATGTCCTGGAAATTCACGAACGTCTGGAAGCGGTCGAGGAACTGAAAGATGATATCATTTTGCGAGGCGATCTGCGTGAACAACTCCGAGGAATTCACGACCTGGAACGCTTAATCACCCGCTTAACGCTATCCGCAGCCAACGCCCGCGATTTGGTCGCGCTTAAGTTATCCCTTTTTCGTATCCCTGAACTGCGAACGCTCTTGAAATCCGCCCGTTCGCCTCTGATCACCCGTTTAGTGCAAGCCTGCGATGAATTACAGGATGTTGCGCAATTGATCAGTCATGCTATCGAGGATGAACCTCCGGTCACATTGCGAGACGGGAAATTGATTCGTGCAGGTTATAACGAGGAACTGGATGAACTGCGCACGATCAGCAGAGAAGGTAAAACCTGGATCGCTAGTCTGGAACGCAAAGAACGCCAACGCACAAAAATTAATTCGCTGAAAATCAAATACAATAAAGTGTTTGGTTACTTTCTCGAAATCACCAGGCCGAACCTGCACCTTGTGCCTGACGACTATATCATCAAACAAACCCTGGTCAATGCGGTGCGCTATATTACACCCGAACTCAAAGAATACGAAGAAAAAGTGCTTGGCGCTGAAGATAAAATTCTTGAACTTGAATATGCGCTCTTTCAAGAAATCCGACAGGCGGTCGCGCAGGAAGTTGATCGCGTGATGCGAACGGCTGAAAACATCGCCATTCTGGACGTGCTGGCAGCCCTAGCAGAAGTGGCTGACCACAACCGCTATGTCAAACCGGAAGTCAATGCAAACGACTGCATCGAGATCACGGAGGGCCGCCATCCGGTCATCGAACAGATGAAGCTCGGGGAACCCTTCATTCCCAATGATACGCTGCTGGATTGCCAGGAGAATCAATTCCTCATTATTACCGGACCCAATATGGCCGGGAAATCCACGTATATCAGGCAGGTTGCTTTGATTACCCTGATGGCGCAGCTTGGCAGTTTTGTTCCGGCCAAAAAGGCGATGATCGGAGTGGTTGATCGCATTTTTACGCGCATCGGCGCTTCCGATAATTTAAGTCGCGGGGAAAGCACCTTTATGGTCGAAATGAACGAAACCGCCAATATTCTGAATAATGCGACCCGCAAAAGCTTACTGATTCTCGACGAAATCGGGCGCGGCACCAGCACCTTTGACGGCATGAGCATTGCCTGGGCTGTGGCGGAATACATCTGTCAGCAAGAAACCATCGGCGCACGTACCTTGTTTGCCACCCATTACCACGAACTCACGGAATTAGCCTCCATGCTCTCTGGCGTGAAAAACTACAACGTTGCGGTACGCGAATGGCAAGATCAGGTGATTTTCCTGCGAAAAATTGTTGAAGGCGGCGCTGACCAGAGTTATGGTATTCACGTGGCAAAACTCGCCGGACTCCCCTTAGCCGTAATCCAACGCGCCCAGGAAATTTTGCAGGAATTGGAACAAACAAAATTGCACGAACACGGGGCTTTTACCCCAAGAACGGACGCTAAATTCGATCTTCCTCCCTCGAAAAAACCGGCGAGAAGAATTCGCAGCCGTCTCTCCTCACAGTTATCTTTGTTTGGCGAACCGCCAATCCACCCGGTGATCGAAATCCTGCAAGCCCTTGATGTCAACGCGCTCACCCCGCTCGAAGCTCTGAATCTGCTGCACAAATTTCAACAGGATGTCAGATAATAAAGATTCGGGAGTGATTCCGGAGTGCGAAAGCTCTGCTTTCGCACTCCGGAATCACTCCTATTGCGGCATGTGCTCGTCAATAAAACGAATCAAGGTCTCATAATCAGGAATGGTGTTGATAAGTCCCCGCTGCCGTGAAGCATTTGGAAACCCTTTCAGATACCAGAGCGTCACTTTACGCATAAAACCGATTTTTCCGGCAGGGGAACACATTCGGAATTCTCGCAGATAGGCTAAATGCCGTTTTAACACCGATTTTCTCTCCTCAAACGAAATTTCCGGCGGCAAGGTTCCGTGTTCAAGGTAATACGCAATATCACGAGAAATCCAGGGGTTGCCAAATGCCCCTCGCGCTACCAGAATTCCGTCGCAACCAGTCAAATCGAACATCTGTTTGGCGAGTTCAGGCGTCAATATATTGCCGCTGCCGAAGACAGGAATTGTAACGGCTGCTTTCACAGCCCGGATCGCCTCATAATTGACGTCGCCGCTATAGAGCTGATCGCGCGTCCGGCCATGCAGAAAGATCGCAGATGCACCATTAGCTTCACAACTCTTGACAAGATCGAGTAAGGCTGGCATATCGACCTGATAGTATCCGATCCGCAGTTTGACGGTAATTGGGATTGACAGGCTTGAAGCTAAGAGGGAAAGTATCTGCACTAACTTCTGCGGCTCTTGTAATAACGCAGCGCCCGCGCCTTTTTTGACAACTTTTTTGACCGGACAGGCGCTGTTAATATCCAAAAACATGATCGGAACTTGCTCGATGAGAATCTGAGCCGCATCGCGTATCAGTTCAGGTTTTTCACCGACAAGCTGCCCGGCAATCGGTCGATCCTGCTCAGAACTTCTGAGAATGTCAAACCGTTTCGGATGCGGACGCAATAATGAATGCGCGTCCACCATCTCAAAGAAACAGAATTTAGCGCCGCATTCCCGGGCAATCAGCCGGAAGGCCAGGTCAGAACAGCCCGATAACGGCGCTAAAAAAATATTCGTAGCAATCTGTACTGATCCAATCTGTATCATGATGAGCCCCAATATTTTTATGAGAGCGTTTTGTCAAAGCCTTTTATGGAGATATTACTGAATTTTCGAGGAACACCAATGAATGCTCGTTTCGAACAACAGCTTGAATTTCTTGTTGAAATAGATAAAGTCAAACAGATTTTCAGAAGAACCCTTCTGATGGATCAATCGCGGACCGAAAACGACGCCGAACATTCCTGGCATTTAGCGGTCATGGCGATCATTTTAGGGGAATATGCCGCAACGCCATCGCTTGATATTGCCCGTGTTGTGAAAATGGTGCTCATTCACGACGTCGTGGAAATTGACGCCGGCGATACCTATTTGTATGATGAACAGGCCGCCCTGGACAAAGACGAACGGGAGCAAAAGGCGGCAGAGAGAATTTTTGCGCTGCTTCCTGGCGATCAGGCGCAGGAATTCAGAGCACTCTGGGAGGAATTTGAACAGCGCGACACGCCTGAAGCCAAATTCGCGGCCGCCCTTGACCGGTTTCAACCCTTGTTCCATAACTACAAAACCCAGGGAGCGTCCTGGAAACAACACGGCATCAGATGCGAACAGGTGCTGCAGCGCGGACAGCAAATGCAAGCAGGATCGCCGTTTCTCTGGGAATATGCGCAAACCCTGATTGAACGTTCCGTAGAATCAGGCTATTTAGCGCCATAAGGAATATCATAATGAATCATTCCGAACAACAGATCAGAATTTCAAATCTGGACATTCCGGTAAAAGAGTTAGCAGAAATCTCCTCCGCTTCCTGGGAGCGACGTTTGCATCTCTGGATTGCAAAACAATGCAGGATTAACGAGCAGGATGTCCTGAGCTACGAAATTCGTCACCGCAGTCTGGATGCCCGTCGAAAACCGGATATCAAGTATATTTATCAACTTGACGTCAAAGTGCGGGCAGACAGCCCGGTTCATGAAGACGCAAACACAGTTGTCTCTACTCCTGAACCGGATCATGAGCATCCTTTGTATCACCTGCCAATACGCTTGCCTGCGCCTGAGCATCCTGTGATTGTCGGCACAGGCCCGGCCGGATTGATGGCGGCCTATCTACTGGCGTTATATGGCTGTAAGCCGCTTATCCTTGATCGCGGAACCAATGTTGACCAGCGCCGCGCTGACATCGAACATTTTTTACACACTCGCCAACTCAATCCTGAGAGCAATTACCTATTTGGTGAAGGTGGCGCAGGAACCTATTCCGATGGGAAACTCTATACCCGGATCAAAGATCATCGCATCAAATTTTTATTAGACGCTTATGTCGCTGCCAGAGCGCCGCGCCGGATTTTGTATGATGCGCATCCGCACATTGGTTCCGATATTCTCCCCTTTATGGTAAAACGCCTGCGCCGTCAGATTGAAGCCTGGGGCGGGATGTTTCGCTGGAATGCTCTGGTGAAGGATATTTTGATCCGAAATGGAAAATGTCAGGGGGTCAGGCTGCATACCGGAGAACTGATTGAGTCGCCATTGACGCTGATCGCCTGTGGGCACAGCGCTCGTGAGCTGATTCAACAACTTGTGCAACGTGGAATTCGACACTGGTTGAAAGATTTTCAACTTGGCTGTCGGATTGAACATCCGCAGCAGTTGATCGATCAGGGGCAATATGGTTGGATTCCGCCGCGCCAGATTGTGGGCGCGGCAGAATATCAATTTACCAGCCGCCCATCAGCAGCGTCTCGCGCCGCGAAAGCCACGACATTTTGCATGTGCCCAGGCGGGGAAATTATCGCCGCCACCAGCGATCCCGGACATCTCTGCACAAATGGGATGAGTCCTTTCTTGCGCAACGGGAGCTACGCTAACGCTGGACTGATCGTCAATCAGTCTGCCGCGCAATTTTCTGGAGCAGATCAGGCTTTTGAGATGCTCGCAACGCTGGAACGACAGGCCTTTACTTTAGGATGCGGAACAGACCAGGAGTTTGCTTATCGTTGTCCGGCGCAAAGCGCGCGGGCTTTTGTGCGCGGCGAGGCCGGTTTAGCCTCGCAAAAAACCAGTTATCGCTTAGGAATCACCGCCGTCCGTTTGGATCAACTCCTACCCTCTGCCACAGTACATGCTTTGCGAGAAGCCTTGCAATACTTTGAAAAACTGATAGCGGGATTTTTACGTGACGGCGTCCTGATTGGCGTTGAAACGCGGGTATCAAGTCCGGTACGCTTTGAACGCAATCCCGAGACCCTGAGCAGTTCGCTGCCCGGATTGTACCTCGCCGGAGAAGGCGCAGGTTATGCCGGGGGCATTACTTCGGCCGCTCTGGATGGCTTGCGCCTGGCCGAGACAATCTTGACCGGAACACCTGCAACCAGAAAAACAGAAACATAAATACCCGGTTAAAAAATTTCCAACAGGAAAAACCGGGTTTCTTAAAGAAACCCGGTTTTTATAAAAGTCAATACAACACGGAAAATAGCTTGACAAAAATCTAAAATAGCAAGCTATGCTGCCTTATAATTATATGTGCAATTTTTAATTTAATTTAGATATTGATCTAATTTTAACAAGAATTGTTCCAAAAGCCTGATGAATACATCGAAAAAAAAGAAAACTACGACTGATCAGACCGATCTTGCTCAGAAAGCATATCTTGGTATTCGCCAGATGTTATTCCACAATGAAATCGTTCCCGGGCAAAAAATTGCCTATCGCGATTTGGCAGAACGCCTGGAAATGAGTCCGACTCCTGTGATTCAAGCTCTTAAATTTTTAGAATTTCAAGGTTTAGTCCGGCGTGAACCAAACCGGGGATATTACACTGAACCGATCAGCCTCATAGAAGTTCGAGAAGTCTTTGAATTACGCGAAATGCTTGAAGTGTCGCTGCTGCCCAGAGCGTTGGAAAATTTGGATGAAAAAGGAATTACACGCCTGAAGAAAGCGTATGAAGCCCATCTGGCGACATCGAATTCCATCTATCCGAGCGAACGGCTGCTGAAAAATGTCGAATTCCACCTGACGCTTGCTTCGCTTTCGCAGTGCAGCATTCACCAAAAAGTTCTCCAAAATTTGTTTGACCTGATGAACTTAAAATATCGAAGTGGAGTCATTTATTTGACTTCCATGGAAATGACCGACCCGAATCATGAACAGCTATTTGAAGCGATTACAGCCAGAGAACTTTCAAAGGCCCAGAAGCTGCTTACCATGCACATTTCCGATTCAAGAAAATTGGTCATCATGGGCTTAGAACGCATGGTCGAAGAAAAGAAAATTTTGACGATTTAAATAACTACAAGGATTTTTTATAACTCGATGTTCAAGTTTTTCCTGAAATGCTTCGTAGTATCGTTGTTTCGGGAATGAGGGATGAAATTCCCGAAACGCCCACTGTTTCGGGAAATCCGCTTCGCTCCATTCCCGAAACAACTCAAAAACTTGAACATCGAGTATAAGCAAGGATTTTCGGACTTTTGCCTGATGGGAGAATGATCAAACTGATGGATACAATTCATTTTTCAAACAGCTTGCACACGTTGCCCAACTGGAATCCACCGTCAACCTGGATTAAAATCACCACTCTTGACGCCCATACCGAAGGCGAGCCGCTGCGTGTGATTACTGGCGGCTATCCGGAATTGCCCGGCGCAACAATTTTAGACCGCCGGCGTTACGCCAAAGAGCACTACGATCATCTGCGAACCGCGTTAATGTGGGAGCCTCGCGGCCACGCCGATATGTATGGTGCGATTCTGACGCCGCCAGTCACATCGGACGCTGATTTCGGCATTTTATTTCTGCACAACGAAGGCTTTAGCACTATGTGCGGGCATGGCATTATTGCGATCACCAAGGTTGCAGTCGAAACCGGGATGGTAACGGTTCAGACACCTGTCACCACTGTCAAAATTGATACTCCCGCCGGATTAGTGACCGCGTATGCCAAAGTGGAGCAAGGGCAGGTGACAAGCGTCTCTTTTCATAATGTGCCCTCTTTTGTGCTGGCATTGGATGAAACCATCGCAGTTCCGGGATTAGGAAGCGTACGTTATGATATTGCCTTTGGCGGCGCGTTTTATGCCTTTGTGCAGGCTGAAGATGTGGGGTTGACCTGTACGCCGGACAATTTTCGCCTCCTGATTGAGAAAGGCATGGCGATCAAACGGGCAATTATGCAGAGCCGCCCGATTCCGCATCCTTTTGATGCAGACTTGAGTTTTCTGTACGGGACCATTTTTATTGGTCCGCCAATCGGAAAACAGGCTGACAGCCGCAATGTCTGCATT
This sequence comes from Candidatus Vecturithrix granuli, assembly GCA_000739535.1. Lineage (GTDB taxonomy): Bacteria > Moduliflexota > Moduliflexia > Moduliflexales > Moduliflexaceae > Vecturithrix > Vecturithrix granuli. The sequence goes on along the minus strand of DF820465.1, from coordinate 629,424 downwards.
TTTGCCGAAGGCGAAGTTGATCGCAGTCCGACCGGCACCGGCGTCAGTGCGCGCATGGCGCTGCACCACGCCCGCAGCGAAATCAGTATCGGGCAAAAGATGGTCATCGAAAGTATTATCGGCAGCAGCTTTACCGGCAGCATAGTCGAGACAACCACGTTTGGACCATATTCAGCAGTTATTCCCGAAGTCGAAGGAACAGCGCACATCACCGGAAAGCACGAATTCTACCTTGATCCTGCTGATCCCTTGCAACACGGCTTTATTCTGCGATAGAAATGTACCGCGAAACTCCGTTTTCGCGGGCGTATCATTAAGGCGCGAAACTGGAGTTTCGCGGTACATTTTTAAAGGAGTTTTCATGAGTGTACGCTCACCTGGTACGATGAAACTACAAGGATTTTCTGTAGGGAGGATTCCTGACAGCGAATTGATTGGCGTGGCACCGAACCATGCCTCTGAGAATCCTTCCTACAGAAAATCCTTGTAGTTTCATAGGAGACTATGATGCCCTTTCGAGTGCTTTCAGCAAAAGACATTAAGCAAGCCTTACCCATGAAACAGGCCATTGAGGCGATGAAGAAGGCTTTTGTTTTGATGTCAGCCAACCAAGCCATCGTTCCGCCGCGCATCCATCTGGATTTGCCGGAAAATCATGGCGCAACGCTCACCATGCCGGTGTATATTCCTGAACTCAAACAAATCGGGTTGAAATTTCTTTCGTTGTTCGGCGAGAATCCGCAGTACGACTTGCCGACCATTCAGGCGATTGTGCTGGTGATAGATGCGGTTCATGGCACTCCTCTCGCCTTGATGGATGGCGCAGTGTTAACCGCTTTACGCACCGGCGCGGGATCTGGCGCGGCAACGGATTTGCTGGCTCGTCAAGATGCACGAGTTGCCGCCATTTTTGGCGCAGGTGCGCAAGGAAGAACCCAACTTGAGGCTGTTTGCGCCGTGCGTCCGCTTGAGCGCGCCTATATTTTTGACGCCAATTTGCAGACAGCAGAACGCTTTGCTCAAGAGATGAGCGCGCACCTGCACATCGCAGTGGATGTTCCCACTTCTCAGGATGTGTTATCTGAGGCCGATATTATTTGTACGGCGACCACTGCGTCCACACCGATCTTTGCTGATACACAAATCAAAACCGGCGTACACATCAACGCCATTGGATCATACAAACCGCATATCCGTGAAATTCCGGGTGAAACTGTGGCGCGAGCCAAAGTCGTTGTTGATCATCGCCCTTCTTGCCTGAAGGAAGCCGGGGATATCCTGATTCCAATGCAAGCAGGGTTATTCACTGAAGATCATATTGCGGCTGAACTGGGCGAACTCATTCTCGCAGAAAAACCAGGGAGAAGCTCGGGACAGGAAGTTACTCTGTATAAATCGGTCGGTAATGCGGTGCAAGATTTAGTCGCCGCCAGTGACGTGCTCAAAGAGGCTGAAAGTCTCAACTTAGGAACTATTGTCGAACTGTAAAGAAATTTCCTGGCTATCAATCGCCAGTCTCAAAGCGGAACGACGCTGAAGCATCCTCTGAAATTCAGCAGCAAGCTTCAGCCTGCTTCGGCTTTGAGACCGGCCATTGATGGCCGGGCGTATTCATGTTTTAAGGAGTATTTCACTATGTTAGTTCAGGAAAAAGTGAGGCAGGCAGTTGAAATTTTACAGGAATTCGGAGTTGATTGCTGGATGACCTTTGTCCGCGAAAGTGAATTAAATGGCGACCCCACACTGGATTATATTTTAGGTTCGTCAGTCACGTGGCATTCAGCCTTTATTCTCAACGCTTCAGGCCAAACCTACGCAATTGTCGGGGAATTTGACCGTCATGCGGTCGAGGATACCGGCGCATACACACAGGTTCTCAGCTTTGTGAAAAGCTTTAAAGAGCCGCTGGTTAAGTGTCTGCAAGAAATCAACCCTGCGCAGATTGCGGTCAATTATTCCGAAGGCAGTGAAATCTGCGACGGCATCACGCACGGGATGTATCTGACCCTGTATAAGCTGCTGCAAGAGGTTGGGTTTGAAAACCGCCTCATTTCTGCGGAAAAGCTGGTGTCGGCTCTGCGCCAGCGCAAATCCGCGACGGAACTTGAGTATATCAAAGCCGCTATTTTCTACACCGAACAGATTTTTGAGCAGGCAGCCGCGTTTATTCGTCCGGGAATAACCGAACGGGAACTTGCGGAATTCATGAAGAATGAAGTCCGCAAGCTGAACCTGACCACCGCCTGGAACGAACAGTACTGTCCGGCGGTCTTTTCCGGGCCTGAAGCTGTCGGTGGTCATGACAAACCCACAGATCGAATCATTAAACCGGGACACCTGATCAACATAGATTTCGGTGTCCGGTATAACGGGTATTGTTCCGATTTACAGCGAACATTCTACGTTTTATGTCCCAATGAAACTGTCGCGCCAGCGGAAGCGCAAAAAGCCTTTGAGGATGTCATGAATGCGGTCGAACAAGCCAAACAAGCCATACGTTCGGGAATACAGGGAATAGAGATTGATACCATTGCCCGTGAATACCTGACGTCTCGTGGTTATGAAGAGTTTCATTGCGGTTTAGGGCATCAGGTCGGTCGCTTTGCTCACGATGGCACGGCTTTGCTTGGCCCGGCCTGGGAAAAATACGGACAAAAGCCCTTTGAATGCCTTGAACCCGGCATGGTATTCACGCTGGAACCCTATGTGAATGCGCCCGGTTATGGCCGGGCCACGCTGGAAGAAATGGTGATCATCACAACTGACGGCGCGGAATTTCTCTCAACGCCGCAGAAAGAGTTGTTGATTATTCGACCCTGAGGGAGTGCGAAAGCTCTGCTTTTGCTGTCAAAGTTAGGAGTGCGAAAGCTCTGCTTTCGCTGTCAAAGCAGAGCTTTGACGCTCCATTCTTGACTCAGACAGAAGTTCAATCTCTATCCGGGTTCAACCTGGAAGAAAGGAGGGATGTCCTGGAAGCTTATGAATGTATAGTTGTTACTTACAAGTTACTATTTAGCTCATCTTTTCGCCGTAGGCGATAGAGTATTGTAGTAACAGAAGATTTTTCTCTCATACTTCTTCTTCGCCGGAGGCGATCCACAATCACTACGCGGCAGGCAGGGAGATGAGAGGAACGATTGTTCTTCCTACAATACTTGAAGTACTACGTGCTAAATAGTCTAATCACAACTTTTTTTTAAAAACCAGATACGCTCACAAAAGGAGTAAAATCATTTATGAAAAAATTCGGGAGTATTCTTTGCTGTTTTGTTTTCATGTTCAGCGTGGCTGCGTCCGCTGAAATCAAAAATCCTGACACCTTTATTAAAGTGGTGTATAATACGGTTCGCACGCTTGATCCGGCGGTGACGTATGACACGACTTCAGCCCAACGTGTGGAAAACGTGTATGAACCGCTGATCCGTTTTGATGGCGTTCATACGGATCAATTTGTGCCGTGCCTGGCCACAGAAGTTCCTTCCATCGAGAATGGCGGAATTTCGGCTGATGGGAAAACCTATACGTTCATCATCAGAAAAGGCGTGAAATTCCATGAGGGCGGCGATTTGACGCCGGAAGACGTGGAATATTCTTTTGAACGCCACATGCTCCTTGATCCCGATGGCGGCCCGATGTGGATGATGTTGGAAGCCCTCACTGGCGAGGGCACGACGCGTGACGCCGATGGCAACTTCATTCCTGAGATAACTGAAAAGATCATGAATTCCGTAGAAGTTGACGGCGACAAGGTCATCCTCCATCTTCCCAAACCTTATCCGCCGCTTTTAGGGATTTTGACCAAAGGTTGGGCCTCGATCATTGATAAGGAATGGGCGATGGAGCACGGCTGCTGGGACGGTAAGCCTGAAACTGCCGCCCAATTTAACAATCCGACCGCGGGTAAAGAGCCCTTGTTTGAAATCATGAACGGCACGGGCGCATATAAAATGAAAAACTGGGATAAATCCATAGAATTCGTCTTTGAACGCTTTGAAGAGTACTGGGGACCAAAGCCAGCCCTGAAATATGCAATTGTGAAAACGGTTGCCGAATGGGGCACCAGAAAACTGATGCTACTGAACGGCGACGCCGATTATGTCTCTGTGCAGGAACAATATGTCAGTGAAATGGCAAATCTGCCTGGGATTGTCCAGGTGAATGTGCCACAATTAGCCGTGGGAACCGTCACTTTTACCCAGAAAGTCAATCCGACGGCGAATCCGAATATTGGCAGCGGCCAACTGGATGGCGAAGGCATTCCGCCGGATTTCTTCTCAGATGTGAATGTGCGTAAAGCCTTTATGCACGCCTTTGACCGCGATACCTTTGCTGAGGACATTCTGCAGGGCGTGAGTTTTGTGCCTACCAGCATCGTGATTGAAGGGTTGCCGTATCATATCGAAGCCCCATATTATGAGTTTGATCTGGAAAAAGCAGCAGAATACATGAAAAAAGCCTGGGACGGACAAGTGTGGAAAAAAGGCTTTAAAATGGCGATTACGCACAATACTGGCAATTTGCTGCGCGAGTCAATCGCGTTAATGTTAGCTGAAAATATCATGGCTCTCAATCCCAAATTCCAGATCGAAGTTCGCGGAGTTGATTGGCGCGATTATCTGGTTGCGGCGAAAGAAATGATGTACCCAGTCTGGGTGCTCGGTTGGACCGCCGATTATCCTGATCCGCATAATTTTACTTATACCTATATGCACAGTAATGGTTATTACGGCAGCAAATCGGCCTATTCGAATCCGGAAGTAGATAAGCTGGTTGACGCTGGTATCTCTGAGCCTGATCCCGTCAAACGCGCCGAAATCTATGAAAAGCTGCAATATCTGTGGTATGAAGAGGCGATTGGTTTGTTGATTTCACAAACGACCGTCGTGCGCCATTATCGCGATTGGGTGAAAGGCTATGCCCTGAATGCGTTGGATGACGATGGCGCGGAATGGCTCTATCAACTCAGGAAAGAAGAAGTTCAATAACCTTGTAAATATCCCTTGTAAAGGGATATCAGGACAGAAACCGGGTTTTTGACAAGAACCCGGTTTCTTAGGAACTACAAGGATAAGAGATAAGAAAAGGATGTTCTGGGAATATTGATCATCAAAACATATCCTTTTCTTATCTCATCCCTGTAGTTCCAACACGGCCAGAGGAATAGTGAATCTCGTGCAAACATCTTTTGACAACATTGCGCTGAATTCAAGCATTGAAGAACTGATGACCCAACACCAAATTATCGGTTTGTCCCTGCTCGTGATACAAGATCGGGAAGTCGTTTTTACCAAAGGTTACGGGCTGGCTCAGAGAGAAAGGCAGGTTCCGATGACCGCCGATACGAAATGCCGCGTGGCTTCAATCTCGAAACCAGTCACCGCCACAGCCCTGATGCAATTGTATGAGCAAGGTCAACTTGATCTGAACGTGGATGTGAGTCAATATCTGGGTTTTCCATTCCGAAATCCCAACTTTTCCGACATTCCGATCACGTTGAAACATCTGCTGACCCATACCTCTGGTTTGCGCGATGGCAGCACTTATGATGAGTTTTTATTGCAGACGACGCTGCAACCTGAGCCTGGTCCCATTACAGACATTTTACTGCCAGAAGGCCGATTTTATCACGAAGATCTCTGGTCGCCGGATTTTGCGCCCGGCGATCCTGATGGGTGGGAATACTGTAATCTGGCCTCCGGGGTGCTTGCTACTATAATTGAACGTATATCAGGCGAATATTTTCAACCCTATTGCAAGACACATATTTTTGACCCTCTCGGCATGACATGTGCGTATCTGCCGCAAGATTTACCACCGGATACCATATTAGCAACAATCTATCGTTATGATGAAGACGCCGGGCATTTTTCTTCTACCTATGATGATTATACCCAGCGACCTCCGGTCAGAATTCCCTATTATGAATTTCCTCTGGGGTATAATGGCAGCCTCTATTCGCCCCAGGGCGGATTACGCGCCAGCGTTAACGATCTCAGCCATTTTTTGCTGATGCAGATGAACAGAGGCGAATATTGCGGAGTGCGAATTTTGCGGCCGGAAACGGTTGCCCTGATGCACCAGGTTCACTGGAGCGGTTACGGCGAACAGGGACGCTATCGCCAGAAAGGGCTGCAATTTCATCTGACGGATCATCTGGTGTCAGGCGTCAATTTGCTTGGTCATGCCGGAGACGCCTACGGTTTGATCGGCAATATGTATTGCGACCGGGAATATCAATTCGGCGTCATTTTTCTGATGAATGGAGGACGTTTCGAACAGGCCGCCAGCGGGTTTTACGACATTGAAGAACATCTTATGAACGCCGTGTTCAGTACCTAACATAGTTTTTACCCTACCCCTCACCCCTCCCAGGCTGGCAGGGGTAGGTATAACTTGGGTTACAAGTACGTGCGACCCGTCTCCTGGCGATCAATCGCCAGTCTCAAAGCGGAAAGACGCTGAAGCGCCCTCTGGAATTCAGTAGCGGGCTTCAGCCTGCTTCGGCTTTGAGACCGGCCATTGATGGCTGGGCGGACGAGGCATCAGCACCAAATACCTACCCTTGTCAGTCCCTCCCAGGAGGGGAAGAAGAGGATTCGTGCCGATCCCCAAATTTCCCTCCTGGGATGGGTGAGGGGGGTGAATGCATGTTCATTTTTGAAAAAATTTTGGTAAGGAGGTGATGTCATTCTCAAAAAACTCTTGTTGTCTCATTATTCTATGCTTATTTTGTCAAAATTGATTGACAGGTTTGTAGTCAACGCTTTAGAGTTGCAGCGAGGTTGACAAAACACGATTCACGTTTAACATCATATTAATCAGGAAAGGAAAATCTATGAAAAAAGTTGTGAGTTTTCTCGTATGCTGTGCGTTCGTCCTGTGCGCCACTGCCGGATATGCCGAGGTTAAGAATCCGGATACGTTCATCAAAGCCACAGTCTCGACGGTTCGTTCAATTGATCCAGCCGCGGCCTATGACATGGCGTCTATGCAGAAAGTGGAAAATATCTATGAAAAACTGATCGTCTTCGACGGCCCCTATACTGACAAATTCCTGCCTCTGTTAGCCGAAGAAGTTCCCAGTTTGGAAAATGGCGGGATTTCTGCTGACGGCAAAACCTATACGTTCAAACTGCGGAAGGGGATCAAATTCCAGCAGGGCGGCGATCTGACGCCGGAAGATGTGGAATATTCGATTGAGCGCGTCATGGTGCTTGATCAAAACGGAGGGCCAGCCTGGATGCTGCTGGAAGCTTTAACCGGAAGTGATACCACCACCGACAAAGATGATCAGATCATACCCGGTATTTTCGAGGCGATCATGAATTCAGTCGAAGTGCAAGGCGATTCCATCGTGTTTCATCTGCCCAATCCGTATCCGCCGTTTCTGGGCCTCATGGCGAAATCCTGGGCCTCCATTACGGATAAAGAATGGGTAATTGAACAGGGCGGTTGGGATGGCACATTGGAAAACGCCCCCAAACATCACAGACCGAATTCCGGCGATGAAGTCCTGCACCACATTGCCAACGGCACCGGCCCATACTTCATGAAAGCCTGGGAACCCTCGAAAGAGTTTGTATTTGAACGCTTTGAAGAGTATTGGGGACCAAAACCGGCTCTGAAATATGCGATTTTTAAATACGTACCGGAATGGAGCACGCGTAAGTTGATGCTGGTGAATGGCGATGTGGATTCTGCCACCGTTGAAGATCAATATGTGAAGGAAATGATGGAAATTCCCGGTCTGACGATGTATAAACTGCCGCAATTAGCGATTAGCTGCGCCATGTTCTGTCAGAAGATTGACACAACCGGCAATCCCTACATTGGCAGCGGCCAGCTTGACGGCGCTGGAATTCCGCCGGATTTCTTCACGGATATCAACGTGCGTAAAGCTTTTCTGCATGCCTTTGATCGTGACGTTTACGCCGAAGATGTACTACAAGGCATCAGTATTGTGCCGTCCAATCCGATTGTTCAGGGTTTACCCTATGCGATTGACGTGCCGGTCTATGAATTTGACCTGGAAAAATCGGCGGAATACATGAAAAAGGCATGGGATGGGCAGGTCTGGGAAAAAGGCTTTAAAATGACGATCATGTACAACACCGGCAATACCATGCGCGAAGCAGCCGCGGTGATGCTGGCGGAAAACATCATGTCTTTGAATCCGAAATTCCAGATCGAAGTCGGAGACATGCAATGGCGCGACTACCTGAACCAATATCGTCAGTTCCGCTTCCCGGTTTCCCTGATCTCCTGGGTCGGCGATTATCCTGACCCTCATAATTTTGCGCACCCCTTCATGCACAGCAATGGTAGCCATGGTCGCTATTTAGGCATGCCAAGCCCTGAGACAGATGCGATGATTACAGAAGGCATTTCGACCACCGATCCGCTGAAACGCGCAGAGATTTACGAAAAACTGCAACATCTGTGGTATGAAAAAGCCATTGGATTAGGCGTGTATCAATCCACTGAAGTGCGCTTCTATCGCGATTGGGTCAAAGGCTTTGTCGGCAATCCATTAGACGCCGGCGATACCGAATGGCTGTTCCGACTCTCCAAAGAAGAACCAAAATAAACAGCATGTAAACACCGAGTTTCTGGGAGAAACTCGGTGTTTAAGTAACTACTACGGGTTAACGCTTAATACGTACTCTGCACTTCTACGCCTGTGAGGGTGTTCTGATACAGGTTTTGGCGCAAATACTCGCCGCTTTGCTGCTGAATGGCGATGTTGGTTTCTCTCAACTGCTGTATGGCTTGCGAACGCATATCGGCCGGGGCCTCCAGCGGCAGCGGACGCTGCACGGTCACGTCCGGCGCTTTTGCAACGCGGATTTGTTGCAATAGACCGCATACTGATGTTTTTGACGGATGCTTCGATGAGGAATTTTCAGAGGAGTCAGCAAAAAAATCGAGTTTTTTGAAAAGCTCCGTTTTTAGAGGTCATTCTGCGAAAAATTTGCCATCATGTATTCAGGGACTGCGCAGCATTTGCGCACCTTAATGCATTTGCAACAAAAAACCGAGTTTTTGAAAAGCTCCATTTTTAGAGGTCATTCTGCGAAAAATTTGTCATCATGTATTCAGGGACTGCGCAGCATTTGCGCACCTTTTGGATTTTTCTGTATTCTCACTTCCTGTTTTTCTTCAAGTCTCTTGCAAAAATACCAGCGATTGATAATAAAATGAAAAAAGATCTCCTTATTTTTAAAAGAGATACAGGTTTATGAGTGTGTATGGAACACGCTTTTTGAGAACATTGGCATAGGCTGTGCTATAAATAGAAGCGTCGAGAAAATACATCTAACATCATAACTCACATTACGCACTCATATAAAAAAGTCAGATATTATACATTGTTTTTAACTGTGTTAGCTC
>DF820465.1:611908-619148 GCA_000739535.1 Candidatus Vecturithrix granuli | reverse complement strand
AGAGGATCTGAACATGATCACAAGATATTTGTCAAAGAACTTTTTTATCTACTGCGTAAAGTGAGATCATAAGGAAAAAGATAAAGGAGTATGGAATGATGAAAAAGTTTGTAATTGCTGTGATGACAATTGTACTCGTTGGAACAATGACGCTTGGAGCCTATGCCGGAAAAGGACGTGGTCGCGGGGCCGGCCCTGGCGATGGAACCGGAACCGGAACCTGTGATGGCACTTACTGCGACGGAACCTGCGACGGTACACAACCGCGCGATGGGTCAGGTAGCCAGCACGGCCGCCGCTAAAATTTTCAGTGGAGTCCACTTTCCCAGGTGGCCTCCACAATCCCTGCTAAGATGGAGACCACCTGAGAAAGTGGCCTCCATCAGGTCACATTTAATACGTGCTCTGTACTTCCACGCCTTTCAGGGTATTCTGATAGAGGTTTTGGCGCAGATAATCGCCGCTTTGCTGCTGAATGGCGATGTTGGTTTCTCTCAACTGCTGCATGGCTTGCGAACGCATATCAGCCGGGGCCTCCAGCGGCGGACGCTGTACGGTCACGTCCGGCGCTTGCAACACGGCTTTGCCGCGATAGAAGGCATACTGGTCGCCCTTGCGGGCGATCACGGTTGCCGCGCCGTGAATGTTATCAGCGATGAATATGCCGCGTAAATCTGTGGAGCCAGACACAAATTCGCTGTCGCCGGAGCCAATCACTTTCACATGCACCTTATTCTCATACTTCCCGCTTTCTGCATTCAGCACATTTACCCGCACTCGTCCGCTGACAGGGTCTTCCTCGACTTCCAGCTTGAGTTGGCTGAGCAGCACCATGCCTGAGCTATCCAGTTCGCTCTCTTTGGCAACTACTAAATACGCCCCTTCTTTCTGCAACGGCAGCGCAACCTTATAGGTTTTTTCCGCGTAATCTTTGCCGTCGCCCAGAATCAGATGCTCCTGATGATAGGGCGTAATCCCGGCCAGATTGATGTTGGTGATGTTGTTCAGATTCTTTTGCAACAGATATAAGGTCATCAAATCCACGCGATAGACCAGTAGATTCACGTCTTTTACGTTACGATGGTGCAGAGTGATCTGTGCTTCTTCCCCGGGACGGAAGGTGCTGGCTTCCTCCAATTTCATGAGTTTGCGCGTAAAATAAGCTATCGCTTCTCTGGCGTCAGGGAATTGATCTTTGACCTTTTCATATTCTGCAATCGCCTGTTCCGGTCGCCGCATCGAATGGTAAATCTGCCCCATGATGTAAAGCGCCAGGTTCTTGTGATCACTATCAACCAGTTTGCCCTGTGAATCAAGGTATTTGCCAGTTGCAACGGTGCGGCACAGCTTCAGAGATTCTTCGTAACGTTCCAGTTCAAAATCGGCGTAGCCTTCGATATATTGGTAACCGCTGAAATATGGACTTTTGAGATAGCGTTGTTGGCTGCGCTGCGCCGCTTGCACCACCGTTTCAAAGGCTTCCAGATCGAGGTAGGCGTTCAATAGAGAAAAACTGACTTCATCTACAATCGGATTTTCGGGATAACGCGCCAGGAATTGCTGAAACATATCAATGGTACGTTCGAGTAACTCTTTACGGGAATACGGGGTATTTCGAGAAACTCCGGGATTCTGCCGCAGTCGTTCCGCTTCGGTGGATAACAACTGCGCCAGCGCGTAGAAGGAGGTTTCTGTAACCGGAATGTCGGGATATTCGGCGATCAGATTTCGAGTGTATTCAATTGAAGACAAAAATTCCCCCTGCGCTTCCAGCGTGCCGCTGACCTGCACATCCTTCAGAAACGAGGCTTCAGCCGTGGCTTTGAACACCTGAATTGCCCGTTCATATTCCTGAATGTCGCGGTACGCCTGTCCCACCCGAATAATGTCTTCAAAGGAGAGCACCAGATCCGGATATTTTTCCTTCAAAATTTCAAAATACTGCACAATATCGCGGGAATTATCCTGAGCAATTGCAATATAGAGCAGCATCCGCGCCGTATCGCGATAATAATCGGAGTGCAGCCGGTATTGTTCAAATAACTGCTGCAAGAGCGGCTGCGCCTCAGCATGGCGTTTGTCGTCGAACAAAGCCTTGCCGGAATAGTAGAGTTCATCCGGCGTTTTTTTGTACTGTTCCGTAATCGCTTCGCCGCGCTTGAGCACAGTGATCTGATAGGGTTCGCCATAATCTCTGCGTTCTGGGAAATAGGGATCGCGGATTTGTGACGGCAGAACCCGGTATTCTCCCGGCAGATAGCCATACAAATCATACGAAACTGTTCCGTAACGAGCGTTGTTCAGATAGAACAGAATTTTGCCATCAGCGATTTCATAATCCAACAGTTGCCCCTGAATTGACTGACTCAGCACCGTGCAGCCTGACGGAAGCGGTTCTTCGAGAATCAGACGGACATTGATGTAAGGATGTTCTGTATCAAATTCTCGTCGTTGAAATTGCAGAGTCACGCGCCCGTAGCCGCCCAAAGGAATTTGAGTGAGTTCGTTGCGCCAGGTGGAATAGGATCCGTCGAGCACGCTGAAGCCTCTGGGGATTTCCTGCCCTTTGTACATGAGTGGCGCAGGTTCGTAATAACGCCAGATTTCAAAGTGTTCCTGAGTTTTGCGCACGTCGCGGCTGACGCCTTTGAGCACACAGACATAGTTCAAAGTGCCGCGTCCCTCAAAGTCGAAAGTCACCGTATTATCCGTATCTTTCAGCAGATGTGGCGCAATGTGCAGCACGCTTGCCCCTTGTTCGTTATCTACTGTCAGCGTATCAATCATCTCTCCATTAACCTTGACTTCCAGCCGATAGCGGCTGGAGGCATAACGGGCGTGGGACAGGTATTCACGTAAGGCAGTGGACACGCGCGCATTGGTGCGCATGGAACCCCAGCCAATCCAGCACCGTTGACTGTAAAGCCAATCAACCGCTGCGGGAATCAGGCGCGAGCCTGGTTCGACCTTTTGCACAGCCAGCAGAGCCAGAGCCGTGGTTTCAACCGGATCTTGCAGCCAGGGATAAGGCGAATCCGAAGGCCAGAAGGCCATCTGCATACCGGTAGCCTGATCCTGCTGGATTGTTGCCTTATTTTGAAGTGCTGTCAGCAGCTCTCGCGCTATTTCCGGGCGATTCAATTCATGATACATCAGGGTCAACAATGCCAATCCCGGGGTTCGCAAAGTGTTACGTTCGCGATATACGCGGTTAATATGTGCAAAATCCACATCTTCCGCGATTGTCAAAGCATGCAGCAGATAGGTTTTGAGTTCGTTATCTTGAACCGCCTGAAATTCACGTTTCAGATAGTTCAATCCATTCTGCCAGACATCTGTTCTGACGCCATGTCCCTGTTTTCTGGCCTGCGCTAACAAGACGATTGCATCGGCTGAGACAAACAGGTCGCTGCGATTTTCCGTACCGGTCCAGTTCCAGCCCCCATCCTGATTCTGTTGCAGGCTAATATCAGTCAATAAAGCCTGTAAACGCTCCTGTAATTCTCGGATGTTCACCTGAGCAAAGTCAGGGCCAACGGACTGAAGCGCGTTCAAGACCATCTGAGCTTCGTGAATTGACGATGAACGCGGCGCTCGCAGGGGCCAGGGCGCATCGTCGGTCAGATCGAGCAAAGTGCGGTCGATGGCCGGATTGAGTAAAATCTGCATCTCCCGAAAGAGATACTGACGATCGCCGGGCAAGGAAATTTCGATGCTGCGGTCATCCTGCAAGGTCCCACTTTTGGTACTGATATACTCGATCCCCCATAAACGCATTGGCGTTTCGCGTTTGATGCGATCCTGAAGTTGGTCGGCGTTGGCCGTTAATTCCAGAGTAAGCGGTGCGATGGTTTCCTGTTGTGTAAGACGTGAGAGATCAAGGCGATAGGCGGTTTCAAACATCGACTGATCCTGCACCTGGATTTGCTGAGTCTGCTGCTCAAGCACAATCTCCTGCATGCTGGCGCGAAACGCCAGTTGAGCATCTTGCGCTTTGCCGGAAGCATTGTGCAGATTGGCAAGCACGGAGACATTGTCGCCTTCGGTAAAGATCGCCGGAACTTTCAGATCCGCAAAGAAGGGTAGTTTGGTAATGATCCCGGCGGTGTTTTCGCCGACCAGCGTATCTCTGGTAATGCCGCGACTGGTAAAACGCCATTCGGTCGTAGAATCAGGCAGCTCAACGGTTACAACCGCTTTTCCGTCGGCGCCCGTCACGATATTGGGATTCCAGTACCCGGTCTCCGGGAAATACTCACGCAGGGCCGAGAGAAATTCCTCGCCTTGATCTTTTTCCATCGGGGCCGGCGGCGCAGGAGGCGCGAAACCGGCTTTCAGCTCCGAATCCATCATCGGAGATATCATACCCGCCATCGCGCGAGATGAGGGCGCGGCCACTTCATCGGCCATAGACAAAGACAATCTCGCTGCTTCCGGTTCTGCGGCGAGTTCTTCAAGATAGCGTTGTTCTTCTTCGATCAGGTCGGTCACCATTTCTCTGGTTTCAGCCTCAAAACGGAAAGTACAGGAAGATGCGGTGCTGGCCGCCAATTCGCGCTGCTGGTCGTAGAAAAAGTCGCGAATCGGGGGAATCTGATCCGCATATTGCGCGTATAACGCTTCATCCACCATCGCCAGCGACACTTCAGCAGCAACCGGGTTACCATTCTGATCCGTGGTTATGATATGGACTTCAATGGTTTCGGAGGGTTCAAAGAAACCGGGTTTTTCAGAAAAACCCGGTTTCTGTACGTCAATCGCGATATTCAAGCCCTGAATCACAGCAAATTCTTTCTGGGCCTGATGCAGGGTATTGTCTTCCATTTGCGTCACTGCCAGGGTAAAATTGGGAGCAAGTTCACTGCTGATCGCCAGGGACAGCGGATTTTTCTCGGGCTGAATCATGATAATCTGATATGACAGAATCGCTTCCCCTTCGTAAGTCAACAGGCCCAGTCCTGCCTTTGCACGGGAAAATAAGGTGACTTCCGGCTGTTCACCGACATTGAACTCTTCGCGATCTGCGATCAGGCGCAGCATGATCTCGTCATCCTTACCGGAAATAAACACTTCGGTCTGACCAGAGACCGGATTGTCAAAGCGGTCGCGTCCCTCGGCCCGCAAAATGTATGTTCCGCCGTCTGGCAAACGAATCGAAGTTTTCGCGCTGCCCTCTTCGCCGGTCGTGACCTGCTGTTCAACCACTTTGACTTCAGCCGTTTCGTTGTAGGGCGTGGTTTCGCGTTTGAATACTCCCAGCGTAAAGGTTTCCTGTACGGCGTTTCCGGCAGGATCGGCAGCAGCCACCTTCACCTCAATGTCCTCATTCACCAGATACACATTTCTCAGGGTATTGACCGTGCAGTCAAAGCCGCGCGTCGCCAGCCAGACGGTTTTGGCAATCTGCACATGTTCATCGTCCAGCCGGGCGGTCAGCGTAATTGGCTGACTTTCGGCAAAATCGCGGGTGCTAAAAGAAAATTCTATCTTGCCCTGCTGATTGGTCATTTCGGAACGGGTTTCCAGATTCACCAGCGTGTAAGTGACCGGTTTATCTTTCAGCGGTTCGCCATAGTAATATTGCGCCGTGATCGTACCAGTAATCGTTTCACCTCGGAAATAGACCTCCCGCTCGGTCTCAATGCTCAATTTCACCTGTTCCAGCTTGTATTCCTCCACCAGAAATTGACCGCTATAGGACTCCCTACCGCGATTGAGCACAATGCGGTAGGCCCCCAGCGGCGCAGCCGCACTCAGGTCAAAATCCACTGCAAACGAGCCGAACTCACTAAGTTCGATCTCTGCCTGATACACTGGCGTCCCCTGCGAACTGAGCACACTGAGCTGATATTTCAACCCTGTATGCCCTTCCTGGGATGGGATGGGTTTTGGAATCCGCAACACACCCTGAGCATCGTTCTCGCGCACGATGCCTTTGATATTCACCTGCTGCCCCGGACGATAGGCCGGGCGGTCGGTGTAGAGATAACCGCGCGATTGCAATCCGACAATGTACTGTAATTCGCTGAGATTCAGCGTATTTGAGGCATAATGTTTCCCATCATAAGCAAACACGCGCAAATCTTGCAGATCTTTCAATTCTTCAAAGGCCGCGTGAAAAACGCCATCTTTACCGGTAATCTGCTCTGTAAAGATTTTCGCGCCGTCACTCAGTAGAAGCTTGATGTCAGGATACACTTCACCAGTGCGCATATTCTGGGCAAACACTAACACATCCTGTTTGGTGCTCTTCACGATCACATCCAGATCAGTGATCAGCACCAGAGTCGTCGCTTCATACCCTGTGTCCCCGGACTTCACATTTTCCTCGCTGCATGTCACCAGATATGCGCCCGGTTCTTTAAAAGGCATGGCAAGATCCTGTTCAAACTCACGAAAACGTTCATAGTTGTGAATGGTTTCCTGCCAGGATTGATCCGGGTCAATCAGAGCGATATCCAGGTCATCAACCCCATCGGTGGTCTGCATTTTGCGGAAATAGGTTTCCAGATCGATCTTATACATCTTAAAGGTCAGGGACTCGATATTGCGAGTTGTGACCTTGAGCGCAGGAGTTTCGTTTGCGCGAAACGCCCGTTCGGTCAGTACGGTCAGGCGTTTCGACTGCATCAGGCGTAACCGTTCCTGGGCTTGCACCATGTACGAACCCCATGTGATTTTTTTATAGGCGTCAAACGCTTCTTCAAACTTCAATAACCTGGTCTCAAACAAACGACCGATTTCGTATTGAGCCTGTGAAGCTGGTTCTGTGCCCGGATATTTCGACGCTGTGCGCTGCCACTGCAAGATCGCCTGCTGATACAACTCCTCTTTCTTCCCCGCCAGACCACTGTCTGTCTGGGAGGGATCAGGGGTGGGTTTTTCCGCTTCTTTCACAAAAGTCTCTCCAATTCGAAACATGATCTCAGGATTACGTTGATCCAACGGATACGCGCTCAGAAAGTGTTCCCAGGCGGTACGAGCTTCCTGATAGGCTTCTTCACACAACAGCTTATCAGCCATCAGATATTCAGTATCGATCATCAGACGTTGCACTTCATTCCAGTGTTGATCCGCCGGATATTTCTGTAAAAATTCCGCCCAGACCCTGAGCGCGTCGTCAAATTTGCGCTGTTGCTGATAGACCATTCCCAAAGTATAACGCACCTGCGCCAGTAAATTCCCCGTCAGACCAGTGTCTGCATGGGAGGGGCCAGGGGTGGGTGCCTCTGTCTTCTTC
>DF820465.1:593831-610634 GCA_000739535.1 Candidatus Vecturithrix granuli | reverse complement strand
GGGAACGCCTGCGTGCTCGTCTCGACTCCGCTCGACGACCAGTCATCATGTACAAGGTAGCCACTACTGATCTTTACTGTTATCATTATAGGTCTGGAATTATCTTCTGTCCAAGAAATTTTTACACAACCGATAAGTAACAGAGTTGTTGCGCAATAAGAAATATGACCTGAAAAGCCGCCCATCGCAGGATTACGACGCGGTCGTCGCATAGGGGCGAACTCCCCTCGCTGTCGCGATGATACAGCGACGACCACGTCGCACTCCTGTTATTGCGCAACAACTTTAACATTGCTAAAGTTTGACTTGAGCAGACTGATGAAGCCGGGCAATAATGATACGGATTCATAGCGTATGTCAAAGCCAGGCTTTGCCGCTCCAGGCTAACACGTCACATGAAACAGGCCGATCTTTGGGCTGGTCGCCGCGTTAAATGTCCGGATGGCCTCTGGCGTGGGCTTGAGAATCACCTCACATCCCTGCTGTTCGAAAAAGGCGGCGGCCTCGGGGGAAAGCTCCAGGATGCCCTCCTGCCCGGTGCCTACAATCAGTGTTTTGCAGCCAGTTTCATACACATATTCGGCTTCGGCCAATGACAGCGTGTGCGACGTACCATAGACCTTTTTGGAGAGCTTTTTCTTGCGTTTAACGATCGTGCCGGAGAGGCGGATGAGCACATCATGGTCAAAGGTTTCTCCATCAATCGTGATGTAACCAAATCTGGTGCTGTCGATGTGTGGTATCATACTTCTTCCCTCTTTTTTCAAGTTTTTGAGTTGTTTCGGGAATGAAGCACAGTGGATTTCCCGAAACAACTCAATATTCCTTACCAAATCAGGTTTACTGACAGTTCATGTTCCTGAAGGCTCATGTCCTCAAGCTGAAATTGCGCACTCTCAGGAAGAATCAGCCAGGGATTTTCGCGGGTCGTGTGAACGAGATAAGGCCAGAGTTTTGCCAGGTTGACGGAATAGAGGTGATTGGTGTGCATCTCCAACGGCATGAGGCCGATCCGTCTTGATTTTTCCCTCGCGGTTTGAGGAGGGAAAATATCAACCAGCCACTGGGAAAAGATCGTGATTTCAAAGCTCCCATATTTTCCCCATCCATACTGATAAGAAATTTCCAACAAAACCATATCAGGAGAAATCCCGATCTGTACCAGATTTACATGTAAAAATATATTTTCCTTCTTTCTAAACGCCCCGGTCAGTAGGTTTTCAAGGTCTTCCTCAGTCAGCGTGACGGTAACGGCCTGCGGATCGGGTTCGGTTTCGCTGGTGTTTTCAATGACTGTCACTGAGGTAAGCGCGGCAAGCTGCTCATACAGGGCGTTATCTGAAAATTCCAGCGAAGACGCCTGGAACAGAAAAATCCCCACCGGAGCGAACAGGAAGGCCCCATAGAACACGGCTGCAACAAGGATCAGGAACAGAAATTTTTTCATATTTTTCAGTAAATTACGTATGCACCCAAAAACCGAGTTTTTTAAAAAACTCGGTTTTTGGGTGAACGCCTTGAAAGAGAAATCATCCCTGAAATAAGCCAGGGGCAAATTTGGTTCAGTAACAGCAGCATGCGTCCCTGAAACCCGTAAAAAATCGTGTCATGGGTGAGATACAGACGCGCGGCTTTGCGAGCGATGTTTCTATGGTGCCGGGTACATTCACGGCGCGGCAAGCGTGTGCCAATCGTGATGATGGTGAAGCGAACCTGCTCAGGGTGCAAGGCGGCAATTCGCTGCAAAAAAGCCGCTTGCAAGCGTTTATATGCGGCGTAGATGTCGCGATCCGGACTGTGGAGCATCGCCAGCACACTGCTGATAAACATGATGCGTAACGGCTTATCCGAGTTGTAAGCGGAGGGCTGCGCTTGCAGCAAGGCCATTACTAATTCGACCGGCGTCAACAGGTCAGTTCTGGTGTACGCCTCAATTTGTTCAGGTTCAATCGCGGGATCACTCAGATTCGAGGTCGCGCTGGCAAGATTGATCAGCAGGTCAATTCGCTGCCCTTGAAACGCTTCGAGTAAGGCATGGGAGCCACTTACAAGATCATGCTCGAAGCAACGCACCTCTTTTGCTCCAGCCTGCTCAGCCTCGCGTTTGATTATCTCTAGTCGGGTACAATCACGCCCTGTCAGCAGCAAAGTATTTTGCGAGGCAAATTCCTGTATGAACGCGCGTCCCAATTCCGAACTTGCGCCTAAAAGCAGAATTGTCATTATGTTGTTTGAGTGTTTAAGTGTTTAGGTGTTTAAGGATCGCTAACGAAATAATTTCCCAATTTAAACACTTAAACACTCAAACACTCAAACACTCAAACACTTAATTAGAAACCTTTCAGCGTCTTTGACCGGCAGCCCCCTTCCGGTCAGGATCAGGATCGCCGTGCGATAGAGGATATACAAATCACAGATCAGAATATGCCCCTCGTTATACACCCGTGAATACAGACTTTCCAAATGGAGGCGTTCGTCGGGGGTGAGGTCGTATTTTCCAACGACCTGCGAGATACCGGTCATACCGGCCGGACTTGCCAGACGCTGCTGCCAGCCCACTTTTTGACACAGATAGCGCATATTAAGCTCCGGCAGCGGACGATTGCCGACAATACTCATCTGTCCTAAAAATACATTGAAAAATTGCAGAGTCTCGACAAGCTGGGTTCGTTCCAGAATGCGCCCTATTGGCGTATAGACCGGGGAATCGAGCGGGATGTCCATAAAGCCCTCGCGCATATATTTTTCGACCAGTTGATATTGAGGATCGCCGGAATTTCTCACCATCGTGCGAAATTTATACACCCTGATCTGTTTATCAGGTTTGATGTAACGCAAGGATTTATGGAAAATAGGGCGGCCTTCATAGCACCAGATGAGGAATGCGACAATCAGAAAAAACGGGCAGAGCAGGATGATCATGATGAGAGAAATCACGAGATCGATCAAGCGTTTCAGGAATTTATTCAGGAGCACAAGCGTCATAGGGCATAATGGAAAACCGGGTTTCTTTAAGAAATCCGGTTTTTTGATGAGATATATTTCGGATGAGAAAAAATCATCGGAATTGTTCGCAGCAAAATCTTCACATCATTGGAAAATGACCAGTTCCAGATATAATACATATCTAATCGCATCATTTCCTCATCGGAAAATTCCTGTTGCGCACTGACCTGCCATAAGCCGGTCATCCCGGGTTTGATGTCAAAACGTTCTTGTCTCCAGCCGTTATATTGGGCTATGTTGCTTTTGAGTGGCAGTGGACGCGGCCCGACAAGGCTCATTTCCCCTTTAAGCACATTTAAAAATTGGGGTAATAAGTCGAGGCGATAACGGCGTAATTTCATGCCGATTCGCGTCAATTCTGGTTGGAGGCTATACATTCTTCCCTTTCGAGAACGAGTAGTTTGTACCTGCTGCGAACGAAACTTATACATAGCAAAGGGTTTTTGATCCTGTCCCAATCGTATTTCTGTAATGAAGACGGGGCCAGAGGAATCGAGCTTGATCAGTAGCGCAATGATTGCCATGAAAGGAGCAACCGTAAGTAACGCCAATCCCCCCAGAAGCACATCTATCGCCCGTTTGAGCACGAGTTTCATGGCAAAGAGCGGTTTGCCTTTAAAATGCACCATTGGAATGCCAGCCAGTTCTTCGAGGCTTGTTTCGTGCATGCTCAGGTTATACAAATTTGTGACCAGACGCACATTGACGCCATCACGTTTACAGCGAGCAATGACATCGCGTGAATCCGAGGTATTTGTCAAGATTAATTCGGTGATATTATGGGTCTTGATCAAATCTGGTAAGTGCTCGATCGTTCCAAGAATCGGGAAAATGTGTTCGTTCTTCTGTTTACCTGGTTCCTGAACAAATCCGACAATATCAAATCCCAGTTCACAATGATGGCGTAATTCTTTGTGGATGGTTGCAGCGGTTCTGTCGGCGCCGACGATCAGGGTACGGCGCAGATTAAATCCCTTCTTACGCAGGGCTTGATAGCGCGAGACCACAAACCAACGCGAGGCAAACATCAGTATAATGCACAACCCGGCAAAGACCAGTTTCATGGTTCGGGAAAATTCGTAGCCCTGCGCCAGATAGGAGCCGGCCATCAAGAAAACAATGCTGACAAGCACTCCTTTGCCAACCCGGAATAATTCATCAACCCAGAGTTCACCGCTCTTGATCTTATAAAGTCCCAGAGAATAAAAGACCAGGGGCATGACAATATTTGTGAACAATAAGGAATCATAATAGTAGGAAAAGGGGAGCTGGGGTTTTGCCAAAAAATTTAAGAAGCTTTTACGAATAAAATACGCGCCGACAAAGGAAAGGTTAATCGAGGCTACATCTAACAGAATGAACAGCATGATGCCCAGAATCACGCGATATTTTCGGAGAAAATAGAGGAAGTTCCCCCATTTATCATAGAAATGGAACATGCTCATAATATGAAAAAAGAGAGTTTTATTCATCCCATTCGCGCTTTCGCGGCGGTGATGGTGAATCATTTTGGCTTGTGGCAAATAACAGACGCGCCAGCCACCCTTTTTCATACGATAGCACCAATCCACATCCTCGAAGTAAAGGAAAAAGCGTTCGTCCATGAGTCCCACATCTTTTAAGGCGCTGCGGCGGATCAACATACAGGCCCCCAACACCCAATCCACATCCCGTAAGGTTTCATGATCCCAATCGGCCATCAGATGCCGTTTCAACACCGAACTCTCTGGAAACAGTTTGCCAAGAAAGGTCCTGCGGTACAGAATCACCGGTAAGCTAAAAAATGTGCGGCAGGAGTATTGCAGTCTTCCATCAGGATAAAATAATTTGCCGCCGGTAATGCCGACATCCGGAGTTGCGTCCATGAACTTGACTAAGGCGTCAATTGCTCCGGGCTTGACTTCAATATCTGGATTCAAGAGCAGAATATAATCGGAATCGAAAAGCCGAATCGCCTGGTTGACCGCAATGGCATAGCCGTTATTCGTCCCATTCTCAATAAGTACAATCTCAGGATACGCTTTTTTTACGTACTCCATGCCGCCATCTTGTGAATTGTTGTCAATCACAACAATACGATAGTCAGCATGAATTTTTTGTTGTTGAATCGACTCCAGGCATTTGAGCAGGAGATCGGTTGTTTTGTAATTTACCAGAGTAATGAGTAATTTCATACCATTTTCATTTTATCGCTGTTTGACGCAATAATCGTCTGAGCTTATTTACTATTTTTTTATAGCCCCGATATTGTATGAGCAGCTTTCCCGTTTTCCCGTAAAACTTGCCTGCCTGCCACCAACCTTGCAGAGTTGAATGGCGGCCAGTTTGATACGGATGTTCACAGAATCGTTCTAATGGTTCGATGACTCGACTCCACAAAAGTTGAGTGCGGAATCTTCGAATATTTTCGCGGCAATGTTCACGAAAGGCATGCACATCACTCAAACGGACAATGGCTTCATGAATTTGCTGCACATTTGTCGGATCAACCACAATGCCGAGTTGCTGCTGCTCAACCAGGTCGCTCAGATAATCGCCGCGAGTCGTGATGATCGGTAACTCTGCCCATAGATAGTCGAGCAGGCGCGTACGAAACGCCAACCGGGTTTCCAGGTTGGCAAAATGCGTACTGATACCCATATCAGCCTCCAGCAAATAATCCTGGCGTTCTTGATACGGCACCCAGGTGTCATGGAAAAAGACAGAACGATTATACAGTTCGAGTTGCGTGCTTAATGCAATAGCCTCTTCAGTTGAATAGGCCACATTCAAGCTATGGTTCTCACTTCCGGCGCGTTTGCCCCCCAGAAACAAAAGTTTAATGTCATGCCGAACGGCTGAAATGCTTTCCATAGCGCGAATAACGCTGCACGGATCAAACCATTTCCATAGGCCGCCCCCCCAGATCACAATCGTGTCGGAATCGGTAAAAGGTCCATCCGGCCCTCTCAAGGCAGATCGCGTCAGAGTTGGTAGTTCATCAGGAATTCCATAGGGTACCTCACCGAATAGATGAGAAAAATCCGAATGTTGCCGATACTGTTGATGATTCACACGTCCGACGGCAGTCAGCATACCTAACCAGTAATCCCGCTGACGGGCATGGCTATACAGGAAAAAATCGCCTCGTTGTAACAATACATTAGTACGAGCTACACAATAACTCTGAGAAAGCTGAGCTTCTGAAAGCGGCAAATGGGTATGGTGTTCCAATAATTCGACTGGAAGCGGATCATACAGATCCACAACCAGTGGTTTATTCATTGTCAACAGTGGCGCAAGCGGGAAGACATAGCCTTGCGTCACCACCACATCTGCCTGTCGCAAGGCTGACACGAAGCGGTGAGAGGTCTGCTGCTGTATCTTAAAACGAGGATGCGACAAGCTTGATCGGTTGGGCGTCAGCAGGACGACGTCATGATGCCAGGAAAGGTGTTTGGCAAATTCCCAGTAGCGAATGCCCGGCCCCGCCATCTGCGCATCAATGATGTCAGAACTGATTAGCAAGATGTTCATCGTCGTTTTATTTCCCATACGCTCCGAGTTTTTCGAAAAATTTCGATTTTTGTGTCACTTTCTCCCTTGCTTCTCAGTGTTTCGAGAAACGTCGTTCATTTTTATCGAGCTTTGAAAATATAGGGAAACTTCGCAAGTTTTTTTTAGGGTTGATGTAAAACTTTTCATAAAATTGGTTGGATTGTCTTGTATTTCGCAAAAATATTCTTAAACTCGATACACAAAAAACTTGCTCATACTCAGAGAGTTTGTATATGCGGTTTTTGTAAAGAATGTCCAGTATTCAGGGTCCACTCACTCAAGGGCGAAAGTATTATGAAATTACGAACGAAATTAGTGCTGGCAGGAATGCTGATTGTCCTGGTGCCCATGCTGCTTTCAACCGGGGTTATATGGTATCTGATTCAACGCCAGAATGATGAAGATGCTCGTCATCATTCTGCCCATCTGCTCGATATGATTCGGGAGGAATTGGCGCGCCAGGGACGAGAACTTGCCAGTGAATTGATCTATTTTGCCGAAGATTCCGCGCTTATCAACAATATTATGAATTTGAATCAACGTCATCAAGTACCGATGACCCCTTTATTGCAGGAAATTCATGAAATTGAAGCGGCAATTGCGATAGGAAAATTTGCCAGGATTAACCATTATGACGTGGTGATGGTTTTTGATCAGACACATACCCTGCTGTCTTTTGCTCGCCTTGAAAACAATACAACGCTTACTCTGGGGATTGTGACGACAGATGACTCCGGACGCGCTCTGGTGAAGGTGGCAATGTTCACGCACATTGTTCAGAATTACGGCGATATCGATCCAGGGGACTGGAACAACACAGATCTGGAAGATGTTCTGGCGGATATACTGCCGGAAAAAGTGATCTCCCCCATCCACACGCAAGATGTTTTTGAACACCACCTCGCGCTGAAAACCGCCGTGCCGGTCCATGATAAAGTGCATACGCCCGGCGGGCGGCCCCAACCCATTGGAAACCTTATCGGTTACCGATATGTTGATCAGTCCCTTGTGGCTTCTCTGGCGCAACACACTCAGGCGCATGTCAATGTGTTTATTCATCAAGAGCCTGTGTTAGGAACTCTGCCCGAATTAACAAAAATTTCATCGGAACTTTTTGAAGCGCTATCATCTTTAGACACTCAAGAACAGTCTCCATACATTCATTCAGAGCAAAATATTGCCGGAGTTCCCTATTATATCACAGCGTTTCCTCTTGTGCGAGAACCTGATGGAGCACTTCAAAGCACCCTGGTGTTGAGTGTATCAAAAGTCCCCACCTATCAAAATACGCGGCAAGCTGTGATCGTGCAAAGTTGGGTGTCGGTAATTTCTGTCCTATTCATGATTCCATTCGTGCTCTTGTTGGCAAAAGGTTTGACTGATCCGATTCGTAAGATTGCCGCAGTATCGGAGTCGATCTCAAAAGGACTGATTACTGAGCAGATTGAGCCAATTCGATCTCAGGATGAACTTGGGAATTTATCGCGCTCGTTTCATGGGATGGTTCTGTATTTGCGGGAAATGGCGCAGATCGCAGAGAACATCTCTCGCGGCGAATTGCATCAGGAACTATCCCCTCAAACAAAAACCGATGTTCTGGGAATCGCCTTTCACCGCATGACCACCTATCTCCAGCACATTGCGCAGGCAGCCGGACGTATTCAAAAAGATGATTTAACATACGCCATCACGCCATACTCTGAACGCGATGTGCTTGGAACCACCTTTAATGCGATGATTCATCGCTTACAAGAGCTTGTGACGAACATCCGAAGTCAGGCGCAAGAATTGGCGGATGCCAGTCAATATATCGCAGCGAACTCAGAAAATATCTCGCATGATAACAAAGCTCAGGCTGATTCCATTGAAACCACAACCTTTGCTTTACACGAAATGGCCTCAAGTATTAGTCAAATCTCTCAGAGCCTCACTACCCAATCATTCTCTATCGAACAGGTGAAATCATCAGCCCAACATATCGTGACATCGAGCGAAGATATTGCGAACCGGATCGATCACCTCTCTTCCTTTACTGCTCAAACGGCAGCGGCGATGGAAAAAATGGATGATTTTGTCCAGAATATTTCTCAGCAGGTGCAAACCTCGGTTGCAGCATCAAAAAAAGTGCTCGATGTAGTGCAAAAGGGGACAGAGCAAATGGGACGTTTGATGGATGAGATCATGGCGGTTCAGCAGCAGATGGAAATTACTTCTTCTGCTATTCTACGTTTGCAGCGTCAATCGAGGCATATCGGAGAAATTTTGACCGTAATACAGGAAGTGGTTGATCAGACGAATCTGCTCTCATTGAATGCTTCAATTATTTCGGCTCAGGCCGGTACCCACGGACGGGCATTTTCTGTAGTGGCTGAAGAAATCAAGGCCCTTGCGAATCGTACTTCAGAATCGACAAAAGAAATTGCGCAATTTATCAAAACTATTCAAACCGAACTAACTGAAGCGGTCAGTGCAATGGTGATCAGCGCCAATTATGTGGAAAGCGGATTAAAAAATACACAGCAGACTGAGCAGGTGTTTGAGGCGATTACAAGCGGAGCAGAACAATCGTCACAACTGATTGCCCATACCGCGCAAAGTATTGAAGAACATAGCCGCGCCAGTCATCAAATCAAACAAGCCAGCGCCGAAGTGGTCGGGATGCTTGAAGAAATCATGCGGCTGACTCAGGAACAACACGCCCAAAGCGAGAAGATTCATACAGAAGCAGCGCAATTAACCGGCATCAGTGGGGAGATTCAACACGCCACGCAAGAGCAATCATCCGCTGCTCATCAAAGCGTCGAAAATATGTCGGTCATGGCCGGGATTGTCCAGCAAACTTCGCAACGAGTAGAGCATTTAGCCACACTGGCCGTCAATCTTTCTAAACAGGCTGATGATCTCTTGAAACTTGTCGAACAGTTCAAGGTCAATACGCAAATCTTTGGAGAGAAACCGGGTTTTTCAAAAAACCCGGTTTCTCTCCATTATGGAATCGGTTTAAGAGAGGGATAATTCGCCTTTCTATAATTTGCTCTGGACGCTTTGGATTTTATCTTCCATCGTCTGCTTTCGGTCAACACGAGTTCCGAACTTGAGCGTTGTACTGATTCTGGGAGCGCCCATTGCATGAATGTGTTCATGGCAGGCTTTAATAGCTGCAAACACGTCATCCCATTCCCCTTCAATATTCGTTCCATAGGCATGTAATTGCGTGTGCAATCCGGCGTTTTGCAAAATCCGTTCGCACTCGGCCACGTACTTTGAAACAGAAACGCCTACTCCCATCGGGATAATACACAAATCTGCAATAACGTTCATTTTGTCTCCTTCATGTAAAAAAACCGGGTTTTTGTCAAAAACCCGGTTTTTCTGTCAGACTTTATTACGGATACTTTGATAACGAGCTAGCAACTCCCTTGACGGCTAAAACGGACGCTGAAGTTTTCGCCCCAAAAAGCGTGGTGAAAATCAATGACCAGCGGTCCATAAATGGGAATAAGTTGTTCCAGGCGTTGTTCAATGGTAAACCAGAAATCATCCACTTGCACGGCCTGATCTGTCGAGGCAGTTTGAGACTGTACCAGTCCCATGCGAGGGCCGCCTCAGCCAAACCCCATCAAAATAATGTCCCAAATCTTGTGATGCTCTTTTTCTGCAATTTCGTGTAGTTTTTTTTGTGCTCGTTCTGTTAATGAAATTTTCATATCTCAATTCCTCTTTTTTACCCCACCCCCTCCCCCTCCCCAAAGGAGAGGGGAGGATATAGGGTTTAGCTTTTATGGTTCTTATTTTGGCGCGAAAAACCGATACAAGGTTTGCATAACTCTTTGTAGCTTTTTATTCTGCATCTTCTTCATCATCCATTGCTCAGACACGCGTTTATTCAGCAGCGAAATGGTCGGGAATGAATGCTGCATCAACATGATGTCATACAGCCGAATCTTCTTGTGCATCGCTAAAATAAACTCGTGGATTAACTCACTGGCCGCTTCGCCCACAATTGACGCGCCATAGATTTTGCCCCAGGGACTAACCATCACTTTCACGAACCCCACGGTTTTTTCCTCGGTAATGGTGCGGCCATAATCGCCGTAATTCGATTTGACGACTTCATATTTAATGCCTTTGTCTTTAAGCTGCTTTTCCGTCATGCCAACCTGAGCGACTTCCGGGTCAGTAAACACTGACCACGGCACCTCATATTGGCTGTATTTAAACTTAAACGGACTCAAAAAGGGCATGACCGAACTCATCAACGACAGCATGCCCTGGTGCATGGCGGCATGACTAAACAAGGCTTTGCCGTTGCAATCGCCGACAGCCCAGATATTCGGCACATTCGTCCGTCCGTAATCATCGCTGATGATCCCGCGCTTATCATATTTCACTCCGGCTCTCTCCAAATTCAACCCTTCCAGAGCCACTTTCCGCCCGGCCGCAACGAGCAGCTTTTCGGCGCGAAATTCCCCTTTATCCGTCGTGATCACAATCTCCTTTCCGTCTTGTTTTACCCCCTGAATAGCGGTGGAATTGTAAATTTCCGCGCCATCTTTTTTCAGCTCGTCTTCTAACACATGCGCCGCTTCGTCATCGGCTAAAGGAATCAGATGCGGATCCATGTGCGCGAGAATCACTTTGCATCCTAATCGGGAAAACGCCTGGGTCATTTCACAACCGATTGCGCCGCCGCCGATAATAAACATTGATTTGGGAATCTCTTCCAGATGAAACAGATTCTCATTAGTTAAATACTCAACCGTATTCATTCCCGGAATCGGTGGCACTAAAGGCTTTGTCCCGGTCGCAATATAGATTCTGCGAGCCGTATAATGTTTGCCGTCAACTTCAACCGTCTTTGCATCCACAAATGCAGCGCTTCCCATGATCAGGTCAACTTTATCAAACATCTTTACGGTTTTTTCTTCGTTGATGTATTTTAAGTGGCACTGGACGCGCTCAAAGGGCTTGTGCGGATCAGGGACTTCGGTCTTTTTCAAGCCATAGCGTTCGATTTCCTGGATCGTTTTACGCACAACTGCGGTTTTCAGCAGGGCTTTACTGGGAATACAGCCGCAATTTAAACATTCGCCACCGATTTTGTGTTTCTCAATGGCCAGCACCTTCAAGCCCATTGCTGTTCCCATAGCCGCTAAGGCCATACCGGCCGGGCCTAATCCGATTATGAGCATATCGTATTCTTTTTCCATTCCGTTCTTTACCTCTCTCACGTAAATCTAAGTTCGTAGTAAACGCTTTAGCGTTTCATAACGCCGCTGAAGCGGCTACTACGAGCCTGATGTTCATTTTGTGTGCCACTATGATTCATCATATAATGAACACATTCTCAACACTTTGACAGTGCGCTGATCTTGTAACACTTCATAAAGTATGCGGTGTTGCATGGAAATTCTTCGACAATATACATTGCGCAAATCTCCAACCAATTTTCCTAATTGCGGTGGGGTTTGATAGGGATCGTTGCACAGAATGTGCAGCATCTGCTCTATCTCTGCCTCAAATCCTGCTGTTTTGAGGGCTTCGGTATCCTGCTGCGCCGTCTGCGTATAAAACACCGTAACCGCCCCCTCCTGTTCATCCTGAACACACTGGTTAAGCGGCGTGTTCAGTCCTGCAAAGATCGACTCGCGTACATGTACATTTGACAGGATATATAAGGCTTCCTGCGTACAATACCAATCTTTTTCCGAAACCAGCACCGCAGCGCAGCGTTTACCTGAAATATGCAGCGGTTCATGCGATTCATTCACTTCATCGATCAGGCGATAGAGATTTTTTCTGGCTTCGGTTGCCGTCATAATTGCCATAATTTTTACCTCCTCCCTTTATAAGTACGTTATTGCGTACGCTTTTTATTTTGTCAAGAAAAATTTTTATAATTCACGTGCGTTTTTGCGTACGGTTTAATATTATGGATTTTTGCTATGTGGGTTTCAATGATTTAATCTGTGAAATGATTATCTGGTGCCTTCCTGAAACGATCTCTGAACGACCGCACTGTTTGAAATATCGCCTGAATCTCCGATTTTCATCGAGATATTGAGAGTCTCAGGAAGAAAATATCATGATAAATGAAAAGATGATAACCATAGGTATTACGACCGAAGAACCGCTTAACCAGGCATTTATTGACGCCTGGCATCGGGTAGAACAGGAGGGAATTCAGATCTCTTCAGAAGGAACCGCATGATGGCATTATCAATTATTTTTAAGCGCTGATGCCACGCGCCGGTAAATGATTCCGGCGGAGGGAGGACACACATCAATACAGACATCCGCCTGACTGTTTTTGACCGCACATTGGCCGACCGCGATGGTCATGCCTTTCCCATGCACGGGGACCTGGGCCTGCTGCCCCACCAGAAAGGTCTGTTGTTTGGAGAGCAAACGCTGTTCTTGCAAGCGTTCCAGGGCAAAGATCAGGTTGCCCATACAGGTGCAGCAAGCTCCCTCAGCGACGATCTGACAGGGAAAACGCCGGGAATGATGGACGGGCGCCTGAAAATGGACTTGCGTTGTTGGCTGGTTGAGGGACATCACCTCAATGCTGTTCAGGTCGCAAGTTCCCAGACCTGCATCCGCGCTGTAAGCGATATGCTGAATCGAACGGGGAGCATAGCCCAGCATATCCGCGACCACGCTGTCCACTTCAACGGGATTCATCCCTAATAACAAACGTTCCATTTTGACCGGCGTCTGACCGGTTTCGCTGGACAGATCGCCTTGCAGTCCATCTACCAGAATCAGGTCAGGTCGCAGCACGCTGTTGAGCTGCACAATCGCCCGGCTCAAATCAACACTGTGAAAGCGGGTCTTCAAGGCACGCGGCATCACGCCTTTGAGATTTTTCAGCGCGCAGGTAATCCGCGTAAAAGAATGCGCTTTCATGATTGGGACATTGATCAAGACATCGCACTCAAGCACGGTTTGAGCGATTTCCAGACTTCGGAACGGGCCGTCAATCGGGACGGATTTTGCGACAAAACGGTCGCGTTCGAGGTCAACTAACTTCAGGCCGTAGCGTTTCGCCATCTCCTGATACCCGCATACCGCAAAGGCCTGGGTCGCATTATACCCCATCCCGCTGCCATCCGCAACCGTGATGCGCGACACGCCCTGCTGTTTCAGCATTTCGACCAGCGCCGTAACCACGCGGGGATCCGTATTCACCCCCTGCCAGTTGCGGCGCGAGACCACCAGATTCGGCTTGATGACCACAGCATCGTCAGGTTGAATTGAACTCAACACCCCGGTTGTCGTAAGCAATCGCTGCACCATTGTGTGAGCAGTATTGCCGTAAATAACGTGAACTTTTCCCATCGTGAGCCCTCCTTACTATACTTTACAATGTGCTGCCCGGTCTCAGCAGAATTGTCAACCATTTTCCTTCGTTTGTACGACTCTGCCGTCAAAACCGTGTTTCGGCGCATAACTTCCGTCGTAAATGCTCGGAATCGGCCTGGGCCAGATGCCCCATACACCCAAACAGGAAACATTTCAGATGACTCAAGCTGACGCTTCTGGCCTGCTATCTAGAGCGTTCTTGCTGACGATTACTTGTTAGTTTGACGAAACAGCAGGAAGTGGAATTTTGCCTTGAAGCAATAAGGTGCGTTGCCGTTCAACTTCACAGATGAGCCTGACGGCATTCTCGACCTGCCGTTTGGCCTGTTCAGGTGTTGGCGCAGCGTAATCCTCGTAATCGCTCATCTGGCGGACATCAAACGCGGAATGTACAATATGGCTGAACGACTTGTCAAAAATGCCGGTTTTCACAAAGTAGCGATCAAAAAACGAAATGACTCCGCTGTGTCTGCGGCTATCCAGATTCACTAAAGCCAGGAGTGCACGAATGGCGTTAAAAATAGCGTAATATGAGCGATTGACGCTGCCATCATACCCTCCGTTATCAAAGAGTAATTCGGCTTGTTTGAGAGCCTCTTTTGCCTTATCAAGACGATGGGTAGAGAGATCAATTGTGACCTGGTCTAACATAATGGAATTCCGTGTGTTGTAACTTCTTGATAAAATAAGGTATGCGCCCGTTGATTTTTCTTCCACACCTCGATGTCTTGAAGAATGGGAGAAATACAGACATCATACTCCAATGAATACTCAGAAGCTAAGCCGCTCATCTGCCATTGGAGTTCGGGCGCATTTCCGGAGACGACAATAAGAATATCAATATCAGAGAGTGCTGTGGGCGTATTGGTGGCATAAGACCCAAACAGGTATTCCGCTACAAGCTGGTCTTTGAGAATCCGACGGCTCTCTGAGGCAAATTTCCGGACGATCTGCGTCACGTTCTGAGGGATCGCTTTGAGTGTGCGCTCCCGTGTCTGAACATCGTACTGCATGGCTTTCTCTCCTAAGTGAATTTTTAATCCTCCATTCTCAAACATATATGCGACGATACTCCTTTTGTCAAGCCTTACTTGCATGTTTTTTACAGCCGCCGTACACGCCATACACTCAAAGATCAAAAGTCAAACAGGACAATAGATGTAAAGAATGGAACGAATTTCTTCTCGGTATCTGCTAAATTCTTGCATCCGTTTCATTCTTGTATCCGTTCCATTCTCAAATCCGGTGTAGTGCTCCAACCACCGGGTGACAGGAAGAGATTCGTTCCATTTCCCAATTCGGTGTAGTGTTCCAAGGTGTTCAAGAGCATCTGATCTGGACTCCCCTTCAGAAAACAGCACCTCAGAAATCCAAAATTTAGAAAATACCTGGCCGCCGCCCGTCCGCCTGCTACAGTTGAGTCTGATGTCAGGGCAAGCAATTACGGCAAGCGATTCACGATCGACGTGACACCATAACTGGATCTCGCAGGGTATAAACATGTTTATCATTCTAACACATCCAGCGTCTTCGCTGTCAGGCGCGCCTGACCCTACCAATCCCGGACGCATTATGCTGTTTGATCCCTCGCGATAGGCTGCCGCATGAGGCAGCAAGATCGTTTGAGATGCGGGAAACCACGTCTGGACAGGAGCAGGACGGTCCACGCCGCCGTAACGACGATGGATACAGCCGATTCCCCCGTGCTTACCAGGCGGAAGCCGATGTTCGTGTTGCGGTTGTCCGGCCTGTTGTTGTTCCGGTTCGCACACCGCATGTTCCTCGCAGGGTTGTTCCAACTGCCGCCGCGAATCACCCGATTCGACCCGCCGTCTATTCGGCGTTGGTTTCCACTTTGACGGACACGTTTGGACAAAAGTAGCGTAAATGCCCGGTGATGCTCACCATGCTCTGCTTCATCCGCTCTTCCTCAAGATTGCCCTGTTCCCAGGCTGCAATACGTTGGCGAAGCCGGCGTAAACTCCTACGGCGATTCTCCGGTTTGACCCGAATAATCTGTGGGAAAATCCGCATTCCCAGGAAGCTCAGACCATGGGATGCCCGGTTCATGAATGTGGCTTCAGGTTTGAGACTTAGCAGCAGGCGTTCCGAGAGAAAAGTTTCAATCACTGCTTTCAATTCAAACAATTCCTGCGATGAATCGCTGAACGCTACAAGATCATCCATATAGCGCACATAGCTGCGTACGCCCAATCGCTCTTTGATCTCATGATCGAGGGGATCCAAATATACATTCGCCAGAAATTGGCTGGTCAGATTACCAATCGGCAGCCCTTTACCCGGAATCCGCGTATTGCGAAGAATCCGGTTCAGCAGGCGCAGGAGGCGTCGATCTTTGATCTTACGCTGCACTATTTCAAGCAGAATGTCATGGTCAACGTGGGCAAAATAGTGGGCGATGTCAGTTTTGAGATAAAATTGCCGCTGCCGGAGAAATCTCTGCGCCCGCAGAATCGCGGCATGAGTGCCTTTGCCGGGCCGCGTGGCGTAAGAATCGTAGATAAACACCCGTTCGCAAATGGGGGTCAGAATCCGTACAATCGCATGATGCACAACTCTGTCTCTGAAAGGCGCGACCGCGATCTCTCGCTCCTTCGGATCATGGATGGTAAAAAAACGATACGCTCCCGGGCGATAGGTCTCGTTGCAGAGTTCTGTCTGTAACCGCAGCAATTCCGGTTCGAGGTAAAAGACAAAACGGCATACCGACGGCGTATTGCCGCAGCCGCGCCGCGCCAGACGAAATGCGGCCAGCAGGTTGTCATAGGCGATGACAGATTCAAACAGATGAGCGACTCTTTTCACGGCTTTTCTTGATCCAGCCTCCTACCATTTGTCCGGCCTCTTCTAAGGCGCGTCCGATATATTCATGCT
>DF820465.1:569142-590111 GCA_000739535.1 Candidatus Vecturithrix granuli | reverse complement strand
CAGGGTTCTCCGGCGCGTCGGGCAGAAAGACCGGAATGATGCGGCGCTGCGGATCCTTGACGCAGTTATGCACCGCATTTCTGATCTCCGGGGTCTGCCAGGGGCCTTCCCCCTGCTGCCCAAGAAAGACGGCATAGACCGGAACGGCTTCCAGCGCCTGGTAGATTTTGTCAACAATAAGATCGCCTGCTATCAAATCCCGCTCATCAAACCAGGGGCGCAGGCCGGCGTCATTGTCCAGGTAATGGGCGATGTACTCGACCGCCGCGCGGTCCTGGCTGTTAAAACTGAGAAACACATCATAGGTTTTCTGGCTTTCCGGCATAACATCCTTTCCTTTTTGTCTATGGCAAGAGATAAAAAGTTCCGCGGCCTTTGCCGCACATAGTTCATTGGCCGTTGTGTTTGAGTTGGCGCAGAAGGGCTGCGGCCTGGTTTTCAGATTGACGCACGGTCTTTAAGCCATATTGTTGACGTTGTGTTGGAGGTGTCAAGCAGAAACTTGAGATGCTTCTGGGAAAGACTTTGTCAAACACTACAACGGATGAAAGAATTCAACGGATGAAAGAATTCAACGGATGAAGGAATTCAACGGATGAAGGAATTCAACGGATGAAGGAAAGAAATCCGTTTCCATTCTCAAATCCGGTGTAGTGTTCCAAGCAAAAAATTCGTTCCATTTCCAAATTCGTTGTAGTGTTTCAACGTGTTCAATATCATCACGGTTACTGAGAAGTGGCGTCTATGCTTCATACACGCATTTTCTGGCTTCGTCGGCAAAGGCGGCGATGAGCTCCGGTTGGGCGTCGAAAAAGTGGTCGGAAGGGGCCAGAATATAGCCGCCGTTTGCTCCGGCGGCTTCAAAACAGCGTCGCACAGCCGCCCGCGTCTCTTCAGGAGTCGAACGCTGCAGATATTCCCCTTGATCAAAGCCGCCGATCATGCAGACTTTTGCGCCAATGCGCCGTTTAGCCTCGGCCAGATCGACGTCTGCGCCCATGCCCGGAGGCGTAAAGGTTTCCATCGCATCCGGTCCCATGGCGGCGATGTCTTCCAGAATCGGCATCATGCCGCCGCAGGTATGATACACGATGCGCTGTCTGGCATCGTGTGCGGCGGCAATAATTTCACTGTCATAAGGTGCGACAAATTTTCGAAAGAGCCTGGGCGAAATCACAGTGGTAGAAGCGTCGCCGCCGCCCAGTTCCAGAATGTCGTAGTGCGCTCCTTTGAGTGATCTTACAAAACCGAGCTTGCGAGTTTGAAGGATTTTTAGTAGCGTGTGCACCCACTCCGGATCATCATAGGTTGCCATAATCATCTTCTCCGTACCAACAAGACAGCAGGCATCCTGCCAGGTTCCCGGCTGTCCATACACATCGAAGCAGCAGATATGGCCGCGAATCAAGCCTCTATCCCCAAAAGCCTCGGCTTCGCGGTTCACCTGTTCCACGTCGCAGAGAGGCGTGGTGACATATTCGCCGATAAGGTCAATATCCCTTTTGGCTTTAATCAGATGTTCTACCACCCAGGTCGTGT
This sequence comes from Candidatus Vecturithrix granuli, assembly GCA_000739535.1. Taxonomy (GTDB): domain Bacteria; phylum Moduliflexota; class Moduliflexia; order Moduliflexales; family Moduliflexaceae; genus Vecturithrix; species Vecturithrix granuli. The sequence continues at coordinate 588,572 of DF820465.1, read as the reverse complement.
AGGCATTTGATTGCGTTACCATGGTTAATTCCCCTTTGGGTGTGACGATACGGTAACGAATCGTCATATATTCGGGATTCGAAATGTTCTCAAAGGTAATACGCCAGGCATCGCTCACAATACGGCGGCTCTCCAGAAATTCAGCCTCATCCTGCTGAGGATCGTAATATGTGCCTTGCGATTCATCCGGCTTGTGCGGCACGGTCCAATGAATCGGATCAAGCCCGAAATAGTCGAAAAACTTGCTAAAGGAAATGCCGTGCATATATTTCTCTAAAAAATACGGCATGACATGATGAGTCGTGACCGGCAATCGATCCGGGATTTTGCGTTGGATTGCCGCCAACAGTCTTGCTTTTGATGTCATAACTGGTTTCCCTCCTGACTGTGAATAGTGAATTCGTACTGACGGGCAACCCTGCCCGTCAGTACGATTATTTTCAAAGGGGTAATCAAACCTGCTTTAGCGGCCAAAAACAGGTTTTGATCCTCCTGTTACGCTATTGCGGACGGCTAAAGGTATAGCGAATGACGTCTTTGGGGCAAATTTCCACACATTCTCCGCAGAGAATACATTCACTATGCTGCATAGCAGCACGCTGCACCATCTCATTGACCGGGAGACTCATGGGGCAGGCTTTATTGCAGCATTTGCAATTGATGCACTGCTCGATATTAGCTTTCAAATGCAATGACGGCCATTTCAGAATGTTTTTGAGCGCGGTTCCTAACACCATGAACGGGGCCATCCAGCAGACATAATGACACATAACTCTTCTACCGAAAATCAGAAAATTTCTGGTCAAACGATTATGCACTGCAAACATCGAAAATATCAAAAACAATCAAGAAAATTTCGTGGGAATGAAAATATTCCTTGCCAATTTTCTCTGGATAACGCGATTTTTAAGCTGTTTTGGAAATAAGAAAGAAACAACCCCACTCACAGGAAAATTTATGGGTAGTGGTGAAATAGTAAGTGATGACTCATGCGTCACGATGCGGTCAGGAGTGTCGTCGCAACGGCATCAGCGATGCCGCGCCTGTCAGGGCGCTGCCCTGATGCGATGACCTCATCGCCCTCCTGTCTGTTGAGCAGTGTTCCGGGCACCCATCACTTACAATTTAACCACTACCAATTTATGGACATGCGCTACATTAAATGCTCTGTTTTGTCTTTGATTCTTGTTTTGACGCTCTGGTGCGGCCCCTCAATTAAAGCAGCAGATCCCTCGCAAGAACTGGCCGATAACTACTGGGAACAGGCGAAAGCGCTGGAAAAACAGTCAAAATATCTTGAAGCCGCCCAATTGTACGAAAAGAGTCTTGAGGCCGAAAAGGCCAGTCCGAATCCGCGACTGGCATCGTTGGCTACCGAATTAAACCAGGCCGCCTATTGTTATATTCAGGTAGGACAAATGAGCAAAGGCCTGGCGTACTACCAGGAAGCGCTTGAGATTTTTCAGCAGTTAGACAAAGATGCGCAAGTTGCGATCTTGCTCAGCAACATTGGTTCAGTTTACAGGGAACAAGGCGCGTATGAGCAAGCCTTAGACTATTATCAGCGCGCCCTGGAGATTGACCGCACGCTCAAAAGAGATGAAAGTATCGCGATTCGTCTGAATAATATCGGGCAGGTGTATAACGATCGCGGCCAGTATGCCGCGGCAATTGAGTATTTTCAACAAGCCCTGGAATTGAACACAAAATTAGCAAAAACCGCGAGTATTTCCATCAATTTGAACAATCTGGGATTCGCCCATAGCTCGCTCGGAAACTATGCACAGGCCATTGACTATTATGAACGCGCCTTAGCGCTGGATCGTGAATTGGATCAAAAAACCAGCATCGCGATCCGTCTCAGTAATATCGGCGCGGTCTATAGTGCCTGGGGTCAATATGAGAAGGCGTTGGAGTATTTTGAACAGGCCTTAGCTCAGAATCAACAATTGCAGCGCAAAACCGGAATCGCGATTAGCCTGAGTAATATCGGCGCGATGTATCATAACCTGGCAGAGTACGACAAAGCAATTTCGTATTATACACAATCCATTGAACTGAATCAAGAGCTTGGACGCGACGCCGGTATTGCGACCAACTTCAATAATATCGGCGCAGTGTATAAGTCCTGGGGCAAATATGAAGACGCTTTAAAAGCTTACGAACAGGCCTTAGCATTAGACCGCGCCTCGGGCAGAAACGCCGGGATCGCAGGCGATTTGAATAACATTGGGCTGGTCTATAAAGTCTGGGGCAAGTATGACGACGCGTTGAAGTATCTTGAACAAGCCCTGGAATTGGATCGAAGCAGCGGCAGTAAACCAGGCATGGTGGTGCGCTTGAATAATATCGGATTGGTTTACAAAGCGCAAGACCGGTACGACCTGGCGCTAAACTACTTTGAGCAAGCCCTCGTGCTCAATCAAGAATTGGGGCAGCCTGGCGGGACGGCTGTCAATCTGAGCAATATCGGAAATATCTACCAGGCGTGGGGACAGCATGAAAAAGCGCTCGACTATTACACCCGGGCGTTGGAATTGCACCGCCAGACCGGACAGGACGATGAAGTTGCTCTGCATTTGAATAATATCGGCCGAGTGTGTCATCTGTGGGGACAACATGCAAAGGCCGTGGAATATTACGAACAAGCCCTGGCGCTGAATCAACGTTTAGGACGGCAGGCTGACCTTTCGGTCAATCTCAATAACCTTGCCGCCGTGTATCACGAATGGAGGCAATATGACAAAGCCCTCGAATTGTATGAACGCTCTCTGGCTCTGGAACGTCAATTAGGCCGAGAAGATGAGATTGCGAAATGTCTCAACAATATTGGCGGAGTGTATAAAGCCTGGGGCGACTATCCTCAAGCGATCAATTTTTATGAGCAAGCGTTACAGCGCTATCGTCAATTACAAAGCGAGTCCGGCGTCGCCATTGTGTTGAATAATATCGGCGAAATTTACCGGATGTGGGGGAAATATGATCGCGCACTGGAACACTACGAACAAGGTCTGACTCTGGCGCGTCAACTTCGGAGAGACCCTGAAATCGCATTCATGTTGAACAATCTTGGCGCAGTATATCAGGAATGGGGCCAATATCCGCGATCTATCGAGCACTACAAACAGGCATTGGACATTGAACGAGCCGCAGGGCGCGAGGCGAATATGGCCTCACGCTTGAGTAATATTGGGTCGGTGTATTATCAGATGAAACAGTATGACGCCGCTCATGAGTACTATCTGCAAGCCATGGACATTGCTCAAAAAACCATGCAAGGGATCGAGCTGACGCCCTATCTTAACAATCTCGCCGCCTTGCATAGCACCTGGGGCCAATACGACACAGCCCTTGCATATTTTCAACAAGTCCTGGCGTTGGCCCGGAATTCAGGCGAAAAAGCCAGTATTGCCACCTACCTGGACAATATTGGCGGGGTGTATCAGGCACAAAAACAGTATGCTCAGGCCCGTGAATATTTCACTCAGGCCTTAGAAGTGGCGCGAACATTGGAGCAGCAGCCGAATATCGCCAGGTATCTCAATAATATCGGCGCAAGCCATCTGGCTCAGGAAAATTATCGTGAAGCTATTCAGGCGTTTGAAGAATCGGTTGCGCTGAAAGAACAGATGCGGAAAACCGCCAAAGGTGAGTTACGGCTCGATTATCTGGCCGAGCAAATCCATACGTATCAGTTTTTGATCGCCTGCTATCTTCGCATGGGCGACATTGCCAATGCGTTTCGCATCAATGAACTCAGTCGGGCGAAACTGCTCCAGGAAAGGCTGCGCAATTCAGATGCAGATGTGACAATTCCTTCGCTAGTGCAGATTCAAGCGCAACTCCCAGAGGATACCGCCGTGCTGGTCTATATGACCACGCCAGATCAGCATCTGGGGCAAATCACGATCACAAAAGAACAGCTGGCCGGCCGAGAATATTCTCTGCTGGAAATTCTTCAACACATCCAACAAGCCAAGGTTCCGGAAACGCTCGATCAATCTGCTTCAAATACGCGCGGATTAGGTCTTTCTCAGGAACCACAGCCAGCAGCAGAATCAGCCCCTACGCAAATCAATAATTTGGCTTCTCTTGTGAGCAATTATCGCAGATTACTGAGCATGGCGACGACGGATGAGAGTAAAACGGGACTGGAAAAAGATCGGGACATGGTCGCATCAAAACCACAATTCGGATTCACCGATGGGTTTGAAATAACAATTGGCAAGCAGTTATATCACATCCTTTTTGAGCACGACCAGGAGTTGTTAACGAGCAAAGCTCGCTTAATCATCATACCGGATGGCATCCTGAACTTTTTGCCCTTTGAAACGTTGATTGATGAGCAGAACCGCTATCTCATCGAAAAATATCACATCACCTATGCGCAATCCCTGGGAGTACTTGCATTGATTCAACAACGGCGTTATGATCAACGGCGTAAACCTTTATTAGCCTTTGGCGGAGCCGTGTATGATGCGGCTAATTATGAAGCGGAGATGGTTGAAAATGACGTCCAAATGGCGTATTTACAGAAGCAGGTGGAATTAGCACTACAGCAGGAAAGTCCCGTGCACACCCTGTATGCCGCGTTAGGGAGGGGAAATTGGAATAATCTGCCAGGAACTTTGCGCGAAGTCAAAACGATTCAGCAGATCGTTAAAGATGCCGAGGTCATTTCTGGGCAGGATGTGAACGAGGCCAGAGTGAAACTCCTTTCTGATCAGGGAGAATTAGCCCGTTATCAGGTGTTGCACTTTGCCACTCATGGGGATGCTGATCCGCAGATTCCCGAATTATCGGCCTTAATCCTGTCGCTGCCGCCAAACCCGCAATCGGAAGGCGGCAATGATGGCTTTTTACGCGCAGGGGAAATCGCGCACCTCAAGCTCAAAGCGGATTTTGTCAACCTTTCTGCTTGTGAAACCGGTCTGGGAGCATTCTATAGCGGCGAAGGAGTTGTAGGCTTAACCCAGGCGTTTTTGATTGCCGGCGCTAACGGATTGTCGGTGTCCCTATGGCAGGTCGCAGATGAATCCACCGCCGCGTTTATGACCGCCTTATATCACCTGGCACAAGAGCAGAAACTGAGCTATGCTGACGCCATGACCGCAGTCAAACGCCGTTTTATCCATGGCGACTTCGGAGACGCCTGGAAAGTCCCCTATTACTGGGCGCCCTTTACATACTATGGCAAATAAGCACCATGTCAGGAGTGCGAAAGCTCTGCTTTCGCTGTCAAAGCCAGGAGTGCGAAAGCTCTGCTTTCGCTGTCAAAGCAGAGCTTTGACACTCCGGATAGGGTTCTATCTAAAGAAAGACCTGAACGCACAGAAACGCGCCGATTACCAGATCAGCGAGCACATGCGCCAGATAAGGAGCAAGCATGCCAGCATTTCGGATGCGTAAATATCCCAGCATGGTTCCATAAGCCAGCACCATAACATAGCCTGCTGCGCCGTTAGGAAAGCCGCTTGCCACATGAATGGCCGCAAACGCCGAGGCTTGCAGGAGAATTGCTGTCGGCAAGGCAAACATGCGCATCAGGGCTTCCTGGAGCACGCCGCGATACACAATTTCTTCTGCAAAGGCATTGAATAGCGCAAAAAGCGGAATCCCAACGAAAAAAACCAGCCAGGCCGGATATTGAGATACCCCGTGTACCATGCGGAGTCCGGCTCCCAGATCTTTGGTCCAAAAGGCCCAGAGAATCAACGCGCCGGTCGAGATGACTCCGGTCAGATATAAGAGCACCCAGGAGATGCGATCTATTCTGCCGATTTTGACCCAAGAGAAAGCTGCATGTGTTACTTGAAAAGGCCAGACCATGGCTGTGGCGAGCGTAAAAAGCATCAGCAATTGCAGGGCGGAAAGTTCGAGATTCATGAGTGCAAACACACGCCAGGCAACGCTCATGAGGAAAAACAGAAGCGCGCAATGCACAAATTCCCAGGCTTTTTTCACCAATAGGAAAACAAGAAACGCTCCTAACACAAGCGCATCAACAACCCGAAAATGGAAAAATCCATCGAGATTGAGCGTGAGCAAAACCAACAGCCACAGCGCGTTCCGATGAGAGAGGATTGTGATGAAATGTGCGTTCATAAATTTCCCGGCAAAAAACCTGAATCAATTAGCTGCTTTCACCTTTCAGGCCGAATTCAAAAACTTTCCCAGGCGTAAATCATGTTCCAACACATGATCGAGAAACCACTGCGTCGTTAAGCGCATGAGCTTCATGGCCATCGGAAATGCGTCGGCGTTAGAATTGACAATTGCATTGACATTACTGAGAATTTCCTGATGAGCCTTGATCTGTTCTTGTAGTCCGGGGTAATTGTGACGTCGCATAATGCGCTCTTCGTCTTTGAAATGCTTGCGCACGTAGTCAACAAGTTTTGGAACAATTTCTGTCTTGATTTCCCGGATCTGATGTTGCTGCATTTTGCTATGCAGTTCATTCACCAGCGTCACAAAATATTTATGCTGCGCATCAATTTCTTTGACGCCGATCAAGTAACGATCATTCCATTGGACAAGCTCCATAACATTCTCCTGTTACATTTACGCAACCACGCCTGATTCAAGCACAACCAGGCGGCTGCGGCTGCCGTCAATCTGCGCCAGCGCGCCTAAGGGCAGAGTGGCTTTGTATTTCCCATGTCCAAAGCAGACGTTTTTGAGAATCGGTTTATTGTATGGAAGCAGAATACTTTCCAGCACATCTTCAATCGGCAGGTAATTACGTTCTTCTTCTGGCTCCCATTCGGTGAACTCGCCGATCACGATTCCCGCAGCCTCCTCCAACTTCCCGGCCAGACGTAACTGCGTGAGCAAGCGATCGACGCGATAATTTTCTTCATAAATATCTTCAAGCAGAAGAATTTTACCGCGTGTATCAATTTCAAAGGGCGTGCCCATCAGGGCGCAGATTAACGCCAGATTGCCGCCGACTAATTCGCCTTCAGCATTGCCGGGCGACATGGTTTCGATGGGCGGCGCGCTATCCGGGGAAGCAATTTCACCGAGCGGTTCGGGCGACATCAGCGCACGTACAAGCTGTTCACGCGCATATTCGGCGAAATCCGGTTTAATAAACTCTGTGGTCGGCATGGGGCCGTGAAAGGTCATAAAATGCGCCTTGTGATTGAGCACCAGATGCAGCGACGTAATATCGCTGTAACCCAGAAAGACTTTCGGATTGCGAGAAATCGTTTTGAGATCCAGCTTATCCATAATTCTGGGCGATCCATTGCCGCCGCGCATACAAAAAATTCCGTCAACCTCCGGGTTGGCAAAAAAGGCGTTGATGTCTCGGGCGCGCACCGCATCCGAACCCGCCAGATAGCCCCATTTTTCATAACATCCGGGGCCGACAATTACGCGAAAGCCCAATTCCTCAATCGCGCTCACCGCTTTCTCAATCTGTTCTCGTTCAGTCACCGGACCAGCCGGAGCCACCATCCCAATCGTATCGCCTTCGCGTAACATCTTAACCTGTCTCATAAGGAATAAAAGAACTCCAGAATGAAAGGAAAGCCAATGCTTTTAAGTAATTATCAATAATTTTTTTCAGTTTCTCGCAAAGCCCGCAAAGCTCGCAAAGAATTTATCTTCAAGGGCTTTGCGTCTTTGCGGGCTTTGCGAGAAAAATCAAACAAATTTATTGATAATTACTTATGTTTAAGTAACTACAAGAATCACATATAAGAAAGAATTTCCTGGATTTTGCTTGATAACAAGAATGTTCGATAGACAAAAGTCAATATGCAGCAAAAGTCCGAAAATTCTTCTTTATTCTTCATTTTTGTAGTCACTTCTCTTTCCTTTCACCCCATTGTTTCCTGAACAGATAATGGTTTTTGACACGTTCGTAGTAAACGCTTTAGCGTTTAATCGCCGCTAAAGCGGCTACTACGAACCACCAGACAGGTTCGTAGTTCTCGCTTGAGCGAGTTTTTCCGCCTGAAGGCGGGACCACGAACCTGGCAAAATTCAATTAATCATGCACTAAATTGAAAAATCTCGTATTTCGCACACATTCAGCATGTTCATTATCCAAAACCGGGGAAGATTGTGCAAGAGATTTTTTTGTTCAGAATGATTGAACACCTTAGCGTGTCCACAGCAGATAGCTCACAGGCGTCGTAAACCACCAGTAAGGCCCTTGCACATCGCCAGTCGTGGTATGAGCGACAACATGCCAGTAATAGACTTTGCCAAATTCCAGCGCCGGAAAAGCCCTTGACGGCGATGATAAATTGGAACCAATTTTTTGCAGGGCGGTGGTCACATTTTCCCCGAAATACAAATCATAGCCAGTGGCTCCACTCACAGCATCCCAACGAAAGGAACCGCTGAAATTGCTCACATTCGCTCCGTTTGCAGGCAAAGGATTGTAAATCCCCGGTCGTACCTGGGAAGGATTTTTTGAGAATGAGACATTATAGGTGCCCACCTCATTATTGTAATCATCAGAGACCACCACCGTATATAGTCCAGATTCGACAAGCTGATGGTCCAATGACCCATAATAGTCGTAATCTTCCCGAGCGCCGCCGGACGGAGGATAGAGTTGGATGTAAGGATCAAGAGTCCCTGCGGTTGTTTCCGCGTTGAATAATATGCGATCCCCGACGGTTCCATAGAATTGAAAAGCATCCATATCTGAGATGGGTGTGATGGCACTTCCCACAATAGTTTGCCCGGAGGCATTAGGGCCTCCATCCGGATCCTCTGCTGAGGAGACTGATCCGGGAATCTTCAGAAACGAGACATTATAAGTGCCTACTTCATCATTGTAATCATCGGAGATCGTCACCGTATATTCCCCGGATTCGGCAAGCTGATGATCCAATGACCCATAATAGTCGTAATCTTCCCGAGCGCCGCCGGACGGGGGATAGAGTTGGATGTAAGGATCAAGAGCCCCTGCGGTTGTTTCCGCGTTAAATAATATACGGTCCCCGGCGGTACCCTGGAATTTCCAGGTATCGATAGCTGACGCCACTAAAATCTGGAGTCCGGTCCGGGTTTCTCCGGATTGAATCGTGCCTCGATCTGTTCCGTAAGCCCATATACTCCACCCCAACAGAACAAATATACAAACTATAAGAAACATTCCCTGTCTTTGCATGATGATACCCCCTTGTTGCAGGCATGACCGCTTTTATCCAAAAAGTCACGTCCTGAAAATTATAAGATGGTTATAGCAGATACCTCCTGGTACTCCCAAATCCACGCAGAGCCATCAAGCAGATTTTCAGAAAGAGGGGCAGAGCATCGCTTCAGCAGGGGTCAACGAATTTTGACAATGGATTTCCTTGAATCTTCTGATAGAATGGTCATAACATATCGCTTCTCCTATGAACAAGGGAGTTTTGGGAGTTGCCCGGAGAACTTTCGATACGCATGTTACCTTACGCTGCCCCGCAATGCTGTCAAGAAAAAAACGAAGTTGTGAAATGTCATCACATTCTGTGTGATGGACAACCTCTATTTTGTCCACAGTAAATAGCTGAATGTTGGCATGAATTCATCGGCGCCGATGTCATACGCTGCGCCTTGAGGCCGCGTCTGGCGATCATAATCTACCGTGACAGCGCTGATCGTCAGCCCCTGATCCACCACGTCAGTGCGTAAAGCCGCCAGGTGAAGATCACCGCTGGTCGCCCCCACAAACCAACTGGCCTGCGCAGTGGTGCGATTGTTGCGCAGATCGGCGGAACTGCCGCTGCTTCGGTCGGAGATGGCGGCATTGGTCAGGTTGTTGTAGATTTTCACGCCGGTCGTGGCGGCAAAACGGTATTCGATAGAGTTGGAATAATTCTGCGTATAGACTGAATTGTTATACACTTGCGTATTAGGCGAGGTTTCCAGCCCAATCCCGACATCCCGGGTGGTGTGCACCATGTTGTTCACGATCAATCCGCCGCTGTGGCTCGACGAACCAAGTCCGAACCCAATGCCCCGGTCGCAGTTAGTGATGCGGTTACGTTCCACCCGCGTGTCGGCCGAAGCATTCCAAAAATGAATCGCGTGTTCAGCCAGGAAGTCAGGGCTGGGATCAGGGCTTTTGATATACCGGAAGGTATTGTCGCGCACAATCCAATCATTCCCCTCATGAACGTCAATTCCGCCGATGTAAAATTGCGGCCCGATGCCGTCCGGATATTCGAACAACGAACACTGCACAATCCCATTATCCGCTCCATCGCCGGCATCTGTGCCTTTGAGCATCTGCTCGTAGGTATTATAGATGCGGACATTATGCACGAACAAATTGTCGCCATTCACAGAAATACCGTGATTGCCGCACTCGCCAATGGTGAGATCCGCAATCGTGATGTTGTTTCCCACGACCCCAAACACATTTTCGGTATCCCCCGTCGCACGCATACCGCCGCCGGTCAGCACCACGCTGGCGCGATTCCCCGAACGACTGCGGAAAATGACGTTGTTGACCTCGATATAGGGATAGTGGGAGGGTGAGGCAATCTCATAAGTCCCATCTTCAATCAGAATCGTCATGTTGCCGCCTTGACTTTCAGCCTGATTGATCGCATTCCAGAATTCCTGTACGGTTGACACGATGACCTGCGTTCCGATACTCACGTTATACGTGCTTAACGACTGACAAGTATAGTTTGCGCCCCGGTAGATGCAACTGACCGTCTCTGTGGCCGGATGCGTTACGCCGCCAGTGCAGGCGCCGATTTTGGTCCAGGTACGCGTCGTCGTGAAATTGGACGCACATTGACCATCACTGTACGTCCAATTATCTTCCGTACAGGCCGCAAATACCCCGGAAACAGACGTAAAAGCCACAACCACGATCAATAATACGGATTTTAATAAGATTTTCATGATTCAAACACTCCTTCTCTCTCATCGCGACAGGTTTGATGTTTTTTCTGTCAATTTCGCAATTTCTTCGATAGAACATCCGGTTAATTCAATAATCTCCTTTGTTGCGTATCCCTTTGCCAGCATCTTTTCGTAAACGTCTAATTCTTCTTTTAAAAATGGGGAAGTGGTTAAATCGCAAGTGATACCTGCTCGTTGAGCGAAGTCGAAACGAGCCGCTCCCTGTTCCCTTCGACTTCGCTCAGGGAACGCATCACTGACTATTTCACCGCCTCTCTGATAACCTGTGATCCCATTCTTGCTTATTCTTCATTCTTGTAGTTCTGCACACAGACCAAAAGAATCTTTATTTTTAAAGATGTATGCACTTGTCTGTTATGTCAAGGCAAAAGATGGCAGTGAAAAATTTGAAACAGTGGTAGGATATTTTTTTGATATCCCTGATAGAGCCACTGTGAACATGAACTCCATCAGAGATTTCGAGAATTGCACCGTAAACCTGACCAGATTTACTTTGTCCAGAGAATAACGAACTGACCTATAGAGGCAAAGAAAAAAATTGAGAAGAAGCATATCGGAGTCTTGACAAAAAATACATACGTTCTATGCTGGATTATACGGTTGTAACAAGACGATACAGATGTCATTGAAGGAGAGAGGAATGCAATAATGTTACTCATAGAGATTGAAAAGCAGGTGAAACCACTTTCCAGAGCAGAGAAATGGCAATTGATCAAAACTGTGCAAGAGATGTTGATGCAAGAAGAAATCACGGAATTACAGCATCTTTCAAAACCAGGGCTGGCATACCCATTATTTACGCCGGTCGGGTTGGAAGAAGGCGCCGCGAAACTCCAACAATACCTTCATAAGGGCAAACTATGACTACCCATCGTTTTTCCTACACTCCTATGCCCCCGTTTTCAGGAGGAATGCCAGTTGTAAATGTTGGCCTGGTTTATGAAGGATGTTCTTTGACAACGCTGGCCCTGGTGGATTCCGGATCTGCGATGAATCTTCTGCCATTCGAATATGGGCAACAATTAGGCTTTGTGTGGGAAGAGCAGAGACTTTCTCTTCCAATGGGAGGCTTGCTGCCGAATGCAAAAGCCTTTGCTGTTCCAGTCACCCTCACCCTTGCGCCGTTTCCTCCAATTGAATTAGCCTTTGCCTGGACAGATGTGTCGCAAGCAAGAATTCGGGTACTGTTGGGGCAAATCAATTTTTTTCAATACTTCAAAGTTACATTTACGGCTTATGAACAGCGCTTTGAGATTTCCTCCAGAGCGGGATGATCGTGTGATGATGACATTTCTCATGAAGTGAAATCCGGAAGCCGAAGCCTATCGCCAACGCCCGCGGCATCCTCTGGTTCTCGCTGCCGGAATTCAACGAATTGCTGGACTATGTGGGACTCCGCCGCCTCCCGGAATTGCCGGAAGACGACAGCACAGCCTGATTGTCGAAAACAGGTTAGGCGTGCCTATAGAGTATATTGTCCTCGGCTTCCAACCTGAATATACGCGTCAGAGATCGATATCTGCTGTCAAGTAGGAGTCGTTGTATGACACAAATGTAACCGATGTGACACACGTATGGGATGAACATCAGGTTCGCAGCTACCGCTTTATCGACGTGGAACAGGAAAAACACCATTACCACCTAAAACGCCTTGACAGATTTTTTTGTGATGTTAAGATGTTTTTGAATATCGTGATCTCGTGATCTCTTCAACGCGAAACATGAGGTAAACAGTATGTATGCCCAAGTGATCCAAACAAAAATCGGATGGTTTACAGAACCCTTTGTCAACGAATAATCGAACTGGCATGGGAAGTGATCACAGATTGGGTGGGGCAATCTTGTCTCAAGCTTATTTTTGATAAAAGAACCTAAAAAGGAAAAGATGGGGAAAAATTTATTGACGAAAATAAAAGCTTCAGTATGCAATGGAACTCGAAATGATGTTTGTTCTGTTTGAAGAGTGTGATCACGAATCAAAATGAGCCATTTCCATTGATAGAAGAGATTCCTCTTCCTAAACAATAATAAATTAAGATAAAATAGAGAAACTGAGCATGGCAGAGCTTATCAGGTTACTTCAAAGAGAAGTTTTTATCGGTGACAAAGTCATATTTTTTTTAAAAACGGGAAAAGAAATTTCAGGCGTGCTATCAGAACTTAGTCAGGATCATGTAATTTTAAGAGAGAATGGTAGGCGTAGTACCATTCTTTTGGACATGATCGGTGGTTGGGATGTTTTACAAGCAGAAAGCCCAAGAGTAGAAAATTTGGAGGTCGAAACTCCGCAAATTGAAAGTATAGAAACACAAAATCTAGAAGCAGAAAATTTGGAAGCCGAAATTCCGCAAGTTGAATATCCAGAAACACAAAACCCTGAGCTCCAAAACCTAGAAGCAGAAAATTTGGAAGTCGAAATTTCGCAAGTTGAATATCCAGAAACACAAAACCAAGAAGTAGAAAGCTTGGAAATGCAAACTTCGCAAGTTGAAAGGCCAGAGGCACAAGGCCCGGAAGCTAATAATATAGAAACCAACATTGGGCAAATAGAGAGTTCAAAATCTAAGATATTGGAGAAACTTCTTAAAGAAATTGAAAGTCGTTTTCAAGCTAATTTACAAGTAGCTACGGTCCATATAAAACCACCTGACTTCACATTTCCTGTCAATGATTTTGACGATTGGAAAAAAACCGATTCCGCTAATGTATGGAATCGAGTTAAAAATATGTATGAAAATGCTAAAAAGATTAATGATCTCAATTCTCAATTTGGCAGAATTCAACGTATTATCAGCGACCTTAAAATTTTACAAAATAGGTATCCCGGTTCGCCTTCTGTAATGAGATGTTTGGGCTATTTCAATTGGCTTGTTGATGATAAAAAAGTAGCATTAACAAATTTTAAAGAGGTTGCTTTTGTTTCTGAAGATGCTTATGATTGGTATAATGTTGCTGCAATTGCGCTTGAAGAACAACAACAAGAACTATGTTGCTTTTCACTGGAACAAATTTTCAAGCATCTTTCTATTACTGAGGAACAAGATGCCTGGTATCTTTATGTCAAACTCTTAAAAAAATTTGACAATTATCTCGGTTTACTTAACCTGATTGAGAAGGCTGAACGTAGTTTTTCTGAAGAAGAAATTAATATACTGCTGGAAACAGGAATTTATTTGTTGAAAGTTAATAATAATCAAGAAACGGCAATAAAATTGATCCATGATTGGTCTGAAAGCCAAGAGCCAAAATATCTGATTTTAGAAGCTTTTAAACAACTTGATAGACAGCCAAACAGTAATTATCAACAGGTGATTTTCGATTTAAATAAAGAAATAAGGGAATCCTCATCGAAAAAAGTCTTACTCCAACCTCAGGGATATATTTATACATATCAACGGTATCGTAATTTTGGTTTTCTACAAGGAGAAGATGGTGAGCAATATTTTTTCCATCGAAGTGCTATCGTTGATGATGAACTTTTTGAACTAGTTAAGCCTCTTTATCCAGGGTCAGGGAAAAGAATCCCTGTTATTTTTGAGGCTGCTCAGGGGCCAAGAGGACCTCTCGCCATTCAAGTGTCTTTATATCGCCCACTTGAAGAAATGTTTGAACTTGCTAAGAAATATGCGAATGAAGGCGAATATTCCAAAGCTCTTATGCAATTGAAAAAAGTTATAGCTATTCATCCAGAATATCCAGAAGCCCAAATTTCTTATGAAAAATGGCGTGAATATGCTCAATCAACAAGTGTTCCACGAGGATCAACACCTTATGCCAGAGCGAAACGAGTGCAACTAATTGAGAAAGATTTGGAACGAGCGGTTCAATTGTTTCAAGTAGCGATTGACCAAAAAGATTCTATAGAAAGTGCAGTTAAAGACCTGGCTGGTCTTTTAGCCCAGTTAGGTCGTCATCAGGAAGCTATAAACATAATTGAAACAAATCGAAATAAGATTAGTAATAAGCAATCTCTAGATAATCTTTTAATAAATATTTATCAAAGTGCCGGAAAATACGATAAAGTTCTATCAATACTTCAGAAGAAAATTGACAGAGCTACAACTAAAACTCAAAAAACCGCGTTTTTATGGCAAATAGCGACCATCTATTTACGCCAGGAGGCTTATAATCACGCAGAGCAGAATTTTAGGGAAGTCCTCAAATTGCAACCCGATAATAAAGCAGGATTAAGAAATCTTGCTATTTGTTTATTTAAGCAACAACATTTCAATGAAGCAGAAGAGATATTGAATAATATCCTTAATACATCATCAGATGATAAAGCGGCTCAAATATTGGATGCAATTACCCAAGCAAAGATAACTGGGCAATCAGTCCAGATTGATAATATTATAACTGAAGCGATTCTTTCAAATTTCTCTAGTGAAATTAGCAAGTTTACCCAGTTTTTCCTTGAACGCTGCCAATACGAAGGTGTCCCCTCAAATCGTTTAACTCAAGTACAGAATGGTAAGCAAGATTTTAATCGTTTAGATATTAAACAATTAGAAGATTTAGCTACTCAACTTGGAACAGGTAGAGCAAAAGATAGGGCAGCATACTATTTATCAGCAGCTAAAATAACTTTTGATATAGAAGAAGATTTCAATCAGTTTTATAAATATCTTGGACGTAGTTTTTCTTCAACTGGTGACTCAGCTATTAGTAGCGGGAAACATTTAGATACTGTTCGAGAACTTTATTGTGAGGCTTTATCAGTATATGATGGATATAGAAGTCAACATGATGAACAAGATGCTGTGAATGCTCTAGTGAGGTTTCTTTTTTCAACTTTAGGAGTAAATCAAATTCCACTTACTCCTCTTATTCCTTCTATAGATGAAACTGTTGAAAAGGTTCTGACTCTCCATCCAAAACATGAAAAGGTTTTTGATGCAATTGCCTATTTGATCTTTCGGAGTCTTTATGCAGCTCAAAAAGTTTTAAATCGTCTTTATTCTAAATCAACTTTTCAGGCAATGGCATTGGATTATTTAAGCTATAAGGGGATTTCTACAGAAATTAAAGTTAAAAATCTTGATGAATTTGTTCATCTCTGGAATGGTTTACGACGAAAGATTTTTAACGTTTCCCGATTGATTTTCAATGAGTTACGTTTTTTACAAAGAGTTGAATTAAGAGTTACATCACTTGAGAACAGCATTGAACGAGTTAGGGTTATTCAAAATCATTTATTTGAAAATCGTTTGTTTTTTGATTTGGAAAAACAACGGATTGAGCAACTTCATCAAATCCTTGAGACAGCTTTAGAATTCTGTAGACAGGTTACTTTTGAGGAACAGGAGAGATTGTGTATTCAGATTAATAATCGTTGCCAAGAATTGCTCAAAGAAATTGAAATCAACACGACAAAACTCTCTTTAGAAGAACTTTATCCGGTAATACAAAATTTCCAGAAAAAAATAACTGCAAAGTTAGAGGATCTCTATGAGAGTTCGATACCTCAATTATCTCTTCGTTTAGCTGTTGAATCTTATACACCTGGCAATGATCGGCTGATTGAAGTCCAGACCGTTGTTGAAAATCGAATCGGATGTAGTCCGGCAGAATCTTTGGAATTAATTGTTCAGGAAGATGAGAATTTATTTCAGTTAAGTAACACAGAAATTAAATTAGATCGATCATTACGAGGTGGAGATCATGCAATTTTAAAGGTACCTGTACAAGTGACGGAACAAGCTGTTTCATCTCAGACCTTTTCATTGCCTGTTTACGCTCAGTATCGCACCCGATCAGGAGAAGTTACTCAGACATCTGTGCGTAACTTCTCAATACGTCTTTACGCTGAGGAAGAATTTGAGGAAATCGAGAATCCTTATGCAGGATATGCGCAAGGTGGGGAAGTACAAGATCCTAAAATGTTCTATGGACGTGACGAACTGATTGAAAATGTCTCAAACGTCATCTTAAAATCTTTTACACAAAGTAAATCTATTGTCATTTTTGGTCAAAAGAGAGCTGGTAAATCATCAATCTTGTATCATCTCAAGAGAAAATTACAAACCTGTAAAGATATTGTAATTATAGATGTAGGAAACATTGGCTCTATTCTCGATCAAGATTCATCCACTCCGTTTGTGTATCTGATACTTTGGGGTATCCTCAACAAATTAAAATATGCTATCGAAGACAAAACTGATGAAGGATTTAGCCCATTAAACCTTATCTTTCCTAAAGAGAAAGAATTCTGTAAACATCCAGGTCCCTTGTTATTATTTAAAGAGATTTTTGATCAATATAAACGTAAAATATCCAAACTTCATGAATGGCGCAATGTACGTCTTGTACTTTTGATTGACGAATTTGCCTATATACATGAATACATTGTCAACGGTTATATCCCGGAAACATTTATGAAGAACTGGAAAGCTCTTTTACAAGAGAACTATTTCAGCGTCGTTCTTGTTGGTCAAGATGTCATGGCAAAATTTAAAGACCGATTTCCAAATGAATTCGGCACAACTCAGGATGAACGCGTAAGCTATCTCAGGAGAGAAGATGCTATAAAACTTATTGATGAGCCAATTCGAATCGGCGGACGTCAGGGGGAGAGTCGTTACCGTGAACAGGCGATCACACGAATTTTAGACTTGACTGCTGGAAGCCCATATTATATCCAAATCATCTGTAACCGATTAGTAGAATATATGAACCGTAAGAAAGCGAAATTTATCACTGATGCTGATGTAGAACAGGTGAAGAATGAATTGATTCAGGGGATCAAGGCGTTATCTTTAGATATATTTGATTGTTTATATAGTTCGGGTGATACTTCAAAAGATGCTATCAGTAAAGAAGATATATTAAAAATCTTAGCGACCATTGCTGTAAATAGTAAAACGGGTTCATGCCCTCGTAGTAGTATTGTCTGTGAAACAACCACACCTGTTGATAATATATTAGATGATCTCAGAAAACGGGACGTGATCGAGATCGAAAGAAATCATTATTCTCGGATTCAGGTCGGTCTTTTTAAGGAATGGCTCATTGCACATCAGGGAGAAATTTTATGAGTGTCTATATTCAGAATCCATTTGCGGCTTCCGGGACTATTGTTTATGGCGACCGTTTCATTGGTCGTTGGGATGACTTAAAAGTTGTCGCTAATCGCGTTGTTACCCCTGATGAACCAGGAAATTTGGCAATTATCGGCGATCATCGGATTGGAAAAAGTAGCCTCGCGTATAAGGCTATCATCGATCGTAAAAATGAACTTATTGCAAAAAAGCAACTCCCGATTTGGATCGATCTGGGGCGGTATGACCATTTCCCTTCTTTTTTTCGAGCGTTAGTGATCCAGTGCTATGATGAGTTAGAAGACCTGGGCTGGTTAACAGAATTAATAAAGCGGGAATATCAAAGATTTTTAGAAAGTGATTTCTCCTGGAATGAAAGTTATGATCGGAGTACTCGCTTTTTCAAAAAAGTGCGGCAAGAAGGAATTAAGGTACTTTTTATTCTGGATGAATTTGACCATGCACGGCATTTATTTAAAGAAAAAATTGTTGCATTTCAGGGCTTAAGAGAACTTTCGTATAATCCTGAATGGCGCGTGACTTTTATCACGCTTTCTCGCCGAACTATTCAAGAAATTGAAACCCAAAGCCAGGCAGGCTCATCATTTGCTGGCATCTTTTATAACCATTATCTTGCAATGTTTGATGAGCCAAGTCTTCAAGAATACTTTTCCCGTTTATCCTCAGTGGGATTATCATTAGATTCGGAGATGCAAAAACATATCCAGTATTTCTGTGGTTCTCATCCGTATTTACTGGAAATGTTAGGTTATAAAATCGTAGAATCATTCCGAGAAAGTCAACAAATAAACGTAGATTACATCGCCCAACAACTTGAATCCTCTTTTCTTGAACAATATGATCGAATGACTTATCTTCTTCAAGAAGATGCTAGTCTGAATATCCTTCTCCAAATTTTATTCGGGCCTCAAGTGGCAGATAGTAAACAGATATACAAGGAATTACATAGATTTCTCAATTATGGGCTTATCCAACCAACAAAACAGGATACCTATGAAGCTTTTTCTCATCACTTTACAATGTACTTGAAGCTTATAGAACGTCAAATTGACTTATGGCCGATATGGAGTGAAACAGAACTTGCGCTCCGGCGATTAATCACGACTAAAATGATTGAAATGTATGGGGAAAAGTGGATAGAAAAAATAGAAGAAGCTCACCCTGAAAAATTAAAGCCAATGTTTGATAAATGTCGAGAGTCGCAACAACGAGAAGAAAAGGCTTTTGGAAGCAGAGCTTCTCAGAATCTTATAGACTTCACCTATCCTCGGGATCTATTTCAGATCATTTTCGCAAAATGGAAGGATGTTTTCAAACCCATTTTAGGAAAAGATGCAAATTATTGGGGAGAACGAGCAACGCTACTCTCAAAGATCAGAAATCCGTTGGCCCATAATCGAGATGCGGTTTTATATGATTATCTCACTTTACGCAGTAGATAAAAAAGTTCTTTGACAAATATCTTGTGATCATGTTCAGATCCTC
>DF820465.1:468505-567545 GCA_000739535.1 Candidatus Vecturithrix granuli | reverse complement strand
GCTAACACAGTTAAAAACAATGTATAATATCTGACTTTTTTATATGAGTGCGTAATGTGAGTGATTATGAAAAACGGATAGCAGAAGGCTATTGCAGAGAGATTCTTGAAGTTATTGAACAAACTTGAGTATCATCTCATATGAGATCAACATTGACTGAAAATTGAAGGTTGAATATTTTAACCACAGCAGAGTCGAATCACACGAAAAATGGAGAGCAAAACGCCGCGAACATGGAATAAAGGATAGATGTTCCTTTTCTC
This sequence comes from Candidatus Vecturithrix granuli, assembly GCA_000739535.1. Classification (GTDB taxonomy): domain Bacteria; phylum Moduliflexota; class Moduliflexia; order Moduliflexales; family Moduliflexaceae; genus Vecturithrix; species Vecturithrix granuli. The sequence continues at coordinate 567,282 of DF820465.1, read as the reverse complement.
ATCACGTGTATTTTTTTATTGATTTTTTTCGACATCCGCAAATTTATACCCCTGAAGAACTGATGGATGGGTGATAGGTTTTGTGCTCCGATTATTGAAGAACTGCGTAATATTCAGCGCATAATTGAAGCGTCATGTGACAATAAAGATTATCGCGCCAATTCGTTGGCTTCTTTGATCACATCAAGAATGTTTGGTTTTGATGTAGCGAGAACCGTCTCTGCAAGGTGTTTATGATGAGGAAAGGTTGGGAGATCCGAAAAATGTGGGGTATCATCGTAGCGAAAAACGAGATGGTGTTGCTCGTCCTGAAAATGATAACGGTATCCTAAATGTACGATTTGATTGACTTTCACGATCACTGCTTCATTCAATTCCAGCAAGTGCCCACTCCTAAAACGAACTCGAATCCGTACATTGGTGCGAGAGAAGGACAGAACCTCTTCTTCATAGCGTTCGACGTGGACCTCCTCTAACGCTTGCACAGTTGTCTCCAGGGCATGAAGATAGCGTTTCAATAGATTATGCAGCATGGCGGAGTTGGCGTTCAATCTCGAGTTTCATTTCGAGATAATGTTGATAATTATTCGACCACTCCACAAAATCAAGCGTGTCTTCCTTCTGTCCTTTCGAATATTGATCAAAAAATTCTTCTGATTCCATTCGATATTGTGTTTCGTACACGCTCAACCGTTTGGCCAAGGCCACCAATGCATCAACAGGAGAATCGTATATGATCTGTTTTTTCCGCATACATCGTGCCTCAATACTGGTTATCAGTGTGAAAATCTGGTACATGATTTCAGAAAGAACTATACACGAGAAACCAGGTTTTTAGGAAAAAACCTGGTTTCTTCGTCGTGCCTCATGTATACGTATCTCCAAACCCTGTACCAGGATTTTATAAAGCATCCGTTAAGGGCTCTTTATCGTTGAAATGGCGGAATGAGTCAAGCGTTTTCTTCTTTTTTTCACAAATTATGGCGCGGCTTCAATGAGGCCTTGAACAATTCTGATTGACAATTTTGGGTGAACGCGCTAAGTAGCGACAGAAATCATATATAACATTCGAACTTTTCCGAATTCTTCTTGACCGCAGGCGATGTACAACCGCTACGCGGTAGAGAGATGAGAGGCATGATGGCTGCTTCTACAATACTTGAAGCACTACGTGCTACATATAGTGATCCTAAATCATGTGTGTCATGTCACTTCGACTCCGCTCAGTGACCGGGCGGTTGTCGAGCGAAGCAATGCCCTGAGCGACGTCGAAGGGTTGAGACACGAATGACTGAGGATGTCTATAGTTATCATCGAACACTACTTCGGACATTATGTATAAACTACCTGAACTGACCTCCGCTGAACAGATTTCATCCGCAGAAAAGGCGGCGATTGATGACGTGATTGCGCGTTGTCTGGAAACCCATCGTCAGAATCGCCAGAGGATTACCCAATTAACCCTTGAAAGCGTGACGGCTTTGACTGCAAGCGAGGCCAGAGCAAAAGAGCTGCGACGGCAGGGGTTTTTTCAACGCTTGTGGCGGCATTTAACCGGGAAAAATCTGGCCGTGCAAACGCAGATCGCCTTTGAATTGGCGCAGGCGCAATATGCCTCGCAGCGAACTTTGCAGCAGTTGGCAGAACAACATTTGTTGACCTTTGATGTGGTGACAGCGGTCAATAACAAATTGAACACGTTGACGCTCGACCTGGAAGAGGAACTTTTGCGCGTGTATGAAGTGCTAAAAGAGTTCTTTGCTTCCATGCGGAGTGAATTGGTCAGCATCCACGAACAGATCGATCATCTGGAACGAAATGTCAATTTGCTGCATTGGAGCCATACCATCGCCTATCAGCGTTATCAGGGGCTCGAATATGCGGAGCTTTCGCAGAATGCCCGGATCGTTTGTGTCGTAAACGATTTTTTTCAAAGTACGCAGGGCGTCTGGTCAACCAGCGATCTGATGGTGTTAAAAGCCACGCTTGCTGAGTTAGGGGTTGAAGTCAAAGGAACGCTGACCTCCCGGGATTTTTTTGAAACCCTCTTAACCCAGCCTGCTCTGATTGAACGCTTGTTTCAGGGAATTCCCGCAGTTGACTTACAACAGCTTCAGATGTTCGACGCCCCGCTCCTGAAGGGTATTGAAAAACTCCAATACTTGCAAGAGCGGGAAGCTTTTCTGGTCGAGAGTCTGCTCACGATTTTACAGAACAAAGGCGCATCCATTTCCAGAGAAGAGGTGCAATTAACTTTGCTTCAGCACTATTTGCGGCAATATGCCGATATGCGCATAGAGCAAGAGGTGAATCTGTTTGATTTTGCATTAGAACTGCTTGTGGGATTGCGTTTGATGGTTGATCTGGGTCAGCAGGTACGAGAGGAAGAGGCTATTCGGGAAAAAGCTGAAAACCCCCAGACTCTATCTGCCCCAGATGCCGCAGAACAGAGCGCGTTAGATCAAAGGCTGCTGGGGCGTTGGCGCTGCGAATGGTATTTGCCACATTTGAATTATTGCAGCGGCCAGCTTGAGATCCTCCGGAAAATCGAAGCAGGGCATTATCTCGGACGACTTTCGCTTGACAATGTGCAGCTTTCCGAAGAGGCTGCCATTGTTGTGCAGGGCGATCGCGTGCAGATTGAGTGCTCTAATCCTTCGCAGGCAACCTGGCCGCCGGATTCCTTTGATCTGACCTTAGATCGTTATGCCGATGTTATGACCGGCACGTCGAAACATCCGCGAGGTTTTCGCGGCAAAATAACATTAACCAAAGACACAAAAGGGGATGAAGTGCCCGTTTAAGAGAATATCTGAGGATTCTCGTGATTTTTTTGCCATAGAGACGCAGAGAACAGAGAGAGCCTGTGAAGAGGAAATGAATTTCTGTGAACTCCGGGACTATATGACGAAAAATACTAGCAAGAACCTTATTTATTTTTTCGTGAAAACGGGAACTTTATATCAGGACTTACGTACACCCCCCTTTATCCCCTGCAAGCGGGCAGGGCTGTTAAGTTCTTGTAAAACATGCCCGTCTCGACTTCGCTCGACGTGCGGAGTTCCGGTCATCGAGCGAAGTCGAGATGACACACATCCACAGAACTTAACAACCCTGCCCGCAAGCGGGGGGAAGAGACGTAACGCTCTTCTGCGAACTTCCCTCCGTTTACGGGGGGACTGGGGGGGGGTATTGCGTAAGTCCTGATATAATGAATTATATGAAATGTTTTCCAACAATTGATGATATTCGGCAGGCGGCCGAACGTATTCGCCCCTATGCGCACCGGACGCCAGTGCTTACCTGCCAGGCGCTTAATGCCATGAGTGGGGCGGAATTGTTTTTCAAATGTGAGAATTTTCAGAAAGTTGGGGCTTTTAAATTTCGCGGGGCCTGTAACGCCGTATTTTCCCTGAGTGATGAGGACGCGACGAAAGGCGTGATAACGCACTCTTCCGGCAACCATGGAGCCGCAGTGGCTCTGGCGGCCAGGTTGCGCGGTATTCCGGCCTATGTGGTCATGCCGGAAAACGCCCCGGACATCAAAAAAACAGCGGTCGCCGGCTACGGCGCGCAGATCACATTTTCTACGTCTGCGCCTAATGCCAGAGAAACAACCTGTGGACGCATCATTGAAGAGACCGGCGCAACCTTCCTGCACCCGTCGAATGAGTTTTTAGTGATTTGCGGTCAGGGCACGGCCGCGCTCGAATTGTGTGAAGAGATTCGAGATTTGGAGATCGTCATTCCTCCGGTCGGCGGCGGGGGATTGTTAAGCGGCACGGCCATTGCGGTTTCTGCCGTTTCTCCGCACACGATGGTAATGGCGGGCGAGCCGGAAATGGCTGACGATGCGTATCGTTCGTTGCAAGCCGGGAAAATTATCCCCTCCGGCAATCCGCAAACCATTGCTGACGGGCTGCGTACCTCCCTCGGAGATCTGACGTTTCCGATTATTCAGCAGCATGTTGCTGAAATTTTCACTGTCAGCGAGGAGATGATTATTCAGGCCATGCGCGTTGTCTGGGAACGCATGAAAATCGTGATTGAACCCTCTGCGGCCGTACCGTTCGGAGCGATTCTGAGCCATCCGCACAAATTCTCCGGCAAGCGCGTCGGCGTGATTCTCTCCGGCGGCAACGTTGACCTGAGCAAACTGCCCTGGAACTGATCCACGCCTGGACAGAATTATTGTTATAGCGTCAGGAGTACGAAAGCTCTGTTTTCAGGAGTGTGAAAGCTTTGCTTTCAGGAGTGCGAAAGCTCTGCTTTCGCTATCAAAGCAGAGCTTTGACACTCCACACAACAAGATGGGTTTTATCCATGAAATCATAAGGTGTAAGATGTTTCTTTTATCAATCTTTGTGGAGGAAAAATTATGCTGAAATTATTAGGGCTTCTTGGGTTGTTTATTCTTTGCAGTGCGTTCAATGTCCGGGCGGAGACAACGGATGCACGGGTTCGGCTGCAAACAAATCACGGCGACATTGTTTTAGAACTGAATGCACAAGCCGCGCCTCTTACGGTGGCAAATTTTTTGCGGTATGTGAACGATGGTTTTTACGATGGCACGGTGTTTCATCGCGTGATTCAGGACTTCATGATTCAAGGCGGGGGCGTGACGGCGGAACTGAACAAAAAGCGAACCCACGACCCGATTCAAAACGAAGCGGATAATGGATTGCGCAACCTGCGAGGGACAGTGGCGATGGCGCGTACCTCGGATCCGCATTCCGCCACCAGCCAGTTTTTTATCAATACGGTTGAGAACGCTTATCTGGATCATCAGGCCAAAACTGACAAGGGCTGGGGCTATTGCGTGTTTGGCAAGGTGGTGGAAGGCATGGAGGTGGTCGAAGCAATTGAAAACGTGCCGACGACCACCAAACAAGGCTGGCGCGATGTGCCGGTTGAGGCGGTCATTATTGAAAAGGCAGTCATTGAGTAACAGAACCGTACAGATTTTTCGCCTCTAAAAGGTCGGAGGGCTGTGACGTTCTGTACTTTTTTCTCATCTCGACTTCGCTCGATGAGCGGAACCCCGGACGTCGAGCGAAGCGATGGCCTGAGCGGCGTCGAAGGGTCGAGACGCCTTTAAGATCAATTGCCGAAATCCTTGCTTATGAGAAATCCTTGTAGTTACAGATGAATGTCGGCTGTGGTGCGGGTTTGCCAATCAAAAACCCCTGGGCGTAATCCACGCCCAGGGGTTTAAGTAAGCGCATGGTTTCCTCGCATTCAACAAATTCGGCAATGGTTTTTATCTCCATCTCTTTTGCCACGGCGGTCATTGCTCTGACAATCCCCTGATTATAGCGGTGTTCATGGAGTCTGCGAATAAAAAATCCGTCAATTTTAATAAAATCCACGTGCATTTCTTTGAGATAGACAAACGACGTGAACCCCACACCAAAATCATCCAGCGCAAACCGGCAGCCCAGCTCTTTTAAGGCGGTAATAAATTTGATCGCTTGTTCCAAATCACGAACTGCGGCTGTCTCCGTAATTTCAAAGATCAATTTTTGCGGATCTGCTCCTGATTGTTCAATGGTCGTGCTTAAAAAATCAAGGAATTGTTCGTCGCCGACGTGTTTTCCGGAAATATTCATGGTAAACGAGAGATTTTGACCCTGCTGTTTGTATTTAGCCTGGTAGTCAATCACTTGCTGAATAATGCGCCGGTCAATCGCATTGATCAAACCGATCTCTTCAGCCGGTCGAATAAAGGAACCCGGAAGAATAATATTGCCTGTTTCGTCATACATGCGCGCCAGACTTTCATAATGATGAATTTGCTGATCATGCAGATTGAGAATGGGCTGAAACCATGGCGTGAGACGATCGTTTTCTAAGGCCCTGATAATCCTTTCTTTCTGACGAAATTGGGAGTGAATATTTTCAATATCACGATCTTCAGGGAGGAAGAGATGACAGCGGTTCTTGCCCGGTTCTTTAGCGCGATAAACAGCAGCATCAACCCGGCTTAACACTTCCTGCGTGGTCAGCCCGTGTTTAGGAAATTCAATGATACCGGCGGACAGAGTGGTACGAATCGCTTCGTCGGTAAACGTGACTGACTCAACGGTTTTGCGAATGTGTTCGGCAATCTCCCAGCCCTTTTTCCCTGATATATCGAGAATAGCGGCTGCGATCTCGTCTTCTCCCAGGCGCCCCAGGATTGTTTGATTTTTTCCGTACAATTCTACAATGGTTTTGATAACAATTTTGCTCAGGTGCGTTAAAAATTCATCCGCCATGTTATGCCCATAGACTTCATTAATTATTTTAAAGCCATCAATATCGGTTAAAATCAAAATGCCGCTATCTCCTTGAGAAATATACTCATTCAGGGCCTCAATAAATTTTTCACGATTCAACAAGCCCGTTGTGCGGTCATACGTGGCAAGATACCGCGCCTGTTGCTGCGCCAGAATTTTTTCAGAAATATCTTCCTGAATCGCCAAAAAATGCGTAATCTGGTCTTTTTCATTTTTAATTGGCGAAATCAGTCCTTTGACCCAGTAAAACTCACCGTTTTTTTTACGATTCTTAAAATCTCCGCTCCAGGTTTTCCCGGACGTGATAGTTTTCCATAAATCTTCATAAAAATATCTGGAAGCTTCTCCGGAATTCAGGATACGGGGGTTTTGTCCGATAATTTCATCGCGAGTATAACCGGTAAACCGTTCAAAGGTCGGATTGACATACTCAATGGTGCCCTCAGCGTCTGTAATGAACACAAAATTAATGCTTTCTTCGATGATCCGCGAAAGCTTTTTGAGTTCGATTTCAAGCTGTTTGCGTTCCGTAATATCCTGAATTGTTCCAAGCATTCGAACGGGATTCCCGGCTTCATCAAAAATGACTTCTGCGCGTTCATGGACAATTCGCTCACCTGCCCCGGGTAGCACGATCCGATGTTCGATATTATAGGGTGATTGTTTGGATAAGGCCTGCTTCACAGATTGCCTGACAAATTCGCGATCCTCAGGGTGAACAGCGGCGATAAAGGTTTCAGTCGTAACATCAAACTCATGGCGAGCGAGGCCGAACAGTTGATAGGCTTCATCCGAACAGGTCAGGGTATTCTGCTGAATATCCCAAATCCAACTGCCCATGTGAGCCAGGCGTTGCGCTTCAGTAAGCCCCTGTTTTAATAAATCTTCTGCGCGTTTAAGGCGAATATGGGTCTGTACTCGCGCCAACAATTCTTCTTTGCGAAATGGTTTGGTCACATAATCAACCGCTCCCAATTCAAAACCTTTCACCATATCTTCAGTTTCTGTTTTTGCAGTTAAAAAGATGATCGGGATGTTTTGAGTTTTCGGACAGGATTTTAATTGAGCGCAGACTTCAAATCCAGACATGCTCGGCATCATCACATCCAATAAAATTAAATCAGGATGGATTCTCTGCACAAATTCCAGAGCTTTTTGTCCATCGCGCGCAAACGCGGTTTTATACTGTTTAGCCAGTAAATGCCCCAATATTTGCAGATTTTTTGAATTATCATCAACGAGTAATATCAACGCCTCTTTTAAAGTTTCCATAGCGTGTTCCATTCAGTTGTCAAATTCGATGAATTCCTTTATGCGGGCAATTATGTTCGGAAAATCTCGAATATGTCGTTCAATTGCATCAACTTCGTAAGCTTGTACCCCTTTCAGCAGGACATCGCTGTACATGGCGAGGGTCTGAAGTTTATACTCTTCTCCCAGCGTGTGTAATTCGCTGGCAAACTGTTTCACGTCATCCATGACTAAGATGTCGCCAAACTCTTTCCAGCGAGGCAAAAAGGTCTCTTCCAGAATATAGCAGAGTTCCAAAAGTTTTTCCTGGACGTGCGTGTCAAAATGTTCAGAAATGTGCTGTTCTGCTGGCTGAAATTGCGCTGATACAGAAGTAGAAATCTGCTCTTCGCCAGGATAGGGCAGGAATTGCATGAGTTCTGTCAATAATTCTTCTCTATTGACGGGTTTTCGTAAGTAACTATCGCAGATCTTGCGAATTTTCTGCTCGTCCTCTGGCATGACCGAGGCCGTGACCGCGATAATCGGAATGTGCCTGGTTTGTTCATGATGTTTCAGGATATCGCTCGCTTCATATCCATTCATGTGGGGCATTTTCATATCCATCAAAATAAGATCCGGCGTATATTGTTGAGCCAGGCGAATAGCTTCATGTCCGTTTTTCGCTTCAAGAATGGAAAATTTTCCCTTTTTCAGATATTCCCGTAAAAGCATCCGATTATCATCCATCTCATCAACAAGCAGGATTGTAGCCGGAGCAAAATTTTCGATATCCCACGATCGCTGCGAATTGAACCTGAAGATTTCCGAACGGTGCGCAATCTGGACATTTGGGATGGTGATGGTAAACGTGCTTCCGGCGAGTTCAGATCCTGTAACCGTAATGACGCCGCCCATCATTTCGACCAGGCGTTTTGTAATTGTTAATCCCAGGCCGGTGCCTTCGTATTGCGAATGGTTTTGTCCTTTAATTTGTTCAAACGCGCCGAAAATTGTTTCGTAGTGACTTTCGGAAATACCGATTCCCGTATCTTCTACAACGAGAGAGAGGGTAACCCGATGGTTCCTCTCTTCCCTTGCCTGTATCGAGACTTTAATATAACCTGAATGCGTAAATTTCACCGCATTTCCGACCAGATTAAAACAGATTTGTCGCAGGCGGACATCATCAAGAAAGAGATAGGAGGGTAAGGCTGAATCGATTTCAAGAAAAAACTTCAAGCCTTTTGCCAGAATTTTCGGTAAAAATATTTGCCGGATTTCAGCGAGCAGATCCCGCAGAGCCACTGCGCGATATTCCAATTTCAGCTTACCGGCCTCAATTTTTGACAAATCGAGGATGTCGTTAATTAAGACGAGCAGCGATTTTCCGGCAGACGCAATCGCCGCTAAATACTGCTGCTGTTCTTCATCTTCAATACGTGCTCCCAGGATATCCGCAAACCCTAAAATCGCATTCATGGGGGTTCGGATTTCATGACTCATGTTAGCGAGGAACTCGCTCTTGGCTTGATTAGCTGCTTCAGCGGCTTCTTTGGCAGATTGTAATTCTCCTAAAATCGCCCGGATGTTGGCATCGCTTTCTTGTAATTTGGTTTTTTGCGCCTCTAATTCTGCTGTACGTTCTTTGACCTGAGTTTCCAGGAGCGTATTAAATTGTTCAAGTTCACGGTTGACTTGTTGTAAAATCTTATGTTGTTCTTCAAGTTTTTTATCCTGAAAGTAACTCTGAATGGCTTTTTCGACCGTTAAGGTGAGATCTTTCTGAGACCAGGGTTTAGCAATATAGCGATACAAATTGGCTGAATTAATGGCATTGCCTACAGCGTCGGCGTTGGCCTGACCAGTGAGCATAATAGTAAGCGTTTTCGGAAGTTGGCGATGAATCGCAATCAACAGTTCATCCCCTTTCATGCCCGGCATAATATGATCGGCAATAACGACCGGTAGTTCGACGGAATCTTCTCGCAATTCCTGCACAAGTTCCAACGCTTCTTCGCCGCTTTCAGCCGTCTCAATATTATATGCATTCCCGACGTAGAGTTTCAGTTGTTTTTTGAGGCTGTCCAGAATGTTTTTCTCATCATCAACACATAAAATGACTGGCTTTTTCATAGGTCCTCAAGAGATAGTATAAGTAATTTGTTGTTTCGGGAATTCCGAAGACTTTTCCCGAAACAATGTGCATGTCGCAATATAGCAACCCTAAAATAGTTGTGTCATTGCGAGGAGTCTTCGACGAAGCAATCTCGGCGGGATTATTTCGCAAAGTCTCGCAATGACAGTCTACATTTGATTCAGGATTGCTATAGTTATTTCGCTTTCAAGATTGGCAAAAAGACGCTAAATGTTGTTCTGCCAGGACGACTCTCCACTTTTATGTCACCCTGATGTTTTGTCACGATTTTTCGTACAATATCCAGTCCCAGGCCACTGCCCTCTCCCGCAGGTTTCGTCGTAAAAAACGGTTCAAAGATTCGTTCCTGAAGCTCTTCAGGAATTCCACAGCCAGAATCCGAAATCTGCACGACCAGCTTTTCTTCGTTTGGCAGGTCTTCCTCAGAGGAAGTTAGATGCTTAAATACGGCAATTTCCAGGGTGCCTCGCTGTTCCATCGCCTGGATTGCGTTAAAAATCAGGTTCATCCAGACCTGGATCAGATCGTCAGGATAGCAGAGAATTTTCGGCACGTTATCATAGCGGCGAATCACCGTAATGCCCTGTTTTAACTGGTTCTGATATAACGTGAGCACCGTTTCAAGACTTTGAATTATGTCGGTTTCAAGCATGACCTCAGAAATATCGTAATGCGCATAACTCTTTAAGGCAAACACAATTTTTGATACGCGCTCGATCGCGGTTAAAATATGATCACGGCTCTGGTGTTGGACGGAAAGACTGTAGATCGCCTGAAGAATCTTTTGAAGGTTGGGCGTTTGCAAAAGCGGGAGAAACGGCGTAATCCGATCGTAGATGCCCATATCAACGAAGGTATCTGCAATTTCCTCTGCCTCATGAATGTCAAGGGCCTTAAGTTCATCAATCAAGGCTTTTCTGCAACGACGTTCTTCTCTGGTAGAAAGGGGTTTTTTCTCCTGCCGGGTACGTTGCACTAAGGCTAAAAAAAGTTCCTGGAGTTCTGGCGAAAGGCGTTGAAACAGTTCAGGCAGGCGGCGCAACGAAGTTTCCAACGCCGTCGTCATATTTTCCACTGAGCCGCGAATCGTTCCCAGAGGCGTGTTGATTTCATGTGCAATACCTGCAATTAATTGTCCTAAGGCTGCCATTTTTTCTGATTCGACAAGTTGCTGTTGGGTCGTTTGTAACGTGTATAACGTATCTTCTAATTGATGTTTTTGATCGGTAATTTGTTGATTACGGGCGACAAGCTGCTGTGTTCGCCTTTTGACCTGATAGAGCAATCTTCGGCGTTGGCGTTCAATATTGCGAACTCGCACAACATGGAGTGCATAGACCATGCCGATGAAACCGAACATGAGTATTCCCTTAAACCAGGCAGTCTTCCAAAAGGGAGGAATAATCATCAGACGAATTGAGATTCCGGTTTCATTCCAAACCCCGTCATTATTCGAGCCTTTGACCCTAAACACGTATCGTCCCGGATCTAAATTGGTGTAAGTCACAAAACGTTTGGTCCCCAGCTCCATCCAATCCTCATTAAAGCCTTCCATTTTGCAGATGTATTGATTCTTTTCCGGAATTCTGAAATCTAAAGCAGCAAATTCAAAAGAAAACACATTCTGTTTGTAAGATAGGATGATCTCTTCCGTTTCTATCAGAGATTGCCGTAATGGTGATCCTTCCCGGGCGGGGATTACAGAAGCATTCAGTAAGCGAAAATCTGTCAGCACAAGGGGAGGAATGTGAGAATTCTCCGTGATGTGATCCGGATAAAAGGCGTTGAAACCGTTGACCCCGCCGAAAAACATTCGTCCATCTCGTCCCTGCCAATACGCGCCGGTATGGAATTCATAGCCTTGAAGCCCATCACGTACCGTATAATTGGTGAATTGTTCCGTGCGCGGATGAAACCGGGAAAGCCCTTTTCCGGTGCTGAGCCAGAGATACCCCCGTCCATCTTCCAAAATACCGGCAATCGTATTGTTCGGAAGACCGTCTTTTTCAGTATAACGGTGAAAAGTGTGCGTCTCCCGATCAAAACGATTCAAGCCGCCGGCAGTGCCAATCCAGAGAACCCCGGTTCGATCTTCATGCAGACATAACACACGGTTATGGCTCAGGCTCGAAAGATCATCCTCTCGATATTGATAGTGAAAAAAGACACCGTCTTTTCGATCAAAGAGATTTAATCCGCCATCGGTTCCAATCCAGAGGCGATTAGCGTGATCTTCATAAATAGTTGTTACCCGATCGTGGCTTAAACTTTGGGGGTTATCAGGATTATGCCGATAGCGCGTAAAGGTTTCTGTTTTCCGGTCAAAGATATTCAGGCCGCCGCCCCAGGTGCCGATCCACAGCGTCCCAGAACGATCTTCATAAATCGGCCAGACGGAATTATCGCTTAAACTTTCAGGATTATCCGCCTCTGATTGATAATGCTGGAAGCGTTGCGTTTCGGGATCAAAACGATTCAACCCACCATCATAGGTGCCAAGCCATAGAATGCCCTGGTGATCTGCATAGACAGAGAGGATTCTGTTGGAACTTAAGCTCTCCGGATCATTGGGGTCATGAAAATAGTATTCAAACGTTTCGGATACAGGGTCAAAATAATTCAGACCGCCGCTTGTTCCAATCCAGAGTATTCCTGAGGGATCTTCATAGAATGCCGAGACTTCATTATGACTCAGACTGTTGGGGTTTTGGGAATCCGCTTGATAATGGGCAAACCTGGTTTTGCCTGGATCATATTTATCCAACCCTCCCCCGCCGGTACCAATCCAGATCACCTCTGACCGATCTTGATAGATTGCCAGAATATCATTATGACTCAAACTCTGAGGAATATCAGGATTTGAGCGGTAATGGAAAAAAATTCTGTGTTCAGGATCAAAGCGATTCAATCCTCCGCCATAGGTGCCGATCCAGAGCGTTCCTGTTCGATCCTCAGCAAGTGAGAGAATATAATTATGGCTTAGACTGCCAGGCTGATCAGAGTTTGCCTGATAGTGCTCAAATTGTGCGGTAGTCGGGTCATAGCGATAAAGTCCTGTTGGAGCACCAAACCAGAGTGTTCCTGTACGAGTTTTATAGATCGTTGTGATAACATTATGGCTCAAACTGCCAACAGCCTGGGGATCCGCTTGATAGCGAATCCATTGTTCAGTTTCAGTATTAAAACGATTGACCCCGCCTCCACTGGTACCGATCCAAAGTTGCCCGCTATCATCTTCGATAATAGACGACACGATATTATGACTTAAACTCTGAGGGTTATCAGGGTTAGCCTGGTAGCGGAGAAATTGTCCGGTCTCACGGTTAAAGCGGTTCAATCCTCCCCCTCCTGTGCCAATCCAGAGCCGTCCGGTGTGATCTTCGTAAATAGCTCGCACAACATCATGGCCCAAACTCGTGGGATCTTCGGGATGATTGTGATAACGAATGAAGCGTTCGAATGTTCGATCAAACAGGTTCAGCCCTCCTCCGGTGCCGATCCAGAGATTGCCCAGATGATCTTCAAACAATGAATAAATAACATTATGGCTCAGACTGGCAGAATCTCGTGCATCATATTTATAGACCTTGAATGTATAGCCATCATAGCGGTTTAAGCCTTCGCCGGTGCCAATCCATAAAAACCCTTTGCGATCCTGAAGGATGCACAACACCGTATTTTGTGAAAGCCCGTGTTCGATGGAAAGATGCTCAAATGGCATTGGCGGGCGGCGCGGCAGCGTCATACCACTCTCCTGGGCTGCCTCGCCAGAGAAAGTGAAAGCAAGCAGGGCGAAAAACATCCGCCACGCGCTTTGTCTCCAACGTTTTTGGAAAAGATAACTGTTCAACATCACCACGCCTTGTATTTACACAAAATTTTCCGCATTATGTCATTGACAAATATGGCTGCCAGATTCAGGATGCAACTGAATTCACAGGAGTCATGATATTTCGTAGTTCTGTCTTCAGGCGGAAGAAATCGCTCAAGCGAGAACTACAAACCCATCAATGATAATTTGAGAGACCAGTAGTTTCATAGGAGGTATCATGAACTGACGCTCACCCGGCATCATGAAAATGACTGATCCTTCGTACCCCGGACAGCCTTGTCCGGGGAGATGAGCATACCCGGACAAGGCTGTCCGGGGTACGGATATTTTCAAAGGAGAATTTCTATGAAAAAATCATGCCTTATCCTTCTGTTTTGTCTGTTCATTTCCATCCCTCTTCAAGGAGCAGCGGAAACAATCAAAATCGGCTTCCTGGTGAAACTCCCGGAAGAAACCTGGTTTCAACAAGAATTGGCCTATGCGCAACAATACGCCGACGCCAATGGTCTCGATTTAATTCCGATCGGCGTTCCTGACGCCGAAAAAACGCTTGCGGCGATCGATAGCCTGGCGGCGCAGGGAGCACAGGGGTTCGCGATTTGTCCGCCAGACCCAACTCTTGGCCCTGCGGTGATGGCTCGCGCGCAACAATACAACCTGAAAGTCCTGAATGTTGATGATCGTTTTCTCGATGCCGATGGGACTTTTATGGACATTCCGTATATGGGACTTTCCATGTCTGGCATTGGCGCGTCAGTCGGCACCGCCTTATATCAAGAATTCATTCAGCGCAAATGGCCTTTGCAAGAAACCGCCGCGCTGGCTGTGACATTTGATGAACTGGGTACAGCAAAGCAAAAAACCGACGCCGCCACAGCCGCGCTCATAGAACACAGCTTCCCCTCAGAGCGCATTTATGCAGCCCCAGAAGAAACCACAGATATTCCTGGTGCCTTTGAGGCGGCTAACGCCATCCTGCTTAATCATCCTGAAATCAAACGCTGGCTTGTGTATTCCTTTAATGAAGAAGGGGTCATGGGCGCCGTGCGTGCGCTGGAATTCAAAGAATTTAGTGCAGAAGCGATCATCGGCATCGGTCCCGGCGCTGGCGCCGGGTTCGAAGAATTCCAGTCGCCCGTTCTGACTGGTTATTTTGCTACATTTCTGATTACGCCTTACCCACATGGTTATACCGCCGCCGAACTCCTCTATAGATGGATTCACGATGAGGCCAGACCGCCGAAGGAAACCTGGACAACCGGGATGCTGGCGAAGCGCGACAATTATCAAACAATTCTGTCTAAATTGAGGCTTATGCCGTAACCTCGTTTCTTCCATCGTACATTATTTCGGGAATTCCGCTGCGCCCCATTCCCGAAATAATATTGAATGTTATAAATCTCTGGACACGGTGACGCGACGATTCCGGGAACGTCCGATTTCCGTGTCATTCGAAGCAAGCGGCTGCTCGGCCCCATAAGAAATGGTTTTAATGCGATCAGGATCGAACCCTTCCTTTTGCACAAGATAGGTTTTGACAGCTTCCGCTCGTTCCTGTCCAAGCCGCTGATTCGTCTTGTCCGGGCCCACGCTGTCCGTGTGCCCTTCCAGAATAATCACCTGATCCGGAAATTCCCGTAAAATCATCGCCAGACTATGTAAGCGATATTGCGCGACCGGATCAATTTCCATACTGCCTGTGGTAAACGGAATTGTCCTGGCCAACTTTTGAATCTCTCGTTCCTGAATAATACCAATGAAACCTTCGGGAATACGAACAGTATCGTTTGTCACCCGGTTCGTCACGATCACGTCAAACTTATGCGGCATCACTGTGGTCGTGCTGGTGCCAGGATCATAGAGCACTTCGGAATCTGGCTGAGAAAATTGAATATCGGTAAAGGCATTGGGGGTCTCAATCGTATAAGACGATCCTTTTGCCTGATGCCCGGCTGACACCAAAGACCGCATCTTGCCCCATAATAAAATCAGACGCGAGGTGCGCGCACCGGTCTGAGGATCTTCAGCCAACTTCGCAATACTGATATTCGTATTCTCGGCAACGATCAATTGAGTCCCATCGGACAATTGCAGAATCAGATTCGCCCCGGCATGAGTCCGAATGCTATCGCCTTCCCATAATACCATATCTACACTGGCCGGCATTGGCGAACCTCCTTGAAAGAACACTAATGCTTCACCCGACAAAGAAAGTATCTTCGCCGTTGGCTGTTGGATTTCAGCCCATACTGGAACACACCTTGTCCCCAACCATCCAATGATCACCCCAAACAGGCACAAAGAGAATATTTTTAACCGTATTGGCATAGGTCCCCGACCACAATATTTCAAAACCGAATTTGTGTAAGAAACCGGATTTTTCAAGAAAACCCGGTTTTTATGCTCAACTCCCATTATCGTTTAATGCCTGCTTAATTGGTCTTTTTCTTTTCCGGTTCTTTCGGAGTCTCCTCGGTTTCCTGCTGCTCTTTCGCAGGCGTCTCCGGACTTTCGGCAGGCAGCGTCAGGATTTCGGCCGGCGAGGCAACAATCCGGGCAAGTTCCTGAATGACCCGCTGCTGGATGATCCCACTGTGTCCCTGAGGAATCACTTTTGATGATCCGGTTAACAGATTGGTCACGACCACTTCGGATTTGTGCGCATTTACAATTGTGGTGTTTGAACTGACGTCATACATGACTTCAGAATCCGGTTCCGAGGAGATCACGCCGACCAGGGCATTCGGCGTTTGCACCGTAAATGAGGAACCCGGCTTTTGATGCTCGGCTGAGAGAATCGAACGCAAAGAGCCTTGCCATAATTCAAAACGAGAAATCCGTGTCCCAGTTTGCGCATCTTCAACCAACGACGAAAGATTAATGGTGGTGTTTTCACCAAGTTTCAACTCGCTTCCTTCAGACAGGGTCAATGTTACACCTGCTCCGCTATAGGTTCGAATATCATCCCCTGTGCGCAAGACAGTTTGGAGAATGGCAGGAGTCGGGGCCTCGCCTTGGATCGACACAAAAACCGGTTCCCGTAGTTCACGAATTGTTGCGGTCGGCTGCTTGAGCTCCGTTAATGATGGCAGTTGCACAATGCGCGCAATTTCCTGAATCACCCGATCACGAATAATGCCGCTATGCCCTTCCGGAATCTGGGTGGAAATTCCGGTTAACAGGTTTGTGACGATCACAGCGGCTTTATGAGCGAGGATGGTCGTCTTGTTTGTATTCGGATCATACACAATTTCAGAGTCCGATGGGGAAGAAAGGGTGACGACCAATGCATTATGGGTTTGAATGCTGAAGGAGGATCCGGGAGATTGGACGCCTGAGGATAAGGAAAGACGAATCCTGCCGCGCCAGAGATCCAGGCGTACTGTACGAGTTCCGGTTTGTGGGGCTTCAGCCATCGCCGAAAGACTGATATTGGTATTCTCACCTAATTCGGCCTGACTTCCATCAGAGAACGCCATTCCAACAATCGCGCCGGCATGGGTGCGGATTTCATCCCCCGCCCGCAGTACATTCCCAACCATTCCGGAAGCGAGCGCCCCCTTTTGAATCGAAACCATCACCTCGCCGCCAAGCGACATAATCGTCGCGGTCGGCTGCTGAGCCAGGAGATTCACGGGGCAGAAAAATAACGCAAACATTCCAATAATACCAACTATACAATGAAACCATGAGACCGGGGTTTGAAAATTTTTTTTGTCCATACCTTTGGTATAATATATCATGCGCAAAAGCCTGTCATGCTTTAACGCATAATATCTTACAGTTCCGAAAACCTCCTAATTCCAATAATGCCATACCTGTTTGTCAATGCTTTTTCAAAAAACGTTCATAAGCCAGAACCATTATGCGTAAAATTCTATTGCAAGAAGGGAAATGTCAAGGAGAAATCAACATAAATCTGAACATTATCATGCTCTTTCTTAATTCAGCAATGAAATCCCTTGACAATCCCATGAACATTCATACTTGAGAATGAGGTTTCAAAAAATTCGTTCACGACAGATCGCAGGAAATTGAGTGAAGAGGAGAATGCATGTACGAAAACAATGTGACCAGAATAGAAGAACTGACTAAACAGCAAAATGCGTGGCGCATAAATACGTTGAATCTGATTGCCAGTGAAAATGTGTTAAGCCTGAGAGCGCGGGGCATTATGGGATCAGATTTTGCTCACCGCTATGCTGAAGGGCACCCGGGCGAACGGTATTATCAGGGGACAGACATTATTGATGAAATTGAAACCCGGTTGAAAAAACACCTGAAATCCTTATTTCATTGCCGTCAAGTTGATGTCCGCCCGATTAGCGGAACTATGTCGAATGACGCAGTCTTTAGTCTTTATATTAAGCCGGGCGATGTCGTCATGGTTAATTCCACGCCCGGAGGCGGGCATATTAGTCATCATAAAGCCGGGTCGGTCGGGAAATACACCGCGAACATCATCAATTTTCCTCTGACCGCTGACGGCTATCATACGGATGTTGCCCACACAATTGATTACGCTAAAGCGTTGAACCCAAAGGTCATGATCATGGGGAAAAGCCTGTTTTTGTTTCCGGAACCGGTCAAAGAACTTGCCGATTTTTGCAAAGAACACGGCATAGTGTTGATTTATGACGCCGCACACGTGTTGGGGTTGATCGCCGGCCGTCAATTCCAGGATCCCATCAAAGAAGGTGCCTTCATTATGACTGGCAGTACGCACAAAACGTTTTTTGGCTCGCAGCGTGGACTCATTCTCAGCAATGTTGGCGAAAAGGACTGGCGCGCAATTGATAAAGGTGCGTTTCCCGGATCTTCCTCGAACCACCATCTGGATACGCTTGTTGCCTTGACCATTGCAACTTACGAGATGATGGAATTCGGCCAGGAATATGCCCGCCAGATCATTGCAAATGCGAAAACTCTCGGACAAAAACTTTACGACCTGGGCTTCAACGTCCAGGCCCCGGATTTCGGCTTTACTGAAAGCCACCAGATTGCCCTTGATGTCACCCAATACGGCGGCGGCGACGAAGTCGCACGTCATTTGAAGGATAACCATATTATCCTGAATATGAATTTACTGCCCTTTGAACCTTTAGTAAATGTTACGAATCCTGCCGGGATTCGGATTGGCGTGCAAGAAATGACCCGGTTTGGCATGAAAGAAACAGAAATGGAGACGATAGCCTTTCTCTTCAAGAAATGCCTGGTTGATGGCAAGCACGTGGGGGATGAAGTCAAAGAGTTTCGCCAACAGTATCAGAAAATTCAGTACTCTTTCGATGATGTTGAACGTTCTGAATCGAAATATCAAGATCCTGTCCCAATTCTCACCGCCGATATGCTGGTTGACGTGTAACTCGAATAGTTTATTGTAAATACCGGTTACGATGTTTGTAAATTACAGCATTATGCAGTTGAATTGACAGAAGAAACAGGAGTGTCAAAGCTCGGCTTTGACAGCCAAAAACGAGCTTTGGCACTCCTCTACACCAGGTCAACACTCATGAATAATGCTGTATTTAAACGCTGGGTCTCTTAAAAAAACGCGGTTTTTTTTGTCATTTTGTTAATATCGCTTTTTGAGAATATCGAGAAATTCAGGTTCAATCTCATGGAACATCTTAATAAAGTGCTGCGAATTGTCCAGGTAGCCTTTTTCATGCAAGAATTGGTAGAATAAGCGTAAGGCAGGCGGCCAATAGACATAATCATTGGGCTGGATCACCACTTTGCGCAGCACGTGATCCGTGAAAAAGTCTTCCAAATCCAGATATTCCACACTGCAAAGAGTGCGAGCCGTATAGCGATACACAAAATTCAGAAAGATTTCGATGCAAAAGGGAAATTCCCGGCACTGCTTTGCCGGCGAGCCTTTGGCGATAAGCCATTCATTATAACGCTGACAGCAGCCTTCTTCGACTCGAAAATATACTGACTCCCAGGCGTCATACTCTTCGCCGTCAGCCACCATGGAATCAAGCTGCCTTAACTGGTCGAGTATTACCTGATCTTCCTGATCCGGCGGAATCGCTTCGGTTGACAACGCTAGTTCGGCTTCATCGAATTTTGCGATCGAGTACGCCACCTCTTTGCGCATGAACATCGTCATTGAATTTTTAGGCTGGATTTCTTCAGGAAAGAGATAGGCTTTGCGTTCAAGCAGATGTTCAAAGAGATCAAGAGTGTCGGTTTCATCCAATTTTAAAGCGGCGCATATCTGCTCTACGATGTCGTCTTTGGTCTGTTGAATAGGGCCTTTCGGAATGGCAAAATTCCAGATCTGTACCGCCAGGTTCATTCCGATATTCATATCTTCAACCCCATCGGCTTGAAGTTGTTCCATCAGCGGCTGCGCAAATTCTATCAGACCCTGGGTCATAGACACCACTCGAAAGCCTTCCGGAGCTTCAATATCGGCAAAGGCCGGTTGGGAAAGCATGTCAGGAAATGGCATAGACGACTGCTGCTGCGCCGAGTGTTGTCTGCGTTTTTGGAGGCGGGATTTGATCTGCGCCAGCAATTTTTTCTCTTGCTGTTTTTTACTCAAAATTGAAATTCCTTGTTCGATATTCAGTCGTTCATGTGTCTCGATGTTTCTGACTTTTTTAAGCTATTCATAATACTGAATGCCATAAAAGAGTATGCTGCCAGGAATTCAAAAATTTCATCATCCATCTGGGTGTAATATTTTTCAGGAAAAAAACTAAACGGATGAAACCCCAGTGTACCAAACCTGATACCTATAAATAGCCATATAAACAAACTAATTAAAAAAATAAATGTGACATAACGGTTCGGTATCGGAAAAGAATAATAACATAAATAATTCTTAAGTTGAATATGTTTCTTCATCAAAATAGGAATTATTAAGAAAAAAATGAGAGTGAGTACAAAGAAAAGATTGCTAAAAAGGCTGATGCTGCCAATGTTATGCAAATTAGTTTCATTCTGAATATTAATTTTACTTAGAATGTCAGGAGTTTTTATACCAAGAAGCCTCTGTCCCCAGCTTATTTCTTCCCCTGCACATACAATGAAAAATAACATAAGAACCACAGATGGAAGAAGATGAAAAGCACAATTTTTATTACACGTTATTCGTTTAATCATATCAAATAAAAGGATAATTGCAGCTAAAAACCAACAGATTGCAGAACCATATTCTATCAACCCATCTTCCTTAATAAGATCAGAATATAATTCAACATTTGTAATTGCCAAAAAAATTATGTAAATACCTGATATTACAACTAACGATATCAGAATAGCTCCGAAAAAAATTTCATGCTTATACTGGGTTTCGATAGCTGTTCCGCCTGATTTGTTATTTATTTTTTCAAAATCATTTATAAGAAACGTAACGAATGCCGTAATTTTATTTTTAAACAGAAGAACAAACATAAACAATAGAAAGTTTATCAAGTTCAATAGCGAAAAGAATATTTCCCCTATATGTGTATAACATAGGGATATAATGCAGAAAACAATACACAATATGCTTACCAGGCCCCATAATATCATAATATTTCTATATTGGCTGATATGTTTCATTTTTTGATTCACCGTTTTATTCCTTAACAACCTAATCTATTTCTTGAAGGGATTATCCTGATAACAACCAGTAAATCAGGGATCCTCTCATGAAAAATTTAACAAGAGCACTTTGATTCTCCGTAATGGATTTTGTACCTGTCAAGGAAAAATTCAAGTAATTTATCACATAGATCATCAGCACGGAAGCGTTCAACAATGTCACCCATTTCAGAGAAATCCTCTTACATGATTTGCTCAATTTACCCAGGCGATTCAATCATGTCTTAACACGTCCCATGATGAGCATAAAGAGCAGTTCACTTCCCTAGTAACATGGAACTTTCAATCTTCAATACTTCGGACAGTTTTTCAGTTGTTTCGGGAATGAGTCTTCAAAATTCCCGAAACATAGGGCATATTCAGGTTTCGGGACATCGCGCGGCTCATTCCCGAAACAACCAGCTATATGGGCATCTTNAGGGCATATTCAGGTTTCGGGACATCGCGCGGCTCATTCCCGAAACAACCAGCTATATGGGCATCTTCACAAAACTGTCCGAAGTATTGAAAGTATACCCAGGGCGGATTGGCAGTGCGGAGTCTGCTTGATTGAAAAAAGAACATCACCCAGGAATTCCGGTCAAAAACGGTTCAACCTCTTTGCGCAGCGACGCAACCACTGCTTCAATTGCGTCGATTGCAAATCCATCTACGCTCATCACTGGCTCTTTGAGCACCCCATCCACAACTCCCTCTGCAACTAATTGCGTCAGAATTTCCCGCACTGTTACATAGCGCATGTAATCGCGCTGCTGCTTTTGAGAAAGATACGCGATCATGCCATAAGCCGCCCAGTTCGAAACCGTGGCAATCACCGGATATTCTACGCAGGTCACGCAGGGAGCTATCGGCAGAGCTTCTGCCGCAATGGCGTCCGTCAGGTTACCCATGCCGATTTCATTGCCGCCGTCGCCAATCCCAATACTGGCCGGAAATTCCAGAAACAAATAATCAACTTTTGCCGTGTATTCACTCACGTCAACACGACGCATGTTGTAATAGTGACCGTCCTGGCTCATTCCGCAGCGTTCAATACTGATCAATAATGATGGGTGTTCTTCAGCCAGAATGGATCGGGCGATAGCCAGACTTTCCTCGTGCGAGGTGATCGGAAAATCTATGACCCGATACTGGCAGCAGCGGCGTAAGACCTCGGCGCAGTAGCAATCAGTTACAAAAACAGGGTCAGCCCTCAGTTCCGTGAGTACGTCAGCTAACACGATCGCCCCGATCGGACCATCGGTCTCGCAGGTTCCGGCCACCCAAAAGCCGGTCGTGATCAGCACTTTTCCAACGTGTTTCAGCACCGCATCAGCCGCCTGTTCACAAAAATTGTGAGGTAGATATGTTCGTAGTTTGTGGATATTACGCTGATCTGAATAGTATAACAAAATATCCTCGATCATCAATTTGCTCCTCCATTACTCTTCATAATAATTCCTGATATTTTTCCAGGCTAATTTGAGCAGCTTTTTCCAGAGTACCGGAATCTTGCCTTTGATGTGATTTACATTCCATTCCAGCACTAAAGTCGGTTCTTTAGCAATCACATTTACGGTGCGGATGTGATGCGGGTCAGAGAGTGCGATCTCGCCGATCACCTCGCCGCTCCCCATTTCTTTTAGAATATCTCCGCCTGCTGCGACAATATTCACACTTCCGGAGAGGATCAAACAAAAGGTATCATTCGATTTTTCACCCTTCATGTAAATGATCTTGCCTCGCAAAAATTCGCGGATGCTGCCGTTTTCGATGAGCACATCAAGCTCATCATCGTGCAGCGTATTGAATAAGTCATTCTTGCGTAATATAGTTTTCAGTGTTTGTGCATCCATAGTCAATCCGTACATGCCGCAATCATCTATCGGAGTGCCAAAACTCGTCTTTAGCTGTCAAAGCCAGGCTTTAACACTCCTGATCTGCGGCGTCAACTTAACTGAATTTTGACACGTTTGTCGTCTCGCCTTCAAACGGAAGAACTCGCTCAAGCGAGAACTACGAACCTGAGCCTGGAATCGAGAACTACGAACTTGAGCCTGCTTGCGATATGCGTGTTCCTTCCAGAAGATTTCGAAAAAATTGTGTTGCTTCAGGGGGAAGAGCTGTAAAGTTCACGCGAAACACCGGAGGCGAATCTGAGACATTTTCGATCACTTTCGCGTATAATTCCGAACTTACTTCCTGCCCCTTCCGATCAATCAGGGACATTCTAAGATTTGTTAATTCCCGGAAACCGCGCTCAGCCTGAATTTCAGCCTCATGTTGCGCTAATTTCAACACATCCCCCCTATAAAAGGCTTGATTATCGTGCTTACCTTCAAGCACGGAAAAACGAATCGGAAGCGGTGGAGCTAATTCAAAAAATTCCGTGCGTTCTTCAGGCAGATAGATTGTGAATTCCCCTCCGATTCCGACAATATGATAAATAGTCAGCGGTTCTTTGACGCCTTTAGGCATCACTTCCATCTGGGCGTGAACCTTGAGAATAGGACGGCAGGCTAGCAAAGTGTCTTGTGAAATCAGAATCTGCCCGCCCACCGTATAAGATTCAATCCGCGAGGCCAGATTCACATTTCTGCCCACAATTCCATATTTGGTGCGTTTGCGCGAACCAATATTTCCTACAATGACATCACCTGTATTCAAGCCAATCCCCATGGCAATTTCCGGATACCCGGCGTCGCAATTCTGCTGATTGACGGTTGTCATGGCCGCTTGCATTTCCAATGCACATGCCACAGATCGTTCTGCGTCGTTTTCGCGCATCAGCGGCGCTCCGAAAATCGCTAAGATGGCATCTCCGATGAATTCGACAATTGTCCCATGATATTTGAGAATAATTTCTGTCATCGCTTCGAGATACACATTGAGCATATTCACCACATTTTCTGCCGGCAATCGTTCGCAGGTGGAAGTAAACCCTCGCAAATCTGTCATCATAATCGTCACAACCCGTTTCTCCCCACCAATTTTTAAACCTTCCGGCGTTTCAAGAATGGTTTTGACAATTTCATCAGACAAATAGCGGCCAAAGGTTTGCTGGATAAACCGGTTACGCAGTTCAAGCTGCTGCTGGCTTTCTAACAGAGCATTATAGGCTTCATTGCGCTCTAAAAGGTTGATATAGCCTTTTGAGTGATATCTGATCCGGGCCAGCACTTCCAACTTGTCCGGGAGTTTCACCAGATAATCATTGGCCCCAAGCGCAAAGGCTTCAGCCTTTGTCACAGGTTCTTCTTTGCTTGAGAGCACGATCAGTGGGACTTCTCGTGTGGACTGATTGGCGCGAAAATAGCGCACCAATGTCAGTCCATCAATCTCGGGCATGACCAGATCTTGCAAGATCACCGTTGGAGCAACCTGATTTGCCATTTTAATGGCCTGAATCGGATCAGGGCAGTAATGGAAATCAATGTCTTGCTCAGACGATAACATGCGGCGAACCGCCTCGCCGATCATCGGTTGATCATCAACCAACAACACGGTAATCCGATGGTGTGTTAACGTCACGGAATTTGACATGAATATGGCACTCTCATTGACAATTATCTTGTGCAAACGGCAGCCACGATCGTGCGATCGCGGCCTTCAGCTTTTGCTTGATATAATGCCTGATCTGCAGCTTTTTTCACCTCTTGCGCCGTATTGCCGTGCGTCGGAAAACAAGCAACGCCTGAGGAGATCGTAATTGTCAACGGCATGTTCTGGTGCATAATAGTAACTTCTTGTTTCACACTCATCCGCAGCCTGTCGGCCCGGATAGCCAGGTGTTCTAACGAAATTTCAGGCAAGATCAGCATAAACTCTTCCCCGCCATAACGACAGGCAATGTCTTCATCACGCACATTATTAGCTAAATAGGTTGCAAGTTTTTGGAGCACACAATCCCCGATTTCATGCCCGTATGTGTCATTGAACCGTTTAAAATAATCAATGTCAAGCATGATAATGCCTAAGTCAGTATGATGCCGCTCAGCCCGGGCTAATTCTCGATCCAGGCTTTGCTCCATGTAACGCCGATTATACAATCCTGTGAGCGGATCATGAATTGCTTCCAGTCGCAGAGTTTCCCACAACCGTAAATTTAAGAGCGAAAGGGCGTAATGTTCTGCCATCCTGTGAATAATCGCTTGCTTTGAGCAGACTTTTTGTTGAAATAGGGCGGCGTCATGCACGTCATGGGCGTCAAAGTACAAGTGCAGCAATCCCAGGGTTTCTCCGCGCGCCACAATGGGTTCGCACAGGTAAGAGCACGGGTTCTGTAACGGCAAATGAGGGCAGATACGCTTCTCACTTGAGCATCCAACCACATACATGGCATTTTGCTGGAGGGCCAGGCACTGATTCCGATTAAATTCCTGTAGAAGTTCCGGCAGGTTGCCCCAGGTTGCCTCGACCTTCAAGCTGGTGCCAGCCTTATTCAACAGGCTAAGAAACCCTGCGTTGTACGGAAATAATTGCGTAAACACCTCAGCGACCACCGCGTAGGTGTTCTGTTCTGCATGACAGGCCTGCAGCGCGTCGCTCATTTGGTTCAAGACGGCTAACTCCCATGTGCGTTCCTGTTCCTCTTGCATGGAACGCTTCAGCTTTTCGTAAGCTTCGTGCTTTTGCAGCAAATTAATATACCCGCGAGAATGATAGCGGATACGAGCAATCACTTCCAGTCGATCCGGAAATTTCACCATATAATCATTGGCTCCCAGGGCAAAAGCTTCAACTTTGGTCTGGGCATCTTCTTTTACGGACAGCACAATGATCGGTACATCCCGTGTCAGTAGGTTTGCTCGAAAATACCGGACCAGCGTTAAGCCGTCAATCTGCGGCATCACCAGATCTTGCAGAATAACAGTTGGCGTCACTTTATTCGCCAGTTTAAGAGCCTGAACCGGGTTCTGACAATAATGAAAATCAACATCTGGTTCGGTGCTCAACATCCGCCGCATCTCCTCGCCAATAATATGTTGATCATCAACCAATAACACCGTGATGCGATATGACGTGAGTGAAATTTCCTCTGTCATCAGAAGTTTGTAAGGAACTAAAGTTTCAAGTGACTAAAGTTTGAGGAAGGGTCGTCAACTTTAGTCACTTGAAACTTTAGTCCCTCTAGTCACTTTAGGCCCTGATGTAATATTTTCAGAACCCTCGGTCCAATCTCATCGATTGGAAGAATATTGGTTGCAGCCCCAAGTTCTTTTGCGGCTTTTGGCATACCATAGACGATACTGGTAGCTTCATCCTGAGCGATCGTATACCAACCGACGTTGTGTAACGATGCCAGCCCTTTTGCGCCATCACGTCCCATTCCGGTGAGAAGAATTGCACACCCCTTCCTGGGCCAATATCTGGCCGCGCTTTCAAAAAACACATCCACCGACGGGCGATACAGGATCTGATGAGGTTCCGGAGTATAGGCAAATCTCAGGCCAGGAGTTAGAATAAGATGATGATTGGTGCCAGCTACATACACATGCCCGCTCTTAGGCTGTTCGCCTTCATGCGCCAATCTGACCTTTAATGGGGTTTGCACAGCTAACCACTCGACCAACCCAGCCGAAAACTCTTGATCAACATGCTGAATGATGATAATGATGGCAGAAAGCCGGGCCGGGAATTGTGCAAGGAGTTTGGCAAGCGTTTTCGGGCCGCCCGCCGAAGCTCCGATCGCCACCATAGGGGAAACCGTGATTCTGCCATGCTTCGCGTGTCCGGATTCAGGCTGGATAATATCTGAAGGCGTTTTGCGAAGCCGCTGAATCATTTTGATCTTTTTGAGTAATAGCGTTTGGCTATTTTCCACCACCACGTCGTCTCCAATCATCGGAGCACTGACCGCATCTAACGCCCCATAGCCCATGGCTTCGAACACTTTGGCCGCATTTCCGTCAACCGTATCGGTCACAATCAAGATAGGACAGGGAAAATCGCGCATAATGCGACGCGTGGCTTCAACCCCATTTAACATCGGTAAATTCGGTTCCATTAACACTAAATCGGGAGGATCAAGCGCACATTTTTCTACCGCCTCGCTGCCATTTCGAGCGATCCAGGCCACTTCACAGTCCGGCGCGCTCAACACAAGTCGTCGTAATTGCTCGACGATCCGATGGTTCGCAATGGCAATCCGCATGTTTACGCCTCTCCAATTAAATCCACCACCGCATTGATAAACGAATCATCCTGAAAACTGCTTTTCGTTAAATAATAATCGGCCCCGGCTTGAAGTCCCTGCAAACGATGTTCTTCGGTATCTTTATAGGACACGATAATTACCGGCAAAGCTTTGAGTTCTTCATGTTGTTTGATCTGGGTGACAAATTCAATCCCATTCATCCTGGGCATATCCACATCCGACACGACCAGATCAAAGTGCTCTGCTCGTAAGGCGTTCCAGCCTGCCAGTCCATCCACCGCCACATCTACCTCATAGCCTCGATTTTCAAGCAATTTCCGTTCCATTTCCCGCACCGTAATGGAATCATCCACAACCAGAATCTTTTTTGCAGACACTTCCTTCAATTCATCGCTTTCTGTGGCTAATTTATGCAAACGTCTCCCACTGAGCATTTTATCAATTGACCCAACCAGGTCTTCGACATCAAAAATCAGAATAGGAGAGCCATCAAGCATCACCGCCGTTGCGCTAATATCAGGCACCTTCCCCAGACGCGAATCCAAAGGACGTACCACCAGGTCGCTTTCTCCGATAAACCTGTCAACCAGGAGTCCATACGTATTCGAGCGGTTACTGATAATCACTACCGGCAATTCATCTCGAATCGCCGGTGGGTTCTCCAATTCAAGCACGTCATGAATATCCACCAGGGAAATATTGGTATTATCAAACCGGAAATACTGCCGATCTTCCACCACATCAATATCGGTTTTGGACAGCAACAGACACCGATCAATCCTGGCCAGCGGAAACGCATACGGTTCATCCGCAATTTCCACCAGGAATGTACGAATCACGGAGAGCGTCAGAGGTAGTTCCAGATAAAAACTCATCCCTTCTCCGAGTTTAGACATGGCGCGCACGACGCCGCCGACTTCATGCACCATATTATCAACCACGTCCAGGCCGACCCCGCGCCCGGAAATCTCAGTCACATTTTCGGACGTCGAAAATCCGGGCAGGAACAGAAATTTTAACAATTCCGCTTCTGTTAAGCGATTCGCCATGTCCGCCGCTGCTAACCCCTTACGCAGAATTCGCTGTCGCAATTTTTTGAGATCGATTCCCCGTCCGTCATCGGATACCGTGATTAACAACATTCCTGAACGATGAACAGCTTCCAGGCGTAACAACCCTGCTTCAGGTTTCCCCGCAGCCAGGCGTTCTTCTGGAAGTTCAATACCATGATCAATGGCATTGCGTAACAGATGTGTCAGTGGAGCGTCTAATTTTTCCAGGATGTCACGATCGACTTCTGTAGATTTCCCCACAATTTCGAACTGTACTTTTTTCCCAAGATCTCTGGCAAGATCTCTGACCATACGTGGGAACCCGCGCACCCCATCCGCAAATGGCCGCATCCGGATGCCAATGACTTCATGATACAGTCGATCCGAAAGCGTGGCCGAGGCGCCGGTAAAACGATCAAGCTGATTCATTCTTTCTGAGAGCAGGGCGTTGCTCTGTTTGGTTTTTTCCCTGGCCAGAGAGACCAGTTCGCGGAGATGAACATCACTATCTTCATGGCGTAATATATCGCGCAATTTTTCGAGAAGCATGAGCGTTTCGCGTTGATTCTTTTTGAGCGCCAGCAGTGATTCTGAAAATGAGGGCAGCCAGCGAGAACTGACTACCACTTCGCCAGCTAACCCCATCAAACGCTCAATCTTCGTGGCGGTTACTCGTACTGTTCGGTCTCGTTCTCCAATATTCTTTTGTAACGGTTCTTCCCGTTGTTCACGAAGGGCAATTGGCGGTATAACCATCTCGCCAGCGTTCTCAGGTGTTATCTGAGAATCTGGTAAGACTGCTGACGGTGTTCCGCCTCCTTCCCTCTTTTCAGGAGCAGACATGTGGAGTTGGGCTACGATGTTTCGCTCTGAAGAAGCAAGACTGATTTGTTTTGGCTCGGCCACAGAGAACATCGAGAGTGTCGTCATCACCTGGGCAATGTCTTCCTGATGCTCTACCAACCAGTTTTGCCCCTCCTGGGAATTTGCGGCGGCGATCTCACGTAAGAGTTCACTTCCCTGCTGCAAGATCTGAATAGTCTCCACATCCACGCCAGCCTTGCCTTGTTGCAGGGCGATCAGATACTGTTCCATGGCATCAGCAAGATTCACTGCCACATCCGATTCGATGATTTGTCCTCCGCCTTTAATCGCATGAACGGCTTTCACAAGAGGCTCAAGTTTTTCGAGCGATTCAGGCTGTTGTTGCAAGGCTACGCATCCTTGCAGTAATGTCGTCACATGAGTTTCGACTTCAGAGCGAAAGAGCTCCAGGAGCGAAATGTCTATGGCCTGGGCTTCTTTTCCCCTCATGGTATGTTGAGGAGTAACGGGATCCGTCTGTCTCGGCGCAGGAAGCGCGGAAGATTCTTCCTGCGAATCGTGCTGAATCTCCTGCGAAACGATCTTGCCGGCGTCGAGAGTTGAGGTTTGAAGATTCGTCTCCGGTTCCAGAATATGGGTCAGAGCCGAGACGAGGGCGGCGATTTCCTCATCATGTTCCGCTGTCCAGGTCAGATTTCCGGCGACCGCCGCTCCGGAAATCGAGCGAATCATATCAACACCACTCAACAACACGTCAATTTGCTGGGATTTGAGCATACCTTTCCCACTTTGCAACGCCACAAAACAATCTTCCATCGCATGCGCGATTTTCACGACTGCGTCTAACTCCACAATGCGCGCCCCGCCTTTAATCGAATGGGCCGCACGCATCAAAGATTCCAGTTTATCCATGGCTTCAGGAGCCGTCTCTAATGCCAATAAACCGTCGTTAAGCGTGGTTGTGTGTGTTTCAACCTCAGTTTGAAAGAGATCGAGCATCGAATAATCGCTTAAATTCTTTTTACTTTCATTGGTCATTTGACGCTCCTTGTCAAACTGTACAATAGCAGGTCTTCATCCAGAAAGGCCACACGTTTCTCCTGCCACTCGAAGATGCCTTTCGTAAATGTTGACTTCGCCTTCACAACGGTGACAGGAACATTTTGAAATGTTGACGCGTGAACACGGGAAATGCCATGAATCTCATCCACCGGAAATACCCAGCGTCCATCGTCGCTATTAATCACCATCATCCGTTTTGAGATGTTTCGGGTCTCTTCCTGGTCTGTCAACCGTTCTATTCCCAGGAGTTCCCTGAGTGAGACACAGAGCCAAATTTCGCCGTGTACATTAATCATCCCCATTAACACCGGATTTTTCCGATGAGGAATACGGTGCAACAGGCTCTGGATCTGGTCAGCGCTCATGATCTCTTCGAACAAGTGCGTAGAAATCGCTAACCACTCGCGTTCGATGCGAAAAATAACGACTGAGAGCGTGCCGATCAGCTCTTCTTCCTTCTTCTGCGCCAGCACACCGGTCCAGTCATTACGGTATTCCTGCGGCAGATTGCGTTCCAAAAGCTGCCGGCCGGCCTGGGTAAACACCTGACAATTGCGACAATGGATCACTTGTTCCAGGAGAGGACAGGTTAAGCGTTCTACCTGTCCCCACACGCCGATCCGCTTCCAACAGTTGTGAATGTGTGTTGTCTCTTCCATAGGTATAGAGTATTTCAAAAAAGAGTCACAGATTTAAAAACCCAGTTTTTACCTTTTCCCGAAAAATTATGCGGCTGTCTGGAATTTCTTGTGAATCCGTTCGATCCGTTGTCGTAATAACAACGCTTTCTCATGCTGACCGCGATATTCAGCAATAAATGCCAGATAATTCAGAGCCTCATGATGTTGAGGATCAAGATAGACGGTCTTTGTAAAAAAGGTTTCTGCCTGCTCATCGTTCCCTAAAGCCAGCCAAATCAGTCCAGCGAGAAAATTGGCCTGGACATCTGCCGGGTTTTCACGCAAGCTCTGTTCACACAGAGCAAAAGCCTCATTCAATTTCCCCTGATCGGCTAATTGACGCGCTCTATCCAGTAATTTCGTCGTTGTTTCAGTCGGATGTCTCCGTTCGAACGATGGAATCGTTGATTTTGGCTCTTTTCCTTGCTGTCTTTTGTCGAGAGAAGGCGACACCGTATTCATCTGAGATTGTTCAACGATTTGGCTGGTTTTACGTCGCTCAAATGGATAGGGTATCTGGAGAAATCTCCGTTGTTTGCGCAGTTGAGTCTCATGAATTCGTCGGCAGGCAAACACGCCAGGCTGGCGGACCCAATTAAACTCCAGACCCTCAAACATCGGTCGTTCTGCATGACCGACAAACAGAATGCCTGTTTTTGTCAATAAGCGCGAGAGCACAGCTACTGTGCGTTTTTTTGCATCATTACCTAAATAAATTAATAAATTCCGACAAAAGATCACCTGATAGGGTTTTTCATCCGCCAGCAACTTACTATCAAGCAAATTTCCTTGTAAAAACCGAACCAATCTTTTGACGTTCGCATGCAGATGGTACGTTTTCTTCTTGTTCTCAAAATAGCGTTCGCGCAAGGCGAGGGTCTCTTTATTGCGGAACGATTCTGCTCCATACGTTGCGAGTTTAGCTTTTTGTAAAGCGTTTGCACTAATATCAACCGCGTCAATATGGGCATGCTCCGGGCGCAGTCCGGCCTCAAGTAACGTTATGGCAATAGAATACGGCTCTTCCCCGGTAGAACAAGGAGCACTCAACACGCGTAATACTTTGCCTTGATGCTGCGGAAGCCACTCTGTTTTGATATACTCTTCCAGAAAGGTGAATGATTGGCGATTACGAAAAAACCAGGTTTCTGGAATTACAACCATTTCGACCAACTCGTTCCATTCGTATTCTGAGGTCTGAAGCTGTTGCAGATAGGCATTTAAATCAGTCAATCCGCCTACAGTCATCCGGTGACGCACGGCTTTTTCAATAACTTTGGCGCCGATGGCCTCCACAGATACCCCGATCTTACTTTCCAAAAGACGTTCAATCGTTATTTGAGGCATGAGCAATCCTTGTTTCAAACGTATGCAAAAATGAAAGACTTTGGGTCAAAGTCTTCACATCAATATGATGAATCATCCGATCTTCTTCCATAATCAGACTTCCCAGGTATGGCGCTTCCTGCATCCTGACATCAGGCCTAATAAAGTTCCGGTCCGACTTTTTCGTGGCCTCGGTCACTCGCTCGGCAATCAGGCCATACACTGATGGTTTGGAATCGTACTGCACATAATCGACCAGAATAATTCGGGTGCTCAATCGCATTTGACAGGGAACGCCGTGAATAAGTCGGCGCAAATCAATCACTGGTACAATTATCCCTCGATAATTAAAAAATCCGGCAAAAAACTCCGGGGCGCGAGGCAATTCTTTCAACGTCACCATGGGAGCGATTTCTCTCACATATTGACACTCAATAGTGTACATTACGTCGCCAAGATAAAACAGCAAGACTAACATGGTATTTTTTCCTTTTCCATCATATATCGGCTCAGTGAAATTTAAAGCGTGACACCTCTTCTTGCAAATTTCTGGCTGCTTCATTCAGTTGCTCAATCACCGAGTAGGTTTCATGAACTGAATCTCGCGTTTGCTGCATTTCTTCATTTAATTGAATAATTTCCATATTAATTTTTTGGGCGCTTTCAGATTGGCGTCCCATGGCCTGATGCACATCATCAAAGTGCGGCGACAGAGCCTGTACCTGGTCAATGATATGCGTCAATTGCGCGCTGATTCTGCCAACATCTTCGGCGTTATGACGGACATCAGCCATAAATTTATCCATCTCCATGACCCCGGCCGAGACCGCCGATTGCATTTCCTTGACCATCTGCTCAATATCAAGCGTCGCAACCGCCGTTTGATCGGCCAATCGCCGAATTTCCCGGGCAACCACTGTAAAGCCGCGTCCAAATTCCCCCGCTTTCTCCGCTTCAATCGCCGCATTGAGTGATAACAAATTGGTTTGTTCAGCCACTTGTGTAATGGTCGTCACAACCTGGGTGATATTTTCTGCTTTTTCATTAATAGTTTGTAATCGCCCGGAGATAGATTGCGAGGCCACTTCCATCTGATGCATAGCCCCTTGCATCTGACTCAAATCCTCCTGCCCGCTGCTGGCAGTACTTACAGCCTCTTGGAGCATCCCTGACACTTCGGATGTGGTTTCCACCAGGCGCTCAGATACGCTTGAAATTTCCTCAACCGATTTCACCATCTTCTTCGCAGAATCAACTTGTGTGGCCATAATCGCCTCTTGTTCTCTGGCAGTCGCAGCCAACTCCGTCGTCGAAGACGTGACCTGGATTCCTGCCCGCCGTACTTGACTTAATACCGATTTCAGCGCCTCCAACATCAAATGAAATGTTTTGGCAAGATGGCCGATTTCATCATGATGTCCCTGATGAATCTGCACGTCGAGTTCCCCTTTCCCAATGGATTCCGCCGCAGAGACTAAATGAGTGATCGGTTTGACAAGTGTTTTTCCCAACAAAATTGAACACGGGATGACCAAACAGAACATGCCAACCGTGATTAACGCTATTGTCTTGATCAAATTATGCAGAGGCGCGTATAACTCATCGAGATACACTCCTCCCACAATAATCCAATCCATCAACTCAAAATAGGTATAATATATTTTTTTTTCCCGCACCTGAACTTCATCCGGATTTCTCCAGAAATATGTCATCTGTCCGGTTTTAGTGTCGCAGATTTCACGAATAAAAAATCTTCCCTGAGCATCCCTGGAATCAGCGATATTTTGACCTTCCAGCGAGGGATGGATGACCAGATTACCCTGAGAATCCATGATATAGATATAGCCTGTTTCTCCAAGCCGGACAGATAGCACCTGCGCTCGAAAATCATTGACATCCACTAAATACCGAAATTCGCTTTTATATGAAGAGACAAACACCAGATCATCCCAGGGTTCAAAATAAGCTAAATAAGCCGATTTCTCCCGTTCCTGCTCTTCTCCCGGCTTTTTCCACAGATATTCAATGTAGCCACTTTTTTGGCGGGTTGCCCTTTGTGCGAACTCGAAGGAAGAGAGATCCACATTGATGAGTTGTTGCTCCGGATGGATTTCTGTGATTCCGGCAGAACTCATGATTGCGGTATACCCCGTTTTCCCAATTTTTTGCTGAAGCAAGATCTGAGAAAGGCGTTCCCTGGCCTCTGCTTCTGTCAGCACGCCATTTTGCACCTGAGCATAATAATAGCGGAGAAGTTCCTCATTCCGTTCTGCAATCGCTTTCAAGTAATTCCGAATAGAAACCGTGACCGTGGTTTCGACCAGATGCGAAGTTGAATCGGTAAACTGCACCAATTCCTTGTCAATCGTGTGTAGCAGAAATGCTCTGATGAGCAGATATCCTCCGCTTCCTATGCCCACAGCCGCAACAATACTGAAAAAACTGAATAAAAAAATTAATTTCCTGGAAAACGAAAAATTTTTCAGCATATTCTTTCTCCTTCGCACATTGAAAAACCGGACATCTCTCTTCAATGAGTACTATCCAACTTGAAATCGAGCAACCTGCTCATGGAGTCCTCGTGCAGCTTCATCGAGTTGTTCAATCGCAGTATAGGTTTCGTGCAGCGACACTTTGGTATGGACCATGTCTTCACTTAAATTCGTAATAATTTCGGTGATCTTCTGAGCATTGTTCGCTTGAACCCCCATGGCGGTATTGGCGTCTTCAAAATTCGTCAGAAGCACTTGCACCTGGTCAATAATACGTGTTAACTGCGCACTGATGCGATTGACATCGGTGACGCTGTGTCGAACAGTCGCAATAAACTTGTCCATCTCCATCACGCCAGTTGAAATCGCAGATTGCATTTCGTGCACCATATATTCAATATCTATCGTGGCGACAGCGGACTGATCGGCCAAACGTCGAATTTCACGAGCTACAATGGTAAACCCTCGCCCGAATTCCCCGGCTTTTTCAGCTTCAATCGCTGCATTGAATGACAGCAGGTTGGTCTGTTCGGCGACTTTCGTGATCGTGGTCACCATGGAAGTAATCTTATCCGCTTTTTGATCAATAATGCGCAAACGATTGGAAATCGCTTCCGAGGCCTGTTCCATTTGCTGCATGACCTCTTCCATCCGCCCTAAATCTCCCTGACCCTGCCCGGCAATAACCGCTGTTTCTTTCGACATAGACGCGACTTGCTGCATGGTATGAACCAGATCAGCCGTTACCTTGCTGATTTCTTGGATCGATTCGACGGCAGACGTTGTTGAAGTCATCTGGTTGGTCATCATCACATCTTGCTGTCTAGCGGTCGCAGTTAATTCTGAGGATGATGAGCTGACCTGCATTTCAGCCCGTTGGACTTCATCAACCATCGTGCGTAAATGCTCAAGCATAAGATTGACTTTTACTGCCAACATCCCGAGTTCATCACGGGTCAGAATGGCGGCCTTTTCTCTGAGGTCCCCTGCGGCAACTGCTCCGATCACTTTGACTATATTCTGAATTGACAAGATCACTTTGCGACTCAGCAGCAAAGAAAGACCCAAAGAGACCACAAACGCCGCTGCTGAGACAAACAGCACCGCGAACATGATGTTTTTGATCTCCTGTTGTTCGAATTGCTGCGAAAGATTGATCGTGATGAGTCCTATTGGCTTTTGCTGCCCTTTGAACGCACAACGTCCTTGATAATAATCCTGACCATTGATGCTCACGGAACCCAAAACGATTTCTGCCTCCTCGCGTGCGAGGGTCTCACAGGAGATCACGGCATCAATCTCTTCTAAGGGTACCCCCGAAACCGCAGGCAAGGTCGCCGGATTCATAAATTGAATATCGGTTTTACTCAATGACGCATAGCGTTCAAGCAAGGTTTGACCATACAAGACCTCACACACCAGTACCCCGGTTTTTTTTTCGCGATGAAAGAGCGGTGCAGCCAGCCTGAATCCAAATTCCTGACCTTCGCTGAACAGCAGCGACATGAGTGTATCAGGCACGTCAGCAAGATAAGATGCAGAGATTTTCTCAGGGAGGGGAACATCGGGAATCGCCTGTTCTCCAAACAAAAGCGGGCCGAGTTTCGCAAAATCATTCAACGGCAGAAACGTATTGCTGCCCGTTGCAGAAACCATATACGCTCCCAGGTTTTCTTGTTGGTCGTCGCGCTGATAAAAAAGAAGTAATCGCTGATCCGCGCCATAGAGCATCAAACGATTAGCAGAGATCCCTCGTCCGAATCGTTGCAGGATATCAGCGGTTTCCTTCAGATAGCTTGTCAGAAATGACACCTGCGCAACCTGACCGGGATCATCCATATACGTAGAGGTGGTCAATCGCAGCGATGTATCCGTCGCAACAAATTCGTCGAGTCGTCTGGCATAATTGTCGCGGCGATTGTGAATATCTTCAAGCAGAATATCAAACGCGATTTTGATACGCTGGCGAGATTCCTGGTGCATCCGCCGCGTTGTTAACACGTAATATGTAGCAGAAATCCCAAGCGTCGTCACCAACACCAGAATAATACACACTGTGAAAAATTTTGTTCGAATGGAAATTGTTCGCATAGCCCGTCTATCCGATTGTTCGAAATGGTCAAAGAAACTCAGGTAATCGTAAAATGTGCTACCTCATCTTGTAAATCGCGTGCCGCTTCATTCAGTTGGCTGATCGCTGAATAGGTTTCGTGCAAGGCTTCTTTCATTTCCTGCATTTCTTCGCTCAGGTGGAGCATGGCCTCCCGAATATTTTCTGCATTTTCCGCCTGATGTTTCATGGATTCATTCACAAGGTCAAAACTCGGAGTCAATGTCTGGACTTGCTCGATAATCTGGGATAATTGGGTGCTTGTTTTGCTAACATCTTCAGTATGGTGGTGTACCTGGGCAATAAATTTATCCATTTCCATGACCCCTGAAGCGACTGCTGATTGCATTTCCCTGACCATTTGATCGATATCCAGTGTCGCCATGGCGGTTTGATCAGCCAGGCGACGAATTTCACGAGCCACCACGGTGAATCCCTGTCCGTACTCTCCGGCCTTTTCAGCCTCAATCGCGGCATTGAGCGACAACAGATTGGTTTGATCCGCAACTTTTGCAATCGTTGTCACTACAGTCGTAATATTTTCAGCCTTCTCATTGATAATTTCTAGACGCCCTGAAATTGATTTCGATGCATGCTCCATCTGTTGCATCACCGTTTTCATGCGTTGTAAATTCTCCTGTCCTATCCCGGCAATATGGGCGGTTTCCTGGGCAGTCGTCACCACATGCTCCATGGTGTGAACCAGCTCTTTGACCACATCAGAGATTTCTTCGACCGACTTTAACACCTTGTTAGTTGACTCCACCTGGGTCTGCATGGTCACTTCCTGTTCTTTGGCAGTTGCAGATAATTCTGTGGATGAGGATGTCACCTGAATCGTGGAGCGATGAATTTGATCGATCATTTGGCGTTGGGCAAGCACCATGTGATTTAATGCGGTACCCATTTCGCCGATTTCATCAGCATTGGTAAAATCAAGCGTCGTGTTATAATTTCCTTCCTTGACCTGCTCGGCAAAATCAACGATCTTGCGAATCGGCGTCAAAATGGAACGTCTGGTCATAACCAGCATAATCCCTCCTAATAAACATAAAATCGCACCCAACGTGCCAAGCATCGTGAGCATAATGCGTTGAACCAGAGCCTTCTGTTTTGACACATCAAACGTATAAACGATAACGCCAATCTGCTGTTTTTTGTAATCCTGGACAGGAAATCCGCCAAGCAGGACAGACCCCTGATGAGAAAGCGTTAATGCGAGTTTCCCACGATTCAAAAGTTCAAGATCGATCAATTGTTCACCATAGCGATCGCCGGTGCCATAGATCAACACATATTGGTCTGCAATGAGCGGATATTTTTCATGATCTCGCAACGCTGTCGTCACTGACAATAACTCCGCATTCATAAACAAAAAGAGACCTTGTTGTCCTGCTTCAGCGTCGCGATCTACCAAACTGTCCAGCAGCGGATTAAAATCCTCAAGCACTTCTACTGAGCCTAATTGTCTGCCCTGGGGAGTTTTGATTGGCGCCAGGCCACGCACCACAAACCCACCGCTCCCAGGTTCAATGCCGGTGACAGGCTGGCCTGAACGATTCACATCTAACACGGTTTGGCGGAAACTTGAAATATCATCGGAAATATCCTTCCACACTCCGTCGCGCACAGTCTGTTTCTCACGCCACATTCTCGCCAAACTATGTCCATTCGGCAGGTGAAAGTGTAATTGCAGTTTCTCGCCATTCATGACAGTTGTATATCCATCCAGAGTTGCCTTGAGAGTCTGACGCAAAAATTCTCGGGCTTCTTGCCCCCTGGGATCGGCTTCATCATGGATATTGCCGCTATGAGCAATCTCAAAAGCTTGTAAAATCTCCGGGAGTTGCGTAAAAAGAGCCGCCTTTTGTTTCGCCTGTTCAGCCGTCAGGGTGAGCATCGCAGCAAGTTCTTCTTGTTTTTCGGACACCACTTGTTTTGACAGGTCGGTTTCAAGTTTGGAGAGCACTCTTTGCATCACCATATATCCAAGGCTCCCTAAAAGCACAATCGCCGCAAGCACAGGAAAAAATATCTTTTTTTTCAGCGTCATAGTCAAAACCTCGCGAAATATCCGGTTGACCTTTGGGTCAACAGATGCTTCAAAATAGGATGAATATCTTCTTTAAGTGTGAACCAGGAGGGGCGATTTGTCAAGAAAATAGCCATTCATTTTCCTTAGCTGTGGGTGAGTAGTTCTCGAGATTGAATACGTTGAATCCGTGAATTTTCGGATTGCGATGAGAGAGACTCGTAAGTTTCGCGGGATCTCTTTACTGCACAATGCTCACGCTGTTGGTGCCAAAGCTGCTGATATATGAGGTTCCGTCAGGGGCCAGAGCGATATTGCGGAGATCCTGACCAACTTCCAGACTGGCAAGTACCTCATGATTTTCAAGAGCAATGACGCTGAGGTATCCGGTGCGACCAATGACATACAACCGCTTGCCGTCGGTCGAAAGGGCAAGATCGGTCGGACTGAACTCAAGATCGCTCTTCTCAAACTTCGCCGCGTTGAGCGTCCGAACCTGTCTTTTGACTGTGGTATCAACCACCACAATCGAATTGCTGATCGCATCACAGATATACAAATATCTGCCGTCCGGGCTGATAACCAGATTCGTCAAACGGCTGATGCTTTCAAGCACAATCGCGTCAATTGCTTTTTGAGATGCAAGGTCAAGGATTGTAATTGAGTGCGTTTGTGAACTTGTGATGTAGGCGCGGCTGTGATCCGGGGCGATAGCGATGGCATAAGGGCGCTCGTTCACCGGAATATTCGTGAGAAGGGCATGAGTAACCATGTCAATCACGCTGACGTTATTCGAGGCGCTGTTGACGACATACAAGCGGTTCTGCTCCTGTGACAAGGCCATGCGCTGCGGAAACAACCGCACGGGAATCCCTGCCGTTTGCTCTGCTTCAGGCAATTTGAAGACTTCCACGGTTCCGGCTTTGGCGTCGCTCACATACAGAGTTTGTCCATCGGCCGAAACGATGATGCTGTTGAGACGTCCGCCAGGATTGACAGTGAGAGTTTTTATCACCCTCTGTGAAGCGGTATCAATAACGCTGATGGTTCCGCTCTGAGCATTTGCGACATACAGGGTGGCAAAGTCAGGACTCAACGCTAGTCCCAGGGGTTCTTGCTCCACGGCAATGGTTTTTACAAGCGTCAAGGTAAAGGGTTGATGGGAGAATTGCAAAATAACGAGCAACCCAAGTCCCAGGAGCACAAGAACACTGATAAGCCCCCACTGTTCTAGTATTTTGCGTACATCCTGTTTCATTCTTACCGGAAAACCCAGATAGGTCATACAAAAAAGTTTAGCGCGTTTCAATAAATTGTTCACACGTCTTAGATCATCACAACAAATTTTTTCCCTAAAACACCCGTTCCCTCATGTCAACAAATATTTTAGCCAACTTCACAAATAACGATGAACTCAGAAATTTTCAGTTTTTTTCTTGACGTCAAATCGCTTCTGTTCTGCCTATATATCCCAGTACTCACCTGAACAACATTCAAAATCAAATTGGTAATTTATGAATATGAAAAATCAATCATCTTCCTGGAAAGGCTATGTGTTTGTCGGACTGGCCGCTCTATGTTGGGCGAGTTCAGGCACAGCAGCCAAATTCTTATTTCAGAGCGGCGTCACCTCAT
Source organism: Candidatus Vecturithrix granuli (assembly GCA_000739535.1). Classification (GTDB taxonomy): domain Bacteria; phylum Moduliflexota; class Moduliflexia; order Moduliflexales; family Moduliflexaceae; genus Vecturithrix; species Vecturithrix granuli. Next base: position 526,832 of record DF820465.1, on the reverse strand, counting down.
TTGAACTGGTGCAATTGCGTATTACCCTGGCATCAACCCTCCTGCTGCTCTGGCTCTGGCTTCGCCAGCCGGAACGGCTCAAAATCGCGCGTCAGGATGTTCTCTATTTTTTCATTCTCGGGGGTGGAGCCATGGCCTCCGTGCAATTCACTTATCTATTTGCGATTAGCAAAATCCATGTCGCTGCGGCCATTCTTCTCCAATATCTGGCCCCGGTTTTCATCGTGCTGCATGCGGTGATCTTCGCCCGTGAAGCCCTGCACCGCTCCACGCTTCTGGCCATGGTTGGCACCTTGTTTGGCTGTTATCTGGTGGTCGGAGCCTATAACCTGGATCTGCTGCGCATGAACCGCCTCGGCATTCTGACCGGCGTGCTTTCGGGCGTCAGTTTTGCCTGGTATTCGCTGCAAGGGGAATACGGAATGCGGCGATACCATCCCCGCACCGTGCATTTTTACTCGCTGGCCTTTGCCGCTGTGACCTGGAATATTTTGCAGGCGCCGTTCACCGCCTTTTTTCATTCTTATTCCCTCACGGCCTGGGGCTGGATTTTGTATGTGGCTATCGTGGGAACTCTGTTACCCTTCGGCCTGTATTTTGAAGGCGTCAACCTGATCCGCTCGACCCGCGCCAGCATTGCCGCCACGCTTGAACCGATTGGCGCAGGTATTTTGGCATACCTCTTTCTGCGCGAATACATGGCATGGCTGCAAATTCTGGGGGGAATATTGGTGATTGCCGCCGTCATCTATTTGCAACTGACTCAGGAACACGACGAGCAAGCCCCCGACCTGCTGCGTGAGAAGGCCAATGCCAGAAGTCAGAGCTAAAGCAACCACAAAGATTCCTCATAAACAGAGCGTTTTAGTTGATTTTGAGCACAAAATAATCCTTGCTTATTTGAAAGCCTTGTGGTTTCATAAACATGCTGGAGGAAGCTATAATTGCTTGAGTCTGTTATATCCGATAACATCAACTCACGAGGAGGCGCGAAAACTATGAAAATCATTACCCCGGATCAGATCGAACACGTTGCATGGCAGGGAAACCTTGAACCGCAAAGAGCGCTTGAATTCAAAGGCGGCATGGAAGCGGCGAAAGTGACCATTGCTGACCCCGAGACATGGCCGGTTGAGGCAGCGATGCAGGCGGAAATCGGCAAAACCTGGACTCCGCCCTCAGGCGACAAACGCTATACTTTGGCGCGTCTGGCCTTCACCCTGCACCCGCCGCAAGAATCCCGCACCAGATACACGGAGGCTACCCTGAGCGCGTTTTTGCGACCGGTCAGCGGCAGCGCAGCCGTTATCGCCCACGATCTCTATCCCCAGCGCATCACCGCCCCAGGCAATAAAGGCAAATTCAGCGTGGGGTTAGAGGCGACTCTCAAATTCACCGAAGCCGTAGAAATCGGCGGCCCCAAATTGGGGTATGAGATCGAATTCCAGAAAGATCTGCCGGTGGTGCAGGCCTTCGGATTAGGAGAAAGCGACCCTTACTGGCGTTTTGCCCATCACAACAAAAATCCCCTGCTCGGCTGCACCAGCGTGTATCTCGTCATCGCTGCTCCCCAGGGAATTGACAGCGTGCAGATCGGCATCGAACTCGTCGCCGCGCTGGAAACTCGTTTCGGTCCCATCCGCCTCGGCCTGCCCGAACACGCCCAAAATTACGTCATGCGGAGGATAACTGTGTAATATTCCCCAAAGAGGATGAATATATTAGTCTAGGGTAAGAGATGCGGAAACCCAACCTTCGATAACCATTCCCCGAAGGGGATAAAGATATTAGCCCAGGGTGTCAGCCTTTACAATTATACAGATCTTTGAACAACCTCTGAAGATGGGAGATTCCGGAAATGTGGAGCATGCAGTTGCGAGACGAGGCGGTTTTGTTAGGCTCTCATGGACAATTTTTCTGGCATCTGTTTTCTCAGTATGCGAGACTGGCCTGTAGCGTCGTTGCCTGTTGTCAAGGACTGAAGGAGGAAACGACGATGTCGCCGTATGTGCCAGACCATCGTGAGGGTATTCGCCCCTCAATTGACGCCCTGTGGGGCGCCACTGCGTTTGCTGAGGCGGAGTTTGGAGACCGTTGATGAACGCACCGGGTCATCCAGGTCGCGACAGACTGTATGGCCCAGCCTCAGGATTCCTCAAGCAAGCAGGGATTGGGCGTCGACCACAGCGGCCTATCGGTTGTGTGCCAATCCCAAGGTGTCCGCCGCCCGGATTCTCGAGCCGCACCAGCGGCAGACCTGTCGTCGGATGGCGGGGGAGTCGCGTATTCTTGCGGGCCAAGAGACCTGCTTTCTGAATTATACATCGCATCCGACGACTGAAACGGGACAGATGCGGCTCGTGCTCAGGGCGCGCCCGGTGAGTGGCTATGTGACCGTGGCAATTCCCGCTCAGCCTCAGCGGCCTGCTCGTACCGCCACGGTCGAGGTGCGCTATGGAGAGGTGACGTTGCGTCCGCCCTCTCGGGACCCCTCGTGTCAAGCGGACTTGCGTCCACTGACGCTCGCCGTGGTGTGGGCTCGAGAGGTTGAGGCCTCTGGGGATGTCGCGACGCCCTTGGAGTGGCTGCTGATGACCACTGTCTCGATTCAGACGTTCCTTGATGCCGTGGAGCGAATGCGCTGGTATCGTCTGCGCTGGCACATTGAAATTTTCCATAAGGTGTTGAAATCCGGATGCCGTATCGCAGATTACCGCCTCGCCACCGTGGACAAACTGGTGCGCTCTGTGACGCTGAAAAGTGTGGTCGCCTGGCAGATGCAGTGGATGGGGCCGCTCCATCGCACGTCCACGCTCCCGGAAGCGGTCCCGACGGTTCACCAGATGGTTCGCTGGATTGCCAAACTCGGTGGGTTTTTAGGCCGGAAACATGATCGGGAGCCTGGCGGGGCTGGCAACGGCTTCACGATCTCACCACCATGTGGCACGTGCTGCATGAGTCCTCATCTCCATAAGAGAGGGGGGTACCCAGGAGGAAGGAACACAGGACGCTCAAGAGGACGAGTGTGCTTTTCGGTGGAGCAGTATGTTCGCATCATGATAATTCGGTAAGTATGTAGCAGGTTTTTTCGCCGTAGGCGATACAGGATTGTAGCAACAAGGCTCCCTACGGTTTTCTTATAAAAAAATCAATACTGTATCGCCTACGGCGAAAAGATGGGCTAAATAGTAACGTGAAAAACTATAGGAGCAAGCAAAAAGAAATTCCTGCTTATATACCATTCCTGTAGTTGAAGCGCGACTTACAGGCTCAGACGCCGGTCGAAGAGGTGGGTCAAATCCTGATCGCAATTGGGGGTCCAGCCATAAACGCGCTGCCAGACTTGCTTGCTGTCCATGCAGAGATAGACCGGGATATGCTGGCCGTAGCGTTTGATTTTAGCGAGCATCGAGGTGTAGATTTGCACGCGCAAGGGTTTGAGATAGCGCATTTTGCCATCGGCGCAGGGTACAAATTCTCCGCACAGAATCCGACTGTGCGGGAAGCGCTGCCGGATCATCGGCTTGAGTTCCGGTGTGTAACGAAAGCCGCCTAAGCTGATCCAACTGATATGCTGCGGTTTTACCACATCAAACAGGCGTTCCACCACCTGATGATAGTCCCGTTCCCATTCAGGATACAAGATGATCGGGTCAAAATGGAAACCGATCGTGTAGCCGGCTTGCTGGCACAAGGCTGCTGCTCGCAGACGTTCATCCAGGGTCGCGGTTTTCGGCTCTTCGCTGGCAATGATGCGCGGCGGATTGACCGACCAGGCTACCGAGGTGTGACCGCGATGGTCTAAATTCACGAACTGCTCAATAGTATCGGCTTTGGTTTTCAATTCCAATGTGGCGTTGGCGCGCGATGCAAAAAAGGGCACGACGATTTTGGAAAATTCCGTGATCTCATCCATTGCCAGGCTGTCGGTAAACTCGCCAGTGCCCACGCGATACACGCGCTGCGGATCTTCGGAAAACACCCGATCAAGTTCGGCCAGCAGGTCCTCAATATTCACAAAAAACGTGATAAACGGGTTGTTTTCCAGGTATTCCTGTAAAATACAATAAGAACAATCCAGATGACAATTGGTCGCAAAATTGATCACATAATAATTGCAGCAGATCAGGCCTTTGGTGCCCGGGCATTTTTTGAAAAATCGCCCTTTTTGCGTGGTCAGATAGAGGATTTTTTTGCCGCGATCCACGCGCCGGGTGCTGTATGCCAGATCGGTCAGGGCTTCGGGTTTCTCATGGATTCGCCGCACAGGTACGTTCGGAAATTTTGCGACAATCTCCCAGGTTTTGGAGTACACCGCCGCTGCATCGTCAATATACATGATTTCCGGTAAAAAATATTCCATGATCGATTCACTCAAAAATTTTCCAGCAGGAAAAACCGGGTTTCTTCAAGAAACCCGGTTTTTAAACATCCTCAAATTTTTGAACAGACATTTAGCCTTGAATTAACGTGAACAAGTCTTGTAATTCCGGTTGCTCGGAGAGGCGTAATAACTCTTTCGCTAGCGTGTGTAACTGTTCAGGAGTCTGAAACCGGAACGAGGCGGTTAAGGCATCATCTTCAAAAAATCGGTCGGTGGCAAGTTGAACCGCCTTTGGCAGGTGTAAGCGCGACAGTTGCTCGTGATATTCGGCTTCAAGCGTGGTGAGCTGCGGATAACGCCGGCGGCGCAATGCCTGCCGGATCAAGTCCGCTTTCTGAGGCCCGGAATATTTGTCGTGACGGAAAATTGCCTGGATTCCGGGTTCTGCCAGAATATCAGCGATTGTCTGCTGATCGCGGAAGGCGATTTCCTCTAACAATACAAGGAAGTCTTTCAGCTTATTTATCCCGAGTTTGAGCGTCGAAAGCAGCGCAAACACGACGTTTCGATTTTCAGCAGACAGCGTTGACAGCAGTTCAATCACCGTCATGGGGACTTCATGCGTGGCAAGATAGGCTTTCAACGCTTCCTCAAACGTGAAAATGGACAAGTAGGTGTCCAGCACTTTTTCGTGCGGCGCTAAACCTAACAACGGGAGAAAGTCGCGGATCACGTCATCGCGGGAACAGCCGAACCGGTACAGGAGTTTCGTGAGAATCAGGGATTTTTCGACGTCGTTAAACGCGCGATGCGCCAGGTTTTCGTACAACGCCAGTAAAAATGCGGAAAGCAGGTGGTCCGGCTCGACCGGGTAGATATTGGCGTGAATGGTCTCCAGTCCGATGGCGCGGCCGGCATAGGCCCGCCGGAATCCGGCCAGAATTCGATATTTCCCCTGACAGGGGCAGCCGGTAACAAGAATCGGCTGCACCACGCCAATTGTGGCGACCGAGGCCATCACGGCCGGCGCTTCAAGCGGATAGGACATCAAAAATGTCGTATCGTTAAAATCTAACTGCGTACATTCAATTGTATGGAACATTTGTCTTCCGGAGTGCAAAAGCTCTGCTTTTGCAGCGAAAGCAGAGCTTTCGCACTCCGGGATTGCAGCGAAAGCAGAGCTTTCGCACTCCGGGATTGCAGCGAAAGTAGAGCTTTCGCACTCCGGGATTGCAGCGAAAGCAGAGCTTTCGCACTCCTAAGAAACTCTGAAAAGCGCAGCAGAAACCTCAGTCAGGCTCATTATTGCAACTCACATGGACGCTTTATGCGGGTTCCCATAATAGTGTCAAGGGAAATTTCCTGCCTTGCCTGAAATCCGGTTGTTTCACAAAGTTTATAGCAGAATCAAATATTTCTTGCAATAAATCATAAGAAACGACATTTCTATCTCAAAATCTGGTGTGTATCCATCATTTGAAAGAAACAAAAGTATGCTGCAACCGAATTTTTCCTTTACGAAATATTCTTATTTCTGGTGTATGGCGTATGAATGTCGAATTTGACGTTTCAGCATCTACAGTACATGAAAGTTATGCTTACCGGAGTGCAAACTTTAGTTTGCCCTGAAAATCCGTAAACAGGGGTTTACACTCCAGATTTACATAGGAGAGGTCATGAGCTGAGGCTCACCTGGCACAATGAACATCAGATGTAGCGCGAAACTCCAGTTTCGAGGCTATCAATGATGCGCGAAACTGGAGTTTCGCGCTACATTTTCAGGGGAGAAATTGTATGGATGAAATCAAGAAACTTGTGGATTTTTCGCGGCTGGCCTGGGATCGCAAACTCACCGAAGGCACCGGCGGCAATATGAGCTTCAAAAAAGAGGATCGCATCTATATTACGCCAACCACCACAGTGAAACACTTTTTAGGCGGAGAGGATATTGTGATTCTCTCGACAAGCGGCGAAGTGATTTTTGGCAAACGACAGCCATCTTCGGAATATCGAATGCACGTCAAAATTTACGAGACCTGCCCTGATGTCTCGGCCGTGTTTCACGCCCATCCGGTATATGCGACATCCTATGCCATTATGCACAAAAAACTGCCTGAAGACCTGCTGCCGGAGGTGGCATTTTTCCTGGCGCCAATCACCTATTTACCTTACAGAATGCCCGGCACCGATGAGTTTGCCGATGTTTTTGTGGAAGGACTTGAAGCCGGTTCCAGAGTATTTGTGCTGCAAAATCATGGCGCGACCACTGTGGCTGAAAATATCGAACAGGCCTATGCCAAGCTGGAAACCCTGGAATTTCTGGCGCAGCTTTCGTATATCACCGGCGCTGAACCCGGCAAACTTGAAATCGATCGTCAGGAGATCGAACGATTCCTGAATCATGTCAAATCTTCCTGAAGTTACTATTGCTTTGTCCCGGAACAGATACATTATTCTCTTGACATCAATAAATCTTTCATCCTTTACTTTGTGTAATGAATCATTCAAAGAAAAACTTTTCTTGTGATTTTTTCTACGTTGTTAGTGGATTCACTGATGACCGTGGAGAGTCATGTTATGCAAAAAATGATGAAAGCGCTGGTCAAAAAACATGCAACGCCCGGGCTGTGGATGGATGAAGTGCCTGTGCCGGAGATCGGAATCAATGATGTCCTGATCAAGATTCACAAAACCTCAATTTGCGGCACCGATGTCCACATCTATAATTGGGATGCCTGGGCGCAAAAAACTATCAAACCGCCAATGGTGATCGGACATGAATATGTCGGCACCGTTGCGGCCATGGGCAGCAATGTCGATCACCTGGAAATCGGGGAACTGGTCAGCGGCGAAGGGCATATTGTGTGTGGACGCTGCCGCAACTGCATGGCCGGACGCCGGCACTTGTGCAACCATACGGTCGGCGTGGGCGTCAATCGTCATGGGGCCTTTGCCGAATATTTGGCGATTCCGGTCAGCAATGTCTGGGTCTGCGATCCCAAAATTCCGACCGACGTGATCGCCTGCTTTGATCCGCTGGGCAATGCGGTACATACCACCCTGTCCTATGATTTAATCGGAGAAGATGTGCTGATTACCGGCGCCGGACCGATCGGCTGCATGTCAGTCGCCATTGCCAAACATGTGGGCGCGCGTTATGTGGTGATTACCGATGTCAATCCTTATCGTCTGGAATTAGCAAAAAAAATGGGGGCAACCCGCGTCGTTGATGTACGCACGGAAAAAATTGCGACGGTAATGAAGGAACTGGGCATGAAAGAGGGCTTTGATGTGGGACTGGAAATGTCTGGCAATACGAACGCTCTTGAAAGCATGTTGGAACACATGTTTCACGGCGGCAATATCGCGCTGTTGGGATTGCTCGGCCAGGGCGCAATTGATTGGGATTATGTGATTTTTAACAGTCTGACGCTGAAAGGCATTTATGGCCGCCGCATGTTTGAAACCTGGTATAAAATGACCACGATGCTCCAAAGCGGACTCGATATTCTGCCGATTATTACCCATCGGTTCGATTATACCGAGTTTGAACAAGGGTTTGAATTGATGCGTTCAGGCAACAGCGGCAAGGTGATTTTAAATTGGGCTGATCTGCCGTAAATATCACGTTTCTAAGTGATTATAAAAAATTTGGGTAGTGGTTAAATTGTAAGTGATAGGTACCCGGAACACTGCTCAGCACTCAGGAAGGCGATGAGGTCATCGCATCAGGGCAACGCCCTGACAGGCGCGGCATTGGTGATGCCGTTGCGACGACCTCGTCGCATTCCTGACCGCATCGTGACGCATGCGTCATCACTTACTATTTCACCACTACCCAATTTTTTAGACCCATTCGTATGATAAAAAACTGAAAATAAACAAGCCAAATACGGGACTTACCAGGTATTTGTTCACCTTTTTTTAAATGTTCCTTGACAATAGATTTCTGAGTGCTCATACAATAATACCTGAAAAGAGAAGATCGCATTCAAACTTCTCTCTGTAATTTATCTCTGATATTTCAAAGAGATAACCTTGATCGAGATAAATCAGGACGACAGAAACTTGTCTTTTTTTGAATGGCGGATCCTTGAGGGAAAAATCATGTCGGAGCAAGAACAAAAAAATTTTTCTAAGAAAACCAAATCCTCGTCTTCTCCGGATGAACCTGAAGAATTCGATGAGAATTTTTTCATGTTCACTCAGATGTTCAGGAACAAAGCCAAGAGTCAGCTTGATGTCGCCCCTTCAGCAGATCAAGCGAAGGAATACGCCCACGAGCAAGAATTCTCATGGCCTGCTCAACAACCTGTTACGGAAGAATTCGAGCAGTTCGAGGAAAATTATTCCACCCTGAGTCAAGCATATAAAATTCAAGTCAGAGAAAGGCCTGCCCATTTTGAGCATCCATTTCCTGATAAGCCAAAACATGACCGCATCTCTGTTGAAAAAGCTGAATGGGAAATTGGCGATATTATTGACGGCCGCTATGAAATCTTGAAGGTGTTGGGACAGGGGGGCATGGGAGTGGTGTATCAGGTCTATCATCGTGAATGGGATCTTTATCTGGCAGTAAAAATGCCGCTGCGGCGCTTTGTCGCTGATGATGGCTTGAAAGCCCGTTTCCTGCACGAAGCTCAGACCTGGGTTGATTTAGGTCTCCACCCGAATATCGTGCAATGCTGGTATGTCCGGGAATTAGGAGGAATTCCGCGGGTTTTTATGGATTATCTTGAGGGCGGTAGCCTGAAAGATTGGATGTTGACGGGCAAAGTGAGACCTGGGGAATGGGAAAAAATTCTCGATTTCGTGATCCAGGCCTGTGATGGGTTGGGATATGCCCATGAACACGGAATAAAAGCTCATCGCGATGTGAAACCGGGCAATCTGTTGCTGACTCCAAGCGGAGAACTGCGCGTGACTGATTTTGGGATTGCGAAACGCGCCGGAAATTTCATGCCTGAGGATAACAGGGTGATCATGTCTTCTGAAGGGAAACAGGCCACGGTCACAACAACCGAGGCAGGGTTGGGAACTCCGGAATATGCTGCGCCGGAACAATGGACAACCGCCAAGCATACTGATGCACGGGCAGACATTTATGCCTTAGGCGGCATCGCGTTTCAATTATGCTGCGGACGTCGGCCTTATGATGACGGCCGACAAAAGATCCCTCCCTATGCGCTTATTGGCCGGCATTTATTTACCCCGGTCACTGATCCGCGACAGTTCAATCAACACATTCCATCCTTGCTCGCCGAACTCATCATGACATGCCTTGCCAAAGCCCCCGACCAGCGTCCCTCTTCAATGTCCGAATTGCGTGAGAAACTCACCTGGTGTTATCAGAAAATTCTCGGAAAACCTTATGCGCGTGAAATTCCGCAGGCCGCTGAACTGCGGTCGAGCACCTTGAATAATCATGCAGTTTCTCTTTTGGATTTGGGCAAAAAACAAGAAGCGCTGGCGACGCTGGAAAGAGCGTTGCAATTTGATGCGCATCACCCGGAATCGGTCTATAACAAAGCACTGTTGGAATGGCGGGATGAGAGCATTGCTGATGATGAAGTTGTCCGTCGTTTGAAAGAGGCAAAACAAGCAAGCTGGCGAGCCGGTTTGTATCTTGGCTTTGTCCATCTTGAGCGAGCATCGGCGGATGAGGCTGAAAAAGAATTGATTGAGGCCCTCCAAATTGATGAATTAGCGCGCGATAATGCGGCCTGGCGCGCATTAGGCGACGCTTTAATGGCCCAGGAGCGATTTACAGAAGCAGAAAACGCTTATGCCAATGCGCTCAAACTCGTGCCGGGCGATGGGCTGACATGGCAAAGACAGAAATTGGCCCAACAAAAAACTCGCTATCAACAAGAACAGATCATTTTCCCCTGGCCCCATTGTTTACACACCTATGTCGGCTATCCCGAACGACCTGAAATGATGATGTTGACCTCAGACGGACAATTCGCTCTCCTGGGAAAAGGGGAGGAATTGAAATTATGGGATCTTGAGACAGGTAGGTTTTTTTGGACATTCGAGTGGTCTGAAAAGTTGAAGCTCTGGACATTCAAGGGCTATGCCGGTAGTAATACCTCGCTTGCTATGACCTCAGATGCAAGGTTTGCGGTTTCAGGAGGGAGTTATGATCCAAATGTGTTTGTCTGGGATGTTGAAACTGGTGACTGTCTTAGAATACTGCGTGGACATACCAAAGAGATCCGAGCCCTCGCCTTAACATCCGATGGCCGCTATGCTGTGTCGGGAAGCGCCGATAACACGGTGCGAATTTGGGAATTGGCAACAGGCAAATGTGTACAAATGTTCCAGGGGGTAGAAAAAGATATCAATGCTGTCAGCATCACCCCGGATGACCAGGGAATTCTAATCGGAGGCGGAAAGTTTCTCTGGCTCTTAGACGTTAAGTTCGGAAAATATCAGCGAAGATACCGAGGGCATAAAGATGGCATCACGGCTGTCGTGACAGCTCCTGTTGGAGATGCTGTCATTTCGGCAAGCAGTGATACAACCTTACGCTTATGGAAACTGCTGTCCGGAAAGTGCCTGCATGTCTTTACAGGGCATAGTAAGGGCGTGACGAGTCTCGCGTTAACCCCCGATGAAAAAACTGTGGTTTCCGGGAGTTTAGATAAGACTTTACGAGTTTGGGATCTTTCTTCCGGAAAGTGCCGGCATATTTTGGAAGGCCATAAAAGTGCGATTACTGCTGTAACGGTGAGTCCGGATGGACGCCTCGTAGTGTCTGTTGGTCGTGATAAAACCTTACGGTTATGGAGTCTGCACACAGGAAAATGTTTGAAAGTTTTTAAAGAATATACGTATTGGCTGGAAGCGATTGCTATGACCCCGGACGGGCGTTTTGCTCTGGTCGGAAATCATTCTGAGATGCGGCTGAAAGATCTCGGAAAAGGCAACTATCTTCGAAGATTTGTGCGGGAAAAAATGAGCACCCCGTTGACAGAAGAAGAACCTGAGCAGAGTCCCATACGGTTCTGGCCACTTCCCCCCGGCGAATGCTTTGTGACAATTAAAGGGCGCGGAGATACACAAACCGCTGTCTCAGTGACCCAAAATGGCCGTTTTGCCTTAGCGGGAAGTCATGAGGAAACCCTTTGCTTATGGGATCTTTTAACTGAACGCAGTCTTGAGATTTTCAGAGGAGAACGAGGTTTTCAGATCTTCAAAAAACATCGCAATCAGATGAATATCATTGCGATGACTTTTGATGAACGCGTGGCAGTGTCAGGATGGTCAGATGCCAGTTTTCGAGTCTGGGATTTGCAAAGCGGAAAGTGTTTACAGATTCTTGAGGGACATGCGAAACGGGTCACGGCGGTTGCTGTCACACCGGATGGTCGGTTGGCTATCTCAGGCAGTCTTGATATGACGCTGCGTTTATGGGATTTGCAGACAGGGAAAAGCCTGCGAATTTTTGAAGGACACGATGGACCGGTGACGGCTGTGGCGATGACTCCGGATGGCCGGTTCGGAATTTCCGGAAGCACCGATAAAACCTTGAGATTATGGGATTTACAAACCGGTAAATGCCTGCGAACCTTTGAGGAACATGAAGAGACCGTGACAGCGGTAGCGATGACTCCAGACGGACAATTTGCGCTTTCCGGAAGCACCGATAAAGTGTTACGATTATGGGGGTTAGACGCCAAATTACAACGCCCCAAAGCCGCCTTTCAAGTCTGCCGACAGCGAGAACACTGGGAATTAGAGACGTTTAAAAAACGATTTCGTAAATACCTGGAGCATGCAGAGTCTGCGATCAAAACGAGAAAACCAGCGACAGCCTATACCTTTTTATCATTAGCTCGATCGATCCCCGGTTATGAACGGGATCCAGCTATCCTCAACTTCAATGCTCGCCTGAGTAAAATTCTCCAGAGGAAAAACCTGCGTGAAGGGCGATTAGTCCGAATCATAAAGGGACATGAGGGTGTGATCACTTCTGTGGCTATCAGTATGGACGGACGCTTTGTACTCTCAGGCAGCCGCGATGATACACTGCGTTTGTGGCCGCTGATGACAGGTAAATGTCTGCGGATCTTGAAAGGACATACAGCCAATGTGGTTTGTGTGGCAATGACCTCCGATCGACATTTTGCCGTATCGGGAAGTTGGGACAATACCTTGCGTTTATGGGCGTTGACTACAGGAGAAAGTTTAAAAACATTCAAAGGGCACGACGATTACGTGCGCTGTGTCGCCGTCACTCCAGAGGGGCGCTTTGCGCTTTCGGGCAGTAACGATAAAACCCTGCGATTATGGTCTCTTGCGACCGAGAAATATCTTGAGATTTTTCAAGGATTACGCATTCCTTTAGAAGATGCATATAAATCTGCTGAACTCACAACCGATAAAAATCTGCGCATCTTTCGGGAGCATGAGGGCGAAGTTGATGCGGTTGCCATCAGTCCGGATGGGCGTTTCGCTGTTTCAGGCAGTTGGGATACAACCTTACGGGTGTGGGATATTGCCACAGGCAAATGCCTGCGTGTTTTGAAAGGGCATCAAGATTACGTCACCGCTGTAGCAATCACGCCAAACGGACGTTTTGCGCTTTCAGGCAGCCGCGACAAAACACTGCGTTTGTGGAATCTCTCCGCCGGACATTGCGTCAGTATTTTACAAGGCCATACAGATTATATTTCTTCAGTCGCGATTACCTCTGATGGTCGCTTTGCAGTCTCAGGCAGTTGGGATAAGACGGCCCGGCTCTGGAAACTCGAAACAGGCGTCTGCCTTCGGGTATTTGAAAGGCATCAGGAAAGTGTCGAAACCGTGGCGATCACACTTGATGGACATTTTCTGGTATCAGGCAGTCGTGATAAAACCTTGCAAATATGGGAACTGGATTGGGAACTTGGCCCCCGATAAGACATGGTAATTGGGGGCTGAGAGTGTTTAGATGAGAGGAGGATTCTTACTGGCGGCTAGCTTGAAATTTCGTCTGACGCTGCGATTTCTCCTTTGAAAATGTAGCGCGAAACTCCAGTTTCGCGGCTGTCAAAGATGTGCGAAACTGGAGTTTCGCGCTACATCTGATGTTCATTGCGTCGGGTGAGCGCCCGTTCATGATAACTCCTTTNACTGGAGTTTCGCGCTACATCTGATGTTCATTGCGTCGGGTGAGCGCCCGTTCATGATAACTCCTTTACAAATCTATGTCTGTAGTGAAAGCTTTAGCGTTTCATCACGCCGCTGAAAATGTAGCGCGAGACTCCAGTTTCGCGCACCATTCATCCGCCCGCGAAACTGGAGTTTCGCGGTACATCTCATTTTCATTGCGTCGAGTGAACTGGTGGCTCATGCCACCTCCTTTGAAAATGTAGCGCGAAATTCCTTTTCGCGCATACACCTGCTATGGCCGCGAAAAGGAATTTCGCGGTATATCGTATTTTCATTGCGTCGGGTGAGCGTGAGTTCATGACAACTCCTATGAAAAATTCTCACGGCGACAATTAGACTTGATAAATGGTTTATTGTCTTAACTAGTGAGAAAATAGGGTTACAATTTGGACAGTAAAAAAGTATAGAGGGGAGCGCAATGCACCTGTCCCGACTTCGTTCGACATGTGGCGTACACTGAGCGGAGCCGAAGTGTGCAGATATTTTCATGAAAGTAGAACTTCGGGTGACTGCCGGGCCTGCGGCAGGACAACAATTTACATTTGACAAACCAGATTGTTTTCTCTTCGGTCGTTCGGAAGAGGCTCATATTTCGTTGCCAAATGATCCGTATGTGTCGCGTCAGCACTTTCTGCTCGAAATTTCTCCACCAGATTGCAAATTGACAGACCTGAATAGTAAGAATGGCGTGTTTGTGAACGGGGTGCGTTATGGCGGACGCAATCCCCCGATCCCAGGCATACGACAGGCTCCGAATGAGGTCAAAGAAGTTCACTTGAAAGATCGTGATGAGATTATTGTGGGGGATACGCGTATACATATTTCCATTGCGCAATCGTTCGGGTTCCCTGCCAATGTGCCGGCTGCCCCGCAGGTGACAGGGAGAGTTCCGCAGATTCCAGGCTATCGTATTGAGCAGAAGATTGGTCAGGGCAAAATGGGGGTCGTATATAAAGCCAGAGAGCAGCACACCGGTGCCGTGGTTGCGCTGAAAATCGTCTCTCCGCGAACAGCTCTCGAACCACATAACATTCGACAGTTTCAAAGGGAACTTGAGGTATTGAGCCAGCTTCAGCATGAGCACATTGCGCGTTTATTTCGCCATGGACAGGCAGGAGGAGATTTTTATTTTATCGTTGAATATGTTGATGGCATGAATTTGGTGCAATTCCTTGAAACAAAAGGCGGATCTCTTACGCTTGAAGAAGCGGCGCCTCTGATGCTTGGCATTCTTGATGGTTTAGCCTATGCCCATCGCGTGAAAATTACTATGCGCACTGCGCAAGGTAAGGACAAAGTCTTTCGAGGCATTGTGCACCAGGATTTGAAACCACAAAATATTCTATTAACGCACCAAAAAGGAGCCTGGTTTGCGAAAATTACCGATTTTGGCCTGTCGAAAGGATTTGAATCTTCCGGATTCACGAATATTACTTCCCCGGAGCAGATTCTTCGAGCGCCCATCTACTGGCCTCGTGAACAGATTACTCATTATACGTTTCCTGTTCCCGCAAGTGATGTGTTTGCGATTGCAGCGGTCTTTTATGAAATGTTAACAGGCCATTGGGTGCGCAACGGGTTTCAGGAACTATTTTACAAAATGAGCCAACAGAGAGAACAACCATCAATTTCTGAATATTTACAGGTGATTCTTGCTAACCCCACCATTCCCATTCGCCAACGTCGTCAGAACATTCCTGCGCCGCTGGCAAAAGTCATTGACAGAGCCTTGCGCGAAACTGAAATCCCTCAGAGCTTGTCAAAGATGCGTGAAATTTTACTGCATCTGCGTTACCGTGATGCCGGAGAATTTCGCAACGCCCTGGTTCAGGCGTTCAAAGAAATCGGGAGTAGGACGCAAGTAAACAAAACGCTGCCGTCACCATCTCGGAAAATTTCTCCATCTGGAGTTGACGTTCCTACCGCCGGAGCTGTGGTGTATTCGACTATCACACCAACCAAACAAAAAGAAGTGGCGCTGCTTGTGTTAGATTTGGAACAATCAACCCAATATGTCCTTGATAAAGGTGATACCTCCTTTAGTACATTGGTTGGCAAAATGTATCGCAGAATAAAAAATCACGCTTCAGCGTTGGATCTCATTTTTTTGAAATGCACAGGCGATGGATTTCTATTAGCGTTTCAAACTATGCCGGCGGCATTTTCCCTGGCTGCTTCTTTTTTAGAAACGCCGATCCATGCCGATATGCGGATCAGGATGGCATTACATTGGGGATATGTGCGAACCGGCCCCGACGGCGATGTCTTAGGAGCGGAAGTGCACCGAGCGGCGCGTATTGAAGGGGTAAAAATTGAGGATCGAATCGCACAAACAGATCGAGCTACCCTTCTGCCGGAAGCCGATCGAATACTGATTAGCAAGCCGGGACTACATCATCTTCCTGTCTCTTTGCAGGGTCAATTCAAATCCGTAGGAGTATTCAAATTAAAGAATTTTGAAAACCCCTGTGAACTCTGGAACTTTACCAGGTAATTTGAATGAGATGGTTATTTGTTGACAATTTTTTCTACGATTACTATGAAGTAATTATAAATTGATCTGTACAACTCAAAACCTTGAACATCGAGTCAAAACAATCGAGAACATCTTTTTGGAACCTTTCGTATTTTTGAAACATGAATGAGGGGAAATATGACTATTCTGGCTGTAGGATTAACAGATATGGGGTCGAAGCGCACACATAACGAAGATGCGCTGCTGTGTGATGCTGCCGCTGGCCTGTTCATCGTTGCCGATGGGATGGGAGGACGATCTGCCGGTGAAACTGCTAGTAAGGCAGTTATTACCTTGATTCCCCTCATATTGCAGGAAAAGTTAGCGCGATACGAACATCCGACCCCTGAAACGATTGTTGCAGCATTACATGAAACCCTCTGTGAATTAAGCCAGGATCTCTATCAACAATCCCAAAGCCTTCCTGAAGTTCGGGGACTTGGTTCAACCGTCGCGATCTTGTTGTTCCAGGATCAATTCGCTTACATTGCGTGTGCTGGGGATAGTCGGGTGTATGTATTACGCCAGAACCAATTGCTTCAGATTACTGAAGATCAAACGATCGCAGCAGCATTGATTCGTACAGGTCATCTCAGCCCAGAAACGGCTAAAGTACATCCCTTGAGCCACGCATTGGAAGAATATATTGGCAAAGAAGAAGAATTGCACCCCGGAATCTGGAAGAATACGGTGCAGAAAGATGATCGTTGGCTTCTGTGTTCAGATGGTCTGACAAAAGGACTATCTGAACACCAATTATTGACCCTGCTTCTTCAGCCTTCTCCTCCTGGGGATATATGTAAGGCGTTAATTTCAACAGCCAAACAACAGGATGGAACGGACAACATTACCGCCATTGTGGTAGATATTGTCAATCTGTAAACCTTCTTGTTATCCCTGGAAACAGTGTAAATAAAAAAAGAGGATATCATGCCAGAAAAAGATGAGCACATTGCCGCGAAGGAACCTGAAAATGTACCTTCTGATGAGCATACGTTGACCAAAAACAAGAACGGAATCAGAGCAGGGGAGAAGACCTCGATGTCAAAAGGAGCGAGTGAACCGTCTCAGCAGGAGCTAACGTTGACAGCCGGTCAAAGGCAAGAAACCACGCCAACTCAAGTGACATTCACTGTGCGCCAAAGAGAGGGGGTTGAACAAAGCCGGATGACGTTCACAGCGGGAAGGACGAACGAGGGAACACAGACAGGTCGAACAGGGGTGTTTTCAGGGAAGCGTCCTTTGGCCGATATGACGCTGTCTCGCTCAATCGGTGGAGGCACCGGGGAACTGGTTGACAAACTCAATTGGGAAATCGGTGATGTCATTGATGGGCGTTTTGAAGTCAAAGAAATTATCGGACAGGGCGGAATGGGCATTGTCTATCGCATTTATCATCGGGAATGGAAACTCGACATGGCCGTCAAAATGCCCCTTGAATATCTGGTTGCCGACGAAGCCTCAAAAGCCCGGTTTATCCGAGAAGCTCAAACGTGGGTTGATTTAGGCTTGCATCCCAATATTGTTCAGTGTTGGTATGTGCGGGAACTCGGCGGCGTTCCCCGTGTGTTCATGGATTATATTGGCGGGGGAAGCTTGAAAGATTGGATCAATCTGGGCAAGGTGACGCCCGGACAATGGGATAAAATTCTTGATTTGGTCATTCAGGCCTGTGATGGGTTAGGATATGCCCATGAACGCGGAGTTGAGGTGCATCGCGATGTCAAACCCGGAAACATGTTACTGACCGAATCCGGCGATTTATTGGTGACGGATTTTGGGATTGTGAAACGGGAAGGGATGGCAGATATTCCAACTCCGAAAACAAAAACCGCCAAAAATGATACGGCCGTTGCCATTACAATGACCGGCTCAGAATTGGGGACGCCGGAATACGGGGCGCCGGAGCAATGGGGTCAGGCCAGATATGCGGATAGCCGCGCCGATATTTATGGCTTAGGAGTGATCCTGTTTGAAATGTGCTGTGGACGCCGACCCTATGATGATGGCAGTCATTCTGAACCAGCTCATGTGATTATTGGGCGTCATTTATCATCACCAGTTCCCGATCCTTTGACATTTAATCAGAATATACCACGCCCATTGGCGCAGGTGATTCTCAAATGTCTTGCCAAAGATCCCGAAAAACGACCAGGAAAAATGCTCGATCTGCGGCAAGAGCTTGCTGAGATTTATCGCGACATTGTTGGAAAACATTATCGCAGAATGGTGCCTCAGGCCGCCGATCTTCGGTCAGACGCTCTGAATAACCGCGCCGTGTCCCTTCTTGATTTAGATAAAGAGCCAGAGGCTTTTGAATCCTGGAATGAGGCCTTAAAACTGGATGCCTATCATCCAGAATCCGTCTATAATAAACACCTGATCCTGTGGCGGAAAGCGCAAATTACCGATGATGACGTTGTCAGACAAGTCGAAGAAGCCAAGCATGTCAGTAAACGATCGAATTTATATCTAGGGTTTCTTCATCTGGAACGAACAGCCGCTGATGAGGCTGAAGAAGAATTACTCACTGCCCTGGAAGATTCGGAACTGGCACAAAATGGGGCACTTTGGCGAGCATTAGGGGATGCACGCTTAACTCAGGAAAAATATACTGATGCTGAAGAAACGTATCAAAAAGCCCTGGAATTGATTCCAGGGGATTCTGAATGCCTTGAACGCTATATTCTCGCCCAGAGCCACACCCGGATTCATAGCGGGCAGATTTTTTTTCAATGGCAACGCTGTTTTCGATCGTTTCAAAGTGGGCATCAAGGCGAGGTGACAGCGATTACGGTGACATCAGACGGACGGTATGCAGTGTCGGCCGGCGAAGATAAAACCTTACACCTGTGGGATTTAGTGACACATGAATGGATCAGATCCCTTCGCGGTCATGAAGATAAAGTATTGACGGTCTCCGTGACCCTGGATGGGCAAATCGCGGTTTCCGGGAGTCGAGACAAAACTTTGCGTGTCTGGGAATTGAAAACAGGAAAATATCTGCGCACCTTACGTGGCCATACTGATTGGGTCAATGTCGTCGCCATTCTTCCGAATGGACGACATGTGGTCTCAGGTAGCCGTGATAAAACCCTGCGCCTGTGGGATCTGATGACCGGCAATTGCCTTTGGACCTCCGAGAAATTTAAAAACTGGTTGAATGCCCTGGCAATTACGCCAGATGGACGGTATGCCCTGACAGGACATGATGAAGAAAATTTATATCTCTGGGATCTCACAACAGGCAAGCTGACAGAGAGAAAATATTACGGTTCTTCCCTAGAAGTGTTAGGATTTTACTGGTCGGCCGTGTCAGCACTTACGATAAGTCCTGATGGACAATTCGCTCTTGATGGCAATCAAAATGCGCTGATGCGAGTCTGGGATATGAAAAGCGGCCAGGTGTTACGCACCTTGAAAGCGCACGATGAAAGTGTCACAAGCATAGCGTTCACTCCGAATGGCCGCTTCGCGATTTCAGGCAGTGAAGATACCAATCTCTGCTTATGGGATTTGGAGAAAAACCAACCGGTATGGATGTTTGAAGGCCATCATGCCGGGGTGACGGGAACAAGCGTCACTCCGGACGGGCGTCTAATGGTTTCTGGCAGTCGCGATGGCACCGTACGGATTTGGGATTTGGAAAAACATGAACTTGTCTGGACATTCTGGGAAGAGCAAGGGCACAAAGATGCGATCACGTCGTTAGCCCTCGCGTTAAATGGACGATTTGTCGTGTCAGCGGGTCAGGATATGACCCTCAGAATGTGGGATTTCAAAACCGGAAGATGCCTCAAAACCTATCAGGGACATGGAAAAGATGTCACCACCGTCGCGGTGACGCCGGACGGACGGTTTGCATTGTCAGGAAGCCGGGACGCAACGCTTGCCCTTTGGGAACTTGGAACAACAAAGTGCCTTCGAATTTTCAGTGGGCATCAAAAGGATGTGACCTCAGTGAGCATTAGTCCTGATGGCCGTCTTGCTGTGTCAGCGAGTGAAGATCATACCTTGCGTTTGTGGGAACTAGAAACGGCCCGCTGCCTGCAAACCTATCAAGATCATCAGGATGGGGTGACTTCCGTCGCAATGTCTCCGGACGGACGATTCATGATTTCCGGAAGTCGTGATCAGACGGTACGTTTATGGAATTTGACTACCGGAAAATGCGTGAAAATCTATGAAGGGCATCGGGGAGAAATCCGAGCCGTTGCCATTACGTCCGATGGACGTTTTGTGGTTTCCGCCGGGGCAGACAGCACGTTACGCCTGTGGTATCTTTCGACAGGCAGTTGTCTGCGTGTATTTGAAGGGCATCGCGAACGAATTAATGCCGTAACGTTCACCCCGGATCGGAATTTTATTGTGTCAGGGAGTGATGACGGAACAGTGCGCTTATGGGATTTTACAACGACAAAGTGCTTGCGAACCTTCAAAGGGCACCATGATGCGGTGACAGCACTCATGGTCTCCTCTGAAGGGCAATTTGTCGTTTCCGGGAGTCGTGATGCGACCATACGGGTGTGGAACCTGGATCTTCCTGAAGCTTATCACTATGAAGCCGCATTACAGTTATGCCGCCAGCAAAATCATGAGCAATTGCAATGGTCTGCCGATCGCTTTCGGAAACGGATGGCCTGGGCCAAAACGGCCTGGAGAAACGGGAAAGCAACGGTGGCTTACCGTTACCTTGCTCAAGCTCGCTCTATTCCTGGTTATGAACGCGCACCCGAAGCCTTGAAATTGAATGCGTTGATTGCTAAAGTGCTACAACGGAGCACGTTGAGAGGAGATTGGCTGCTCTGGACGGGCGAAGAACATCATAAAGGGGTCACCTCGGTTGCGGTAACGCCCGATGGCCGTCTGGCGATCTCGGGCAGTCAGGATACCACGCTGCGGTTGTGGGATATTGAAACGGGCAAATGTCTGCGCCTCTTTGACGGACACTGGTTAGCCGTCACCTCGGTCGCAATTACTCCTGACGCCCGTTTTGTGATTTCTGGAAGCGAGGATGCAGCCTTGCGATTGTGGGATTTAGCTTCAGCTCACTGCCTCCGGGTGTATGAAGGGCATGAACAGGAAGTCACAGCCGTCACAATGTCAAACTATGGACGTTTTATTCTTTCAGGGAGCAAAGATGGCACCGTTCGGCTTTGGAACCCTTCCACTACTGAATGTCTTCAAATTCTTAAAGGCCATCGCCGCGGGGTGACCTCTGTGACCATGACGCCTGACAGACGCATCGTGATTTCCGCCAGTGATGACAGAACGATTCGATTCTGGGAACGAACATCGGGCAAATGTTTGCGCGTGTTGAAAGGACATAAACAGCGGGTAACAGAAGTGCTCGTGACGCCTGACGGGCGATTTCTTCTGTCTGCTAGCGGCGACCAGACCTTGCGTTTATGGAGAATTTCCACCGCTAAATGTCTGCTTGTGCTCAAAGGGCATGATCATGAAATCACCTCGATCACGATAACCACTGACGGGCGTTTTGCGCTTTCAGGCAGCCTGGACAAAACGGTAAAACTCTGGGATTTGGCCCGGGGGGAATGTTTATGGACCTTCAAATGGCACAAACAAGGAGTGTCTGCAGTCGCAATCACTCCCGATGGACGGTTTGTGCTCTCAGGCAGCGAAGATCATTCAGTGCGTTTATGTGAACTCGATTGGGAATTAGATACGAGCGGCACAAGTCTTGCTGTTGGAGAAAATGAACAGCACGATGCTCATTTTCTTTCCAGTCTGACATCATTGTTCAAAAGCAGAAAAAGAAATGGCTAAAGTGACTAAAGTTTCAAGTGACAAAGTATGAGAAGGATTTTTGAAATTTAGTCACTTACAAATTTTAGTCACTTCAGTCACTTGTACGTTATGCGGGTAGATATTGCCATTACAGCGGGACCTGCAAAAGGTCAGCGCTTCACCTTTGACAAGCCAGATCGTTTCCTGTTTGGTCGATCAGTTGATGCTCGTGTGTCTTTACCCTCTGATCCTTATGTCTCACGCCGACATTTTCTGCTCGAGATTTCCCCTCCGGAGTGTAAAATTACTGATCTTGACAGCAAAAACGGTACGATTGTCAATGGGATTCGGTATGGCGGAAAAAAACCGGTGCGGGCGGAAATCATGCAAGCCCCCGACGATATTAAAGAGGTGTATTTGAAAGATGGAGATGAAATTATTGTAGGAGATACCCATTTACAAATTTCGTTGAGCGGACTTTCTGATTCGCGGCATCCCGCCAGAGACCTCACCCTATCTCATACTCCTCCTTCTCAACCTGTGAAGCAATCTGAAAGAAAGACTGATCATGCAGGGATTCTCAAAAAAATGCTGAAAGAAGCGGCGGATGCTCAGAAAGTTGTCCCCAATGCTCCTGAAATTCAAGGCTATCGTATTGAAGACCTGATCGATCGGGGTGGCATGGGAATTGTCTATAAAGCGAGGAATCTTGCCACCGGTCAGATTGTGGCGATTAAAACCATGCTGCCCCACATGGCGACAGATCAGGAGAACGTCACGGCCTTCCTGCGTGAAATTGAGGTCATGCAGCAATTGAAACATCAAAATATTGTGCAATTGTTTGACCACGGGAGAACATCTGATACCTTTTATTTTGTCCTGGAATTTGTTGATGGAATGAACCTGCACCAGCTCATTCAAACCAGAAAAGGCGCAATTCCGCTTGAAGAAGCCATTCCTATTATGTTAGGAACGCTTGACGGATTAGCCTATGCCCATCATGCCAAAGTTACCATGGAAATCTCCACAGGAGAAAAGAGTGTGTTTACCGGGATCGTCCACCGTGATCTCAAACCACAAAATATTTTAGTCGAACGCTCAGGAACGCAGTGGATCGCCAAAATTTCCGATTTTGGCATCTCTAAAAGTTTTGAGTCGGCAGGGTTTACCAATATTACCAAACCAGGCGATGTGTTGGGGACGCCAATGTATTGGCCGCGTGAACAAATTACCCATTATCGTTACCTGAACCCTGCGACTGACGTGTTTTCTGTGGCGGCAGTATTTTATGAATTACTCACCGGAAAATGGGTGAGGGAAGGCTTTGACGCCCTGTTCGAACGCTGTCGCCAGAATAAACGGATTGCTTCAATTTCCGACTACATGAATGTGATTGTCAAAAATCCTGCCATCCCGATTCGACGGCGTAACCCTGATATTCCTGAACCCGTCGCGGCGGTCATCGATCATGCCCTCCAGGAAGCGGAAGTGCCCTATGATGAAAAAGAAATGCGTAAGGCGCTGGCGCGGCTGCGCTATGCTGATGCACGGGTTTTTCTCGATGAATTCACCCAGGCGCTCCGGGAGTCTGGATTATTGGACAAACCTCTATCTCCCCCTGAATCTCCCCAACCTGTCGAACCTAAAAAGGCAGAAGCCTCTGGCATCAAAGAAAAAGATGCACTGCCCGATTTTTTGAGCGACAACTGGCAGGAATCCCTGCAACTGCCTGACATGGTTCAGCGCGATTCGTTTTTTTATTCAATTATTCACCAGGCGTCTCGCAAAGAGGTCGCTTTGCTTGTCCTTGATATGAAAGAATCCTCGGAATATCTACGCGAAGTTGGCGATACCTATTTTTCGAATATGATCGGGACGATCTATAAACGTGTCAAAAATCATGATTCAGCTCTGGATCTGATCTTTTTAAAATCAACCGGCGATGGATTTCTGGCGGTGTTTAATACCGCACCCGCTGCGTTTGCCCTGGCTGTTTCCTTTTTAAAAACGCCGATTCATCCTGGTATCCAGGTGCGGATGGCGTTACACTGGGGACAGGTGAAATCCGGCCCGGCAGGCGACGTGCTCGGGGTTGAAGTACACCGGGTTTTCCGCATGGAAAGCGTGCAAATGAAAGATCAAATCGATTCGGCAACCCCCAAACGGTCCTTGCCGATTTCTAATCGGATCGTCATTTCGCGCTATGCCCTGGATCGCCTGTCTTCTGCTGAACACGCCAAATTCAGCTATGCCGGTAAATTTCTGCTGAAAGGCTTTGATGACCTGTGTGAACTGTGGGTTTATACCAAGTAAATCATCCTCTGGAGTGTGAAAGCTGGAGTGTGAAAGCTGGAGTGCGAAAGCTGGAGTGCGAAAGCTCTGCTTTCGCAGTAAAAATCTCACTTTTGCACTCCTATTTCCGAGAAAATGTGCTGTGGATTGCCGGAGCGCATGATTGCCAAAATCCAACGACAAGCCCGGCGCCATACGCCAGGTGCATGGCAAACGACCAGAGCGGGAGCAGCAGTGCAGGCCAGAACTCTTTTGCCTGAAGCGCAGACTGAAAAGCTGCAAAGAGCGCGAACCCTCCATACAACCAAATTGGGAGAAATACCCACCAGGGCAGAATCATAACCAGGCTCAAGCCAATACAGCCCGCAAGATAGCCCAGCAGCCCCAGAGGTGCGAGAAACAACAGCGATTTCCAGGAAAACCCTTCCACCTGCATTTGTTCAACCCGACCCCTGCCGTAGCGCAGAAATTGCTTGATAAAGTCACGAATCCGTGTGCGGCGCGAACGATAAACCACCGCCTCAGGATCGTAAAGAAACCGATATCCTTTCCTGAGCAGACGATTGATAAATTCATTCTCCTCATTTGGATACAGGCTCTCATTCAAGCCGTGTTCCTGCAAAAAAATATCACGGCGTACGCTCAAATTACATAAAATCAATTCCTTTTCATCAGTCTCGCGCACCTTGCCAGTTGATGTGTAGCGGGCCGCCATCTTAAAATGCGCAAACGGCGAGGCCAGGGCATAGCCAAAGGACTTTTGCAGAAAACTATCGGTTTCAGGTGTAAGGTTGGGACCGCCGACTCCCGCCAAATCATCTTTTTCTTGATAGTACTGTACAATACGAG
This sequence comes from Candidatus Vecturithrix granuli, assembly GCA_000739535.1. Classification (GTDB taxonomy): domain Bacteria; phylum Moduliflexota; class Moduliflexia; order Moduliflexales; family Moduliflexaceae; genus Vecturithrix; species Vecturithrix granuli. Next base: position 501,945 of record DF820465.1, on the reverse strand, counting down.
AAAACAGATCGGGCGTCACAAGGGAATCGTTATCGAGAAAATAGAGAAGCTCCCCTTTGGCGGCCGCCGCTGCGCGATTCCGTTGTTGCGACGGGTTTTCGCCGATCACTTCCAGAATTTCAAGCTGCGCTTGCGGATAATCGCACTGCAAAATGGCCTGAATAGCCTGTTCGGCAGAATCCTGACTTCGTCTGGGAAGAATTACGGAAATTATCGGAGAATTCATAAATTTTGCTCATCAGCAGGCAGAAAATCTTTGTGAATCTGGCACAATACGCTGAGGAACACATTCCCCCGCCTGAAAATGTGTTATTCGACAGGTTCGTTGAGGAGTTTATTGACTTTTTTGTCAAAACTAAACACCTTTACCTTGCGTATCTTGTTGTATCCAATGAGCAATGCATCCACAAAGTCCAGCTTCTTCTCGGAAAAGCTCTGAAATGCCTTTTTGGTAGTGGTTAACTGTATTGACATGCAAGGTTATGGACATTTTTCGGAGTGCCAAAGCTCTGCTTTGGCCGCGCAAGCAGAGCTTGCGCACTCCGGAGAGCGTGTCCATAACCTTCTGTGTCATTACATTTAACCACTACCGCCTTTTTTAATACAGTTTCATCTGTGATATGAATATTGGGATACTTGAACAAGCCTGAGATGCCTTTTCAAATTTCTTCCCGTTCAGCTTGATACACGCCCTATTTGCGTCAACGAATTGCATGTTTCTCTTTCATCGCCAGTTTCCAGGCGTCCTTTTCCTGCTCAATCAACGCGGGATTGGCATATTGATGAAGATACCCTCTGACACGTGTGACGTCAATGGATTCCTTTGGCTTCTCAAGCTTCTTTTCAGGCTGTTCAAGAGGGAGAATAATAATTTCCACCTGTTGTCCAAAATATTTTCTCATACCCGTGATCATGAGAAAGTCAGACGTGACAGTCTGAATAGAACATACAGCTTCCATAATACCTATTCCTCCTACCCTCATTCTTCACTATAACTTTCCAAAGATGTCAAGGGGAAAATTTGTCTGAAATGTCCCTCTGATTGTTTAGCGTGCTCGCCGCCTCTTCCTTCCCCATGCCAGTCCCAATAATCCAAGTCCAACCAGGACGAGCGTGCCGGGTTCCGGAACCAGGGTAGCTGGCGGACTTGCTACACTCGGCGCAGGCAAAGCCGGATATCCTATTGGTTCTGCCACGTCCACCGTCATCACCAACGTGCCGCGTGCGCCGGAGGGCGATGCAAACGCCGCACTCAGCGTCACTTCCTCGGCCTGCGCCGCCGGCTGACCGGCCAGCAGCAGGAGTACAATCACGAAAACCAATGTTCCACACATAAAACGTTTCTGTTGCATCATAACCTCCTGAGTATATGGGTGTTTCAATGATGGTGTTCAATCAACGATCTGTTCTTCCACCAGTAAGATATGCTTCCCTTCCTGCGCCAGATAATGCAGTCGGTCCGGCGCGTCAAACACGATCCGGCCGCCGCCCTGGTAAATAATGGCATCGTAGGATTTTCCTTCATTGTCATCGATCACCACACATTCCTTCTTACCTATTCGAGCCCGATAGGCAAGATGCTGGCTATCTGGACTAAACGCGAGCGGGCCAACATCATCATACCGTTGTCCTTCTTGTTCATCTACAACCACAAAAAACTTTTTACCAATTCTTGCTCCATACGCGACTTGTCGGCTATCCGGGCTAAAGATGAAATCGCCGACATTGTCATACAGCCTTCCTTGTCGATCATTGACAATCACACAACTCTTCTTCTTAAACCGGCCCCTATAAGCCATCCGTTGACTATCAGTACTAAAAATGATCCCTTTTAAAATTTGCTCACAAGGGATTCCTTCGTGTCTATTTCTCACAATCAGCGATTTGTTGCCAATTCTGGCTCCGTAAGCGACACATTGACTATTCGGACTGAACGTGAGTCCACCGATGTTATCATACAACTTCCCTTCCTGTTTTCCTAATACACACAGCCACTTGTTCTCAATTCTCGCTGCATACCCTATCTGCTCACCGTCCGGACTAAACTGAAGTTCCACAATACTATCGTATGGCGTTCCCTCATGTCCATCTACTACAATACACCATTTGTGAGCGATTTTGGCTGCATAAGCTACATGTTGATTTTTCGGACTAAAACATGGTTTATCAATACCAACATACGGTTTCCCTTCTTGCCCATTCACAACCACAAAACTTGTATGACCTGTTCGGGCTCCATACGCGATGTATTGGCTATCCGGACTAAAAACCGGAGGTGTAAGTAACGCATCATAGTATTTCTCTTCCTCTGCATCGATCACCACAAAGCTTTGATCAGCTAATCGAACCGGATAGGCCATCCTTTGACTATTGGGACTGAACGTCAAACCTTCCCAAATCTCATCATAGGGCTTCCCTTTTTGTCCATCAATGATAGCAAAAGCCGTTGTGGCTGTAGATGCCAGATACGCAATTCGCTGACTGTCCGGGCTGAAAAGCATATTTGCAACACGAGAGTAGTGATTTCCTGTATCTTTATCAATGACTGCAAATGAATATCGACCTATGAACCCCCATCTGTTTTTCTTGACAATATAGGCTACTCGTTTGTTGTCTGGGCTGACGATGAATGAATGGGCCAACCACGATGATGTTATTTGACTTACAGATATTTCAGAGAGTATTTTTCTTTTCATGAATTATTCTCCTCATTTTTTTGAGAAGAAAAGTCCTCCTACTTTCCAGGAATATGCTCTATTATCCCTCCAACAAAATTGACGATCCATCTTTCCCATTTACCGAAACCAGAAAGCGCATCGCCATAAACATACAATTTTGTTGCTCTGGCATAGTGAGCTAAATTTGCGGTTTTAAACCCTATCATTCCAACCTGTTTCAAAGGTTTTGGAAGTCCTTGAATCAATTTAAATGTGTTATTCCATCCAGGAGTCATTGCACTATTTAAGTATCCTTTATTTTCCGACGCCCAATCTAAGAATTCATTCCATTGATAAAATCTTCCAGAACCAAATTCACCACGCACTCCTATTCCTCTTAATACTTTGAAACTGTGGGACACAATGACAGTTGCCCGCAGGACATCTTTGCCATATCCCCACCCTCCTTCGGCCATGCCTTCCCCTAAGCGGAGCGTATCAACCAATCCTGAACCGAAATCTATCGAGGTGGTGATCATCGTCGCCAACGCGATGGTCTCTGCGCAAGGATAACGCTCCACCAGCCCATACAAAATGTCGCGGCTTTCTCTAGCGGAACGCTCCCACTGATTTGCGAATCCAGCGGCCCACCCACTATACATGAAACGATCGATGATGCCACCATGTGGGCCAAAAGGCCCACGCATTCTGCAATCGACATTCCAGGACATCGGCAGATGAGAGATGGATGGTGCAGGCGGAAAGGCAGCATAGCCGCCTGCCAGATATGTCCGTATGGTTTGATCCGCTGTACCATCTCTACCATCATGAATCAGGGCAGTCCCATCCTGAAATTGTTCCTGGGAACCGGTCACAGCACCATAGCTGAGGGGATCATTCTCATCATCTGGCCCATTAATAAACTGCCCCGTCGGGTCGCGGTAGAGGATGGGATTGTTCAGGGCGTAGGAGTAGCGGTTCAGGCCTTGCGGGCCGGCGTCATACACGCTGTCGGCGGTGATGAAGCGCGCCAGGGCTGGGTCGTAATAGCGCGCGCCGTAGTACAGCAGGCCGCTGCTGTCCCGTTCTTTGTCGGTGTAGGTGTAGGTTGGGGCCGCACCGGGGCCGCTGTTTGCGGCTTCCTCCCCAAAGGCGGCGTAGGCCAGGCGGCGGATGTCGAGGCCGTCGGCGTCGGTCAGCACGGTCGCGCTGTGCAGGTGATCCGAATGAATCCAGGTGAACACGCCGTCCTGCTGCTGCGCCACACCCAGGCCGTCCCCTTCGCAATTATGTCAAAGAACATCAATCAGTAGGTAAACACGTAGCACAGATACCCACCCTACAAAGCCAAACAAATATCGGCGTCTCATTGTTTCATGTGATCAAAGAGCCACATCCTCTTTTGAATGGCATGTTGAAGCTCGCGTTCATCCTGATAAGTGTCTTCTGATGCAGGGAGTTGGATCGTCCCGGGATGCTTTTTTAAGGCCGCAAGTTGTTGGGCTTCAGAGGGAAGCTTTTTATACTGATAGATACCTTCGATTTCGCCATTGCGATTAATCTGAATCAGTGCATGTTTGGATCTCAATTTCCTTCGTACCCCTGAGACATCAAGATTATTGATGATGATAAGCACTTCTTTGACAGTCATATCTCTCCTCCTTGCAATTCAGCACGAAACATCCTTCTCTCTTTTTTCTCAAATTTTGCTGGATTTTGGTCTATAAATAGTTTTTCAGCTTTTGCCCATTGAAGTGTATCGTCAATTTTTGAATCCGGAGATTTTTTGATTGACGATTTTATTTTCATTCTTTTCTTTAATTCATCAATACACATCGGCTATCTCAAAAATTTCACGTGTAGATGAATTGAGGAGGAAAAGATGACTGTACACCTGCCGGAAAAATTGTTTCACGCCCTGATATACTGTTTTCTGTTCCTGCTTGTCACGGCGGCGTTCATCAATATTCAGTATGGAACCGATAATCTGGCGGTCTTATCCGTGTTTTCTGCGGATGAACCCTTTGCTGTCCAGCTTCTTGCGAGAAATCTCATTGAAAACAGAGTTGACCCCCAGGGATTTTATAACTACGGCTATTTTTACCATACGGTCGCATTTTATCTGATAAAAATTTTGGAACGATTTAATTATGCAATAGATGAACGCCTTATTGCGGTCGTATGCCGCCTCATTTCGGTAGAATCATACGTGCTCCTGCTGTTTTTGACCTATCAACTCACGAAGATGGTCAGTCAGAATAGTACGCTTGCTTTATATGCCGCCTGGTTCCTGGCCTCCACGCCAGACTTATACTATTGGGCGCAATATATCCATCCGGATCTGCTGCAAGCCGCGTTAGTTGCTGCGGCGGCATACATCGCCTGGAGTCGTCATCGTTTTTCTCAGGCCTTATTGGCCTCAATCATCGCAGGGGCCGCCTTTGGTACCAAATATTCAGGGATTTTTATCTTACCCTTTCTCATTCTGCCTTCAGCATTGGCCTTTCTCAATGATATCCACCGTCAGCGTAAAATATTATTCAAAGATTATCGTAAGCTGGTTGGCGTTGCATTCGGAATGTTTGCTCTTTTTCTGGCAGCCTGGATCGTCACCAATCCTACAATTATCAAGAATTTCGGGGAAGCGTCTAAAGATATTCTCTATAGTAAAGGGCAGCTCGTTACAGGCGCCAGAGGGTGGATAGAACCAACCAACCCGTTACTCTGGTTTCCGACGTTCTATTCCGAATTCAAAACCGGGGGCAGCCTCTTAGTTGTTATAGGATTGATTGTTCTGGTCGTGGTTATGATACGAAAAAGAACGAGATATCAAGAATTTCTCAGAACGCCATTGTATCGAACGCTCTTCAGTATGGGCGCATACGTCGGCATTGTCTCTCTTTACTTTGCGCTCACCGTAAATGCACGAGTGCCGCGCTATATTTTTCATCTGCTTCCATTTATCGTCATGCTTGCCTTTACCGGTCTTTCTCAGCTTGTTAAAACAGTATGTCATACAAAACACCGGCAATGGGGCTGTTATCTGGGATGTATGCTCTGCATCTTTCCGCTGACGATGCACACCATTCACTCTATGGATTGGGCTTCTCAGAAATATTACCACCAATACATGCAGGCTACTACATGGATAGAAAACCACTTCAGCCCCGATACTCCAATATTGGCTGATTCCTATAGCTATCAAAGCCCGTACTTTACGAAGTTTCAGAAAATCTGGGGCGTTGACGAACAAGCGCTCCAATATTATCAGCCCGAACTTGTCATCATTAACAACAAACTTTCCGGCCGGTGGTCATGGAAAATACCGGGAACGACCTTCGAAGAACAACAGTTTGCATTAGGCCCTTATGTTGGCAGAGCACAGGAAATTCATGACTTTCATATCAAATTGTTTTCCCCTTCTTCTCCATACGAGATTATCTATGAAGACACTGAGATTGTGGTTTTGCAACGTAAAGCATCCGGAAAATAAGTCATTACATGGATTCCTCATAAGAAACAACGGATTAAAGAATCAAACGGATGAAAAGGAGAAATCCGTTCCATTCTTCAATTCGTTGTAGTGTTTCATCTCGAAGCACCACAGCGGATTAAAGAATTAAACGGAGAATGAATCGGCTAATCCGTTCCATTCTTGAATCTGTTGTAGTGTTTCATTCTCGAAACAAGGGAAATGTAACCAGATTTTTTTCAATGAGCGTGTTATAGATCGCTTCGGCAGCAATCTCATACGCCTGGGCATTCGGGTGGTTATTCAACAGGCTGACGCGCAGGGCTGAGGCGTCTTTTCCATAAAATGCGGGAAAGAGGTTGAGCACTTCGACCCCTTTGGCGCTTGCCAGGTCTTTTACGTGAGCGTATAAATCTAAAAACGGATGGGTTTCATCCAGGTGTTCGAGCGCAGGAAAGATCACCAGCAGCATCGGTTTCTGAGCTTGCTGCACCGTGTCCATGAATAGATTGAGGGATTGCTGAAATTCCTGCCATTTCGGGCTATGCTCTCGATACAGGCGTTGCAGATATGCTGAGTATGAAGGCCGGATACCTGTCGAGGAAAGCGCGTCATTGAAGGTACGATGGAGCAGAAGGTACAATCGAGAACGATCGGAGAGGAATTGATGCACATCCCGGGGCAACAAGTTTATTTCAGGACGCTCTCGGGAATCCGGTCTCCCTTCAATATCATCCACTGAAAATGTTAAAATGACCAAATCCGGATCCAGTTTCAGCACTGGCTCGCCAAAGTAGGGATTCGAGCGAGTGAGAATCAACGCTTGTTGATCAGTATTCAGCTCCATGATTCCCAGATTTACCACTTGAAATTGCCCATCAAGCCGGGAATGGAGTTTTTCTTTGAGCTGATATGGATAAGTTTCCGTGGCTTTAACTCCATCTCCAAACGTGAGTGAATCGCCGACAATCATGATGCGGGTAATTCCGGCCGGCTTTTGCCAGGTTAAATTCGGATCATTGCGCGGCGCGAGATCTCCGCCATGCTGAAACATGGCAGAATTCTGCATCAGGATTTCAATCAAAATGATTGCAAGAATGACGCTGATGACAATCAGCGACACATTCTTGATTACATTGCCAGGATGTCTCATTTTTTTCGCCTGACTCACCTGCTCTTGAACGGGAGTTTCCTCTTTCACCTCTTCTCCCTTCGACAAACTCAATTCTCCGTCTGGGAAGAGGCTGACAGATGTGGATTTTTCGCCCTGAAAGGGCGGAGGAATACAGCCTGGGGATTCATCCCCAGGAAGACTGCAAGCCGGGAAAGAGGCTCTTCTTTTTTCATAGATGAAGAAACCACAGAGTCCAATGCCGGTCAGCACCGTAATCCATAGCCCGGTTTGAAATTGGGTCGGTTGAAAAGTAAAGATGATCTCATGCGAACCTTTGGGCGCATAAATCGCCTGGAACGTGTAATTGGCTTTATAAATGTCGGTTTGCTTTCCATCAACAAAGGCTTTCCAGCCAGGATAATATTTTTCGCTCAACACCAGGAACCCGTCGTCAGCCATTTCGGCTTTGAGGCGGATTATCCGGTGACGATATTCTATGATATCCACCCTGGAAAGCCGGGAACTGACGCTTTGCTGCGTGGAACGTTTTACCAGAAATTCAGACGGTAATTCCCGCTCAACGAGCACAATTTCACGCGGATCAAAGCTCGGATCAAGTAAGGTTGAGAAGATCGCGTTCTTCGATGGCAGTACCTGAGCCTGATGGACTGCAAACGCGCGCGGAAGATAGTGCGAATTTTCCAGCAAAACCGCATCGGCGTTCATAACAACGTTATACGGCCCAAACTGTTTACCGACCTCGGGCGTTTCTTCATTAATCTGCGTTTCTTTGGATACAATAATATAACGCACGTTCAGCAGATCCACCAGCGGCGAACCCAGAATCATGTTTTCCAGATACTCGTTGTAATATTGCACGCCTACGGCTTCATAACCGGAGACGCTGTAGAGATGATGATACAGGTATTTATTGAACGTTCCATAGCTCTCGGGCGTATTTGTAGCTTGCAGAATGCGGTACATCCCTGGATGTTCTTTGAAATAACGAATAGAGTCATTCTCACTGGTATAAATAGAGCCTTCTAAAGAGATTGTATCAATGTATTTGGCATTAAACCAGCCAATATCCAACAGATACAGCGCAAGGAATGCTGCCAGAAACCAGCGCAAGCGCACGTTGGCCGCTAATCGCAGGCCAAGCACAAAAAGTGACAGACCGAAGATCACATCAAAGCGCAGTAACCCGGCGGAAATGTTTTTGAAGCGCTGCACCGCGATTTCCTGAGTCGCCTCTTTTCGTAAAAGAGCATCTTTGAATCCGGAAATCATCTCATGATCGGCGTGGGAAAGATAGATCGTCAGCAGCCAGCACAGCAAGAAGAGGATGATCCCTCCCAACACAAAGAGGCGCAGACGTCTGGCTTTCTGCTCCGTCAAATCAATAATAAGCCACTCCGCGCCGAATCCGGCTAAGGCTGAGGTTGCAAAGGCGAACAGGAACAAGATCATCTGGGGCACCCGGAACATATTAAACCCGGGAATGTAGGCATAGAGCAATTTGTAGATGGGGATGTATTGCCCCATACCGAGCAGCAAGACGATCAGGGCGATCACACCCAGAGTCAACACGTGCTTGTTTCTGACGAAACACAGGGCCAGGCCAACCAATAACAGCGGCAAAATTCCGAAATAGCGTCCGGTTTGCGTAAAAGGCATGCGTCCCCAATAGGGGACATCCAGCACATTCTGCTCATCTTCGTAATGATTGGCGCGCCGGAACCCGAAAAAGCCGGGAATAATGTAGGTCACAAGTTCTTCCGGCGGCATAGACCAACTGGTGGCGAATTCATAACTCACGCCTTCGGCGCGTTCCGACACTTGCGCAAAGGAGATCAGCGGCAGAAATCTGACGGCAGAAAGGAGCAGAAACACAAGCACCATCACAATTCCCAGAACAATGAAACGCGAAAACTGTTTCAGGTCGCGCTGCTGGCGATACAGCAAACCGACACGCATCACAAAATATATCCCGACAGCAATACAGATATAATAGGAAATCTGGACGTGACTATGCCAGAATTGGAAGCCGAGCGCGGCGCCAGTCAGCAGAAACGCGGAAAGAGTTTTACGGCGCAAGGCGCGTTCCAATGCCCAAAAAACTAAAGGAGTTGGGGAAATCGCGCCGATTTTATTGACATGTCCGGCGTTGATCAACGACACGATCTCGCCATTCAACATGAAGAACAGAGCTGCCAGAAATGCCGAAAGCTGAGACAGGCGCAGTTCGCGCATATAGAGATACATGCCCACACCCATGAAGAACAGATAGAGCACCACTTCGTAATTGATGGCGATATGCGCCGGGAAAAGTAATAAGGTCAGCAAAGTAACCGGTTGAAACACCAGGTCTAAGCCTCCGCTGAACGGAGTACCGGCGTTAATATAGGGCAGCCAGGTTTGAAAACAGGGATCGGTGAATAAATTTTCGTGGATAAAAAAACTCCAAAAATACTGCTGTGTGAGAATATCGGTTGCATTAATAATTTCTCCCGAAAACAGCAGTTGACTAAAAAAGAGCACACAAATCAACGTTAAGCCTGCGACGGTCAAAAAGGTAGAAGAAGGTTGTTTGAACATGTTCATCCTCAACGCGAAGGGGTCTTTTGAAAGTAGATGCCAATATCGTCAATCCAATTCAACTGGATCTGTAAATTTCTTTGCAGCAAAAATTCATCAACAGCTTGCTTACAACCTTGCCAATAGCCATAATCATCAATAATAATATATCCGCCGTCAAGCACCTGATCATAGAGTTCGTTCAGACAAAATTTTATTGATTCATACCAATCGCAATCCAAATGTAAAAGCGCAATGGGGCCGATTTGTGGCTTTTTTGAAGGAATTGTATCCTGAAACCAACCTTTGACAAGATGCTGCCTGACGGGATCGAGGACTAACTTGTGAAACAAGATTTCCTCGACTTTTTCTTGATACCCGAAAGATGTGCCCTTTTCCCCTGGTTCGCCGTCACGAGAAATGTCAACGTGTGTCGGTTGAGGCAATCCTTCCCAGGAATCAAACAACCACACGTGTCTTTCCCGGTTGTGTTTGGCGAGTTCAGCCATAATTGCTGCGCTGCCTCCATTCCACACCCCGCATTCAACAAAGGCCCCGGAAAAGTTTGTCGCTTCTATCTGTTGAGCAAGGTTATATATTTGCGCCAATCTGGCATAAGAAAGCCCCGAATACGGTTTCACCGTAAAAATTAAACGCAACTTCGCAAATCGCATGAAATCCCTGGGCGGAATACTCGGCAAAAGCTCCAGGATGTAATAGATTTGCGTCAGAGCCGGACTGCGTTTGACAAGGCTTTTAAGAGTTTGGATACTCATGAATGACTTCCTCCATTTCTACTTGAGAAATCCCGGCAGGATGTCTGATAACCTCATAATATCCCGCAGGGTTTGAGGTACGCAATTCTGGCAAATCGGATACGGGCGTTTTCCGTTGCGAATCAATTTGCGGAATTGCTGATATTTTTCTCCATTCCAGATGTCAGGCATATCGGTTTCAAAAATATTGCCCATATCAGCGTTCATGGTTTGAGAAAATGAACAGCAGGGGCGAATGAATCCTTCGACCGTCACATAAGCTGAAAACCAGGGCAGAATACAGATCCGGCCATCTTCCCGGCGCGTGTCCATCTGGTATTTTTTCCAGTAAGTTGGCAACATGGCGGCGATACGATGCAAGTTGGTATTGAGTCGCAATGTACGGCTGAGATGCAAAGCCTGCGCCACTTCCCGTTCGAAGTCCTCGTAGCGAAGATCGCCGACCAGCAGGTCATATCGTTCTTCGATACCTACCAGTTCCAACGGTTGAAAATAGATGGCATCCACTCCAAGTGTATGCGCCAGTTCCACTGTTTGTCCGATTTCATGGTAATTATCCTTCGACATCACATAATTGAACCGTATAAACGGCTTTGACCTTCCCAGACGTTTTTTGGCGGCTGTTAGGGTCCGAACGCCGTCAAGCACCTGTTCAAAACGATCTTCTCCCCGAATGGTGCGATACGTTTCAGAGGTCGCGCTATCAAGCGAAATTTTCACCAGATCTAACCCGCTTTGAACGATCCGGTCGCAAAGTTCCGGGGTCAAGAGCGTACAATTCGTGGTCGTATTCACCGAACATCCCTGCGCTTTCGCCAGGCGGACCATTTCAGGCAGATCAGGATTCATGAAAGGTTCTCCGACGCCGCTCAAAGTGATCTTTTTCGGCTGAATCTGTTTCAAGATCCTCGAAAACTGTTCAAGTCCCAAATGCTGTGAAGAACTGAAATACTTGGATCGCCCGCACATTTTGCAATTCAAATTGCAAAATGTCGTCGGTTCCAACTGAATATGAATCGGAGTGTGCCTCATGACAAGAGGCTTCCGAATGACCTGGCTTAATGCCGTGATATACTCTATCATGATGCTATCTATCTATCCTTTTTATGAACTTCTCTCTGTTAGAAGCTGTTTTAAAAGTCCATGCAACGGGCATTTCGAGAGAGGTGAACAGGAGTGTCAAAGCTCTGCTTTGACAGCGAAAGCAGAGCTTTCGCACTCCTCACCTGCAAACTTTTAAAACAGCTTCTTAGAGAAATGTTTTTACACAATTCCAATAGGTTGTTAAAAATGTGGTTAAAGACTGAATGATCACACGTTCTAGCGTTGATTGTGATAATCCAGGCACAAAATTAAGATCTCCTGCCACAAGTAAGGAGGCATCGTTAAGGCGTTTAAGCTGCTGAATGCGCCGACGTTTTTCAAGAATCAGGACCGGATGCGTGAGCAGCCACGCGAGCGCTTTCAGATAGGATTTCCACACGTTTCGCCGAATGACAAACCCTACAAGTCCTAATTCATAAAGAAAAAATGCAGGACTCAGCACAAGGATTGTTTTCCATGAGTAATAGGACAGGATCAGCAGCCAGCGATTCCGGGCAATAAAAAATGTTCGACAATCGGGGTATTTTTTCCCACCGCGAAAATTATAGTCGCTTGCCGTACTCACAAAACTTTTATGATAGCTGACAGAAGCCGGAACATAGTAACACTTTAATCCGGCAGCCTTCGCGCGAAATGTGAATTCGTAATCGTTAATATGAATAAAATAATCTTCATCAAAGTAGCCGATCGTGCTGAATTGTTCTTTATCGAGCAGAAATGAAAATGTTCCGGCAGAGGTGACATCCACAGGCGTTTCGGTTTCAGAAGAGCAGGCTTCCTTAAACGGGGTTCGTTCGCACTGTTGATTGACGATATAATGAGCATAACGTTTCCCTTCCACAACAATTTCGCGCTCATTATACATATTTAATTGTTTCGAATAACAAATGGCTGTTTTGGGGTGATCCAGCATTGTCGCGACTAATTCTAGTAAGGCGGTTTTGGTGACAATCGTATGATGTTCCACAATATACACATAGCGCGCATCTGTAGCCAGGATGCCTGTATTACACGCTGCGCTATGACCAGAACGCTGTTGAAGTTGAATCACTTTAATTTTCGGGTAATATTGCCGCAGATGTTCGACCGTACTATCTCCTGAACAATCATCAACCACCAGAATATCATAGTTGGCATAATCCATACTTAAAAGCGGTGGAAGACACTGATCCAAAAATTTCTGCGAATTATACGTTGGAAGTACCACAGTCACCTTAGGATATATATTTTCAACTCTTTTCATAAGCGAATGCTGTTTCATCAACCAGATTTGTTTCGGATAGTCGTATCATGAACTTTTTTTCTTTCGAGCCGTTGGAGTCGCCATAACCCATATCCCCCGAACACAAAGAGATAGAAGGTTAATAAAATATGGGTTCCAATTGCAGCGGTAATGGCAACATTGCGAGAAATTCCCAGGGCAAGCGCAATAAAGACCCATGTGGTTTCATGTACGCCAATCATGCTGAATACTCGCAGAGGCAGCAGACCAATTAAAATAATAAAGGTGGAGGTCAGAATCACCTCAATATACGAAAGCGATACGTGAAAGGCCACCAGCAACACATAATTGAGGCTAAAAATACCGATCCAGATCAGCACGGAAAGTCCAAAGATGCGCAATGCCTGTGCTTTGACCTGGATTTCACGAAATGCGGCGACCATCCCCTCGATTTCTCGCATCACCTTGTAGATAAGAGGATGTTCATGCCATTTCAATTTCCGGACGATCTGCTGTATCCAGTGCAGCACCCGTTCTTTGTACGCAAGAATGACAATCAGCAGCACCAAGGTGACAATGAAAAATATGCCGACGCTCAGACTCACGAGCCGTAACCATTGAGTTGGCAGATCAACTACAGCAACCGATACCAGAAAGAGAAAAGCAATCGCAAATTGATCAAAAATCCTGGCGATCAACAGATTGGAAATGCTATAGCCCGTTGGAACGCCATTGATCCGTTTTAAGAGATACACATAGGAAAGCTCGCCTAAACGAGCCGGGATCAAGTTCAGGGCCATATAATGGATCAGAACGATTGGGAAGAGATGGTTCGTGTTCATACCCGCTGGCAGCAGCAATTGTAATCTGAGTGCCCGCAAATAAAAACTTAACCCGTAGATCATGAAACCAGCCAGAAGTAATGAGACAGGGACATTCCGAAGAATTTCCAGAGTTGCAGACCATTCAAGCTGTGAAATCAACCAACTGAGTAAAATCACTCCAAACCCCAATGATAACAGTTTGATGATATGGTTGGTCGGATTCCACTGGGGAAAGAACGTTTTCAATGAAAATGATTTGCTGATATTCTGTTGCATTGTCTGATGGTAATGAGGGGATATCTTCAAGAGATGTCTCCTGATTTTAAACGGAAACAGGTCGTGACAGCTCCAACTCGTTGAAATACGGACATCCTGTTTAACAGGTTTTCCATGAATCGAATTGCCGGAAGCAGCAACGCCGGGCAATAGCGATAAAACACCTGATAATGAGGAGGAAAGGCAAATACTGTACCGACCGCATGCTGCATTTCAAAGCCGGCATTTTTTATCATTGCCAGCAAGTTATTGTAATGAAAGCGTGTGTGCACCCGCAAAAAGGTTTTTGCGTCAGGCTGTTTTCCCTGACGCTGCAAAGCCAGATAGGTTTTTTTATCAAAATGCACATCCTTCTCCGACTCAATTGATGGACGAATCAGGCGTAACAGGTTCATGCACAGATCAGATAATGATAATGCACAGGGCGTTGTCAAGATCAGCGTGCCATCTTTTTTGAGAACCCGCCGCATTTCTGTCAATGCCTGCTGTGGCTTGATCAAATGTTCCAGCACCTCGCTGCATATCACAACATCGAAGGTATCATTATCGAACGCCAGGTGTTCAGCATCTCCCTGTTGAAAAAAGACATTGTCACAATGTAAATAGTCTTTCACTCTGTTCGCAAAGTCCAGGACAAAATGGGAAATATCAATCCCCACGACTATTTTGGCAGATCGCGCCAGTTCCAAACAGAGCAATCCGGCCCCGCAGCCGATTTCTAAAATCCGCAATGCGCTGGCGTGTCCCTGCTTCTGGTGTAACACCTGGGCGAGCATTCGCAGCACAACTTCAAGACGTCGGGTAAAGGTATAGCGCGTCCCCGCATTCTGCGCAAAAAAGCCCAGATACCCGGTGCCCAATTCCCAATCCAGATAACAGGCGCGCAATTCATAGAGTTCGTGTAACGATCTGTTTTGCGGCGTTGTGTGAGGAATTGGCTGCGGAATTTCGGCCAACTCATCCCGCAGCATTTGCCTGAACTGGCTCTCAGGCTGCACCGTATAGCCGCGTAAAACCTGCTCGACGGCCGGGTGAAAGGTGGAAAAGAAAGGTTCTCTCATTCTTTTAAATTGTCTGACCTGTCCGACTTGTCAGACCTGGCCGACGCACTAAGCCATGCGCTGAAATTCCGCGCTCAGGCAATGGACTCTTGCCATCTGTTCATAAAGGGCAGTGTAGTGCTCCGTTACAATGTTCCAGGTATATTTTCGCGCCATCATTTTCGCTCCTTTGCTCATCTGTTCCCGTAATTCCGGCTGATTAATCAGGGTAATTAACGCCTGCGCTAAGGCCTCAACATTTTTGGCATCTACCAGAAATCCGTTTTCTCCATCCTGCACCAATTCTTCGCTGCCCGCGACACGGGTGGCGACGACTGGCAGGCCACTGCCCATCGCTTCGAGCACCACGTTCGGCATACCTTCAGCTAAAGAAGGCAGCACAAATATATCAGCATCCAGGTAATAGTGCGGCAAGTCAGCATGATCCACATAGCCGTAAAAGCGGATATGCTCCTCAACTCTGTTTTCTTTTACTAGTTGCAGAAATTCTTGTTTATCCGGCCCGTCGCCGACAACCTTGATAACAAATGGGAATTTAGCCTGTTGCGCGATCTGCGGAATCGCCTCAATCAAAAATTGCAGTCCTTTCCTGCGGATCAAGCGCGAAACAAATAAAATCCTGACCACTGGCGCAGGAGAACGGCGATGACCATTCGTAAAGCGGCGTGTATCCACACCATTCGGAATCACGCAAATCGGCAAATCCGGAAATACTCCCGAAGCCATCTTGCACAAACCGTCGCTATTGGCAACCAAAAAATCAGCATTACGCCAGAGGATATTTAAAAACGGCGTTAGAATTTTGTA
This sequence comes from Candidatus Vecturithrix granuli, assembly GCA_000739535.1. GTDB lineage: Bacteria > Moduliflexota > Moduliflexia > Moduliflexales > Moduliflexaceae > Vecturithrix > Vecturithrix granuli. Next base: position 486,055 of record DF820465.1, on the reverse strand, counting down.
TAATTTCTTATATTGAAACGGACGAAATCCAGGAACATCGCCGCCGCCCATGCGAATCAAATAGGGCACGCCGAAGATTTTTTTCGCCAGATAACCCAGAGGGCCACTGGGAACGCCAAAGAAAATATGAATCAGATCATAATGACAGGTCAATAATAAAAAGAATAACATCGGAATTGAAGACAAAATAAACGTCGCCATTTCCAGCACACTGCAATAATCACGCCGTTTTCGCAGCACCGGCACCCGATAAACGCGAATATTCTCGATGGTTTCACGCCAGCGTTGGGATCCAAAACGCGACGTAAGCACGCTGACCTCATACCCCTTGCGGCAGAGTTCGCGGGCAATGTAATACGTGGCAACCCCGCCCCCGCCGCCAACTGGCGGAAATTCGTAATTGATAATCAGAATATTCTGCATAATGCCTGTGTACATCTTCCAGAAAACAACAACGGATGCAAGAAATAAACGGATTATGGCCGAATTTTTCTCTAAAATCAGTTGATTCCTTGTATCCGTTGTTATTTTCTGGAAGATGCGCGTACTCTATCAATACGACCTTTAGTGGAAGGAACCGGGTTTTTCGAAGAAACCCGGTTCCTCTGTCTCACTATAAACCAATACTCTTTTCTCTTTCATAATATGTGCCAATGGAGATGATTTTACGGGAAAAATATTGAAAAACCGTGTCTCCCTGTTGAAAATGGCAGGTTTTGAGAGCGCAAAAATTTTATGCAGCGCATATTTGCTTGTAGAATTTTACGCGATGGAGTGTCAATTTTGCCGCGTTTTTGTTGTCGAGACCTGGATTTTATGCAAAGTATTTCATACCAGAAGAAAAGGTGTTCACAAAGAAAAAACCGGGTTTTTTGAAAAAACCCGGTTTTTCGCTAAAATTTACACCAGATCAACATCGTTGACCAGCACCACCGCCTCCCGGGACGGCAGCATCAATTCCAGCGATTGACCGCGAATCTGATACAGACGATTCGCGGTTCTGGGCCAGACTTGCAAAATATCGCGCACTTCAACGTGTTTCTGTAACGCAAGTGTATGGGAGGTTATTCTGGTATCGCTATTGAAAAAGACAATCGCCTGTTTTTGATCGAGTTGCCTGCGAAACGCATAAAGCCTGTCGCGCGCTAACAGCGGCGTAAACGTCCCGGTTCGCAGCACCGGATATTTATGGTGCATGGCGGTGATTTGGCGATAAAATCCGAGCAGATCATGATTCCAGAGCTTCTGATTCTCCCAGGGAAACGCGCCGCGGCAGGCCGGATCATCGCCGGCCGAAAGGCCGATTTCGTCGCCGTAATAGATGCAGGGCGCGCCAGGCATGGTCATTTGAAACAAGGCGCACAAGCGCAACGCGCTGAGATCTTCTCCTAAAATCCAGAGCGCACGAGCCGTATCGTGGCTGTCGAGCAGATTGAGTTGCACATGATTGACCTGCCAATCATACAACCCGTGCATGTGCTCGACGGCTCTGGCAAATTCTTCAGCGCCAATTCCCTGTAATTTCAAATGCTCCCGCTTATAATCGGTTCGCAGCGTGTTCGCGCCAAAAAAACACAGCGCCGCATCCATAAACAGATAATTCATGACCGCATCGAATTGGTCGCCTTGCAGCCAGCGTTGGGCATTCCACCAGACCTCGCCGCACAGATAGGCTTCAGGATTCGCTGTTTTGACGACGCGCCGGAATTCCTGCCAAAAACTGTCATCGTTAATCTCAAAGGGCACGTCGAGCCGCCAGCCGTCAATGCCAAACTCAATCCAATGGCGGGCGATATTGAAAATATAGTCGCGCACTCCCGGATTTTCCGTGTTAAATTCCGGTAAAGCCGGCAGATTCCACCAGGCTTTATAATTCATCGGATGTGTTTTATCGCTTGAGTACGGTCGCAAGGGCCAGTCATACACAATAAACCAGTCCAGATACGGGGAATTCGCGCCATTTTCCAGAATATGATGAAAAGCCCAAAACCCCCGGCTGGCGTGATTAAACACCCCATCCAGCACGACACGCATCTTGCGGGCGTGGGCCGCGTCTAACAATTCGCGTAAGGCCTCATTCCCGCCGAGTAAAGGATCGACCTGATAATAATCATACGTATGATAACGATGGTTTGAGGCCGAAGCAAAAATCGGATTCAAATACAGGGCTGTGACGCCGAGTTTTTGCAGATAATCCAGTTTATCAACAATCCCGCGCAAGTCGCCGCCCTGGTAGCCCTGTTCTTCCGGCGGACTGCCCCAGGGTTTGAACGTAATGCCCCTGGGATGCTGCGTGCGCGGACTGCGCGCAAAACGATCGGGAAAAATCTGGTAAAACACCGCATGTTTTACCCATTCCGGGGTATGAATATTCATACATTTTCAACTCCAGGAGTGAACTACAGGAATTTAAGAAATAAGCATAAATCGTTTTTTCCTGCTTCTATTCTTGTTTATTCTTAATTCCTGTAGTTTGTTCCTGTAGTTAAATCACGTTTTCAACTTCAATAAATTCGGTTTTTACGTCAAACAACCGGGCAATTTCTTGTTGCAACGCCAGAGGACCTGATTTTTCAGACCAGTAATGCCCCAGGTTGATAAAATTCGTCTTTGTCTCATACGACCAGGCCGGAGTCGCTTCATCTACGCTGCCGCTGATATAGGTATCCACCCCTTTGCTCAGTAAATCTTCCGATCGGTATTTTCCGGCAGCCCCGCCGGAAATGATCGCGATTTTGCGGGGAATCTGCGGCCCATGATCAAACAACACAAATCCATGCTGCTGTTTCGGTGTCAGAATAGAAGCAAGCGACCGCTCAACCGGCGGTATCTGATAGCCGGCCGGATGCAGTTTTTCATGAAAGATGTCTAAAATGCGGCTCAAAGAATGTTCCTGCGTATTCTGACCGATAAATCCGAGATCATACGGTTCGAGCACCTCAGCGTCAAGGTAAGATAATAACTGCGCATTATTGCCGTGCTGCTCCTGGGCATCCATAGGCAAATGAATTCCGAACAGGGAAATGTTATACTGCAAGAGCGGTTTAACGCGCTCTTTTAACACTCCTTTCACGGTAAAAAAGTTTTTTCCGAAAATTCCGTGATGCACAATGATGGCATCCGCCTGCGCTTCTATCGCCTTTTGCAAAAAGGGCAGATTAAACGATACGCCAAACACAATTTTCCGAATCTCTTCTTTGCCTTCAACCTGTAGCCCATTCTGACAATAATCTTCAAATCTCTCGTAGTGATACAGTTCTTTCAAAAAATGTTCAAGATCGGTTCGCAGCATACAAATCTCCTTATGAAAATGTTAATCCCAACTCTTTCCCTTTATGCGCCGCTGGTTATGAGAACACAACCTCCTTTGCTGTCTTTATCTCTGCAATGGCTCGTAACGTGGTGTTGTAGTGCAGGATGACCTGTTCGGCTGTCATATCCTTCATATCAAAGGTACTGTGGGCATCAGCGACGAGAGTTACCTCGTAGCCTAATTCTTTCGCACGCAAGCATGTGGTATTGATACACATCTCTGTTTGCATCCCCGCCACGATAAGATGTTTAATGCCCTGGGCGTGCAAGGCTTCTTGCAGATTCGTCCTGTCAAAACTATCAGGTGTATCTTTGTCAATAACGAGATTCTCTGATCGCGGTGACAGGGCCGGATGAATTTGCCATCCTGCTGTTCCTGGCTCATCGGGATCGCCTTCTATTCCATTGTTACGGATAAAGATAACGGGAATCCTGGCGCTACGTGCTTGTTCTATTAATTGAGTGAGCCTCATGAGCACCCGATCTCCGTCAAAGACCGGCATCTGGTCATCAAACATGTTTACCTGAGCGTCAATAATGACTAATGCGTTCGTTGATTTCACGCTTTCCCTCCTTGTCGTGCCTCTGAAAATCCTGGGAAGTCTTTTCTGAAAAGTCCGTGATAGCTAAAAACCGTTTTTCAAAAGATGTTTCGGCGCTGTCAACTATTTATTATGATAACTCACCATGACATACCGCTCAGTTTTTACAAGTAAATTCCTTAAATCCAGGAAAAAAAATTGCTTGACACCAGATCAAACCATCCCCATTGTAAACAAACTTTTGTATATCAGAAACCGGGTTTTTCCAAAAAACCCGGTTTCTCGGCCTGTCAAAACTGACGAAATCTATTCATCATTGGAGTTGTTGCTCAATAAGCCGTATGACCTGAAAAACATTCGATTGCAGGAGTGCAACGCGGTCGTCGCAAAAAAGCAGCGTCGCGGTGACGCAGCGACGACCACGTCGCACTCCTGTTATTCCGCAACAACTCTATTACTTAATTCTTTCATCAATTTTTGGGCAAAGGGAGGCACTTTATGGCGAAGCTTGATCCGACCAAAATGAAGGACTGGGAAATTGCTGAGGCGGCAGAAGCCACAATGAAAACCGCGTACCAACTTCGCGATGAAATGGGATTGAAAGAGAAGGAACTCTTTCCTTATGGGCATTACGTTGGCAAAATTGATTACATGAGCGTGCTGGATCGACTCAAAGACAAGCCGAACGGCAAGTATATCGAAGTGACTGCCATTACGCCGACGCCGTTGGGCGAGGGCAAAACCACGACGTCAATGGGATTGGTGCAAGGATTGGGCAAAATCGGAAAAAACGTGATGGGCGCGATTCGCCAACCCTCGGGCGGTCCAACCTTTAACATCAAAGGCTCAGCCGCCGGCGGCGGATTGGCGCAGTGTATTCCTCTGAGCGATTTCAGTCTGGGGTTGACCGGTGATATTGATGCCATTACCAACGCGCACAACCTGGCGATGGTGGCGTTAACCAGCCGTATCCAGCATGAGTTCAACTACGCCGATGACATGCTTGCAAAGAAAAACCTGCGGCGTCTGAACATTGATCCCCGCAATCCAGCCATGGGCTGGGCCATTGATTTTTGCGCCCAGGCCCTGCGCGATATTATCATCGGCCTGGGCAGTAAAATGGATGGCTTTATGATGAAAAGCGGCTTTCAAATCACGGTCTCCTCAGAAATCATGGCGATTCTCGCGGTCGCCAACGATTTGCGCGATCTGCGTACGCGCATGGCGAAAATCGTGGTGGCCTACGATAAATCCGGCCGGCCGATTACCACGCACGACCTTGAAGTGGATGGGGCCATGACCGCGTTAATGACCAAAGCCATTAATCCGAATCTGATGCAAACCATTGAAGGTCAGCCGGTGCTGGTTCACGCCGGGCCTTTTGCCAATATTGCGATTGGGCAATCCTCAATTATCGCCGACCGGATCGGCTTAAAATTAGCGGACTATCATGTCACCGAAAGCGGATTTGGCGCGGATATCGGATTTGAAAAATTCTGGAATTTGAAATGCCGTTTCAGCGGCCTGGTGCCAAATTGTTCTGTGATAGTAACGACCGTGCGCGCCCTGAAAATGCACGGCGGCGGGCCGAAAGTGGTGCCGGGACAGCCATTGGATACCGCCTATATTGAAAAAAATACGGCCCTGGTTGAAAAAGGGGTTGAAAACTTGCTGGCGCATATTGAAACCGTGAAAAAAAGCGGCATAGCTCCGGTGGTGTGTATTAATCATTTCTATACCGACACTGACGACGAAGTTCACATCATCAAAGAACGAGCCGAGGCTCTGGGAGCGCGGGTGGCCATAAGCAAACATTGGGAACTGGGCGGTGAGGGCGCGATCGATCTGGCGCAGGCCGTGGTTGAAGCCTGTGAGGAAACTCATCATTTTCGTTTCCTGTACGAAGATGATACGACCTTGAAAGATCAGATTGCCCGGATTGCCACTGAAGTCTATGGCGCGGACGGTGTGTCTTATACCCCTGAGGCTGAAGCCAAAGCTTGGAAGGTTCAAACCGACCCGGAGTTGAGCAAACTTGGTACCTGCATGGTGAAAACCCATCTCAGCCTGTCGCACGACCCGGACATCAAAGGCCGCCCCAAAGGCTGGACCCTGCCGATTCGGGATATTCTGATCTATGGCGGCGCAGGCTTTATCGTGCCGGTCGCCGGTGCCATCAAATTAATGCCCGGTACCGCATCAGACCCGGCCTTCCGCAATATTGATGTAGATGTGACCACCGGCAAAGTGCAAGGCTTATTTTAGACGCCGCATGTCTTTGTGGTGACGGATATAATGAGATGTTAAGGCCGCACATAGCGAGATAGAGTTATAAAGAGTTGTACATCACTATTTTATAGCTCTATCAGAAAATGAGGAAATTAGCAACACTAAAATAATAGATAAATACAGAGAATGATAACACGGTTGGTTGTCAATTCAACTTGTTGCGCCTTTGCGCGAATAGCGTGCTAATCCAGAAACACGAGGAGTACGAGCGCTCTGTTTTCGCTGTCAAAACAGAGCGTTGACACTCCAGTTCAAGAGGAACGATCATGAAAACATGGTTACAATGTCTGGCTTATGTGATTGTTTTTTGTGAAATTTGTCTGGTATGTGGGTGCCATCGCAATATTGAAGAGGTCAAAATCGAGAACTCGACTGCGCAGCAGACTTTACTTATCGGGTTGATTGAAGGGCGTTCCAGCGATTTCAAAGAGGCGATCATTCAGGGCTTAGTGGAACGATACGCGCCAACCTGCGCTATCACCGTGCTGAATGTCAAAAACGTCGAACAGGTCGCTCAGGCAGCCTACACCGCCCTGGTGATTATTGACCGTAACGAAATGGGCATGGAGCATAATGATACCGTGAAAGCGATTATCGAACAGGTCAATCCCAACTCGCTCGTTGTATTCGTCACCAGTGGCGCACCCTGGAACTATCATGGCGTTGACGCCATGACATCGGCCTCTGAAAAGGGCAAAGAACAGGCAATCCTTCAGCAAATCGCCGCCAAAATTGATGCGATTTTTAAACAATAGTCCCGTGACAAAAACCGGGTTTTTCGAAAAACCCGGTTTTTCGCAATGCCAATCATCATGAATGATACTGTCGTTGAGAGCTATTTCATCATTTGAGAGGAAATATATTCAAATCGGTGTGAAGTTAAGGTACAAGGGCGGACAACATTGCTTCTTTCTCCCTGTTTTTGTCTTAACGAAATGAGGGATACTCATTACATTTGATATAAGTGTGTAACGCTTGTCTTTTTATAAATTTTTTCAATAAAAAGAAATGATTATGGAAACTGTCACCATTTCACAAATTCATGATCATCTCTATCAACTCTCAATTGAAAAACTTGCAGTTGTCTATGATTTTGTCTCCTATCTCGCTGAATGAGACACGCTTATCCAGGTTCAAGAACACCCATCCTCATCACAAGAGATGTTATTCGCCTCTGAACCTGTTCTGAGGCGAGATCGGGAACGACCAGAGGAGGATATGGCGTGGGCAAATTTGTAAGAGGCTGTTTTAAAAGTGGAGTGCGAAAGCTCTGCTTTGGCGGCGAAAGCAGAGCTTTCGCACTCCTGATCTTCGTGGCTTGAGATGTCCGTTATATGGACTTTTAAAACAGTCTCTAAGAGGCGACGTCGTCATTGTGCCATTTCCATTTTCAGATTTGCTGTTATTATTCCCCAACCTGCACAATCGGAAAACGGCTGATGGTTGAAGGTTTCAGCGTCGTCGGGTGCTGCGCGCCGCCGGTCAAGGCTTTCACCTGTTCAGCCACGTAATAGTCCAATTCATTCAGGTGGATAACGCCATCGCCGTTTAGATCCGCGTTGCCGTCTCGCAGCCCGTTTAACAACGATTTGGTAAACGCGCCGTGTCCCCATTCAGGATGTTCCATTGAAAACTCTTTGCCCGTAGAAGCGGCCAGAATGACCACACCGTTTTCATCGGACGCTAATTCGCGAATCGCCTCCGTGTTATCCACCTGCCCGCGCAAGGTAAACAAATTCTTGCCTAATTGTCCGCTATGACAGGTATCCAGAAACATGAGTACTTTTGAGGGTAAATTGCCCAGAATGTCTCGAAAATCCGCCCAATCAACCCCGGTTTGCCGCAACTTTTCCGGGTTGCCGTCGGCGGGCAGCAGATAAAAATTGCCACGTTCATCATTGACCCCGTGAGATGCAACAAACATCACCGCCACGTCTTTCTGTGTGGTTTGCTTTTCAAGCCATTCCAGGGCGTCAAGAATGTTCGCGCGTGTCGCTTCTGTATTGTATAACTCCTTGATGTTCACGGTCTGATACAATTTACCCGTCTGGGAACGGAAAAGTTCGCTTATGGCCTGCGCGTCATCATCGGCAAATTGCAATTGTAAGTCCAGACGTTCGTAGTCGGAAATTCCGATTGAAACCATATACAGATTCGGCTTCATCCACTCTGATTCCTGGTAGTTCACACTGCGTTCTTCTGAGGTTGCTCCGGCGTGCTGATTCGAAGCAAATACGGTAATCGTGTTCTGGCCGGGAGTCAAAGTCACTTCTTGCTCAAACACGTGTTCTCTGCCTGACCGGGGTGTTTCAGCAATCATTGATAAGCCCCGCGCTGCCTGGGTTCTGCCATTCACCAGAATTTTCATGTCGCTAATCTCGCTGCCGGAAGTAATTTTCACCTTGATCCGAATGGCGGCCTGGTCTGTGTCCGTTGTCCTTTCGCGCGGTGTAAGCCATTGCACTGTTGGCGGCAGAATATCTGTGACAGCAACTTTACTGATTTCCTGTTTCGCATCCCGATTGATTTCCCGCAGCGCCTGCTCAAAACCGCCAGTTACGAGGACCTGTTGCACGAGTTCAGGGTGCAGGAATTGCTTGCGGAACACGGAGACCGGGTGATATTGCGCCGCTGCGTCAAGCCCCTGGTTAATGTGCCAGCCAATATATTTCTCGCCGCCGGCCGAAGCTGCATAATAGCCCTGGGGCGTCCAGCAGACCCATTCATTATCTGAGGCAACAAACAATGTGGCTAACGGGGCGATACGGGGACTGACATCTTCCAATTCCTTCTGGAGGATTTTATAATTCTCTTCCTCAAAGGTATCGAGTTCCTCTTGCAGCAGCTTATAATCGTTATCTTTGGCAGTCTTCATTTTCTTAATAATGCTTTCCCAGGCCGCGCGGCTGTTTTCGAGGGCAAGTCGCTCCAGACCCTGCTCGCGAAAATAGTTTGCCCAGGACGGATCTGTAAAATGTTCCAACACTGATGGGAATTTTTCGCGTTGCTGCAATTCCTTGATAATAGCTTCCCAGGCGGCGCGGCTGTTTTTACGGGCGAGTTGTTCTAATTCCTCTTCCTGGAGATATTCAGCCCAGGAGGGATCCGTCATCCATTCGAGCACTGAGGGAAATACGCCTTCGTCAGCAAGATTCCAAAATTTGATCGTCTGGTCGTGACTTGCGGACGCCAAAATACGTCCGTCTTCCGAGACGGCAAGAGCATAGACGCCGCTGGTATGGCCGAACAATTCCCGCAACACTAAGCCGTCTGGCCGGTAAAGTTTGACGCCGAAATCCCCGCCGACGGCGACATTCCCGTCAGGGGTGAAGGTATAAGACCAGATTTTGCCTTCGCCTGAGGTTCCCCGGCGATTTTCAATGGTTGCGCCTCCCTGGATTTGTAAAGTGTAATCTGAGGTTCGTTTTAATGCCTTGCTCTGGAATGTTGTCTGAGCGCGGCTGAATTCCTTTTCAGATGGGGGATTATAATAAAACGTCATGTCTGCAAGGTTGAACGCATGGTCCAGCGGAAAATATTGCGGCGCGGTTTGCGGCGGTTGATCGAATCCTGAAGGCGCGGTATTCTGGCGGCCAAAAGCAATTGTGAGTCCCTTGCCAAAAGCGAGGGACCAGAGGGACTGTCCTTTCCCGGCGAGTTGCGTTTTCACACGCTTTGAAACAGTATCATACAATAAAATTTGCTGGGCAACGCCGTCAACCGCGGCGATCAGGTTTTGCGTAGGATGGAATCGGGCGGTATAAAAATAAGACTGTTCCTGCTGCGGAAAGCTTTGCTGCTGCTTGCCGGTGGGAATCTGATAAAATTTTCCGGAAGCCCGGCTGCCGGCAAAAAGCAACGCACTGTCCGGCGAAAACGCGAGGGATTCCACTTCATTGGCCAGGGTATCAATTTTTTTCAGCAGCTTGCCCGTGTGATCCCATAAGAACACCTGATGCTGAAAATCGCCCGATGCGAAATATTTGCCGTCCGGACTATACGTCACACAATGCACCTTTGTCTTGTGTTGCTTAAGCACGGTTGAACTGATGACGCTGGCCTTATTTTTCGCAAGCTGCCACACACGCAGCGTCTGATCTTCGGAGGCCGAGACAAGCTGCTGCCCGTCAGGCGCAAACGCCACGTCATGCACAACAGCCTCATGCCCTTGCAGCGTCAGGGTTGGTTGAATGATGAACGGTTTCTGCGCAGCGTTTTTACGAACCATGTCAAGATCCCAAATCCTGACAGTTGTGTCAAAACTCGCGCTTGCCATCCATCTGCCGTCGCCTGAAATGCTGAGCTTATTCACCGTGTCGCTATGCCCTTGCAGGATGCCGATCTGTTCGCCAGTTTCAAACGCAAGGATGCGAATATCGCCGTTGCGCCCGCCGGTGAAACGATCCAGAAATCCACCCACAAACAAGAATTGAGGATCCGACGACAGAGCCACAGCATTTAATCCCCCTTCGGGTCCCGCACCCATCCATCCGCGCAGCGTTCTGAGCAGATCGCCGCTCTCCGCATCCCATACGCGGATGGTTTTATCGTCTGACACAGAAATCAATTGTGCGCCATCCGGCGTAAAAATCAGATCCTGAATCAGAGCCGAATGCCCCTGCGGATCAATCACCAGCATCGGCTCATCTGCCAATGCTGTCATCGCGGCGCTCATCATCCAAATCGCAAAAACAATGATCAAGCGTTTCATAAATTCCCCTCCTTCAATGGCGGTGCTGCTTTAAGCAACATCAGTTGAGTCAAATGCGATGGCTTTCTGATAGTTACTGTATACGTAAATACCCTCTTACTCCACCACTTTTTATGCCAAGTTTCCGGTCAAGCGCGATGGCTTTCCGGTAGTGGGTAATAGATTCGTCACGCTTCTGCTGCTTATGAAGGGCATTGCCTAAATTGTAGTGCGCAATTGAAGGGATCAATATTCCATGTTTTCAGTTCTTCGGGCGGAATTTCCCCGGCCAGGTTGTGCGCCAGAATCTCGGTCAGCGAACGCACCTGTCCTTCGTACGGTTCCAGTGTCGCATCCGGTCCCAGCATCAAAATACAGTCACCCAATTGAATCGGCGCAATCAGCCGATCCCAATCTTTCTGATTCCATTGTCCGCACTCCATTGTCTATATTCCTCTTTTGAAACTACAAGGATGACTCATAAGCAAGGATTTGTTATCCCTGGTTATGTGAAATCCATGTAGTTTCATGAGGTCGGGCAAGCACAAGCTCATGACATCTTCTTACAAACATTTCTTGACGTATATGTTCGCCACAGACCTTATGATTTGTCAAGTAAAGTCTGTAACCGCATAAAAATTTAGAGCGACAGGTTTGTAGTTTTCGCTTTGAAGGAGATACGGATGAATAACCTGATATTGATTCATAACTATAAGGACTTTCTCCCATACAGGCACAGTTTCAACCAATTGGCCAGGGAGACCTTCGGGATTGATTTTGAACAGTGGTATCTGGATGGGCATTGGAACGACCGCTATATTTGCTACTCCTATCTAAATGACGACCAGGTAGTTGCCAATGTGTCAGTCAGCAAATTGACACTCATCCTGGAGGGACAGCGCAGGAACGCCCTCCAAATCGGAACCGTCATGACCCATCCCGCCTATCAGCGCAAAGGTCTTTCAAAAGCCTTGATGCAGATAGTCCTTGACGCTTATGAAACTAAATATGACCTGATTTATCTGTTTGCCAATCTAGAGGCCGCAGAGTTTTACCCTCGCTTCGGGTTCAAAACCCTGAGTGAAACGCAATTCGCGCTTACAGTGAATATAAGGAAAGCTCACTCTAAAAGTCTCAGGAAAATGAATCCAAGGAATAGCTCTGATAGAGGGAGCATTGATCGGCTGATTAAGGCAAGACAACCGCTGTCTTTCGTCTGCGGCGTGGAACAGGCGGAGCATATTCTGGCGTTCTACAGCTATAACATTCTGCATGACGCCTGGTATTATTACGAGGAAGAGGATGTGATCGTGATGTGCAGGCAGGATCACGAAACCTTACATCTCTATGACATCATCGCCACCCATCCGGTTGATTTTGACACTCTGGCCTGTCATCTGGCCCAGGAGGAGGATATTCGAAAGATTATGTTTTACTTCACCCCGGATTTGCTCAATATTGAGTCTGATGTCGCTGAAACGTGGTCTGAAGATTATCTGTTCATCAAGCCGGTAACCTTCACGATGGCAAGCAGTTTCAAATATCCCATCACGGCCCAGGCGTAGGCGATTCTTCACAAGCAGACATAAAAAAGGCAAGGCGATTACCGCTCTGCCTTTTTTTCCGGATGGATAGTTCAGGTATTACGAAACTTGTTCCAGCACTTTTTTATAGGGTCGCAGCATGCCAGGGATCATTTCCTGCGTATAGACGCGTTTTCTAAAAGCGGGGATTTTCAGTAAAGGAGGCACAACCAGGGCCAGCAGACGGCCGACATAATCTTTTTGCGGAAAATCATCAAACGCGCCGTGCGCTTTGTAATATTTGTAATCGGCCTGAAAGACGATGCGCATGCGGCCCCAGATGCCGTCGCGGAAGATTTTCGCGCCGCCGACGCCGAGATAGGTTGTGGGCATCACATACTGTTTTTCGGTCAGGCGCACCAGGTTGGCGGCCAGTGCTTCTAACCGGGCATCAATCTGGGATGAATCCGCACATTCATCGCTGACAATATCCACAAGATTAGCCGGTTGCAATTCTGTGTAGGCTTCAAGAATCTGGCGCAGATTCGCAAGCTGGCTGAGCGGTCCTGAAAGAATCCAGCCGATCTGTTTCCCTCCTAAAGTTGGAACGTGGCCGTTGAAGAAACTGCGGTCAAAAAACATTTTCCAGCGCGACGACAGATAGCGGTCGTGAATATTCCCCGCAAAAATCAGGATGTCAGCGGTCTGAACGGTATTCCTATAAAAATCAATATATTCATCCTTGCCTTCCCAGACGCAGGTATTATCGTAGCCGCATCGGATACAACCCAGGCACCCGCCTTTCATGTCGAGTTGGCGCAGATTGTGTATCTCCGCTTTGCCGGAAAAGGCTTGCTGCACACGCGCAACCATTTTGGCGAGATTGCTCTGCTCATCTTCAATATCCGCCACAATTATGACTTTCTTGTTTCCGGCGTCAATACGAGTTTCCGAAGAGCCAGGCGTGTATGTAAATGATTGGGCATTCACCGGAGGATACGCTTTGAAGGTCGGGCGGGCGTGTTCAATGGCATCAAAGTAATTTTCGGCAAACAGGAGAAATTTTTGACGCTGCGGTTCTCGGGTCAAATCGAGCATTTCCGCTGAAAAGGCATCCACATACTTCATATTCAGATCATCACAAATTCCGTGGATATAGTTCAATGCGGTATGATCGTAAAAATGAATAGATGTGGCGATTATTGCTGCGTATTTGTCTTTGAAGGCTTCCTGGGCTTTGCGTTCCCAGATCAATTCAATAAACCGTTTGTAGCCGGCGGCAACTAACATGACATACAACGGAAATGCCCACAACACGCCGTCTGACGATGCGACCTCAGTAATAACCTCCTGAAACGCCTGTTCGTCTTTTTCAAATTTATTAATTCTGTGGGTAATATTCACAATCTTGAGTTCGTGCTGTGGAAATTTCTTCTGTAAAAAATGCACATATTGCATCGTGACGCTCTGGTCCCCTTTGGGACTGCCGTTTAATACCGTGATTTTCATAGATTTCCTTATGTTATATGAACCACAAAGACTCAAAGGACGCAAACGACGCAAAGGAACATCCTGGAAAATATCAGATTTCCAAGATGTTCAACACGACAATCGCTTTAAGATGGAACGTCCTTCTTTGCGTCGTTTGCGTCCTTTGAGTCTTTGTGGTAGAAAAATAGGCCAATGATGTTGTTCGGGTCTTTATGCACTATCTAATAAGATTCACTGTCAAGAAAAATAACTTGCGCTCACGAAAATTTGTCGTGAAATGCTCATTTCTGTATGTCTTTCTACTTGACAGTATTGTAAATTTTGATTAACAGACCTGAATAATGAGAGGGAAAAGGAAACCGGGTTTGACAAAAACCTGGTTTCTATGCCTCACTTCCTCTCTTGTTCATCATGGACTCTGAGAGTGATACATAAGGGGGGATTTTATGTATCAAAAGGAATTATTCACATTTCAAGGAGGGTATTGTATGTCAAAAGTCAAAGTTGTTCTCAGTAGCGTTGTGTGTGTTGTTATGTTGTTAACGTCGTTTACAGCATTTGCGGCTGACCAGGTGACGATTAATTTCTGGCACGCCATGAGCGCCAGCCGGATGGAAGCCGTAAATAAAATTATTGACGGATTTCAAGCAGCCTATCCGAATATTAAGATTGAACCGCAATTCACCGGGACCTATGCGGAAACCCTGTCAAAAGCGATTGCTGCGGTCAGAACCGGCGAGGCTCCGCACATCGTGCAGGTGTATGAAGTCGGCACGCAAACCATGCTGGACAGCGGCGCGATTGTGCCGATCTTTGAATTGGAAAAGCCCGGGGAAATTGACTGGGGTAACATTGTTGGGCCGATTTTAGATTACTATTCTGTCGGGGGCAAGCTCTATTCCATGCCCTTTAATTCGTCCACATCTATGTTGTATTACAATAAAGATGTGTTTGAAAAGGCCGGATTGGACCCGAACCGACCGCCGCGTACGTTTGATGAAGTGTTGGAAATGGGCAAGAAAATCGTGGAGAGCGGGGCTGCTCCGCATGGCATTTCTTTTGGATGGCCGGATTGGCAGTTTGAGCAGGCGCACGCCATGCACGCGCAGTTTTTTGCCAATAACGATGATGGACGCAGCGGACGGGCGACGGAAGTCGTTTTCAACAAGGAATTTGGGGTGAAAGTGTTAGCAAAATGGACCGAATGGGCCAAAGCCGGCGTGTTTTACTATGGCGGGGCTGAATATAAAGCCAATGACGCTTTCCTGGCCGGACAGATTGCCATGTTGCAGCAATCAACCTCCTCAGCCGAATCTATTTCCAAAGCTGCGAAATTTAAGGTCGGCACGACCTTCTTACCCAGATTTGAAGGCGAAGGCTATCCGCTCGGCAATTCTGTGATTGGCGGGGCCACGCTCTGGACCATGAAAGGGCATACCAAAGAAGAATACGATGCGGTCTGGGAATTCTATAAATGGCTGGCTCGTCCGGATGTTTCGGTGCAATGGCATAAAGACACCGGGTATTTCCCGACCTCTGTGACGGCCGTGCGCGAATTGATGGATCAGGGCTGGTTTTCAGAGCAGCCGAATTTTCTCACGGCCTTTATGCAAATCCTGACCGGCGTTCGTCGTGTGGAATCGCAAGGCGTGTTGTTGGGAAATTTTCCCGAAATCCGGCAATATGTGACCACAGCTATCGAAAAAGCCACCAGCGGCCAGATGTCGCCGCAAGAGGCGTTGGATGAAGCCGCCAAAGAAGCTAACCGCGTCTTGCAAGAATACGCTGAACTGTATCAATAACTATTCCCTGTCATTCCTGGAAGGTCTTTGAGACCTTTCAGGAATGTTTGCGCCTTGTTATGCAAACAAAATTCCCTGAAAAATGGATTGCTTATCTCCTGCTCGCGCCTTCCGTGTTGATTGTGATTATCTTTTTGATTGTGCCTTCAGTGCAATCAATTCATTTGAGTTTTTACAGAATTTCACCGTTTGGCGACCGGCGGATTTTTAAAGGTCTGGAAAATTTTGCGACGCTTTTCCGCTCTGCGGATTATCGTAATAGCCTCAAAGTGACCATAATTTTTACGTTGAGTGTGGTCATTGTCGGAATATTTCTCTCTTTGTTATTGGCCATTGCTGCAAATCAGAAAATCAAAGGTATCGGATTCTACCGCACGGCCTTAATCTGGCCTTACGCGCTGTCACCCGCAGTGGCCGGAACAATTTGGGCCATGTTGTTTGATCCGGCGACCGGAGCTGCGTCGTTTGTGATGAAAGAGTTGACCGGATTGACGCCCAGTTGGAGGACGAATGGCACCGTGGCGATCATTCTGATTATCGCGGCGGCAACCTGGAAGATGATCGGTTATAATGTCATTTTCTTTCTCTCCGGGCTGCAAGGGATCCAGTATGACATCATTGAAGCTTCGCACATTGATGGCGCCGGGGCATTGGGCCGCTTTTGGCACATTACCGTGCCCTTGATTTCTCCGATGACCTTCTTTTTATTTATTATGAATTCCCTCTATGCGTTTTTCGAAGTGTTTGGGCTGATTGATATTATGACACAAGGGGGGCCGGCCAGAGCAACGGAACTGCTGGTGTATAGTCTGTATTTGGACGGCTTCCGAAATCTGCGCACCGGGTATGCGGCCGCACAGTCAATTATTTTATTTGTCTTTGTCGCTGCACTGACGCTGTTGCAATTCAGATTTTCAAAGAAATGGGTCTTTTATCAATAATTCCTGGAGTGATGCCATGAAACAGAGCAAAGGATTTACTATTTTTATTCACCTCTTCTTGAGTCTGGCTGTGTTTATTATCGCCTTTCCTATGTTATTTGCGTTTATTGTCAGTACGCACACCTTTCAAGATGTGTTTACCTATCCCCCCAAATTCTTGCCGGGCACAAATATGATCGAGAACTATCAAAAAGCCTGGCATAGTGTAAATATGGGACGATTATTGTTTAACAGCGCGTTTATTTCGGTGTCTGTCGCTCTGGGGAAAATCGTGCTTTCCATCACCTCCGCCTTTGCTTTTACCTATTTCGGCGATTTTCGCGGGAAATACTTTTTCTTTGTGATTATCCTGATTACCCACATGCTGCCGCTGCCGATCCGCATTGTGCCAACCTTTGAGCTAATGAAAACCTTTGGCTGGGTTGATACCTATTACGCCCTCACTATTCCTTTCTTTGCGAGCGCGACCGGAACGCTGCTGTTTCGTCAATTCTTCCTGACCATCCCGGTTTCGCTTGCCGACGCTGCCAGAATTGACGGGATCAGCCCGATCGGATTTCTCACAAAAATTCTTGCACCCCTCTCACGCACCAACATGACCGCCTTGTTTATGATTGAATTCCTGTATATGTGGAATCAATACCTCTGGCCCCTCATCATCACCAACTCCAACCAAATGCGCGTGGTGCAAATCGGCGTCAAAATGCTGTTAGCCAGTGTCGAGCAGGCCGCCGAATGGAACGTGATTATGGCTGGTACGCTGATTACCATGATTCCCCCCTTGCTCGTGCTGCTGCTCCTTCAACGCAGTTTTGTCAAAGGCTTCGCTATGCAGCAAGAGAAATAAGAACCGGGGTAGTGGTTAAATGGTAAGTGATGTCTCCTTGACAACGGTGCGGTCAGGAGTGCGACGCGGTCGTCGTACCGGCATCTCCGATGCCGCGCCTGTCAGGGCGTTGC
>DF820465.1:444533-467650 GCA_000739535.1 Candidatus Vecturithrix granuli | reverse complement strand
GGCCGCGCAAGCAGAGCTTGCGCACTCCGGAGAGCGTGTCCATAACCTTCTGTGTCATTACATTTAATCACTACCACAAGGAGTAATGAACAAGATGAACGCATATCCATTTTCTCAACAATCCTTTGATTATCAACGGATAGAACAGGCTATCCGATTTGTGGAATCGCATGTGACAGCTCAGCCCGATTTAGACGAGATTGCAGACCATGTGCACGTAAGTAAATATCATTTTCAGCGACTCTTCAAACGGTGGGTCGGGATCAGTCCGACACAATTTCTGCAATTTTTAACGCTTGAGTATACCAAAGAAAAATTAGCCGAAGGACGGAACCTCCTCGATGTCTCGTACGACGCAGGCTTGTCGGGTCCCGGGCGTTTGCATGATTTATTTGTGACATTTGAGGCGATGACTCCCGGAGAATATAAAAACATGGGGGCAGGCTTACAGATCGAATATGGGTTTCATCCAACACCCTTTGGCGAGTGTCTTCTTGCGGTGACAGAACGCGGCATTTGTCACTTGAGTTTTGTGACCGAAGAAAGGCGGGATGACGCGTTCGCCGACTTACAAAGCAATTGGACTCACGCCAGCTTCCAGGAAAATGCACAGAAGACAGACACGCTGATCAATCAGATTTTTGCTTCGCAGGCAGCAAATGCCTCCCGTCCGTTCCATCTTCTGGTCAAAGGCACGAATTTTCAGGTGAATGTCTGGCAGGCCTTACTCTCAATCCCAAAAGGAACCATGGTCAGTTATCAGGATATTGCCGCGTATCTCGGCAAACCAAAATCGACTCGCGCGGTTGCCAACGCCATCGCTATCAATCCTGTGGGTTACCTGATTCCATGTCATCGCGTCATCACAAAGAACGGCCAGGTTCATCAATATCGGTGGGGAAGTGCCCGGAAAAAGGCCATATTGGGATGGGAAGCGGCTGACATCATGCAACAGGCAATGAGTGCATGATACCATCTCATGGCATCAATTCGTCCAGGAGAGTCTGTTTAAATATAAACTCATGTCACGTAGCAATGTGACAGTGTAGCGAGAAATATGATTCAATATGAAGCAACGATTGAACCATCTCACCTTATTGAAAGGTGTACGAGAATTGGCAAGAAGAGATGAAGACCTTGCCAGGATTGCCTCAAAGTATGGTCCGCCTCCGCTTTGGGAGAGAGAACCAGGATTTCACACTTTGCTCCATATCATTCTCGAACAACAAGTGTCATTAGCCTCAGCGAAGGCGGCGTACAATCGCTTAGAGGAGACAGTACATCCGTTTACGCCCCAAAATTTTCTCATGCTCACTGACGAGCAGCTCAAGCACATAGGCTTCAGTCGGCAAAAAACACGATATAGCCGCGAGCTGGCACAGGCGATAATACATGGAAGCCTCGATGTATCAGGTCTAGGCAAGTTGGAAGATGAAGATGCAAAAAAACAATTGATGAAGATAAAAGGGATAGGGGCATGGACGGCCGATATTTATGTTCTGATGGCACTGGGACGGCCCAATATCTGGCCGAAAGGAGATCTTGCACTCGAGGTGGCAATTCAGCAAGTCAAGGGATGGGAAAGGCGGCCAACGCCGGAAGAGGCGAAGAAAATGAGCGATGAATGGCAGCCGTGGAGAGCAGTTGCGGCGAGATTATTATGGCATTTTTATTTGAGTGAACGCAAGAAAGGTGCGCCTTCGATATGCCAAGACAAAATCGTGTCACGCCGTTCAGCACATTGATAGCTACATCAGCTCGTGGGACATTCACAGGAAATCGCGGATGTTTGCATGATGGCCACGAGCAGATTCGACGCCAGTTTCAGGGTAAACGGTGGATTATTTGCCTTCTTGACTTCAAGGGACGAAGACGTTCAATCATGACTCCAGGTCACTACACCGAGTTGTTTTTCCTTGATGAAGCGACGGCTCTAACAGCCGGACATCGCCCATGCGCCGAATGCCAACGAGAACGATTCAAGCTTTTTCGAGAAATCTGGGCCAAAGCGAACCTGGAAATAGCCGGGACATCCCGACCTACAGCAAGCACGTTAGATGCCATCCTCCATCAGGAAAGAATAGCGACACACCGTCAGACGCACAGGTTTTGTCATTCGATTGAACATCTGCCTGACGGAACCTTTGTCACGGACGATGAACACATCGCTTATCTGGTGCTGAGAAACCAGTTGCTGCGTTGGCGTCCCTTTGGATATGAACACCCTCCGGTACGTATTATCCGCTATCCGGTACGAGTGTTGACACCTGCCTCAGTGGTTTGTACTCTGGCAGCAGGTTATCCGGTCAGCATCCATTCATCAGCATTTCAGGGCGCTGAGCAGATTCAGTAATAACCAAAAGTCGCCTGACAAGCGGTTAGATCTTAGAGCCTTGCTCAGCGGCCCTGTCATGCACGAAAAAACCGAACCGATTATTCCCCAACGAATTATAGAGAATCAATCTACGGCAGTCGATAGTGTCACCGGAGCCACCAATAGCAGTACGGTCATCATGAATGCCGTTCAGAACGCACTGGAAAAGGCTTATGGCAATGTGGAGACATCATGATGGGGAGCAGATTACATTTTTGTGAATAGTCATAGGTAACCTTCGTCTCTACCGCCTCAGATGATTCAGGCTATTCAGTCAGTGCAATAAAAAAGTGGTCTGATTTTTCAAGCTTAAGTGATCACAGCCTGCAATGTGGCATTGGTGTTCGCCAGGCGTTCGCCGAGTAAATGGGCCATGAATTCATGGAAAAATGCGGCCAGTGAAGGATCTCGCGCTTGCATGTCGCGTAAGGTTGCTATTGAAAGGCGATACACGATGCCCGGCTCCTGGACGATTACCGAGGCGGTCGCGGGGCGTTTCAGGTAAAATCCAAGTTCTCCGACCACTTTCCCCATGCCGATGGTCTGTAATCGAACGTGATTGCTGCCCTCGTTCTCAAGCTGAACCGTCGCCTGGCCGGATTCGATAAAATAGAGCGCATCCGGCATGTTGCCCTGGTGAATCAAATACATCCCTTTTTGCATGTCCTGGCGTTCAAAATACGGCATCATTCTCTCAAGCAGGGATTCAAAGCGGGTATGCTGGTTCAGCGCGTCAAGCATCTCATGAAAAACAGATTCCAGGTCTGATCCAGGAACGGGTTGGGTTGTGCCAGACTCCTCTTCAGCGTGTAAGATCTGTTCTTCGCACCATTCAACCCCATGATCCAGGTCGGGGAAGATGCGGAGCAGCGCATCGTTTTTCAGCGCGTGCTCACGCTCAAATTGGCGCAAAATCTGCGGCGAAAGCTGCGTCAGAACGATGGTGAAATGCTGCGCTGCTGCCAGTTGGGTCATTTTGGTAAAACTGATGAGCGCGGATGAATCCAGGCCGGTGACGAGCGCAAAATCACACACCAAAAAGCGTAACGGCTTCAAATGCTGGTCGTGTATGCGCTCACGAACCTGGGTCAGCAGGCTATCCGCAGTTCCGAAAAAGAGATACCCCTGCAATTTCAAAATCAGAATCTGGCCGCCCTGTTCTTTGAGGAGACGTTGATAGGGGATGGCGCGGTCAACATTGCTCTGATAGGTTTCCCCTGACAGGCGATGTTTGACAACATTGATGCGGCTGTACTTCACGATAAACAACATGACTGCCGCGATAATTCCAACCAACACCCCCTCTAAAAAACCAACGGCTCCGATCACGCTAACAATGAGCAAGATTAACATATAGTCGCTGAGCGACAGGCGAAACCAGGTTTCATATACCCAGTCGCTCAGAAAATTCAACCCCAGAAAGAAAAGCAGACCTCCCCCGATGAATTTGGGAAAGAAGGAGAGCAGCGACATTCCAAAAAGCAGGGCCGCGCCGCAGAGCATGGCGGAAATGATCCCCGGAATACGACTTTTTCCGGCCATCTCATACTCCAGCAACGTATCTCCCAGGGCATGATAGCCGGCCAGTCCGCCGCCGAGGCCGGTCAACACATTTGCCAGTCCGGCCGCTCGGAGTTCGCGATTCAGATCTATCTCCTGCCGCACAGCCAATTCGATACCGCTGACATTTAAGAGCAAAGAGATAATACTCAGCATCACAATGGTCGCGATGCTCCCTGATTGACTGAAGATCGCAGGCCAGTACGCCTGTCCGACCGCTGAGAACAAGAATGGTTTCCATAAGCCGCTTTCGGGGAACGGTCCCATTAACCAGCCGCGCAGCCCGGCTTCTGTCGGCGAAATGTCTGCCACAAAAAGCACCAAGTAGAAAAGGACAATGCTGATCAGGAGCATGGCCGGAATAATCAGATCTGATTTATAACGCCGTAAAATCCCCCACAAGAGCAAGCCGAAAACCACGCCAGGCAGCCATTTGACGAGCATTGACGTTTGCAAGAATAGAGGAAGGCGATTGAAGGTCAACGGCATATCCGTCATCATGCTGATCGCGCCCGTAACCAAAAGCCAGCCGGTGCCCGCCAGGAAACCTCCGATGACCGGATAGGGCAGAAAGCGGATGAAACGCCCTAATTGAAACGCGCCCAACAGCCAGAGCGTGATTCCGGTTACCATCGCTGTGATTGCCATACACGCGACGAGCGTCATAAAAATCTGATCAGGATGGCCTGATCCGGCCAGCGTTGTGGTCAGCGTCGCTGCAATCAGGGCCAGAATAGCGGCAGGCGTATCCTGAGGAACTGCAATCATTCCGCGAAAAGTACTAAGCAGGGCAACCACCAGCCCAAGTACACTGGCGCTAAACAGGATCAATCCGATTCCCAAACAAAGACGGTCGGCAAGACCACCGGAAAAAATGAGTGCTCCGAACGAGATGGCGATCGTAAGATTAAGGATACCAAGCACAATTCCGGCAGTGATCACCGGTAATAACCGGCCAGGACGATATTTCTGTAAAAGTTGTGACATTCGATGCAAGTGAGACTGTTCTGATTCTGATGCTGTCATTGGATGAGTTTTCCTACAGGGCGCGGTGATCCTGTTCCCAGAACAGGCGATTCACCACGCGGATGAAAATTTCCGTTTCGCTGCCCTAACAGCACGGTTAACATGGTGCGTTGCGTTTCTGGCATTGAAGATAAGCTGGTAAAAATAATCAATAAATCCTGACGGTCGGAATAGACCGCGTGCGGCAGTCGATTCGGCAGAATTCAACGAGATTGGCGTGCTGTTGTTATAAATTTCTCCCTGATATAATGAGATTTTTCTGCTGATGACTTGAGTATGTCTGAACCTGCCAATGATGTCAAGAGAATTCTATTCATTTCTGGCAGCGGCCAGCCAGGGGTTATCTCGACAGCCTTTTAATCGGAGGAAACCGGGTCAAAAGAGACTTTGGCCCGGTACGAATCGAGGATGACTGCGACAATGATGACGCCGCCTGTGATGATTTGCCGGACGAAATCGCCGACGCCCATAATACAGGCCCCGATAAAGGTGCCGATCAGTGAGCCTTTGCTGCCTAATAAGCTTGTTCCGCCAATGATCACGGCCGCAATGGCGTTTAACTCAAAACCGGTGCCCAGAATCGGGTTGGCGATGGTGAGGTGTGCCATATAGGTCACTCCCGCAATCCCGGCGGTCAGACCGCAGATGACAAAGGCCAGAATTTTATACAAGGTTTTTTATAGTAATCGGTGAATGTGTCACAACACGAATCCATTATGAGGAACAGGAAGAGAAAATCAAGATTTTTTTCGCAAAACAAGGAAATGGCATAGCGGATCATGATCGCCGGACAGAGAGTGTCACTGCCAGGGTCGTTGAATCGGGGGAAACGTTTTTTTCCGGGACAACATGGCATGGGAAACGCTGTATGCGCGTGTCGTTGTGTAATTGGCACACCGCCAGTGCCGATGTTGAACGGGCGGTCAACGCGGTTCGGCAGGCATTAGCACGGTAGTCACTCGTGGTGTTGTTTCGGGAATGCATGTTCACTTTCCCGAAACAACCCTGCTTTTGAGCGTATTCCAAACATGACCGAACGATTGTTCCTCGAATGTGATAAAAACGATCATCCAGCATTTGCCCTACTTTCTGCTTTAGAGCTTCGGCCGACTCCGGGGTCCAATCATAGGATCACACATCATGTAAGCCTGGAACCGTCAGATTTGGTCGCCGTTGCCTCCGAACCGTACCAGCTTCGCCGCAGTAACGGTCTTGCCGGCTCTAGCCGCCTGTCTCTATACAATGCCACCCGATAGGTCTTCCTCTCTTCATTGAAGGCGACACAAATCCAGCACCGGCGAGCGAGCACCGCCAATTCGTCGGCGGTTTCCTGCTGCGGCCCCAAAGCCTGCGGCGCGGCGGCGCTGGTCACCGTCTTGATAATCGCCGGGGAGCAGGGCTTTAAGAGGCATGCCGTTCGATAGACACGACTACCTGTCCAGTCTCACCCAATCGGGCCAAATCGTTGCATAAAAGGCCCGTTGGACACCTCGCACGCTCTCCCCGCCGTCAACAACGAGATTGGAGCCGACATTGAAGTTCCCCGCTCGCGAAGCGAGAAATATGGCCGCCCCTGCGATATTGTCCTTCTCCCCTATCCGCTTGGCCGGAATGACCTGTTTCATCTCGTCTGTGTGATCCCGGGCCGTCGTGTTTAAATCGGTCGGGAAGTCACCGGGGGAGATAGTATTGATATGAATCCCCTCCCAGGCTAACCTGTCACCCAGGTGCCGGCCCAACTGGATGACACCTGCTTTGCTGACGCCGTAGGCATAATTGTAAAATGAATTGAGCTTCCCGCAGCCGTCGATAGAAGCGATATTGATCACATTGCTCGGGGTTGCGGGCGAAGCCCCCATCCGGAGGAAAGGCAGAAACTCCTGGATCATAAAGAAGATGCTTTTGAGATTGAGATCTATCACTGCGTCCCATGTTTCCTCAGTAATATCCTCGATCTCCCTGCCACCGTCGCTGATTCCAGCGTTGTTGACCAGAATATCGAGTGACTGCTCCCGTTCACCATAGGCCTTTGCCAGTTCCTTGATTCCGGCGACTGAACCTACATCGGCTGCGATATACTCGCAAGGGCCGATTTTCACCAGCTCCTCCTGTTTCTGTTTCAGGACCTTTTCTCTGCGTGCTACAATGTACACCTTCGCCCCAAAATTGACAAAGCCCTCGGCGATCATTGCCCCGATACCAGCCGAACCACCGGTCACCAATGCGATTTTTCCCTCCAGTGAGAACAGATCTCTCATGTTCGGACCTCCTTGATATTATTGTTAATTTACGTATCAATACCTTCGCCAAAATAGCGATGAAAGGTTGACATGACAGCATGGTTTTATCAATTGTGTCAAGAAAAGAAAGTTCCTCCTGAACTTTAAGCAGATCATTTTCAACATTTTCAGACAGTCAGCATATCCCTGGATTACAAGGGAGACGATTCTTTATCGCGACATGAAGTCAAAAAACAAACCTGCGGAGCCCTGGCTGATCACCGCGGCATCTTTGCCGATTCGCCCCGCGACACCACCTGAGCGGCAAACATTTTTTCAGCCATATCACTCCGTGACCAAATGCCGAAAAGTGAACTGGCAGGTTTTCGAAAACCTGTCAGTTCTTAATACCTTTATCTTTCCTGACAACCCAGCAAACGAACATGCTTGCGGATATGATCGCGGATTCGTTGAAGATACGCGTCCTCATGCACAAACAACGCGTCATACAACCTGGCTCGCAATGCCTTATCTCCCATCACGTATCCGTAACTGATATGTAACAATTGCCGTGAGTCTGGTTGTTCCAGATAGCGTGGCAAATCGGCATCCCTCGTCTTGTCAAGGGGTGCAACCTTGTCGAGATCGGCGGTGATGTGATAATACTTCAGGGCATCCTGATACGAATTCAAAGCCTGCGTATGGATTTCCCGGTACAAGGCCGGCTCGTACATGGCAATCACACGGACCGCCTCCAACCACGACGTTCCCGCGGTTTTGACGTGCACGTGTCCCTCCGTCCATTTACCGATCGTCGGATAGACCGAGAATTTATCGCTGCCGGAATGAATGGAGAGCTTGTAATTGCCATAGGTTTTAGCGATCTGACTATGTATCTGGAATTGCGCTTCAAATTCCTTCAGGTCGCCGAGATAATCAATGCCTTTCTGAAATTCTCCGATAAAACGCGGTGCCAGCGAATCGACTTTGACGCCGTGATGGATCAACTCGCAGATAATAAACACATGATGCAGGGGAAGTGTCGGGGTTTCCGTTTCATCAATCGACATTTCAAAATCGAAATTCCCGGCCCCGCGTACTTCAACCAGGAGATCGTAGGCTTCTTTGGCAAAGCGAAGGGCTTTCGAATACATCACGCAGCAGCGTTGTAATTCCAGGGTGCTAAAGGTCAACGCGAGACCATTTTGCAGCGTGAACGTCGAATTCAAATACGTCTTTTCCAGACGCACCACCTCATTCTTCGGAAACTGTTGATAGCTCTGAAGGATCTGCGCGGCGCTCCAATTCGCGGCCGTCGCGTTCATGACTTCGCTCAGATCCAGCGTAATCATGGTCGCGCCCGATTCCAACGACTTTTTAATTTCCGGGATATTTTTGAGATGATCGCCGTCGGCCCCATAACCACCGGTATAACCTTCCTGAAACACAGCAAACGTGGCTGCATCCACCACGTCTTGAAACGTGCGTCTGGTGAAATTCAATTCTCGAATTGACTGTTGCGCCAGGACAGGAAAAATGTTAAACGACCGCACGGCACGGACATGCGCTGGATTTGCGTTTCCCAGACGGTCGCCGGTGCCGAACGTTGCGTTCTTATCACGCAGAGATTGCGGAGCCGTATACGGGAATTCCTTCCGTAAGAATACGGCCAGTTTAGGCGTCAAATCACTGGTTGCCACCATAAATTCACCTTCACGCATCCGCTGGCCGGGGAACGTCGGGAACGCATCGGCTGACGCGCTGAGCATCAGCACGTATTTTACGCGGCGTTCTTCGTCGCGACACAGGCAGAAAAGGGCTGCCCCCTTACGCTGCAAAGATGACAAGTAAATTCCGTGTTCCACTTTCCCTTCCTGGATTGTGTACTGTTCCAGATCGGCGGTTAACATATTCTGATCAAGTAAATATCGAATACTTTGCTGCATATGAATCTCCTTTCCTAAGTAACTTGATATTTTGACAATGAATCAATCCTATTCGTTCTGAGCTTGTCGAAAAATGAACGCTATGTGCGCTCTTCGACAGGCTCAGAACGAACGGAGGAGATTCGAATTTACATTGTCAAGATATATTTTAGGATGGTTTCAGGAAATCCTCACGTTAGAAGGTTACGTCTGCTCCTGGAATTTTGTTAAGAAGCTGTTTTAAAAGTTTGCAGGTGAGGAGTGCGAAAGCTCTGCTTTCGCTGTCAAAGCAGAGCTTTGACACTCCTGTTCACCTCTCTCGAAATGCCCGTTGCATGGACTTTGAAAACAGCTTCTAAGAGTCGTTGTTTTATTATAGGCCACTCCTGCGATAAATCAATGGTTCGAACGCTGACACGATGACCTTTGATCTTTCGCTGAATATTGAGCTCCTGCGTGGCGGTCGGATAGAGCAAGATACCTTCACAATGAACATTGACGCCGCCGAGTGCTTCTAAGTTTGTCAAATAGGCGTGAATTTGATACAGATTCGACGAAATAATCGTCTGTTTGTCATAGTGCGTTTGCAACGCCTCTTTGTAATATTTCGTATCAATGATGATCTTTCGATCTGAAGAGGTCAACGAAATATCAGTCTGCATTTTCGGCAATAAATCGTGTGAATCGTCGTTGAGTGGTTCGGCGTCCCACTCAATATATTCGCGTTCGACCTTAAATTGCTGCTGTTCGCGTTTGTAGAAATTGCGGACAAACGCTTCAAATAAGGCGGCCATTTTCTTTTCGTCGCGCACGAAATCATTGAAGGTCGCTGCGCCGCTCTGTTCATCCACAAACAGATTTTCATGAATCAGTTGGCACACGTCAAGCAGCAGATCGTAAAAACCGTTGTTCCGGTGCAATTGCACGAGGCCGAAATGCCTTTTGGTTAAGGTCGGCCGGTCAATATTCGTCAATTTGCGATAACATTGTTCCAATCTGCCGCGAATATCGCGATGAAGTTCAGGCAGCCGCAACACGTTGAACATCGTGGTTTTGAGAATCTGATTTTGCAGAATATTGTGCTGAAATTCGTCATATTCACAGAAGATGCGCGGCGCAGCGAAATAAGTACGCTTGAGCGTGGTCGCCGCGTCAATTTTACCGCGCAAGGTCGCCGTTTCTTCGAGATATGGCACGTAACCGCGATCAAGCCCGCGCCGCAGAACATAAGCCGCACCGTTTGCCAGTACGCTTGCCAGCAAATCAATCAGCGTCTCACATTCCATCTGCGCCGCATTGATACGCTCGCCCTCTTCGAGCTTATTCCATGCGTAACTGAGCAGATAATAGATGTTTTTGATTGGAATGTCCATGAGAATCTCAAGCAACCGGGTTTCTTGAAGAAACCTGGTTTCTCCCTGTTTCTTGAAGAAACCCGGTTTCTCCCTATGCTAACAGACGGCGAACTGCGGCGGCGGCTTTGTCGCTGTCGTCGAACCAATATTCTTCAAGCAGCGGTTGAATTTCATATTTGACAACCTGCTGATACCAGCGTTCATCATACACCGATTGCGCATGATTCGGACAGAAAAAACTATGCCCGATGCAAAAGCCTTTGCCCAGATTCTTGTCGTCTGCAATCTGTTGATTGAGCGCAGTGAACTGGGCAGCAATTCTCTCGACCAATTCGTCGGAAACGCCGTATTGCGTGAGGTGCACTCTGAATTTTGCGCTTTCAAATTGCGGCCGCAGTTCGATAAAGACAAAACGCCGCCGCAAGGCATAATCTACCATCGCTAATGAGCGGTCGGCAGTGTTCATCAGTCCGATGATGTAAAGATTCTCAGGCAGAAAAAATACGTCGTGCGGCGAGTATGTCAGAGGCATGGCGAACTCGCGGCCGCGCTTATCCGCTTCGAGCAGCAGCATCAACTCCCCGAAAATCTTGCTCAGATTACCGCGATTGATTTCGTCAATGATAAAAACGTGCGGTGCGGGGTTGCGCTGCGCTTTTTTGCAGAATTCGTAGAACACGCCGTTTTTCAGGACAAATTTGCCGTCATCGTTCGGGCGAAACCCCTGGATGAAATCTTCATAGGAATACGCCTGGTGAAACTGAATCATCGTGACGCGCTCCTCGTCTTTAGCTTCCAGCAGGGCGAAGGCGATCTGTTTGGCGATAAATGATTTGCCGACGCCCGGCGGCCCCTGCAAGATGATATTTTTCTTGTATTGCAGGAGGCTGAGGATGTTATCGAATTCGGTTTCGCTCAAAAAAAGCTTTGCCAGCGCATCGGCTTTTGAAAATTTCGGTGGCGTGAATACCTTTTCTTGCTCATTATCCGGTGTTGCTCGCTCTTGTTGGAGAATCAATTTTTCGAACACAAGTTTCCCCTGTGATGGGCCTAATAGATACTCTGTCAGCGCATCAGCGCGATAAAAATTCAACTGCTCAGGCCGATAAGCAATGAGCTTTTGAGCCGCTTCATTGATCAGGGCATATTCAAATACGTTGCTGGACGGCTTGTAATGCAATAATCCTAATAATTGAAAAGCTTCACGGGATTTGTTGTTGAAAATTGCAAAACGATCAGGAAAGACACGATGTAAAAAAATCGAGCGAATTCCCTTCCCAAAGCCTTTGAACGAGTCCGCCTGCCTCCACCATTGTTCGACATCGAAATGATCATCGAACATGCTAAAAATCAATTGCCGGAATTCCGACGTTTGCGCGGTGATCGATTTACGAAATTTCCCTGCGGTGCGATGCCCGCCTGACTGGATTTTTCCGCCATCTTGAGCAAATTTCACCATCACCTCAATCAATTCCTGATCATTCAAGCGGTTGAAATATTCCTGGGAAAATTGTTGATATTCTGCTACGATTTCATTGGAATGACTTGCATGTTCTTCGAACCACGCCAAAAAAGAATCAAGCAAACGCTGAATCGCTTCTTCTGATCTGGGGCTTCCAATACCCATAATCGCTATGATTTTTCTGACAAAATCGGGATATTTCGTAAAATCCGTCAACGTTTTCAGTGTGATGTTGCCTAAGGTTTCCGAAAATTTCCATTCTCCTACCAATAGCCATTGCACCTTGCGGACATGATGATGTTCTTCTCTAGAATTGTCATAAATATAATCAGATGTGATGCGCCCGAAACCGAGAATCGTATCAATCCCTTTTTTGGCAAAGACGTAATCGCCAATCTTCATGACATGCGTAAATTCATAACACGCAAGCGTGTCATTCATTTTAGAACTCTCTGTCTTTTCAATCGCTTGAAGTGCCTGACGAATCGCCTCTTTGCTTGGGTATTGCAAAAGATTGCCTAATTCATCCCACCCGATGGAAATAATACTGTTCTGTTTGCAATCTTCCCATAACCGTGCATTTGCACCGGGGGCAATAATCCAATATCGAGCCTGTCCATCGAGTGTTATCGGATCATTGTTCATAGGCTTCAAATACTGCTGAATCCCCTCATTAAATTCTTCCAGACACGTTTCATAGACTTCGAACACCGTTTCTAAATCCTTTACCAACTCTTCCTCATCCAATTCGTCTTTCCCATAGATTTTGCGCGGATAGCCGTCATCATTGCGTTCTTCGAATTGGGGCAGCAGTTCGGCGGCACGGGCGGCAAATGCTGTAGCGAGTTCCTGCGGCGGTTCATGATCATCGGCATCACCGAATCCGAAAAACACAGATTGAGTTTCAAAATCAAACTGATAGCCTGGATAAATTCCCTTGCTCGTCTTGTGGTCTGACGCCAAAAAACTGATATACGGTTCTTTGCGCATAATGCCTTGTCCGCCGAGCGCATTGATCTCGAATTGAAAGTGCAAGAACGGCCCGAATGTTTGCACAATGCGCTGTTTCAAGTCTTTGAAATACGGATTGCTGGTTTTGCTATCGCGTTGATATTCCTGCGGATAGCGTTCAAAAATTTCAAGAAAGAGTTCGCGTATTGCCATGATGTTTCCCTCCACAATATCAAGCGTCGTAATCCCAGAGGATGGGTTGTAGAAGTTTGCGAATTTCTGCCTTTTCCATATTTTTCAATCTATTCTAACTTCGGATTTTCCACAAGCAAAAAATACTGTCGGGAATTTCAATATATGAGGTAAAAGTTCCTGTTTATCCCCAACTTGCATCGTCTCATGCATGTTACAATTTTTTCAGTTCACGTTCGTAGTCATCATGATTTCCTATAAAATACCAGTAGATCGTATCACCTTCAAGCAGACCTAATGCGCGATACTCGCGTCCGATTCGTACTGAATATATCGGTTCAGAGTCACATACCCGCTTAAATCGCAATCCCTTCGAGGCCGGATTCACT
The DNA here is from genome assembly GCA_000739535.1 of Candidatus Vecturithrix granuli. Taxonomy (GTDB): domain Bacteria; phylum Moduliflexota; class Moduliflexia; order Moduliflexales; family Moduliflexaceae; genus Vecturithrix; species Vecturithrix granuli. Next base: position 454,197 of record DF820465.1, on the reverse strand, counting down.
CGCCACAAACGATACGCTTTGGATGCCAATACTTGAATCTTCGAGGGCAATTCCTCAAACAATTCCCAAAAGGGCGATACTGTTCGTGATTTCACGCTGGCTTCATCCCTCCGCTTTTGGTAAACTTCATGGCCTTTGTTCGACCAGTCCGAATTTCTTTACGGACATGTTCGGCCATGCGTTTTAATCCATCCTGAGTCGCGGCAAATTGCGCATCCCAACGGGCTTCATCTGCCAGAATATCTTCTTCCTGCTCGCTATCAAGTGTGATAAAATCTTCATGGGTTTGGGATTCGATATAACGGGCAAAATCTATCACCTGCGCAATCCGTTCCACGGGCAACGTGTGGATGATCCGGATCAATTCCTGTTCATAGGATGTCAGAACATTGGTTTGTACTGCCATACACTCACCTCGCTGCATGTTTTATACTCAAAGTCGCCATAAATTGCGCTTTTCTCTAACCCACCCCTCACCCCTCCCAGGAGGAGAATAGCGGACGTGCCGGTGCATGAATTCCCCTCCTGGGAGGGGTGAGGGGTGGATTTTAAAAGCTCAGATTATGCCACTCGTCAATATAGATAAACTATTTGATCTTGTTCTTTTTGTCAATAAAAAGGGACTGTAATTAAGGATACAGGTTCGTAGTTCCGCCTTCAGGCGGAAAAACTCGCTAAAGCGAGCACTACGAACTCGCCAACGATAATTTGATAGAGCAGTAGATTGTCACACAAGTCATCAGGAGGGCGAAAGCTCTGCTTTCGCCGTCAAAGACGAGCTTTGGACACTCCTGACTTATAGCAGTTCGGCATTCCAGTAGAGATAATCACGCCAGGATTCCGGTTTGTGTTTGACGCCGATGGTCACTCTGAGCGTCAGGTTCCATTTCGGACGCTGCGGCGTATTCAACAGTTTCATCCCGGCCTGTTTCGGCGTCCGTCCGCCCTTTTTTCCATTACATTTCACGCAGCAGGCCACGACATTTTCCCAGGTCGTTTGACCTCCCTGCGATTTCGGAATGACGTGATCATACGTGATTTCCTGTTGGGTCAGCGCTGCGCCGCAATATTGACATGTTCCATGATCGCGGACGTAGATGTTGCGCCTGGACAATGTGACCGATTTATCCCGCCATTTCACGAATTGCAGCAGCCGCACCACCGCCGGTAATTTGATGGAAAAAGAGACACTGTGTACTTCCCGGTCGTATTCTTCAACTACTTCCACCTTCCCCAGCGTGAGCAGGGTGATGGCTTTTTGCCAGCTAATGACTTGCAGGGGTTCATACGTGATATTTAACAGTAATGTCTTTTCCATCGTGATCACTCTCCTACCAATAGTTCTGGGATTGAAATCCCAGTCTGTAGCCCTCTTCCCTTTCAGGGCAAAATCCCTTCGCTTGATGCGTATGGCGTCGAACTTCCGAACAAACTCAATGAAGAGAATCTTGCATGAAATCCGTCAGCACCAGCATACGGGACAATATCTGGAATATGATTTGTTCCGGTTGATACCCTATCGCCAGAGAATCTGATGCGACTTCAACCTGATGCTCTCATGGAATGTTTCGGATTTTTGGCATTCCTCGTGAATGCTTTTTCTCAGCCTGTCTCTGTTCCTATGACAAATTTTTTATGTTTCTTTCCCCTGAAAATCCTCATATCTGTACTTCTCAAGTTCTGATTTTCATCTGTGCGTGTGTCATATTCGTTGTATTCGTGTCATTCGATGACTCTTACTGTCAAAAAAAAACCCCACTACAGCAAATGCTATAGCGGGGTTCACATCACCCGATTTTCGGGTGTTTCGGTTATCCTTTTTCAAACGCGAACATGTTCATCCCGCCATAGGCACACAATTTCCTCTGCGGATTTTCACCATATTGATCATGGCGAATCCCTGAAAAGAGGCTTCCTACTGATGTGGTCAACATGCGTATCATTTTTTTGAAAAAATTGCGAAATATTTTATCTGAGTTACACAATATGGCTCTTCACAACACTCAAAAAGTTAAATAAGGGATTGGTATTTGTCAAGCAAATATTTCAAGATTTCTTGCACAGTTTGAACGTCATACCAAATACTCTTCATTAGGATAAGAAAATTCTTGACTCTCTTTCTTAATTGGAAGAACAGTACATTATGTAAAGAAAAAGGGCGTATGAAATCTCGGAAAACATTTTTGAGAGTAAACATTCTATGACAATATTGCCCAGAGTTATTCGCCCATTCCAGCGTACAGCCTGGATACCCCTGATAAAAGAGGGAGATAATTCTGTGTTAAGCTCAAAATTTGGTGGTACTCCCTGGTTAGCCCAGGACGAGCAATGGCCGAGATGCCAGCATTGTGGTCAGCCTATGCCGCTGTTTCTGCAACTCAATTTGAATCGCTTGCCAGAACCAGTGAACGAAACATTTGGCGCAGGCCTGCTGCAATTATTTTATTGTACAAATACAGAGCCGCACTGTGAATCTGAATGTGAAGCCTTTTTCCCGTTTACTCAAGGGAAACTGGTTCGAGTTGTTGAACATGACGGCTGCGAAAGATCTGGAGAATTTCCGAAAAATTTACAGAATTTTGAGCCGAAATGGATTGTTGATTGGCGTGGAGTATCCGACTATCCTGGTTGGGAAGAAGGATATGCTTCAGGGATAGAACTGTCTGACGCGGAATGGGAGCAGCTTACTGAAGCAGGTTTCCCGAGATCGGGCGCTAAATTGGCTGGATGGCCATTGTGGATTCAGGGGATCGAATATCCTCACTGCCCGATCTGTCAGTCGCGTATGCGCCTGGTGTTTCAACTCGATTCCGACGATCATGTGGCGTATCAATTTGGCGATGCTGGCTGTGGTCATATCACGCAATGTCTCATTCACCATTCCCAGGTCGCGTTTGCCTGGGCTTGCAGCTAAGATTGAGGAGAGTAAAGGCATGAAAGCGCGCACCAAATACCTTCTTGTCGCCCTGTTCGCCTTTATCGTAGGGATAGCGTTCGAATATTGGTTTGCGACGTCGGTCTGGCCGTATCGTCATCAAACCTATACCTGGATCTATGCATTACGCAACCACCGCAAACCGGGTGAACCGTGTGAAACTGATTTGGTGCTCGACCGGCAGGGGTTTAGTCTCGGTTACAGTTACGCTCATAAAACCGCGTTATGGGTTTCATACATCATTTCAGACGGATCAGTGAACCTCAATCTGGGCTCGCACAGCAACTTTTATGCTGACCAGGACATTCCCCAGAAATATCGTGTTCAACCTGAAGATCATGTGAATACGGGCTATGATAAAGGACATTTAGCCCCTTCAGCTACTATTGATTTCAGCCCCAAAGCCAATCGCGAAACATACATGCTGTCAAATGTTGTCTTTCAGGATCCGAAGCTCAATCGGCAAGCCTGGAGTAAGGTTGAAGACCTGGAGCGTGAGTGGACGAAAACCAAAGGAAAACTTTATGTTGTGACCGGTCCCTTATATTCGCCGCGTCCCGAAAAAGTGAATGACATTCCGATTCCATCAAAATTTTATAAAGTTATTTATGCGTATAATGCCGAGAAGGCCATCGGCTTTCTTTTTCCGAATGAAGCAATTGCAACCGCACAGATATGGAATTACGCCATGTCGGTTGCTAAACTTGAAAAGGAAAGCGGATTGACCTTCTTCAAAAATTTAAGCGCCAAAAAACAAGAAAAACTGAAACAGACAGTTGATATCGAGTGGTGGAAAGCAGGAGCATATAAAGATGGCGTATTTTGCAAATTCTTCCTAATGTTCTGTCAGGAAGAATATACTTGACAGGTTTGTCGTTCTTGCTTGAGGACAAGTTTTTCAGTTTGAAGACGGGATTCTACGAACTCGTCAGTCAAATCTCGACAGAGTACTAAATTCTATCAGAAATTTTTAGGGATATCAGAGTTTCTGCTTTAACGACGAGAGTAGAAACTCTGGTGCTCCTAAAGAACAGTAGGAGAAAACACCTATGAATACCTCGACAAATAGTGATTTTACATTCGCTTTTCAGGAAACCGAAGCCGCTGACACACAAGCTGAAGTCATTGAGGACAATCTCGAATTTGGCGAGGGGGCTGAGGATTTTTCTGATAAATCAGAAGTTGTGATTTTTACCAATACATTTCAGATTCGAGGAAAGATTGCGCTTATTCCCGGAGCGCGCCTGACCGATTATATTCTCGGCGCCAACTTGTTTATTGCGGTCGCTGATGTTGAAGTCAGGGATAGAGAGGGAAATTTGATACTCTCCGCTCCCTTTTTAGATGTTCATCGGGATCATATCGAATTTATTTTACCAGCCGATATTGCCAGGTTTCCTGGAATGAACTCATAAGTTCTATGCATGAGGATCGGAAATTTATGATGCGGGATCGAACATATTGGCATTGGAGCATTATCATCATGTTGGTCTGTGTCCACATTTCTTTTCCCTCTTTTGCCCGGGATGAGCCTTTTTCACCGCCTGATGACCCTGGGAGGTTCGGGAAGTGGATCGATCGTACGCATCAGAAAATTTCAGATAGAGTCCTGAAAACGTCTGAGCGTTTTGATGCATTTTTTGGCGATAAGCGCGTCAAAGAAGAACAAGATGCAACGCAGATTATTGTAGCTCCAACGCTCACCTTCTCAGAGGGGAAATTTATCGAAGCCACCTGTCCATTAACGATTAATCTTGTTCTACCGTATCTGAAAAATCGCTGGCATCTCATGGTAGAAACACTCTTGCAGGAAGAAAAGACCAATGACGACGAGAGTGAGACGGCTGATGATGAAGAGCATGATGTCAGGGTGAGTCTGCGCTACAAGGTTATGCAACAGGCGCAACGCTGGTTGAGTTTGGATGCGGGGGTAAAAATCCAGACAGATAAGATTCTCTCACCCTTTGGTCGAGTACGATTTCGCCATATTTTTGATTTTGATCCGTGGGGGTTGCGTTTTACTCAATTTCTTTTTTGGATGGAGGACGAGGGCTGGGGGGAATCCTCGCAATTTGATATTGATCGTAAACTGCGGCAGGATCTTTTGTTTCGAATCTCTAACCAGGCGCTCTGGTCAGAAAGCAGTCAGGGCCTGGAATTTTCGCAAACTTATTCTTTGCGCTGGCAGTTATCCAGAAGGCGCGCCTTAGAGATTGATCTAAGCGGACAGGGACATACGCGCCCTTCATTCGCAATAGATGAATATGAAACTGCTGTGGTTTTTCGTCGTCGGCTTTACAGAAATTGGCTGTTTTCTGAGATTAAACCCGGGGTACGCGCTTTACGTGAGGACGATTTTGACTGGGATCCCTTTGTCATGCTGAAGATTGAATGTACCTTTGGCGAGATTTTTGCCAGATAATGCTTTGTCTGCTCCTAAGGAAGAGCATGGCAAGAAAAAAGGCTTCCGCTCCGAGACGCCCTCAATGAGGCCCCATGGTATTAAAATTGTTTTTTTATGTGCCTGTTGCAAACGAGGTAACGCTCCAGAAAACCGGAAGCCTGATTAATATAGTGAAACATACATATTGAAAGTTTTCAATGGTGGCGTCTCTCCGGATTCTCTGACCTCACTGATGATCATGAAGGTGCAAACTTGCGGACAGCGTATCTATGCGTTGTCCCCGAGAGTCCGCAAGTTGTTTCGTCGCTTTCATGCGTTGGCGCAACTCAATGCAGTCAGAGTCAGGTGTGCAATGAAATATTGATGCAACCCGGAACGCCCTCACAAAATGGCCCCATGTCTTTTCGTGTATGTGCCTTGTATGTTCGTGGCAACGTCCCAGACTTTGCATGTTCTTGAAAGAAGTCTTTCCAATTTTTTACACTTCTCTCGCGATCATTCCTGAGAAATACACTTATATCGTTCCGTGCTTGTTGTGTGTACGGAAACTCGCCCTGTTTTCAGGACGACAAAGAGTATCCTCTCTGTGCCTTTTCTCAGCAATGTGCCAAATATGCTCATTGCATCCAATCCCTTGAGTGTATTCATCACCTCCTATAACAGAGAGACCATCAATTTCAATGACATGTATCCGCTCTGATGATATCGTATCATTGAAAAAGCTGTTACTGAATCTCTCTGAATGAATCAATTAATATTTGTTAATCAATTTCAAAAAATAGATTAATTAACAAACGTTATTTTGTCAAGAAAAATTATATGAATTTTCTAAGAAAGTTTTGACTATTCTTTCAAAGTGACGCTGACATGGAGGGGCACAAGCGTGAGCTTGCCCAAAAAAGGGGTAGTAATTGGGCTTATTCCCGCCGCACCTGGCCGCGTGGTAGCGTGTCATCCGCCAATATACGGACTTCCTGTAAATGAAAACGTTCCTGGAGTTTGATCACGTTGGCGTTTTTTTGCCCGCGCGCAGTTGAAAGATCTTTGGGCGATACATAAAACACCACGCGCTGATCGGCAAATGGATGGGCGATACACGCTGTTTCCATCATATCATAGAACATGGCGGATTCCACAAGTTGGCGCATAGCCGGATGATAGGGCCCGGCGATCAGATGGCGTTCCAGGCTGGTGGTCGGTTGCAATCCAATCCGAATGACCGGAATGCCGGCAGTTTGAAACAGACGCAGCATTTCTTTACACAAAATGATCGCGGTTTCGAGCGACAACGACTGATATTGACCAGCGCGGGAAAGTTGCTCCAGTTGCGTACCCTGCATCACCAGGGTAGGATGAATACGGACGCAGGCTGGCTGTAATTCGATAGCTTTATGCGTCGAAAAGAGACTTTTTACACAAGAATCGCCCGGAAGTCCGACCATCAGATGAATGCCTACCTCAATGCCTGCGGCGTGAAGCCGCTGAATAATCTGTTCAGCCTCCTCCGCTGTGTGTCCGCGTTGCGCAAGTCTCAGCACCTCATCATCAAAGGATTGTACCCCTAATTCCACAAGATGCACAGAATAGGCGTTGAGCAATGCAAAAATCTGATCATCAAACATGCGAGGATGGGTGGACACACGGATTCCTGTAATGTCGCCCCGCTGAATATATGCTTGAACTGTGTGTAAAAACTGTTCTTGCACGTCAAGCGCTAATCCGGTAAACGTCCCGCCGTAGAAGGCGACCTCAAAACGTACTCCTTTTTGTTGACTCCTGGGTTCGGCCAGGGCGCATTCAATGGTATGACGCACATCTTCAGGCGTCACTTCTGTACGTAGAGCAACCCCGGTAATATGCGGTTGATGGCAAAATATACAGCGCTGCGGGCATCCCTGGTGCGAAAGAAAAATAGCGATAATTTTGTTTATGGTCACGTCTCGCATCACAAGATACTTGTAAAAGAGGAGGCGATTCGTCAAGATGATTTATTTGGAAAAAAGGAAAAAGGAGAGTCTAGCGCCGGCCATGTACCAGTTCTAAAATTGCCGGCATGGCTTCTTCGGCTGCTAATTCTCCTTCATACACTAATTCTTTTCCCCGGTGAAAATCGATCCAATCAATAGAGGCCACATTCGGATGGATGTCAATATCCGCCAGGCGTGATTTGAGCATGGTATTTGAGGAGGCCATAATCCCTAACGAACGGGTCAGAGCATCCAGAACTCCATATTTCTTATGGGTTGATGGTTGCGTAGTATCACTTGGCGTGACGACCGTTGATTTTGAAGATGTTTTAATCGAGTTAACCGTACAAGAAATAATAATGTCCATACCGCGTTCAATCAGAATATCTGTCGGTAACGGATTGCTAATCCCGCCATCGATCAGGTAGCGTCCGTCAAGATAGTAGGGTTCAAACATCACTGGTACAGAGCCGCTGGCGCGCAGAGCTTGCCAGACGAGGCCGCTGCGCAAGATGACTTCAAGTCCGTTGCGAATATCCGTTGCAACCGCAATAAAAGGAATTTGGAGATCATCGAAGGTTTTCTCTCCGAGATAATGCCGCATAAATTTTGCCAGACGGTGACCCCTTGAAAGTCCGTAACGTGAGATCGTCAGGTCAAAAATTGTGCGGCGGACTTTGCGTTTATTATCCTGGTAACTCAGCACAATGTCTTCCAATTCTTGGGCATTGATACCGGCAGCATAAAATCCGCCGACTAAGGCGCCCATGCTGGATCCGGCAATGGTATCAATGGGAATATCATGCGTTTCAATCGCCTTCAACACGCCAACATGCGCAAAACCCCGGGCTGCTCCTGAACTTAAGGCCAATCCAATGCGCACACCGCCAATTTTCCGGGTAAACCGCTGAATACCCCTGGAAATGTCACATTTCGGGTGATCATAGACAAAGGGTCGTCCTGTCCGTAAAAAACGTTCAATAATATAGGTATTCCGATGAATCGAGAAAAATGAGTGAGGAGCCAGGGTTTCCTCCAGAATTCCATTTGGAATACTCTGTTGTTGCTCTTCTTGCAAGACCCCGATCATTAAGTCGTGCGTCTCGCCGTAACCCTGTTTGAATAAATCAACATCCTTTTTACATCGTTGGATCGCATTATCCGACGTCGAGGTTAAATAGATAATCAAATCAGACTCTTCTAACGCTGTGTGTATGAGTTTGTGAATGTCTTTTGAACAATTGATGATGATGTAATCATAATCTTTTTGAATAGAATCAAGCAGAAAACGAATGTTCTTTTCTAGTAAGCGTGGCCGTACTTGCACTCCCACGCCGAGGGCAAGTAAATGAAAGCCGAGTTTATGCTCAATGATATAAGGAGAAAGATCACTCTCACTGCTAATATCACGCTGTGAAAATGTTTGTTGGATCATTGTGCGTTCATGCGTAAGTCGCAGGATGTGCATCGCATCGTCGCTATGACTGCTCACATCAATCAGGAGAACTCGTTTCATGAGTTCTCTGATAAAACTGGCGGCCAGATTGACTGCGAACACGGTTTGAAACAGAGGATCAACGGAGCGAGAATAGATCGAAACAACAGAGATGGTCGGTTTTGAAGAGAGTTGCAGATGTGAAGTATCGCGTAAGCGCTTGCTCAGGACTTTGCTAAAATGAACAGCGATGGAAGGATATTCCTGGAGAATATCATCCATATCTTGTTTGAAAAGCACAAGCGTTACAGTATCTATCAGCGTGGTAATATCGGCGGAGCGGGGTTGTCCGGCCAGGAGCGACATTTCTCCAAAGTAATCACCGCTCTGAAGGCGAGCCAATTCGAGCGACGTGCCATCTTTTTCGCGCCGTGTGACTTTGACGATCCCGCTGGTGATAATATAGAGGGAATTCCCTGTGTCTCCCTGACGAACAATCGTTTCACCGGCCGCAAATGTCTCGGTTTTCAATCGTCTGGCAATAAATTCGCGCGCGTCTTTGCTCAACGATTCAAATAATGGAATTTGTCGCAGCAGTTCTTCATTCATGGTTAACATGTCCCTCTATCTCAGGCATAAATCGGGATAATTTCCCCCACATTCATTTCATTCATCTTTGACCTGAGGACAGGGGAAAAAGTTTAACCAAAAAATTTGTGGTTCCCCCGTGATATTTATCGAAACGACAAGGAGGGGTAAATTGCTGAGAAATGCGCGGTCTCGCTTGCAATTGAATGTGCCGCCTACCGGTATCATTGAATACCCCTCTCTAAGAAGCTATTTTAAAAGTTTGCAGGTGAGGAGTGCGAAAGCTCTGCTTTCGCTGTCAAAGCAGAGCTTTGACACTCCTGTTCACCTCTCTC
>DF820465.1:414729-444444 GCA_000739535.1 Candidatus Vecturithrix granuli | reverse complement strand
GAGCTTTGACACTCCTGTTCACCTCTCTCGAAATGCTCGTTGCATGGACTTTTAAAACAGCTTCTAAGCAGCAGGGCTGTTAAGTTCTCGCGGGGAAAAGCTGTGACCCCCCTTTTATTCCCCTCGCAAGCGGGGGGAAACGGATCGACCTCCCCCGTTTGCGGGGGACTGAGGGAGGAGAACTTAACAGCCCTGCTCTCTAAGCAGGATACGACTTCAGGCTATTGGCCTTTGGCTTAAGCTTCAAAGTTCCCATATTGTTCCCTCCCAAAATCATTACCGAATTTTGCGGTTGAACAAAAAAATTGCGTCTGTTCAGGAAAATTTTTCTTCAGAGGGAAAAATCTTGACAATGCACTTTTCGATCAGGCTAAATATGGAGAAACAATCACGCTGGTGAAGACGGAAGATTGGTCATTATGCCCGATCACGGTCACTGAGATTAAGCCTGAATATCAGACTTACGAATTTCGATAGGCGTGAAGTCCATTTAATAGAGGAGGAAAATTGGAATGATGGACGCGAGAGAACGATTTACGAGAATCATGCAATTTGATTCGGGCATCCGCACACTATATTGGGAATTCGGTTATTGGGCGGCGACGCTGAGAAAATGGTATCAACAGGGATTACCTAAAATTCATGGCATTCCTGATAATCATCCTGATGATAAGACGGTCACGGGCGAAGGCATTCCATCGCCGGAATTAGACAGTGTAAAGGATCGCGAAGTCTCAACCTATTTAGGTTTTGACAAAGGCATCATGCGCGTTCCGGTAGAACATTGGATCTACCCCCAATTCACCCGCAAGATCGTCCGGGAAACAGATACCCATCTCATCGTGCGCGATGAGGCCGGAATTACCCAGGAAGTATTAAAGCAGGGCGGCTCAATGCCCCACTTTCTCGGATGGCCGATATCAAGCCGCGAGGATTTCGAGAAGATGAAAGCACGTTTCAATCCTGACGATCCCGGCAGGTTTCCTGAAAACTGGAGAGAGGTGGTCAAAACATTTCGAGACCGGGACTATCCGATTGCGTTAGGCGGACGACCGGTCGGTTTTTTCGGTTCGCTGCGTGATCTTATGGGGTTTGAAAGAACTCTGATAGGCTATTATGATCATCCCCAACTCATCAAAGACATCCTGGTCTTTCTCACCGATTTTTGGATCAATCTTTGGGAAAAGGTTTTGTCTCAGCTTGATGTCGATCTGGCGTTAATTTGGGAAGATATGTCTTACAAATCCGGTTCGCTCATTTCACCAGCCATGTTTACAGAGTTCATGTTGCCGTGTTACAAAAGAATCACAAGTTTTTTAAAGTCTCATGGCGTGACGACAATTTTCGTGGACACGGATGGCAATTGCACGGACTTGATCCCACTTTTCATGGAAGGAGGGGTAACGGGGATGTTTCCCTTCGAGGTTCAGGCTGGAATGGATATCGTGAACGTGGCGCAAAAATTTCCGACGCTGCAAATCATGGGGGGACTGGATAAAACGAAGATTGCAAAAGATAAGGCTTCGATTGATCAGGAATTAGAAAAATTGCCCTTTATGCTTCGCAGGAGCGGGTACATTCCTTATCTGGATCATTTGGTGCCCCCGGAAGTTCCCTGGGAATTATTTGTGTATTACCGGAAAAGGATGCAAGCGATTATTAGCCAGCCTTACTACGGAGATTAGCAACGCGGAAGTCAAGAGTTTTCATTACGAAAGCGAGTCCAACCGAGGAGCCACGTGCTGACAAGGGTAGGTATGTTGCTCGGACACCCCGTGATTCCGGCCATCAATGGTCAGACTCAAAGCTGAAGCAGGCGAAAGCCCGCTGATCAATCCCGCAGGGTGCTTCAGCGTCCTTCTGCTTTGAGACTGGCGATTGATCGCCAGATGAGTGTATTTTTTATATGGATGAAGGTCACTTTCTGGGCGATTTCCACGTGCGACCCGTATGATCATCCCGCTCATTTTACCTCTGTTTTTTCTTGGTGTGGTGTTTGGTTTTCGGGCGTGCCTGACGGTCATTCATCTGTACCAGCGGGTTCCTTCTCCCCTGACACCCCCAATCATACTTGGTATTATGGGATTATTGGGACCGTTTTTTGTTGGAATTTTCTTAGCTCTAAGGCTTCTCATACACTGGTTTCTGTCATGAGGTTTTCTGGAGGAAAACGCCCGTTTTGCCAGGAATTTGCTATGTTTAGCAGGTCGCGTCAGACCTGATTCTTCCCGTGTCAAAGCCCAATTTTGATTTTTTGCGACACACAGGATTAAAACTTGACATGCTTTTTGATGAGTTGCAGTCTGTACATGCTGATGATGTTTAATGAGACGATTTGGAGAATGCAGACAGAAACGAGAGAGGGGGGATGTGTGGGAGGCATCCAATGACAAAGCTTTACTTGTGTGAGTAATATAGCAGTACTCTGAGACAGAAGGTTTTAGTACTTCGGAGGTTCTTGGCGGGGGTGGCCTTGTCGGTCAACTCAGACTTATCCGATAATGTCCGACAAGTCCTGTTAGTAAGAATTTTCCGGGAACCCTTAACACAAAAAATAAGGAGGAAACATTATGAAAAAACTATTCGTAGTGGTTTTGGTAATAGGGCTGTTTGTTGTGAATGTTCCGGCAGGGTTGTCACAAGAACAAATTGTGCTCACATTTGAAACGTCTGTTTATGTTGAAGAACCTCATAAAAACGCGATAGATGCACTCATAGAAACGTATAATCAAAAAAATCCGAATGTGAAAATAGAGGTTTATGGTGCGGGGTATGCAGATTTTTGGAATAACCTTACGACAGAGGTTATGGCGGGAAATGAAGCTGACATTGTTCAGGTTTACACGGAAAATATTGCCACATACAATGCCTTAAGACCCGGTGGAGCTTTCGTGGAGCTTGACAGCTTTATGGGAGGGACAAATTTGGCTGAAAATTTAGTCGCACAAGAATTCTGTGTTGTTGATGGGAAAACTCTGGCGTTGTCAAACTATGCCTGGGGGACGACAGGCATATTCTATCGCAAGTCAATGTTTGAAGCGGCCGGAATTGATCCGGCGTCTCTCAAAACCTGGGATGATTTTGTTGCGGCTTCAGCAAAACTCACAACCGGCAATCAAGCGGCAATGGGAATTTTAGCAAGTTCACACGCGTTTGTCATCTCTGAATATAACCGCTTGTTAGGAAGAGTTGTCAGTAATGGATTATACTTCCCGGATGGGGAATCAGGTCCATATACCGCGGATCGAATCCAAACAAACAATGAAGCAAATGTGTGGGCTGCAAAACAATGGCAAGAGTATATGAAAAAATATGGCAAACCTGTTCCGGATAAAAAAGATTCGCGTGAATTATTTTGGAACGGTCATGTTGCTATAAACTTTGACGGACCCTGGTTTATCGGAATGAGTGCATCAAAAGATGAAGCGGTCGTGAATGATATCGGTCTTATGCCACAACCTGCGGTCGTCTATAATGGGAAAACATATAAACCGAACCCATCGGTTTATCCATTAGTGGCCATGATCAGCAAAAAGAGCGCACATCCGGAAGAAGCGTGGAAGTTCTTAGAATGGATGGCTGGCGAAGAAGCTCAGGCATTGATCGCTCAATGTGGAATGATTCCGAGCAATAAAACCTATGCAAGCTCTGAAAGTTATACAAGCAGCTATCAAATGGGCGGTTTGTTTAATGAATTCTTAGCAAACAATTATGCAACGCCCGTGAGTGACCCGCAGATTCCACAACTCGGCGAGTTGACTCAAATCATGATTGATGCTGCGCAAGAGATGTTTGTAGGCGGAGCCGATGTACAGGCAACGTTGGATGATGCTGCCGAGCGATTAAAAGATGTCATGAGCAGATAAATTTCCCTTATCTCATTTGAGATTGTTGCCCGCGTAATTTTTTTATGTGGACGACAATCGGGGTAAGGGCCGGTAAGGCTGTTAAGTTTTATGGATGTTTGTCATCTCGACTCCGCTCGATGACCGGAACACCGTCCGTCGAGCGAAGTCGAGACGAGATGTTTTGCGAGAACTTAACAGCCCTGGCTAAAGGCTGGGGAGTAACTTGACAACCGGCTGCATAGTGAAAGGATTCATACATGAAACTGAAAAGTAAATCACTACAAAGCAGATGGACGGGGTATTGGTTTGTTATGCCGCTTGTCATGATTGTGTTCGTGTTTTTGATCTATCCTATTGTAAAAGCTGCGTTAATGAGTGTGCAATATTGGTATTTGCCAAAACCGAGTCCGGAAGGTAATTATTTTGTTGGTTTAGAAAACTATAAGTATGTATTGACGTCAAAATATTTTCACAGGTCATTAAAAATAACGACGCTATATATTGTTATCACAGTTATTGCACGATTTATCCTTGGTCTTGGAACAGCTCTATTACTCGATGTCAACTTCAAAGGCAGAGCATTAGCAAGAGCATTGGTCATTATTCCCTGGGCGATTCCTGAGGTTGTCGCGTGCTTGATCTGGGTCCTCATGTATGATAAGGATTTTGGTATTATCAATTATATTCTGACGAACATAGGGATACTGGATTCAAATTTAGCCTACTTAATGAATCCGGAGATAACGTTACCGGCTGCGATGGTCGTGAATATATGGAAAGGCTTCCCTTTCGTCGCAATTATGCTGCTTGCAGGGCTACAAAGCATTCCGGGGGAATTATATGAAGCGGCAACTGTGGATGGCGCTAACGTCTGGCAAAGATTCCAAAAAATTACCTTGCCCGCACTTAAACCGGTTTCAGTCATTGTTTTTTTACTGTTAGTCGTTTGGACAATTAAGGATTTTGGCATTATATACCTGCTTGCAAGAGGGGGACCGTCAAGAGCGACAGAGATTTTAACGGTATTTACATATCAGCAAGCATTTAAATTTTTTGATTTTGGGCGAGCATCTGCTTCCGGGATGATCATGCTGATTTTCTCAATGATATTCACGTTCTTTTACTTAAAGATGTTAAAAGGAGGAGAGCTTTATGAATAAACATTCTTCAAAAATAGTGACAATCCTCCTGACAATCGTGGTTTGCTTATTTGCAGTGTTCCCTTTTATTTGGATGATCTCAACATCGTTTAAACCATCTGAAGAAATTTATAAACTGCCGACGCTTTTTCCGGATAACCCAACACTTCACGGATATATAGATACTTTAACAAAAAGCACGACCAATTTCAGCTTTTTGCAGTGGGGGAAGAACAGTCTTATCATATCCGTTTGTACAACGGTATTTTCGCTGATTGTGTCAACGTTAGGCGGATACGGAATGTCTCGCTTCCAGTTCACAGGCAAAGGAAGTCTTGGGTATGTCATCCTCATCACTCAGGTATTACCCGGCTCACTGTTGATTTTACCTTTGTATATTATCATGATCAATCTGAACTTGCTCAATTCATTGATTGGGTTAGTGCTTGCATATACGACGTTCTCTGTGCCATTTTGTACATGGATGATGAAAGGATATTTTGACACAATTCCCGTATCACTGGATGAAGCCGCGATGGTGGACGGATGCAATAGGATACGGACATTTTTGAATGTGGTCCTTCCGCTGACAAAGCCGGGTTTGGCAGCCACAGGAATATTCTCGTTTATTGCCGGATGGAATGAATATTTGTTTGCAAGCCAGTTTGCGCAATCTTATGATAAGTGGACATTGCCGGTGGGACTCGCAAGCTTTTCTGGACAATATACGACTAATTGGGGAGCGTTAATGGCAGGTTCTGTTATGGTCACAATCCCGGTCATCATTATATTCCTTGTACTTCAAAAATACCTTGTAAGCGGAATGACAGCGGGAGCGGTCAAACAATAACAGGACTTACGCAGTACCCCCCTCAATCCCCCGTAAACGGCAGGGCTGTTAAGTTCTGCAAAGTATTGGAGTGCGAAAGCTCTGCTTTCGCTGCCAAAGCAGAGCTTTCGCACTCCGGATCGTCGAGAACGTAACAGCCCTGCCGCTTGCGGGGGGATAAAGGAGGGGGACGTAAGTCCTGATAGGTTTATTTGATGCACAGCAATTGTTGCTGAAGCAGTGCGTATTGTCAAAATAACAAAATATAAATAAGGAGTGAAACGAAATGATTAAATTTGGAATTATCGGAATGGGAATACGTGGGAAGCTTTTTGCGGAAACGATCCAACAAAATGATTATGCGAAGGTTGTGGCAGTGGCGGATCAGAATACTGGCACATTAAAAGAAGTGTGTAAGACGTTTAATGTCAAAGGGTATGAAAAATATGAGGATATGATTGATGAAAGCGATATTGACGCGGTCATCGTCGCAACGCCGGACTTTCTGCATAAAGCGCCTGTGATGTATGCTGCCAACAAAGGTTTGGCTATTCTGGTAGAAAAGCCTTTTGCAACAAGCGTTGAAGAAGGCAACGCCATGCAAGAGGCCATTCAAAAAAACGGCATAAAGTGCCTGGTTGCTTTTGAAAATAGATGGAACATACCTATTACGGCAGTCATCAATAGTCTTGAGCAGGGGCAGATCGGAGAGGTTTATACCGTCAACGCACGACTGAATGATACGATTTTCGTACCGACAACACTTTTGCCATGGGCAAAAAATTCGACAATTGGCTGGTTTTTGTTCCCGCATATTACAGATCTCACATGCCTGTTTAAAGGTCGTGATAAAAAAGTGCAAAGCGTCTATGCCGTTGGTACCAAGAAAAAGCTTGTCGCAATGGGCTATGATACCTATGATACTATTCAAGCTGTCCTAAACTTTTCTGACGGAACGCATTCTACCTTTACGTCGTCCTGGATTCTTCCGAATACGATGCCCCTGATCTATGATCTGAAAATGGAAATCATCGGTGATACAGGTACCATTTATATAGATACACAAAATCAAATGGTGAAGATGGCGGGCAGTGATAAATATAACCACCTTCATACGCTGGGAACGCCTATTAATGGAAAATTGACAGCAGGACCGTCCTTTATGGTCCATAGCTTCATTGATGATTTACGCGAGAACAGGAAACCCATCGCCACAGAGGTGGACGGCCTGATCAATACAATGATCGTATCTGCAATCCACGAGTCCGTCGAAACTGGAAAAGTGGTTGATATCAGGTATTAACTTCATAATCACCATACAAGCTGGGGATAGAAGGGAGTATAGAGTATTTCTGCATTATTGATCTGTTATGATAGCAGCAGATACTCTATACTTCGGTACAGATCTGGAAAAGCGTTAAGCTTGAGCAATCAATTCCAAAACCTGTGTTATAGATTAAGGAATTTCTCACTGATAATACAGCATTATTAGTCAGTATTGACTGCCTTCAGAGGAGTTGCCATAAGCGTGCGTTTATCCGGCATGATGAAACGTTAAGTGCAGCTTTAATACTCCCGATCTCAGCGTTCAGTTCATTGGATAATGCTATACTATGGTGTTTTGAATAACCCAATATTGTGGAGGAACCTTCGCATGAACATAAAGAGCAAAGTAGTTCTCTTTTTTCTGTCAAATTGTTTGATGGGGCTTTTGATTGGCATCAGCCTGCCTCAAGTTGGCGCGGATGAAGATGTGCCTGAATCTATGGCCGTGCAAAATCGTAATATCATTGTCGTGGCTCCTTTGATCGGGATAGATCGGAACACTTTACATTCAAGGGGGAGGCGAGGAGAAGCGATTGAACTGAAAGATACTGGCCCTGAGTATGGGGTGTTTACGTTATGGAGCACCAAACATTTTACGATAAACAATTTTGTCTTCTGGACGGCTGTGAATGACGCCGATGTGTTTGGCAATGTGTTATTTGCTAACTATTATTACAACCCGGAAAGCCGCGTGACGCTCAATCTGGGCATGGGGTACATCTACCATACGATTGATACGGATTTGAACGAAATTACGGTCAAAACTCCCCTCCCCAAACTTGGCGTTCGGATCGGGCTGCCTGAATGGGGCATGTATCTGAACCCATATATTGGCTGGACTTCGGAAAAAATCGAGACCACTTACAGCGACAGAACCGACGACGCCCTGTTATATGGCTTGACGATTGGCTGGAATTGGCGATTTTTAGGCGCGTACCTGAAATATTATTATCAGGATGTATTGGAGAGTGATGACGCTTATCATGTCGCCCGTTTTCGCGGCAATCTGTTTTTGACGCGACGCTTTGGCATCACAACCCGCTTCGAATACATGGAACATTCAACTTCTGATGACATTTCGTTCCTGATTGGTCCGGCGGTCGCTTTTTAAGTACGTATAAGATGCGTCTTCTTTGCAGTTGTCACGCAATCATTATGAAAATTCCTTGACATGATTTTTCCTTGTTAATTATGATGTGCACGAACTGAAGAAAAAGACGGACGAACTGCTTTTGAGTAACTACAAGGAAAAGAGATAAGAAAAGGATGTCTGACTATTGCCTGAAAAGAACTGTTTTCCGATATGAAAAGATCAGAAAAATTATTTGTAATTCCTTGAGAAAGAACAAAACTTTTTACCATGATTCTTCGCGGGAAACACCTGATCAACATCTGCACGGGAACAGCCTGTTATGTCAAAGGGACTGAAAACTGCCGGATGGCGAGGTAGATGACATGTTCCTGAGCGGCGGGCAATTTCATCTTCACGCTCGGCGTGAGGAATGAGTGAATTGATGGTTGAAGATGATGTGGTTCAATTTTCAATCTTCAACCTTCAATTGATTGAATTGCGATGATTAAAATTCTTAGCAACACGTTTCAAACCATTAGAAGCAGGTTGTTTGCCGGATTTATAGTGCTCGTGATTATTTTCAGCATTCTGTCGGCCTTTATCGGGGTCAGGTTGATCCGAAACCGCGTCGTGGAAGAGGCGCAAACACGCGTGCTTACGGATTTAGAGAGCGCGTGGAGCCTGGGCCGGTCGGAGTTGGAGCGCATCGAAGTCATTCTGCGCATGACCACAGGCGTCCAGATCATCATAGACGCATGCTCCACAATGACCTGGCCTGACCAGGCGGTGCAAAACCGACTGGAAATGCTGCGCTTAGATTTTGGACTGGATTTCCTGGGAATTGTCTCGCCTCGCGGACAGGTGATGGTGCGCGGCACGCCGCCTTATAACACCGGCGATTTTCGCCTGTCGAACCCGGTGATTCTGCGGGCTTTGCGCGGTGAAACGCTGACTTCTATTGAACTCATGTCTGGCGAAGATTTAGAACGCGAACAGGCCGGGTTGGCTGAAAAAGCCTTTTTAGTCTTGGAAGAGACGCCCCATGCGAAACCCACGCTGAAAAATGAAGAAACCCGAGGTATGGTGTTGATGGGCGCGATGCCAATTAAACAAGGCGCTGAAATTATCGGAGTGGTGTATGGCGGCTTCTTGCTGAATCGGAATTTTGCGAAGGTGGACCGGATTGCGGAGGTTGTGTTCCAACAAAAGGATCCTCAGAGTATGGCTGCTCGCGGCACGGTCACCATTTTTCTTGGGGATACTCGCATTACCACCACTGTCAGGGATGCAAGCGGCAATCGTGCGATTGGTACCCGAGTGTCCAGAGAAGTCGCCGATCGCGTCCTGGAAAATGGCCAGCGTTGGGGAGACCGGGCGTTTGTGGTGAATGATTGGTATTTGACGGCGTATGATCCGATCCGGAATTCTCAGGGAGAGGTGATCGGGATGTTATATGTCGGAATTTTAGAACGGCCCTATACCCAAATGGTGAGAGGCATGATTTGGCGATATGTCATGCTGTCGCTGCTTGGCTTAGCCGTTGCGATGGTTCTGGCGTTTTTCATCGCTGCTCGGATCGCGGAACCGCTCCATCGTGTGTCATTGGCGGCGCAGAAGCTCGCTCGCGGCGAAAAACCGGAGGCGGTGACGTTCGCGCACGCATCTCATGAAACCACTGCGCTGATGGAAAACTTCAATAAAATGGTGGTCACCCTTTTCGAGCGGGAAGCCAGTCTCAAAGAAGCAAACGAGAAACTGGAAGAGACGAATCGCTCGTTAAACAGTCTTAATCGCGCGTATATGGAGACGGTCGGGTTTATTTCGCATGAATTAAAAAGCCCGCTTGCCACGATCATGAATTACGTCTATCTCCTCCGGGAACAGAAGCTCGGCGCGGTGACGGAAAAACAGACCAAAGCCCTGCGCAATATTGATCAGAGTATCCGCAGGGTTGTCGAAATGGTGCGGAACTATCTGAGTTTGTCACGACTTGAAAAGGGCGAATTGCAACCGGTCAAAACCCGGGTTGACGTGCTGCGTGAAATCGTGACCCCGGTGCTTGACTCTCTGGAAGTTGTGGCCCAAAATCAGCAGATGACGTTTGTGAATTCGGTGGGGCCAGATATTCACATTCATGCCGATCTGAGTATGATCCGGGAAGTGTTCGAAAATCTGATCGGAAATGCCCTCAAATACGGACGCGAGGGCGGGGTGATCAAGATTTCGGCCCAGCCTGCGGAGGATGTTGTGCGCTTCAGGGTGTTCAATGAGGGTGATGGCATCATGTCTGAGAAAATTGACATGCTCTTTCAAAAGTTTACGCGGCTGGAAGATGACCTCGCGGCCCGCAAACAGCGCGGCACCGGATTAGGCTTGTTTATTACGAAACATATTATCAGCGCCCATGGCGGTGAAATCCATGTCGAAAGCAAACAGGGCGAATGGACTGAATTCATCTTCACCCTGCCGCGTGATAAGGAATCTTAATGGAACTCAATCATTATGAAAATTTCTTGACATGATTTTTCCTTCTTAATTATGATGCACATGACCTGAAAAAAGACGAACTAACTTCTTGTGAGAAAGAACCAATAATGACTATACGAGAAATTCTTGAGGTCACCGAAGCAAAAACGTTGACTCAGAATGTTGATTTGGACGCCGAAGCGTTATCGGCCTTTTCGGCAGATTTGATGAGTGATGTATTGCACCTGGCCAAGGAAGGCGCTTTACTTCTTACCGGACTCACACATCCGCAAGTGGTGCGAACCGCAGAAATGGCAGGTATTGCTGCAATTCTCTTTGTTCGAAATAAAGTTCCCCCGCCTGAAACGATCCAGCTTGCCGAAGAAAAAGGCGTGCCCTTACTCGCCTCGAAATACACCATGTTCGAGACTGGCGGGCGCATTTATGCTGCAGGAATGAATAGCTGTGATGTTCCTCGATTTAATAAATAGAAGGAATTCTCGACTCATATAAGGATATGCTGATGCTGTCGATCAAAAACCTGGACATAGCGATCAAAAGATATCAAAGGGGTGGGTTATGAAGGCAAAAGCCTTGAAGCTCCAACAAGAACGACAGCAGTATATCGGAAAAATTCAGGAGTTGATTTATGAATTAAAAATAGACTCGGTTATGGAGAAGGATCTCATAGGAATAGCTCCTGATATGTCCGTGATGGAAGCCAAAGATCTGATGTTACAACATCAACTCAACGGGCTTCCTGTGATGGAAGAACAAAAATTGCTTGGTTTCATCACGATTGGGGATGTGATTGCGTGCCTGGAAAAACAATTCTACGAATGTCGGGTCCGAGAGAAAATGACGGGCCCGCCATTTATTTCGGTGTACTCGGATGAGTCAATCGTTCATGCGTTAAACAAATTATCCCAATCCAATAAACGTCGGGTACTTGTCTTTGATCATGATGAAAATTTTGTGGGAATTATTACCGCGGGCGATATTACGACCGCGCTTTTAAAGGCGATTAACCTGGGATTTCGCCAGGAAGAAATCAGTCAATACCGGGCTAGCCATGTATTTCAGGATATCGAATCGGACGAAACGAGCTTAGTGCTCCGTTATCAAGTGGCGGCCAGAGATTTTACGCACGGCGGAGAAGCGTCGAGTAAGATCAAACGAGCTATGCAACGTTTAGGAGCCAATCCGCAAGATGTCCGCAAAGTCGCGATTGCCATTTATGAAGCAGAGATGAACTTGATTATCCATACCACCAATGGAGGAAATATTACCGCAGAATTTACTCCTAAAAAAGTGACGATGACTGTCTCTGACGAAGGACCTGGCATCCCTGATATCGCAAGGGCTATGGAAGAAGGCTATAGCACCTCGTCTATGACCATTAAATCCCTGGGATTCGGAGCAGGCATGGGCTTGCCGAATATCAAACGCTGCATGAATGAGATGAAACTCGAGTCTGTAGTAGGAGAAGGGCCTGGAAAAGGTACGATATTAACGATGATCTTATATCCTTCATAACAGAAATATGACGATTCGACAGGTTGCTGAAGCACTATCGTTAGAAGTTTTGTGTTCAGAAAATAATTTGGATGGAGAGATCGAGGGGGGCTATGCGTCTGATATGCTCAGTTGTGTGATGGCTGGCGCTCAAAAAGGCAATATCTGGGTGACGCTGTTGACGCATTTGAATGTGATTGCCGTCGCCGTCTTATTGGAAATACCAGCCGTGATTATCTCCGAGCATGCCCCGATTGCCCCCCCGGTTTTACAAAAGGCAGCAGATGAAGGTATTGTGGTATTACATTCCACTGAGAACACCTATACGGTGGTTGGAAAACTCTATGAGTTAGGAGTGAAGTGAGGTGTATGGGGGTTCGACCGTTTGTCGCTGATTTGCATATCCATTCTGTCTTATCCCCCTGTGGCGATTATAACATGGCGCCTGGCCCGATACTTGAAGCGGCGCAAGACAAGCAGCTTGATATGATTGCCATTACGGATCATAACAGCGGTGAGAATGTCAAAGCGTTTTGGAAAGCGGCGCAGTGCACAGAGATAGTGGTACTGCCTGGCATAGAGGTGACGACGGAAGAAGAAGCCCATGTTCTGACGTTATTTGATAATCTGGAAGCTTTGACAGCATGGCAGGCCATTGTGTATGCGGCCTTGCCTTCGATCAAAAATAATGAAGATTTTTTTGGGGTGCAAGTTGAGGTCGATGCCAGGAATAACGTGGTGCAGATTCACGACCGATTTTTTGCCGGAACGACCAGCCTGTCAATTGATCGCGTGGTCAACCAGGTTCATGCGTTCGGAGGCTTGTGTATCCCCGCCCATGTGGATAAACCGGTCTTTAGCGTGATCAGTCAATTAGGGGCCATTCCGCCTGACCTGGATGTGATTGCCGTTGAGATCTTTCGGGCAACCCCGCTTGATCGAGCGCGACAAGATTTTCCGGACCTGAATCGGTATAGTCTGGTACGATCGTCTGACGCCCACTATCTCAAAGATATTGGGACCGCAAGAACAACGTACTATATTGAAACGCCGACAATTCAAGAATTACGCAAAGCACTACTTCATATTGATGGCAGAAGTTTTACTGTAGAACCATTGTAAAAGTGACTAAAGTGACAAGTGACTAAAATTGGAAAAAGTGACTAAAGTTGAAGATTTCTCCTCAAACTTTAGTCACTTGAAATTTTAGTCACTTATCAACTTTTTCGAATTATGGAAGGAATTTTACAACAACCAGAGATTAAAACGACGATTGATAAGATTATTGATCAGGCCAAAACAAAACGCGGCGGCTTGATGGTGGTGTTGAATGAGACGCAACGTGCGGTTGGCTACCTCCCGAAGGAGGTGCAATCCTATATTGCCAAACGGATGAATGTGCCCCCCAGTGTGGTCTATGGCGTGGTGTCCTTTTATTCATTTTTCACGATGATTCCGCGCGGAAAGCATCTGATCAAAGTCTGCATGGGAACAGCCTGTTATGTCAAAGGGGCCGGAAAATTGTTGGATGATGTCGCCAATGCCCTGAACGTCGAAGTGGGCAAAACCACGGAAAATGGTATGTACACGCTTGAGGCGTGCCGGTGCCTTGGCGTGTGCAGCCAGGCCCCTGCGGTGATGATTGATGAAGATGTTGTGGGCAAAATCACGATGAAGTCCTTTATGGAAACGCTCAAGAACTATCAGTAGGTGAGAAGACGATATGAAGGAACTGTCGCTTCATATTCTCGACATTGTTCAAAATTCGACGAGAGCGCAGGCCACGGAAGTGGCAATAGAGATTATTGAGGATTTCAGGCAAAATCTCTTGAAAATTGTCATCAAAGATAATGGAACCGGCATAAAAAAGGAAGCGCTCTCAACCATTACAAACCCTTTTTCGACCAGCCGGACCACCAGACGGGTCGGGTTGGGATTATCCCTGTTAAAAGCAGCAGCGGAACAGTGCCGCGGCGAGATGACGATCGAATCGGAAGAAGGCAAAGGAACGACGGTCACAGCGGCATTCGAACATGATCATATTGACCGCGTTCCCCTGGGAGATATTGTTTCAACGCTGATCGGAATCATGATCGGAAACCCCGATGTTGACGTGTATTATCGCCATTGCGTAAACGACAAGGTATTTGAGATTCATACGAAAGCGATCAAAGAGGAACTCGGTGATGTTCCGATTTCAGACGTGGCGGTCATGAATTTTCTGTCAGAATATATCCAGAGTCAGATAGATGCTTTGTATAACGAGCTATCATGAGCGGAACGCTCACCCGAAGCAATGAAAATACGATGTAGCGCGAAACTCCAGTTTCGCGCATCTTTGACAGCCGCGAAACTGGAGTTTCGCGCTACATTTTCATAGGAGGCACAAGCATGAAGTCCCTTGAGGATCTGAAAAAAATCAAAGAACGCGCCTTAGAAATGAAAAAACTAAAAGAAGGAGAGGCGCGGGTGATTATTACGATTGGCATGGCAACCGATGGCATTGCGGCCGGCGCACGAGAAACCATGAAAGCAATCATGAATTTTATTCGTGAACGTCAATTAGATGATGTCATGATCACGCAAACCGGCTATATCGGCACCCCTGAACACGGACCAATTGTTGACGTCCAGATCAAAGGACAGCCGAAAGTTCGCTACGGTCATCTGAAAGAACAGCTTGTTCCCCGTATGATGGAACAGCATGTGCTCAAAGGGGAACCGGTGAATGAATGGACGCTCAAAATTGAAGAAGAAGCCTAAGCCTGAAAAGATGAGAGATAAAATCTGTGACAACAAGAGAAATTGCTGTAAAAATCCTTAGATTCAAATACGGAAGTAAGGAGTAGGGAGTAAGGAGTAAGGAGTAAAGGAGTAGGAAGTAGAGAATAAGGAGTAGAGAGTAGGGAGCAGGAAATTCAGATAACAACAGGGCTGACGTATTTTCTACTCCCTACCCCTTATTCCTTACTCCGACTCCTTACTCCCTGCTTCCTCCCTCATTCCGAATAAATTATGCCAGTATATTATCGAAGTTATGTGTTGGTGGCCGCTGACCGGGAAGGCCTGGCGCAGGGGGCCGGAGGAGTCATCTCCGAATTAAATAACGCCTTACGGCGCTATGATCTTCAGGACGAGATCCAGGTGATTGAAACCTCTGGTCTCAGTCAGTTGAAAAATAAGGGCCCCGAGTTAATCATTTATCCTGAAGGCGTCCATTATGTCGGTGTGTATGAACAAGATGTGGATGAATTAGTTGAAGAACATCTGCTGAAAGGGCGACGCCTTGAACGCCTGGTGTACGAAGAACCGGAAGCTCCAGCCGATACAGAACTCGGCCCGGCTCGTCCCAAAGAAACTCGCAGCGCATTACGTCGCTGCGGCCAAATTGACCCTGAATCCATTGAAGATTATATCATGACGGATGGGTATGCGGCCTTAGGGAAAGCTGTCACGGAGATGACCCCGGAACAGGTGATTGACGAAATCCTCAAATCCGGCCTGCGCGGACGAGGAGGGGGAGGGTTTCCCACCGGGAGAAAATGGCAGTTTGCCGCTAAAGTCACCAGCGACGAAAAATTTTTCATCTGTAATGGGGATGAAGGCGATCCCGGGGCCTTCATGGATCGGCGCGTGATGGAATCAGATCCGCATGCTGTCCTGGAGGGGATGGCGATTGGCGCGTATGCCATCGGCGCCAACCAGGGGTATATCTATGTGCGGGCAGAATATCCTGTCGCCGTCCGCCGTTTAAACATTGCGATTGAACAGGCTAAAAAAACGGGCATCCTGGGCAACAATATCTTTGGTACCGATTTCAATTTCGACGTTGAAGTGCGCATGGGGGCCGGCGCCTTTGTGTGCGGCGAAGAAACCGCTCTTATGGCCTCAATAGAAGGCGGACGCGGTGAACCGCGCCCCAAACCGCCATTTCCCGCCGTAGCCGGGCTCTGGAAAAAACCGACAATTATCAACAACGTGGAAACCATCGCCAATATTGCTCCCATTATTCTCAATGGCGCAGCCTGGTTTACCTCGATGGGTACTGCGAAAAGTCCGGGCACCAAAACCTTCACCCTGGCCGGAAAAATTCGGAATAGCGGCTTAATCGAAGTGCCGATGGGCATTACTTTGCGCGAAATTATTTATGATATTGGCGGCGGCATTCCGGATGGAAAAAAATTCAAAGGCGTTCAGACTGGCGGTCCTTCCGGAGGCTGTTTGACCGAAGAATTTCTGGATACCCCGGTTGATTTCGATTCGCTCGTGGCAGCGGGTTCCATGATGGGGTCAGGCGGCATGATCATCATGGACGAAGACACCTGTATGGTGGATATGGCGCGTTTCTTTCTGGATTTCTGCCAGGATGAATCCTGCGGCAAGTGCGTCCCTTGCCGTGTAGGTACGCGCAAAATGCTCGATATTTTGGAACGAATTTGCGCTGGCGGCGGGGAAGAGGGGGATATTGCAAAACTCGAACAACTAGCGGCTCAAATTCAGACATCCAGTCTGTGCATGCTCGGAAAAACCGCGCCGAACCCGGTGTTGAGCACCTTGAAACGTTTCCGCCATGAATACGAAGCGCATATCTACGACAAAAAATGTCCGTCTCGCGTGTGTACGGCCTTATTGCACTATGAAATTCTGCCTGAGAAATGCGTCGGATGTACATTGTGTGCCCGCCGATGCCCGGTGCAGTGTATCAGAGGCGAACGCAGACAAGCGCACGTGATCGACCAGGAAGACTGCATCCATTGCGGACAGTGCTATAATGCCTGCCGTTTCGGGGCTGTTATTGTCAAGTAGGCAGCAGTTTAAGGGCGAAAGGCAAAAGGCGAAAGGGAATGCTCTTCGCCTTTTGCCTTTCGCCCTTCGTCCTTTACCCTTCTGAACATCAGAGATCATGTCGTTTTCACTCGTTGGTAATTTCGACAATTTTTTCCTTGACTTGACTTGCAAACTTTTCAAGGCTAATAGTTAGCCTAATATTTCTCTATGGAATAACTCGAAAGTTTTTGATTCACCACGTGCGCTAGCTCGTGGCGAATCAAAAACTTTGACCTTCGAGTGAAAAATTTTACTTACGTTCATAGAAAAATATGCCCAATAAGACTATATGATATAACGTAACCAGGTAACTAGTTTTATTCTACTCATGATATAATAATTGACGATTGGAGATTGAAGCGTCATAAATCAATTTTTAATCATCAAACGCCAGGGAGGGCTAGCATGGCAACCCCATTAGAATTGGTTAAAAAGAAAAAAGCGGCCTCTATCCACCAAATTATAGAGAAAGGCTATCTTGCCACAAGAGTGTACGTTGGCATGGCAACCTGTGAAATCGCCGCCGGCTCAGATGAGGTGATGCACGTCTTTGAAACGGCCGTCAAGGAGGGTCAATTGAACAATGTGTTTCTGAGTCAGAAAGGATGTGCGGGACGCTGTAGTCTCGAGCCGATGGTCGAAATTCTCGAAGAGGGGAAAACCCCGGTAAAATATCAGAAGGTGGATGCAGAGAAAGCCCGAGAGATCATAAATCGCCATCTGAAACACGGTGAAGTGATTAAAGAATGGACAATTCAATCCTAAAGAGATGGAGAAGAGTTTATGACTGAATATCAAAAAAACTATGTGGTTACAGTAAGTTATGATCGTGAAAGTTTAGCCAAAGGCGCAGAACAGATTAAACTCGCGCTAGAACATGAGATTGCGAATCAGGGACTTGCCAGGCAGGTGAGAATGGTTCTTGCCGGAAATCTCGGGTTGGCTGACAAAGTTCCGATTGTCATTGTCAATCCGGGCTATATTATGTATGCGAATGTCTCTGAAAACGATGTGTCGGAAATTGTTTCAGAGCATCTGATCGAAGATCGGCCGGTCAGTCGCCTGGTCATGCAGACCAATACCCTGTTTAACCGTTTTTATCGGGTGTTCGGTGATGTCAATTTTTTTGGGAAGCAGATGCGGGTCACGTTACGCAACTGCGGCATTATCGATCCTGAAAGTATCGAAGAATACTTTGCTGTGCGGGGATATGAGGCGCTGGCGAAAGTGTTAACCGATATGTCGCCCCGGGATGTGGTCAATGAGATTAAAGCGTCCGGCCTGCGAGGACGAGGGGGCGCAGGGTTCCCGACGGGCTTGAAATGGGAACTGACGGCGCGAGAACAAGGCCCGGTCAAATATGTGATCTGTAACGCTGATGAAGGCGATCCCGGAGCATTTATGGACAGAAGCGCCATAGAAGGCGATCCCCATTCTCTGTTAGAAGGCATGACCATTGGCGGCTATGCGATCGGCGCGAAACAGGGCTTTATTTATATCAGAGCCGAATATCCTCTGGCTATCAAACGCCTGGAGAAAGCGCTCGCGGATGCCCGAAAAATGGGGATGCTCGGCAAGAATATTTTAGAGACGGATTTTTCCTTTGATATAGAAATCCGCCTCGGCGCCGGCGCGTTTGTATGTGGTGAAGAAACAGCTTTAATCCATTCCCTGGAAGGGCATCGAGGCGAACCCACGCCGAAACCGCCGTATCCATCCGTAAGAGGCGCCTTTAACAAGCCGACGATCATTAATAATGTTGAGACCTGGGCCAATATTCCGGTTATTATCCTTGATGGTGCGCAATGGTTCAGCTCGATCGGCACAGAAAAAAGCAAGGGCACGAAAGTATTTGCCCTGGCCGGAAATGTGAGAAATTCAGGCCTCATCGAAGTACCCATGGGCACCACGCTGCGGGAAATTATCTATGAGGTTGGCGGCGGCATCCCCAATAATAAGAATTTTAAGGCGGTGCAAACCGGCGGGCCGTCCGGCGGAAGTCTGCCAGTCCAATATCTTGATACGCCCATAGATTATGAATCGCTGAAACAAGCAGGATCGATCATGGGATCCGGCGGAATGATTGTGGTTGATGAGAACGCCTGTATGGTCAATATGGCCAAATTCTTCCTGGAGTTTACATGTGACGAATCCTGTGGGAAGTGTACACCCTGTCGAGTCGGCACAAGGAAGATGTATCAGATTCTTGAGCGCATCACCAAAGGCGAAGGGCAGATGGAAGACCTGAAAACGCTCGAAGAATTGGCAAATATGATCAAACGGACCTCCTTATGTGGTTTGGGACAATCAGCTCCCAACCCGGTGCTTTCCACGCTCCAGGGGTTTTATGACGAATATGTCAGCCATATTCGGGATAAACGCTGTCCCGCAGCCGTCTGTCCTGATTTGACAGGCGCGCCGTGTCAAGCGACGTGTCCCATAGGCACCGAAGCCTGGCGGTATATTGCGCACATTTACCATGGCGAGTATGAAAAAGCGTATATTTCCCTCCGCGAGAGCAATCCATTACCTTCTGTGTGCGCCCGGGTCTGCAATCATCCCTGCGAGCGCAGTTGTCGCGCCGGACGAGGCGGCGGTGAAGCGATTGCTATCCGCATGTTGAAACGATTTTTGACGGATAATGTGGACCGTTCGGTGTTTAAACCGGAGATACGGCCCCCCAGGTTAGACCCGAAAAAGGTAGCCATTATCGGCGCTGGCCCGGCCGGATTAAGCGCAGCCCATTATCTTTCGCTCGAAGGACATAAAATCACGCTGTTTGACGCTGAAGAAAAACCCGGCGGCATGTTACGATCCGCTATTCCGGTCTATCGGCTGCCGCGAGATGTCCTGGATAAAGATATTGAAGCGTTAATGAATGACAATATTACCTTTCAAGGAAATTGTTATTTTGGAAAGGATATCACAGTTGATGGACTTTTTGAACAAGGATACGATGCTATCTTTATTGCGATAGGTTCGCATCATAGCCTCAAACTCTATATTGATGGGGAAGATAGTGATGGCGTGTATCCGGCTCTGCAATTTTTGAAAGCCTATAATCTGCGTGGAGAAAAATTAGCGAAAGGGCATGTTGGCGTGATCGGAGGAGGAAATTCTGCTCCTGATGCGGCGCGTGTCGCTTTACGCCAGGAAGGCGTGGAAAGCGTCACGATTTTTTACCGACGCACCCGCGCTGAAATGCCGGCGATTCCTGAAGAAATTGATGAAACCCAGGAAGAAGGCGTAATCTTGCAGACCCTGATTTCCCCTGTCCGGGTGCTCCACAAAGACGGACAGGTCACCAGCGTGGAATTTATCAGTAACAGCCTCGGGGCAACTGATAGTTCAGGACGACGCCGACCGGTACCGATTGAAGGTTCTGAACATGTTATGCCGATTGATACCTTACTGGTGGCGATTAGTGAACAACCCGATAATCTGGGCATTACCCAGGCGCGAATCGAAATAAATCGCTCAGGCACAGTGAAAGTTGATCCTGAGACGCTTGAGACCAATCGCCCCGGCGTATTCGCCGGAGGGGATGTGGTAACTGGCCCCAATACGGTTGTGGAGGCGATTGCTGCCGGGAAAAAAGCTGCCCGCATGATTGATCGCTATCTCAAGGGGAAGAAACTGAAACAGGCCCCGAAAGTTGCTTTGCCAAACGTCTATGTTGCTCCGCCTGAGTCTCAAGAGGAAGAAGACTTCCAGGAAGTTCACCGGGCTAAATCCCAATATCTGTCTCTTGCAGAACGGCGGTATAATTTCAAGGAAATCGAATTTCCGCTTTGCGCCGAATTAGCTACTCAAGAAGCTGGCCGATGTTTACGCTGCGACCTGGCATTTACTGAACATTTAGCAAAAGAGTTACATGGTGGAAATGGCCATGATAATGCATAGAATCGGAGGATATTATGGTTTCTGCGGGACAAACAGATGATGCAAAAAAATTCGTTGAACTACGGGCATTCATTACAGCGATCGAAGAGGAAAAAGAATATCCCAATTCGTATCTCATCGCGGTACTGCATAAAGCGCAAGAACTGTTTCGCTACTTGAGGAGAGATGTGATCAATGAGGTCGCCACCTTGACCAATACTCCGGTTTCTACCATTTGGGGGGTTGCCACATTTTATCACTACTTTAACCTCGAACCCCGGGGAGATTACGTCATCTCCGTCTGCCTGGGAACAGCCTGCTATATCAAAGGTTCGGAAAAAATCCTTGAGACCCTGAAACGTGAACTGAAAGTTGAGGTTGGCGGGACCACTGAAGATATGAAATTTACCCTGCTGACGACCAGGTGTTTGGGCGCCTGCGCCCTGTCGCCGGTGATGATGATCAACAATAAAGTGTATTCGCAATTAACGCCCAAAAAGGTGTTGAGTATTATTCATCGCCTGCGTGAAACTGATCCGCAGATGTCATAACATACCTCCCCTCAAGCGGCAGGGCTGTTAAGTTTTTGTAAAACATGCCTGTCTCGACTTCGCTCGACGTGCGGTATTCCGGTCATCGAGCGAAGTCGAGATGACAATAATCCGTAGAACTTAACGTACCTGCCCTCAAGCGGGGTACCTATGAAGGACATCGGGGTCTTCAGCAAGCAGAAGGTCTGATGTATAGAGGAGTAAGGGTTTATGGAAGGCGAGAAAACGATCCTTCTGGTAGATGATGATCGCGATTTTGTGGCGTCGAATCGTGATCTGTTGGAAGCGTATGGATATACTGTGCTGACAGCATACGATGGAAACAGTGGACTCGAAACCGCCCAACGCGAACATCCGGCGCTGATTGTGCTGGACGTCATCATGAACCATGTCACCGAAGGTTTCGAGACTGCGAAAAAAATTCGGAAACTCCCGGAACTCCGGGAGACAAAAATACTGATGGTCAGCGCTGCGACGCCGGAAATGAAATTGTGGGCGTCATCGGCAGTAAGCGACGGAGAAAGTTCTGCTGAACACCTTTTAGAAAAACCCATCGATCCGGCAAAGTTTATCGCCACGATCGAGGAAATGCTGGGAAATGATTGAGTGAAGTGACGCGTGAACCACAGATGCAGCAGATTGCACAGTTGTTTCATTGTATGATGATGTTTACCCTGTTTCCTCTGCGCAATCTATGGCTCACGCGCCACCCTTGAATCACGAATGGAGTAAGAGATTATGAGCGACCAACCCAAAAAAATTTTGATTGTAGATGATGATCGTGATTTTGCCCAGAGCATCGAAGCAGTCCTCGCAACCGAAAATTATGTGGTTTTGAAAGCGCATAATGGCCAGGAGGGACTAGAATTGGCGAAAAAGGAACGCCCGGATTTGATGATTCTGGATGTGATGATGGCGCATGACACTGAAGGATTTGAGGTCAGCCGAAAAATTCCGGAAACCCCGGAGTTAAAAAATATGGCGATCATCATGGTGACAGGCATTATGAGCGTGAAAAATCTGGCGTTCAAATTCGAACCCGATGAAACCTGGCTGCCGGTGGATACGGTGTTGGAAAAACCGATCGCTCCTGAAAGACTCTTGAAAGAAATCAAGAAACGGCTGGCATAAACGAACGCACCGTATATAGTCATCCTAAATCATTTGTAACATGTCACTTCGACTTCGCTCAGTGACCGGTCGGTTGTCGAGCGAAGTCGAGACACGAATTATGTAGGATCGCTATAAATGCTGAAAACCTGGTTCACAATGGCACTTTGGAAATTTCCAAAGTGCCACTTCCATCGCTTTAGAGCAACAGAGTCCTGTAGGGATTCAACCTTTTCCTTCCTTGATGGAGAGGTTGGGGGACAAAATACAGCGCGAAACGCTGATGGCAGCCACTGCATGCCCTCTGTGGAGTGCCAACATTCGGCCGTTCGAACTGCATGAAATTCTTCCCTGGCTTCGACTATTAAGATGAAAGGATGAGCAATATGGCAACAACAGTCTTAATCATTGATGACGATCCCGATTTTATCGCCTCGACCAGTGAGATTCTTGAGGCGCAGGAATATCAGGTGATTTCTTCGCCAAGCGGGACAGAAGGGTTCGAAAAAGCCAAACAGATCAAACCGGATGTGATCTTGCTTGATGTGATGATGGAAGACGCTGGCACTGGCCTGGATATAGCTAAAAAGTTACGCGATGACCAGGATACGGCTGACATTCCGGTGCTGATCATGACTGGTATCCGTCGAGCGAATCAACTGCTGTCAAGCTACGCCCCTGGCGAAGAATGGCCCAATGTCAAAAGCGCGCTGGAGAAACCGGTTGCGCCTGAATTGCTTTTTAAAACCTTGAAAAAAGCCATCGGAGAATGATACTGGCGGCCGTCTGACAGAATATCTGCGCGAAAAGGAATTTCGTGCTGCATCGCACTCGTTGGCAGATGAGGTTCTATCAATTACTTATATTGAGGGGTAAGATACTATGACAAAAGAAATAGAGCGTAAAATTCTTGAACTTTCGCAGCATTATCCGGAACGCGCGTCAGCCATCATGCCGGCGCTTGATCTGGCGCAGCGGGCAAACGAGAATTATCTGCCCCCTGCGGAGGTGAAACAGGTCGCCAACCTGTTGAAGATCACCGAAAGTCAAGCGTACGGGGTCGCCACCTACTACACGCTGTATCACACCAAACCGGTTGGCAAGTACCATCTCCAGGTTGATACGAATATTCCGGGCTTTTTGGCTGGTGCCAATGAGATTTTGGCGCATCTGGAAGAACGTCTGGACGTGAATGCCGGCGAAACCACAAAAGATGGGATGTTTACGCTGACAGCGGTTGAAGATTTGGGGTCCTGCGGCACATGTCCGGTGGTTCAGGTGAATGACATCTATTATGAAAATATGACCATTGCAAAGGTTGACGCCTTGATTGATGCTCTGACACAAGGCGTGATGCCTGAACCGGATCGCACGATGAATTTTTACAGCGAGTGTCAAATTCTCCTGAAAAATCGGGGCAAGCCAAACGCCAGAGAGATTGCTGTATATAAGGATGGCGGCGGCTATAGAGGGCTGGCCAAAGCACTCGCGATGGAACCGAAGCAGATTGTCACGGAAGTGAAAGAGTCGCTGTTGCGCGGACGCGGGGGCGCTGGCTTTCCGACCGGTGTGAAATGGGGCTTTTTACCTAAAAACGATCCGCGGCCGATCTATCTGATTTGCAACGCCGACGAAGGTGAGCCGGGCACGTTCAAAGACCGGCAGATTATGGAATACGATCCCCATCTCTTGATTGAAGGGATTGCGATTGCGGCGCATGCCATCGGCGCGAAAAAAGCGTTTATTTACATCCGCGGCGAATTCCGCTGGATCGCAGATATTCTTGAGCACGCCATTCAGCAAGCCAAAGCGGACGACCAATTACAGCACGTGGATATTGTCGTGCATCGCGGGGCCGGATCCTATGTCTGCGGCGACGAAACCGCACTCATGGAGTCGCTGGAGGGCAAACGCGGCAATCCGCGGGTGAAACCGCCCTTCCCGGCCAACATCGGTCTGTATGGCTGCCCGACGATCATCAATAATGTGGAGACGCTGGCCTGCATCCCCTCCATTGTCGAACAAGGCGCGGCGGCCTTCAAACAGATTGGGACCCTCGGAAATTCAGGGCCCAAATTGTATGGGGTCAGCGGTCACGTCAAAAAACCAGGCATGTACGAGTTTCCGCTGGGGACGCTCCTGACAACGATTCTGGACGCGGCCGGCGGCGTCGAAGGGACACTGAAAGGCGTAATTGTCGGTGGACTGTCGGTGCCCATCCTGAAAGCTGATGAAATCAACGACCTGAAAATGGATTACGACGGATGTCTGAAAGCCGGCACCATGTTAGGGTCGGGGGGCATTATGGTGATGAATGCTACCGTCTCGATTCCGCAGCTTGCGCTCCGCACGATTCAATTTTACGCCCATGAATCCTGCGGCCAGTGTACACCCTGCCGGGAAGGGTCGCAGACGATTGCGGCGCTGCTGCAAAAGCTCCTGAAGGGGCGGGGCGCAGTACAGGATATTGATCTCATCCTGGATTTGTGCCGCAGGATCATCGGGTTAACCCTGTGTCCGACCGGAGATGCGTTTTCCATGCCGATCCGGGCAATGATCACGAAGTTTAGGGATGAATTCGAAGCGTTAGTGAAAACCCGTTAACAAGGAACATGTACGTCGAAATTCCAATTTCGACACGCGCGTCAGAGAAACCGGGGCGCTTCGTCAACGAGATTGGAATCTTGTGCTACATTGACAACGGAGAGATAAAGTATGGCTTGCACAATGACAATTAATGGAAAACAGGTCGCTTTCGAAAAGGGCAAAACGATCCTTGAAGTGGCCAGGGACAATGAGCTCTATATCCCGTCGCTCTGTTACCACCGCAAGACCGGACCAGCCAGCAAATGCCGGGCCTGCGTGGTGGAAGTGGAAGGGATGCGCGGACTGCAAACCTCTTGTTCGGTGGAAGCTACCGATGGGATGGTCGTCAACTCGGATACTCCGGATGCCGCGGCGGCGCAGAAAATGGTGATCAATCTGTTGCTTGCCAATGGGCATCACAATTGCCTGTCCTGTGAAGCCAATGGTGATTGTGAACTTCAAGACGCGGCGTATTATCTTGGCATTGAAGTCCCGGCGTTTCTCGTCGAAACGGAAGCACCGCTCACTGATGAATCAAGTGAATTTATTGTCATTGACCACAAAAAGTGCATTAAATGCGGGCGGTGTATCGAGGCCGACAATTGCACGGTGGTCAATGAAGTCCTGGATTTCGGGTTCAGAGGGCATGATACCAAAGTCATCTGCGATGATAATCTGCCGATGGGCGATTCGTCGTGCGTTCAATGCGGCGAGTGTTCCCAGATTTGCCCGGTGGGTGCGATTATTGATAAGAAAGCGATTGGCAAGGGCCGCGCCTGGGAACTCAAGCGCGTGGATACGGTGTGTACGTATTGCGGCGTCGGATGCCAGCTCACCTTACACATCAATGAAAAGAAGAACGAGATTGTCAAAATCACGGGCGTCGAAGGCGCGCCGACCAACGATGGCATGCTTTGTGTCAAGGGTCGGTACGGCTATGAATTCGTCAATAGCCCGGAACGCTTGACCATGCCGTTGATTCGGAATCAGCAGGGCATTCTGGAAGAAGCTGACTGGGACGCGGCGCTGGCTCTGGTTGCCAGGAAGTTTCAGGAGATCAAAACCCAACATGGCGCAGATGCGATTGCCGGGTTATGTTCGGCCAAGGTCACGAATGAAGAAAACTATGCCTTCCAAAAGTTTATGCGCAGGGAGATCGGGACGAATAACGTCGATCACTGCGCACGTCTCTGACACAGCGCCACGGTGGCCGGTCTGGCCGCTGCATTCGGTTCTGGCGCAATGACCAATGATATTGCCGGAATTAAAGAGGCTGACGTGATCTTGATCATTGGTTCTGATACTTCAGCCGCGCATCCCGTCATCGCCGCGCGTATCAAGCAAGCGGTGCGTTTCGGGAAAACCAAACTGATCGTGATCGATCCGAAAGAGATTGACATGGCCAAATATGCGACGATTTACGCCCGCCAGCGGTGCGGGACCGATGTCGCCGTTTTGAATGGGATCATGCACGAGATCATTAAAAATGAATGGTACGACAAAGAATATGTGGCCGAACGCTGCGAAGGTTTCGACGACCTCAAAGCGGTGGTGATGGAATATCCGCCGGAAAAAGTCGCACAGATTTCCGGCGTGCCGGCGCAGCAGATTCGAGAGATGGCCGAATTGTTTGGCAAAGCTGAAACTGCTTCGCTCTTTTATGCCATGGGCATTACCCAACACACCACCGGAGTTGACAATGTCTGGTCTACCGCGAATCTCCAGATGCTCTGCGGCAACATTGGGAAAAATGGCGGCGGGGTGAATCCGCTGCGTGGACAAGTAAATGTCCAGGGCGCATGCGACATGGGCGGCCTGCCGAATGTGTTTCCCGCCTATCAACCGGTGACAAATCCTGATGCGGTCGCAAAATTCGAAAAGGCCTGGAACTGTAAATTGTCAAATAAAGTCGGACTGACGGTAACGGAGATGCTTTCGGGTGCGGATAGCGGCGCAGTCAAAGCACTCTACGTGATGGGGGAAAATCCGATGATCAGCGATCCGGATCTTCAGCATGTCGAAAAATCCCTCAAACACCTTGATTTTTTGGTGGTGCAGGACATCTTCCTGACCGAAACGGCGCAATTGGCAGATGTGGTCTTGCCAGCCGCGACCTTTGCGGAAAAAGACGGCTTGTTTACCAATACCGAACGCCGCGTCCAACGCCTGCGCAAAGCGCTGAAAGCTCCCGGTCAGGCCAGAGAAGACTGGGTGATTATTCAGGACATCGCCAATGCGATGGGCAGCGATTGGAACTATCAGTCTGCGTGTGATATTCAAGAAGAAATTCGACAACTGTCCCCATCCTATGGCGGCATCAGTTGGGAGCGCGTGGGGACAGATGGACTTCAGTGGCCCTGTCCGACCCTTGAGCATCCGGGCACGCCGTATCTGCATAAAGGCAAATTTGCACGTGGCAAAGGCTTGATGAAGGGCATTCCGTTCAAAGAACCGGCCGAATTGCCGGATGCGGACTATCCGATTATCCTGACGACCGGGCGAGTATTGGAACAATTCCATACCGGCACGATGACCAGAAAGACGCCAGGGTTGAATAATCTGGCTGGTCCAATGGTGATGATTTCCGTTGAGGATGCCGAAGCCCTGGGCATCGGCAACGGCGAAACGATTAAAGTCGCCAGCCGACGCGGCGCAATCCAGGCTCCAGCCTTTGTCACCAAACGGATTGGCAAGGGCACGGTCTATATTCCGTTCCATTATCAGGAAGCGGCCGCCAACGTGCTGACGAATCCGGTCGTGGATCCGGTGGCAAAAATCCCGGAATACAAGGCGTGCGCCGTGCGAGTCAGTAAAATTTAACCTCTCAACCTGCGACGTTCCTGACGCCTCGCAGGTTTTTCTCGAGGAGCGGCGAGGTTTGCACGACCTCGCTGCTCCTCGAAAAAAGGGGACACTATGGACAACGTACAATTCGAACAAATCATGTCGGTAGCGATTGCGCGTGAAATCGAGGCTCATGAGTTTTACCAGCAAGTTTACGAGCGCACCGAAGATGCCGAGGTCAAAAAGGTGTTTGCGCAGCTTGCCAAAGAGGAATTAGGGCATAAGGAACTGCTTGAACAATTCAAATATGATCCCACGATGGTCATGAAGATTCAAGCTCCGCCGGATTATAAAGTCGCTGAGGCGACCGAACTGCCGAAACTGAGCATTGCCATGAAACCGGCCGATGCGATTGCGCTCGCTATGAAAAAAGAACAGCAAGCGGTCGAATTTTACCGTGAGCTCCGGGATCGCGCGACCGACCGAAGCACCAAAGACATTTTCGAAAATCTCGCCAATATGGAGCTTGGACACAAACATCGCTTAGAAAATGTGTTCGTCGAAATCGGCTACCCGGAGGTCTTTTAGGTCGTAGAAAATTTCAGTGATCAGTATTCAGTGATCAGTATTCAGTAATCAGGCATCAGGCAACATATTGATGCCTGATTACTGAAATACTGATTACAACAACCACGCAGCGGAGGAACTCGCTCAAGCGGGAACTCCGAACCAGAAGGAGAAATGAACTATGCAGGAATTTCGTTCGGTAAATGACGTGTTAGACTTTGCGATAGCCCGGGAAGAAGAGGCCGCCCAATTTTATACGGATCTGGCGTCGAAGATGGATCGGGAATGGATGCGAAAAGTGTTTCAGGATTTTGCCAAAGAAGAACAGGGACATAGAGCTAAGTTATTAGGGGTCAAAGCGGGGAAAATTCCTTTATTGACCCAGGCCCAGGTCATGGATTTGAAAATCGGGGATTATCTGGTCAAGATTGATGCTGACAAGCAGGCCGCGGATCTGGATTATCAACAAGCCCTGATTGTCGCCATGAAAAAAGAAAAAGCCGCATTCAAACTGTATATGGATCTGGCCAACCAGACCAGCGAGCCGGAATTTGTCGCGCTGTTCCAGTCATTGGCTCAGGAAGAAGCCAAACATAAACTCCGGTTCGAGGTGGAATACGACGATCTGTTTTTAGCCAATAATTAAAAAACAATCCGTACTATTCAAAAAGGCCGCATAAAGAGAATTTCCACCCTTTATATCTCGTTCCCAGGCTTCAGCCTGGGAACGGCATGTCACAGGAGGCGTTAGAATTATCGATTCCATAACAGAAAACTCGCTCTTGGCATAGAAGCAGTGGAAACAACCTCTGATGGAAAATTTTCTTTTGACGTGGTAAGCTGTTTTGGAGTGTAGGGAGTTGGCTCGGTTATGATGGTTGATAGCGAAATCTACGGAAATCTGACTCCGGAAAAAGTCTGCGAAATTCTGCAAAACGTCTCATAACTAAGCAGGAAATATACACGGCAAAACCTGGTGATGTTCTCCACTCGAAAGTGAAAGTATGGCAAAACACATTCGAATGAGAAGAAGAGTTTTGCCGTGTATAATACCGCACTACTTCTTAGAGTAGTGCATTCTTTTTTAATTGATTTTCATTTCTTTATGTCTAAATCATAAAAGGTTATTTTAAATCAATATTTTTATTAATAACTCACATTACGCACTCATATAAAAAAGTCAGATATTATACATTGTTTTTAACTGTGTTAG
>DF820465.1:387823-414119 GCA_000739535.1 Candidatus Vecturithrix granuli | reverse complement strand
TCAGAGGATCTGAACATGATCACAAGATATTTGTCAAAGAACTTTTTTATCTACTGCGTAAAGTGAGTTAATAATTTTAATAAATATTAAAATTTCAAATACCGATATATTTTTCCTAAAAATCATTTTAAATTCATTACTGTTCAAAGATTTCGATTTCAGTAGGGCATCTGAAATTCGTACTTTTTTCTTGAAACAACTCAAACAGTTAAGGGATCAATTTTATCATGACGTATCCTTTTCTGAGAATATTCAGGATATGTCTCTTCTCTCTGTGAAAGAGTTCTTGACTTTTTTCTCTACTTCCAGGACAGATATATTGCTT
Organism: Candidatus Vecturithrix granuli; assembly: GCA_000739535.1. Classification (GTDB taxonomy): domain Bacteria; phylum Moduliflexota; class Moduliflexia; order Moduliflexales; family Moduliflexaceae; genus Vecturithrix; species Vecturithrix granuli. Next base: position 413,794 of record DF820465.1, on the reverse strand, counting down.
TGTCGCTATTTTATACTACTCTATTTTAGTGATCCTCTTTCATCGCAAAAAGTTCAAAATTTCCAAAATTGGAAAGAATGGTAGAGTTGTGCCTGCAAAAGTCGCTTTCCGAAAACCTGGTGTAGTTTTTCTTGACAGAGAGATTATTCTGGATAGGTTGCCTTGCACGTTATCTTTTCAAGATTTCTCTGGCGGTATTCTACATAAACTCTATCATAGATTGGAGGGTGAGCATGGACGAGCATTCTTTGAATTTTCTCAAACATTTACTTCAAACCTCGAGTCCTTCGGGTGATGAAATTGCAGCAAGCCGGGTCTGGCGCAGCGAAGCGGAATCGTTTGCCGATGAAGTCCGGGCCGATGTGCGCGGCAATTCCTTTGCGATTCTGAATGGTGGTGCTCCGCGGGTCTTACTGGCCGGGCATATTGATGAAATCGGCATAATGGTCAGTTATATTGATGACGATGGTTTCCTCTCTTTTTCCGGGATTGGCGGATGGGATGCTCAAGTGCTGGTCGGGCACCGTGTCAGTCTCCTTGGACGGAAAGGCGAGGTGATCGGCGTGATTGGCAAAAAACCGATTCACGTCATGGAGGAAGAAGATCGCAAAAAAGCCTCGCAAATCAAAGAATTATGGATTGACATTGGCGTCAAAAATCGTGAAGAGGCGTTGGAATATGTTCGGATTGGCACCGTTGGGGTTGTTGATGCCTCTCTCCGCGAACTTCCAAATCAACGCCTTGTCGCGCGAGGGATTGACGACCGTATCGGAGCGTTTGTCGTGTTGGAAGCCTTGCGGTTACTGACGCAAGATCGACCGCAGGCGACTGTAGCTGCGGTGGCAACCTGCCAGGAAGAGATCACCATGGCCGGTGCAGCCACCAGCGCGTTTAGTTTTGAACCGCAGGTCGCGATTGCAGTTGATGTCACCGTCGCGACCGATCATCCAGATTCCGATAAAAAACAGAACGGCGATGTCAAACTTGGCAAAGGCCCGGTGCTTTCCCGCGGCGCAGCGAATAGTCCGGTCGTCTATGAAATGCTGATCGAGATTGCGGAACGGGAACAGATTCCCTACAGCGTCGATATTGCTCCGCGCCGGACCGGCACAGATGCAGACGCCATTCATGTCTCACGCGGTGGCGTCGCCACAGCCGTAGTTTCGATCCCGAATCGCTATATGCACACGCCTAACGAAATGATCGAACTCACAGACGTGGAAAATGCCGCGAAACTCATTGCCAGTTTTATTAAATCTCTTACCCCGGACACAGATTTTGTGCCACGTTAAAATGGCTGCTTTCGACCTCTGGGCATAAATATAAGGTGAATAATTTATTTCTTCGTAACAACAAGAATTAAGAGTAAACAAGAATTTTCAGACTTTTGCTTGGCGAAAACCAACGGGTAATGGTTAAACGGTAAGTGACATCCGCTCGTTGAGCGAAGTCGAAACGAGCCTGGACTTGTTCCCTTCGACTCCGCTCAGGGAACGGTATCACTTACCATTTAACCACTACCAACCAACGATATTCTGTGAAAATCAGGGAACTCTTGTTTATTCTTAATTCTTGTTGTTATTTACACCGGAAGCCGGGTTTTAAGAAAAAACCCGGCTTCGTGATCTGTCAAATATGATTGAACGACTGGAGATTGCTAAAAATTGGCTGCCGCGTTATACCGGAATGCCTCTCGACCGCTTTGGCGACTACATCTTATTGACGAATTTTCGGAATTATCTCGTGGATTTCGCCGATCAGTTTGCTTGTGACATCTATGGCGACAATAAGCCGATGCAGGCGGCCACGAATATGCGTGGCCTTACCATCATCAATTTTGGCATCGGCTCGGCCAATTCCGCCACAATCATGGATTTATTGAGCGCGCGCCAACCAAGAGGCGTGTTGTTTCTTGGCAAATGCGGTGGATTGAAAAAATCAACGGAAATCGGCCATTTTATTCTGCCTATTGCCGCCATTCGCGGCGAAGGTACGAGTAATGACTATTTTCCGCCCGAAGTGCCTGCTTTGCCTTCGTTTAAACTACACAAATTTGTGTCACAAAAAATCGTCGCGCATGGCTATGATTATCGCACTGGCGTGGTCTATACCACCAACCGCCGACTCTGGGAACATGATGAAACCTTCCGCCAACGCCTGCACCAGATGACGTGTATCGCGATCGACATGGAAACCGCGACGCTGTTTATCGTCGGACATTACAATGAAATTGCACGGGGGGCCTTGCTGCTCGTTTCTGACGTTCCGATTACCCCTGACGGCGTGAAAACCGAGGAATCAGACAGTAAAGTTACGTCTCAATGGTCAAGAATTCATCTCCAAATTGGGATTGAAGCCATGACCGAAATTGGTGAAAACTGTGAACCGATTAAACACTTCAGCTATTAATGTGACTTTGCCAGGTTAGATCCTTCCTCCGTTAGCAAAAGCTCGAACATTCTTGCTCATTCTTTATTCTTTTTGTCAACAATCATTTTCCACTTTTCTTTGTCATCTCCCCTGTCACCTCTACCGAACTTTGAAAAATGTCGGAAGGGCTTTTCCCAATCTATTGCGACAATTTTTCCTGAAATTTTTCTTGACAGATAATTTGATATTTTGTTTTTTGAACATGAACGTTCATGTGAACGTTCATGTAAATAAAAAGGAGCTTCTATTGTGAGATATGTCCGGCTAAAAGATATTGCTGAAAAGACAGGGGTTTCTGTTAATACGGTAAGCAGGGCGTTGAAAGGGAAAAACGATATCGGCAAAGAAACATCGAGACGCATTCGGAGAGTCGCCGAGGAGTTGGGGTATGTCCCACATGCGGCAGCGGCAAGTTTACGTTCAAAAGTCACCAAAACTATCGGAGTAATTGTAACATTTTTAGATAACCCGTTTTATGCACGAATTCTGAAAGGTGTGAACGATGCCCTTGCCGAATATGGTTATACGGCGATGACCTGGGAGAATAGTGAGAGTATTGAAAAAGAGGGGTACATTCTCAAGCTCCTTGCTTCTTACAGAGTCGCTGGAGTGCTTATCCTTCCGGCGAGCAATCTGGAGAACGATTTCAATTATGATAAATTAAAAACTCATCATGTTACGATTGTCCGCAAGGGCACACTGAACACGCAAAGTTATTTTGTCCTGAATTCACTGAAAAGCGGACAAATAGTCGCGAACCATTTCATTCAAACAGGAAGGAAAAAACCGGCTTTTCTTGGCATAGATTTTCCGATTTCCTGTAGCAGAGATCGATTATTGGGTTATAAAGAACGACTTGAACAAGAAGGATTAAGTTTAAAAGATAGAAACATTCGCAAATGTTTTCCATCTTTACGAGAAGCGTATTCGACGATGCAACAATGGATGAAAGACAAACCGGATATTGATTCCATTTTTGTGAACAACGATCAACTAGCTTTCGGAGTCTTGCGGGCTTTTCACGATCTAGGGGTCACCGTTCCTGACGATATTGCGGTTGTTGGTCATGATGATGTGGAAATCGCCCAATATTTTACGCCTTCTCTCACGACTATCCGCATTCCCAAATATACAATGGGCTTTGAAAGCGCCGAATGTTTAATCAAAATGATCCAGCATAATGATAAGGAGGTGAATAATCAGCGGGTATATGAACCCGAATTGATTGTGAGAGAATCTTCGCGATAAGAGGAGAGGAAAGGAGGTGGTGACACCCGGAGAAAATATCAGCAGCGAATACGGATTGTATCAGGTAAGAACACTCACATATTCTTGAATATCTCTGAAAGACACGATTTTGGGGATTCAAGAGATTCTTTAAAAAGGAGAAAAACTTATGAGAAGGACTTTGCTTGTACTCGTCGTTGCTTTGCTCATGTTAGGAATTGCAGCCCCTGGTTGGGCTGAGACGACTGTTACTGTCCCGACGGCTCTTGGATGGGTCACCACCGATGCGATGGTTCCCCTTGTTGCTGAAGAACTGAAAGCTGATGACATTAAAGTTGAAATCGTCCCGACCGAAAATATTGTCCTCCGTGATAAACAGATGATGGAAGGGCGCATGGGAACCGGAGCGTTCGATGTGATGCTGGCCTGGGAAGCATTAATGCCGTTGATGACGGATTTTCTTGAACCGCTTGATCAATATATCATTGATGCGGGGATGGATCTTGAAAAATTTAAGGCAAGTTTCTATCCTGCCGTTCAAGAACTGATTTCTATTGACGGAAAATTGTACTGGATTCCAATCCATGTGAATTCCCAACTCGGATACGCTCGTACTGACCTCTTTACTGATCCCAAAGAACAGGAAGCCTTCAAAAAGGAATATGGGTATGACCTGCCTCAGCCAGATGAAAATGGCTCGATTGCGTTTAAAGATAGAGCACAGTTTATTGATGTTGCTAAATTTTTTACCCGCGATGTTGATGGCGATGGCAAAATTGATCTCTGGGGGCTTTCTCAACCAGCCAAATGGGATCATGGTACCTGTATATTTGAAGAAATCCTGTTACGATCCGGCTTAGAGTATTTTGACCCGCAAGGTCACAGCCTTTGGGGACCTGCTCATCCTGAAAATCAAGAAGCCGTGCGTGAGATCGCTCAATTTATTTTTGATACCATCAATACCTGGAAAATAACCTCACCAGGTGCGCTTGGCATGGAAATGACCGAAACCAATCAGTTATTTATGGAAGGGAAAGCTGCCATGTCTTTCACCTGGAATGTTGACTTTTGGGGTAAAGTTTCAAAAGGTGACTTTGCTGACAAATATGGCGTGCCGTCTTCCTGGGCGATTTCGTTTATGAATAAAGCCCCGGAATATAAAGGGCTTATGTCGATCTGGGGATATGCTATGAGTAAAGATAGCAAGAACAAGGAAGCCGCCGCCAAATTCTTGATCAAAATGGCTGATCCTGAAATCAGGAAAAAAGGTCATGCCACAGTCGGGTTGCCCTGTCCGAACGGACAGATTGAAGTCACGGAGTGGGCAGTGAAAGAGGGCTATGCTCCTGGCGCCTTTATTGATGCCGTGCAGTCTGTTGGTTCATTCTGGCCGGTGAGTAAAACTGCCTGGGCTGAAACTGAACCTGTACGCGATGTTGTACGAGGAACACGTGAAAAACTGCTGGCTGGTCAAATGACCGCTGAAGAGTTTGTAAAAGAGACCGGCGAAAAAATTGAAGCGATCATGAAAGAAGCGGGACATTTCTAAACAAGTATCACAAGGGGGAGGAATTGAGCAGGGATATCATTTTCTCCCCTGTGTTTTAGCGACTTTACGGTGGTGATTTATGCTTCGATCTCAACAAAATATGTACAAACTTTTCGTGGCGCCAGCCATTGTGATCACGCTCGTGTTTCTCTTCATTCCTATTTCAAACGGCGTGAAAATGAGTTTCACGAACCTGGATTTCATAAAGAATACCAATAAGTTCGTAGGACTCAGCAATTATGAAAAAATCTTCACGGATCTCGATTTCTACAAAGCGATTGGTCGAACCATCATCTATGTCGTGGTGGTCGTGTTCTTTAATTTTATCATCGGCTATACCATGGCGTTAATCTGTGCTCAGGAATTTCGGGGTAATCGGATTCTGCGGGGGATTATCGTCCTGCCTATGCTGCTCATTCCTACAGCGGCGGCCGTGCTGTGGAGATTTATGTATAATTATGACGTCGGCGTGATTAACAAGCTGCTTGCGATCTTCCGTATCCATGGACCCAATTGGCTGGGAGACCCAAAACTCTCTTTACTCTCGATTCTTATCACGGATATATGGGCCTGGACGCCCTGGATGTTCCTGATCTTGTTTGCAGGAATCGAAGGACTGCCAAAAGAAACCCTTGAAGCCGGAGTAATTGATGGCGCAACCTATTTCCAATTAGTCCGATACATCATGACCCCTATGCTGCGGCCCATCACTCGCGTTGCCATTTCGTTGAAAGCGATTGATACGTTCCGGACTTTTGATTATGTCTGGGTTATGACCAGAGGCGGGCCGGCAAGCTCGAGCGATATTATGAGTACTTATGTGTACAATCAGGCGTTTAAACACCTGAAATATGGCTATAGTGCTGCTCTGAGTCTTGTCGTTCTGCTCATCATGGTGTTATTATCGTTTCTGACATTACGAAAATTCATTTTAACACAGGCTGAATAAATGAACAAACATTTACGAGGAATTTTAATCATCATCGTCCTTTTATGGACACTGTTCCCATTTTATAGCCTTCTTGTGACGTCAGTCACAGCATCGGGCAGTATCGGCGATTTGTCTCCTCAAAATATAACGTTCGAATACTATAAGGAAATCTTCTTCGGAACCAAAAGCGGCCGGTCCATCTGGCCATTTATGAAAAATAGCCTTATTATCGGAGGAGTGGCAACGATTGGGGTGCTTGTGATCTGCGTTCCTTGCGCCTATGGGTTTTCCAGATGGGATTCCAAGATGAGTTCTCGCCTGTATTTGGGATTCTTTATTTTGAGAATGTTACCACCGATTGCTCTGCTGGTCCCCTGGTATTTTATTCTGAATTCTTTCAAGCTCATGGATACGTACTCCGGCTTGTCGTTTATCTATTTTGTGTTTCAGCTTCCGGTCGGTATCTGGCTGATGAAAGGATTTTTTGACACGATCCCGATCGAATTGGAAGAATCGGCATGGATCGAAGGCGCCTCAGTGTTTCAATCCTTCTTAAAGGTGATCTTACCATTAACCTCAAACGGGATGGCCGTGACCGCCACATTTGTCTTTATTTATTGTTATATCGAGTTTATGTACGCCTCGATTTTTACCAGAACGAAGACCATCACGCTGCCGCCCTACATTGCTGGTTTTGCCACGGCCTGGGAAATTCATTTTCAACTCATGCTGTCGGCTGCGTTGGTAAGTATTGTGCCCATGGCAGTGCTCTTTTTTATGATTCAGCGGTATATTGCGCAAGGTGCTATTGGAGGAGCGTTGAAGTATTAATCTGAAAAAAAGGAGAGATCGAGATGAAAAAAGTACGGATTGGCATGATCGGAGCAGGAGTACATGCAACCAATATGCTGTATCCCTGTTTTGAACATCTGCAAGAGCAGATTGAAACAGTTGCGGTGTGTGATTTACAAGAAGAGCGAGCGAAAGCCAATGCAAAGCATTTTGGATTCGACAAGGTTTATACTGATTATGCCCAGATGATTGAAAAGGAAAAACTTGCTGGAGTGATCATCTGCCTGAACGCGAAATCGCATCCTCCGGTGGTTCTTGATTGTCTTGAACGCGGAGTTGACGTTTTAGTTGAAAAACCCATCTCCATCACGGTCGAAGAGGCGCGGAAAATTGAGGAAGCAGCCCAAAAGTATAACCGAGTTGTGATGGTGGAACATCAAAAACGATGTTCCAAAGCCTATCTGAAGGCTATGGATTTTGTCAAAAGCGACGACTTTGGCGACGTTGTGATGATCGAGACCAAAATGCACGGACGCCCGTATGAAACACTGTTTAATCTGTTTGTGGAATGGCATATTCACAATATTGATCTTGTTCTGGCGTTTGGCGGAGACGTGAAAACAGTCAAGGCCTTGCAAAAATCGCTTGCTCCCAATCGAGCCGCGATGGCCATTCTGCTCCAATTTGAAAGCGGAGCTGTGGCGACCTTAAATTGGGGAACTGAGGGCGGATTTGGAAGATTTTCCGAGCGATTTGAAGTCGTCGGCAGCAATTGGAGAGGCGTTATCGTGGAAAATGCGCGCGATGTCACCTTTTACGATCATAATAGAACGGATTACTACAGCCACAATACGGTCAAAGTCTGGAAACATGACTGGTGGCCGATGCACGAAAATTTCACGCATGCGCTGGATGGCTATGTCGGTATTATTCAGCGTTTTGCCGAAAGTATTGTCAGCAGAGAACAGGGCGCACCCAGCGCCACCGATGAGCGCAAGGCTCTGGAAGTTATCCATGAAATCTTGAAGCAATTGAACATTCCTGTGGATTGGCGCTATGTGTCGAGCGCATTCTAATATGCTAATGAGTGACGATTCGTACCCCGGACATCCTTGTCCGGAAAGTGTTTGTGTGGAGTGTCACACAGCCGGACAGGGATGTCCGGGGTACACGTATTTTCAGAGGAGATTCAGCGAATATGGGATATTTCGAAAGAATGATTTGTTATGAGTTAGAGGAAATCGTCGGACAGGAAAATGTGACTGATCAATTAGCCGATCTTGAGGTGGTCAGCACCGATGTCTGTTCAATCAGCCGATTTTGGATCGATCGCGGGGAAGAACCGGTAAAACCCGACTATGTCGTGTTTCCGAAAACCACGGAGCAGGTATCGGAAGTATTGAAACTTGCCAATAATTACAAAATTCCTGTCACCCCGCGCGGCGGCGGTGCAGGCGACACGTGCGGCGCGCTGCCCATTTACGGCGGCATCGTGTTAGATATGTCTAAAATGGATCGAGTGATCAAAGTTGATGAAAACAATTTGACGGTGACCGCAGAAACCGGGATTCTCCAGTGCGATCTTGAAGATGCCATAAATCGAAAAGGTTATACCTTAAACTTTTTTCCGGCGTCGCACTATTGTTCGGCCCTGGGGGGATTTTTAGCGAATAGAGGTTCCGGAACGCTCTCATCCAAATACGGCAAAATTGAAAACCTGGTAGTCACAATGGAAGTCGTCCTGCCCACCGGTGAAATCACCCATACACTGCCGGTTCCGGATCATTCAACCGGACCTGAACTCAACAAATTGTTTGTCGGCTCCGAAGGAACGTTGGGAGTTATTACCAACGCCACACTCAAAATGTTTTATCTCCCGGAAGAACGGCGTTTTAATGCCTTCCTGTTTAAAAGTCTCCCGGACGCCATTGACGCCGGCCGGCTCGTTATGGTTAACCGGCTCGGAGCCAGCGTGATTCGGGTGTATGACGAAATTGATACCAAAGTGATGGTCAAAAAGGTGTTGGGGATTGAAAAAGAGGGCAGCTTTATGGTCATTGGCTTCGATGGGCCAACGGAAATGGTGGACCTGCAAGAGAAATTGGCCTTCAAAATTATCAAGGAGAAAGGCGGCCAGGATTTGGGACGCGAACCGGGCAATACCTGGTGGCAGAACAGATTCAAATTCTATTATCCTCCCTATAATTTAGAAGCCGCACGAGTGGTGCACGGCGTCTTTGATACCTGCGCAACTTTTGAAAATATTCTGACAATTTTTTACGAACAGAAAAAGGCGATTGAAGAGGGTTTTAAGGAATGGGAAACGACGTATATGGGGCATTTTTCCCATTGGTACGATTATGGCACCATTCTGTATCCGACCTTCATCATGCACAAGCCGCCGCAAGATGTGAATGAATTATTACGGATCAATCACCGTATATGGAGCGTCGGCACAGAAATAGCGATCCGCCATGGCGGCACAGTGAACGAACATCACGGCATCGGTCTGCGATTAGGGCGGTTTATGAAAGAAAATTATGGCCCTGGTTTTGTGATCTTACAACGCATCAAGAAAGCCCTTGATCCGAATAATATTATGAATCCTGGCAAAATGGGCTTTGAAGGGAGGTAATGAACATGCACATTGATAAATATGCACAGACGATTTTTGAATGGAAGTTTACCCCGATGGCAACGTATATTTGCCCGACGTATAAAGTGACCAAAAATGAGTCCAACGCCCCGCGCGGATTAGCGTTCTTGCTCTCATTGATCACAGGCAAACAGCAGCGAAAGATTGATGAAGTCGTTGCAGAGCGTATGTATCAGTGCAATTCCTGCTATCTCTGCACCAGTTGTGGGTATGATGAAACCGATCCGGCCTTATTGTTCATTGCCGCTCGTGCTGATATTGTCGAAGCTTGTTTGGCACCTGCCTGTATTGGCGCACACAAAGAAAAGCTTCTCAAACAAACCTGGAAACCGGAAGCCGGCAAGCAAAAAGCGGATATCGGAGTGGTTGTTGATCCTTTCATTGCCACGACCTTCCCGGATGAATTGCGAGCCAATTTGCAACTTCTCGAAAAAGCTGGCATAGAGCACGAGATCGTCAATTGTGAACAGGGAAGCGGAGCGCAGCTCTTTGAACTGGGATTCTGGGATCTTGCGAAAAGTATTGCAGAGCAAAATATTCAAATGATAACCTCAGGAGGGTATAAAACGCTTCTCTTCTTTTCACATTACGATTTCAAAGCCTTTACCGCCTGGTATGCTGAACTAGGTCTCCAAATCCCTGATGTCAAGGCCGTTCCTTTTCCGGCCTATCTCTTAGAGTTGGTTCGCAGCGGAAAACTGACCTTTCAGAACAAAAAAGAGAGGAGCGTCACGTATCACGATGCCGCCCATTTTGTTCGTCCCCAAAGCAGCTTTTTAGAAATTGGGGCATTATTAGAAGCCGTTCCTGAAATTTGCTATAAACCAATGTGGAAATCCGGTCGCCTGGCATACAGCGATGCCGGTGATTTTCTCCCCTTCACTTATCCTGAAATTGCCGCAGGAATTAATGCGCAACTGTTAGGGGAAGTCAAACAAACCGGAGCCGAAACCGTATTGACCTCCTGTTTTTACGCGCTGCACAACCTCCGTCAGGCTTCACAGCCAGGCGATCCTAAAATCTCAGATTTAGGAACATTTCTGGCAGATTGCCTGTAGAAGAAACCTCACGCAAAGACGCAAAGACGCAAAGTATAAAAAGTGACTAAAGTTATAAACGACTAAAGTGTCTAAAGTTTTTGAGAGAAATACCTTCCAAATTTAGCTCACTTTGCGCCTTCGCGTCTTTGCGTGAGATTATTGTAATTTATGAGAGAATATCTTCTTGGCATTGATGTCGGAACCAGCAGTTGTAAAACGATTGTGATTGATACCGATGGCCGCGTGATCGCTTCCGCCCGATACAGCTATGAGATCACCTGTCCGCAATATGGCTGGGCAGAGCAGAATCCGGAAGATTGGTACCAGGCATTCCGCCAGGGATTGGCCGAGATTTTCAGCAAACATCCTGAAATCCCTAAACAGATCAGCGCTATCGGCGTCACCGGGCAGATGATCGGTCTCACCTTGTTAGACAAATCTGCGCAAATTATTCGGCCGGCGATTATCTGGATGGATCAACGCTGTTTACCCCAGGTAGAGTATTTGAAAAAGCACTTTGAAGAGCCGATCTCCCGTATCGCCTTAAATCCGATCAATATGACCTACACCCTCCCGAAAATACTCTGGGTCAAAGAAAACGAGCCGGAAGTATGGCAGAAAGTCTATAAATTTCAACTCCCCAAAGATTATATGCGCTTGCGCCTGACCGATGTGTGGGCGGCTGACTATCACGATCTTTCCGGGACACTGTTGCTTGATGTGACTAATCTCTGTTGGGCTGAAGAGATTATTGACCTTGTCGGGGTCGAACGCGAGAAACTTCCTGAACTTTTGCCGAGTTGGAACATTGCCGGGCATGTGACACACGCTGCGGCGGGTGAATTAGGGATTCCGGCAGGCATTCCGGTCGTTGCCGGAGCAGGGGACCAGGCGACAGAAAATCTGGCGGCCGGAATTATTAGTTCCGATCTATTGCTTACGCGCCTGGGAACCGCCGGCTCATCCTCGACCTGTACCGAATTCCCTCTTCCTGATCCAAAGAAAATCGCCCCCTGCTATCCCCATTGTATTCCAGGACGTTGGCTGGCGGAAACTGCCGATCATACCTTCGGCTTGTGTGAAAATTGGTTCCGTGAGACGTTTTTCAGCCTGGAAAGGAAAGAAGCGCAGAAGCAGCAGACAGATTTTTATCATACAATGGATGCCCTCGCCGAAAATATTCCGATTGGCGCGGAAGGTCTGATTTTTCATCCCTTTAATCATGGCGGGCCCTATTGGAATCCCCAATTACGAGGCGCGTTTTATGGCATCAATCTTCGACATACCAAAGGGCATTTTTTCCGGGCCATGTTGGAAGGCAGCGTCTTCTGTCTGAAAGATTCGATTTGTTTGTTAGAAGAACGTATTGGCAAGAGCGTTCCTGATTACAGTTTAGTCGGCGGAGGATCAAGAAGCGCGTTGTGGACGCAGATGATCTGCGATATTGTGCAAAAAGACGCCCATATTCTCAAAACCGCAGACGCCTCGCTCGGAGCCGCGATGTTAGCCGGATTAGGTACACAGATCTTCGCCAGTCCCGAAGATGCGATCACCCACTGTGTCGAGCGAGAAAAAGAAGTGTATTGTAAGCGTGAGAATAGTAAGAAATATGATATACTTTACGAACTTTACCAGCGCGTCCATGACAATCTTATGCAGGACAGCAGTTTCATTCAAAAAACACTAGAGAGACTCTGAAAGCCACCGTTCAAACAGAAGTGCGAAAATTGCTCTCAGGCTATATCGGTCGGGCGTTCGAATCGGGTGCAGATGATGAAGGTAGAAATCTGCTTGCCGTTGATTTCTTCTGCAAAGTCGAGTTGGTCTCGCTCCGTATGTTTGCTGCTGAAGACGACGTAATACCCCTCAGCTAATCCTTCCGAGGCCAGATATTCGGCTAATTGCCGTTTGCCTTTTTGAAAATAGGTATTATCCGTAAAAATTTTGTTTCGATGATGTAACCCGTAAATAAACTCATTTCACGGCTTCAACGGGCTGTGAAATTGGAATTTTGCACTCCCCAGAATATACGTGACACAGCACGCCTATTTTACCAAGGAAGAAGTACGTTTGACGTTAAATACCGTTTCTCCCCTCAAATAAAACATTTCGAGTATTTTCCCCTTGACATCACAGTTTCCACCCCGGATACAGAGAGAGGTGGGCATGTTCAACAGAGATGAAGTGCCAGATTCTCGTCATAAGAATCTTTAATCCGTTAGCTTTTGATGAGTTATAGGAAGTAAGGTTATGATTAAGTGGTTTGTTTCTATGAGTCGGATATTGCGAGATTTAAGGGAAAACGCATTGTTGGCGATTGAAGCCCTTCAAGAAGGTAATTTTCAGGAACTTGGCTTTATAAACGGGAAAATGCAAAATAGCTACGAACTACTTGAAGATACGTTTGATTCATATAATACACGGAATGGATGGTCGAGAGGCTTGGAAGAAAATCTTCCATATTTAGAAAAGCATATTCGTTTTGGAGAAGAAGGTGATTATAGAAGTATCCTCTTGAAAGATATTCCCATGATGGAAGAGAAATTGGACAGGTCTCTGCTAAAATACCAAAGATCGATAAACTCAAAAATGCAAGAGAGTACCTCAGAATTTTTGACGACGTTATTTCATCCGACAGTTACTCATTATGCCCTTTCACAGCTTGTTGGAGGACATTACCAAGAGGCAGTTCTTAATTCTGTTAAAGCCATCATGCAAATGATTAGGGAAAGAGCGGAATTAGACCTTGATGGAGAACAATTAGTCACAAACGTCTTTTCGGTAAAAAATCCTAAACTTGTATTTGATACGATTAACACCAAAACTGGAGAAAATATTCAGGGTGGGTTTATGATGATTTTACAGGGACTCGTGAGAGGAGTCAGAAACCCAACTGCTCATGGGTTTGAAAATATCACAAAATCCGAAGCAATGCAATATCTTGTTTTTGCAAGTTTACTGGCGAATAAAATTGAGAATGCGACAAAAATATCAAAAAGTGAAATTGATACTATGGATAATAACATTTCGACATAAATTTGAAAACAAATCGGGCATTATATCGAGAAAAGCATAATTTAATATTGTCAAAATAACATGATAAAACAAAAGGGAAATAACTTTGCAGATATGGCATAATTATGAAAAAAGTCAATGTTCCTACCTATGATAGATTAATGAATCCATTGATTCAAGCATTAAGAGAACTTGGGGGATCGGGCACAATCGAGGAAATCGATGCAAAAGTCACGGAAATCGCCTCTATCACTGATGAGCAGCTTGAGATGCTACATAATCCTGAAAAAGGGAGTCAGACCGAGATTGAATACAGACTCGCCTGGGCAAGAACGTATTTGAAAAAATATGGTGTTCTTGAAAATTCCAGTCGAGGAATTTGGGCATTAACAGCCAAAGGCACAAAACTCGCAAAGGTCGATCCCAAAGCAGTGAGACAGTTTGTCCTGAATCAAAAGAAAAAAGCACCACCACTGGAAAAGAAAGAAGACGAAATAGGAGAAGAGGTGGGAGAGCAATCCTGGCGAGAAGAATTGTTAAATACCTTATTGAACATGGAGCCAGCAGCCTTTGAACGTCTTACACAACGATTACTGCGGGAATCAGGCTTTATTCAGGTTGAAGTTACAGGGAAAAGTGGAGACGGTGGCATTGATGGAAAAGGCATTATGCGTTTAAGCGGACTTCTCAGTTTCCATGTTATTTTTCAATGTAAACGGTATCGAGGTGCAGTCACATCCAGCCAGGTTCGGGATTTTCGTGGAGCGATGGTTGGTCGAGCCGATAAAGGGTTGTTGATAACCACAGGGAATTTTACAAAAGATGCGATGAAAGAAGCTACGCGCGATGGTGCGCCAGCAATTGATTTAATTGACGGTGATCTTCTTGCCGATAAACTCAAAGAACTTGAATTAGGCGTGAAAACAGAAATTATCGAAGTCAAAAAAATCTCTATCGATCATAGCTGGTATATGAATCTATGAAAGAATAGAAGGACGCCTCGAATGGAAAGAAGAAATTCGATAACAATCCAAATGGCGGATGATTGAGACTCGCGTGACAATGTTAACTTGGTTCTTCCGGCCACGTTTAGCGGGAGCTGTCAGCCTCATTGCTCGTTGTCTCAACACTTCATTTGGGGTATTAGCTGTACTTCTATAAGCGTCGTACAATTAAATTCTTATAACCAGGGGGGCAGTACAATGTATAAATCAAAGATCTTTCTTGTTGGCGATGATAAGGATCGTCTGATTGCCCTTGAAGAAGCAGAATATATGACCGAGGATATGCTCCAAGGTTTTTTAGAGAAATATCCAGATCTCTTACCGGGTGATCAGATCGCTCCTGAAAATCCACGACGATGGGTACTCGTCGCTCGTGAAATGGGAATCCCAGGAGACGAACATGAAACAGGGCGATGGAGTCTTGATCATCTCTTTCTTGACCAGGACGGGATTCCAACATTCGTAGAGTGTAAGCGATCGTCTGATACCCGTATTCGTCGTGAAGTTGTGGCTCAGATGTTGGATTATGCGGCAAACGGGATTGAATATTGGAGTATGGAACGTATCCGACAAGCTGCGACAGAAACCGCCCAGGCTCAAGGAGATGTGTTAGACGAAAAGATTAGCGCATTATTAGGAGATAACATCGCTGATACCGATGTTGAACAGTATTGGAAAACCGTTGAAACCAATCTCCGCGAGCATAAAGTTCGCCTTGTCTTCGTCGCAGATAGCACGTCAAAAGAACTCCGGCGGCTCATCGAATTTCTCAATGAAGAAATGACGCATGTCGAAGTCCTTGCTGTTGAGATCAAACAATTTCAGCGAGAGGATAGACACGGTCAAAAAGCCTTAGTTCCCCGAGTAATCGGATTGACAGAAAGTGCAAGAAATCTCAAAGACATTGCATCACCTCAAACACAGCATACCACGAGGGAAGCATTTTTAGAAGCCTGCCTGCCTGACATACGAGATTTTTTTCAGAACGTGCTCGATGCCGCTCAGGAGAACGACTACACGGTGTATTGGGGGCTCATTGGATTCTCAATTCGAACATATTCACCTAAACGGAATAAAGTCGCAAGTTTTGTGTATGGATATCCTCCAAATAAATTTCAAGTTTATCTTCATCCCGATTGGATGGACGACAAAAAAGCTGGAGAACTTCGTGAGGCATTACGAAAATTTCAGGTCTTTGAAGAAGGCGGAAATTACACCTTGACAACGTTTGTGACTCCAGACAATATGGCGCAATTGCAGACCATTTATCATTTTATTGTAGAGCAAGTTAAAGAACATATACAAGCTCATAACAGGGATAGACAACATAATTCTGATATGAACGGTTAAAAGTAACTTGCACGATGCCCCCTACCCGCGTGCGGTAATTTCAGCATAATTATCTCGAGACTCAGGTGTTGTCATCGCATCGACGCTCTCCTTCGGCGCGAACGCCTGAACCTCTGGCGAAAAGCGCGTATCAGCTTTATCTGAGCAATGAGATGCTGAGGGAATCGAGAGAAGATTTGTTTTCTTCTCTGTTTTTGTCTTGACGGAGGAAGGATAAAACGTTATTTTTAACGATGATGTCTGAATTATACATGGTTATCCATCAGTTTTGAGAATGTGTATGCGACATTCCGGGAAGAAAAATTAAGGAGTATGATGATTATGAGTGCCGCCGCAGCTTTAGTCGATCAAGTATTCGCGTTATCTGTTGATGATCGCGCAATTTTAGCGCATCGGATTTGGGAAAGTATCGAACATTTTCTCTCGGCTGACGTCGAACAGGCATGGCTTGATGAAGCCGAACGGCGATGGCAAGAGATTGAAGCAGGGGGGATCCAGTGCATTCCAGCCAAAGACGCCATCAAACTGGCAAGAATGAGCCTCGCCAGCTAACGATTCACTACCATCCTGATGCGGTCACGGACATGACAGAAGCTGCCCTGTTTTATGAAGATCGGCAGGCCGGATTAGGGGAACGCTTACTCAATGCAATTGAGGAAGCGCTTGAAGTGATCGGTACCCATCCGACGCTTTGGCGGGCTGACGAGCGAGGCAGACGAAAATATCGCATCAAACGTTTTCCCTATTTGATGATCTACAAAGTGACTTCCCAAACAATTGTAATTCTTGCTATTGCCCATACCAGTAGAAAACCGGGATATTGGAAGGAACGAGATGAATGAATAATGTACTGTTGCCCGACGCTTGCAAAGGATGTAGTATCATGGCATGATAGATCTTTCCTAAAGGGTCAGGAAGTTCCCATGAGTTCATCCAACAGAGGCTGTTATAAAAACAAAACCGCACAAAATTTCGTCTCTGAATCTTGTCATGACATTGATTGATGACGGTTATTTGGCCCGGTGTCCGGGAATCCAGGGCGCCTTTGCCGAAGGCGAGACGATTTAAGACGCGATGTTCAATTGTCTGGATGTCGTCAAAATGATCGCCGCGTATCGGCGCGAACGATCATAAACCATTGAGGAAAGGAAAAATATTATGCAAACGCAACAAACACCGTTAACGAATTTGCAATTGGAAATTTTGAAAGTGTTTTCTTTGCAACTGACGCAAGCAGAATTGATGGACATTCGAACTGTGCTTGCCCGGCATTTTGCCGACCGGCTTACGCAACGGGTAGATCGCATTTGGCAAGCCAAAGGACTGACCGCCCAGGATATGGACAGTTGGCTCAATGAGGACAATCAATGATATGCGCGTCATCTTAGATACCAATGTGCTGCTGGTTGCGTTGCCATCGTGTTCGCCCTACCGCTTGATTTTTGACAGATTGCTGGAAGGCGCGTATCAGCTTTGTCTGAGTAATGAGATATTGACGGAATATGAGGAAAAAATCGCCGAACGGTATGATGCCGAAGCGGTCAAAGATTTGTTGGGCGTACTCTTGCTGTTACCGAATGTCAGGCAGATTATCCCGTATTTTCGGTGGAATCTGATCGAGAATGATCCTGATGATAACAAATTCGTTGATGCAGCTATTTCCGCTAATGTAGATTATCTGGTCACGAATGATAAACATTTCAATATTTTGAAAACACTTGATTTTCCAAAAGTTCATTTATGCAAAGCGGAAGAATTCAAAGCAATGTTAACAAGCATACAAACTGCGTAAAATGGAAATTATGATCGTCGAAGCTCATTTGAAAGCTGCACTTGATCTGTATGTGGAAGAAACTTAGGAGGGAACTTACCATGAATTTTTATACAACCATTTTTCGCCAAAGCGGCGAGTATTGGGTGGGGTTATGCCTGGAAAATGGCATTATCGGGATATGCGTAAACAGGTTCCATCCTTATATTGACGAATTCGCAGTTCCCGCTTAGGACTACGAATTCGTCAGCTAAACCTTACGACTTACCGATCTCCTATCGTAATCGTCCATTCCGCAGGGATGCCGAGTTGTTCGGCGATGGCATAGATGACGCGCAGTGCTCTGACTTCATCTTCAATATTCGGAACCGGTTGACGACGTTCCAGCACGCAATTCATAAATTCGCGCAGATTGCCCACATAGCCGTCAATAACCGTGGTTTGATTCTTCAAGATCGGAACCCAGTTTGGGGCCCATTCTTTGGATTCATCTTCTTTATAGTGGATCACGTGCCGCACATTCTCGACAATCACCGCTTCGTCGTTCGATCCCACAACTTCAATCCGCTCGCAGAATCGTCCCTTACCGCCGGCTTCGCTCCCCCAATTCAAGGTTGCGACAGCGCCGTTCTCAAAGGTGAGTAAAATCGCAATGCTGGCACGGTTATCAGCTAAACGACACATTCTGGCAACAATTTCCTTCACATCGCCGGCAAAGGCCCGCACAATATCGATATTATGGATCTGCCACTCCATCATGCAATTAAACAGATTATCGTAAATATGCCCGTGCATTTTGGCTTCAACCATCGTCACCTTCCCAAAGGATGGACTTTTGACGATTTCCAGCGCTTTCTGATAGGCTGTGGCACGCCGCTTTTGGTGATCAACCATCACAAAACGACCGGTTTTCCGGGAGAGTTCTGCCAACTCTTCCGATTCCTCCACCGTAATCGAGGTGGGTTTTTCACAAAACACATCCAGATCTGCCTGTAACGCATCTCTTACCACTGGTGGATGTCCTTTCGCATTGATGCACACGACGACTCCATCCAATTTTTCTTTTGCAAACATTTCCTGATGATTGGTATATACGTGCGCTACCCCAAAATTCGAAGCCACTTTCCTGGCTTTCTCTTCTGACAGATCACACACGGCGACTCGTTCGACCTCAAAGTCATCCAAAAAAGTCAGCGATGGATATAACATATTATTCGCATGTGTTCCCGCCCCAACAAACCCGATCCTGAAATATTTTTTCTTATCTTCCATAGAAACCTCCTTACATTTAGGATGAATAGGCTGTGTATTCAGGTTCAATCTCGTCAACCTTCACCGGACGACTCTCACGCGCAGAGCGGATCGCTGCCAGGGTACACTGCACCGCATGGACTCCGTCTTCAGCAGTGTAACGTGGTTGGGAATCCTGGAGAATACACTCAATCAAATGATGTACCTGGTTGATATGCCCTTGACTGTAATAACAGATGTCCGATTGCCAGACATCGTCGCCGCCTTCATCAAAACGGAAAGCACGCGTCTCTTTCCCGTCTCTGTGGAGCAGAAGGTGTTGCTGCTGCCCTTCCCACAATAAGTTATGGCCGCCTTCGCCTAAGACCTCAATCATGCCTTTGTCACCAATAATTGTTGTACTAAAGCCGCGCATGTAATCGTATTTGCCATTCAGGCGCTCGGCTCGCATCCAGACCCCCTGGCAGGCAGTGTCTTCATAGATCCAGGTAATGATCGGAATATCAACTTCGGCGGTGCTGTATGGATCATGGGCTGCGCCACTCTTTTTTACAAGCCCTTTCCCGGCAGCCTTTACGGCGTACACTTCAGTGATCTTTTGATCCAACATGAAATATTCCGCAGAAGAAAAGAAATGCACCGCATGATCATAGATCCAGGTATAATCGCCACCGCCGGACTGTTGCGGATCAACGCGCCAGTTTCGATCCGGCGGCCCCGTATAGACCGATGCGATTTCCCGCTCCAACCATGCGCCATGCCGCTGACGAATCTGCAACGGACGCCCGATCTCACCGGCTTCGATCAATTCGCGGGCTTTTTGGTGCGACGAGAGGAACACATACGTTTCACCAACAACTAATTTCACCTTATGCCGGCGCACACTTTCGCACACCTGACGACCTTCACTCACGCTGCGACAAAAGGGTTTTTCGCAATGAACGTGTTTCCCGGCTTCAGCAGCCTGCAAGCTCATCGGAGCGTGCAAAAATGTCGGAGTCGCAATATCCACCGTGTTAATATCCGCTCTTTGCAGCATCTCTTCAAAAGAAGAATAGACTTCAGGAATAGTGTATCTCTCCGCAAATTGTTGAGCACGCTCCAGATCCAGATCGCAGACCGCCACAACCTCAGCTTTCGGATGACTCAAATAGCCTTTGAGATGAGAAGTGAAGACCAATCCCACCCCTACAATTCCAACCTTTATCTTCTCCGGTTTCATATACCACCTCCTGTAACGAATGGTTACTGACTTTTTCGGTAGTGGTATCCTGTACATGATGCACGTTCCCTGAGCGAAGTCGAAGGGAACGCCTGCGTGCTCGTCTCGACTCCGCTCGACGACCGGTCATCATGTACAAGGTAGCCACTACCACTTTTTCTTTTTCTATTTTTCATTACATGCTGTCTAACTGTTCATCATCCAACGGGTTACTCTATCAGGGCTTTCAAGCTCTCCATAGATATCTCAGCAGCTTTCACAGGATCACTCCTGAGCACTTCTCGATAATAGTTGAACGACTCAAATTCAACGGATAAAAATCCCTTGTAACCGATCTCGTCTAACACTCCAAAGAAACCCCTCCAATCGATCATGCCCTCACCGATCAGGGGAAACATAAAATCTCTGCCACTCACACCAGGAATACCTATGGCGTCCTTCACATGTACGTGTTTGATTTTCTTCCCCCACTGCCTTACAACCCACACTTCGTCGTTGCCATAAAGAGAACCATGCGATGGATCCATATTTATGGCGAGATACTCTGAAGGAAGACTATCGAGCAGGTGTTTGGTTGTATAATAGTCATGGCAGAGATGTCTAAACACTCCTTCGACAGCCAGATAAACTTTATATTTTTCTGCCGCTTGCAGGATCTCTTCAAAGGCTTCTAAAACTATCCCCCATGCTTCCCCTTCCGAGATATCATCGGGTATCCTCGGAGCATCAGGCAGCCAGGGAGCGGGGCCGGTAAATACATTCATAACATTCAGACCGTTTTCCCCCACCGCCTGGATACATTCCTTCGTCAATTCAATCCTATCTCTACGTACACCTTTATCTAAGGATACATAGTCCTGTTGAACGACGATCTCACTAATTTCCATGCCATAACTTTGTGTCAATTTCACCAGATCAGATAATTCTTGCGGACTTTTCGTCCTTGGGTTGAAGTGCGTAAGAGTCCATCCGACCCCCTTATAGCCGATCTCTGATAAGGTTTTGAGAATATCTTCGGGTTTCCATTGTGCAAAATCCAACGACGCCATAAAACTGAGTTGATTTTTACCAGGCATATTTTTATATCCTTTCCATAGCATGAAATGAATCAGCCCTGGCCGATTCATAAGCCCTGAGTATTGTATGAAGCGCCATTCTAGCATCCTCAGGCTTGACGAGAGGTTCTCTGTTATTTATAACACAATCGATAAAATGTGCTATCCCCCTCCTTACAGAGTAAACCCACCAATTCGTATCATGCGGAACATCTATGTAGTGAGGCTCTCCTTTATTCTCAATCTTATAGAGAGGTTTTTCCGCTTCGCTGATCACATGGAGAGACGCATTGGTGAGATAAATATCTTTCTTTTCGCTCCAGTTATCCGAAATAGCCGAGTAGGTCACCACGACGTTCGCTATCATATCATCGTATTTCAGGATGACAACGACATTATCGTCCCCTTTGTTTTCATGCTCTACGACAAACCTCCCAAAATCACAATTTACTGTCTTAGGAATCCCAAAGAAGTAGTGCATAAGGTCTATGATGTGCATTCCTGTATCTATAAGGGCGCCACCCCCGGCTTTGTCCCAGGATCCTTTCCAATTATCCCTTCTATTCATCCTGGTGAGTTCATCTCCTATGATGATCCCCAGGGCGAGAAATGGTTTTCCGCAGTCTCCCTGTTCAATCATCTCTTTCAACTTTTGATGAGCAGGGAGAAACCTTTGGTTTAAGGCAACGAAGAACTGACGTCCTTCCCTTGCGGCAGTTTCTATCATCTCATCAGCGTCGTCTAAAGTAGAGGCAATCGGCTTTTCAAGGATAACGTCTTTACCGGCCTTAAATGCTGCAACTGTAACCTCTTTGTGGAGAAAATGAGGCAGGCAAATATCAATCACGTCAATAGACGTATCCTTTAGAATTTCTCTGTAATCGGACACTACTTTTTTTACACTGAATGTCCTGACAAATTCCTCTTTAGCTTTATCATCAATATCCGCAATAGCGATGAGTTCAGTTTCTTTATTCTCGTCGTACTCCAGGGCATGTACCTTAGCAACCCCTCCAGCACCGATCATACCAATTTTCAAAGCCATTTTTTTAGCCTCCTAATGCCCTCGCTTATAGTCCGATTTCATGGCGGAGAGCCTGAGTATCGCCACACCAGTTCCCGACATTCCAGCGGCCAAATACCCCCATCCCTCCCCCCAGGTTTACAATCTTAGATTTACGGATGAATGACCACCTTCATACTTTCAGGCTTCATGGACTGAAATAATCCTTCCAGAGCATCCGTAAAATGGAATTTATGCGTGACAATTTTATCAAAATCATACTTCTCCCGGTTTGCCATCATCAGATTCACGCTGGGAATCATGCCGGTATATGCCAGATTCATTTGTCCAATCAGGCGGATGTTTTTGGCGCAGAGATGACGATGAGGGTTCAATTGAATCTCTCCGGTATCCACAAAATGACCGACTTCAACAAAAGTTCCTCCCTGGCGCAGCATGTCGATCGCTTCCACCATGACAACCGGGACCCCGGCGCATTCGATCACCACATCGGCTCCGCGGCCATCGGTCAGATCGAAAATGAATTGTTTACGTTCCTCAATACTCGTCTGATCCACGTTTAAGGTATGCGTGGCTCCGAATTCTTTGACAAAATTCAGGCGATATTCTGATTTATCAATCGCGACGATGTGGCCTGCGCCAATTAATCTGGATTTGATTACATGGCACAGCCCCAATGGGCCCACGCCAAACACCACGACGGTATCGCCTGATGAAAAACCTTCGTTGGGCATCGAACTATGTCCTTTAGCAATGTCCAAACTATATGATACTGCCATCGGTTCCGCCAGCACCGCGATCTGATCAGAAACATCTTCCGTGATTTTGTAGATATGGCTGCCGGGAAACACATACATCAGGTCACTCCAACCGCCAAAGAGATGCGGGGCAACAGAAGCATCGAGATGACCATAGCTCCTGATATTATCACACCAGGTATAACCATACGTGTGCCGGCACCAATAGCATTTGCCGCAGAGAATATCCGGACTGATAATGATTCGATCGCCTTCTTTGAGTTCTTTGCCGTAAAAGTCGGTAATTTTCCCATCGCGTGGATGTCTGGCCTCAACAATGATCCCCACATTTTCATGCCCCGGAACAGCCGGATATGGCCCGCGAATTTCACGTGGGGTTCCGGCATACTGCACAGCTTCGCCTTTATAGCCATGCTTGTCTGTACCACAAATCCCGGACATTGTCATCTTGACCAATAACGCCCCTTCTTCCAGAGAAGGTTTTGGAAACTCTTGGATTTCTAACTTTCCGGGTTCCACCAATACTGCTGCGCGAATGTACTCAGCCATAGCACATATCCTCCCCTATGTTGAAAGTTCCATTGGACGAAAAAACTCTTGGAATTCCCTTATTTTACGAACATTAACGTTCATGTAAATCACTTAAACAAACCACACCGTTTATGTCAATCTTAATTTAAAAACTCTTTTTTAATTTTTCATTTTTTCATCATTCTTCTCTTGCCAAAAATTTCAGAAGAGACTATCGCATGATCTCAGTGAAATTCGATGTACAGTGTTTCGGGAATGGAGCAAAAGGAGTTGATTATGAAAACAATGATTGATTGGACTCAGGTGTATCAAAAACGTACAGAACGAGCTGCGATCATCAAGGACGCAGGCTCTTTGCAACAGGCCGTACTCTCTGGCAGATTGGAACAGTATTGCGATGTCACGGTTAATGAAGCCCTGGTATTAGGCTTGCTGAACCAGAATGTGCGCAAATATATCGGCATCTTTGGTCATGGGTCAACCGATCTGGCAGAAGTGCTGCGCACCTATCAGCATGCCGGACTTGTCCGTGTATATAATGTACGTCACGAAACTGAAGCGTCTCATGCGGCGGCGCTGTTAAAATGGCAATATGGAGAAACTGCGGCGGTCGTAACCTCAATCGGTCCCGGCGCGTTACATGCCTTTGCCGGTTCCCTCACGCCGCAGTCAAATGGCCTGGGAGTCTATTATATTTTCGGCGATGAAACCACGCACAACGAAGGGCCGAATATGCAGCAGATTCCGAAACAAGAGCAGGATCTCTATTTAAAGCTGGTGAGTGTCATGGGCAAAGGCTATACCTTGACCGAAGGGAATGCGTTGTTTACCGCGCTGAAATGGGGCTGGCAAACCACTCAAAATCCTGCTGGCGAGCAGCCCTTCTATCTGCTGCTACCGATGAATGTGCAGAGCGCGATGCTTACAGACTGTAACCTCTTAGAACTGCCCGAAGGGTCTCCTATACCAATTCAACAGTGCGCTAATGAATCAGCATTGGAACAGGCCGCCGAACTCATCCGGAAATATGAAAAGATCACTGTCAAAATAGGGGGAGGCGCCAGAAAGATGTCCCCAGAGGTTCTGCGTGAATTTCTGCAAAAATCTGGCGCGGCTTTTGTGCATGGCCCGAACGTGCCGGGCATGCTTCCCTACAATGATTCCCGCAACATGACGGTCGGCGGCTCAAAAGGCTCGCTGTGCGGCAATTACGCCATGGAGCAGTGCGAATTGTTGATTGTGATCGGCGCGCGTGGCGTGTGTCAGTGGGATAGCTCCGGCGTGGCCTGGAAAAATGTCAAACAGATCATCAATATCAATAGCAGACTTGAGGATGCCCTGCATTACAACCACACTCTGCCCCTGATTGGCGACGCTGAAGTTGTGCTCAAACAATTGATCGAAAAACTGGATGCCTCTGACATCTCTGCCTCAAAAGCTGGTGAAAGTGAGTGGTTACAGTCCTGCGCCGCCAAAAAACAGGCGTGGGATCAGTTCAAGGCCGAACGCTATAATCACCCCGTATTGTTTGATCAAAAATGGAAGCGCGATCTCCTCACCCAACCGGCAGCCATAAAAATGGTGGTTGACTTCGCCGATGGGGTAGGAGCCGTAAAATTGTTTGACGCCGGCGATGTGCAGGCCAATGGATTTCAGGCGGTGGAAGATATGATTCCGGGAAAAACCTTTACCGATACTGGCGCATCCTATATGGGCTTTGCGGTAAGCGCGTTATTGGCTTCGGCTATGGCCGATCAAGGTCAATACACCATTGCGTTTACCGGGGATGGCAGTTTCCTGATGAATCCGCAGATTCTGCTGGACGGCGTGCAGCATCACGTCAAAGGCATTATTGCACTGTTTGATAATCGCAGGATGGCGGCGATTTCAGGACTCCAAAAGGCACAATATGGTCATGAATTTGCTACCGATGATGTGGTTGACGTGGATTATGTCCGATTGTGTGAAGCCTTCAAAGGCGCGAAAGCCTTGCATGGCGGATACTCGCCGCAAGAACTGAAAGCCGCTCTGCAAGAAGCATATCAGTATGATGGCTTGACACTGGTGTATATCTCAGTTTATTGCGGTGATGACGAGCTTGGCGGTTTAGGTGTGTTCGGTAGTTGGAACGTCGGTAATTGGTGTGAAGCGGTTCAGCAGGAAAAACATAGAATAGGGTTATAACTGAGTAACTACAAGAATAAAGAATAAACAAGAATTCTCGGACTTTTGCTGAATATCAATGTAGGTCGTCAAACAAAAGTCGAAAAATTTTATGTGTTATTATTACGACTTTGCTAGATTCGAAAACATGGCATGTTGCCCTGAACGGGCACCATCTGTCAGCATCGGGTGACGCCCGATG
>DF820465.1:300796-387303 GCA_000739535.1 Candidatus Vecturithrix granuli | reverse complement strand
TAGATTCGAAAACATGGCATGTTGCCCTGAACGGGCACCATCTGTCAGCATCGGGTGACGCCCGATGGCCTCATGGCGCACCGCGCTCACAGCCCTGAAAGGACGGGATATTCGGGGATGCGGCATCTCGGCAGCATTCAGAGATGACGCCCTTACAGGGCTCAATGCGAAGGACGCCACGATCCCATCGGGCCTCACCCGATGCTGACAAATGACGCCCTTTCAGGGCTGTGAGATGGAGCGCCTTTCGAATTTAACAAAGTAGAATTATCTATGCAAAAAATACAGGTTGGGTTTATTGGATGCGGGCGCATTTCCGATCTTCATGCGCTGGGCTACAGGAATCACCCTGACGCTGAAATCGCGGCGGTCAGCGATAAAGACGTCAGGATCGCTGAGAAAAAAGGGAATGAGTGGGGCGCTCGCAAAATCTATGCTGATTACCGCGAGATGCTTGATGATGCAGACATTGATGCGGTCGAGATTTTGACTCCGCAGAAACTGCATGAACAGATGGTGATTGAGGCCGCTGCGGCCGGAAAGCATATCCTCGTACAAAAACCGATGACCATTGATCTGGCCAGTGCGGATCGCATGATTCAGGCCGCAAAAGCAGGGGGAAAAGTCTATAAAGTGATCGAGAACTACATGTATTATCCCCCGATTCGCTTTGCCAAACAGTTGCTTGAAGCCGGCGAGATCGGCACACCGATCAATATGCGTATCAAGTTTATCAGTGGAACGTCAGGAGGTTGGGATGTGCCGAAAGAAGCCTGGGCCTGGCGCATGGAAGAAAACGTCGCCGGTCGCGGGATGCAGACTTTTGATCACGGCCACCACATGTGGGCGATTGCCTGGTTTTTTATGGGCGAGATTGAACGGGTGTGCGCCTGGATTGATTCCTATAATAATATTGTCGATTGCCCGTCAACGATCATGTGGAAGTATAAAGGCGGGATTCAATACGGTATCTGCGATTATACCCACGCCTACGAGATGCACGTCCCCTCAGATTATTATGCCAACGACGAGTGGTTTGAAATGAACGGTTCAAAAGGTATGATTTTGGTTCATCGCTGTACCGGGAAGATCACCCCCGGGCCCTCTGTCAGCGTCTTTAAAGGCGAGAAGTGGCAGCATTACGACCATCTCGATTCCGACTGGGCGGCCGGATTTGTAGGGGCAACCCAAAATTTTATTGCCGCCATGAAGGGCGAAGAAGCACCACAGTTATCAGGCGAACAGGCGCGCAAGATTTTAGCCGTAGCGCTTGCCATTCAGAAATCTTCTCAAGAACGCCGTGAAGTCTATGTGGACGAACTTGATTCCCCCGAGGGCGCGGAATACAGTCGCAGAAAGATTGCTGAAGAAATTGTCCGACGCGGCCAGCGCACAATGGTCACATTGGACGACCTGAAAAATAATCCGCGCTTATTATAACTGCTCATCTAAAAACCGGGTCTCTTCAAGAAACCCGGTTTTTGTTTTTCCCTGGCAAAATACCTCTCTGAAACATCAGATCTTTTAAACCTGCGAGATGCTGCTCTACAAACATCATGCCGGTTTGGAACGATTTCAAGAAATTATTGCGCCCTGACAGCATAAGTTTATTGACAAATATTTTTTCATCTTCAATATGATTGATAATAGCATCATTATTCACTAACAAGCAAAAAAACTCACTTATTTTCGATGAGGGAATGTTTATGAGATTCACTGTGCGCGATTTTGTGGAGGCTAGCCTTTATCCGAACGAAGACGCTGTGATGCAAGAAGCTTTACAATTACTGTTGCAAGCTCATCCGGAGATGAAAATTGAATTAGCGATTGTACGCTATCAGCAAGAATTGCTTTCAATCGAAGATACGGCGAGCCTGGCGGGCGTGAGTTGGGGCCAGATGAAAAATATCCTGGTAGAACGCGGAATTCCGTTACGATTCAAGACAGAAACATTTGTGCAAAAAGAGAGACCTTCACGTTCTTCCAGATGAAAGACAAAACAAAAACCGACAACCACGAAAAATCATTTCGCGCTGCCTTTGTAAAGGAGATGCCATGATCTGACGCTCACCCTCCGTCATAAAACTACACGAAGGGCGATAAGCAAGAATGCGCTTGAACTCGAATTCTTGCTTATTCTTCATTCCTGTAGTTTTCAAACTCGTTCATCCTTTGCTTCTTTCCTAAATCCGCTGTTCTGCCTGGTTGCGTGTCATTTTTCTTGACATATCCTTCCCGTTTGTGCAACGCCTTTTTTCATGAACACGATCCAACTTTTACATTTCGCAGATCTCCACATCGGGGTGGAAAATTATGGCCGCCTGGATACGGCAACCGGGCTGCACACGCGCTTGCAGGATTTTAGCCGCTGTCTGGAATTTGTGGTGAATACTGCGTTAGAATGCGAGGTAGATGCCGTACTGTTTGCTGGCGATGCGTATAAACACGCTGCGCCTAATCCGACGCATGAGAGCAAATTTGCAGAACAACTTAAACGTCTGGCAGATGCTCAGATTCCGGTCGTGATGGTGACTGGCAATCATGATATTTCGGTTTCTTTTGGCAAAGCATCGGCCCTGAACATCTTTCATACCCTGGGAGATCACCGATATTTTTTTGTGGCTGAACGGCCGCAGTTGTTCAGAATTGAAACCAAACACGGCCCTTTTCAGGTCGCATGTTTTCCCTGGCCCACGCGCTATATGCTCCTGACCAAAGAGGAGTATAAAAATTTGTCGGATGTGGAGATCACGCGCACGATTGAAGAGAAGTGCTCAAACCGGATTGATAAATTTGCTCGTGAACTCGATCCGGAACTGCCATCGGTACTATTAGCGCACCTGGCGGTTGCGGGCGCGACCTATTCGGGATCCGAACGTTCGACAATTATCGGGCAAGATCCCGTAATTCTGCAAAGCGTCCTCAAAAATCCGGCCTTCGATTACGCGGCGTTGGGTCATATTCATAAGCATCAGGATCTCAATCGAAATGGGCAGCCGCCGGTGGTGTATCCCGGCAGCCCGGAACGGATTGATTTTGGCGAAGCAGAAGATGAAAAAGGGCTTTGTCTGGTATCCCTCAAAAAAGGCGCGAGCTCATACCAATTTCTGCCAACTCCGGCCCGCAAGTTTATCAAAATCGAGATTGACGTGCGTACCCAGGATTTTCCGACAGAAGCGATTGTGCAGAAACTCGCGGCCTGCGATGTGCGCGATGCAGTGGTGCGTGTCGCCTATACCATCCGCGAGGAACAAAAAGACCTGATTGACGTGCAGCGGATTTATGCGGCGCTGGAGCCAGCGTTTTTAGTGGCCGGAGTCAGCCCCAGAACCGAGGAAATCCGCAGCCAGCGCCCTCGCATTGGCGAGGATCTGAGTCTGAGTGATGCGCTGGCAACATATCTTGAGTTCAAGCCAGAATTGCAGGGGATGAAAGTAGATTTATTAGACTATGCAGATCGGCTAATACGCGAACTGGAGGAATTAACCGAATAAATTTATGATCCCTGTCACATTACAACTCAGAAATTTTTTAAGTTACGGCGAAGACGTTCCGCCGCTTGATTTTAACGAATTTGACGTGGCCTGTTTGTCAGGCAGCAACGGGCATGGCAAATCGGCGATTCTGGATGCCATGACCTGGGCTTTGTGGGGTGAAGCCCGCAAAGCTGCGGGCGAAAAATCGCCTTCTGACGGGTTATTGCGCATCGGGACGCCGGAAATGCAAGTGGAATTAGTGTTTGATCTTGAAGGCGACCGGTATCGCGTGATCCGCAATTATCACCGTAAAACTCGTCGAATCCGCCTGGATTTTCATGTCTTTGACGAAAATTCGCACACCTATAAAAGTCTGAGCGAACGCACTATCGGCGATACGCAGAAAAAAATTACAGCCACTCTGCGCATGGAGTACGACACGTTCATCAATTCGGCATTTATCTTGCAAGGCCGGGTGGATGAATTTACGAAAAAGACACCGCACAAGCGTAAAGAGATTCTGGCAGAGATCCTCGATCTCTCCCATTACGAACGGCTTGCCGACCTGGCTAAAGATCGTTATAAAAGTGCAAACGCCCGGCAGCAAGGGATTGAGGAACAGTGCAAAACGATTGAGGAAGAACTACAGCATCAGCCGGAATACGCCCAGAAATTGGCGCAAGTGCAGCAACGTCTAGTCGAGATAGATGCCGACGTGCAGACGCATGAAACCCGACGTAGAACTCTGGAACAACAGCAAGCGGATTTACGCGGCAAACAAGCCCAGTTTCAAGACAGAACGCGTCAGAAGAAAACGCTTCAGGAAGAAGCGAGCAAATTGGAAGAGAAAACTCTGCGCCAGCAAAAGCAGATTGCTAAAGTTCAGGAATTGCTTGCCCAGGAAAGCCAAATTTTGCACGCCTATCAGCGTTACCTTGATTTGCAGCAGCAGCAAGAACGCTGCGAGCAGCAGTTTAGAGAGCTTTCGACCTGTCACAAAGAGCAAAACGAACTTGAAAAGGCGATTCAACAAGCGCGAACGCAGATCGAAAAAGAGCAGTCTGCCTGGCAGGCCAAACAGGCGCAGGAGCAGCAGACCTTGCAGGAAGCGCAGCACGTGTTGCAACAGGCTCAGGCGATTGAACAAGGTTTTCACGAGTTACAGCAGGCCAGAAAACAGGATGAAGCCTGGGAAGAGACCCGCAGCACTGTTGATGCGCTTGAGCGCGAGCAACGTACCCTGGAAAAGGTTGTTGATCAGCAGAAAAACCAGTTGAGCGTGGAACTGCAATCGGCAATGCGTTATGCTGCGGAATTACAAAGTCTGGCTGACAAACAACCGGTCAGGGAACAAGAGGTTCAGGACTGTCAAGCCCAGGTGCTGCGTTTAGAATCGCTTGAACAGGAACGTGAACGCAATAAAGAGATTGGAACCGAGTGCCGCGCTCGTCAGGACCAATTACAGGCGGAGCAGATGCGCCTGCAAGAGCAACTGCAAGAAGCTGAAGAAAAGCTCGATCTGCTACTGCGCAGCGACACACCCCAATGTCCGTTGTGCGCTTCGGATCTGGCCGGGCAAAAAAAGGTGGATATCGAAGCGCATTTCCGCCAGGAAATTCAACAAATACAGGCAAAAGGCCAGGAACTCACGCGCACGATTGCAGAACAGGCGAGCCATCTGGACCGCCTGCGTTCGCAGTATGCGCAGCTTGAACGTCAGATCAAACAACTTCAGCCCGCCCGCGAACGTTTGCTTCAAGCGCAAAACGCGTTTCAAGAAAGCGTGAATGCGTCTGAACAATTGCGAGCACGGCAACCTCAGATCGCCTCGCTTCAGGCCCGGATTGAGCAAAACGACTATGCGCGCGCCGAACATCAGCGTTTAGCCGAATTACAGCAGAAACTCCTGGCTCTGGCCTACAATGTCAAAACTCATAAGGCATTGAAACAGCGGTTGAAAACGCTCCAAAAGTTTGAAGGAGAATACTCTCGTTTAGAGACTGTCCGTGAACGGCAACGCCATTCTCTGGCGGCGCTGCCTGCGATTGAACAGGAGCTTGCCCGTTTGCAAGCTTTGCTGGATCAGCGCGACTACGCGCCCTCTGAGCATAAACAATTACAGGACGTGCTCGTCCGGATCGCCGCAATCGGGTACGATGAACGGGAGCATCAACGCATTCAGCAAGAATTCAGGCAATTACAGCATGCGCCGATCCACAAGGCTGAACTCGAGCAGGCCGGAAAATCGTTGGAGGTATTACAGCAAGGGTTGTCTGAACTGAGGATGGAATATGAACACAAGACTGCTTCTCTAGCTGATATGGATCGTCAGATCGCGGCCCTGGAAGAAGAATTGCAAGGTTTTGCCGCTCTTGAAGACGAGCTTCAGCAGGCGACGACCCAATTGATCGCGCTGAAACGCGAACGAGACGAACTCCTTCAGGCGCGGGGAACTTATGAAAACAAGCATGAGCATTGCCAACGGCTGCGGGTTGAGTGGGAACAAAAGCAGGCTGAAATCCAACGTACCCGGAAAGATTGCGACATCTACGGCCATCTGGTGCAGGTGTTTGGCAAAGACGGGATTCAGGCCTATCTGATTGAAAATGCGGTTCCGGAAATCGAAGATGAAGCCAATAAAATTCTCGGCCGCTTAACGGATAACCGCACCCATATCACCATTGAATCGGTGAAAAATCTGCACAGCGGCGGCGTTAAAGAAACGTTGGATATTAAAATAAGTGATGAACTTGGCACCCGTAGTTATGAAATGTACAGCGGCGGCGAAGCCTTTCGCGTTGATTTTGCAATTCGGATCGCCTTATCGAAATTATTGGCGAAACGTGCGGGAACAAAGCTGAAAACCCTGGTGATCGACGAAGGTTTCGGCACTCAGGACGCCTACGGATTAGAACAACTTGTGGAAGCGATTAAAACCATTAGCAGCGATTTTGAAAAAATTTTGGTGATTACCCATCTGGAAGCGTTAAAAAATGCGTTTCCGGTCAGAATAGAAGTGGAAAAATACCCCGATATTGGTTCGCAATATCAAATTGTGCATTAATTTGTATTGAAGATTGAGAATTGAGTATTCAATGCTCAATTTTCAATCTTCAATATTCAATAACTTTATGCGTGTACTCATTACTGGCGGAGCAGGCTTTTTAGGATCGCATTTATGTGAATTTCTTGTGAATAAAGGCTTTGATGTCGTTTGCATGGATAATTTACTCACTGGTGATATTTCGAACATTGCACATATTCGGACAGAAAAATTTTTATTTATCAACCATGATGTCACTAATTATATCTATCTTGATGGAGAGGTTGATTATATTTTACACTTTGCCAGTCCGGCCAGCCCGATCGATTATCTTGAATTACCGATTCAAACATTAAAAGTCGGGTCTCTTGGCACGCACAAAGCGTTGGGGTTGGCAAAAGAGAAAAAAGCGGTGTTTTTATTAGCATCAACCTCAGAAGTGTATGGCGATCCACTGATCCACCCGCAAAGGGAAGATTATTGGGGGAATGTGAACCCAATTGGGCCGCGCGGGGTCTATGACGAAGCCAAACGTTTTGCCGAAGCCCTGACCATGGCGTATCACCGCTACCATGGGGTAGATACCAGAATTGTCCGGATTTTTAACACCTTTGGCCCGCGTATGCGTTTGCACGACGGGAGGGTAGTGCCGACCTTTTTACGGCAAGCGATTCTGGGGGAAGATCTGACAATCTTTGGCGACGGGATGCAAACCCGAAGCTTTTGTTATGTGGCGGATTTGATTGAAGGCATTTATCGCTTAATGCTATCGCAGACCAACGAACCGGTAAATATTGGAAATCCAGGAGAAATGACGATTCTGGAGTTTGCGCACCTGATCAAAAATATCACAAGCTCCAAAAGTGAAATTGTATTCAAAGATTTACCCGTCGATGATCCGAAAGTGAGACAACCGGATATTCAGCGAGCGCGGAGTCTCCTCGGCTGGGAACCTCAAGTTTCGATTGAGGAAGGGTTAACCAATACTTATCTCTGGATAAAAGACCGCATTCAACGCCTTATGGAAAAAGGCAAAAAGTCATAGATCGCAAGAGTCCGTGATAGAAAGCGGGTTTTTTCGAAAAACTCGGTTGCTAGACATGCAGCTATGATGATGATATGAATCAGACACTCACAGAAATGATAGCGCAATTACAACGCTTCTCTTCAACCAAAATGACAGGAGCCGTCAAAACGTTCCCATTGCGTGAATTGCTCAAACAGAGTAACCAGATCCAGGAAGAACTTTCTCGCCCTAATCGTAATCTTCCCGGAGAGGAGCGGCAACAATTAGAGCAAGCCTATACAAAGTTACAGGAAGTGATCAGCCGGCGGATCGAAGCCGCTCAGAAATTGATCGATAAATTTGCCAAAACAACTCCTGAAGTAATTGCGCTCAATACTTCTGTGTTCTCTCTTATGCCCTCACGGGATGTGCTTGAAGATGTCAAAACAGCCTATAGCTCTTCCAAAACCCTGCTGAAAAAATTACAGAAGGCAAGCGCAAATGTACTTGAAGCAGTTAACATCGAGATTCAGCAGCGTTTTTATGATATGAGTCCAGAAGCGATTGCGGTCGCTTATACAGGCAAAAATTTAGAATCCTATCGCAAATTACTCAAAAATCTTTTAACACACATTGAGGTGGATTCTGAGATTTTTAAAGTGTATAGCAAAATCATTCGGAACGTCATCGAAGGAATTCATATTTATGAGACTCATATCAGTCTTGCTCGCAAACTCAGTCAACAGATTTTTCAAGAAGCTTTGCCCGATTTTGAACAGGTGTTTCATTCCTACACCTTGGATGAATTAGCAAGCCACGAACAGGCAATCAAGGCAACGCTGAACATTCTTGAACAAGATATTACCGGACGTCCGAGCATTGTTGAGTTTGCGACCCAATGTCGCGCCATGCTTCAGGCGCTGCCACAACATTTTATTTCCCGCAAAATCGCTATGCGTAAAACTTCGCGAGTGTTGCAACTGTCGCATTATTTCTCGTTTTTAACCACCGAGACCGTATCTGAAAATGCGACGACAAGCTTGATGCTCTGCGAGTCGCTTTTCGAAGAAACCCGGGAATTTCTCCGGTACCAGCAGAAACTTATGGATGTCAGCCTGAACCTGAAAAGTCTGGAAGAGGCTCAAAAAAAAGTCGAAGAAGGGTTGCGTTACCGGCAATTTGCCATTGGGCACCTTTTTCAGGAGATCCTGCGAATGACGCCGCAGGATCTCAGTTTTGTATCGGAAAAGTGGCTGGGCGATAGCAATCTGCTGCTGCAAGAAGTACACCACCTTGTAGAGGATTATCTGCGCCGGATACCCCAGGAATCTATTGACATCCACATTGTGGAATTATCAGCGTTATTGCGTGAAAGCATTAAAAAATTGCACGAAGCCATTGGGGTCACGCGATTTGTTCCGAATAAAGAGACATATCAAGCGGTTGAGCTTGATCGGTCGCTTCCAAATTTGAGCAAATTTTATGATAAAGAACTTGTTATGCTCCTCCGTAAAGCCCTGGCCACAGGGAACACCACCGGATTTGATGAGCATGAAGAGCCAGAAATCCTGGAAAACTCCTTTGTTGTGCCCCTGGATAAGCTTGAAGAGTATATCAAAAGCTTTATCGGACACATCCGCTTGCAACCTTCCATTTAGGGAATCGAAAAAATCCAAGTACGCTATAGACGATTACATAATATCCGACTAACTCAATCCAGGAAGGTTTTGGGAATGTCAACCCTGTCGCAGGAAACCATGAACTTAGACCGATAAACAGTTTTGCGAGCAATACGTTGATGGTCAGGAAAGGCGACAAGACATCCCATCGGGGAACAACTAGTGCGAGAAAGTTTGTGAAAAGACTAGAGGGGAGCAGCGCGCTGACAATTGGAAATGCCAGTGGATTTGAGAGAAAGGAATACGCGGAGAAGTCGCCAAAATAATAGATGAGCAGCGGTGCGACCCCTAGTAATGCGCCAAAGGTTGTGAGACAGGTTGTAATAGGAACACGGGCGATCTTTGGCAGCCGAAAAAGCGGTTCGATGACGGGTTGACGGTGTAAAAATCTGAAAAACAAGAGAATAGAGGCTGTAGCCGCAACGGTGAGCTGAAAACTGATTTCAAATAATGAATTCGGAAACGCCAACAGAAGACACCCTACTGAAAAAGCTAAACTGTAGAGCGGTTCGGAAATTCGATTGCAGGTCAGAGCAGCGTAAAACACGATTGCCATGATTACAGCGCGTAAAACCGGGTAATAAAAGCCGGATATCCCTGCGTAAAACAGGAGCAGCCCACTTAACACCAGGCTGCGATATCTCAGAGGAAGAGCCAGGAGATTGGCAAATTTATGGAACGCCCAGACCACGATACTGACATGAATGCCAGAGATCACTAAAAGGTGATACAGGCCGGCCTGCCGAAATTGGTCGCGTACTTCTTGCATGAGCGCGTGGCTGGCGCCGATCGTCATCGCTTTGATGACCTGAAAGGCTTGATCTGTTGAAGTATTTTCCATTAATCCCAGGGGAATAGAGTAAATTTTACCCTCATCGAGAAAATTCTGGATCCTGTGCTGGCACTGATAAATTCCGCGAAGTATCTTGCTCCCCTCTTGCAAAGGCAGTTGAATGAGATAACGATCGTGGCGAAGATACCCGATCAAATAAATTCCTTGCCGTCGCAGATATTCCCGATAATCAAAGTCGCTGAAACTACGCGGCAGGCGCAGGCGTAAGCGCGTTCTGATCGCCTGGCCGTAGAGAAGTTTCTTTGAACCGGAGTCTGGCAAAGAAGCGCCGGTCAGGGTGATACGGATTCTGCCCTCGGTTGGATACCGAAAGGCCTCTTTTTCAACCCAGTTCACCCAAACATCGAGATAACGCCGCTTGCCAATTTGCCTGATCGGCTTATCCAGAAAACCTTCTACGGTCACAAGATCATCGTGGTGGACAAGATGGACAATATGATGGTCCGGGAGAGATCGAGAGAGTGCAGAACGGCTTATCCCGGTCAGTAATGCGAGTAGAATAAGGACACCGGTCGTCAACTTGTGGCATTTGAAACGATAAGACAGATAGCAGAGTATTCCCACAAGAGCATAAAGGATTGTCACAAAAGGAAATACACACTCAGCCCATTCTGCCAACATCCTGGTACAGAGATGATCGAGATAAATACCGATCATAAAACCTACTAATATGGGAATGAGTGGGTAAATCACAGATTTGTTACTCAGGGAATATGAGATAATATTGTAACTTTTGAATGGTCTTGGGGCCAATATGTTTGATCGGCATGAGTGATTCAGCGTTCTGAAATTTTCCGTGCTGTTGCCGGTAATCAACAATCCGCTGCGCTAACACTGTCCCGATTCCGGGCAGAAATTGCAGTTCCCTGGTGTCAGCCGCGTTAATGTCAATCGGAGGATCGATATACATCAATTGTTCCTGGGGATCCGGAAATTCCAGACGATATGAGGTCAGAGTGTGAGACCTCTGAGCGGAATTATACCACAACAACCCTATCCCATACAGCACATACAGTGCGAGCAGCACCTGTTGCTGCCTGCGGGAGAAGTTCATAATTATTCCTCCTCTTTCAGTGTTCAGGTGTCAGTAACCAGTAGTCAGTAATCAGTAATCAGTATGCTGACTGGTTACTGATTACTGACTACTGATTACTGAACACTACTTTCGGGTCATTAATTTTTGAAGTTCCGCCATAGTCAACATTTTGACATCCGCTTGAATCATGCGGAATTGCTGGGCAATCATCGTGACTTCATCTTTAGTCGCATCTCGTAAGACCAATGCCGGGGTTTTCAAATTTTGTTGCAGTTGCGCGATTGGCGTATTACTCAACGAAGATAATAATTCCAGCACTTGTTTTCGCTGCGTCGGTTCGATTTTTCGCAGAATCAGGGCATAGCGCTCGCCCATATCTTCTTTTGGCTGGGATTCTGGCGATTTAGCCGCGACAGAAGGCTGTTGCTGGGGCGCAGGTCGTACAGGCTGAACCGAGGGTTGTTGTTTTTTCTGAATTTCCGCCAATTGTTCCATCGTAATCAATTTTACCTGCGCCTGGACTTGTTTGAACTTCTCAATAGCGATCTGAGCTTCCTGGGGCGTGACATCGCGCTTTAATAATGAAGGCACTTTCAAAAGTTTCCTGGCACGATCTTCGGAAACCTGACTGACTTGTTGAACCAACCAGAGTAGATCATTCTGGCGTTTTGTTTCATATTGGTGCAAAATCAGGGCATAGCGTTGTTCTGGCCCCTGTTCTGCTGCAAACTCCATACTTGCCGCTTGTTCCGCTGTGGTTGTCTCACCCTCAGTTTCCACACTCTTTTTGCCAAACCATCCCCCTTTCTTTTTCTCTTTCGTCTTCTTTTGTTCCTCCTGAGCTGGTTCGATAGTTGCCTCTTGTTCCGATTCTGCTTGTTTTTTGCGTCCAAAGGAGAACCATTTTTTCTTTTCTTTTTTTGGCTCCGGTTCAACCGCGGGTTCTGCTTGCTTTTGTTGAGGGGGAGTCATATCAAACGCTGCTTGTTGCGACGCTATCTTGCTCTTTTTTTGGCCTCTCTCCTTTTGCTTTTTTTCAGCAGGGGTCAGATGTTTATCTTCTGTTGACCAGGCTCCTCTTTTTTTTAAACGCTCTTCCCGATTTTCCCGAGCTTTCTTTGAGCCTTTCAGGGTTTTCAGAAAGGCAATCAGCCACAGGAAAAAGAATTCTACACTCCAAACCATCCAGGGTCGGACAGCCATTTCATCAAACTCAAGTCGTTTCATGTCTTCATTCCAGCGCGTAATTCCTGGAAATAAGAGATAATCTCTGATGGGAGCCAACAGGGCCAAATCAAAAATGGTTCCGATCACCACAGGTGCCTGCCTGAAAGCCTGTTCAGGCAGCGTTGTGGTGAAGAATGTCATGAGTTGGACGCCGATATGGTTCCGGGGTTCCATCCCCTCTGCTTGTTGGATCGAGGGAATATAGTCTGAGACATAAGGCAGTGCAGCAAGAAAATTTTGGACATCCTCCTTGAGCGGATAGACCTCATCAAGGACTATTTGGGGTCGCTCCGGCAGAGAATCATAATAATGATTCAGAAAAAGGAAACTTCCATAAGCGATCACGGAAAAGAGGAAGACAATCAGGAAGACAATAATATTGACGCGACAGCAGTGCCCTATTCGCGCTCCCAGGGAGAATCCGATTCCAAGCAGAATCCCAATAACTATAGGGAAGATCAGCACAAGATAATAGTCCGGATAAAATTTCATACCAATATGGGCCAGAATAACGCCAATACTTCCGAAGATCGTCCCGGTCACCAACATAACCAGTATCGCCAGAAATCCACATCTTTCCACATTTTTCAATTTTTGCGCCATAATTTTCAGATCTCAATACGCAGCAATCATGGTTGCGTGAATAACTGCCTATTGAAAGTTCTCGCTTCACATACGACGTGTGCTCTAGCTCACTCGTTCTCCGTAATGCGACAATTCCATCGAAAAGGTCGCTCGTCCCTGAGTCAACGACCGCAGATCCGTCGTATAACCAAACATTGTTGATAAGGGCATATAGGCGCGAATGACATCTGCGCCGTCTTTTGCGTCCATATTAAAAATTTTTCCTTTTCTGGAATTCAAATCTGCAATGACATCTCCCGTATAATCTTTCGGAGTTGTCACTTCAACATCCATAATTGGTTCAAGCAGAATCGGAGCTGCGCGCCGGCATCCATCATTAAAGGCTTTTGTTGCCGCGACTCCGAAGGCCATATCCGAGGAATTTTGTTCATGATACGAACCATCAAACAGGGCGACTTTGATATCAATCACCGGATAACCCGCCAAAACGCCGCTGCCGATCGTTCCTCGCAGAGCATGTTCAACAACTTTCACATATTGTTTCGGGATTTTTGCTTCCGGCACTTCCGACACAAATTCAAAGCCTTTTCCACGCTCATTCGGTTCTATACGCAGCCAGACATGGCCATAGTGTTCACGCCCGCCGGTTTGACGAGCAAACTTTCCTTCGGAGGTTACGCATTGCGTGATAGTTTCTTTCAGGGCCACCTGAGGTTTTCCGATCCGCGCCTGAAGATGACGCTCGCGTAATAGACGGTCAATAATCACATCCAGGTGGAGTTCTCCCATACCAGAGATGATGGTTTGGCTGGTTTCTTCCGAACGTTTGACCTGAAACGTGGGGTCCTCACGCATGAGTTGTTGAAGGGCCTCATCTAACGCTTTTTGATCCGCCTGAGAACGGGGTTCGATCGCCACAAAAATGACAGGTTCAGGAGCAATAATCGTATCGAGGATGACGGGTTGATCCTGGCGGCACAGGGTTTCACCGGTATTGGTATCTTTTAACCCGATCAGGCCGACAATCTCGCCGGGAAGCGCACGCTCAATCTGCGTCACTTTATTGGCGTGGAGTCGTAAAATCCGTAACACCCGTTCTCGAAATCCTTTGCGGCTGCCGTCAACAGTTCCGGGATTATAAACCCAATCGCCCGACTCTAACACGCCTGAATACACACGGGTATAATAAATCATAGGGCCTTCTATGTGGGTCATAATCTTGAATACGAGGGCTGAAAACGGATCGCGCTCGGAACAATGGATCAAGCGTTCTTTTCCGGTTTTCGGGTGAATGCCTTTGATGAGCGGAACTTCGGTCGGAGCAGGAAAATAGCGCACAATAGCGTCAAGTAACGATTGGATGCCTTTATTTTTCAAAGCTGTGCCGCACAACACCGGAAACAATTTGCCCTCGATGACGGCTTTACGCAGACTGGCGTGTAATTGCTGCTCCTGCACCTTACCGTCAGTGAGATAAACTAGCATCAGTTCATCATCGCACTCGGCGATAGCCTCGATCATGTGTTCACGATATTTTTCGGCCTCTGACTGGAGATACTCGGGGATATCCTCCTGAATCGGCGGATAGTCCGGATTATCGGAATCCCAGTGCCAGGCGGTCATGGAAATCAGATCAACCACACCGGAGAATTCGTTTTCGCGGCCAATCGGAATCTGAATCGGAACGACATTGGCATGCAGTCTATCGTGCATACTTTGCACGGCCCGAAAGAAATCAGCCCCGAGACGATCTAATTTATTGACAAAAACGATGCGAGGGAGATGATAATAATCTGCCTGCCGCCACACTTTCTCTGATTGAGGCTGTACCCCGGCCACCCCGCAAAATACGACAATGGCTCCATCCAGAACGCGGAGCGATCGTTCAACTTCAATAGTAAAATCAACATGACCAGGGGTATCAATAATATTGATGGTTTTCTCTTTCCACTGACAGGTGGTCACCGCAGAGGTGATTGTAATGCCTCGTTCCTGTTCCTGCGCCATCCAATCCATGACCGCAGACCCTTCATCCACTTCACCGATTTTGTAAGAAATACCGGTATAATAGAGAATCCGCTCGGTCACGGTGGTTTTGCCAGCGTCAATGTGCGCCACAATCCCGATATTTCGTATGTGCTCTACTTTGGCTTGCATAATGCGTCTTCACTTCCTTTTTCGCGTATAGCTGAGCAGTCGGTCCTTAGCCGTAGAGAGAATTCACCAGCAAATCGAGCAAAAACTCTTCCAAAACCGCATTAAATTCTTGATACGCTTCAACCATGACCATGTGACCGGCATTTTCAATGATTCGCAACGCAGAATTTTTGATATTGGCATGTAATTGCTCGGAGTACGAAACCGGCGCCAAAATATCATCTGCCCCTGCCACCACCAGAGTCGGCATTTTAAGCTCACTCAGATGGGATACCCCATTATACTTTTTGATGGCCATCACATCCCCTAACAGCACCATCATATCGTTTGTCACCAGACGTTCATCGATATCTTTCATTTTTTCTTTGGCTTTTTCAAGGCTTCCAAAGATGGACTCCATATCATTTTTGAGTTCCATCAACTTTTGCGTGGGAATGTCGAATCTGGCTGAGGTGGCGACAAGCACCAACGCTTTCACGCGATCCGGGAATTTAAAAGAAAAATCTAAGGAGACCACACCTCCCATTGAGTGGCCTACAATCACAAGATTATCCAATTCCATCACATCAAAAAATTGACGGATCAGATCGGTATAATATTCTATCGTCGATCCTCCTTTACCGGCTGATCGTCCATGACCGGGTAATTCCAATGAGACCACATTATTCGTTTCCGAAAAATATTTGGTCTGATAGGCCCAGTTATAAATATTTCCACCCAATCCATGTAAAAAGAACACATTTTCCCCTTCCCCCATGGATTTATTAATACTCTCAATGGAAATATAATGTATTCTATTTTCTCCAATATCCAGGTATGGCATGAGTTAACTCACATTCATGTTTCGCAATATTTCCGACATAGACACACCTGATCCCCCTATCCTCGGAAACGCTCACATCTATGTTCCGCCTAACACCGTATTCGATGTCCCGTTTCAAAACCTCAGAATCTCTCTCACTTTTATGACAGTAGTATATTAATTACAACAGATTGTCAATTATAAAATTCATGCGAGAAAAGTTCCTGCGTGAAGAAGGCGTAATCCTCTTTGTAAATTGAGGCATTACTTTCAGAGACAGGGTTTACAAGGCGATGGAGAATCACATACAATCAGAGGACATTCTACATTGCACAAGGGGCATCGTTCAAAAAATTTCAGGAAGGGCCACAAAGTAAGAATACTTATGTTGACAATTCCGGATTCTTTAATCAAAGCTGGTTACAAAGCCTACAGCGCATGACTTAATAGGACGTTTGAGCGCCCTTCAATTTTGCGCCTGGACATAGATGCCTGGGCGTATCACAAAGGAGTTGTTATGAGCCGGCGTTCACCCGTCATCATGAAAATGACTGATCATTCGTACCCCGGACAGCCTTGTCCGGGTGTGATCATCTCACCGGACAAGGCTGTCCGGGGTACGGGTATTTTCAAAGGAGATAAACATCATGGGACTTTTACTTTCCGGTTTTGCTGATGAAGCCGCAAAAGATTTACGGACACAAATTGCCGTTCATAAACAGTTTGGCATCCATTCGCTTGAGATTCGGAACATTGATGGCGTGAACATCGGGCAAATGACGGATGCACAGTTTGAAGAGGCGTATCGCATTCTTCAGGAAGAAAACATGCACGTCTGCGGATTCGGATCCGGGATTGCCAATTGGGCCACACCGATCACTACCGATTTTCAGAAAGATTTGGACGAATTTCACCGCCTGGTTCCGCGTATGAGACGTTTAGGAACAAAAATTATCCGCATCATGTCATACCCAAATGACGGCTATGATGAATGGGAATGGAAAAAACACGTGATTCACCGCTTAGAGACATTAGCAGCCATAGCGGAACAGGAAGGCGTGATTTTAGGACATGAAAATTGCGACGGTTGGGGAGCGCAAAGCCCGGAAAATCTCAGAACCTTGCTGGAAGAAGTCAACTCCCCGGCTTTGCAGGCTATTTTTGATTCTGGTAATCCCATTGCACACGGTGGGACGACCGAAGATGTCTGGGCTTTTTATCAGGCCGCCAAACCGTGGATTTGTCATTTTCATATTAAAGATGGCTATCGCAATGAGAAGAATGAGATAATTCATTGTTATCCCGGGGAAGGTTGGGCTGACCTCAAAGCGATTATGAGCGACCTGCTGGAGAGTGGGTATCAGGGCTATTTTTCGATGGAACCTCATATCGCCGTGCAGGTTCACCTCAGCAGCGAGTACCCTGAAAAGGTTGATGTCCTCGGCATT
Organism: Candidatus Vecturithrix granuli; assembly: GCA_000739535.1. Taxonomy (GTDB): domain Bacteria; phylum Moduliflexota; class Moduliflexia; order Moduliflexales; family Moduliflexaceae; genus Vecturithrix; species Vecturithrix granuli. The sequence goes on along the minus strand of DF820465.1, from coordinate 369,991 downwards.
TACGAGGAATACTGCCGCCGAACCATCGCCCTGACGCAAGATCTCAACTATAAGTAACGGCACGAATAGGCTATGGTTGAACTTAAGAGAGCCTGACAAAAAAACCGGGGTTCTTCAAGAAACCCGGTTTTTATTAGCGTCGTGAGAACTCAAACCGCGTGATACCCTTGTTGCTGTAGGCGACTGCGGAGGGTCTCCTGGGCTTCCGGTTCCCCATGCACCAATTTGATTATTTGTGGCTTTTCAGGTATCGCCTTGACCCAATTCAGTAAATCCTGTTGATCGGCATGGGCTGAATAACCTGAAAGCTCATGAATCTTGGCCCGAATGAACACTTTTTGCCTATCCAGCCAGACATAACCATCTGGTTTTTGGCTATAATACAAAATATTGCGCCCCGGAGTGCCCTGAGCCTGATAGCCGACAAAAAAAACATCAGTTCTAGGATCTTCAAGCCCCTGCACGAGATGATCAATGATCCGTCCGCCGGTACACATCCCACTGCCCGCAATAATGATGGCAGGGTCAGACATCCTCAGTAACTCTTGATGTTCCTGATATGACTTCACGATCTGCAACCGCTCAAAATTTAGTGGATGATCGCCGCTGTGCAACAGTGCTCTGGCCTCAGCATCCCAGAATTGCGATAAGCGGGAATAGATGGTTGTCAATTTTTCGCCGAGCGGGGAATCGATGAAAACCGGAATTAGAGCGTGAGGTCCGGAAAGCTCAGGGAATTGCTGCTGCCATTTCGGGTCGGAGAAAAGGCGATCAATTTCATACAGAATTTCCTGGGTGCGACCAAGTGAAAAAGCTGGGATCAGCACTTTACCCTTGTCATTCAACGCCCGTGTTAACGCTTCCCCTAAACGTTTCACCCGTTCTTGCCGCTGCTCATGACAGCGGTCGCCATAGGTGGATTCCATCACAAGCAGATCGCAAGGTGCAGGAATCGCCGGGTCCGGCAGCAACGGCGTATGCGATACGCCCACATCCCCTGAAAAGACAACCGAAAAGGCTGGCTGGTCCCATTCAAAGCGAATAAAACAAGAACCCAGAATGTGTCCGGTTTGTCCGAACATAAAACGAATATCCGCTTTCAAGTCGTATGGCTGCTGATACTCACAACCACGGGCAAGGTTTTCGAGTGTCTGCAAAATTTGTATGCACTGCTCTTCGGAAAAATCGGAAAAGCGGAGTGCGTCTTCAAGCATGTAGTCCATCAAGGCCTTGGTAGCGTGCGTGCAGAGGATTTCGCCCTTGAACCCTTTCCAGATCAATTGCGGCAGGCGTCCGATATGATCAATATGGGCGTGAGTCAGAAATACATAGTCAATGTCGGCAGGCGATACCGGCCAGTCCTCTATCGGCACGGCCTGATCGTCGCCTTGAATGCTGCCGCAATCGATCAAGATGTTTAGCCCGTTGACTTGCAAGAGATGAGCAGATCCGGTGACGCAGTGTTCTGCACCAAGATGAACAATAGTCTGCGACATATTTTAACCTCCTGACGCCTGACTTTAGCAGCTTTAAAGAGGCGCGGCCAAGAACGACAACAAAATTTCCTTGCACCCCTTTAAAGCCGATTTAAGCCATTGTTCGCTACCCTATTTTTCCCTGCTATATAATGTATTTATATGTTCATGTGAGATGAAATCACATCTAACCCGGGGCGTTGTTTTGGGAATGCGATACGAATTGCTGCAGCAACTCCCAACGCTTGAACATCGAATAACTTAAACAAAATATACTCCGTATCTCCAAACTTTGCAAGGAAAAAATAAAGTTACTCCTGGTCGGTCAATATTTCGTGATCGGGTCATCATCGCTGTTTTAACCTTACAGGGCTGTTTTGTGAGTTTTGATCGCTTCCCATAACTTCGGCAGGGCGATGCCGGCTTTTTCCTGAAGATGGCAATGGGCGTGTCCTGAAACTTCAGACACCTCAGGATTAATGTCGATCACGTAGGCTCCGTGTTGAAGAGCTTCGAGCGCAAAATAGACCGGGGTAGAAACCATCCCGGATGTGCCGACCACAATGACGACGTCGGTGGTTGCCAGAAATGCGGTCGCCTGATTGATCAGGCGCATATCGTAGAGTTCACCAAACCAGACAATATGTGGACGCGCCAGGGCATGACAGGCAGGGCAGCGGATTAAATCTTCCGGTAAAGAGGTGTAGAGGTTGTCAAACACAGTTTCACACTCGGTACAGCGGGCTTTGTAAATATTACCGTGAATTTCGAGCAATTTTGTGCTGCCGGCCTTTGAGTGGAGTGTATCAATATTCTGGGTGATCAGGAGAAATTCAGGATAATAGGCTTCCATTGCTGCAATCGTATAATGCGCCGGGTTAGGTTGGGCATTGCCATATTCATTTCTACGCCATGAATACCATTCCCATACCAGTCTGGGGTTGCGTTGGAATCCTTCCGGGGTTGCCAGATCTTCAATCGAAAACTGATCCCATAAGCCCCCGGCTCCACGAAAGGTCGGAATACCGCTTTCGGCTGATACGCCTGCGCCGGTAATGACTGCAATCGATGTGGCAGCGTGTAGTTTTTGTACAGCAATATTGAACTGTTGATTTTTCATAGTGGAATCCTACTGCTCTGGAACAGAAGTTTTTAGTACTTTGGATATCCCTGGTTGGGGTGGCCTTATTGGGCAACTTAGACTTGTCCGACAATGTCTGACAAGCCCTGTTAGTAAGAACTTCTGTCCCAAAACACAACATGCTCATCACCCTGGAAGCCATCGTTTCAAGCGATGATCTCCAAAGTGGTGAACCAGATCACGGTACAGGGTGCGGAATGTGAACACTCCGAGCGGTTCTGCATTTGTCTCGATCCGCACAACCGCATTGCCGAGCGTGTCTGAAAGATTGAATGAAAGAGTATCATTGAGCATAATACAATTATCATAAGCGGAGTTGACGCGTAAGACAATTGCAGGAAGACGCCGCTGAATATTGAAAATATGGAATTGTCTGCCTTCTTTTCTAAACGTATCCTGTCCGTCAATGGGAATGGGCAACCCTGCTCCGGTTGATTCATAGAGCGTATCAGTGAGAATGATGTCATAGCGGGCATCGATCTGAAAATATTCCCAGACCGGGGTTAATTCTAAAGAATGAATATAGACGCTTTTAAACGTATCGCCCGGGGCGATAGGGCACCGGATAATCACGTCGCCGGTAGAGAGGTCTGTCACTGTGAGAGTATGAATCGGGAGAACGAACCAGAACAGGAGAGCCGGGATCAGCGTACTGAGCATGATATGTATGATCTCCAGGAAATGCTGCCATCATTTGAAATAAGGGCAGTACCTATGCTGAAATAGGGATCAGGCATAGAAACCGGGTTTTTTCGAAAAAACCCGGTTTCTTACACGTTATTCTCAGGCTGGCGCAAATTGTTCACGATGCGCTTTGCGCTTCTTTTGCCAGAAATACGCGGCAGCAGCTAACGCCAGGGCAATAAAGGATGTCCAGAATTCAAGTGAGAAGAAGAATATCGCTATCAGGAAAAAGAGCGGGTATTCATACCACTTGAAGACGTCGACAAAATAGCCGGAAAAAGCGCAACTGACCATGATAATTCCCATACAGAGCGTAAACAAGGTGCCGATCAACGCAAAGATGGGCAAACCAGCTTCACTTTTCAAGAGCCAGGGCATGAGCAGCAATGCCGGCGTGTAAATGAAGAAAAACGGCACCATGGCTTTTCCGAGCGACAGATAAAACGCCAGAAAGCCTGTTTTAAACGCATTTCCGCCTGAAATCCCGGCCGCCGCATAGGCTGCCAGAGCAACGGGCGGGGTCACATCAGCCAGAATACCATAATACAACACAAACATGTGAGACAGCAGATATTTCACCAATTGCAGAAATTCCGGATCATTCACCAAAGAGGGGATCATGGCATCTGGTAAAATTTGACTGATAGCCGGCGCCGCAATCATCGAGGTGATAATATATTGCGCCGTAGTCGGTACGCCCATCCCCAGAATGATACAGGCGATTCCTGTCATCACAAGCGTGAAGAACAAAATCAGTTGATTTGAGGAAAACAGGCCGAAAAACAGCGGGTTGACCAGATCGGCCAATCCGGCTGACATATCAATCGTGATCTGCGAGAACTTTAAACCCAGGCCGGTCAACACTGTGGTGCCCACAATAAAACCGACGGTAGCCACTGCCGCGCCAACTGAAAGCGCATTGCGAGCGCCGCCTTCCATCGCCGCCAGAAAATCTTGCAGGCTCATATTGGTTTCTTTGTAAAACATCCCGACAACAATTAATCCTATTTGCGCTACGAAGGCGGCATAGAACAGGCGATAACCTGCCAGGACAATCAGGGGCATCGCAAGGTTCAAGATCAGAGCCGCCCAATTTGCCAGATTATCCGAAGATTTCCAGGTTTTCCAGATACCATAGGCGAATACTGCCGCCCAGAGAATCCAGAAGATAGCTAATTTTGTCACGGTCGTTGGCATTTCCAGCCACATCATGAATGGGAAAGAGAGCAGAATCGTATAGAGAAACGGCTTCGTACGGTCATGAACCTGGGCCTGCGATACTGAGAGTAATATCGCCCAAAATGCCGCCAAAAATGGCGTTCGTCCGATAAGCAGCAAGTACACGATCAGAACCAGAGGCAACAACAGCAGATAGTTTTCACGCAGCAACTTGCCTGCTTTGGGCAATTGTTCCCGGGGAACGCCTTTAATGCCAGCGCGGACAGCTTCCAAATGAATCTGAGCGATCACCGAAAAATAGTGCACTAGCGCCGGCAAAATTGCACAGATTGCGATTTTAATATAGGGGATTTGTAAAAATTCCGCCATAATAAAGGCCGCCGCGCCCATAATCGGCGGCGTGATCTGGCCCCCGGTCGAGGCTGAAGCCTCAACAGCCCCGGCAAAATCCGGCTTATAGCCGACCTTTTTCATGAGCGGAATTGTAAATGCGCCTGTTGTCACGGTATTCGCCACAGAACTTCCACTGATCATGCCCAAAAATCCACTGGAAATCACTGCCACCTTTGCCGGCCCCCCGGCGCTCCAGCCCGCAAGAGCCATCGCCAGATCGATAAACAACTGCCCCAAACCGGTTTTCGAGATAAACAATCCGAACAACACAAAATGGAACACATACGTCGCCACGACTCCGGTCGGAATGCCATAAATGCCCTCTGTTCCAAGATACATGTGCTCAATGATTCGAGGCACCGAGTACCCCCGATGCGCGAAATATTGCAGCACCGGTATCCCAGCCATGTTTCTACCATAAAAGGCGATCATGAGCGCCAGCAAGCCGATCACCGGTAGAGGTGTCCCAACCGATCTCCTGGTGGCTTCCAGTACGAGGACGATTGCAACGGCCCCGATGATAAAATCCAATCGCACCGCATCCCCGGCTCGAAAAATAATTTGTTCGTAATCGACCACAATATACATGGAAAATGCCACACAGAGGATGGCGCAAATCCAATCAAAATATGTTGGCGTGTCAGGGTTCGGGAGGCTGGGAGCCTCCATTTTTATTTTTTTGATGGAGCTGTATAACGTACTGAGCAAGACTCCATGCAATGCAACCAGGATCGCCCATAGAAACAATTGAAAGCCAAGTGTTGTCGTGTCGGTAAAATTCTTCGGAGCTTGCAACAATTTCCAAGTGAAATCCAGCAGCATAATGAAGCCGCTTGCGCTCACCGCAAGATCACAGAACACAATGGTACGCGCTGCTAAGAGGGTACGGATCTTGAAATAAAAGAGAGTGACGGCGCATAATACAAAAATTACCGGAATCCCCGGCCCCGGATCCTTGATCAGGTTTTTGACGATAATGGTAATCAGTGTGGCCCCTATCAGGCCATAACACCCATCTAAAATCAGGGGAATGGGTTTCCAACTGGCCCCCGGGTTAATCGGATACAGCAGAAAGACCAATGACAGCACAAAGGTGAGGTACACACAACGATGGATCCATTCTGGCGGCAGTCCGAATCCCGCCGTATATAAGGCAATAAATGACAGTATAATCGCCATCACGGCTACGAGCCGCTTGGTCCAACCGACGACGTGACGATACCGAGATTCTGCATCATACTTTTCAATCAGTTTCTTCTTTTCTTCTTCCGATAACTCTTGCACTCCATTTAATAAGGGTTCATGGTCTGCTATCGGTTCGGAAGGCTGAGAAGATTGTTCACGATAGTCTTTATGATTGTTCGTATTCACAGCTCTGCCTCCTTACGTAAAGGATGAAGAAAGACACGCATCTCAACTCCACAACAGACATCTTTAAAAAAGAAGAGACTCTCCAGTGTCCGCAACGCAGGTGCAACCAGAGAATCTCTTGTGAGAAAAAAAGGGTATCAGCGCGATTTTACGCTTATTTAACCACCCCGATTTCCTTGTAATATTTCTCAGCGCCCGCATGCAGCGGAATTGCGTTTCCAGCGAGTGCTGTTTCCAGGGTAACTTCTTTGCCTTTGGCATGCACTTCAGCCATGATTTCGGCCCCGGTTTTCATCTGGCCTTTGCTGCTTCCTTTTTTCACTTCGCCTTTTTCCCACAGCGCTTTGGTAATTTCATAGACCAGATCGTCTGATACATCGGCATCAACGACCCACTGCGCCACCACACTCAAGGTTTTCACATCTTCTTCCTGACCAGGATACGTACCGGCCGGGATGACGAGTTCAATCACATAAGGCAGAGCTTCTTTGATTTTCGCACGTTCTTCATCCGGAATGGAGATGTAGGTTAAATCCACAGAGGTTCCCAGATCAATAATCCCGGAGGTCGGATAACCACCGGTAAAAATCAAGAAATCGACCTGTCCGTCTTTCATTCGCTCCACAGCCCCGCCCAGACTTAAATAATCCACGCTGCCGAAATCGTCATAGCTCATGCCCAGAACTTTGGTCATACTACGGAAATCAGATTCCGTGCCACTGCCTCGATCTCCGGGAGAAACTCGTTTTCCCTTCAGATCGGCAAATGATTTAATCCCCGAGCTTTTTGTCGCGACAAGCTGAAACACCTCAGGATACAGTGAGGCAATTGCGCGCAGGTTTTCTATCGGTTCTTTACCTTCGAACACGCCAGTAGCCGTGTACGCCCAGTACGCCACGTTGTTTTGTACAAAGGCCGATTCGATTTCGTGATCATTGATCAGATTACAGTTGGCAACCGAGGCATTTCCGGTTTGGGCGGTCACTTCCAGGTCTTCAATTTTACTGCTCAATGCCTGCGCTAACGCGCCGCCAAGCGGATAATATGTGCCCGCCGTGCCACCTGTCGCAATCGCAAAAAATTTCGTTTCAGCATAGGTTGTTGTTGGAACAACCATGACAGCAAGCATTACAACAAGGATTGTCACACCAAGATATTTTGATCTCATAAAATTACCTCCTTGAGACGTAAAATGGATATTTTGTGTATGAATACAACTCTTGACTTTCCGCCAATTATCCAGATTCTTAAAAATTGTCAATAGAAAAATTCTTTTGTTCACTTTCGTGGCTGCATTTATACTCTGAAAGTAAAAGAACCAACATGAAATTTTTGCAAGGAAATTTTCAAAAGATTATTCAAAAAGAAAAATATACTTTTTCGCTGACAAAGTATTGATTTTCACGAAGAAAACTATTACATAAACCAATAGGTGAATCAATAGGCGCGTGACAAGTAATTATTTTCTAAGAAGAGTTATTTTCCGTTGACAGGTTTTTTCTCTCTCATCATGGTGAAAGGGATTGTGGCAATTTACTCTGAATTTTTCAACGTAAATACTGGGAGAATACATGAAGGTCGATCTTCATATCCACTCAAATCTTTCTGATGGAAAATATTCGCCTTCTACTATTGTTCAGTATTCTGCGTACAGTCACTTAGATATTATTTCCTTGACGGATCATGATACGATGACCGGAATTCTGGAAGCAAAAAAGGCGATCCAAACCTGGAGTACGGTGAAATTGCTCGCCGGCGTTGAATTGAGCACGTGCCTTGATTGCGATGAAGTGCATATTTTAGGATATGGAATTGATGAATGTCATCCTGCAATGCAGCAGCTTCTGACGAAAGCCCAACGTCGACGCAAGAGACGCGTGGGACGAATTCTGAATCGGCTGCAATATGCAGGGATTCGCATATCACTGGAAGAGGTGAAAAATGGATATTGTACCGAGAGTCTGGGGCGTATGCACATTGCCCGGTTATTGGTGAAACGCGGCTATGTTCGGACTATTCGAGAAGCGTTTGATCGCTATCTGAGTTATGATATTCAAACGCTTGTACCCAAGGATTTTATTCCGCCTCAACAGGCTATTCAAATTATTTTGGAGGCTGGAGGGGTTCCGGTGTTCGCACATCCCACAATTGATCTGTTCGACCGACATATTGATACATTGATTGCCTTTGGACTTCAAGGGGTAGAAATATTTAAAGTGTCGCGCTCTGCCATTGAAGAATTTTATCTTGAAACAGTGGTGAAAGATAAGAAGCTTCTGATCACCGGAGGTTCTGATTGGCATGGCTATAACCAGATGCAAAATCTTGGAAATTTTTATGTTGACTCAGCCCGGATTCAGCCGTTTTTAGAGGCTGTCAACCTGGCATAACTTGACATAGAGTTTAATTGCACGTGTCTCGACTCCGCTCGACTACCGCCGCACACTGAGCGAAGTCGAAGTGTATAGAAAAAGGAGGAGAATCCGTGGAGTTTTTATTGAACACTCTGGCGCGTGATGTCATGACAAAACATGTCATCTGTGTGTATCCGAAAACGAGTATTAAGGAACTTTCAAGTATTTTTATTGAAAATCTTATTACTGGTGCTCCGGTTCTGGATAGTGAAGAAAATGTCATCGGGTTTGTGTCACAAACCGACATCGTCGAACTCGACTTACACTCTGAAGATTATTTGGATTCTCGCCTGGAAGAAACGGGAGGGTATGTGCAAGATATTATGGTGCCGGAAATTTCATGCGTACATGAAACCGATCCGCTCGCAAAGGTTATCGATAAAATGTGTACGGAGAAAAACCATCGCCTGGTTGTTTTAAATGACCAGGAAAAGGTGGCTGGCATTCTTACGACTATGGATGTAATGTGTTATCTGCAAAAAAAAATTATTGCGTTACAATGAACCCAGGCGTCATGAAAGGTGGTTGTTGATGTTCTTTCACCATTCACCTCACACATAAGTTCCGTCTATCTTCTGATAATACAAGGAGTTATTAAAATTTATATCATAACCGAAAAATTTCCTTGACTTCTATTACAACGATTCTTAGCGTTTATGCCCTTGTTCAAGAGAACGCAAAAATATGAATTCAGGGCAAGTCAAGATCAATTAATTATAACGCAGGAAAAGGATCGCGCTCTCAGGGATGAGCAAAAACGATGGTTTTGTTACTCCCTGAAGCGAATAGAGAGGATTTATGGATGAACGATTCGAACAAGTTCGCATGATGTTGCTAGAACAAAAACGAGAAATCTTACAAAAGATCAGGGGGAAAAAGGGGGAAATAGGAGATCTGCGAGGAGATTTTATTGATATTGCAACCGACAGCCTGGAACATGAACTGAATTATATTTTTGAAGAACGGGAACGAGAAAAACTTCAGAATATTGATGAAGCCTTAAAACGGATCAAAGAGGACACCTATGGCGAGTGCGATGAATGCGGCGATGATATTGAGATAGAGCGATTAATGGCCCTCCCATTTACACACTTATGCCTTGATTGTAAAGCCAAACAAGAGCGGCAGAAAAAATTGCGCATTTACGTTGAACAAGAATCTTGATGAGTAAAATATGCCTTAGCAGTGCAAACATCTTGCGCTATTTGTGCTGCTAAGGCGTTATGATCCGGAAAAGAAATTTCATCCCGAATACGTTTGAGAAAAATGACTTTCAGGCGTTCTCCGTAGAGATTTCCTTGAAAATCGAGCAGGTGCGCTTCTACGGAGGTGTGCTGATGGTGAAACGTGGGATTGACCCCAATATTGACCACCGCAGAATAGCTGTAGGTTTTCCAGAGGACCCGACAGATATAAACCCCTCGTTTTGGAATCAGTTCGTGAAGAATTTCTATATTGGCTGTTGGATAGCCTAAGAGCGTCGAACCGCGTCGGACGCCTGAAATCACACGCCCATCAATGGCATACGGACGATTGAGCAAACGACTGGCCTCTTCAAGATTTCCCTCGCGGATCAATTGTCGAATTTTGGTGCTGCTCACAATGCTACCATCTTTGCTAATAGGTGGAATAATGGTGACGCCAAACCCATAGAATTGTCCCCAACGGATTAACGCCTCTGGGTCGCCTTGTTGATGTTGCCCAAACCGACTGTCATATCCAACGTAAATTTCATGAACGTGTAACGTGTTGACAAGCACCTCACGGACAAAATCTTTCGGATTCTGTTGCGAGAATGCCAGTGTAAATTTCATGCACACCAAGACATCGATCCCGATCTGTCGAAGAATCTCGATTTTTTCTTCAATGTGATTAATCAGAAAAAATTCCCGATCTGGAAAAAGAATTTTTTGTGGATGGGGATCGAATGTCAAGACCATCGAGGTTCCCTGAAGGTGTTGGGCGCGTTCGCAAACTAACCGAAAAATATGTTGATGTCCGAAATGAACTCCATCAAAATTTCCCATAGTCAGAATAGGAGTTGGAAAAATTTCTGTAACCTCCTGGAGCGTTGAAAAAATTTTCATGTGTGTTTCTTTTTCACCTCTGATAATTAGCGATGCAGTCGAGCTTTTACAAGCAAGTCAGTGTATAGAAACACCCTGGGTCTGTGTCAATAAAAAAGCCACATGGCTTCATCGCGGCTTATAATCTATTATCTCCTTATTAAATTCTGCAATTTTCTTTTGACAAAATTTGAAGAACCAAGATAAACTTTATGATATTGTGTTCTAACCATAGCATACGTTCGATTACTGGCAGGGCATCTGGTGATGAAAATGCACATCAATAACATCCTGATGTCCGTTAACATCTCTAATAGCGAGGTTTTGTATGGGAAAATACACAGCAACAAGAATAGGCATTGACGTAGCAGGAATACTTCTTCTTATTCTGATCATGTCAGGATGTACCCAGACCTCTGATCTGACGCAGAGGATTATGGGAAGAGACATTGCGGCCCAGAGAGGTGCTGAAGGCGAGGGTTGGTGTCCATCAATTACTGTGTTCACCGTGACGCCTCTAACCGCCAAATGCGGCGATCCGGTCTCGCTAGAATTGGCAGCCACGGCTCCTCAGTCAGATCAATTAAGCTATCTGTGGGAAATCGAGGGACAATCCTTTGAAACAGGGCATCGGGCCGTATGGCATACCCCAACCTGTCAAACGATAGAAGATCCCGAAAAAGTCTATACCGTTCGAGGCGTAGTAACCGATGGAGAATGCTCAGTCACGCGCTCGGTTGAAGTCAAAGTATTGTGTAACTGTGCGCTTGATACGATGGTACATTTCGAGTTTGCCAAAGCCAATCTTGACGCTACTGCCAAAACTGAACTTGATGGCATTGCTGAAAAAGTCTTGCAAAATCCTGAATATTCAGTGTTGATCGAAGGACACACTGATTATATTGGGAATGAGCAAAACAATGAACGTCTGGGGAAACGCCGGGCAGAGGCAGTGAAAAATTATCTAATCAAAACCTGGCAGATCGATGCTGACCGCCTCATTACCCGGTCTTATGGAGAGAAACAGCCGATTGCTCCGAATGAAACTACGGAGGGCAGGGCAAAAAATCGACGCGCCGAAGTCTTTCGAATCATTTTAACCACCAGGTAGGAGTTGACGTTGCAAGTAATAACATCTCCAGGAAAATATCTTTCGGGATATGAACTGTTTATCAGTTGGCGATATCTGCGTTCCAAACGCAAAGAAGTGTTTATCTCGCTGATTAGCATCATCTCGATTACCGGGGTGGCGGTCGGAGTAATGGCATTAATCATTGTCTTGGCTGTCATGACAGGGTTGAGTGGTGAACTGCGCGATAAAATTCTGGGCACGAACGCGCATATTTTAATCTTTAAGCGTGGCGGATGGATCGAAGAATATCGTGAACTTGATCACCAGATCGCCAACGCCGAGCATGTCAAGGGCGTTGCGCCCTTTATCCTGCGCCAGGTCATGATTCAAGCCAACGCGTTTTCGACAGAATCGACGGTCAAAGGCGTAATGATTGATGCTGTGCAGCATACTTCTGATCTGGCCGCGAATATTGTGCAGGGGAAGTTAGATTTTCTGGAATCGCCGTCTGAAGATGCGCTGCAGCCAGGATATGGCATCCTGATTGGCGCCGAACTGGCGAAAACATTGCAGGTCGCTGTTGGAGATACGATACTGCTCATTTCCCCGATGAAAGACGACACCTCTTCCTGGCCGGTGCCGAAACGACAGATGTTTGAAATTACCGGAATTTTTGAGTATGGGATGTATGAATATGACGCCAATCTGGTGTATATATCTTTTCTCGCAGCTCAGGAATATTTTCAAATCGGCGATTTTGCGACCGGCATAGAAATCAAGGTAGATAATATCTTTCGCTCACAACAGATTGCTTCCGACCTTCAGTACACTCTCGGATATGCATATAACGTCAGAGATTGGACTGAGATGAACAAAAATTTGTTTGCTATTTTTCGCCTTTACAAAAAAGCGATGTTCCTTATGTTGACATTAATCGTGATTGTGGCCTGTTTAAATATTGCGAGCACGTTAATCCTGATGGTCATGGAAAAAAATCATGATATTGCTATTCTGAAATCCATGGGGGCCAATTCAGCCAGCATTATGCGCTTATTCGTCATGCAGGGACTATTTATCGGCGTTGTCGGCACAGTGATAGGATGCGGGTTAGGGGCGGTCATTTGTTGGGTTGCGGATACATATCATCTCATCCATCTGGAGGGGGGCGTATATTATTTAAATTATCTGCCGTTTCGGATGATGCCTCTTGATCTGACGCTTGTCGCGATCTCCTCGATTTTGATCTGTTTTTTGGCAACGCTGTATCCGGCTAAACAAGCGGCGAGGCTTGATCCGGCAGTCGTTCTGCGCTGTGAATGAGAACAAACGTGTGATCTGATGATGAGGTATAAAGTTGTTGAATTAAGTATTGTGACCGATGACAACATTGAAGAGGTTCTGAATACCTGGACGCCCCGGGGCTGGACCTTTGAAAGCCTGCATTTTGCAATGGGAACCGGGTCGAAACGCCCATCCATGGCGTTTCTATTTTTCGTGCGATCTCGAGACGATACCAGCGAGGCTGGAGAACTACTAGGGGAAGAAGGAGAGTTATGAAAACAACATATTTGTGTGCAGAATGCTTGCTACGTCAGGCCTGTGAAGCCTGCGATCATGCCTTTAATGATTGGGAAGAACGTTATGAAACAATCCAATGGGTGATCGATAAACTCCAAAATTCATTTCATGAGGCTGTTCCGGAATTGCTGGCAAGCGAAATTCATCAAATGGTCAAAAGCGCCTCAAGTACTGACCCGTATAAAGATTTGAAAACAGAAACGAACGCTGTGTTTCGTTCACTGGCTGAAGAAGTGAAACCTGACCTCCATACGCTCAAAGATAAAGTATTGGCGGCAGTCTTAGCCAACGCTATTGAGGCCGCGGTGCCCCTGGAAACCCATGCAGAGACGATCGGATATTTCGCCGAACCCATATCGGAGGGACTCCAACAAGGGTTTGCTATTGATGAATTTGAACGCTTTGAGGCCAAATTACAGGAAGCCAAAAATGTGCTCTATCTGACAGATAATTGCGGTGAAATTGCGCTTGATGCCATCTTAATTGAAGCGATTGCCGAGATGGGAAAAACGATTGTAATCTCTCCGAAAGAAACACCGATATTGAACGACGCGACTGTTGATGATGTGGAAGAAATCGGCCTGGGCCAATACGGGGCCATTATTCCCCATACGCACGATACGATTGGGCTAACGATGGATGTGATGACCGAAGGGTTTATGCAGGTCTGGGATAACTCTGATCTGATCATTGCCAAAGGGATCGGCTATTACCAGACTCTGTTCGGCGGTCGGGAAAATATTGCATTTCTCTTGAAAGCCGTGTGTCATCCGATTGCCAGAAGTTTGAATGTCAAAAAAGGGAATAATGTGATCCTCTTTTGACAACCTGTGAAAGGGTAAAAGGCGAAGGGCGAAGGGTAAAAGGCACAAGGCGAAGGACAAATGGTAAATTTACCCTTCGCCCTTCGCCTTATGCCCGATGCCAATAGACGATTGTGTCAAAATTAATCGTGTTTTTGGGAAATCAGATTGTGTGGGATTCCTCCCGTGAAAAACGAGCGATCAAAATTGGGAAACTTGAGGATAGCGATATTGTCCTTCATGATCCCCGCGTTTCCCGAAATCATGCTGTTATTATCAAAGAAGCCGGAAGATTTTTCATCTACGATAATGAGAGTACAAACGGGACATTTTTGAATAATGTGCGGCTTCCTGGAAAAAAACTCCGGCGTGAACTGCCTGAGGAGTGTACCATCTCCATTCTGCCCTTCACGTTAACCTGTAAAATCGTTCAGGAAGAGGAACGTGAAGGTGGGACGAAGATTGTCGCGGTCGATGATGTTGACAGCTATCTGGATGATAATTTGAACTTTGGCTCCATGCTTGGTGAGAGTGAAGCCATGTGTAACGTCTATGCCCAGATTCAAAAGGTGGCGAAAGAAAAAGAACCTGTAGTGATTCGGGGAGAATCTGGCACCGGGAAAGAATTGGTTGCACGGGCGCTGCACGTATCTGGCAATCGTGCGCATAAACCGTACATTGCCGTCAATAGCGGTGCGATTCAAAAAAATCTGCTCTTAAGCGAACTCTTTGGTCATGAAAAGGGCTCTTTTTCCGGGGCGGATGCTCGCAAGATCGGAAAATTTGAAGAAGCCCATGGCGGCACCTTGTTCCTGGATGAAATTGGCGATACCTTGCCGGAAACCCAGGTGGCCTTGTTACGTGTGCTGCAAGATGGCGTCTTTTATCGGATTGGAGGACGACAGGAGATTCGGGTGGATGTTCGGGTGATTAGCGCAACAAATCAGCCCATTGAACGCCACATAGCAGAAGGGACGTTCCGGGAAGATCTGTACCAACGGTTGAGTATTTTTACGATTTTCCTGCCTCCTCTGCGTGAACGCGGTGATGATCTTGAACGTTTAACCATGCACTTCCTCAAAAAATACGGCTTAATGAAGCTCGGGTTTATTCCCAGGATCACTCCTGAAGCGCTGGAACGTTTAAAGCAATACCCCTGGCCGGGCAATATTCGTCAGCTTGAGAGTGCGATCAAGCGTACCTTGCTCTATAAAGCCGATGATGCTCCGATTGATATAGATGAGTTGATCCTTGATGACATTCGGCAGCCAATGGGCGACTCTATTCTGAAAAATCCGACGCGCCCCCAATTCATGAAAATCCTCGAAGAAGTGAATTGGGATACGCGAAAAGCCGCAAAATTGTTAGGAGTCACGCCAAAAGCCATCCAAAATAAGGCCAATCGCTACGGCATTAAGCTCCGAGACATTAAAAAATATGGTTATAATCCTGAGTGAGTCACGCCTATGAGGTCACCTAACCGGATCACGATTGCTCTGATACTCTTCATGCTACTTCCTGTAGCAATTGCAGGAGCATTTACTTTTGCCTGCGTTTGGGCCTACAACCCTCCTGAATTGGTGTATGCCATGTTCTCGAATGGGATGATTTTTATCCTGTTGGGCATCGTGGTCGCCTGTTCCATTGGAGTGGCGCTGGCTCTCTCGCAGCGTCTCACCGAACAAATCGCCTTTCTGACGGATGCTGCAAAAATGATGCGGGTCGGCAAGAAACTCCATGCCATGCGCAAACGACCACTGTATCAGGAATTGAAACCGCTTTATGACCATCTGGAAGAACATGTCGCGTTTCATGATGAAATTACCGAGGTGATCAAAGCCATTATCAAAAATTCTACCGAAAATATCACAATGATGTTGCGGTCGGAAGATGATGAATTCGTGAACGCAGTCAATACCCTTATTACCCGTCTTCATCATGTTCAACAAGCTATTACGGACGTAACGCACGGCAATTTGAGGTCTCCTGCTCCCGATGATCTTTCGGAAGGAACAGGACCGGCGCCGATTCAGATTATGATTGCGGAATTGCACACTCTGGTGTCAAAAGCGCGCCATTATACCAATCAGATTGTCAGGGCTGGCGCGCAAATTAATTCGATTACAAATCAAAGCTTACAGGACACCAAAATTGCGGCAAAGCGGATCAATGAAATCTCTCAATCAATTAACACGATGGCGATCAATATCCAGAATGCCGCCAAACGTCTCCAGGGACAATCATCGTTACTGGATGATACCTCTTCTTCCATCGAGCAAACGATCCATTCGGTTGAAGAGATTGCCAATACGATTACCCATCTTAAAGAGATTGTCGAAAAAAATACGCCCTCCTCATTAGCTTCAGAAAAAACGACGTTTTCTCTTGATCGCCTGTATGATGCCACCAAGTCCATTGAAAAAGACGCCAGAACCTGCGTGGCTCTTTCTCTGGAAGCTTCAAAAGATGCCATGGAGGGCAAACAGGTGGTTCAGCAGAGCATTGAAGGGATCAGGCATGTTCAGGAATCCATGAATGACTTCTTCGAGATCGTGAAACGGTTGGGAGATCGATCAGAAGAAATGGGCGAATCTTTAGAAGTAATTAGTGATATTGCAGATCAAACGAACCTGCTGGCCATTAATGCCGCCATTATTTCTGCTCATGCCGGCGAACATGGACGGGATTTTGCGGTCATCGCGGATGAGATTGTCAAATTTGCGGAGAGAACCCACGACTCAGCCAATGAAATCGAAGAGTTGCTGCGCACCATTCAATTGGAGTTTCGTGACGCCATGCGAGCGATGCAACGGTCATCCAAAGCTATCTCCAATGGCGTGACCTTGTCTGATCAAGCCGGGAAAACCCTCGATACTTTATTGGAAAGTATTCATAGCACCCATGGCATGGTCTCACGCATCGCGGAGGCAACAGCCGATCAATCCCGAGAACATGAACAGATTCGCCAGATCATGCTTGATCTCGTCATATCGCAGACCGAACGACAAGAACAAGTGAGCCATGTGTTGTGGCAACTGATGCAAACGATTGCCCAAATCCGAGGCATTACTTCAGAACAGGCAGAAGGGAGCGCCCGCATTGCGGCAATGGTTCAGAACTTAAATCTCCTCACCAGCGAGATCGGCCAAGCAACGAGCCAGAATGTCACAATGTCCCATCAGATTGTCGAAGCCGTAGAATACATCCGGAAATTGGTACACCGAACCACACTTGGAACAGAAAAAACGACGCAACTGACGTCTGAATTGTTTAGCATTGGAGGAAATCTGGCGTTTACCATGGGAGAGTTTACGCTCTCTGCTCCTGTTTATCCAGAACACCCTGATCGGCCGCTGATCGGATTTGTCAAACGCGGTCCAGATGTGTTTTTCGATGCGATGTTGGAAGGGGTTCGGACCGAAGCTCTTCGGAATGGCTATGACGTTCTATCTACGAACTCTTTGTATGAGGCGACAACCCAGGTGGAACAGGTGAATTGTTTATTACGACAGCCGGGCATCCAGGGCATTATCTTGTGCCCTGCCGATATTGCGGTGGCGCAGAAACTGATTGAAAAAGGAAGTTTGCAAGGCATTCCTTTTGTCGCAGCCGATGAAACCGTTCCAGCAACAATCACCGTTCGATCAGGAAATCGGGAAGGCGGAAGCCGGGCGGCTGAATTATTCATGAACCATCTTCAGCCAAATTCAATTGTCGGCGTGATTGTCGATCGGACGGTTGAATCTATGTGCCGTCGTTCCCTGGGATTTCACCAAAAAGCGGAACAATACCCCTTTGATGTCGTCGAAATTTATTGTGACATGACCAACAGGGAAGACGTGCAAAATTATCTGGCGTCAGCCATCGAAGAAAACCCTGAATTACACGGCATCTTTCTCACAAACGAAGCGGTGACGACCGAATATCTGCACGCCCTGCACAAAGGCAACTTACCCTCCATGCGCTTACTGGCCGTTGGCTATGATCAAACCCCGCTCGCCGAAGAAGCTATTCGCAAAGGCGAACTGATCGGAGCCATTTTTCAGCACCCCGAAGAAATTGGGAGACAGGCATTTTTCTGGCTTCACCGATTGATAACAAAAGAAATTCGTGCGGACGAGATTCAGGAAAAAACGATCTATATTCCCACGAGACAAGTTCACCAGAACAACGGATACAAATGAGCAACCCGGTTTTTTGAAAAACCGGGTTGCTGCGTTGACACCCCCAGAAGGGATTTCCTTAACGTCGGTAACCGCCGCGTACGGGTCGGTTAGTGGTATTCGCGGGGCCGATAGTGGTATTTCCTTGATAATATTGCAGGGCTTCCGGTATAAAATTCTGGATATTGCGGATGCGCGTGGTGTCCGAGGGATGAGTGCTCAAAAATTCCGGGACGCCTGCGCCGCCGGCTTGAGCCATACGTTGCCAGAAATCCACAGCAGCACGGGGATCGTAACCAGCCATGGCCATAAAAATTAACCCCAAGCGGTCGGCTTCGGTTTCGTGCAGGCGGCTGTAGGGCAAAATCGCGCCGACTTGCGCTCCGAGACCAAAAGCCGTCATCCAGAGCTGCTGCGTTTTTTGTGGCCGGCTTCGCAACGCTTCCGACAATGCCATGCCCCCGAGTTCTAACAATAATCCTTGACTCATGCGTTCATTGCCATGCTGCGCAATAGCATGGGCGATTTCATGCCCCATCACCACGGCTAGTCCGGTTTCATCCTGAGTGATTGGCAGGATGCCGGTGTACACGACGACTTTGCCTCCGGGCATACACCACGCGTTGACATCTTCGCTTTCCACCAGATTAAATTCCCACTGGTAATTTCGTAATTCTTGAGACATGTTCTGTTGTTGGAAGTATTGTTCAACCGCAGATTGAATCCGGGTCCCGACGCGTTTCACCATCTGGGTTTGCTGGGTGTTACTGCTGAGCTTGTTTTCTTGCAAAAATTCACTATACTGCTGGAAACTCATGGAGAGTAAGCTGTCACTCGGGATCAGGCTCAATTGACTGCGTCCGGTCACCGGAACCGTCGCACAAGATGTGATGAAAACAAGCAAACTGACCAGAAGCACCAAAAAAGAACATTGAGAGATGTGGATGTTTATATAACGGTACATAATGTTTTCCTCCTAACTATTTAACAGTCATAGCCCATAGGGCTTCAAGTATTGTAGTTGCTCTCCTTTCTACCGCGTAGGAGTTACACTGCGTATCGCCCGACGAATGCCAGAGGAGGAGGGCTTTATCGTTTCTACAATACCGTATCGCCTACGGCGAAAAAGCCTGGTAAAGAGTTACAAAAAAGTCAAAAAATTCTTGCTTTGCTTTATTCTTGTAATTACAGAGTGTTCCTATGAGAATAAAGCAAAGCAAATATTGTGCCAGACGACGCTTTGAAAATCTATCGCTAATTTGTCACCCGATAGGCGACAGGAAGAGAATTTAAATTTCCGAATTTGTCATCAACCTTCTCATCTTTGAGAGAACGCATTTTTCATCCTATCGGGGAAATCTGTAAATCCTCCGTCAACGCCAATGTCAAAGAAGAATAGGCGAATGAGTTCATCAAAATTTTGAATGTATGGCGGCAGTTCGTCCTGACGAAATGTATAGGGATGCACCACAAGTCCCCGTTTGTGAGCCTGGGTCACAAGTTCTGAGATTTTTCTTGCATTTCCGGCTTTTTCACTGACAATGCGGCTCAACGCGGGGCCAATACCATTAGCATAGCTGGCAATCAAATCCAGCCCCGCAGCCGTGACCAGAACATCATACACGCGACCTGCGCCGATCAACTGAACCAAAGGGAGTTTCGTTCCTAATTCCTGCCGCAATCGCTGGGTGTAATCCGGTTCGAAGCATTGCACATATACGTTTGCTTCTGGTCCCTCATAGCCATATTCCGCCAGCATATCCAACACGATCTTCCCAATATCATAGCCTTCGCGGGTATGAAAGGCTGGTTGTTTGAGTTCAGGGTAGATACCGACATTTCTGCCAGTGCTCGTATTTAAGCCTTGAATCAGTTCGATTTCTTCAGCCAGCGTCGGAATTTCAAAATCTGATTTTCCGACCGGAAAGCGAGTGGGGAACACAACCATCCGGGTGCCTGGCTGCACACGTTCGGAAACCTGAAGTGTTTTAATTTCCGCCAGGGTAAAATCAATCACATACCATCTGCCATCAGGACGCGCCCGATGCGGAAAGATTTCGCGGACATTCGTTGTCAAATCAAGATAAATATCATGCAAAACTACCGGCGTTCCGTCTCTGGTTAACACCACATCTTGCTCGATAAAATCCGCACCTAAGGCATAGGCCATAGCGACGGCTTCTAGCGTGTGTTCCGGTAAATATCCGCTTGCCCCTCTATGGGCGATAATCATTTTTTGGCTGTTTGTATGTTGCGCTTGAACAGGTACATTCAAATTGAGTGCACAACAAAGAACAGCTATAATGATTAAAATGTACCATACATACTTTTTTTTCATGAGCTTAAACTCTGTTCTAAAAACCGGACTTCTTGAAGAAATCCGGTTTTTCTGTTTAGAAATTTATGAACACGTTTTTACTTACCGTTTCTCAATAATCTGATCAATCAAGCCATACGCAATAGCCTCTTGCGGGGAAAGATAAAAATCACGCTCTGAATCCTGCTGAATTTTATCAAGGGTCTGACCGGTGTGCAATTCAAGAATACGATTCAATTCTTCTTTCATGCGTAAAATTTCTTTGGCATGAATTTGCAGATCCGTCGCTTGCCCTTCCATATCGCCCCAGGGCTGATGGATCATGATACGCGCATGGGGTAAGGCATAGCGTTTTCCTTTCGCTCCACTGGCCAGCAGAACGGCCCCCATACTGGCCGCCTGCCCCAGGCAAATCGTCGCAACTTCGGCTTTAATGTATTGCATGGCGTCGTAGATTGCCAGGCCGGAGGTAATAATGCCGACGGGACTATTGATATAGAGATAAATATCTTTCTCCGGATCTTCGGCTTCCAAAAATAATAATTGCGAAATAATCAGATTCGCCACGTCATCATCAATGGCGGTTCCAAGAAATATAATACGATCTTTCAACAGGCGCGAGAAAATATCGTATTCTCGTTCTCCACGCCCGGTTTGTTCAATCACCCAGGGGATATAGACGGATGTCATAAACTGCGTCCTCTTAATAATAGGAGTGCAAAAGTGGAATTTTTGCAGCGAAAAACTTACTTTCACACTCCTGATTTTATTTGTCAATGTTAATGTTATTTATTTAGAAATTCCCCATGTTTGAAAAAATGAATGGACTTATTCTTGTTGTGTTCGTAATGTAATCTGAAGAGTCCTGGAAGGTCAAGATTCTTTTTCTTTTTTTTCTTCTTTTTCTTAAGAGAGAACTGACACACGGAGTCTAGACAGCAAAGGTGTGCCGAAAGGCTAGGTGAGGCGGATAGATTCGCTCCAATTCCAGGATTTTCAGAAATTTTGTGAGCACCAGTTGGGGAGCATTCACGCTGATTGGCACATGCCCCGGATCGCGACAGGGGTCGTGGGGGAAGCCGTACACCCGGATGAGGAGGCTTACCCGCCATGTCAGTTCGAGTCCGTTCCAGGCGGGTAAGCTCTCGCACAATCTCGTCGTGTTCTTTGCATCCGCTCCGTGTCCCATCGTAACGAACAGGAGGAAACCCCAGGCAAGCATTTTCTCAAAAATTCTTGTCGATGGGCCCGGGAGAGAGTTAGGCTATGTCCCTGATGAACGGGTTAGTCACAGTTCCCTTTTCTCAAAAAATTCTCGATGGGGAATTTCTAAAAAAGTTGAATCTGAGAGATCATAGCATATAATTCTATCATGATTTCGCGTTTCTCCGTAAGAATTCCTTGACAATTGATATGAAACAATAATATATTAATAAATTGTTTTAACCTGATAAATCATGGTTACTGGAGTATTTTAGGGGGGAAAGGTGATTATGAAGATAAAAGGGTGTCATAATTGTATATTGGCCTTGTGGGGTTGGCTGTGTTTTTTGATTGTACCAGGAATGTGGTTGTCTGCGACCTCAGCGGAAGCGACATTGACGCCGCAAGCGATGAGTGGCACGGTGGAAGTGTTGTTGCCAGGGGAACAAGCGTGGAAACCTTTGACCGCAGTCATGCAACTGAAAGCTGGCGATCAAATCCGAACCAGCCCGGGAAGTGCTGTTGAACTATGGTTTGACGATGGAAGCCTGGTTCGTCTTGAAGAAGTGACGCTACTAGTCATTACCGAATTAGAGGTTTCTATCGCCAAGAAGACACGAATCGCCCGGTTCTCTCTGCAAAAAGGCGTTGTTTCCGCGAAAATTACCAAGCTTGGTTTTACTGAAAGTTTATGTGAGATCGCAACAGATAGCGTTGTCGTTGAAATGAAATTTGCCGAGGTTGAAGTGAAAGTTCTTGAAGGAGAAGGGCAAACTTTTGTGACCGCCTTGCAAGGAGAACTTGATCTGGTTAAAACTCGTGAAGGCGAGATAATGGTCTCAGGAATGCTTGACGACCAGGAAGGTATGATCTTTTCCTTGGCGCAGATAGGGACCAAAATTCGTCTTGGTGTGCAGCGAATTGTTCGCAAAATTGTGCTTGAAGGCGAGGGATCTATTCAGGGATTGCGTACAATGTTAGGAGACAATGATAATACATTAAAAGTTGATAATGCTGGTACGAATCCAGTAGAAGTGGCGTATTCCGGGATCATTGCAAGATTGGATCAAGATCGCGCTGCAACGTTTGGGATCCCTCGTCAGGGTGGACTTCTCTTGAACTTAGTAGGACAAATGAATATTGCTTTGTGGTATAAGGACAGGACCACGCAATATGAGGGATTATATGTATTTGCAGATAAAGGACCTATTTATGTGAATGGCAAAATGATCGAAACTGGTTCATTTGAGTATTGGGCCTCTGACCAAATACAAGGGACAAGCCGGGCCTTAGCTGTACCCCAGGAAAAGACGCCAGCCGCGCGAACATTAACTCAGCCACAAGAACAACCTGTTGCTCCTCCGCCTCCAGATTCAGGTTCTCCACAGGGTTCTCGTGAGCCGACACCAACTCCAACGCCAACCTCGACACCAACTCCAATGCCAACCCCGAGACCAACGCCGACCCCAACAGCGACACCGAAACTTCCTTCGCCACCGACGCCCACGCCTGCCAGTCCTATACAACCATGAAGGGGTGTGCACGTTTTACGGAACTGATGTTCTGTAGAACGTGCCCATGACATTTCAGGAGTTAATGCAGATTTTTCTGATATACCGAGACGTCGATGCGGCAAGAACAGCAGCATAATTGGGAAAAAACGAGATGGTACTGCCGACCTGATACCTGTGGTGAGTTTCTGTGATGTCAATCAGGAGATGATCACTTGAGGCACCCAGTATCTGAATCTTAGGATCGCATGGTGTGAGTCCATTGACTGCGATATCCTGGCGCCCAAGCGCAAGAATGGCTCGCAAACGAATCCCGCGATCTTCAAATACCGGAAGATGCCCAAAAGCATCTTGCCCGATCTGGCCAAGAGGTACTGAGGGTTTCCATTGACATTCGATGATTTCCCCTTGAATAATAAACGCATCCTGACAAGTACCGGGGAAAGGAGACCGGTCAACCGGATTCCGCCCGAGTAAGATGGCTTCTCCTACTCGAAAATGGTTGATCCCTTTTGGCATTTTTCCGGAAGCCACCAATTGAAGAGCGGTGCTTGTTCCGCCGGACACCAGATTCACAGAAATGGGATAAGAGGTTTCGATCATAAGCTTTTGTTGTAAAAGCAGGCCCATGTTTTCCGGCGATGGAATGACCCCGCCATAACAGCCCAGGTTACACCCGATCCCTTCAAAGATGATATACTCACATTGAAGAATCTCAGGAAGGATTTTGTGGATGGTCTCAGGCCAGATTCCCTCGCGCAAATCCCCAACATCAATCATCAGGATGATGCGATGCGTTGTCTGTTGTTTTTGAGCCGCGCTATTCAGCGCTTTGATCGTGGCAATTTCTGAATTGAGGGAAATGTCAGCCAGGCGGACAACTTCATCAATTTCGGAAATCATTGGGAGGCGCAAAAGCAGATGATCCACGTCAAAATGTTGCTCTCGCAGGAGTTGTAAATTTTCAAGCCGTGAATCCGCCAGCATAGTACAGCCGCCGCGCAGCATTGCTTCGGCAATTTCCGGTTCTGCACAGACGCCTTTGGTGACAGCCGCAACCTGAATGTTATAGTGTTGGCAAAGTGTGGTGATGACCTTTGCATTGTATTCAATTTTCTCTATATCAGCGATGAGTGTAGGATTTTTAATAGTCATAAAGAATTTTATACACGGATTTTGGGGTTAAGTTAAGGAAAAGAAATGAAAAAAAACCGGATGCTGAAAAAATTTCAACATCCGGCAAACAGCAGGTATCTCTGGGGGATTATGTCGTTGTAATGCCGTATTTTTTGGCAGACCAGGTATTCGCTACATACATGATGATAAACAAGGCAACAATCCCGATAGGAATCAGCACGATCGGCGAGATCGCAAACATTCCATACACCATAAATAAGATCCCTGCGACAATTGCGCATGTGAGCGCATAGGGAAGTTGGGTTGACACGTGGTCCAAGTGATCAGCTCCGGCAAAGATGGAGGCTAACACAGTCGTATCTGAAATCGGCGAGCAATGATCCCCAAAGATCGCACCTGAGAAGACAACCCCAGACATAATCACGGCGCTATACACATCCCCTGTCATTTTATAGGCTAACGGAATGGCAATAGGAGTGAGGATGGTCATTGTTCCCCAGGATGTTCCGGTCGCAAACGAGATGATGCAGCCCGTGACAAAAATGAGCAGCGGAATATAACTGAAGGAAATGGAATCGCCGATCACGCCAATGATGTAGTCGGCAAGTTTCATGTCTTTCGTCACGGATCCAAGGCTCCAGGCCAGAACCAGAATCGAACACGCTAGCAACATCAGTTTCATTCCGTCCATCACGGTGTTCATCGTCTCAGTCACATTCATAATTTTGTGATATAGCGCAATAATTATACCGATGATGGTCATATAAAACGCCCCCCACAACAGGGCCTTTGCCGCATCCGCATTGGCCAGGATGTCCATTAACCCATTCCCCTCTCGTCCTGTCCAATAAAAGCCGAACAGAGTGATCACGATCAACACAATAATCGGGAGAAAGAATGTCATGAGCATCGGTTTCGTTTCTTTCACTTCGCCTAGTTCACGTGCCACATCCAGCATCGGCATTGCACCTTCGCGATAGGCAACGCCTGTTGTCATAGTTCGGCGCTCGGCTTTCAACATCGGGCCAAAATCTTTTCCTGTAATGGCGAGCATTCCGACAAACAATACAGTAAAGATACAATAGAAATTGAAAGGGATCCCTTGTAAATAGGCTGAAAATGCGGAGATATCCGTAATGCCAGCCCCATCCAACCCGGATTGCACCATCCCAATTTGAAAAGCAATCCAATCGGAAATAAAGAAGGTTGCCACCGGAGCCGCCGTTGAATCGAGGATATATGAGAGCCTTTCTTTCGAAAGTCGAAATTCATCAAAGATGTCACGAAAAACATTTCCGACAATGGCAGCATTGACATAATCATTAAAAAAGACAAGCACTCCCAGAATCCAGGCGCCTACGCCAGCCTGAGTTCGAGTTTTAATTTTGGTTTTCGCCCAATTCATCAAGGCTTTACTCCCCCCAAGTCGCCAAATCAGGGCAATACCTGCCCCCATTAATAAATTGAAGAGCAGGAGTCTTGCATTCCATTCATCAGACATGGAACCAATGATTTTATCAAGCGTATATGTGATTCCTCCTAAGGGATTCCCTTTTGCCATAATGATCCCGCCGGTAAATATTCCTACAAATAACGAAATAATGACTCCTTTGGTGACAAAACAGAGTACAATTGCTACCAGAGGCGGC
The DNA here is from genome assembly GCA_000739535.1 of Candidatus Vecturithrix granuli. Classification (GTDB taxonomy): domain Bacteria; phylum Moduliflexota; class Moduliflexia; order Moduliflexales; family Moduliflexaceae; genus Vecturithrix; species Vecturithrix granuli. Next base: position 343,835 of record DF820465.1, on the reverse strand, counting down.
AGCAATGCCAGAAACCCATATCCTTCTTCCATACTTTCTCTCCTTGTGTTGATAGTGATAACCCGGTTAATAAGACCTTCTCATGACCAACAACAGAACAGCAGTCATGAAATAATTTATGATAAGGAAGATGTCAACGATTTTCTCATTTTTTTTGCGCTAAGGGTTTTAAAAAATCAAAGTATTCTTTCTCAGGGGCATTTCATTAGGATAGCCGATAGTTTTTTTGGCAAGATTGCCTCCTCACTGTTTCTTAAAGAGTTTTCTGCAAGGTTTTTCCTTGACTTCTGTGTTTGTTCAAACAATAGTCAATCTACCCGGCGATTACAATAATGTGTCATAGAAATTGCTGTGAGTTATCATGAAAGGAGAGTAAATATATGAAAGGTATTATTTTATCTGGGGGAGCAGGCACACGACTGTATCCTCTTACGCTGTCACTCTCAAAGCAGATTCTTCCTATTTTTGACAAACCGATGATCTACTATCCGCTCTCTGTGCTCATGTTTGCAAATATTCGGGAGTTTCTGATTATTTCGACTCCACAGCATATCGATTTTTACCGGATGCTTTTTGGAAACGGGCAGCGCCTCGGCCTGCGGATTGAGTATGCTGTTCAACCCAAACCTGAGGGGATCGCCCAGGCTTTTCTTATTGGAGAAAATTTTATCGAGAATCAGCCTTGTGCGTTAATGTTAGGTGATAATTTTTTATATGGTCATCAACTTTCTGCTCTTTTAGCTCAGGCCGGCCACCTGACAGATGGAGGGTTAGTATTTGCTTATTATGTCAGCGACCCTGAACGTTATGGCGTGGTAGAATTTGATCAGCATTTTAATGCGCTCAGTATCGAGGAAAAACCAAAAAAACCACGCTCGCACTACGCTGTCACCGGCCTCTATTTTTATGATCAGCAAGTGGTGCGGATTGCAAAGGCCTTACGCCCATCTGGCCGAGGAGAACTCGAAATTACGGACGTGAATAAGGTGTATCTGGAACAAGGACAGTTGAAGGTCAGGGTGTTTGGACGAGGAGTGGCCTGGCTTGATACTGGCACCCATGAAAGTCTGCTGGAAGCGAGCGATTTTGTGCGAACGATTGAAAAACGCCAGGGCTTGAAAATCGGCTGTATTGAAGAAATTGCGTATCGAAAAGGCTATATTGGCGCAGAGCAACTTTTAGAGATTGCGAATTATTCCAGGGATAATCCATATTGTATCTATTTAAGAGACCTGGTGAAAGTAAGCTAAAAGGGCACGTGGCGAAAATTAAAAACTTCTTCAAGCTTTCGTCACGTGTCAGTTTCTTCACTTACAGACTTCCGATATTTTCCAAAAAGAGAGATTAAAAACACCCATACTCTATTATTCACGTATATTGGTTTCTATAAAAGTTGACAAAGGCAGATTCTATCATGATGCATAATGCTGTAAGCATAATACTATGAAAATGTGAAAATTCCTGAAATTTTATTCTTGTCAAAAAAGTAATGGATTCAATATAATTATGTACTTCCAGAAAGCCTTACAATTGAAGGTTGTTTAAATTATTCCAATCTAAAGGAAAAAAAGAATGAATATTTCCTGGCAATTACTTCATACGCTAGAACAAACGTATGGAGATTCATATTACTTGTTGCATCTTGACGCATTCGAAGCCAATTACAAAGAGTTTCTCGAAGCCTTCCGTGCTGATTATCCGAATAGCAATATTGCGTATTCTTATAAGACCAATTATATCCCAAAGTTGTGTCAATTGGTAAATACGATGGGGGGGTATGCTGAAGTTGTTTCCAGCATGGAATATGATTTGGCTGTACATATTGGAGTTCCCTCGCAAAGAATCATTTTCAATGGACCTTACAAGAGTGAATTTGATCTTGAAAGAGCTTTGTTAGCAGGTTCGATTGTCAACCTGGATTCTTTTTATGAAGTTGCTATGGTCGAGGCAATAGCCCGACGCGCGCCTGGGCAAATACTCACTGTTGGGCTGCGTTGTAATGTTGATCTTGGCATAGAGAATGTTTCTCGCTTTGGTTTCGATACCTCAGGACAGATGCTGGAGTCTGCATTCAGAACTCTTCGTCGTGTAAAGAATTGTCGTGTAGCCGGATTACATTGTCACCTGCTTACACCGACCAGGAGCGCCGAATCTTATGCCTTTTTGGTAAAAAAAATGTTGGAGATTGCTGCTGGGTTGTTTGAAGATGCACCTCCGCAGTTCATTGATGTAGGAGGAGGGTTTTTTAGTAAGATGATTCCGGCGTTGAGGAAACAATTTCCATTTGCTATCCCGACATTTCAAGAATATGCTCAGGCTATTTCTCCTTTGTTTGCCAATACCTTTCCCGGCGGTTTAGGACCAGAACTGCTTCTTGAGCCCGGCATTGCCATTACAGCAGACACTATGCAGTTTGTTGCGAAAGTTATCGACATCAAAACTGTTCGCTCCAGGGTGATTGCGCTTTTATCAGGCAGTATCTATAATATTAAGCCGACAAAAAACACAAGAAATCTCCCGATTCGTGTCTTTCATAATAATGACGATATAAAATCAAGATATGCTGATGGTATAATTGATCTTGTCGGATATACCTGTATGGAAGACGATTGCCTCTATACAGGATATCAGGGGCATTTGTCTGTAGGCGATTATGTTGTCTTTGATAATGTAGGGGCATACACTATCGTGCTGAAACCACCATTCATTTCTCCCTGTCCCCCTATAATTTCTTATGATGCTAATCTAAAGGATGTTACGGTGATCAGACACCAGGAAAAGTTTTCCCATATCTTCTCAACGTACGTGTTTTAAGTGATAAACAATGGTATTCCAGATATAGGAGGAGTTATAATGAACAAAAAAGTGGTAATATTTGGTGTGTCGACTCTCGCACGTCTTGCTTATGTGTATCTGACCGAAGATAGTCCTTATGAAGTCACAGCATTTACTGTTCATGAGGACTATCTAAAAGAGAAAAAATTGTTTGAATTGGATCTTGTTCCTTTTGAACGTATCGAGGAAATTTATCCTCCGGAACACTTTGCCATGTTTGTCGCGATCGGTTACAAAAGAGTGAATAAGGCCAGAGCAGAAATCTACAATCTTTGTAAGAGGAAAGGATACGAATTGATTAGTTATATCAGTTCAAAGGCGTCGTACTGTAAACATTTAGCGATTGGGGATAATTGCTTTATTATGGCAAATACTGTCATTCAGCCATTTGCGGAAATCGAGAATGATGTGATTATCTGGAGTGGGAACATTGGCTATAATTCCTATATTCGCGAACATTGTTATATTGCACCTCATGCAGTGGTTGCTGGGAAAGTCAATGTTGGTCAGTATTCCTTTGTGGGAGCCAATGCCACGATCAGGGAAGGAGTCACTATTGCCCCTGAATGTGTTATTGGTGCCGGAGCACTTATCGTGAATGATACCCGGACAGGTGAAGTCTATCCGGGGCAGAAAGCCAGCGTATCCATACATACAAGCTCTGATCTCAAAAGTTTCCAATAGTTTTCTGAAACAGCGTTTGTTCTATACCTTGGGAATATGCGCGAGATAACATCCTGATGTACATATATTTTTGTCTGATCTATGAACCAGATCACAAAAGAAAGACCCTACTTTTAGGAGTTCTTCATGTGTTGTGGCAAACACACCACGGTAGATGAAAATTCTCTGTTCAGGAGCGATCAGATGTCCCGCGAAATTCCTTTTCGCGGCTATTTCAGGCTTAGGCGCGAAAAGGAATTTCGCGCTACATTTTCAAGGGAGGAGAATATGAAAAGGCAGATACGGCAATTCTTTCTGGTAAGAGAATTACTGAAAAACCAATGGTTAAAAACATCGCAAATACAAGACATCCAGCAAAAAAAATTGCACAAACTTCTTCACCATGCGTACACGAATGTGCCGTACTATCGCCAGCTTTTTGATTCAGTGGGAGTGAAACCGGGAGATATTCAAACCGTGTCTGATTTGTCAGTTCTGCCGATTACCACAAAGTCAACTCTACGAGAACTCCCTTTAAATCAAATTACTGCACAAAATATTGATCTTAAGACCTGTATTAAGGATAGAACCAGCGGCTCAACAGGGATGCCTCTGAATTTTTTCTTCACCCGAGATGATATGGATATTCGTTCTCCTGTCGAGATTCGAATGCTTGCTTCTGTCGGTTATAAAGCGACTGATTCAACGCTTGCGATTATTGATGATCGCCATCTTGGCACCACATACTGGTTCCAGCGTTTAGGCATTCTGAGAAGAGAGTATATTTCTATTCTCAGTCCAGTGGAAGAGCATATAAAGAGAATCCAAACAATGAAACCCGACATTATCTGGACGCTTACATCGAATATAGTACTGATTGCAAGTCGCATGCAAGCAGATAACATCCGAGTAACCCGGCCTAAAGCCATTTATACGATTGGCGAATTCCTCGATCCCAATCGTCGAAGATTGATTGCTTCAGTCTTTGGCGTCGCCCCTCTTGACCAATATAGTTCGACAGAATGCGGCGGTATTGCGTGGGAGTGCAGTGCACGCATGGGCTACCACATCAATATTGATACTGTCGTTGTGGAATGTATCAATAACGGAAAGCACGTTCAATCGGGAGAAAGTGGAGAACTGATTGTCACAAACCTGCACTCCTACGCCATGCCCTTTATTCGATATTCTGTCGGAGATCGGGGGATTTTAAGCGATAAAATGTGTTCTTGCGGCAGAAATCTTCCTCTTATGATGGCGATAGAAGGGCGAAGTGTCGATTTTATCGTCCTGGAGAATGGAAAACGAATATCTCCTTATCTCTTAACTTGTGCGATTGAAGATATTCCAGGGATCGTGCGGTATCAGATCATCCAGGAGGCGGCAAAACAAATCACTGTGAATTTCATCAAAGGCGATGGGTTCTCTCCGGAAACACTCCGTAAGATACAAACACAATGTCAGGGGGTCGTCGGGAAGGATGTTGAGATTAAGCCGGTGGTTGTGGAGAGTCTTGTACACGATAAATCAGGAAAATTCCGGGTTGTTATTTCCAAATTAGCAACCAATTAATCAAAAAGAATGATGCTAAAAAAGAATGTAAAAAACATCCTATATCCTTGCGTTAAATATATGACGCGGAGTATTGAACGCAGTAGTCGCCTTAATTTAGACTATGCATTATGGGGATTGCAGGTTAATGAAAGAGGCCATTTAGTCATTGGGGGCTGCGATTGCGTTGAACTTGCTGAAGAATATGGCACGCCTGTGCATATCGTAGATAGTGATTTGTTACAAAGGAATTATCATGCCTTTCGTGAGAGCTTTACGTCTCATGATATTCAGGTTGAGATCTATTATTCATATAAGACCAATCCGATACCAGGAATTTTACGTATTCTTCATGAATATGGGGCCGGCGCAGAAGTCATCTCACCTTACGAATTATGGCTTGCACTGAAATCAGGGATCAGTCCGGATTTGATCATCTATAATGGACCGAATAAATCTGAGGCAGGTTTGCATTCAGCCATCGAGAATAGAATCAAGCTTATTAATATCAATTCATGCCATGAAATAGAGATGATTACCCATCTCGCAGAACAATTGGGGACCCGGGTACGAGTTGGAGTACGTTTATGCACAAGTGTTGGCTGGGCGGAGCAGTTTGGGTTTAGCATAGAGACAGGCGCAGCATTTGAGGCGTTTGACCGCTTGAGCAGCCTGAAGAGGATAGATATTGAAGGGATTCATACCCATCTTGGCACGAATATCAGAAATGCTTCTTCTTATGAGTGGGCGATCAATGATATTTGTCAATTTATGTATACGCTCAAAGAGAAAAAGGGTATTGGTATCAAGTATCTTGACTTAGGTGGCGGTTTTGGTGTCCCAACAGTAAGGCCATTTCACAAGGTTGAATACAATTTCCATCACATTTTTGACGTTCCTTATATCGCGCCTCGATCTAACAATGCTTCACTCATCGAAACATTTGCAGAAAAGGTTGTTGCTGCTGTCCAAAAAGGATGTGAAAAATACAAACTGCCAGTGCCGATCTTATTATTTGAACCAGGGAGAGCCATGACAAGCAATACCCAGATATTGCTTGCAACAGTTGGTGATCTCAAAACGCATCAAAGAGGAAAAATCGCTATGATTGATGCTGGAATGAATATTGCTCTTCCGACTTCCTGGGAATATCATGAAATTTTTGTTGCGAATAAGATGGCTTCTGCTTATCAAGAGTTTTATAGCATCGTCGGGCCGATTTGCACTCCCCAGGATGTTGTATCTAAGCGGAAAAAATTGCCGGAGTTGGAGATCGGAGATCTTGTATCAATTATGGATGCCGGCGCGTATTTCACATCATTTTCTAATGACTTTTCCTTCCCTCGTCCTGCCGTGGTTATGGTTTCCGGTGGGCGTCATCGGGTTTTACGGGAACGGGAGCGGTATGACGATATGACCCAGTTGGATCGGGTGTCATGGTCTGGTTCATGAACAGATGAAAGGATATTGTCACGATTGCATTCACAAAAAAGGGTAGTGGTATCCTGTACATGATGCACGTTCCCTGAGCGAAGTCGAAGGGAACGCCTGCGTGCTCGTCTCGACTCCGCTCGACGATCGGGCATCATGTACAAGGTAGCCACTACCCAAAAAAGGAAGGGATATGAAAGCGATTAAAATGTATCAGACAATTCGAACAAAATATCGAAACCTCTACGAGTATTATCAAAAGTATGGTTTAAGGAAAGCAATTGTTCTAATCATCGAATATACCGGGCTATTCAAGAAACGGGTTCTGGTGTTTTTCGAACAGGAATTACAGGTGCACCCAACCCCCAACAATGACCATGATATTGAGCTTGTCAGGCTGGAAAAGAAAGATATTGAACCGATCGATCAATATTGCGATGGATGGTTCCCAAAGGAAGAAGCCCTGAGACGTCTGGAACAAGGGCGGGTGCTTTTAGTTGTGAAAGATCGCGAAACGAATACCTTCTACCAATGGCTTGAATTTTCGAAGGTTGATATCCCATATCTAGATCTATCGTTTTCTATCCCTGAGCACACGGCGTGTATGGCATATATCTATACTGTGCCAGAATACAGGGGAAGGGGAATTGCATCGAGGGCGAAATTACCTGTCTTACAATATTTGCGCGAGCATGGCTACTACAGAATCTTTCTTATGATTAAACCCGATAATGCGCCGTCTCAGAGAGTAAACAAAAAAGCCGGATTTAAAGAATACCAAACGGTCTTCTATCTGAAATTGTGTTTTCTAAAATATTATTCTGTCAGGGATTGCGAGACCAACAGAAAAAAAATATTCTGGGGTACTACGGCGGTAGATCAGGAATTATGGAAAACCTTTTCGAAAATCGGACATAACTAACGGCTTACAACGTCTTATTCGAAGCCATTCCCTTTAATCTGCGAACCACTGTGACAATAAATTGCTGTAATTCAGGCTCAAACATCAGCAACACTGCAACATATCCGCCTGTAGCGATCAAAACGGCGACAAAATCAACCCTAACATCGTTGAGAATCCAGGAAAACCACTTGGCTGGTAAAAGCAGGGCGCATGACAACGCGCTATATTTCAGGAATAATGTTGAGGCCCAGCGACTTGATATGTGGGAAATGCGCAATTTCCAAAAAAGCTGCCCAATCAGAAAGATCACACTAAAAAATACAAATAATCCCAGTGTTATCCGCGGAGAACCAAAGGTGACACTGGCGAACAGGACGATCGTTCGAACAATAAGGCCTGTCAGAACAATCATCAAATCTAAATCCTGACGATTCACAAGAGCGAAGATATCCAGAGAGAGGTTCAGGAATATCAGAAAATGCCATGAGGCCATGATTTCAGCATAGATGCCTGCTTCGCTCCATTGCTGACCAAATATACCGATAAACAGGGATGGCCCAAAAAATACTAATACTGCCATTGGAAATACACCGATCTGGACAAGCCGTCTTAAGATCGTTCTCACGATCGGCGAGAAGGTTCCCGTCTGATGATATTCTTTCGCCGCAGCGGGAAAAAAGACTTGCGCAATCACTGTTCCCAAAAATATGCTTGAGACTGAAACCACCCTGTTTGCCAGGGAGTAATATCCAACCACAGCAGGAGAGAAATAGAGACCGCAGATAAGCGATGGCAATTGGATATTAATCGAGGCGATGAGTGCTATCCAGGTGCTAAAAAGTGGAAATTTCTTATGCTGCACCGCGATTGCCCGAATCGTGGCAAGTGTAAGGTGAGCGTTTTTGACATCAGTAAATAATGTTTTTCCCAACGACCAAAGAAGCGCGACAGCATTTGTAAAAACCCCGACAAAACGGCCGAGTACCAGGCCTGTGGTTGACGCTCTCAACAGGTATCCCCACACGATAGTCAAGGTTTTATCACCTACTGTATCCCCCAAGCCGGACAGAGCCATTATCCCAAATTTTCCCTCGCGCGAAGCCCAAGAGTTAAGAACATTGTTCAACCCGACAATGAAAACAAATGCCGGTAGCAGCCAGAGAAAGCGGGCCAAATCAGGGGCATGAAACCAGCGAGCAATATAGTCTTTTCCTATCAGGATGCCTGCAAAACTGCATGCTGTCATATTGACCGCGAAAAATAGACTCAGGATCAAGCTTGCACTGGCTTCCTGTTGATTTTTGCCTAAAGGGATCGATTGGTCGTATTTCAGATTCGCGATGATACAGAACGGAGTGATAATTGATTCAAATATCTGCATAACGCCGAAGTGCTCTGGTAAAAACAAGCGCGTGACGACAGGCGTCGTGATGAGCATTAAGACTTGTGCGGTTACTCTGCTGAAAAGGAGTTTTGTAATATTAATGCTAATTGCCTGGCTCATTATGCTCCTTGGAGAACTCGAATAAATCAGAGAACCCTTTACTCTGCATGATAGTTCAGTGTGTTAGGGATTTTGTACATGGCGGAGATTTTACCGAACGAGCTATAAATCTGTAAGGGCCTAAAAATACTCTATATCATCCTATTTTGTTAGATTATCATTGCTCCGTTCACCCTGAGCAGGCCGAAGGAGATGATTGGGGCGACAAGCTCCCCCACGAATGGGGTAGCTTGTAAAAAATGTAACAACGTAAGAATAAGGACTTGTGCAAAATTATTTTCATAGAAATAGGTGGAGTACAAAAGCGAAGCTTTTGCTTGTCAACGCGTTACTTTAACATTCCTCCATGTTCGAACTATGCGACTATTTTTGCTCAAGTATTTAGTGTGCTTCGACAAGTTCAGCACGAATAGGGTGAAATTGCCTTTTATTGTGAAACGTGTAAATTCAAGATGTTCTGAATTCCTTCGACAGTTTTGAGGTAATGGGCTTCAGAATCGCAATCAAAGAGCACGTACCCCAGACTATTCGCGCTATGCACAAATTCTGACACCTTTGAGCCAATGTTGGAATAGAGCACATATTCGAATATTTCAGGGATAGCCGACACCATAGCTTCTTTTGAGGCGATATCTTTCAGCAAACCAGTATGCTCGCTGCCCAAAATCCAGGAACCGCATCCTCTGGTAATCGCAATCTCTTCGGGAAGTTCAACCGATTCTCCGACAACGAACTGTATTGTCGTGGCAATTAAATCGACTCCACTTCCATGTTCGATGAGCATAGGAATGCCATTCCCTCCCAATCTGGGACTCATTTCTAAAATCGTCACATTGTCTTTGGAAACCCGTACGTCAAAATCTAACGGACCATCAGAATATTCCAGAGCACAACAATGTACAGAGACTTCATGCTTCACTCTCTGCTGATCTTCAACAGAAAGGGTCGTTGGTAAGCGATGTCCTCTGGGGATCAGTCCCTGTTTATGCTTGTGAGTAATGACGGCAAATAATTTTCCATTAATCAGAAAACCATCTCCACTAGTGTCAAAACCTTCTACGAATTCTTCGATACACACCTGCCCGGAGTGCGAATACTCGTGAGCATAGTGAAATGCCTGGAAGCAGTGCTCACTATTAAGGTCATCAACTGTCGAAATCCCCCGAGAGCCGGAACTGTCAACGGGTTTCATAATCACGGGTGGAGTGAGTTGTGTAAGCTGGTTTCGGATGGTTTCAAAATCCTGGCCGATCACAAAATTCGGACAATTCAGTCCCTGCTTTTTTTGAAACGTACGAAAGCGGGACTTATTTGACATAATGAGCGCAACCGAACTGTGGCCCCCGGCAAGTCCGAGTTGTTCAGCAACATAGCCAACCGTCGGGGTCGCTACATCAGACGCAAATGTCATGATGCCATCAATCGCCAGTTCCTTTGCAGCATGAAGTACTCCATCTTGATCGACCGTGCTGCAATTGACAAAGTGATGTGACAGGGTATGGCCGATATTCTCAGGTAAATAATCAACCGTAATCACATAAAAGCCAAGTTCAACCGCTTTTTTGATTGCAGGCAATTGACTGGGACCTGCTCCCAAAATCATTAATTTTTTTTTGTCGGAGTGCATGTCTGCATCCCTCCTTATTATCGCTGAATACTATATTTATAATCCTTCAGGCGTTTCTTGGGCAATCTTCGGAAACTGTTGGGGTACATCGAGACTTTGCCCGATATCGTCTCGAATCACATAGGGAGGCTTGCCCATTGTTCGAAAGTGCAGACGGGCAATATACTCCCCGATCACTCCGATCGCGAATAGTTGTAATCCTGCAAATAAGGCAATTTCCGCAGTGATAAACGCAAAACCTGGAACGTAGCTGGTTTGAAGGAGACGACGGATAACAACGTACAGAAACATCAACAATCCAAATACAGATGTTGAAAAACCCAGCCAACTCGCCAACCGTAATGGCAACGTCGAATAGCCGGTCAGAACATTGAAGGCTAATACCATCAACTTCCCAAACGTATATCCTGACTTTCCTATTTTTCTTGAATGATGCTGGACGAGGATGTGGGTCACTCTGCAAGCGCTCCAGGACAACAGCACTTCCAGTGATAACTGAGCGTCTGTAAAATTTTCGAACCCTCGCCGTAAGATGGTGCGAAAGGCCCGAAAAGGGCTGCTATGGCGAGACATCTCGGAGCCTAAAACAATTTTCGAGACTGCTTTCAGGATATGAGAAGAAAAATTTCGCCAATGACTATGTTTTCTGCTTTCCGGTTTCCCATACACTACATCATATCCTTCAACCAATTTTGAAAGTAACCTGGGGATTTCTTCCGGGGGGTGCTGAAGATCGTCGTCAATCGTCACGATAATGTCATATTTTGCTTTCAAGATACCGGCAAGAAGTGCATTATGCTGGCCATAATTATGCATCAAGTTCAAGCCGCGAATGGTTGCATAGCGTTCTATAAGGCTGGTAATCGTCTGCCAACTCTCGTCTCGACTGCCATCATTGACAAAAATGATCTCAAAACTTTTAACACTAGGTTCTAAGGCAGCATAAATCCGCGTGGTGAGTTCTTCAAGTGTGACCTGGCTGTTATATACCGGGACAACTACTGATACGGAGAAAGTTGCTATACTATCTGTCATGTCCATAGGCATCGAACCTCTTTCATGAAAATTTGAGGGTTCTGTCTTGACAATGTCGCTAATACAAAGTATATCTCAATCATCTTGAAGTTGATTGAGGAAATATCGTGATAATAGTGCCGGATAATCTTTCTTATGGTGTAGTGAAGAAGTTTTGTCAAGGAGAATTATCTTGTATTTTTTCACCAGACCAATTGAATCGGTACAGTTTCAAGTCGCGCAAGAAACAAGAAACCTGGCCGGGGAACAACAATGAAAAAGGCGAGGTTAAGGAAACGACGTAGCAAAATGGAAGGCTTAACTGCTGCGTTGTTTTTTTCGAAACGGGTGCAGGTTTCGCGCCACGCGGAACAGCCAGATGAATGGCGTGAAGAGCCAGCGCAGAAGTGTAAACAGCCAACGAAACGGGGCCAGAATGATCTTTTTGGGAGATGGAACAAATTCAGTCCAGGAGGTTTTGAAAAAGTTAAAGACAACAGGTTTACCTAATCCGGGATAATTCAACATTGCTCTGCCCAAATTCTTCGCTCCCTGTAACTTTGCTGAGGCTAATCCCAGTGCTCCGAATAAGTTGGCGTCTTGAATATCTGCACTGGTAAAATCTGCGCCGGCAAGCTGTGCGGATTTCAGAGAGGCCTGGACTAATTTAGCATCCTGCAAACATGCTTTGCTCAGGTTTGTTCTGACTAAAATTGCCGCGCTTAAATCTGCATTACTCAGGTTCGCTCCTGAAAGATCGGCTTCTGATAAGATCGCTTCTCTCAAATTGGCGTTTTTTAAATTCGTTCCTGCCAGGATGGCTTTTGATAAATCGGCTCCTCGTAAACTTGCTCCTGTGAGATTTTTTCCCGAAAGATTGATTCTTTGCAGTTGGCTTCCGCTTAAATCTGCTTCTTCAAGCGACTCTCCATCCTCCAGCCAGTTAAGGACGTCCTGCACCGTATATGTTTCTTCTGTGGACATAGGTTTTTTCCTTAAATCAGCGATTTTTTACAATTGGTAATGCACATCATGAAATTTATACAGGTCTCTTCTCCCTTCTCCTCTCAATTCTGTATGACCCAGTGCTCTTTGGACTTCAGATGCCTGATTTGCGGGAAGTTGACCAATCCAATAGGGTGAGATGATAGGCGCTTCAGCTTTTTGTTTTCTGAGATCCCAGTGATAGAGCCAGAATGCGACAACTTCTGCGGACCGCTGATTTTTAAGACACATATTAACTTCACCAGGGGGAAACATTTCAAAAAGTTCAATCACATTATCAACCTTGAAATTTTGCAAAATCTCTGTTTGTTTCACGCCCCCAAGAGTCATGCGGCATTTTTGAATCACTTTAGATACTTTTTCACGACCTTCCGGACCGCCCAAATCAAACATCAATTCAAGCAAAATATACGGCAAGGGTTGCAAGTTAATCACCTTACCCCCTTTCGGGTTAGGAGCAAAAAATTTCCATAAACTCTCATCCTGCCTCAGCAGATATAAGATGCCCAATACCGAAAGCTTCGACATTTTTTTGGAGACAGGCACGGGATTAATCCGTCGCGGCGCAAGTCCTCTCTCACCGAGATCCGGATTTTTTTCATTCAGCCAATGGCACAACAATCCAATTACTGTTTTCGGGCAGAAGAAGCACATAATATTGAGCAGCCAGGTTGGCGTGACATACATCATTAAGCGTTGTACCGGAGCCATAGGTATGGCGGCCAGAATTGCCAAGAAACAAATAGCAGCTACAGCAGCTACAGCAACTAAGACAACATACATCATTGGAGTCATAGGGCGTATCTTTCCCTCGAAATCGTCGTGTTTTTAAAAGTATCGCATTGTACACTCATCAAAAATATACATGGGAAAATGCGGGGATATTGGCGGTTGTGAACCGGGTATATGCCAAAATCCGGGGACTCGCTCTAATCTGGTGCAAGAATAGACCCGGTCATACCCCCACTGTTTTTCCGGGGCAAAATATTCCGGAACCCAGATGACCGGGGGAATATACAACGATGCCTGGACCGGACGCGCTGCGATCAAACGTGTCGAACCGGTCGGCAAATCAGATGAACCGGACGAATCAGGCGAATTAGGCGATCTTGTTTCCATAATAGAGTCACCATCTTGCTTTATAATTGGATGTGAAATCAGGTAAAACACCAGAAACGCACAAATCGCCAGTTCCAGGAGAATTATAAAAAGGTGGACTAAAAAACCGAAAAATTTTTTCATAGGAGACACCTCCAATGAATCCTGGTGGATTTACAGGTTATTTTGACAACTCTGCTTCATCTTGTGCTTGCTGTTCTCGAAGAATTTCATCGGCTCGCGCTGTTTCCTCTCTCAATTCCGATTCAGCGATCGAAACTTGAGGAGAGGCGGTTTTGGTATATCTGATCACCATTGTCAGAGTGATTGTTATGCAAAGCAAGACAGGAAGAAGATACATGACGCTCAAATACCACGGAAATGTTTTATGAGAATCCATCATAATGCTTTTTCTTTCTCTACCAAGGAATCTTTCCTATAAGTAAGAGATAGAGTACTCCAAAAATGACAAGAGAGAACAAGAACATAAGAATGAGTATTAACCGATCTTCTATAATTTCACTTGCAAACTCAACAAATTCTTTCAAAGGAGAATAGGTGGTAATAAAGATAAATGCAAGCGCGAAAGACAATACAAACCCAACAAGCAGTATCCCCAAAATAAGCACTTCTGTAATGGTAAAGGTTTTTACCATCAATATTAATGCCTGGACAAGGTCGAATTGATAAGAGAATTTTGTCGCCAGAATGCCATGCGACGCGAGCAATGGCAGAAAGTGCAGAGGCACTAAGACCATGACTATCAGACCTGTTAAAATAATAAAAAATATTTTAAACGCACACAACAAGCCTTTAAAGGAATGAATAAGATTTTCTTCGTAAAAATCGGGGAGTAACCACGAAATAATTTTCAATATGCCAAGCACAAGATATTTTACAAGATAATAGGGGAACAGAAGAATTTTTAGCAACAATGAACCAATGAATCGTATTATGCGAATAAAAGGACTCACAATGCTGCCAAGAAGACTCTGTTGAGCGATCTGGAATAACAACATGTTCTTACCCTCCTTGCCTTGAAATTCAATCGATCATAAGATCCGAGGGGTTATCTTTTCTGTCGAGTGTTTAGAAAGAAAAACAAAATTCTGCTAAACCATAACTTACTCACTGAAGATCGTCAAGAAAAAAATACGTGCAACACTCAGAATTGACAGAAGTTAGTTCTCTGCGACACGTGAATATGGCAGGCAGGCGTATTACGATACAACGGGTTCCACATTCCATTCGACTTTGACTTGCAAGATACGTTGCCGGTCGGCTTTGAGAATGGTGAAACGCAGATGCTGAAATTCAACAGTTTTGTTCTCTTCGGGAATGTCGCCAAGAATCGCAAACAGAAGGCCACCGACAGTATCAAAGTCCTGCTGTTCGATCACCAATTCGCCGACATACTCTTCAAGTTCGTCAATTCCGGCCTTAGCACTTACTTCAAGCGTATTTTCATCAATCACCTTGATCAATGCTTCTTCTTCTTCGTCATGTTCGTCAACAATATCGCCGAAAATGACTTCAAGTAAATCTTCAATGGTCACAATTCCAGCGGTACCGCCATATTCATCAATGGCCACGGCAATGTGGACTTTTTTCGCTTGGAATTCGTGCAGTAAGTCTCCGATATTTTTGGTTTCAGGTACAAAATAGGGTGGACGCATAAAGGCCGCGACGGTAATGGTGGATTCGTCAGTATCCCAGTAACGTAGCATATCTTTGACATACGCGACGCCGACAATATGATCAATTGTGTCTTTATATACAGGAATGCGGGAATGGCCTTTTTCAACAGCTAATAAGCGAAAATCGTGCAGAGGGGTTGATTCTTCGACCGCGATCATGTCGATGCGAGGGATCATGACTTCGCGGACAATTCCATCCTGAAATTCTTTGATATTCTGGATGAGTTTTTGTTCTTCTTCGTCGAGTGAGGAAGAATTCGCATCAGAATCAATGTTTGACGAGACCGTTTGAGAAGAAGGGATCGTGTGTTTTCTGTGGGACCAGAATGAAACAAGCACAACGAGAAAAAGGCATAAAAACGATCCCACCAGGTACAGGGGGTAATCCATGAAGGCAATCAACATATTTGGTTATACGATGAATCTTCCTCCTATTCAAGGAGCAGGATTCATCGCAACTAAAGCGTAAGTTTACTTAACAAGGTTTGTTCCAGATCTTCCATAATTCGGGCTTCTTCGTCAGTGTGATGGTCGTGCCCGATCAGGTGGAGAATGCCATGAATGACGAGGAAATAGAGTTCGCGCTCAAAGGAGTGTCCATGTTCCCGGGCCTGGCGCTGCGTGGTCTCTGTGGACAGAATTACATCGCCTAGCATGATCGGCCAATCAGATTCATCGGAAGGTGCAGGAATCAGTGACGGTTCTTGCGCTTCTTGCAGGGCAAAGGATAACACATCAGTGCTGTGGTCAATCCCCCGATATTCTCGATTCAGACGCTGCATTTCCTGATCGTCAACCAGAGCGACGCTCAATTCACAGCGCGAGTCGCATTGCAAGTGCGCTAAAATGGTTAACGCCATCTGTTTTAAAACAGTAAGATCGACCGGGATTTTATCTTGTAAATCGCTAATTAACACATCCATATTCAGTAATCAGTAATCAGTGTTCCGTGATCAGTAGTCAGTGATCAGTGAGCAGTGCTCGGTGGTCAGTGTTCACTGATGAGTGAACTGATTACTGACTACTGCTCACTGATCACTACTCACTGACTACTGAACACTGAATTCACGCCGATTCAGCAGGCGCATGGTTTTTCTTGCGAGCATCGGCGCGATCATAAGCATCCACAATATCTTGAACAAGTTTATGGCGCACCACATCCTTTTTTGAAAAATACACAAATTTGATGCCTTCGATATCTTTCAGGATGGTTTGGACGTGCTTCAAGCCTGATGTACGATCCGCCGGCAGGTCGATCTGGGTAATGTCGCCGGTCACAACCGCTTGGGAATTATAACCGAGGCGCGTTAAAAACATCTTCATTTGCTCAGCCGTGGTGTTCTGGGCTTCATCTAAAATAATAAATGAATCATTTAAAGTTCGGCCTCGCATAAAGGCTATCGGGGCGATTTCAATTAATCCGCGTTCAATCAGCTTGCGAGCGCGGTCAATATCCAGCATATCATACAACGCGTCGTACAACGGACGAAGATACGGATTAACTTTTTCAAACATATCGCCGGGCAAAAATCCTAAACGTTCACCTGCTTCGACGGCTGGCCGAGTGAGGATAATGCGGCTGCACTCTTTTTGTTGCAAAGCAGCAATCGCCATGGCCATGGCTAAATATGTTTTCCCGGTGCCGGCCGGGCCAATCGCAAACACGAGATCATATTTTTTCATGGCCTCAATATATTGCTTTTGTACCAGACTTTTCGGATTCACCCCTGATTTACGAGAAGACACCTGAATTGACTGGAGATAGACGTCGGTAAGATGAGCGTGGCTGTCCTGTGAGATGATACGGATTGCCGCCTGAATATCGCCGGAACCGATAAAATATCCCTGGGCCGCGAGCGACGCCAGTTCTTCGACAATTCGTTCCACAAGCGAAACATTCTCTTCCTCACCTTGTAAGGTAAACTCGTTTCCCCGGTTTGAGAGGGAAATTTTGAACGTTTCTTCGAGTAATTTCAAATTTTCATCGTATTTTCCCACGAAATTTTGCAAAAAATTGCCCGGAGGAACAACAATCACTTTTTGATATGTCTCACTCACCTGATTTTCTTGTACGCCTTTACAGTGGGTAAAACATGTACTCATCACAAAGGCGCATTCTTTATAAAAACAACAGGGACTTCAAGAACAAGATTCCTCTTGATTCTTCTCAGTCCCTGTTGTTTGTCAATCAATATTCGCTTGCAATGCTAAAGCTTATTTCCCGTCGTGAAGGCTCCAGGCCCCTCTGGTCTTCGCAAATTTGATGGCTTCTTTAATCATACCATCCGTCACCTCGGGAGTGCGAGGAATGGTAAAGTCTTGATCGGGGAAGATCAGATCAGGGTCTTTGATCTTTGAACGGTTCGCTTTGTAAATTAACGGCCATTGGAACGGGTCGTCATAAATTTGTTTGTACTCAGCAATCCACCACAGGGTCTCTCCTTTAATCACGATATGATTTGTCGGATAAGGTCTCGGAGTGGCGCCCGGGTCTGGAATCTCCTTTGCATATTGCTGAGCTTTTGTCTGCATTTCAGCGCTTTTCTCAGCGGCAACCCGGTTGGCCTCTTCTTCAGCTTGTTTTGCTTTTGCCAGTGCCGTTTCTGCTAACTGCTGCGCCGCAATATAATCGCCGGCTTCATAGGTTTTCTTGGCTTCCTCTAACGTTTTCTGAGCATCTACCATGAGTTGCGGAGCATACGTATAGGCTCCGGCTCTATTGGCAGCATTCACTGCCTCTAAAGCGCGATCATACGAATTTTTTGCACTCTGGTTCATGGCATTTTTCTGAGTCACAGCACTCGCCTGCGCTTCACGAGCAAGTTTCAGGGCTTCGACCGCTTTCTCGCGCGCCTGTTTGTATTTTTTACTTTCCATCAGCGCTGTTGCTTGATTCAACGCTTCTTCCGCGCTCATATATTTGTCAGAAGCATAGCGCTGTGCTTCAGCATCGCCTGCGGCCTGAAAAGCCATTCTCGCATCACTCATTTCCTTTGTCGGAGGCTTTGCACATCCTGCCAAAGCGACGAGCATGACGATAATCGTCAGAGAGAGAAAACGTATTGCAACGTTTGTGTATTTCATAAGTTACACCTCCACTACCTCAAATAAACATGTCAGTTAATATTTCTTTCACGTAAAAACGACGTGACATCTGTTATCTTGCTTCCTACAGAAAAAGCAAATTTTCAAATCAAGTTTATACTAAATTTTGCCTGATAGCTTGTCAACAGAAAAAACGAAAATTTTAGATCTGAAAAAAGAAATTATATTTTCGTCGTGTGAAACGTTCTGATTTTAAGCTCCTGCAACTGTTGCACATCCACAGATGAAGGAGCATCTGACAATAAACATGTGGCTTTTTGCGTTTTCGGAAAAGCGATGACGTCACGGATCGCATCTGTTTCACACAACAACATCACAATCCGATCAAGTCCGAAGGCAATCCCACCATGCGGAGGAACCCCATAGGCTAATGCTCGCAGCAAAAAGCCAAATTTTGCGTTGGCTTCTTCTTCGCTGATATTCAAAAGTGAAAACATTTTTTGCTGAATTTCCCGACGGTGAATTCGGACGCTTCCCCCTCCGATTTCATAGCCATTCAGCACCATGTCGTAGGCTTTGGCTCGGACGCGAGTCGGTTCTCTATCGAGGAAGGCGATGTCCTCATCCATCGGAGCCGTAAAAGGATGGTGAACGGCTTGAAGCCGTCCTTCAGCGTCATCGTACTCTAACAAAGGAAAATCGACAATCCACACAAAACGCCAGTCGTCTTTTTGGATCAAATTTAATTTTCGCGCCAGGTGCTTACGAAGATTGCCAAGCGAAGCCGCAGTAATTTTCGGCGTGTCGGCCACGATGAGCAGCAAATCATTCGAATGCGCGCCAAATCTCTCTTTGATCTGCGCAAGCTGTTCCGGCGTGAAGAATTTCGTGAGCGAGGATTGTAAGGTTTCGTCTGCGCTCACTTTAAACCAGGCCAGACCTTTTGCGCCATAAGGCTTGATCACCTCGGCGAGCAGATCAATATCTTTTCGTGAGAAATTGCCCCCTTGTTCGACCTTGATCCCTTTCACCTGTCCGCCGCGTTGGAGCGTTTCGGTAAACACTTGAAAGCCTGAATTCTGCACAAGATCGGAGATATTGACCAATTCAAGGCCAAACCGCAAATCCGGATTATCAACGCCATACCGATCCATGGCCTGTTGATAGGTTAACCTCGGAAAAGGTGTAGAAATTGTGACATTACGGATTTGTTCGAAAATCCGCGCCACCATCTGTTCCATTTCCGCAAAAAGCTGTTCGCGGTCAATAAAGGAGGTTTCAATATCAATCTGGGTAAATTCTGGCTGCCGATCAGCACGTAAATCTTCATCCCGGAAGCATTTGGCAATCTGAAAGTATTTGTCAAATCCGGCAATCATGAGCAATTGTTTAAACAACTGCGGCGACTGCGGCAAAGCATAAAACATCCCTGGACTGATCCGGCTTGGCACCAAAAAATCACGCGCACCTTCCGGAGTGCTTTTGGTCAGAATAGGCGTTTCAAGTTCAATATAGCCACTTTCGGAAAGATAATTCCGAACGATTTGGTACACTTTATGCCGCGTGAATAAATTGTGTTGCAATCGCGGACGCCGTAAATCCAGAAAACGATATTTCAACCGCAGTTCCTCATTGGCAGAGACCTCATCTTCTATTGGAAATGGAGGGGTATCAGCCTCACTCAGAATTTCAAATTCGGTTACGAACACCTCAATCTCACCGGTCGGCAAATTCGGATTGATCATCTCTGCCGGACGTAATTCAACCCTCCCTTTGGCGCAGATTACAAATTCCGAGCGAATTTTCTGCGCTTCGCTATGGCTGATCGTATCAACTTCCGGATTAAAGACAATCTGAACCAACCCTGTCCGATCTCGCAGATCAACGAAAATAATCCCTCCGTGATCTCGGCGCCGGTTGACCCATCCACAAAGAACAACTTCAGAATTGACGTCTTGTTTACTCACTTCAGTACAATAATGGGTTCTCTTCCACATCTTCTTACACCTCGAATATCTCTAGAATCACTATTTAACGGTGTCCCATGAAAAGCTAAATCAATAAAAAACCTGCTGTGAAAAGTCAAGCTTTAAATACAAAACTTATGAGAAGCTCGTAGTTCCGCCATCAGGCTTTGACACTCCAGCTCAACTTGTCACAATTTAGTTTACAGAGTAATCGCCATATTTGAAACGGTTGGCCCGGAAGTTCTGGGGTTTAACGCCAGACGACGATGAGGTTTCAAGAACACTTTGCCGGTATCCGAATAAAAATAGAGCGTTCGGCCTGAGGTTCCGCCAATATCTTCATTTGTTACATGAAGATGATATTGTTCCAACATTTTATGAGCGATCTCGATATTCTGCTGTCCCACCGATTTCACCGGGTGGATCAGCGGAAGAATGCTGGCGCCGCCGAACAGTTGTACATCGATCTCGTGGGACAGGATTCCGTGTTGTACAAATAATTCAAGCATCGAGCGAATGGAGCACGAAACGTATTTATAGGGGTTTGAATTCAGGGTTTCATGATAACAGGGCCCCGGGCAATAATCGCTGCACTTTTGTAAGCAGTTGCCTTCGTATAGGCATTTTTCGGCAAGTTGAGCATGTGCAATGGCTCCGAGTTGCAACCGGGGATTGTAAAAAATAATTGCCAGACAGGAGCCGAGAATCGTCCAGACTTCTGTTGATTTGTCGGTCATACAAAACTCTCCAGGATGGAGATACACTTTGAGATGCGAATCTGACGAGACATGATTCATTACAGTATTCATTAAAGTAAATCATTGACAACTGATCATTGACAATTGTCAATGATCATCAAGTTCTTCTTGAGTTTCAATGCCTAATTCAATCAAGAATTGGGATCGTTTTTTAGGAAATTCCCCGCGTTTATTGACATAGGTCACAAACAGTTTCTGTTTGGCGCGCGTCATGGCGACGTAAAACAGGCGGCGCTGTTCGTCAAGTTTTTTCTCGCGCAATTCCCCTTCTTCGCGCACGGAATAAAAACTGGGCAGATTCCCCTTTTCAACCCCGGCCACAAAAACCACCGGAAATTCTAAGCCTTTTGCAGAATGGATGGTGAGCAAATTCACGGCGTTGACGTCGCGTAGATCGTCTTGTGAGGTATAGAGGGTGGCATGATCCAAAAATTGGCTGATCGCTTCATGAATAGCATTCGTTTTGAACGTTCCGGCCAGTTCTTTGAGCCTGGCGATTGAGACGTCACGTCCGCTGAAAAAATAATGATCCGCATTTGCCTCCTCCTGATCTGAAAGAAGTTGATTTGTCAGCGTTTCAATAGCACTCTGATATTGAGCCAGAATCGGCTGAAAAGCTTCCGGCAGTTCGGAAAAGCGTGAAAGCAGCTTGCGAGCGCCAAGTTGGAACAGCAGCCGTTCTTCGCGCCAGACAGCCTCAGGAGTACAAGAAGTGGATTCTTGCAACGAAGAAAGGCGATCCGGATTTTCAAGGAACAAACCGAGGGCGACCAGTTCAAGCAATTCTTCATGCTCCGAACGGCGATTAACCGATTGTTCGACCTCTTGCAGACGTTCAAAAATCGGAACAAGAAATAAGGTATCATCCAATGCCCGATGCCGGTTGCCCGTATCCTGAATCTGAAAACGCTGCATTAAGGCGTCAACTGAGGCCGGTTGCCCTGGGAATAATCGCCGTGCCAGCGGTAAAGTGTCAAAACGCCGGTTTGGCAGCAAGCTCCCTGTTGTTTCACGATACAGGCGCAGTAAAATCGGAAAATCAAAATCAAAACCATTATGCGCCACCAGCATGTCATTGCCCAGAAATTCAAGCAATTCCGGCAATAATTCCTTGAAGGTTTTCTGGTTGCGCACATCATCATCGGAAATGCCATGCACCTGATACGCACCTTGAGTAATCGGTTGTTCCGGATTGACAAGTGCACCAAAGGTGGCGACAATGTTTCCGTCGCGCACTTTCACCGCGCCGATCTCCACAATCCGGGTTGTACGTGTATCGCCGCTGGTTGTTTCCAGATCGATCACCACATAATCCCTGAACGGTTTACGAGCATCGGCGGTACTGAAAGCCTGAAGCAGTTTAAACACCGTGACAGGAGACGAAAAAGCAGAGAAGAGCGTACCCTGCACATCCTGGATTATTGACGGTGATTCGTTGATGGACTCCATCACGATAAGCTGCTTCTGAACAATTTCAGGAAAAGCCTGTCTCAGGGATTGGGCTGATGGTTGATCCAGGCACAAAAAGAGATCCGCCTCAGAAATATCGTCTCGACTTCGCTCGACGTCCGGTCTTCTGCTCTCGACGTCCGATTTTCCGCTCACCGAGCGAAGTCGAGGTGAGATTGTCGGATTGAATTTAACAGTCGTGTTCCTGAAAAGAGGAAGCGTGGATATCCGCTCCTGAAACATCGGCAGCGCTTTTTGCAGAAGACTGGTACAGATCCGGGCCACGTCAGGATCACCCTCGATCATATAGAGCGTTCCTTCATTACTCGCAAGCATTGTTCTGACCTTCTCAACAGTTTCAGGCATACCAGCAATATCGCACGGATCGAGCATAAAATGGACATAGCTGTGAATACTGAAGGAATGCGCCGGCTGTGTGAGGTTGCAGATCATATTGATGAGATCTGTAAGGGAACTTGTCGGATTATTGTCTATGTATGAGAGTAAATTTGAAATAACGCCAAAATACGTGCTGATAGTTTTCCGAAACTGTCCCTTTGACATGCCGGAGAGGTTTTCATAGCGCATACCCTGTAAAAGTGTCTGTTTAAATGAACGCCGTGGAGATTTCCAGGCTTTGATCTGTTCAAAAATCAGCGGATTGTTTAACTCCAGTTCAACATATTGTTCCAGGGTTACGTCATCTTCGGGATTTTGCAGCAGTTTCAATAACAAAAGAATTTTTTTAACATCTTCTTGATCAAACACACCCTGGCGTTTCACAAGTTGACAGGGAATGCGGGCGGCAAGCAAACGGGATTCAAAATATTCGCCGATGGCGTGATTCGGATATAAAATGGCAATATCGGCATAACGCAACGGAGTTTCCAACACCTCTTCATATTCCTGTTCTGTGGGCTGGTGCGGCTGCGTCAAAGCTTGAATCTGTTCAAGAATAAACTGTGTTTCCGCTTCGTCATCTGCAAAGGCCAGAAATTCGCGGTTCGCAGGAACTTGTCCATTGCCCGCCTCGCCTGCCGCGACAATCTCCTTCGCAATAAAACGATGCGCTTGCAACAACTGCGTGGCAATATCAATAATACATTGCGCCGAACGATAATTTTCATTGAGTACAATTACACGATCCTGACACGCAAATTCTTCAACAAAACGATTGATATTCCCAATATGCGCGCCGCGCCAGGCAAAAATGGACTGGTCGTCGTCAGCAACCGCAAAAATATTGCGGTGCTGCCAGGCCAGCAACCGCATGATTTCGTATTGAACCGGGTCAGTATCCTGAAATTCATCGACCAGAATAGCTTCGAAGCGTTGTTGCTGCTGCTCAGTGATTTCAGGGAACTTCTGAAACAGATCGCGCGCGATCAGCAAAATCTGGTCAAAATCGATCATACGATTTTTCATTAGCTCTCGATGGTATGGTTGCAGCCATTTGACCGCAATTCCCTGCAGCGTGGGGTTCAAGCTGGAACTGTTCAGGCGATAACTGCTAATAGCGTTCAGCACGGTGTGCAGGCTGCGTTCATCCACAATATGAGCCGCGCGGGAAAGAATCATGAGTTGCGTCATTTCATCTGCAATGGTAAACTGTTTGGGAAGTTGCGCCTGCTGATAGTACTCGCGAAGCGTGTCGAGACAATAATGGTGAAAGGTGCCAATACGCACGTCATTCGCCCTGTCACCCAGTTCTTCGCGCAAGCGATGCCGCATCTCTTCTTTGGCTTTGTTGGTGAATGTCACCGCAATGATTTTATGCGGTGGAATTTGGTAAGCATGGATCAGGTAGAGAATCCGTGCGATCAATGTTCGCGTTTTTCCGGTTCCGGGGCCTGCCAGCACCATCAACGGCTCTTTTGGCGCAGTCGCCGCCTGTCGTTGTTTTTCATTCAGTTGTTGTAAAAAATCCATCATGTTAAAATGTCGAGCCAATGGCGATATAATATTCTCCGGCAGATTCTCCGGAACGACGATCCAATTTATAGCCGTAATCAACTCGTAAGGGGCCGATCGGGGTAGCGATGCGCAGCCCTGCTCCCAATGTTTCACGCAGATCGTCCGATTCAAATCCTTGATCATTCAACCAGTTTGCGCCGGCATCGAAAAACACCACACCTCCGAGTATGCTGTAAATCGGAAAACGGAGTTCTGTAGTGAACGCAAACATGCGATCGCCGCCGATTTTATTGCCTTCACTGCCGGTTGGCCCGACTTCATGGCGCTCAAATCCCCTGACCGAACCATCGCCGCCCAAAAAGTAGCGCATATAAATCGGCGTTTGATCAGAAGAACGAATCGGCTCAATCTGCCGTCCTTTTAAGGCGTTGGCCAGAATCACATTGTCAAACAATTCCCAGTACACATAACTTTGGCCATAGAGTTCAAGAAATTCCGTCTCCGCACCAACCGCCTCAAGGGCAGAACGCAGGCCAACCTGAAGATAACCCCCCTTTTGAGGGATGATCAAATCATCGCGGGTATCCCAGGAAGCTTGCACGTCAAAACCGGCCACATTAATAATCGAAGTATCCTGTTTTGAGAGCACGGCGTCTTTTTTGACATTCGATGGATCCTCGATTTCAAAAAAATACCCGACAGACGTAGAAAAGGATTCCGAGAATTTCTTTTGAAATGCCAGTCTTCCTCCTCGCCTCTCAATCTCAAAACTATTGTTATCCTTTTGAATATCATCAAACACAGAGAGCACCAAATCATTATCGCGCATGAAAAAATGTGGGTGCCGATATTGGAGCGTCACTTTAGGACGCTCAATGCTCGCATCGAGGCGCGCAGTTGCTTTGCCGCCGTAATTGAGCACATTTTTATCAGAATATTCAACAAATCCCTTGAAATACGTTTCCGTGTTGTATCCAAAACCAAACTCGACATCCTTAGCGGATGTTTCTTTAACCACCAGGAGCATATCCTGCACCGGATTCGTACTTTTGGGATCGAGTATCTGGAAAGTGACACTATCGTAAAACCCTAATTGTAATAGTCGTCTGACAGTTTCTCTGATCTTCTGCGGATTATAAACGTCCCCTTCTTGAACCTGGAGTTCTCGCATGATAAATTCCTTTTTCGTGCGAATAATGCCTTGAATACTGATTTTGCCAACAAAAAACTGAATCCCCCGGTCAATTTTCAAGGTGAGAATGACCCGACTTTGATCTTCGTTGAAACTCCTGAAGTCTTTGATGTCAGCTTTAATATAGCCTTTATTAGCGTAAAATTCTTGAAACCGTTCGATCGTCTGGACTAATTTATCAAGATCAAGAGGATCCTGTTCACGCAACGCCAGCTTTTTCTGAAGATTTTTCAAAAAGGTTTCATCTTCTTCACCAATAATATGGATCTCCTCAACTCGGGTTTGCACGCCTTCCTGAATTTGTAAATGAAGCGTCACCTGGTTCTGTTCCTGATTGAATTCGATGGTCGTCGAAACGATTTCAGCAATCAGGTAACCGTGTTGTTGATAAAACGCTTTAATTGCCAGCAGATCTTCTTTAAACACCTTTTCCTGATACACGCCTTTGGAAAACCATCCCCCGGTATCAGTAAGCATTAATTTTCGAAGCTGTCTGGTCGTAAATGCTCGATGACCCTCGATTGTGATGCGTTCGACCCGTACCTGGTGGCCTTCTTCGATAGAAAAGGTGATCATTGGGGTCGTCCCTTCGACCGCGTAGTCTGAGCTTATATCCGCAAAATAGTAACCTCGGCTGCGATAATATTCTGTAAGCTTCGAGACATTTTCTGCAAGAAATTCTTCCAGGGTACCTCTGCCAAATTCTCCGATGTTAATCAGCTTATGAAGCGCTTTCGTTTTTATCTGCGCATTACCTTCAAAGCGAATGGTGAGAGGTTGACCTTCGACGATTGTAAAGACCAGATTCACTTCGCCGGTATCATAATTATAGGTCATGTCCTGGCTGGCAATTTTGGCTTCAAAATAACCCTTTTTCATATACGCCTGTTCGATCTGTTCTTTGGCTTTTTCTAAGGTGTCCAGCGTAAAATGCATACCGGTTCGAAGCGTTGAGAACGCAATTAGCTCCTTTTCACTCAAGATCATTTGCCCCTTAAAACTCAGGGAACCAATTTTACTTGGTACGCCTTCCTGGATAGCGATCATGAGAATTTTTTTATCAAACCCCGGATCGTCAACTGCCGTTATCTCAATTTGTACCTGATGGTAGCCCTGATCGCGGTATAATTGTAAAAGACGCTGTTTGAGCACGGCCATTCCGTTCGGGGGCACCTGATCGCCAATATTGATGCTGAGCACATTTTTGATCCGTTCCGCAGAAATCGCTTTGTTGCCTGCCACCTGAATTCTTGAAATCGTATCAATTTGCCGGGGGCAGAAAGTCAGACGGACGCCATTTGCGATCTGTTCGGCTTCAACCGTAATCTGCACAAAGCGTTTCATCGCATAAATCTTGTGAATGCTTTCGCGGATCTTTTCTTGCGAAAAGAGGTCGCCCGGTTCAATCACAATCTGTCTGCGGACGAGTCTCGCTAACTCTTCAGACGAAGTACATGTCACCTCAACCTCTTGCACAGTCAGACCATCGTAAGGCCCGGCCTCAACCCCCAGCGCGCACGCCAGAAAACAACAACAGAAACTGAAAAAAATTTTTGCGTTCATGCAATGCCCTTCTTATGGGTGTCAATACTCGTCTCTAACTGTCAAAGCAGAAGCTCTGACAATCCAGATGATTTGTATACATTATTTGTCCCGGAACTCTATATACGGCGAAGTTGATAGAGCTGTTCAGCATACTGTTCTATCAGATCGCGTTGGGTCAGTTTTTGCAGCCAGGCTGAGGGAATGGCGTCAACGCCATAGAACGCCCCGGCAAGTTGTCCATAGACTGCGCCGGTCGTATCAGCATCATCGCCCAAATTAACGGCCAGCAGGCAGCCTTCTTGAAAATTCTGACTTTTTGAAAAGGCCCAGAGCGCCGCTTCTAAGGACTGGACAACATACCCGCTCCCCTTGATGTGCGGAGGTTCTTTGCGGGTAAAACTGCCCATTGCCACAGCGAGAATGTCGGGCGCCAGAGGAAATCTGTCCCAATATCCGGGTACCGGGCTGTATTTTTCTGACAATAATTGCTGTTTGTCAACCCCATTGACCGCTCCGACCAGCAGTCCCCCAAAATAGCGACAGGCGTCAACGGCATTCTGCGCGCCATGGGTTGTCCGGGAACTTGCGCCGGATTTTTCAATCGCTTCTGCGGGATGTTGAGCATAAAACAGCGGAACGGGAGCTAAGCGCATAATTGAACCGTTGCCGGCGCTATAAGGATCGGTTGACCCACAGTCAGGAACATGAGTCTGTTCAAAACGATGCAGAGCCTGACGCACTGTATTGCCAATATCAAAACAGCGCCCGGTACTGCTCAAATAGCCTTCACGATACCAGCGAAGATAGCGGCTGAGTTGATCAAGCGGATCAAACCCCTGACATTCGATTAGACTGGCGGCCAGGCACAATGCCATTGAGGTATCGTCGGTCCATTGTCCGGGCTGTAAATGAAACGGACCGCCGCCCACCATATCGGTCAACGGAGTAAAAGTTCCGGGAGCCTTGAATTCCACGGTCGTGCCAACAGCATCAGCCGCCGCTAATCCTAATAACGCGCCTTTATAACGATCAACAGTCTCCATATATTTTCCTCATAAAGAATTTTACAAACTCGATGTTCAAAGCTTTTGATTAACCACGAGCTAAAGTACGTGGTTAATCAAAAGCTTTGAACATGAGGCCAAATATTTGTTTTCAGGCAGTATTCAGATATCCTTTCTTATCTCTTATCCTTGTAGTTACTTATTGCTTTTCTCAAAATACACACTTGCACGTTTATGATATACAGGTACAAGCGCAGGATAGATGTTGGTAAAAATCTCCTGATAACATTCGTCATACCAGGCGGTGTATTCCTGGTTCGGTTCATATACGTCGCCTGAGCGATAGATCTGTCGGAAAGCGTCGTTTTCATCGCGATAGATGTCCGCGCCGATGCCAGCCAGCATGGCCGCCCCCAGACAGGAGCCTTCGGTCATTTTGGGGACTTCGATGGATTTATTCAAAACGTCCGCTTTGACCTGAAGCCAGAAGGTGTTTCGCGCGCTGCCGGCGACGCGCAGCAGATCTACGCTTGTTCCGGCCTGCTGTTCCATAATCGTAAGCAAACGTCTGGTTTCGTAACAAAGTCCTTCAATGACCGCTCGAATAATATGACCGCGTTGATGATGGGCCCGCAGCCCTAACAACGCGCTGCAAGAACGGGGATTCAATGGCGGCACGTTCGCTCCTCTGGAATGCGGCAGAAACAAAACGCCGTCAGAGCCGGCCCCGGCCTGCCGGGCTTCATCCATCAATTGCTGCCAGACCGCATCGTCGTCGGCTTCCCCGGCAAATAGATTTTTAAATCGCTGCAATTCTGCGCCAGCGACATAGATTCCGGTAATCATGTAATACATGTCGCGGGCGACATGGCAGCCGTGCGTCAACTGCTGATCCGGCGGGAGATTGCCTAAGCTCAAAGTAGGCAGCGAAAGCACTAACGATTCTGTGGTGCCGCAGGAATTCAGCATGACATTGCCCTGAAACGCGCCAACCGCCAACGCTCCGCAGATGTGATCATGTCCGCCGGTGACGACCGGCGTACCTGAGGCCAGTCCGGTTTCCTGACTGGCTCGTTGGTGTACCCGCCCAATCATGGTCCCGCCGCAATAAGCCGGCGGCAGGACGGAAGCGTCCAGACCGGCCAGATCAAGAAGCTCTGGAGACCAGGTTTTGCGGGTAATGTCAAAACATAAGGTGCGGCTGGCTTCGGAATAATCGGTCGCATATTCCCCGCTCAATTTGAACATTACAAAATCCGGCATGGTCAGCCATTTCACAGCCTTTTCAAATATGGCGGGTTCATGTTCACGAATCCAGAGTAATTTGCACAAAGAATAGATTGGGCTGAAGGAGAGTCCGGTCGTGCGAAAAATCCGAGCCTCAGGATCCTGTTCTTCCAGCCAACGCGCCTGAGGTTCTGTGCGCGGATCAAACCAGGCAATCACTTCATATAATGGCTGCCGCTGGGCGTCGAGCGGCACCATGGCTTCACCCATGCCGGTAATCGCCACCCCGCGAATCTGTTCCGGCTGAAACGCTGGTTGTTCCTTCCGGCATTGCGCAAGAATATCCTGGCACAAGGTACAGACGCCCTGCCAGATGTCTTCAACATGATACACCGCGCTGCCAGATTCGGCATGGTGCGTGATGGTTGGAGTGACGCTGCGAGCGACGGTTTCCCCGCTGTATGTATATAACACCGCTTTCCAATTCGTTGTTCCAATATCAATACCGAGCAAATACATAGAAAATTTTTCAGAAAATACTTGCAGGTAAAAACCGGGGTTTGGAAAAACTACAACAGATAAGAGAAATGAACGAATTTTAAACGGATGTGAAGATGTAATTCATTTTTTTCTTCAATTCGTTGTAGTTTTTCCAAACCCCGGTTTTTACCTGCAAGTTCATGCTAGTTGTTCATAGTTATGGAACTTAAACGCTCACATTCCTTTTCTTGAGAACTTTACGCGACAGATTCACTTCAAGCCCCTCACGAACATACAGATTTTCGAGTAAGCGGTAAAATTGTTCACGCTCGTTGCTTCGAATAATCGCCTGTTCATGAGCTTCAGACAAGCTGACAGGATAGCCCTGCCCTTTTTGCGCCTGATCGTAAGCGATGGCGTGAACGCGTTGTAACAAAGCCTCGTCTCGCGCAATCCATTTGGGAAGTTCAATGCGCACAATTTCCGCACCGACATTGAGGTAACAGAAATACACGGTATGATCCCCATATTGTTTCAGAATTTCAGACTGACTTTTAAACGTCGGCGACCGTTCGCCAGACTCTAGAATCGAAGCAAAGAGCATGGCATCCGTCACGCCGGCAATCGGTTCACAGGGCAATTCTGGCTGCTGGTTTTTATACGGGCAGCGGTCGCAATTTGTCGGATTTTCAGGGCATAGCGCAACGCGCAGCACATTGACGACATCGGCGCTTGTCGGGTGACTGATATACCCGAAAAGCGGGATGCGCAGGCTTTTCAACTGTTCAAAGCTGCTGAAGTAACAGTTCAGAATTTCTTTTTGAAATTCGATGGGTTTGCCTTCAAGAATCCATAAGATCAAGGTTCCATCGGTTAATCCGATCACCTGGCGCTGATCGCTGGCAAACCGTTCGGCAAAGAGAGATAACTCCTGAATTTCAAAGGCCCCGCGCAGCGCAGAAATCCATTCGGCATTCACAGGAACGCGCCGGCCATTCCATTCGCGAGAGGTATCCTCTTCCGTATAAAACAAGCGCGGCTGATTCATAAGAATCGGGCGTTCGCCGCTGCCGTAGTGCAGCACGACAGTGCCGATATTGATCAAATAACAGGCAGAAAGTTCATGGCGATCAGGAAAAATCTGAGATCCATCGGTAGCGACAACCGTAAACTGCTCTGGACGCAGCGGCACGGAATAGCGACGATCAAAGGGTTCGTGCAGATCATCGGCAAGTAGCCACGATGTGCGGCTTTTCTCAATTTTTTCGACAAGCTGTTTCCATTGAATCGCCGAATCTACAAGAGTCTGATGCGCCAGAGAAATTTTTTCACGATAGTTCCGATGAACGGTTTTTTGATCGATCACCATGTCGTCGAGCAGCTTGTGTAATGAGACAAAATCGAGCATGAGTGATCACTTCTTCTCCTGAGCCGCCTTATGAATTTGCTGTTGCGCAGCAATCATCCCATTATGTTTTTTCTGCTCCAGGTCTGAAACATCAGCCTGGTCGCCTTCTTTCATCTGTTTGATTACAATCTGACAATCCCAGTACTCTGCCTCCATCATGGGGTCGTATTGCCCCTGCTCCCAGAGTTCACTTTTGAGGGTTTCTATCTCGGCCATTCGTTGCTCCAATTCCTTGATAACCTCTTCGCTCATCAGTTTCCTCCTTTATTGCATGAGAACTTCGATTGAAAAATTGAACATTCGTAAAAATCTTTTTGTATTCCTCTTTACAAAAATTGACGTTTTTTTATAGACTGCTTTTTGATGGTATGATTTGTGGTTATGGAAAATTTGTCAATGACTTTTCATAAGAAAGACCATGAACTTGAGAAGATACTATTTTAAGCTTGACAGGCTTGTAGGATTCTAGATAAACTTTCTTGACTTATCCACCATCATTTTATGAGGAATTTTTGAGGAGATGATACATCATGAAACATCGGGATATTTTGGTATGGATTGGTTTGTATCTGCTGCTCATGCTTTTTCAGCCGGCGCAATTGGGGTATGCTCAGGGGCAAGGGTTTGTGACGCCGCTGCCCGCGAATGCTGCGTCTTTGCAAAATGCTCTCCCTCCCGGCGCTGTCTATGAGAGGGGCAAGGTTCGCCATGTCATTGATCCCCGAGAAAATCTGCACATTTTAGCTGCATATTACTATGGCGACCCACGACAATGGCAGCGGATTTATCGGGAAAATCGGAGCGTGATTCGCAATCCGAACCGGCTGCCGGCCGGACAAACGCTTCAGATTTCGGTCGGAGAATCCTGGCGGCCCCTCTTTATGTATCAGGAGTGGTTACAACTGGCGCACCGCAATGGCCTCTGGCAGCCTGGTCAATGGCAGCGGGCGGCTAAAAGTTCCGGACAGCCGATGGCCGTTCCCATCAGCGCCGGCCCTGAATCCGCACAAACAACCGCTCCGACGACTCAAACGCCTCCGGAAAGGAAAACCCCGATACCGGTGACGCCCAAAATCGAACCAACGGTACCGGCGGAACCTATAGCTCCGACAGTGATTCCTCCTGTTGCTGAAGAGCCTCAGCCTGTTGAACAGACGCCTGTTGCTGAACAAACACCGCAAGAAAAACCGGCAGCAGAACCGGAAGAAGAACAAGCGCCAGCGTTTTAAGTTGTTGATGACGTTCTGGCATGTGGAGACGTGAGGAGAGAACATGAATGCGAAAGTGCGTGTAGGAGTTGTGGGGGTCGGGCATCTGGGACAACATCATGCCAGGGTGTATGCAGAACTTGAGGAATGTGAACTTGTTGGCGTAGCGGATACGAATTGCGCACGCGGCCAGGAGATCGCCGATCGTTATGCGACAAGATATTACGCCGATTATCGCACCCTGTGTGACGACGTTGATGCTTTGAGCATCGCCGTACCGACGGAATCTCACTGTGCCATCGGGCTGGAGTGTTTGAGTCGAGGGATTCATCTGTTGATCGAGAAACCGATGAGCCGCACCCTGGAAGAAGCGGATCAGCTTTTAGCAGAGGCGGCGGCTCATGCGGTCATTCTCCAAATCGGACATACCGAGCGATTTAACGCCGCTGTGGCAAAACTGGCAGAGCTTGTCGCGCACCCGGTCTTTATTGAATCGAATCGTTTAAGCCCTTTTCCGGAACGGAGTACGGATATTGACGTGGTACTCGATGTCATGATTCATGATATTGATATTATTCTGAGTCTGGTGAAATCTCCGGTCAGAAAACTCGATGCGGTAGGCGTTCCGGTGATTACATCGAAAATTGATATTGCCAACACGCGGTTAGAATTTGACAGCGGCTGCATTGCGAATGTGACAGCCAGCCGGGTGAGTTTAAAACGCGAACGGAAGTTACGCATTTTTCAACCGGAAAAATATTTGTCGCTCGATTATCAAGCGCAATCGTTACACGTGGTGGAATTGCAACACCCTGAACGACGACATGATTTTCCGAATAGTCGTCCATCAATCGTTCCGTACCAGGTCCCGATTGAAAAACACGAACCGCTCAAAGCGGAATTAGCCTCGTTCGTCGAGTGCGTTCGCACAGGAAAAACTCCTGTGGTTTCAGGGATTGATGGACGGAACGCCCTGTCTGTGGCGTTCCAAATTCTGCAGGCCATGCACCATGCCCTGAAATCATTGTAAATATGTCGTGTTTTTTTTTGAATTTCTCAACACGTTCGTTCAACGTCTTTTTTCTGAATCGTGTCAAATTATGCACAAAGTAGATATTCTTATCGAAACAGTTGAGCAGCATCCAGAGCTGGTGATGGTTCGAATCAATGGACCATTGGATACGGTTGCTTCGTACGAATTCCATGAGAAAATGGAGAGTCTGGTAAAAGGCGGTGTCTATAAATTTATCGTGAACCTTGAAAGGCTTGATTATATTAGCAGCGCCGGAATCGGGGTCTTTCCTGGCATGGCTTTAGAATTACAAAAAAATAACGGCGGCATCGTGTTTATCAATGTGCCCCCCAAAATTTATAAATTATTCGACATGATTGGACTGACCACGATCTTTAGCATTAAGCAGACCCTTGAAGAGGCCATAAAGGAATTGAATCCGCATGAGTCATAATTTCCGGATCAGAACACTCGGAATCCAGGCCGATATTCTCCATCTGCTTATTCCGAATTGTTTGGATACGGTCACAGCGTATTGCCTTCAGGACAAAATCGAGAGCTTCATTCGGGCAGGCTTCTCCAAATATATTATCGATCTTAGCGACGCCACATATGTGAGCAGCGCCGGAATACAGGTAATTATCCTTCTACAGAAACGAATGTACGATAATCATGGCGGAGTGGTTCTCACAAACATTCCTGAAAAAATTTACCGTCTGTTTGCAAAAATAGGGGTCACTGAAATGTGTGGGATGGCAGAAACCATCGCCCAGGCATTACAAACATTTGAATCTGATGAGCAGCCATATCAAAGTTAGTACGATTGAAGCAGAAGAACAAATTGTACTTATGACGATTCGAGGCTCATTAGATACCGTTGTAGTTTTCCATCTTCAGGAACAGGTCGAAACCTTAATCAACGCAGGTCATTACAAGTTTCTGATTAATCTGCAAGAATTAGAGCATATCAGCAGTGCCGGTGTTGGTTTGTTTTCCGCGATTATTCTGGATTTAGAGCGGCATCATGGGAAGGTAGTGTTTATCAATATTCCTGAACAGGTGTATGACATTCTCAAACTGACGCATCTCATCGAAATCTTTACGATTGCCCAAACCCAGGAAGAGGCCATCGCTCTCCTGGAATCACCATGAAAAACCTCTCCCCTGCCGCTTTCTCAGAAAATAAAGAGCGCGATATTTGAGTCGTAAAAAACCAGGTTTTTGACAAAAACCTGGTTTTGCTTTATTAAGTACTTGAGCAAAAATAATTTTATATTTTGATAAAAACTTTCAGGAGTGTCAAAGTTCTGCTTTGACAACAAAGGCAGAGCTTTCGCACTCCAGTTTTTATAAAAATAATTCTGCTCAAATACTTATTTCAATATTTCGAACATTTTTCACGTTGTTTTGGGAATGAGTTTTTGAAATTCCCGAAATAGAAGGGGTAATCCAGATTTCAAGAATTCCGAAGATTCGTTCTCGAAACAACCCAAAAGTTCGTAAATTCCTGCTTATACTCAATTTTTGTAGTCACTTAAAATATCAAAGATCTTTGCAGATTCTCTTTGACAGGTTTCCCTGGTGTGAGTATGGTGTTCAATTGTTACATGTTGTTATCAAATGTCCTTCAAAAGAGCCTTAATTTGGCCGACATAACCGGACTTCAGAAATGTGAGATGAGGCATTTCCGAAGCATGGTTCGTTCCGGAAACCATCATGAACTATTTACTAGGCGTTGATGTAGGCACATCGAGCACCAAAAGCGTTTTATTGGCAGAATCGGGTGAAGTGGTTGCTATCGGTCAAAAAGCATACGATTTTGATACTCCGCACCCGGGCTGGGCAGAACAAGATCCGGAAGTGTGGTGGGATGCTGCAAAAGACACAATTCAGCAAGTGTTGCACATATCTCAGGTTAATCCCAAACACATTCGAGGTATTGGATTCTCAGGTCAGATGCACGGCCCGGTCTTTTTAGATCGAGCGGGCAACAGTCTCAGACCGGCGATTATCTGGGCGGATCAACGCAGCGCGCAGGAATGTCAGAAAATCTATGAGATCGTCGGAAAAGAAGGACTGTATCGAACAGTATGTAATCCGGTGGACTCAGGGTTTATGGCGGCCACGCTCTTATGGATCAAAACCCATGAGCCAGAAACCTATAAACAGATTCAGACGTTGCTGCTGCCTAAAGATTATGTGAAATATCGCTTGACTGAAGCTCTTGTCACCGATCCCAGCGACGCTGGCGGAACGTCGTTGTACGACGTCAGAAACCTGCGCTGGTCAACCGAGATGACGGAATGGCTCGCCCTCTCTGAAGAGATGTTTCCTGAAGTCAAGAATGCGATTGATGTGGTCGGAACCGTCAGCCCAAAAGCAGCGCGGGAAACAGGCCTGGCTGCCGGAACCCCGGTCGTCAATGGCGGCAATGATCAAACCATGGGCGCTTTAGCAAGCGGCGCGGTCAAAGAAGGGCCAGTCATGCTTGTGATCGGCACAGGCGGCACTTTATTTACCACGGTTGATTCCGTCGTCGTGGATCAGGAATTACGGATGCACACCTATCCCCATTGTGTTCCAAATAAGTGGCATCTGCTCGGAGCTATTCTGGCTGGTGGATTTTGTTTCAAGTGGTTTCGTAATGTACTAAGTCCGACACAGCCCTATTCTTATGAGGAAATGACGCAGGAAGCAGCGAAGATCGCGCCTGGCGCAGAAGGGGCGATCTTTTTACCCTATTTAGCCGGAGAGCGCACGCCTCACATGGATAGTTTTGCCAGGGGGGTCATGTTTGGCGTGACGGTCAGACACACCCGCGCGCATTTAATTCGCGCCATTATGGAAGGCGTGGTCTTTGCCATGCGCGATTGTCTGGAAATTTTTAAACAACTTCAAGTCATTCCTGAAAAAATTTTTGCGAGCGGCGGAGGATCCTTAAATCCGACCTGGCGGCAAATTCAGGCAGATATTCTGGGGTTGCCGCTGATCACTATCCAAACGCCGGAGAAATCGGCCACTGGTGCCGCAATGATTGCCGGCATCGGTACGAGCATCTTCTCTTCGTTCGATGAGGCTTGCCAGAGATCGGTGTCTCTGGGAGAAGAAATCTGCCCTATCGCTGAACATACCACACGCTATGAAGGGTACTATCAGTTTTATCGGTCTCTGTATCCGAAATTGCAAGAAAGTTTTGTCGAGGTATTTCAACTCACTTCTCGGTGAATGACAGGATAAAGACAACAGGAGTTCTGTATTTTTTGTCTTTTTGAAATTGACAAGATTACGAGAATGTATCATCTTATCTGTGAGTGGAGTATCAAAAACTTTGAACGTATGTGAGGGTAAGGAGTATGTTTAAGTTTAAAGATATTATCAAAATGGATTACGAAACCTGTAAACGCATGATTACCACAATCAATGCCAGCCAGACGGTATTTGTGTTGGAAGTGAATAAAGAACAAAATTCGCTTGAATTAAAAAAAGGCGACGTTGTGGTTGAACATTTCCCATTTCAGGTCGAACCCTGGATGGAACCTGGGGAGTAATTTTGCCTGAGAGGCATGATTCTTGATTTTCATACTCATCTGGGAGATATTTTTCCACACTATCATGGCATTCAGCTTCAGAGCTTTGCGCCGCTACTGCACTATTTTATGATCAGCTCATCTGCAATTGTCGAGATGGATCGTGTGTTTTATCGAAACCGTCCGCGATGGTGGTCAAAGGGTTTTCTCAAGCATGTGTTCATCACTTTGCGACAACGGAAACGCTCTCTGCAAGGCATGGTGATTCCTAATTTATTGACCGATATGCAGCGGCATGAGATTGAAAAAAGCGTTGTGCTGCCGATAGAATATCTTGATGGAATTCCGCGCTCACGCTCTGTGCTTCAAGCCTGTCAACAGGTGCCCTCTCTAATTCCGTTTTGTTCAGTACACCCCAAAGATCCGCACAGGATTGAGAAACTCGACGAATATATCCGTATGGGCGCCAGGGGGTTGAAACTCCATCCGGTTTTCCAGCGGGTTGCAGGGGATGATCCCTGTATGTTCGAATTATGCGAGGAATACGCACCCTATCATCTTCCGTTGATTCTTCATAGTGGCCTCACAGGCAGGGAACGGCAGAGAACTCATCGCAGGTTTGCCGCGCTGGAATTATTGCAGAGCATTCCGGCGCATTTTTCACAAATTCCTGTTATTTTTGCTCATGCCGGAATTGCTCAATTTGAGTTGGCGTTGACGCTTGCCAAACGCTGCGAGAATCTCTATCTTGAACTGAGTGGTCAGCCGGCGCAGCACATTCGCCAGGCTCTGACGGCGATAGGATCTGAACGTCTGTTGTTTGGGAGTGATTGGCCTTTTTGGCCGCAAACTCTATCGCTTCAGGCTCTCCGTCAGGCAGTAGGCCGGAATACGGCGGCAGAGACGCGGATGTTATGGGAAAACGCCAGGAGCATCTTAAGATTGGAAGCGGAGTGACGCCTCGTATCGGGATTACAAGAGGCTTTTGATAATCTGTCTCGTCTAAATCTTGACAGATTTGCTCGGATCGTATGAAAAGACCTGTTGGAATTATCATGTTAAGTTTGTTGTGCTTTTTTTTAGGAGGAAACGGGTTATTCATGATATTGGATCGCCCTATTGTATTTTTAGGCATGCTTCATACCGGAACTTATGCAATAGTGTTGCACCTGGGATCAACTCTTGTCAGTATCTATATCGGGTATGGCTTGCTGAAGCCTTTCAGGCATATCTGGTACATTTATCTTGCCGGAGCATGCATCAGTATTGCAGGTCTCATCTGCAACCTGATTCATGAAACAAAAATTTGGGAATGGCATTTACTCACAGGATCACAAACAGAATCAATTCCACGTTTAATGAAGTTCACCATAGAAACACATTACCTTTTCATCGCAATGTATGTGTTCACAGCCATGTACGTCTATTACCACAAGCCGTATTTCTGGGGTCGCCGCGACGTATGAGTGCAAATAGTTTACACGTTGAACCTCACTCGCAGTTAGAAGAACTCTCGGATGGAGAGTCTGCCGATTCTTACCAGCATCCCAACGAAAAGCTCACTTTACCGATTGTCGGCCCGCAGTTTGTCGAGGAAGAAATCCCTCCCGCTGTAACTCGTTACATTGCAA
The DNA here is from genome assembly GCA_000739535.1 of Candidatus Vecturithrix granuli. Taxonomy (GTDB): domain Bacteria; phylum Moduliflexota; class Moduliflexia; order Moduliflexales; family Moduliflexaceae; genus Vecturithrix; species Vecturithrix granuli. Next base: position 305,139 of record DF820465.1, on the reverse strand, counting down.
CGCTCTTAGAACCGGGAGAATCTATTTTTGTCTTATTCCGATTGAACTCCTATCATACCTTTACAACCGATTCGGGAAAAACTGTTAAAGCCCCTCTTTGGACGGTGGTTACCGGCGTCCGCTTATTGCTTGTCGCTGTTTCTGTAGAAGGCGACACATATTCCGATAGTTTCGACCAGCAGGTCGTGCTCGAATATCAGAATGGTTTTGGGCGCGATGCGATTAAATTGGCTGATAAATCATTATCAATCGGGCTTTGGGAAGTGAAACGCCGTGTGTTCAAAGAGGTCGTGAACCTGTTTCCTTTGTCTGAATATGAAAAATATCTGTATTTTGCGAATCTCCATCTCAAAAAAGAGGAATACCTTGAAGCCATCCCATTTTTACGAAAATCTTTGGAGCTTGAACCGACGATCAAAGCCTCTTTGCTGCTAACCCACACTTTAGCGCATCTGGAACAACAGGAAGAGGCGTTCAACGTGCTCAATCAGGCATACCATAAGACTCCGGCCAAATCCTTAATCGAAGAAATTCAACTGCAATTCCCCGATGACGCAGAGATGCTGCTGTATTTAGCGGCAGTGAGTGAGGATCGGCGCGATTGGGATACGTGTATCGAATGTTACATTCTGCTCCTTCAAAAAACCCCTGACTTTGATCTTTATTTTCTGAAACTGGGAGAAATGTATAATGCGAAACAAGAGTATCAAACCGCGTGTGAATATTACCAGAAATTTATTCATTTACGCCAGGGATTGGACAAATCTCAGCAGGATGCGTACATCCAATGGGATATGTCGGATTTTAAATGGTTCTCGGCTGATCCGGATTTAGTCAAAGCCTATTTTGATCTAGGACTGATCTATGAGTATGAGGCGCATGATTACTTCAAAGCAGCATCCACGTATCTGGCTTTGCTACGCCATGCTCCATTTTATCGGGATGCGTATAAACATTTCTGGCTTGTCTATCAGCAACTTTGCGATTCATCTTTTCAGGGGGAAACCTGTTCGTTGCCGATTGATATTAGTCTGTTTTTACAGATTTACAAACTCCTGGCCCCAGAACCGTATGCCTCAACTGTCGCGACAGAAGATTATCATTCTCTCTTTGAAAACCCCCAGAAGGACGAGGACACTCTACGCTCAATTGCCTATCAAAAAATGGTTGAAGCAGACCAGCAGATTCTGATTCATCCGCGAGAGCAAGACTATTGGTATCGCATCCAGCACTGGATGGCGAATCTGGTTATTTCAGAAGGCGAAAGTGAAGGCATTGAGGAATTTTGTGAACAGGTCGGCCCCCAGAATTTTCCCGAACTTGCTCAGCTTATTCTCCAACTGTCCGACTTTCTGGACGTCAAACCGCCGAAATGTTTTATTTCTCGCGGCAAAATCGGCATTAATGTCAAAAATAGAGAGCACCCCTTTATCTTTATCGGCAGTGAACATCTGAACCCGGATAATGAACGCTATTTTTCAACAGATGAATTGGTGTTTATTATCGCGGCGCAGTTGGAACATATCAAATCCGGACATTTCCTGGTGACAGATACGGATTTATGGAAAAGTCTCGGCACGGCCTCATTCGATAGTTTTTTAATGGCGTTGCAATGCTTGCCAGCGGGAGGGTTTTTAGGGAAAATTACCCATCAGTTTGCCACGGCTGGTTTGAAAAAAGTGTATAAAATGACCAGGCGCGTCAATGTGCAGAAAATCCTGGATTTTTTCTCTATGACAGAAGAACGATCGCATAAAGAAGATGTGGAGTTTTTCGAAGAGAACGGTAAAGGCGAACGTTCAAAATCCAAAAAAATGCAGGAACCGGAATCTTTACTGAAAGCCCAGATCGTTGATTTTGCCCGTCATGCAGTCTATACGGCCGATCGTACTGGACTTCTGGCCTGTCATAATTTTGAGGCCGCCAGCGCCGCGATCTTTAAATTAGCCAGTAGCGCGTATGAAGACATCAAACAGGTTCACAAGCAAGGCTTAGTACAGATCCTGAAAAAACAAGATAATCGAGGGAATTTTCTTTATTTTGAATATGCCAAACGGTTCGGCGAACTCATACGCTTTGCCCTTTCAGAGAATTATTGGCAGATCCACTCGAAACTAATCGTCCTTCCTGAAAAATCTCATGTTTCTCAGGAGATTGCGACGATCCGAGAGCTTGCCGATAATTACCATATCCTGATTAATAAACTCCAAATTCTCGCACACTCCATGCAAAACACCTTGCTAACCCCAGAAGAGTTTTTGCGGAAGCAGAAAAATCTTGTCACACAGTCTGGGCTGTTGCAAGATGAGGATCTCATGTTAGTTGATAAATTGCAACAGGCGTATCTCGATGAAATCTTAACAACAGAAGAATTGCACTATAAACTTTTTTCGCTGCTTGAAATGAGGCATGTAAGGGACTAAAGGGATTAAAGGGGACTAAAGTTATAAGTGGCTAAAGTTATAAGGGACTAAAGTTGGATGTGACCAAAGTTGAATGTGTTTTTTCTTTAGTCTTTTTAGTCCCTTATAACTTTCGTTCACTTTCTATTGCTATGGGACAATTATTTGCAGGTTGGGATGTGAGTACGCAAAGTACAAAGTTATTGGTGATTGATGCGGAATCACAGGCGATAGTGTTCAATGAAGCTGTCAATTATGACCAGGATCTTCCGCACTACAAAACAAAAGATGGGGCGATTCAAGGCTTAGGCGAAGGCGCGAGTGAATCAGACCCGAACATGTGGATTGAGGCGGTCAATTTGTTGCTCCAAAAGCTTGCGGATTCGGAAGTCAACCAGCATGACATTTTAGCCATGTCGGTTTCCGGTCAGCAGCATGGCCTGGTTGCGCTTGATCGCCAGGGCAACCTGAGCCGCAAACGCTCCAAGTTATGGAATGATTTCTCAACGCAGGAAGAATGCGATCTGCTCACAGAAAAAGTCGGCGGCCTGGAAACCATGGTCAAGGAGGTCAGCAATAGCCAACGCACCGGTTATACCGCCGCCAAAATTTTCCATCTGTATCGCCATGAACGCGAGACCTACGATAACACCGCCACATTTTTCCTGGTACACAATTATATCAATTATTATCTGACCGGCGGGCCGGACGGCGGAGTCAAAGTGATGGAACCGGGAGATACATCGGGTACAGCCTTATATAATATCGTCAGCGGCCAATGGTCGGATGTGGTCATCAACGCTATTGATCCGGGGCTGAAAGCAAAATTAGCGCCGGTACAGCCCTCAACGAAAAGCATTGGCGCAGTCTCGAAACAATTGGTTGAAAAATATGGGCTGAATCCGACCTGTCGGATTGATGCGGGCACAGGCGATAATATGTACGGCGCGGTTGGCACCGGAAACGTCAAAGAAGGCATCGTCACCATCAGCCTGGGCACAAGCGGCACGGCCTACACCTTCCTCAAGCAGCCTTATGTGGATCCAACCGGAGAAATTGCCGGATTTTGCGACAGCAGCGGATATTATCTGCCCTTGCTGTGTGTAAGCAACCTGGCAAATGGCTATAATGAAATCTTGAAACTCTACAACCTGTCCCATCAGGATTTTACGGAAATCATTCGGAAAAGTCCGGTCGGAAATAATGGCCGGATGATTGCGCCCTGGTATGTAGGCGAACGCACACCTGATGTTCCCAACGGCACGCCCGTCTATTTCGGTTTTGCCCTGAACGACCTGAATCACAAAGCAGTCGTGTGCCGCGGGGTACTTGAAGGGCATCTGCTCAATTTGTACGATGGCTTCAAACGTATGCCGGTCAGTCCTTCTGAAATCCGTTTAACCGGAGGCATCTCACGCAGCGTGGCCTGGCGCGAAGCCATCGCCAATATTTTTAACGCCGAAACCGTCGCTGTTGAAGGCGAAGGCGCGGCTATGGGCGCGGCCCTCCATGCGCTCTGGGTATATCAGATGGAACAGGGAAAAGCCATCACGTTGGAAGAGGTAGTTGAACCCTACATCAAATTGGATGAAACGACGCGCATCAAGCCGAATCCCAAAGATGTCGCCACCTACCGGACGCTCAGCACAGCCTTTAGTGCGCTCTCCGCCCGACTTCGCAATGTTCCAACCAAAGAAGACCCGTTCCGCTTACGCAAAGAACTGCTCGCAGGCTAACCGGGAAAATGCGCTACAATGAGGTTTGAAACGGTAGAGACGACGACATTCCCGTCTCTACCCTAAAATGTCGGTTTAGATAGCAATTTTTTGATTCAACTCAAGTTCGACGTCTCAATAAAAATGATCCGTTGTTTCAACAAAATTTTTCTTTACTATCCTCGATGTGTATTCCATATTGTCTTGTCATGAATACATTTTACTC
>DF820465.1:247125-299833 GCA_000739535.1 Candidatus Vecturithrix granuli | reverse complement strand
CCCTGACAGGCGCGGCATCAGAGATGCCGTTGCGACGACCGCGTCGCACTCCTGACCACCCCCTGGCAATGAGTTATCACTTCCCATTTCACCACTACCCGGATAAGAAATGGCGGTACTCCTGTGTAGAAAGATTCGAGCGATTACCCCATAATTTTCAGGAGCATATCAAAGATATAATGATCCTCCATTCATTATCAATCGAAGAACTAGACCGTCGGCAGGTAGCATTCATGGAAATGTGGCGAGAAATAAAGCCGATTGTTGAGGAAGAAGTTCAAATGTCTTTTGACGAAATGCTACAGATTGTCTAACTATGAATATTTTGATACAGCCTGCTTTCAGCCACCGTAATGCGCCAAAAGGGAGGGACGCTCAGTTTATCTTGCATTATATTGTTTCAGCTTACGCCATAAAGTGGTGCGGTCAATGCCGAGGGCTTTAGCGGCCTGAGTTTTGTTCCAATGGTGCTGTTTGAGGGTGTCAAGAATGGTTTGCATCTCTAAATCTTGCAAGTAACTGGCTTGAATAGGAGGAGCAGGCTTGGCAGATGACGAAATTGACAGGGAGGGGGGAAGGTCTGCCAGAGTGAGTTCGCGTCCTTTACAGAGCACGAAAGCATGTTCGAGGATATTGCGCAATTCGCGGATATTGCCGGGATAATCATACTCAAGCAGCCGTTTCATGGCATCTGCACTGACGGCCTGAATCTGTTTGCCCATGAGTTGATTGAGTTGTTGCATCTGATGATCTATTAAGAGGGGAATATCTTCTTTCCGCTCTCGCAACGGGGGAAGTTGAACGGTCATCACATTGATGCGGTAATACAAGTCCTGCCGAAATTGTCCGCGTTCCACAAGTGTCGGCAGATGTTGGCTGGTGGCGGCAATGATACGCACGTCAACATGCTGGGTTTTGGTGCTGCCTAAGGGTTCGAACGTGCCCTCCTGAAGTACCCGTAACAGTTTCACCTGCATGGCCGGCGAGATATCGCCGATTTCATCTAAAAAGAGAGTGCCTCCGTCTGCTAATTGAAAACGTCCCGGTTTGTCCTGTTTGGCGTCGGTAAATGCGCCGCGTACATAGCCGAACAGTTCCGACTCCAGCAGCGTATCCGGCAGCGCGCCGCAATTGACGACGATCAGGGACTTGTCGCTGCGGGCGCTCAATTGATGAATGGCGCGGGCGACAAGTTCTTTGCCGGTGCCGCTCTCCCCTTGAATCAACACGGAGACGCTGCTTTGCGCAATATCCGGCAGAATATCGAACAACCGCAGCATGGCCGGGTGTTTGCTGATGATGTCCTGAAACGAATACTTTTGCGAGACTTCACGGGTTAAGCGTTTAATAACCGAAAGGTCTCGAAAGGTTTCCACTCCCCCCAAAAATGCTCCCGATTTATCTCGCAACACGGCCGTGCTGATGCTGACCGGAATTTCTTCGTTTTCGGCGTTTAAAATGTTGATTTCCCGGTTGATAATATGTTCGCCGGTTTCCAGCGTTTCCCGCAATGCGCAGTTTTCAAAGCAGACATTGGCCCGAAAAATTTCGCAGCAATACTGCCCGATCGCCTCTTCCTGCGCGAATTTTGTGATATCCTCCGCTGCCCGGTTAAACGAAGTAATACGAAAATCCTTGTCAATCGTGAACACGCCGTCGGCAATACTATCAAGAATAAGATTTACCAGATTCTCGTCCTGCAATTGTGACATGTTATTTGTCGCGGTTTGTTTCATGCGCTATACCTTGTTAGATTTCAAGATACTGGCGTAACTTCACCACTGCCTGTTGACGCTTTTGTGGCGTCATCTGGCGAATATTGAAGAGTTTCCATTGTACAGCAGGCAGATTTTGAATATGTTCTAATCCAAGCAGATTCCAATCCGGTTCAGCCTGTTTAAATGACGCCAGAAAGCGTCTTTCCTTCTCTGTTAAAGATTGCTTGATTATTCTGACTAATTCTGCCCGTGCGTTGAGGAGTTCCTTATATTCAAAAGGTTCTCTGGTGATTGCTTTAAATTCATGATAAAGAGTGTCGGAGATAGGTTGAAACTTTGGGTTAAGAAGTTCGATGATTGGTCGTGGATGGCTGATAAGATATACAAGAAAAGCTTTTCGGAGCATTTCATAAAAACCTTCGCAGCGGAGCATAAGCCATATATCAAACCAATCTCTTGGGTGTTGTCGGTCCAAAGCGGCGCAAACCTTTCCGGCGTATAACTCTGCCGAAGCTAATGTTCGAACTGACATTGACAGTTCGAACAATGTCTGAGCTTGCGCTGTCAAGAGTTTCATCTCTGGAGCAAACACACTTCCACGAATAACCAGATTCGGTTCGATTTTTACGACAGCATCTTCCCATTTGACAATCATCCCTTTTAGAAAAGCGGTATTCTCGATAGTTTTTGATACGATTATGCTTCCTGGTAATGTTCGAATAATCTTTTCAGTGATGTTTTGCAGGGTTTGACTAATCTCGTCAATCGCTGTCTGCCGATTGGTCAGTGGTAAATAAGCCAGATCAATATCAATAGACAGGCGGGGCAGATCTCTCACAAAAAAATTGATTGCCGTCCCGCCCTTCAAGGCAAAAACCGATTCTACGTTGATCAAAGGGAGAATTCTCAACAACAATTCAGCCTGATGATATGCGGGGGAATTTTTCAAAACCATGATTCTTGCGTAGTTTTAGGAATCGTAATCTGATATGTCGGATCAAGCGTCCCGGGCTTCACGATCACGCGTTTCCCTGCGCCTAGATCGAGCGTGGTCTGATCAAGCTGCGCAAACCAGGGATGCGCATGCTGTGCAGCCATAGATAAGAAGAGCCGTTTTACTTTGATCTGGCGACAGGACTCCAGAAGCGTCTGTACGATAGACGGACGAAGATTCATCAGGTTTTCAAATATCAAAAAGGCTTCCTCAAAGCTAATTTTTCCGGGAACATGATAGAGCATTTCCAATGCTGCCCGTTCGAGCACAGACATCCGAATTGAAAACTCTTTCTCCTGAAATTCGGTCAAACCCTCATGACTCTCTTCAGGAAATAGCCTGGTGGTTGTAAACACAATGCTGGCATTCCAGTCGTATTTCTTGAACCATGCCGGAAGCTTTTGTCCTGGCTGCCCATATAGAAAGACTGTTTGAATACTTTCAGACAAATAATGGGCATACCCTTTCATTTCAATCGCCGTTTTTCCTCCAACATGCACGTTAAGGGATAATTGCCGTTGTAGAGCATATAGCGCCCCTCTCCAGTCAACTTTATCACCGGCCAGAGCATACGCTCCTCTGCCAAGGGGCTGAAGCCAGTTACTCTGTTTATACTTATAAAGCAGTTCGGGCGTGATACCTATTGAGTTTAGATACGTTGCAACAGCCACAGTGCCTCTGGGCCATTTTGTGATCAACCGATGTAATTTCGAATGTTTCACGCTGCTCATCAGTCATAATGTAGTATCAAATAACGTCAATGTCAATCAAAAGTTTAAAATAAGGCTATTTTATGAACCATAAGTTCATAAAAGGACACATTCACAGATGGTTTCAAATTCGAGGGGATGAGGAATAGATCTGCTGAGTAAATTTGGGTTGCAGTGGCATTGTTGTTTTTGCTTCAAAGAGGGGTTTCTGAAAACGTTTCCTCGTTTTCAGAAACCCCTGTGTGCTGCGCATGAGTCATCCAATCATGCGTAGTTTAATCGAAAGCTTGCTCGGTTTTCCACACTTCCCAGACTCTCCCGACCAAATCCGGTCCCGGTTTGAGAGTTGCTTTGCCTGGTTTCCATCCGGAAGGAGTCGCTTCAGTCCCTTTGCTGTTCCGTACTAATTGAAATGCCTGGATTTGGCGTAAGGTTTCGCTTACATTTCTCCCGACCGGCGGCGTCAGGACTTCATAGCCCTGCACCACGCCGTCCGGGTCAATGATGAACCGTCCGCGGGTTTCTACGCCAGCGTCTTCATCGTAAATGCCATAGACCGCGCCAACCTTACCTCCGCCATCCGATAGCATGTGAAACGGCACTCCGCCCTTCACCATTTTGGAAAGTTCGTTGTCATTCCACATCTTATGCACAAAGACGCTATCCACGCTCATCGAAAGGACTTCCACGCCAAGTTTCTGAAATTCAGGATATTTTTCGGCGACCGCCGAAATTTCGGTTGCTCAGACGAACGTGAAATCCCCGGGATAGAAACACAACACAACCCATTGGCCTAAGTAATCAGAGAGTTTGACAGATGTAAACTGCCCTTTGAAATATGCCGGCGCCACAAAATCGGGCGCTTTCTTGCCAACTTTGATCATACCCTTGTTCTCCTTTTTTACCATTTCAGATTCTTGTTTTATGGGAGATTCAACCTGTTCCCCCACAGGTCCGCCTGTAGGACGCGCACAACCAACTTTTGCTTCTTCTGCCATAAGACTAACCTCCTTTCAGGATGGAACGCTCTGCATGATGATTGGATGACTCATAGGGCGCGCGTTTACGCGCTTATATTATTTTGTTATCCGAATATACGGGAACGTCAAGAGTTTTTCGAAAAATTTTTATGAGGATTATCCATATATGTTTTTATGATGTTGCATAATGCAGCAACGTTGCAAAAAGTTGCTCATCATTTAAAAAGCCAAATTAAAAGGAATGTTATCCAAAGTGATGTTGCATCTTGCAACAATTTAAAATATCTGTGTTTTATATGTTTTGTAAGTGCAAGTCACGAGAACTCTGAGGGTTATAGCGTATTGGAATGGGAACATCTCTGTTGGCACGGTTTATGCTATCATATATTGGAGAGGAGACGTCAATGAATATTGCCATTCCGATTCATGGAACTCGGGTGATGCCGAGATTCGGCTATACCCGTGAAATATTAATTGTCACCGTCGAAGATGGTCAATACCGTTCGACGAAGCGGCGAACGCTGACGCCGGCTGATTTTGCCGATCTTCCGAAACTGTTCGCCTCAGAGCAGATCTCGGTGCTGATTTGCGGGGGAATTCATCCCCGTTTTCAACAAGTTATTCAGGGGCAGAATGTGCAGATTCTCTGGGGCGTGGTTGGAGAATGGGAAGAGGTGCTTGATGCCTATCTGAAGGGCACGCTGCAAACGAATCCGGAATTTTGTCTGTGTCGTCAGCATCGTCGCGGCGCGAAAGGCAGAGGTCATTTTCGCGGAGGAATGCAACACAGGAGGTTATAAGTATGCCAGGATTTGATGGAACAGGACCAATGGGGCGAGGCCCACGAACAGGCGGCGGACGCGGATATTGCGCTCCGGGTGCCGGTCAATATGCTTATGGCGCGCCGGTCGTGTACGGTGTGGGACGCGGTGGAATCCCATGGGGCGGTGGACGCGGCTTTGCGCATGGCAGCGGACGCGGGCGGCGTGTTTGGAGACAGTGGGGCGCGTATCCCCCACCGCCAGAGTATTATTCGGCGCCGATTCCGACAGAAGATGAACTTGCCATGCTTCAGGATCAGGCGCAGTGGATGGAAGAGCAGTTGACGCAGATCAACTCACGGATTGAGGAATTGAAGCAAAAATAACAGGTTGTTGTTTCGGGAATGAGGCTTCGAAATTCCCGAAACAACAAGATTCACTTTCCGAGAAATTTTTATGATCATCAGTATTGCCAGCGGCAAAGGGGGCACAGGGAAAACCACAATAGCCACGAATCTCGCGCGGTCGGCTAAACGGTCGGTGATGCTGCTCGATTGCGACGTTGAAGAACCAAATGCCCATCTTTTTATGAAACCGACGATCACGACAACGACGCCAGTGTATAAACCGATTCCGCAGATCAATTTTGAAAAATGTACGTTTTGTGCAAAATGTGCGGAGATTTGCGAATATAACGCGCTTGCGGTTATTGCCACCCAGGTGTTAGTGTTTGCGGAATTATGCCATGGCTGCGGTGGGTGTACGCTGCTGTGTCCTGAAGGGGCGATTAGTGAAACGTACCAGCAAGTCGGGGTTGTCGAGCGTGGTCATTCCGGCAAGGTTGAATTTGTGCAGGGCATTCTGAATGTCAGCGAGGCCATGGCAGGTCCCGTCATCAGAGCCGTAAAGCAGCAGATCAATAACCATCCCTTTGCGATCCTTGACGCGCCGCCCGGCACATCCTGCCCGGTCGTTTTAACGCTTCAGGGCAGCGATTTCTGCATTCTGGTAACAGAGCCGACGCCTTTTGGCTTGCATGATTTACAGTTAGCGGTGGATGTTGTGCGTCAATTAGGGATTCCCCATGGCATTGTCCTCAACCGGGCTGATAGCGGCGACGACGGCGTGGAAATGTATTGTCAACAGGAGCAGATTCCCGTTTTGATGCGCCTTCCGACAGATTTACGCATTGCCGAAGCCTACTCGCGGGGCGACATGATTGTAGATGCCTTGCCCCAATATCGCCAAACATTTCAAGAATTATTGAAAAGTATAGCACGTTGAAAACAGTGGGAAAGAGAGAATGAAAGAACTTGTGATTATTAGTGGAAAGGGCGGAACCGGAAAAACAACGTTGACAGCGTCATTTGCGGCGCTTGCGAAGAACGCCGTCGTTGCCGATTGCGATGTTGACGCGGCTGACCTGCACCTTCTGCTACATCCTGAAATTCGCTATCGAGAGGAATTCAAAAGCGGCCTCACGGCGGTGATTGATCAGGAAAAATGTATAAAGTGCGGTAAATGTCGGGAGGTGTGTCGGTTTGATGCGGTGGGTCAGGATTACCACATTGACAAATTGGCCTGTGAGGGGTGTAGCGTGTGTTTTCATCTGTGTCCGGAACACGCGATTGATATGCGCGAAAACGTTTGCGGTGAGTGGTATCGTTCAAGCACAAAATATGGCCCCATGGTTCATGCTAAATTAAATGCAGCAGAGGAAAATTCCGGAAAATTGGTGGCCATTGTCCGGCAGCAGGCGAAAAAATTGGCAGAAGAACAACAGAAATCGCTGTTACTGATTGACGGCTCTCCCGGCATTGGCTGTCCGGTCATCTCTTCGATTGCCGGGACCAATCTGGTGCTGGTCGTCACCGAACCGAGTCTGTCGGGCAAACACGATTTGCAGCGGGTTGCTGAACTGACCGCGCACTTTCATATTCCAACCGCCGTATGCGTCAATAAATCGAACATTAACCAGGCTATCACAGATCAGATCAAAGCCTATTGCGCTGAACAGGAAATCAGCTTTGTCGGGGAAATCCCATACAACCCTGTCGTCGTCAAAGCGCTTATTCAGCGCACACCGCTTGTTGAATTTTCGCAAGGAAACACAGCACAAACACTCAAGCAGGTATGGCAGCAGCTTGAACAGCAATTGAATAGCAGCAAAAGCGAGGGATAATCCGAAGGTATGTCAACACAAGAGGAACAAAAACAACAACAGGAAGCACGATTACAAGAACAATTAGAACAGATCAAGCATACGCTTGTCGTGATGAGCGGCAAGGGTGGGGTGGGGAAATCAACGGTAACGACGAATGTAGCGGTGGCTTTAGCGCAGCGTAACTATAAAGTCGGGCTGATAGATGCCGATATTCACGGTCCCAATATTCCGAAGATGTTCGGGATCGAGCGTTCACAACTTATGAGCACTGGCAATAAGTTCAAACCGGTGATGTATTACCCCAATCTCAAGCTAGTCTCAGTAGCATTGCTTTTGCAATCCACCGATGAGGCCGTGATCTGGCGCGGTCCTTTGAAACATAGCTTGATTCGGCAATTCCTGAGCGATATTCAGTGGGGGCAGTTGGATTATTTAGTGGTAGATTTGCCGCCCGGCACCGGCGATGAACCGCTGAGTGTTGCGCAGACGATCAAGCGTGTCAGCGGCGCAATCATTGTCACGACGCCTCAGGATGTCGCCGTATTGGACGCGAAAAAAACCGCGACCTTTGCGGTCAAATTAAATATGCCGATTATCGGAATTGTCGAAAATATGAGCGGTTTTATCTGCCCGCATTGCGGGAAACTGACCGACATCTTCAAATCCGGCGGCGGGGAAAAAGCAGCGGAAGAGTTAGGCGTGCCGTTTTTAGGCAAAATTCCCTTTGATCCCCAGATGGTTGATTTATGCGACGCCGGAAAACCCTACATCGAAAAATTGCCGAATTCTGAGATAGCGCAGGTATTTGCGCAGATCGCGGATCAGTGCGAACAGGGATAAAACGACATCTGAGGAGTGATCGAGGAGTGTCAAAGCGCTGCTTTGATGTTATGCTGCGAAGCGACATCGTAACCTGGCTTTGCCGGGTGGCTAAAGCCAGCGTTTGCACTCTTAAAATCACGGAGATCATGTTTCATCTGTCTCCGGCCGGGACAAGTGAAACGTGTATCATCTGGAAAGGAGGGTATTCAAAACGCAATAACATAAAGAAGGACCTCAGGAGGATGTTGATGAGTAAATTTCATATAACGTGCACGTACAAGGATAAAGCGCGGGGATTGTCTTTCATCAACCTCTGGCCAGGACTGTTGAGAAAGAGGATCTTCGTCAAAAATGGAGGAGTGTTTCATGAAACGATTGGTCGTAAGTTTACTCGTGTTGTGTACAGTGGTCGCATTTACGCAAATTCCCGTTATGGCGGAAGATGAGTATGTCTTTAAATACGCCCATTCCCAGACAGATGCCCATCCGCGCAGTAAATCCATGGTGTTCTTTAAGGAAGAACTGGAAAAAGCGTCAGGCGGCAAAATCAAAGTTGAGCTATACACCTCGGGTGTGTTAGGGAAAGAAGACGAAGTGTTGGATATGGTAAAAATGGGCACAGTGCAGGGCACGCGCGGCGGGTTGTTTGAACGCGCTAACAAAATGTATTTGCTCTATACGCTGCCGTTTATGTTTGAGAATACCGATCAGATCTTGAAACTCATACGCGGGGAATTCGGGGACAAGGTGAATGCCGGCGCACTGGCGAATGGCTTTTATATTCCGGCCTGCGGAGTCGCAGGCGGATTTCGAAATGTGACCAACAAAGTCCGACCCATCGCCACGGTCGCGGACATCAAAGGCCTGAAAATGCGGACGCCGCCGATTGATATGACGGTGAAGACATTTGCGGCCTTAGGAGCCAATCCCCAGTCCGTGCCCTACGGCGAAACCTATATGGCGCTCAAACAAGGGGTGGTGGATGGTCAGGAAAATCCGTTCTCGAATACCGTGGATATGAAGTTCTATGAAGTGCAAAAATACCTCTCGGTGATCAACTGGCAGGTGCATCCCGACCCATTCTACGTGAACCCGGCCTGGTACAACAAATTACCGGATGATCTGAAGAAAATTTTTGATGCAACGGCCAAAGCCACCCTCGAATACAGCGACAAAATCTGGTTGGCCTCCGAGGATGAATACTTTAAAACGCTTCAGCAGCATCTGGAAGTCAACACACTGACGCCGGAAGCGCGCGCCGGGTTTGTGGAAGCTGTCAAACCGGTCTGGCAGGGCTATGTGGATAGTGGCACATTCACCTGGGATGATATTAATGCGGCGCTGAAAATCGCGCAAGGACAATAACATTCTCGAAAGACCTGACAGGTTTCAGAAAACCTGTCAGGTCCTATGGAAGGAGCAGACCTGTCATGCGCGGACTACATCAGATTGAACGGGTGCTGACGGCGATTCTGGAGGGAATTGTCGGGATTTTGTTTTTTGGCATTGTGCTGATTACGGCGACCCTGGTTCTGTTGCGATATGGCTTTAATTCCACGATTATTGGCGGCGACGAGGCGATCTCGTATCTGTTTATTTATACCACCGCGATAGGCGCGGCAGTCGCAATGGCGAAACGGGAACATATCAATATCGCCGTATTCGTGGAAAAATTGCCCAAACACCTGCAAATCATCGTGGATAGCGTGGGGTTAGTGCTGGTCGCCTTTTTGAACGGCGTGATGATCTGGAAAGCGATCCCCTGGATCAAAAGCGTCGGCGGGTTTGAATCGCCGGTGTTACGCATTCCCATGTATCTGATTCAAAGCAGTGTGCCAATGGGGTGCGCCCTGGTGATTCTCTATTGCCTGTATCATCTGCTGGTCAATATTTTTGAGAAGAGGGGTGCCGCATGCTCATCTTAATCCTCAGCCTGGCCATCTGTTTAGTTATTGGCATCCCCATTGCTTACTCGTTAGGCTTATCTGCGTTCTCCTATTTTGCATTTGTTCATCCGGAATTGCTGTCGGTGTTGCCGCAGCGGTTTTATTCCGGGATGGATTCGTACGCGATGATCGCCTTGCCGTTGTTTGTGTTGATGGGGTCGTTCATGAATGAAGGCGGAATCACAGCGCAATTGATTGATTTCAGCTTATTGTTTGTCGGCCGGTTACGCGGCGGCTTAGGATTGGTTGATGTGATGGCCAGCATGATTTTCGGCGGCATCTCCGGCTCGTCCGTGTCGGACGCCGCGTCCATCGGCTCGGTCATGATTCCGGAAATGAAGCGGAAAGGGTATGCGTTGGAATTTGCCAGCGGTCTGACCGTCGCAGCCTCCACAATGGGCATGATTATTCCGCCCAGCATTCCGATGGTGATTTACTCGCACGTCTCCGAGGAATCGGTCGGAAAACTGTTTATGGGCAGCCTGATTCCGGGCGTGATGATCGGCGTGTTTATGTTGGTGATTACCCTGGTGCTGTCCTCCTGGAAAAAATACCCGAAGGAAGAGGTTCGGCTGACGCCGAAGCAAATCCTGACCACCACCCAGCGCGCCATCTTAGCACTGTTTATGCCGATCATCGTGATCGGCTCGGTAGTTCTGGGGATTGCCACAACCACCGAATCCGCGGCGGTTGGGGTGGTGTATGCCTTTCTGGTAGGGTATTTTGTCAACAAAGGACTGAAATTGGGCAAGCTGCCCGGCCTGTTTAAAAGCGCGATTCTGACCAGCGCGAATGTCATGGTTGTGATTGCGTTGTCGCAATTGTACATCTGGATTTTGGCAATTGAGCGCGTGCCCCAGGCGGTGGCCGGCGTCGTCACCAATTTGGGGCTATCTGCTCCGGTGTTTATCCTGATTTTCATCCTCATCGTCTTGATTACCGGGACGTTTGTAGATGTCAGCCCGGCGATTCTGTTGCTGACGCCGGTGTTTCTGCCAGCTATGCTCCTGCTGGGTGTGTCGAAAATTCAGTTTGGAACCATTTTAATTTGCGGCCTGGCGGTCGGACTCGTCACGCCGCCGGTCGGGATGTGTTTAAATGTGGTGTCGGCAGTCTCAAAATTAAGCATTGTGACGATCTTTCGCGCCGCACTGCCGTTTCTGCTGGCGAATCTACTGACGCTGATTTTATTGTCCGTATTTCCTCAGATCAGTAATTGGCTGCCAGCGTTATTGATGAAATAAGAGAGTTATACATAGCCACAGATTGTCACAGATTCTCACAGATGAGAAGGGGAATATAACACATTTTCAGTGAATATCGCCTGAAATTTGTGAAAATCTGTGGCAATCTGTGGCGAATGTACCAGAGAGAATACTATGCCAACGTATGAGTATGAATGTACCACACATGGCCATCGGTTTGAACAATTTCAGGGCATTAACGATGCGCCCGTTGCAATCTGCCCGGAATGCGGCGGGCCGACGCGGCGCGTATTAAGCGCCGGGGCCGGGTTTATTATGAAAGGCGGCGCATCGTCGAGCGCCTCGTCCATCCAATGCGGTCGGGAACAGACCTGCTGCGGACGGACGGAACGCTGCGAGACGCCGCATTGCCATAAGTAACATTAACTTTAGGTTCAGACCTCACAGGTTTTTGAAACCTGGGAGGTCTTGGCTTACTATGAAGGAGAAACAGAGATGAAAATTTGTATTCCGATTTTACAGCAGAACGGTTTTGACAGTCCAATTTCTTCACATTTTGGGCAGGCCAGCGGCTTTGCCCTGATTGATGAGGAGACCAACACATTAAGTTTTCTGCTGAACAGCGGCACGCATCACGGCGGGACCAAAACGCCGGCGGAACTCATCGCCGAAGCCGGAGCCAATGTGGTGCTGTGCGGCGGTTTGGGTGTGAAAGCCGTCCATCTGTTTGAACAGTATGGCATTCATGTGTATAATCAGGCTTCCGGTACGGTGGCTGAGGTACTCAAAGCGTATAAAGCCGGCCAGTTGCCCGAAGCGACCGATGCGACCGCGTGTCAACATCATGCCCATTAATACAAATATCCTATAATAGCACACTGATTAGACTGGCGAGAGGGCAAATCAGTCTCGTCAGTCCAATCAGTGCTCTATTTCTCATCATGAAAATAGCCATTTCAGCGCAAGGCAATGATTTACAGGCTGCGATAGAGCCGCGCTTCGGACGCTGCCAGCAATTTGTCATTGTAGAGACCGAGACGATGGAATGTGAAGTTCTTGAAAATCCGAATATTGCCGCCAGCGGCGGCGCTGGCATTCAGACCGCGCAACTGCTCGCCCAGAAAGGCGTTCAAGCCGTATTAACCGGCAATTGCGGCCCCAACGCCTTTGCCACGCTGCAAGCCGCCGGGATTCAAGTACTAACCAACGTGACAGGAACGGTGCAGACCGCCGTTGAACAGTATAAAAACGGACAATTGCAAGCAGCAGCGCAGCCGAATGTCGGCGGCCATTTTGGCGATCCTCGTTCCGGAGGAGGCCGGGGCATGGGACAAGGCGGCATGGGCGGCGGGCGCGGCCAGGGCAGAGGACGCCGTTGAGCAGCGTCAGGAAGAGACATGAACCAGAAATAACGATATTGGTTTGTAGTGAACGCTTCAGCGTTTCTGGAAATGCCTGAAACAACGCTAAAGCGTTGACTACGAACTGTGTTTCCGAATAGCACGAATACACCATGCGAGAAGAATTGACGATAACACTTATTTTACTTCTTGTGTTTGTCGGGATACCTATTCTCGTGACTTCTATAAGCGGAAAGGAGAATCAGGCCATGCAAACTGAGCGTATAGACAATCTCACACTTACGGTGCTGTACGATAATTATCCCTCTCAGGAAGGCTTAGAGACTGCCTGGGGATTTGCATGTCTGATCCAGGGCGCGGAGAAAACGATCCTCTTTGATGCCGGAGGAAAAGGCGCCATCTTGTTGGCAAACATGCGAAAATTAGGGTTTCAGCCTGATGCCATTGAATTGATCGTGCTGTCACATGAGCATTGGGATCATGTCGGCGGTATGCAGGATTTTCTCGCACAGCAGCCTGAGGTGTCCGTATATCTGCCCCATTCCTTTTCAGCAGGTTTCAAAGACGAGGTCAAACACGCTGGCGCGAACATCATTGAGGTGCAAGAAGCTATGCAGATTTGTCCACAGGTTTACTCTACCGGCGATCTCGAAGGACAGACCAGAGAACAAGCATTGATCCTCCAAACAGGGCAAGGAATGATTATTCTGACTGGATGCGCTCATCCCGGAATTATCAAAATCATCAAAAAGGCAAAAGAAATGTTACCGGACGAGGTATTGCTGGTGATAGGAGGCTTCCACCTCAAGGATTATAGCAGAGCTTTGCTCACAGACATTATCGCAGAGTTTAAGCAGTCAGGCGTGAAATATGTTGGTCCCTGCCATTGTTCAGGGGATCCGGCGAGACAGATGTTCGAACAGGCCTATCAGAACCATTTTATTCGGCTCGGCGTTGGCAAAGTCATCACCCTGAAAGACCTGAAATAAAAAAATTCAGTATATCCGAAACACCATCAGTCGGATCTGCCGTTATCGAATCCGGCTCATACAATAAAGGCATAGCAATGGCAAATCAAACGGATAAGATCGCATTTGGTCCCGTCCCCTCAAGACGGTTGGGACGAAGCGTCGGCATCAATAATATTCCCCCCAAAATTTGCACGTACGCCTGTGTGTACTGCCAACTCGGGCGTACGCCCCACATGCAGATCACACGAGCGGCGTTTTATCAACCGGAAGAGATTCTCAGGCAGGTAGAAATCAAACTCAGGGAAGCCCGCGAACACGAAGAAGGTATAGACTATCTGACATTTGTCCCTGACGGCGAACCGACGCTTGATCTGCATCTTGGCAGATCCATCGAACTTCTCAAACCCCTTGGAATTAAAATCGCCGTGATTACCAATGCCTCTCTGTTATGGCAAGCCGATGTTCGAGACGCCTTGCGCCAGACCGATTGGGTGTCCGTCAAGATTGACGCTGCTATTCAAGACACATGGCGGAAGATCGACCGACCGCATGGCACGCTGCGGCGTGAACAGATTCTTCAGGGCATTGCCGATTTTTCTCAGACCTTCCACGGCGAACTCGTCACGGAGACCATGCTGGTGCACGGCGTCAATGATGAACAGACGGAATTAGAGCGAATCGCGAAAATTGTCGCCGATTGGCATCTGCAAAAAAGTTATCTGGCGATTCCAACCAGACCACCCGCAGAATCCTGGGTGCAGCCAGTGACAGAAGCGGCGCTCAACCGCGCCTATCACATTTTTTGCGCCCAGGGGCTGACGGTGGAATATTTGATCGGCTATGAAGGCAATGCGTTTGCCCGGACCGGCCAGGTCGAAGAGGATCTTTTGAGCATTACCGCCGTGCATCCCATGCGCGCCGACGCCGTCCGGGAATTTTTGGAGAGAGCCAGGGCCGGATGGGAAGTCGTTGACCGGCTGCTGGCGAAAAAACAGTTACGCGCCCTGGAGTATCAGGGACACACATTTTATCTACGAACATTGCAACGTTATGAACGCATATCTTGATTGTATCATCTGTCAACAGCGGCAAGCATTACGCATATTACGCCTGGCCGCGAATGATCAGAATATCCAGGAACAGGTTTTCAGACAAGTGATGGAACGCCTTGTGAAAGTTGAATGGACGACAGATCCGATGACGATCTCGAAAGGAACGTACGACCTGATTACACGCGTAACAGGCAAACCTGATCCCTATCAGGCGCTCAAACGGCAGAGCAACGAAGAGGTGTTACGCCTCTATCCGCAGCTTCAGGAGTACGTTCAGCACAGCGCCGATCCGCTGCTGACAGCGTGTAAACTGGCCGTTGCCGGCAATATCATGGATTTTGGGGCAAAGGAGCATTTCAATATTCAGGAGACCATTCAACAGGTGCTCACGACAGATTTTGCGATTAACCATTACGACCGCTTGCGCGACGAACTGCGGCACGCGTCGAGTGTGCTGCTGTTTGCGGACAACGCCGGGGAAATCGTCTTTGATAAATTATTGCTCGAAACCATGCTCCAATCCCATGCCTTGCCCAGGATCACGGTGGTGGTGAAAAAGCTGCCGATCCTGAACGACACCATGCTGGAGGATGCCCGCCAGATCGGCCTGTTGGAACTGCCGAACATCACAATCCGGTACGTGAATACCGCTGTGAACGGCAACGCCCCCTGGCTCAACCCGGAGGTCAGTGGCTGGATTCAGGCGCATGATGTCGTCATTGCCAAAGGGCAGGCCAATTATGAAGTGCTGAGCGCCGTGCCGGGAATTTATTTTCTGCTCATCGCCAAATGTGCGATTGTCGCGGCGGATACCGGAACCACCACCGGCGCACTGATTTTGAAATACAGTTCCAGCGATCCGGCAGGCATTGCTGCGAGAGGAGAGGGCACGCTATGACAAATACCTATCACGAATTGACCGACGCCCGAGCCGTTTTGGAACTGCCTGAGCAGACTACCTTAACCGACATTAAAGCGCAGTATCGCAAGCTGCTTAAGCAGTGGCACCCGGATACCTGCCCGGAGCCGCCGGAACAGTGTCATGAAATGACTCGGAAAATTATTGCAGCGTATACCCGGATTATGGCCTATTGCAACAGCTACAAAATTTCGTTTACTCAGGAAACGGTGCACGACTACCTGTCGCCGGAAGAATGGTGGATGGAACGGTTTGGCGACGACCCGGTGTGGGGCGTCGGAAGGCGGTAAGGTCGCCGCGTAACAAGATACTTATTATCTGTCCCGTTGAGAGACAGGTCGTCTAAGGAGATGATATTCATGGATGCTCAGAGCAGAGATCGCTTTGCGTTGTGCGCCCATATTCTCAAGGCCATGGCGCATCCGACGCGCCTGTACATCGTGAATGCCTTAATGCAAAGGGAACAATGCGTGTTTATGCTGACTGACATGATTGGGGCGGACATGTCCACCGTCTCACGGCATTTGAAAGTCTTAAAAGACGCCGGGCTTATCAAAGATGAGAAACGCGGGATGCAGGTCTACTATCATCTCAGTGTCCCGTGCGTGAAACTGCTGGACCGTCTCGACGCCATCGTCCGTCAAATTATCACGCCTCAGGTTATGGAGAATAACGCCGATGAAAGTCAATAAACATCGTTTGTGCCCGTGTTGGTGGCATGGGTGGTAGCTGGAACCTTACACACAGAAATTTCCCCCTGCGTGTGCGTAGAGTGAACCGGGGAATAAGAATATTGTATTCTCTCAGTGAAGGTTTTTCAAGCTCAATAAGGAGCGGATGTCCCTTGATGGCTGCCTGATCAAGAAGACTGTCTTCAGGCAGCGCCATCAGCAGGACCATCCGTATGCCATAACAATGAACAAGACGATTAAAACAGCCTTGCCGTGGATGTTGCTATTGCTTGGGTTGGTGACCATGTTTTACCCGCGGTTCACAGGCAAACCGCTGTTTCCGGTGTTTAACTACGATAATCCGGCGACCAAAGATGTGAACGAATTGATGACCTATCCCTTTTGGCAGGTGCCGTTCGTGTACCTGTGGAGCTATGTCACTCGCGCCTGGGGGCCGCTGATCTTAGCCTTTGTATTAGGCGGCGTGATTGCGGCGTTTGTGCCGCACGCGCAAATGAAAAAATACATGAGCAGCAAGAGCTTCTCTTCGTATGTGATCGCGGGCGTGCTCGCCCCGTTTTTGACGGTCTGCTCGTGCGCCATGATCCCCATTTTCGGAGGGATTCTGATTTCCGGGGCCGGCATTGGCCCGGCGATTACGTTTCTGCTGATGGCGCCGGCCGCGAATGTGATGGCATTGATCTTTACGGGG
Source organism: Candidatus Vecturithrix granuli (assembly GCA_000739535.1). Taxonomy (GTDB): domain Bacteria; phylum Moduliflexota; class Moduliflexia; order Moduliflexales; family Moduliflexaceae; genus Vecturithrix; species Vecturithrix granuli. The sequence continues at coordinate 282,847 of DF820465.1, read as the reverse complement.
AGCATCATTTCCGTCAAGATCATGCTTTTCCGGTTGGTCTTTTCGTTGATCGGGGCCATGATCATCGGTTATCTCATCAGCTTAACGAACTGGGGACGGGAGCAAGAAGCAAAGTACGCGGCCGCGCAAGCGGTGACGGTCGAGGAGCAACGCCTTTCCTTCAGCGACCGCAGTTGGAAAGCGATGAAGGAAGCCTGGATTCTCACGAAACTCGTGCTGCCATATTTAGGTGCCGGCGTGTTCGTGATCAGCTTTGTCGAACGCTACCTGCCGACCGAACTGGTCATCGCGTATCTGACCGGCACGCTCGGCGTCGTGCTGGGGGCCGTCATCGGCGTGCCGACCTATACGCCGACCTTAGTGGAAGTGTTTTTAGTGAAAGCCCTCATTATGAAAGGGATGGCTCCGGCGGCCGCGCTGGCGTTTTTGATTGGCGCACCGATGGCTTCGATTCCGTCCATGTTGGGCGTGTCGCGGATTATCGGGTGGAAGTGCGTGATTAACTATGCCGTGTTGGCCGTGCTGGTCGCCATGAGCGCCGGATTGGCGTATCAATGGTTCATTGGAACACTTTAAGTAAAAAAGGAGAGGGTTAACATGTATCCTAAAATATTGGTGCCAGTAAAACTCACACTAGCTTTTGATAGCTTTATGGAATATTTATCCAGCGTGGAAGAATTGGGGATTCAAGAAGTGCATCTGGTAAATGTCTTACAAGTGAAAGACCCGGTTGACGCCGAAATTTTGGCGAGTTTAGAGTCCGAGGCCTTCGAACGGGAAAAGAAAATCTGGGCTGAAAAAGGCATCCGTGTCGTGACGCACGCCCCGTTTGGACGATTCCATGAAGAAATCAACCGCATTGCCGACAAAGAGGGGATCGATGTGATTGTGACCTGTTCGTTGGCCGAAAGCCTCATATACGAGTTGATCCTTGATCCGATGGCTGACAATCTTGTACGGAATGCGCGTCACCCGGTACTCACATTGAGTTGTCATCTTGGCGGTGAACGGAAAGAGGTACAATATCCTATCCGTGGCGCGAATCTTTTCAAAAAGATTTTGTTTCCCACGGATTTTTCTGACAATGCCGAACATGCGCTGGATACCGTGGTGAAAACCATCGTCAAGAAGACAGGCGCGGGTGTCAGGCTGCTTCATGTGCAAGAACATAAACGCATCCATCCGCACCTGACAGATCGGTTGGCGGAATTCAATCAGATTGATACGGAGCGTCTGGAACGCATAAAAACAGAATTATTGGCTGATGGGGCGAGCGAGGTCACGTACACTATCGTGGAGGGGCATGCCGCCCTGGTCATTCTTGATGAAATCGCCCGGACGCAGCCAACCCTGGTCGTCATGGGCAATCAAGGCCGCGGCCGGATCCATGAGTTATTTATTGGCAGTGTGGCGCATCACGTGGTCCGGCAGGCCCCAGCGCCAGTGTTGTTAATTCCCTGGCGCGAAAAGTAATTCATTCACAACGGTATCCCGGATGTGCCTGTCATTTCAGCAATGGCGGACACATCCACACGGGATGACGCTTTTATTGATTGATAAGGAGAAACGTATGATGGTGAAGATGGAAGTGTTTGGCGGGGGATGTCCGAAATGCAAACAAGTCGAAAAAAACAGCCACGAGGCCCTGGCGCAATTGCAGATGAAGGGCGAGATTGTCGCGGTGAAGGATCAGGTGACCATTTTACAGCGCGGCGTCACGTCAACGCCGGCCTTAGCCATTAACGGCGCGGTCAAGTGCATGGGGCGCATCCCGGAGACGCCCGAAATTGTCACCTGGCTGAAAGAACTCCAATAAGCCTGTAGTCTGTTCTTTCAAGGTTTCACTGACGGGTAAAGACCTGACAGGTTTTCTGAAACCTGTCAGGTCTTGCTGAACGCATTACTTGTCAACGCCACTTGAAAGAATAGGAGCAGAGCGTCTGGTGTTGCTCGTTCCCACGGGGAGTGTGGGAACGAGCAACAGAAGGAAAAGGAGGAACTCGTATGAAAATCATAGTGGTCGGGCCAGATGACCCGTTTCAAAAACGGCTGGTGCAGAATGTGCTTGATGCGCTGCACGAATTACAGTTGGAATGTCAGTTGGATGTGATCCATGAGATGAAAGACGTGTTGCAATTCGAAGCGCGTCAACTGCTGCTCACGCCAGCGTTGATTGTGGATAATCACATCCTATGCGAAGGGCATATCTGGAATAAAAAGCATATCAAGCACTTTTTAAGGCATGCCTGCGGCAAAAATGCGGCATGAACCACGTAGTTGCTTAGAAGGAAATTCAGGGGGAAAATTATGAACAACACGCACATCTTACCGCCAACCTATTTATTGATTGCGATTGTCTTGATGATCGTTCTGCATTTTCTTGTCCCTCTGGTAAAAGTCATCTCCTTTCCCTGGAATTTGTTGGGACTTCTGCCGTTCGGCGCAGGCTGTGTGCTGAACGCCTGCGCTGACAGGGCCTTTAAAAAAGTTGGCACGACGGTCAAACCCTTCCAGGAACCAACCACGTTGATCACGGATGGCGTGTTTCGCTTGACTCGACACCCGATGTATGTCGGGTTCGTCCTGATTCTTTTGGGGATTGCGATCTTTGTCGGCTCGATGACGCCCTATCTCGTCGTCGTAGCATTTCCGTTTTTGCTGGAAAAAATCTTTATTCAGGTCGAAGAACGGATGCTGGAAGAAACATTTGGCGAGACCTGGCTGACATATAAACAGAAAGTCAGGCGATGGATTTAAGACGCTCCTCCTCAATAACAGCCCAGATTTGAGTTTCAATGTGGAGAAAATAGAGGATATGAAAAAACCTATAAAAAATACAGTTATTGTATTTGCGCACTTCCTTGTATGGACAGTGTTATTGGGAGTCGGGGGCTACCTGTTTACTGCATATCCCGACAATGAAGCATTGGGGGGAATCGCGCTTGGTTTGAACGGGACAGTTGTCGGAATCATCCTGCCGCTGCATTTCAAGCGTACTAAAATCATAGCATTTCGCTGGCTTCCGGCGCAGGCTGAAATCAGGAAGACCATCCTGATTTCAGTCGGATTTTTACTGTTCTTTCTGCTGATTTTTCCGTTTGGCTTTGTGGGGAATCGCACGACAATGAAGGTGTTCGTCAATCCTCCGGCGTTCGTTCCGGTGGTCATCACGTTTTTATTTCTCCTGTTTTCAGCAATCTCTTACGCCTTCATTTTTTGGGGCGGTCTGTTGTTTATGTTCCAAAAGGCCGTCGGAAAATATCTTGCCATTCTTCTCACCAGTGCGCTGTTCAGCCTGTATCACTTGGCGGAATTTGCTTTTATTTCAATTACTCCGGGATTTCTCCTGTTGATGTTTGTTTGCGCCCTGATGCTCACCAGCTTGACGCTGGTTTTAGATTGCGTACTGCCAACGTTGATTATCCACCAAATCCTTCAATCACTCGATTTTCTGACGATGGCGCACAATCCGTTTTCCGACCCGGCAGGATTGATTGCCAATGCCATGCTGCTGGCGATTAGCCTGGGGATTTATCTCCTGATATTCAAGGGATCGGTAAAATAGAGAATGAAAACCCCGGTTTCTTCGAAAAACCGGGGTTTTTGCTCTTTTATTCTGTTCTTGACGGTTTCCGGGCTGACGCCGTGATGCTGAAAACTCCGGCGTTCGACTGCCGATAAATTTGAATATCCTCCTGATTCAGGTATTGAGCTAACGTCGCGTTGGGCACGATATACTGGTGATCTTTATGAATCTCCAGATCCACAAATCCGGCTTCCCGAATGGCGTGCAAATACTCATCATACTGTAAGGCCCCGGCGACACATCCGGCGTATAATTCTGCCAGGGATTTCAGCTTTTCAGGGAGTTCACCTCGCAAGACGATATCCGAGATGCAAAAATGGCCGCCCGGTTTCAACACCCGGTAGATTTCCTGAAAAGCTTTGGTTTTATTCGGTACCAGATTGAGCACGCAATTGCTGACAACGACGTCAATTTCGTTGTCCTTCACCGGCAGACTCTCGATGTCCCCCAATCGAAATTCTATGTTCTTATAGCCCAATTTCGCCAGATTCTGTTGCGCCTGGGCGATCATCGCTTCAGTCATATCCACGCCGATCACTTTCCCGGAGTCTCCGACCAATGACCGGGCGACAAATACATCATTGCCAGCGCCCGACCCAAGATCCAACACGACATTTCCCTCTGTAATTGCAGCGAACTGCGTCGGTAATCCACACCCTAATCCTAAATCGGCCCCGGCATCATACACAACCGCTGGCGTGGAGAACTGGCCAGGGGAACTCACCTGACGGAGCGGGGTGTTNCGGCATCATACACAACCGCTGGCGTGGAGAACTGGCCAGGGGAACTCACCTGACGGAGCGGGGTGTTCAGCGTGCCCCCTTGCTCCTCGGCTTTCGCCAAACTCTCCCCTTCTGCAAATTCCGCATCCCCCCTCCAGGTCTGGCCATCCTGACTCTGGGCCAACTTCTCCAAAAACCGCGGCTTCCCCTCGGAAGCTTCCGCCGACACCTGGACATCTTCAATGAAGACTTGCTTCCCAGCGGTCGAAAAAACCACGTCGTCCCCCAACGCACAGCGATTCCCCTGTTTGCCCCGCTGGAACCGCGCCTCCGGATCGCCCGCGGCGTGCCGGTCGGAGACCGGTTTCATCTCCTGCCCCCGTCTCGCCTCCACGACCTGAGGGGCGGCCGCATACAGCGTGTTGGTCAACACCACTGGTATCGGAGTCAAGGCAGGGGCCACCTCGGCGTGCTGGGCGTGAAACGCCTGAAGTTTCTCCTCAAGGGCGGCCTGAGATTCCGTATACCCCTCAGCCCGGGAGGGATGGAGCGAGGCGCGGGCCTTTACGGGCGTCCCATCAAACAACCGATGCCTCAAATCCACCACCTCACGCCCCACCACCTCATCCAGCACGACCAGAAACAGCCCTTCAGTCCCAGCACGCCCCACGCGACGACGAAACTTGCCCCGGGGACGCCGGTCGGGACGCGGGGCATCACGGGGAAGGTCGCAAAACTGCCGCCAATCCATTTACCCAAAATTGATGGCGTGTGAATCGTCGTTCAAAACCTGTTCTTGAAGAAATATAAGAACAGGCTTATATACTTTTATCACAACTCCCTATACAGTGGTGAGCAATTCAAGATCAGGGAACTCTTCCAACACCGCCTTCGCCCCTTCATGACGTTTTAAGGTAGGCTGATCGCCGGCGATACCCAACAGCAGGACAACTTTTCCTTTGCCGCCAATCGCTTCGGTGACATATTTCATAGAATTATACGCTTCATAGAATTTGTCAGTGGCCACACTTAAGGCAAGCTCTCTGTCCTCACCAATCAGTTCGGTGTCCATGACAATGCAGGGGATGCCGACTTCAGCTGCTTCTTCTATCACCCCAGTTAATCCGGTGGCCGAAGCAGGATTAATCAGGATCATATCGACGCCCTCATTAATCATGTTTCTAATTTGTTGAATCTGAGTCTGTACATCGGGACCGGCCTGCTGGACAGTATAACCACTTAACATACCTCTCTCAATATAGGATTCCGCGACTGCGACCGTTTCTTCAATATGTTTTTCCCGCCAGAGGTTCCCATACGTACTGTTACTAATACCGACGACAAACCCATCATCTTCTGCCATTGCCTGAGGAACAACCCCAGTGAACGCTACCATCAGAACGATCATGATCGAAACAAACAATCCCATCCTTCTCATAACGTCTCCTCCATTGTTGCAATACGGTCTCTCAAGAATTTTCCCAATCTCAGCAGGCCCGGAATTCTTGAGTCATGTTGCATGTTGGTATTTTAGCGGACACGCGCCTTACATGAACACGCCAGACATAATGTGAGCTGCGCACATAAATTATAACAAATGTAACTCAATACAGCATTTCATGCCCTGAAAAATGTCGAGCCTTTTTTGGCATGTTTCACAAATCTGAGTTTCATATCTAACAGTTTAAAGAAACATTTTCTCGCAATATTAGTTGCTCAAGCGATTTTTTTCTTCACAACCCGTTAGGTACGAAATGAAACTTGCCTGATTGGGTCTGTTTCGTTTCCAGATTTGCCAGCTCGGTCAGATACACCCTCAGGCTCAAGAGGGTTTTACTGGTGCAATAGGATATCCCCTGAAGCGTAGCTGTAAAAAGGTATAACGACGCGCGATACACAAACAACAGGGCATGCGGTGACAATTGCACTAATTCGTCAATGTTACACATGTCAAGTGGGGTGGAATTCATGCTGGTATCCTCCTTTAATAATGTTCATGACACACAAAGGCAGGATACCTTCTCCACCTCTATAGAACTAAGGGAAAAGAACACAATACGGCTCTTTTTCTCTTTATCTACGGAATTCTTTATGGAGTGCGTAACCCGTGACACATCATATCTCAGGATCAGGGACAGAGATATTTTTTAGGTACTTTACAGATGTAGGTGTACAATGGGTCCACAAATTGGGTACAACGGGCATGTAAAATTTGACCGAGCAGCAGAAAGGCGTCAGATTCGGAAAACCCGTAGTCAACGACCATCCACTTGATCATTTCTTGAAGGGCAATGCGGAACGCATCCTCGGCCGGGCGCGAACAGCCAATACTGATAATTTCCTTAGGCGTTTCAAGTCGGGGCCAGAGCATTTCCGGGGGACGCTCTTGCAAAGAAACTTGTAATGTTATGGTCGCCCGTGTTTCGATCCCACCGGCACCACAAATTTCCCCATCCCCCATCACGGCATGGACATCACCGATGTGCAGTAACCCTCCCTCAACAAAAACCGGTAGATAGAGCGTGTTGCCAATCGTGACTTCCTGAATATCCATATTGCCGCCATAGGGGCCGTTTTCAATCGTGCGGGGGGCGCCCTGAGCTGGAGCCGTCGCCATCACGCCAATCATCGGCTGTACCGGGATTTTAAGGCGATCGCTCCAATAGATTACTCCACCCTCAATCTTGACCGTTTTACTGATGATACCCCACTCGTTTTTTCTAAGCCAGTCTGAATAAAGATTCTCAGAAGGTGATGAGGCAGTATAACCAACCTCCGCGAGTTCGATGTCGAGGATAGTGATGGCAAGCATCTGTCCCGGCCGGGCGCCCCGGATGTAGATACATCCGCTGGAGGGATTCGATCCAGATTTTTTTTCCGGGGACCAGAGGTCTTCTATCGTTTGCAGCCAGGAGCCAGTATTCAGTTCGGTTTGCACTTGAAACGGTTCCTCCGGGCTGACTTCAAGCGTGATCGGATTAAAGCGACTGATTTCATTGTATAAAATATCACGGGTAGCAGTTTTCATCGCACATGACTCCTTTGAAGCGACAGGAATGAAGAATAAGCAAGAATATGCCTGAACTCGAATTCTTGCTTATTCTTCATTTCTGTCGTTTCTGCTGAAAAAACCACAACGGATTGGAGAATTATATGATCATTCCTCAAATCCGTTGTGCTTCCCGACGGCGAAAGATAATGACCAGGCGCACCAGCGGCAATGAAGCATAGCGGAATTGCCGCTGGTACACCGTCTTGTTATGCCAGGCCCAAAGCGTTCACTTGTATTTCTCAGGACGATTCTGGATGAGTTTAAAAGCCACACAATCATACACAATCCTGCTACCCTGATAGTTAACAGCGCCACGTCGCACAACACGCCATCCGCCATTTTGATAAACACCCTCGGTTTCTATCCTGCCGATGAGATCTTTTACGGAATCGAGCCACTCGAAAAGAGCGTGATTCTGTGTAAGAACCACAGGTTCCGTATTCTGTCCGGCGACAAGGGTGACCGGTTCCACAATTAGGTTCGATAAGTCCTGAAAGACCAAAGTCTCGGGCGCTGTTCTGGCCTGAAGCCGGATCATCCTCGCCCGGGTATCCGGGCCGGACGGTTCCTTTGATACATCAATAAGGTCAAGCAGGTAGTTGCGGATATCGTCCAGGTCTTCTACTTTCCGTAACTTATCAAGTCCGGGATAATTTTCGAGAGCCCTGGCCAAAAACGATATCTCGCGCAGATAATGGTTGCGCTGGTTTTCCGGCACCAGATACATGACCACCAGCACAACCGGCTTCCCATCCGGCGCACCGTAATCGATGCCTTCGGGACTCCATCCGATCACGCACTTGAGATCTTCATCGAACGGCACGCGCGCATGCGGACACGCCCAGCCCTTGCCCAATGCCGTGTTCATCGCCTCCTCTCTTTTCATCACATGCCCCACCACGTCTGTTCCGGCCGGAACTTCCGGGAACGCTTCAATGATATGCGCCAGGAACTGAAGGGCATCCGTTTTGTCATTATCCAGTAGCTCGAAGAGTCTGCCTTCTTGAAGAGCGTCCAGAATCGTGTCCATAATCAATCACCTCCGTAGCGTTTGAAAAACCAGGTCTTCACCCAGTGGGTCAAGACAGCGTAAGTCGAAAGGAATAGCGCGATCCATGCCCAAAAGACCCCTGGCAACGGCACCATTCCCAGGTCGTTGGCAAAGGGCGAGTACGGCAACCATGCGCCAACGGCCATGATGATCAGCGTCGTCATGGTCAGATGGAAGGAGGCGCGGCTGCCGAAAAACGGGATGCGCCTTGTCCGAATGATGTGGATGATCAAGGTTTGGGTGAGCAGCGATTCCACGAACCACCCGGTCTGAAAGAGCCTGGCCAGCCCATCTTTTTGCGCGACCGTTGTCGCAGGGTCGAGAAAAGCACTGCAATGGAAAAAGAACCACATCAGGGCGAATGTCGCGTAGTCGAAAATGGAACTAATCGGCCCGATGAAGATCATAAATCGCTTGATGTTACCGATGTTCCATTTAAGAGGCCTGGCGATCAGTTCCTCGTCCATCGTATCGGTCGGGATGCCGGTCTGAGAAAAATCATACAACAGATTGTTGGTGAGGATCTGCACTGGCTGCATGGGCAGGAAGGGCAACAGATAGCTCGCCCCCACCACGCTGAACATGTTACCGAAATTGGAACTGGCCCCCATGCGGATGTATTTGACGATATTGGCGAAAACCCGCCGGCCCTCCCTGATGCCCTCTTCCAGAACCAGCAGGCTTTTTTCCAGAAGCACGATATCAGCAGCTTCTTTTGCCACATCCACCGCAGAATCCACTGAAATGCCTACGTCAGCGGCTTTGAGCGACGGTGCGTCGTTGATACCGTCGCCTATGAACCCAACCACATGCCCCTTGCGGCGCAGGTCTCTGACAATCTCCTCTTTTTGCGCTGGCGAGAGTTTGACGAATACGTTGGCATTTTGCACTGTTTGGGAGAACTCCTCCGGCGAAAGCCTGGCAAGTTCGGCTCCCGTGATCATCCGATCAACGCCGAGCCCTACGTCCCGACAGACCTTCTCCGTCACCAGGCCGTTGTCGCCGGTGAGCACCTTGACCTTGACGCCGGCTTTGGAAAGCAGCTCCAGCGCTTCGTTGGACGTTGTCTTGGGAGGATCGAAGAAGGCAATGTAACCCAACAGAATAAGTTGAGATTCGTCCTGAACCGAAAATGTGGTCTTTTCGCAGGGAAACTCGCGGTAGGCGATGCCGAGAACCCGAAAACCATCCCGGTTGAGCTTTTCGACTTCCTCGAAGAGTTCGCCGCGGATCATGTCAACCAGAGGATATACTTCCTCATCAATCTGATAGCGGTTGCAACACGCATAAATCTCCTCGACCGCGCCCTTGCAGATGAGCACATGGTCTCCTTCGTAAGCCACGACCACGGACATCCGCCGGCGCTGGAAGTCGAAAGGCAGCTCATCCACCAATTGGCATTGCCGGGTGTCCAGATCAGCGTGTTCCAGAACGGCACGGTCGATCAGATTGCGCAGTCCGGTCTGGAAATGGCTGTTGAGATAGGCGTAATCGAGCACCTCTTCGCTGGGGTGTCCCAGAATATCCACGTGCTGTTCCAGCACCACCCTGTCCTGGGTCAGGGTGCCGGTCTTGTCTGTACACAGGATATCGATGGCCCCGAAGTTCTGGATGGACGCTAATCGTTTGACAATCACCTTTCTCTTGGCCATGGTCAGAGCGCCTTTGGCCAAATTGACGGTGACGATCATGGGCAGCATTTCAGGAGTAAGACCTACTGCGATGGAGAGGCCGAACAAAAGGGCCTCCAGCCAGTTGCCCTTGGTCATTCCCACAATAAAGAAAACCGCGCAAACCATGACCACCATGAAGCGGATCATGAGCCAGGTAAAGGAACGCACCCCCCGGTCGAAATTGGTCTCCTCACGCTTTTCGGCCAGCCTTTCCGAAATAGCACCGAACAAAGTGTGGACGCCGGTATTGATGACGAGGCCGCGAGCGGTGCCGCTGGTGACCGATGTTCCGAAAAAACAGGCGTTTGGCAAATTCAATGCCGACGTCGCAGGCGAACCGCCATTCATTACCGTTTTCTCGACGGGCATGGATTCTCCCGTCAAAGCCGACTCACCGACAAAAAAATCCTTGGCGCTGATCAACCGGAGATCGGCCGGAACGGTGGACCCGGCCTGTAGCAGCACGATGTCGCCGGGAACCACCTCGGATATCCGCACCTCGGATTCCACTCCCTCTCTGAGAACAAAAGTGCGGGACTGGACGCGCTTGCCGAGATTTTCCACGGCCTGGCTGGACCGGCGGTCGAGGATATAAGACAAGCCGACGCTGAGCAGAATCATTGCGCCTACGATGACGGTGGATTTCAGTTCTCCGATGACAGCGGAAACCAGGGCGATCACCAGAAGCTGAATCACCAGCGGACTTCTGAAGCGGTGAAACATGTCGGCCCAGAATCCAAGGCGTCTGAAATGCGTGAGTTCATTGGGACCAAATTCATCCAGGCGTTGATCCGCCGCTTCTTTACTCAAGCCTTGAAGCGTTGCCTTAAGTGCGTCTAGCGCCTCCTGGATGGGAACATTGCACAGTTCCACAAGACGGCGTTCATGCTCGTTCGACCCGCGTGGGGCGAACAGCGTGGCGCCATTGCGGTTCGAAGCGTTATTCATCTGGATCTTTTTCATGGCGCAACCCTCCTATCCCTGGGGTTGCGGCTCTGTCCTCGATTCGGATCAGCCGGGATATCCGGCGATTCGACGACAACCCGACCGGGCAAAGGCAAGATTTGGATAGGGACGCCAACCGTATTTCCGACTCGTGTGGATATCCACTGCCTATAAAAAATCAGGTGTCCGGATTCACAGAAATCTTGAAGGGTTTTTGATTCTCCGGCAGCGAGCACCTCGCACGGTTCGGGGATGAGGAGCGGTTTTTTGATCTTCATGGTTCACCTCCGTTTTGGCCACGACTTCTGTATCAATTTCGAGCAACTATGACTGACATCTGGGTCGCTCATACCGAAGTCCCTTCTCTTTTTCACGTTGTCTGTATCTATTATTACGCACCACCTGTCAAGCGGCATAACAAGAGATATTCTGAAAAGTGAGGCCGAATTATTTTGCTCCGGCGATTTTGGCTAAGGCCTCGGCATACACGCGCATTTTTTCTTGCACCTCGGCTAGTTCATCGCACATCTCATCATAATGCTGCCACTGACGTTCATGTTCGACCTGATTCAAATCTGCTGGCCGCTTTGTTTCGTGGTCTGACAGGCGCGGATGCCATTTGGCGGTAAAGGGACGCAGCCCTTTATTCAGCACTTCGATGGCGACTGGCCCTAAGGATTCAGGCCCGTGGGCGACTCCTGGCCCGGCTTCAAGTAAAATTTTACGAGTCAGGCTAAAAAGAGAGTACAGAGATTGTAACGCTTCACGTAAAAGCCCTGTATCAGGATCTAAGGGCTGCACCGCAATTCTGGTCATCAATTCAACATATAATGTCCAGGCTGCGCGCTGCTCGGCTTCATTCGGCTCAATCGTGATCCCTCCAAGTCCGAATGGCAGGTTCAACGAAAGTTTGGTCGCTTTAATAGGCATCATCAGAGAACCTCCTTTTTTTGTGTTGTAAATTTCTTTGACATCCTTTTTCCCTCCAACTATATAAATTGACAATATCAACCCTCTGGAGAAAGTCAATAAAAATCTCATGCTCACTGAAGAATTTAGAATGGCGTTATTATTGCATAATAGAGTTGTTGCGGAATAACAGGAGTGCGACGTGGTCGTCGCTGCGTCACCGCGACGCTGCTTTTTTGCGACGACCGCGTCGCACTCCTGCAATCGAATGTTTTTCAGGTCATACGGCTTATTGAGCAACAACTCCAATATAAAAGATTGAAAATATTTATGCCTTGACCCATATCAGAAAAAGGAGTGGCAGTCGTGTTATCACGGAGAAAAAAAACGCGCCCCTGGCTGAAAACGCAACACCAGGAATTGCATCTGCTGACTCAGATCACGCAGATTTTTGACGAAAGTACATCGCTCAGCATGGCTTTTCAACAATTCGGAGAATTTTTCTCTCTTCATGTTAATATGATAGGCAGCGCCATTTATTTCTATGATCAGAAATTGGATTGTTTTTCCCTGCTCTTCTCTTATGGCAAGGGTGAGATTTTTGGGAAGCATACCCAACTTAGCTCGCATGATCTTGAGCTTTGCAGTATTCGTCCGCAGGAATTCGGAAGTATTACTCTGACAACGCTGCAAACGGAAAATACCTTCCCACACGCATTTTTACAAACCTGTGCAGAACAGACGATCGTCTCATTAGCTCATATCCCGTTAGTTGCTCACGGAGGGAAATATGGTATGTTTTTGATGGCGAGTAAGGATCTGCATCATATCGCAAAAGAAGACATAGAGTTTTTCACGATTCTGACGCGGCATATCAGGCTGGCGACGGAGAAATCCCTGCTAACGGAACAATTTGAATCTGAAGTAGCGTCAAAAGTGTCACAACTGCAAGAATCGGAAGAAAAATACCGAGTGTTGTTCGAAGATGCAAGTGATGCGATTACTCTCATTGATTTTGCCACCCAACAAATCATTGAGGCCAACAGGCAGGCGGAGTTCCTGGTCGGCTATTCTAAAGATGAGATGTTACGCTTGACAGTGAGCGATTTTTGGTTACGAGAAGATGAAAAACGCCTTTCACGCGCCCTCCTCCGCCTGGTTAAAAAACAAAGATCGATCAAATTAGGAGAACGTCAGATTCTGAGAAAAGATAGCCGGTTACTCTGGGTGGAGATTAACGCCTCTGCGGTTGAATACCAGGGAAAACACGTTGCACTAGCGATTATTCGGGATATTTCCGAACGCAAACAGGTCGAATTGGAAAAAGAAGTGATTCAGGCGGTTAATAAAGCCTTGATCTCAAGTCATGACGGGCAGGATGTCTATACGACGGTCAGCCAAACTTTATTGAATTTCTTTGCCTTTGAGCGGATGGATATTTTCTTGCCCGGCAGTAAAGCCCAAACTGTTCGTGTGTTTGTTTCGATCTGCCAGGATCGTGGTCAGAGCGTCAAACAGACTGATCGTGAATTTTTGCAGGAAGGAACTCCCATTGAACGCGTGTTTCGCAGAGGCATCCCGGAAATTATCAGTTATCGGGAATACAAATCAAATCTCTCTCTTGCCGAGATGCTCGGGAAAACTCTACAGACGTCGCTGTTTTTTCCACTAGAATATAAAAATAACATTATGGGAGTACTGCACTTCGGAAGCGTCCGCCAGGGAAGTTTTTCTCCACAGCACTTTGATTTTTTACAACGGATTGCTTCTCAGATCGCGATTGCGATTGAAAATATGGTCTTGTTTCACAAAATGAACGAGGAACGCGCTATCTACAAACACCTGATTGAAAATGTGAATGAAATCGTCTTTCAGGCCGACCCAGGTGGTAAAATTTTGTTTGTCAATCATCGTGTACGCGATATTTTAGGATATACCCCTGAAGAGTTGAACGGCGTCGATTTCTTTACTTGTGTGATTCCGGAAGATCTTGAGGAAGCCAGAGCTGCGTTTCGCTTAACATTACGTCATGAACAGCCCTTATCCGGCGAATACCGTGTATTTCACAAAAATCGCTCCATCCTCACCATTTCCATTTATACTCGTCCGATTTTTGAAGAAGGGCGAGTGGTCGGAATGCAGGGAATTATTCAAAACATCACGCCGCCTCCCAGTCGTTTCCCTGCTCCTCGTGAAGGGCTGCACGAACTGATCGGACGCAGTCAAAAAATGCAGGAGATTTATGAGTTGATCATGAGCGTCGCCAAAACAGACTCTACGGTGCTTATTCATGGGGAAAGCGGTACCGGCAAAGAGTTGATTGCTCAGGCGATTCATGTGTATAGCCATCGCAAAAATAAGCCCTTCATTGTGGTCAACTGCGCGGCTTACTCCGAGAATTTGTTGGAAAGCGAATTGTTCGGTCATGAACGCGGCTCCTTTACAGGAGCGCACCGCCGAAAACTCGGGCGTTTTGAACTTGCCAAAGGCGGCACGATCTTTCTTGATGAAATCGGAGAAATTCCGCTGCACAGCCAGATCTTGCTTTTGCGCATCCTGCAAAACAGAACCTTTGAACGCGTTGGCGGCGAGAAAACTCTGGAAGCTGAAGTGCGTATTGTCGCGGCTACCAATAAAAATTTGGAAGAAGAGATGAAAATCGGGCGGTTTCGGGAAGATCTCTTTTATCGGTTAAACGTCATCTCGATTGAAGTGCCGCCTCTGCGTCAGCGCAAAGAAGACATTCCTCATCTTGTCGAACATTTTTTGAAGATCTATTCCCTCAATACCGGAAAACAAGTCGTGAAATGTTCACAAAATGCGATGGAACTGCTCATGAACTATGATTGGTTCGGAAATGTGCGCGAATTAGAAAATGTCATTGAACGAGCGGTCGTCATGGCAGCCGGACCGGTAATTAATCCGGCAGATCTCCCGACGAAATTGCACCAGGAAAGAACTGTTTTTCGCAGCATAGAGGAAACCTTCGTCGCCTCAGCCTCCTTATATGACCAGGAAAAGCAATTAATCCTTCAGACCCTGGAAACGACAAACTGGAACAAATACAGAGCAGCAAAACTGTTAGGAATTACCCGAAGTACATTGTATTCCAAAATTGAAAAATATCAGCTTTCCCAGAAAGATGAAACCGCTGTCTGAGATTTATACATGTATAGAGACATTTCTGTCTAATATTATACACTATGTCTAATATACGACATATATGACTGAAATCATACATATACTATAAAAGCCTCATAAAATGGAATTTTAAGAAATTATACATAAAAATATGTCGTATATTAGACATTATTTTCAACCTATTTTTACATTCTTCTCTATCCAGCTCACGCATTGTGCAATATTTTTCTTTATTTTTCTCTAGATTTAAAGGGATTTTGAGCAATTTTTTCTTCTGTATGTCTCTTAATGGCATAATTTTCGCGTAAGAGATTGTGTTGTAGTTTATGAAACCAGAAAAGATTGCGGCAAAGCCTGTTTTTTTTCCACAATCTTGAAAAGAGATGTATGTCTAAAGTCGTGATGAATCCCATCACGCACACGCATTCCATCGACGCGATTTGGAAGACCTGGAAATCAGTTCATCACAGGTGGTGAGAAGTTTTGTACGATACCAGATCCTTCGGGTCGTGAATCGAGACAGGATGAAACCTATGAAAAAATTGTGTATTTCAGCAGTCTTCACAGTATTTCTTGTCGTTACAGTTGTATCGTATGTATTGGCCGCAGGGTTCCAGGTGCCTGAGCAAGGTGCAGCCTCGATGGGCATGGGCATGGGCGGTATTGCAAAGGCCGATGACCTTTCGGCGATTTATCACAATCCTGCCGGTTTAGCTCAATTGAAAGGCACGCAGATTTATCTTAGCTCAGCGGGCATCTCGCCTCAGGCAACCTATACCAGGAAGGGGTATGAGGGAGAGGATACGAAAGATGACCTTATCCTGGTTCCGCTGTTTGCGGTCTCGACCGATTTTGGCAAATTCGACAATCTTGTGTTTGCTTTTGCTGTGAATGCGCCCTTTGGATTGCGATCTGATTATGATAACCTTGGCGCGCAGCGCTATATGTCCACCAATATTTCGCTTTCAAGCGTCCATATCGGCCCCTATGTGGCCTGGCAGGCGATGCCTAAAATCGCTATCGGCGGTGGAGTCCAATATGTTTATTCTGTGGCTGAGGTCGGGCAACACATCAATTATGGAGGTCTGCTCAACCCGGCCCTCAACGAAAATCCTGCCTATGACGGGGTTTTTGATGTTAAAGACGCTTCCGCCAAGAATGTTGCGGCGAATGTGGGCATTTTAGTCAAACCCCTTGACAAACTGCAAATTGGTCTTATGTGGAGCAGTGGGAAAGATCTTGATATAGAAGGCGATGTCTCTTTGACCATCCCTGCCGCAGTCACTCAACTTTCTGGCGGCTTGATGCAATCGTTAAAAACTACCGGAGAAGCTACCGTATCTCTGCCTCAGGTAGTTGGACTTGGCGTGGCGTATAAACCTATAGACAATTTGACGCTGATTGGGGATGTCAATTGGATTGACTGGAGCGTCTATAAAAACCTGGATTTTGATTTCAAGGATAATACAGCCTATTTTCCTGATGCGAAAAACCCGCGCGGTTATGATGATACGGTCGTATTTCGGCTGGGAGCTGAGTATTGGCTGCATGACAAATATGCTTTCCGCGCCGGATACATCTACGATCCAAGTCCTATTCCCGATAAGGTACACGGGCCTGAATTACCGACCAATGATCGCCAGAATATTACCCTTGGATTTGGC
The DNA here is from genome assembly GCA_000739535.1 of Candidatus Vecturithrix granuli. Classification (GTDB taxonomy): domain Bacteria; phylum Moduliflexota; class Moduliflexia; order Moduliflexales; family Moduliflexaceae; genus Vecturithrix; species Vecturithrix granuli. The sequence goes on along the minus strand of DF820465.1, from coordinate 266,104 downwards.
TATCGCTGGAATAAGATGACCATTGATCTGGCTTATGCGCACCTCTTCATTAAAGACCGGACGGTCACAGAAAGCCTCCGCAGCCCGAAACCTCTCGGAGATTATGAATGTTCAGCCAATGTTTTTGGAATCGGCCTGACGTATAAATTCTAACCCCCCTAAAAACCCAGGGCTGTTAAGTTCTCGCAAAATATAGCGTCTCGACTTCGCTCGACGTGCGGTGTTCCGGTCATCGAGCGAAGTCGAGATGACACAAACACCCACAGAACTTAACAGCCCTGCCCTAAAAACCAGGTTTTTTGAAAAAACCTGGTTTTTTTATGCCTATAAACCGAAACGCCAGGGATGGGTGTAAATATAAAAATCCCCTTTTTTCAAAAAACTGATATACGTACAATTCAGTTTTTCAGCGACTTGCAGCGCCAGATCAGTGGGCGCAGAAACTGAGGCAACCACAGGAAAAGCAATTCTGACCGCTTTTTGAATCATCTCAAAACTCGCCCGACTCGATAACATCAAAATCTTATCGCGTGTATCAATGTGGTTCAATAAAATATGCCCGATGAGTTTATCAAGCGCATTATGACGACCCACATCTTCAGCGCAAAAAATCGCTTTCCCCTCCTCATTGATTAAGGCGGCGCCATGGGTCGCTCCGCAGTACGCTCGAAGTTTCTGGCAAGCATATAACTGTTCCGGCAGATCAGAAAGAATAGATAATAAAAATGAAGTTCTTGAAGAAACAGGGGCAACTTTTTGGAAAATCTCGTGCAGGACTGCGGTGCTATTCACTGCTCCGCTCGAAAATTTCAACAATGGTTCCTGAACAGGAAACTTCCCCTGTAACCCTGGAATTGTCAGCATGACACGCGTGATGTATGGCGCTCCATCTGGGGTGAAACACGCCAGATCTATAACCTCATCAGGTGAATAGATCAGCTCGTTGGTAAAACAAAACCCCAGAGCCAATTCTTTTTCCAGGCCCGGTGTCCGCATCAGCATGGCATAAGGAGCTGCATTGATGCAAATTTCTAACGGGATTTCTTGACACACCGCGTTCTCAATCATCTGATAGCGCCCATCACGCTGAACCTGGATTGGCCAATGCTGCACAATGGGAATAATCTGGTGCGATTGTTTCATAGAGGATACTCCGAAAAATAATCTGACTTTCTGAGATTCTTCAACTAAGATTGCCGAATGATGGGAATAAGAGAATTTGTCAAGAGGATCGAAAAAAAATTTGCTTGCCTATCCTGAAAGCACGAAATATATTGACATAAAAATTTATTCGAAGAATGATACGCAGATTATGAGAAAACGAGTTTTTGTTCTGGGAGTGATCATCTGCTGTTTGGGCGTTGTAGGAATAGCCGGAATCAAAGTCTATGCCTTTCTCACCATCCCTCCTGATGGCGAGGCAGCAGAACGAATTCTCCTGATTCAACCGGGCACGCCATTACGACGTATTGCTGAAACGCTGCAAGAAGCCTCCGTCATCAGCGACAAAAACCTGTTTATGATTTTAGCTCGCTTTTACAAGAAGGGGAAAAGCGTGAAAGCTGGCGAATATCAGTTTACAACCTCGATGTTACCGACGGAGGTTTTGACAAAATTACAGGATGGCAAAATTTATTTTCGCAGCGCAACAATTCCTGAAGGCTATACGCTCCGTCAAATTGCAGAGCTGCTGGCCGAACAGGGACTGGTTGATAAAAAAAAATTTTTAGCGATTGTCTTCAACCCTGATACTGCGGCAGAATTCAAGCTTGAAGCCCCCAATCTGGAAGGCTATCTGTTTCCCAACACCTATTATATTCATCGAGGAATGGAGGAAAAAGCAATTATCCAGGAGATGGTCAACGAATTTTGGCAAGTGATGACGCCTGATTTGCAAGAGGAGATTCGACAGAAAGGGTTTACGGTTCATGAGATCATGACCCTGGCCTCCATTGTTGAAAAAGAAGCGAGGGTACCTGAGGAGCGGGAATTAATTTCCGCTGTCTATCATAATCGCTTGAAAATTAAGATGAAATTGGACAGCGATCCGAGCGTGATCTATGGAATAGAAGATTTTGACGGCAATTTAACCCGATCCGATTTAGAAAAAGACACCCCGTATAATACCTATAAACGCCGAGGACTTCCACCGGGCCCGATTGCCAACCCGGGGCGGCCATCAATTATGGCTGCCATCCGGCCGGCTGAGGTGAAATATCTATATTTTGTCGCTCGTAACGACGGAACGCATCATTTTTCCCTCACATATCAAGAACATTTGCGGGCTGTGCGTGAATATCAAAAAAACCGGAAAAAAGATTTTCGTAAGTAACGAAAGGAAAAACCGAGTTTTTTGAAAAAACTCGATTTTTAAATGTATGAAACCAAACACACTCTTTATGACATTTGAAGGAATTGAAGGATGCGGGAAAACCACCCAGGCCAGGATATTTGTGGAAACATTGCATCAACGCGACATTCCTGCGATATTAACCCGCGAGCCAGGAGGCACGCGCATCGGCGATCAAATCCGTAAAATTGTCTTGCATGCTGAAAATACCGATATGACTCCAATGGCTGAACTCTTGCTCTACGAAGCCAGCCGCGCGCAGCATGTGCAACAGGTGATTTTACCCAATCTGCGCAACGGCATTCATGTGATATGCGACCGCTACGGCGACGCTTCGGTAGCGTATCAGGGAGTAGGGCGTCATTTGACGCCGCAGCTTGTCAAAGAGGCGAATCGTCTGGCGACCGGCGGATTACAACCGCACCTGACCATTTTGATTGATATTGACCCGCAGCAGGGGCTTTCACGCGCTCGCGCCAGAAATCTGGCTTTTGACTTTGCGATCAAGGAAGGCCGTTTTGAGGAAGAAGATATTATCTTTCACCGTAAAGTACGCGAAGGGTATTTGACCCTTGCGCACGAACAGCCGGAACGATTTCGCATCATTGACGGAAGTGGAAGTCTTGAAGAGGTCAGCCGCCAGATTCAAGATATTGCCCTGCCGTTTTTTGAACAGTCACAAGGCAAATGAAACTACAAGGATTTCACATAACCAGGGATAATAAATCCTGCTTATGAGTCATCCCTGTAGTTTCACAGGATAGTCGCCACAAATTTCTCAGGTTTCACAGATGTTTTTGTGCTTTCATCTGTGAAATCTGGGAAATTTGTGGCTTATAATCTTCATAATGGCGTTTTCCCATATTTTAGGCCAGGAACAAGCGATTACGGTGTTGCAGAATGCGCTCCGACACCAACGAGTGCCGCAAGCATATATTTTTGCCGGGCCTGAAGGCGTTGGGAAGAAATTTACCGCGTTGATGCTGGCGAAGGCGTTAAATTGTCATGAACTCGACGATGATGCCTGCGACCGCTGCAACTCATGTCATAAAATTGACGAAGGCATTCACCCAGATGTGCGCGTAATCGCTCCCGACGGACAGTTTATTAAAATCGATCAGATCCGCGCGCTGCAAAAGGATGCAGGCTATAAGCCCTTTGAAGGCCGGAAAAAAGTCTATATTCTGGATCAGGCAGAGGCCATGCGGGCCGAATCGGCGAATTCACTCTTGAAAACCCTTGAGGAACCGACAACCGATTGTATTATCATCCTGGTGACGGCCAATGTGTATGCCCTGCTGCCAACAGTGATGTCGCGCTGTCAGTTGGTGCGCTTTGTCATCCTGGGAATAGAGCCGTTGACCACGCTGTTAGTGCGCCAAAAACAGATCGATCCCGAACGCGCCCGCTTAATTGCGTCATTAGCCGAAGGTTGTCCAGGACGGGCATTGGCAATGGATGCAGAAGAAACACTTGACAAACGCAACCAGGTGGAACATTTATTACATCGGCTCTCATCAGGATTACAAGATGTGCGTGTGATCTTTGAACAGGCGGAACAGTTGAGCGCGGAGAAATCTACGCTCCAGGAATATCTCGATATTCTGCTGGCATGGTATCGCGACATGCACCTGCTGCGTGAGCATGGTAATACCCGCCTGATTGCGAATGTAGATGCTGTCCCTCGCTTGAAGGAGACAGCCTTTCAATTGCCTGCATCTCATCTCCGGCGGCTGTTTGAGATTGTGTATCAGGCTAAAATGGATATACTGCGCAATGCCAATGCACAACTTGCGCTTGAAGTCATGCTCATTTCATTAACAGAGGTTTACAATGATCGAAATCGTTGGCGTTAAATTTCGGTCCACAGGAAAAGTCTATAATTTTTTAATCAATAACCTCAATGTGGACATTGGAGATTATTGTGTAGTTGAAACTGAAAGAGGCTATGGCTTCGGAAAAGTCGATATCGGGAAAATCTGTCTGGATGATTCACAAGCTTCCCGGCCCCTGAAAAGCGTCTTACGCAAAGCGACAGAACAAGATTTTGAGATTTTTCGCGAGAATACGGAAATGGAGAGGGATGCCGCTGAGTTTTGCGAACGACGCGTGAATGAACGCGGTTTGGACATGCAGTTGGTTGATGTCGAATGCACCTTTGACCGCAGCCGATTGACCTTCTATTTCATATCGGAAGGTCGCATTGATTTTCGGGAACTGGTCAAAGATCTGGCACAAAAATATCGCACTCGTATCGAAATGCGTCAGATCGGTGTGCGAGATGAAGCCAAACTGATCGGCGGTTTTGGAGTATGCGGATGCCCGCTCTGCTGCACGACCTTTCTGAAGAACTTCGAAACGGTCTCAATTAAAATGGCGAAAGTTCAGGGACTGACCTTGAATCCCTCAAAGCTTTCCGGACTTTGTGACCGCTTAAAATGCTGCTTAACCTACGAGTATGATTATTACCGGCAAATGGCGAAATACATGCCTCGCTGTGGCCAGATGATCCTTACTCTTGATGGAAAAGGGCCGTATAAAGTGCGCGAAGTCAATTATCTGGATGGAACAGTACTTGTTGATGTTGAAGAAGGCAATAAACAAAAATTTCATTATCGAGATTTGGAAAAGGTGAAATAACGATGGCAAAAAAAATTTTAGTCACCAGCGCGCTGCCCTATGCGAATGGACCCTTGCACGTCGGGCACATTGCCGGCGCATATCTGCCGGCCGATATTTACGTGCGCTATCAACGCTTACGCAAACGCGATATTGTGTATATTTGCGCGACCGATGAACATGGCGTGCCGATTACGATTACGGCCGAGAAAGAAGGCATCACTCCCGAAGAAGTGGTCGAACGCTATCATAGCATGATTAAAGACAGTTTTGAACGCTTTGGCATGAGTTTCGATCATTTTTCCGCCACGCACCGCCAGATTCACCATAAAACGTCGCAGGAATTTTTTCTGAAACTCTATGAAAAAGGATATGTTGACAAACAGGAAATCCAACAGATGTTTTGTGTCACCTGCGATCGCTTTCTGCCGGATCGCTACATCGAAGGCGTCTGCCCGGTATGCAATTCTGACGGCGCCAGAGGCGATCAATGTGAAAAATGCGGACGCTGGCTGTCGCCCGAAGAAATCATCAATCCGAAATGTAAAATTTGCGGCAGCACGCCGGAAATGCGCGCCTCAACCCATTGGTTTCTGCGTCTTGACAAATTTCAAGACCAATTAGCCGCCTGGCTCGACTCCAAACCAGGCTGGAAAGATAACGTCAGAAAATTCTGTGAAGAATGGTTTAAGGCCGGCTTGAAACCCAGGGCGATTACCAGAGATATTGATTGGGGCATTCCTGTGCCGCTGGATGAAGCCAAAGGCAAAGTGCTGTATGTGTGGTTTGACGCTCCGATTGGCTACGTGTCAGCCACCAAAGAATGGGCTGAAAAAATCGGGGAACCGGAGAAATGGAAAGAATACTGGCAAAATCCTGACTGTGAACTCGTACACTTTATCGGCAAAGATAATATCGTGTTTCATGCCATGGTCTGGCCGGCGCAGTTGATGGGACAGGATAATTATGTGCTGCCGACCGATATTCCGGCTAATGAATTTCTCAATCTGGAAAATGAGAAAATTTCCACCAGCCGCAATTTTGCGGTCTGGCTGCACGAAGCTCTGGATGAATTTCCGGCGGATTATTTACGCTATTATCTGACCGTGATCGCGCCGGAACGCGCGGATTCCAATTTTGTCTGGGATGAATTTCAGAACCGGGTCAACGGCGAATTTGCCGATATTTTCGGCAACCTGGTGAATCGTTCACTCACCTTTGTCAAACGCTTCTCAGCCGGTAAGATTCCGCCGTTGAAAAACGTGCGCGCAGAGGATCAGGCGATTTTCGATGAAATCAAAGCAACAAAAGACAAAATGACCGACGCCATTGAGCACTATCAATTCAAACGCGCGATGGCCGAATGGATGAATCTGGCGCGAGTCGGCAACCAATATTTCCAGAAAAGCGCGCCCTGGGATTTGCAAAAAACCGATCCTGACGCTTGTGCTACAGTCTTGCACGTCTGTTCGCTGCTGGTAAAAAATTTAGCCGTGCTGGGAGCACCCTTCGTCCCATTTACCGCCCAAAAAACCTGGGAAACTTTGGGACTGGAAGGCAGCGTACATACCCAAAATTGGGATGACATTGGCAATTACACTCTTGAAGCAGGACATCCGATTGCCGACAAATGGGGCATTCTGGTCGGAAAAGTTGACGACAAGGCAATTCAGCGCCAAAAAGAAAAACTGGGGGTGCTGCTCGCGTCCGGGAAACAGGGACAAAAGCAGGAACAATCGGCAATCAGCTACCCTGAAATCAAACCCTTGATTTCGATTGACGAATTTGCCAGAGTTGATCTGCGAGCCGGAAAAGTGCTGGAAGCAGAAAAAGTCAAAAAATCAAAAAAACTGATTAAGATGCGGATTGATATTGGCAGCGAACAACGCACGATTTTGGCCGGAATCGCGCAGCATTACGAACCGGAACAGCTTATCGGCAAAACCGTGATCGTGGTCGTCAACCTTGAACCTGCCAAATTAATGGGGCAGGAATCGCAAGGCATGGTGCTCGCCGGCGTGTACGGCGATAGCCTGAGCGTTACCGCCTTTGAAAAAGGCGATGTCCCGCCCGGCGCCACGGTACGTTAGCCGCGCGTAAAACCCCTGGTTGTCTCAGGGCTGTTAAGTTCGCCCAGCCATCAATGGCCGGTCTCAAAGCACAAGCAGGCTGAAGCCCGCTTTTTCTGATGTCCCGGAGGGCGCTTCAGCGTCCTTCAGCTTTGAGATATGTTTGCCAGGAGAAATTCTGACGCATGAAATGTGAATAGAAACCGGGTTTTTTGGAAAAACCCGGTTTCTTACACGCACAGAAGTTTTGACGCATGAAATGTGATGAGTTAACGCCCTACAGCCGCATTTTTGACGCCAAACTCAACAAAACGCGCATTGTGCTGGCGGTTGAAACACACCCGACCGTCATCCTGTTGACCTGCAAAGACGTCGATACCGGGAAAATGTTCGAACGGCAGCCCTTCAAAGCGAGCGACATCGAACAACGCTTCAAACTGCTCGAACCCGGCCCGTTTCAAGCCCGGAGCGACATTGTCAAACTCGCGCTGGAAGGCCGCCGCCTCGAACATGCCTATCTGTTCAATCCCTTGTTTGCCACGGAAACGTCGCTGATTGACGCGCTGCCGCACCAATTGAGCGCGGTGTATGACCATCTGCTGCCGAAAACCCGGCTGCGTTTTTTACTGGCCGATGACGCTGGCGCGGGTAAGACGATTGTGGCGGGGTTGTATATCCGCGAAATGCTGCTGCGCAAGCTCATCAGGCGCGTGTTAATCGCGCCCCCGGCCGGTCTGGTCGGCAACTGGCAGGCAGAGTTGCAGAAACTTTTCCGCCTGCCCTTCCGAATTATTCGCGGCAATGCGGTTAAAGACGAAAATCCGTTTACGCAGGCGGAAAATGATCTCGCCATTATCAGCATTGACACCCTCTGGCGCGAACGCATTCGGACGTTGTATCAGGACGCGCCGCCCTACGATCTGGTCGTGTTTGACGAAGCGCATAAATTATCCGCGCACCGTGAAGCGGATTTCACCGTGCGCAAAACCGGTCGCTACGAAATGGCCGAATTTATTGCCCGGCAGGGCCGGCATCTGCTGTTGATGACGGCCACCCCGCATAGCGGCAAACTGGAATCCTACTTTTATCTCTGGCAATTACTGGATCCGGAGCTGTTCTCCACGCTCTCTATGTTTCAGCGCGTTGCGCCCGAAATTCAGGCCAACTATCTCTTGCGGCGCGTAAAAGAGGATATGGTGGACTTTCACGGCGCGCGACTGTTTCCCAGGCGCGAAAGTCAGACCATCGCCTACGATTTGACCCCGGCCGAACAGTCCCTCTATGACGATGTGACGGCCTACTTTACGGTCATGTACGCTAAGGCCGAACGTTCAGGGAGCGGCGCGGCGCGGCTCGCAATGTCCATTCTGCAGCGACGGCTGGCCAGTTCCACTTGCGCCATTATGCGTTCCCTGTATCGCCGCCGGCAAAAATTGCACGACTATCTCGAGAATCTCAAAGCTCAACGCCTGTCCGAAGCAGAATTCCGCTCTCAGCAGCAGGCTTTTGCCATCACCGACTACCGGGAAGAGTTCACCAGCGATGAAGAAGACACGATTGAGCAGGACGGCGAACGCCTGGAAGAAGGGGAATGGCGCGAACAACAGGAGTTGGGCGCAACCGCGGCCCGCACGCTGATAGACCTGCAATTGGAACTGGCGGAAGTCGAGCGCCTGGCCCGGCAAGCCGAAGCCGTGTATCACCGCAAACATGAAAGCAAGTTTGAAAAGTTATGGGAAGCCTTGCAAGAACACCAGGATCAGCCGGTGTTGATTTTTACCGAGCATAAAGACACGCTGGATTTTTTGATTGACCGGCTCAGCGGCAAAGGCTTCGGGGATGAAATTGCCTCGATTCACGGCGGCATGGATTACAGCGACCGTTTGCGAGAAGTCGCACGCTTTAACCGCCGGGACGCCAAATACATGCTGGCGACCGACGCGGCCGGGGAAGGCTTGAACATGCAGGAAGCCTGCTGGATTCTGATCAACTATGACATCCCCTGGAATCCGGCGCGCCTGGAGCAGCGTCTGGGACGGATTCACCGCTATAAACAGCGGCATGACGTGCTGATTCTGAATCTGGTGGCGCATGACACTCGCGAAGGCAAAGTCTTAAAAACCTTGCTGGACAAATTGGAAAATATCCGCGCCGCCCTGGGGGATGAAGTCTTCGACGTGATCGGCGCGCAGTTTCGCAACGTTTCGTTAGCCGACATCATCATGCAAGCCTGCATCGCCGGCCGCGTGGAACAAGCGGTGCAGCAAATCGAAGACCTCGAAGATCAGGAGCGTATCGCCGCCATCTTGCAAGAACAGCAGGCGCGGGTCGAGTGTCAGGCCGTGAAATCGCTGTTAGAAGGCTGGAATCGGCGCTTGCAGGATGCGGAATTGCTCAGAATCATGCCGGCCTTTATCCGCTACTATATCGAAGAACTGGCGCCATATCTGGGCCTGACGCTTGCAGGAGACATTCGCGGCCTGTTCCGGTTCGAGGACACGCCGGAGTTTCTGCAACCGGTGTTATTGACCTATCCCGCCGACCTGCGCGACCGTTTGACCTTTGAGAAAACGCTGGCTCTGCCGTCGTCAATCTCGCCCTTACAGGCCATTTACCTCCATCCCGGCGAAATCGTCTTTGACCGGATTTCGAGCCGCTTTCTGGCAAAATACAGCCGGGACGCGCAGATTGGCGGGATGTTTTTCGATAAAAAAGCGCGGCAGCCGTATTTGTTTTATTTAGCTCGCATCGCCGTGTTGAAGACGTCTCGACTTCGCTCGACGGGCGATGTTCCGGTCATCGAGCGAAGTCGAGATGAGGAAGAGGCGCAGAACGTAACCGCCCTGGAGCGAGCAGGGATGTTAAGTTCTGCAAAATATTGGAGTGCGAAAGCTCTGCTTTCGCTGCCAAAGCAGAGCTTTGGCACTCCGGAGCGTCGAGAACTTCACAGCCCTGCCCTGGAGCCAGGGGCTGAGGTCGAAATGTCCGGCAAAGAGATCGTCAAAGACTTGCTCGTGGGCGTGATCAAAACCCTTGACGGCGAGCTTCAGGCCGCGCCGGCGCATTTGCTGCAAGCCCTTGACCCGGTTGAGAATCCGGCCGCTCTGCCGCTATCCGATGCCTTGCTCGCGCTGGCAGCCGACGCGCAGGATCTCGCAGCTTTTCTCATCCGTACTCAGGGCGAACCGGCCAAAGAACAGCTTGTGAAAGAGCTCGATGCGCGTTATCCCGAACGGGAACAGCAGATCACGGCCTCCTTTAATCTGTTGGAATTGGAACTCCTGGAGCAGCGCGAAAAGCTTCAGGAAGCGGTGTTCAAAGGCGTACCGGCCGCGCAGAGCAAGCTGAATGCCTGCGAGCGCGAACTGGACGACCTGGCGCGGCGCAAAGAGGAGGCCAAACAGGCGCTGCTGGCCGAATACGATGCGTTCAGCCTGTCGCCTGTGACAATTTACGGCCGGGCGTTGGTGTGGCCCACGCCCGATGACGCGGATCACAAAACCCGCAGCGACGCGATCGAAAAGATCGCAGTGGACTATGTGCGGGATTATGAAACCCGCTTAGGGGCTGCGTGCAAGGACGTCTCGGATCCGATGCTGCGTATGGGCTTTGATCTGCTCTCCAAACGCCCGGATGGGGAAGAACGCTATATCGAAGTGAAGGGCCGGGCGTTGGAGGGCACGGTCGAATTAACCGAAAATGAATGGAAACAGGCCGCGAACCAGCGCGGCAAATATTACCTGTACGTGGTCTATCATTGCGCCGACCACCCCCAGCTTTATATTAACCGCGACCCTTTTGGCCGGCTCGTTGCCAAACCCAAAGGCGGCGTGATCATCGGCGCGCCCGAAATTATGCGCAATGCGCAGAATGATTGATGGGAAAAATTATGAAACGCAAATTAATCGAACAGGCTTTTCCGCTGAAGAAGGTCAGCGCAGATTCCAGACATGAAAAAGATATGCGATTAGGAAATATTAGTACCTTTCATATATGGCCAGCACGACGTCCTTTAGCCGCGTGCCGGGCGGTGACGATTGCGGCCTTGCTGGACGACCCTGCGGACGCTGACCCGGAGATGCAGGCCGAATATCGCCGCGTAACCGGCGAGGAGGACCCGGAGCAGCAACGCGCCAGACTATGCGAGATGATCGGCGCAATTACGCGCTGGCACAGTGAAAACGGCCCGAATCTGCAAATCTTCAAAGACCTGATTCGCAAAACCTATCACGGCGCGGCCCCGAAAGTGCTCGATCCCTTTGCCGGCGGCGGCGCGATTCCCTTAGAGGCCATGCGCCTGGGCTGCGAGGTGACGGCCAACGATTACAATCCGGTAGCCTGGTTTCTGCTGAAGTGTACCCTCGAATATCCGCAAAAACTGGCCGGGCAAAGCCTGGAACTCCCTAAATTGGACTTGCCGGAGGAATTGCAGGTCAAAAAGCACGTGGGTCAAAAAGGAACCCTGGCAGATCATGTGGAATTGTGGGGGCATTGGGTGTTCAACGAAGTTCGTAAAGCCATCGGAGAATTCTATCCGACGATTGACGATCAGCCGACCGCCGCCTATCTCTGGGCGCGCACAGTGCCCTGTCAGGACCCGCACTGCGGCGCAGTCGTGCCGTTGCTGAAAACCTTGTGGCTGTGTAACAGGAAAGGGAAATTACGAGCATTACGAATGACTCCCAATCATGAGGCAAAGAAAGTAGATTTTGAGGTTTATGAACCAAAAGATCGATATGATGTAGCTGAACCGACTATGGCAAAAGCCAAAAGCACTTGTCCGTTGTGTGGCACCTTGCTGACTAAAGACCATATCAAAAAATGTGGTTTTGATGGACGCATGGAAGCACAAATGACTTGTGTGATTTATGATACTCCCACAGGAAAAGAATACCGTCTACCAACGGATGAAGATTTGGCTGTTTTCGCCCGTATACCCGAATTGCTTGAGAATGTTGCAAAAGAAGTTCCCTTTGGGATCCCTGACGAACCACTGCCTGAAACAGGCTCTTCTGGAGCAGGAAGAGCGTTTACTATCCCTTTATATGGATTTAAAAAATGGACGGATTTGTTTACAAAGAGACAATTGTTATCAATACTAACATTTACTAAATATTCCCTTATAGCTCATAAAATGCTACCTCAATATTACTATCCCGATGAATGGGTCCAGGCAATATCATCGTATTTAGCTATACTAATTGATAGGTTAGCTAACTATAACAGTACAATTTGTATTTGGGAATCAGGCGGAGAACTGGTAAAGCAAACCTTTTTACGGTTTGCTTTACCAATGACTTGGGATTTTTCTGAAAGTAATCCCTTTCTTATCGCTAATAAGTATTACCTTGGAGCAATTCACTATACATGTGCAGTTTTAAACAATGTCTTATTATTGCTTAAAAACGATTATGTTCCTCAAATATTAAACAGTAATTCTACAAAACTTACTAATGAAGTCAACTCAATATTCAACGCGGTAATAACTGATCCACCATATTATGACGCGATTCCCTACTCGGATCTCTCTGATTTTTTCTATGTATGGATTAAAAGAGTAATGAAACATAGAAAAGAAAGTTCTTTATTCCAAAATCAATTAACCCCAAAATCAGAAGAACTTGTGGTACATGTTATGCCAAGCCATAACAATGAAACTTCAAATATTAAACGCTTAACAAAAAAACAATATGAAGCAGGAATGAAAAAAACATTTGAACAAATTTCTCTGCTTCTCGATTTAGGAGGGATCGCTGTTGTTGTATTTGCTAATAAGCAACCTGAAGCTTGGGAAGAACTTGTTACGGGAATGATTGAATCCGGTTTATTGATTACTACTTCTCTGCCAATAGATACAGAGATGAAAGGTGGAGTAAGAAATCTTAATAGAGCATCTTTGGCAACTTCTGTTTGGTTAGTTTGTCGTAAACGCCCTGCCAATAAAGGGATTGGTCGCTATAAAGCCGTGATGCAGCAGATGAAAGAACGCATCACGGACCGCCTGCGCTATTTCTGGGATCAAGGGATTCACGGGCCGGATTTCGTCTGGTCGGCTTTGGGACCGGCGTTAGAAGCCTATAGCCAATACGCCGAAGTCAAACGTTTGGACGGCAGCTTGTTTACGGTGGCCGAATTTCTGCGGGAAGTGCGCCGGCTGGTCACGGATTTCGCGCTGGGCCGCATCCTGCACCAGCAATCCACCGAAGGGCTGGACGCCTGGACGGCCTATTATTTGATGCACCGTTACGATTTCGGCCTGGCCCCCGCGCCAGCCGGGGAATGTCTGCTGCTGGCGCAAGGCTACATGCTGAATCTCGACGATCTGCGCGGCAAACGCGGTCTGCTGCAAAAAGCCAAAAGCGGCAATGAATACACGCTGCTGCCCTATCACGCCCGCGCACACAACGAACTTGGCGAACCCCAGCCCTCCGGCGCGTTGCCCTATATTGACGCGCTGCACAAACTGATGCAGCTCTGGAAAAGCGGCAATACCGCGCAGCGCGACGCCTACGCCGCGGATCATGGTCTGCTGGAAAATGACGTATTTTGGGCCATGGCCCAGGCCGTGTTAGAAATGTGCGATCCCAGAACCGAGGCCGCCGAACGTTCGCTCTTAGAAGCCCTCGTGGCCTGGGGCCGCGGTCGCGCCGCCGAGACCGCGCCGCCGGAAGCACAAATGGTGCTGTTATAGCAATCCTACATGATTTGTGTCTCGACTCCGCTCGACAACCGCCCGGGTCACTGAGCGGAGTCGAAGTGACCTGTTACAAATGATTTAGAATTGCTATATAACGTGACAATGTAAATAGTTCCCAGGTTTTTTCGCTTACGGAGGAAAGACAAGGCTCAGGAGATGTCATGAACTGACGCTCAACGGCTGGAACTACAAGAATCGCATATAAGAAAGAATAGATTTCTGTCACGCCTGAGATCTCATTCTTTCCTATATGTGATTCTTGTAGTTTCAAAAGAGTTCCTATGAGCTAACCGCTCACCCGACACAATGAAAATACAATGTAGCGCGAAACTCCAGTTTCGCGGCTGTCACCGATGCGCGAAACTGGAGTTTCGCGCTACATTTTCATAGGAGAACAACAATGACCACACTCACAGCCTGGCATGAACATTGCGCGGTGCGGCCGGAAATCATGACCGGCCAACTCCAACTGGCCGAATTTGCCGCGGATCTCTACGGCGTCAAAACCGGCGCAACGCCCGCGGTTTATAAAGACCCGGACATGTTTTTTGCCCGCACCTATCCCACGCATAACATGAAAAAGCTGGTCAGCGATGTTCTGCACCGTTTGACCGGCAAAGGCGGCAAACCGATCATCACGCTTCAGATTGCTTATGGCGGCGGGAAAACCCATACCCTGATCGCGCTCTTGCACCTGGCCGAACATGGTCATCGCCGTCAGGGCGCTCCCCTGTCTGAGCATCCGACCGTCCGGGAATTTCTGAATTTTGCGGGACTGCAAACCATCCCGAAAACGCGCGTCGCGCTGCTGCCTTTTGATAAATTCGATTATTGGCGCGGTCTGGAAGTGAGCGCGCCCGATGGACAGACCCGCGTCTGTCAGACGCCGTGGGGGGCACTGGCCTATCAACTCGGCGGCGAAGAAGGCTTTGCGTATGTCCGCGAGCATGAAGCGCAATACACGCCCCCGGCCCAAACCGTGATTGACAACGTGTTGAAACTGAGCGCGCGGGATGGCTGCGCCACTCTGATCTTGCTCGACGAAGCGGTCATGTACTGCCGCACGGCTGTCAATCAAAACCGCAGCCGCTTAGGCACGTTAAAAGACTTTTTTCAAGTGCTGACCCAGGCTGTCGCGGCCAATCCTACCTGCGCCATGGCGTCCTCGCTGATCGCCTCACAAGTCGAAGCCAACGATACGACCGGCGCGGAAGTCCTCAACGCGTTGCAGGATGTGTTTCAACGCTTGCAGGAACTCGTGGAGCCGGTGTCGGAAGAAGACGTGGCCGAAGTGCTGCGCCGGCGCTTATTCGAAAGCCTGCCTGACCAACAGACGATTCAGTGCATCACGGATGCGATGCTGTCCGCGTATCGCCATGCTTTTGCCGATGTGCTGCGCGAGCAGCACTACGATAAACGCGCGGCCGCGCGCATGATCAATGCTTATCCCTTTCATCCGGATTTGCTGGAAACGCTGTTCGGTAAATGGACGCAACTGCACGGTTTTCAGAAAACTCGCGGGGCCTTGCGCTTTTTGGCCTTAGCCATTCGCGCCGCGCATGACCAGGACCCCGCGCCCCTGATTGGCCCCGGGGCCTTGCTTGCCCCGACCGGCGCAGGTTTGTCGGCAGCGATGGATGAAATGGTCAGCGTCACCGAAGCAGGCGACAAGTGGCTGGCGATTCTCGGCGGTGAACTCGAAAAAGCCCGCGCCTGCCAGACGCTTGCGCCCGGCTTACAGCAGCGCGAAATCGAGCAAGCTGTCATAGCCGCCTTCATTCATTCGCAGCCGCGCGGGCAGAAAGCCGATCACGCTGATCTCTACGCTCTGCTGATCCATCCGGCCGTGGATGCGTCATCCCTGCGCGACGGCCTGGCAAAATGGCGCGAACGCTCCTGGTTTTTGAAGGAAAATGAACAGTATTGGCAATTGAGCACCGTACCGAATCTCAATCATATTCATCTGCACAAAATGGAAGAGATCAGCCAGACTGAGGTTCAGACCCGCTTAGAAGACCAGGTCAGAAAGATCAAAAGCCTGTTCGAGTGCGAGGCCGGCGTGAAGAAATATCCGCTGCCGCACAGCCCGGCCGATATTGAGGATGCGCCGTTTCTGCACTACGTGGTGCTTGCGCCTGCGCTATCCGTTGAATTCGGCAAAGCGATTCCCGAAAACGTGCAATTATATTTCAGCAGCACGTCCCATGCCGGCAATCCGCGTACCTATAAAAACGCGATCATCGCCTTAGCGGCCGAACGCGCGCCGCTTGTCGGGGCCTTGAACCAACTCAAAAGTCTGATGGGCTGGGACGCCATCATGAACGACGCTAAAATTTGGCAAGAGCTGACAGATGAGCAAAAAGGGGTCATGCAGAAGGCGCGGAAGGACGAGCAGCGCGAGATTGAAGGCGCGCTGAGCCGCATGTATGCAGCGGTGGTAGCGGTTAACGAGGAGGGTCTGGTCGAAAGCAAAAAACTCCCGGCCGGCCCCGAAACGCACTTCGAGCGCATCAAGCAATTACTGCACAGCGAGGAACGCCTGATTACGACCACGCTCGATCCGGATTTGCTCCTGCCGGCCAGTTATTTTCAAATCTGGGCCGCGGGACAGACGCGCAAAAAAGTGCAGGAATTGATCAATGCCTTTGCTCAATTTGCCCGTCTGCCGCGCCTGTTGACTCCCCAGGTGATTTACGAGGCGATTGAACGCGGCGTCCGGGACGGCCTCTTTGCGGCGTATTACACCCGGCCGGACGGCTCGGGCAGCGCCTTCTGGCGCGCGCCGCTCAATTTGAATGAGACCTACAAACCGGAAATCGAAATCGCGCCGGTCAATACGGCCGTGCTCGACGAACTCGCGCCGGAATTACTGCTGCCGGGCCAACTGCCTGGACTCTGGCCTGAAGACGGCGGCGCGCTCTGCGTTCAGACCGTGCAAAACTATTTTGACGGGCAGCAAGCCCCGCGTTTGCGCGATCAGGACGTGCTCCTGGACGCGCTCAACGATCTGCTCCTGAAACGCCGGCTGTACGCTCGTGCAGGGGAAACAGTCTATTTGAACGCCGTCATCCCGGCCGAGGCCTTTGAACCGTCGCTCGAATTTCAGCCCGCGCCGCCGCGCATCGCCTGTGCGGACCTCAATCCCCATGCCCTGCCGGACGCCTGGACAGAGGGGAAAGCCACATTCGAATCGGTTTGCAATGCTTTGAATACCCGCAAAGGCGAAACGATTCCTGATTTTCTGGTGCGGGAGGCCATTCAGGACGGGCAGCAGGCCAAAATGTTCGACGTGACCGGCGCGGGGGAGAAATTGGAATTGTATATCCCGGAAACCTTCACTTTGCGCGGAGAAGATTTGGGCCCCCAGGCCCTGCCGGAAATCTGGCAGCACCATTCCAATGTGTCGTTGAAGAAAATCCGCGAGACCATTGAACAGAGAGCCGGAAGAGGCGAGCTTCCCGAAGAGATTTTTCGCCGCGCGGTCCAGGATGCCATTCGGAAAAATATTTTTGCGCCGGCCTCTGGCAATGCCGTCGGCGAGCCGTTCGACCAGCAAAAAGTCAAATTGCCGCAAACAATCTTGTATGCCGAGGCCGCGTTGGAAATCCGGCATTTACACCATCTTTCCGACGCCGTCAAAGCCCTCAAACAGTCTGCGCCGGAGATTGAGTTCAAGGTGACGTGCAGTATTACCGCAGAGGGGAGCAAGCCCTCTCAGGATACGCTTGCAAAACTGAATGAAATTCTGTCCCAGGTTGATAAGAAATTCCAATTTGAATAGAACGCTTCCTGGCGATCAATCGCCAGTCTCAAAGCGGAAGGACGCTGCAGCGCCCTCTGGAATTCAACCGGAATTCAGCAGCGGGCTTCAGCCTGCTTCGGCTTTGAGACCGGCCATTGATGGCTGGGCGGATTTAACAACCCTGGGGTGAGAGGGAAACGAAAATAATGAAACACAACGTAACGCATCGCATTCCCACCATTCTGTTAACCGGGTTTTTGGGAGCAGGGAAAACCACCTTGCTCAACCGGCTGATCGAGCATTACAAGAGCCAGCGCACGGTGCTGCTGATCAACGAATTCGGGCAGGTGGGCATTGACGGAAAATTGCTGGCAGAAGGCAACTATGAAAAGGTCGAATTGAACAAAGGCAGCCTGTTCTGCATCTGCGTGCGCACCGATTTTATTGACGAAGTCGAACGGATTGCGACCGAGCTTCAGCCGGAATTATTGCTGATCGAAGCCACTGGTCTGGCGGATACCTCGGAGATGGAAAAAATGCTGGCTCTGCCGAACTTGCGTGAGAAAATCCACCTGCAAGCCTGCGTATGCCTGATTGACTGCCAGAATTTTCTCAAAATCAAAGAGTTCCTCAATGCCCCGATTTCGCAGGTACGCAGCGCAGACCTGGTACTGCTCAACAAAACCGATCTGGTACCTGAAACTCAGGTGGATGAGGTGATTCAGGCGGTCAGGGAAATCTCGGATAGGGTCCCGATTCTGCAAACCACCTTCGCGGATTTCCCGCTGGAACAATTAGATGCGTTACGCCATCCAGCAATTACGGCGCAGGAAGTTCCCGGTGAAGGCCGACCCGATCCGGTAGCGTCTTTTACCCTGGAAGCCCGGGGAGATTTTTCGCAGCAGGGCTGGGATCAGTTTACCGCTTTTGTCAAACCCTCATTAATGCGCTTAAAAGGCTTTATTTCTCTGGAAGGTCGCACTTATTACGTGGATGCTACCAGCGGCAATTGGACCATGACGCTGACATCCAAAGCCGCCCCACAGACAAATCAAATCGTCCTGATCAGGCAAACATTTCGACAACAAGAGGTGGAAGAAAAATTTCAGGAATGTCAAAAATATCGAGAATAGCACTCACCTGCTCGTCCTTTTTTGAGATCAATGTCACGCATCGACTGGAAGGACACGATCAGGAAGAGTCGGCAGGGATACTCAGCTTTTTGTTACTGTAAATAATTCTGTGCCGCCTGGCCGGAGTGCGAAAGTTCTACTTTCGCAAGTGAGTGTGTGTCGGAAAATTGACACGCAAACGTAGAACTTTTGCACTCCGGCACAGAATTATTTACAGGAACGAATTATTTACAGGAAGAAAATTTTTAAAAGCAGGACTTACGCACACCCCCCTTTATCCCCCCGCAAGCGGGGGGAAGAGATTTTACGCTCTTTTGTGAACTTCCCCCCGTTTACGGGGGGATTGAGGGGGGTATTGCGTAAGTCCTG
>DF820465.1:203341-246922 GCA_000739535.1 Candidatus Vecturithrix granuli | reverse complement strand
TTTTACGCTCTTTTGTGAACTTCCCCCCGTTTACGGGGGGATTGAGGGGGGTATTGCGTAAGTCCTGAAAAGATCTTGACAGAAAACAGGAGAAAAATTACTTAACCAAATAGTTGGTTAAACTAAACAGTCGGTTTATAAAATATTCTCCTTCAGAACGAGCAAATTATGAAAACAGAAACGATAACACCGCAATCACAGGAAACCATACGAAATATTCTAGACACGGCCGCGCAGATTTTTGCAGAAGTGGGGTTTGCCGGAGCGCGGGTGGATGAAATCGCACGCCGGGCAAATGTCAATAAAGCCGCGATTTATTACCATATCGGCAGTAAGGAAGCGTTATATGCACAGGTCCTCCAGGAAATTTTCAGTGACCTGAGTGAACGTATCGTTCAGCATGTCCAGGAAGCGCAAATGCCGGAAGAGAAACTGCGTGTGTATATTCGCCAGATCGGACAGACCTTGCAAACCCGCCCCCAGCTTGCAGCGATCATGATGCGTGAAATTGCGTCCGGCGCGCAGCATTTGCCTGACGTTATCATGCAGACCCTGGTACAAATGATCAGCATCCTGACGACCATTCTCAAACAGGGGGAAGAAGCAGGCGTCTTCACGCCATCTATCCCTCTGATGATTCATTTTATGATTGTCGGGCAATTCATCTTTTTGAGAACCAGCAAACACCTTATTTCTCAACATCAGGAGGCTGTTCCGGAATCTTTTAAAAGTACACACCAGACGATCTCGGAAACGATTGTCGAAGAAGTCGAAAACCTGGTCTTACGGGCAGTGAAAAAATAGGAATAGCATCTATATAACAATAGCTCGGACAGTTTTCGTATGATCCCCCTTTATCCCCCCGTAAACAGGGGGAAATTGGACATACTCCTCTCGGATGCGCTTCCCCCCGCTTGCGGGGGGATTGAGGGGGGTGGAATCAAAACTGTCCGAACTATTGATATACGAAACTTTTTTAGACAGGGCCGGATAGAATATGTGCTTCTCGCAAGCAGATCCATGACACGCCCCGCTCTCATGACTGGCATAAGAAATTTTGTCCATTTTTCAATTTCTGTCAAGAAAAAAGGCTGGTGAAATTATGTCATAAGACAACAGTAGATTCAGGGAAGGAACGGCTTGTCTGGATGGGGTTGTCAGGGAGTGAATTGGGCGTGTTTCTGCTCGATGTAGGTCTGCATCTCGCGCTGAAAGCGAGGTTTGCTGAATTGCAGGGCGTGGGCGCGGATGGCTGCGGATGAAAATGAGGCGGCTTCAAACTCACGGAGCGCGGTGATGAGGCTCTCAACGGTTTGCTCCTGAAAATAGAGGGCGGTTGTGCGGGGCACAGTGGTTTCCAATACACCGCCTTTGGCGTAGGCAATCACCGGGCGGCCGCAGGCCTGCACTTCAAGCGGGACGATGCCGAAATCTTCTTCCCCGGGAAAGAGCAAGGCCCGGCAGCGGCGATAATACGCGCGGACGTTTTCATCTGACGGCGATCCCAGAAATTCGACGGTTGGCCCTGCTAAGGTTTTCAACTGTTTCGCCTCCTGGCCCTGGCCGATGATTTTCAAGGGGAGTTGGAGACGATTGCAGGCTTCAATCGCAAGATCAAGGCGTTTGTAAGGCGCAAAGGCCGAGACGATCAGAAAAAAATCCTCCTGTCGTGTGTGTTCGTCAGGGGTGTAAAAATCGGTATCTACCGGCGGATAAATCACGTCCGCCGGACGGCGGTAGTGTTTCTCAATCCGTTTTCTGACATGCTCTGAAATCGCCACAAAATAATCAACGCGCCGGCTGGCGGCCACATCCCACACGCGCAGATAATTCATGCAATAGGGAATCAGATAGCGTGAAATCCCGCGCAGCCGATCTTTGCCAAAATAGTCCTGGTACAAATCCCAGGCGTAGCGCATGGGGGTGAAGGTGTAGCCGATATGACAGGTTTGCGGCCGCGTAATCACGCCATTGGCCACGCAATGATTGAAACTGACAACAACTTCATACTCGCGCAGGTCAAATTGCTCAATCGCCACCGGAAACAGGGGAAGATAATGGCGGTATTTCGTGAATACCCAGGGTAGTTTTTGGATGAAACTGGTATGAATCGGCAGTGATTCGATGATTGGTGAGAGTTTACCCTTTTCATAAAGCAGACTATAGAGTTCAGCCTGCGGATAGCACTCACACACGGCTTCCAGACAGCGTTCGCCGCCGCGCATCCCGTTCAACCAATCGTGTATAAGTGCGATTTTCATGGTATCTTTCCGGTGCTGATATTGAGTTTGGTCAGGGCTTCTTTGGCGGCGGCTTGTTCGGCTTCTTTTTTGTTTTTGCCAGACCCGACGCTGAAGACTTCTCTTTTGATTAGAAGTTCCACTTCAAAGGTTTTATCATGGTCAGGACCAATAATCTGGCGTAAACGATACACCGGAGTACAGTTAAATATTTCCTGGGAATGTTCCTGCAAGAGCGATTTATGATCAAGAATGTGCTGTTGTTCGATCAGGGTTTCGATCCGTTCCTGAAAACAGGCAAGCAGGAAATTTCGGGCAGCTTCAATGCCGCCGTCCAGATAAATCGAAGCCACAATCGCTTCATAACAATTGGCTAACAGTGAATTTTTTTCGTGTCCTCCGCTGGCGGCCTCGCCTTTTCCAAGCAGCAAAAAGTCTCCCAGATCCAATTGACGGGCAATCTCTGCTAAAAATGGCTCGCTCACCACATGGGATTTGACACGCGATAAATCGCCCTCCCGAAATCGCGGAAAGTTTCGAAAAAGGAAGTCGCTGATGACCAGGCCCAGCACCGAATCTCCTAAAAATTCAAATTTTTCATTATCCTCAATCTCCAAATCGCCAGTTTCATTGACAAACGACCGGTGCGTGAGGGCCTGGCGCAGGAGGGTATAATTCTGAAAGCGGTACCCCAGGCGTTCGTACAATTGTTCATATTCCTGCTCACGAATGCGCGCAGCAAATTTTTCTTCCAGTTCATCCGGAAAAGAAGGAATCGGCGGAACAGGTGCTTTCCGTTGACCCCTGCGGAAGAAATTGAGGAACTGTTTCCACCACGGCCATGTCTCTTTTGCGTACTTCGAATCTCTTTGCATGTTGTAAAAAGCTTTTACAATCCCTTCGCCACGCTCAGGACAACGTTTGAAATTTTTGAAAGATCAATGTCCCGTTCGTTCCTCCGAACCCAAACGAGTTTGTTAACGCCGTTGTGATCGTAGCGCACCTGGCAACATTAGGAACGTAATCGAGATCACATTCCGGGTCAGGGGTTTCATAGTTGATGGTTGGCGGAATGGTGTCGTGAGCAACTGTCAGGATGGTTGCGACCGATTCGATCCCGCCGGCAGCCCCTAACAAATGACCGGTCATAGATTTGGTTGAACTAATGTGAAGCCGTGAGGCATGTTCTCCAAACACCTTTTTAATAGACATAGTTTCAAATTTATCATTTAATGGCGTTGACGTGCCATGGGCGTTGATATAATCAATCACTTCCGGCGATATCTGCGCGTCATCCAGCGCCATTTGCATACAGCGCGACGTGCCAGCAGCTTCAGGATCAGGGCTGGTGACATGATAGGCGTCAGCCGTGAGTCCATAGCCGATTAACTCAGCCAGAATTGTTGCGCCTCGCGCCTGCGCGTGTTCAGCGGATTCAAGCACAATTACGCCCGCTCCTTCAGCGATCACAAAGCCATCACGATCTTTATCAAAGGGACGGCTGGCGGCAGCGGGGTCGTCATTGCGCTGGGATAACGCGCGCATAGCGCAAAATCCCCCGACAGCTAAGGGCGTGATCACGGCTTCACTTCCCCCGGCAATCATGACATCTGCCAATCCGCGTTGAATCATCTTAAAGGCTTCGCCAATCGCATGAACTCCGGTGGCACATGCCGTTGAGACCGCCGAATTCGGCCCGCTGAACCTATAACGCATAGCAACTTGCCCGGAGGCTAAATTCACCAACAGCATCGGGATGAAAAATGGCGTGATCCGGCGCGGACCTTTTTCTAACAACACCTTGTGCTGCGCTTCAATTGTGCCTAAGCCTCCGATACCAGAGCCGATTAACACTCCCACTCGCGTTTTATCGACCGTATCGGATGGTATCCGGGCGTCATTCACGGCCATATCACTTGCGGCAATGGCATAGTGAATGAAGGTATCCATTTTCTTGACCTCTTTGCGATCAATGTAGTTTTCCGGGTCAAAATCTTTGATTTCCCCGGCAATCTGCGAACTAAATTCACGGGCGTCAAACCTGGTAATTGGCCCGATGCCGGACTTCCCTGCGCACAAATTGCGCCAGAATTCCTCCACCGTATTGCCAACTGGCGACACCACGCCCATTCCTGTCACAACAACTCGCTTTTTCACCCTTTCCTGACCCTCGATCTGCTCCTGATTCTCCTTTTCTCATCGAACAAAAGAACGGCGCGCTATTAGTACGACGGAAATATTGCCGGGACAACAAACAACATCTCGTCACAGCGATCAATCATTTCCTTTCCCCGGTAAGATAGAAAGACAGGAGTAAGAAAAATATTTGGACGGTCTGCTCTCGTTAGATTCCGGGAGTACGAAAGCTCTGCTTTCGCTGTCAAAGCAGAGCTTTGACACTCCGGCCGTCAAAGCTCTGCTTTGGTACTCTTGTTCGGTTTGCATCTGAAAGATTATAGATGCTCCTCGATGTAATTCACGGCATCTTTCACCGTGGCAATTTTTTCGGCCTCTTCATCAGGAATTTCAATGCCGAATTCTTCTTCCAGGGCCATCACCAATTCGACCGTATCAAGAGAATCTGCCCCAAGATCATCAACAAATGAAGCTTCCGAAGTAATTTCCGATTCATCCACCCCTAACTGATCTGCAATAATTGCTTTCACTCTTTCTTGAATATCTGCCATAATTCTTCTCCTTATGGAATATTGAATATTGACAATTGACGATTGACAATTGACAATGACTTACATATACAATCCACCGTTAATGTGGATTACCTGGCCGGTAATATACCCGGCCCGATCTGACGCTAAAAATCTCACAGCTTCAGCCACTTCTTCCGGACATCCCATGCGATTCATCGGAATTTTTTCCAGAATTGCAGCTTTGACTTTTTCGGATAATCCTTCAGTCATATCAGTCTGAATAAATCCCGGGGCCACGGCATTCACCTGAATGCCCCGGCTGGCGAACTCTTGCGCCGCCGATTTCATCAAGCCGATCACTCCGGCTTTTGAGGCCGCGTAATTCGCCTGACCGGCATTCCCGGTCACTCCAATTACAGAAGTAATGAACACAATCTTTCCGGAACGCTGCTTGAGCATCGGCTTTGTCACGGCTTTCAAACAATAGAACATGCCAGTCAGATTCACATCGAGCACCTGCGCCCAATCCTCCGTTTTCATGCGCATAATCAACGTATCTCTGGTAATTCCGGCATTATTGATGAGCACATCGACTTTGCCAAATCGGTCGAGTGTATGCTGCACCAGCGTTTCCACTTCGGCTTCCTGGGCCACATCGGCCTGAACCGAAAGACAGGTTCGTCCGCGTGATTCGAGCAATTGAACAAGTTCAGCCACCTTCGCGCTATTGCGTTGATACACTGCCACAATATCGGCCCCTGCTTCTGCCAGATTTTCAGCAATTGCTCGTCCGATGCCGCGGCTTGCTCCCGTAACAATAGCCACCTTTCCTGCAAGTTCCATAGTGTAACCCCATCTGATGAAATTAACCTGCCGTGAACGCTTGAACCGCCTTTTCCAGCGTGGCGACATCAAAAACATTCAGACTTTCGGCTGTTTTGTCAATCCGTTTTAAGAGGCCGGAGAGCACTTTTCCCGAGCCGATCTCAACAAACATTGATCCCCCTAAATCACGCAAGCGACGCATAGAAAGTTCCCATTCGACCGATTTATACATCTGGCGCACCAGCGAAGATCGCGCTTCAACGCCTGAGGTAATCACAGAGGCTTCAGCATTGTTGATGAGTGGAATGCGGAGATCAAAGAAAGGTGTATTTTGCAAGATGCTTTCCAGACGTTCAGCGGCCGGGCGCATCAACGATGAATGGAACGGAGCGCTCACCGCTAATGGAATGGCGCGTTTTGCTCCTTGCGCTTTTGCCAATTCGATGACCTCATTGACCGCTGCGCCATGGCCGGAAATCACATACTGCCCCGGAGAATTGATATTCGCAAGCGTGACAATTTGGTCATCACGGTTCACTTGCTGGCACAGCGCCTCGACCTGATCCTGGCCTAACCCCATAATCGCCGCCATTGCGCCTGTACCAACCGGCACCGCTTCCTGCATGAATTCGCCGCGTTTTCGAACCGTACGCACCGCATCAGCAAATTCCATGGCTCCGGCGCAAACAAGCGCAGAATATTCTCCCAGGCTGTGTCCGGCGACATACGCAACCTCTACCTCAACCTGTTCCTGTAACACACGCAGGGCCGCAATACTTGTTGTCAGAATTGCCGGTTGGGTGTTCGTTGTCAATGTTAACTGATCTTCCGGACCTTCAAAACACAATGAAGACAATCGAAATCCTAAAGCCTCATCCGCTTCTTCATACACCGCTTTTGCCGTCGGATACGTCTCAAATAAATCCTTGCCCATACCAACGCTTTGCGACCCCTGACCCGGAAACATAAATACTCTTTTTGCCATATTTTCCTCTTGTTACGTTCATAGGGTGAATATGAGAGCCTCTTCGTGGAAAAGATCCGTTCGACTCTCAACTTTCAAGTAAACGCACTATTGTTTCACGAGATAAATCTGTCAAGTGCAAAAATCGTTTTGTTTATCTTGTGCAGAAAAATTCTGCACAGAAACGGGGTAAAAAAATAACTCGACAGTGTTAAATTAACTGTTCAACCATTCACCCTGAGCCTATCGAAGGGAAATCCCTGACTATCAAAGCTCTCAAGCGCAGAGTACTTTAAAACCTATTTAATACTTGTATATTGTCTGCAATTAAGTGATAGAGGGGTTTTTCCGTATTGGCGCGAATACTGGTATAACAATAGGTACAGGTATTATGACGAGAAAATTTTTCCTGTAGTTCCTGTTGTGTACCATAATCTTTGATGATCAATCCACAGGGTGACATGGTACCGTCGGGATTGACATTAAAAAACTTCACGCCGGTCTGACAGGGTGGGAGTGAACGATGTTCAAAAAATTGCGCCATCTTCTTGAAAACATAAGGCGATGTGAAGATGTTTTGATGCTGTTGCTTGAACTTGAGCAGTTTTGTACTCATCTGTCTCAATTCTTCTGCTTCTGGCGGGGTCAGTAAATAATTGTCATCATGAGTTCGAAGCCAGGTGTAGGCGCTGAAATTGATCTTCACCTTCCAATGATATGCTAATTCCGCCATTCTGAGCAGATCTCGAAAATTATCACGCTGAACGACACATAACAATGTAATAGCCTTATCTTTTTCTCCGTTTAAACTTTGTATAAATTTTTCGATCCGCTCAAACAATCCGGGAACTCCGCGAAATACATCATGTCGGCTATCCGGATAATCCAATGAAAGTCCAATTTGATCGACGCCGGCATCAAGCAGGGAATAATAGCGTTCAGGCGTCAGCAGGATTCCATTTGTGGTAATGTCAATATAGGGAGCGCGATTCGGTCTTCGGACGGCTTTGATAATCTCTTCCAAATCCTTGCGTAACAAGGGTTCTCCACCAGAAAATTGGGCGATTAGCGGATTGATCTGACGACAAATCTGGCCCAATTGTTCAGGACTCGCCCGTTGTTCTTCAATATGCCCGCCTAAATGGCAATGCTTGCATTTCGCATTACAACAGTGTGTAATTTCAAAGGAGACACAAAATGGTCGTTGAAAGAGATAATTATAAGCTGCTCGTTTCATTAACGAGAGTGCGCGCGTTTTGGTAATCATGACAATGCTCCTCCTTTCAAAAGGTTTATAACATAACTGATCCCTTTGGTAAAAAACGGATCGTTGAATTCATTATATCCCAGGGTTGGCTCAACGAATTGAATCTGCTGGTAGGCGTCGACAAACCCTGCTGTTTGCAAATCTGTCAGCACGATATCGCGTTCGGTATCGATGTCAGGGGCAATTTTATGCGTAATACCCCATTTGATGCCAATATCCAAACTTGCCGTGCCGACGTAAAGTCGTTTGCCAGTATGAGAGAGATAATGGGTGCGCCAGAATCGAACGTGATGACGCTTGCGCACACTTTGAGCGTGTGTTGGTTTTTCAAGCCCAAAATCATGCGGTCGTGCATTCCAGAAATACGGCGAAATTGGCGCGGTCAGATATTCGGTATTTAATACGGCTGCGTTAGCAATTTTTAACAACGTTGCCCACGTAATCGGATCTGCCCGATACCATCCGGCCTGACGAAAAGCCGCAATCACATCGGCGTCGCTGTAAGCCAGAAGAAGCAAACTGAGCGGTTCCTGCTGTCTTCCGGTCAGCGTTTCGGTATATTTAGGAAGTTGCTGCTCTGTAAAGATCGCGATCACATCATTGGGAAGCGGCTTATCGGCAAGAGGAAAAGATATTGTCAGCGGAGGAGCATAGGACATACCCAGGAAAACATAACCTCCAATTTCTGCCGCAAGCAAACAGCCAGAGACCACTTTCATGCTGTTTGAGAGGAAAAACGGTCTGAGAAGGGAATGTCGCTGCTGCCTGCCAATCCATTCAGTCAGGCTGATACCGATAATCAGCCAGAGTAACCCTAAAAGATACCCGGCCCAGACATCACTTAAAAAGTGGACCCCCAGATAAAGGCGACTGAAACCAATTGCGATGATCACTCCTATTGTAAGAAAGAAGAGATTGACTTTTTGGGTCCAGGTTTTGGTATGCTGCCACAGAATATAGGCGAGAAATCCGTAAAAGGCGACAGCGATTGTGGCATGACCGCTCGGAAACGAAAAGGAATGTTCGATGTACACGCTGAATTCAGGCCGGGGGCGCTGAAACAGCGATTTTCCGAGCGCATCAAAAGCCGCGCTGCCGATAATCACGAGCCAGAAAGGGAGAAGATACACCCGTTGCCTGTTCAGCCATAAGATTCCGGACGCTACCAGAGCAGCACTGATAATGATACTTGCCTTTCCCAGAAGCGTAATCCAGAGAAAAAATTGCACCAGTTCAGGAGTTCGAAACGCATAGAAAAGATTTTGGAGACGAATATCAACCGTCACAATCATATCCGCCATTAGAAAGTCTTCAATGATTCCAAGAAATAAGGCGAAGGTATAGACAAACGCCAGCGTCAATAATGAGAGAGTCAAACCGGAAAATTGATCGGTTCGAATGCGATCACGCAGAAAACCGAAAAAGCGTGGATGACGGTGAAGCAGATGTTGTACATCAGGGTTTTTACGGACAGTACTGAGAAAAGACCGGCCAATTGAGCGTAGCACCGCGAACATCAGTTTCCCATACTTCACGATCCGATGTTTAGCCCAATAGAGCCCGGCGACAACCAGGAAGAAGACGATCAGCAAGAGGCTAAAGCGGGTTGACCAGGTTTCAATCGCCTGCCAGGCGTGACCGAAAAAATAACCCAACAGCAGGTATGACATCGCCCAGACCAGAGCACTGCTCACATTCCAGAGCAGAAAGGCCCGCGTATTCATTCTGGACATACCGGCAATGAAGGGAATGATTGCGCGCATTGGACCGACAAAACGGCCGAGAAACACACTCTTCCCCCCATGACGTTGAAAGAACTGAGTCGCTTTTTGCATCCGGCTGGCAGTAAACAACTTACTATCAGGACGGACAAGTTGTGTGCCGCGCTGTCCGAGATAAAAACTCAAGCCATCCCCCAGAATAGCGCCAACCACGACAAACCAGATGAGATCGCCCAGATCAAACACGCCTTTGCTGGCCAAAAACCCAGTCAAGATAACGATGGTTGTGCCAGGCACCAGAACGCCAACAAACGCCAGCGATTCTGCCAGTGAAATGAGCAAGACAACCCAATAGCCGAGTACGCTGAAATGCTCAAGTGTTGGGAGCAAACGAAGCAAACTCTCTGTCATAATATGCGTGAAAAACAAAATGTGAGAGCAGAACTATGAAGCAGAAAATCATGTCGTAACTAATCAGCCACAAAGTGACACGAAGACACGCGAAAAAACGCCATGTTCTTTCGGAAAATCGGTGAACACGCGTGACACATTCGTATAAAATATGTGTATTGTTTGATAATTAGAGTTGTTGCGTAATAACAGGAGTGCGACACGGTCGTCGCCGTGTCACGGCATCAAAGGAGAGACGGCGACGTGTTGCGACGACCGCGTCGCACTCCTGAGTTCGGCTGCTGTGCAGGCGTTATAAATTATTGCGCAACAACTCTATTCATCCATCACACCTTCGTGTCACTTCGCGTTCTTAGTGGCTGAATAGTTACCTCATATTTTTTCCGTATTCACTTCTGCCCTCTATTTTGTTTCTGCTGTGAGGGGTGTTTTCTTATAAATGAGCATCAGGTTGCGCAAATAGATGACAAGCCCGCCGGCCTGACCAAAAATAAAGACCGGATCGCGTTGATGAAGAGCATAGAGCAGAAGCATCGAACCGCCTAATACACTAAAAAACCAGAACGCCACTGGAACCGTGCTTTCACCTTTGCGTTCGGAGGCGATCCATTGAATAAAGAATCTGCCAAAAAACAAACCTTGTGCCACAAAACCAATCACTGTCCACATTTCCATCATAGTCATTCTCTTCCTTTTTTTGCTCGTATGTTATCATTTTTCCGTTAGAAAAATGTAAAAAATAACTTTCAATTTTGGAACCCGAAGAAACCAGGTTTTCCTGAAAAAACCTGGTTTCTCACTGAGAACTTATTTTTTACACTTTCCTTACTGCTTAAATTTCATTACACGACCCGTCAAGTCAATTTTTTTCTCCCGGAAATTGTGACACCAGCAGAAAACTTTTATGTTCAAGGCGATATGTGTCAAGGACATAGATCGGTCTCTTCAATTCCTGCCGGATGGGATCCAGATATTTGTCTCTTGTCAGGCAATAGACCGGGGTGGGCGAGGAAAAAAACGCAAGTTTTTCTTCGTGAGTCCTTAACACAGGAACACGAAAGGGTATATAGTATTGGATCGGATAATAAAACTCCCATAGGGCGAGCGACTCTTCTCCATGGTTCATCCGCTTGAGATCCTGTATCACTGGTTGGAGTGACAATTGCCGGTTCAGCACCGGAACAACAGTGATCGCCCCATAGAGTAAAATAAGCGGCGTGATGCTCCACACAATTGCAAAGAGAAGTCGGGGAGACGATTTCACGGCAGCATAGATGAGCAGGCCGCCAATCGCTTCCAGCAGCAATATCCCGCCCCAATACGTCGCACTTTCGCCTTGCAGAATGAAAACAATCGAGGCGATCAGGAAACTTCCGGCCAGGATATAGGCCGGAAGAGTCAATCGTTGAGAAAGCTTTCCTAATGTGTTTGATGGCGTACTCAAAGAGAGCCAAAAATGGGCAGTCAGGATCGCTGTTGGCGGCAGCAAGGGCAAGAGGTAGATTTCTAATTTGCCGCTGACCAATGAGAAAAACACAAAAGTTGTCCCCCACCAGATCCATAAAAACCTGCTTGCGTCATGTTCGCAAGAGGTGGTGGGGGTTCGCCAGGCGTGGATCATCGCACTCACCAAAAACGGAAACCAGGGGAGCGTAATCCAGGGCAGAGTATGCAGATAAAAATACCAGGGGCGGGCATGGCTGAAGGAACCATAGACACGCCCAAGATTTTGTTTGATGATGATGAGATAGGCATAGTCCCATCCCTCCTGACGGATGGCCGGGACAAACCAGGCCAGGACAATCGCCAGGTACACGAGATTGCCCCAGAAGAGTCGTATTTTTCTGAGAACGCTGAAATTTCGAGTCCAGAACAGAAAAATCAGAATAATTAATCCCGGTAAACCGACGCCAATAGGCCCTTTAGTGAGCGTTGCCAGAGCCGCCGCCACAAAGAACAGCAAGGCATACACAACGTCATACGATGTCGTGCGGACATGCAAACGATAGAAGCTGAGCAGGGAGACGCTGAAGCAGAGCAGCAAAAACATATCCATGCGCACAAATTGCCCGACTCCAAGAAACAGAACGCTGGTCATCAGCATCAGCGCGCTCAGCAACCCGACCTTCCGGTCGAAGAGGAATGCGGCAAACGCATAGATGACGATGATGACGCCAAGCGCGGAAAGGGCAGCCGGAAAGATCAGAGCAAAGGGTCGCCAATTGCCGAATAATTCTGCACTTCCTGCTAAAAGCCAGAAATACAAGGGGGGCTTTTCAGTATAAAGTTCGCCATGGAAACGTGGAATGATCCAATTTCCGGCGTCTGCCATCTCCATCGCAATTTCAGCATAACGCGGCTCATCCGGCAGCCAGAGTTCCCTTGTAAAGGGCGTCAAAAAGAATAACGGAAGCGCGATGACCACAAGCAGACCTATATTCATGAGATGTTTCTTCATATTCGCTTTCCTATCTTGTTGTCACGACTTCTGTTTTGATGATGTTCCCATGCACATCCAACACGTGAATATTGATGGTTTCCGATGGGAGCAGTTCGATCAGCAGAAAGTGATGATAGCTTTCCCCCAGGCCGCCGTCATAGATGGGCGCGCCGCCTCCGCCTGTCACAATGTAAGCGATGGCGTCTTTTTGATACAGGTAGTATTGATGTTCATGACCTGCAAAGACGGCATCAACGCCATATTGCATGAATAATTGATGGAGTTCCTGGGCATTGGCCAGGTCATGGCTGCGATAATGTCCTTGCGGAAATACCGGACGGTGCATGAAGACAAAGAGATACTGGGCAGATGAGGCATAGGATTGTAAATCCTGCCTGAGCCAGGTTAACTGTTCACCAACAATGCCGCCTTCCTGACCGGGAATCTCAGTATCCAGGATGATAAAATGGCTATTTATCAGATTAAAACTATAATAGAGTTGATCTGACGGGGAATCCATCACACTCTGGTACATTTCCTGCGATGAAATTGAGCCGACATCATGATTCCCAACCACTGCATACCAGGGCATTCCCTGGCTGATCGGGGTGGTCATGTTGAGAAACTTCTCCCATCGCGCCTGACTGCCAGGTTTTTCTATCATATCCCCTACATGAATCAAACAGTCGGCATAAGAGAGTGATGAGCTAATAGATCTCACGATCTCCTGGTAAATATTGTCGCCGGAGCGACTATCGCCCACCACCAGAAAGGAATCGCCAAAGAGATTGGGCCTCGTTGCTCCATACCGGAAAATATGATCATTTTGACAACCGACCAGCGTGGCGGAAAGCAGCAAAAAAAGAATCGTTGCAGACAACTTGCGAAATATCTTCATAATATCCATGTTGAATTTCTCCCATGTAAAAGAAATTTTCATTCGTGCGTGTAAGAAACCGGGTTTTTTCGAAAAAACCCGGT
Source organism: Candidatus Vecturithrix granuli (assembly GCA_000739535.1). Taxonomy (GTDB): domain Bacteria; phylum Moduliflexota; class Moduliflexia; order Moduliflexales; family Moduliflexaceae; genus Vecturithrix; species Vecturithrix granuli. The sequence continues at coordinate 233,425 of DF820465.1, read as the reverse complement.
TTCTCTAAGAGCGGTTGTTTATCTACGACGGGTGCCAGGATACAGAGCGTTTCTTAAATCCTAATTAGAAGAAGATTAAAATGTTCTAATTTTGGGGGAAACGAGGGTGGAAGAGGAAACAGGAGTCATTGCATATCACGAATATAACGAAGTGATATGCGCACAAAATGAAAACCCGATAATGTTAACGAGATCTTCAAAATTTGATGAAAACCGTCGCTATTCAGCAAAAGCCCCAAAATTCTTGTGTATTCTTCATTCTTGTAGTTATTGGCAGGGCAGACTGACACGGAAGCTTGTCCCTTTGCCTATAATACTAGATACAGCAATGCTGCCATGGTGCATCTCAACGATTTTTTGCACAATGGACAATCCCAGGCCGGAACCGCCAGTATCATGAGAGCGAGATTGTTCCACGCGATAAAACCGGTCGAAAATAGCAGGCAATGCTTCTTCAGGAATCCCGATGCCGGTATCGGCAATGGCGAACACCGCATGTCCATCATCTCGATATAATGAAAAGCTGATCTCTCCACCTTCCGGCGTATATTGGATCGCGTTCAACAGTAAATTGCTAATGACGCGAGTGAGCAATCCCCGTTCTCCTTGAATATTCACGGCCTCAATCTCTTCAAAGTGGACCGCCAGATGCTTCTGAGTCGCAAGCGGATGCAGCGTTTCAAACACTTCAAGAAATACGTCGTTTAGAGCAACAGGGCTGAAAGTTAACGGGAATGTGTGCGCGTCCATTCTGGCAAGCAAGCGTAGATCTTCGATAATGTGCTGGAGGCGTCCAACGTCATCAATCACATCCTGTAACGCCGTACGATACTGTTCTGGCGGGCGGTCGCGCCGCAAAGCTACTTCAGCATTACATTTCAGCTCCGCTAATGGGGTTTTCAACTCATGCGCCACGTCTCCGGAAAATTGGGCGATCTGTTTGAATGAACGTTCCAGGCGAGCGATCATGTCATTTAAGGTAACGGCTAATTCCCCGATTTCATCGCGGCTTTCAATCGGATCAAGTTTGTGTGACAAATCTTCCGCCGTAATCCGCTTTGTGAGTTCAACCATACGTTTGACCGGCGAAAAAGCGCGTTTCATAAACACAGATCCCAGCACAGAAAGCGCCGTCAGTAAAATCGGAAAGAGCAAGCCAAAAACGGACAACAACTTTCGTAATGTGGTTTGAATGTCTTGCAAGGACATCCCTAATTGTAAAATGTAGGGGCGTCCTTCCATATCATGCACTTGCAGGTTCAACACGCGCAACGGAAAGGCAAAGAGGTTTGTGATGGTTTCAGCCCAATAGGGCGAATCTTGAAGCGCTTGATAGGCTTGTTGCGAAAATGGCAGTCTGCGCTCTTCCAGGGTTGCCGATTTCACAATCAAGAACGGTTCTGGTTCATAGGTAAATGGAACGGCGAGCAGTTGAATATAGGCCACATTGATGTAGAAGATTTCCTGAATTTCTTCATCAATTTCATCAACAAAAAATTCATCCCCTTGTTCCGTTGGTTCATACAAACTGCGGGGATCATGCTCATGTTTTAAGGTATATTCAGCTAACGAGGCTTCTAAAATTTTGCCGCCGTTATACAGCATCTGATCCAGATTGCTCATCAGAATGGACTTGAAACTGAAAAAGGCAATTCCTCCGAATATCACTATTAAAAGACTAATCGAACCAATATACCAGAGCGTTAATTGCAGACGGACAGATTTAATCATCGTCATCCTCTTTCATGACATAGCCGAGAGTACGTACCGTATGAATCAGCTTTTTTCCAAATCCTTTCTCAACCTTGTTGCGCAGATAGTGGATATACACACTGACCACATTGGTAAACGGTTCTGACTGCATGTCCCACACGTGATCGATAATATTGGTTTCTGTGACGACGCGCCCTTTACTTCGCATTAAATATTCGAGAAGTGCGTATTCTTTGCCGGTCAGGGTAATTTCTTTTCCTGCGCGGGTAACTTGATGCGAGACCGGATCGAGTTCTAAGTCGGCCACCTTGAGGGTCTGTCCTTTATACGATTGTGTCCTTCTGAGTAAGGCGCGAATTCTGGCTAATAGCTCATCAAAGGAAAAAGGCTTTGCCAGATAGTCATCAGCCCCGATGTTCAATCCCTTGATTTTATCTTGCACCGAATCTCTGGCCGTGAGCATAATCACCGGCGTCAGGATGTTCCTTTCTCGCAGTTCCTGACAGACAGCCATCCCATCCTTGCCCGGCAGCATAATGTCTAAAATGATCAAATCGTACTGGAATTCTCTGGCCCAGTACAACCCGCTCAGGCCATCGTGATACACATCAACGGCATATTGTTCTTCAACAAGACCCTTTTGAAGATAGCCAGCCAATTTTTTATCATCTTCCACCAGCAGTATTCTCATAACGTGGTTTTTTCTCTACAAAATACATTTCTGAAGCAACACTGTTCGGAGTAAACGCTTCAGCGTTTGAAATGCCGCTGAAGCGGCTACTACGAACGTGGTACCGGATTAATTCACTGTCCGCAGGCGTTTGTAAAAGATGTCGGCGCGATCCGCGTCTTTTTTGATGTAATCTAAAAACACGGCGTAGTTACTCATGAGAAAGGTATTGTTCGGATCAAGCCGCAACCCTCGCTGATAATACTCATCGGCCAGGTCATAATCTTTCCTGACGCTTTCCAGGAACAGGGCGTAATTTCCTAAATTATCCACATCCTCTGGCGCAATATCCAGAGCTTGACGGTAATAGGCTTCAGCCTCATCATAATTCTCTTGAAAATGGTGCAAATAGTAAGCGTAACTGCCTAAAATACCCGCATGGTGCGGATTCGATGCCAACGCCCGTTGGTAATATTGAGAAGCTTGCTGATGATCGCCGCGAATCAAGGCCAAAAATGAGGCGTAGCTTGTTAAAATTCCAGCATGAGTCGGCGCGACTTTTAGAGCGCGCTGATAATACTGTTCAGCTTGATCGGGATTTTCACGAATATAATACAGAAAGACCGCATAACGGTTCAGGGTTTCCGCATCGTGCGGATCGGCGTCAACGGCCTGTTGATAATAGTATTCGGCCTGATCATACTCTTTTTTGACAAAATCCAAAAAACGAGCGTAACGGCTTAAACTGAGGGCATGAGCTGGATTTGTTTCGATGGCTTTCAGATAATACTGCTCAACAATTTGCATGTCTTGATGCTGTTGTTCCAGCATAAAGGCATAGAGCGAAAGTAACTCCGCATCATCGCCAAAGACCTGGACAAGTTGGGATAACAGATCGATCTGTTGATACCAATCAGTAGGAAGATCTTGATCATACTGCAATATTTTATCTTGTAATTCCAGACTTATTTTAAGCATGTCATGCAGAATTTCTTGTTTCATATTCGTTCCTTTAGGGCTGATATGGTTAGCATGGAGGATCAGAAAGATTTCCTCAGCATGTCCTTTTCCTTAAAATAGAACATTATTTTATCCCTGGAGTTTTGTAAATACTTTTTTGTTTTGAGGAGGTTTTTTTTCTTTATAAGAGATTATTTCTTTACAATTCGAGGGGATCGTGAAGAATGTCTATGGGAGGAGGGGTTAAAAAAATGACATATACTATTCAAGAAGTCCATAGCGCACAAGATATTGATCACATTCGAAATCTGTTTCGTGAATATGCAAACTGGTTGAGTGTTGACCTGAGTTTTCAAGGATTTGAGCAAGAATTAGCAACCTTACCCGGTGTATATACTCGGCCGGATGGTTTGCTGCTATTGGCCTATTCTGAGGGAAAACCTGCCGGATGTATCGCTCTACGTAAAATTGACCAGGGCATTGGCGAGGTCAAACGGATGTATGTGGTGCCCGCCTGTCGCCGTCAGGGACTTGCCAGACAGTTGTTAGAATGCGTGATTGAAAAAGCTCGAATAGCGGGATATTCGTGTTTACGTTTAGATACATTAGCCTCGATGATAGCGGCTCGGCAGTTATATGCCTCTTTTGGATTTCGAGAAATTCCCCCGTATTATCATAATCCTCTGGAAGGAGCTGTCTATATGGAATTAGAGCTTTCTGAGCAGGCTCGTATATTAAAAAATATTCCTCCCTGGCTTGTCTGGGCCAGAGAAATTCAAGCACTGAGTCAAACCGGATTGACCTATTGTCTGTCTGAATATGATCGAGAACGCTATCAACGTTTAGGAGAAATCGCCGCAGAAATTGTTGAGCAGCATACGCGGTTGAAGACGGAACAGATTCTTGAAAATTTTGCGCTGCAGCCGGGCTATGCCACGCCTAAAGTGGATGTACGCGGCGCGGTTATCCGCGATGGGAAAATCTTATTAATTCAGGAACGTTCGGATCAACGTTGGAGTATGCCAGGCGGATGGGCGGATGTTGGGGATTTTCCGTCAGAAGTGGCGGTGCGTGAAGTCTGGGAAGAAAGCGGGTTTCAGGTTGTCGTGCACAAACTGCTGGCGGTATTTGATTGTAACCGGGCAGGGACGCCGCTTTCCTTCTATCATGCCTATAAGTTGATTTTTTTGTGCGAGATTACGGGAGGTGAAGCGCGAACCAGTCATGAAACCCTGGATGTCGGCTTTTTTGCTTTTGATAACCTTCCGCCGCTTTCGCAACAGCGAACGAATCAACGACATCTCCAGGAAATTCAGGCGCACTTGCAGGATCAATTCCGATCGACCGCGTATGATTGAGTTAATAATGTTGAATGTTGAATGCGGAAGTTTCAACATCCAACATTCAACATTTTATTTTTTGGTGGATCATAGAAGGGGATAATCTCTGATATAGCTTACTGAGAGCATATCCTGTCAGGAATGGCCTCTCAAGGATTATCTGCAATATTATGTCTAAAAAACTTGAAATATGGGGCGTCAACGATCCAAATATTTCAGCCCAACTTGCGTTGGCTATCAAACTCGATCTCTTCGCAAAAGAGGCCGGACTCGATGTCGTGTGTCGCTTTGCTGAATCCGGGACGACTATGCCGCAAGATGTCCTTCACGCAGAACAGAAACCCTTCGCCTTTACCCAAACGCCTATTACTTCCATTCTTTTGCACGATAAGGGAGTGAGTACGAAAATCCTGGCGCCTCTGGCTGATATTGCCGGAACGCAACAGGTGGTGATTCATCGCGCCAGCGGCATTCATACGCCGCAGGATTTAGAAGGAAAGCGGATCGGTATAGCTAAAGGCGCGGCGGTCTTTATTGCGCTCACCAACATGGCCAAAGACTGTCATGTCGATTTAGATCAGGTCTATTTTATCAATTTGCTCCCCTCAGATCAATTAGCCGCCTTCCGCGAGAAAAAACTCGATGCCATCGCCTGTTGGGAACCCTGGACCACTGAAGCTCAACACTATGGCGGAGAATTTTTCTTTTCAGGAACTCGTTCCGAAATCCCGCACATTGAAGGGAATGTGAATTGGCTTATCAATCAAAGCTGCTTGATCGCGCCTGATGAAACGATTGATCGTGAACCTGAAAAATTAATCATGATTCTCAAAGTACTGCAAAAGGCTACCCTTATGCTCGAGCTCTATTTTGAAGAAGCTGCAGCTCTTCTGTCAGAGTTTTTCCAGCGCAGTCCTGAGGACATGCAGTCGATCATGAGGAAAAATACTTATTCCATGATCATGGATTCTCTCTTTCGCATCGGGGTCTTGAGTTTTCGAGATTTTCTTTATGAAAATGGGCGCGTGGCATTGAAGTTTTCAGAAAATCAATTATATCGAACAGATCTCTTGCGAGAGGTAGATCCGGCGCTGGTGCTGTTAGAAAAAGGCACAAAAAAAGATGTCGGCTTTTTTGAAAAAGAAGGGATTTATTATAAAGATAATGTGAGTTTCGAAGGCGATCTCTCGCGCTTACGGTTTTTAATGGCTGATGATTCCGTGGTCGTGCGGAATTTTTTGAATCGAACTCTGGAAATTTTGCAGGCTGAATCGCTCGGAGAAGCGACCACCGGTCAGGAAGCGATTGATATGTTTGCCAGATTGCGCCCCAATTTTATGACGATGGATTTATCCATGCCAGGGTTGAGCGGAGTAGATGCCATTCAACAAATCCGCCAGATGGATCCCCACGTCAATATTATCGTGATTAGCGGGATTGATGTGCAAGAAGTCCGGGAAGAAGTGTTTAAACTCGGCGTGAAAATCTTTATCAAAAAACCCTTTGTCCCGGAAAAAGCCGCGTCCGTGATTCGGAATATCCTGGAAAAATCCATTACAAACTAGTACTTTGCCAACATTTGAGTGACGGGTTCGTAGTAAACGCTTTAGCGTTTAAACGCCGCTTAAGCGGCTACTACGAACCCGTCGGTCAAACCTTGACAAAACACTAGCAAATACCAAATTTCTCAAAATCCTGGTTTTTTAGCTCTATACTGCAAATTCCTGCAAGGCCTCTTCCAGGGCGAACATTTCTTGTTCCAGATCAGAAGACAGTTCTTCCAACAACTCTGTTTTTTGCGTGTTGACATTCAGATTGGAAATTTTGAGGTGCATGGAGTCCAACACGCCGGTAATGCCTTGTAACGAGGCTTTACAATTTTCCAGATTCTTGTAGGTTTTGAGCAAATCCCGATGGGTTTGTTTCGCACGTTGTAACGCTTTCACCGCCGCGTTACGAGTGTCATCATCCTGATCAGCATTCTGGACGATGTGTTGCAAATTACGAATGGTTCTGGTCAGTTGTTTTTGATCAATGCTGTCGCGCGCAGCTTCGAGCTCCTGAATCAATTCCATTAAGCGCAGCGCTTTGTGCATTAACATTTGCAATTTCGTACGCCATTGTTTGGCATAGGGCGAAACCACATATCCCTGCCCTTTGCGTAATTGCGCAAGAATCGTAATGTAACTCCGCGCAATTTGTTGGGCAACCGCCTCGATTTCCGGGGAAAGATTGGGAGGAATTTTTTGAAACGTCTTACGCAGGGCATACTGCTTTTTGAAGGTCTGCCATGAGGCAGAGAATTCTTTGCGTTTAATCGCCACCACCATGCCGGTGCTGATCAGCAAGCCAACCAGAAAGCCAAACACCCCGGAACGAGTGAAGGCCTGCCGGCCGATTTCCTGGCGAGCAGCCTCGTAGCCTTTCTGATAGACTGTGGAACTCTCTTCTCTGGCGGCATTGTAGCCATTGGCATAGCCGACGTCGTAACCTTCTTTGCGAGCGGCTTCAAGCGCGGTTTGAACATGAGGCTCGTTCGATTCCGGTGTACGAGGCGTCTCTTTAAATACGATGAAAATCAGGATGGCTGCCAGAATAATTCCTGCAATTCCTATCCCTACGGATTTTCGTCCATGAATTTTCCATCCGTGCATATTGTCCCTCATATTATGGGTTGAATATGTCTGAGCGGCACCCAGCCATACTCATCAGAGGTGTTTTGCGCCCAGGCCCACCCATTTTCCTGAGTGGAGACAAGAAGCGTATCGCCAGGCAGAACGGTTAATTCATTGGCCGAATAGTCGCAGAGGGCAATTCCTTGCCTATCCTGAATTCGAAGGTATTGCTGAGGGACCCACCCAGCTTTTCCTGTGATAGGGTGACAACACCATATCCAGCCAGGCCATTCAGGATCGTCCTGGTACAGTTCCCCTATAACCAGGGTGTCACCTTTGTTGAACATGATCGGATCGACAGCACTTTTTGTGTACGCTTCAACGACAAAAAAGGGGCGCTCGTCCATAGATTTGAATTCATCTCGTTTTCTTCTGTGACAACCTCATTCTCCGTCAACAGAAGTTGTTTTTGTTTGCGTTATGAACTCTGCTTAAAGATGTAGGCTCCAGGGTATGTGCCGGTTTCATGCCCGATAATGGGGCATTTGGCGATTAACAAAAAGAAAATACCCGGCAGCGCATTCATGATCTCATAGTTCGCCTGTCCTTTGGAAAGGATCATATCATGTTCTTTGATCCAACCTTTGACTTCCGGAGGCATCCAGGCCGAACTGCCATTTCCGTTTGTTCTGGCATTGATCGTGCGGAACTCGATATCAGGCAGCAAATCCAATCCCACTTGTTTCACATCCAGCATGGTTGCATCGTTAATGATCGGCAGTGCTTTCACAACCATAGTGATCCTGAGCGATGGATAGCGATTCAGCATAGTCTCAAACAATAATTTGTCAAAGACGATTTCTCCAGCATTGTCGGCAAACACCAGGATATTTGACGCCTGAGCAAGCATTGCTGTAAAACGTTCATAATGGTTGATCGCAAAATCCGTTTCCAGGACATGCCGGATGGTCTCCTGAAGATTGAATTCATCTTTTGCACCAAAATCCATGATGTTTCCGGCAGCCGCTAATTTACAGGCCGTAAACAGAGGGTCAGCGCTGTTACGGAGGTACGCCTGTACCTGCGGATAACAGGCGAGAGCTTCTTGATTGCTCTGATATTTCAGATCTTTATACGGATCAGCATTGCCGGTCAGGCGTTCAATGAGGTTATACAATCCGATGGTTATCGTCATCGGATCCGTATTCCAATGGGTTCGCACAAGATACCTCATCGCCTCACGCATAATCTGCTCTTGCAGCTCGGAGTCTTGTGTGACTAAGCGTGCGATACGCAGCGCCTGACGCTGCTGACATAAAACACAATCTAATAAAGCATTCATAGGCTTTTCTGTGTAATTTCTCCTTTGATAATACTCGTACCCCGGACAAGGATGTCCGGGGTACATTTCCTATTATTGATGACAATGCAGCATATCGCAGCGTTCTTCGCGTCCGCAACAAGTTTGTCTGCTGCCACAGCGAGGCTCAGAGGATTTGCGAGCGTAATCGTTTTGATAAAAGCCGCTGCCTTTAAAAATCACCCCGGCCCCGGTTCCCATGAGACGGCGTACCTCGCCGCCGCATTCAGGACATTCGCGCAGCAGCTCATCTGTCATTTGTTGAAATTTCTCAAATTGATGCCCGCAGACATCACATCTATAATCATACGTTGGCATTATATTTTCCTCGATATCAGGAGTGCAAAAGCTCTGCTTTTGCACGTCAAAGCAGAGCTTTGACACTCCATTACCATTGTTCACATTGTTCGACAATCCTTAAAAAGGCTTGCGCCATTTCGGAGGTTGGATATTTTTCGACATAGGGATCGCCGCTATCACACACGGTTACCATATTGGGATCAAGCGGAATACGACCGAGGAAGGGCACGTCTAATTCCTGTGCTGCTTTTTCGCCGCCACCGGTTTTGAAAATATCAGTGCGTTTGCCGCAGTGCGGGCACACAAAGCCGCTCATATTTTCCACAATTCCGCCGACAGGAATCCCTAATTTTTCGGCAAAGGTGACAGTTTTGCGTGAATCCAGCAGGGCCACATCCTGCGGAGTGGTGACAATAATCGCCCCATCAATCCGTTTGAGCACGTGCGCCACGCTGAGCGGTTCATCTCCGGTACCCGGGGGTAAATCAATCACCAGATAATCCAGATCGCCCCAGCGAATATCGCCGACAAATTGCTCTATCAAGCGATGTTTGAGCGGGCCGCGCCAGATAACAGCATCATCTGTTGATTGGAGCATCAAGGCAATTGAAACCACTTTCAGATTTGGATAATACATCACCGGTTTGGCGCCATTCCCCGTATTCATCAATTGCGAGCGTTCAATACCTAACATTTTGGGAATATTGGGCCCATGAATATCAGCATCCATCAAGCCGACTTTATAATTTTTGCGGGATAGTGTGACCGCGAGATTCACAGCAACAGTGGATTTCCCAACTCCTCCTTTGCCGCTTATCACTACAATTACGTGTTGAATCTGTTGTAATTGTTTGTCAATGCGTTCTTGCTGCTGTTGTTGTTTCTGCGTCCGTTGAGTTGCCATGCGACTATTTTTTTCTCCCAAGATACACAATCTGAGAATTATTTTTATCCTTCGTTCCTTTTATCTAAAAGCCATGCCTGCGCTTCTTGTTCCGAATGAAAAAAGGCATAGGATTGAAAATCAATTTCTTGAGATAAACGTTTAAATTGGAGTTGCGTCGTCATTTTATCCACGACGCGCGCCGCTCTTTTCAATCCATGGGCTTTGGCAAATAACATCGCATCTCTGACGATTTTCTGCACCTCCTCTGACTGTGGAGGGTAATTGCTTAAATCAGCCAGAATATGCCATTCTCGTGCTCCGCGCCAAAATTTGTTGATCTCTTCGATAAAATCCTGTCGAAATTGTTCACCTAAACTCCTGTCCCAGAATCCCCACAACGCTAACTTGAGAATTCGATGTTTCGAATCATAAGTAATCTGATGTCCTTTTTCTTTCTGTATCATAGGCGTATTTTTTCCTCATGGGCAGAAGGTCTTTATTGAAGTAGTACATGATTTCAGAAATCACTATACAGGAGAAACCAGGTTTTTAGGAAAAAACCTGGTTTCTTCGCCGCGCTTCATGTATACTTATTTCCGAAACTCTGTAATAGTTGCATTTCTCGCGAATAATCATAAGTTCTTTCCTGTTCATCACGCTTTCCTTCTGTCATGTATCTTGTCAATAATTTTTAAAATATTTCTTGATATTCCCAAAATACTGACAGAAACAGTTATAGCTTCATATTGCAACAATAAAATTTTTTCAAAAAACCTCAAAATCAAGAGAAGAAATATTTGACTTTCTCTTTTATGCATATTGTGGTTCTTTTTATGTCAATTGTAGAGTGAAATTTTTTCGCTCATGAAAAGATCGCATATTCATCATCAACATTTTTCATAGTGCGCAGATAATCTACATTATGCTGACCGGGTACAAGGGAGATGCTCTGCTCGCTCTGGTTAAGGTGAAATATATATGAAAATATCTCATGTTGTCTATATCATCGGCTTGTGTTTGTTGCTTGCGGGCTGTCCGACACATTACAAAAAAGGACTGACGCTCATTGAAGAAGGACAAACCGAACAAGCTATCACAGAGTTGCTTTTAGCGTTAGAAAAGGACCCCAATAACGGCGATATTTATTATCAGTTAGGGATGCTCTATTTTCAACAAGAAGAATATCCGCGTGCAATCGAATTTTTTCAGAAAATTGTCGATCAATTTCCCGCCCATCCCCATCTGGATAGTACCTATTTCCATCTGGGATTGTGCCATTTTCGGCTTGGAGAGTATAAACCGGCGTCGCGCAACTTTTCCTTGCTCGCCATCTCATTTCCGGAAAATCAATATGCTGAACTGGTGCAGTTTTATCAGAGTGAGATCCATTGGTTTCAGAACGAATTTGGCAAAACCATCGGTGTGTTGAACGATTTTTTGCGCCGTTTTCCGACCTCAGAGCTTGCTCCGGCCATTTTTTTCCGATTAGCGGACTGTCACTACAGAATCGGCAATTATGCAGAAGCCATTGATACATATAAAAAATTTTTATCCGCAGCAGGAAATTGGACATCTCCGCCGTCGCACCTGTCTGTAGTCTCGTCTCTTGAGGAACAAGCTTATGCTCATATTGGTTACAGCTATGCCGCTCAGGAAGAATATGGCAGCGCCATTGGCTATTTTCGCGATGTGCTGACAAAATTCCCACAGAGTTCACGCATCCCGGAACTGCTCTATCAGTTGGGAAATTTATATGAGCGTACCAACAGTGAGCAACAGGCGATTGATGCTTTTCGTAAGCTTGTCGCCGACGCCTCGGATTCTGAATATGCTGATGACGCCCTGTTTCGTTTGGGAACGGCGTATTATCAAAATGAGAAATACCAACAGGCGATCGACGCCTATACACAATTATGCGAGACCTATCCCCAAAGCCCAAATCTCCAACGCGCTCAGATGATGTTAGGGAATTGTTATTTCAAGCTCGAACAGCCGGAACAGGCGCTTGCGCAGTATGAAGAGGCGTTCCGGCAAAAACCTCCGACCGTGCAGTTGGGCGAAACCGAACTCGTGTTAGAGGATGATGAAGACACCTCGACCCTGGCCACCCAGGCCGCACTTTGGGCCGCAATTTCAGCCTACAAAACGGATGATTATCCTAAAGCTCAGGCTTTCATTGCGACAATTTCACCGCAGCAACATACCCCGGAAATCGTATTCTGGTCGGGCGAGATCGCTTATAGAATGGGACGTTATGACGATGCCCAACGGGATTTTTCAAAGGTGATCGCAGACATGCCTGAGATGGGTTTACTCCAACAAGCTCATACAGGACTCATGAAAATCCTGTATAGCCAGGAACAATGGCAGGCTGTTCTGGTTCAGATCGAACAACTTCCGCAAGACATTCTGACCCCGGAAATGTTTTTGATCGCCGGAGACTGCGCGTTAAATCTGAAAGATTTTTCCGGGGCCATGGAATTGTATCAGGAAATTCGAGACCGCTATCCAGCGCACCCCCTGGCCAAAGACGTGCTCTATTACGCCGGAACGGCTGCTTATAAACTTGAGCAATTCGACCAGGCCAGACAATCGTTCTCCGATCTTATTCAACAATACCCTGAACATGAGTTTGTCAGTCAGGCGCAATTTTTTATTGGGTGGACCTATTTTCGGGAAGATCAATATGAAAAAGCCATTCGGGAGTTTCAATTGCTGATTGAGCGTTTTCCTGACAGCGATCAGGTGGTGCAGGCGCAACTCAAAATTGCGGACAGTTATTTCAACATGGGTTTGTACGATCAGGCTCTCAAGGAATACCAGCAGATCATTCAACAGCATCCGAATCATCCGAATATCGGGGAGGCCGTCTATGGCGCGACGCTCGTGTATAAAGTGACTGGGAAATATGAGGACTACCTGCGTACCACCAGAGAATTTATTGAACAATATCCTGATAACCCGCTCAGCATTACCGCGCAATATCAAATCGGCGAACAATTTTTCCAGCAAGGAGATTATGCGAATGCTATTCTGGCGTATCAATGGATTCTCGACAACTATCCGGAGAATGAGTATGCGGATAACGCGCTCTACCGGATTGCCCAATCCTATATTGAGCAGGGAAGTCTGGTGCTTGCAAGCCGGGTTTTGCAAGATTTTTTGACCATCTATCCGAACAGTGAAGTGCGGCCGTCAGCTCAATTTGAGTTTGCCAATACGTATTTCAAGATGCAAGCGTATGAACAGGCGATCCGAGAATATAAAGCCTATATCCAGAGTTTTCCGGATGATGCCGGTATTCCGCAGGCTATGTTGAACTATGGAATTTCGGCCCTGGAACTCACGCAATTTAATGAAGCGCATCAGGTGTTCAATCTCTTAATTCAGCGTTTTCCGGCCAGTTCTCAGGCAGAAGAAGCCGGATTTTTGATCGGCCGGATTCTCGTAGATCAGCAGCAATGTCAGCAAGCAGAACAACTCTTTACGCCAGTGCTCAACGGCGCCGATAAAACCAAAGCGGCGCAGGCGCAGTTAAGTATTGCGGAATGTTATGAAAACAGCGTTGATTTGGAAAAAGCCGCCGCCGAATATTTGAAAGTGATTTATTTATATCCGGGACAAACCAACGAAGTTGACCGGGGAACTTTTGCGGCTGCATCCATTTATGAGCAGCAGGGCAAAATTGCCGAAGCCCGCAACCTGTATAAAAAATTGGTAGATACATCAGCCAATGCCGAACTTGTCCAACAAGCGCAGCAAAAACTTGAGGAATTGCAGTAGGGAGTAAGGAGTAGGAAGTAGGAAGTAAGGTGTAAGGAGTAGGAAGAAAAAAATTGACAATTGGCCATTCACCATTGACAATTCAATGTCATAGAGGGAAAAGAGAGAATTGTGAATTATCAATTATCGGTAGTAGTTCAATAGTCAGTGATGCGTTCCCTGAGCGAAGTCGAAGGGAACAGTGAGCGGCTCGTTTCGACTTCGCTCAACGAGCGGGCATCACTGACTATTGAACCACTCCCCAATTATCAATTTTTTTCCTTCCTACTCCTTACTCCCTACCCCCTACTACAAAAAACTATGAAATTTAATCCAAAATATATTATCTTCTTGGTGCAGTGCATGATGGCAATTTTACTTTTCAGCGCAGCGGGGTTTTCACAAGAAACCACTCCTGAATCCTTACGATTGCCAGAAGTAGTGATTACCGGCATCGAACAATTAAAGATACAACGCGAACTTCCGAAAGTTACGCCGGAGATGTCATTGCCCGTGATTACCCAGTCGGCGCGCGATCGATCTGATAAAGTCTTGCAAGAAGCTGACCGGCTGGCGCTGACTCAGCCCCAGCAAGCGGCGCATCAGTATCTTCAAGCAATTCTGTTAGATCCACTGAATTCCCTCGCGTATTTACGATTGGGGGATGCGTATCAGGCGTCAAGTCAATACGATATGGCTGTGGCGGCCTACCAGAAAGCCCTTTCAGAGTCGCCGCAGCTTGCACAGGCGCATTACCAGTTGGGAATGTTGTTCGAACGCTATGTAAAAGATCCGCAAAAAGCGATTGAACACTATCGCACCTATCTTGAGCTTGGAGGGATGGATAAACGGGTGCAAATCTGGCTGCGAAATCTTGAAAAAAATGAGGAGTGACATTCCTCTCTGAAAAGATGATCGGAAAATTGAGAATATCGAACTTGTCCAACCTGTCGGAAAAGTCCGACAGGTTGGACAAGTTTAACAACAACTTACCGGAAAAATCTTAGCCGGATGTCTTCGCCACTGCTGTTTTTTCGCTAAACCGTTGCACGAGAAAGGTGAGAACCGCCGTCAGAATGCCGATTACTGATAATGTATGACTCGGACACATCAGCAGCAGCCCGCTCACAACAAACAATGTTCTGAGGATCAAATTCAACTTGCTTTTTATATCCGCAAAGAATCCATAAGCCAGCAGCAACGTACCTACTAAAGCACTGAGACCATATTCGGCAATGTTCATGAAACTGCTTCGACCCACAAGCGCGGGATTCAGCACGAAAAAATAGGGGATCACAAAGGCCACAATACCCAACTTGACTGAGATGATCGCGGTTTTGAACCAGTCGCTTTTAGCAATGGCAGCGGCGGCGATGGCGGAAGTACAGGTTGGCGGCGTCACCCCGCCCAAAATAGACCAGTAAATGAAAAACAGATGAATGGCGACTTCATCAATGCCTAAGTGTACTAATGAGGGTGCAATAATCGAAAGCGACAGAACATAGGTCGGGACAACCGGCAGAGAGGTGCCAAACAGAAACGGAATAATCGTGGCGATAAACAGGGCCAGGATCAAATTTTCTCCGCCGATGTCCATAATCAATCCCCCAAGTTTCGGGGCGATCCCCGTGACACCAATCATGTTCACCAGGATGTTGACCGCCACCAGAATCGGCACAATATGGGCTAAGCCTAACCCGCCCTCGCTCAAGCCTTTGCCGATCTCTATGATTACCATTTTCATGCCGGATATCGAGAAATGAGACGCGAAGAACACGACAATCACGGCGACACAAGCGTAAAATCCGGCGTACAACAGCGATGTACCTGTAGCAATGAAATATAACAAAATTCCGGTTGGGATCACAAGCGAGGCCAGACGTTTGAAGGTCAGAATCTCTTTCCAGGAGGGAATTTCTTCATCGGGCACCGCAGCGAGTCCGCTTCGAATGGTTTCAAGGTGAACTCCAGTAAAGATTCCAACATAATATAGGCAGCATGGGATCAGGGCATAGCCGATAATTTTAAAATACGAGATTTGCAGAAACTCAGCCATCATAAAGGCCGTCACGCTCATAATCGGTGGAGTGATGCCGCCTCCGGTCGAAGCAATCGCTTCGACCCCCCCGGCGAAATTGGGATCATAACCTAAGCGTTTCATCAGAGGAATTGTATAGGTTCCCGTGACCATAACATTTGCCACCCCGCTCCCTGAAATACTCCCAAAGAGTGCACTGGACACCACGGCCGCTTTCGCGGGACCACCAATATACCGACCCGTTAAGGCAATGGCAAAATCTATAAAGGTCTTTCCTCCCCCGGCCGCGGCAATCAGCGCGCCAAAAATAATAAACATGCCGATAAAGGTCGCTGACATGCCGGTAATACTGCCATAAATTCCTAGAGGCGAAAAATAGACAGAATTCAACACATATTTCCAGGGCAGCCCCCGCAGTTTCCACATCCCGGGCATCAGGGGGCCAGCCCAGATATACGCGAACATCAACCCTACAAAGATCGGAATAGCCCACCCGACTGTTCTTCGAGCCGCATCAAGGATAACGATAATTAACGCCACGCCAATGATTAAATCAACTGTTGACCCACTGCCAGGGGTCATATAGATTTGCATGGCTTTTAAAAAGGTGTTCACATTGGCGACAATCAGGATCAGAATGATCACCAGGTCCCATACAGAAATCGTGGTCGGTTCTTCCTGGCCTTTCTTTTTGTAAGGACAGGCTAAGGAGGCGAGGGAGATGCCTAAAATAATATGAATGGCTCGCATTTGTATATCAATCAGCGAAAAGAACACGGGCAGGACTAACTGACAAACAGCAAATCCCAAACCTCCCCAGAATAATACATTCGATCTTTTTATGAATGCTTTCTTCTCTATTTGAATAGCCATGCTGCTCTCCTCTTGATATTACGGCAGTTTTCTCTCTGAAAAACCGGGTTTCTTCAAGAAACCCGGTTTTTACGATCGTCAATGACCGCTTACTTCGCTTCCGGCGGAATGAAGCGTTCCGGCACCTCGATACCTTTTTCCACGCAGTATTTATACAGTCCGGCGTGAATAGGAATTTCGCCGCCCTCTGAGATTAATTTGAAGGAATCTCCGATCGGATCCCATCCTTTGACCGGAGCATAAGCTGCGGCAACGGTTTCAAGGTCTTCAACATAGGCTTTGACAATTTTATACCCAACTTCTTCGGGCAGCTCCGAAGAGGCGATCGCGCCCACAACTTGCGCCTCTTCCATCACCGCGCCAAGCTCAGGAAGCTGTTCGATCCCTCCGGCCGGGGTTTCAAAGAAAATGATATAAGGAAGCTGCTCGCGGATTTTTTTGATATCCTCCTGACTATAACCGACAACCGACAGCGGCGTCGTAAGGTTCACTTCGATTAGCGAGGCATCCAACGATTTTAAGGGGCTTGATTTTTGCAAGCCAACAATTTTCCCTTGTTGAAACGCGCTAATGGCATCCGCGAGTGAGGCGGGCATCACGTCGATCCCTGTCCCTAATAGATCATTGAATTTCATAAATGAGGCGGTCGAAGATGCGCCCGGAATGCCGGGGCTGAATTTTTTGCCAGACAAATCGCCAAAGGTCTTCAAGCCCGAATCAGCTTTCACATACAGTCTATTCACAATCGCATTCCGCAGAAATAACCATCTGACCTTGTCCCAGCCTTCGTCTTTAAAAGTATCCGTTCCTCGATACATCTGCATCGCTGATGCAGAATCCACGCACAGGGAAAAATCAAACGCGCCTTCTTTTGTGCGCCGGAGATTATCCAACGCGGCCCCACTCTCAACCACTGTGACATTGATGTCAGCATTGGCCTTGTTGATAACTGAAGCCGTTGCCACACACCAGGCATACACCCCTGATGTGGACGAGGTGCTCCCCATATTTAAATACACGGTTTCGGACGCAGCTTCTCTGCCGGCTGCCCCGAACATAACACACAATGCCATCATCATCGCAAAGCTCATTTTCCATAGTTTTTTCATACCGAATCCCTCCCATGTTGTAAATGCAAGAGTTGTTTATAGATTCATTATCTCTTCATCAGCGGTCTATTTCGGCTGCCTTGACGGAAACCTCACCTCCTTTGTCGGATTTTGTCGGACAAGTCTGACTTGTCCGACAAAGTTACTACAATACTGGATCACCTCCGGCGAAAAACCCTGATAAAAGAAGTTTAAAAAATAACTTCACGGGCGAGAAACCAGGTTTTTTCAAAAAACCTGGTTTCTTTGTCATCCCAAAAAAGGTCAAATCTCCAACGGTTTCAGGTTTTTCTTTAAAATCCGGAGGGCGCGTTCCGGATCTAGCCGCCCATACAGCCCTCCGACGGTGGAAAGAATATAAGACGCATCGAGCAAAATTTGGTGATTCGGGCGTAAGACAGTATACTCTTCTGGATCGAATAACGCGCCCCGGGCAATGGTTTTGATATTTTCCCACAAATACTCTTTGTTCTCTTTGCACTTATGGTAAATCGTGCCGCCCACTAACACCAGCGTCGTGTCCTGGGTAAAGAAATTTACCCCTTCCTGCAAGAAATACACGTCGGTTTCTTTGACATGCCCGACATTATTTGCGGTGGCGACGGCTAAGGTTTCCCTGGCCAGGAGACTTCGCACGAAATTCTCTTCTTCCGTGTTGGGCATGACATGCGGGTTTTGATGAATCCAGGCGAGATACTCCGGCAGCGAAATCGTCCACCGTCCGTCTATGCGCTTGAGGAACTGGTCAAAATGATCGCCATTGACCTCGAAATGCGGAAATTGTTGATTAAAGAGCTCATTGATTTCCGCACTCATACGCCCGCTTTTGAATTTTTCGAGTTCCATGAGATTTTCCGCATTATAGGCCAGGCCATATTTCCCCTCAACCCGGCGATAGGCTAAGGGGTAGTTCGGGGTCTTCAGAATGGTGCGTTTGACCTTTTTCTTGGGATCATCCCAGGGATAGAGATACAAGGGATTCGCACGCACATTGGCAAAGAAGTCTGTGGTACAGCCGCCAATATCCAGAGCTACGATATTGCCTAAGCCTTCTTCGCTGCCATAGCCGCGGGCTAAGAGATTAATTCCCAAAAACGCGGCGCGGGGAGTGGGAATAAATTTGGCGCTCATATATTCTTCGACCACATCAAAACCCTTGCCTCGAATGACGACGGTCTGGAATAATTCTCGAATGGCTTCATTGACCACTTCAATATTGAATTTATTGACCTCGGGCATAATATTTTTGGTGGCCCGCGCGTCAATCTGACGGCGATGGAAAATGTCTAACACCTCGTCTGTGACATCTTCATTGCCGGAGTAAATAATCGGAATTCCGTATTTGGCATAGGTCGCCAGGTGCGCGGTTTCGGCCAGCAGCCGGGCGTTGTGGAACACCGCGGTAGAATCGCCGCCGTCGTTGACGCCTCCGCTCAACAGAATAATCTCCGGACAGTCTTCGAGATAAATCTGTTTTGCCTCTTCCGCTGAAATTTTGCCATTATAACTGTTCAGCAATTTTGCGCCAGCGGTTAGAGCGGCTAAATCAGCGGCAAAGCCGCTTTCTCTGGCCGTCGAAGCAATCGTGACCATTTTCAAGCCGCCTTTCGCGCTGCTACACGGCAGTTTGGTGTCAAATTGATCCATCGCGTCTCGCAGGGGATCCCAATTGCCCTGTCGCCGGCATTCCTCCAGGCAGCCCAATCCATTGGCCAGACCTTCACGGATGTCATCCACGGTCGTGGGCACATAACGCAAATCTACCTCATCCGAACTTGTGTTAAATATTGCCACTTTGGTATAAGTGCTCCCAAAATCCACGGCGAGCACCTTTTTATTTTCGAACGCGGTCATGCCAAGTTCGGCTCGGAATGCCTGCACAACAGACTCCTCGATTTTATCTTCGACTTCGATCAGGTGCGACTGTTCGTCGGCCTGGGTCACATCTTTATAGAAGTACCAGGGGAATTTCTGCCTGATCAGGTCCACGCGCTCAAACTCATTATGCACTTTTTGCCCGCAAAATTCGGCAATCCGGCAGGTGCCGTTCACAATTTCAGTCTTACAGGCCCCGGTCAGTTCATAGCGCTTATCAATCACCGTGACCTGCGGCGCCTGGAATAGTCCTGTTTGTAACGCTAAATCAAGGTTATCCGCGCTGATCATATTACAATCTTGCGAAAGATAATTGCGCCCATCAATCACATCTAACAGCATGGTTTCATAATTTTTCCCTCGATCCGCCAGGTTTTCTCGTCGGGCGGCAATTTCCGGGCTGACAGCATATTCGGCAAAGTTCTCTAAGGTCACTTTGCCTTCATATCCGCCCATTAACGCCAGGTGCAAGATATTATACATCGCGCCTTTTTTCAGTTCTTCTTTTCGTGCAAGCACCTCAGGATTTTTCCAGAGATCCGTCATCGCGGCGCGATCGTATTCTTCAAAACTCTGTTTGGCAATATCGCAGCTCGCGATAATATCCTCAGCTTTGGCGTCGTGATGGGCTTCACAATAACTAACGATGTGGACAATATCCGGCTCCATGTACATCTGCCAATAGGTCGTGATGGCCAGGTGGCTTTTGGCCTTGTCCAGATTGGGCGGGAAACTGGACAGCCCTCCTCTGGTTTCTTTGATAATCGAGAAATCAAAGTGCTGCGTAAGCGGGTAAATGAGTTCGTAAGCCGCTTTCATCTTGGCCAGATCATAGAACGGACTGATCTCCGGCGGCAGGTCGAACATCAATTGCATGACATAGTGTTTGATGCCCATTTTCAGCGCAACCACTCCGGCGAGCACATGGTCGGTGACATACATATCATCGGAGCAACGGCGTAATTGCCATTGATGCGGGTCATTGACTTCGAGTGGTTTATTGATGGAAGCCCACCAGCGCATCGTGGCAAAATGTTCATTCAGTCCGTCTAAAATGGATAAGGGGCCGCGTCCGTCTAAGCGATTATAAAAAAAGATCGGGACGGCCGGAAAGGGCATGTGCAGCGTTTCTTCAAAAATTTTCGCTAATTCCACTAATTCGTCAGTGCCGGAATAAATGCGAATCATCGGGAAATTTCCCCGTTGGGTCGCCTTTTTGAGACGACGGAGATCTTCTTTGCTGCGAATCGGCGCACCACCTTCGCCTTTACGATATTTGCTCGGATCTTCCTCGCCGCGCACAAACTTCGCTAAAAACGCCTGACAGGCTTGATCGGGCGCAAGAGAGACGATTTCCAGCGCGCCAGCGTCGCTGATTAGTTCGGTCCCTTCCACGGTCGGGTCAATCGTTTCAGCCGCGGTGCCAATATGGGCGCGAATAATGGGACGGTGCTCGATTTCGCGTACTTGCCGAATCCGTTCAACCATGTCATCTGACCAGGTTATCTGCTTTTCGGCAGCCTGCGTCGCTTTCATGGCAAACTCTTCCAATTCTTCCATCGTGACATAATCATCAACGATCAGTTCGAAAAATCCCTGCAATTGTTTGTGATCTTTGTAGGTTGCCGCAATCTGTTCCAGATCGAAATGACGATCCTCGACTGGAGAGAATTTATCGGCCAAAATGGGGACGCCGGTCATCGCTCGTACCAGATTGGCGGCCAGGCGTACCCCGCCGAAACAATAGCGGATGCCGCTTTTCTGCGGTTCAAGTCCATATTGATAGACTTTTTCAACGAGTTCGAGCACAATCTCATCCACGTGCAGATCGCCCAACCGATACGAAAACGCGACTACTTCCGGGTGAGATTCCCGCACTTTGTCAATCAATTCATCAATCGAAACCGCCGGCCCTAACTTAATGCAGACATATCCAATACCTTTGCTCTCCATCCATTCCGCAAACCGCTCAACCCCTAAGGTGTGTACGCAGGGTTCCAGCGAGCAGTTTAACACCCTTTTTTTGATTGCAGATGTACTCATAGCTTTATCCCTCCTTTGAAAATGTAGTGCGAAATTCCTTTTCGCGCCTACGCCTGCCATGGCGCCGCGAAAAGGAATTTCGCGGTACATCTAAAACATAATGTCCTTGACATCCTGAATGCCGTATTTCTGTGGTATGCGAGTGTCTTGAATATCTTTGCCGCACAACTCTCCACGCTCCAGATAACTTTTGTGCATCCAGCGGCTGGTTGTGGTAATCACTTCATCAATCGCAGGCGTTTGCACCCCGGCAAGCTGCGCAATCGCTCTGGTCACGACCAGACCGTAAGGAATGTCTTCCGTCAGATAGCGAGCTTGAAAATCCGGGAGAAAATATCCGTCCTCAATCTCTTTCATCGGCGCGCGAAGCCCCTGATACGCTCGATTGGTCACAAAGCAGCTCTGCAAGGAACTGGAATCTGCGATGGAATCGGAATACGTCGTGAGCAGCCATTCTTTGAGGCTGATCACCTGCGACAAATCCAGTACCGGATTGCGTGTTTGCAGGGCTTGCGTGACGTTCCGCACCTCAGCACTGAGATGTTCTAAAGTTCGGGCGGTTTCTTGCGTGACCCCCTGATAAAAATACGGAATATCCTCTTTGCGATATTTGCAGTCTTCCTGTCCCTTAAAGAGGCCATACATAATACCGGGGTGGATAAGCTGCCCCACATTGGCTAATGAAAGGGTCAGCATATTGGGAAGCGGGGTGATTGTCAGCCCAAGAAACCGGGTGAAGTCGTCTGCGAGTTCTTCGCTTATGCTGTGAGGAAAAGCCGCTAAGCCTACCGAGGCTTTCTGTCCCAAAATGTCAACTTCACGGGCATAGTGGGTGATACGGCAGGCCCAGGGAAGAGTTTGAAAGCCAAAAATGCCTATTGCTTCCCGCTGATGATCTTGTAACAGTCGTAACGCCGAATATTCGAAACCACTGCGGGCCGGCATCGTTCCGACCAGCGCGTTCGGTTTTAAAAAAGGGAGTATTTGCGACAGGGTGAATTCATGTGCAAAGGCAGGTAAAGAGATGATGACCAGATCAGCATCCTGACAGGCCTCTGCTGCCGATTTACTCACCCTGTCCGGTCTCGCGTTTAATACTCCCTTTGGCGTATAAGCTTTGATGTGTTGATCTTCCCTGATCAGAAATTGAAAATGTTCGGCTTCATCTTTATAAGGCAGGAAAAGGGAGATGGTTCCCTGAAAGTGCGTGCGAATAATTGGAATTAAGGCGTGAGCAGCGTTCCCTCCTCCGCAAAGTGTGATGGTGTTGATGTCCATAGCATTTTACCTCTGTGGAGATATAAGAAAAAAAAGGAGCACACGTGTAAAGCTGCGCGTCATAATTGTAACAGAATCAGACTAATCTGAAGCTTTCCCCTTTGTCAAGAGAAAAAGTGGATTGAAGGTGAAGTGTTTCAAAAAAGTAAGGCTCTCTGATAATTCCTGTGATTTTTTTACCACAAAGACACAGAGAACCCAGAGAAGAAAAGCCTGTCATTTGCGACTTGACACAAATGGGGTTTTTCTGTATCGTTCCTGATGACGAGAATTATCTGTATCCGGAGTGCGAAAGTTCTACTTTCGCGCGTAAGTCGGTGCTGGAAAACTGACAGGCGAAAGCAGAACATGCGTCCAGCGAGCGAGCACAGCATGATTGACCGCAACGAACATGTTGCTTTCGCAAGCGAGTGTACTGACACACTGGCACGCGCAAAAGGAGAACGTTTGCACTCCAGCGTTGACACGCGCAAAAGTAGAACGTTTGCACTCCAGCACAGAATCATTTACAGCAACATAGTTTGTAGTTCCGCCTTCAGGCACCAGAACTCGCTAAAGCGAGAACTACAAACGTTTTGGGAGAAGGAGGAATCAGATATGCCATATTTCAATGTGGGCGATGCGCAGGTGTATTACGAAGATCACGGACAGGGGCAGCCGATTATTTTTATTCATGGCGTCTGGATGAGCAGCCGTTTTTTTAAGAAGCAAATCCCCTATTTTGCCCAGCGGCATCGGATTATCACCGTTGATATGCGCGGGCACGGTCGTTCTGCCAAAGTTCACACCGGGCACACGATTGCCGCGTATGCGCGGGATATTCACACCCTGATCCAGGGGTTGGAGCTTAAAGATGTGATTTTGCTCGGCTGGTCAATGGGGGCGTTTGTCGTGTGGGATTACGTGAAACAATTCGGGACGGAAGGTCTCAAAGCCACCGTGATCGTGGAAGAATCCGCCTCGGACTATAAACAGGCGGACTGGCCGTTGGGGGCCTTTGATTTTCAGGAGTTGTGCGGGGTGATGGCGGCGGTTCAGACCGATCGGGCGGCGTTTGTGCACGAACTTATCAACTTAATGTTCAAAGACGCGCCAGCTGAAGAAGACCGGCAGTGGATGTTCGACGAAATCACGCGCCTGCCGGAAACGATTGCCAGTGCGATTTTGTTTGATCAAACCGTGCAGGATTATCGTCCGGTGCTCCCCACTGTCAACGTGCCGAGCTTGCTCTGTTTTGGGCGTGATGAAAAGCTCATCCCGATTGCGGCGGCGAAACATTTGGAACAAACTTTGCCGAATACTCGTTTAGTGTTTTTTGAACACAGCGGTCATTGCCCCTTCCTGGAAGAACCCGATAAATTCAACCAGGAAGTGGATGCGTTTATTCGCTCTCTCGGTTAGAAGAGCTTGCCTCCAGCGTATTCGGAAATTAGCGACAACAGCCGGATTTTTTCGAAAAAACCCGGCTGTTGCTTATCCATAAGCTCAGACGAACCTTCACGAAGATGACCAGGCTCAAAATTGACCTACCTCTTTCCGGTATGCCCAGATATAACCAGTGTTGTCCAATGAAGCATTGATTATTTAAGCACTATTAGCGTCAATTGATCAAGGCTGCTGAGAGCCACCAGCGGACTTGAATTTGAAATAACATTCATGGGCGGGTTGACTCCATGATGCGCGTAAATCGCTGATAACTCTGGTCGAGTTCATCCGCCGTCGCATTAATGAACGACAAGCCTTTTTGCCCAAGCAAATGAAAAAATTCGGTATAGGTGATATTCAGTAATTTTGCAGCTTCTCCCAGGCTGAGTGCCCCGCTTTGCCGCTGTTCAATCACAAAGTCTTCATATACGGTACGCCGTATATCCTCTTCTGTGTCAAATTGACTGGCAAGTTCATCCGGAATCTCTAATGTAATCGTTACCATGTGTTTCTCTTCCCAATGTAAATGTGCCCGGCACTTTTTCATCTTGTGCGTGTGTGCCCATGTGCCGGGCACATCATGACTCTATCATTCTTGATTTGCTACTGTATCGCTCCGAACCAGAAAACCTATAAGATAAGGATTTCTCTTTTTCTTGTCGATAATTCTCTCAAGGCAATTTTCTTTCCTGTCACTGTTTTTAATTTATCTTTATCTCTTTCAAGGCGTTTTATGGCTTCTTCTGGAGTAAAATTGGTATCTTTAACAAATCGCGATAGATCCAAATAAAATCCTTCGCTTGAATAACGCCACGAAAAATCGGCGTCAAACACGATTTTATCCATAGGAGAAGTCATTTGGTCAGGAATATCATGTTTGGCAATAATGGAGACGATTTTTTTAATTTTTGTATGATCCCAGTGTACCTGTTCCAAAACGTCTCTACTCAAAATGGCTCCAACTTCCATATGTTGAATTCGTAATTCTTTTTTTGTATCGGCATCCTTCACATCAGTAAAGAAATTCTTCACCAATTCTTCAGGACACCGGCTCCACCCTATATCATGCAATATGATGGCTGGCATGAGGATATCCTCATCTATACCTTCACCTTCACCTTGAATTATTTCCTCTAAGTGCCTTATTGCTACCACAGTATGTAGTAGATCTCCAGGGCGGCACTTTTGCAAAAAGGGAATAGCTAAACGCCAAATTTTCTTGAATTCAGGTTTCCTCACCTTTTATCCTTTCTGCTTATAAATGTCCTTCCTCTGTATTTATTGTTATACATCTTCTTCTTTTTCGTGTGGTGAAGATAGCCGTGCTAGCATGGCATCAACATTAGGTGTTGGCTTTCGAAGTTTTTCTCGAAGAGTCAAATGTCGCAGTAAAATCGCACCTTCACACAACACTGCGACGATAAACCAAATGGTCAAGATCCACCATGTATACTTCAGTGCGATTAACAGGAGAAGCGATGAGACTGCATAAATAAGTGTCACCACAGAAAAGGCAAATGTTGCCCCTCTATCGGGATTTTCTGCGACAAACTCCTCCCATATCCCCTCAATTTTTTGGTTCTCTGAGATATCTGGAAGATTCTGAAGGCGTTTGAGAAACTCTCCTGCACGTTTTATCCGGTAGTCTTCGACAAAAATATAAAAATCAAATGCAATAGCAACAAACGGCACTAAGAACAGCAAAAGACTGAAGTTTAGTGAGGCTTGAGCACTTGAAACAATGCTAATTGCTCCGGTTCCCATGAAAGCTGTAAGAAATGCAAACTTACGCATGATTAAGTCATGTCTCAGCTTTCTAAGCTCAGAAATTTCTGTTCGTAACATATCGTTTATAACTGTATCCATGTCATGCTTTCTTTTGAAAAAGCCACTCATGTGCATTGTTGCGGATGAGTAGCAACATTCATAAGACCTCTTGATTTGTTACACGTTATCCCTCTTTGCACATTTTCATATCAACAGGCTTTAGGATTCAGGGTTTTGGTCTTTTTGTCAAGATGAATTCACCATAGACGCTTCCTTCTGTCGCTTTTGCGCCAGAGCAGCCCTTATTGTATTATTCTCATGTATTCATCATGAGTACCAACCCATACCCAGATGAAATCCTCACCATCTTCAAAAGCCAACGCCCGGTAATTCAAGCCGACCCTTGCAGACCAGAATTCTCCAATCTTTTTGAAATGCAGTGAGGGATGCTTCGGATCATTTTTCAGCAGTTCGAAATTGTCTTCCGCTAGCTCCTGTATATGCGCCGGAAGTTTTTCAAAACACTTCCAGAAGCGGCCTGTCGTTTTGTGCATTTACAAATCCCTCAGAGTTCCTCTGGTCTTCTCGTGCAACGCTTCCTGGATAAGAAAATCCAGTTTTCCGGTTTCCGAATCTTTGACAATTTCTCTGTCCCATTTTTCCCAGTCTTTCTTTGAAAACCAATTTCTTAGACTGACATAGTCTTTCTCAGGAAGCGCGTCAATGGCGATTTTGATTTCTTCTACTGTAAGCATATTCGAATCTTTCATGAAAAAATGTATACATCTTGTTCAAATTTTTGGATAATTTGAACCTTGAGATGCATATTACGTGTTGGTGATACATCATTTTATGGTATAGTAACAACGTAAATCAGCCTGTTGAACATGGCAAGCTTAAAATACTCTGATGTTCTAACAAAATTACTAACGCACGACAAGAAAGAATTTTATCATCCTGTCTCAAAATTTAGTTGAAAAATTTCTGCCTCCCAGAAAAGAGGGTAACGAAGTCTTACATGAGCTTTTTGTAAAAAACTTACTCGCACAATGAAAATCACAGCAGAGTGCCAACTGAAGTTTGTACTCCTGTTTTCCAGAGATACATTTCATGCTGCAAGTTCGAGAGTTACGTTATGCGATTGGCGATCGCGAATTACTCGCCGGAATTGATTGGATGATCCACCCTGGCAAGCGGATCGCCTTGATCGGCCCGAATGGTGCCGGAAAAACCACAATGCTGCGCATTTTGAACGGCGAAATTACGGAATATCACGGCAGCATCATCAAACCCAAAGATTATCGCATCGGCTATCTGCCCCAGGAAGAAATTGCACCTGGCGACAGTTCCATCTTACACGCTACGTTAAAAGGCCAAAAAGAAGTCATCGAAATCGAGAACAAACTGGCGGAACTCCATGACGCTTTAAACGCCCCTCACGCTCACCACGAAGAACTGCTGAAACAGATCGGCGATCTGGAGCATCGTTACGACGCCCTGGAAGGCTATCGGTTGGAAGCGGTCGCCAAAAGCATTCTGGCCGGTTTAGGATTTATCGAAACGGATTTTGAACGCCCGTTAGCTGAGTTTAGCGGCGGCTGGCGCATGCGAGTGCACCTGGCGCGGCTGCTGCTGCAAAAACCGGATTTACTGCTGCTAGATGAGCCGACCAACCATCTGGATATTCCCTCATTGGAATGGTTAGAACAATATCTGTTGAATTTCGAAGGCAGCGTGGTGGTCGTTTCCCACGATCGTTTTTTCATAGATCGTTTAGCGCAGTCAATTCACGAATTGGATCGCGGCAAACTGAGTTTCTACGCCGGGAACTACCATTTTTACGAACAAGAAAAAGAGCAGCGCGAAGAATTACTGCGCAAAAAATGGGAGGAGCAGCAGGCGGAAAGAGAAAAACAGCAGCGTTTCATCAACCGCTTCCGCTATAAAGCCACGAAGGCCAAACAGGTGCAAAGCCGCATCAGACAATTGGAAAAAATGGAAGAGATAGAATTGCCGCCGCCGCCGCGCCGTATGCACTTTCAGATTAAGGTTGATCTTCCGAGCTATAAGGATGTCTTGCACTTGCAAAACCTGTCCTTTCGCTATGACCAGGAATGGGTGCTGCACGATCTGAACCTCAGCGTGTATCGCGGTGATAAACTGGCGATGGTCGGTGTGAACGGCGCGGGGAAAACCACGTTCACGCGCCTGGTTGCCGGCGAGCTTCAGCCGCAGCAAGGCACACTTGAGATCGGCAAAAACGTCACGATCGGGTATTACGCCCAACATCAGATCGAAGCCTTGAATCTGGAAGCCAGAGTCTATGATGAAGTCTTATCAACGGCGGCCGAAGGCCAGCGTCCGCGCGTGCGCGACGTGCTCGGCATGTTCCAATTTCACGGCGATGATATTTATAAACCGATCGGCGTGCTCTCCGGCGGGGAAAAAGCGCGGGTGTCGCTGACGAAAATCCTGCTGTCGCCCGTCAACTTTTTGATGATGGATGAACCGACCAATCACCTGGATGTGCTCTCAAAAGAGGCGTTGGAACATGCCCTGATGCACTATGACGGCACGTTGATTCTGATTTCTCACGACCGTTATTTTCTGGACAAAATTGTAGGACGCGTGGTGGAATTAAAAGACACGCATCTGACGCAATATGCCGGCAATTATTCGTATTATTTGCAGAAACGCGACGCCGAGCCAGAATTTGTCGTACATACGAAAACCGAAGAGAAACCGAAAGAGGCTTCGCCGCTAAAAAAGACCAAAGAACAGAAACGCCAGGAAGCCGAGGCGCGGCAGGTCATCAGCAGAGAACGCAATCGCCTGAAAAAGATCGTCACGTCCCTGGAGCAGCAGATTGAAGAGCGGGAAAAAACAAAAGAACGCCTGGAATTTGAGATGGCGCGTCCGGAAACCTATCAGGATAGCAACCGGGTGATCATTCTACAAAAGGAGTACGCCGCGCTGCAAAAAGACCTGGAACATGCCTATCGGCGGTGGGAAGAAGCGCAGCTCGAACTGGAAGAATTAGTGAGCCAGGTGTCGTAAGTAACTACAAGAATGGAATATAAGTAAGAATGTTTTGATGCTTGTTAAATAGTGGCCGCAAGTCATGCGTCAGAGCTCTTCCACACAAGACATTTTTCTTGACGAAATTCCACCACGAAGATAGTGTATTTTTATACGGCGTAAGAGGGAAGAGTTCTCTCAAAATATCTGTGGGAAACGAAGAGAACAAGAAAAGGATGGCATCATGGAATACACAGGACGACGATGGAGCGTCCAGGATCGATATGGTAATCAGATTTATCTCACACAGGAACGTTGGCAGCACATTATTGATGCGATGAATCATCCTGAGATTGAGGAGTATGAGCGCGTGGTCAAACAGACATTGCAAACAGGACAGCGCAGACAGGAACCGCTCAATCCTCGAAAATATCGATACTCTCAATACTATGATGATCTTCCAGGCGATGTGAATACTATTGTCGTCATCGTGTTATTCGGCGTTTCGTGTGATAACCATGGACAGACACATCCGAATAATTATGTCGTCACAGCATTTTTTAAACATATTCGCCCAAAGAGGTAGTGTATGCAACCAGTACAGGAATATACTTATAATTATGATGACGAAGCGGATATTCTGTATATCTCATTCTCTCCAGGGGAAAAGGCCACAACTGCTGTAGAACTTAACGATAATATGCTGTTGCGATTAAACCGCAATGAGCAGCGTGTTATTGGATTGACCCTGATGGATTTTTCCGTTCTCGTCCAAATGACCGAGGTTGGGCCTCGACAATTTCCATTGCGCGGCTTACAGGAATTGGAGCCGGAATGGAGAGAAATGGTGATTCATCTTTTGGTGCAGCCTCCGCTTAATACGATCCTCAAAGTCTCCATGTACATAGCGTCGTTAGGAGAAAGTATGCCTATCGCGTTTGTGAATCATGTGTCTCAATCATTAGCCGCATAGACCATATAAGTAAGTCATGTTACGCAAAATTGACCGAGATTGTCGATTCTGCCTGTTCTTTGAAAAGACGTAATTCTGA
>DF820465.1:153122-202407 GCA_000739535.1 Candidatus Vecturithrix granuli | reverse complement strand
TCAACCATTTCGTGTGTAAATTTACAACACCGTGGTATGGGACTTTTTTCTCATACGTAACATGAGTAAGTAATTATCAATCAAATTTTTCACTTTCTGCTCGGTATGGATTTGCCAATCCGCCCCATCTTCTTGTTGGATTTGTCAATCCAACAAGAACAGATTTCGGGAATTTGCCTGTATGTGTTTGCCCCCAGACAGGAGAGTCCTCAAAATTTTAGAAACAACCGTAAGTTTTATGAAAACATTGGCTGAAATCAAACAGGCGACATCCCAATGAGGTTATCATGGTATGAAAGACGGATCAAATCAATTACAGCGCACTATATTTTCATATCGCACGCATAAAAACGGAAACGTCGTAATTTATTGGAATGCTTTGCAATCCGCGATTTTGAGAGGGCGCAGTGCGGAAAAATTTTTGGTAAAGGTTGAATGTGCGCAAGAACAGGAAGCGCAACTCCTGATGGCTAAAGTCACAGGCGACTTTAAACGAGGGAACGAACGATATGATAGTCCGAAATCACATTACAACAAATGAAAATCTCATCGGCGTATTCTATGGAATTGCCGCTTTTGGACTGTGGGGCTTACTTCCGGTGTATTGGAAGCTGTTTCAACAGGTGTCGGCTCTGGAAGTGCTGGCACACCGAATTTTCTGGTCTTTTGTGTTTTTAAGTCTGCTTTTACTGCTGAAAGGCCAGTGGAGTCAGGTCAGGCAATCCATGTCATCTGCATCCACCAGAAGGTATCTGCTGTTAAGCGCAGCGATTATCAGCGCCAACTGGTTTATCTATATCTGGGCGATTATGTCGGCGCACATTATCGAGGCCAGTCTGGGTTACTATATCACGCCGCTCTTTAACGTGTTATTGGGGTTTGTCGTCTTACGTGAACGCATGACCTTCTGGCAGTATGTCGCGGTGTTTCTGGCCTTCATCGGCGTCCTGTTGCTGACCTTCCGCTATGGACAAATCCCCTGGATTGGTTTGTCGCTGGCGGTCAGTTTCAGCACCTATGGCTTATTAAAAAAGCTGGTGCGCGTAGATTCGCTGACCGGGTTGAGCATCGAAACCTTATTGGTTTCGCCGTTTTGCCTGGGGATAATGGGGTTCAAACATGTTCAAGGCAGCGGCGTATTTGGCAATGGCGCGCTTTCAGTGTCTTTGCTGCTGATCTTCGGGGGCGTGGTAACAGCCTTACCCTTACTCTGGTTTGCGCAATCCGCAAAACGGATTCCGCTGTCGCAATTAGGGTTTCTTCAATATCTGTCGCCGACAATCTCTCTGCTGTTAGGCGTTTTTTTGTATCATGAACCTTTTACCTCAGCGCACTTACTCAGTTTCGGCTGCATCTGGTTCGCGCTGGCGATTTATACCTTGTCGCAGATGAACTTGCTGCCAATCTTGCCGGCGATGACAGGTCGTTCATAATGCGTAATGGATTTCCAGCAAAAAAACAAGATACGGAAGGCAAAAAGTATAAAGTAAGACTTTCAGTTTATCATAGAGGACTGCGGAACGTTCAAGGAACTTGTCGAGTGTATGAATCGGAAATGAACCGGAATGGGAACGGTGCCAATCAGAGCCAATATCTCACTCCATTGTTGATAAAATTACGTTATGCAACATGATCATAAGAATCAGTTACGAAAGAAATATGGCATAGACGAATTGCCCTCTTCTCAGTGTGAGGTGGATGCAATTTTAACGGCGTTGGAACAGCATGAACGATTGACAGAGCAAGACGTTCATTTTTTACAAAAGCACAAGGTATTATCTGAAGTTCTTTGGATCAAATATCATGAAATTGAGGCCAATTTTTATAGGAGCGAATATCAAAAGGAGAACAATCTCTATCATCTCTTGCAAGAAATAGATCACCTGGAAGCTCTTGAAAAATTGCATTTTACGATAGTCAATAGATTACGACAAAAAATCAAGCAATACTGGGAAATCATAGAAATCCAGGAGACAAAACGAAAGCAGCGATGCCAAAAATATGGAATCTCTGAAGCCGCAGCCTCTCAGCATGAGATTGATACGCTGTTAGCGAAATTGGACGAGGAGGCGCGCTTGACGACTCCAGAAATTGAGTATTTGAAACAGCACAATAGTTGGACTCCTCGTATGCAAAAAGACTATTATCTCATCGAAGCCAGGCATTATGAACTACAATACCAGCAGTCCGGCGAGGAGATCGATCTTGCTAAAGCTGCAATCTACTGGCATGATTCCGGAGATTTCCAAGCTGCATGGAAATGCGCCAAACATCTCGATCCTGATCGTTTTTCTGAAGATGGCATCAAATCAAGGGTGTTGAGCATTCGCTGTCAGCAATTGAGTGGAGAATATGCTATTTCTTACCTGAAGGAGCGAGAAAAACAAATCTTTCCGATATTGCGAAAATTGGAACAGCGGACGCGCCTGGCAGATAGGGATGTTCAGTGGTTAAAACAGCACAATGCCTGGTCTTTATTGATTCAAAACGCCTATCACGACATCGAAGCCGCATATTATGAGAGCCAATATCAGCACGACCATGATCCTGCCAACCTTGTTCAAGCCGCGATGCACTATCAGGAGAAAGGAAATGCCCGTAAAGCCTTCCAATTAACCAAACAGGTTGATATTGACGCACTGCCTGATGAAAAACTCAAAATGTTCTTGATCGGCATTCGCTATGAGCGGTTGAGTAGAAAGTGGAATGTATTCTGTCCGAAAGGGGCTGAGAAAACGTTCTGCCTGATCATGCAAAAATTGGAACAGCGGATACGCTTGGCGGATGCAGATATGCAGTGGTTGCTACAACATAATAGCCGGACTTCATTGATTCAAAACGCCTATCACGACATCGAAGCCGCATATTATGAGAGCCAATATCAGCACGATCATGATCCTGCCAACCTTGTTCAAGCCGCAATGCACTATCAGGAGAGAGGAGATGCCCTCAAAGCCTTTCAATTAACCGAACAGGTCGATATTGACGCACTGCCTGACGATAAACTCAAAATGTTTTTGATCTCCCTTCGGTGTGTGCCATTGAGTAAAAAGTGGGGAGTAGCCTGTCCGAAAGGAGCTGAAAAAGAGTTCTATCTGATCATACAAAAATTGGAACAACGAACACGCTTAACGGCTCAAAATTATACCTGGCTGCATGAAAAAAGATTGTTATCCCCGAGTATTTTAAAAACATATCATGAAATCGAGGCCACGTGGTATGAAACGCAATTTCGACAGCAGAAAAAGAAGAACTATTGGAATGCGGTCAACGCCAGCAGTCATTGGAGAGGGGCGGAAGAGCCTGAAAAAGCTCTGGAACTTACGGCCAATCTTCCATTCGAAGAAATCAAGGAGAATAAATTAAAATCCGCCTTATTGACGACGCGCGGCGGGGCGTTTCGTGATATAGGCAGTTTGAAAGAGGCGGAAGAATGCGCCGATCAGGCCAGGGAATTCAACCCTGAATCCTATCAACCCTATACGCTTAAAGGTGCGATTTGCTATGATTTGAAAAAGTTTATTGACGGCGATTATTGGTTCGAAGAGGCAATCAAACGGGGCGCAACACCGAGAGATGTTGATGCGGAGCTGCGCAGTGTCATTAAACGAATCACCAACGACGAAGAGCGGGAAAGTATCATTACCCATTTGCTTAAAAAAGACCCGAATCGCTATGCGTGGGCCAAGAAGTTCCGTAAAAATTCTTCGGCCAAAGAACCAAAACAACAACCGGCATCTCCAGCAAAAAACAAGGCTCAGAAGGCAACAACCAAAAAGTAAGATTTTTAATCTCCTTTGAAGTTTTTCAGGAACTTTTTGATATACTGATGAATGATGTGTTGGTACAAGACAATTTTATCAGAAAACCACAAATATGCTTGACAGCATTTTTTTCTTGTTCAAACCTCTTCATCACGCTGGTGAAGTCGGCCTAATACGTCAAGAAATAAATATGCAAACGCCTGAAGGAATAATTTATGTCTTATAGAATCCAAATCACCAATTATCCCGCAATTCGTTCTATTGATTTTTCGCCGAACGGCGTCTGTCTCATCGTTGGGCCAAATGGAGTTGGGAAAACCGTATTGTTGTCCGCAATAGAGTTTATGCGTAACGCATTGGAGCGAGGTTTTGGAACGGCGCTCACCTTTTCCGGGGGTGCCTGGGGATTCACCAATTTCAACGTACCGCAAGATACGCAAACCATATCCAGGCACTTCTGGATCACTCACAAAATGTACAAACAAGAGAATATTGCACAATATGTAAAGTACATGTCAACTCTGCATGAATCACTCTCCTTGATTATTGACAGGGAAGAAAAGAGTCTTTTCTTCCCTATCTCATCTTGACGAATGGGGGTTTGTGATATATGTTGACAGTAGAAAATAAGAGGATATTCCCTATCAGGGAGGCAAAGGCGTGAGGATAAATATGAGAACAGCACGGCAAACCTATCGAACATCGTATCCACATATTATAAAAGTTGATGGCGTCTGTGGAGGACAGGCCATTATCAAGGGAACACGTATTGCGGTCTGGCATCTTGTGGGGTATTATTATCGCGTGGGTATGTCCGTCGAAGATATTGTGGCAGAATGGGGTTATCTGACCCCTGCCCAGGTATTTAGCGCCCTCGCATATTATCATGATCATAAGGCCGAGATTGATGCCGTCCGTGAACAAAACAGTTATGAACACTGGCAGCAGGAATATGCCCATGCCGCCTAAACTCCATTTGAATGAACATTTGTCGCCGAGATTAGCTGGTCAATTGCGCCAATATGGATTTGATGTCACTTCCACAGTCGAAATGAACATGATTGCTGTCGCTGATGATGAACAATTCGCATTTGCTGTTTCGGAACAACGAGCGATTGTGACGATCAATTTTTCAGATTTTGTTGCGCTACATCAAGGATATCTCGCTGATGGTCAAGGGCATTGGGGGATTATACTGTCAACGGAAGAATCAACAGCTACTTTGCGTCGTCGGTTATTACGATTATTGAATACGCTTTCTGGAGATAACCTCAAAAATCAAATTCGTTGGCTCAATGAATTCAAATAACCTTCATAAATTGCCGAATAATGGTTTACCCCTGACTTAAAACTTCGAATAATAAGATTATGGAAAAATTTCCGAAACCTATCGTCGTTGTCAGTAAATGTCTGGGCTTTGCCCATTGCCGCTACGATGGACAAACCATTGAGAATCCCTTTGTGCCGCGCTTTCAAGAATTTGTGGAATTTCGCCCGGTATGTCCTGAAGTCGAAATCGGCCTGGGCATTCCGCGTAAACCGATCCGGATTGTGACGGTTGAAGGCAAAAATCGCCTCTATCAGCCAGCGACCGGACGGGATGTCACACAAGAAATGGAAACCTTTGTGGAGAGTTTCCTGAATTCGCTGACTGAGGTTGACGGGTTTTTCTTGAAAAGCCGGTCGCCTTCGTGTGGCACGCAAGACGTGAAAATCTATCCGGGCTTTGACAATGTGTCGCGCACGTTCAAAGGCAGCGGCTTTTTCGGCGGCGAAGTGCTCAAACGCTTTAACGGTCTGCCGGTCGAAGATGAAGGGCGGCTGCGCAATTTCACAATTCGTGAAAATTTTTTGACCAGACTCTTCACCTTTGCCCGCTTACGTGAGGTCAAAAAAAGCGGAAGCATGAAAGCGCTGATTGATTTTCATACCACCCATAAATTGATGCTGATGGGCTACAATCAAACGCAGATGCGCGCCCTGGGCAAGATCGTCGCCAATCAGGAGCAGAGCGGGTTTGATGCCGTGGTCAGCGCGTATGAACATCACCTGAAACTCGCGCTCGCCAGCATACCGAAATTTACCGCCATGATTAACGTGTTAATGCACGCCTTCGGAGGTTTTAAAGAAGTGCTGTCAAAAGAGGAAAAACAATTTTTCCTGGAAAGCCTGGAAGAATACCGGGATGAACGTATTCCGCTGAGCGCGGTGCTGCACGTGCTGCGCGCCTGGGCCATTAAGTATGACAACACTTATTTGCTCACCCAGACCTTTATGGAGCCATATCCGCACGAACTGGTGGAGATTACCGACTCCGGCAAAGGGCGAAAATTATGAAATCCTAACAAAAACCGGGTTTCTTCGAGAAACCCGGTTTTTACGCTAAAACTCAAAACAACAGTATGAAAACTCTGAAACGTTTTATCATCTATTACCGCCCGCATCTCGCGCTCTTTCTTTTAGATATGGGCGTGGCAGTGATTGCTGCCGTGGCGTCTATCGTATTTCCGGCCTTGACGCGCATTTTGTTAAAAGACTATCTTCCGGCGCAGAACACGCGCATGATTACCGTGATCCTCTCAATCTGCGCTGGTTTAATGGTCGTGAAAGCGGTCAGCACCTATATCCGCATCAAATGGGGGCATATTCTGGGCGTGCGCATGGAATACGACATGCGCACCGAATTGTTCAGCCATATCCAAAAGCTCTCGTTTTCCTATTTTGATAACGTCAAAACCGGACATATTATGTCGCGCATTTCAACGGATTTAAATCAGATTGTTGAAATTGCCCATCACGCCCCGGAAGATATTCTGATTTCCACGTTGATGATTGTCGGGACCTTTGGCTTTATGTTTGCGATCAATGTCCAGCTTGCCCTGATTACCCTGATTCCCGTGGCAATCATGATCTGGTGGATGTTCTCTTATGGCACGAAAATGCACTCAGGATTTCACAACGTGCTGAAAAAAATCGCGGATATTAACAGTTCGGTCGAGAATTCCGTGCAGGGCATCCGCGAAGTCAAATCTTACGCCAATGAAGCCCTGGAACTGAAAAAATTCGAAGACGTCAACCATCACTTTAAATTTGCGAAAGAACACATCTACGCCGTGTTGGCCGTGTTTTATACGGGCATGAATTTTTTGGCTGACGGCTATTATCTGCTGGTGATTTCTGTCGGCGTGTTTCTCATGTATGACGGGAAATTGGACATGCCGGATCTGGTGGCGTTTCTGCTCTATGTCACCTTTATTCTGGATCCGATCAAACGCCTGAACATGTTTGCCGAATATTTCCAGCAGGGCTTTGCAGCCTTTGGGCGTTTTGTTGAATTAATGGATGTGGAACCGGATATTACGGACCGCAAACATGCCTCTACCTTTGAACCGGTGAAAGGTGAGATTAGCTTCATGGACGTGACCTTCAAATATCAGTCTTCGCCGGATTGGGTCTTACGCAATGTCTCCTTCAATGTCCCGGCCGGCAAAACGATTGCGATGGTGGGCGAATCCGGAGCCGGTAAATCAACAGTGGTGTCGTTGATTCCGCGTTTCTATGAACCGCAGCAGGGGAAAATCTGTATTGACGGTCATGATGTCATGGACTTGAAACAACGATTTTTGCGGGAACATATCGGCATTGTGCAGCAAAATGTGTTTTTATTTGATGCGACAATTCGCGAAAACATTCTGTACGGCAAACCTGATGCAACTGAAGCGGAACTCATCGAAGCCGCGCAGCGCGCCTATATTTACGACTTTATCCGGGAATTGCCCGAGGGCTTCGACGCGTATGTCGGTGAACGCGGGGTGAAACTTTCAGGCGGGCAAAAGCAGCGGATTTCGATTGCCCGGGTCTTTCTGAAAAATCCGCCGATTCTGATTTTCGACGAAGCCACGTCCTCGTTAGATTCGGAATCGGAAGCGTCAATTCAAAAGGCGATGGAAGCGTTGAGCAAAGACCGCACCACGATCATCATTGCGCACCGCTTATCCACCGTGAAAAAAGCCGATACGATTCTTGTTTTGCGCAAAGGCGAAATCATCGAAATCGGCAACCACGACAGCCTCGTCAAACAGCGGGGATACTACTATACTCTGTATTCCACTACGCTCTTATAAGGCATGGAAATAGCCAACAAAATACACGAAATACGCGAAAAATTTCTGGCGTTCTGATAATTTGCCACAGAGCCACAGAGCACACAGAGAAGATGTGAAGAGCACCCTGGTGAATCTCTGTGTCCTCTGTGGCTCTGTGGCAAAAAATAGCTTTCAGGCTATAAGTGAACTAAAAAATTTAGCGATGTGCTCTTTTTTCGCGTGTTTGGCGGATTTATTATCCTGTCGGCATATAAAAAATCTCTTCGTGGGGAATGATTTCGTACTCGCCGCGTAACGGGATGACATCTTCGCCGGCCGAGGAAATGAAGCGTTCTTTCAGACTGACACGCGCAATAACTTTGATATAGCGGTTTGGCATCAGTTGTGCTTTGACTTCATCAAACTCCTGAGACATGATGAGCGTTCCCAAATA
This sequence comes from Candidatus Vecturithrix granuli, assembly GCA_000739535.1. Taxonomy (GTDB): domain Bacteria; phylum Moduliflexota; class Moduliflexia; order Moduliflexales; family Moduliflexaceae; genus Vecturithrix; species Vecturithrix granuli. Next base: position 194,104 of record DF820465.1, on the reverse strand, counting down.
GATCTTGCGCTCGATCAGGGATCTGAAAACGACATCTGTATCCTCTCCAGCGGGCGAAAGCAGCATCACCTCGTTAAACGGCATTTCACAGAATCCGGTATAGCCGTTCTGAACCAGAAAGGTCCCTAAATCCGGCAGCATTTCAGCCGGATCAAGAGGCCCCATCTTTTTCAAGGCCTCAATCGTTTTGAGCTTATCAAACTTTTTCCAGGTGATGCGCGGATGTTTTCGTCGCTTTTCCATAATATCTTCGAAATGATGGTGAGTAAATGGCCTCATGCAGATTGGCACTCCAGAAAATTGGATTTCTATCCACAGCGGATTCTCCTGATGCCGGAGACATTGATCTGCTCTACACTCACCGATCTTGATCTTCATTGATGTTGGGTCCTTTTGTCAAGCAGAAAACAAGAAAATCTTGATCCTCATTCTCGCATTTTATCTTTTATTCAGAAAAAAACTTGCAATGTGTTATCACAGGGGTAAACGTGAATGTACGGTTTTTAGCAAGGAGTCATCAAATGACACGAGTAACGCGAAGGTGACACGCGCACGGAATGAACATCAGACATACCCGAGTGTAAACTTTAGCTTGCAAGATCTGGATATAAGACGACGGTAGTGGTATCCTGTACATGATGCACGTTCCCTGAGCGAAGTCGAAGGGAACGCCTGCGTGCTCGTCTCGACTCCGCTCGACGACCGGTCATCATGTACAAGGTAGCCACTACTAAGACGACAAACTGAAGTTTGTACTCTTAATTGTTCATGGGAGAGAGACTTATGGACGCCTCTATAAACTTTCATGAAAAAATCCAGTATGTTGAGCGTTTACTTCATAAGCATGAATATACTGACAGCGCCACAAGATGCATACTGATTATTGAACAAGCTTTGAGACACATCGCCCAGGTGTATGGAGAACGGATTGATGACAACACAAGACATCAGGTTCAAAATGCCGTACAGAAGCGAAGCAGGCAGAGCGGAGACGTTGATAGATTGACGATGGGACAACTGGCGCATGTTTTCCGAGAAACGCATTTTTTTGAAGCTGTGACCCGATTTTTGGGGAAGGATATCAGTAGTCTTGAAATTGTCGATCTTGAAAAATTAACAGTATTGCATAATAAATTTGCACATCATGATTATTTGTAATCATATACATGCTATCTTGATGCCGGAAATGTAAAGTAATGATCGCCTTCGTGCAAGACTGGTTTCAGAGAAATTTACAGAGGGGGTCTGAATGATTTCACGAACATGGTGTGATTTCGAGTCGCCAATAATAAAGGGTTTAATATGAAGGAAATATTAAAATTAGTTGAAGTGAGCAAACTGTATTACGAACAAAATCTCACTCAGCTCGAAATTGCGAAGAAAATGAAAATCTCTCGACCCGCTGTCAGTAAACTGCTTGCTGAAGCCAGGATGTTGGGAATTGTCAAAATCGAGATTAAGTCCCCTATCGGCACGAATGCTCTGCTGCTTGATCAACTCTCAATGATGTTTAATTTACAGGGAGGGGTGATCGTTCCTTCAGGTTTTACAGGTAAGAAATTTGATCAGCAAGTGCTCATTTCCCAGGCTGCCCTTTATATTGATAGAATTCTCCCCTCGCTTCAACGAGTTGGAATTGGGTGGGGCTATACCATAGGCTGCCTGGTAGATGAACTCAAGCCGTTAAAAATGGGGAAATATCCCAAAGGAATCGTCTGTCCGGTTATTGGAACAGCGCCTAGTGAACTCAAATGGTATCAATCCAATGAACTCACAAGAATTTTTGCAGAAAAAACTGGCTACACCCCTCATTATTTGCATGCGCCAGCTTTTCCAACAACCTTAGAAAATAAAGAATTGTTCGAAAACACACAAGAATATCGCGAAATATTGCAATCATGGTCAACTCTAGACGCTGTGATCCTCGGTTTAGGAGTGTACCCGTCAGTCCCCGATCAAGCTACGGCCGCGCGTTTTGGGAATTTACTGAAGGAACGAAAAGCTGTGGGGATGATTGCAACTTATTATTATGATGAACATGGTGAATTTATCGCAAGCCCAAACGATATTGTAATTCGAATTCCCCTTGAAGATTTACGCCGTACCAGGGTTATTTTAGTTGCCGGGGGCAGTGAAGAAAAACTCAGATCCATGCGAGGAGTCTTGAAAACTGGTATCATCACGCATCTGGTGATTGACGATGCGACCGCCAGTGAATTAATTCAGTATGGAGTAGAAGAGAGAGGTTGAAGCAATCATTTTTGTCTTGACAATGAAATGTCTCTATATTCACTATACAAAACACCTATAACAAGGAGGTTTCTATGAATCAAATAGGCTTTCATCAGATGGCAGAAATGGCATTAAAAGATGTTGGAGTTGTGTGTTCTCACATTTCAGCCGCGACGGCTGAAACGATGTGCGCTGAAATTTTAGCAGCAAAACGAATTGCTTGTTACGGAGTAGGGCGAGAAGGTTTGATGATGAAAGCCCTCTGTATGCGTTTAATGCATCTGGGATTAGATGCGTCTATGGTAGGAGACATGACCACTCCTCCGGTAGGAACTGGAGACTTACTGTTTACCAGCGCCGGTCCGGGACAATTTTCCACGGTTTTGGCGTTAATGGGTGTTGCCAAAAAGGCTGGCGCGCGTACAATGGTCGTGACTGCTCAACCCGAGGGAAATGCTCCCAGGCAAGCTGATGTAGTAATTTATATCCCCGCGCAAACAATGGCAAATGATCAGGGTGGCAATGTGAGCATTTTACCAATGGGCAGTCTCTATGAAGCGGCACAATTGATATTTTTCGATCTGATTTCTCTCATGTTGAGAGATAAGATGCAACAGACAGCGGAAGAGATGCGTCAGCGCCATACCAATCTGGAATAATCCTGTTCTACTGAGTAGGTTCACGAGAACATTGTGCAATCTGTCCGATTTTGCCGTCAACATCTTTAGTACCAGATCACATGCAGGAGTGTCAAAGCTCGGTTTTGACAATAAAAGCCGATGAAAAAGTTTATCAATGACCCTGAAAATATTGTCAAAGAATTGTTAGAGGGGTATGCCCTGGCTTTTCCGAATAAAATTGCGTTGGAAGGCGACTATTTAGTGATGCGAGCTATTCCGAAATCCGAGGGAAAGGTGGGAATCGTTTCCCTCGGAGGCACTGGTCATGAACCCGGACACATAGGCTATGTCGGAATGGGATTACTTGATGTCTGCGTCCCTGGGGATATTTTTATTGCTCCCCATCCGCAACGCTGTCTGGATGCCATTAAAATAGCAGAAAGAGGCGCCGGTGTGTTATTCGTGGTCGGTAATCATGCCAGTGATGTGTTAACGGCAAAGCTGACGATGGAACTGGTGAAAAAAGAAGGATTGAATGTCAAAATGATTTTGAATCATGAAGATATTGCCTCAGGACCCCGCAATAAACCAGAGGAGCGACGCGGCCTTGTTGGTTTTCTCCCGTTATATAAAGTGGCTGGAGCTGCTGCCGAAGAGGGAAAGAACCTTGAGGAGATTTATCAGATGACTGAGCGTTTTAGCCAGAATATGTGTACGCTCGCAGTGGCATTATCGCCAGGAACCCATCCTGTTCTGGGCACTCCCTTTTTCGAGATCGGCGAACATGAAATGCTGATCGGAATGGGATCTCACGGAGAAGCCGGGGCGCAGCAGATGAACCTGACAACTGCTGATAAAACAGCAGAAATCCTTCTGGGACAATTACTCGACGATCTTCAGGTCACATCTGGGGAAACGCTGCTTGTCATTTTAAATGGGGCCGGTGCAACAACTTTGATGGAACTGTTTATTATTTTCAGACGAATGAGCCAGATTCTGACTGAAAAGCAGATCACTATCGCCCGTAGTCTGATTGGCGAGATCATCACAACCCAGGAACAGGCCGGTTTTCAGATGTTTATCGCACGCATGGATCAAGAACTGCTCCGCCTGTGGGACGCTCCATGCGATTCTCCGTATCTTACGATCCTTCATCCTTAATTTTTCAACGTCATTCATTTCTCTTGTGTTGTTAACAAGTTCAGGCTCGTGTTGATACATGATTCAGGAGGAGCCAACTGGCTTTTTCCTGATTCAAACAAGATTTTTTGCTGGTGACAGGCCGCATATTCAAGCGATTGCTCGGGGTCATCGATCTGCCCGGTCACATAAGCTCTAAATGCATCCTGCTGAACGGCCAATAATTCAGCATACTTGGGATCATGCCAGAAATCACGCGCCCGGTGCTGATTCAGCATATACTTCATGGCCCGGAACCAGGGTTGAATATCGTCAAAGCCCGGCATCTCCAGCGTCGCCTTGACCGCAGGGTTGCCGCCGCCTTTGGCGAATTCAATCTGGATTTCAGGTAGATACCACCATTTCAGGAAGTCAATCGCTACCCGCTTATGCGCCTCATCATTAAATGCATTAATCACCCAGGGCTGTCCCCCCATAGGATAAATTCGTTTCAACGATCCATCCTTCTGGGTGAATCCGGGCGGAGGTACAACAATGACATTATGCTCATTTTCCGGGGTGATCATCGCAAGCCCCACGGCCGCCCATTGTAGCGCAGTCGCCACTTTTCCTTCAGCAAACACCTCCATATTCTCACTAATTCCATAGTTTATGGCATCCGGCGGCTGGTATTGCAGCATACGTTTATTCCATACCATGGCTTTTGCATTGATCTCACTATTCAGAATGCCATAAATTTTTCCTCCCCGGGGGTACCAGATGTCGCCTCCCATTGAAAAAATAATCGGCGTTTCCAATAAACGTCTGGCTGATGAAGTGTTGCAAAAATATAAAGAATTTTTGGCCGCGTTTTCTCGTTATCAACTCACGCAGATGAAACTTGACCTGAAAAAATTGAAGCGCACCGCAAAAGAGGCGATGGAAGCAATTAGAACGAATCAAATGGTGCAGTTTGACAAGATTCAGACAGCCTTTAAGATTGAGCTTGATGACAAACTGAAAGTGGCTGATTATGCCAATCTGATGAATAAATGGCTGCTCGATGCCCGTATGAACGAAAAAGAGGTCATTATCTCCAAAAACGTTGATTACAGGGAATTGGTTGAAGATCGCATTACAAAGATTCTCACCCTCACCCTGGGAGAATATCTGAAGGCGCGTTTCAAGTCGGAAGGTGATCTCAAGCGCGTCGCGGAGACGTTGGCGGCGGTCACGGCCTATAAACATGCGTTTGATAACTATGTTGATCTGATAAAAGCCCAAGAACAGGCGGAATTGAGGAAATCGCTCTGAATGCCTTGATTCGGAATATTCTTACTCTGATAAAACATAGCGCAAAACACAAAAACATTACGATTCACTTTACACCGTCTGACAACGAGATTGCCATTCATGCCAACAAAAATGAAATCAAACAAGTGATGTTAAATTTGTTAAAAAACAGTTTTGAGGCCATGCCCTCAGGCGGAGAAATTTTTATCGGAACAACCCAAATTCCTCTGAATGGGAACAGCTTTGTGCAAATGACCTTTACAGATACAGGGCCTGGCATTCAAGCTGAGAACCTGAGCGATATTTTTCTTCCTTTTTATTCTACCAAAAAAGGACACGAAGATAATCTTGGACTGGGGTTATCAGTGAGTTATGGCATTATCAGAAAATATCACGGGACAATCTCGGTCGAGAATATTGATCAGTCAGGCTGTCAGTTTATCATCAATTTTCCTCTATACAGCAATGAGTAAAAGAGTCATCGAATGACCTGTCTTGCACAGGCAGGCACAAATACAACGAATGTGACACTCGCCTGCCTGCCACAGGCAGACACGAAAGAAAATCAAAAAAGGGAAGGAAGAAAAAAACAGGAGTTGCAAAGCTCGTCTTTGCGCGCGTCACGATGATTTACATGGGGGAAATATTTTAATGATCGTATTACTCGCAAACGGCCAGACAGAGATTGAGTGCAATATTTGTCACGCACAATTTTTGCCTGAAGAAGATCATGATCATGTCGAAATTACGCCACAAATCCACATTTGTTCAGGTTGCCGAACGTATCAAACCCAACCGATTAGCTTTTTTGCCTGGTATCTCCAGCTTGAACGGTTGTATCAACAGCGCGGCCAGGCAGAAGTGCCGCGCAGCGGACGCTATTCTGAAGATTGGCCAATTTATTATTACCAACAGGGCTTGACCCCTGAAGCGGCTATCCAGCAAATTGAGGCGGAAGGGTGAGCACGACTTCTGAAACCTATTCCCTCATCAATGTTGTTAATGGATTCGTGGTTTCGCCTTCAGGCGGAAAAACTTGCTCAAGCGAGGACTACGAACCCATCAAGTTGAGTTCGTGAATTTTCACAATATCGGAGAAAAATGAACGATTGACTTGTTTCGGCGAGACAAACGCATAACAGAATGAGTTAGTCTCCTGATGAGTCGGTCGCCCTTGCCGCTCTGACAGCGATGAAGAGGAATCCTGAACTTTTTCAAACGCCTTCTGAATCGTGATGGGTGACATTGATTACTCGTTTATTTTCTGAGTGATACGATGGGGATCAAAGGCGTCGCGTAAACCATCGCCGATGTAGTTAATACTCAATACGGTCAGAAAAATCATAAACCCTGGCACAATCGCGGTCCAGGGGGCATCGAAAATCTGGGTGAGAGCGTTTTTAAGCATATTGCCCCAGGTCGCGGTCGGCGGTTGGATACCCAGTCCTAAAAAGCTTAGGCCAGATTCGGAAATGATGGCATCTGCGACCCCCAGGCTGGCAGCCACGATGATCGGGCCTAAGGCATTGGGCAGGATATGGCACACTATGATTCTGGCATTGCCCGCACCCAGAGCCTGGGCCGCTTCAACAAATTGCCGGTTTTTAATTTCCAGAAACGACCCGCGTACCAGCCGCGCCACCGGCATCCAGGCCAACAGGCCAATCACCAGTACCACCGTCGCAATCTTCGGGCGCAGCAGAATTGCCAGGAGAATTAACACAAATATCCGCGGAAACGCCAGAGCAAAATCCGTGAAACGCATCAGAAGATTGTCCACAATTCCGCCAAAGTAGCCGGAAAGCGCGCCGATCAACGTTCCGAGGCTCACAGCGATCAACATGGCAAACGTCCCTACCACCAGAGAGACTCGTCCGCCGTACAGAGTGCGCGTCAGCAAATCGCGCCCTAATTCATCTGTCCCCAGGAGATGAGGCCAACCAGGGCGGGCCATCATATTGAACAAATCCGGTTCTTCTGCATCAAACGGCATAATCACATCAGCAAAGGCTACAAAAAATACCATGAGAGTCATCACAAGAATGCCGAACACTGCCATTTTATGGCGCAAAAACTGCCGTATGGTCAGAAACCAGAGTCGATCTCGATAGGGATCGAGGAATGAAAACATCGCCATAGTAACTCCCTTAAAAATTTTTATGAATACGTAATTCTTGGGTCAAGGATCGCATAGACCATATCAGCCAGAAGGTTACAGATTACCACCAGAAAGGCAATTGTCGTGACGATTCCCATCACAATCGGATAATCGAAACGCAGCGACGAGTCAACAAACAAGCGTCCCATGCCGGGCCAGGAGTAAATCGTTTCGGTAAAAAGCGCGCCGGCAAACAGAATCGGGAGATCAATGGCAACGATGGTCACCAGGGGAATGGCCGCATTTCTGAACGCATGTTTATAGATGATGATTTGCTGGTGCAGACCTTTGGCCGCGGCGGTTCGGATATAGTCCTGATGGAGCACTTCTAACATGCTGGTGCGTAAATACCGGGCATATTGGGCTGCAATCAGGGTTGAAAGACTCAACAGCGGCAAAAGCAGATGTTTCACCCGGTCGAGTATTGAGAATTCCTTGCCTAACGTGTACATCCCGCCGCTTGGAAGCCAGCGCAGCCAGATACTAAAAAAAATAATGAGCAGGAGGCCGGAATAGTAAATGGGCATGGAACGCCCGATATAGGTCAGCGTCGTGACAATATGATCGAACACGGAATACTGTCTGGTCGCAGACACAATCCCGACCGGAACCGCGATCAGGAGCGCGACAATGAGCGCAAGAGCAGTCAGATAAATAGTATTAGGCAACCGCTCCCAAATTTCCCTCAATACCGGACGTTTTGTCGCATAAGAGTAGCCCCAGTCGCCTTTCAGAAAATTTTGCAGCCAACGGATATATTGAATGTGTACCGGTCGATCTAAACCTAACTCATGGCGCAGGCGTGCAATGTCTTCGGCTTTGATTTCCGGATTGTTTTCGTAGGCGGATAAGGGCCCCCCTGGCAAAGCCTGCATGAGCGCGAAGGTCGCAAAGGTAATAATCAGCAACACCGGAATCGCAGAAAGGAAACGGCGAATAAAATAGGTATATTTCATGCCTGTAACTCGTTAGAAAAATACTTAGGAATTTCAAAAAACCGAGTTTTTTGAAAAAACTCGGTTTTTCTGCAAATTCATCGCTGAAACTCTACGTCAAGGAACAGGAAGGTTATTTTTCCAGATACCAATTGGCAATATCCCAGGTTGACACCGCATCAATAATGCCATAGCCGCTCACGGTCCAGCCCTTGACATGGCTTCTGAAGGCATCCACATTTAACCGGCGATACAGATAAATGTGCGGCAGGATTTCGGCGATACGCGCCTGGGCTTTGCGATAGGCCTCAGCCCGCACTTCCATGCTGGGCGAGCTTCCGGCGAGATCAATATATTGATCCAATTCTGCGTCACGATGGCGCGTATAATTGAACCCGGCGCCGCCGTTGGCTTCGGTCGGGATGCTCTTGGAATGAAAGTATCCGGAAAATTGCTCTTGCGGATCAATGCCAGGGCCAGTGGTGTACATCATAATGTCATACCGTCCTTTTTTGCGGTCCGCATCGTTAGCCCAGGAGCCAAAAAACACTGAAGACGGCACATTTTCGATATACATATCAATTCCGACTTTTTTCATCATCGCCACAAGCACCTGTTCGACCTGTTCACGCAATTGATTACCGCTCGTGGTCGCAATCTTTAAGCGCATTTTGATACCATCTTTTTCACGAATGCCGTCAGCGCCGACTTTCCAACCGGCTTCCTCCAACAGTTGTACGGCCTTTTCCGGGTCATATTCTGTCGGAATGATATCGTGATTAGCCGCCCATCCATCAGGGATTTCTACCGCTGTCACTTTGGCCTTGCCATAGAGCAATTTATCAACAATCAATTGTCGGTCAATCGCATATTGAATGGCCTGCCGGACTTTCAGATCGGCCAGAATTGGGTGAGGATAGTCTGGGTTGCCATTATTCGGAGGTACCGGCGTACTGAAATTCAAAATCAGACGTTCTGAGGTCAGAGCGCTGGCAAGACAGAGCGTAATTTCAGGATTTTTTTCCATTTCAGGAATCTGGGCTTCGATCAAATCCCACACACAGTCAATATCTCCGGCGTTAATCTGGGCGATTCCGACTTCGCGGCTTGGAATAATCTTAAAGAAAACTTTATCGAGCTTCACTTTGTCAGCCTCTCGATAATAGGGATTTTTTTCCATCTCAATGTGATCGCCGGACACCCAGTTTGTTACTCTAAAAGGTCCTGTGCCAACCGGGATTCTGTTGTAGGGCGCATCGTTCATATCCGGCAAATCGCCCAGGATATGTTTAGGCAGGACCGGAGAAAATCTCGTCAAGTAGGGCGCGTAAAATTCTTTATATTTGACGACCACGGTGTAGTCATCCGGCGTTTCGACCGATTCCATCAGATCATACCCGGAACGACTTTTCACCAGGTTCTTCTCATTCATAATCGCTTCCCAGGTAAATTTGACATCCGCCGACGTAAACGGCTCGCCATCGCTCCATTTCACCCCTTCTTTCAGTTTATACGTGATGGTCAATCCGTCAGCCGACACACCGCCATTTTCTACGCTTGGCACTTCTTTAGCAAGCACCGGATAATATTCCCCTTTTTCGTTCACATCAATCAGGTATTCGGCAAAAGGCTTGTGAACGTAAGTGACGACGGTTTGTACCCCAATATGGGAGTTCAACGTTTCGGGTTCCTGATAAATCCCAATAGTAACCACGTCTTCTGCAACTACGGAAAGAGCCAAACACGGGATAAATGCTGCAATAAAGCATAGAGACAGCAAAATTTTCTTCATGTTATAACCTCCTTGCATGAGTAAAGTTACGATGTAAAAACCATAGAATGCACAACCTTAATAGCACGAAAACGTGAGGGCATCACCTCCTTAATAAAGTATAAATTTTATGTAAAAAAAAGAAATCGGTTTTAGTCAAGAAGAAAAACTCAAGATCGATTTTTTGATGAAAGTGCAGGCCGTCAAGAATAGCAGAGATGGGAATATTGCATCACAAGGCCGCCAACCGGCGGCCTTGTGTGTGTCGGAGAAGGAAACCTTACTTCCTCTGTCCTTTTCTTCTGCGCAACAGCGCAAAGATTCCAACCAGCCCGGAGCCGAGCAGGATGAGCATCGAGGGTTCAGACACCACGTGGATATTCACAGCTACCGCTTCCACAATAGCCAGGGTTGTTCCGACGATGTTGTCCGGATCGAGATAGGCCGTGATGATGGCAATATTCTCGATAATTGCTCCCACTGGTGCGATATCCCGGGCTTTCATGTCGAAATCGAAGGAGAAGACATCACCAGCCTCCAGAAGAACGATGAATTCCCAGTCCCCCCGGCTATTCAGCGTAAACGACCCTGACAGGTACTCCAGATACTCCTCTAACGTATCAACAATATTAAATTACATTGAAAAGAAAAAATTTCTGGACAATAACGAGACCTCTCTTATTCTTGACACCATTTAGTGTCTCCCTAAACGTGTCAAGACGAAGGATGGAGGGGAGAACAAATGGAATGATTCCAGAAAAGGTGGCCGGGCTGCCGGTCAACGAATGTCAAGATGTATAAGACGTATATGACCAGGAACCACGGGATTGGACTGTGGGAAACGCGACCAGAGCCTGTTTCAGCAGGCGATCGAGACCCTCTGTGAGGTGAGTGAGCAGACTAAAGATGTCAACCTCGTGATGGATGGGGAACGCCGGTATGGCAACCTTGTGGCCAGAATACTATCTTTAACGCCGCTTCCCAGACCATCTGAGAGCACCACCCAGGTTTTCTGTTCAGTCCGCAGCACTTTCACCCGGTCGCCACACAATTCCTCGCCAATTTATTGACGCTCAATTGGGCAATATCCAAAAAATTGTTCATGCTACATAGTCTCCTGCTCAAGCATTTCGCGTAGTTTGAGCAAACTCACCTTTGTTTCTGCAGTAGTTTCTCCTAACAGTCCGGCGATTTGCTGAGCCACGTGCATTTTTTTATTGACGACCTCGTTGACCTGCTCGATTATTTCGCGTTTGATACGCGGCATTTCATTGCGCTGATGCCATTCGTGCGAGAGATCAACCATAATGCAGGCGACCAGCAGCCCCTCATCTTTGATCGGAAAGATGACCTTGCGTACATACAAATCGTATTTCGGGTATTGCTTTTCGCGACTTTTAAACACACGATTCTGCTCCCAGGCCATCTGGAAATTTTTCACGTTGCCCAACAGATCTCTGGCGTGTTTGTAGAGCAACTGGTCTTTCGTCGTTTTAAACATGGCGCAGAAAGCTGGATTGACGAGTGTGATGATCATATCTTCATTGACCACTACCATCGGGTCGTAATTCCAGAGCAGTTTCTATAAGGTTTGTGATTGTGATTGATTATCCATCAAACAACCTCCTTTTAGGAAATAAAGATATAGAGGTAAAATCTCTTGTTGGAACTTTTCTTCGACATTGTGCGGGCGGATATGTTTAAACAGCGTCTCGCCGTATTTCATGATAATTCCATCCGCGCAGGGACCCAGGCAAAACGTGCCTTTTAACTCGACGCTGACCTCTAAATTATAGCGTTGCAGTAATTCCTGGATTTGGGGTAATACCTTGATAGCCCCCATTTGATGGCAGGGCTGTTAAGTTCTCGCAAAACATCCCGTCTCGACTTCGCTCGACGTGCGGTGTTCCGGTCATCGAGCGAAGTCGAGATGACAATAATCTCTAGAACTTAACAGCCCTGCCATTTGATGGCACGCCGAGCCCATACATAAATACAAACATGGTTTTTTTGGCTTCTGTTCATCAGAACTCCTTTCGTAAAATAGCAAATACATGGTGCAGCCTCATATATAGATACAGAAAAATTTATGTCAGAAGATTCGAAAATTTATCATTCTTCTCTCTCTTTTGCGAAAGAGTTCTTGACTTTTTCTCAAATCTTTTTAACTCATCAGAAAGATACGAGCGAAAGAACTCGCTAAAGCGAGAACTCCTGCACTGTTCGCTAAATTCTTAGGAGTGCCTGCCGTCGGCGCAATGCGTTGATGGGGGCGACGACCGCGTCGCACTCCTAAGAATTTACAGAACAATGCACTACGAATCATGTCATGAAGAATTTCTGTTCTAATCAGTAAAAAAAGAGAGTATGATGAGACGATAACACAACCATGATATCCTTATACGCAATACATATCCTACTTCCGCCACCTCCTCGTGTATGACCATATTCTGATGTTTTGATGAGGAAAACAAACGGTTCATGACCCTCTTCATCGTTACTTTGAAAGAGGAAAGGGGGAGGTGTGTCTATGACACTATTTCCTCAAATCCTGCTTCTTTCTTGTGTAAGCTTTTGAGGAGGCATAATATAACAGGTGGAGAAGTATGAGACGATATATTGCTGTGATTGTGTTAAATTGTTCTGTGTTCATCTTTATGGGCGGAGTTGGAATGATCGTAGCCTTATTGCCGCAACGCATCATCACACTCTCCGGTTCAATATCCCAGGTAGGATATTTAGCTTCGGCTTTTGCTGTGTCGTATGTGCTCTTTCAATTACCGATAGGACGTCTTGCGGATCTTCTGGGATTCACACGTTTTCTCATCGGGGGATACTTGCTGTGTGCGTGTACGGGAGTGCTGTATTATTTTGCTGATACAGCCCTGACCATCTTTATCGGGCGAATATTGCAGGGTCTCGGGGAAGCTCCGATCTGGGCGCTTGCTCCAGCGTTGTTATCACTCCATTACCCTGCGGATAAAGGGAAAATGATCGGCCTTTATAATGCGTCAATTCATCTTGGTCTGACAGCAGGCAGCTTGTTAGGAATCCAGCTTAGCCAGATATGGCAAGGGAATGAGGCGTTTCTCGTGTTTGCCGGAGGGAGCTTTTTAGGAGGGATTGGGGTTCTGTATTTTCTGGAGAATCCCTGTCAGGCATCAGTGGGCGCAAAAACCCTGAAAGTTGACTATTCACAGCTATCTGCGCTCATCACGACACGCGAACCTCTTATTGTCTTTGTCGGAATTCTGCTCTATGGGGCCGGGTATGGGATTTTTTTGACCATGATCCCTGCTTTTCTCATCCACGTGAAACAGGTTGGGCAAACAGGCATAGGGCTATTTTTCACGCTCTTTTATGTGGCTATCAGCTTATCACAACTGATTGCAGGCCCCTTCACAGATCGAATGGGATCAAAATTTCCGATGATTTCCGGAATGCTGATAGCCGCTATGGGAATAGCAGCATTTGCCTGGTTTCCACAACCCTGGTGCTATGGATTACTGACAGCAGCAAGTTTTGGACTTGGAGTCTTTTGTGTTGCTTCCATGTCGTTTTTGAACGAACGCGTTTCAAATGCGTTAAAAGGCACAATTTCAGGCGCCTTTTATGTGTTCTGGGGAATCGGATTTTTTCTCTTCCCTTTGGTTTTGGGCTATATCAATGCAAAAGGAAAGAGTGTTGAAGGTTTTTGGATATTAAGCAGCCTGTTTTTTGTCGAAGCCCTCATATTGGCATATATGCAGAGAAAAAAGGTGAAAGAGGCCATAAAAATAGAAACATCCTGTTGACATATACATCACAGAAGAGTTTATATCGGATGTTGTGAAGGCAGATGGAACAATTCAGCCGTGACCGGTTACACCTGCCTTCCCACGCCGGTAAAATTTGTCGTTATGAGTATTACAGAAAAATACCAGCAACTGCGAGCAGAGATTCCTGAGCATGTCACCATCGTTCTGGCTGCGAAAACCCGGACAGCGGAAGAAGTGGCTGAAGCGATTGCGGCCGGCGCAACAGACATTGGTGAAAATTACGTGCAGGAAGCCGAAGAAATCTATCATGCTCTGGGAGCACAGGCAAAGCGCGTGCGCTGGCACAGCATCGGCGCGATTCAGACGAATAAAATCAACAAGGCCCTGGAGATTTTTGACGTGTTTCAAACGGTGGATTCTCTCAAACATGCCAGAGCGCTGAACACCCGCGCAGCCCGTATTGAGAAAGTGCTGCCCGTGTATATTGAAGTCAATATCGGCGCGGAATCGTCAAAAGCCGGAATACCGCCGGAATACGGAAAGCTTGAGCACCTGGTGCACGAAATGGCGCAATTAGAAAATCTGAAGATTGAAGGCCTGATGACCATGGGTCCCCTATCTGAGGATCCTGAAGTGAGCCGTCCCTACTTTCGTGCAGCTAAAACGATGTTCGATCAGCTTCGCGCCGTGGACATCCCTAATGTCAATATGCACGTGCTTTCAATGGGGATGTCTGCTTCATATCAGGTGGCGATTGAAGAGGGTGCTACAATGGTGCGATTGGGAACGATTGTATTTGGCGAACGGTATTACGCTTGATATGGTTCAGCATCAACAATCAGGTTTCTTGATGAAGATTAAGAGACCTGATTGTTATAAGTTTTTACTCGGATTTTGTTGTAAAAAACGTTATAGCACTTTGGAGGAGATTGGCCTCTTTTGTCAGGTCTTCTGCTGTTGCAGAAAGTTCAGCAGAAGTGGCCGAATTTTGTTGAGTCACCTGATCTAGTTGCTGCATAGCTCGGCTGATTTGTTCCACTCCGCTATTTTGTTCTCTGCTCGCGGCGCTAATTTCCTGGATGAGCTGTGCTGTTTTCTGAATATCAGGCACGAGGGTCGTCAACATGGCTCCGGCTTTTTCTGCAATTGACATGGAGGAGTGGATCAAACGGCGGATCTCTGTCGCCGCTGCCTGGCTTTTTTCTGACAGGTTGCGAACTTCAGCGGCTACAACGGCAAACCCTCGTCCGGATTCCTGAGCGCGTGCAGCTTCAATGGTCGCATTGAGGGATAACATCCGCGTCTGGCTGCTAATATCCTCGATCACTGCAATTTTTTTCCCAATATTGTGCATGGCTGCCACTGTTTCTATCACAATCCGCCCGCTCTCCAGGGCGTCTGCGACCACCTTATTCGCGATCCGTTCGGTTTGGAGCGTATTCTCCGTGTTTTGCCGGATATTTGCCGCCATTTGTTCCATAGAGGCGGAGGTCTCCGCGGTGGCTTCCGCTTGCTGCATGGCTCCCTGCGACATAACGACGGCGTTGACTCTCATGCTCTGGCTGCCCGATGCGACATGTTCTGCGGCGTCCTGAACGTGTACGATAATCTCTGCCAGCTTATCCACCATAAGCTGCATCGCAGTGAACAGATGTCCAATTTCGTCAGTCCGAGAAGTTTCAATTTTCTGAACTAAATTTCCTGCGGCAATATGCTCAAATATCAGCTTTATCGTCCTGATTGGCCTGATCACAAGTCTGGTAGTGACGAGAGAGATTGCCAAAAACGTGACGCCCCAAAAGAGGCATAACAACCCGATGGCTTTAAGGAGGAGCGTGTAAACAGCTTCATCACGAACGTACTTAAATACGCCAATATCTATGGTCGCCTGATATTCCTGCTGGGCGTTAAATACCGGAATAAGCGTATGATAAACCCCGTTATCGCGGAGAGTGATCAGTTTCTGCTGCTGAAGCGCTGCAACTAATGCTGGCTGTTCAATCGGCTGTCCCCACAATTCTTTATTGTTGTGGGCTGAAATTACCCTTGAAGAATTTATGACAGCAAAGTGGGAAAAATTTTTTTCTTGATTGAACTCATAGAGCTTGATGCACTGTAAAGAGAGTGTGCCTAACATGATGTCGAGATTTGAACGGTCAAACCCCTGAATTTTTTCTATCAGCGGTTGGGCCAGGGCTTCAGAACTCTTCTCGATAGAGTCAAGATAATTCCGGGTCAAGTCTTGAATATAAATAAAAGTGCTTGTCCCAAGCATAATGAAAATGATGATCCCCACCGGAACCATGAATTTTGTTCGTAAACTCGATTTCATGCGTTATCAGGATATGTTCATCAGTTTTTGGCATTCCAGGAGGAAAACAGACGAGAGTTATGCACAAGATAAGGATCAATACCAGAAAACTTTTGAACATCCGCAATCCTTTACACAAGCCCTGACAGATTTTCAAAAACTTGTCAAGGCTCAACGTTTTGCATAAACTGGTTATGCTTGAATAGTTCCTTTGTTCTCATTTTCAAAAATGTTTACAACACAGCCGGATCATGTTTTAGCGCATAAGCGACGGCAGCCAGAGCGATAGCTCCGGAAAGTAAGTGATAAGCATTAAGGCGATAAACATGCCGACAAAATACGGAATAAACCCTTTCAGAATATCACTCATATTCACTTCTGCGATCGAACAACTCACAAAAAGACACGCTCCTACCGGAGGGGTAAACAATCCGATACCCAGATTGGTCACGACAATGACTCCAAAATGGATTAGATCAACTCCCACGTATCTAGCAAGGGGCGCAAGCACCGGAATAAAAATGATCATGGCCGGCGTTAAGTCGAGAAGAGCCCCTGCTACAAGTAAGACAAGATTAAAAATAAATAATAAAATGAAACGATTCTGCGTCATACCCATGAGAAAATCACCAATGAGCCGGGGAACTTGCTGGCTCGTAATAATCCAGCTAAAGATTGTTGCCGCAGAGACCATTAACATCACGATGCCGTTTAAGAGAATCGTTTCCAATAAAAGACGAGGAAGCATGGCCAAGGTTAATGAGCGATAGACAAAAAAACCAAGAAAAAACGCATAAAATACGGCGAGCACTGCCGCTTCTGTAGGTGTGACGATGCCCCAGATAATGCCTCCGAGCACAATGACAATTGTCAACATTGGCAGGATACCCTCGATAAAAATCTTGATACTCTCCTGGAAATTATACGGTGGTTCTTTGGGATAACCTCTTTTTCTCGCAAGCAAGAAAGTTACCGCCATCAGGATCAACCCCACCAGAACGCCGGGGAGCGCTCCTGCAACAAAAAGACGGCCGATCGATTGATCCATCAGAATTCCGTAGATCACCATCGGGATACTGGGAGGAATAAGAATCCCGATGGTGGATGATGTGGCCGTCACGGCTACAGTCACATCTTTATCGTAGCCCCGTTTAATCATTGATGGGATAAGCACGCCGCCAATCGAGGAGGAATCAGCCGTTGCCGATCCCGTGATCCCGGCAAAAAACATACTCGCCACAATGTTTACATACGCCAGTCCTCCTCTAAATCTTCCAACCAGGACTAGCGCCACCTTAATTAAGCGATCAGATGTTCCTCCGACGGCCATAAATTTTCCGGCCAAAATAAAAAACGGAATCGCGATCAACGGAAAACTATCCAATCCCGTATACATCCGTTGCGGGATAAGAATAAACGGGACAGCCTCTGTCAGCCAAATCCAGAAAGTTGAAGCAAGGCCGAGCGCATAAGCCACGGGAACGGTGAGAACAATCAACGTGAGAAAGAAAAGCAAGAGGGCAGTAATCATTGTTCCCTCCTTGCTTGCAAGAATTGCTGAAATCTGGAAATAAGATGTCGCATGGCATAGCAGCCCATAAACAATGCTGAAATCGGCAGAATCAAATACATGTATGCCATCGGAATCCGAGAAACTGGCGCGATTTGTCGCGTTGTAGCTCCGCTCAATTTGACGCTTTGAACCAATACTAACATACTGAAACCAAAAATCAACAGGAAAACAATGGCATCGAGAGAGTGTCGAAGATGGGGGCGCATTCTTCCCTGAAACAAGTCAAGACGGATATGCTTATCATGCTTCATTGCAATCGCTGCGCCTAGCAAAGAGATCCAAATAAATAAAAACCGTCCGATTTCTTCGCTAAACGTAATAGGAGCCTGGAAAATATAGCGCGAGCATACCTGAAAAAACGTCAAAAAAATGAGCATAATAAACGCAAGAACCGCAAAAACTTCAAGAAAATTATCGTAAAGAATTTTGAAAAATTTCATACTCTTTACTCCGCTTAGACATATCGAGTACAAACTTCAGTTTGTTGGAATATAAACTTCAGTTGCAAAATTCTCAATCAATGCAGCAAATTGAACACTCTAGTGTAAGGATTACAGCGCCTTTTCATATTCCGGTTTCCCAATTTTTGTCCCCATAGGCGTTTTTCCAGTCAGCAATGAACGCATTCCAGCGGTTCTTTGTGTGCGCATGATCCAAAAAAAGCGTCCAAAGCTTGTAAGAACAGGTCATCTCATCTGCTCCGGCAAGAGCGGCCTCAACTAATTGATTCAAGCTCCTGACAGCAGCCATGATTTTGGTCGAACTCCCGCTCTTGTCATAAATTGTGCGAAGTGTGGCAATCAGATCGCTTGTCGAATGTTCGTCAACTTCTCCAAGCAGACCGATAAAAATCGCCACATGATCAACTCCTGTTCGTTCGACAGCAATACCTTCGATGACTGAATGAACCGCCGTTGCACAGATTTTCACGCCCTCAGCTTTTAATGCGCGCATCCCCTGAAGCCCTGCAACGTTTGTGTGGACCTTCACCACAATTTTATCATCAATACTTGCCAGAGCTTTCCCTTCTTTCACGATATCTGCGGCGGTTGACGAAACGACCTGAGCAAGTACAGGGATATCACCGACAATTTGGCAAATCTCGCGTAAGTTCTTGATAAAATCGGTTTTCAGCGCAGCCACCATCGTCGGATTCATCGTGATCCCATCCAAAATCCCCCATGTCGCAATTTCCCGGATCTCTTCAATATTGCAAGAATTTAAAAATAATTTCATCGCACGTTCCTTTTTTCAGGATTATTCATGTTTCCGAAAACGTCAGTCAATGTTTATAAATACTCAGGGAGAAAAAACCGGGTTTCTTGAAGAAACCCGGTTTTTAGAAAAAATGGAGCCTTATGCGTTAACGATACGAAAGAACGGTTTCAATAAAATCCGATCCTCCGACCTTGTCTTTGTTTTGGTCGAGAATGGCTTCCACGGCTTTTTGGAAAGGCGCCAGATCGAGCGTATTGACTTCCATTCCCTCGGCTTTCAACTTATCAATAATCCCATCTTCATATTCTTTCCAAAGTTTTCTTTCATACGCCTGAGTCTCCTGGCCGGCTTCCAACACAGCTTGTTGTTGTTCCGGAGTTAATTTATCAAAGAACATTTTCCCCATAACCACCACGTTCAAATCATAAAAATGATTGGTGAACGAAAAATATTTTGCCACTTCATAAAATTTCATCGAATACAGTGCGACCGGAGGTTGTTCAGCTCCGTCAACCACGCCCTGCTGTAACGCCGTATATAGTTCGCCATAGGCCAGAGGCGTTGCCAACGCGCTCAGCGTATTGATCGTATCAATCATGATCGGATCATTCATCACTCGTATTTTTAAGCCTTTCATATCTTCGATACTGTTAATCGGTCTTTTTTGATTAAAGATGCTCCGAAATCCGGTATCATAATACGCGATGAGTTTAAATCCGCTTTGTTCAAGTTTTTCTGCTAAGATTTCGCCGACTTTACCGTCCAATGCAGCAAAAACCTGTTCGCGGTCGGTAAAGATGTATGGCAGGCTAAACACGCTGAATTCTGGCACAAAAGAACTCAGAGAACCGGCGGCCGCTTTGGTCATTTCGACCGTGCCGATCAATGCGCCTTCAAGCGTTTCGCGCACATCGCCAAGTTGGCTGCTTGGAAAAACTTTGACTTCAATCGCTCCGTTCGTTTTTTCGGCTACACGTTCAGCAAAATACACATTCGCAGCATAGTGAGGATTGTCTTCGCTGACCTGATCGCTGAATTTCATAATTATTGGGGCGGCGGCGATCTGAAAACCGCTCAATATGCAATAAGAAACGCATAACACGCCAAGCAGCCATGCACAAACACGATATCTTTTCATAATGTTTTCCTCCTTGTAGGATAGGATTGTTAAGACTTTTTCATGAATTGCTCGACCTTCAAGCAACATTGGGGAACCTTGATCTAAAATGATTTTTTGTCAACCATTTTCTCTGAGTGTCAACAGATCGAAAACTTTCTAAACAATGTTCGATACGTCGGTTTTTAAATCCGATGGATTGCAGGATGCGGAGTATTCGGGGCAGGAGCAACAGGAATCGGAATCGAATACGACTTCACGCTTCGATAACTCCAACAAAAAAACCAGGTTTTCGGAAAAAACCTGGTTTTTCATGCTGCCGCTCAAAATGGTGGAGATGGCGGGGCTCGAACCCGCGACCACATGACTGCCAGTCATGTGCGCTCCCAGCTGCGCTACATCCCCAAAATCTTTATTTCACTGTAGAATACCTTTGTAAGTCATGTGTCTTTTTGTCAAGAAAAAAATATCAGAGAAACACATTTGGAAAAAAGAGACAAAAAATCAAAGAACCTGTTGTCAGAATTCATATAAGCAACTACTGTTTTGAGACAGGAGTTTTTAGTACTTTGGAAATACCTGGCTGGGGTGGCCTTGTCGGACAACTCAGACTTATCCGACAATGTCCAACAGCGAGAACTACAAAGCTATCAATTATAACTTGACAGAGTACTCAGTTTTTCTGAACATTGATACATGGGGAATAACTTATGGAAGAACTGCGAGCGCGCAAAGCGTTTATCTGCGACATGGATGGCGTCATTTATCATGGCAATCGTTTATTACCCGGAGTTTTTGGTTTTGTTGCATGGCTGAAAAAAGAAGAGAAAGCCTTTCTGTTTTTGACGAACAGCAGCGCCAAAACTCCCCGTGAACTCCGCGAGAAAATGCTTCGGCTGGGATTAAATCTTGAAGAAGACCATTTTTACACGAGCGCATTAGCCACAGCGGCGTTTCTTTCGCAGCAATGCCCGGGTGGCAGCGCTTTTGTCATTGGGGAAGCCGGGATTACCAACGCATTGTATAATGCCGGATTTTCAATGAATGACACCAATCCGGACTATGTGGTCGTCAGTGAATCCAGCATGTATAATTACGAAAAGTTGGAACACGCCGTCAATCTGGTCTTGAATGGCGCAAAGCTGATCGGTACCAATCCTGATTTAACCGGTCCGATTGAAAAAGGGATTACTCCGGCAACCGGCGCGTTGATTGCGCCGATTGAACTGGCGACCGGATCAAAAGCCTATTTTATCGGCAAACCGAATCCGTTGATGATGCGCCATGCGTTGAAACGCTTAGGCTGCCGCCGTGAAGATACGGTGATTATCGGCGACCGCATGGATACCGATGTCATCGCGGGCATCGAGGCTGAAATTACAACCGTTCTGGTACTGAGCGGCGTGACAAAGCGCGAGGATCTCTCGCGCTTTGCCTACCGTCCGCGTTATATTCTCAATGGCGTGGGCGATATTGTGGGCTAAGCTTGACCTCTCGCTTTCTCTCATAGAGAGCGTAGTAAGGCTGGGAAGTTCTCAGCGCGTATCGCCGTCTCGACTTCGCTCGACGTCCGATTTTCCGTTTATCGAGCGAAGTCAAGGCGAACATATAAGGCAGAACTCAATAAGGTAGTGGTTAAATGGTAAGTGATGCCTGCTCGTTGAGCGAAGTCGAAACGAGCCGCTCACTGTTCCCTTCGACTTCGCTCAGGGAACGCATCACTTACCATTTAACCACTACCCTCAATAACTTGTCAAAAGAGAGGGGGGCAATGTAACTGCCTCAAGTTATTGTTCGACAATCTGATAGGGAAACCAGGCAAACAAGGTTTCATTCTGTAACCGTGCAAGTTCTTCAAGCACTTGCTGAATACGCTGCAATTCCTCCGGGATGCTAGTGCTAACCGGAGCCTGCCGAATACGTTTGAGCAGTTGCTCAAAAGGATTCTCCATTTTAGGATATTCGACGATTTTGACATCCTTGTCTGCCGGGATTTCAAGTTTCTCTTTCAACACAGCGATTGCCGTATCAAATCCTCCCAGTTTATCAACCAAACCCAGATCTATGGCTTGTTTCCCGAACCAGATTCGCCCCTGAGCGACCGCATCAACCGCTTCAACGCTCATGCCGCGCCCGTCAGCCACACATTGCAAAAATTTATCGTAGCCTTGTTGAATATATTTTCGAAAGAGTGCGGCTTCATCTTCAGTCCAGGCGCTCACCCCGCTAAAAATTCCGGCATGTTGCCCGCGCTGCAAAGTTTCGATATTGATGCGGATCAGGTCAAGCAAGCCCTGCATACTGAATTTTCCGCCAAAAATTCCGATAGAGCCGGTAATGGTCATCGGATACGCTACAATGCTTGCGGCCGGAGCCGAAATCATATAGCCCCCTGAAGCGGCCGCGCCGGACATCGAAATCACAACCGGTTTTTTCTGGTTGGCTTCATAGACCGCATTCCGGATCAGGTCAGAAGCTCGTGCACCACCGCCGCCGCTGTCAATCCGCAGAAGAATCCCCTTGATATCTTCATCATCCGCCAGCGTTGCAAGCAGTTCTACCATGGAATCAGAGCCGATGATCTCATTCTCCAAATCGCTTTTCCCGGAAGTGATCGAACCTTGCGCGTAAATCACCGCGATTTTGTCGCCGTTTTTATAGAGATTCGGTACGGTGATGTCAATCCGGGCATACTGGCCGTTCGACACTTTGTTGAGTTCCGGTTCCTCTTTTTCATTTTCCTGATCGTCAGATTTTTCGGCTTCTTTGGTCTCAGAATCCGCTTGCTTTGTATCAGCGGTTTCAGCGGACTGCCCTTCAGTTTCTTCTTTAAGTAACCCCAACTCGACCTGAATTGTGCGTTCCAATTGGCTTTTATAGATCAGGCCGTCAACAATGCCAGCCTTCAGCGCATCTTCCCCTGAATGAATTCCGTCATCAACCCATTGTTTGACGACATCTTCAGAAACATGGCGAGCGGCGGCAATCTCTGCAACATAATACTGATAGTAATTGTCAAGCATGTCAGTCAGTACTTCACGATAGGCGTCAGAGAGACGATCCAGGGTAAACACCTGCGGCGCGGTTTTATATTTGCCAATATACACAAATTCCGGCTTAACTCCAATTAAGTCGAACATATTTTTGAAAAATGGCACTTCAACCCGAAATCCGGGGAAATAGGCTTCGCCTGAAGGCGGCATGTAAATTTTGTCGGCGACGCTCATGAACAGATATGACCATAAACCCGTGCTTTCTGTAAACGCAAACACCTTTTTGCCGGTTTCTTTAAATTTGAGCAATTCTGCTCGGACTTCATCCCGGGTCATTGAATCCATGTAATAGGATTTGAAATCCAATAAGATGCCCAAAATTCTCGGATCTTTTGCCGCCTTGCGAATGTTGCTGACCATGACATGCCGGGTTTTCCCGAATTCCCCGGCTATTCGCTCTGATACCGCATCCATTGACGGTCGATCCCTAAAAAAGCCATCAATATCCATGACCAGGACGCTCTTCTGTTTGATTTTCGGGAGGCGTGAGAATTCCCAGTATAACCAGCCAGCAACGCCAGCATACACGATAAATCCAATCAAAAGAAGAATCAAAAAAATGTTTTTGATGATACGGAAGATTTTTACGATCTTGCTCCAAATTCTGCCCCAAATCCGTTGTCTTCGAAAACGCTGCATGATAATCTCTCCTTCATTCATGGAAAAACCCCTGCCTCATAAGAGGAGGAGTAAAAAAAATAGAGAAAAATACTTGTACTTCTTTATGTTAAGACCTAAGTATAAAGAATCAAGGAAATTGTTATTGAAAAAATGTCTTTTCTTATGTATCAAACAAGTTTAAAGGAATTCTCATGAGCGGAAAGCTCGCCCGATGCAATGAAAATTAGATGTACCGCGAAACTCCAGTTTCGCGCACCGTGATACGGCCGCGAAATTGGAGTTTCGCGGTACATTTTCAGAGGAGGAAATGATAATGCAAAAAGTCAAATGGGGGATTCTCAGTACAGCTAAAATTGCCAGAGAACATGTTATGCCGGGAATGCAGGCCGGAAAATATTGTGACATCTATGCGATTGCATCGCGGGATCTCGCAAAAGCTCAGGAAATTGCCAAGGCCTTTTCGATTCCAAAAGCCTACGGTTCTTATGAAGAATTATTGGCTGATCCCGAGGTTCAAGCAATTTATAATCCGCTTCCTAATCATCTGCACGTCGCCTGGTCGAGCAAAGCAGCAGAAGCCGGAAAACACGTATTATGCGAAAAACCGCTGGGCCTCGATGCGGCTGACGCCGAAAAGTTGGTGAAGGTTTGCCGGGAAAAGAGTGTGTTGCTGATGGAAGCCTTTATGTATCGCACGCATCCGCAGTGGGTGCAAGCCAAAAAATACGTCGAGGAGGGAAAAATCGGCGAACTCAAAGCGATTCAAGTCTTTTTTTCCTATACCAACCTCGATCCGCAGAATATTCGCAATCGCTCCGATATAGCGGGCGGCGGCGGGTTAATGGATATCGGCTGCTACCCGATTTCCCAATCTCGTTTTATCTTTGGGAAAGAACCAAAACGAGGACTGGCGCTCATCAACCGCGATCCCGCCTGGAAAATTGATACACTAAGTTCAGCCATTCTGGACTTTGGAACAGGGCATGTCACCTTTACTTGCTCGACCCAATTGTTTCCGTATCAGCGCGTCAATATGTTAGGAACTAAAGGCCGGTTGGAAATAGAGATTCCAAACAACGCTCCTGAAAACAAACCAACCCGTATGTTTTACGAAACCGCGGACGGAATTGAGACGATCACCATTGATACCTGCCACCAATATCAGATTGAATGCGACTTGTTTTCCAAAGCGATTTTGGAAGGTTCTCCATTACCAACTCCGCCGGAGGACGCGATTGCGAACATGAAAGTCATTGATGCACTGTTTCGCTCGGAAAAAAGCGGAACGTGGGAAACCGTATAAAACCGGCTGAGGTTATTGGCAGGGAAAAAACCGAGTTTTTTGAAAAAACTCGGTTTTTACTCCTTAAAAATCGTCGTCATCCCACTTCTTTTTCTCATGGCGCGGACGTTTGTCCGTCTCCGAATCGAATAATGCCAGACACTCTTCAAAGGCGGCAATGCGGCCTTTCAGAAACGCAATCTGGTCGCTCTTCGCGGCATCCATAAGAAATTGGGCGTTGAACGCGTCTTTCGCTTTTTTACGCAGCGCTTCGATCTGCCGCCGTTTTTCCTCGACGCTATGGCGCTTTGACATCTCTTTGTGAACATCATCCAGCAATGACATGCGTTTGCTCCTTTGAAACTACAAGAATGAAGAATAAGCAAGAATGGCTCTATCTCATTTCATCTGGTCGGGCGATAGCCCGCTCATACTAACTTTCCTGTAAATCTCAGGGCTATTAAGTTCTACGGATTATTGTCATCTCGACTTCGCTCGATGACCGGGAAATCTTTGCTCGATGACCGGGAAATCTTTGCTCGATGACCGGGAAATCTTTGCTCGATGACCGGGAAATCGTTCGTCGAGCGAAGTCGAGACGGGCATGTTTTACGAGAACTTAACAGTCCTGGTAGTGGTTAAATGTATTGACCAGCAAGGTTATGGTCAATACATTTAACCACTACCACAGTCCTGTCTGTAAATCTGGAGTGCAAAAGCATGGCTTTTGCACTCCGGGAATTATTCAGTTTGTGCCTGAGATGCCGGAAACCATTCCCATTCTTGTGGGTTTCCACTGGCAATATCCGCTTTCACTTTAGCCGCTAGGCGATGGGGCCCAAGTTTTTCAAGAGCATCTTCGCATCCGTTTTCAAGACAGCGAATCACCTGGTCTTCGATTTGTACGCCCGATTCTTCGGGCGAAAGAAAACCAATCATCGTCCAATTCCCCAGAATCGTCAACGGCACACTAGACTTCTCAAGAGCATACGCTTTGCGGATCGCATCGGCAAGGTTCCTCAATTCCTGATGATCCCAGGTTTCAAACCAACGCATTTCCAGTTGCGGATAGCGCTGCTTCAACTCGTGTAAAAATTCTTTTTCTTTTTCACAGTGCGGACACCCGTCGCCCCAGAAGAAATACAGCACTACTGTGTCTGCCGCTTCAGCTCGCGGCAAAAGTCCGCTTAATATGACGACCACGAGCAGGAGAACCAACCAGTCTGTTCGTGGATGTTGAAAACATGTTTCTCTCTTCATGCAACATACCTCTCTCTTTTATACATTAAACCACAGATTTCCCAAATTTCCCAGATTATAAGGACTTTCCAGGATGATGTTCATATATCCACACAAAGCCAATCTGTATAATCTGGGAGATTTGTGGTTATTTACAACTCTTTTGTCCCGAAAACTCCAACTGAAACTATACATTACATGCTGTGCGGTTCTAATTTTGTCAAGTGAAGTCATCAGGCAAATTCTTTTGAACGCATCTTTGCCATATCAGGGAGACCCATCCGCCTGTTCGAAAAGTTGATTGCAGTAACGCGCTAACATAAAGAGATAATCTGACAGGCGATTAAGGTATGTAATCACCCCCAGAAACGACCAATCATCCTGGTCTGCGTGTTCGTGTTCAGAAAGTCCGACAACGTGGCGTTCGGCGCGCCGGCAAACGGTTCGGGCAATATGGGCCCAGGCGGCGGCCGGATGTCCGCCCGGTAAAATAAACTCATGGAGTTCGGGCAAATGCTGATCCATCCGATCAATCGCCTGCTCAAGAAATTTCCAGTGATCTTCGGTGATCTTTTGAATGCGGGACTGCAAGGGAGATTCACAGGTCGTTGCCAACCAGGCTCCGATCTGAAGCAAGTGCGATTGGATGGCGTGCAGTTCCTGGATCAATTCGGGATGTTGGCCTGAAAAAGCCGTAATGAGCGCCCCGATCACGGAATTCAATTCATCAACATCTCCATACGTCTCAACGCGAATATGGTTCTTTGCGACCTTTTCCCCGCTGAAAAGCGCGGTTTTGCCGCGATCTCCCGTTCCTGTATAGATTTTCATATATGTCTCCTGTGAAACTACAGGGATTTTGTGTAGGAAGGATTCCTCACGGCGAATTGGTCGGGGTGATGCCGAACCATGCCTGTGAGAATCCTTCCTACACGAAATCCTTGTAGTTTAATATGCCGGGTGAGCGTTTCTCTCCCTGCCTTTCGGTTATGTAGAAGAAACCGGGGTTTTGTCAAAAACCCGGTTTCTCTGCTTGCCTTTCAGTTATGACGCCTTGTAATTCTTGCCACAGATCATACGCCGTGTTCGCAATGTCAATATGAGCATCCTGCATCCGCTGCTGAATCAGAGCACGACTCTTCTCTGGGTCATTCTGAGCTAACCAGATCATCGTGCCCCGTTGCAGCACATCCGAATATTCCGGAGAAACCAGATCATAAATTGCAGAAAGTTTGTCGGTTCCCAGAAACGCAGAATACA
Organism: Candidatus Vecturithrix granuli; assembly: GCA_000739535.1. Taxonomy (GTDB): domain Bacteria; phylum Moduliflexota; class Moduliflexia; order Moduliflexales; family Moduliflexaceae; genus Vecturithrix; species Vecturithrix granuli. The sequence continues at coordinate 166,544 of DF820465.1, read as the reverse complement.
CAGCAAGCATTTGTCTGACATCTTGCAAAGACTCCGTTGTTTTGACTGCGCGTAATATTCCTTGTAAAATCGGCCCAGTTTCAGAAGACGGTAATGATCGAAACACCTGGACATATTCTACAAGTGTATTTTGTCGGGCAAGCAGCAAGACAATTTTTTGATCAAGAACCGGAATGTTTTTACGAAAGGCTGAAAAAATTTCCATAATGCTCGCTTCGTCACGAATTTCGGCCAACATAGAAACGGCCAATAGATTACTGCGTAATTTTCGAGAACGAAGCCCATCTTGCAGCACGCAAAAATATTTTTTGAAACCTTTCCGGTACAGTAAGGCTGCGACTCGGAATTGTATAAGGGGTGGATGATCCAGAAACGTGATCAGGTTTTCAAAATCTTTTTCTTCGCCAATTTCCGCGACAATCGTCATATAGGCCAGCAAGTTGGCTTCTGTCGGAAACCTTGAGGCCACTTTTCTGACAAAGGGTAAACTGCGGCGATGCTTCAGCACAGCTAAGGTTTGCAGGGCTGCAGCAACAATATGCGGATGCTCAATGTGTTGTTCGCCAAATTGCACGATAAACGGCGCAGTTTCCTGTAATCCGACTTCTCCCAATAACCCGAGCAAGCGTTCCTGCACATCAAGCGATTCTTTGCGTAAGCGTTCCATCAAAAAGATAATTGAACGCTGTCTTTCCAGTCTGGTTAAGCTGGCCGCGGCGGCATAGCGTAAATCAGGATTCTCATGTTCAAGGAACGGCAGCAATTGGCAGCCACAATCGATATCGCCAATTGCCCCGATTGTCAGAATAGCGTGCGCAATGATCTGCTGATCATCGTATCTGAGTAACTGAAGCACTTCCGCAATATACTCAGGGTTCTCAAGTTGTTCCACCACTGTGAGGACTTCATGGATCACCCGCGCATCAAGATGTCGGAATAAATTCCGGAGGTAAGTGAATAATATATCAGCGCGGCGAGCATACAAATACCGAATGGTACGAGCGATAATTTCCGGAGTATCCTGCAAAAGCATACTCCACAATTCTGTGAATGGCTCAGCATGATCAAGTTTTTCAAGATAACAGGATGCACAACTCCTGACCTCCTCACGAGGGTGCCGCAATGCCTCGGCCACAACGTCGGAAACCTTGCGATGAGATGACAAAACCAATGTGTTCAGTAAGGCAATTTTTGTTCCAATCTCAGTGCTTTCGTGAAACCATTCAACAAGTGTATTGAATCCGATCTCTTGTTGCCTCGAAAGCAGAAGCGTTCCGATTGTTCGCCTCATGCCCGACTCTTGCCGAGCAAAATAGAGGGTTTTCAACATTACCTGAATTTCCTCAACAATCAGCGATTCAGAGGAAAGGCGTGGCAAGATCATATACAGTTCACTTTTCCGGGATGTGCGCAGAAGGTGAAGAAGTTCTTCAAGGGAAGAGCCTTCAAGCAAAACATCATCTGAGGAATGCTCAGTACGGAGAGTCAGATGTTTTCGTAGTAACGAGCCTGTCTCAGCATAATAGGTGACTTGTTGTTGTAGATCATTTTCTACGGGCAGAGCGTGCAATTCATCGAGAAATTGCTCAATCACCGCCTCAGAAATGTTTACAGATGTCCCTAAAAACGGAATATCACGCCAGGGAGGAGAGAACAAATCGTTCAGATTCTTCCAGGAAATTTTTGTCTCTTGAGTCACAGGAATTCCGAGAATATCAGGCAGATATTCCTCTTCTTCTCCATGGATTTGCGCCAAAAAGGCAAATGTAATGATCTTCTGCGTCCGCCGGCTCAGTTTTTTTAACAGCTTACGGAACTGCCTCGATTCTTTCAAATAAAATTGCACAACAAGCACGCTGTCTGTTTTCATCACTTTCGAGACGTTTTTCACGGAAACGTTCAGAAGTGACGCAATCAGAGCGGACAACAAAGAAGAGCTTTTTTCACAGGCAACAACGCAAGTAATTTCCCAGGAGAAGGTCTGCACAAAATACGCAAATCTTCTGAGTGTGATTTGTAAAGCAGACATTGATAATGCCAGCGATGATGTAAAGTGTAGATCCAATCCGTTATCTCTGAGAGTGCCCAGACAAATATTGCCGTATCTGGCGTATAAGCGTTCTTTCAAGCCACATTCCGTGCCATCTGGAAAACTCAATTCGCGCAGTTGCTGGGTCAAGGGTTCTTGAGCGGCAAACCACCCGGAAGCGTGTGGAAGTTTGAGCACGTTTTGCAGCACATTGCGAGCTTCCTGATATTCTCCGAGTAAACGAAAAGAGTCCACTAATTTCTGGATGATCTGCTGATCGCCAGGATATTGCTGCTGTAAAATCTTTTGTTGGGCGATCGACTCAGAAATTCTGCCGGTTTGGAAATAAATATGCGCCAGACCTTGAATCGCCAGCGTGAAATTAGGGTCAAGCCGCAGCGCTTTTAGTAATTTTTCTTCCGCGACATCATAGCGTTTCATGCTGAGATACACCTGCGCAATTTCACACAGAATCGCCGGTTCATCAGTTATTTCACAAAAATAGAGTCCTTTATAATAATGTTTCAGAGCCAGATCGTATTCCTGACGCCTGAAATACGCTCGTCCCATCGCTAAACTCGGTTTCGAGGCTTCAGGCAGAATCGCAGCCGCTTCTTCAAATTTTTCAAACGCTTCGCGTTCTTTGCCATGCTGAAACAAACGTTCCCCCTGGGCAAGCAGCCGTTCGATTTTACGTTCAGGACTATCTGTGGCAAAAAAATTCATCATAGGATATTCTCTCTCATGGACATGTAGAGCGAAGTTTCTCTTTCGCACATTGAAACGCCATATAAGACAACATTATGGCATGAATTCGGGTTTCGCAAGAAAATTTTTCAGGTTTTCTGATTGTCGCGTTGAAAAATCCTTGACAGTATCAGGGCAGTTGAATAATTGCTCCCTGTTATGAATTAATATCTTTATTATCCTGCGAAATATTCACAGAATTGGATGCATTAAAAATTTTACAGATTTTGATGGAGGAGACGAACAAACGATATGGCGAATCATAAATCAGCAATCAAAAAGATGCGTCAGGATGAAGCACGACGACTTCGAAACAAAGCCTACAGGACGCGATATAAATCAATCGTAAAAGCTGTGGAAACGGCAATTCAACAAAGGAATATTGACGCCGCCAAAGAAGCCTTTCAAGCAGCGGTTTCTATGATTGATCGGATTGCGTCAAAGGGTGTTATCCATAAAAATAAAGCCGCCCGTAAAAAATCTCGCCTGGCGAAAAAGGTTAACGCCCTCAGCGTCAGCAGCTAATACCCAATCATCACTGGTGTTTCGGGAATGAGACACGAATTCCCGAAACGTTTCTCTTACACGAAGTTTCAGGAATGCCAACGTCTCTTTTCGACAGGCTTAGGACACTGCATTCCCGAAACAATTCGTGTAAATTTATTGCTTGAGCCGAATGCCCCCTTCAATGAGTTCGATCTTTCCGGCCTTTAACAATTGCCCCACCGCCCGTTTGAATGCGTTTTTACTCAAATGTAAATGATGTTTAATTGCGCCCGGATGACTCTTATCGTGCAACGGCAGCATGCCCTGATTGGCGTGCAGAACCTCTAACAGCCAGGCTGCATCATCCTGCATCTGTTGATACGCCACTTTGCGCAGGGAAAGATCAAGCTGTCCATCTTCGCGCACGCGCGTGACCCGCAAATTTTCAAGCTGCATCCCTCGTCTAACCGGGGAAAACAATTCCTGGTTCGGAATCATGCCGGCATAGCGATTCTCCACGGCCACAAAAGCCCCGAATTCAGGCTTCACCAGATAGACGGTACCCGATACCACATCATTTTTCTGATACGGGCTATCGGTGCGCAGATATTTGCTCACATTCGTAGTCGCACAAATCCGATCCTGTTTATCCAGATAGACCGCCACTAAATAGCGTTTGCCTTCTTCAACGCGATATTTTTGCTCATTAAACGGGAGAAACAGATCTTTTTCCAGACCCCAGTCTAAAAACGCGCCCACATCTGTATTTTGTACGATCCGTAGCAAGGCGATGTCGCCCACCTGCGCCAGCGGCGTCCGGCAGGTGGCAATCAGACGATCCTCAGAATCACGATAAATAAATACTTTCAGTTCATCGCCTTTTTGGACGTCAGGGGGAACTTCTTTTTTCGGGAGGAGAATATTATCCTCAGTATAGCCGGTACCGGCGTCTAAATACACTCCAATAGGCGTCAAATTCGCAATGGGTAAAGTTTGAAATGTTCCAACTTGTATCATTATGTGTCTTGCTTCCTCAAAAAAACATCAATATGGTAAAATATGCATCAAGAAAAAGACACGATAATTGACCGCTAAAAGGAGTCAAATGATTTTTTGAAAAATTCTCTTCTTTTTTCAAAAAATTGGGGCGATTCATGTAGTTTATACTTGACACCTTCTATTATTTAATGGAAAAGTATCGCTTATTGTTCATCAGCCACAATTTACACGATTTTTGTGAACACCAAGAAAGGAGCATGATATGGGAACAAAGCTTATTAAATTACAAGATGGAACTTTAGTGGAAGTTGAAGCTTCGCCGAATGAAGTTGAGCAAATAGCTTCCATCGATTATGCCAAAGAAGTGCAAGAGAGCATTGAGAAGATTAAACCGATTCTCCTCAAGGTCTGTCGTCCAGTCATTTCGGTCTGGCAGGAATTAAATAAAGAAATGATGATTGAACAGGCTGAGGTAGAATTAGGTCTGGCTTTTGAAGCAGAAGGAAATCTTTATGTCACAAAGGCCAAAGCAGGGGCGAATGTAAATGTGAAATTAACCCTTAAACCTAAAGAAAACGAGAATTCCTAAGACTTAATGTTCACGGTTTTTCTAAAATGTCTGTAGAAAAGTTGTTTCGGGAATGAGGTATGAAATTCCCGGAACTACCCAAAATCTCAATAAACTTCGATTCCTATAGGTTTTCAGAGGAGAAGATGAAATGGAAGATCTATTCGATGAACGTCTGATGGAGCCAGTTGTTTTGATTGAAAGTAACAAAGAAGGAGAAAAAGCATTTGGTACCGGTTTTATTATTCACCAACATGAAAAAGATACGTATGTAGTAACTTGTAGGCATGTTGTAGATAGTGTAGGGGGAGATGATCATGTGAAAATTAGTGGAAAAATAGCAATAGTAGTCGATTATAGCAATGCAAAAGATTTAGATTTAGCTATTTTAAAAATTACAGGATATAAAAAAATTGAAAATATTTATTCTCTAATAAAAGGAGGAACCAGAAAACTTAAAATACGTATTATAGGATATAAAGAATATGTCCATGAGAGTTCCAAATGTCTTCCTCTTGAAGGTACATTGATTGTAAATTTTAATTTAAAACCTAAAGATTCTACAAAACACTATCCTGCCTGGGATTTGAAGATTGATCAAATGGAAGAAGAAGATTATTATTTAGCGCCCGGGTACAGCGGTTCACCTGTAATAGACGCCAAAACCAACGAAATTCTTGGAATTGTAAATACAAGAGAGCGACAAAGAAAAACAGGTCAGGCTATTTCTATATGGAACCTAGTCGAACTTAAAAAATTTTGGGAAGAAATAGGAAAGAAACCTTCCGATCTTATTAGAGAAAAACCCAAAACACCTAAAAATGGAACTAAAATTCAAATTGCTGTTATTGCTATGAATCAGAGCGAAGTTGAGGAATTAGATTCGGGAAAAGTTTTTCATAACAACAGGTGTGATGAATTTAAACAATTTAAGGAGTTAAAAAAAGTTCTCGGTTTGAAGAAAGATGAAATTAAATCGTATTATGGAAGATCCAGAGATGAATGGATCCCTTTAGGAACAGATCGGCAATCAATAAAGGAAATTATAGAGGATGCTGTAGATAGGTTAAATAAACATTTTAAATTAGAAGAAGATGAAGAAATTTACATTGATTATTTGTCTGATGACTTCTTTTCAGAAGAACAAAACACTACAATTACTAATAGACTTCGTAACCAGGGGGGAATTTTAATTATTGATACTGTTTCAATGTATCACCCTACATTAGAAAAAGGACTAACTCACAGTCAGGTTATGGGGCATCCTGATCAAATTGCGCTGATCGTAATTTCACCTCTCGACAAGCAAAAAGCTTCTAAAATAGATGAATTACTCTCAAGTCACATATATAAATCTTTCATGAAAATTCCCTTTGCGGCATTTGAAGAAAATGCTGAGGCCCTTCATGAATTTGATGTAAATGGAGATCGCTGCTTACGTCGAAGGCTGATATCAACTTTAGCTAATTTTAGAATCAGAAGAAGTGTTCCGACTAAAGAGCAAAGGTATCAAATGCAAAAGGGAAGACCAGAAAAAACAGGTATCCAAGAGAAAATTACAGGGGAGTAGCAAATTATGATTTATACGTTTTATTCATATAAAGGCGGAGTTGGCCGTTCTATGGCTCTGGTTAATATTGCTCATTTGATGTATAATGATGGGTGGAAAGTACTTATTGTAGATTGGGATTTGGAGGCTCCGGGACTTGAACGGTTTTTATTCTCTACGAAACAAATTGATAATGCTTTAGCATATCGTGGAATCATGAATATGTTACAGGATTACAAAGAGAAGCTATTGGATTTTCAGCCAGAAGAGGGAACATCATTCTTTCCTGTATATGATATCGTTGAAGAATATATAGTTGATATAACTCCTAATAAAAACGAAGACAAAGATAATCAGGCAAAGCTGTCCTTTCTTTCTGCGGGGCAAAGAAAAGGTAAGCAATTTTTGGAATATTCAAATGAAGTTAAAAGGTTTGATTGGCAGGATTTTTATCAAAATTGGGAGGGAGAAGTTTATTTTGAATGGTTACGTGAGCAATTTAATGAAAGATTTGATGTTGTCCTGATAGATAGCCGGACAGGTGTAACTGAAATGGGAGGAGTTTGTACATATCAACTAGCAGATGTAGTCGTGCTGTTTTGTGCGGCAAACGAACAGAATATCGATGGAACCCTTCACATGGTAGAAAGCTTTTCAGATCATCGCCTTCCGGAATTACGCCATAATAGAGAATTGAAGACCGTTATAGTTCCTTCAAGAATTGAACGAGTTTCTGAAACTGAAAAGCTTAATGTATTTCGCCAAAAAGTAAAAGAAAGATTTCTGGATTTTTTACCTGAAGAACTATTTGAAGTAAAAGATAAAAATAATAAGACAGATAGAAGGAGTTTTTTAGAAGAAATAGAGATCCCTTATGTACCGTACTATGCTTTTGAAGAAATAATTGCAGTAACACAAAAAGATTCATATAAAAAGCGATCTTTAGAGTTAGAAAAATCTTATAATGGACTCTTTAACGCTCTAAAGAAATTTTTACCACAAGAACAACGGAAAAAAAAGCCTCAGAAAGAAGAATTTATAGGAATACCAGATCATTATCAGCCTCGATTGACAGTGTATATCGTTTGGCATCCGCACTATGAAGAAGGCCAAAGGTTTGCGAATTATCTCTATTCCTGGCTGACGCGCGATGTCAGGAATCCAGTCTCGCGCAGAATTGGAATTCCCCTCTTTTTTCGGAATATGAGCGATGCGAAAAGCGGTGCGCCGTTACCGATTCCCTTTGATGACTCGCACCATACGGTTGTTGTGGCCCTCGTTGATGATCATCTGGTCGCTTCCGATCGATGGGACGCCTATTTAGGAACCCTGTGGGAAAAAACTCAGTCTCCGAACAGTCCGCATCGCCTGTTTCCTGTCTCCATGAGTCTGTATGCTTTTAACCTATATAGCAGAGTCCCGGAAGTCAATTTTATTCGCGTACACGATCTGGGCAAAGAACGGCAGCCCGCGGCTCTGGTTCGCAGCCTGACCCATGAATTGTGCCGCTTGCTGTTGGCGCAAGAGCGAACGGTTGTGCCTTCAGGTACAGACGTTAGTTTTGCGCCGGTCAAATTATTTTTGAGCCATGCCAAACGCGACGGATTGGATATTGCGGAACATTTTCGTGATTATCTGTACCGCAAAACCGCACTCAAGTCCTTTTTTGACGCCAATGATATTGCCCCGAGTTACTCCTTTGCCGAAGAAATCAAAGCGCAGATTCAGGATGCGGCCGTGTTAGCCATTCAAACCGATGCTTATGCCTCGCGCGAGTGGTGCCGGCGCGAAATTTTGATGGCGAAACAGATGGAACGTCCACTGGTGGTCGTCAATGCGCTTAGTAATAATGAAGAACGCAGTTTTCCGTATCTTGGCAATGTTGCGACGCTGCGTTGGAAGATGGATCAGATTCAAGAGAATCTGGAATTATACGATCAGGCCATTGAATCTGCCCTTGATCTCTTGTTATATGAGGTCTTGAAAGATGTCTATTTACGGCAGTATTTCGAAGATCTTCGCCAACTCTTCGATCTTCCTGAAACAATCTATTGGTCATCACGCCCGCCGGAATTGTTGACGCTGTTACATCTTCAAAAAACGCTCAAGCAACAGAACATCAAGATGCTTATTTATCCAGATCCCCCTATCGGCATGGAAGAAATGGAAATTCTGTCAGCGCTGGTACCCGATCTGGAATTTACAACCCCCATGTTTCTACGGAGGTAAGATCATGGAAACAACACACCAACATTCTTTTTTCAATGATTATTGTATCGGGCTCTCAATTTCTGAAAGTCCGGATCTGCCGGCTTTAGGATTAAACGAAATTCATTTACAAGATGCCATGGTCGAATTTGCCCGCTATCTTCTGGCAAGCGGCTCGTCGCTGGCGTATGGCGGAGATCTTCGCGCCGGCGGGTTTACAGAAACCTTATTTAAACTGGTGCAGGCCAATAATCAACAGGGGCTGCCGCCTTATAAGCGTGTCATCACCTTTTTAGCCTGGCCGATTCATTTAAACCTGCCTATACGGCAAAAAGCCGAACTCAAAGGCGTGGCCGATTTCAGACCCTTAGATCCGCCTACAGACCTTCAAATCAATCCGACAGAGTTTCTTCATCCGAATTCAGCGGAAAATAGTTACATCTGGGCGCGCTGCCTGACGGTGATGCGGGAAAAGATGAGTTTGGAAACCGATGCCCGGTTATTATTAGGCGGCAGACTCACGGGCTATAAGGGCAAATATCCGGGTCTGATCGAAGAAGCCTTCATTTGTCTGCACGATGAGAAACCTCTGTTTCTGCTCGGCGGCTTCGGCGGATGCGCCAAAGCGGTGATCGACGCCATGCACGGAGCGCATCCGGAACCCCTGACCACCGCATATCAAATCGCCCAAAATCCAGGCTATGAAGAGTTTATGGCCTATTATAATGCCCAGGTGAAAGAACATCCTGAAACAGGTCAGGAACCGATTGATTACGATGCGCTGGTCGCCTTTTTCCAGCAAGAAGGGGTGGCAGGATTACATAATGGTTTGAATCTCGAAGAAAACGAGCGACTGTTTGCAACCCCGCATATTCCTGAAATGATCTCCCTGGTTCTCAAAGGATTGTCCAGACTTTCAGAGAATATGTAACCCAACTGACGACATAGTTCATGATAATCTGAGAACTAGTTAGCAATCTTAGCCCGTAGGGCTTCAAGTATTGTAGCTGCCGGACAATGCTCCTGCCGCCCTTCCTACCGCGTAGCGGTTGCGTTGCTGTATATCGCCTATGGCGAATGCAGGATGGGGAGAGATATATTTTTGCTACAATACTGTATCGCCTACGGCGAAAAGGTATGGTAAATAGTCACAATCCTTGCATATTGAAAAAACTACACGGATTTTATGTAGGGAGGATAGGTCATGCGAGACATCACGATTTCATCAATCCTTCGTACATACAATCCGTGTAGTTTCTGAGAAGAGCCGTGAATCAGTTTGCACAAGAGTACGAAATTTTGTTTGAAAATCGGTTTTTACAAATCCGACAAACGCCGGATGGTTATACCTTTGTGCATGAAATCCGCTGTGAGGGACAAATTGTCGTCCTGCTGCCGTTTCGGTACAAAATGGATATGTCAGGCGTGGAATTTTTGGCTCGACGCGAGGTCTGTCCGGCTCACAGCCGTGAAGCCGAATTATATAGCATTACCGGCGGCAAAGAAGCGGATTTAAGCCTCGAAGCCACCGCCTGTCGTGAATTGCTCGAAGAAAGCGGGCTTACGGCTATGCAGGATGAACTGATCCCTTTAGGCATTGTGAAACCCTCAAAAGCCATGGATACGCAGGTATCCTTGTTTGCTGTTGATGTGACCGGCAAAAAACAAGTAGCACCTCAGGTAGATGGCAGTTATTTTGAACAAGGTTCCAGCGTCGAATGGGTGAGCTCTGAAGAAGGCGTGAGCATCGAGGATCCCCTGTTGGTCACGGCCCTGACGCGTTTACGCACCCGCCAGAATTTATAAAAATTACAATAACATTATGAATTCCTGCGAAAAAATTGCCGAAGCCTTCATTGCGTACTGCGCAAATTTTGCGCATTTTCTGGCAATTGAAATGACAGGAATGACCTATAAGCATACATGTATTTTTTTCCGTGATAACGCCTTATGCTTGTTTATAGGCCATTCCTGTCGTTCCATAAACATGGGGGCAGGTCTAAAAAAATAAGTTGGCATGAGGTGTGCAAATATCATACAGTGAACATGAAAGAACAGCAAAAACAAGCTTAGCATTATACATAATAAATGAAGGAGATTCCTGGACAGGAACGACAAAGGCATGAGCGTTTTGTTGCTGCTGAGTCAGGAAAGATGAAATATGAAAAAGACTCTTGTAATGATCGCTGTTATAGTGTTAGTCGTGACGGTAAGCGTCGGGGCCTATGCCCATTATGAAAATTCTGGCCGTCGCGGCGGTTGGATGCGGTATGGAGCGCAAAATCCTCAAATGACGCCTCAGCAGGGCAGCATGTATGGCCCGCGCGGTGGGATGATGCACGGTCAACGCGGCAGCATGATGACTGGCCCGCATGGCGGCATGATGGCCGGCCCTGGTTATCAAGGGAATGTGACGCCTGAAAATTGTCCCTGCGGCCGCGGATATGGCTGGAATACCTGGAAAAATCAACAGGCGACAACCGCTCCGCAGATGGTGACCGAAGAACAGGCAAAGGCTGCGGCTGAAGAGTATGTCCAAAAATATTTGTCTGGTTACACGGTTGCCACGATTGAAAAAGATGCCTGGCGTCCCCTCTACCTGGTGACGATCAAAGGCGCAAACGATGTGGAACAGCAGATGCTCATTCATGGATTTGGCGGCCAGGTCATGCATGTCTTTCCGAAAACCGCTGAGTAAGTATTCTGCAAACAAATAACAACGAAGGCCCCGTCTGAAAAAACGGGGTCTTTCTATTTACAGCGTTGACAAAATTTTATGTTCCTGACATGATGATCTGATATGCTCGATGTGTAAATTTTTCCTGAAATGCCTGTAAGGCTGTTGTTTCGGGAATGAAGCGAAGCGGATTTCCCGAAAGCCAGACGTTTCAGGAATTTCGTTCCTCATTCCTGAAACAACCATGGTATGAAATTTTTTCGATTTCACGAGACACGTTATGGTCAACGCCGCTATTTTCCGGTCGTCGCTATTATCGCTGCTGTCGCAACCCTGATTTTGCTGCTCATCGTCTATACCTCCCGCAATCTTTCCCTGGCGCGTCAACGTCTGGAAGATTCGTTGCTGCAAGGGGGACTCACCCTGATACGCGCGATTGAAGCTGGCAGCCGTACCGGAATGCGCATGCACTGGCGCACGAACCAACTGCAAACTTTAGTTGAGGAAATCGGCGCATCGCCTCAAGTCGTCTATCTTCACATAGTTGGCAAAAATGGCGACCTGCTCGCGCATACGCAGAAAAGCGAAGTGCAGAACATTCAACCGATTGAGTGGCAGAGGTTTCAAGAAAATCCATCTGTCACTCTGACCAGAACAATCAGGGTAAACGAAGAGCACGAAGTTTTTGACATCGCAGCAAAGATCACGCTGGCGGGAACAGGGTCTCCGCAAGGAAGCGGCCATGGGCGGATGATGCGGCCTGAAATTGCGGAAGAATATCGGGCGTTTGAAGGGTTAACGGTCATCCAAATCGGCATGTCAATGGCCGAATTGAGACAAATCCAGCAGCATGATGTTCGCAACGCCATTTTGATGCTGCTCATCCTTTCTGTGGTTGGATCGGCAGCGCTGTATTTTATTGTCGTTCTCCAAAATTATTCGGCCATGAATTATGCCTTTCACACCATGCAGAGTTATGCGCAGCAGGTAGTTGAGAGCATGGTGAATGGCTTGATTTCTTTGGATAATCAGGGCAATATCGTCACCATGAATCGTCAGGCGCATTACATTCTCGGGCTTTCGCAAGCAGAAAGTATGGAGGGCAAAACATTATGTGAAGCGATGACCATTCAGGATTTTGATCTGTTTGCAGCGCTGCGCGATGGGGTTCCAGTGCTTGAACGCCAGGCGACATGCACCAATGCTCTGGGACGTGCCCTCCCTTTAAGTTTGTCAGCCTCGCAATTAACTGATAATGAAGGCGAGCAATTAGGCGCAGTGCTGCTCTTCAGAGATCTCAGCGAGGTCAAAGCTCTGGAAGATCAGGTGAAACGCTCGGAACGTCTGGCGTCTGTCGGCAAACTGGCGGCTGGAGTAGCGCATGAAATCAGGAACCCGCTGGGCGCGTTAAAAGGGTTTTTGCAATATTTTCAACATAAATTGGCCCTGGAAGATCAGGAGCAGACCTATTTCACGGTCATGACGCATGAAGTTGATCGCCTGAATACCGTGATCTCTAATCTGCTTGATTTTGCGCGTCCGAAAGAACCTGTGTTTGAGCCATGCGATCTGGCAAAACTTCTCCAGCATGTCCTCGCCTTAGTCGAAGGCGACTTACAAGCCAAACAGATTCACACCTCTGTGGATATTCAGGCCGCGCTGCCTCAAATTCAGGTGGATCAGGATCAGATCACGCAGGTCGTGTTGAATATTTTACTCAATGCCATTCACGCGACAGAATCGGGAGGAACCGTCAGTCTTCGAGCAGAAATTTACGCTGATACGTATGTTGATGTGACGGTGAGCGATACTGGCAAAGGCATCAGCCCTGAGGATCTGCCCCAAATTTTTGATCCATTTTTCAGCACGAAAAAGCAAGGCACCGGTCTGGGATTGGCAATTGCGCATACCATTATCGAACAACACGGCGGGACAATTACAGTCGAAAGTACAGAAGGAACAGGGAGTACCTTTCGAATTCAATTGCCCGTATAAAAGCAGGGCTGTTCAATTCTCGTCAGAAATGGCGTCTCGACTTCACTCGACAGGCGATATTCCGCTCATCGAGCGAAGTCGAGATGAGGAAGATACAGCACTATTCACTCCTGTTGGCCTGTGATAGAGGACATGTAGCGCGAAATTCCTTTTCGCGCCCCCAT
>DF820465.1:148892-152431 GCA_000739535.1 Candidatus Vecturithrix granuli | reverse complement strand
AGCTCTGCTTTGACAGCGAAAGCAGAGCTTTCGCACTCCTCACCTGCAAACTTTTAAAACAGCTTCTTAGAGAGAATTACAAGCATTTTATGATAACGTGAAAATAAGAGACAGGAATCTTTGCGTTTTTGAAATTTTCCTGATAAAGCTAAACCCACCGTGAGATGGGGGCGGAAAGCCTCGGATCTTGCAAGAGATGGCCGGACTGCCTGGAGAAGGTAGCCCGGCTTTTTTATTGTATCCATGATGAGAAAAGGAGATGGTGAGTTTCTTGTGTTCGTGATAGGATCTAAATCTTGGTCCTATTGCGTAATTGTCATGATTGTAAGATGTGTTAACTGTAAACAACGTAGGAGGACAAAATTATGAGAACAATACTCATAGGTTTATGTGTAATTTTGCTATTCATGGGTGGCTTCGTTGAGTCGGCAGACGCCTATTCTGCTGAAGCTACGTTTTTCATTGATGGTATCAATATTGAAATTGATACAGCCTATACGCATTGGAATCCGACTATTGTGATTATCGCCCAGAACAGGGATCTCGATATCGAAAAAATTTTACAGCCGCCGCAAATAGATTTTACCTATTTCGACGCTTCTGTGGATTTCTACTTCGGACTTTTCGATCCTACTGTTCCTGACGATCCTACCGTCTTTTTCGTTCCTGATACCAGAGAGACATCGAATGTTGCAGGAATAGCCTTGCTTGACATCGCTTTTGGCGATATTACAAGTATTCCCTCAGATCTCGTCTTCAATACGATCCCTGTCGCTATCAGTCCGACGGATGTTGTGATTCTGCTGACCAACGCGGGTGAGTACTTCAAGATCGGCAACTTTGTGCAGGATGGATTGACAGAACATTTTGACGTAGAACTCGTGTATGTAATCCCTGAACCTTCGACCCTGTTGCTATTTGGACTGGGACTGCTCGGGCTTGTAGGGATCAAAAGATGGGGAAAGAAGTTGAAACGGAAACTCCCGTTTTTGTTTTTAATACTGCTTATAGGAACGACAGGAATGGTGTTTGGCAGCGCAGAGCCTGTGGCTGCTCAATTTACTGGTTGTGGTGATGTGACAGAAATTCCACCGTCCGAATGTGAGGCTCTGGTCGCTCTTTACAATAGTACTGGCGGTCCCAGTTGGGATGATCCCTCTAATTGGCTAGTCACAAATACGTTCTGCCGATGGAAGGATAATACTACATTTAATTCGAATGGTTGGTATGGGGTGAATTGTGAGCACGATGCATCTGATCCAGGCCTCTGGCACGTTACTGAGATCTGGTTATGGGATAAAAATTTAAGCGGAAGCATTCCGGCAAAGATGGAGAACCTGACCGAATTGAAAGAGCTTACTTTAGCCTCAAACAACTTGAGCGGCACCATTCCGACAGAATTCTGGAACCTGACCAACCTGGAATCCCTCGACCTGGCCGATAACCCCGGTCTAATGAGTGCAGGTATTCCGCCAGAGATTGGCAACTTAACCAAATTGATAGACCTTGATTTATCCGGAAACAACCTGAGCGGCTCAATTCCGCCAGGACTCTGGAATCTAAGCAGCCTGGTAGATCTCGACCTGGCGAACAATCCTCAACTGAGTGACGAATTACCATCCACACTACCAATTACTCTTTCTTCTTTAACGAGCTTCTATTTCAATGAAACTGATCTCTGTGAGCCTTTGGATAACACATTTCAGGATTGGTTAGCCTCCTTTGAGTGGGGGCAGTTGGAAAGAAATGTGCCTTGCGATAGACCTGGATATGAAAGTTATTTTGGTTATCATGAGCATTCGAGGGATGCATGGGAAGACGCTGAACAGGATACTGCTTCTGACAGGATGTGTTGGGCTGCCGCTGCATCGAATGTGCTTTTCTGGACAAGGTGGAATCCAAATTATGATGGTTATCTCTTTGACTCTTCCACTGAGATGTTTGATGCATTCCGAACGTATTGGTCAAACGACGGTGGTCTGATGTACTATGGCTGGCAGTGGTGGTTTACCGGGTCTTCGGATCCAGCGACATATCTATGGCCTCAATCGTTACCAACAAAACCAGGTTGGGCTACCGTTTCCGAAGGGGGAGGGTATTTCCCGTATTATCCTCCTTATTATACCGATATTCTCCTCGATTATTACAAACATTGGGGACAGTGGAATGCGATGCAGGCCATAGAAGCGTTTCTCCAGGAAGAATATGGGGTCACAATCTCAGTCTATCGGGATATTCAAAAAATTCAAGATCCGGAGTTCGGCCACGCGCTGACAGTCTGGGGAATCGAGAAAAACCAGGCAGGGGATATCGAAAGCATCTGGGTAACCGATTCTCTACATAACCCAAATAGGATGACCCGGCTGCCGGTGAGGTTTAACCCTGATCAGTACCTGTGGTATCTGGCTGGCGGTGATTACCCGTACTCCGAGGACGACCCCGACAGCAATTGGTTTATCGGAGGAGTCCATAGTCTCAGGCATAGCTCTGCTCCCTCCTTCAAGCGCATAATTGATGCCAGTGTAGATGATCCAGTTTCCGGCAGTATTTTGCCCTCTGGCAAGATAGGAGTGGTGGAGGGAGATCCTCAGTCATTCACCATTGCCCCTGCTACCGATCTCCGAGAGCTTCTGGTCGATGGGAGCGGAGCGGCCTGTGTTGCTTCAGATCCCGGAACGTGTACGTATACATTCCCGGCTGTCACCAGCGACCATTCGATTCAGGCGATTTTTCTGTCAGAGGAAGAGTTGGCGACAATTACGACAAGTGTGGTGGTTGTTGATCCTATAAATCCATCTGATAAGGGTGGCCAGATCAGTCCGGCCGGAGGAGCTGAAGGGGTAGCAGAAGGGCAGCCACTTATAACAGGTGTCGTGAAAGTCAAACAAGGGGAAGCCAAAACCTTCACCTTTAAATCTGATCCCGGATACCGCATTATGGATGTGCTTGTAGATGGAAAATCTCAGGGGCCTGCCATAACGTACACGCTGAATGCCACAGAACAAACCCATAAAATTCAGGTGAAGTTTACAAAGAATACAAACAAGCTTGCTATTGTCAAGAAGAAGTGTGTTGATCCAGATGGCATTGAAATGCCGTGTGAAAAGGATATCTGTCATCAAGCGAAGATTTATGTGGGCGATCAAGAATTGAGCGGTTCCGATAAGTTGACTGTCGCCACGTTCTCAACAAAGAGTGCTGTGGTGCTGCAAACTGTTCCAACGATCTTCAATCCTACTAATAATCCCAATTGTCCTGCCTTTCAAGTGGAATACAGGACATCGGACGGCAAGCCAGTCAATGAAGGCCTGTTTGATGTCGAGGATGATATTGTCCTGACAGGGATCATCGGATGTAATCGTAGTTGAGCTGATTGCTGGACACATTGCAAACAAAGAACTCACCTCATGCTCTGGGGCGAGTTCTTGTTTTTCTCCTCAACCCAGGTTTCAGATTTCTTCATCCTCTATTCTTACTTACTCACATTACGCACTCATATAAAAAAGTCAGATATTATACATTGTTTTTAACTGTGTTAG
>DF820465.1:139530-147916 GCA_000739535.1 Candidatus Vecturithrix granuli | reverse complement strand
ATCTGAACATGATCACAAGATATTTGTCAAAGAACTTTTTTATCTACTGCGTAAAGTGAGTTACTTATCCTTATTCCTTGAGTCCTGGAGTTCTTCCATCCGTATTTTATATTTGATATTCGGTGTGGTTTTATAGAGTATTCGATAAAGCTTGAGGGCTGTCTGGCGGTGATCTCTGGCGTGAGTCATCTTCCAGAGTTCATAATGAAGGGTGGCGACTTCAACATCATCTTCTGTCTGCTGCAACATATCCTCAAGACAACATGGAGCTTCATCCTTCCTCAGAGCAAAATCAATCTTTGCGGAAAGCACATTGCCTTGTAACATGCACTCTTTTCTGCTAATTTCTTCCGCAATCCGGAGTCCTTCTGTATTCAACGCCTGTGCTTCCTCGTAACGTTGCAACAAAAATAATACATCAGCCTTACCAAGTAAACATTCACTCAAAAAATACTTATTACTCAGTTCTCTCAAGATGATTATTGCTCTGTTATAGGTTCCCATTGCTGTATCATAATTACCTTTCGCCCTATAAATGTGTGCTATATTGCCAAGGGCTATTGCAATGCTAAGTTTATCGCCTAATTCTTCGTGTATTGTTAACGCCTTTTTGTAATGCGCCATCGCCGCTTCATAGTGGCCTTGTGACCGGTGACATTCTCCCATATTGTTCAGGATTCTTGACCTTTCCAGCTTTTCTCCCAGGTCTTTGCTGGTTTGCAAACTCTTTTGCCACCACGTCATCGCCGCGTCGTAGTCGCCTTTAATCTCGTAATAAATAATACCAATATTATTAGTATTCTTGACGATGCCGAGGGTATCTCGTAATTCTTCACTGATTTTGAGCGACTTTCCATAATACTTCATTGCCATATCAAAATCGCCTTGATAATCATACACAATTCCCATCTCTTTCAAAACATGCCCCATTCCCTCTCTGTCTTTTATGACTTCAAACAGTTCCAATGCCTGGTTGAAATACATCATGGCGTTATCGTAGCCCCCTGTCCGTTGAAAGATAACCCCAGCCAACAATTTCGCCTGTCCCATAAGGCGTTTATCGCTCCTCGTTTCGGCAAGATGGAATGCTTCTTCACAGATACGTTGACATTCTTTCCATTCACCAATCAGATTAAGAACCTCACCTTTTTTCAGTAGGGTGGCGATTGCTAAATCTGAGAGATCTTCAAGTCCTTTCAGGTTTGTCAGTAAACGCTCATAAAAGTCAAGCGCCTGTTGGTTTTGGTATCGTTCTTTCGCTTGATCGCCGGCCTTTTGCAGATAGTTAATGGCTTTGTCTTTGATTTCGGCCTTTTCATAATGAAAAGCCAGATCCGCATACCGCTCAGCCAGTTTTTCGGCGTACACACTTTCCATGGCCTCGGCTGTCAGTTGGTGCAACTCCCGCAGGCGCGCCCGGAGTTGCATTTGATACGCGGTGTCTCGTATCAGAGCATGTTTGAAAATGTATTGCAGTTCCTGCAATTCATCCCAGATCTGATTTTCTTCAACAACTTTGACCTGGTACACAACATCTCGTTTTAACACTGCTGATAACAGCAGAACATCAAACTCCCGGCCAATGACAGCGGCCACTTTCACAAGTTCTTTGACTTGCTGAGCTAAGCGGTCAATTCTGGCGATCAGTACGGCGTTGATCGTGTCAGGCAGTTCAAGCGTTTCAGCGATCAATTGCCACCTGCCTTGTTGCAGAGCCACAATGGTATTCTCGACAAAATACAGCGCCATTTGCTGCACATAGAAGGGATTGCCTCGCGTTCTCTCCACGAGTAAGGCATGAAGCTCATTGCTGATACGGCCTTTGAATTCGGCTTCCGCATAGAGTCTTACATCTTCCGCTGACAGGTAATTCAGGTCAATCTCAAGGGTTTTGACCCCTTTTAGTCCGAATGTCATTTTAGAGCCATCGTCATTGTAGCGCAATGTGGTGATCAGGAAGATCGGATAATCTGCCACATTACGGGTGAGAACCTCAAGCAAAGCGAGCGAATCGCTATCGATCCAATGACCATCTTCAAGCTCGATCACCACTGGTTTTAGCAGGCTTTGCGCCAGGAAGAAATTTTTAATCGCATAGAGTGTGTTCTCATATTTGCCTTTGGCATCCAATTGTACCCAGAGGGATTCGGACCAAAAGAGTCCGATTTGCGCACCGATGATTGATTTGGTGCGGATCAGTTCTTTGACATGTTCGTCTATTTTCCCTGGCGGAAGGGCGGAATTTTTTGTCTCCCGACACTGTTCGATCAAGGTTGTGTACTTTTCCTCAAATCTGGCCTTATTTTCAGCCTCCGTGTTCTCTGTCCATTGTTCAAAATAACGCGTCAAAAAAGTTGTAAACGGATTAAAAGGCTTACGTAAAATCTGATCGGCCGGACAATTGAACCAATTGATCGTCGCACGTTTGGCTAATTCTTCCTGGAGAGCATACGCCAGCCGGCTTTTTCCCATACCCGCTTCACCGAAAATGTAGGCCAGACCAGTAAATTGGTGCTCGAAGAGCGGGGACATAACATCCTGTAATTGTTGCAATTCCTCGCGTCGGCCTATCATTTTTCCGGTGAACACTTGCTGCATAATGCGGGACTTGCGCCTGATCAATTTGTAGGTGGGCACCGGTTCAGCGATCCCTTTATAGGACAGTTCACCTTTATCATCAAAATTGAACTTTGTCGTTTTATCAACCACAGCCTTTGATACGAAAAATTCGCCCCAATCGGCCTTCATCATAAAACGCGCTGAGAGATTGACCACTTCTCCGTAAAATGTATATTCGCACCGTTTTTGGCCGCCAGCGATCCCTGCATACGCAATGCCATAGGTGACGCCCGTCCGAAATCTGAGATTGGTAAGATTCCTGAAACCTTGCAGATTTTTTTGCAGAGATAACAGAAAATCTAAGGCTCGGTCAATCATATCCTCATACACGACAGGAGCTCCGAATCCACAAATAACCACGCCGCCTTTGTCGCCAAAATCGAGGTGATTAAAATACCCGGAGAAGGTTTTGATGTTTTTTAACACGATAGTGGTCCAATCATCTAGCTCCTGGATAGTTGAAATCCCATCAAATGAGATAAAGATCGGAACGACGGGCCTAAACTCGCCAAGCTCTTTAAAGTTGATCACCGCATCAGGGAGAAAGCGCGAAACGATGCTTTTACTCAGCCGAGGCCTGCGCGGCAGTTTGGGCAGTGAAATTTGTCGAAGCGCAGAACTCCGAATTTTCCGAAGGTGATACCAGCCTTCTGCAACTAAATCGGATTCTATCGTTCCGGGTTGAATCAGTTGGAATACCCGCTCATCGAAAATGATATCGCCCTTGTCGGCATGATGTTCCGAGGCAGCACACGCGTCAATCGCTTCTCCTCGGAAAAAATACGCCTTATCCTCTTTGCCAACAATACCCCAGTGAACATCCCCACACGAAATCCCAACTTTCACCCGCAGCGTAAAATCCCCAAATCGGGTTTTCTGAATCCCATGTCTGCGAAAGATGGCTTGAATTTTCTCCCCACAGACAAGCACTTGTAATACGAAGGTCGTATCAGGTAGAAGATCTCGCTGAAGAGGAAACACTGCCGTAAACGCATCGCCCGCGAACACGGAGATAAAGCCCCCTCGCTCGTAAACGGCATTGACCATTTGATCAAACACCGTATTTAAAATTTCAGCCAGGATTTCCGCGCCTTCAGTCCCTTCCTTCATCAAGGTTTGGGTCATCGGCGTAAACCCGGACACATCCACAAACATCGTCAGAGCATCAAAGTGTCCCTCGTAACTTTGTTTCTGGTATTGTTCTTGAATAAAATGCGGGATAAGGTTTCTCATGATACAGGCTGGAAGTGTCTCAAGTGAGCTAAAGTGACGAAAGTTATGCTTTCACCTTTAGTTCACTTTAGATACTTTCAATATTATTTTAGACAGACAAACAATTTATAGAAAAAGTGTACGACCAGGGAGGCAGGAAAGCCATGGGGTTTTGGGGACAGTTGCTATTGCGCCAAATAACTTTTAAACGTCCGACAGGAGTTTAATACTGCTGCCTACACCGATACCTCCAGCGTCGACGCTTATTGTCTTGAACAATGAGAAAAAATCCTTGAATTTGCGTCTTTTTCTCTGCTCTTTCGTCTTCTTCAATGAAATTATTGCAAATATTTGTTCATAGAACGTTCTATATATAAGGAGAAAAAACGATGCCAATGGTTGAACAATTAAAGACACTCGTCAAAGAAAAATATGGACGTATTGCGGCAATACGCCCTAAACAAGGTTGCTGTTCATCATCGTGTTGCAGTAGTGAAGATTATTTACGTTCGTAGGCCATTATGATGACGCTGATTTAGATGTGGGATCTGGTTGAAATAACATCTGAGCTTCATCACATGGAGAGATCTGTACCCCGGACATCCCTGTCCGGCCTATTTGCAGACCGGACAGGGATGTTCGGGGTACAAAGAAAAGTGGCAGGTTTATCTGGCCAGAATCGCGTTAATGTGATCATGGGCTTCGGCCAGGGCCGTTTCAGGGGTTTTCATACCTAAAATGGCCTGTTGGAGAGAACTGGTAAAGGTATCAATAATTTCAGGCCAGGCTTGTATCTGCGGCTCCACTTTTCCATAGGGAAGTTGCGACGCGATTACGCTGGCAAATTTATCGTTGAGAATTTCCGGCGCCACTTCGCTGACATCTTTACGTGAAGATGTGACACCAGTATTCACAAACCAATTCAATTCCATCTCTTTCGTGGTGACAAACTTCACCAGTTCCCAGGCTTCCTCAGGATGCTGCGTCTGGGCGCTGATAACCCATGAACTCAACCAAACGGTGGTCATTGGCTCGGTCTTGATAGGAATCGGCGCGGCGTTCAGCACGTCAGGAGCTTTTAAGTCTGGATTGAGCGAATCAATAAGCGGTACGCCCCACCCTGATGACAAAATCATGGCGACCTTTTGCTGCGCCATCTGCGTACGGACTTCCTGCGGAGTCATTGAGGTGACTCCCGGAGGCACAACCTTGTGTTTGGTGTGCAATTCAACAAAAAAGGTAAACGCGGCTTTGGCCTCGAGGGAATCCAGGGCAGAATGTTTCAGATCAGGGGTGAGATAATCTCCGCCAAAGCTCCACAAAAAACTGCTGAACCGTAAGGTAAACCCCGGATCCTTTGCGCCAACCGTTCCGAATCCCCATTGGTCGATTCTACCATCGCCATTAGTGTCGCGTGTGAGTTTCTGGGCATAGTCCAAAAATTCATCCCAGGTTTTCGGAGGTTTTAGCGGATCTAACCCTGCAGCCTTGAACAGTTCAGTGTTATAAAGCAGGATCATCACCATATAATCGCCAGGCATGGCGTGCATTTTTCCTTCAAACTTCATGAGGTCAAGGGTTAATGGATACCAGGGTTCCAGGAATGCCGCGCCTTCTTTTTCCAGAAAAGGTGTTAAATCCAGAGTATAGCCTTTACCCGAAAATAATGGCAGCGAAAATGCATGCAAACGAAGAATATCCGGTGCGGTATGCTGTTCAAATCCTTGTAAATATTTGGTTTCTTTCTCCGCATACGTCACAGGTTCCAGAATGACTTTAATGGAAGGATGTTGTTGCTGAAACAGATCCATTGCCTCTTTTAAGGGTTTATTCCACACCCCCTCTGTCAAATGCCAATCAGACAGGCGTAATGTAATTTGTTCCTCTGCATCAATCGCCAAATTTCCCAGCGCCATGACAAGACTTATACAGATACTGACTGCAAGAATGTTTTTCATAGCTCTTTCCTCCTTTGGAATACGTTGATATTACGAAGATAACGATTGACTCAAAGCATACTGTTTCAAATCAATAAGTTCCGGAGCCACAACCGGATGACGGCTTCCGAAACGTGACATCCAATCCCTCCTTTCGTGAAAATTATGACCATTACACCTTGAATTCTTCAATAATTCTCTGAAGCCGTTCGGCCAGCGACGCTAATTCTTCGGCAGCAGATTGGATTTTGATGACGCCTTCCGAGCTCTGATATGCGGCGGTCGCCACCTCGCTTACGACGCGGGTAATATCCTGACTTCCCTTAGCCGTTTCACCCATACGACAGGCAATATCGTGGGTGGTGACCGACTGTTCTTCAACGCCGCTAGCGGTGGAGTTTGCCAAATCACGAATCTGAGCTACAATCTCCGAGACTTTGGAAATCGCCGAAGTCGCTTTGCCGCTGCTCACTTTAATGGCTTCGAGTTTCTGAATAATATCTTCAGTCGAGGCTGCGGTTTCCCGTGATAATTCCTTTATCTCATGCGCTACAACGGCAAATCCACGACCAGCATCCCCGGCCCGGGCTGCTTCAATAGTAGCATTCAAGGCTAATAAATTGGTTTGTTGCGTCACATCAGTGATCACTTCAATAATCTCGCCAATTTCTTGTGAACGCGTTTCCAAATCAGCTATAACGGAGACGGTCGAGATGGTGAGGTCGGCAGCTATATTCGCGATGTGTGAGACTTTTTCCGTATGATTGGAAATTTCATGAATATTGGCCGATAATTGTTCGGTAGATGTTGCTACGGCATCCACATTTTCACTGATTTGCTTACTATTGGCGGAAACCATATACGCCTGTTGTGAGGTCTGCTCAGTCAGCGATGCCATTTGGGTGCTGATCTGGCTTAACTCTTCGGATGCACGCAGAAGTTGAGAGGATCCGGTCATAATCTCGCTGACGAGGTTTCGTAGAAAGGACATCTGTTGAAAGGCGTTGCCGAGGACGTCATTTTCGGTTTTGGGAGCAACTTCACGGCGCAAATCACCTTTGGCAATGGCCGTTGCCGTCGATGCCATATCGTTAAGATAGTTCGACATCTCTAAAAACGCATGTCCCAACACATCACGAGCAGACCTGGGATGTGGCAGACGCGACAAATTGCCATTCGCAATTTCCTGGGCTACTTTCGACATCTCCTGGATATATGTAATCAGCTTTGAAAAGGATCGGGATAATATACCAACTTCATCAGCAGACGCACGCCGCCGTACCCGGGTGATGTCGCACTCAATATCGCCTTCTGCTAACTGTTCGGCGATATGCGATACCTGGAGCAGAGGCCTGGTCATCCAACGAATTCCCCACCATCCCACAAGAATCACGATAAGAATCACGCCGGATGCAATAAGGGCAAGGCGTTGAGAGGAGGATACCGTCTCATGAATATTGTTTTTCATTCGGGTTGTTGTCTGCTGAATTTCTGTATCGATGTTTTCCATCACCGCCAGAACCTGATGCTGAATATCACTAATTGCCTGAAGATGCTCCTGAAACGCTGCCAATTCTTTGTAAAACGCGGTCATTATTTCTTTATGGCTGCGTACCGTATCGATGAGGGTTTCTCCGATTTCATATACTGCCGGTTCAGACGTCAATAAGGGTTGAAGCTCAGCCTCCCACTCATCCAATTTCAAAAGAATTTGTAAAAACTCATCATCGATCGAGCTAGTTGTGTCTATAATCCGCAAACGGGTTTGAATGATGTCAGAAAACGCACTGTTCACCCGTAAAAGCGTTTCATGATACCGCGGCACAGCGTATCCCAGACGCTCTAATTCTGCAACATTGCGTCCTTCCATTTTGATCGTAATCGCTGTATTCCGGATCGTACTTTCAAGTTCTTGCAAGCGCGCTTCAAGATATTCATCGGAACGTCTCACATCCTGCGACACGCGACTGACCACAGTCGCTTGATCGAGGAATGTTTGAAATTGTTGAATAAAATCCTGTAAAGTCTGTTGTAACCGGGGATTTGTGCTGTGGGCCAGAAGAGCCGTTGCCGATTCAATCAGACGGGGTCCTTCCGTTGTCAACAGATCGTGTTGATCAAGGAAGCGAGCGACAAGGTTTGAAGTGTCGGCAAACAGGGTGGTGAGTTCTCTCCCGATCCTCCCGTTTTCAATGGCCTGACTGACATCCTTGTTGACCATCTGCGTCATCATACGTTCGATATCGTTAAACGACAAAAACACTATGACAATGATTCCGCTGATAATGAGAAAAATGAGCATATTCAGCAGTAAAAGTTTCGTTGAAATCGACCACTCAGAAAATATTTGCATAGAATTCAACACACGCAACACGCCATTTGCGCGTATTATCCGTGCGTTTCCCAGAATAATACGTTACAATTAGACCATATATAGGTTACGTGTTGGGGGCAAGATATTGTATTGTATAACTAAAGAAATTGTCGTGTAATAAAGTTCAACTCTTGAAAAATTTCGATCTGTACAGATAAATGTGGTAGTGGTTACATGGTAAGTGATGCCCGCTCGTTGAGCGAAGTCGAAACGAGCCGCTCACTGTTCCCTTCGACTTCGCTCA
>DF820465.1:118197-139165 GCA_000739535.1 Candidatus Vecturithrix granuli | reverse complement strand
TTGCAGGTGAGGAGTGCGAAAGCTCTGCTTTCGCTGTCAAAGCAGAGCTTTGACACTCCTGTTCACCTCTCTCGAAATGCCCGTTGCATGGACTTTTAAAACAGCTTCTAAGATATTCGCTCCGCCTGTGCGCGCTCCAAAATAATACTGTCCTGCCAGCCCCCCGGCTCCATGGCACATTGGCATCCCTCCAAAGCATGCGGACACCATATTCATGACGCCCATATTGATCATCAATTTCCGTTCACTCACCGCTCTATCAGGGAAGTAGTCTCGAATTAAGGCTGCTGTTGCTATCACTGCATTCGTAATTGATAAAGGAATTTGGACAAGACCTATCAGGAGCATCGTGTAAGAGACATCATGCAGGCGCAGAAGGGTCAATGGAGGCAGCGTGAAACTGATCTCGAACGCACGACGGATGTCTCCGTTCCAGAAAATGATTGCCACACCAAACCCCATCAGAACGAGCGCGGCCGGAGCATACCGATTGTCGCGTAAAATGACCACAATGATGATTGCCACAAACCCCAATAAGAGATTCGGACGCATCAGCTTGAGCCTTCCCAGGCCAGGAGGATCCCCAATGCGAATTGAATGCCTCTGACGATAAACATTGGAGTCAACGCAATGATTTTTCGCAGAGCTCCCGTAAAAACCAGCACAAACCACGTGACCCCCAACCAAAAACCAGAAGCGTAAATCATTGCTGGCGACCACCGTTGAGCAATCGCGGCCACAGCAATGACTTTTTTCGGCTGTAATGGCATTGGCAGGCGGTACACCAGGCCAAGCGCGATATTCGAAAGCCCTAACATGATGAATAATCCTGCTGGATGCAGCCCATTAATCGCAATAAACCCGATTGCCAACGGGAATAAAGTCCCAAAATCTCCCGTTGACCCGGCCAATTCCCTGAGATTGAACTCAAACGCCCCTATTTTCATTACATGTCTCCGACTAATAAATCCAGCGTTTTTTGATGTTACGTTTACTGATTTCAAACAAAAGCACGGTAAACCCCATCAGGAGAACCAGACTGAGAAGAGGGAACAAGTGTCCATTCTGAGTGATCGCGTGTTTTAGCAGATCTGCGCCATACGTGAGAGGTACGAAATAGGAGACCGGCCGTAAAATCAATGGCAAGCGTTCCAGCGGAAAAAACAGGCCGCATAAAAAAATCATGGGGAAGCGGAAAAAGTTCGAAAAGGTCTGGGCTTCGAACACTTCGCTGACCGAGACGGCGATGAATAAACCTAAAAAGGTGGAGGTGATCGCAATGAAGAGGATACCGCTCAGCACCAGCAGCCAGTTGATGTCGGAAAAGTCCAGAAAAAACGCGGCAAACAGCAAAGGGACGCAGGCATTGAGCACACCGAAGATAATCGCGCCGACGGTTTTGGCCAGCATGAGCATTGTTAAACTGATGGGCGCTAAGAGTAAGCGTTCGAACGACCGGCTGCGGCGTTCGAAGGTGATTGTGACCGCCAGCATCGAGGTTGTGCCGAACAAAATGGATAACGCCACCACCCCCGGCAGGATATCGCGTATATCCATTGTCGAGCCTGATCTGAGAAAAAACATCAGGGTCCAGGCAAAGGGAAAGATAATCCCCCAACTGATATTCGGCGGTTTCAGATAATAGTTGCGCATATCTTTCAACAGAATATTCCAAAAGGCAATCCAGGCTGTCATGGTTTTTTCCCTCCTTCCTTGTCTTTTTGCAGTTGTGTGCTTTCGATGCCGGTGATCTGCACGAACACCTCTTCTAACGACGGTTTCATGATTTTGGCTTCAAAAATATTGACGCCCCGTTCCTCAAAAAATTGCATAAAGGGCATGAGCGCCAGCGGGGTTGGCGATTGGATTTGTAAAGTATTGCTGCCGCTTACGCGGATTGTACAGCCTGGAAACGCGGCGTTCATGTTTTGCGCCAACTGCTGCGGATTGTCGGCGTGTTCGAACGTTACTTGCAAAAGATGGTGCTGCTGCACGCTGCTCATCAGATCAGGCACTGAGCCGGTGCGGACGATCCGGCCTTGCACGATAAAGGCGATCCGGTCGCACAGACGTTCCGCTTCTTCGATATAATGGGTGGTGAGAAAGATTGTTACTCCCTCCTGATTCAAGGTTTTGAGCAAGGCTCTGATCTGACGCGCGCTGGCCACGTCAATCCCGGTGGTGGGTTCATCTAAAAAAAGCATCGGCGGTTTATGAATAATACCGGCCGCTATCGTGAGTTTGCGCTTCATACCTTTGGAATAGGCTTTAAAGGGGCGTTTGCCCGCCTCGTGTAAGCCGAATTGTTCCAATAACTGCCGCGCCCTGGTTTCCCGTTCAGGTTTGCGCAGCCCATACAGGGCTGCGCAAAAACAGAGGTTATCAAACCCGCTCAGTTCATCATATAAATTACTCTCATCCGGTACAATCCCGATTAATTTCTGTGCCGCTTTGATGTTTTGGGTCACATCCTGCCCCTGATACACAATTGCGCCGGCCGTGGGATTTGCCAGGCCCGTCAGCATGTTAATGGTCGTGGTTTTCCCGGCCCCGTTGGGTCCCAGAAATCCGAAAATTTCTCCCTCCTGCACCGCAAACGAAATCTCATTCACAGCCACAAGGTCGTCGTATTTTTTTGATAACCTGTGCACCTCAAGCATCGGCATGTTTCCTGAATCTCCTTTGAAAATGTACCGTGAAACTCCAGTTTCGCGCTACATCTCCTTTCCATTGTGTCGGGTGAACATACGCTTATGTGAACTCCTTTTAAAATGTAGCGCGAAATTATATTTCGCGCCCGCGAAACTTCAGTTTCGCGGTACATCTTAAAAATACTTTTTCACAGACAATTCAATCTTGTACGCATTCATTTTTTCTCCGAATTCCGTGTCCTGATATGACGGAAAATATTGCTGACGCATTGTCAGGTCAAGGTTTGTGAAGCGCGAGTATTTGAATTCGCTGCCGAAACGGACGCTATCGTCATTCAGGTTGTAGATCAAAAATGCTGAGGGCGTGAAATACAGCAGATCGAACGGTTCGGGCTGACTGATTTTCAGATACAGATAATCCTGCATCAGAAACTGCCCGGAGAACTGATCTTTTTGAAACGACTTCACAGACGACAGGGGCTGACGATTCTCGGTGTTGAGGACGACATCCGCCGCATCAAAAAAATTGTCCATCTCAGACTGAGAATATCCGGTGTCATTGTGCAGATATTCCGCGATGATCGTGGTGTTCGATGGGGCCAGATAGCGTGTTCCGAATAAAACGTTTGTCGCGCTCTGCGACGTGCGCTGCAAAACATACTCCTGATCCAGATACCAGCGTTCAGAGACATCCTCGTATGCCCATTCGGCGTGAATCTCCCAATTTGTCAAGAGATTGCGAGAAAAATCGCCGCCGACTTTCCATTGTCCGTGATCATCAGTAAATCCGTACAACCCGATGTCGGTATCGGCCAACAGGAAATACAGCGACAACGCAAAATTCATACTGTGGCTGTCGGAAAAGTCCTGATTCAGATCGTTGCTGACCGGAATGATGATCGGCGTAATTGAAAAGGTCTGGAGCGGCGCGTCAAAGCTTTTCACAAACTCGCCCATGGCCAGATAATACCCTTCCAGATTTGCATCAACGTCGTTTACATCTTTCTGTTTGCCGACAAAGGCCGCCGGGTTCCAGATGTACCCGCGGCCCCATTTGACGGTTTTTTTTCCTAACCAGACCGTCACATTCGGATTCAGCGCGGATTGACCATAGAGTTCGTAGAAGACTCCGTCGTCTGTCCATTCATCATCCGTGTACGTCACGCCGTACTTTCCGGCTGCGACAAGTTTTGTCTGCGCGATCGCGTAGCTGCCGCTGGCTTCAATCGCCAGGCGATAGTCGTCCACAAAGCGCTCGTCGTCATCGTCATATTTCAGACGATAGAAGAGACTGTCGCGGTTCAGGAGCGAGAACGACGGGGTGAATGACAGCGCGGCGATATATTCATACGGTTTTTTCTCAATCTCGTTCAGATCAAAACTAAAGTCTTGAGCCAGACTGCCAATAGGGTAAAACATCCCGATCCACACGCTGCATGCAACGAGGATCCGCCATATTTTTCTTTCCATGTGTTTATTGCCTCAAGTCTTGAATCTTGTGCATATTATTGATGGTGAAGACTTCGTCCGGAACTTCTCGCTGTTTAATGTCGGCAAAAATCATGACGGACTTATACCCTTTGTATAAGGGACTATCCGTCTCAGTGACCGCCGGACGAATCATCCCATCGCCGAAATCTTTCATTTCCTTGAAATACAGCGTTTTAATCAGCATGTCCGAGGCTGAGTAACATTCCACGCGATCCGGCAGTTTATATTCCGGGTCAAGCCGCATCCGCAAGCGGTCATAAGCCACAGATCCGGTTTTGGCTTTGAGCGTTAAGACCGTTTGATCGCCTTCTTGTTCCATCGCGATCACGTCATATTCGGCGTGATAATCAATTTGCATAATATCCGAGTTATTGAAGACGCCGCCGATCACGGATTGCAGGCTGGTAATGCGAACCGGTTTGCCTACATTCGGAATATAGAGCCACATATTCTCTCCGAGCCGCAGGGTCGAACGTCCGATCTCCGATTTCGGCGACAGGAAGGTCGAAACCATCTTGTCATTCCCCTGTTTGACGACATATAAAATAAACTCTTTCTGCGCGCCGTTCGGTTCGATATTGATGATTTTCTTGTACGATTCCGAGCCTTCAGGCATCATTTTGCGATCAATCTCTTCAAGCAGGGCGTTACCATCCAGCAAAATTTCCTGGGCAGCGGCAAAAGAGATGAGACTCAACAGGGCAATGCTTATAATCAACAGTTTTCTCAACATACGATTTCTCCTGTGGCACTACAGGAATCCCATATAGGAAAGAATCAGGAGACCTCCATCCCCGAACCCCATTCTTCCCTATATGTGATTCCTGTAGAAAACGATGTTAACTATGGCGCAGGGCCTCGATGGGTTCCAGTTTCGAGGCTTTGTACGCCGGTTCAACGACCGCGATAATAGTGACACCGATGACGATGGCGGCGGTGATCAAAATCTGCATGCCTGAGACGTTCGGATTCAATAGAATACGATCTTGCCGTCCGAAGGCAAAGGTCAGATGCGCATATTTGATGGCCAGAATGGCGGCAATGCTGACGAGTGAGCCGACCGTCGCGCCGATCACGCCGAGCGACAGCCCTTCGCAGAAAAAGAGGGCACGGATTTTGCCGGGCAGCGTGCCGATAGCGGCAATCGTGCCGATTTCGCGCACCCGTTCATACACCGCCATCACCATGACATTGAGAATGCTGATCAAGACAATGGCAATCAGAATCACCTGAATAAACAGCGCCATCAGATCAATCATTCTGGCGATATTGAAAAAGGGCGAAAGCTGTTTCCAGGTATGTACTTCGAACATGGGTTGGCCGGATTTATTGACAACCGGTTCCAATTCGGAACGCAACCGCGCGGCGACGCGCTCTAAGTCGCTGATGCGTTTGAGGCGGATGGCGATTTCGCTGACTTGCCGAGATTCCATGCGCAAAAGCGTTAACGCATCATCCAAATGGATATAACCATATCGGCTGCCTGCGCCGCTGACGCTTTCAACCATGCCGGAAATGGTGAACGCCTGTCCATTCACCGAGCCGTCGACATTGGTGGCAATTAAGACGACTCCGTCGCCGACCTTCGATTCGAAGCCTTTGGCGAGCGCGTCTGGGACAAGAATTTCCCCTCGTTGCAAAAACTTCCCCTCAAGCACCCGGCTTTTCAGTAACGGACTGACGGCTTGTTCCTTGTCAGGGTCAATCCCGATCACCCGAATATTGGTCGTTTCGGCATAGTTACTGAACATGCCGCCCAGCGCCAGCCGCAACGAATAGGCTTCGATTTCGGGGATTCCATCCAGAATTCCCTGCAATTTTTTGATCTGGTTTTCATTCAGGGTCTTATCTAACGGCGCGCTTTCCAGCGCGCTGACATACCCTTTCTTATGAATCTGAAGATGACCGAGCGCCGAGTCCGTGATTTGTCCGATCATCATGGTTTTAAACGAATCGGCCACTGCGGTAAACAACAGCACAGCCACGACGCCGAATGCGACAATACTGACGGTCAGGTAGGTGCGGCGTTTTTGGCGGTATAAATTTCGTAACGCAATTTTTATGATAGCAAGCATAACGTTTCAATTCCTCCTCATGGGGTTTTTTGGTCAACAATTTTCCCGTCTTCAAGCGTGTAAATCACGTCGGCGTGGTCAACAATTTTGAGGTCATGGGTCGAAAACACAAACGTCATGCCGCGTTCATGACTCAGGGTTTGCATCAGGTCAATCACTTTATAGGCCGAGGCGTGGTCAAGATTCGCGGTCGGTTCATCGGCCAGCACTAATTTCGGATCCGTCGTCAAGGCGCGAGCCACCGCTAAACGCTGCTTTTGCCCGCCGGAAATCTGACTGGGAAATTTCGCGCGTTGATCCAGCATGCCAACCGCTTCGAGTAAGGCCAGAACCTTCTCGCGGCGTTGCGGCTGCGGAACGCGTTTGACCATGATTAAAGGATACTCCGCGTTTTCATAGACGGTCAAGACCGGAATCAGATTGAAATCCTGAAAAATAAAGCCCAGGTGCTCGCCGCGAAAGCGTGCGCGTTGCGTTGTATTCAATGTGAGGACATTCTGGCCGTCTACGGTGAGTTGTCCCTGCGTCGGCTGATCCAAGCAGCCAATCAGATTGAGCAGGGTGGTTTTGCCACTGCCTGACGGCCCGATAAACGACACAAATTTTCCAGGCTCGATGCTGAACGACGCATTTTGCAACGCCTGAATCTGGACTTCTCCCATTTGATAGGTTTTGTGCATATTTTGCGCAGTAATAAGACTCATTTTTCTGTGCTCCTTTCGTCATTATTCATTGGGAAGATGATTACTTGAGAATCTGGATTTTCTTCTGTTCAAACTCTTCAAGGGTTATATCTCCAAGAGCGTAGCGTTTTTTCAAAATGTCAAGCGCGCTTTCATAATGACGCGGCGATTGTTCGAGTTTATCGAGCGCGGCAGTGAACTCCTCTTTGGTGATTTCACCGGCGGCATATTGCTCGTTTAAATACTCCAGCACGGTTTTTTCTCTGCGTTCCTTTCCGAACAGTGATTTTATCAGGGCTGCGATGCCAAACACGACAAGCACCAGCAGCGCCAACATCAAAATTCCTCCGCCCCATGTCCCGGGGCCGTAATTCCAATTCGTCCATCCATGAGACATCATAAGTTCCTCCTGTATCTTTCTGAGGAGTGATTTTATTTGTACCGACTACATTGCACTCTTCTTATTTGCATTAGTCTATAAGTATTTTCTTATGTTAATTGTCAAAAAAAATACCTGATTATTCAGCAGGATGCTGCCAGTCAGGACATGGCGACTGATCTGTCAATACCCCGGTAAACAATTCATCAATGTGCGTTTTATAACTCGCTAACATATCCTGATTAATTGAATAATGGATATGGTAGCCGTCGCGGCTGGCTTTTACCAGTCCCAGGTGTTTTAAGACCTTCAGGTGTTGTGAAACGGCGGGCTGCGTGACGCCGAGTCTGCGGGCAATCGCGCCCACGCACAACTGGCGCTCGGGATTCAAGGTCAATAATTGCAGCACATTCAATCGCGTCGGATCGCCCAGGGCTTTGAACAATTCCGCCAATGTGCTGAGAAAATCTTTCATCGCCTGCTCATTTTTATATACGCGGGTATAAATCATAACTTATACCAAAACATACCGCAGCTCTCTATGTCAAGAAGTTTTTTGGGTAGTGGTTAAATAGTAAGTGATGACTCATGCGTCACGATGCGGTCAGGAGTGACGCGGTCGTCGCAACGGCCTCACCGATGCCGCGCCTGTCAGGGCGTTGCCCTGATGCGATAACCTCATCGCACTCCTGGGTGCTGAGCAGGGTTTCGGGCGCCCATCACTTACTATTTAACTGTAATGACACAGAAGGTTATGGACACGCTCTCCGGAGTGCGCAAGCTCTGCTTGCGCGGCCAATGCAGAGCTTTGGCACTCCGAAAAATGTCCATAACCTTGCATGTCAATACATTTAACCACTACCGTTTTTTGCAGGATAAACAGAGAGAGGGCCGCAGCCAGCGCTGCATGCTCTTTCTACATCCCAATTATTGCTGCGCCGGAGGCATATCTGTTTTCGGGAACACGTACATCACCTGACCGGCAAATCCATGAATGAACATCTGCATTTCGGCGTTATTTGCGCCTTTGATGGTCACAATATAGACCGGACGCCAGGAGTCTTTCTCGATTTTGTCAATGTTGTATCCCGGCAGATATTGGCTGATATACGTTTCAGCGGCTTCTTTGGCTTTGTCTTCGGCGATCATCTGCGGCGCCGTCGCAGGCTGTCCAGGTTGTTGTGTGACATTCGTACATGGACACCATCCCGTCATCGCCCCATACCCGCGTCGCATCATTGGCTGTTGCATCATCGGGTTCCCCTGCCAATTCAGATTGTTATACCAGCGCCCACCGTAGGCATAGACGCTCATGCTGCCTGCGATCACTATTCCGATAACGACCATTGCTATTACTGATTTTTTCATGTCTTACTCCTTGTTTGGTTCATCTGTAAGGCAAAAGAATGTCTTACAGATTTAATTTAGTAGATAAGTGAATACTTATTTTCAAACTTACTTATTATAGCATACATCATGTTATAGCATACATCATGTTATAGCATACATCATGCCAACTACTCAAGAATTCAGAGGATTGTTGATCATGGAAATCTTGTAATCCCTTGATACAATGGAATTTTTCATAAGAAAAATTATGATATAAGATATGATGGAGTCAGGCAGAAAAACCGGGTTTTGTTAAAAACCCGATTTCTTAGAAAGGCGGGTGTGCAAATTTTGCGCAGTGCGCAAGGTCAAGTCGGCAAATTTTGCGCAGGATGCCACACGATTCTCACTCTAAGTGATTACAAATAATTTTTCTGAACTTTCACTGGGGCAAAATATTCGTTTTCAGGCAATATTCAGACATCCTTTTCTTACCTCTTATCCTTGTAGTTACTTAATGCTGGAAAACTATAGTTTCCTTGCCAAAGTAAGGGATCAGAAATTCAACCTCATCCTGCGTTTCGACAAAACCCTTTTGAATATACACGCTCAAGTCTTCAAGTGTGAATAAAGAGAAATCCTCTGGATTAACCTTCGGGATCATGTTTTCAGGCGCGAAACCGTCCAACCGGACAGTAAGTGGAACGACAAGGATAAGAGAGAAGAATACAGAGATATTTGGTAGTGATGAAATGGGAAGCGATGACTCATTGCCAGGGGTGGTCAGGAGTGCGACGCGGTCGTCGCAATGGCATCGCTGATGCCGTGCCTGTCAGGGCGTTGCCCTGATGCGATGACCTCATTGCACTCCTGTGTCCTGGACACTGTTCCGACATTCATCACTTCCCATTTCACCACTACCAGATATTTTTTGATGATCGATGTTTTCAGAACATCCTGTTCTTATCTCTTACCCTTGTAGTTCCTCAAACTTGACAATGTAGAACTAACTTAACAAAGTAAAATTACGATGCCATAGAAAAAGCATTGCCGGGATTTGGCCGTGCGAATGCCGTAGATGTTGGGTGATACATCAGATCAAGCACTTCATCTTTTCTGCGGCTTTCGACAAATTTTTTGATGACATCCATAATGAGCTGATAATCCGGGATGCCTGAAATCGCGTTGATGCTGGTATTATACATAATTTCTTTCTTCAATCCAGGAGCGTCAAAGCTCGTCTTTGACAGCGAAAGCCGAACTTTCGCACTCCAGGAGACAACGAAAGCCGAGCTTTCGCACAAGGCTATTACCAAACCTGCTTATAAGATGTTTACAGAAATGTTCATAAAAATTTCCAATTATCCTCTATAATTCAGGTTGTCAATCAGATTGAATATTTCTATTGACAATTTCTTCTCAATATCAAGAACAATAGACATTATCACAAATCACACATCCGGTGTCGCCAAAGCTCGCCAACCGGGGGCGTCAGAGGTCACATCTGACGCCCCCGGTTGACGAGTCTTCCAGATACCGGGTGTGTTTCAGGGGTGTCCATCTTATTCGCGATAATGTCTAATATAGACACTTCACAATAAAAGTCCTACAAGGAAATTATACTGTTCACACAAACAGAACGAGGAACATTGGTATGATCGTACTACTCGCAAACGGACAGCAAGGGATTGAGTGTAATGTTTGTCACGCACAGTTTTTGCCTCAAGAAGATCATGATCATGTCGAAATTACGCCGCAAATACATGTGTGTTCGAGCTGCCACGCGTATCATAC
Organism: Candidatus Vecturithrix granuli; assembly: GCA_000739535.1. GTDB lineage: Bacteria > Moduliflexota > Moduliflexia > Moduliflexales > Moduliflexaceae > Vecturithrix > Vecturithrix granuli. The sequence goes on along the minus strand of DF820465.1, from coordinate 128,763 downwards.
GCAGCCTATCAGCTTTTTTGCCTGGTATCTTCAGCTTGAACGGTTGTATCAGCAACGCGGCTTGACAGAAGTGCCGCGCAGCGGACGCTATACCGAAGACTGGCCGATTCGCTGCTATCAAAGGGGGATGACCCCTGAAGCGGCTATCCGGCAGATGAAGACAGAAAAATGAACACGACTTGTATGCAACCAATTTCCTCTGCCTTGCATCATCAATTGCAATATTTCCTCTTCTCATTCAGAAATCTGAACAAGGAGAATATCTTATGAAAATGTCTATTCAGAAAAAACTATTTATGTTATGCATTCTCCTGGTTGTCCTCACAGCAGGCAGTATTTCCATTGCATATTACCATCTCGCCAGAAAGGATGTGCATCAGGAATCCCAACAGAGAATTCAGATTGCGTTTGATATCCTTTTGGACGACTTTGAGAATCGGTTAAAATTTTCTTACGATCGCATTGAAGATTTTCTGAAAGGGAATAGCACGCTCAGTTCTGTGATGCAGTTGTCCCTCGAAAATCAAGAGCAGCTTAGCTCCGCCTATTTTATTGTTTCGAATCTTGTCCGGGTGGTGGAAGAATTGAAGAGATTAGGCGAAAATATCGCTGCGACGAATATCGCCTTATATACGTTGGATAAACGTCTCTTAGCCGTCTCTTTGGAGGGTGAAGAACAAGAGATAAGCGGAGTGTATGTCCATTCCAAAGATGGCCAGGATATTTTTCTGCGTACAAATGATCCTGAGAAACCGATCTCAGCGATCTTAAGCGACGAAGATGCGGTTGTTGCCTACCCGCTCCCACCTTCTATTTCAGCCCAATATCACGGCGATATTCCTGATACCCTCATGACATCCCCTTTTAGCACTGAATACCTTTTTGGGATTCAGGTGATTGCCCCGGTATATCGCACTCAGCAAAAAATAGGGGTACTTGTGGCTGAAATTGCCTATACCCAGAGTATTGTTGAACGCTATGCCTCGCTGAGCAAAACGGAAATCAATCTGTATATTGCAGATCAGTTCAATGTTGGCACCCTTCCTGAACAAGGCCATCTTGATCCGGAACTTTTGAAACAGAGTGCGTCTTGTGAAGAGCTTCTATCAGGGGCCTGGGCCATGACGATTACATCAATTTTTGTGAAGGAACAGAATTTCTATCAGGGATCCTGTCTGTTTCATAACTCAAGTGGTCAGCCCGTAGGGACCATGGCAATCAGTCTTTCGAAACAAATCGAATATGAAGAAATCAGAGAAGTTCTCTCAATTGTCTTGCTGGTTGCGGCGATCGTGATGGGAGTAGCGATGGGATTTGCCATGCTTTTTTCTCGAGGGACAATCCGGTCGATTCATACTATTGTTAGTGTGATCGGGGCTGCGGCCGAAGGCGATCTGCGCAGAACAGTCACAGTGATCACTACCGATGAAATCGGGATGCTCGCAACAAAGTTAAACCAGATGATCGCACAGCTACGAACAATATCCGGTCAGGTACAAGGTTCAACCCATGAAGTCAATAACACGGCTGACGTCATTCTTCACGAAATCCATACCCTCATTCAGCATATCGAGCAACAATCTGCATCCGTCAATATGGTCACAAGCTCAGTCGAAAAAATCACGCAGTTTATTATAATGGTGGCACAGAATTCGATTGCCTTGTTAAACTCTGCCGAGCAGATTCTGGTCTCTATTCAGGAAACACGCGCGAGTATCAATGAAGTCAACACCAGCACAGGATTGATGACGACGGATTTACATCGTATTTCATCTTCTGTTGATCAAGTGAATCGCTCGGTCAAACAGATTGCAGAAAATGCACAAACTCTGGCGAACAACGCCCGTCGGACAGAAACGGAAATTCACCATATTGATAACTCTTTGCAGGAATTCTCTCAGAATGCCGACCAAAATCTATCGTTAGCAGAGGAAACGAGAACTGTGGCCTTGAAGGCTCAATCTTCTGTCGCTGCCTCAATTCAGGGCATGAACGAACTGAAAGAAGCGACTGCGGATACGGCTCGCATCATCCAGGAAGTGAAGATGTTGTCCGAACAGGTAAGCGTTATTCTGGATATTGTTGATGATATTACGGAGCAAACATCACTTCTCTCCTTAAATGCTTCGATTATTTCGGCTCAAGCCGGAGCACACGGACGAGGGTTTGCTGTTGTTGCTGAAGAAATCAAAAATCTTGCTATTCGCACAAAATCGTCAACCAAAGAAATTGATACATTAATTCGACAGTTTCAACAGAAAGCCGAGGAAGGGGTCAAACGGACGGAGATGGGGAGCAAAAAAGCGGAAGAAGGTTTACAACTCGCCAACGCCGTCAAAGTTGCTCTTGCTCAGATTCTTGACAGCGCAACCCGTTCGTCAAGCGGAGCAGCGAATACGGCCCAGGTCGTTCAACATACGGCGACAAGCAGCCAGATTATTAAAACCTCGATGAGTGAAATCACAGAAATGGTGGCGCATATTCATAAGGCGATTCAGGCCCAGGAACAGGAAGTTGAACATGCGCTCAGCGCAATTGAAAGCATTAGCGGAATGTCAGAACAGGTCACTCACGCAGGACTTGAACAACGCAAAGCCGCTGAACAGATTGAACACGGCATGGAAGATGCCACCGAAAAATTCACGACAATTTCAGAACAGACGAAAACGCTGAAACAGGATTCCTTGCAGATTGTTGAAGCAATGTACACGATTGAGTCCACCACAAAACAGATTTTACAAAATGCTAACTCGATTTCAGGCAAAAGCGTCAAAAATCTGATTACACAAGCGGAAGTGCTGCAACAAGTGGTGAACATCTTCAAGGTAAAATAAAAACAGAGTAGGCATCGTGAATTCACTTTCTGGGAGCAGAGTTGTTAAGTTCTTCTCAGAAATGGCGTTTCAACTTCGCTCGACAACCGTCCGGATACTGAGCGAAGTCGAAGGGTCATGACACAACTCACATAATAAGAGAGTTATGTAAAAATTTATACAGGTTTTCACGATATTTTTCCCTAACGTTGCAAAGATGTTGATCTTTTGAACTATCTTTTCGGGCGATATCATCCGACCGAACGGTACGTGGAACTACTAAGGATAAGAGAGAAGGATACAGAGATATTTTTGGTAGTGGTATCCTGTACATGATGCACGTTCCCCTGAGCGAAGTCGAAGGGAACGCCTGCATGCTCGTCTCGACTCCGCTCGACGACCGGTCATCATGTACAAGGTAGCCACTACCATATTTTTTAATGATCGATATTTTCAGAACATCCTGTTCTTATCTCTTATCCTTAGTCGTTTTTCACGAAAAAACCCGGAACATCCTCATTCTCAACTCCGCACTGCTGTCACGCCAGGACGGCCAATGGCGGTAAAACACAACTCGGTCTTCAGGTACAGGTCATTGATCTGATCCGTTGAGGAGGCGTAAGAATCCTGGCGCTGCACGTGAATCTCCACCTGAGCGGCCCCGGCATCGCGTGCAAGGATTTCCAGGCGTTTTGAGAAGTTGTCTTTGACGATTGTGATACCCTCTTCCAAATCGGCAAAATCCTGATACCCGTCGGGCAGATAAAAGCGAAATACAGAGCGATCTGGGTCTTCCAGATGATGCACCAGCACCCGGCTGCGTTGAATCACGCCGCCCACCACCGCTCCGACTGCGTTGGCGACCTCTGCATACGGTGGGATCACGCCTTCAGTGTGCAGAAGCTGCACGGTTTGCGGGACATAGGCTTCCACTGGCGCGCCAATTGCGACAACCGGCGATTTCAAGCGCATCTGACATTCCAGCGCAGGAGAAACCTGTTTGTTCAGGGCCAGATTGACCAGGATTCTGGCCGTAGGTTCATGTTCCCAATTTGGCAGAGAGAGATCCTGACTCAGGGATTTTCTGAGCAATTCTCTGGCGATCCGTTCTGACACCTCTGTGATAACCTGCTGGCAAAAATCCTCCGGCGTCATATCCAGCCATTCTGCCAGCAATTCTGCGCCCAACCGCGCCGCCTCACAATTCCAGCGTTTAAACTGACCCAGAACGTGCAGCGCATCGGTTGGGGTAAAGCCGGCTTGTAAGATCGCCTGATGCGCGCTCAGATGACGCACTTGCTGTACAATGGAAAATTTCAGACGCGGATCGTTCAAAAATGAGGCCAGAGAGCGGGGACCCTGCTTCAATATCTCCAGTAACAGCGCATCGCGGTCTGAAAGCTGTATCCCTCCCGGTCGCTGAGCCAGAACAAAGGCGGCGATGACATCGGTTCGCGGACGGTTGCCGCGCTGATGGCGCAATTCAGAAAGGACGTGCGGATATTGGCTGGCTAAAACGCACAAGGGCATCACACGGCGCGGGCCGATTACGATGTCTGTGCGGACTGAGGCGTGCTGATCCGGAAGCGTCACCTGACTGTCGCCGCCTAAACCAATGGTATGAATATCCACTGCTTCAACCATGGTCTGCCAGCGTCCCACGTGTGCGCCTTCAGGATTCAAACGCGGCCGGCCCCCTTCAAGTTGGGCAATATCGGTCGTGGTGCCGCCCACATCAACCACCCAGACGTCTTCACGTCCGGCTAAATGCCATGCGCCGACCACGCTGGCGGCCGGCCCCGATAGGATGGTTTCAATCGGACGCTGCATAGCCCATTCGGCGCGCACCAGCGAGCCATCGCCTTTAACGATCATCAGCGGCGCAGCAATTCCCAGAGTATCTAAGGTCTGGCGTACCGTGACGATCAAGTCGCGCAGCAGCGGGATCAGCCGCGCATTGAGCACGGTCGTCGTGGCGCGGCGGATCGAGTTCAACTGCGAAGTCAATTCATGCCCGCAGGTCACAGGAGTTGCCAGGCCGTCTGCTCGCTTGGTCAATTCTTCTACCAATGTGCGCACCCGGAGTTCGTGGGCCGGATTACGCACGCTGAAAAACCCGGAAATCGCAAACGCGTCAACCCGGTCGCGCCGCGCCAGAATCGCTGCACGTACAGCCGCTTCATCCAGGGGTTCTGTTTCTTCGCCGGCTTCATTGTGTCCGCCGCGGATATAGACCACGTCCGGAGTCACAAAATCCTGCGTAAATCCATATTTCTGCACTAAATCAGGATCATAGCCGAGCAGCAACAAACACACGCGCCCGCCGTGCCCTTCAACAATCGCATTCGTTGCCAGGGTAGTCGAAAGCCCGACGAGTTCAATCGCAGCAGGACTGGTTGTATGTTCCTTGCCGGCCAGCACACTCATAATCGCCTCGCGAATGCCCAGCGACAAATCATGGTAGGTTGTTAAGGCTTTCGCATGAGCTATTACGCGCTCATCCGGTTGTTCGATTAATACGGCATCCGTATAAGTGCCGCCCGTATCAATGCCTAAAGCTATGGACATATCTTCTCCTCTGAAACTCCAGGAAGAGCGATAAGCAAGAATATGTCTGGTGCATGTTTCCTGTTTATCACTCTTCCTGGAGTTTCATGATGCCGGATGAGCCTACGCTCATGTGATCTCCTCTGAAACTCCAGAAAGAGCGATAAGCAAGAATATGACTGGTGCATGTTTCTTGTTTATCACTCTTCCTGGAGTTTCATGATGCCGGGTGAGCTTACGCTCATGTGAACTCCTCTGAAACTACAGGAAGAGCGATAAGCAAGAATATGACTGTGGTGCATGTTTCTTGTTTATCACTCTTCCTGTAGTTTCATACTGAAGGCTGAACGAGATATTCAATGATAACATTATTCTTTTCTTTCTATGTTTTTGTCAATACGAAAATACGCAAGAGAGAACATGAAGAATACTCAGAATCGGCAAAAGGAACGATTGAACGCCTTAACCAATAAAATATGACAATCACGAAAATTTTCTTGTCAAGGCGTCTTCTTGATGTCATAGTGGTTTTGGAAAAGATGGAGAACAACATATGGCATAGGGTAGAATATGAGCCGAGAACAGCAAGAACTCCAGGACACTCCGTCATGAAGAAAGTGGACATTGTGTTGAAGGAATTACAGGAAGGAGAACTACAGCAAGGGGGATAAGCAAGAAAAGAAACTACAGGAATGACGATAAGCAGGAAAAGAGAGGTTGCTGGAAGAACAATAGTCAAGAAAAGAGAGCAGGGCTTTTTTCTTGTTTCTTCCTGTTCTTGTCGTTCTCCTTCTTGCTTATCGCCCTTCCTGTAGTTCTCATTATAAAATGTTTGATGAGCTTGTTTACCGTATTAATGGGGCGTTCTTCACAGTGTTCAGGGAGTTAGGTAATATTTGGGAAGAAAAAGACTATGAAGAGGCTCTGGAATCGGAACTGCAAGCGAACGGATTTCACGTAGAGCGACAGAAGGAATTTGAGGTGTTCTATTTTGATCAACGAGTAGGACATTATCGACTTGATCTGTTAGTGGAAGACAACATCGTGTTAGAATTGAAGGCGGTTCCTGAAGTCTTTTCATTGCATAAGGCTCAAATAATCTCGTACTTGAAAGGCTATGGCAAGCCGCTTGGCATCTTGATGAATTTCGGCGGGGCTGCCCCGTATTATCGCATTTTCCCGAATAAATTAACACAAACATCGGCATTGAAGGACACGTTTGATTACAATAAGGTAAAACTGTTCCATAAAGAACGTATCCGGGACTTGCTTTTTATGGCGAATCGGATTCTTATCACATTAGGGCCAGGATACTTTCATCAGGTATATCGACGGGCGTTCTATTGCGAACTCAAAAACAGCGGGGCAGAATTTGATGTGGTGAAGGAGGTGACGACGCAATTTCGTCAGAAAACCTTCACAAACGAAAAGGTCAACTTTTTACGAACCGGAGATCTGTTATTGTCGGCAGTAGCAGTTCAAGAACTCACTCCGGTCATTCTGTCTCGATTTTGCCATTATATTAAACACCTGCACTGTCAACGCGGACTGATTGTCAATTTTCATGCCATGCATTTGGATTTCAGGTATTTTGAGTTAGAAGAACTACAGGAAGAGAGATAAGCAGGAAAAAATCTCTGCTCTTTTTTCTTGCTTATCTCTCTTCCTGTAGTTCTAATCGTAGTTATTGCAATGCTTGCTGAACAGATTGAACAGGGGAAACATAATGCAGCAGAATTTTGAAGTGGTGTTGAAAGCGTTTGCGGCCGATGTGACGGCCAAGTTTAAGCTGAACCTGTCGTTTGGGCCGGAAGATCAATTAAAATCACCGATAAAGGCCGTGCTGGAAGAGGCCGGGAGATTGCTGCATCTCGATGTCAATGCAGTCACGGAAGTGCATGTTCACGAACTGGGCGGACGGCCGGACATCGGGGTGACAGCGGCATCGCTGCTCGCGGGCTATATTGAATTGAAGGCCCCGGGCAAAGGCGCGAATCCTGCCAAACTCAAAGGCGCAGATAAAGCGCAGTGGCAGAAGTTTCAAGACCTGCCCAATCTGCTCTATACCGACGGCAATGAATGGGCCTTGTATCGCAGCGGAGAGCAGACGGGGAAAATGATTCGATTGGCCGGAGATGTCACAATTGACGGAGCAGAGGCCGTCAGCACGGAAAATGCGACTGCCCTGTTCGAACTCTTGCGCGACTTCTTGCACTGGCAGCCGATTGTTCCGGCCACGCCCAAAGCCCTGGCGAAAATGCTGGCGCCGGTCTGCCGCTTGTTACGCACAGGTGTGCTCGCCGCGCTTGCAGACCCTGATTCCAATCTCACGATGCTGGCGCAGGATTGGCGCAAATATCTGTTCCCGGATGCGGATGACAAGCAGTTTGCCGACGCCTACGCCCAGACCCTCACTTATGCGCTCTTACTTGCCCGGCTTTCCGGAACCGGGGACATGATGTCGCTGCCATCTGCGGCTAAATCCTTGCGCACCGGTCACAGATTGTTGGCCGATACCTTAAAAATCCTGGGAGATGACGCGGCGTTGGAACACATTGACATACCGGTGACCTTGTTGGAACGCATGATTGCGGCCGTGGATGTATCGGCCTTGACGAACAACGCGCAAGATGATCCCTGGCTCTACTTTTATGAGGATTTTCTGGCGGAATATGACCCGAAAATGCGCAAAGATCGCGGCGTCTATTACACGCCTGTACCGGTCGTGCAAACCCAGGTGCGTTTAGTAGCGGAATTATTAACCACCCGCTTTGACGCTGAATTTTCCTTTGTGGATCCTCATGTGGTGACGCTTGACCCGGCTGCCGGCACAGGGACGTACATTCTGACGGCCGTGCAGCACGGTCTGGCGCAAATCGGGGCAAAAAAAGGAACAGGCATGAGACGGAGCGCAGCGACGACCGCCGCGAACAATGTCCATGCCTTTGAGATTCTGGTCGGCCCCTATGCAGTGGCGCATCTGCGCTTGACCCAGCAAATCCTGAAAGAGGCGGGCGCGTTGCCGGCAGACGGCGTGCATGTCTATCTTACCGATACGCTTGAATCCCCTCATGCGATCCCGCCCGGTCATCTGCCGCTGATGTACAAGGTGCTAGGAGATGAGCACGTCCGCGCCCAACAGGTCAAATCCCAAACCTCGGTGTTAGTCTGTATCGGCAATCCTCCCTATAGCCGGCAGCAGATTACGCCGGATGAGCACAACTCTGAAACGCGGCGCGGCGGCTGGATTCGCTTTGGCGAAGATGGCAAAGGCGGATTGTTGCAGGATTTTATCGATCCGTTGATTTCGGCAGGCTTGAGCGTCCATGCCAAAAATCTCTACAATGATTACGTCTATTTCTGGCGTTGGGCCTTGTGGAAGGTGTTCGAGGCCGAGTCTAAACCCGGTATCATCAGCTTTATCACGGCCTCATCCTATCTTCGCGGGCCGGGATTTGCCGGCATGCGTCAGGTGATGCGCCAGACCTTTGACGATCTCTGGATTATTGACCTGGAAGGCGACAATCTGGGCGCGCGTAAAACCGATAACGTCTTTGCCATCCAGACGCCGGTCGCCATTGCTATCGGCGTGCGCTATGGCCAGCCGCAGCCGGAGACGCCTGCTGTTGTGCATTACACCAAAATCGAAGGCACACAGGAAGAAAAACTTCACGCTCTGGCTGAAGTTGCCAGCTTTGACAGCCTGCCCTGGCGCAACTGCTTGTCCGGCTGGACTGAACCGTTTCTGCCGATCAGCGACAACGATTACTGGCGCTGGCCCTTGCTGACCGACATCTTCCCCTGGCAGGAAAACGGCATGCAATTCAAGCGTTCCTGGCCGATTGGCGAGACAGTTGAGGTGTTAGAGCGGCGTTGGAAGGCTTTGCTGAACGCGCCAAAGGCCGAGCGCGGCAAGCTCTTGCGCGAAACCGACGCCCGCAAAGCTCATAAAACCTATGCCGCGCTTGACGACAGCGGCGAGAGCTTAGCGGCGTTGACAGCCCTTGCACCGGGAATGCCGCTAGTGACGCCGATGCGTTATGCGTTTCGAAGTTTCGACCGGCATTGGGTATTCAAGGATGTCCGGCTGTGTGACCGTCCTCGACCAACTTTGCTTCGTTCTGAAAGTATGCATCAAATTTACATGACTGGTTTACTCACCGATATTTTAGGGAACGGCCCGGCAGCAGTAGTCACGGCATTCATTCCAGATTTACATCATTTTTGTAATCGTGGCGCAAAAGATGTGATTCCGCTCTGGAGAGATTCTGCTGCAACCGAGCCGAACATCAAGCATCATTTCTTGGATATTTTGAGCAACACCTACAGCCGCGCCGTCTCTGCCGAAGACCTGTTCGCCTATTGTTACGCTTTGCTGTGTACGCCGCGGTATGTCACGCGCTTTTGGGATGAACTGACCATTCCCGGTCCGCGAGTGCCGGTGACAAAAGATGACCAAGTGTTTCAACAGGCCGCCGCGCTGGGGCGCACACTGATCTGGCTGCACACCTATGGCGAACGCTGCGTGCCGCCGAGGGAAAAACCGGGGCGCGTGCCGTCGGGCAAAGTTCGCTGCAAAGTCGGTACGCCCACGACGCAAGCAGAGTACCCTGACGCCTTCTCCTACGATCGTGCCAATCAGGAACTCCACGTTGGGAAGGGCGTGTTCGAACATGTCCGGCAAGAAATTTGGGAATTCAGCATTTCCGGGTTCGAGGTGCTCAAATCCTGGCTGGGGTATCGCATGAAAACCCGCTCCGGGAAAAAGTCGTCGCCGCTTGACGATATTCGCCCCGAAACCTGGCAATTCGACGAGGAATTGCTGGATCTGCTCTGGGTGCTCGATCATACCATTGACCTGCTGCCGGAAGTAACCGCCGTCTTCGAACGCATTCTGAGCAGCGATCTGTTCTCAGCCGCCGCATTCCCCCAACCCACCGCAGCCGAACGACAGGGTCCCCGGCCAACCGTGCAAACTCAGCCCCTGCCCCTTTTTGCTCAGCTTGATGCTGAAGAGTCAGAAGAAGAGCTGGATGAGAATATGACATAATTTAGCTCCACTATTTCCGAATAGCATCTCAGGACGCGTCCACGAAATTCACGAAAAATTTGTCCTTATGCGTGCTCTTCGGATGCTAATGTATTGACATGCAAGGTTATGGACATTTTTCGGAGTGCCAAAGCTCTGCTTTGGCCGCGCAAGCAG
>DF820465.1:33008-117109 GCA_000739535.1 Candidatus Vecturithrix granuli | reverse complement strand
CTCCCCTGAAAATGTAGCGCGAAACTCCAGTTTCGCGCATCGTTGACAGCCGCAAAACTGGAGTTTCGCGGTACATCTGATTTTCATGATGCCGGGTGAGTGCCCGCTCATGACAACTCCTGTGAAACTACAAGGATGTCGTGTAGGAAGGATTCTCGGAGGCAGGATTTGGCGTCGCGCCGACCAATTCACCGGTAGAAATCCTTCCTACACAACATCCTTGTAGTTTCATTGCGGCGGGTGAGCACAAGCTCCCTGAAAATGTCGCGCGAAACTCCAGTTTCGCGCATCGTTGACAACCGCGAAACTGGAGTTTCGCGCGACATCCCATCTCCCCTGAACAGAGAATTTTCATGCGTTGTGGTGTGTTTGCCACAACACATGAATAACTCCTATGAAACTACAGGAACGAAGATAAGCAAGAACCGTGTCTCAAGCATATTCTTGCGTATCGCTGTTCTTGGAGTTTCATCATACCGGGTGAGCGCCCACTCATGACAACTTCTATGAAACTACAGGAATGAAGAATAAGCAAGAATGTGATTTCAGGTATGGCAGAAATCTCTGCTTTCTTCTATGAAATTCCTGGATTTACTTAATGTTCAAGCTGCAAGTTTCGCCTTGAGCGCGGCAATAACAGGTTCCGGAGTCACCTTGCCAGTCGAGATGACTTCATCATTCACGACGACAATCGGCAACGCTTTTACGCCGGACGTACTCATCGAATCAAAAACTATGCGATCCCTTTGCATGTCACCTCGTCGGCTGATATCATACACCTCGACTTGACAATCGAATCGACTTGACAATCGAACGCCTCTTCAAGAGCATAATGCAACGCCTGAATCTGCTCTTCTGATTGTCCGAAAGAACCGCCGCATGCACAAGTTCCCGGATCGCCGTATTGAGACAACATAAAAATTTTAATCAGTGTCATACTCGCTTATTTTACAGGTTTTTTGGCCCAGATGGGAATACGAATTGTCGGCATGGATTCAAGGTTGGTTGTAATCTCCACCAAGCCGCCCACATGCCCTTTCACAAATTCCGGAATCTTCTCTTTGATCAGTTCCGCACTCACCACGACTTCGCCGTGCACCGGAATCGTCATGGCCGAGACCGTCGCCTCGAGATGGCGGTCAGCGCGAATCTCGCGCAGTTCCACAGGCGCATCCACATAACTTTTCACCGTAACCTGCGCCAGAGATTGGTGATCGCCAAAGCGCAGTAATGGGGGCGTGACCTCAATATCAGCCAGCACATTGGCCATCACAAAGATTTGAGTAACGGGCTGTTCAGGATCATTGGTTTGGATCCTCACCGGTTCCCGGAGTTCCCGCCGCCGCGACCCCACCTCCACCTTGACCGTAATCGTTCCCTCACTGCCCGGAGGGATGGCGTCGCGGGAAGCCAGCGACGCGCTGCACCCTCACAGACTTTGCAGGCTTTCAATGATTAACGGTTCATCCCCTGTATTTCTGAAAACAAAGATGTGCGTGATCGTGCTGTCAGCCTGGACGTCGCCGTAATCAAAGGTCGTTTCTTCAAAGGTGATCTGCGGCGCAGCATGGGTCGTAAGACCTCCGCCCACGCTCAACACGACAATCAGAAGATACTTGCAAAAATGTATAACTTTCATTCGGATTCGCGCCAGGCGTCATTTTCAGGCACATGCCAGAAATTAACGCTGGATGAAAATCTTCTCTTTCCCAAAATACGGGATCAGAAATTCAATGTCAGCCTGCGTGTCAACAAAACTCTTTTGAATGAAGACTCGCAGGCCATCAAGGGAAAATTCATAAAAATCGTCGCTGTTCACTTTCGGGAACATCTCTTCAGGCGATACCATCCGACCGGACGGTAATTTGACGGCGTTTCATCAGCCTTTGATCACATAAAAGTTTCCGATAGTCAGTACCCCTTGTTTTGAACGAATATAGGTTTTGAGTTTTTCAGATAATACAATGTGTGGTAACATAGATATGTCCTCCCATGAACCTACGAGAATCGCATATAGGAAAGAATTTGATGTCAGGCGTGGCAGGATCTATTCTTTCTTATATGAAATTCGTGTAGTTACTTAGTGTTCAAGCTGCAAGTTTCGCCTTGATCGCGGCAATAATAGGTTCCGGAGTCACCTTGCCGATCGAGACAGCCTCATCATTCATGATGACAATCGGCAGCGCTTTTATGCCCAATGTACTCATCAGATCAACAACCATGCGAGGAGGCTGCTCGGCTCCAAACCTGCCGACATTATACACCTCAACCTGGCAGCCTGTCGCGCTTTCGATCGCGGCCTGCAAGTCCTGAATTTGCTCGCTTGTCTGGCCGATTGGCCCGCAGCAAGTATAACCTCCCGGACCAGGCTGCCGCTTCAGGATAAACATTTTGATAGTCCAGGCGATATTTTCCATAATCGTCCTCCCTCAAAAGAGGTAAAAAATTTGGGTCACACACAAATAGAGTCCGGCCAGGATTGCGACAAATCCGGTCACACGCCGCGCCCACAATTCGAACACGCTGAGTTTGTGAAAGGCTTTTCCAATCAGATTCGCCGAAAACGCCAGGACAAACGCAAACACCAGCACCGGGATGGCCGTGCCCACGCCATACAGCGAGGGAATCAGCAGCCGCGAACCGTGTCGCATAGCCATACCAAACAAGCTGCCGAAAAACAATCCGGCGGAAATCGGACAGAAGGACAACGCAAAGATGACGCCCATCAAGCCCGCGCCCCAGAGGCCCGCGCGTTCAATTCGGGCTTGCAGACGGTCGCTCATAAGGCTGCCGCCGAGATTGAGCTTGATCACATCCAACAGCAGGACGCCAAGCACAATCAGTCCCGGGCCAACCAGGTAGATCATATAGGTTTGCAGAAAATTGGCGATCGGCGAAATCAACTGCGTACTGGATACTAAAATCGCGCCTAATACCGTATAGGTCAACATGCGGCCTAACATATAGAACAATCCGGCCGAAAACACATAGCCGGCCTGATCGACTTTCCGGCCAATGAACGAAATCGCCGTAATATTCGTCGCCAGTGGGCATGGACTGATGGACGTCAAAATTCCAAACCAGAGCGCCATGCCCAGGTCAATCCCAAAGGTATTCATGAGCGTCCCTCCTGCAAATAGGCGGTTATTTCCGATTGAAGATACTGCTTAAACGCCGTTTTATCGTAAAGGAGTTCCCAAATCCTGGGCAAATTTTTCCACCGGACTTCTTGTTCCCCATGCACATCCGACAGCACCACGGATTGGCTGTATAATTGATACTCCTTGATGAAGTGCTTATTTTCAGGCGTCTCGACATTCAGGACCTTCAATTCAAGCTGTCCGGTTTTTAACTCATCGGCAAAAGCGTCGCGCACGGTTTCACGGGTATAGGCTTCGATCGTTTCACAGGAAGCGCAGCGTGCTTTGCCATGCAGATAATAGACGATGATCTTGTCTGTGCGTTGAGCCGTCTGTGAGCCGGACTGCTGAGGCGCGACAGCGGGATAATGCTCCCACCCGGCGGGAATATGTAAATTGGCTTCATTACGGATGTTGAGCACACTTTGGCGCGGCCCTAACGCTAACAGGGCATCCTGACATCCCTGCTGTAGGCAGAGCCTGACTTGTTCCTCGATCTGCGCGCCGCCGGTCTCGCGTTGCTGAAAACCAACAAGACTCCAGTTTCCCAGAAATGTCAGGGGAATGCTCGGAGCGTTGATTTTCTGGCGCTCGCACAGCAGCATGGCAAGGTCAACAAATTCAGGACGCGCACCCACGTCAAACCAGCGCATCTCTATTTGCGGATAGTTTTGCTGAAGTTCGTGTAAAAATTCTTTTTCCTCTTCACAGGCCGGACAATTTGCGCTCCAAAACAGATACACAATCGGAGAGTCAGCGGCGGCGACCGGTTGAACCAGGATACTGCCGAAAATTCCAATCATCACAATCAACAGACACGTGCTCATCTTCCTCTTGTTTTCCTGTAAATACGTCATAGACTTTTTTTCCTTTTCCTCGATGTTGAAGGTTGCTGCGGAAACTCTGTGTTGTTCGGCTCCCACAACAAATCCACATTCATTAAGCGCGCCTCCTTACAAATACGCCCGGATTTCTTGCTGGATATAATCCACAAAGGCTTTTTGGTCATAGTACAGTTCCCAGATTTTCTCCAGGTTTTTCCAGCGCATCTCTTTGCCGTTCACAACAGCCGACACAATGACCGATTTCGTATAGAGCCGGTACTCTTGAATAAAATGCCGATTTTCAGGAGTTTCAGCGTTAATAGCATGAAATTCAAGGGAGCCCTCTTTGAGTTCCGATTGAAAGCCATCAGCTACCGCAAAATGGGTGAGTTCTTCAATGGTCTGACAGGAAGAGCAGCGCGCAGTTCCATGAAAATAATAGACCACAATCTTCTTTGTGGGAGAGTGCGGTTGATTCTCGGGCATTGCAAATGCCTGCGGCGCATCAGGCTGTAGAGCAGATACCACTGTATTCTGCGACAACTTGACGATCACTCCTGCGCTCATAAGCCCAAGCAGCCCGATCAGGAGAACGGCGATGATGATCGTCCGGCGTTTTGCGTTCACGGACGCAGCCGGATCGGATTGTGGTGTGGGCTGCGGCGGCGCTGCTGGCGTCTTCATGCGTTTCTTTTTTTTGGACATACACTCATTCTCCGCTGTCAGTTAAATAATTCGTAATTTCGGTTTGCACATACTGTATAAACGCCGGTTCGTTGTTGAGAAATTCCCAGATTTTTTCCAGCGATTTCCAGCGAATTTCCTGCCCCTGCGCTCTTTCTGACACGATAACCGCGCGGGCGGTCAACTGATATTTTTCGACCAACTGTCGGTTTTCCGGAAGTTCGGCATTAATACGCTGAAATTCCACGCGCCCCTGTTCCAATTCACCGTGAAATCCGGCTTCCAAAGCCTGATGGGTCAATTCTTCGATCTGGAAACAGACAGGGCAGTCTTCCACGCCGTGAAAATAGAACACGACGATTTTCTTGTGCGCATCGCCTGTCGCGGATGGAGCACTCACCGCCGGATAGCGTTCCCACCCGTTGGGCGCATTGGCAGCAGCCTCTGAACGGATGCGGCCCACAATCGCCGAAGGGCCGAGTTTGTCCAGGACGTCCTGGCAGCCCTGCTGCAAACAGGTTTCCGTCTGGGAGATAATCTGCTGGCTGTAATTTCCGGATAAACTGAACCCGACCAGATACCAATCCCCCATCACGGTCAGCGGGACGCTGGCGCCTTTGATCTGGTAGGTCTGACGCACGGCGTCAGCCAATTTCGCAAATTCCCGATTCTGCCAGGTTTCAAAGAGCCGGAGTTCCACTTCTGGATACTGCTGGTGAAAGTCCTGCAAAAAGGTCTTTTCTTTTTCACAATGCGGACAGCCCTCCCCCCAAAAGAGGTACAGAATCGGTGGCTGCGCTGCTCCTGCATTGTGAGGCATGAACAAACCCACCATCACGACAACAATCAATGTACTGCTCATAATTCGACCGGCTTTGAACAAAATATCCTTGTGTGTCATTTTCTCCTATGTAAATCACATGTAACGCGAAACTCCAGTTTCGCGCATACACCAGATTTTCATTCAGTGCGTATGTCGAAACTGGAGTTTCGACATACATTGACTCCTCCTACTGTTATCCAGTGATTCTAAGTAAACATGAATAAGCCTTTTACACTATCACTTATGTTGATGGTTATACACCAACCCTTTCAATTCGCAGCGATTACATTCGAATTGCAGGGTGACATGGGTAATCTCATACAACTCGTGCAATTTGTCTTCAATCTGTCTGCTGATCTGCTGACATGCGCTGACCGGCATGTCCTCCACATCCACATGCGCCTCGAAATGAATATCCTGCTCATTCATACGCCAGACGTGCACGTGATGGATGTTCTGCACGCCCGGCAGGGCTTCGAGTTCTTGTTGGACGCGCTGTAACGATACGGTTTCCGGCGCGCCCATCAGCAGCACGTTAACCGCCTCTTTCACAATTTCAAGGCTTTCGTAGATAATATAGGCGGCGATCAATACGGTCAGCAGCGGATCAATCCAGGCGATGTTTAAATAATAAATAGCCACGCCGCCCAGAATAACGGCCACACTGGAAATCGCATCAGAAAACAGGTGCAGATAGGCCGAACGAATGTTCATATTCCCTTTGGCCCCCTGTCGCAGCAACAGCGTCCCAATCACATTCGCAGTCAGGCCCACAACGGCTACGCCAAGCATCAGGCCGCCGGCAATCGGCTGCGGCGCGACAAAGCGGTGATAGGCTTCTTTAAACAGAAATACGCCAATGCCGATCAACGCACCTGAATTCAGGATGGCGGCCAGAATCTCCGCCCGTTTCAATCCAAAGGTATAACGTTCGGTATTGGGGCGAACGCTCAGTTTGATGGCAATGTAACTGATCACAATCGCCACCGCGTCGCTCAAATTGTGCAGTGCATCGGAAATCAGCGACAAACTGCCGGACAATATCCCACCGATAATCTCGACCACTGTAATCAACAGATTCAGCAAGACGGTCAAAAACAGCCGTGTTGCTGAGGTTGTTGACTCCGTATGTGTATGTGTATGCGCCATGATATTTTTCTCAATCTAGAGCGGGCGGCGCAAACAGGTATTTGCGCTGTCCATAAGCTCAGTTCAGTTTCCCCTCATCCTGAAGTTGTTTTTTGACTTTCCCCCAGATTCCTTCCCGCTTGTACAGGTCGCGGATGTAGGCGCGCTCAGGAAAGGTAATCGCTTCTCCCAGGCAAAGGTTTCCGCAGGTCGTACACCCGACAACACAGGCATACGGACGCGCGACCACAGAGCCTTTGTCTGTCCACTCATACACGGCTTTGCCGCAGTTCATACACATCCCGCACTTGACGCATTTTTCTGAGTCAACCGTCGGGAACCATTCCACGTTCTCTCTTGGATATCCTGTTAACCAAGCCATACAATTTTACCTCCTATGACGCCCCATCATCTGACGTGGCATCGGATTATTCAGACAATTTCCTGGAGCCAGGCCATAATTTCTACCGGCTCTGGGATTCTTCCCAGACATTCCACCTCATCATTAATGACCAGCGCGGGGGTAGCAGTGATGCCGCGTTCTCTGATCTCATCTTGATCTGCCACCACGCGAACATCTCCGTGAAGTTTAAGTTCTTCCAAAGCTGTTCTGCTGTTCTCCGCAAGCTGCTCACACAGCGAACAATCGCCGCTAAATATTTCAATAGTAATCATGATGCGTTTGCTTACTCCTCCCCGATCCGTTCCAGGATCCACTCGCTTGTTAAGCCTAAAGTGACAGCAAAGGGAATAATCAGAACCAAGCGCAGGATCGCAAAATGCCAGCCCAGAAATTTAATCTCTAATGGCAGCAAGGGCGCTTTGCCGCTCCAGGCCGCGATAAAAGCCATGACCGCCGCAATGGACGCGCCTTTCTCGCGTAACGTTTTCAGCAGCGGAAAAATCGTCAGCGGCGAGCCGCCGATCAGCATCGGAATCGTGGAAGCCAGGGCCAACCCTTTCCAACCGGCTTCTTTGCCCAACACTTTCGAGAGCTTATCCGGCGGAATCCAGACCTGAATCAGGCCGATCACAATAAACACGGCAATGATAATCTTCCAGGCTTTCAGAATCGCGTTATACGCAATGCCGCCGGCAATGGCCATTTTCCCACCGTCCATCACGCCGATCATGCCCCACAGTGCCAGCGCGACCACGACATAGATCAGCGCGTCTCGGCCTAATTTCCCCCAACCCGGAGGTTGATGAGGTTTTTGTGGTTGATTCGATTGCATCAGAACACCTCCCCAAAAATAACCCCTATCGCAAAGACCAGAAGAAATGTCAACACATTTCTGACCACCGTGAACCGCAGTCCAAACACCTTGATTTCCAATGGCAGCGACGACACGCCGATCAGAATGGCAGTCATAATAAATCCGACCAAGGCCCCATAATTCGCGCCCTGATCGCGCAGAAACCCGGAAAACGGGAACACGGCGGCCGGCAGGATCAACGCCACCGCGCCAATCATCTCGCCCAGCAGAATTGAAAGCAGCCCTGACCCGGAACCGAGCCAGGTGGCAATGACTTCTCTGGGCACTAACGCGCCCATCAGCCCCATCAGGGTAAACACCAAAAACAACACCGGAAACACCATCAGCCCCATGCGCAGACTCACCATCAGCGCCTTTTTGGTCTTCTGCCGGTCTTTGACGGCCGAAATCGCCAGCAGGATTCCGGCAACCAACAAATAAATGATTCCTACATCAATTTGCATGAATGACACCCTCCGTTTATTTCAAAATTCCTTTCACAATCACATCAACGGCTTCTTGTTCTGACAGCCCACGCGCCATCAGGGTTTCGACCTGTCGTTTATCCACGCTGCCGATCGCGGCTTCATGGGTGAGTTTAGCGGTGTCATCCACCACCTTCAAACAGGGCAGGGCCGAAGCTTTGGCATGTTTGCCCTGCACAATTTCCATGCAATCCACATGTCCGCGCGTGTGCGGACCGTTGCCGACCACTTCCCCTAAGACCTCGGCTTTAGCGCATTCGCGCAAAACAATCCGGCTCTTCGCCAGTCCGCGTGCGTTGTCGCCGTTCAGCGCAATGGATTCCCGCACCGTAATATCATCCAGGTGTTTGCCGTAAATTTTGGCGTACAGTTCCACCACGCCGCGTTCCTGCACCGCAGCGTCGTAATCCAGTCGCACTTTGCCGGCCGCCCCGTCAATAAGCTTAAATGTGCTGATATAGACGCCGCCAGGACCGATATTCGCGGAGATCGTGGGCAGCACCTCAACGCCGCCAAGTTCGCCGTGATAGTGTGTTTCGCTATATTCCATGCGTGCCTGCGAGCCGATGTTGATCGTTCCGGTCATGATATGTTGCACCTTGACCGCATTCGGAAACATGCAGTGCGCGAGGAATGTGGCGCGAGCGTCTTCTTCAAGGATAAAATCTGCGACAATGCGCTGGACGCCTTCGACCGGCAGCACGCCAAAACAGAGATGCACCGGCTGCGCGATGTGCGTATGAGCTTTGACGAGAATTTTGGCCTGCGCGCCATCGGACAGACTCTCCCCCTCGATCACCAGCCCGGGAATGTCTTGTTTCCCCAGGATGTGGTTGCCGCTCACCACCAGCAAACCTTGTTGCTGGTTCTGCAATTCCTGCGGATTGCCGCCGCTTTGTTCGTACGCGCGGGCTAAGAGTTCGAATTCCTGGGCATAATCAAACATAGTGGATCAATTCCTCCTCGGGTTCATTGACATGTCGGCAAGGCTGGCAATGATTCCGAAACAACCGGGTGGCTTCTTCCGGCAGACCGGTTTTTAAAATGCGGCCGGCGCATAAGACGGATGCGCGATCGGCCATAGCTGCGACCTCTTCGTGATGCGTAATCAGCAGAATAGACGCGCCTTCGCGCACTAAGGTACGGATGACTCCTTTGATAAAGTCCAGCGACAGGGCGTCAATCCCGGAATCCGGTTCGTCCAGAATCGCCAGGCGCGGCTGCATGGCCAGCACGGCCGCCAGTTCAATCCGTTTGCGTTCGCCGCCGCTTAAGGTTGCATCTACCGTTCTGGCGAGATAAGCAGTTGGGTCTAAGCCCACCTGGTCCAGACATTGCGCCGGTGAAAACGCGGCTTTTTTCCCCTGTTGTCCTAAATGCAGATATTCAGCCACGCTCAGTCCTTCGAAGCGGGCCGGTTCCTGCCAGGCCAGCGTGATGCCCAATTTGGCACGCTCCGCCACTGAAAGGTTGGTGATCGAACGACCTTCCCAAAGGATGTCGCCAGCGTTGAGCGCATAATCCGGCAAACCCATCAAGCTGTAGGCCAGCGTGGTTTTACCGGTGCCGTTGCGGCCCAGGATGCTGTGAATTTCCTGCGCCGCAATACGGAGATCCACTTGCATTAAGATCGGCGTGCCATTTTTTTGCACAGCGATATGTTGTAATTCAAGCATTCTTCTTGTTCTCCTCAATTACCGGCGGATATGCCCGGTGGAACAGTTCTTCCCTGCTTTGCCAGCCAGGAGGATTGTTTTGCAGTGATTGTAATATATGCTGCTGACTGACGTACGCTTCCATTGCAGCCCTTTTACGCTCCCAGCCCGCCTGAATATCCATCCGAACGGTTGGCGGGAGCGAGGCCGGGGTGTTCTCTCTGTCCTTGCAGCACAATGGAATCGCCGCCGATGCGGTAACGTAATAGAGCTGCGGCGATATGTCGTTTGGATGCGCACTCCGGGCATATTGTCGGAAAGCCTCTGTCGTCAAACGATGAAGGGCGACATGATCAGGGTGCCCGGAGATTCCGTCCGGACCAAATGTGATCACCACAACCGGCGCAGTCTGTTTCATAATCTTCAGCAGTTCAGCCACAGATTCCTGATCATTGCGCTGTGGTATGTCACCGTCGCCCCAGTCTAACAGAAAGAGCGCATCAACCCCCAACGCCTCAATCGCCATGGTCAACTCGTGAAGGCGAAGCGTTTTGAACTCATGATCACTCAGAGCGCCTCGGCCATTGGTCGCCCGTTCTCCGGCAGTGGCGCAGACCAGCTTGACAGACCACCCGGCAAGCGCGTGGCCTGCCAGGACGCCCCCGGCTGAAAACGTTTCATCATCCGGATGCGCGAACACCGCCACTAACACCGGGGCATCATGATACGATCTCTTGATCGGAAATTCAACAAGGGCCTGCATAATAACACGCTTTGCGAGACATTAGAAAACTATCTCTCAGGAGAGGGAAACAGTTTCCAATGCTGACTTTGCTCCATTGGTACATGTCAACAATTCCTCAATTACGGTTCGAATGGCCCGTTCAGACAGCTTGCCGCCGCTTTGGATCAGCTTGCCGTTCAATGTGACGAAGGGCGGCGCCTGGTCGTTTTGCAAGAGCGCCAGAATCTCTGGATACTGAAACGATTCTGGCGCAAAAATTTCGACAAACTCGACCTGAACAGCATCACCGTAACGGTCTTTCAGCCGCCGCGCCATCATCTCCGCCGCCGCTTTCCAGGTTTTCCCCGGATCACAAGCGACCATTGGCAGCGCGAAAATCCGCACAATGACCTTGTGTTTCATCTGTTCACCTTAGTTTTCAATTTGGCATGGCCTCCGACCGGAACAACTGGGCCGCGGCCTGTTTCACCATGTCCAGCCCTCTGATTTCGGTATCCAATAGCGGCATAATCGCCATTGGCATCTGAAAGCGCTGTTTGATCTCGCGCAAGTATTTTGCCTGCATCGTGCGCCGCTTGGTAAAGTAAGCATTTACGCAATACTCCGGCGCCAGCACCTGATTCGCAATCACCAGTTGTGTGGGAATACCGGCATCTTTGAGATCGAGCATGGCGCGATAGGCTTCAACAACCGGGGTGGATTCGGGGTACACGACAAACGCAAAAACCGAGCGCCGCGGATCTTTCAGGCGCGTAATAATCCGGTCAAACCGTTGTTGGGTTTCGGATTTCGCCGCGCGGCTTTCTTCCGTGGTTGTAACCATCAGGCTGACCTGATCGCCGTAATCGAACGGCAGTTCCAACAGGCGCAGTGTATGCCCGGTCGGGGCGGTATCGAACACGACCACCTCAAAGGCCTCACTTTCGACATAGTGCATGAATTTGTCGAATGCGGCCATTTCTTCAGTGCAAGGCGATTCCAACTCTTCGCGAATTGCGATGAGCATATCTTCCGAGTATTTGGCCTGCGCGTCCGCCAGGATGCGTCGCTTGTATTCTTTGACAGCTTGTTCCTGGTCAATAATTGTGGCAAACAGGTTGGGGATGCCTGCAACTGGCTGAATCTGATCTCCAACCGCTTGTCCGAGCACTTCCCCGATGTGCGATGCAGGATCGGTCGTCAGCAACAGGGTTTTGTAGCCGCGCGCAGCAAGCTGAAAAGCCGCAGCGCACGAAATCGTGGTTTTGCCCACGCCGCCTTTACCGGTAAAAAAGATCGTTTTCGTCTGCCCATCGGGGTGCAGCAATTCCAGAATTGGTTCTGCGACCGGGACTTCGGCCTCATGTTCGGAGACCTCGAAGGCGTTCGACAATTGATATGATGGCGTATTGCCATTGGAACTAAATAAATCACGGGCAATATGCTGGAGTGCCGGGATACCTTTAATCTCACCATCGCGCAAGAACATGGTGCGCTGCGGTACCGGGAACACAGTTTTAATCCGGGCGAGATATTGCTGTTGCATCGCATACCGCGTCGCAAAGAACGGATGCTCACAGACATCCTGCGGCAACACCCCATTGACGATCAATTCGATGTTTTTGACGCCGATGGTCTGCAACTCTTGCGACGACCGTTTAGTTTCATAGAGCGATGTCCCGTCGGGCTGCAACACGAACAGGAACGTTGTACGCGTCGGATCGCCGAGCAGGCGGGTGGCTTCGTCATATTTGTGTTTATGATCCTGAATGGAGGCCACCGGGCCAAGACAGGTATTGCCGCTGCCTTTGGCGCTCTCTTCAATATGTTTGCTCCAATCCACCGGCAACTCCAGCAGACGAATAGTGTGTCCGGTCGGCGCGGTATCAAAAATGACGACATCATACGCCATGCCTGCCCCCGATTGCTCCGCCACCATAAAATCCACAAACCGATCGAAAGAGGCGATCTCAGTGGTGCAGGGAGATCGGAATTGTTCTTCCAATACCTTAATAATGTCGTCCGGCATCACGACCCGCATTGGTCCCAGCACGCGCTCGCGATATTCTTCGGTGGCTTTGTCCGGATCAATTTCCATGCCCCACAGGCGCGGAATGCCCAGGGGCGTGATCTTATGGCCGATCTCTGTTTCAAACACATCGGCCAGATTGGAGGCTGGATCGGTAGTGATAATCAGGGTATTGAGGCCCTGTTCTGCATGGTGCACCGCGGTGGCGCAGGCCATGGTGGTTTTGCCCACGCCGCCCTTGCCGGAAAAAAACAAATATTGCGTCTGAGTGGCATTCATTGTATTCATCTTATTTATCAGCCACAACTTACCCGGATTTCACAGATTAGATAGAGTTTCAACACTGTTGTCATAGCAAGGAGTCTACGACAAAGCCATCCCCTCGAGATTGTTTCGTAAAGCCTCGCAATGACAGATTACAACTTATTTCTGGAGAATCTGGGTCAGCGTGGTCAGTTATACTCCTTGACTCCAGTTACTGAGTTGTTCGTACGAAGGATATTCCTGTTGCTTGACAATTTTTCCATTCACCGTCGTCACCGGCAGCGCGGCCACCCCCTGGGTTTTTAATAATTCGAACACCCCCGGGTGTTGCATAAATTTACCGCTCTGCTGGGTTAACGAATACCGGACAATTGTCACGTTGCCGTTCTGCGTTTTTTTGATCCGCAAGATCGCGTCATCAACGGCAAGCAGCGCGGGATCAATCGTTGGCCCGCACATTCCTCCGGGGCAGCACATGGGTGGATCATAAATTTCAATCGTCGTAGGTGATGTATTCATGTTTGTCTCTCCTTCTTGTTCCCCTCGGAGACCTCTATGCCTATTATGGCGAACAATGGGGGTGATGTATTCATGTTTGTCTCTCCTTCTTGTTCCTGGCGGTATCATAATTACCGCCCATTGAGCGTTCCCTGCTTTTCGCTTTCGTCAGGGGTGAATTGCTCGGTAATAATGGTCCGCCAGAGATCACTATCAACGCCGATAACGCAGGTATCGTGTTCTCTGAGCGCTAAACGCCGTTGTAAGCGCGCATAATCCAACTCAAGCGCGTCGCTTGTCAGGGCGGCGACGGCTTGCAAAACCAATTGTTCAAACTGGCTGGATGAATCTGCCAGGGTGTAAAAATTCCAGCGGCCCTGCTTCTGATCCTGGACGACCCCGGCGATCCTCAATTCTTTCAAATGCCGGGAGATATTGTACTGACTTTCATGCAGTGCGTCCATGATTTCGCAGACACACAAGGCTGTTCCGGCTCGTTTCAGCAGCCAAACGATTCTGAGCCGGGTATTATCTGATAAGGCTTTGAATATATTGACCGATTTCTCCATGTAATGCCCTCCCGGTTTTGCACATGGGGGTCCCGCGCCATCAGAGCGCGCCCATCATGCCGCGCATCGGAAAATTCATCGTCGCCATCATGTCCATGCATTTAGGCATCATCGTTTGCATCATGTCCTGCATCAGGGCTTTGTCGTTCATGATGATCTCGCAGAACTTTGGCGCGAATGCTTTGATTGCTTCCTGTTGCTGCTCTGGCGTGAAGCTATCAAATGCTGTGAGCAGATCTTTTACCTGAAATGTTGTGCTCATATTGACCTCCGCTCTCGTTTATATTTCTAGCCCTTTTAAGGTTTCACCCAGGTTAATCTCACCCCAGATGTGTAAATTGCTTTCTCTCAAAAAACCAACTCTACTTCTGCCTCTTTCACACCTGCTAAACTTTCAACTTTGCTCTTTACCTCGCCGACAAGCATATTAGCAAGCGGGCAGCCAGGGGTGGTTAAGGTCATCTTGACCTTCACCATATCACCTTCGAGTGTCACGTCTTTTATAAGATTCATCTCCACGAGGCTTACACCTATCTCAGGGTCAATCACCTCGTTTAAAGCTTGCATGACCTGATCTTTCGTTACCATTTTTGTCTCTCCCAGAGTTTATTCGTCCATGCCCATTACGGGAGTCATTATGTCCCTCCTGGCATCAACTTTATGTTCTCTTCTTGCAGGCTCTGATCGTCTTCCTGAGGCACCTCTTCAACATCCAATATCTGGACTAACACCTTGTTCCCTTTGGATAAGGAACTCACGTGTTGCGGAACGTGGATAAGACAATTGCCCCGGACCATTGATGAAAGAATTCCCGATCCTTGTTCACCCGTAAACGATACAAAGAATCGTTCGCCTTGACGCTTCAATTTCCCGCGCATAAAATGGGTTCTTCCCGGTTTTTTATGAATATCTTCTTTCAACTCCGCCCAGATCGCTATCTTCTGTAAAGAGGAATAGCCCATGGCCTTCAACATAGCGGGACGGACAAACTCTTCGAACGCAACCATGACGGAGACAGGATTGCCCGGCAAGCCAAAAATCAGGCGATTGTTCCACGTCGCAAACACTAAAGGTCTGCCCGGCTTACAGGCGACTCGCCAAAAATGGATGTGAGCGCCTAACTCCACCAACACCTCTTTCACATAATCCCGGTCTCCCATAGATACTCCGCCTGATATCATCACAATATCAGATTGCATCAAGGCCGTAGAAATCTTCGCGGCTAAGTCTTGCCGGTCATCTCTCGCAATGCCATACGACACAGGAATTCCGTAATATTTTCGGATCAATGCCGCTAATGAATAGGCATTGTAATCATAAATGCGGCCATCTGTCACGGGTTCTCCTAATTCAATTAATTCATCGCCAGTCGAAACAATTCCGACGTTTGCTCTTCTCACCACGTTTACCGCACTTTTTCCTAAGGCTGCTAACATCCCGATACAGGCCGGTTTCAGGAGAGTTCCCTCCTTGAGAATCACTTCTCCTTGTCGCACATCTTCGCCGGCAGCGCGGATATTTTCTCCTTGATTGAGCCGCTTTGTCACGAATACCATGTCCGCCGATCGTTCCGTATCTTCTACCATCACCACGGCATTGACACCTTGTGGAATCGAGGCGCCGGTCATAATCTGTACGGCCTGGCCCGGCTCGATCACTGTCTGTGATATTGCGCCTGCCGGTACCATATCCACGACTTTCAACGCAACGATATGGTCGGAAGAATCCACGATCAGAGTATCTTCTGCACGAAGTCCATAACCATCTACCGCAGAATTACTGACAGGCGGGATATCTCTTTCGGCAATAATATCCTCTGCCAATGCCTGATACAGACAGTCGCCAAGACATTGTTCTTCTACAGACAGTCTATGAGTATGTGTCAGAATCCTTTCCAGGGCTTCCTGAACAGCAATCATAAATTTCCCAGACCTCCATCATCGGTTGATACATTACTGAACCCCTTGTCGCACAGACACAACGCTCTATGCGCTCATAACAACAACATAGGCAGGGATATTTTCCTTGCGAAAAAGTGGATAGGGTTCCATCGTTGCCTCCTTCTCCAGACTTCTACTGCATAATGATCGGTCGTTGAACGCTTAACAATTCGGTCACCGCATTGATAATCACCGGGATTCTAGCCAACCGACCCACGCCTTCGGTGCCGCATGCGGTTTTGCCATATTCCGGCTCGACAATATGATAGCCGAACTCGCGTACCCGGGCAAGGTTTGCCTGCGTCGCTGGATTGGCATACATTTTGGGATTCATCGCCGGAGCGATCACCACAGGTGCAGTTGTTGCTAAGACTGTCGTCGAAAGCAAATCATCCGCGATGCCGTGAGCAATTTTGGCGATAATATTGGCCGTCGCAGGCGCAATCAACAACAGGTCGGCGACATCTGCCAGCGCAATATGCGCGATATTCCATTCTTTTCGGCGTTCAAATTGATCCACGGCTACCGGGTTTTGCGAGGCCACTTGCAACGTTAATGGGGTAATAAACTCGGCGGCGGCCTTTGTCATAATACAATAGACATTAACCATGATCGTTTGCAATTGACCGATAATTTCTGGCGTCTGCCAGGCCGCAATCCCTCCGCTCACGCCCAGGACAACTGTTTTGCCAAGCAGCATATCGTTCTCTCTTTCCTCAGCCGGTCTTAACAACTTCCATTGCCAGATAACGTCTGCCCAAAATCAAACCCGGCTGCGGCCGAAATGGTTTGATTTGCGCTTTGAATCAGACGAATAACCTCTTGCTGTGCTTTGGCCCAGGCCATAATCGTTTGATTCCGTTGCACGTCTTGCTGCAAGCGTCGAAGTTCGTCCAGGTCATCATCATGAAGCGTTGTCCCTCTCATCCGCGCTTCTTGAAATTTGCGCTGTTTCTCCTGAAAAGTTCCCACCAATGCGCGGGCTTCCTGATCCTGATGAAAGCGCTCCTGCGCCGCATAAAACTTCTGGAAGTCCTGAGAGGAGGCTAAGATTTTCGCAAACGTTTTAGCCTGTGCAATCATCGCTTCCTGATTGAACTGTTCCATACATTCCTCCTTGCTTAACAACACCCGCCCACCCTGGAATTTGAGGCGAAATCAATGCCTAACAGATCTGAAATTTCAGTGTTCAGGGTCTCGACAGTGGTTTTGAGTTGCTGTTGCGCATCAAATAGGGCTCGAAGCGTCGGATGCGTATTGATTTCGATCTCCAGGCGTTGCAGCGCATCCATATCCTGCGCGTGCGGAATCTGCTTCCACATAAACGCCGTCTGCACGGCCTGTTGAAGAGTTTGATATTCGGATAATAAATTTTGCGCCTGCCGATCCTTTTTCAAGGCGTGCTGCGCCGCCGTGAGAGCGATAGACGCCTCACTTTCGGCTAACGCCTTACCAAAGGTCTTGGCGGCCTGCATAACGTCCTTTCTGGTATACTCCTGCATAGGTGGTCCTCCTCTGTTGGTCAACAACACCCTGGGCCGGCGGCTGGTCCGCAGCCCGGCATCATGGTGAAATCAGTCCCTCCCTTTGAACCCCCGATCATTGCAAAACTCGCAAAAACCTGTCGTGTTTCCTGGCTCTGGCATTTCGGACATTCAGGCCGTAAGCCCTGTTCTTTTTCAGCCAGAGTGGCATAGACGTCAAACTTCGTCTGACATTGCGTGCATACATATTCATACGTTGGCATAGGCTTACCTCGCGTTATTTCGTTGGAAGATGGAGAATGCTCAGTCTTCTGCGATCATATCGTTTCCTCCCACGATATTCCGGATATAGACATCCATATTTTGATTGCCCGCTTGCCTGACGGCTTGAGCCAATTTAATCGTTGCCTTAACCTCTTCTAAGGTGATGCCAACCTTATTGGCTGCGGCCAGATGATAATCAAAACAGGGCTGACAGTGCCCTGCCACTGCAGCGGCAATCCCAATAAATTCTTTGGTTTTCAGATCTAAAATCTCTCGCATGCT
This sequence comes from Candidatus Vecturithrix granuli, assembly GCA_000739535.1. Lineage (GTDB taxonomy): Bacteria > Moduliflexota > Moduliflexia > Moduliflexales > Moduliflexaceae > Vecturithrix > Vecturithrix granuli. Next base: position 99,060 of record DF820465.1, on the reverse strand, counting down.
GTGGACTCTCCTTCGGAAAAACTCGATTTCCTGGGTGATGATTTATTATATTCTTATATGTGCTTTTGAGCATATAATATATCTCGATCTTATTTTGTCAAGTCTTTTTTCAAAAAATTTTTTCATTCCTGGTTTTTCGCTCACCTGATAGTTTCGCTCCCTAACATCCCTTGAAGACAGAGGAAACCTGCCCCCACCACTGAAAATGCAAATTTCCTCTGTCTGGATTTCCCTGACTTATCGTTCTGTACGGAGTTTTTTAAGGAGGGTTACCAATTCTTGTTGATCAGGAAATGTAATGGCCTCCACCGGACATACCCTGACACAAGATGCACAGCCTACCACACAGTTATAGGGATTGATAACTTTCATGACGCCATCATCGCCTAATGCAAACACGTTGTTGCTGCAAAATTCCAGGCAACTGCCGCACCCGGTGCATAAGTCTTCTTGAATGGTGGGAAACCAGGGGATTTTTTCCCTGGCAATGCCCATGTAATCTCGTCCCGCCATATTACTCAACCTCCTCTAACGCCTGTTTAATCTCGTTAAATGCCTGGTCCGTATTCTTAAAGGAGACAGAAATTGGCTTCCAATTCTTCCCTTTTTCCATGGGCACATTGGCCCGTTGGAAGCCATCGCGCAAGAGTTTTTGCTGCTTCTCTTCTTTACACGCCGGGGTGATGTAATACACGCCCTCTTTGACGATATCTTCCATTAAATTCTCGCCGTTGGCTTCGCATAAGCGCGGATGCAGCACCATGTATTCATGGGGCAGTTCCATGCGCAGGCGTTCGGCGAGTTCCGGAAAACTCAAATCTTTCATGCTGGGACAGGCAAAACTACAGGTACACATTAAAATCACTTTTTTCATAAGAGTATCCTCCATAGTATCTGATTTATCTTATACAGGACTTACGCAATACCCCCCTCATTCCCCCCGTAAACGAGGGGAAGCTCACAGAAGAGCGTCACCCATCTTCCCCCCGCTTGCGGGGGGATAAAGGGGGGTGTGCGTAAGTCCTGTTATAGTAATCTTCCCACGCTTGTACTACGTTTCTCTAAGCTATTACCATCCACGCCACCAGCAATGACACAGGCGGTGTTGTTTGTCCTTCATCCGCGATCATCTCCTTATCATCTTAATTCTTCAGGCGTTTTTCGAACATGCATGCGCCAAAAAGTGCTTGATATGTTCTTTTTCCCAGATATGGCCTTCGCACAAAATATGCTTGTCCACAATCAGCGCGGGCGTCAAGAGCAATTGATGGGCTTCAATTTCTAGAATGTCTTTCATCTCATGCACGACATCTATTTGACATTCAAGCTGTAATTCGTGCAACGCATCCAATACATTTTGAACAAGCTTTTTTTGTAGTGGACATTCCTGCCCGACAATCACGATTTTCATACGCTTATCCTCCTGTTGCTTGAAATAAGAGGTTGCTCCCATCTCAATCACTGTTTGCGTTGAGTGAATATAATATATGGCTATTTGGTAAAATCGTCAAATATTAACAAAAAATATTCTCTCCATCCCTATTGCATCAAGGTTAATGTGTTGTTGACAGTCTTGCGTACAATCATTTCGAGGCAGTCCAAAAATTTCACGCAGGGCACGTTGAGATGATAATAGACCAGGGTTCCCTGTTTTTCATCTTTAATGACCCCGGCCTCTTTCAAAATTTTCAGATGGCGCGAGACGGTGGACATGTCTGCCTCGATCAGTTCAGCCAATTTAAACACGCATTGTTCATGATGCGAGAGAGCATCCACAATAAACAGGCGCGTCGGATGCGCCATCGCCTTGAGGATATTAGCGCGTAACGCAAAGCGATCTCGTGTCTGAGCATCCATGCTGTATCATCTCCTTACCCGAACATCAACAACTGCGGCTTGATAAGCAGGATCAACCCTAAAACCAGCATCAAGACGCCGCCGATGAGTTTCAGGATGCGACCTTCTTTTTCCGACAATTTACGTCCCCCCATTTTCCAGGCGAACACGCCGACGATCACAGCTAACGGAATCACATAGACTACATTGTAAAACACCAGATAGAGATAATAGTGTGCGGCCGAAAGATTCTGCAAGGTCAGAATCCGGGTATAGATCGCCGGAAATCCGGCGGTGCAGAGCAGTTCGATCAGATTCGCGGTAACGGCCAGCGCGATGGTGCCGGCGATCATGCCCGGCAGCGCGGCCGTATGCACCACGTCGCGCATTTTCTTAAACAGTTTGGGCTGCGCGGATTCAGGAATGGTCAGCGACACCCCTTTTTTAAAGAAAAAGAAGTCCTTACAGTTAATCAACCCCATGACGACCGCGACGACGCCGACCGCGATCCGCAGCGCTTTGACATAGCCCACAAACAGAAACAGATTCAGCCAGGCCGCCATGAACAAAAAATAGATGACGCCAGAGGCGATGACGAAAATGCCGCCGATCATCAAAATTTTAGCCCGGGATTTGGCATAAATCACGAGACTCAGCAAAAAGCACAAGACCCACATCGCGCAAGGGTTGAAGCCGTCCAGACCGCCGATGAAGATGGTAAACAGCGGCAGTCCAATCTGCGAGACCGTGATCGTGCCAATCAGCGGCACGGTAATGGCGTTCGGGTCAGGCTGCGCAACCCGGGGCGGCGCAACTGGATCAGGCATGGGCGGAAGTTGAAACTGCCTGGGCGCAACCGCCTGTTCTGACGCGGCTTCAACCTCAGATTCGAATCGAAACGGCTTCGGTGTGACCGCCGGTTCCGGAGTCGTTTCCGCTGTAGGCGGAGCGGCCGCTAATACCGGCGCAAATAACTGCCAGTCGGTCGGGGACTGTTCAGCGACTTCGGCACGGATGCGGGCTGTAATCTCCAGCGACGCCACTTTATCCAGCGCATCGGGACAGCCCTGTTGCAGGCAGTGCTGCACCTGAGCATCAATTTCCATGCCGGTTTCCTCCCAGGATCGAAAGCCGACAACGACATAATCGCCCAGAAAGGTCAGTGGCACGCTGGTAGCCTGGATTTGGTAGGCTTGCGCCAGAGCCTCACCTAATGTGGCAAATTGCGGGTGATCCCAGACCTCAAAAAAGCGCATTTCCAGTTCAGGATACTGCTCGCGCAGCATCGCTAAAAATTCTTTTTCCTCCGCGCAATGCGGGCAGCCATTGCCCCAAAATAGATACAAAATCGGATGTTCATCGGCTGCCGCCTGAAACGCAAACAACGTGATGGACACGGTTAGTATCCCTAAAATGACGCCACACCGTATTGGCGTGAACCAACTCTGAAACCCCTTTCTTAACATAACACATCTCCTACGGCAAATTTTTTACTTCATTCACAATTTGGAGAATTCGTTCGTTTGTGACAGGCGATTGATCTTTGAGCATCCCCATTTCGGCCAGGTTCAGATAGAAAAAATTCGTAAAGCCGGCCTGTTCGAACGTGGCTTTGGCGCAATTCAATGCACAGCCGTCAATGACGACAATCCGTTCTGCCGCTCTGGTCAACGTCAGAATTTCGCTGACACGGCCGCTGATGCCTGCCAGACAATACATTTTCGCAAACCTGATCGCGGTGAGGTGCCGGCACGCCAGATCCGTTAACGCTCCGACGTCGCAACCGCCGGAGCAGGGAAACAGCAAGGCTGGCGCGCTGCCGCACGGGCATGAAAAGGTTTGTATGTAACTGTCGCAACAACTGTTTTGAGTCTGCTTTGGTTCCATAACCATTCTTTGCTTTACGTGTTTCAGGAGTGCAACGCAATCGTGATATTACGCAATTTTCCTACCGCACCACAACGTCGTTACATACCGAACCCCCCTATAAATTTGTTTCTGACAAGAAGATCTGTAACTCTTCGTATAGCGCTCATCACTTATCCCTCCTCTTTCAAGATGTCTGCCGCTCCTCTACAGCCCTGACTCAGACAGCCGGAAAGATTAGCAGTCACGTGCCGTACAATCATGTAGCGGGGATGGTATCGTTTTCCGGCCGACCTGATAAGGAGCAGCGCGACAGCCAGTCCGCATCCCGCCGCCATCCCGCCGCAGAGATCACGATAGGCCGGAATACCAACCCATGAAGCAAAGAGCACTCCTCCAATTGCCCCGATCACTAATCCCGCTAACGGCAAGATGTAGCCAAGCAGCACGGCGTGATGGAAACTGCTGGCCTGTATTGCGACCTCGACCAGATCGCCGGGTTGAGCATCGATCTGATTATCCGCCGTGATTACAAAATCTTCGACCGGCAGATTTTCGATGAGGGCGTTCCAGGGACAATCCGCATGTTTCCCGGAACACGCCCCCATACGCTGCATTTGCACCACGGCTTTACGGTACACGGTCGAAATGACATGTCCGTAACTTCGTAAATCTTCCATGGTTCGATCCCATCCCTTCATCAAACGACTTCAACGGATCACGTCACAAACAATACCGGACATTTGGCATAGCGCGCCACGTTATTGGCCGTGCTGCCGATAAAGATTTCTCCGAATAAAGACCGACCTCGTGCGCCAAGCGCAATCAGGCAGCAGTCTTCTTCTTCAGCAACGTGCAAAATCGTCGGCACCGCTTTCCCCAGTTCAATCCGGGTTGTAACGTTCTTTGCGCCGGCCTCCAGCAATTCCTTTTTAAGGCGGTCAAGCCGATCCTGATCAATCTGGTTGAATTCTTCTAACCGATCGGCCAGATAGGGCTTGATGCGATGCTCTTCCTGCACATGCAGCAATACAATCTTTTCGCAGCCGCCATTGATGCCCTGTTTGATATAGGGCAGCACTTTTTCCGCGTCATCGGAGAAATCCGTCGGATACAGGATGGCATGAAAAATGTTATCGCAATAGAGATGACAGCCGGGCTGATCTTCCGGCGTCAATTTCATGATGAACACCGGTTTGCGAGCGTCGCGGATAATCTGTTCGGTCGTCCGGCCCAATAAGATTTTACGCACCAAACTTCTGCCATGCGAGCCAACCATAATCAGCGAAACATGTTCTTTTTCAGCGATCTCATTGATTTCCATAGAAGGAAGACCAATCGGCACTTCTACTTTGACATTGATGCCGTGTTGGGCTAACGTTGCTTTTTGGTTGTCGAGGATGGCTTGATCATGGGCCTGAAGCTTCCAGGCCAAATCGCCGGTATCTCTGATGTTAACGACATGCACTAATATGACCTCCCGGAGGCCGACATGAAGCAGATTCGGTAAATGCTCGATGATGCGCTCAGAGACTTCCGATAAATCTGTTGCAAATAAAATTTTTGAATACATAATATCTCCTCCTTAGGCTTTCTGAAACCAGTGTTGTGTTTTGAGACAAAATTTCACCAACATCAACATAACTGGCACCTCGATTAAGACGCCAACGACGGTTGCCAGCGACGCGCCTGAGGATAGGCCGAACAGCATGGTCGAGGTAGCAATCGCGACTTCAAAGTGGTTGCTTGCGCCGATCATGGCGGCCGGCGCGGCATCCTGATAGGTCAACTTTAACACCCTGGCTAATCCATATCCCAGAATAAAAATCAAACAGGTTTGGATAAACAGCGGGATCGCTATCAGGAGAATCGCTTGCGGCTGCGTCATGATAATCTCGCCTTTAAACGAGAATAACAGGACTAACGTCATCAGCAAGGCTGCGATGGAGATCGGAGTCAACACGTGCAAGAATTCGGTTTCAAACCAGGTTAGCCCTTTGTGCTGAATAATCCATTTGCGCGAAAAATAGCCGGCAATTAAGGGTAAGGCCACGTAAATGCCGACCGACAATAAAATCGTCTGCCAGGGGATCGGCATGGCGTTCACGCCGAGCAAGAAGCCGCCGAGCGGCGCGTACAACACGAGCATGGTTAAAGAATTGATCGCGACCATCACCAGCGTTAGTCCATCGTTTCCACGTGCCAGATACCCCCACATCAGCACCATTGCCGTACAGGGCGCTATGCCGAGCAGAATCGTACCGGAAATGTAACTACGCCAGAGCTCGACTGTCGCGCCGGTTTTAACGATCTCTGTTCCGGGAATAAGCCCTTTAAACACATACCCTAAAAAAAACGAGGCAATCGCATACATCGTAAAAGGCTTGATCGCCCAGTTGACAAACAGAGTCAATAATACTGGTTTCGGCGTTTTCCCGGCTTTGATCACTTCAGCAAAATCAATTTTCACCATGATGGGATACATCATGAAAAACAAACAGATCGCGATTGGAATCGAGACCTGATAGATGGACATGTTATCCAATGTAACGGCGACGTCGGGGGCAACTCTCCCCAATATAATCCCACCGACAATACACAAAAAGACCCATAACGTCAGATATTTTTCAAAAATTGAAAGTTTCTTTTCTTTTGCCATAACAGCCTCCTTTTACTCGTTCAGCACACGGCGAACATCGGCAATGCATCAGGTCCCCTTCGGATGTTTTTCGACGCACTGACATCCGCCGCTTCGTTTTGCGTTTAGAATCCGTTGTAAAATTGTTGACTCCCCGTGTTCAATTGCATCACGGCGGATATCGCCAGCGGTGTAGTGAAAGCAATAACAGATCATCTCGTCATTGTTCACCATTGTTACACCTCAAATTCCTTTGCCAATACGGGGAGTTGTTTATCCAGCCAGGCTTTGATTTCATCGCGAGTTCGGCAAAACGCTGCAAGCTTTTCTTCGTCCGTCCCCACGACGTTCGAAGGATCGACAAAACTCTGATGCACCACTTTCTTACCAGGAAAAAACGGGCAGCTCTCTTTCGCGCTGTCGCAGACCGTCACCACCACATCGAATTGCTGCCCCTTGAACGCCTCAATGGTTTTTGAGGTATGGTGCGAAATGTCAATCCCGGCCTCCGCCATCGCTTGAATCGCGAAAGGTTTGACAACGGTTTTTTCTGTGCCCGCGCTTTTGGCTTCCCACCGATCTCCAAAATAATGATTGACCAAACCTTCCGCCATTTGCGAACGGGCGGAATTGTGGGTGCAGATGAAGAGAATCGTGTGTTTCATTTTATGGGAACTACAGGGATTTCTCATGAGCAAGGATTGTTCGTAGTTCGTAGAGAACACTACAACGCATTTGAGAATACAACGGATAATCAAACGTCTAATCCGTTACATTCTTTAATCTGTTGTAGTGTTCATCCCTGCTTATGTGAAGTCCCTGGAATTATTACGCGATCATCGTTTTCAGGTCGTCAATACTGGGGATTTTCCCGGCCACTTTCACTTCACCGTCAACGGCCAGGGCCGGGGTCATGGCGACGCCAAAACTCATGATGCGGTTAATGTCGGTCACTTTTTCCAATTCGTATTCAATTCCCAACGCTTTGGCCGCAGCTTCAGTCTGCTCGGCTAATTTTTTGCATTTCGGACAACCAGTTCCTAAAATCTGTAATGTTTTCATCGTGATTTTTTTACCGCAGAGACGCAGCGACGTAAAGAACAGAGATTCTTCGCGTCTTGGCATCTTCGCGGTGTCTGCTCCTTTAGCTTTTGAGTTTTTTAAACAATGCGTTCAGTTTCGTCTGATACATGTCTTTGATAGTAGTTTCATCCTCGCCCAATGGCTTGACCGGGATCAAGTCCATGACTTGCGCGGGCGTCAAGCCGGCTTCGAACATGGCTGCGACCGCGCCGTTGACCATCGCCGCAATCCCGGTTTGCGCATCTTGCGCGGATAATCCGAAGGACTGCGCCAGTTCCAACAATTCATACAGTTGGAACCAGAGATAGGTCGGCCCCATCGCGGTGATCATCGCATAGGCTTCCAACTGCTCTTCTTGAATTTCCGGACATTGCCCCAGAATTTCGAAGAATTCCAATAATTCCGCCTTTTCCGCAGCGGGAATGGCGGGCGAAAAGATCACCGGATTAAACCCTTTATTGACAATGGAAGGCGCGTTCGGGTTCATACGCACAATCCGCTGAAATCCGCCCAGGATCGTCGTCAGCGCAGCAATCGGGATTTTCGGGGTTAACGAAATCACGATCGCCTCCGGTTTCAACGCCCCGGCTAATGGCGCGAGTGCATCCTTTAACACCGGCGGATGTAAGGCTGCAAACACCAGATCGCAAGCCGCCGGTTGAGCGTTATCGTTAGGGGTCATCGTAATTTCCGGAAATTGCTGCTTCAACGTATGCAGCACGTCAATATTCGGGTCGCTCACTACAATCCTCTGCGGCAGTTTGCCGGCCCGTTTCCAGCCACCGAGCAGAATCCGCGTCACGCGGCCGCTGCCAATAAACCCAACAGATTTGTTTATCATTATAAAATGGGCAATCACAAGGATGATGTTTACGAAGGATAGGAGTTTTTTAGCTCACGCAAAGGCGCAAAGTTCGCAAAGAGATAAAAGAACCTGGCGTCTTCGCGCCTTTGCGTGAAAAATTTTTATTTGACCTACCCGTTATCCTACTTATAACCCATCCATGTATCGCCACAATGTTGTTTTAAACAATTGCTCCGTAGAGCATGCCTGTGATGGTTGCCATGAAAATAACTAAACTGACAAACACCACCGTCTTTTTTGTGCCCATGATACTGCGAATCACCAGCATATTGGGCAGCGAGAGCGCAGGTCCGGCTAATAATAAGGCCAGCGCCGGTCCCTGACCCATGCCGTTCCCGATTAAACCTTGCAAAATCGGCACTTCCGTCAGGGTCGCAAAGTACATAAACGCGCCGACAACCGAGGCAAAGAGATTCGACCAGAGCGAGTTGCCGCCAACCAGAGCGCTGACCCAGGTTGATGGGATCAACCCCTCATGTCCGACCCGGCCAAGTAACGCTCCGGCCACCAGGACGCCAAACAACAAGAGCGGCAGAATCTGTTTGGCAAACCCCCAGGAGGTCGAAAACCATTCGCCGCTTTCACCGGTATCAATACTGGTAATCGTCGAAAGTCCGATCACCGCCGCCGCGAAGGGAATCATCGGTTCGTGCGGGAACAGCAGCACCAGAATCGCGGCTGGCAGCGAGGCCAACACCACTTTCCACCAGAGCAGGCGAAACCAGACTATTAATTCAATCGCCAACGCAATGGCGGCCAGGCCGGTTACAATCCATTTTGCAGAGTACATCGCATACCAGAGGCCGCTGACTTCAGCCGGTTTGCCCCAATTGGCGAAGACCAGGATCGCCACCATGGTGGCGAAATAGACCGCCGTCTGCCATAAGGGGCGACCTTCTTCCGGTTCTGGCATCATCATCTGGGCGTTGGCTTTGTCAATCTCTTCTTTCCGAAAAATCAGGTGCATCAACAAGCCAATGATGACACTGAATAGAATCGCTCCGACGGCGCGGGCGAATCCCAACCCGGGGCCTAATACGCGGGCAGTGAGGACAATTGCCAGCACATTAATGGCCGGCCCGGAATATAAAAAGGCCGTTGCCGGGCCAAGTCCGGCCCCCATGCGATAAATTCCGGCAAACAGCGGCAAGACCGTACAGGAACAGACTGCTAAAATCGTGCCTGAGACCGAGGCCACGCCGTAGGCCAGCACCTTATTTGCCCGCGCGCCTAAATATTTCATGACTGAGGCCTGGCTGACAAAGACCCCGATCGCTCCGGCAATAAAAAACGCCGGCACCAGACACAGCAGCACATGCTCCTGGGCATACCATTTCACCAGATGGAACGCCTCTAACACGGCGTTATCAAAACGAGGGCGTCCAACTGGAAGATAAAAAGCTACCAAAAAGATTCCTACAATCACCAGTAACGGTTTCCATTCTTTTTTCCATTCCATAATTCTTCTCTTTCGTTATATTTCAAAGGGAAGGCCAAAGGCGAGCCTTTGACACTCCTTTTTTGGTTATGCGTCAACCGAGTAGCGCTATTTGTTCTTTCACATTTTTCTCAATCACTTCCTCAACGCAGATGATAAAATTCAGCACGCACGCGCAGCGCAATTGATAATAGACCATTGTGCCGCGTTTTTCATCTTTGACAATGCCGACATTTTTCAACACTGACAGGTGTTTTGAGACGGTTGAGGTATCGGCCCCGATCATCTCGGTCAGTTCGCAAACGCAGCGTTCCTGGCGTGAGAGTTCATCAATAATAAACAAGCGCGTCGGATGTGCCATGGCTTTCAATATCTTTGCTCTTAGATCGTATTGGGCTTTTGTGTGCTCATCCATACATTTCTCCTTTGTCTTAATTGCATATTTGGCAATATTGCCAAGTAAGCAATTTTGTCAAGTAAAATTTTTATTTTTCTTGCATTGACTTTTCGAACAAACATCAGTATTGGATACTTATAGTAAACAAGAATAATTCCTAAATAATGACATTATGTTTGGAGGACCAATCTATGTATAAAACATTTATGATCACAGGGCTGCTGATTATCGGACTTCTTGCTCTGATTGTGCACCAGCAGCAGACAATGGGCGCAGAGAAGTCAGGAGAAAAAAAGATGAGTAAAGCAGAATTAAAAGAGAAACTCACACCGTTACAGTATCATGTAACGCAGGAGAATGGCACGGAAGCGCCGTTTCAAAATGAGTATTGGAACAATAAAAAACCCGGAATCTATGTAGATATTGTGTCGGGCGAACCGCTGTTCAGCTCGCTCGATAAATTCGATTCCGGCACAGGTTGGCCGAGTTTTACGAGACCCCTACTCCCGGAAAATATTGTCCAGGAAGAAGATCGCAGTTTCGGGATGCTGAGAATCGAAGTTCGCAGCAAGAATGCGGATTCGCACTTAGGGCACCTTTTTGACGATGGTCCGCGTCCGACCGGTTTGCGCTATTGTATCAATTCCGCGGCCTTGCGCTTTATTCCGGTGGAAGACCTTGAGAAAGAGGGATACGGCGAGTTTCAGAAACTCTTTGAGGGTCAGACGGAGTAACTCGATATAAGCGATTGAACCCACCCCTCACCCCTGGCCCCTCTCCCAAAGGGCGAGGGGAAGAATTTCCCTCCTGGGAGGGGTGAGGGATGGGTAATGCTGATGACAAACCTTCGATTTCAAAACACTTCTTGTATAGCTCTGATGGACTCGGTCAAAACTCCCCCGAGTTTATCATCCGTATAATCGCGGCCGAATTTCAGGTGGGTCAATTCGAGGTATCCGACCAGATCATTGACCGGCCAGGCGTCCGCATGGTCGTCTATGATCCGTTTGAGTTCCTGCAAATCAACGATGCCGCGGGCTTTTTCTGTTTCTGAAAATCCAAAGGTCGAATTGAAGATGCGATCCGTATTTTTGAAATGGAATTCCGCCATATACGGGATTTCCAGTTTAAATAATTCCACATTGCTGTGCAGCACCTTTCCATCCTGATCCGCCACGCCATGCGAGATGTCGCCGCAAAAATAGAGCGGCACGGTTGAAGATGGATGCTGGGCGTGATATTCCTCAAAGGTCTGCATGAGGCTAAGAATTTCATCGGGAAAAGAGGGAGGTTCAACCGAACAGGACATCGGTTCCACCGTCAGGGCTTTGATCCCCTGCTCTTTGGCCAGCATGACCAATTCTTTGGCATGGGTGATATAGCGGGCAATACCTTCAGCTTTGGTTGCCATTTTATCTCTGTACACCGCGCCTAAATTCGAGCCGAGGTAATCAACGCCCAGAATGCCACCGATCTGAATGTAGCGTTCATAACACTTGCGCGCCACTTTTTCCAGATAAGGATTGCCGGTCAAAAAGCCGCCCAACTCGCGGTGCGCGGTAAAACAGCTTTTGATGCGCACATTCTTACGCTCCGCCAGTTCGCGCAATTCATGAAAATACCCGTTTTCCAGGTGATACATTTCAAAAAAACTGCCGAGTTGCACATATTTGACATCAACATCATTCATCAAATCAAATAACCATTCAAAACTATAGCGATATTCCACCGGATCGCTTTTAATGCCTAAGGCTACTGACATTCCCATATTTTCTCCTCTACTCTTCTTCACGTTGATTCGCGAATAATCAATTCATCTTCTAAAACAATATGCTGCGGAGCGATCTTTTCTTTATTCTCTATGCGTTTGAGTAAGAGTTTTGTGGCTTCTTCTCCCATTGTATAGGTATTTTCAGAAATGACGGTTAAAGGAGGCCAGAGCAAAGATGACCACGGGGTATCATCAAATCCGATCACAGCGACATCCTGCGGAATACGCAAGGCATAAGCTTTCAGGAGTTGCAGGCCAATAGCGGTTTTGCCCTGGGTAGTGCAAATTAATCCATCAAAGCTCTGTCCTGTTTCTAAAAAAGTTCTGAAGGCAGTCCGAATTTGTTCCCGCTGATGTTCTTTGACCAGAATCGTCAGATTATCTGCGATCTTGTAATCCGCCAGGGCCGCATCATAGCCGGTTTTTTTCTCAGCGTTGACCAGAGAATCGGGATCATATCCCAGGAATACGATCCTCTTTCTCCCCTTGTGGATAAGGTGCTCTGTTGCCGTATATGCGGCTTTAAAATTATGAGATACCACAGAATCAGCTTCAAGGCCGTCAATTTTTCGATTGACCTGAACAATCGGTGTGCCTTTCTGCTGAATATCATTGAGAAGTTTGCGATTTTTTTCCGAACACGGCGCCATCATAATTCCGCTCACCCGTTTTGCTAAGAAGATTTCCAGAACCTCGCGCTCGCGTTCCGGGTCCTCTTCGCTGGAACAAAGCAGTAATCCGTATGCATTCTGGTGAGCCACCTCATTCACCACCTGCATCAGGGGCATGTAAAAGTTGCTCATCACCGGAATGATTAAGCCGATAGTTTTTGTATCCTGCAATTTCAACGCCCGCGCTACCGGATCGGGTGTATAATGCAATTCCTGAATCGCTTGTTCTATTTTTTCTGATAATTCCGGTGAGACATAGCGCGTTCGATTTAGATACGCTGACACAGTTGCCCGCGATACTCCGGCTAATTTCGCAACATCTTTACTTGAGGGTCGCTTTATAGATGTACGCTGTTTCTGTGCCATAAGCATTTTACTCCTCGTTTTCTACCAACCATAGATTTCGCAAATTTCTCAGATTTCAAAAAGATGGCAACAACTCATTCCCTGTGCCGCTCTTTCAGGAGTAGTTTTTTGCGACGAAACTATTAATTCCCCTCCTGGGAGGGGAATTCAGGCAGCTATTCAACCACCCTGATCGACATCAATCAGCACCTTCACGGCCTGCTCAGGATGATCGAGCAAAAAGGTATAGGCATCTTCCCACTGCTCAAAAGGGAAATGATGGGTTTGGAGCAGTTTGAGATTCACCTTCGCTTCTTTGATAAGCGTGACCGCTTCCTGAAAATCATCCCAGGTGTACATCAACGAGCCGATCATCTGCAATTCTTTATCCTGCACCAGCACCATCTCGGTTTTCGGCGCATCTTCATACACTCCAATAACAATGACATAGCCGCCGCGCTCAACCATCCTGATGCAGGTATTTAACGGCGTTGCACTCCCGACGCATTCGAATGTAACGGCTGGCTGTCCGCCCTGCAAGATTGCTCGAACTTGTTGTTCAAGCTCTGAGGATGGTTCAAGCGTGAGGCAACCTACTCGTTGAGCCAGAGTATTTCTGAACGGAATTTTGTCCACAAGAATTATTGGACCCGCGCCATAAATTTTGGCGACCTGGGCGGTGAGGTTCCCTATTGTCCCGCCGCCGAAAATCAGGACACTCTGGCCGGTGATTTCAGGGATTTTTCGTACGGAATGTACAGCAACCGCTAAAGGCTCTGTCATTGCCGCATCATCAGGACTCACATTTTCAGGCATGGGCACGACATGACGCGCATCAACTGTAAAATATTCGCTGCCGGCTCCGGTCAGCGCGCCGCCAATAAACAGCAATTTCTCACATTGAGCAAACAATCCGGCCTGGCATCTTTTGCAAGAACCACAGCCAATGGCTGGTTCAACTGTGACAAGTGTTCCTGTCTTGAACCCTGTCACATCTGCGCCGACCTCTTCAATATATCCACTGAATTCATGCCCCTGAACCAGCGGAAAACTTACCAGGGGATGCTTGCCTGTAAAGACATGCACATCAGAGCCGCAAATTCCGATTCTGGCGATTTTCAGCAATACTTCATGTGCCTCAGGAACAGGTGTTTCTATGTTGCGGTAAAGAATCTTTCTCGGTTCGGGCATGTATGCTTGTTTCATATTTTTTGACCTCATTATGATATTTTCGCTGCCACCAATTCGACAATATCCATTACTGAGAAAACCTGATCAGCCCCGTTTTGTGCTGCCAACAGTATGGTTTTGCAATTCTGACAGGCGGTGATAATTCTGTCTGCTCCGGTTTCAGCAATTCGTTCCAGACGTTTACCCGCGACTTTACTTGCAATTTCAGGATCCGTCAAAAACATGACTGATCCGGCGCCGCAACATTCAGCCAGGGCTTTGTGATGAAAGAGTTCGCGCGGCGCTTGACCGGTGACAATTTCTATGAGTTGGCGCGGCGCATCATATTCCTGCATTTTCCGCCCTAATTGACAGGGATCATGATAACAGACCGCTGATAAATCTACTTTTCCGTTCAGATGCAGCCTTCCCTCAGTAAGCAGCCGGGCAAGATATTGCGACGTATGAAGGATTGGTATGTCCGGATCGAAACCCAATTCCCACTGCGCATAGAATTCTTTAAATGCTCGCAAACAGTGAGGGCATCCTGTCAAGAGGATTTTGGGGGTTGCCTCTGTGATCTTGCTGGCCAGGGTATGTGCGGTCGCTTTGGCTGCTTCTGTATACCCGAGTTCATACAAAGAAGTCCCGCAGCAGCCCTCATCTTCAAGCATAGTCCATTCGATTCCGGCAGTCCGAAATATTTTCGCAAGAGCCTCAATGAGTGCGGAATGCGAATGACGGGTCGAACATCCGGCAAAATACAGAACTTCAGCCTGTTTTTTCCCAATGATTTCTTGAGGAATGTCGCTAAGTTTGTCCTTGTCCTGATAGGGAGTTCCGTTCCGGATCAAGGCTGTTGCAATCTGCGCAACTCGTTCAGGAGTCCGGTTCTGTTGCACAATTTCCTCGCGTGCATGCCGGACAAGTTCATCTTCCTGCCAATGGTATTCACAATCTTCCCGGCACAGTCCGCATTGGCTGCACTGGTAAAATCGATCCATCGTTTCCGGCGTCCAATCGCGATAGCCTTCCGCAATTCGGGACAGGAGTAAGGCATACCCGCGTGGAGTGTGCGAATCCAACTTCGTCGCCAGGAAAGTCGGACAGGCATGGCGGCACATAAAACAAAAACGACAACTTTTGATAATCTCCTGTACGTCTTGTACACCCATAATGTTACTCTCCTAACCCAAGTTTTCCTGGATTCATGATATTATTGGGGTCTAAAGACTTCTTGATTGTCCGGGCTAACTCATACCCTTCGCCGTAAGCGTCTTTGAGAAATCTTCCCAATCTTAATCCAATCCCATGATGTTCGTTGACCACACCCCCATTCTCAAGCGAAGCTCTTACAGCAGCTTCCAACACCTGGTTATACAATTTGATCGCCTCCTGTTTATCTTCCGGGAATTCTTTAATCAGGAAGGTGGGATAAAAACTTGTGCCCCAATTGTACCAGTGAGAAAAATGGGCGTGAAACTCGGCGTTCCACTCCTGAAAGCCTTGTTCTATCGCGGCTTTCATGGTCCAATAAATGTTTTCAATCTTTTCATAGGGTGCAACCGTATCTAACACGGCAGTCATCCAGGGATAACAGATGTAATCGTTCGGCGGATAATAAGAGCGATAACGATTATTCCACCAGTTTTTACCCGGATCTTCGCCTAAATCTTTTCCTCCGGCCTGATTCAAAATTTCAAACGCGATCTCTTCCTGGGCGTTCACAATTTTTTCCCGGCCATCGAACCCGATCAAAAGCACGCTGCCTTCTTGCTGTAAGCCAAATTCCCGCTGCAAAATATGTTTGGTATCCTTTTCATCGTACAGGCGCATCAGGCAGGGCTGAAGCTCGTTCACCATAATTTGACGTCCGGCTTCGATTCCTTCGGTCAGATTGGGTAAAAGATAGCCTCGAAAGGATCGTTTCTCAGGAAGATAGTAAATCTTACAGACCGCCTCTGTGATTATGCCGAAAGTTCCCTCTGCGCCGAAAAAGAGACGTGAATAATCGGGACCGGTGGAATGGAGTCTGACGGGCAGGCTTTTAAAGATTTCCCCATTGGGAAGCACAACTTCCAGTTGATGCACCATATCGCTGACTTTGCCATATTTCGAGGAGAGCACGCCGGTTCCATTGGTGCTGATAAAGCCTCCCAGCGCAGAGGTGGTAAAGGAGGCCGGGAAATGGTTCATCGTATAGCCATGCCGATTCAAATATTCTTCCAAATGTTTTTGCAGAATTCCCGGCTGAACTCGGACGGTCAGGGATCTCTCATTCAATTCAAGGATTTTGTCCATCTTTTTGAGATCGACCACAATCCCCCCTTTAATCGGAACAACTCCCCCGGAATCTCCGGCCCCGCCGCCCCTCGGAATCAGTGGGATTTTATGTTCATTACAAAATTGGACGAGTTTGACAATCTGTTCCTTATTTTCAGCAAACACAATCGCAGAAGGCTGGGGGAATTTGAAGTCGCTGAATAACCAGAAGCGCGTGACCCACCACACATCAAGCGATTGGGCGTCCATTTCAGCCTGGTCGGTGATAACATTTTCCGGCCCGACAATCGATCCCAGTTCATATTTCAGGAGTTCTTCGGTAAAATCTGTTTTCATAATGGATCGTGTAACCACAGAGACACGGAGACACAGGGAAAGGCAAAAGAAAAGAAATTATGCAAAAACTCCTTTGTACTCCTATGTTGTTTGTTAAACATGTCCACATTTAGGAGCGCAAAAGAGTTTTTGCACACTTCCTTACAAAAGTGGAAATTTAACATTGTCGAGTTATCTTCTTAGCTTCTTCTCTCTGCGTCTCCGTGTCTCTGTGGTAATCCTCTTCTTTATAATGCGCTTGAGACAGGCGCCCATTCAATCGGGATGCCTGCTTTTGTGGCAATTTCCGCCAGATATTGCATGGTTTTGGCTTCATCTTCAATTGAAGGGACTGGTTGTCGGCCTTCTTTTACACAGTCAATAAAATGCCTCAATTCAGGAATATAGCCGTTAAACATATAACTCTGATTTTTACTAATCGGATTCCAGTCTGAAGTCCAGGTCTCGCCAACCTCTTCATCGTAAAAGGTGACGACCCGAGCATTGGTGACAATCACACCGCGACCTTTATCTCCGAGCACCTCAATTCTCTCGGCAAATTGTCCCGGGCCGCCGTAAGTTCCCCAACCCAGAATGCCGAGCGCGCCGCTTTCAAAGCGCAGCATTGCCGTTAATGCTCCGGTACGGTCGCTGTTTCTAAAAGATTTAGCCTCTATTTCCGTAATTTGTCCGCCAAAGGAGATCATCAGATCAAGGTTATGGCACTGCCATTCTAACATACAGGTGTAAAAGGTCGGGAATACCGTAAACCCGTGCATTTTACTTTCAATTTGAATGATATTGCCGAATTTTTCTTTGTCACGGATGTATGCGCGGGCGCGTTCATACGCCAGGCCATGCCGTTTCTGATGACCAACCTGGACGGGCAGTCCGGTTTTTTTTGACGCCTCAAGAATTTTTAATGTCCCTGCAACATCAATGGAAGAGGGTTTCTCTAAGAAGACCGGAAGTCCTCTTTCAAGAACTTCAGGAACCACATCAGGATGGTATTTTCCCCCCAGACACACAATCACCGCATTCAGCGATTCCTTAGCAAGCATCGCTTTGAAATCGGTATAGGTCTTTTTCCACCCATACTTTCCGGCCAGTCTTTCCGCCCGTTCCAATTGTAAATCGCAAACAGCCACGCGTTCGACATCATCGAAAAAATGGGTTGAGAGGCTTGGATAATGGTTGGCCTCTGCGAAAATTCCCGCGCCGATTACTCCCAGTCGAAATTTTTCTTTGTCGTTCATTGCAATACCTCCTTGTGATCCATTAAACACGTGAAGCTACACGTGTCAATTAATATGGATACTACAGCGAATTTGGAATATAACAAATTTAAAGAACATCCGGAGTGCGAAAGTTCTACTTTCGCCTGTTAGTGTTCCAGCACCTACTTACTTGCGAAAGTAGAACTTTCGCATTCCAGGATTTTGTATATCTGATCATACACCCTTTTCATCTTCACATACTGCTCAAAAAGTGCACTGTAGATTTGATGATTGTGTTTATTATATTTGATAGAGGTTCCATCCTCATTCCTCCATGCTGCCCTCGCTTCCTCTACTCCGGCGAAAAAGCCAGCCCCAATGCCGGCCAGCATCGCTGCGCCCAGGGAGGTATCGGCTTTGGTGGCAATCTTGCCGTTTATTCCTAAAACATCGGCGACAATGGAGACCCAGAGCGGATTTTTGACTCCTCCGCCAACAAAGAGGTATTCTGAAAAATTTTGCGCGATCGTTGCAATGACGGAATGGGCATCGCGTAGGGCATAAGCCGTCCCTTCAAACACTGCTCTGGCAAAATGTTGACGGCTATGGCCAGCGGTCACTCCGAAAAAACTGCCTTTTAACTTCGGATCCCAGTAGGGCGCATCTTCTCCTAACAAGTACGGATGAAAAACCAATCCATCAGCCCCGATAGGGATATTTTGCGCTTCTTTGACGATGTCAGCGTACGTCGCGCTGATCGCCGGTTTATCCTGAAAAAAGACATCTCGCAGCCAGACGGTTGAATGCGCGCACGCACGGGTATTGAGATCGATCATCCAGTGATTCGGCAGGACATAAGACCAGCAATAATAGTCGCCCTGCGGAAAATGTTCAAGATCATCCGTCACCGTTGAAAGCGCGCCTGAGGTCCCTAATCTGAGTTTACACTGGGTCGGATTGCTGACGCCAACCGCAAACAGTTCGACTGTGGCATCGCTTCCTCCGGCGATCACCGGCGTTCCCGGCTTGAGTCCGGTTTCCTCAGCAGCTTTCGGACTGACCTGCCCGATAATCGCTGTGGAAGGGAAAATCTCAGGAAGTTTTGCTTTCGCGATCCCAAACAGATCAAGGATGTCCTCTGACCACGCTTGCTCTTTGAGATTGTAGAATGACGAGCCAGAAGCGTCGCTTAAATCCGTCTGAATCTTGCCGGTCAACTTGTAATTCACATAATCTTTCGGAAAGATGATTTTCGCTGTCTCCGCCCAGGTTTGAGGCTCATTGCGCATCACCCACAGAACTTTCGGAAGCGTACACATGGTATTGAGCGGATTATGAGTCGTATTTTTCAGCAGATCCTCTGCCTTGTCCTGCGCTTCATGCACCTCCTGTTCACAGCGCAGATCATTCCAGAGAATGGAGTTTCTCACCGGCCTTCCGGATTTGTGCAGAAAGGTCACACCCCGCATCTGACCGGCTGTACCAATGGCGACAATCTGTCGCAGATCGAGTGCTATTTGCTGCTGTAATAGCTGCAAAGCCTTTTGAACAGCATGATACCAGTCGTCAGGATGTTGTTCGACCCATCCCGGTTTGCTACTGAGCGGAGTATATTCCTGAGCAGCATTGCCTACAAGTTTACCATCAAGATCCAGGAGACAACACTTACAACCGCTTGTTCCGATGTCGATACCTAAAAGATATTGGTTCATCTTAAATTGACTATTAGCAATTGACTATTAGCAATTGTCAATTAGCTATCCTTTCACAGCCCCCATGGTCAGACCGCGAACGATATATTTTTGAGTCAGCGCAATAAAAACAATCGCCGGAATAATTGCAACAACCGCCGATGTAGAAAGTTTGGCCCAATCTAATTGATAATATCCCAGCGAATTATAGATTTCGATGGGAAGTGTTCGGGTATGTCTGCCTGTATTAAACAGCGCAAACATAAATTCATTCCACAAAGAGATGAACGCCAGGGTTGATGAGGCTAAAATTCCCGGCAGTACCGCCGGAATCAGTACTAAGCGCAAGGTTTGCCAGCGCGAGCACCCATCAACCATGGCCGCCTCCTCAATTTCAATCGGCACATCAACAAAAAAACTGCGCATCATCCAGACTAATAGCGGAAGACAAAGGGTGATATACATCAAAATCATGGAGGTATAAGTATCAGCGAGCCGTAACATCCGCCATATCAAGAAATATGGAATGACAAAGGTAATTGGCGGAACGATGCGTAAAAAGAGAATCAAGTACGAAATGATCGTGCGCCCGCGAAAAACAAAGCGGGTAAAGGCATATCCTGCGAAAATCCCGGTCACTGCGGCAATTGCTGTTGCGCCGGCCGCAATAATCAGGCTGTTGAAGATGGCGTGTAAAAAATCGATGTTCGTTAATAACTCGCGATAATTCTCCAGCGTGGGCACAAAAATCCATTTGGGAGGCATAATCACCGCCTCGGTCGGAATTTTGATTGATGTCAGCACGATCAGGATAAATGGAATCAGCCCGATACATGCAATCACCCCCAGAATAGTATGTTTAAGAACAATGCGTACATGTTTTGTCTTCAACATAACCTTTCCCTTCCTTAAAATCTGGCTGTTCGCATCAACAGGGATACGAGGATCATGACCACAATCAAAAAAATGAATGCGGCGGCGGCGGCATAGCCCATGTGAAAAAATTCAAAGGCTTGTTTTACGGTAAATACGGAGACGTTTTCGGTGACATATCCCGGTCCGCCGCCAGTCACGACATAGATTTCATCAAACATCTTGAGAGCGTCAATGAAACGGAGCACAAACCCGACAACAATAATCGGCCGTATGGTTGGAATCACAACGCTGGTTAATCGTTTCAACCAGGTTGCCCCATCAATTGACGCAGCATCAAGAATCGACGGATCAATCGAGGAGATGCCTGCATAAAGAATGATAGCGATAAAGGGCGTTCTCAGGATCACTTCCATAACCAGAATGCCGATCGGCGCGTTCAGCGCGCCTCGAAAGATATCAAAACCAGGGAGATGCAATATGCGTAAAAAATAATTCAAATACCCAAATGTTTGATCGTAAATAAGGGTTTTGAATGTATATGACACTACCACCGGCGCCACAACAAAGGGTACCATCATCAAAGTGCGTATCACAGCGGAATAGCGTTCCGACACTTCTTTATCAGCGAGCAGATACGCAATGAAAAACCCGATAAACAATTCCAGCGTCGTGGCAACCAGGGCAAAGATCACCGTAAAGGCTAAAGCACGCAGATAGCGCGAATTATGGAAGAGTAAATCCGCATAATTTGCAAATCCTACGAATGTGGCCGGGGGTTTGATCAATTCATATTCTTGCAGCGAAAGAATAAAGGTATAAATGCAAGGCACCACACCGACAAGGACAATCAGCACAACTGTAGGAAAAATGGCGATATAGGGAAAAAGCCGTTCTTGTTTCGACCACGCAGTAGTTTTTTCCATTGTCATTCTCTTGCAAGTGGAAACTGAGCATATAGTTTTTCAGATATTAATTTGCACACTTCGACTTCGCTCAGTGTATGGCGGTTGTCGAGCGGAGTCGAGACAAGTGCAATTATTTTTCTGAAAAACTATAGATTGACAGGGGGGAAAATCCCCCCTGTCGGATTGTTTTGGAAATTGCCGGATTATTCAGCGGGTTTGTACCCGAGTTTTATCAGGGCCTGATCAGCATCTGCAGCCGCCTGTTTAACATCTTTGATTCCGGCAATAATATTGCTCATCTCTTTGGAGACAATATCTGCGCCTTCTGCATATTTGGCGTGAATCAACTGCGGATACGGATTCACCCCCTGGGTCATCATGTAAAGTTGTGCGTCAATGAACTCCTGGCTGGGCATTGCCTGAACATAAGCCGGATTTGCGTACGAGGACTGCCGGGCCGGACAGCCGTATTCAGGCGCAATTTCCTGCATCAATGTCGGTGAGGTCGCCCATTGGATGAAGAGCCAGGCCGCGCCTTTATGCTTGGAGTCTTTGTTCATACCCCAACCCCAAACCCACAACGGATCCTTTCCACCTTCTGCCATTGGCGGGGGCGCATAGCCGACACGTCCGGCCACTTTTGATTCCTTTGGATTCTCAAGATAGGCATACGAGGCATTGCCGCCGGTGGTCATGGCAACCTGTTCGGTTTTAAAAGCCACGGCAATTTCGCCCCAGGTCCAATTGCCTGATCCCGGAGGAGCAAACTGCTTGACCATCGAGGTGTAATAGTCCAACACCTCATGACCCTTTGGCGTATTGACATACGAAACCATTTCGCCAAAATTAATAAAATCAAAGCCGCCAAAGCGATTTGCAGTGCAGAAGAGATTCCAGCCCGCTTCGCTGGCGCCGGGCATCTGACGTTCAATCCAGGCGTATTCTTTGATCTTCCCGGCTTTTCTGGCTTCATCTAATTTTTCGGAAGTGGCGCGAAGTTCCTCAAAATTTTTCGGTACTGACAACCCCAGGTCATTGAAAATATCTTTTCGATACCAGAGTAAGAAGTATTCAGCGGTAAAGGGGACAAATACAAGTTTATCTTTAGAATAGCCGGAAGCGATCACATCTTTGGGGTAATCAGCAAAATTGTACCAGGCCTTATCAGTTAATTTCGGATCCTCCAAATACTGCTCAAGCGGTTCAAGGTAGCCTGGCTGAGCGAACTCTTCGCGATTCGAAAAGCCGATATTGCCCAGATCATATTCGCCCATCCCGGAGGAAAAATCCACAAGCTGCTTTTTTCTCCGATCGACATCATTCAGCAGTTCAAAATTGACCTTGATTCCTGTTAATTCCTCAAACTTCTCGATTCTTTTCTTGTAGACCTCTGAGACCGGCATGGCAGTTGCCAGGACGTTCAACTCCGTGCCCTTAAACTGCTGCCAATCAATATTACCCCAACCTTCCGCTTTTGCATTACCCGGAAAGCAAGGAAGCAAAAGACTGATGCTTACAATAACCACCCAAAATACAACGCTTTTTTTCATAAGAGTGCCTCCTAATAAACATTGATGTTCGTTTAAACTCCTTCACCTGAATTACATCACATTCTATCAACAGTATATAAAAACTATCACCCCCTTTCAACAGCTATCAGTTAAAACCTCAAGCCCCGAATCTGATTCAGATACCACTGGTAATCTTCAAGAGAGACCCCAGGAGTAATATGATGATCGGGCATTATAATATATCCCCCATCCTTCATCAGAGGCATCAACCGGTTTATCTCAGCCTCAACTGCCCCACGTCCTTTTTCGAGAGTCAATTTGTCAAAATTGCCCATGAGTCGAAGTTCTTTCCCGTATTTCTTTCGCAACTTCAGTGCATCCCCACCGAAGGGTCCTACTTCAAGGGGAAACATGATGTTTACACCGGCATTAAGCCAATGGCCGACAAGATCGGTAATATCTCCATCCGAATCTATACTGTAAAAATTCACTCCATATTCTTCCAGCTTATTTCGAATCTTTCGATACCCGGGAGCAACGCATTCATCAAAGATTTTCGGACTGACCAAAGGCCCTGAACGACCGGAGATATCCTCCCAGCTATGGGCTAAATCCACTTTCAGCTTCGACAGAATCTGATCCATCCCCCAACAGACCAGGTCGGAGATAGTCATCACCATATCGGCATAAACATCGCGATCGTCATACATCAGATATGACATGTTCTCCACCCCCATCCAGTTGCGGATCCAGCCCATAAGCGAAGCGGCCGGAAAACAAATCGGCAATCCTGATGCCTCCATTTTTTTGAGACGATCATCGAGGTTGCCTGAAATTCGAGCAGGATCGGGTTGAAGACGTTTTTTATATTCATCCCAGCTTTTTGCATCCTTCAGGGTAAAGGCGATATAATGAGGAATCCCGCTCTGATGTTTCCATTCCTTACAAATCACGCCATCACCACCCTGGTAGATTCGGTATTCCTCAGTTTCTTCCAGCACTTCCTCTTCAAAAACAGGAAATAAGCCGAGATTAATCGTATCTTTTATTGAGCCGATACTTAACCAACTGTCGTCGTTGATGAGGGTAATCCAAAAAGGAACGGCGTCAAAAAACTCATGGATTTGACAATCGGGAGGTAACCCTTCCTGGAGCCAACGTTTCCGCGTCTCCGGCCATTCAGCCCAATGAATGACTGGCATCCTGTCGAAATCCTCATAGTTCATAATTGCATGAAAAAGTTCCCGATAGCTCATGTCGTTTCCCGGTTTATTTTTCAACCAATTTCACCATAGCACCTATTCCTTACTTCAAACTGCGAAATGAACATTTTACACGTGTAGCTACACGTGTAAAATGTTCATTAAAAGCTGTCAAGAAAAATAATTATTTTTTAAAATTTTGATGATGAGAATCCCAGCAATGAGGCACTAAAGCGATAATTCGTTTAGAGGCACGTCTTTCAAAAGCACATTGGCAGGATGCTGCTCAAGAGCGGCATCAAATTGTTCCAACAGTTTGACAATTTGGTCAATATGGTATGTTTGTAATATCTGAGGGTCTTCGTTCCCTCGCCGTTCCAGGGATGTCAGCACATTTTGGATTGAGAGCAACTCAGGGGGTTTTGCCGGTTGATAGGCCATGTCGCGTTCCCCTTGAACAGGCGTTTTTAAGATAATTCCACTTTCGAGCAACAAATCCAAACTCTTTTGGATGAGCGCAAAGGAAAGTTGAGTCTGGCGCGTCAACTGTTCGGTGCTCAGCGGCGGATGGCCCTGCGCAAAATTTTTGATCAGTATATGGGCAATGTGCAACGCCAGAAGCTTACGTAAATACGGCGATAGTCGCTCATAGTACTGGTAAGAGTGCCAGGTTTTGCGATGCTGGTGAAAAAACGAAAGCTCTGCGCCGAACAAGACGACAAACCAACTCAATTGCAGCCACATCACAAAAAACGGCAAGGCGGCAAAACTCCCATAAATGGCGTTATAATTGGAGATTTTGACCTGAAAATAGATATATCCCGCCTGAACAAGCTGATAAATTGTTCCGGCCAGCACACCGGCAAACGCGCCCGACCAGAATGTCACCCTGGTGTTGGGCATAAAAATGTAGATGAACGAGAAGAGAATCCAGATAATCACATAAGGCGAGAGCTTGAGAGTTGAGAGAATAAAGGGGCTGAAAACCTCTAATAATTCAGTGTTTTCAGTAATATCTCTGACTCTGACTGAAATAAAGACCGACACGCTGCTGGCGGAAATGACCAGAACCGGGGCGATAAGCATGATCGAGAGGTAATCGCTGAATTTTCGAATAAAATTCCGACTCTCCCGCACCTTCCAGATATGATTAAAAGAGCTTTCGATGTTCCCTAACACTTTCATCACAGACCAGAACAGCATAATCACTCCAATTCCGGCCACTAAGCCGCCTTGCGTATTTTCCAGCAGTTTGCGGGCAAAATCAATAATATACAGAATCCCCTCTTCCTGCCCGGGAATGTTTTCTAACAGTTGCTGTTCCAGCATTTTTTCAAATCCAAAGCCTTTGGCGATCCCAAAGGCCATGGCCGCGACCGGAACGACTGAGAGCAGCGTATAGAGCGTTAAGGCTGAAGCGCGCAAGGCACACTGGTCTTCTTCAAATCCCCGCACGCTGAATACCAGGGTACGCAGGTATTCCACAATCTGTTTCTGCATCCAGGTTTCAGGGACAAACAGAGAAGTCAGGGCAAACCGTTTTTTGATAAGCTGAAAAAACATCATCCTGACAATTTCTCGGAACTCCGCAACGGGCGTACCGGCTCGGATAATTCGAAACTTCCCTCTTGAATCCAGGTTTTCAGGATGTCGGCGATTTCTTTGGCTTTTTTATAGCTGGACATGGCGGCCGTGGGGATCTCTTTTCCCTGAATGACAATCTGGCCGCTTTTGAGTTCTGCGTAAGTCACTTCTGCAATCACCCGATCCACCGCATTCGGATAATCAGAGGAATAATCCACCACTGGTGCGTAAATCTCGCTGTCTTTCACAGCCGTATAGCGCACAATCTCTTCATTCAAAATCGGAATCGGAATCCCGATCCCCACCATCAAACTGACGCCATAACCTGTGATTGATGCGCCTCGCAGCCATTCGGGGGACATCTGCTTCAGATCGCCTACGACTGCCAGAGTCCCGGCGCCGCGTGAGGGCACGCCGTTATCGCTGCGCAGTGGATCCGGATCGTGCTGCGTACCTTCCCAGCATACATACCCTGGCGCGCCGCCGAGAAAAATGCGCGTACCAATGCCGATAGTTTTGAAATAGGGATCGTTTAATAAGGGGCTGAGCTGCCCTGCGCTGGAATAATTGGCATTCCCCATATCCGGGCGCAGTACGCCCAAATAGGTATAAATTGTACGTTTAGCATCGCGGTTGATGGCGACATTATAATTCTGATAACAGTTACGTGGATTCAGCAAGGTTGCTGAACGTAAGGTTTTGATGTTGATCCAGGTTTCAAATTCTTTACGTGGATAACAATCGGTTCCATAAGAGATCGCCCGCAGATGGACATCTTCTCCGGCGGCCAGGTCTTCAATGATATGACCGCCGCCGTAGCGAAACTCACCCGGAAACACCTGATTGGCAGGGTCGTTTTCCGGGATTTCCGTCGCTCCGAGATAAAAATCAACCGCCGCGACCCCGCAATATGCACTGACATTATTAAGCCAGGCTTTTTGGATTTTTATTTTGGGTTTGGTGTGCGGGATATTGAGAAACACTCCCGATGAGCACATGGGGCCGAACGTGCCAGTTGTCACCACATCAACTTTTTCCGCCGCTTTCTGCGCGCCCTCTTCTTCGACAATATCAATAATTTCCTCCGCATTCACCACTACTGCCTGGCCCTTACGGATTTTCGCATTAATCTCAGCAATCGTTTTTGGCATCAAATTTCCTCCTACGAATAATGTACCGCGAAACTCCAGTTTCGCGCCTGACGTTCATGCCGTGTTCTTTTGAATCTATTGCGCAATCTACCTCTCTATTTCATCTAGTGTTTTGTCAAGGTTTGACCGACGGGTTCGTAGTAGCCGCTTAAGCGGCGTTTAAACGCTAAAGCGTTTACTACGAACCAGTCACTCAAATGTTGACAAAGTACTAGCACATCTTGCAAGGCGGGAGCAATTGATTCCAGAGCGTATGGGGATGATGTAATGTGCTTATGATGGGGAAAGGTCACCACATCAAAGTGCAGCATCGAGCCATCCATACAATTCGTGATAATCCTGCTGTAGCTGCTGTAAGGTTTCATATTCCCCGGCCCATTTGGGGTATCTTTCTGGAACTCATGCTCGAACCGGCGCAATTATTCCCGGGTACGTTCAATTCCGATTTGTAGTAATCGGAGTTCGTGGGCAATCGCTATCTGTAAAAGCTGTTTGATATTGACGGCTGTTGCCGGTTGTACGATGACTTGTGTCATAACAACATCTCCCATGTAAATGTGCTCGGCACTTTTTCATCTTGTGTGTGTGCCTAGGCACCGGGCACATCATGACTCCTTTTTGGGTAGATTGACAAATTCTATGTCAGTCAAAACATCATACCTTCTATGAAAGCTTATGTGTTGTCAAGTGTTCTTTTTGGAAAATGTGGTTTCAGAGAGATTGCTTTGCGTTCAAGACATCTGTGAAAAATTGATTGGGCGACTTGCCAATCGTCAAGCTGCAATCAGGGCGGGCTTTGTAGAAGGTTGAATAGAGCGGCAGGCATTTGTGGTCGGCGCGAGTGGAATTGTGAAAACGGCAATCCGGCGCGGCAGGGGGACGTTTCCCCAAAATTGAGGCGTGTATTTTGGCCAACCAGACCGTTTTCCCTTTGGATGTGCCAATCCAACGGGTGCAGCTTTTTTGATTTTTCTCGCGTGTACGTCGAAACTGATGGCGTTGGTCATCGTTTCGGCCAAAACTCCATCGCATTAGAGAATGGAACGGCTTCTACGGTTTATTATCCGTTGAATTCTAAAATCCGTTGTAGTGATTATAACCGACACGATGACCAATACCAAACTGATGAAGATTAAATAGATTGGTTCTTCCGTGTAGAATTACGCAACCTGTTTGATCGCCCAATCCAGGGCTTCTTGCAGCATGGTTTCCGGCGGACGTTTAATCATGCCGTGTTCGATCAATTTATGAGTGAGTTCACGCGCATGTTTAATGTCAGCGTCTGCTTTATTATAGGCTTCTTCTCTGGTCATTGTGATTCGTGCCAGGCCTTCTTTAATCGCCTGCATGGCCACGTCGGCGGCCTCATACGCAAACACGCCGGCTTCATCCATCGTGGCGATAATATTTTCCGGACCGATCCCCCGATTTTCGGCATATTTCGCTAACGATTCCGCAGCCGCAATCGCCATACCGTCTGAAATTTGACGCGCCCGCACTAACAGCGCGCCTTTCAAAATCCCAGGAAATCCGACCGAGTTATTCACCTGATTCGGGAAATCGCCGCGCCCGGTCGCCACAATATAGGCCCCCGCTTCTTTGGCGGCATACGGATAAATTTCGGGCACCGGATTGGCGCAAGTAAAGACAATAGATTTTTCAGCCATCAGGCTGATTGACTGCGGTTTAACGGTATTTGGTCCCGGGGTTGAAAGGGCAATCAGCACATCTGCGTCTTTCATACCTTCGTCGAATGTGTTGATTTTGGCAGGGTTAGTCTGTTCGCAGAGTTCCCACTTGCGATAAAAACGGGTATCCGCTTTAATATCCTGGCGATCTTTATGGAGTCCGCCTCTGGAATCGAACATGATCATTTTTTCTGGATTGCCGCCGGCCGCGAGGATAATTCGGGCAATGGTCGCATTGGAGGCGCCGGCCCCTAAGAACACGATTTTCACATCCGATAACGGTTTATCAACAATTTTGAGCGCGTTCAACAATCCCGCCAGGGTAACGCAAGCCGTACCCTGGGCGTCGTCGTGCCAGACCGGAATATCGCACACTTCGCGTAAGGTATCCAGCACCTTGTAGCAGTTCGGCTGCGAAATATCTTCTAAATTGATTGCGCCGAAACTCGGCTGCACCATTTTGACAAACTCAATAATTTTATCCGGGTCATGTTCCCCTTTTTCATTACGGCTGTCAATACACAAGGCGGTCGCATCAATGCCCCCAAGATATTTCATCAGGAAGGATTTGCCTTCCATCACGCCCAGTCCGCCCGGAGGAGTGCAATCACCGTCGCCTAACACGCGCGTAGAATCGCTGACGACCGCCACGTAATTGCCGCGGTTAGAGAGTTCGTAGGACGTTTCATTATCGTCACGAATCGTCGTCGAAATCTTTGATACGCCCGGGGTGTACCAGACGTTAAACCAGTTAAAGCCAAATACTCCGGCTTTAGGGACGGTTTGCATTTTGCCGCCGTAAAAACGATGCGCCTGTTCTGCTAAACGTTTGAGAAACAAGGTTTTAGCTTTTGCAATCTGTTCTTGCGTCAGGGACGCCTCAACAAAAATTTCATTTAAATTATCTAAGGTCCAATTCACTTTTGCCATTGAAATATTCCTCCTATGAAAATGTAGTGCGAAACTCCAGTTTCGCGGCTGTCAAAGATGCGCGAAACTGGAGTTTCGCGCTACATGAATAAACAACAGGACTTAGAAGCTGTTTTAAAAGTCCATGCAACGGGCATTTCAAGAGAGGTGAACAGGAGTGTCAAAGCTCTGCTTTGACAGCGAAAGCAGAGCTTTCGCACTCCTCACCTGCAAACTTTTAAAACAGCTTCTTACACACACCCCCCTTCATCCCCTCGCAAGCGGGGGGATGAGACGTGGCGCTTTTCTGTGAACTTCCCCCCGTTTACGGAGGGATTGAGGGGGGGGATACTACGTAAGTCCTGTGTAAAATAAATTATTCATAGCTACTTATGTATGCAAAGCTTTCTTCATCAATTCCGGAAAATCCGCCGGTTCTTTGGCGACCGGGACGCCGATTTTTTCAAAGGCAGCAATTTTCTCTGAGGCGGTTCCTGAACCGCCGGAAATGATCGCCCCGGCATGTCCCATGCGTTTGCCCGGCGGAGCCGTTTGTCCGGCAATAAAGGCGACCACCGGTTTAGTCATCTGGCTCGCAATAAATTCCGCCGCCTGCTCTTCCGCATTACCGCCGATTTCCCCAATCAGCGCGACCGCCTGAGTTTGGGGGTCTGCTTCGAAACGCTGTAACAGTTCGATAAAGCCTAAACCAATAATCGGGTCACCGCCCATACCAATACAGGTTGATTGCCCATATCCGCCCAGAGTCAACGCATTCACGACCTCATACGTTAAAGTGCCGCTGCGGGAAATTAAACCGATATAGCCTTTTTTGAAAATATTCGCTGGCAGGATGCCGATTTTGCACTTGCCGGGTGAGATCAGACCGGGACAATTGGGACCAATCAGCAGCGTGCCGTTCCGTTCAAGAAACTTGACCGCTTTCATCACATCCAGCGTCGGAATGCCTTCGGTAATCGCCACGACCAATTTGACGCCCGCATCCGAAGCTTCACAGATCGCATCAATCGCAAAAGCCGGCGGCACAAAAATCACCGAGGCGTCAGCCCCGGTTTCCCGCACCGCTTTTTCGACCGAGTGAAACACCGGAATCCCTGCAATCCTTTGCCCTTCTTTGCCAGGGGTTGTCCCGGCTACAACATGCGTGCCATATTCTTGCATTTTCTGCGCGTGAAAACTCCCATCCCGGCCGGTGATGCCCTGTACGATGACACGGGTGCTTTCATCAATTAAAATACTCATGGTCTTCTCTCGCTTTCAACTCACTCCTTGCCCTTCCCAGGAGGGGAATTGAGC
Source organism: Candidatus Vecturithrix granuli (assembly GCA_000739535.1). Lineage (GTDB taxonomy): Bacteria > Moduliflexota > Moduliflexia > Moduliflexales > Moduliflexaceae > Vecturithrix > Vecturithrix granuli. The sequence goes on along the minus strand of DF820465.1, from coordinate 68,331 downwards.
ATAGTCTATTGGATCAGCGCAATCGCTTTTTGAGCCGCTTCACGCATTGATGACACAACGTGCAGCGCCGTATGTTGCAGCAATTCTAACCCTTCCTGCGCATTCGTGCCAGAGAGACGCGCCACAATCGGAAGTTTGACGTCAATCTGTTCCAGTGCAGTTAACAGACCTTTGGCGACGTCATCGCAACGGGTAATGCCGCCAAAAATATTAATCATCACCACTTTGACATTGCGGTCGCTCAGGAGAATATTCATGGCATCTACTACTTTCTGCGGGTTGGAACTGCCGCCAATATCGAGAAAATTGGCCGGACTGCCGCCATAGAGCTTGATGACATCCATCGTTGCCATTGCCAGACCCGCGCCATTCACCATGCAGCCGATCTGACCATCTAATTTAATGTACGTTAAGCCTTTCTGTTTGGCGTCAAGCTCTTTTTGCTCATCTTCCGTCAGATCGCGCAGCGTTTCATACTCCGGATGGCGATATAAGGCGTTATCGTCAAGAATTATCTTCGCATCTAAAGCCAGCATCCGGCCATCGCCCGTAACCACGAAGGGATTGATTTCTGCCAGTGAAGCGTCGCTTTCCATATAGCAGGCATACAGCTTTTTCATGATGCCAGCCGCGCGCGTCGCCTGTTTGACGTCATCAAACAAGTGAAACGCCAATCTTCGGGCCTGAAAGTCGAATAAACCGACTTCCGGATTCACCTCTAATTTACAAATTTTTTCCGGCGTCGCTTTGGCGACCTCTTCGATCTCAACGCCCCCTTCAGAACTGACCATCATCACCAGATTTTTCGAATTCCGGTCCGCGATAATGCCAATGTAGGCTTCACTCAGAATCTCCACCGCTTCCGAGACCAGCACTTTTTTGACCGGTAAGTCTTTAATCGTCATGCCTAAAATCCGGGTTGCCGCTGCTTCGGCTTCCTGTAACGATTTGGCAAGCTTGATGCCGCCCGCCTTGCCGCGCCCGCCGACAAGCACCTGGGCTTTTACTGCAACCGGCCGCTGCATCTGCTGAAACGCATCTTTGACCGCCTCAACGCTGGTACACAGCCGCTCTTCCGGGATCGGAATCTGGTAACGTGCAAAAAATTCCTTCGCTTGATATTCGTGGATCTTCATGCATCCCCCCTATAAAAAACACAGCAACGAAGTGAAAACAAGCCACACCTTTTGTGAAAACTCTCCCGCTCTTCTCCGCCTGAATTTTTCTCAAATAGTCTTCAGGAAAGGTTAGAAAGATGTCAAGAAAATTCTCGCGCTTGGCAAGCCGTGGATTTTCAACGTGCAAGCAAAAATTTTTCGACAGGGGGCAAGCCCCCTGTACCCCCCAAAACCAAAAGAATCAAATGATTTAAATCACCAAATAACCCATCATTGTCTGGAACGAACCGCGCGAACGTAGCTGGCGTAGGGGAAGTAGTCCCAGTGCACGCTGCCGTTGAGGAAAAGGACGTCCCACGCCGACCCCGACGAACCTCGCCGGCCTCTCCCTCTCAGCCTTTGAAACCAGGCCAGAAGCCCTCCCTGTCTTGAAGCACTCTGTTCAGAAGATTCTAATATTCTGTCAGCGCTCCAACACCACCGCTGCCGTGCATCAAATCGAGGATTGATGTACAAATCGTTTGCCTGCTTTTCCGGCTCTAACAAGGACATCAGTTCCGGTATAGTCGGCAGACGCCAGTCGCTATGGCCGGCAAAACGCTGCTGATTGAGTTGGATAATATAATTTGGGGCTGCCTGATAGGTCAACTCCTCATCCGATCCTGATTTCTGCCACATCAAGCCGGTGGCATGATCGATGATCACTTCGCCCTGATCCTCATATTCATTCTGGATATACGCCAGCGGCCGCCATTGATCATCAAGCTGAAAAACTTCTATGAATTCTTCCTCAGACACCGCTTTCGGTTCGCGGCGAAGCTGAATGATCAGCGTTTTCAGGGAGACAGCGATGGTTTCACGCAGGGAACTCTCAAGCTGCAAGGCCTCCCGGCTCATATTCGCAGCCAGACGTAAGGCGGAAGGCGAGTTAATCTGTAAACAGGCGTTCACCAATGGCGTGGCATCCTGCTGCGCGGCATACAACAACAGGGTTTCATGCCACCAGCTTTCCGCAATCAGGCTCTGCCATTGCGGGAATTCCCATTGCAGGGCTTTGCCGCTGGCTTTCCAATGGGCGGCGCACAGGTATTCCTGAAAGGTCAGATGCGCAAATGCCCACACATCCACTTCTTTTTCCACCAATACGCCGCAGTTAGCCTGAAGATCAGGGAGAAAGGCCGGAATCTCCTCTTCGCTTATACCAATCCGCAACAGGTGCTCACGCATGACCGCCAGCGCATCCTGGGTCCTGATTTCACGCAGGTTCCGTCTCATCATCGCGTCCGCCAGCGGTTGCAGGGCCACGCGCCGCTGCGCGGCTGTCAGACGTTCTCCCAACCCTTTCCCACGCTGCCAGTGCCCCAACAGCACGTCGCAGATTTCCGCGTACAAATCTACGCGTTTCTCCGGCAAGGCGCCGCGATAGTTGTGGACATTGGCAATCATGGTCAATAATAGATAGTGGTTAAATTGTAAGTGATGAGTGCCCGGAACACTGCTCAGCACCTAAGGAGTGCGATGAGGTCATCGCATCAGGGCAACGCCCTGACAGGCGCGGCATCGCTGATGCCGTTGCGACGACCACTCCTGACCGCATCGTGAAGCATGAGTCATCACTTACTATTTAACCACTACCAAAAAACTATTAGGAGAACTTCGGGTTTGATTATTGATTACAATGTCAAAAAAGCATTTTCCATGCCTATCTGACATGGTCAAGCAAAAATAAATTCTCTATCACTCGATGTTCAAAATTTTTCCGAAACGCCCTCGTGAAAGTTGTTTCGGGAATGAGGTTTACTATCTGAAGGGCTAACGCCTCGGGGGTTTGGAAATCGCCATATTTTCTTTTTTTTCGTTCTGGCATAGGCTATGCAATTCGATTTCTTTACCGTGCAGCGATTTGAGTCTTGCAGCATCCTCACGCCGAGCCGTCAATACACAGCACTCGGAATTTCTGTACCGCGAAAACAGCAGGTATCCAGAGTATAACAGTGGTTTTTTTATGCATTGTAAATCAAATAAAACCATGTGAGGTCGGTGTTGGCTAACGATTTCAAGAGACGCGCATGCCATCATCAACAATGTCAAGCGATCTGTAATGTGACAACTTCGACTTGTAACAGGGCTTTGATTTCATTCTCCTGGGCTAAAAGCCGGTCAATGGCATCCAACACCTGCGCATGATAATAGCGTTCGCCGCACTCCATACAGACCTCAGCCGGCACGTCATCAATCATATACAGGTGTTTCTTTCACCAATGATGTTTACGAATTCGACGTTGTGTTGTGCGGCCCCCGCAAAATTCACAAATCATAAGATCACCTCATAACGCAGACCATGATCATGATAAAATGTCCATTTTCTTTGAATCGGCATAGGACATGAATGGAAAGTTTTCTTTCGACAAGTTTGGCGTCCGCTTACGGTTCAGTCAAAAATCCGGCCTGGCGAAAATGATGATCGCAATGTAAACGCCAATGGAATGTCGAATTCGCGCATAACCAAATACTAACATATCCAGGTCTCTCTGAATCTCTATCTCATCCACGTTTTCAAGGAACAGGTCTTTGGGGATGAAGACCCCCTTTGACTGACTTTGATTCTCATTGCTGCCCCCATGTCTTGATCAAGTGATTGGCCTCGTTTGCAAGTCGTTTTAGTCCTAACTCATCCAATGTGGTGTTTGCCTGGTTAAATAACGTCAACGCCTGCGCTCTGTCGCCGGTTTGCAATTTCTCATTGCCAGTCAAAATTTCTGCATGTTCCTTTCGTTTACTCCCAGATATAGCGATCATCGTAGGGAATTCGGTGTTTTTGCAGGAGCGCAAGCAGTTCTTCTTGATAGGTCTGGCGTTGATGATGTTCCGTCTGCGTTTCGATATAGCGCGTGACCGCGTTCGCCGCTGATTCGCTGACTGAAAATGCGGCGTAACCGGTTTGCCAGGCGAACTGCCCCAGAGTGCGGCGACCTTCATTGATCCACTTTGATGAACTGCCTTTGATGTGTTGCAACATGGTGGAAACGGAAATGGATGGATGGAATTTCGTCAACAGGTGCAGGTGATTCGGCATGCCGCCGATTTTCAGTAACACGCCTTTTTCATCCCGAATAATGCCGCCGATATAGGGATACAAATCTTGCGCTAAATTTGGCGTAATCGAGTCCTGCCGCATTTTGGTCGAAAAGACGATGTGATAGAGCAAATTGGTTAACGAACTGCCCATAAATTTTCTCCTGATTCCGCCCTGAAAGGGCGATGGGATACAGCCAGAGGTTTCAACCTCTGGACGCCGGACACACAACATCATCCCGCCCTGAAAGGGCGGCGGAACGAACCCACCGCCCTTTCAGGGCGGAAAATACAATGTGATTCCATTTCCAGATGTTAAAACATCTGGCTATAACCCGCCGCCCTTTCAGGGCGGAAAATGACGATTCGTGTTCATTTCCAGATGTTAAAACATCTGGCTATAATCCATCGCCCTTTCAGGGCGAAAATATCACAATTCATGTTTCCAGATGTTAAAACATCTGGCTGTATCCCGTTGCCGCTTCGCGGCAGGTTTTTCGCCCTTTCAGGGCGGGGTAATGAGACGTTCCGCCTCTTTTTCTAAGCGTTTTAAGCCTGATTCGGCAAAGGTGGCCTTTGCTTCGTTGAATAATATCAACGCCTGCGCGGTGTCGCCGGTTTCGGCTAATAGGAGTTGGCCTGCGACGAGTTTGGCTTCGGCGGCGTGATGGGGTTGCTGCTGGCGCGTGAAGATGGCGTTAGCGGCGGCGAGGCTGGCGCGGGTTTCGGGGAAATGGCGCAGGGCGAGGTGGCTTTTGGCTTCCCAGAGGATGGCTTCGCCGAGGCGGTAGTATTCGATCTCCTGGAAGATGTTGCGGGCGTCGGCTGCGGCNACGACCTCGTCGCACTCCTGACCGCATCGTGAAGCATGCGTCATCACTTACTATTTAACCACTACCCTTTTTCGGTTAACCAGACATTGTTGATGTCAACATGCACTTCATGCGTTAGATCGTCGTAGCCGGCTGTACTGTGAGTGTCCCCAAAACCAGCGATTTCCTCTAATGTTTCGCATTCAGGAATAGGATCACGGGTTTTGACATTTTCCATACATTAACACTTCTTCTGAACCATGTCACCAGGGATCACGGTTATAATGTTTCACCAACGTGCCATGCTAATTTTTTCAGAAGATTCATGTTGTAGCGGATACCCTGAGCTTGCATGGCTAATGCGCAAGCTGTAAAAGAGTCTATCAGTTTTTGCTGCCTGGCTTTAAGGAGGACGCCTAATGTGCCTGTCACTACAAGTCCAAGATATTCCGCCACATTTCGGCCAATCTTTTCATCAAGAACCACATAATTGGCTTTCATCTTGAAAGCCATGTTGATGGTATGTTTTTCACCGTGGCCAAGCGAGAGCAGCAGGGGATGAGGCTCACTCACTTCAGAAGAAATTACTCGTATCCAGGAAAGCCGCGTTAAATCAGGAACTATAATTCGCCCACCTTCTGCACATTCCGCAACAACGGCATCAACGACATAAATTTCATCAAACAGCGCCGGTAAGAGCTCAAGTTTCCCGATGCTTGACAGGGCAATGAAGGGAGTGGTATTCGAAAAAACGATCATAATAGTACTGTCTCCCGTGCGAAATCATCCTGAGAATCTTCAAGGAATTCTGCGCCCGCTTCCATTGCTTTGAACAAAAAAGCCAGGCGAGGAATGTTCAGCCAATGTGCAGCCGTACCGGATGACATTTTTCCTTCTTTAAACAGGGAGATAGCTGTGCAGGTCTTTACTAATTCCGCAAACGCTTCAGCACTCATCCCCAATCGCAGTAAAAGTTCTGACGGGCATTGAATCTGAATCGTATTTTGCATGAGTATCCTTTTTTTTCAGCGTGATAAATGAGAAGGAGAATACAACAATGCATATCATGAATTCTCCTTCTGAAATTGTCAAAGGAAAATTACGATTTTGGTTTATTACGGTTTTTCATTGCTCGTCAATAAATTTTTCGGCCAAAAGAATAATACTTGACAGACGCGTTCGCGGCGTGAATTATTTGAGAGAGAAAGGAATCAGAGAGAACAATCAGGTTTTTGAAAAAACATGATTGTTTCTACATCAGAAAAAGGAGACGGTACCTATGAGAAACATATACCGGCACGTGTTTGCAGCGATATTTGTACTCTTATTTGGCGTAACGGCCTGTCAAAAGGAAACTCCGCAGTCGTCGGCGACGCCTGCGCCTACTCCTCAGCCCCAGGTGTCCAAAGAGACGGTCAAAAAAGAGATCGGGGAAGCGACTGAAGCGACCAAAGAATATATGAAGCAGCAGGCTGAAGAATATCGGCAGGAGCTTGAAAAACAGCTTCAAGACCTTGACCAGAAACTTGAAGAATGGCGTCCCAAAATTGAGCAAGCTGGCGCCGAGGCCCGCGCTAAATTACAGCAAGAGCTTGAGACGTTGGAAAAAAAGCGACAGGAATTGCAGCAAAAACTTGAAGAACTCAAAGATCCGACAAAGCAAGCCTGGGAAGATATCAAAGCCGGCATGGACAGCGCGTTAAGCGAACTGGAAAAGGCTTTGAAAAAAGCCAAAGAAAGGTTCGAATGAGCACGGTATTTCGTGGGCGGGATTTAAGATGTTGTTTTAAAAGTCTATATAACAGGCATTTGGAGAGAAAGGATGAACAGGAGTGTCAAAGCCGAGCTTTGACACTCTTCACCTCTGCTGCTTGTAATGGATTGCGGAGAGGCTGCGCAGACGGTCGGCGGCCTGTTCAGGCGTAATGTCGCGCTGGGCTTCGGCCAGCATTTCGTAACCCACCATAAATTTTTTGATGGTCGCCGAACGCAGCAAGGGCGGATAATAATGAGCGTGAAGCTGCCAGTGCGCGTAATCACCATCGTCGGTCGGCGCGCCGTGCCAGCCCATGGAATACGGGAACGATACCTGAAACAGGTTGTCATATTTACTTAAAAAACGTTGCATGATCTCGGCCAGACTGTCGCGCTCTTCATTAGTCAAATCCGGCAGGCGCAAAACATGGCGGCGCGGCAGGAGCAAGGTTTCAAAGGGCCACAAGGCCCAGTAGGGCGTCAACACTATCCAATGCGCGTTTTCAAGCACAATCCGTTCCCCGCTTTGAACTTCCAATTTCAAATAATCTTCTAACAATACATTGCCGGTCTCTTCAAAATAAGCCTTCTGCCGAAGTTCCTCTTTGGTCGGTTCGTTCGGCAGCACGCTGCCAGTCCAGATTTGCCCGTGCGGATGCGGATTGGAGCATCCCATGATCGCGCCTTTATTTTCAAAGACCTGAACCCATCTGTATTTTTGACCTAATTCGACCGTCTGCTGCGCCCAGACGTCAATGACTTTGCGAATATCTTCCACCGCCATTTCCGGCAGGGTCAGATCATGACGCGGCGAAAAACAGATCACCCGGCAGGTCCCTTGCTCCGGCTGCACACGCATTAAGGGATGCTGCTGTTCAGGGCCGTGTTCCGGTGTATCCTCCAACAACGCGGCAAAGTCATTCGTGAACACAAAGGTGGACTCATAATCCGGGTTTGCATGCCCTCCGGCACGGGTATTCCCCGGACATAAATAACAGGTCGGATCATACGACGGACGCTGTTCCGGGGTGGGAGTTTCCTGCTTTCCCTGCCAGGGACGTTTTGTACGGTGCGGCGACACTAAAATCCAGTCCCCGGTTAAGGCATTATAGCGGCGATGTGGGTGCTCAGTCGGTTCAAATTTCATTGTTATTTTTCTCCTCCTATGAAACTACAAGGATTGTGTGTAAGAAGGATGCTCAGAGACATGGTTCGGCGTCATGCCGACCAATTCGTCGTCAAGAATCCTTCCTACACCAAATCCTTGTAGTTTCATGATGTCGGGCGAACCTACACTCATGGAAAGTCTTATGGAACGTTTGTAGTAAACGCTTTAGCGTTTTCCAGAGCTGCTTATTCATAGCCGTTCGGATTGTGGGACTGCCAGTTCCAGGAATCCGCGCACATTTCTTCTATGCCCCGCTGCGCGATCCAATCCAATTCTTCCCGGGCGCGTGTCGGATCAGCGTAACAAGCTGCAATATCGCCGGGACGACGCGCCACAATTTTATAGGGCACTGTTTTACCTGATGCCTTTTCAAAGGCTTTGACGACTTCCAGCACACTGTAGCCGCGTCCGGTGCCGAGATTATAGATCGACACTCCCGGATTAATGTTCAATTTTTCAACAGCCTTGACATGCCCGATTGCCAGATCAACAACATGAATATAATCGCGCACGCCGGTTCCGTCAGGCGTGGGATAATCATCGCCAAAAACTGAGAGTTTCGGCAGCTTGCCGACGGCCACCTGGGTAATATAGGGCATCAAATTATTCGGAATGCCGTTGGGGTCTTCGCCAATTTTGCCGCTGCTATGGGCGCCGACCGGATTAAAATAGCGCAATAAGGTGATGTTCCATGCATTATCGGCGACATACAGATCTCGTAAAATTTCTTCGATCATCAATTTCGTGCGGCCATAGGGATTGGTGGCATGAACCGGAAAATCCTCCTGAATCGGAACAGTATGCGGGTCGCCATAGACGGTAGCAGAAGAACTGAACACGATGTTTTTGACCTGGTATTCGCCCATGACTTCACATAACATGAGCGTGCCGGTAATGTTGTTGTGATAGTAGCGCAACGGAATGCTGACCGATTCCCCTACGGCTTTCAATCCGGCAAAATGAATCACCGCCTCATAAGACGCGGCAGCAAATACCTGCTGTAATGCCGATTTGTCGAGTAAATCCACTTTATAAAATTTTACATTTTTTCCGGTAATTTCTTCAACCCGTCGTAACGCTTCTTTTTTACTATTGACCAGATTATCCACAACCGTCACATCATGGCCGGCGTTCAAAAGTTCCACGCAGGCATGGCTGCCGATATACCCTGCGCCGCCTGTCACTAAAATATTCATACAAACATCCTCTTTATCAGTAGTTTTCTTTCTTATAACACTCCCCAAAGGGCAGAAAAAGTATCGGAAATGGGATAAAAAAACAACGATGGAAATTTTATCGTGCGTTTAGTAAACTCAACACACGCTGAAATTTTCATGTCAATTCATCATTGCGTGTATTCTGAACAGCGAACTTTGTCAAGCTCAAAGTGCAGGTCACTCAATTAAATACCCGCTCAAAATTTTTCGGGTATCAAATCGAACAAAAAACCAGGTTTCTTCAAGAAACCTGGTTTTTGGAATACTCGAAAACTTTTGGTCAGGTACTTATGATCAAAAAAATCGGACATTTTGTCCTCATGAGGACAAAATGTCTATTTCAGGATTTCGCTCCATTTTTAAGGGGATTTATGGCTTTTGGCTCTTGAAAAAATGGACATTTTGTCCGATCACTTCTGAGATATTTTTGTTTTTTTCGCCCTTGACAATCCCGGAGTACCAATAAATCTGATAACTTATTACGTTGAGCGTCGTTCTGGCATGAGAGTTGCTATAGAATAGCGTGAAGCAATGTCTGTCTGTCATTATCGGTAGTGGCTACCTTGTACATGATGACTGGTCGTCGAGCGGAGTCGAGACGAGCACGCAGGCGTTCCCTTCGACTTCGTTCAGGGAACGTGCATCATGTACAGGATACCACTACCCAGTAAAGATCTTTATGTTCACAATACCAACATAATTAGTTTGAAGAGGTGATGATCATGAAATCTCTCCTTTTTTTGATGTGTTTTGGAGTCCTCAATATCTTCTCTGTTTTCCCTGCTGTGGTTTCTGCTGAACAAACTACGCTTTCCCAGGCAAAAGAGTTGCTCGTTGATCGCAAGTATGCTGACGCCATTCCACTGCTCCAGTCATTACTCGACCAGAAAGAGTTGTCGCCAAAAGATGAAGTCCTCTTTTTAATGGGAAATGCTCTTTTTTATCAAGCAGAATATGAGACAGCGATCGAGTGGTATGCCAGAATCCTTGCAGAATATCCTGATTCGGTCTGGAAAGCCAAATCGCTTTTCAAACAGGCCGAGTGTTACCTCAAACTGAAGCAATTTGAGCGGGCCGAACGCATTTATGAGCAGGAGGTCATCCGGCTGGTGTCGCCGGAACGGAAAGAACAGATTGCGAAAGTCTATCTGGATTTTGCTGAGGAGTATTTCAGCGGGAAGTGGGTGAAACGGCAGCAGCAAACGCTTGAGGAACAGCCGGATTACAGCCGCGCCAAAACCTTCTATGAACTGGCCCTGCAACTGGAAGTCAGCAAAGCCACTCAGGAACATGTTCGTTTTCAAATTGCCCGCTGTGCTTATGAATTGGGCAATTATCCTGAAGCGATTCAGGTGCTAACCGCGTTTCAACAAGAGTATTCTGAAGGAAAATTTCTGACCGATGGCGTGTTTTATCTCGGTCAATCCTACCTCAAACAGGGACAATTGCTGCAAGCTCGCAAAGTTTTTCGCGATTTTCTTGAGGATTTCCCCAACGATGCTCATGCCCCTGAAACGGCGCTGCTCCTCGCGCGTGCCTATAATATTCCTCATCCGACCTCTGCGGAAGAACTGGAAATGGGGGTTGAGGTGTTGCGGAACGTGTTTGAAACCTATCCGCAAGACAAACTGGCGGTGCAGGCGGAATATGAAATCGGCCTGTCGTATTATCACTTTGGTCGTTATGAGGATGCGGTCAGCGCATTTCAGGCGTATCTGGCAAAATATGAAGGGAAACCCACCCCTGCCCCCGCCCAGGAGGGGAAGAAGACAGAGGCACCCACCCCTGGCCCCTCCCATGCAGACACTGGTCTGACGNGGTCGTCGAGCGGAGTCGAGACGAGCACGCAGGCGTTCCCTTCGACTTCGCTCAGGGAACGTGCATCATGTACAGGATACCACTACCTTATTATCTATTTCAGAAGGGAGGAACTATGCAGCGACGACTAAAATTCGAGATAATTGCCCTGTTGTTGTGGATAAGTAGCGGTTCCTCTGTTTTTGCGGCCTGGAAGGTGGCGATTTTCGATTACGACGATCGTTTACACGCTCCGAACACCATTGCCAAATACATTGAAACAACGCTGCTAAGCGCGGAAGATCAATTGACGGTCGAACAATATTCCGGAAAAGCCAATGAGCAGATCGCAGTTGAGACGCTCAAACGCTTAGATCAGGCTGGTTATGACTTGATTATCACGATTACGTCCGATGCCTTGATCCTGGCGCATCATTTTCTGAAAAATACCCCCACCCTTTATACGAATGTTAACAACCCGCTTTTTCTGGGAGTTATGACGCTGGATGCCCCTGGACGTAATATGTCCGGGGCCTCCTATTATGTTCCCATCGCTGACCAGATTGCATTTTTCCAACAAATCCAACCGCCTCTCAAAAGATTGGGATTTCTTTTTGATGAAAAGAGTCGGTCCAGTAAAACTGAAATTGCAGAATCTCGCGCAGTGTGCCGGGCAAATGACCTTGAATATGCCATACGTCTGATTGCAAAAGCTGAAGAATTGCCGGCCGCCGCCCGAGACCTGATCGCTGAGGGCGTTGACGCCATTATCGTCACATCAAGCGAAAAAATCTATACAAATCTCTCCCTCTTTCAAGCGATCTGCGATAACGCAAATATTCCGATCTATTCCTATCATAAAACTGCGGTTCAACAAGGCGCAATTGCCTCGCTGACAAGCGATTATTACCGGATGGCTGAAGAACTTATCGTCCCCATGGCCTTACAAGTTTTACGCGAAGGCGTGAGTCCAGGCGCAATGCCAGTCGCGTTTTTGGAAAATAATTTGATCATCATTAATCAAACCCAGGCCCAAAAGCTTGGTTTGACAATTTCCGATGAGATTTTGCAGCAGGCGACAGCTATTTTTTAGTCAGACTGTTTTAGCCTTTCGTAGTAAACGCTTTAGCGTTTTTAGCCGCTGAAGCGGCAACTACAAACTGTAGGTTATAGGTTGCGAGGATGGAACAGACAGCCCTCAAACAAATCTTCCTTTCCGCTCCAAAAGAACGGGAACAGGTTGGGCAATTTTTAGCCAGGCATGGGTTAAAATTAGAGCCTGACCTGGAATACACGGTTGGTTTATATGTTGATAATCTCTTGATCGGAACCGGTTCGCTGAGTAAACGCGTGCTCAAATGTATTGCGATTGATGACGCCTATAAAGGCATGGGCATGACGAATAAGATCGTCTCGCATCTGAGCATGAAGGCTTACCAGCAAGGCCAGACGCACCTCTTTATCTATACGAAACCGGAAAATGTACCGCTGTTCGAACCACTCGGTTTTTATGCGATTTATGAGCTTCACCAGACCGTGACACTGCTTGAAAATACGCCAATCGGCCTCCAGGATTATTTGAAATCCCTGCGCGCCAAACGGCGGGAGGCGCAGCAAGTCGGCGCGGTGGTGGTGAATTGTAACCCCTTTACTCTGGGGCACAGATACCTGATCGAATCTGCGGCGGCGCGGAGTGAGGTTGTGCATGTGTTTGTGGTGCAGGAAGATCGTTCGGTGTTTCCCTTCGAGGTGCGCTATCGGCTGGTCAAAGAAGGCGTCAGCGATCTTGAGCGCGTCTCTGTACATCAGGGCGGCGATTATATCATTTCCCAGGCCACATTTCCCTCCTATTTTTTGAAAGAGAGTCAGCAGGTAGATGATGTTCACGCCCGGCTGGATGCAGGAATTTTTGCCAAATACATCGCCCCAACGTTAGGGATTACTATCCGTTTTGTCGGCAACGAACCGCTTTGCCCGGTGACTTCCCATTATAATCAAATGATGAAATCGATCCTGCCGGCGCATGGCATTGAGGTGATCGAGCTTGAACGCAAACAGAAGGACGGGGAAGTCATCAGCGCGTCACGCGTTCGGAAATTTTTGTGCGAGGGTCGTCTGGAAGAGATCCGAAAAATTGTTCCGGAGACGACGTACAGGTATCTGATCTCTGAAGAAGCGCAAAGCGTAATAAAACAGATAAAACACACAAAATGAAAATCAGTAAGAGTGATGTACCGCGAAACTCCGGTTTCGCGGCTGTCAATGATGCGCGAAACTGGAGTTTCGCGCTACATATTCAAAGGAGGCAATATACATGGAATTACTCACAGAAGGGATCGCCGGAACCTTAGAATCCAGCGATGCCCTGGTGAAAATCAGAAATAATCCTGAGACAGGCATTCAGATTCATCTGCAAAGCGTGGTGGAAAAACGCTACGGCAAACAGATTCGGCAGGTGATTGCAGACACTCTCGCTCGCTTAGAAGTTCGACATGCCTGGGTTGAAGTGAACGACAAAGGCGCGCTGGATTGCACAATCAGAGCGCGATTACAGGCTGCGGTGTTTCGTGCAGCAAAGATAGACGCCTATCCCTGGGAGGAACTGTAAATGAAATTACGCCGAACCATGCTCTATGCTCCGGGGCACAATCCAGCCCTGATCAAAGATGCCTATATCTATGGCTCTGACGCCGTTATGTTTGATCTGGAAGACGCCGTGTCGCTGCATGAAAAAGATACAGCCCGCTTGCTGGTCTATCACGTCTTGAAAACAATTGATATGGGTACAACAGAAACCGTCGTGAGAATCAACGGACTCGATACGCCCTATGGCCGGGAAGATATTCGGGCGATTGTACGGGCGCAGCCCAACGTGATTCGCATTCCTAAAACCGAAACGGCTCAGGACGTTCAGGATATCGAGGAATTGGTTGAAGCCGAGGAACGGGCGGCAGGCATCCCCATTGGTACGACAAAACTTATGGCGGCCATCGAAAGTCCGATCGGCGTCTTACAAGCATACCAGATTGCGAAAGCCAGCGAGCGTTTAATCGGCATCGCTCTGGGGGCTGAAGATTATGCTACCAATCTGAAAACCACGCGTTCGAAAGAAGGCACTGAATTGATGTTTGCGCGCGGCATGGTGCTGAATGCAGCCCGGGCGGCCGGAATTTACGCGCTGGATACCGTCTTTTCCGATTTGAACGATGAAGAAGGCTTCCGGCGCGAAGTGCAACTGATCAAACAACTCGGTTTTGACGGCAAATCAATTATCAGCCCGCGCCAGATTGCTATTGTCCATGAGGTATTCGCGCCGACAGAGCAAGAAATTATATATGCTCAGCGCGTGCTGTATGCCATTGAAGAAGCAGAAAAACGCAAATCAGGCGTCATTGCGCTGGATGGCAGAATGATTGACAAACCGATTGTTGACCGGGCTTATAGAACGCTGGAATTAGCCCGTATGTCAGGCGGCTTGTTTGACGAGGAGGAGGCAGCATGATGAAAATGGTCAAAAATGCGATAGGACGCGAAGTTCCCTTGCACGTTGAGAATTTCAGGACCTTGACGCCCTTTGCCGGCGCCGTGGTCCATACGCCGCTGATAAAAAAAGATAAAGGGAATCGCAACCTTCCCAAATTGAGCAAAATCGTCCCTACCCTGCAAGATGCCATCAGTCAGACAGGCTTGCAAGATGGGATGACGATTTCATTTCACCATGGTTTTCGAAATGGCGACTATGTGCTGAATATGGTGCTGGATGTGATCGCTGCGATGGGCATCAAAAATCTGACAATTGCCCCGAGTTCGCTCACAGATGCACACATCCCGCTCATCAAGCATATTCAAAGCGGAGTAGTGACGAAAATCTATACCAGCGGCATGCGCGGCAAGCTTGGCGAACAAATTTCGCAAGGCATGATGGACACTCCGGTGTTGTTTCACTCTCACGGCGGGAGAGCGCGTGCGCTTGAAACCGGGGACATCAAGATTGATGTGGCTTTTTTAGGCGTGCCTTCCTGTGATATCTATGGGAATGCCAACGGCTACACAGGGCCATCGGCCTGCGGATCGCTCGGATATGCGATGTGCGATGCACAGACTGCCAATAAGGTTGTGTTAATCACCGATTATCTCGCAGAGTATCCGAATATTCCCTTCAGCATCCATCAGAATCAGGTAGATTGCATTGTGAAAGTAGAGGCTATTGGCGATCCGTCAAAAATTTCGACCGGCGCGGCCCGGTTTACCAGAAACCCGCGCGACCTGCTCATCGCCCAAAATACGGCGCGCGTCATCATGAATTCCGGCTACTTCGAAGACGGTTTCTCATTTCAGACCGGGTCCGGAGGAGCCTCGATTGCGACGACAAGGTTTTTGCGTGATGAAATGCTGCGGCGTAAAATTACGGCGAGTTTTGTGCTGGGCGGGATTTCACAAGCTGTCGTACAATTACATGAAGAGGGACTTGTACACCGGATGCTGGATGTGCAGAGTTTTGATGCAGAAGCCATTCGTTCGATCGGAACGAATCGCTATCATCAGGAAATTGACGCCTCTTATTATGCGAACCCCTTAAACAAGGGCTGTGCGGTAAACAAGCTCAATGTGGTCGTGTTGAGCGCGCTTGAAGTGGATCTCGATTTTAATGTGAATGTGCTCACCGGGTCCGATGGATTTATCAGAGGAGCGTCAGGCGGGCATTCGGATACCGCAATCGGCTCCGATCTATCCGTAATTATCTGTCCGCTCGTACGTGGACGAATTGCTTCGATTGTGGAGCGCGTCCAGACCGTCATTACGCCAGGCGAAAGCGTGGATGTCATCGTGACTGATTATGGCGTTGCGATCAACCCCCGTCGCCAAGAATTGGTTTCCTCATTGAAAAAGTGTGGATTGCCCTTGTATTCCATTGAAGCGCTTCAGCAGAAAGCGCAAAATATTGTGGGGGTCCCGCAGCCACTGGAATTTACCGACAAAATTGTCGGATTGGTGGAATACCGTGATGGAACAATTATTGACGTGATTCATCAGATCAAAGCTTAAGGAGTCGGGCATAGAAACCGGGTTTTTTCGAAAAACCCGGTTTCTTACACGCACGAATGAAAATTTCATTTACATGGGAGGAAAGAGACTATGCCTTTCAGATTGGAACGTATGGTAAAAAAACCGCCATGAACTCAGGGAAGAACACCCAGGTTCGTACAAAATGAGTCGTTGAATCGTTTGTAAAATATCATTTCTGCCTTAAGGCGGTCAAAAAATAAGGAGTATTTCTTATGAATCTCAGAAAACTTTTGGTAGTCAGCGTGGTTGTTGTGTTTACGTGTGTCTCATTGTCGCATCTTGCGTATGCAGCGTATCCGTCAAAAGTGCTTGATTTTGTCGCTCCGGCCGGGGCCGGCGGTGGTTGGGATTTAACCATTCGTACGGTCGCAAAAGTGTTGAAAGATACCAAATTAGTAAAAGTGCCGATGCCGGTGCGCAACAATCCGGGGGCCGGCGGCGCGATCAACTTAGCCAGTCTGCAGGAGAAAAAGGGGTCAGACAGCATTATCACGGTCTATTCACCGCCGTTGCTCCTGATCCACTTGAATGGCACCACGGAATTGAGCTATAAGGATGTCACGCCGTTAGCGCGGTTGATTGCTGATTATGCCGCGTATGTTGTCCCGGCCAAATCGCCATACAAAACCATGATGGATGTGATGGACGCCCTGAAAAAAGATATCAAAAGCGTCAAAATCGGCGGGGCCTCTTCGGCCGGTTCAATGGATCACATTCAATTTTTGATTATGGCCAGGGCCGCCGGGATCGAAAATCTCAAAGAGATTGATTATATCAGCTTTGACGATGGCTCAGGCGCGGCCCAGGTGTTAGGCGGACATATAGATTTGTATTCGACCGGTTTGTCGGAAGTCAGAGGCTTGATTGAAAGCGGCGATTTAATCGCCCTGGCCCAATCCGCCGATCATCGTATTGGGGAAGGGGTGATAGCTGACATCCCGACCTGTATCGAACAGGGAATCAATGAAACCTTTATCAATTGGCGCGGCCTGTTTGGCGCTCCGGAAATGCCCGAAGAGGCAGTTGCCTTCTGGCGTGAGACATTGCAGAAAATGTCTGAAACCCCCGAATGGCAGGAAGCATGCAAAAACAACGGCTGGGATAACGTTTTCTTAGCCGGAGACGAGTTTGTCGCGTATATTGAAAAGGTGAACGAACAATATAAAGAGGTTTTGGGTGCTATCGGCATGTTGAAAAACTAATAACCCACACAAGGCCGTTCGTTCCATCGGAATGAACGGCCTGGAAAACTACAGGAATAGCATATAAGCAAGAATAATCATCTTTAATTGTATTCTTGCTTATATGCTATTCCTGTAGTTCTCAAAAAAAGGAGTGTAACCGCAACAATGTCAATAAATATGTCAAAAATTGTCGGGATTTTTTTTCTGCTGATTGGCGTGATTTATCTCATCATGGCCTTTCAACTGGCAGACGCCTCGATCGGCAGTCCGCACACGCCCAAAATTTTCCCGGCCGGCTTAGGTCTCTTACTAATCGGGTTATCACTCGGGCTGTTGGCGAAAGAATTTCGCACCTCGGCGCAGCCGGCAAAAACCTCCGGAAAAGCAAGTTTCGGGCTTGAAGATGTACAGAAGATTGGTTTGACGGCTGTGTTCGCCTTCATCTATGCCCTCTTATTTGATCGTCTGGGCTACGTCATCTCCACGATTCTTTTCCTGGAAGCTCTCCTGTTCCTCTTTAACGGGTTTGCAAAGTGGAAACAGAACACCATTGTCGCTGTAATTTTCAGCATTGTCGTCTATGTGCTGTTTTTTAAACTCTTGAATGTGTATTTGCCGCCCTTGCCGTTTTTCGAGTGAGCATAGCGTCACATACAAGGAGAAATCACTATGGAATTAATCAAAGATATGCTTGAAGGTCTTCTTGTTGCCATGGCTCCCATCAACATTATGTGGGTGACGATTGGCGGGTTTTTAGGAACAGTGATCGGGATGCTGCCGGGGCTTGGACCTGCGACCGGAGTGGCGTTGCTGCTGCCAATGACATTTACGATGGGACCGGTCGGGGCGTTGATTACGATGGCGGGCGTTTATTACGGCGCGATGTATGGCGGCTCCAGAGCGTCAATTTTGATTAACACGCCGGGCGACGGTGCGGCTGTGGCGGCTACCTTTGACGGCTACCCCATGACCCTCAACGGTCGCGCAGAATCGGCGTTGGCAATCTCCGCGATTGCGTCGTTTATCGGGGGTACTCTGGCAACCATCGCCATGATGCTTGTTTCCGTGCCAGTGGCACGTTTAGCTTTAAAATTTGGGCCGGCCGAGTATTTTCTGTTATTTGTCTTTGCATTATCTGCTACCGCGGCATTAGGTGAAGGCGACCGGATTAAAGGTTTTCTCTCTCTGATCTTCGGGTTGATGATTTCGACCATCGGCATTGATGGGCAGACCGGTGTTAAGCGTTTTACCTTCGGAATTCTGGAATTCGAATCCGGGATTGACTTTCTCGTAATCATTATTGCGGTTTTTGCTGTTGGAGAGGTATTTAAAAGTTTCAAACATATTAAAGAGGGCACGAAAAAAGTCCAGACCAAATTCGGGCGTATCTGGATTACCAGAGAAGATTGGAAACGCTCACTAATGCCCATCTTGCGGTCGGCGCCATTGGGCTTTTTTATCGGCGCGCTGCCGGGCGCAGGTGGCACCATGGCCGCGCTCATGTCTTATACCAATGAAAAACAGTTTTCCAAACATCCCGAAGAATTCGGCAAAGGTGCGATTGAAGGGCTTGCCGCGCCGGAATCGGCTAATAATGCGGCTTCAGTCGGTGCGATGATTCCGATGCTGACTCTGGGCATCCCCGGTTCCGGCACGACCGCCGTGATGATGGGCGCGCTCCTGATGCTCGGATTACAACCCGGCCCACTCCTCTTCCAACAACAGTCGAAAATCGTCTGGGGCTTGATCATGAGCATGTTCATCGGCAACATTATCCTGGCGATCATCAATATTCCGCTGGCCGGTCTGTTGGTGCGAGTCCTGGCTGTGCCACCGAAAATCCTGTATCCGATCATTATGGGATTGGCGTTTGTCGGCGTCTATGCTATCAGTTACAGTGTCATGGATTTCTATATTTTGATCGCTTTTGGCGTCATCGGATATTTTCTGTCAAAAGCCGAGGTGCCCATGACGCCGTTTATCCTGGCCGTAATCGTCGGCAATAGCATGGAACAATCCTTCCGGCGGGCGCTCAAACTGTCTGATGGCAGCGCAGGGATATTTTTCAGATCGCCCCTTGCCATCATCTTAGTGCTGCTGATTATTTTATCCATTTTCTATCCGATGTTTCGAGACTATTACGTCAAGAAGAAAAAAGCGGCAGTGTAAGGGATGCGACGATTTAAATTGACGTGATGTGTAACTTTCCGATCCAAGAACCTACCCATCCTCCTCCCGGGAGGCAGGACCGTTAAGTTCTACGAATAGCAGTCATCTCGACTCCGCTCGATGACCGGAACACCGCATGTCGAGCGAAGTCGAGACGAATTCGGAGTGCGAAAGCTCTGCTTTCGCCGCGAAAGCAGAGCTTTCGCATTCCGAATTTTTAAAAACTTAACAGCCCTGCCCTCCCAGGAGGGAAATTTAGCGGCTTCGTGGCATAAAAAAGATGTTATTCGCGATAATGTTTATTTTTCAGGGAATCTATGCTTAGCACCGATCTGGGCAACAGTATCCTGGCGGCGCGTGAAAAACGGGCGTTTTTACGACGGCAGTGTGTCGCTGCCGGTCAGGGGGCATTGAGCCTGTCCTTAAATATTCCCGGCGCTCCGAAATGTGCGCCGCTGTTTTCCGCCTGTTTTGATAGTGTACTCGCTGAACTCAAACGCTTTTTGTTCGCGCACCGCATCATGATAGAAGCAGACCGGGAAATCTCCGTGCGTGATGAAGCCGGGGATTTTTATCTTGCGCCTCTGAAGACGGAGCCTGCTTTTCCCGCCATAAAAGCCTTGTGTGAACATTTTGAAGCAACCCATCCTCTCGGCAGAATCATTGATGTTGATCTTACCGATCAGCAGGGAAATCCGGTATCGTCCCACAAGCTCAAACGCTGCTTTCTCTGCGACAATCCGGCCATTGTCTGCATGCGCGAACAGACGCACAGCTACCAGGAATTACGAAAGCACATTCTGGCGCAAATCCAGCAATATTTGGATGAGCAGCGTAAACAGCAGATGTGCAAGCAACTGGCAACACTGGCTCTGAAGGCCATGCTCTATGAGATCGCTCTGTCGCCCAAACCCGGGCTGGTAGATCGCTTTGATTGCGGCGCGCACCAGGATATGGATTATTTCACGTTTCTGAATTCAAGCGCGGCGCTTGCCGGATATTTTGAAGAATTTGCCCTGTCAGGGTACACTTTTCAAGCTGAAGACCTGAGCGACGCCTTGCCGCTTATCAGGCAGATCGGCCTGGCCATGGAAACTGCCATGTTCCGCGAAACTAATGGCGTGAATACCCACAAGGGACTGATTTTTTTGTTCGGCCTTTCTATATTTGCCGCCGCCTATCTGCTTGCCCATCATCCCGTGTTTCAAGAGCAGCAATGCCGCAAGGTGATTGCGAATATCTGCGACAATCTCGTTCAGCAGGAACTTTGTATGTTCACAAATCAGGAACACACCCATGGGGCGTTCTGTTTTCGGGAATACGGAGAATTGTATGGCGGAGCAAGAAAAGAGGCACAGGAAGGGTTTCCATCGGTCTTTGAGCATGGATTGCTGGAATTTAAAGCACAGCTTGCCGCCGCCGGAGAGCCATGCTCAGCGACTCAGATGAATGATGCCTTAACCTCTACTCTGCTGCGGCTGATGAGCGTCGTCAATGACACCAATATTCTCTATCGTAAAAATCTGCACACTCTGAACACCGTCAAGCAGATGGCGCAGAATGTGCTGGATGCAGAGCATCACGCAGAAAAAAGTGCACGATACGCTGATCTGATAGCATATTGCCGTCGTGAACATGTGTCCCCCGGAGGCTCTGCGGATTTGTTAGCGGTGACCGTCTTTTTTTATTTTGTTGAAGCCTCGTTTTCACTTCCGGCTGAGCAGCGATTCCTGAAAAACATCAGAGAAAAAACTTGACCATATTGAGAGAATTTTTGAGTTATTTCAGAGATAAAGAGCGAATTTCCGAAACAATGGACACTCTGGCTTTGTCGAACAACTCAGACTTGTCTGACAAGGTCCGACAAAGATCTGCTAATAAGAACTTCTGTCCCAAAGTAGTAGTGACTTATAAAGAGGTTGAGGATGATTCAAGAATTTCTACGTTTATATTCGGTTTTCTTTCGGATTGGCCTATTTTCCATCGGCGGCGGATATGTCATGCTGGCTATGCTGCAAGATGAGACTGTTGAAAAATACAAGTGGCTGACGCATGAAGAACTGCTCAACTATTACGCCATTGGTCAGGCTGCGCCAGGGATTATTGCCATTAATACGGCCACTTTTGTCGGTTATAAACGCGGCGGCGTTCTGGGGGCGATTATTGCGACCGCCGGCATGGTCACGCCCTCGCTGATTATTATTACGGTCATCGCGATCTTTTTTACACGCTTTCAGGAAAACATATATGTCCAACGCGCTTTTGCCGGCATTCGCGTGGCTGTGTCCATGTTACTGATTTGGACGGTCACGACGTTAACGAAACAAACCATCAAGAACCTCTTCGGAATACTTGTGGCCGTGAGCGCGTTCAGCCTTGTTGTCATGGGCGGAATCTCGCCGATTCCGATTATTTTGGCGTCTGCGGTGGTCGGAATCATTCACGGATATGTCAAGAAGGGAGCGTCATGATCTTACTGCACCTGTTTGCGATTTTTTTTAAGATTGGCCTCTTCACGATAGGAGGCGGGTTAGCGACTCTGCCGCTGCTTCAGCAGGAAATGCTGTCGCGCGGTTGGCTTACGCAGGCTGAATTTATTGATATGATCGCCATCTCCCAATCAACGCCTGGCCCGATCGGGGTCAATCTGGCGACTTTTGTGGGATTTCGCCTGGCCTCGTACAGCGGAGCACTTGTCGCAACCTGCGCGTTAAGCGCGCCGTCTGTCATCATCATAGTGTTGATTGCCAGATTTTTACGCGATTATGCGCACCTGCCTATTGTGGAAGGCGCGCTGTCAGGGCTGCGGCCTGCCGCAGTCGGCTTGATTTCCGCCGCAACCTGGTTTATTTTAGGCAAATCCGTCTTTTTTTCCGATCTCTTTCCGGCCGCAGGGTGGTTTGATTTGAAAGCGTTTGTGCTGTTCATCGTCTTAGGCGTCGCGTACCGGCTCAAGAAGGCCTCGCCAATCGCCTATATTGTGATCGGCGGCATTGCCGGCATTCTTTTTTTCTAAGCAGGGGCGGTAAGCAGGAAGGTGTCTGCACTCGAATTCTTGCTTATTCTTCATTCCTGTAGTTTCAGAGGAGAGGAACTGGTGAGTCAAATATGGCATGTGAGTACAAATTTACCGGCGCAAGCAGCGGTCATCCGGATTGATGACGTTCATGTTGATACGGAGCAAACCGCGTTTCAGCGTCTCAGCGAATGTGCAGCGAGTTATCAAAAACGCTATGCTGGCCGAACAATTGGGGAAGTCGAGGGCGTTCAGGCTGCACGGCAATTATTTCACGCTATCGGCGTTGATCCGACCAAACGGCGTCCTTCCTCAGAAGCGTTGCTGCAACGCGCCTTGAAAGGCAAAGAATTGCATTCTGTCAATTCCCTGGTGGATGTGGGCAACTGGTGTTCTCTGGATTTCCTGTTACCGATCGGCATTTACGATGCCGAAAAAATTCAGGGTAATGTGACGATTCGCACCGGAACTCCGGCAGATGAATATCCGGCGTTAAATAATCGAACAATCAGCCTGCACAATCGCTACGTGCTTGCGGATGAAAACGGGGCTTTCGGATCGCCGATGACAGATTCACAGCGCACGGCTGTTGATCTGAACACTCACGCCGCCGCGCTCGTGCTGTATGCTCCTGAAGATTATGATCCTGACAAATTAAAAGAACAAGCGGAACTTTTTGCTCAACGGGTACTTGATCTGTGCGGAGGCAGCCTCGTCTCTCTTGAAATATTGGTAGTGGTTACATAGTAAGTGATGTCCGCTCGTTGAGCGAAGTCGAAACGAGCCGCTCGCTGTTCCCTTCGACTTCGCTCAGGGAACGCATCACTTACCATGTAACCACTACTGAAATATTAACGCGCTGAAGCGCGAACTACAAACCTTAACTTTCGAGCAGACCTAAGGCCCATTCGGCTTTGTCAAGTTGAGGCGGCTGATAGGTTTCGAATTGTTCGAGCAGGGCGTCAGGGTGATCTTCAATCACAATCATCTTGCGGTAAGCGATTTCGATAAATTGCTGTTCAACGGCGTAATCCAGGAAGTCGATCAGCTTATCATAATAATGCGCTGCATTCAAAAATCCACAAGGTTTCTGATGGATACTGAGCTGCGCCCAGGTAATGACCTCAAAAATCTCCTCAATCGTGCCCAGTCCGCCAGGAAGCGCAATGAATCCGTCGGACAGTTCAGCCATTAACGCTTTGCGCTCGTGCATGGAACCAACCACTCGTAAATCTGACAGATCGGTAAAGGCGACGTTTTTTTTCGCTAATTCTTCAGGAATGATGCCGATCACTTCGCCGCCTTGTTGGTAAATCGTTTTGGACAGAGCACCCATCATGCCAAGACGGCCGCCACCGTACACCAGGCCAATGTGCCTCTTCACAAATTCCTGGCCTAAGGCTTTCGCCATCTTGACATATTCTGACTTTGTTCCGGGACTGGATCCGCAAAACACGCAAATTCGTTTCATCGCCGTTCTCTGCTCTATTCGTTCCGCGGCTGTTCCTCGATGCTATGGGGATCGGATGGAGGAACTTCAACGCTGACCTGTTCCTGAGAGATTGGCGTTTCTTCGGCATATCCTGCGGCGCCATGAGGATCGACAGCAGGAATTTCAGCGCGCGCCTGCTCCTGTTCAACAGATGCTTCTAAAGCTTTTTGGATCGACTGGCGAAAGTTCTCGTTGTCCTCAAAGGCTTGATAGAGCGCGGGATAGCCTTTCACGTGCTTATCTGGTAAAAGATCGTGATAAAAATGACTGATCCTACGAGCAATAATGCCGCGTTCAACCGCTTGCTGCGCCAGAGCTTTATAAGCAAACACAGGAACCTCTTCAACTTTCGGTTTCTTCGCTCGCCCTTTTCCTCTGGTTAGTTTCTCTGGCTTTGGGGCCGGGGCTGGCGTTTCTACCTGCGTTTCAACTACTTTCTGAACCTCCCGGGCTTGCTGCGCCGGCGGTTCGAGAATCGTTTCCGGGTTCAATTCCATGCCAAACTCAAATTTTAGCGCATCAATATCATGCAGCACCAGGCTCAGCGTATCAACCTGACCTTTATAATACCGATTCATACGTTCATGTTCGGCCGTTTGCACTCGTTCCTGAGCCGATTGAAGCCGGCGTTGAAGGATTGTGGTAAATTCCTGGAATATGGTCTGGGCAATTTGCATCATATCTTTTCCTCTCCTGTTCAGGGGTTTATAGTTACATATTCAAGGTACATCTTTTTAAGAGTCATCATATACCCAGGGTATTTCCATGTCAAGTCTCTTCTTACTCTCTCTTCTGTTCTCATGCGAAAAACTTTCTCCTGGTACACAGGCAAACAAGTTCGTAGTAGCCGCTTTAGCAGCTTTTTAAACGCTAAAGCGTTTACTACAACCGTCATACCTAAGTCAGAATTCATTTTCTCATGCACTCTGTTCTGTCCTCTTTGGACAGCTTTCGAACCGAACGGGTAACAAAGGCTGGCAGGGTGAGATGCCCTGGTAACAGCCACAAACACGGAATTGTTCCGAAAAACCACAGCAAGGAAATCCAATAGGTGTTTTCAAAACCAATCCGATCGCTCAATGCGCCGACAAGCACAGTAATCAATGAAGTCACGACAAAACTGATCATCATATAGACGCCGTTCACATACGCCGGATACTCCGAATTGCTTTCCTGCACTACAGCCAGAATGACCGGCCCTGTGGAAAGGAGAAAAAATCCTAACAGCAGCAGAATAGGAAAGATCAGGATTGCCGGAGCGAGCAAAAACAAACTCATCAGGAGCGGGGAAACGATCGCCGTGACAAGCAGAATGGTTTTTCGGCCGAAGGTATCGGAAAGGTAGCCGGATGCCAGAACGCCGACGACTCCGCCGCCTTGCAAGATCGCAAGATACACGCCGGCCGCCGAGATTCCAATGCCTTTGGTCATCAAGTAACTGGGCAAAAACGAAATCATGGCGGCCTTCATGGCGCCCATAAACAGCGTGATCCCTGCTAATCCCAGAAAAAACGGGAGTAAGGCGTAAGATGTTTGACGCAGGTTTGCGGCCTGGTTCCTACAATGAAAAGGCTGCTGAAGGGGTAACTTGTTAAGCTTCAGATACAAGAATCCTGAAGCGAATACTCCGGGGATGATGAGTTTATAAGTGGCTTCCAGTCCCCATAAGGATACCGCGCCAACGATCACTAACGGGCCGATAGTGCGAGCCAGTTCGCCGCCGAACATATAAAAACTCATGCCTTTACCTACCTGTGTTCCGGCGATGCGAGTGATCATGACCGGCGTCGGTACATGATAACAAGCGGAACTGATCCCCGTTATGGTCAGTAGCACCAGCAGCATGGCATACGACGGTGCCAGGCCCAGCAAACTCATAGAAATCGCGGTTACTATCGGAGAAATGATCACGCAATGCCGTAACCGAAGTTTATCAGCTAACGCTCCTAACCAGGGGTTCATAAGCGATGGCAGGTTGAGCGCGGCCGTCAAAAACCCTGCGAGAGCATAGGAAAATCTGAGTTTCTCAATCAGGAGAGGAAGCAAGGGCGCTAAAAATGCCGTGTACATATCCTGAATAAGATGCGAAAATGCGATCAAGAGCACATTCCCAGTATGAAATTTTTGATCTGTTGGCGTTGGTTTCATTCTCTTCCTTTTATAACAACAATAACCCGATAATTTCAGCGACAAGTACAGGATCGAAGGGTTTGGTGATAAAAATTTTTACACCCAGATCGAAAACTTCTTTACGAACTTCCTCCAAATCAACCCCGCTAATGACAACAATATTGGCGTCCGGGTCGATCTGGCGAATGCGTTGAATGGCATCAACCCCGCTCATACCGGGCATCGAAAGATCCATGGTCACGAAATTCGGGCGCAGTTGTGCAAACATCTCAATCGCTTCACTTCCGGTCGTAGCTTCCCCAAGAATTTCTCCGCCCACAATTTTCACCACCTGCGTCAGGCAGGTTCGCACGAATCGGGAATCATCGGCAAGTAGAAATTTTAATTGCATGTCAGAATGCGGCAACATCATATCAGCACGATAGTAGATTCCGGATTTTTCGATGATTTTGACATCCTGAGAAATCACATCTTCCAGATGAATCAGCGAGGGATCAACCTGTTGCAGCAATGAGGTGCTATACAGGTCTTGTTCTGAAAATTTTGTGGAGATCCAGCCGTGATCATAGAAAAAATCCCGAAACCCGAGCACCCCCAGACGGAAAATATTATCAAACACCATGGAATAGGTATTTTTGCTCATGGTTGTCATCAATTCAATCCGGTTCATTCCAAAGAACTCACTCAACTCCCTGGTGACTTCCTTACGATGATAGTTGATCAAGTCTGTAGTTTTGCGCAACACATTCAAAATAGCAATGATCTCGTCTGCCTGGCTGTGCAGGTACTCATTCGGGACGATGAGACAACTCTGATTGACTAACCAGTTCACATCGCCTTCGATACCCGGAATTTCAGAACGTGTGCCGGAAAAATAGAGTTTTCCGCCTTTCATACGAGCCTTGGCCGTCCAGGGTTCCCAACAGGCCATCGCATCGAGCGATCGCTCTTCAAAAGCCGCCAATTGTTCATGCGGCAGCAGATGAACAAAGTCCACCTTGTTCAGATCAACATGACAATCACGCGCCATATTTCTGAGAGCGATATACACGGCGGATTCTCGCGCCATCCCAATCCGTTTTCCCTCCAGATCCTGAGGCACCGATATCCCGCTGGATTCGTGAATGACCACTTGTTGTGTTCCGGCAATATCTGCCAGCGGCGTCAATAATTTTGTTCTGTACCCCTGCTCGTATAATAAAATTGACGTAATCGGCGTTTGCGTCAACGCGAAAGGTTTGTGCGTTGCTTGAAGAAAGGCTTCAGGCAGAATAGTGCCTGATTCAAAAAAACGACAGGAGACATTAAGATGTGCTTCCCGTCGAAACAAATCGAGTTTCACAGCTAACGCAAGCTGCGCTGAAATATTCGGATCATGCACCCCCCAGATCTCAAGTTGCTCTGCCATGATATGTTATAATCGTCGGAATGCTCGGGTTACTCCCAACATTCCGATTATTATTTTCAGTGGTAGAAAGTTTTCAACATTGCTCTCCCGTAATCTTCTCCTGAAAACCACTCTTGCTCTTTTTCTGTGCGGCGTTTTCATTCACTATAGCATTATTCATGAGCATTGACCTTCTTTCTTCGTACCCCGGACAGGGCTGTCCGGGGTACAGGTCTGTTCAAAGACACGTCAATTCAACTGAATAATGCTGTAATACATAGACACACCCTGCCAACCCAAAAGTATAGCTCTGTTCGGAATTCTTTTAAAGATAACGAGGCGCGTCTTTAGTTTCTTGAAAATATGCTTCAATTCCAATGGTTTTCATACGCGTGTTGATGTACAGCCAGCGGCTGTGTAAGTCAGGGTCAAGGTTACTGTGGTCGCAAGGGAATTCAGCGCATTGAAAACAGAAATCAACCCCTTTGACCTGGTAGCACTTCGCCACGCCGCAGTTCGGATATTTGCAATCGCCGCTGCGACAGCCGCAGCAAGAGCCTTGCGTAAAAAAGCCCAACAATTCCTTAAATTGCGGATAATTGTTGAACACTGGCATAAATCGAGAAAAACGTTCAGCATAGCGATCAAAATTGCCCAACGCGGTTTGTAAGTTTTGGCTCAACGTTTTTATCTCACTGTTCACGTGCGACAGGCATCTTTGACAATTCAGACCGCAGGGAGCCAGACTCTTCAAAATCTCTTCATATTCCATGATGTGCTTCTCCTTTTATAATAGCATTACTCATCGAGTTGAAACACTCGAAAACCCTGATTACCAATGCAGTAAATGGCATATTGCGATACCCGCGCCTCTGGGTATTCCTGCCGCAAGCCCTCCACGTATCCGGCAATCTGTTCAGTATCCTCAAGCTGCAACTGACTCTACAGGTCAATTCCGAAGTAATTGACGGCGTTGTTATAGCAAATATCCCGGACGATTTTGCCAAGATGCTCCATGTCATCGGGCAGTTCGCCGTTTTCCACGTCAGTGCCGATCAAGTTGCAGAGAATACGCCGGAAATATTCATGGCGCGGATACGAAAGAAAACTGCGCGAATCGGTCAACATGCCGACAAAACGGCTCAGTAAACCTAAGTTCGAAAGCGCTTCCATCTGCCGAATCATGCCATCCTTCTGGTCATTAAACCACCAGCCGGAGCCAAATTGCATTTTCCCTGGAATCGAACCATCCTGAAAATTGCCGAGCATAGTGGCAATCACCTCATTGTCGCGCGGATTTAAGACATACAGAATGGTTTTAGGGAGTTTATTAATGGAATCCAGGCGATTCAGAAAGCGCGATAACGGGGCGGCAATCGGTTCATCGGCCATGGAATCGAAGCCGGTGTCTGGTCCTAATTGCGTGAACATGCGGGCGCTGTTGTTGCGCAGCGCGCCAATATGGATTTGCATGGTCCAGGCTTTTTCATGATACATCTGCCCTAATTCGTACATCACGGCGGAGCGGAATTTTTCAACGTCTAACGCGGTCAGCGTACTGCCGCCGCTGACTTTGTTAAAGATGTTCGAGATTTTGGCCTCCGTATAATCCGCGGCCGCAGGCACGATCACCGCATGATCAGAAATACGGCAGCCAACCGCATGAAAGAATTCCAGCCGTTTACGCAGGGCCTGCATAAAAGTTGAGAAATTCGTAATATCTACATCGGCGGCTTCCGCCAACTTATCGAGATAGGCGCGGAAGTTCTCGGGCGATTCAACAGCCATGGCTTTATCAGGACGAAAGGCTGGTACCACTTTGATCTGAAAGTCGGGATCTTGCTGAATTTGCTGATGGTATTGCAGCGAATCCAGCGGATCGTCGGTGGTACAGACAATCTTGACCTTCATGCATTCCATGAGCCGCCGTGCCCGGAATTCTTCGGTTTGCAACAGCTCGGTGCAGTGATCATAAATCTCTCTCGCTGTCTCTGGCGAAAGGAGTTTGCCCTTAACCCCAAAAAAGCGTTTTAATTCTAAATGGGTCCAATGATACAAGGGATTCCGAATGGTGTAAGGCACGGTTGCGGCCCAGGCCTGGAATTTTTTCCAATCGTCGGCGTCGCCGGTGATCAAGCGTTCCGCAATACCATTCGTGCGCATTGCTCGCCATTTATAATGATCCCCTGCCAGCCAGATATGAGTCAGGTTTCTGAATTGACGGTTTTCGGCAATATCTTGCGGCGAGAGATGGCAATGATAATCATAAATCGGCATCTCTTTGGCGTAATCATGATACAACGTGCGAGCAGCTTTATTCATTAAAAAAAAGTGTCTTGATAAAAATCCCATAAGTTCACCTGTTTTTCTTTATTGGTTAATAGTTACTCTGCTATTTCTTTGCTATGTTCTCTTACTGCCAACATTCGTCAAGAGGAAATTACAACTTTCCTAAGAAGCATATAAATTTTCTTGACATTATCCTGCCTGATATTCCGCAATAACCTGAGGTAATATTTTGTCAATAGCTGAATGACGGATTCGTAATCCTGACTTTAAGCAGAACCCTCGCTAAAGCGAGAACGACGAACGTATCATCACCTTTGCATGAGTGAAGCGTAATTATCCATCATGGCGCGTATTTTAGTGATTTCAGGCGACATTCTGCCTTATCCGGGTTTTCCCACAACAGGCGCCGGATTGCGGGCCTGGGGCCTGGGCAAAGGGCTGGAGTCGCAGGGACACGAGGTGCTGTTGGCGATGCCGCGGAGCGCGATTGAGGCGAGCAAAAGTGTTCCTGATGCCATAGAACCATTGCTTTACACTCATCAGGAACTCCCGCGTTTTGTTGCGCAGCATAAGCCTGATGTACTCGTGTTACAGCATTGGTGGCTGGCGAATTATCTGGAACAATTGCCGAAAATGCCTGTGGTTATTGATTTTCACGGTCCCTTATTGCTTGAGACGCAGTTTCAGGCCAATCCGTCCCTGGAAAAGCTGCGGTATGCTAAAATCCTTGCATTGCACAAAGCCGATTTTTTCACGTGCGCCGGAGAAAAACAGCGTTACTATTTTTTCCCCTGGCTGATGCTGGCCGGCTGCGATTTGCGCCAGGATCTTATTCAGGCTATCCCGGTCTCCTTATCCCCGGAATTGCCTGAACATCAGAGTCAAGGCGAAATGTCCTTTGTCTATGGCGGTATCTTTTTACCCTGGCAAGACCCGGCGCTCGGATTGCTCACGCTGGTAGAATGCCTGGAACGACAGGGACGCGGCGTATTAAAATTTTTCGGCGGCAAACATCCGGGCGTCGCTGTGCCGACCGGAAAATTTGAGGAATTACGTGCGCAATTGCAGCAAAGCTCTCGCGTGCAGATCCAGCCCATGATCCCCAGAGATCAATTGATTCAGGAATATTGCCGCGCGCATGTCGCCATAGACATTATGCAGCGCAATGCTGAACGCGAACTGGCGTTTACGACCCGAACCGTAGAATACCTGTGGTGCGGGCTGCCGGTCATCTATAACAATTACGCTGAATTGGCGGCCTATATCAAAGATTATCACGCCGGGTGGACTCTCGATCCGCAGGATAGAAGAGGAATACACCGCACTATTGAAGAGATGCTGGATAATCCTGAAGAAGTCGCGCAGCGCGGACGCAATGCGCAGCGGCTTGTACGTGAACGCCTGACCTGGGATCACACCATCGCACCGCTCGACGCCTTTTGCCGTAATCCCTATAAACGTGAAAAGGGAAGGCCGCTGCTCGATACCGGAAATCAATCCTTCACACAGCGCATAGAATATGTGGCTAAAAAACTTCAGTTTCACCTTGCCAATGAGGGCCTGAAAGCCACGGCAGAACGAGTATGGAGAAAAATGTTTCTGTAACGCCTGAGTAACTACAAGAATCGCATATAAGAAAGAATATTCGGACTTTTGCCGACTAACTAAGCTTTCCGCCAAACAAAAGTCGCTGATATTCAGCAAAAGTCCGAAAATTCTTGTTTATTCTTCATTCTTGTAGTTACTTAGTACGACTTTGTTAGATTCGAAAACATGGCATGTTGCCCTGAACGGGCAATATCTGTCAGCATCGGGTGACGCCCGATGGCCTCATGGCGCACCGCGCTCACAGCCCTGAAAGGGCGGGATATTCGGGGATGCGGCATCCCGGCAGCCACGATCCCTGTTTCAATTGCAGAAGAAATTGTGGCTTTATTGAATTTCAAGGGCGGCAGCATATTCTGGGGAATTGAGGATGAACGCTTTCGTGTGAAACTCTCAATTAACTACTGAACGATGCTCAAAGGAATTACTCGTACCCTGTATTGGAAAATGAGCAGATTGTGCCCAAAAAATCCGCGCAGCGGATGGTGGGCAGCTCTTCTGGCGACCGTGTATCAGCGTGCAAAATTTTACGCCAAACAGCGGCAGGGGATTGTTTTGACGATTGATCATATCGGTCTGTTCGGTCGGCGCATTGGCGCGACAGGCTGGGCCTTATCGCGCAAAGGAAGCACAGGGGTACAGCAGATCGCTGTGTATTTAGACGAACATTTGCTCGGCAATGCGGTGTATGGTCACGCCAGAGCCGATGTTGCCAGGACTTACCCATTCATTGCGAATAGTGGGCGATCGGGCTTTCATTTTTACAGTGACATTCCGGAATACATCACTTTTACGCCTGGTGTATCGCTGTTGCGTTTTGAGGTGACTGGGGAACGAGGGCGCTGTTATCAACTGCACTGCCAGTTACGCGACGAGTATTACGAATGGATCCTCCGCAACGAACCGGATGCAGCGGCATTGGAACTCCAGCGGCAGACCCGCTTTGCCTATCAACCGAGGATCAGCCTGATTACCCCGACCTACAACACGCCGGAGACATTTTTAATTGAGATGATCCAATCTGTGTTGGCTCAGACTTATTCCAATTGGGAGCTCTGCCTGGCCGATGGGGCCAGCCATGCACCGTATATCAAAGAGCTGCTCGCCCGATACGCCCGGCAGGATGCACGCATCAAGGTCATCTTTCTGCCTGAAAACCTGGGGATCGCTGGCAATTCCAATGCCGCCATCACTTTGGCTTCAGGTGAGTGGATCGGCCTGCTCGACCACGATGATGTCCTGGCGCCCTTTGCGCTGATTGAGATCGTGAAATATCTCAATCAGCGGCCGGACACTGAATATCTCTATTCCGACGAAGATCGCCTTTCAGAAGACGGCGCCATGCGCCATGCGCCGCAGTTTAAACCGGATTGGAGTCCCGACACCTTACGCAGTACCAATTATCCGACCCATTTTTCCGTGTTCAAGCGTGCGCTGCTTGAACGGGTTGGCGGATTCCGCCCAGGCTTTGACGGCAGCCAGGATTATGATTTGATCTTGCGGGCAACGGAACAGGCACGGGAAATAGGACATATTCCCAAAGTTTTGTATCACTGGCGCATGCACGAGAACTCTCTGGCGCGCGATGCACTCTCCAAAACATATACATACAATGCCGCTCAAAAAGCCTTGCAGGACCATCTCCTTCGGATAGGGATGTCCGGGATTGTCGAAAATGCCGGGATATTGGGATTCTATAAAATCACCTATACTTTGAAAATATCGCCCCTGGTTTCTATTATTATCCCAAACCAGGATCATGCCAGCGACTTGAAACGCTGCCTACATTCTATCTTGAAGAAATCAAGTTATCGCAATTTTGAAATTCTGCTTGTGGAAAATGGGAGTAAAAAACCTGAAACCTTTGCTATCTATGATCAGTTCACAAGCGAAGCCAATGTGCATCTTCTCGAATGGCAGCATCCGTTCAATTATGCGGCTGTGAATAATTTTGCAGCGCAGCAGGCGGCCGGCGAAGTACTGCTCTTTTTGAATAACGATACCCAGGTTATTACGCCAGACTGGCTGGAACGTATGTTAGAACACGCCATCAGGCCGGAAATCGGGGCCGTTGGCGCGAAACTCTATTATCCTGACGGCACAATTCAACACGCCGGCGTCATTCTCGGCATACACGGCAGCGCCGCCCACGGGCATCAGGGCTTTCCTGCGAACGCTCCGGGCTATATGGGACGGTTGAACATTGTTCACAACGTCAGCGCCGTGACCGGCGCCTGTTTAATGCTGAGGAGAGAGATTTTCCAGGAAATTGGCGGCTTTGATGAGCGTTATCCGTTCGCCTTTAATGACATTGATCTCTGTCTGAAAATTCGTCAAAAGAACTATCTCGTGATCTATACCCCGTATGCAGAACTCTACCATGATGAATCAATGTCCCGCGGCTATGATGATCATCTTGAAAAATATCATCGTTTCAAACAGGATACCCGCCTGTTCCAGGAGCAATGGCAGCATATTCTGGATCGAGGTGATCCCTATTATAATCCTAATTTAACCCTCGACCGCGAGGATTTTTCGATAAAATCTGCTTGACAGTTTGCGCCAGGGTGATTCCTGGGTAAAAGTTTCTGGCGATCAATCGCCAGTCTCAAAGCTGAAGGACGCTGATAAACATTAAAAAATTAATTCGGTAATTGCTCTCGTTCGACCCCACCCCCGGCCCCTCCCCGAAGGGGAGGGGAGTTTCTCCCCCTCCCCTTCGGAGGCAGGGCTGTTAAGTTCTTGTAAAGCATGTCCGTCTCGACTTCGCTCGACGTGCGGTGTTCCGGTCATCGAGCGAAGTCGAGATGACAATAATCTGTAGAACTTAACAGCCCTGCCGCTTGCAGGGGATTGAGGGGGAGAATTAAAACTGTCCGAAATATTGAGAATAAGAGACTGGCGATTGATCATCAGGAAACTTTTTGGGACTATCACATCCTGCCGAAAAATTATGAAGTTATCTTAGAACTCAATCCCATGTTTTATATTGTACAGGGCTATCGCAACAGTTTTATCTATCAACCCCCCTTCTGGTGAAACCCGAAACTCACGCTCTATTTTTGGGGTGTCACAGCCCTGACACTCCTGGCCGGTATCCTGATTTATAAACGCCTGCGCCCCCATTTTGCGGATGTGATTTAGGCGTCATCAAATGACACGAATAATGCGAATATGCCGGAAACCAGAGCCCGAAAAAACTGCTTGACAAATTTTACGCCGCTGTCTATAAAAAATCAAAATAAGAACGGCTGAAAGCTGCCCATCATGCACCCAACGCCATGAACTTGGCGAGAGATCGTACCGGCGGACAGTCCTGCCCGTAAAGGAGTTTGATGAACGCGGCTGTCCGTCGGTACAAGTATTTTCAAAAAAGAGGTCATGAGCTGACGCTCACCCGGCACAATGAACATCAGATGTACCGCGAAACTCCAGTTTCGCGCACCGCTGCTACTTCCGCGAAACTGGAGTTTCGCGCTACATTTTCAAAAAAGTTGCCATGCAAGCTTATGTTTATGAACTGACAATGCGGAAAAATCGAGTGTTAACACTTGACAACCTCCCGTTCATGGCCGGAGAGCACATCGAAGTGATTCTCATCCAGAGATCGAACCCTCAGAGCGAGAACAGTCGTTACCCCTTTTGGGGAAAACCTTTGACATATCTCGACCCGACCGAACCGGTGGCAGAAGAGGATTGGGAGGCGTTGCAATGATCATATTGGATACGCATATCTGGATTTGGTGGATTTATATGGTCTTGGCCTGAGCGTGATTTCGTGTTGGGAAGTCGCCAAATTAGTTGAGCGTCACAAACTCACGCCAGGAGTTCAGACGTTTCAAACAGGTGGTGAATACGCTTGATTATGAAATCGAGAAGCATGGGGTGATTCTCGATGAACGCTGAGTTCCACGAGATTCTGAAACAATGGCTGCTCAAAGCCGCGAAGGATCTGAAAAATGCGAGGTATCTAATGTGAGTTCGGGATAAGCTTGTAAGCCCCAACGGGGCGGAATCTGGTAGCCCAGGGCGTCAGCCCTGG
>DF820465.1:0-32750 GCA_000739535.1 Candidatus Vecturithrix granuli | reverse complement strand
ACGCAGGCGTTCCCTTCGACTTCGCTCAGGGAACGTGCATCATGTACAGGATACCACTACCTAATTTTCCGAAAACCCATGATCTCAGCAAATTACTTCAATTACTGCCTTCTAGCGAAACTCTTGACATAGATGAAGAGACCTTATTGAAAATTAACGAACTCGATATTGACTCCCGCTACCCCGGCGAATTCGGTCTTTTGCCTTATGGCAAGCCGACATTGGCAGACGCCCGCGAATTTTATCAGTTCGCGCAAGAGATTTACACTACCGTCTGCACCCGACTCACAGGTTCAGCGGAAGACACCAACGGATGAAAGGAAACACCGGATAGCAGCGGGGCTGTCCACTAATCCGTAGATTCCTCCCTTCCGCTGTTGTCATGCGATTTTTACGCGCAAAACTGCTTGACAAATCTCACGTGGCTCTCAAAAGCTGTCAGCAGAGAAAACATGCAGACAAGGCGGCATGAAAAATCATCAAGAGGACACGCGCCATGAAATTAGAGGAATCCCTCAAACAGGAAATTCTCGAGCGGCTCAAACCATTGCAGCCGGAGAAAGTGATTCTCTTCGGCAGCTACGCCTACGGCGAACCGAATAAGGACAGTGATGTTGACGTCTTAGTCGTGACCGCTGACGATTTTATCCCCCAGAATTTTGCGCAGAATATGGAAATCAAACTGAAGGTTGATCGGTGTTTGGATGGATTGCGGGATCGTTTTCCGGTTGATGTCATCGTCCACACCAAACCGATGCATGCCCGATTTGTGGCGTTGCAGAGCGCGTTTGCGCGCGAAATTTTACGAAAAGGAATCCCGTTATTATGAAAACACTAACCAACGAGTGGCTGAAGGCCGCTCACGATGACGTGGAAGTGATCGAACAGCTTTTTCGTCAGGAACATTTGACCAATGTGACCGCGTTTCATGCGCAACAGGCAGTTGAAAAATGTTTGAAAGCTCTCCTGGAAGAATACGGCGTCGGATTTCCTAAAACTCATGATCTGCTTCGTTTAGAGAAATTACTCCCGTCAGATGCCGCCATTCAACTCCACATGAACGAGGCGATATTGCGGCGGCTCAACCTGTTGTATATAGATTCCCGTTATCCCGGCGAATTCGGCCTCTTGCCCAACGGCAAGCCGACATTGCAAGACGCCCGCGAATTTTATCAGTTTGCCCAGGACATCTATACAACCGTTTGCGCCCGGCTAAAAAGCGTAGAAGAAGAACCGCTGCCTCAACCTCCGACCGCAAGCGATGCTGCATAACTATGACTATTATCACCATTGACCATTTGACTAAAATCTACCATCTCTACGATTCGCCCCAGGCGCTGCTGAAAGAGGCACTGTGCCCCTTGCGCTGATTGTCTGAATCCATGTTGAATATTCTTTTTGTGCTTTACAATACCTTTATCGCTAACAGCGCGATCCATATTCATCATTTCGCGAACGCTTTGTGTGAACGCGGATATGATTGTATGGTCGCGGTGCCTGAGCACAAGGAAACTGCGCAACAATATCTTTCCGGCCAGATGTTCTATACGCCGGTGATATACGCTGAGATGCTGACCTCCCACGTTCAATTTTTACACGGACGCGAGCCAGATATTATTCATGTCTGGACGCCCCGCGAGGTGGTCAGGCAGCAGTGGACGCAATTGAAAAAAAAGTACCCTTCCAGCAGACTCATTATTCATTTAGAAGATCATGAAGAAGTGCTTCTCGAAAGATATCTCAATATGTCAATTGCCAAATTTCGCTCTGTGTGGGGGTGGTACAGACGAAGACATATTCCTAAAAGTCTTATTCATCCTTTACGGTATAAAACATTTTTGCATGAAGCCGACGGAATAACGCTCATTATCGAGTCGCTGCGCGAATTCGTGCCGCAGCATACGCCTGCGCTTCTCCTGTGGCCGATTGTTGAGGTTGAGAAATTCGGAGCGCGACCTCAATATGCTGCATTACGGCAAGAGTTGGGGATAGCGGAGGATGAATTGGTGCTGACTTATACCGGAAATGTTCATCTGGCCAATGCCGATGAAGTAAAAAGTTTGTATATGGCAGTCGCGTCAGCAAATCAGGAAGGAATCCCGGTACGGCTTGTCCGAACAGGCACGAATTATTGCGACTTTTTAGGAGAAGATCAATCCCGGCTGCAGCAATATGTTGTTGAATTGGGCTTTCTGCCGGGAGAAAAAATCCCTCCCTTACTCGCCATCGCCGACATCCTCATTCAACCAGGCAAATCTGACCGATTTAATGAGTACCGGCTGCCCTCCAAGATTCCTGAATTCTTAGCCACAGGAAAACCCGTGGTGGCTCCTCAGGCAAACATCGGGTGGGTGTTGAAAGATCAGAAGGAGGCCTTTTTGCTGAAAACAGGCGATGCCGCTGAAATTGTACGCGCGATCAAA
The DNA here is from genome assembly GCA_000739535.1 of Candidatus Vecturithrix granuli. Classification (GTDB taxonomy): domain Bacteria; phylum Moduliflexota; class Moduliflexia; order Moduliflexales; family Moduliflexaceae; genus Vecturithrix; species Vecturithrix granuli. The sequence goes on along the minus strand of DF820465.1, from coordinate 30,327 downwards.
ATGATCAGAGAGAATAAGGAGTTAGCGCAAACCTTATCAAGAGGCGCCAGGGCGTTCGCGGTCAGGCATTTTGATAAAGTGCGTATTGTGCAAGAACTAGAAATGTTTTATGAGGGCATTATAAAAAAGGTTGACAAAAAATATCAATAAAAAAAGTGTTTTTTTCTGAAGAACGACCGATAAGAATTCCTTATAGGATAAGGGATGTGAGGGGAATCTTTGTATATTAACACGACATGATTTCATTTAGGGAGGATGAAAATCGGGTGTCACATGAAATTAAATCCTCCTTACATAATAGCGATCCTAAATCAGTTGTAATCGCTCACTTCGACTCCGCTCAGTGACCGGGCGGTTGTCGAGCGGGGCGTCGAGACAAAAATCATTTAGGGTTGCTATAAAATTCCCGTAGTTCCCTAAAATATAGAGGAGATGCCTTTATGGAAAAACAGGCAAAAATTTATATCACAGGCCATCGCGGGCTGGTTGGATCAGCCGTGCTGCGCGCATTGCAGCAGCAAGGGTTTCATAATCTTGTGATGCGAACCTCGCAGGAATTAGATCTACGGATTCAGGCGGATGTTGATCGGTTTTTTGAGCAGGAACAGCCTGACTATGTGTTTGTAGTAGCCGGCAAAGTTGGGGGCATCATGGCGAACTCGACCTATCCGGCCGAATTTATTTATGATAACGTCATGATTGCGGCAAACGTGATCCATGCGTCGTATAAGTGCAAAGTCAAGAAACTGTTGTTCACAGGCAGTTCCTGTATTTATCCCAAATTCGCCCGCCAGCCGATCAAGGAAGACTATTTGCTGGATGGCAAACTCGAACCGACTAACGACGCTTACGCCATCGCCAAAATTGCTGGCATTAAAATGTGTCAGGCCTATCACAGACAATATGGTGTAAACTTTATTTCCGCGATGCCGACAAACCTGTATGGGATCAATGATAATTTCGACTTGCAATCTTCGCATGTGCTGCCGGCGTTGATCCGCAAATTTCATGACGCTAAACAGGGCAATGCGCCGGAAGTGGTGCTATGGGGCACCGGACGACCATTGCGTGAGTTCTTGTTTGTCGATGATTTAGCCGATGCCTTGCTCTTTTTGATGGAACACTATAATGATCCGGAAATCATCAATGTCGGGGTGGGCAAGGAAATCTCGATCCGAGAAGTGGCGGAACTGATTCGAGATATTGTCGGCTTTCAAGGTAAATTAGTTTTTGATGCGACCAAACCAGATGGCACGCCGCGCAAGCTGCTGGATGTCAGCAAAATTCAGCAACTAGGCTGGCAGGCCAAAACGCCTTTAGTTGATGGCATTCGCAAGACCTACGCCTGGTTCGAAGCCACACACAGAGGATAACGCATGGTCATTTTATCACGCATCTATGCGTATATAGAGAACTTTTATTTGTATTTGCGCTTGATCTTCGTGCAGCGTTACCTGATTTGCTCCATGGCAAAACGCGAAGTGGAGACTCAGTATATCGGCTCAGTGCTGGGGTTTATCTGGGCCTTTGTGCAGCCAGTGGTCATGATTACGCTGTACTGGGTCATCTTTAGTGTCGGGTTCAAGGTACAGCCGAAAAATGATGTGCCCTTTGTAGTCTGGTTGACCGCCGGAATGACGAGTTGGTATATATTTGCCGATATCGTCAATGGTTCGAGCGGGATTATCCTTGTTCATGCGCACTTGATTAAAAAAACCTTATTTTATCCTAACATCCTGCCGGTTATCAAAATTTTGTCAAGCTTGATTACCCATGCGATATTTTTAGTCGTGTTAATAGGCTTAATTCTGTTGCAGAAGATGCCGGTGAGCGGCTATTATCTCCAATTTTTGTATTATCTGGCCTGTTTGTGTGTGTTGGCTCTGGGTTTGAGCTGGGCGGTGTCTGCCTTAAACGTGTTTATTCGCGATGTCGGCCAGATTGTGAACGTGATCCTCCAGATTGGGTTCTGGATCACCCCAATCTTCTGGGATCTTCAGATGATGCCGCCGCAGATACGGATATTTTTTAAGCTGAATCCAATGTTTTACATTGTGCAGGGCTACCGGGAATCGTTTATCTATTTTTTGCCCTTCTGGAAACATCCTTATCAAACTCTGTATTTTTGGATTGTGGCCGCTTTCACAATGTTTGCCGGAGCATTGATTTTTAAGAAATTAAAACCCCATTTCGCTGACGTGTTGTAAGAGCAGCTAGTATTGTATGAGTGACGAAGTTGTCATCAGCGTCAAAAATATCACTAAAACATATCAGTTGTACAATAGCCATGCTGATCGGGTGAAAGAAGCTCTGCATCCCTTCCGCAAGAAGTATCACCATGCCTTTTATGCCTTGCAGGATGTTTCCTTTGATGTGCACAAAGGAGAAGCCGTGGGGGTTATTGGCCGGAACGGCTGCGGCAAATCTACCCTGCTCCAAATCGTGTGTGGGATTTTGAAACCAACCGCCGGGACCGTCGAGGTCAAAGGCCGGATTTCCGCCCTGCTTGAGCTTGGTGCCGGATTTAATCCTGAATATACGGGGCGGCAGAATGTGTATCTGAACGGCGCGATTTTAGGCTTCAGCAAAGCCGAAATGGACGCCCGCTTTGATAAGATTGTGGATTTTGCCGACATCGGCGAGTTTATTGACCAGCCCGTCAAAACCTATTCCAGCGGCATGTATGTACGTTTGGCCTTTGCGGTGCAGGTGTGCGTGGACCCGGATGTGTTGATCGTGGATGAGGCGTTGAGCGTGGGAGATGTCTTCTTCCAACAAAAGTGTTTTGCCCGAATCCGCGAAATTATCGCAAAAGGCACGACGTGCCTCTTTGTTTCGCATGATACGATCGCAGTCCAAAATTTGTGTCAACGAGCATGCCTGTTACAAAAGGGACAGGTGGTCTTCTTAGGAGACGCGCAAGAAGCCGTCAGCCGTTATTTTGGAACAATCGGTGAAAAGCCTGGTGTAAAGACCCAAACATATCCAGAAGACCGTCCTTCTATTAAGCCTATAGATGTTTTCGTGTCAAATGATTTTTACGATGTTGAGCGTATTCTTGAACATAATATCTTACAACATTCAACCCACAGACATGGCACCCGTGGGATCGAGCTACTTGCCGCGCGCGTAACTGATAACCTGGGACGCGATACCATGCAAGTAGAAATGTTGCAGCATTTGATCTTTTCCCTCTTGCTCCAGGCAAATGAAGCCATTGTTGAACCGAGCGCGGGTATTCATCTCTTTGATCGCTTAGGAAATCTTGTGTTTGCAGCCGGAACGCGTCAATTAGGAATACATTTACCAGACCTTGCGGATGGAGAACAAATGATCGTCATATTGAAACTGGCGTTGAATGTGCAGCCAGGCGAATACACCTTCAGTTTGGGGACATCAGAACCGTCTACCGACCACAATCCCAATATAGGTTATGTTCAAGATAGACATGAACAATTAGGTCCGCTGGTCGTCACGGCTGATGCCACCCAAATCTTTCCCTTTTATGGAATTGCGCAATTACCTATGAAAATAGAGTATCGAAAAATTGATGATGGTATGTAAAATTGGTTTTTTAACATCACGTAGAGTGAACGTCGGTGATGAATTCATCCGAGAAGGGATCCGGGCAGTTCTGGATAGATTGAACATGACATATACGCCATTATATGTCCACAAACTTTCGGAAGCTTCCCTGCACACTCCTGATGAAAACGAGACATTTATTGTTAAGGATAAATATTGGGACTCCGATCTGTTCATTCAAAGCGGCGCTCCGGTCTATTGGCATTTATTGAATGGACAATCAACGTCATTGAATAGCGCATGGCATCAATGGATGTGGAAAGAACGTATCCTGAAAAACAAGGAGGGCCGTCCGGTTTTTATCAATCTTGGCGCTGGGAGTTGTCAACCCTGGGGCGATATGGGTGACGCCTTTCTGCATGATGCGGACTGCGTTCAATTTGCGAAAGCCGCCTCAGACAGGGCGGCTCTGACAACCGTGCGCGATCCTGTGGCTGATCATTTACTCAAGGTGTTGCAACTTCCGCATGAAACGCTGCCCTGCCCGGCATTTCTGGCAGCCTGCCGGTGTCATATAAGTGTGTCGACCAATGAGGTTATCGGCGTGAACTTGATGGCATTAGGAGGGCATTATGATCTGTGTGGAAATTTTGATTCTGTTCTGTGGCAAAAACAGTGCTTCGCTCTTAGCACTGAATTAAGAAAAATAGGAAAATTACTGTTTATTGCGCACGATCAGCCGGAAGCCGAATTTATGCTAAAATTTGCGCTTCCAGGAGAACGAATCTTTCTATCTGGAGATTGGCGCGACTATTTTGATGTATATGCCGCATGTCATATCGTTGTGGCGAATCGAGTACATGGCGCTGTGTGCGCAGCAGGATTTGGCGTTCCGGCTATTATTTTAGGAAATGATACCCGGGCTATGATTGGCGATTATATCGGTATCCCCCGTTATCATGTGCGCGAGCTCGATGTAATTGAAGTTATACAGCACGTTCGTAAGTTTCTCGATACACGGGATGATGAACGCTCCCGCTTATTGGGATTGAGAGACACAACTATTAACCGTTATAAAAATTTATTGGCTCCTATCATAGAACAGGTGAATGTTTCACTGCAAAACACGATGAAAAGTAGAAGAGAGCAGCCCGTTCCCTTATTAGCCTTAGTGTCAGTTGCAGAAGTAAAATCAGAAAAATTTGTACGGTTTATGCAGCAGTTGAATGCCCTTGCAGCCCAGTTTTCACTACGTACATTTACCAACTGGTCCAAAGTCTGGGAATATCCCTGGCTTTGGTTTCATGGCTTATCTTCGCTTGATTGGCCCAATATGCGCGTGCTTGATTTTGGCAGCGAACTCAGCCCCATGCCCTGGTTTTTCGCATCATTAGGCGCACAGGTGACTCTGGTTGAAACTGATGCGCAATGGATTCCGACATGGGAAAAGATCAAACAGGAAACCGGCTTGACGGTTGATTGGCGCATTGTCACTGATGAAATTTTGCCCTTTGCCGATGACGCCTTTGATGTGGTCACAAGTTTTTCGGTGATTGAACACCAATCTGATAAAGTTCGCGCCGTCAACGAAGTGGCGCGAGTATTAAACCCCGGTGGAACATTGGCGATTTCTTTTGATATTTGTGAACCGGACATGGGTATGACCTTTCCGGAATGGAATGGGAAAGCCTTAACCATGAAGGAATTTGAAGAATGGATTTGGAATCATCCGGCCTTTGACAACGACGGACAACAACCGCACTGGAATATTGAAGATTGTGCTGAATTCATCCAATGGCACTTACAATCTGCGCCGCATCACAATTATGTGGTCGGGGCAGCAATCTTAACAAAGCAACATGCTGACATGAAAAACCAAACTGAGAAACAGGTGAACGTTGAGCAATTTGATCTGCAATCATGCCGTAATATCCTGATCCCGCGCTTCGATACCTTTGGTGATATTGTGCTCCTGCAAGGCTTTCTGCAAGCCTTGCTCGATTTTGTCCCGGATGCCAGAATAACGCTGCTCGTGCGAGAAGGTTACGATCAATTACAATCCCTGTTCCCTGAACGAGTCCAGTGGAGAACCATCAGGATTCATCCCTATAAGAATGAACCGAATCAAGAAAATGTGCTCTCTTTTCTGAACACCTTTCAAGATGATTCCTATGATCTGCTGCTCACAACGGCGTACAATCGCACCTGGATTGACGATCTTTTGGCTGTGCGGTGTTCGTCTGCCAGACGGATCACCGCAGGTCACGGCCATGAGATGACTGCGGAACTGCAAAAAACCTTGACGGCGTTGGGACAAGCATTCAGCCGATGCCCATACGATGAAATCGTTCTAGTAGAAGAAAGAAGCCATGAGACTGCCAAATATCAAGTGTTGTGGGAACGACTCAGCGGACAAACGTCGCCCTTGCCTCAGCCTCAGCTTGTCATTCCTCCAGACATTGAAACACGCGCAGAAGAGATCCTGGCAGATTTTCAATTGCCAGCGGGGCGTTTTATCTTTTGCTGTCCTGCGGGTATCGCCACTGTGCGGATCAAACAATGGCCGGCCGAACATTTTGCGGCCGGCCTTGCAGAGCTTGAAAAAATTTACGACATGCGCGCCTTACTCATTGGCCATACAAGCGAAAAACCGATTCTCGACAATGTGCTTGAATTCGCCCGACAATACGGGGCAAACCCCGTATGCTGGATAGGAAAAGATGGCGAAATTCCTCTGATAGCTGCATTAGCGCAGAAAGCATGCTGCTATTTAGGAAACGATACCGGCCTGATGCACTTTGCCGCTGCCCTGAATATCCCGGTGTTTGCGATCTTTGGCGGAGGTCACTGGCCTCGTTTTGCGCCGTGTACGACCAGAGGACGAGTGTTTGTCGCGCCCCTCCCTTGCTTCTACTGTAGTTGGAATTGCCTGTTTAACGAGACGTATTGTATCAATTCGTTACCTGCTGAATTGATTTTACAACATATCATGCCTATAGTGGATGATATCTTACAAGGGAAAGGAGATTATAAAGTTGTTGAAGAAAAAGGTACATACGAGCAGCTTTTTAATTTCTGTATCAAAACAGTAGAGTTTCTGAAATATAGCGAAACTGACCGCGCCGAGCGACTGAAGGTCATCCAGGAACTTCATGAGCAGTTAGCGGAGATTGATACCGACCGCGCTAACCGCCTGAAAGTCATCGAAGAACTTCAGATGCGCTTGACCGAGAGCGAAACCGACCGCGCCGAACGACTGAAGGTCATCCAGGAACTTCATGAACAGTTAGCCGAGATCGATACCGACCGCGCTAACCGCCTGAAAGTTATCGAAGAACTTCAGACGCACTTGACCGAGAGCGAAACCGATCGCGCCGAACGATTGAAGGTCATTCAACAATTACAAACATCTCTGTCCGAGAGCGAAACCGATCGCGCCGAACGGTTGAAGGTCATTCAACAATTACAAACATCTCTGTCCGAAAGCGAAACCGACCGCGCCGAACGATTGAAGGTCATTCAACAATTACAAACATCTCTGTCCGAAAGTGACACCGACCGCGCCGAACGGTTGAAGGTGATTGAAGAACTTCAGACGCGGTTGACCGAGAGTGAAACCGACCGCGTCCGAATTCAGCAACAACTGAATGAATTGCAGCAGAAATTGTTTGTAAAAGTGTTTCGTCGTTTACACCTTGTATAAATGGAACTATGACACAAATTTATCCTATTACCGCTGAACCAATATTGTCAATTGTTGTTCCTGTATATAATGGAGCCAAATATATCAGGGACACACTTGAATCATTAGTTTCCCTCGCTCAATTAGTGGATTGTGAAGTTATTTTTCAAAATGCGCTGAGTACAGATGGAACAACAGAGATTCTTGATGAGTTTTGTGGAAATAGACAACGCTGGTTTCATTATAATGAAAAAGATGCAGGTCAGAGTGATGCTATTAATAAGGGCATTTCTCGTGCAATAGGCCGATGGGTCACCTGGCTGTGTGCGGATGATATACTCCTGCCTTCTGTAGCGGAAATGCTCAGGGAAGCTGAACAGGTTGGCGCCGATGTGGTGTATGGCGATGGTATTTTTATTCTACCTCAAGGGATTACTCCGGCAATAGGCACAGAAACCTGTCTACCCGGGGATCTTGCCAAAAAGCGCTTGCTTATTCAGCAACCCGGAACCTGTATCCTACGGAAAGTCTGGCAGGCAGCAGGGGGGGTTAACATTGATTTGAATTGGTTAATGGATTATGATCTCTTTCTGCGTTTGGAGTCCATGAATATGCGTTTCTACCGGGCAAAGCATTTTGTGGCTATTGCCAGGCTGCATAAAGACGCGAAAACCAGTTCCGGATCAATTAAACGCTTATTTGAAGTCTGGTCAATTCTTTTTCGCAGTCATGTAAGACGGCCAGAATATTTCAGATTGAAACCGTACCTGGTCTATCTTTTCGAATATGTGATTAAACATCTTGAAGCCAGGGATTTAAAACTAGAGGGCAGAATGAAGATGAAAACTCTGCCTTTGTTACATCAGTATTTTTGGAAATTAGCCATGCCTGAAGAGGAGGCTGACATCCAACAAAGATTTCAAAAAATCTATCAGGAATTGGCAAATTATCTCAATCGATTGGCAGCTATACCATGATGTTTGAGATATTGTGTTGATGAATAGTGAAATGACTGGATACAAAGAAAATACCAAAATAGATATTATTATCCCGACATACAATGGGGGTAAGTATCTGCCAGGGCTATTAACCTCAATCAAAAATCAAACATACCCCCATTATACTTGCACTGTTATAGACGATCACTCCCTTGATAACACCGTCGCAATTGTTAAAGAACAGTTTCCATGGGTACAGGTGATCGAGCAAGCCGAGAATTATGGCCCTGCTTACAATAGAAATATTGCGATTCGAACAGGACATAGCCCGTATATCGTGATTTTTGATGATGATGTCTTTGTAGAGGATGCTGAATGGCTTGCTAAAGCGTTACATGTCATGGAAGAGCATCCGAATATTGGTCAATTGGCTTCTATGATCGTCAAAGGTTCTGATAAAGAGATTCTTCTCGATTGCGGCGTGTATAGGCTGGGATGTATATTGGGAGGTTTTTATTATAACTATTCGAAAGCGCATACTGATGGGAAGTATGAAATCTCAAGAATAGTGTTAGGATCATGTTCGGCAGGCACGATTTTGCGGCGCGATGTATTTGAGATGGTGGGAGAATTCGATCCGAAATATTTTTACCCTGTGGAAGATATAGATCTCAGTATGCGAATTCATCTGGTAGGTTATGATGTCCTTTATGAACCTTCTCTCGTGACTTATCATTTTGAAAGCCAGGCAATGGGAAAAGATATTCAGCGGAAAATGTATTTGTATCGCAGGAATTGCTTGCTGACCCTGGTTGAAAATTATCCACTCGGTTGTATTGCCAGAATCTGCTATTCTATTTTTACCGAGAAACTTGTTGTTCCTTTCCTTATGTTTATAGGGCAATTGGTAAAGAGGACAGAACAAAGAGTGGAACTTCAGGAAACAAAAGATTATATTAAGACATTCCTGTTTCTTATGAAACAGACGTTGAGTATTCTTGAGAAAAGGAGAACTTTTGATCGCGTCAGAAAAAAATCGAGAGCATATCTTTTAGAAGTTGAGGAGGCGAGTATGAAATTTATGACTCCTCCCTCGATTGAGGAAAAAATCTCAAAGGTGTCCTGGTACCATTCGTATGAGCTGCTTCCGGGAGTGATTACGCCGGGTATATGTCAATTTAATGCGAAATCATTGTTAGATTGGCTGGGAATCCCACGAAATCTTTCAGGAAAGCGTGCGCTTGATATCGGAACCTGGGATGGACCGGCAGCATTTGAACTTGAAGCCAGAGGCGCTGAAGTTGTTGCGCTTGATATTCAAGATCCAAATCGTACCGGTTTTAATACGGCCAAAGAGATTTTGCAATCAAAGGTCACATATATTCAGGGGAGTGTTTATGAGTTATCTCAGCTTTTAAGTGGAAAAGGATCGTTTGATATAATCTGTTTCTTCGGTGTCTTTTACCATTTGAAAGATCCGGTGATGGCCTTTGAGGAAATCGAGAAAATGCTTGCTGAAGATGGAGTTGTTTTGTTTGAAGGGGAATGTTGCCTACATTATGCCGAGACGATTGAGGGGGAGCCGATTGCCCAGGAGCTGTTGGAGAGCCTTGCTCGTTTAAACGCGGCTGAGATTCCATTAACTTTATTTTACTCCGGGAAGTATAAGAACGATCATTCTAACTGGTTCATCCCTAATGTGGCCTGCTTTGATTCCTGGCTCAGAGCCGCAGGCTTAGAGTGCGTCCAACATTGGCTCGTCACAGATCCAGACCAGAGACCTCACCCGGTTCAACGTATCAGCGGAATTGCAAAAAAATCGCTGCAATCCAGATCGATCGAACATGGCTTAATGTGAGGCATAAAATGGATTGAACTATCATGAGACGGACTTAGGAGATCGTTGGGTGTTTTAGAGGTTTCAATAATAAACTATCCGAACAGAAGGCTAAATCATGCGTATCGGAGTAAACTGTTTTTTACTTCAACCAAGCGTTGGTGGGATTAAACAATATTTCTTCAACCTCTTTCATGAATTACTCAAGAAAGATGATCAACACGAATATATCTTTTTTCATTTTCCGCACAATGCCGAAGAATTGAAGCAAATGGAAAATACACGCTGGCAAGATCATGCGATCTTGTTACATGACCAGATGGAGATCAAATGCCATTTAGATAAAATTGATTTGTATTTTTGCCCATTTGGATCGTTATGGCCCAGACCTTTACCTATTCCAACCGTTGTAACGTTAGTAGATATTCAGGAAGTGTTTTATCCTGAAAATTTTACAGGGATCGCATTATTCAACCGGGCCTATCATTATGGTGGCTCAACCAAAATGGCAGACCGTGTGCTGACAATCTCTGAGTTCTCTAAGAAAACCATTGTAAAATCTCATCGCCTTTCACCAAAGAAAGTGATTGTTGCTCACCTGTGTGCTGACGAACGCTTCTACCGAGCGATGCATATTGCTCATCCCCTGCAGGCTCCCCTGCCAGACGGAGATTTTATCTTTTATCCGGCCAACCACTGGCATCATAAAAATCACGATAGTTTGCTCCGGGCTTTACAATGGTTGAAAAGGGAAAGAGGGTTAAGGATCAATGTAGTTTTTACTGGCTACGATAATGTACCCAATAATTACCCTCTGGTTCAAAAAGTCTCTGAATATGGGCTTGACGGACAGGTTTTTTATGTCGGGTATGTCTCAATTGAAGAATTAGCCTATTTGTACACCAGGGCTAAAATGATGGTCTTTCCTTCATTGTTTGAGGGATTTGGAATTCCCGTGGTCGAAGCGATGATAGCGGGTTGCCCGGTGGTGGCTTCGAATGTCACGTCGCTTCCTGAAGTCGGAGGGGATGTTGTTGAATATTTCGATCCCTTATTCCCAGAAAGTATTGGTAGTGCAATCGAACGAGTATGGAAGAATGAAAATTTGCGTCAACAGCTTATTGTAAAAGGCAGACAGCGGGCAAGTCATTTTTCAGCAGCGAACCTAGCGCATGTTCATCTCACTGGTTTTCAGGAGGCCGCTCAGTCATTTTCACAACTTCGGTATGCCTGGAACTATTGGGTGTATCAGCGATATCATTTTCGGAAAGTTCATTGGAAATATCGGAAGGTCCTATAAATCCTATCCTGAGATTCAAAAGCAATGAATGAGATACTGTCACTTGTAAAACCTTCATGTTCGTAAGAGCTGTTCAAAGCAAATAACAATGGCTCATGAAAAATAAAAGAACGGGGAGAGAATGAGGAAAAAATGATGAAAAGAAGAACATTCACAATACATAGTATTAGAGTGCTATGGTTATTTTGGGGGGGGATCTTTCTGCTTTTGGGAGGACTTTCAGGATGTCGAGAGACTGCCCATCAAAACGCTGAAGAGAAAGGTGCTCGAATTAGCCATGATTTCACACAAAAGCCCGGGGGAGAAGCTCTTCAAATTCTGGATTATATGGTGTTTGATCATGCTGGCAAACAGTATTTGGGAGGCGGCTGGTGGGAGCCAGTAACGGATCCTGAATCGCAAAAGCGGTTCATCTGGTCGATCGGGAAACAATCGCAGATAAAATTTTATCTGGCTGACCATCAGGATATCCACGCGGCAATTACTTGCGCCCCACTATTAAAAGATCGTACGCAAACTATTGACATTACGGTGAATGGTCAGCAGGTGACAACCCTCGAACTACAATATGGGATCAGAGAATATGCGTTCACTATCCCACAAAATGTATTAAGATTAGGGCCAAACCTCATGACTTTTACCTACGCCTATGCTGTTGCTCCGAAAGATTTAGGCGTCAGTGAAGATACCCGCGAATTAGGCGTAAAGTTTTTTTCTTTAGATTTTGATCCGGATCTGCCAAACTATTCTTTTCCAGACCATGCATCGCATGATCTCCAGCATGTCGTGAATATCTCCAGAATTAAGCTGGATGATGACACCAAAATCGGGATTATTCAGACCCCTAAAAGCGCTTATGCCTTTGAAAAGTGTTATATCCCTCCGAACTCTTCACTGAAATTCTTTCTCGGCGTTCACCCGGCGGTGAAATCCCAGAAAACAGATGTCACGTTCTCGATTGTTGTGAAAGAATTTCAACCTGACTTAAATTCGCCCTTTTATATCAATGAACAAAAAGTCTTTACAGAAAAAATAGCCGTACCGAAACTTCGAGCATGGCAAGAATATACTGTGGATCTGTCCGAATTCGCAGGCAAAGTCGTTAGCCTGTCATTTAATGTGTTAGCGAATGTAGAACCCCAGAAGATATTGGCAGTATGGGGTGAGCCGAGAATCTATTCGGAAGTTTCGGCGCCTAAATATAATGTCATTCTGATCACACTGGATGCGTTACGAAAAGATCATATCACCTCTTATGGCTATACAAGAAATACGACGCCACAGCTTGATTCCTTCGCTCAAGAAACCGTCCAATACACCCAGTGTTACACCCCTGTATCCTGGACACTGCCATCCTTTGCATCATACTATACGGCGTTATATGCTAAAACCCATCAAGTCGGGCGAATAGCAGACAACCTGCAATTGGAAAGTATGCTGCCATTGCGTCGAAGCTATCCCACCCTGCCGACGTTCTTAAAACCCTACGGTTATTTTACCCAAATCATCACCAGCCATGCTTTTTTTGATAATTTTTATGGACTTTCAAATGATTTTGACAATAGAGATAAGGATAATTTGAACCATAAAATGCACCCATTTTATATTGACGATATTCAACGCTGGCTCCAAAAAAACAAGCAGGAACGCTTCTTTTTGCATATTCATGTCATCCCGCCCCATACCCCTTATCTGGCCGTGGCTCCATACGATGAACAGTTCCTTGACTTCCAGGCAGCCTGCCTCGATGACAGTGTTAAAGTTCTCTTTTCCGATCGCGCAGACAATTTTGTTATTGACAGAAATGCTCCCGGAGATGCCTGCCAACAAGATTATATTGTTGATTTGTATGATGCCGGCCTGGCCTTAGCCGACGAATTCTTCGGAAAGATCATCGCCGAATTACATTCTCAGGGATTGTATGATGAAACTCTTGTCATCGTGTCATCAGATCATGGTGAACAGTTTTGGGAACATGGCCGGCTGGGGCATGGGGTGAGCCTTTATAATGAGGAATTACAGGTGCCTCTTCTGGTAAAATATCCTAAAAGCTTGCATATTGATCCCCAGAAAATTGATTCTCCTGTCCTGACAATTGATATTCTTCCAACAATACTTGCAATGAATCATATACCAGTTCCTGCTTATTTTCATGGAGAATCACTTTTTGACTCTGAAGACAAGGCACTTAAAACCCCTGAAAGAGAATACAGCTTTTTTTCTTTATCCAGTCCCGAATTTGATGAAGGGGTTATATGGAAGCAATATAAATACCTCTATTCTCCAAAAAGTAACGTAGAAAAGCTGTATGATCTTCAAAAAGATCCTGCCGAACAACATAATATTGCTGAGGCAGAACCTGATGTTCTGGAAAGATTACGAACTGCGTTAAAGGAGTATCAGCAAACTGTAAATACCTCTATTGGTTGGCAGAAGAACATCCAATTGCAGACCATAGACCAGGGAAAAGTACCTCAAGCTTCTCCTGACATAGATGAAGAAACAGTGAAAAAGCTTAAAGAATTAGGGTATATAAAATAAATCCATTGTTAAACGAACGATGATTATGTATAAACCTTCACAACGTGAAGTCGAAGAGAGGGGCAGGATGAATTATCGTCGCCTGGGGCGTTCCGAACTCTATGTCTCCGCCGTCGGTTTCGGAACCTGTCAACTCCGTCTGGTGCCAGAACGGCAGGCGATCGACACCCTCAAACGTGGCTTTCAGCTTGGCGTGAACATCGTTCACACCTCTCCCGACTACGAAGGTATTGAGAAGCTCATTACGGCAGCACGCCGGGAATGCCATCCTCATCCAAAGATTCTTACATGTGCCCAGGGCTGGGGCACGCGGGAATACTTCGAACAAATCTTTGAACGTTCCTGTGCGGCCTTTGAAACCGATCGGCTTGATCTGTTCGGAATTGCCTCATTGTATGATCGGGAACGATTTGGGGAAAATGTATGGGGGAAAGGCGGGCTGGTAGAGTTTCTGCAGCAAAAAAAGGCAGAAGGGCGAATCGGCGCTATCTTCTGTAATACCCACAGCCAGCCATCTCACATTAAAACGATCATCGAACGAGATGTCTTTGATGTGCTGATGCTTTCATACAATCTTCTCGGTTTCCACCTTCTGACCTATAACCCGGATACTCTGTTTGACCACGTTGTTCCCCCGCCGGGAGTAAAAGGAAAATGGGAATTTGAGAACATTCCTCTCCTAAAGCAAGAGATATTTCCCCTTATCGAGGAAAAGGATTTGGGGCTTATGATTATGGAACCTTTAGGGGGTGGGCTTTTATGTCAGGCAAAGGCTTTCCCACGATATGCTCCTCTTGCCTGTGATTGTTCAGCGATAACAGCCAGCGATATTCTCAGAACCACATTATCGGAAAACATCATCTCCTGCGTTCTTCCTGGAACAGCCTCAGTTGAAGAAGCCGCCGAAAACGCTCTGGCCGGGCATGGAAACTTTTCGCTCAGTCAAAATGAATGGGAAAAAGTCCATAGACATATAGCGATTCTCAAACAATCGGTGTGTAGCCGATGTGGGAAGTGTGACCACACATGCAGTCAGGGGCTATCGATCTCCTGGCTCTTTCGCGCAGCTTATATTAATATGAGCCGTTCAGTCAATTATGAAAATTTTGATCCGGTTTTGTATTTCAAGTTACACCCAGATGAGGAAAGTCTATGCCGTCGCTGTACGCAGATGACGTGTTATTGTCCTGAGGGAATCGATATTCGCAAGGAACTTATATGTTTTCATGAGCAAATGCTGGAACTGCTAAAGGTCGGCTCTGTTCCCGGAATCAATTTTTACCCTCCTATGGTGACAAAAAAACCGTATGCCTTGCAATTTATTTCATGGGATTTTCCACGCTCTGTCCGAGCCGGTTCACGAGTTTCGGCGCGTGTGTATGTTTGTAACACCGGACAACATTATTGGCATGCTGACGGCAAGGACGAGCAATGCACTGTGGGATTGGCCGTCTATCTGGACGGAGCATGGTACAAGAACATTCGCCTTCGGATGGATGTCCCTTCCGGCGAGCGGGTCTATTTTGCTTTCACTTTCGATGCGCCGCTCAGGCACGGCAAACACTGCATCACCCTGGATCTTTTTGAGAAGAATAAATTTCTTTTTAGCGGACATGGTTGTCCACAGCTTTCTGTTGATTATGCGGTTGTCGGATTTCCTGATGTACAAGCTGTTGTGCGTAACCTGAGATTCTTATGCCGAGAGAGCACTCCGCAATATGGCGTTCCCTCATCTCTGCATGAGACACGTGCTATGGATATTCAGACTTCTCCTCCTCTTCAGCCTTATTCAGTTTGTTACCTGGAACATAATATTCCAACTGTTCTCGAGGGAAATTCGGTTCGGTGTTTTCGCGTGAAAGTGCAAAATACAGGAACAGCAACATGGTACCGCGATCCTGCTGATAATCATTTTACTGGGCTGGCCCTCTTTTTAGACGGGGAACATCTTGTAACCGGACGCTCTCTCCGGGAAGAGGTGAAACCAGGGGAAAGCACAGTTATTGCGCTCACGGCAAAGCTCCCGGCATGCACCGGGCAACACGAGTTGAAGCTAGATATGGTGACTCACAATGTGACAATGTTCGAGAATTGTGGGTACGCCCCTCTGAAACTCCTTGTGACTCTTCAGGCGCGGGAGCAGACCGCTTCAGAACAGATGCGGGAAATTGCGGAGCGTCGAAATTTCTGGTTTTTTGCTCCAAGCCAGGGGGTGTGTTTGAGCGGAGATACCCTTACATATCCTTTGTTTGCAAAATCAGCGAAGGGATACCGAATCCAGGACCTGGAGGGGCGGGAGTATATTGACTATGTGATGGGATGGGGATGTTCGTTGCTTGGATATGCCAACGAACGCATTCAGGCGGCAATTGCCCGCGAACTTTCTTCTTCGGGGGGAGTTATCACGCTTATCCATACGCTTGAGATGGAAGTCTCAGAAAAGCTTTGCGCCCTGTTTCCTGAACTCGATATGGTTCTGTTTGGCAAAAATGGTTCGGATGTTTGCACCGCAGCAGTCCGTATGGCGCGGGCCTATACGCAAAAACAAAAGGTTTTAGTCTGCGGCTATCATGGATGGCAGGATTGGTTTGCAGTACAGTGCGGCTTTCGACAATCAAGTGTGCCAGAACCGCCTGAGCCGATGACTCTTCAATTTCCTTATCTGGACACCTCTACTTTAAAGGCGATTCTCGACCAACATGCCGGGAATATTGCCGCTGTTATGCTCGAACCTTCCTCGCCTGTCGAAGGGGTGAACGGCCCTCTCCGAGATGCGGAGCCTGAGTATCTTCGGGAGGTTGCCCGTCTGACCCATGATGCTGGGGCTGTGCTCATTTTTGATGAAATTCTCTCAGGGTTTCGCTATCTTCATGGCAGCGTACAGCGAGCGCTGGGGATTGTTCCTGATTTGCTCTGTTTGGGGAAAGCCCTGAGCGCGGGCATGCCTCTGTCAGCTTTAGTGGGGAAGCGAGAGATCTTCAACCAGACATTGCACCGGCTCTACTATACACCCACATTCAAAGATGAAGTTTACTCCTTTGCCGCCGCAAAGGAAGCCTTGCAGATTTATGCAGAATACGATATTCCAGGGCATATATGGTCTCTGGGCGGGAAATTAAAAGACGCCATCAATACCATTTGCCTCGATATTGGTTTGCCAGCAGAGATGATCGGTCCGCCATTTCGGATGACTCTCTCTTTTCAGGAGCCAGATGGTGAGAAAAGGATTCTGTTGAGAACACTGTTGCAACAAGAACTCCTCAAACACGGAATCCTGACGTTCAAGGGGTTCATGCTCCCTTGTTTCGCCCATGACCATTCTGCTTACGAACAGACGGTTGAAGCCTTTTCTTCCGTTCTCCCTATAATCTTTCGAGCCTGGGAAAATGATGAATACCTGCGCTATTTGGAGATTCCGGATGTTTTGTAGTCCATAATTTCACCAGAGGCGGATCATTCTGTTGGCGGCTTCTCAATTTGTTTTGGACTGTGATATAGCGATCCTACTTGATTTGTGTCTCGACTTCGCTCGACAACCGCCTGGTCACTGAGCGAAGTCGAAGTAACATGTTACAAATGATTTAGGATTGCCATAGTTGTTCCGTTTGAGCAAGGTGGGTTTCTAACGGCTACTCAGAATGAGAACATAAGGGTAAAATCAACACTTATGCATCCTTATCAACATGGTTTGTCATCGTTCATGCGGCTTGTATCCTATTGTAACAAGAGCATAAAACGTGCCTTCCATCTAATTTTCTCCACCTGGCTTGCTGTGGGCAAGCATTCGACATGTCGAAATTCTGAGGACTGGCAGGTCTCTGTGGTACATCATAATATCCCTTATTGTTTGCTCGCAGTTTCTCATTGGTTATTGGGCATACGCCTTAAGAATACAGGAAAACAAAGCTGGCACACAAATCATGATGTCAAAATGCCAGTGAACGTTGCCTTCTATTGTGACGGGGTGTTTATTGGAAATGGAGAGACTATCGAGGAAGAGGTTCTCCCAGACAAAAGCATGACGGTATTCTTCAAATTCGTTGCTCCTTGCGAGATTGGCGCACACACACTTACTATTCGTATGGCTGTCCACAATGTCAGGTTCATCGAACTCACCGCCGAGGGTCCGCTGGTTATTCCAATCCGAGTGGCAGAGGATCTTCCCTGGAGCAAAAGACATTATGGTAGTTACCGCTTGTTTATTTGGCAATACCTGAGTGTGACGATGTGGCTTTTACAGGTGCGGTGGTATCTGTGCCGCTTTGCCTTCCTGAGTATGAGGCGCAATCGGAACATTCGGCGGCGATTACTCAAACATTGGCGAGCCACAAATAGATCGCTTGCCTTACTCGAAAGGTTCACCAATAAAGCCAAAGTGAGTGCATATCCTCGCGATATTATTTTGGACTGTGCTAATCTCTGTAATCTGAAATGCGTTAGCTGTTTCCGTCAGTATTTGGGGCGCGATTTGAACCAATGTCCCTCTATGGACGACCAGACTCTGGAAAAAGCCATCGCCGAACTGTTTCCCACTGCGGAGAATGTCAATATATCGCTCGTCGGCGAACCTCTCCTGTCGCCCTATTTGTCCAGAATTATCAACGCTCTGGAAGAATATGATGTGGCCTTAAGTCTCACAACGAACGGGACGCTGCTCCAGAGTGATACGCTTTGCAGACGCCTAGTAAAGGTGCTGGGCTACCTCGAAGTTTCCATTGACAGCAGCGACCCGCTGCTATTCGCGCAATTGCGTCCAGGGGCTAAACTAGTGCAAGTTCTTGCTGGTTTTCGGCAAATCAACAGGATAAGGGACGAAATGCACAGCGCGGCATTTAAGCTGGCAATTTCCATGACCCTTTTCAGTATAAACATTCACGAAGTTTCCAACATGATCCAATTAGCAGCAGATATTGGCGCGGACTTCCTCCGAGTATCCTTTGGGATCGTCTTTCGGGAAGAGGATTGGCCCATGAGTGTCGTGAACTGTCCGAACATTTACAATGAAGTTTTCCACCAGGCCCATGCCAAAGCAAGGGACTGTGGAATTGCCCTATCGATGCCTCTGCCCTTTGAAGAATTGGCTCCCGTCGACAATTATATAGTCGGAGCATGCCGATATCTTTATGATGTAGCCCGAATCAACTACGAGGGAAATTGTGTGCCATGTCTTAATCCAGGTGCGCCGTTCGTTATAAATTTCAGCAACAGTTCATTCAAATCATTTTGGAATTGCTTTGCTATGCAAAAACTCCGAATGGATCATAAAACGGAGAATGCTCCGGCGGTCTGCAAAGTTTGCTATGTTATCAACAATGGGAATAACACGATAGCATACCGGCGACGTCAACTCTTTGTTCCTGGCGATAGTCTGAGATGCCCTGATCGATCGGGTTGTTGTGATCAATTCCAGGAGGAAAGACCGTAGAGTATTCGGATTAACAGTTAATATACGGCTAAGTGCTTTTGGGCCCAGAGGCGAGTAACTCCGTATTTTTGCGTGGTGAAAATCTTTCTGGGATTTGTGAAAAAGTATTACTGCGAAAAAATGTAGCATAAATTGGCGATGAGAACAGATTTTAAAAAATCTATTGATTTTTATCTTGACAATCAAGGAGGATCTCACATTTTAAATTATTATATAAAATGGATTTTTCAAATTGAGCGGTTTCGGTTTGGTATAAAAATTGCGCAAGCATAAGTTCTTTTACGATAGAATAATGGAACGTTTGTTATGAGGAAAGGTACTCATCTTTCCAGGGGTAGTGAAGAAAGCAATACATGAATACAGACAATTTAAAAATATCTTTGAAGGTTTTAGTGGTAGTGACGTTAACGCTATTTAGAATCGCGGTTAATACCGCAACGGCGACAACCTACTATGTATCCACTACCGGGGATGATACTAATTCGGGGACATCGCAGACTTTCCCCTTCAAGACGATCGGAAAAGTGAATGCCTTAACTTTGAACCCGGGCGACAAGGTTTTGTTCAAATGCGGGGATGTCTGGCGCGCTGAAACCTTGAGAATCATCTGGTCAGGTACGGCAAGCGCCCCGATTACCTTTGGGAGTTACCCTGCAGGCTGTACCAATAAACCGATCTTTTTGGGAACGCAGGCTATTGCCGATTGGACATTATCTTCCGGCAACATCTATGTCGCCGATCTTTCAGCAGAAACAAACTCCGGAAAATTTCCTTCAGGCATTAATCAACTTTTTAGAGATGGCCAGCGGTTATTATTGGGACGCTGGCCGAATCTCGACGTTAGCGACGATGCCAATTTCAACGGAGGATATTCAACAATTGACAGTTTGCCAACAACAACTCAAATTACGGACAGCGCACTCCCTCCACAAGATTGGACAGGGGCAATCGCTCACATAAAAAGTCAGCGTTGGAGGATTCTCAACCGTGAAGTCGTAGGAACTGGTAGTACCACATTAACACTGAACGAGACCATAAGCTGTAGGGATGGATGTGCCGGTTGGGGTTACTTTCTTAACAATCATTTAGGTACCCTTGATCAGGATGGAGAGTGGTATTACGATGCCACCAATAAGAAAGTTTATGTATATTCTGTCAGCGGTCCGCCAGCGAATATGGAGGGGTCCGTCATCCTTGAGGATAGTTCTCCTCTAACACATGGCAGTATTATGTTGGGACATGTCTCCCTCTTGCCTATAGCGTATGTGATTATTGAAAATTTTGAGATCAAAAATTGGTTTAATCACGGCATCGGCACCCCCTTATCTCTCAAAGGGGATGTGTACCATCATATCACGATTCAAAACACAACGATTAGAGATGTGAACGCCACAGGAATAAATTTAAGTACCGGAATCTGGGATGCGACGAATGGGCGAAATGGTTATCGCGGAGGACGTAATATGACGTTGCTCAATAACGTTATTGAAGGTGCTAACCATTTTGGCATTATGGGCTATTTGGCTGAGTCAACAATCCAGGATAACTCCGTTAAAAATATCGGATTGATCGAGAACCTGGGCAAATCCGGTATGGGGTGCGAGATCAGCGGTACTGAAAGTTGTAATGAAGACGGGACAGGCATTGAAATCCGGAGACACCTTGTTGAGGATTCCGGACACAGCAATACCGTTCAATATAACCGAATCGAAAAATCCGCCTATACAGGTATTGATATTCTTGGCCCTAACAATGTTGTCCAATACAATGCGATTGAGCAAGCCTGTTATGCAAAGGGAGATTGTGGCGGCATCAGAACGTTTTATCAGGTGAGTACGGACTTAACTTCGACAAAGGTATATAATGTGACGCTGAAGAATAACATTATTCTTGATAGTGTCGGCAATGTCGATGGGGTAATCGCAACGTACCGGCAACAGTTTGGAGTCGGGCTTTATATTGATGGGTATTCAAGAGACGTTACGCTGTCAAATAACACCATTATTAATGCGACGAACGCAGGGATTTTATTCCGAAAATCCACCGGACGAATCGAGTATAATACGGTCTATAATGCGGCTTCAGAAGGATCATTATATGCCGGACTTATCCAGGTTGATGATCTTGGCTTAACTGCGAGTATAAGTCGAGTGACATCTGCGAGCAACAGGTTATATGGTTTGAACGAGAAAGCGTGGACGTTTTTTGTTGAAAAAATGAGTAATCTGCTTGCCTCAAATAATAACTATTTCTTTCATCCCTCTGTGGACAAAAATATTGCTCTCACAAACTGGGATGGCAGACGAACGCTGACGGAATGGCAGGCATATAGTGGCATGGATGGGAATTCAAAGAAAAATTGGTTTACACTCAACGCTGGCGATTCTCCCCGTTCCGTTATCCTGTATAATGATACCAAAAGCCCAAAAAGCTTTGATTTGGGGGTGGGCCATTACCAGGATCTCAATCAGAAGGCTGCGAACGGCATCGTGACTTTGCAGCCATTTACCTCAATAATTCTTGTAAAATTGCATGATAATATTATTGAAGTTCATCTAAAACAAGGTTCTACACCTCTTCCGAAGGCAAGCAAGTATAATTTTGGTATGGTAAATGTTGGATCTGGCCTGACCAAGACCTTTACAATCGAAAATACTGCCGGAACTGCGGATTTGATCTTAAGCGGCTCACCGAGAGTCGCGATTAGCGGTACCCATGCTGCTGATTTTACGGTGACCCGGCAACCTGCATCTCCGGTTGCTCCGGGTGAGTCTGTGACCTTCGACCTTCGTTTTGCGCCTGGTGCGACAGGCATCCGTACGGCAATAGTGTCTATTGCGAATAACGATTCTGATGAAAATCCCTATACATTGACACTGTATGGCGGTGGTCCGCAAGGCCGGTTACTCTGGGCACGACCAGCGGCAGAAGGCTCGGCTGTCGTGTGGGCTTTGGATGACGCGGGTAATTTCCTGGGAGGGCAAAACTATACAGTTGGATCAGGCTGGTATGCCAATGAAGTCGCATATCCCGGAACGAATGGCTATCTTCTTTGGACTCGACCAGCCGCGGAAGGTCGGGCGGTCATCTGGACGATAGATGCAAGTGGTAGCTTCTTGAGCGGGCAGTTATACACCGCCGGACCAGGATATTATGCTACCGGAGTTACCTATACAGGGACGAATGGTTATCTGCTCTGGGCGCGACCGGCCGCGGAAGGCCGGGCGGTTCTGTGGACCCTAAATACCAAGGGAAATTTTGTGAGCGGCAAGCTCTATACTGCCGGACCGGGGTATTACGCCACAGATTTTGCACACAATGGCAGTAATGGTTATCTGCTCTGGGCGCGACCGGCAGCCGAAGGCAAGGCCGTTCTCTGGACACTGGACGCCGGAGGGAACTTTGTGAACGGCAAGCTCTACACCGCCGGACCAGGGTATTATGCCACTGGGTTTGCCCATAGCGGGACAAACGGATACTTACTCTGGACTCGGCCATCATCGGAAGGCAAATCCGTGGTGTGGACCTTGACGGATAGCGGCAATTTTCTCAATGGGAAGCTCTACACAGTTGGATCGGGATGGTATGCCACTGGCTATGATCAGATGGCGAATGTTGTGAAATCGTCCAGGATAAAAGCGGATGAAAACGCAGTCGCTTACATTATGGTTCGAAAAGCCGGTAACGGAAATGGTACGATTATCGCTGGTGATCAGATCTGTGGAGCAGGGTGCCAGGAACTGATACTGCCGTACAATGATATGCAGAGTGTTATCTTACAGATCCTACCCGATGAGTCTTCTGTCTTTGGCTACTGGCAGGATGAAAAAGGTATCCTTTATACAGATATCTATTACGCTCAGCCAGGGGATATTGTGTACGCAGTGTTTGAGAAAAAATAGAGAAGCACGAGGAGTTTTATTGGCATATAAATTGCATAAAATTATATTACGCATTAATTCAGTTTTGCCGTAATCTCAATCAAACCTGGTATTTTGGAAAATCCCAAATTAGATCATAATAAATCTCTCAAGAAAGGAGGAAGAGATATTCAGGGAACCGAGAAGAGGAGAGTTGTTTTCGTTGCGATTAAATGACTGTTTGTGGGGGTATTGCGTGGTTAAAGTTATTGTAGGGTCGAAATAATAAGATAAGGAGACAGGGATATGAAGAAAAAAATCAGTATTGTAGGGGTAATTAATCTACTAATGATGGTTATTTTATTAACCATAGTAGGCAGTAACGATGTGGCGTATGCTGCTACTGAGGGCAAGGCTGAGATCTGGGGACTGGATGGTAGCGGCGGCTATAGTGTCTTTAAATCGTACAGTGTTGGCTCTGGCTATTATGCCACAGAGTTTGCTCATAATGGAACCAATAGCTATTTATTATGGGCGCGGCCCGCTGACGAGGGAACAGCTACTTTATGGACGTTGAATGCAAGTGGCGGGTTTGTCAGTGGTAAGACTTATACTGCAGGGAAGGGTTATTATGCCACTGGATTTAGCCACAACGGCAGCAATGGGTACATGATCTGGGCACGACCAGCGGCTGAAGGGAGCGCTGTGGTCTGGACGCTGACATCCGCTGGTAATTTTATCAGTGGCAAATCTTATACTGCGGGCCCAGGCTATTATGCCACTGATTTTGTCCATAACGGGACCAATGCCTATTTGCTCTGGGCGCGTTCGGCCGATGAAGGGACAGCAGTTGTCTGGAAATTAAGTGCTGCTGGCGCCTTTCTCAGTGGTAAGTCTTATAGTGCTGGGAAGGGTTATTATGCCACCGCGTTCAGTCATAATGGCAGCAAAGCTGGAATCGTATGGGCGCGACCACCGGCTGAGGGCAGAGGCGTAGTATGGACGTTAAATGCCGATCTTACGTATTCTAGTGGCAAGTCTTATACGAAGCTCGCCGGCTGGTATGCTACTGGTCATGAAACTTTGCCTGCTAGCGGCAGCAGCGGTGCCACATTGAAGACGGTCAGCCAGGAAACGATAGTGGTGAAAAAGGCCGGCAGCGGCTCAGGAACGATCACGGCCGGGTCCCAGGTATGTAATGCGGCCTGTACGGAATTGGCGATTACTTATATTGCTGGCAAGCAGGTGGACGTGAACGTGACGCCGGCGGCAGGTTCCTACTTTGCCGGATGGGAAACGGCTGGCGGAGTGCAGATCGAGAATATCTATTACGCTAATCCGGGCGATACGGTGTTTGCAATTTTTGAACAAAAGTGACGATTTGCGACGTATATAATGGCCCATTTTTCAAGATCCGTTGTGATGATGCAAAATAGGGATGTGCAGAAGTTTGCAGTATCAATGACATAATTTGTCAGTGTTGCAAAATGTATGCGCAATATATTCAAGAGGAGATTTGGTTATGAAAAACTTGTGTAAATACTTTATCGGTGTTTGCGTTATCTTTGTTCTGGTCGCCGGCGGCATTGCCAGCGCGGACTCGCTAACCGTTAGTACAGAGGAACCCGACACCACCTTAACGGTTGTCTTTGGGCTCAGGCCGGAATTTAATTCGAGTGGGGGAGCAGGATTGCCCGGGTTTACTACGAATGACATGACAGTCGAAGAACCGGAATTGACCGGCGGCGATGTCGAAGAGGATTATACGCCGAACATGTCCTTTAATACTAATGAGTTGGTGGGAGGGGAAGTGAATATTACTTCTGGCTTTTCTGCCAGCTATACTCCTGATAATGTTACTCCGCCTAGTTCAGGAGCCGTGCCGGAGCCTGGTACGCTGATTTTGCTGGGCTTAGGAGTGCTCGGACTGCTTGGGCTGGCACGACGGAAAAAACACTAATTCTTCAAGATGGCGACAGTGGCACTTCAGACGTCAGGCTGCCTAAAGGGTTGGCGACGCATCTGAAGTGCCATATTTGTTTGTGCGTCCATTATCCGGAAAAGGATGAAAACTGCTGTATCAGGCCATGAGGAACGGATTCAGAATCGTCAGCGTGTTTTCACTTAGATTCTGTCATACAGTTCTTCCCGTTTAAAGCGATAGCCTTTCGGCAGATCAAACCGGTGCTGCGCCACTCTGGCTAAAAATTCGTCCTTTTTTTAATCGTTGCTTCAAACTCAATGGCATACATAACATTTATTCCTCCATATCATAATTCACACAGTTGGAAGAGGCTTGTAAACTGCTCATCTCGTGCATATATCGTAGTTGACAATCGATAATACTACCTTTCTGTAACTTTGCCGCTTCCTGGCAAAATCATCGGCAGCCCGCGCCCGAGTTTGCCGGTATCATTTATATTTTCCATTTTGGGGCTTGTCAAGAAATTCCTGTGCCTATTTTTCATCAGCACTATGTTCATCCGCTGTTGTCCTGGCACAGGGGTCTGATCGTTATGCCAACAGCGGATAAAAGGAAGAAACGGATGGGAGGAGGCACACCCGGTCTATCCGAAGATTCCTCGCATCCGTTGTTGTCCCTACCCTATTTGGCAGGTTTGTCATTATTTCCAATCTATGATGTGATGTCCGTTCCCTGAGCGAAGTCGAAGGGAACAGTGAGCAGCTCGTTTCGACTTCGCTCAACGAGCGGGCATCACTTACTATTTAACCACTACCAATAGTGTGTCTAAGTGGAATGTGTTAAGCAAAAAAATCCGGCGCATACCGAGATTTTCTCTTGACAGGCAGACAAAGATATTGTGTAGATCACGGTATGATGAAATTGATTCCGTATGGACAGAGCAATTATAAGAATGTGGCCACGCAGAATTTTTATTACGTGGATAAAACGCGCTATATCGAGCTGCTGGAACAGATGGGAACGCGCTTTCTGGTCTTTCTGCGGCCGCGGCGCTTCGGCAAATCGCTGTTTGTCTCCATGCTGCAGCATTATTACGATTGCAACCGCGCAGAGGAATTCGAGGCTTTGTTCGGGCAGACCTATATCGGCCGCCATCCCACGCCCCTGCGTAATGCCTATCCGGTGCTGTTTTTTACCTTTTCGGGGATTAAAACCTACGGGACGATTGAGGACACCATCACATCCTTCAATCTGAGCGTCCATGCCAAAATACGTACGTTTCTCACTCTGAACAAAACCCATCTTGAGATCACGGATCAGGAGGGTGAGAAAATTCTCTCCATTCAAGACGGCGGCGATCAGTTGCGAGAATTGATCGATATCCTGAATCTCAAAGCCAAAACCTTTTATCTGATGATTGATGAGTATGACAATTTCGGCAACAATATCCTGACCGAATACGGCAAAGCGCGCTATCTTGAAGTCACGCACGGCGTGGGCTTTTTGCGCAATTTTTTTGCCGTGATTAAAGACGGTACGCGCGACGGTAAGATTGAGCGGCTGTTCGTGACCGGGGTGTCGCCGTTGGTCTTAGCTGATGTGACCAGCGGGTTCAATATCGGGACGAATATCTCGCTGTTTCCGGCGCTGAATGCCATGATCGGCTTTACCCGGCAGGAAACCGACACCCTGATAGATTATTACGTGGCTGAAGGCGGCATCAAAGCCGAAGACCGGCAGACCTGCCTCGACATCATGGCGGATTGGTATGACGGCTATGTTTTCAGTCCGGATGCCCAGGAACGGGTCTATAATTCGGATATGGTGTTGTATTTCGTCAATCAATATCAGATGTATGGGAGAATCCCACCCAACATTCTGGATGAAAATGTGCGCATAGACTATGGCAAATTGAAATACCTTATTTTTCTCGACCGGCAATTGAACGGAAACTTTGAGGTCTTACACACGATGCTGGAACAAGGGCAACTGGCAGGACGATTTGTGTTCAGCATCGCAGTGGGAGAGGAGATTGACCAGGACAAATTTGTGAGCCTGTTGTATTTTCTCGGACTGACCACGATCCTTTCCGCGGACCAGTTCGTGACGACCTTTATTCCCCCGAATAAGTTGATTCGGCAAATGTTATGGGGCTATATCCGTCAGGCCGCTGAAGACGCCTACAACTTTCACGTAGAAATGTATAAACTCCACCAGTATTTTAAAGACGCGGCGTTACACGGGGAGTGGAATGTCTTGTTGACGTATATTCTGGAAAAATTTTATCAGGCCGCCTCGGCGCGGGATTTTGTATTTCATGAGGAAGGCGTCAAAATGCTCCTGCTGGCCTATTTGAATCTGGCCGACATGTACCGGGTGGAGAGCGAGAAAGCCTTTGAGCAGGGCTATAGTGACATTTTTCTGTATCCTGACGTCGATCTGTTTCCTGACGTGCGCTATAGCTATATCTTCGAGTTGAAATATCTGAAAAGCCGCGACATCAACACGGAAAAGAAAAAACAGGCGCAGACGGAAAAGGCATTATTTCAGGCGAAACAGCAGCTTGCCCGTTATATGGATGCGGCAGCCTTCAAGCGACCGGTCAAAAAAGTCGCGATTGTCCTCTGCGCGCACGAGGTCCTGGCCATGGAGGAGATCGCTGCCCTCTGAAAACGCAGCGTGAAACTCGTTGCCTGAAGCCCTGGCCAGGCTCAAAGCTGACGCAGGCTGAAGTCCGCTCAACGCTGACAAACAGGGTGCTTGAGCGTCCTTCAGCTTTGAGACCGGCCATTGATGGCCGGGCTGAAGGCAGCAACATTGCGGAAGGAGGCGCGGCCGGCCCTATCCGAAGATTCCTTACATCCGCTGTTGTCCCTACCAGGTTCGTTGTTCCCGCTTTAGCGGGATCCTTCCTCATCGTCATGCGCACAGTGCAGCAAAAATGCCGCATAGTCATCCAACTCCCTCTCAATCAGAGGGAACAAGCGTTCATAGACTGATTTCAGATAATCCAAACGCGCCCAGTCATACTCGAAATCATAATAATAGCGTTTGAAATGCCGAAATCGTCTCAATTCGTCCAGCAGCGCATAGGATGTTTGAGACAGGACGGCCTTGCGAATACCGGGCACCTCGATGCGCATTTTTTGCAGCAACTCTTTATGCCATTGCTGCGTGTCCAAATGGTTCTCAAAGACCCTGGATATTCGGAACAAAATTGTTTCGACGCAGGTATAGGTGTTGCATAGAATATCGGCCAACAATACCGCATCGCGCACATCCCGCTGCTGTTCATCCACAAAAGCAGACTTATACGAACTATACAATCTGTGGATGGCATCCAGGACGGCTTTGCTTTCCGTGATCTCGCCTACCAGCACTAAGAGTTCATTTCGCGGCATAGATCACCGTTCCTTTCATGGTCAGGATGCGCTGAAAAGCGGGATGAAGCTCTTCCCAGCGTACCAGATCCAGAGGAAACTGCGTCATCTCCTCAGCGTCCGCGAACAGGCGGAAAAACGCCAATGCATCCACCCCGGCCACGGCCAGATCAATATCCGAGGCTTCGGAAAAATGCGCGGGCGCCAGGACAGACCCCCATTGGATAATCCGTTGCGGCGCATAGCGCTGGATGATCATCTCGATAATCTTCCGGGCATCCTCCTGGGCCTGCTGCCAGAGGATCAACCGCCTGGCTTGTGAAGCCTCCTGTTTTTTTTGCAAATACCGCCGCGCTGCGGCATAATCAAATCCATCTGGCGAGGGCTCCGTTTTCGTCAACATTTCGCGTTTATTCATCGTGTTCATTCATATTTTCCATTTTGGGACATGTCAAGAAATTCCTGGGCCTCAACGGATGCAGGGAATCCGGCCGGTATAGATTCACCCCACCGGCAGCATCACGTGGAATTCCTCGCCCTGTTCCAGAAACTGCACGCTGCGTCCGAGCTTTGCCGCTTCCTGGCAGACCATTCGCGTAAGACGCGATCCGGATAGGGCGGCGTGTCAATCCGTTTCGCGCCGATAATCGTCGAAGGGGTTAACAGATTGATTTTGATGGCCGCGAGCGTCCCTTCGACTTGCTGCGGCAAGGCGCCGCCAATCGTCTTTTTATCAACCAAATCCGCTGTGATTTTCGATCCGGCAAAATGCGCGAAACTCACGCCGCTTTGCGGCAGTAAGCGTTCCGGGGCCATCCCGAACAATAACAGACCGGATAACGTCGGGCGCTGTCGCTCGCCAAGGATATCCGAATAGAACATCAGCCGCAGCCGTTCTGCCTCAGATTCTTCGAAAAAGTTGATGGAATGCCGCGTAAAGTATTGCCCGATTTGCCCCAGATCCAAATCTGTCAGCCGCGCCCGGTCAATTTCGACCAGATCATAATGAAACGCGCCGGAGGCTTGAAAGAGCCGCATCAATTCTTCCTATGAGGCAATGCGTTTGGTTGAGCCAAATCCTCTTCATACGAGCGCGACAGACCGGAGACCGTCCCATCATCTTCGATGCCAAGCCAGATTTCCCCGCCTTCGCTATTGGCAAAGGCGACTATTTCTTCAGCCAGCACAGCGGCTTTGACGGCTTCAGATTTGAACTCAATATATTGATTTTCGTGTAATGGACGCTGCATCTTCTGTTCCTTTCGTGTAACGCATTCTTCTGGTGTTCCTCTGTGAGAGAAATTTTCTTGCTGCTAAGAAAGATGACGTGTTTTTTCCTATTTTGTCAAGCAAAAAGTCAGGAAATCCTTGTAGCTGTTAATGAATTGAGGCGCGCTGGGCAGATTTTATCCGTTTGCCAAGCAGGCGAACGAGCATCATGGCAACTGACTTAAGCCCTGAGCATCAATGCCCAGGCTCAAAGCTGAAGCAGGCTGAAGGACGCTCAAAGCTGACAAACATGACGCTTGAGCGTCCTTCAGCTTTGAGCCCGGCCATTGATGGCTGGACATAGTTGCGGAGGGAAGCGCGGCCGGTTCTATCCGAAGATTCCTCACATCCGCTGTTATCCCTCCCCTCTTTGGCAGGTTTGCCGTTCGCGCTAAAGCGCGGACTACGAACAGTGTATCATTCTTTCCAAAACCCTATCATAACGTGAGTTCGGGATAAGCTTGTAAGCCCCAACGGGGCGGAATCTGGTAGCCCAGGGCGTCAGCCCTGGGACAGGAAGCGGGTTCCCCCTCCCCTCCCCGCGTTCCGCCGCGAGCGGCGGAACGCGGGGAGGGGAGGGCACACACATCGGATTTTCAGCCCCAGGGCTGACACCCTGGGCTACCATATCCCGTCCCTTCGGGAC
>DF820466.1:812745-897593 GCA_000739535.1 Candidatus Vecturithrix granuli | reverse complement strand
GAGGATCTGAACATGATCACAAGATATTTGTCAAAGAACTTTTTTATCTACTGCGTAAAGTGAGTTACTATATTTATTAGCCATCATAAATTCCAAATTATTGAACTGGGTGTTCAGGCATGAAAATTTCCACATGGTTGGAAAACCTCTGGCTGAAGTAAAAGTAGTTTTTGTGGAAAGATTACCTCTAATCATTTCATCTGCACAAAAAAATTTCATTATAAAAGCCGAAAATATGCTGGAACTCAACAAACATTTCTATACAGGTACACAGAAATTCCTGCGCTTCATTGAATCCAGCTATCACCCGAAAACCCTTTCCACTAAGCTGCAAGCCTTTCACACTCTCGACTTCAGCGAGTTTGTCACTGAACTCAAAAAGCAGAACGTCAAACTCAGTAAACAGGAGGAATTCGGCCTGCTGGATCTGTTTGAAGCTCAAAAAAATCATGCTCTCGACCTGCAAGAACAGATTGAGCAGACCGATCAAAAGATTGACAGAATGGTGTATGAGTTGTACGGTTTGACAGAGGAAGAAATTTGGCTTGTGGAGGGGAAGTCATAAGAAGTTTGTAAGTGACTAAAGTGAGCTAAAGTGACTAAAATAACGTGAGTTCGGGATAAGAAAAACGCCGTAAACGTCCCGAAGGGACGGGATATGGTAGCCCTGGGGCTGAAAATCCGACGTGTGTGTCCTCCCCTCCCCTCCCCGCGTTCCGCCGCCGCTCGCGGCGGCGGAACGCGGGGAGGGGAGGAGGGAACCCGCTTCTTGTCCCAGGGCTGGCTGGCACCCTGGGCTACCAGATTCCGCCCCGTTGGGGCTTAAAAGCTTATCCCGAACTCACGTTAAAGTAATAAGAAACTGCTCTTCCAGGTAAAGAGGAGAGGCCACAAACTCAAAGGAGTTACACAGCAATGAAAACGTATGTGATAAAGCAAAAGATAGGTTCATCAAAACAAATCGTGCCTGATTTGCCGCAATGCCGCGAAGGGGATGATGATGGTCGGCGTGGATAAGGATTTTGAGCCGTGAAGAAGTTACAGGCGCATCACAAACGTTCTGGCTATAGTTTCTTGAGGTTTCTGATGTCAAGCTTGACAGAATCGTACGGACAAAAAATAGGGGAATTACGGTGCGCTATTACAAAGAAATGGAGACAATTCAGCGATGAATGAACAGGAGATTCCTGAGCGAAATCGAAATATTGAAGTCATCAAGAAGCATCACAGGAAAAATTTGGCTGCATTGCCGTTCGATCTGAAAATTGCCATGCTGATCAACATGCAGAAAATCGCCAGGGAGATGGCATTGGCAGCAGGAAGGCCGTTCAAAGGGACAGTGTGGTGTGAACAACCGCATCGTCAGCCTACGAAAAAACATGAGGTCGAATAAAAGTCATTAGCTCCCCACTTTTTCATAGTGATTCCCCTTTTGAGTGAGATAATACAAGCGCAGGATATTCAGTTCGTCGTAACTGATACTCTCATGCAAGGCGTCAAAGAGCGGTTTGAGGCGTTCTGCCCCAAGCTGGTCAAAGAGGCGCAAGACCTGCTGCTGCTGTTCAGGGGCAAGGGTTGACGCCTTGAGCAGATCGTCGGCGCGATTCAGGCTGTGGCCGTCCTTGAGATATTTGGACAAATTATCAAGGATGGTGCGCTGCTTCACTCCGAACTGTATCATCAACTCCTGAATAGATTTGCCCTCATTATACGCTTCCCCTACGGCGATATGCCGCCGCGTGCCACTGGCGTTCGCTTTTGCTAAAGGACTTTTCCACTGACGTTTGGGTTTTTCAGCAATCTCGTGGGCGGCACAATAGTCGCGGATCAGGGTCAAAAAGATGTCGCCGTATTTTTCCAGCTTGACGGCCCCGACGCCTTGCATAGTCAGCAAGCTTTCCGAACTTTGCGGGAAATACGTGGCCATGTCAATTAAGGTTGTATCGGGAAAAATGATATAGGGCGGCATGTTAGCGGCGTCGGCCAGTTCTTTGCGTTTCTTGCGCAGCAATTCGAACAGCGTCGCGTCATATTCCTGGTCGGAAAGGGCGGTATACTCGTCAGAGCGGCGTTCTGCTTCAATTTTTCCCATCACCTTTTCGTTGCCCCGGAACACCTCCCAGGCTTTGGATGTCAGTTTCAAACTGCCAAACTCCAGATCCTGAGTCATCAATCCTTTTTGCAGAAATTGACGCGAGAGGTGGAACCATTGTTTTTTCGAGAATTCCAGGCCGATGCCGTAGGTTGATAATTGATCATGACGGTGCTGGAGAACTTTTTGCGCTTGCGACCCTCGCAATACGTCAATAACGTGTCCCGCGCCGAAGAGTTCGCCAGTGCGTTTGACGCAGGATAAAAACTTCTGAGCCGGAATGGTAATATCCACAAGCTCCTGGCCGGTGTTCGTGCAATTATCGCACATCCCGCAATTGGGCGCTTCGTACTGTTCGCCAAAGTAGCGCAGCAGAGGAATACGCCGGCATACATCGGTTTCAGCCAGACCGACCATCGCATTCAAATGAATCGTGGCAATCCGTTGTTCCTCCGGGCTTTTCTGTTCGATAAAATAGTTGATCGTGCGAATATCGCCATAACTATACAACAGCAGACAATGCGCGTGTAAGCCGTCGCGCCCGGCTCGTCCGATCTGCTGGTAATAACTCTCGATATTTTTGGGCAGGTCGTAATGGACAATAAACCGGATATTGGGCTTGTTGATGCCCATACCAAAGGCAATAGTCGCCACGATAATCTGCACGTCGTCACGGATGAACCGCTCCTGATTGCGGCGACGTTCTTCATCGGACAACCCGGCATGATAGAGAGTCGCAGAAAACCCTTCTCCGATGAGGATGGCGGCCAGTTCATCTACCTGACGCCGGGTCGAACAATAGATGATACCGGATTGATTCGGAAATTGTTCGACAAACTCGACCGTTTGCAGCATCGGATTGGTTTTGGCGGCCATTTCAAGAAAGAGATTTTTGCGATTAAAGCTGGCAATGAATTCATTTGAGGCGTCAAAGTTCAACGAATTCTTAATATCATTCTGCACTCTGGGGGTAGCAGTGGCGGTCAGGGCCATGCTGACGGCGTGTGGGTAGCGTGAGCGAATTCCAGCAAGCTGCCGGTATTCGGGACGGAAATCGTGTCCCCATTCCGAGATGCAATGGGCTTCGTCAATCGCCAGACAGTCCATCGTTTTCGAATCCAACAATGCCAGGGTTTTCTGCATCAGCAGGGTTTCAGGGGCCACATAGAGCAGCTTGGCTTCGTCGCGCATGATGCAAGCCACATTATGGCGGTACTCATCGTAAGAAAGCGAACTATTCAAAAACACGGCCCCGGCACCCACTTCTTGCAGTTGTTCGACCTGATCCTTCATCAAGGAGATCAACGGAGACACCACAACCGTTAATCCGGGAAAGATCAAAGCCGGAATCTGGTAGCACAGCGATTTTCCGCCCCCGGTCGGCATGACGACCAGGGTATCGCGTTTATTCAGGACATTCGTGATAATTTCCTGTTGCAGAGGGCGAAAACTCTCGTATCCGAACACCTCTTTTAACAGGGTGTGCGCCTCATGATGCATAGCTGACTGTTCCTTTGATGTCAAATACTACAACGGATGTGAGAACGGAACGGATGAAAACAAGAAATTCGTTCCATTCTCACATCTGTTGTAGTATTCCAGGGTGTTCAATATCATTTGAATCATTGCAATTTCCCGGAAAAATTTTCAATAACTTACCACACACTATTACTTTCAGTGGAGTCTGTCAACTTTTTCATAGCTTGTAGCAACTTTAAAATATACAAACCTGAATTTTTCTTGACTCTTGTTCCCTCTTTTTTCAAGATTTTTATTTGCCCAGATCGAATTTTTTGAACAATGATGACACATAAGATGCTATCGTTGCATCTGAAAAATTTGTCACATTTAAAAGAGTCGGTTCGTCAGACAGAGAAGAAAAAATAAAACTTGACGGAGAAATGATTTTTTCGCATACCAGCCGGAAGGCATATTCTCACAAAGACGCAATTCATCTACCTTTGCTCTCTCCCGTGAGGGGGACCAGGAGGAAGCAACAATGGCTCATGCGCTTACGTTAGACGATGTTCGTCAGAAACTTAGAATTGTCAAACCCAAAGCAGCCGGGAAAGACACGCCTGTCACTATCGCTTATCCGACCACCAGAGTCACGGCCCTGGAAGATGGCCTGAATCTGAATCGGCAAGATGGCGGCCTGGTCAAATTTACCGATATGTCGCTGCTGCTGGCGTTTCGTTTGGATAGCGACCCGGACACCTGGTACATGGAACTGTTTGTTTATGGACAGGAAACTCCCTTTCGTCTTTCGCAGAAAGTGATTAATTACCGTCAATTTCTACCAGAAATTTCTCAGCGTTCAAAAGATAATTTTTATGCGTTTTTTCTGTATCTCATTAACAAGACCGATTCCGTGTATGTTGATGAATACACATTGGAATTCCTTAAATCCAGAAAGATGATCAGCTATCCTGATTTTCAATTGTATGAAGATTATACCAGGCAACTCTGGTTCCAATTGATCACCTGGATGAAATTCCGATGCGATCAATGCGGCGAGGTATATTGGGTTGATGACGCCAAAATCAGCCCGAAAGGTGCAAAAACCAAGTGCGTGAAATGTCAAAACATTATCACCGTCCAACAGCGCGAAAAGCCGAAGCCGCTCGTCCCGAAGGAACAACGCAAGACAAATCCCTGTCCGCATTGCGGCTATGAGAACTCTGAAGGTGCACAGTTTTGCGTGATGTGTCAAAAACCCCTGGTTGATTTTATCCCCAAAGCCGCACCCCAGCCGGAACCTTCGCCGCAAGCTGGAGCGGAACAGCCGCAAGAACAGCAGGAACCCCAACCACCCTCAAAACCAAAGGCGTCTCTGTCGCTGGAATTTGCGGGTCTGCCTTTACAGGCCCGTGAACAACGGTCGCCAAATCTATCCTTGCGAGAACTCTCAAGCGCGTTACAAGATGACATTAAAACCCTGGAAAACCCTTTTGGCTGGTTTACGCAATTTTCACGGATTATGCAATGGTTAGGTTTTGTGTTCCTGGCCGGCGGAATTTTGCTGGGGGTATATATTTATTATGTCATGCCTGCTCCTGCGCTGCCAAAAGTGTTGACAGATACGCAGCGCATGACCTATGCTGGCATTTCTGCCGGCGTCGGATTTTTGCTGTCGCTTGCATGCATCATCGTCAGCAATATTATCGCCCTGACGCTTGAGGTTGAGCGAAATACCAAAGTGACCGCGCTCTTAATTCAGCGTCTGATCTCAAAACAAGAGTAAGTAAATAACCAGATAGAATTGTTAGTTGGGGAGAAGGTATGGCAAAGCAAAAGGACCCTCAATGGCGGGGAATTAGTCGTATAGATCATAAACATACCCATGGCTGGTTTGCGCGAGTGTATCTGAAAGACCGTCGGGTCATCAATAAACTCTTTAGTGATAAAAAGTACGGTGGAAAAGAAGAAGCCTTAGCACATGCCCGGCAGTGGAGAGACGCCCAGGTTATTCCAAAAGAATTGCGCCCTACACCTCTTCGTTATCGAAAAAAACCTCCGAAAAACAATACTTCCGGGCGGGTTGGCGTGAGCAAAACCTTCAATCGTTCATCAGGAGGGAAAGGAGAGCCTCTCTGGTGTTTCAATGTGTCGTGGGTGCCGGAACCTTACCACCCGAAAACCAAAAGTTTTTACATTAGCCAGTATGCAAGCGAAGAAGAGGCTTTTCGAGCCGCTTGTGAATTTCGAGCGCAGAAAGAACGAGAAATTGATCAACAAGAATAGGAGGAAAATATGCGTATTGTGATGATCGGAGGAACCGGCCACGTTGGCACCTATCTGGTTCCCAGGCTTGTTGAGGCAAAACATGAGGTGATCTGTGTCAGTCGCGGGGAGAGTGAACCCTATCAATTTCACAGCGCCTGGGGACAGGTACAACGTGTGACCTTGAATCGGGAAACTGAAGAACGAGAAGGCAAATTCGGCAAACGGATTCAGGAATTTGAAGCGGATGCGGTGATTGATATGATCTGTTTCACCCCCGCAAGCGCCAGACAATTAGTCACGGCCCTGCGCGGCAGAGTTCAGCATCTTCTGGTATGTGGAACGATCTGGATTCATGGCCGCAGCAGCCAGGTTCCCACAGAGGAATCCCAGAATTGCGACGCTTTTGAAGAATACGGCATTCAAAAAGAGCAGATGACGGCGTATCTGCTGGATGAAGCTCGCTGCAATCGTATGCCAATTACAGTGCTGCACCCGGGTCATATTGTTGGTCCTGGCTGGGTTCCGGTGAATCCTCTGGGCAATTTCAATCCGCAGGTATTTACAACTTTAGCGCGCGGGGATGAACTGGCTTTTCCCACGCTTGGCATGGAAACCCTGCACCATGTGCACGCGGATGATGTAGCTCAGGCTTTTGAACATGCCCTGACACATTGGAGCACAGCAGTTGGCGAAGATTTTCATGTCACCTCGGGCGCGGCTTTGACGCTGCGAGGCTACGCCGAAGCCGTTGCTTCCTGGTTCGGGCAAGAACCCAACCTGAAGTTTTTGGCTGGCGATGAATGGAAAACCGGCCTCTCGGCGACAGATATTGAAAAAACCTGGGAACACCTTGAACACAGCCCCAATTGCAGCATTGACAAGGCGCGGAAACTTCTGGATTATCAGCCGCGCTATACATCGTTAGCGGCAATTTACGAAGCCTTACAATGGCTTATCCAGCATGAAGTGATCTTGCCGTAGAAATCAAACCCTACAACGGATGAAAGAATGGAACGGATTTAAAGGGGAAATCCGTTCCATTCTTTCATCCGTTGTAAGGTTTAGGAGATGTCCTCCCGCTAAAATTCCCGTTTCACAACGTCGAAAGAAATTTTTCAGCCATGCAGCGCACGTCAATTGCGCTTTCTGCCTGTAATGCATTTTCTGCTAAACGTGAAACTGAAGGTAACTCCAAGCGGCGAATAATGTCTTTTACTCGAGGAATACTGCCTGGATTCATGCTGAGTTCATCCACGCCCAGGCCGACTAAAATCGGAACGGCCGTTGGATCGCCCGCCAATTCGCCGCACACTCCGGTTTTCTTTCCAAATTGATGGGCATCCTGCACGACTTTACGGATCAGGTACAAAACCGAGGGATGAAGCCCGTCATGATATGAAGTCAGTTCCGGATTCCCTCGTTCTGCTGCCAGCGTATATTGGGTAAGATCATTGGTGCCAATACTGAAATAATCCAGATGTTTGGCAAACGCTGCGGTCAGCAGCGCGGCTGAGGGGGTTTCCACCATCATCGCCGCTTCAAGCGGCCAGCGATGCGGAATTCCCTCTTGTTCCAACGCCTGATGCGCCTGTTCCACATAACGTTGCGCCTGGATGAGATCATCCAACTGACTGATCATAGGCAGCATAATGCGCAGATTGGCTTGAACGCCTGCGCGTAAAATCGCCCGCAGTTGGGTCAGAAAAATATCCGGTTTTTTGAAGGAAAAGCGCAGAGAACGTACCCCCAGAAACGGGTTGGCTTCTACAGGTAAATGAAGGTATGGAATGTCTTTATCGCCACCGACATCTAAGGTGCGGACATAGATCGGGCGCTCGCCCATGATCTCGCCCATTCGAGTCAATGTCTCTTTCTGTTCCTCCTCTGTCGGCGCGCTGTCGCGGGTCAAATACAGGAATTCGGTGCGCAAAATCCCAATAGCTTCAGCCCCATTCTTCACAGCCATAGCAGCATCCAATTCACTGCCCGCATTTGCAGCGATTTTTACCCGCCTTCCATCACGGGTCAGAGCGGGTTGATGACTGGAAGCTAATAATTGTTCACGAGTCGTCAGCCATTCTGTTTGACGCCTGTGCAATTCATTGAGTACGTTAACATCCGGCTCTATCCACATCTTTCCCTGAAATCCATCAATAGCGACTATAATGCCTTCCGGGAGCATGAGAACTGAAGGATGAATCCCTGTAATTGTTGGCATCCCCAATACTCGCGCTAAAATAGCGCTATGCGAGGTTGGGCCGCCGATGACTGTCACAATACCTCGAATTTTGGAGTTATCTAATTGGGCAATGGAGGTCGGCGTCAATTCTTCAACGATCAGGACGCCCGGCTCAGGAAAAGTCAGGAAGGCCGTTGTCGTCTTTCCTAAGAGAACCGACAACACTTGCATGGCGACATCTTCAACATCTACTGCGCGTTGTTGCAGATAAAGGTTCGGGGTCGCACGATAGGAATCGGCCGCCTTTTTCATTTCACGATCCCATGCTGCTGCCGCATTGCTATGCTGTTCAAAAATTTGCCGGCGAACGCGCTCTAAAAGCGAAACGTCTTCTAACATGAACAGATGGGCATCAAAAATGGCGGCTTTGGCTTCTCCCAAAGAACTCTGCACCTGTCGCCGTCGCTGCACAATATTGTTCTGAACAAGAGCGATCGCCCGCAACAGGCTGTTCCATTCGGTCTGCGGATCAACGTCGTCGTGTTGAGGAATTTCTATGCGTGCTTGATGATAATGAAAGACGGGGCCAATGGCGATGCCTTCGGAAACGGGAATCCCTGTCAATGCCTTTTCGGAAAAAATTGCCCCTGCTTCTGAGGGTTTCTGCTGAAATTCCGGTTGAGCTTCAGATTCAATTTCACCATCCTTTTCTCCAAAATTTTCAGCGACTAACAGGCGAATCGCCTGTAACGCCTCTTTCGCCATACGGCCATGCGCCGACACCAGAATGCGATCTCCCTGTACCACGCCTAAGCTTGCCAGGCGATTCAAACTGGCTGCCGGCACCGGTCCTCTGGCAATGCGAATTTCTTCTACTGCCTCAGTCATTTCGGCGGGAAGGAGCGTCGCAACCTCAACGTCTGCATCAAAGGTTTTGATCATCTGCACCAATTTCGCGACCGGACGCGCATGAAGTCCATGTTTGGTCATGATCGTCAAAATCATTTGTTGTGGAGCTTGAACTTTATTTGAGGAAGTTGGGGCTGGTGAGGGAGCGATTTCGGGTTGAAGGTTCTCAATTGGTTTTCCTGAAGCGGATAATTGGTCAATTTTAGGAAGTAGAGACTGGCGGGCTTCTTGATCCACAGAATCAAGGTCGCTGCCAATGCTAATCTGCACAGCAGCGAAAATCGCACCTTCGACAAACGGCGCGGAACATAAACGAATGTGCGTCTGCATCTCTTCCGGCAGAAGTTCCAACGCCATTTCCGCGCTCAAAAGCGCGCTGCCTAAATCCATCAACACCAGCACGCCATCGTCGCTATAGATTGACTGGATCGCTTCGACAATCTCCATTGCATCTGTTCCGAAATCCTGATGATCTTCGCCAACCCCTGCGGCTCTGGCAATTGGAATTGTCGCGGCGCTCACCTGTTGGATGAGCGCGATCAGCGTATCAGCGAGTTTGCGGCTATGTGAAACGAGAACCAGACCTACCATATCAACATTAATAAATCAGGTTAGTAGTGCATTAGAACAGAAGTGTTTCCTAACAAACCTTGTCGGTCCTGTCGGACGAGTCTGAGTTGTCTGGCAAAGTCCGACAAGGTTTGTTAGGAAAAACTTCTATCCCACAGCAGTAGTATGAACTTTGAAAACTTTCTGCGCCAATTATATCCTCTCGTCTCAGAATTTTCCCAGTGTGTCGGCCGCTGTTTTGACTAAGAAATAGGCGGAGGTTGCGCCGGGATCTTGATGGCCAATACTTCGTTCTCCCAGATAACTGGCCCGACCTTTTCTGGCTTGCAGCGGAATGGTGGCTTTCATTCCCTGTTCTGCAGCGTCCGCGCCTTTCTGCAAGATTGTTCCCAAATCGTTGCCTTGCTGTAATGCCTGTTTCATCGCATTGACCGCCGGAGTCAGCGCATCAACCATGGTTTTGTCTTCTAAGCGGGCTTTTCCGCGTTGTATGATTCCTTCAAGCCCTGCTTCAAAAATCTGGACAACTTCAGCCGCGCCAATTTCCGTTTTACTGGGACATATCGTGCTGGCTCGCAGAAAAAAAGTGCCGTACAAGGGGCCGGATGCGCCGCCAACCGTCCGAATTAAGGTCATGGCGACAGTTTTCAGAATTGCTCCGATGTCTTGCGGCAAAGTTTTTTCAAGATCAACCTTAACAGTCGTGAATCCGCGATCCATGTTAATGCCGTGATCCGCATCGCCAATCGCAGAATCCAATTGGGTTAAATATGCTTTATTTTCGCTATATGCGGACTGTAAGGCGGAAATCCATTGCAGTACTTTATCTTTCGTAATCATAGCTTCTGTCATCATCATTCCTTTCGTGAATCATTTGTGAGTACGGGCTTCAAAGAACATTTTAAGACGCTGCTGCGTATCGCCAGACGCCAGACAGACGCTTGATGCCACACTCTCTTCATAGCAACTGGTTTGAAGCGAGGATGTCAGACTATTTTTGATAATAGGTTTTACCAGCGAATTTGCTAAACGGCTATTTTTCGAAATCGCCTGAAGTGTTGACAAAAGATAGTGTTCAAGCTCTTGATCGGTTCCGACAAAATTCGTCAATCCAATTCGATACGCTTCTTCGGCCGAAACAGTTTTTCCGGTAAAAACCAACTCTTTGGCTCTGGCTTCCCCGATTCGTCGTGGAAGGCGATAACTCCCTGCCCAGCCGGGAATAAATCCCAGCCCGGTCTCCGGCTGCCCAAAGGAGGCGTTATGCGAACTTACAATGAAGTCGCAAGCCAGCGCCAGTTCAAGTCCTCCGCCCAGGGCGTAGCCGGTAATTTTGGCAATAACAGGCAGGGGCAAATCTTCCAGGCGATTGAAAACTTCGTGTCCGCGCCTGATCCAGGACAGAATCGAATCCTTGTCAATCTGTTGCAAGGCCTGGAGATTCGCGCCGACAACAAAATATTTCGACGACTGACTCTGGACAATAATGGCATCGAACGATGCTTGTTGGCTGGATATATTTTTCAGATGTCCTTCCAATTCATCCAACACGTCATAATCCAGCGTTGGAGGTTTATTGGGGACTTCCGCTGCAAAGGTTAAACGACCGATGTTTTCATGAGAATCAAAAATGACATGCGTTTTCATTTGAGGTATTTAAAAACCGGGTTTCTTCGAAGAAACCCGGTTTTTTTGCCTTGAAATTTCAGGTAAAGATATTTGCATCCATAAGTTTAAGATGATCTGGGAAGATCGGGCGAAATTCAGTATGGGCGAGTATATCTCGCTCAAGATCAATCCCCGGAGCAATTTCAAGCAGTTTCACGCCGGTTTCCGTCAATTCAAATACAGCGCGTTCTGTCACGTACAACACCGGTTGCCGGAGTTCTCGGGCATATTGACCGCTAAACGTAATCTGATCGACCTGTTCCACAAATTTGTGCACAGAACCTTCGTGCGTAATGGTCAAACGTCCGTTACCAACGTCACAGCACAACCCTTTTGCAGTAAACGTGCCGCAAAAGACGACTTTTTTGGCGTTTTGGGTAATATCAATAAATCCGCCGCAGCCGGCCAGCATATTTTTGCCCACTTTGCTGGAATTAACATTGCCGTCAGCATCAACCTGAGCCATACCTAAAAAAGCCACATCCAGGCCGCCGCCGTCATAAAAATGAAACTGAGCGTCCATCGGAATAATGGCCTCTGGATTATTGGCCACGCCAAAAATCACGCCGCCAACCGGCATCCCGCCAATCGCCCCTTGTTCAACCGTCAGCGTGAATCCATCAATGCGCCCTTCCTCAACAGCAATGGGCACGATATACGAGGGAATGCCAAATCCAAGATTTACGACCGCTTCCTCCTTGATTTCTTGAGCCGCACGCCGGGCGATCACTTTTTTCTCGTCTAACGGCAATGGCTTGAAATGTTCCTGCGGCACTTTTACATGCCCGCAATAGGCCGGATTATAGAGATCCAAACAAGTCTGGGTCTGGTGTCCATCCACGACAATATAATCAACATAAATGCCAGGAATTTTGACATGCTGCGGATTCAATGTACCAGCCTGCGCCAGATATTTCACCTGCGCGATGACGATGCCCCCGCTATTTTTCGCAGCCTGGGCGATTGACAGATTTTCCAGGAACGCGCCTTCCTGTTCGGATGTAATGTTTCCCTTGGTATCGGCAGTCGTTCCTTTGACAAAAGCAACATCAAAATGAAAACGGGGAAAAAAGAGCCATTCCTCACCCTCAATTTCCAGAATTTTGACCAGTTCTTCGGTCGTGATGTCATTCATTCTGCCGCCATCAAGGCGAGGATCAATATAGGTGTGCAAGCCAACTTTGGTAATGACTCCGGGTTTTTTCGCGGCAACCGCACTGTACATGCGCGAGAGCACCCCTTGAGGGA
Organism: Candidatus Vecturithrix granuli; assembly: GCA_000739535.1. Taxonomy (GTDB): domain Bacteria; phylum Moduliflexota; class Moduliflexia; order Moduliflexales; family Moduliflexaceae; genus Vecturithrix; species Vecturithrix granuli. Next base: position 885,201 of record DF820466.1, on the reverse strand, counting down.
AATTATAAGCTTCCAGTTCATTGCGTAAGATCATCTGCCCCATTTTGGGCGCCATGCCAAGATGTCCGGCGATGTCGCGTTTCACCAGACCTGACAGCGCGAGATAATCAGTGCCGCTATCCTTTTGATTGCCTATCCCCGTAGAATGACACAACGTTAAATTTCTGGGATTACCTTCTCGTTGAAACCGTTCACCAAGAGTTTTTAATAACAACCCCGGTTCGCCCACGCCGCCGCCTGAACCTTGAATAGCAAGCCAGTCGCCATCTTTGATCAATTTCACAGCTTCTTCGGCTGCCACGACTTTGTTTCTCATGATTATTTCCCCGGAAAAAGGTTAAAAGAGATTTGGCATGAAAAGCCTGGGAATCCAGAGGGTTAACTCTGGAAAGATAACAATTAACACCAGGACAAGCAGCATCACGAACAGAAAGGCCCCCACTTCCTTCATGGCTCGCATACAATTAATACCAGCTATCTCGCTGGCAATCAACAAACAGAGTCCGTAAGGTGGCGTGACTAAACCAAAGGCCAGCGTCACAACACCGACGATGGCGAAGTGAAGTGGGTGAATACCGACAAACTCTGCCAGGGGTTTGAAAAGAGGGCCTAAAATGACAATGGCCGGGACTGCATCCATAAATGTTCCCACGATGAGAAAAATGATCACAAAAATAAATAACATGATTGTAGGCGATGTAGTCAGGGAACCAATGATATCAATCAAAAACTGTGGAATTTTGAAGTAGGCCAACACCCAGGCATAGATGGAGGCTGTGCCTACGGCAAACAGCACGATGGAAGAAAGTTTGGCGGTTTGAAGCAGTAAAGGCGATACATCTCGAAACGCCAGGGTGCGTGAGATAAATAAGCCCAAAATAAGCGAATAGAGCACCGCGATAAGCGATGCTTCCGTCGGGGTAAACAAGCCTCCAACAATTCCGCCGACAATAATAAGCGGGGTAAACAGCGCAAGCAGAGAATCTTTGAAACTTATGCCCACTTCTTTCAATGAGAATCCGGCGGTAGTGGGATATTTTCGTTTCCAGGCATAGATGAGAACCAGGATCATTTGAAACCCTGCAATCATCACCCCCGGAATAAAACCTGCTAAAAACAAGCCAGAGACCGAGGTGCTCATCACGCTGCCCCAGACGACCATCGTAATACTTGGCGGAATAATGACGCCCATCACGGCCGAACACGCGGTGACAGCCACTGTAAAATTTTTATCATAGCCCTCTTTGACCATCGCCGGGATAAGCACCCCGCCAATTCCAGCCGCATCGGCGTTTGAAGAACCGGAAATCCCGGCAAATAACATGCTCACCAGCACATTCACATGCGCCAAACCGCCAGGGAACGACCCTACCAGGGATTTGGAAAATCTGATCAGTTTATTTGTAATTCCGGACTGGTTCATAATATTGGCGGCTAAAAGGAAAAAAGGAATAGATAGCAGAATAAATGAACCATATTGCGTCATCATGCGATGCAACAGCATCACCGGAGTCACTCGCGGAAAGATGAGCAGAATGGGAATCACTGCAAAGGCCAGCGAAAAGCTGACAGGAACACGCAAAACAATAAGCCCGAGCAGCAAAGCAAACATGACAATAGCAATAAACGTCGGCGTCATAAAGTATCCTTGTTTCTTTTCCGTGGTAAGTGGTTATAAATCATTATGTTAGTCCTGTAATTTGAGTCTACTTTCACATAATTTCAGAAATCCTTGCTTATGAGAAATCCTTGTAGTTATTTATTCGGGTTCATAAAAAATTCTTTATAGAGATCAGCCGTAAGAAAAATAAACCAGGACACCCCGGCAAAGGGCACGGAAAAATAGACAAACCCGAGATTCATGCCGGTCAGCTCGGAGGCCTGAATAAGCCCCCACTTCGTAAAGTAATGGTATCCAAAGAAAATAAAAATGAAGCACACCGTATAAACGACAACATAGTACAACACTTTCAGAAATCGATCCATACCCTGTGAACAATTGGCAAATAGATCGACAAAAAAGTGCTTTTTTTCCTTGATGCCGAGTATCGAGCCAAGAAAGATAAGCCAGATCAGCGCAAAATTTGTCAATTCAAGAGGCCATAAATAGCGGGGAATGAAGGGGATATATCTTCCCATGACTTGTATGGTCACGGCAAAGAGCAACACATACATCAGAAACGTCATGAGTTTTGTCAGGATGTTTGCATAAATATCAATAATTCGAAATATCACAGGACCTCCTCTTCAAATTTTAGTTCCTTATGAGCGACATGTTTGTAATCAGGCTATTTTACCCACCTCTCATCCCTCTCAGGAGGGGGAATTGATGAATAATTAACAATTGTCAATTATTCATCAATTTGAGGGGTGAGTTTAACAGTTCAGTTTATTGCAGGCTCTTCACAGCTTCCAAAATTTTTTCAGCCCCGATCTCTTTGGCATATTCTTCCACAACCGGCAGCGCCCGATTTCGCATTTCCGTATTATCAAATTCTATCACATTAAGCTTGCCTTCCTCAACTAATCTCTTGAGAATTCCATCGCCTTCGGCGAACTCGGTATCACGATGGAATTTCCCGGCAACCTCTCCGGCTTTCAAGATCGCTTCTTGAAGCGCTGGTGGGAAACTCTGGAATCGCGATTCACTGAAGCAGAGCAAGCGAATGGTAATGGCATGACGCGACATAATATAATACGGGGCGACTTCATAAAATTTCATTTGTTCCATGCCGGCCGGTTCATTTTCCAATCCATCAAGTACCCCGGTTTTGATGGCGTTATAGACTTCCATGTAATCCATCGGTGTGGCCTGAATGCCCGTGGCGCTAAATACTTTTTGAGCCAGCGGCGATCCCTGAACCCGCATTTCCACACTCGGTAAATCTTCAGTTTTATACACCGGCTTATTCAGGATCAGATTGCGAACGCCGCCGCCGCCATAGCCAATAAAGCGTACGCCTTTGTTTTTGATATTTTCGGCAATTGGATCAAATACTCCGGCATTCAAACATTTTTCCCAATGTTCGATGCTGGAAAACAAAAACGGCGCGTCCATAAACGGCGCGGATTTATCCCAGGTCGCCATCCAGGCCGGGGAAACAATGCTAAAATCGATGGAGACCCCTTGCATCATGTACTCGAACGCATCCTTTTCTGTTCCAATATCGGCTGAATGGTGCAATTCTATTTCAAGGGGACCATCATAATTTTCTTTCAAAACTTCACTGAATTTTTCTAAGACCCGAAAATACACATGTTCTTGGGGTAACATAGTCGCCCCGATCAGCTTGATCGGCTCCTGACCCGTTGCAATAAAAGGCATGGCGAAAAATATTGTAAGACTGATGACCGCAATAATCGTGACAGACTTTCTCATAAGTACCCTCCTGTTTGTAGTGTATATCGTAATAATGCTGTAAAACAGCGTTCAGAAAGACGGACTGAGAATTAATGATCCTAAGCATGAGTGTCAAGCCTTTTCTGATAGATTTTCATAAATTTTCGTATTTGTTCAAAACTCTTATTGACAAAATTGAGCGGTAAGTACTTTCTCTGGAAGTCCGGCAAGGAAATCGGATTTTTGTCAGAAACCTGGTTTCTTAACCGGATGAAGTCTGGCAAGGAAATCGGGTTTTTCCGATTTCTTCGCTGTATTGAGTGATATTGTCCCTCAAAGAAAAGGAAAAAACATAATGAAACCACAAGGAAAATATTTTGAAGATTTTGTGATTGGCGAAGAATTTCGCTCTCCTGGTCGAACGATCACTGAAACTGATGTCATGATGTTTGCCTGGTTATCAGGAGATTATAATCAGATCCATACGGACGAAGAATATTGCAAACAGCATAGCATCTACGGCGCCCGCATCGCGCATGGCTTATTCGGGCTGGCGCTGGTGGAAGGTTTAAAATTTCGGGTCGGACTGTTTGAAGGTACAGCTATTGCCTCGCTGGAATGGACCTGGCGTTTTAAGAATCCGTTATTAATTGGCGATACTGTGCATGCACGCTGGAGAATTTCCCAAAAACGGGAAACGAGCAAAACTGATCGCGGCATTATCTGGGAAACCGTGCAACTTATCAATCAGTGCGATGAGATTGTCGCGGAAGGAGAACATGTCGTCATGATGCAGCGTAAACCTGAACATGACGATCAATCCTGACGCTCAAGCGTCAGGTTTTAGTTGTATGAACCATTTATGGTCAATCTATCAAGAGCAGGGCTATGAGGCGGTGAAAAGTCAGCCTGTACAAACCGCTGTTGAAGCCTTTTATCTGGCGATTCTGGCGTTTGGGGAACAAGATATTGAGGGCGCGTTGACTTATGCCCGCCAGGTTTCTGCTTACAAGCCGGATCATCCGGTTTTTACCCAGGCTGCAATGTATTTGGAACGGATGCTGCACACCGGAAAACAGCCGGTCTATGCGACAGGCGAGGGATTTTCCGCCTTTATTCGCGGTGGCGGCAATATCCCGCTGTATGAGCACGTAAGCGCAGCATTACAAACAGTCTATCAGGAATATGACAACTTACATTTGCTGGATATTGGCGTCGGCGAAGGCCGGGCGATGCTCCCGGCTTTAACGCCGAATATCACCCAACTCGATCTGTTAGAGCCGTCAGCCCTCATGCTTGAGTCGCTCTGTAGGCAATTGGATCGCCAGAACATCAGATATCAGGCGATTTGCTGCCCGGTACAGGAATTTATCAAAACTGACAGCGAAACGCGCGACCTCATCCAGGCAACCTTCAGCTTGCAATCCCTGCCACCTCAGGAACGCCCGGCTGTATTCCGGTGGCTGCGCAAACATAGCTCGCGCCTGATCATAGTAGAATTTAACGTGCCAGAATTTACAGGGATGTATGCCCCGGAATGGGTCGAATATGTTCTTTCTCATTACGAAACAGGGCTTGCAGAATACTCTGACAATGAGGCGGTTTTACAGGGGTTTTTACTGCCAGTCATGTTTGGCTATTTTGATCGCAGCAGGGCCCGAACCAATTACGAACAGCCAATTCAAACCTGGGTCGAAGAATGCCGGGCCGCGGGCTTCACCACCATCACTACCCGTCCACTGTATGATTACTGGTGGGCGCCCGCTTATCTGCTCGACGCCGCATAGAGGTTTCCTTACCTGGATCGCGGCGAAACCCTAACTATCCACCGCGCTCGGCGGAACAGCGTAACTCACCTGTAATCTCGTCAAAAGCATGGCGGACCCGAGAATCAGCGTCAGACCCACAATTTGAATAAGGGTAAAGCGCTGCCCCAGAAACAGCCATTCGATCATCGCCGTAATCGCCGGTGAAATAGTCATCATGGCGGCAGCCAGAGTCGGTCCGACTAATTCCACGCCTTCATAAAAGGTGACAATAGACACTGCCGATAACAAACCTGAGAACAGCACCCATTTGAATCCTGAAGCCAGGGTCTGCCATTGTTCCCAGGTCATAAAGGGCAAGAAACAGAGCAGAAATAAGATGCCGAAAAAAAGGCGGCCAAAGGAAACCGTCAAGGCCTGAACGCCTTTCATGGTTTTTTTAGCGTAGGCATTCGCAAAGCCAATAATCGGAATTGTCAGGAATAATAACCAATCCCCCGGATTCGGTAACGTCAAATCTCCTTTGGTCGTAAGCAGCACCAGGCCAGTCACCATGGTTGCAAAAATCAGGACAAAAAGACGGGGCAGACGTTCGTGCACCATAAAATAGGCAAAAATCATGGTGACCGCTGTGTACATCCCCTGCATCACGCCTTTATTGGTGGCTGTTGTCGAGGACATTGCCAAAAGTCCTAACAAGACGACCAGCCCGGACGCGCCAATCCCGATCACGGCTAAATTTCTTAAAATGTGAAGACGAAGTTTGAGGTGTTCCGTGCGTGCTTTTCGGACCCAGATTGCGCCGACAATCAACGCGGCAATGAATACTCTGGTAATCGCAAAACTCCAGGGATCTAATCCGCTATTTACCCCCACTTTGTCGGTAATATGAGAAATGCCAAAGGCGATAATAGAAATGCCGAGCGAGATGATAGCTTTGATATTCATAAGTAGTGACGGTAAAATTGATTCAGACTGACAATAATCATTGCAGTCAGAAGTAACAACACTCCGAATCCGATCTTGACGCGCAGCGTCAGAGCAACGATGGTGAGCACAACACTGAGGACATTTACGCTGATCAGCCTTCGCAGATGAGCGCGTTCCAGGGCAGGCACGGCCTGCTGTTCCGCAAATCGCAGGCGATGCTCAAAATGCTGCAAATCCCAGGCTGAGAGCGACCAGAGCACTCCAAAAAGCAGCCAACCGATCCCGACCTTCCATTTCACGCCAACAGCAGCGATAAGGACATACCCCAGAAATAAGAGGGTTCCCGTCCATTCGCGTGTTCGGGGAACTTCAACCCACCAGAGTGCTCCAAGAAGGGCGCTGAGGAATACTCCAGCCCATAATCCACTAAGCAGGCATCCCAGGGTCAGGCTTCCTGCGGCCAGCACGATTGCATAGCGTAACAGTCGGAACGTCCATGTCATAGGGCAGTCTCCGTCGTGCGCAGCCAGTGTGGCAAACGCTTCAGCGATGCCAGCACAGTCTGTTCCAAAGGGGTGTCAACCTGCCAATCAACTGCCAGAATCCCCATGCGCCTCAGTTTACGCAGCAGAAGCTTTCGCTCCAGATATGCAATCCGAACGGCCTGTTCAATCTCTGGCCCTGCCGGTAGTTTGGCGTATTCAAAAGCAATCGGGTCGGGGCTGAGAACCATGAGATGATAGCCAAAGGCTCGCAAATGTTGCAGCACCGGCAGGTCTTCGGGACACAGTGGACTGATCAGCACCAGTTGCGATTTAGCCGGGAAAAATCGGGTTGGCAGATAACTGAGAGCTTTGAAAACCTGATGATCCCCGGTTTGAGACTGAGCCAGAGCACGCAAAATACGTTCGCGCTGTATTTTGCCATAGCCCGGAAAAGTCCGCGCCAACGTCCCGCCGTAAATGAGCAAGCCGACTCTGTTACTATCGCTTAAAAACGCTTCTGCCAACGATGCGGTCGCCTGAATGGCGTGATTAAAAAGTGAATCCTGGTCGGTTTGCACATCGTTACGCTTTCTGGCATCCAGAATCAAGCCCACATCAGCAATCCGTTCAGATTCATATTCGTTGGCAAAGATCCAGCGCGGGTGACGCGCACTGATACGCCAGTTGACTGTGCGTAAGGGATCGCCCGGCTGATACATGCGCACGCCGAAAAAATCGGTGCCCGAACCGCTTTGCCGGGAAAGATTCTGTCCTGCATAAAAACGAGTACGCATCGGACGGATCGCAAACCGACCTAATTTCCGAACTTCCGGCAAGATCAGCAAACGCGCCGGAACCGAAAAGCTTTTCTGCTGGTGCACCAGATCAAAGGAATCACTAGCATAGACCTGAACTGCGCCAAATTCAAAACTCCCCCGTTTACCTCGCACGGCATATTCCATAACGATGGTCTCACCCGGCGCCAATGACGTAAAACACTGCGAGTTCCCCCGAATCAGCGTTAATTCAGACGGAAGCACATCCTGTATAAACACTTCTTCAAGATATCCGCTGTTATTGAGCACCCTGAGAGTTATCGTGACAGGGGAATCCGGAGTCACGCTTTCATCGCTGATGGTGCGGCTGATCTGCAAATCGAGGCTCTGTGGACGAAACACACTGCCTGAGACCAGATAGAGTAACAGAGGAATACCCAGGGATAGCAGATGTCCATCCAGGGTAGCAAGCCCGGCCAACAGAATGATATACACCAGAATACTGATGAATAATGATCTTTTCATGATGCTTCCGTAGTCAGCACCGGAACACGAACCGAGTGCAGAATATCCTCTAAGACTTTATCAGCAGCGTGCCGCTTCATCCATAAATCCGGTTCCAGGATCAGGCGATGCCTCAGCACTGGTCTGACAAAGGTTTTAATATCATCAGGGATCACATATTCCCGACCTTGCATCGCGGCCCAGGCGCGCGTCAATTTCAACAGTGCTAAGGATCCGCGCGGACTGGCACCTACCGCAATTTCCGTGCGTTGGCGAGTCTCACCAACCAGTTCAACGATATAGCGTTCAAGATCAGGTTCAACATGCACGCTTTCAATCGCCTGCCGCATAGCCAGCAATTCCTCCGTATTCGTGACCTGATGTAATTGTAAGCTATCGCTGCGCCACTCCCGGCGGCGGCGTAAAATTTCCTGTTCAGCCTCCACGGTTGGATAGCCGATTGACAATTTCATCATAAAGCGATCAAGTTGCGCCTCCGGTAGGGGGAAAGTACCTTCATATTCAATCGGGTTCTGGGTGGCGATCACAATGAAGGGTTCCGGAAGTTTCAGGGTTTCTCCTTCCAACGTGACCTGATATTCCTGCATCGCTTCCAGCAGGGCGGATTGGGTCTTGGGCGAGGCGCGGTTGATTTCATCCGCCAGGATGATATTGGCAAAAATCGGCCCTTTGCGCAGGGTAAATAGGTTCTGCGCCTGTTCGTACACATAGCCGCCGGTAATGTCGCCGGGCAACAAATCGGGCGTGAATTGAATGCGTTTAAATGACAATCCTAAAACTGTTGCAAAACTGTTGGCGATCAGGGTTTTCGCCAATCCGGGATAATCTTCTAACAGCACGTGTCCGCCCGGGGTCAACATCGCAGTCATAAGTGTTTCTAATACCTGCCGTTTACTCACCACCACCCGTTCGATTTCTTCAATAACACGATTCGTGCAAGTTGAGACATCACAAGCCTTCATATTCGTGCTCTCCCTTAAAAACCAGGTTTTTTTCGAAAAAACCTGGTTTTTATTACTGTTCCCCTCTAAAATGTAGCGCGAAATTGTATTTCGCGCATGTATGTCTAAAAATCGGGTTTCTTCAAGGAAACCCGGTTTTTCTTACCGCCCCCTTCTAATTGGTCTTCTAAAAAACGAATAATCGTGACCGGTTCCAGGTCAAGCGGAGTCTGTTGTTTCTGCGCAGCAAATCTCTCATGAATTTTAGCCCATAGCCCGGTAGAAGAACTCACAGTTTTCTTTGCAAGAGCTGTTTGAAAATACTGTCGCAATTCTTGATCGATCTCAAGGCTTCCGGTTTGCAATGCCCGATAAAGCTGTTCACGCGATTCTTGCCTTTGAAACTCCAGAATGTCAAGCGTCACTGTGGTCAAATATTGCGCGAGTTTTCGGCGTGAATACTCGCTCTGGTTCGCAAGCTGAAACAGATCAGCTAATTTCTCGACTTTCCCATGGGTTTCAGAAACTGTTCCCCCCTTTTGAGACTGAAAAAGTTGCGAAGGAATCAGACTTTTCAACAAAATATATGTCCCGATCACCAAAAAGACGCCCCAGATGAGCGGTTGCGGCAGGGTGTATAAAAGGAGTTTTGCCCCCCATAGCAAAGAAACCAGGGAAACAGCAATCGTTTGACGCGCCAGATCCTGAACAAACCACATGAAGAAGGCTGCCAGGATGAGAATCTGAATCCACGTCCATACTCTTTGTTTGCGTTTGAGGAATGCGATAATATTCATGAATGTTGTTGACAGGCGTTAATGATGGCGGCGAGGCTGTACATAGTTTGCTGCTCTTCAGCCTCGCCAGGGATTTGGGTGCCATAACGGACAACTTCAAACATTCTGGTCAGGTATCGAATTGGTTCCGGGGGAAACCCGATCTGGGTTAATTGCATTTCAAATTCCCGCGGCGTCATCGTATCCTGGCGTTGAATGCCCCGGTATTTTTCCACAGCCGCGCTCATTTCCACATAGCAACGAATAATGACATTTTTAAAGCTTCCGCCAGTATGATAGGTAACAATTGCACTCTGGACCACATCGGCCAGTTCCTCAAATGCGATTTCAGGCGCAGGCTGTCCGCGCCGCCGGAGAAATTGTATTCCCCATAAGATTCCTGCTGACAACAGCAAGGCCAGTAGAAAACTGGAGAGCAGAATAATCCAGCGCGGAGGATCGGTGCTGAGCGCATCAAGGGCTTTCAAGATTTGAGCGGCGTCAGCATTGATTTCTCTGTCGGCCAGAGAATGATCCCACAGTTTATCAAGTGAATGCAGCAAGCGTAAGCGGATGATCAAATACAATCCGACCAGCAGCATCCCGGCTCTGACAGATTGCCGCATGACCTGTCGTCGAAATTCCGGCGAAATGACGAAATAGATCGCGGCAAAGGGGAGGCCGATAATCATGAACAAGATCATGAAACGCAAAATGCCCAGGACCAGCATACTCCCGATTGGCGAGGTCATTTGTTCATCTTCAGCCTGCGGTTTCAGGCGTTGCAACAATTGCTGCAAAAGCGAAGAATCCCCGGGAGCAAGCTCTACCGAAGAAAGGGTACTTGCAAGCACCATGAAAATCAGCAGAACCATCCCCGCCAGCAGCAGAATTTTCAGCGTCGCTGTGCTGGATTGTGTTTGTAAAGGCATCATTTATCAACCATAGCAAGAATAGCTTGAAAAAAGGAGTCACCCATAATTTGTACTTGATACCAAAACAAGTAAATCATTCTTTGTCAAGAGGATTCTTGTTGACGAAATCTGACTTTTTCATATTTTTCTCTTATTCAGGGCAAGCAAATAGGCGAGATGCTGTGAATCGCTGCTATACTTTTCCGGTCTCATCTGAGTCGCACTCAGAGGGTGGTTGTGGCGGATAATTGCGAAATCCGGCATATAATTTTGGGGTCAGCCAGGTTCCAAAGTATTCTTCAACTCACTATCTTCAACTTCTTTCTGAGTCTTCATAGATACCTCTATCTACCGATTATCACGTTGGTATTCGTCGAGCATGGTCTGGTACAGTTCGACGGTGGCTAAGCGGGGATACCGGTTGGCGGCCCGGTCTCGCCAGCGCTCCAATGCCTGGTGATCTCCGTGCACAATAGTAAGTAATCGTCTATAGAGTTGGGCTTCTGCGCCGGGAAAGCGATCAATATTGCGGAACAATTCATCTCGCCGTTGGCGCGCCCATTTATAGGCTTGTTGGTATTCTCTGGCCTGGAGATACCCTAAGTGCAGAATGTGTGTGGTCAAAAATTGGCGATGTACCGTTGTGTATCCTTGCTGTGCAATCTCTCCAAACCCGCAAATAAACATGCTCAAATCCGTTTTGCGCTCATTTGCCTGGCGATTCGGATCCTCAAGGGATGAGAGGTGTAAAATATGATGGCAGGCTTCATGAGCCAAAATCAGGCGCAAGACCGAAGGCGTGGCAAGATATTTCTCGGCCACTGTCACCACCGGATGCTCCCCCATCGCAAACTGTCCGGCCGTTTTGTAGTCATCAATCCGCACAATCTTGATCTCCGGGAGACTGTAGGGGACATTGAAGCCCGGCGCCCAGGTCCGCACATGCGCATACAAGTGGTCAAAGGTTTGCCGGATTTCCTGGGACAGCGTCGGGCATCCTAAACGGTCCGGCATAAGCAGAAATCCCTCTGGCGATCTATTAGGATTGGTCCAGGCCACTTCCGCAAGATGGCTCAACACCTGGTGCAGTTCAGGATCAAAGGAAAACCCCGGGATCGTTTGATCAGTCGGCGGAGTCTCCCGCTGAGGCGGCTGTGGAGAAGACGAAGCGGCAGTCAAATCCGTGAGGATCTGTCCGGCCTCAGACACTACCGTTCCGACAGTCTGCATAACGCGGTCAAACAGTTTTTCCTTCAGCGGCGCATGACATTTGCCGCAAATGGGTTGGCGCGGCTTCGAATGGGATCGTACCCGATTCCGGGCGCCGCACACTTCACAAGTAATCAGATGTTCCATAGTTTGTCTATGACCTCCTCATCTCCATTATTTCAGATTATTCACTGGCGTTTACGTCTTTTTTGAGCAAGGCGTTCCAATTCTTGCCGCTCCCAATCGGTTAAGCTCTCCATGCCAAACTCGATTGCTTTATCTAACAGACGATCAATAGCTTCTTCATCCGTTATCCACTGTTTCGTCTGCTGGCGTCGTTTTTGTTTGGACCAAAAACCCTTCCAGGAGGTTCGGCTGAAACCATGCGATTTGGGCAAAAACCCGGGGGCCTGATACAGGTAGGCCAGCCCCGCCCCAGAAACGCCTAAAATGGCGCAAAATAGAAGCAGATGGCGCAGAATCACTGCAGGATAGAACACGGCGGTCGCCAGGAGACCGATCATCGCGCCGCCCAGATGGGCGTCATGCCCGATATGACCGAATCGAGTACGAATACCCCAGACAGAAAAGATCACAAAAAGAAGAGCGTACAGACTCGCCGGAATCGGTACCGGGATGAAAAACATATACAGGGACATGCCCGGAAACAGCATGATAGCAGCAAAAATACTCCCACACACGCCGCCTGAGGCCCCTAAGGCCCGATAGACATGGTGGCGGTGCAGATACAAGGCCAACAGATTGCCCCCCAACACACTGGCCGCATAGATGAGAGCACAGGCGAAAGTCCCCGCAGGCGCCGCCATTTCAAGCTTACTTCCAAAGGAGAACAGGGTAAACATATTGAACGCAAGGTGGGTGACATCCGCATGCACCAGTGCGCTCGTGAACAGCCGATAATACTCTTTGTGCTCCAGAATGCGTTTCGGCTCAAACCAATATTTTGAGACCAGTTCAGGACGATAAAAACCTTCCAAACTGACCGCGACTGTCAAAATCATTATCGCTACCGTAAACAGCGGTAAACCGAACATACATTATGTCTGGCAACATTTCCGAATGAACTCTGCTCTCCTCGGAGCAAGAGTCATAAGGAAGTTACTCCCTTCACAAGGGATCAAATGATTCATTGTCTTCGAAATCTCCTTAGGCTGTGTCTTCACGCATTTCAAACGTTTAACGCTTCAGAATATCGTCACACAATGTGTGATCTTCACTATTGACATTAGGATTATTCTTCAAATAGCCTCGCACCCAATCACATCCCTGGAATAGCAGATCATCTATATCAAAATTCCAAAGTCTTATTGTGTGATCAGAACTAGCAGATGCAAGCAATGTTCCATCAGTGTTGAATGTGATATCGTTAATGCGATCAGAATGTCCTCGCAAGGTGAAAATCTCCTGTCCATCACTAATATTCCAAGATTTAATCGTATTGTCAGCACTTCCTGATACAAGTAACTTTCCATCTGGGCTAAATGTGAGACTCTCAACAGACATAGAATGTCCTTGCAAAGTGAAAATTTCACGCCCATCAGCAATATTCCAAAGTTTAATCGTTCGGTCAGCGCTTCCTGATGCGAGCAACTTGCCATCCGGACTGAACGATAGACTTTCGACAATCATGGAATGTCCTGGCAAAGTTAAGAGCTCACGCCCATCCTCAACATTCCAAACTTTAATAGCCATAGAGTTATCTCCTAAAGCCATCATCCCGCCATCTGGACTGCCCATAAATTCAGTCACATCACAAGCATCATATTTCTTCCACAATGTCAAAAAGTTAGCTTCATCAAAATTCTTAAACCCGAATTCAGTAACTTCAACAGGAATTTTATGAAGCGTAATAGGACCATAATGGGTTGAAGCAAGCAGTTTTCCATTTGGGCTAAAAGTAAGAGGAAACACCCCATCATAATAGTTTAAATGCTCCCCAATCTCTGGGGATGTTTTTGTGGCATTCACCATCTTTACAGTGCCAGGACCTTTTGCAGCAAGAAACTTCCACAGAGGACTGATTATGAAATTTGTCCAGTCCGAACGATTTATTGTTGTAATTTCAGATTTATCGAGAATATTCCAAAATTTCATCGTTCCTTGAGGAAAGGATCCTAACCTCAAATGGGGATTAAGTATTTGCTTGTTCAGCTTCTCATCGGGCCACTCGCAATTTTTCCCTCCTCTCATTAAAATGTTAGTCCCTAAAACGGGACCTGAAAGTTCAGCGTTTGAACCTGTATCTCCTGAAAAAAGTAATGTATCATTTGGGTGAAATGCAACCTTTGTAACTCTTCTCTGATGACTCATTGATGCCGTAATTTCAGATTGTTTTGCAATATCCCAGAGTTTAATAGTTTTGTCATCACTTCCTGATGCTAGGAGTCTGCCATCTCTATTAAAACTGAGAGTGTTAACACTCCCAGAATGTCCTTTCAAGATTACTGTTGCTTGTCTATCAACAATATTCCAGAGTTTAACGATTCGATCAGCGCTTGCTGACGCCAAGATGCTGCCTTCCAGATTGAACCTAATACTTGTCACTCTATCTAAATGTCCCTTCAATGTTTTGACTTCACGTCTCTCAATAACATTCCAGAGTTTAATCGTTCGATCTGTACTCCCTGAAGCAAGCAATTTTCCATCAGGATTGAATGCAAGACTTGTCACTTCTTCTGGATGGTGTAACACGAACGAGGCACGTCCATTTTCCAGATCCCAAAATATAATGCTTCCACCTATCGTGCCTGTTACCAATAATGTTCCATCCGGATTAAATGAGAGACTTGTAAATCCTATTTTATCCTGTAGATTACCGACTTCATCTCCATTTTCAATATTCCAGAGTTTCATTTCACTACTGTCATAAAGATTTGCGATTGATGCCAGGATGGTCCCTTTCGGATTAAGTACAATATTATTCACATCTCCAGAATGGCCTTGTAACGTAATAATTTCATGTCCATTATTAGTAGTCCAAAGTTTGATATCACTACCACAACTTCCAATTAGTATTTTTCCATCTGGACTAAATACAACCTTTGTTCCATGATATTGTAAAGCTCCTGGTTCGGAAGAGAAAACAAGACCCGCAACTTCCATCGTTTTATCCAGCTCAGGTCCTCTAAAAGGGAGTACAAATTTCATGTTGTTATCTTCAAAATCATGTTCAGAAGAGCATACAAAACTCATAATTTCATCTCTGCCCTTGACATTCCAAAGCTTGATTTCACCGTTATAGTCTCCTGAAGCAAGCAGGCTTCCATCCGGACTGAACGTGACACTAATCACGCTTTCCGAATGTCCTCGTAATGTGGCAATCTCATGCCCATCACGAACATTCCACAGTTTAATATTACCATCATAACTTCCTGAGGCAAGCAAATTTCCGTCTGGGCTGAAATCAACACTTGATACATCATGTACATGCCCTGCTAAACGATTTTTTTCATGAATGCCATAGACGATTTCCCGAAGGTTCTCAATTATTTGAACATTCAAGGATATTGGCAGCTTAAGATATTTTGACATTTTAGCTATTTTTATTCCTATAAGCAAAGCGCCTAAATCATCTTCACCAGAAACAAACATTGCTTTTGATGCCTGTTTGAGGGCTTCTATTTGATTGACTTCAGCTTTTTTACGCTGTTCATCTGCAATTTGAGTTTGTTGGCGAGCTTCTTCAGCATTCCTGAACGCCTGTTGCCTGAGAACTCCAAGAACGACCGCGATAAAAATTGAGATCGTCAGAGCCGCTGTAATCCCCAATCGTTTGAATCGTTGCCTGCGGTGACGATCATAGATACTGACCTCAATGAAGTGCCGTTCTTCCAAACTGAGGTGATGCTCACGGGTGTTTAACCAAAATTCGGCTTCTGCGAGAGGGGTTCCTTGTAACAGCAGGTTCCTATCATGGTCCTCTCGTTTCCAGGGTTGCATAGCTGTTCGCAGGCGTTCCTGCCAGAGCCGGAATTCCCGGTCAGCGGCGATCCACTCCTGCAAACGCTGCCAGCCTTGAATCAGAATTTCATGCACAAGTTCAACCGTTTCCTCGTGTTCCTGATCCCCACTGGTCACCACCAACCGGGCATCCGCCAGGATGGTCACCACTCTCCAACGTGCTTCTCCAATCTCGGCTTTGGTGGCGACTCGGCGGGTATCGTCCGTGCCTTCACCAGGATGGACTAATTGCATGAAGATGAACTGCGCCTGGTCCTGGGCTTCAGGCAAAAGGCGATGATACACCTGTTCGGCATACGCCGCTAACGCATGTTTGAGCCTGCCGATCGCACTATAAGCTGCATGAGTTAATGTGCGGTATGACTGGTGCTGCCAGAGTTCAGTCAATGCAAATTCCAATAACGGCAGGGTACCTGGTTCATCCTTCAGGGCGTCCAGAATCCGATCGGCCAGCCCATCTTCAATCTCCACCTGCAAAAGGGTTGCCGGACATTCAATAGCGGTGCGTAATTCATCCCGGTTCAACGGTCCAAGTTTAAGATCAGTATGTTGTAAGGCATCGGCAAATGGACGATAGGCTAATGCTTTGCCTAAAAAGTCGGCTCGCAAGGTGAGGACGACAGAGAGCGGCGCGAATTTTGAAAAATGAGAGGTCCCGGTCACAGCTAGCAATTCATCCAGAAACCAGCGCCGTTCCTGTTCGGATGAACACAGGGTGTATAATTCTTCGAACTGGTCAATATACAGGAGCATCCGGATCTGGGGCTGGGATATTTGAAGTTGGTTGACCATCTCAGACAGATGAACTTCACGATTTATCAACCGGACATGGAGTTCCTTGATGTGAACACGTTTGCCTTCTTCCGTCAACTCCGGATGCCATAAGGCAATCAACGCCGTTGACAAGCCCCAAAACGGATCTGCACCGGGACGAAATGAGGCAACGCGCCATTGTGCCGTTGTGTGATCAACTTGACCACGAGTTTCTCTCTCTGGTCCTTCCAAAGAGGGGTCTGTTTGCCTTAGTAAATACGGGATCAATCCGGCATAGACCACTGAAGATTTTCCACTACCGGAAGGACCTATAACGGCCACGAACGGCTTCTGCTCGACGGCGTTGACAAGCTGTTGGATAAAGGTTTCGCGGCCGAAAAAATAGAGTGCATCCTCTTCCCGAAACGCAAATAAGCCGCGATAGGGGTTAGGGGGAATCGGCAGTGCCGGAAGTTGAATTTTCGGTTTATCGAAAAGAAACTTCACCAATAGACCGAGTTCTTCAGGCCGAATGCGGATCAGCCATTTGCCCGCAGCATGTTCCTGGGGGGAACGATGGCAGAACGTCTGTAAATCTACCAGACTGGCATGATGTACCTTGACCTCTTCTTCATTAAGAGTTTGGGCATCGGATTCCGGGATCAAGAAGAGTGTATCCGAATTTTTGTCTGCAAGAAACGCACGAACCTTAATGTCAAATCCTATCGCATTGACGCCTTCCAATATCATCTGGTTGCCATTGCTACACTCAAGCGCCCCGGTGCACCAGATGTCGCCCCGAATCCCCTGCAATTTGAGCGGTCTGGAGCGGCTAATTAAGGCCAAAAAATACGCGAGATTTTGCGAGGGACCGAAGTACTTCGCCTCTAAGACATCCTTGCGTTCATAAATTTTCTTTTTGGACGCCGAGGATTCCGGCGCAAACTTCGCCACAGCCGTATACACATTTGCAGTGAAATCAATGACCTTTGCCGCGATTAATTCATACCGCTGGCCTTCCGATACTTCTTCAGGCAGTATGGCGAGATACCGCCCACAGCCGATGAAAGAATTCTGACTGATTTTAACGTTAGGATAAGCAAAATGACGGATGGGTACCGACAGGGATGATGAGCCATCATTTTTCTTCGTCTGGTCAAATGCAACATGTTCATCCATACATTCTTTCCTTTAACATATTCATCTTCCTCAAGCATATTCTGGTACAGTGCAATCGGCCAGAATTGAGAGTAAACCAACTTCGCCATTATTCTCCCGCTTCTTTCAATACGATTGCCACCGCCCAGCGTTCGTGGGACGGATCAAAGCCCAATTCCCGGCTGCTAAACGTTTCCTCGCCTTCCAGGTGGGTTCCCAGACGAGCCGCATAACGAATGGTCTGGGTTTCCGGATCGACAAACTGTGCATAAAACTCGCGTTCTTCCTCAATATTCGCCTGCCATTTCAGCCAGATAAACGCCGGGTCGCTGCCCTGAGGGCCGCCCCAGTTACAGGTCACTTGAATATCGCCTTCACTCAGGTGAAACGTATATTTTTGCTGAGGAATATCGGCGGCAGTGGCTTGCAATCCGGCATAATCGGGTTGCCAATATTCAGTAGCTAAAATCGACTCTGGAAGAATACCAGAAATATCCTTCAGCGTTTGATTTCGCATCCATCCTGCGACGTGTTTTGCACAACTCTTGCAAAAGAACAGATGTTTACAGATGACCTCTATATCGGCCTCTGGTAGGCGCCCAGCCGCATATTCAGCAAGTCTCTCCTGTGCTGGATGAGGGGTCTGGCTTTCAATGGCTTTCAACCGGCGGTATTCATCCGTCTGGATGTCTTGCTTGAGAAGCGCCACGAAATCCTCTTGAGATTGTATATTCTTATTTGGCATGTTTTTCACCTCAATTGACTTCCCTTCTATAGGTAGAAGAGGAAATTTGGGGCATTAAATGACATCACTCTCTTGTAAAAATTTGATCATTTTATCGAGATCTCGTTCAATCGTTCGTACTGTCTTATGAAATAAGCTCGCTGTGTATTGCTTCCATTCCTGCCAGGAGCAATCTTCTTCCTCACACCATTGAACCAACAAACTGAATACCAGATAGTGACGCTCATATTCTGCTTTATTTTGATCTCTTGCATGTACTGCCCGCTGTGATAAGGCATCCGCTATAAGCAGCAGCAATATCTTGTTTTCAGAATTTATTTCTGCGGAACCGGACGGCGCCAACGCTTCGAATCCAGTACAGGCATGATCAGACGGGAAACGCTTGTTTCCATAATTCGGGTTCACGACCTCCCCATTGGCACTTATGATCGTCTCGCGTTGACAGATTGCTGGTTTTGTCAAGGAAAGATAGCTGCAATCTTCACAATGGAGGCGAGGGAGTAATCGCTCACGAATCGTTTTGGTCAGATAACTTTTCAGGGCATAAATGGTAAAGCGTTTGGTCAAACGCTGTTGCTTCAGCAATTCGGTCAGTTCAAACGCGGTCGAAAGAATATCCTGAGTAAGATTCTTCCGCTCATTTCGGCGTTTAGAAAGCAGCGATTTTACCACTTGTCTCACCATTTCAGCAGGCTGACACGGACCTATTGCAAAGATGACCTCCAATCGGTTCTCTTTGAGCAAACAACATTCCTGCGTGACCTGGATATAATGCTGACATGTTTGGCAGTACTTTGCGATCAAGTCAATTGCCATACCGTTTGTTCCATCATCATGAAGGGCTTTATCTCAAGATCTCCGTTATTTTCCCTCATTATATCAGTCCATAAAAGTCGTGCGTCAAGAAAATAAATTCGCGCCAAATATACGATAAAAAATGTTGATGCTCATGTCGGAAGGATTCATCGGTTACCTCTTCTTGTGGATGGCGAGTCAAGACATACAATGACCAAACACACATTCATAAAAAATTTTTTTATATGTCGAAATGATCCAAAGATTTACTCTTTTATAATAAAAGGGAACAGTGATGATACGTAGAACATAGGCACTTCATGCTTTCAGAGGTATGTACATGATTAATTCATATATGTACGGTGAGATCATCATTAATCGTCGGCGCTATGTCACAGACTTGATCATTTATCCTGATCGGATTGATGTCGACTGGGGCTGGCAGAGAAGTTCGGAACACACCGTGACCATTACGGATTTGTCGGCGATTATTGCCGAACATCCGCAATATGTGATCATCGGGACAGGGAACGCGGGGCGCTTACGCGTCTTATCCGAAACGCAAGAGTATGTCAGGGCTTGTGGCATCCAATTAGTGTCCCTACCCACCTGGAGAGCCTGTTTATTGTATAATAAGATTGGGGCAAAAGGAACTGTTGGGGCATTTCATATCGGCTGTTAAGCGGAGAAGATTGGCAAATCAATTTTTGAAAAGCAGGAACTCAAAATCCGCCAAGGGGTTTCAGAAAAGATTTTGTGTGCACAATATAAATTGCTTGACGTATTCCCCTGCTGAATATATACCATAAAAGAATATTGAAAAAAGGGGTTACCTACCCTTTGATAACATAACCAGCTTATGGATCAGGATAGAGTTTACAAACGTATCTGTACGTCGCTGCGCATTCATGCATTTCGCCATAACGGCTATTTGTCGGCGCGAGATTTTCGCACGTTGAAGCTTCCAGCCACGCCCGAAGCATTGGAAGATGTGCTGCTACAGCTCCAGGCTGAACGCAAAGTCAGCGTATATGAACGTGATAACGGCGAAATGATCTACGATTTTTTGCCGTTTTTGGAAGAATCGGTTGAAGAAAGCGTGTTAGATATGGCGACGCGCTTTCAACTCGCCCAAATTTATCTGTATCGCAAGATGTGGAGTCATGCGATTACCGAGTTACGAGTCACACGTACAAATCCGAAATTTCAAAAAGAGTCGCTCTATCTGCTGGGAACCTGCTTTGAAGAAAAGGGGGCCTGGGAAAAAGCGGTAGAGTATTACGAACGGGTGTTGGCGTCCGATTATTTTTACCGTGATGCCTTAGAACGCCTCGCCAAATTGACGGAGCAAAAGAATCAAAAGACAAAAATTTCCACTGCCGCCACCGTGACCTCTGTTCAGCAAACGTTCCATCCCCGTTTGCAGGAACGCTATGAAATTGTGCGTGAATTAGGACGCGGCGGCGCAGGGATCGTTTATCAGGCTATTGACCTGAAACTCAAACGCGATGTGGCTTTGAAAGTGTTATACCAGCAGGCGAACCGGAATCCGGTCGACAGCGAACAGTATCTGCGCGAGGCTCGCCTGGCGGCGCAATTGGATCATCCAAATATCATTGAGATTTATGACGTCGATCCGGAAGCCCAGTGCATTGCCATGGAGTTTGTCAATGGCGGTACATTGCGCGATTTGCTGACCCATTATAAACGGTTGGCTGTTCCCCAGGCCAGAACGATTTTGCTGCAATTGTGCCGTGCCTTGCAATCGGCGCACGAGGCCGGGGTTTTACATCGGGACATCAAACCGGCTAATATTTTCATCACCCAAAAACATATCATCAAGCTTGGAGATTTTGGTATCGCCTTTATGAATAACCTGGAACAACAAGCATTTACTCAACTTTCAGTGCAAATTGGCACGTTGCCGTATATGTCGCCGGAACAGGTGCGCGGTGAAGTGCTTTCGGCCGCCTCAGATTTGTACTCTGTGGGGATTGTACTTTATGAAATGCTGACCGGAAGCCCGCCGTTTCTTCAGGGAGACATTGCTTACCATCATCTGTATAGTGCGCCGGAAGCCCCTGGCATTTCGCCATCAATTGACGCCATCGTCTTGCGCTGTTTAGAAAAAGACCCTGCCAAACGGTTTCAAACGGTGAAAGACCTGCTCCAAACGTTACAAGCTCAGGAAAAAGATGAACAGGCTCGCCTGAGCAAATATCGTGAATTGCTCAAAATTGCGATCATTGACAAAGAACTCTCCCCAAACGAATATCTGGTGTTGAAAATCAAACGGCAGGCACTGCAATTGACAGAAGCCGAAGCTCGCAAAATCGAACAGGAACTTGGGCTGAATTTACCCTGGTAATTTTCTCTGAAAAACCCGGGTACAATATCATTTATATGTATTGAACCAGATAGAGTCCATCTTTGAGGCGATCTCTATCTTCAATCGCATTAGTGCATATTCTTGCTAAATAGTCACAAAATTTCTACGCTTTTTTTTGTTCCCCGTATGTCAGTATAATTCGAATACCTTGGATATAACAGTTAGTTATTCCTCGCATCCATTGTTGGTCAGAATGGTATTCTATATCACAATATTGCTTGCTAAAAATAGCTCTGTGAAAATGATGGTTTTTCAGAAGGAGGAGCGGACACCGATCGTTATTGTTAAATAAAGGAACAGCGTATGAAAATACTTATAGTGGAACCAGACCAGGAACGTTGTCTTTTTTTGAGCACGCAACTCAAGGTATTTGGGCATGAAGCAACAAGGTGTGAAACCGCCCGGGCAGCCCTGGGACATTTTCAACAGCAGCAGTTTTTGCTGATTCTGCTGAATCAGAAACTACCAGACATGGACGGGCTGGATCTATGTCGAAAGTTGCGGACCCTTCGTAATGGCAATGCCTGTATGATTTTGATGCTGACCGAGCATGAAGAACCTCAGATCCTCAAGTCGATCCTTGAGGCCGGAGCCGACGATTATCTTATAGCCCCAGTACGTGCAGAATTGTTGAAGGTGCGACTTATGGTCTTAGACCAGGAATTGCAACGGTTGTATCAACGGAATCAAGCCTTGAAAGCCTTGCAACCCAGCCTTGTCCAAATTGAAAAGGCCAAACAGGAATGGGAGGCCACGGCCGATTCGCTGACCTCAATCGTGTGTTTGCTCGATAGTCAGGGCATTATTGTGCGAGCCAACAAAGCCATTGAACAATGGCAGCTTGGCAAAGTCCTTTCGATCAAAGGCACTTCCGCGCATGCATTGTTGCACGCGCTCTGTCCTGACCCGGAATGTTACTTTCAAGGTTTTCTACGCCAGGCCTTAGAAAAAGTTGCTCAGGGAAAATCTGTCGAACATGAAGTTGAAGATCGAATCTTACACCGTCATCTCCATCTGCAATTTCGACCGATAAAAGCAGGTACTCGCAAAGCCCTCAAGAAAAAAGAGAGTTTTGCCGTGTTCATGATTAATGATATTAGCGAACGCAAACAGTGGGAAAATGCCGAACTCTATCAGAGGATGTTGTTAAATAAGGTTGCTAATGCCTTGAATGTCTTGTTGATCGCGCCAGATTTTCAGATAGGCGTTACGAAAGCGTTGGCAATCCTGGGGGCGGCAACAGCAGTAGATCGCGTCTATATTTTTAAAACGCATCCCCATCCTGACACGCGAGAGCCAGCGATGAGCCGCCTATTTGAATGGGTGCACAAATCAACATACACTCAGATTGAAAATCCTGAGTGGCAAAATCTGTCTTACAACGATCGCCTGAGGCGCTGGTATAAGACCTTGAGTGAAAGCCGGGTGATCAGTGGACTGACGAAAGATTTTCCGGTGACAGAACAAGCGTTCTTAACCTCGCAGGGTACGATTTCGACCCTGCTTGTGCCGATCATCATGAATGAGCAGCTTTGGGGCGGAATGGGCTTTGATACTTGTCAGCAAGCGCGACTGTGGCGTGAGGAAGAAACTACGATTTTATCTGTTGCCGCTACAAGCATCGGTGGCGCGTTGTTGCACAAGCAAACAGAAGAACGTTTCCACCAGATCAGCACGGAACTGCGAACCGTGTTCCAATCGTTGCCGGATGAATATTTTCGCCTGAGCGCGAATGGCAGTCTGCTGGATTATAAAGTGGAGCAGGGAGCAGAAGCGCCTTTATCCAGAACGTTTATCATCAAATGGGCGGCAAAATTATTACCCGAAGAGATCGAACGTCAGTTTGATGCAGCGATTGCGCGGGTACTGAAAAGCAAAGAGCCAGCCGCTGTGACGTTTTGGATGCCGGCGACAGGAGATGAACCACGTAAATATCAGGAAGTACGGGTATTTCCGTTTCTGGAGGATCAAGTGTTAGTGGTGGTGCGTGATATGACCAATTGGAAACTGAACACGTAATAAAACAAAAAATTCCGTCAGGTGGAAGGACTCGCTAAA
The DNA here is from genome assembly GCA_000739535.1 of Candidatus Vecturithrix granuli. Classification (GTDB taxonomy): domain Bacteria; phylum Moduliflexota; class Moduliflexia; order Moduliflexales; family Moduliflexaceae; genus Vecturithrix; species Vecturithrix granuli. The sequence goes on along the minus strand of DF820466.1, from coordinate 861,660 downwards.
GCAAGACCTACAAACCCGCCCTATTTTCCGTTGTTTCGGGAACGAGTCTTCGGAATTCCCAAAATAACCTGTCATTGAGGCATTTGTCCGAACTATTGTTCTTACTCCCCCAGAATTTGGATAAGATAGGTTCGTTCCTGGGGACCGTCTAACTCGACAAAATAGATCGTTTGGCGTCCACCACACACGATCACGCCATGCTCAATCGGAAAGAAGGCTTCAAATCCCAACAACGCTCCGCGCAAATGGGAAGGAGCATTAATCGCCATTTGACCATCAGAATGCAGGAATCTGGCATGACGATACGGGTAATTTTCGGGAACAAGGCGCTGAAGATAATTGGCAATATCGGCTTCCAGATCCGGAAGCCCTTCATTGACCGTTAAACCAGTCGTTGTGTGCAGCGACATGACAAAGACCGTTCCGGAAAGCACACCTGATTTTTTTACTTCCGAATGAACCTTGTCGGTAATATTGATCAATTCCGTTTCATGACAGGTGTTTATTGTGACACGAGTGATAATGCTTTTCATGACTTGTTTTCTCCCAAACCTAAAAGTTTCGAAGCGTTTTTATGCAGCACATGGTCTTGTAATGCGGGACTCATACCCAGGGCGCGAATGCCTCTCACCGTTCTCCGAATGTCTGCACGGGGATAATTGCTGCCAAAGAGGATTTGCTCAGGGAGACTGCGTTCTAAAACGTGTATTCCGATCTGCTCTGCCAATACGTGGTGTAACACTTCTTTAGGGGTTCCGCTATAAATAACAGAGGTATCGATGTAGATGTTTTTATATTTCATGGCGATCATCAGCGTCTCATGAATCCAGGGCCAGCCAAAGTGTGGAATAATGATTGACAGGTCGGGAAAATCAATGGCAATCTCTTCCAATTGAAGAGGATGGGCGTATTTTTCAAGTCCTCGCATGGCCCAGCTCATCCCACAATGAATCATGACAGGAATATGAAGTTCTGCGCAGGCTTGATACACCGGGTATGTTATTTCTTTGTTATTCGGATAAAATTGCTGGAGCGCAGGATCGAGCTTCAAGCCCTTTAGTCCGAGCTGCTTGACTGCTCGTTCTAGCATACGGGGCGCGCCGTGACAGGCGGGGTCAACAGAAGCAAAACCTATAAAACGAGCATGTTTATTCATCAACTCAGAGACCTGTTCATTCGAAACAATTCGACAATTATGGGCTGTCGTGCAATCAATAGGGAGCAGAACGGCTTTTTCAACGCCCGCTTCATCAAGTTCATGCAGAAAAATATCAAGCGGCTGAGGAGGGAAATATAACCCGAAAACATTACGGACATGAGAGCCTAACAACTCATCTGCATTGATGAGTTCTTTAATCATGACTGGATGTGTGTGAAAATCGATCACGATATCCTCCTTTTTACGTACTTCAATTGCTTCAGGTACTTAGAAGCTGTTTTAAAAGTCCATGCAACGGGCATTTCGAGAGAGGTGAACAGGAGTGTCAAAGCTCTGCTTTGACAGCGAAAGCAGAGCTTTCGCACTCCTCACCTGCAAACTTTTAAAACAGCTTCTTAGAGCAGGGCTGTTAAGTTCTGCTTATTTTCTCATCTCGACTTCGCTCGACGACCGGAAACCCGGACGTCGAGCGAAGTCGAGACATCATTTCTGACGAGAACTTAACAGTCCTGGGTATTTAGAGGGGGTAATTCATAATAACGTTTTGCATAGTCATAGACCTCTTCCTGGTTCGGAAAGCGGTTTTCTGATCTGGAAATATAGATGGCCGAAGCAGCATTTCCGAAAATCAAACAGTGTGGTATCTCCCATCCGTTTTCAAAGGCATACAGAAATCCCGCGTTAAAAACGTCGCCTGCACCAACAGCATCATAGACGTTCGCAGGAAGAGCCTCCTGGCAATATGTTTGTTTGTCAATATGGGCGTAGCTGCCGTCTTTCCCAAGCTTCACAATCACGAGTTCTGCGCCTCTTTTGCGCAGTTCTGCGGCGCAATCTTCCGGTAATTTATATCCGGTCAAGGCTTGCGCTTCATCCAGATTCGGCATAAAAATCGTCGTATGTTTCAGAAGTGTGTTAATACCATCAATATGTTCCGGGGGCCATCCCGTCGAATCCCATCCGGTGTCGAGTACAGTAATTTTTCCTTGAGATTGCAGGGCATCCATCTTTGAGGCAATACTGGCGAGATTGAAACCCGGGAGGCAAAATATCCCCAAAATACCGACATATTTTGCTTGTTTCACCTCTTGCCAATGCCGTTGAATAATGGATTCATCCGCTTTTCGTTGGAAACTAAAATCTGAGACAAAGGCTCGTTCTCCGTCGGGGCGCACAATCGCGACAGTAATTGCTGTGCATGCGCTCTTAACCATCTCAAGACCTGAAATCTCGATCCCGCTCTTGATCAGATCATCCCTGATCTGACGCCCATACAGATCGTCGCCCACGTACCCGATGACACTGACCGGAACCCCCAACGAATGCAGCGCAAATCCCGTGTACGCTGCCTGTCCGGCCGAGACCTGCATGTAATTATTTCCCGCAACCTCCTGTCCCCAGACCGGCAAGTTGGGGACATTTCTGATAATTAAATCAATATTGAAATTACCGATAAGGCAGGCTTTTCTGGCGTAACTCACGTCTTTCTGCATTTTTAGCGAACCCCCTATGCCAAATAACTGCAAGAATCACATATAAGAAAGAATATTTGGACTTTTGCCGAATACCTGAGCTTTTCGCAAATCAAACGTGGAAAGAATAACGACATAAGATGATTCTTAATTTTTAAAGGTGTCGGCATTATTGATATATATTTGTATGAAGTCAATGAAAAAATGATCATTATAAGTTGATTATATGATTCATTTATGATTTTTATGTTCTTCAGCACTACTCTTCCGTGACCATTATGGAACTACAAGAATCGCATATAGGAAAGAATTCTTTCCTATATGCGATTCTTGTAGTTCCCCATATAAAAAATCATAAAAATGTTGACAAGAATCATGAAGTGAATATAAACGAACAAAAAAATAACAAAATATCTGTTATGATTTTGTTTCTATGTTGTTGTTTCGGGGATGGAGCGCAGCGGAAAAAACATGAATCGAATTGAAAGGCATGCCAATATTTTGCAGCTCGTAAAGGAGCGAGGATTTATAGGGAACGACGAATTAGCAAAACTTTTGCATGTCTCCATTGTGACAATCAGGCGGGATTTAAAGGCTCTGCGTCATCAGCGTTTAATCACATTAGAGCATGGGGGCGTTGCGGCCGCTGATTATATAGATGGAATTGTCGAACCATTGTATGAAACCAAAGCCTATATCCATTCCGAACAAAAACAAGCCATCGGGATTGCGGCCGCGAAGCTTGTTGAAGAAGGCGACACGATTATTCTTGATTCAGGGACGACGACAGCCTGTATTGCGCGGCATCTCAAAAATTCGAAACTCAATAATGTGACGGTCATTACGAACGACTTAATGATCGGAAAAGAATTGTGTCCGCATCCCGGCATTAATGTCCTTGTCGTCGGAGGGATATTGCGGAAATCATTTTATACGGCCTATGGACTTTTTACGGAACAATTTTTAAAACAGCTTAAAGCCCATAAAGCGTTCCTGGGGCTGGACGCCGCAAGCATCACACGCGGAATTTCAGCGCTGCAGCCTGAAGAAATTGCCGTCAAGCAGGGGATGATGGCGATTAGCGATGAAGTGATTTTGACGTCTGATTCCTCAAAATTCGGCCTGGATGCGACGTATAAAATTTGTGATTGGAATGTGATTGATCGGGTTGTCACAGACAGCGCGATCGGCAAGGATTTTAGAGATTTTTTTTCTTCAGCCAATATCCAGCTCAACATCGTTGATATTCTTGAAAGTTCTGCAAAGAAATCGAACAGATCGTCCGATAGCGCAAACAAAGGAGGGCAAGCGTGAAAGCTGCTGTATTATATAAGCCCGGAGATATAAAGATACAAGAACTTGATATCCCCAAACCGGACAAAAAGGATGTGTTGATCAAAGTGAAAGCATGCGGCGTATGCGGAACTGATAATGCCCTGTATCATGGCGAATACCCCGGAAACTATCCTGTTGTTGTCGGACATGAATTTTCAGGGGATGTCGTGGAAATCGGAGCAGAAGTGACGAAATTCACGCCGGGCGATCGGGTGACGGCTGATCCGAACAAAGTCTGTCATACCTGCGACTATTGCCGAGCAGGCTATGAACATCTCTGTGAACATTTAAGCTCAATGGGGGTTCATATTCATGGCGCGGACGCTGAATATTGCGTTATGCCGGAAAGTAATGTGTATCGTATTTCTGACGCCCTTGCCTATGAAGAAGCCGCTTTCTGCGAACCCCTGGCCTGTGCCATTCATGGTACTGATCTGGCGCACATTAAGGTCGGAGACACCGTGTTGGTCATCGGTGCAGGAGGGATGGGCAATCTGATTACGCAATGCGCTGTTCATTCCGGCGCAGCCCGGGTCATTGTCAGTGAACCGATTGCACTCAGACGGGAACGGGCAATTGAAAACGGCGCAACCCATGTTATTGATCCTCTGCATCAGGATCTTGAACGCGAACTGAAGAATATAAAACGGATCGGGGCTGACATCGTGTTTGAAGTCGCTGGCAACCTGAACGCCCAAAAACAGTGTATTTCACTGGTTCGGAAAGGCGGCACAATTGTATTTTTCGGTTGCAGTCCTCAGAATGGGTTGGTCGAGGTCAATCCGTTTATCATTAATGAACATGAATTGAAAATTTGCGGCTCGTTCAATAATCAATTTGCGACGGCAAGGGCGGTTGAAATGCTTGGATCCAGAAAGATCAGAGTTGATAATCTGATTTCCCATCGAATCGTGCTCAACGACTATCTTGAGGTCTTTAAGTTGTTTGGAGGCCGGGAGACGCTGAAACTGATGGTCATAATGAATGAATAACAGTAACCTAACTTATTTAGCACGTAGTGCTTTAAGTATTGTAGGAACGAAACAATCATTCTCATCATCTCCCTGCCTGCCGCGTAGCGGTTGTGGATCACCTACGGCGAAAAAAGTAGAGAATCTTTGGCTACAATACTCCATCGCCTATGGCAAAAAGATGAGCTAAAGAGTAACCAGGAATTTTATAAAATCAGGAGGATGAAATGGATCTTGAAAAACTTGTTGAACAAGGCATAAACAGTCTACTTTTTACAGCTCCGGTATTAGGCCCGGATCTGGAAAGATTTTTAGAGCAACAGGGACAGGCTTTGCGCAAGTTAGCGCAACAGGCAGTCGAAGAAAAAGTTACTCATATTTATTGGGTTGGAAGCGGCAATTCTCAGATAAATTTGCTCTCGGGCAAATACCTTCTGGATAAATTTTCCGACATTCCGAGCGATTGTTTTACGTCTTATGAGTTTGTATGGAGTAATCCGAAAAGACTGTCCGAGAAATCCTGGGTGTTTCTGGCATCTTTTTCAGGAGCGACCGAAGATACGGTCGTCGCATTGCGACATGCCAGAGCAAAAAACGCGAAAACGATTGTGTTGGTCAATAAAGCTGACAGCTTAATGGGCAAAGAAGCGGATGTAGTCTTTGCGTACGAATCAAAAGCCTTGTATATTCTTCCCCTGGCCGCCGCGTATCTTTTTGCCTTAGAGCTTGCCCGATTACAGGGAAATACGGAGGTTGAACCGATTATTCGTGATTTGGATAAAGTGCCGAACCTTCTGAAAAGGCAATATCTTGAAGAAAAGGAACCTGCAAAGAACCTGGCGGAACAATTTAAAAAGGAAACCATTTTTTACACCTTAGGCAGCGGGGTGCTCTATGGATTGGCTTATAAATTCGGACTTACTGTCTTTATGGAAAATATGCGCGTCCACGGATCCTTCATGAACGCAGTGGAGTTCCGACACGGACCCGCGGAAATGCTCGATCGCGCAAAACCATCGTTTGTTATTCTTCAGGGCAACGATGAAAGCCGGATGGTTGTTGCGCGGGTGATCGATCTTTTACGATCCCAGGAGGTGCCCTTGATCGTGTATGACATGGCGAAATATCCTGATATTCATCCGCTGCTCGCGCCGTTCGCACTGATGATCCCGCTACAATGGTTTGCGGTATATTCAGCATTCATGCGAGGTATTACCGATCTTGATGAACGCGTACTTATGGGACGTGGAATCATGGGAAAAGGAAACGGCATCACCTGGCCGTAAACCATAAAGGAGTCATGCGTATGAAAAACTTCGAATTTTGGAATCCGACCAAAATTATTTTTGGACAGGATACGATTTCGCAGATTGGGCAGGAAGCTCAAAAATTTGGAAAAAAGGCCTTACTGGTGTACGGCAAATCCAGCATCAAACAGAACGGAGTGTATGACAAAGTCCTCAAGTCGTTACGCGCTGCACAATTAGAGGTGGTTGAATTTTCAGGAGTGAAATCAAATCCGGTACTTTCACATGTCCAGAAAGGAATCGCTTATGCGAAACAAAAACAGGTCGATCTGATTGTAACGGTCGGCGGCGGAAGCGTCATTGATACGGGCAAAGCGATTGCGGCGGGTGCCAAAACTGACAGGGATGTCTGGGATTTCTACATCTATCAAGCCACGATCGAGGATGCTCTCCCGGTGTTAGCTGTTCTGACCTTAGCCGCAACAGGCTCTGAAATGAATTTCACGTCTGTGCTTACCAATGAAGCCACTCAGCAAAAATATGCGATTGATACGCCCTGGATTTTTCCAAAGGTCTCAATTTTAGATCCGACAACGACCTACAGCGTACCTAAAAATTACACTGCTTATGGGGCGATAGATATTATTTCGCACGCAACCGAAGGTTATTTCACATGTGAGGATACCTGGACACCGATTCAGGATCGATTTACGGAAGGACTTGTGAAAACGGTCATGGAGTGCACCGAAACGTTGCTCAAGACTCCGACAGATTATCAAGCGCGGGCCACAATAATGTGGGCATCTACCTTAGCATTAAATGGATTGCTGACAGCGGGAATCGGGTATTACGAGTTTCCAACGCACATGATCGAACATTCATTGAGTTCAATGTATGATATTGCTCACGGGGCGGGGTTATCGATTGTCACTCCCGGGTGGATGAAATATATGTGCCAGCAATCTCCGACGCGATTTGCCCAATTTGCAAAGCGAATCTTCGGGATTCACGAAGACTCTACAGCAAAAACAGCAGAGAAAGGTATTGAAATGTTGAAAGCCTGGTTTGAGAAAATCGGCGGCCCAACCACCCTCTCTGCCGGGAATATTCCTGCCGAAGAGATTCCTCAAATTGCCGCAAACGCTGAACAGGCCGCCATATTATGGAAACTCAAGGGCTATACGCAAGAGGTTATTATTGAGATTCTGAATTTGTGTCGCTAAATTAAGGAGTCAAGCAGAGAAACCGGGTTTTTCGAAAAACCCGGTTTCTTAGGAGAAATTATCCATGAAAATTCAAGGCGTCATCGCTGCAATGGTTACACCATACGCAGATGAACAGTGTACGATTAGTCAGGAACGCATCAAAAAATTGTGTGGTTTTCTTCTTTCAAAAGGCATCTCCGGCCTCCTTCCATTGGGAACAACCGGCGAAGGACCGTATCTGTCCAAAGAACAGCGTAAAGAGGTTGCTGAAACAGTTGTGAAACATGCCAATAAACGGATCCCGGTTATTGTCCACACCGGTATGTTAACAACTGTGGATACAGTCGAACTCAGCCTCCATGCTCAGGACATCGGGGCGGACGCCATTGCGGTGATGACTCCTTTTTTTCGTCATCTTGAGGACAACGCGCTCTTCGATTTTTTTACAATCGTAGCAAAAGAAGTTGCGCCCCTTCCCATGTTTCTGTATAATCTTCCTGCGATGACGAATAATGATATTTCCCCTGCGCTGCTCTTCCGACTTGCAACTCAGGCCGACAACATTATCGGCCTCAAGTATAGCAGCAACGATCTCCTTCGCTTCCGGGAATATCGCAAAAAAATGGGCGCAGATTTTCAGCTCTTTATCGGATCCGATGAAATGATTCTGCCGGCATTGTTCGAAGGCGCAAATGGCTGTGTTTCCGGACCGGCCTCCTGTTATCCCGAAGTGATCACAGGCATTTATAACGCCTTTGTTCAAGGAGATTTTCAAGAAGCCGCTCGCCAGCAGGCTCTTTTAGATGAATTACGAGCGATTTTTAAAGATGGAACCCTCTTGTGTTACTTCAAAGCTATTTTGCAGTTAAGAGGAATTGAAACCGGCCAGGTGAAGCCGCCATTGAGAAACATCACAACGGAAGAGTTTGACGTGTTGGAGTGCGATTTGAGACGTCTCCGCCTGTTATAATCCTTAAAGAGACATGTCATCCGGGCATGGAGGCCCGGCGTGATACATGCGCGCGACTTAACGCGGCTATCGAAAGGGGGTGGGAATTCTTTTGAATCAAAAGGTACGGACGGTTGTCGGAAAGAGAGTATTAACAACCAGTTAACTATTCAAAAAGGAGAACAGGTTATGAAGTATCAAGGATTGTTACTCATAGTTATTGTCTTGACCATCGGCCTTCTGACCAACATGGGATTTGCGGAAGACCCCAAATATACCCTGCGATTTAACACCGTAGGAGGCCCGAACGAACCGCAAACGTTGTCAATGCAGAAATTTGCCGATGTGGTCGGCAAGCTGAGCGGCGGGAAAATTGAGGTCAAAGTGTTCCATTCCGGGCAGTTAGCCGATCAGAAAACCTCAATTTTAGGAATCATGCGAGGCTCAGGGGCTCTAGAAATGTCCAGCGATGCGAGTCCTGCATGGTTCGCAGACTTAGCCGATTTCCCGGAAATCGGGGTGCTAGAAGCGGCGTATGTCTATCGGGATATCGATCATGCGTATCGAGTGCAGTTAGGTGCTTTTGGTCAGGGATATTGGGACAAGCTTGCGGAGAAATCAGGAATACGCGTGCTGGATGTCTGGTATCTCGGGACGCGGCAGTTAGATTTAACCAAAAATGCAGGAGAGGTTCGCACCCCTGCCGATTTAGACGGCGTGAAACTGCGCATGCCGAATTCCGAAGCCTGGTTGAATGTCGGACGAGCCTTAGGCGCGAATCCCACGCCTCTGGGATTCGGAGAAGTCTATATGGCTCTGAAAACCGGCACGATCGATGGTCAGGATAATCCGCTGCCCACTGATTTTTCTGAAAAATTCTACGAAGTCACACATTATATCGTGCTGACCGACCATGTGATTGCCTTCATTATGCCGATCATTAATGAAAAGCTGTGGCAGGAAATGCCTGAAAAATATCGAGTGTATATCAAGAAAGCCATGGAGGTTGCCCGCTACCATCAGAATATGATGGTTCTGGAACAGGAAGCTGAATTGATCGGGAAATTTGCGGAAGAGTTTGGCATGGAGATTATCATTCCCGATAAGCAAGCCTTTATGGATCATGCCAGAGAATTTTACAGCCAGGAGCAGTTTGAGAAACTCTGGGGAGCAGGGATGTACTCCAAAATTCAGGCAATGGAGTAATTGAAACGGGATTGACGCACCCTCACTCCTAACCCCTCTCCTATAGCAGGGCTGTTAAGTTCTGTTGATGTTTGTCATCTCGACTCCGCTCGATGACCGGAACACCGCACGTCGAGCGAAGTCGAGACGCTATATTTTGCGAGAACTTAACAGCCCTGCTCTCCCATAGGGCGAGGGGATACGCACCCTCACCTCCGCTCCTCTCCCACCGGGCGAGGGGAATAGTCAGTTACCGAGTGTTATCTGATCCCCTCGCCCGGTGGGAGAGGGGCCGGGGGTGAGGGTATGAAAATTCATTGAAAAAGGAGCCGCGGATGAAAAAATTTGGGAAAGCACTCTTGGATATTTTGGAGATATATCTGCCGACAGCGATTTTTTTTCTCCTGATTATGACCGTTTTTGTTCAAGTGGTATCACGCTACGGATTCAACCGGCCATTACCAAAATTTTTCGAGTTGTCTATTTATAGTTTTGTCTGGTCAATTTATCTGGGAGCAGCGCTGGCGAAACGGTATAATCAGCACATCCGCTTTGATCTACTGTATCGGAAATTCTCAGCCAAAACTCGCGCCATCGTGGATATATGTTTTGACAGCCTGACAACGTTTGTCATGCTTCTGCTCCTCTATCCGAGCATTGAATATACAATTTGGAGTTACAGAATCAAGGCCTCAGCCTTACGAATCCCCTGGACCTATTTACTGCTCTGTTTTCCTCTGTTTGTCTGCCTCATCATTGTCCATAACAGCCTGTCAATCTACACTAATATTGCCTTGCTTCTAGGCAAGGACACTCATACCGAGGAGGTACCGCCGTGGCTGTAACCGTATGGCTTGTCATTTTCGCGGCAATTTTTGCTCTGGGGTACCCAATTGCCCTGGGGATGTTTGTCAGTTCGGTGTTATATTTTGTTCTCAAAGGGATCGCTCTGACGACGATTCTCGATATCATGGTGATTCAGTTTGAGAATCAGTTTGTGCTGTTAGCCGTTCCCCTGTTCATCTTCACGGCAAAAGTGATGAATGCCGCCCGATTAACTGACAGGTTATTCGATTTTGCAAAAGCGTTGGTCGGTCCGGTAAAAGGCGGATTAGGACACGTTAATATTGTCGCGAGTATCATTTTTGCCGGAATGTCGGGTTCTGAAATTGCTGATGTGGCCGGGTTGGGCGCTGTTGAGATCAAAGCCATGCAGGACGCCGGCTATGATGGGCCTTTTTCCTGTGCGGTAACTTGCGCTTCCGCGACAATTGGTCCGATTATCCCTCCGAGTATTCCGATGGTCATCTATGCCTCGCTATCGGGGGCCTCGACCGGCTATCTCTTTCTTGGCGGCGTCATTCCCGGACTCCTTCTGGGCGTTGTTTTGATGGTCTTAGTGAGTATCCTGGCGCATAAAAGGAATTATCCGGTGGGCGAATGGGTATCCTTGAGGGGATTCGTAAAAGTTTTTCTCAATTCTTTTTTTGTGATCCTGGCGCCGGTGATTCTTTTAGGTGGCATTTATAGCGGAATTTTTACACCCACCGAGGCGGCAGGGGTTGTGAGCGTCTATGTCATGATTCTGGCATTATACGTCTATCGTTCGCTTGGACTCCGATCTCTGTATAAGGTCTTTGTCGAATCCGTCGTTTCAACCGGGTTTGTAAGCTTCATCGTTGCCTGCTCATTTCTATTTAGTTATGTTGTGGCCCGCGAAGAAATTCCGGCGTTGATTACAAAAGCCTTCCTGGGTTTGGGGCTTATGAATAGCCAATGGAGTGTCCTGCTATCATTAAATGTGTTGTTTATCATTTTAGGCTGTTTCATTGATGTATCAGCGATTCTCCTGATTATTGTGCCGATTGTGTTACCGTTGGTCGAGGCGGCCGGCATCGATCTGGTTCACTTTGGGGTGGTCACGGTGTTCAATTTAATGATTGCGTTGGATACTCCCCCGTATGGCGAAACCACCTTTATCACCAGCGCAATTAGCGGCACTCCCCTTTCTGATGTTATCAAAGAAATGCTCAAATTTATCGGGTTTGAATTTATCGCTCTTTTTTTGATTACCTATATTCCCGATTTGGTGCTCTGGCTACCGCGCATGGCCGGGTATCAGGGATAAATAAAAGCTGGAGTGCGAAAGCTCTGCTTTCGCTGTCAAAGCAGAGCTTTGACACTCCTGTGAGTGTTTGCTCAAGCACGTAACGATCTGATGATCGCCCTGGCGCGTTCTAAATCCTTTTTGTATCAGGGATAATAGAAAAACCGGAGTGCGAAAGCTCTGCTTTCGCTGTCAAAGCAGAGCTTTGACACTCCTGTGAGCTTTAGCTCAAGCACGTAACGATCTGATGATCGCCCTGGCTCGTTCCAAATCCTCTTTGGTGTCAATGCTCAAGGGAATATAATCTTTTGCTGCGGTGGAAATCACTTTGATTTTATACCCATTCTCAAGCACTCTGAGTTGTTCAAGAGCTTCAGTTTTTTCAAGAGGAGTTGGAGGAAGCGTGCTGAGTTTGAGAAGAAAGGTTTTTTGATATCCATAGATACCAATATGCTCAAACGCCTGATGCCCCTCTTTGTTTCTTGGATAAGGAATCAGAGAACGCGAAAAATATAACGCAAAGCCAGATGAATCGGCAACAACTTTGACAACATTGGGGTTATGAAAATCCTCTTCAGTAATTTCATGCATCAGAGTACACATGGGGATATCCTGATCACCTAAGAGCGGCGTCGCAACTTCGTTGATCATAGTTGGAGTGATGAATGGTTCATCGCCTTGAATATTGATCACAACCTGGACATCTAAGTTTTTTGCCACTTCTGCGATTCGATCGGTGCCCGTGGTATGGTCCCTGGAGGTCATCATGGCTCTTCCTCCAAAGCGTTCCACGACCTCGACAATTCTCTGATCATCCGTCGCTACGAACACCTCATCGAGAACATCAGCTTTCATGACATTTTCATAGACCCACTGGATCATCGGTTTGCCATGAATGTCCATCAGAGGTTTTCCCTCTAATCTGGTTGAATGGTATCGCGCCGGAATAATGCCGACTGCTTTCATACAAATATCTCCTTTCTCAGGCTCTTCAAGTTGTTTCAGGAATAGAGCACAGAGGAATTCCCGAAACAGGAAACATTTCGGGAATTTCGAAGACTCATTCCCGAAACAACACATTACCCTGCATACATTCCAACATCCTTTTTTTATTAAGCATCTTCACATTCTGAACAATCCACTCTCGCATCTGTTTCCCTTGCTCAGACTCCTGCGGATAAGAACAAAAATCCAATTCTATCCCTAATTGCTGAGAAACATGCGCTGCAATGATCGGCCACACAACGCCAAGATCACCGACGATGGGAATGCTGCTCTCTAAGCGGGCAAAACCTGACATTTCCATGCGGAACGGCACTTTAAACGTTTTTGTTTTTGGCATACCTTCGTGAATACTTTTCTGCACACTTCCGCCGCTTTTTTCCAGACGCCAGACTTCTTCAAGATTCGGATCAAGATCAATGCGAGCCAGGGTTTTCTCTTGAAGGCTGAACGTTTCAATCCCTTCCCAGGCTGACCAGATGCCATGGCCGGTGTAAGTTTCAAAGGGGCCATCGTGAATTTCCTGAGTCAGAGCGACTCCGGATTCGATGATCACCTCTGCCTGAGCGAGCATTTGAGCGATGAGTCTTGAACGTTGTTTGAGTGGGATGCTATCTCCAATCGCTAACCCGACTCTCCCGCCTCCGATTAACTGCGGAACTGAAACTAACACCGGAACCTGTTTACGCGCTCCCGCGCCAATCATTGTCCGCTGATCGGCTCCCAGTCCCGCGATATACTCGAAGGGTTTCCCGGCAAGTTGAGCGAGGGCTTCGATCTCGGCCGCAATTCTTTCAGTTCTTAGTCCAATAGGATACGCCATATTTCCCGCGGCTTTTATGATAACTGTACCTTCAGCCTGTAAAACCCGCTCAATCAGCTCCGTATCAATGATCATCTCTTCTTGTAATTCATGTAATACCGTGTTATCCATCAAGGTAACTTCGAAGATTGATCCTCGCGGGAGAAATTCAGGTTGAATTCCGGGAAGTTCCTTTCCTTTGACTCTTTTGACTTTATCGAGACTGCCGGCCATTTCATGCGCAATGACTGCAGAACTGGTAATCACGCCATCAATAAGATCTTTCTTAATCAGTTCAGCGATCAAGGTCGTCACCCCTTCGTGGATATTGGGGCCGCTGCCAGTCACAACCACGACATGACCGTTTTGCTTTTTGGTCTGAACGATTTTTGAAACAACCTGATCGATCCTGTGCTTTGTTTGGGCACCAAAGCTCTCATAGAGTTTTTCGATAAACGCATAATCAAGACACATTTCTATCCTCCTTACTTGACTATTGTTAGAGAACAGGGCTTACATACCCTCACCCCCAGCCCCTCTCCCAAAGGGCGAGGGGAGGTAGCTAGTTACTGGATGATATCTGCTTCCCTCGCCCTTTGGGAGAGGGGCCGGGGGTGAGGGTGCATCAATCCTGGAGAATCATTGTCAGCGTTTACCATTATCAGATAGACTGAGATCGATTTTGTCAAGAAATCTTGACAAAATTCCGTAAGGAAGAGAACTTTGCGTTGTTTCGGGAATGGAACACTGTGGAATTCCCGAAATTCTCTGGTATTCATTTCGGGAATTCCACAGTGTTCCATTCTCGAAACAACAAACATGACGAAATGGTGAAATTATGAATCAGCGTATCTGGCGTCTCTGTTATTCCTGGTTTGCCTGTCCTCTCGGATGGCTCGTCGGGCAGTTATTGGCTTTCAAAAACCAGACGCTCAAAGAAAGTCTGGACGGAAGGAAAGGATTATGGCAGCGTCTTGACGCTCAACTTGTTCAGCGCGATCAGCAGAAACCCCTGGTCTGGTTTCATGTTGCCAGCGCTGGTGAATTTCTTCAGGCGCAGCCCGTGTTTGAACGCTGTATGCAGCACGGTTTTGAGTGTGCAATAACGGTCATGTCTGTCAATGGCTATAAATGGATTCAAAAGAGTAGGTTTCGCTCTCAACGTCCGGTGGTCATTGAATATTTACCGCTTGATTTTGCTCGTAATATGCGGCGATTACTACAAAAACTTCAGCCGGCCGTCATCGTCTATGTCAATTATGACCTGTGGCCGAATCTGATCTGGGAGGCGTATGCAGCCGGAATCCCGCAATATCTTATTTCTGCGACGATTCAACCCCGCTCCAAACGCTTAACTTCAGCGATTGCGCGGTCGTTGTATCGCACGTTATATGCCTGTCTGAATGGAATTTTTACGGTCACTGAAAACGATCAACAGCGATTTTTAGCGACAAACCCGGAACATCCTAACATTCAGGTGCTTGGAGATACTCGTTTTGACAGCGTGATCGCTCGCAAGCGAACGCTCGCGCCGCCGAAACTGCCGGCCTATATTCAGAACAAGTTCGTGATTGTTGTTGGCAGCAGTTCAACATCGGATGACGTGCAAATTTTCCCGCCCCTGAAAGAAGCGTTACAACGCTATACGAATGTATTTTTGATCATCGTTCCGCATGAACCGACAGAAGAGTATTTGCAGAATGGCGAAACCTTTTTCCACGATTTTCCCGGTGAACGCTTGACGACCTTACAAGAACATCCGACGCAGGCTCCCAGGATCATTTTTGTAGATACCGTGGGCGTCCTGTCTGCACTCTATTCGGTTGGCACCCTGGCGTATGTTGGCGGAGGATTTGGGCCGCGTGTCCATAATGTGATGGAGCCTGCGGTCATGGGGTTGCCGGTCATTTTTGGTCCTCTTTATGATAATTCTCCGGAAGCCATCGATCTTTTACGGCGTGGTTTTGCTTTCACGGTCAAGAATACAGAAGAATTCCGCGCCCAATTATTTGAATTCCTCGACAATCCAGAAAAATGCAAACAACTTGGTCAACAGGCCCAACAGGTGATCGAGTCGCAAGCAGGAGCCGCAGAGCGGTGTTTTGAACTGATCACTGCAAGTAGAAGAGATGAAAAAGGAGTTTTTGCGTAAGTATTCGTATGCACTTCTGATTATACTAAATATATCCTGAGTATTCTCGCAGAACCCTTCCTCCATCGTTTTGAGATCATAAAAGGAAGAAGAAAGATTATGGAATTGCAAGATTTTGTACAACAACGAGTCAAGGAGTACTATTGGGAGGATGATGTCAATTGTGCGACTACAACGCTCAAGATTTTATCCGAGCGGTTTGGGATCGAATTATCGTCGCAAGTCATTGATTCGGCTTTAGGGATGCACGGAGCCGGGAAATATGGCGCACAGTGCGGATTAGTCGAAGGCATGTTGATGTTTCTCGGAATCCTGGGCAGAGCTCAGAACATTCCGGACGACAGGATTGTGGAAGCTTGCCGATGCTTTGCACGACAATTTGAACAGCAGTTTTCAAGTTTGTTGTGTCGGGATTTGCGTCCTGAAGGGTTTCACTCGGACAATCCGCCTCATCTGTGCGAAACCCTGACGTGCGACGCCGTATGCTTCAATATTGAATTTGTTCAACAGGTTTTCTGTCAGACGTAGATTCCGGAGTGCGAAAACTCTGCTTTCGCCGCGTCACACGCGAAAGCAAAGCTTTCGCACTCCGGGAAATGTATATGAGTGAACATGGAGAAAGAATGGTTGATCGAGGCAAAGAACCGGACCCGCAAAGTGTGACAGCCTGGATCGGCCCAGAAAACTATCAACGCTGGGTCTCGACCCTCGAGTTTATTGAGACGAATTATCCCGGCGTTTTTCAGCCTGAGTGGCTATTCGGCGGCAAAAAACATGGCTGGAGTTTGCGTTTCAAAAAGTCCAAATCTTTTTGTACCCTGATCCCGGAATTGAATCAGTTTCTACTTCTGATTGTTTTCGGGGCAGTGGAACGCCAAAAAGCTGAACTGATTCTGCCGAAGTTAAACTCGCATGTTCGTGAGGATTATCTCTCAGCCACGACCTATCATGACGGAAAATGGCTCGCTGTCGCCGTGGATAGCGAAGAGGTGCTTACGGATGTGAAACGGCTGCTTGTTATCAAGCGCAAACCGAAGCCTTCTTGACAAATTCGTACTTACATAAAATCCATATAGTTTCAAAGGAGTTGTCATGAGCTGATGCTCACCCGGCACAATGAAAATCAGATATAGCGCGAAACTCCAGTTTCGCGCCTGTCAACGAATGCGCGAAACTGGAGTTTCGCGCTACATTTTCAGAGGAGGAATTCAGATAAACGTAGCCGCTCGCCCGGCATAATGAAACTACAAGGATTTTGTGTAGGGAGGATAGGAGTGGAAATGAGCTCGAAATCCCATCCTTCCTACAGAAAATCCATGTAGTTTCACAAGAGGAGGCATTATGGAAAATTTCATTCAGCAGAAAATTGCCCAGAGTGTTCGTGATAGAAAAGTCGTCCACCAGACATTTGTAGAGAATGTCAAAACCTACCCTTCGTTCTTAGAATTAGAAAAACACGCTTTCAGCGAGGGGGTATTGAGTAAAAAGGTCAAAGAATTGATGGCCTTATCCATTTCGATTGTCACCAAATGCGAACCCTGTATGGAATGGCACGTGCAGCAAGCGTATCTGGCCGGGGCTACGGATCAGGAGATTTTTGAGACCATTGATGTGGCGATTGAAATGGGCGGTGGGCCTGCCGCAGCCTATGCCCGCTTCGCCGTGCTTGCGCTGGAATATCATAAACAGCAGACACACCAGGGAAATTAAGGGTATATTTTCAGCACCGTTGTACCATGCTCCCAAAACCGGCCTCTGGAAACCGGAACTCCTGGTTCCGCTAGCAGAAAAACCTGGTATGTATGAAAAAACTTCATGTAAGATGTGACGCTTTCACAAGGTTAAACAATAAATCTGAATAGATGGTCACATCACATATTATTCACCTGTGAACCGAACCCTGCCAGGGTTTCAAACCCTGACAGGATTGCAATAAAAGGTAGTGGTTAAATTGTAAGTGATGGGTACCTGGGACACTGCTCAACAGACAGGAGAGCGATGAGGTCATCGCATCAGGGCAACGCCCTGACAGGCGCGGTATCGCTGATGCCGTTGCAACGACCTCGTCGCACTCCTGACCACTCCTGACCACATCGTGAAGCATGAGTCATTACTTACTATTTAACCACTACCCAATAAAAGAAGGAATACACAGCATGGCATTACAACAAGTTTTGGAAATCTACGAACTCCTTGATAGCGCTGTTGTAACCGGCAAAATGGTTGCTGATCTGCTGCAAGCACGAGGAGCCAACCAAGTAGAAGTTACCACGATCGAAGGGCAAAAAGGCACAACTGATTTTCTTAAAATTATCATTCCGGGTACACGGGGCAAACAAGGCGGAGGTTCAAGCCGAACCCTGGGGATTTTGGGGCGTTTAGGCGGGATTGGCGCGCGACCTGAACATATCGGACTGGTTTCCGATGGCGACGGGGCTGTCACAGCGCTGGCGGCGGCTTTAAAATTGCTTGACATGCAGCGCAAAGGCGATTCCCTGCCCGGAGATGTGATCATTGGAACCCACATCTGTCCGGACGCGCCTGTGATCCCCCATAAGCCGGTGGATTTTATGGATTCGCCGGTTGACATGCAGGCTATGAATTGTCACGAAGTTGATCCTCAAATGGACGCTATTCTCTCGATTGACACCACGAAAGGTAATCGGATTCTGAACGTCAAAGGTTTTGCCATTTCCGCTTCGGTCAAAGAAGGGTATATTCTGAGAATCAGTGAAGATCTGGTGCGTATCATGGAAATCACGAGCGGAAAACCAGCCGTGATTCTCCCGATTACAATGCAGGATATCACCCCTTATGGCAATGATGTGTTCCATATCAACAGCATCATGCAGCCCTCTGTGGCGACCGATGTTCCGGTGGTGGGAGTTGCGATGACCACAGCAACCATCGTACCTGGATGCGCCTCAGGCGCAAGTCATGTCATTGATATAGAAGTTGCCGTGAGATTTTGCATTGAAGTCGCCAAAGAATTTGGAGCAGGTCTTTGTCAATTCTACGATGAAGGCGAATTTCAACGACTGGTACAACTGTATGGCTCCATGAAACACTTGCAAACTCTTCCGTCAAACGAGCAATGAAACCTAAAATTGGAACAATTACGATTGGCCAATCTCCACGAGTGGATGTGATCCCGGAAATACGTCCGCTGATAGGATGTGATGTGGAAATTCTTGAAATGGGGGCCTTAGATGGGTTGTCCCTTGAGGATGTACAATCGGCATACACGCCGCAGGCAGGGGATTATATCTTACACACCAGAATGCGGGACGGAACAGCGGTAACAATCGGAAAGCACGCCATTCTCCCGCTCATGCAGGCGTGTGTTGATGCGCTTACGCAACAACAGGTTGACCTGATTGTCCTCTTATGTACCGGTCATTTCCCTGAATTTCGATCTTCGGTACTGCTGATTGAACCCCAAAAGATCACGGATAATCTCATCATGGCCTTGACAGGCACACAGCATAAAGTCGGCATCTTAATTCCGCTGGCAGAACAAGTGACTCAGGCAAAATCCCATCTGTCAAATGCAACCGACAATGTGATTGTCGTTCCCGCTTCTCCCTATACCTCCTCCAATGAAATTACTCTGGCAGCCGAACAACTCCGACAGGAACAGGTTGAATTGAGCGTGCTCCATTGTATCGGATATACGCTTGCCATGAAACAGACAGTAAAAAATATCACAGGCAAACCTGTTATTCTGGCACGTTCACTGGTCGCGCAGATACTTCGTGAACTTTTGTCATAACTAAAGGGGGAGATCGTGTTCTGCACAGAACGAAGAATACCATGCGGAAAGCTTGAGCAGGATAATGTCCATTCTTTAAAATCAAGAACATCTCTTGACAAATAGTATCAATAACAATACTATAGTTATGAAAAAAATTGAAGAAATTCTTATGCAGATGAGACAGAATCCTACTGATGTTCGTTTCAGTGATCTGTGTAAAGTATGTGATGTGTATTTCGGCAAAGCTAGACAACAGGGTAGCAGCCATCGTGTCTATAAGACGCCCTGGAATGGCGATCCGCGAGTAAATATTCAAAATAGTAAAGGCAAGGCCAAAGCGTATCAAGTAAAACAAGTTATTAGAGCTATTGAACGCCTGGAGACAAATTATGACACTGAAAAATGATCGCTATACTTATCGCATCACCTGGTCGGAAGAGGATCAGGAGTATGTGGGGTTATGTGTGGAATTTCCGAGTTTGAGTTGGCTGGAAGAAAGTCCTGAAGCTGCTTTGAAAGGTATCCGCAATGTTGTTGCAGAGGTTGTTGAGGATATGCAAGCTCAGGGAGAGACGATTCCTGAACCTATTGCCTGCAAACAATATAGTGGGAAATTCCTGGTACGTGTCCCTCCGGAGATACATCGCCATCTTGTAATTCAGGCCGCAGAGTCAGGAGTGAGTTTGAATCGTCTCGCCAGCGCGAAGTTAAGCCAATAAGTTTCAATCCTCTGATGCTCAACCCTACAACGGATTTTAGAATGGATCGAATTTTTTTCTCAAATCCGTTTAATTCTTCAATCCGTTGTAGGGTTTTATCGGTATTTTCTCAAGAAATTTGTTTGACAGAATCCTCAATCTCTGTCTTTTCATGTATCTGTCTCACCAATTCGTTCATGTCAACGTATAACTCACAAGGAGGTTGGCTCTATGAAACGACTCACCATAATTAGTCTGCTCTGTGTGCTGCTCATCGGTTCTCTGGTTGCAATGGCCGTCGCCGAGAACTATGAATCAACCCTGCGCGTTGGATCGGATCAGAATCCGACCACGATGGACCCGGCCTTATATCAGGATTTAGCCTCGGCGCAAGTCATGCGCAATGTGTTTGAAACCCTGGTGGCTTATGATGCGGAAGTCAAAGAAATTAAACCGTTATTGGCTGAATCCTGGGAAGTGTCTGAGGATCTTTCAGTCTGGACCTTTACGCTGAAAAAAGGGGTGCATTTCCAAAAGGGAAAATTTCAGGATGGACGTGAAGTCACAGCCGAAGATGTGAAATACAGTTTTGATCGTGAGATTGAAATTTCTGGCATGGTGCGCCTGTACATGGTTGAGAAAACGGAAGTGGTTGATACTTACACTGTGCGAGTGACATTGAAAAACCCGTACGCTCCCTTTCCCACGGTGTTAACGGACATCGGCGCAGCAATCGTGCCCAAAGAGGAAACCGAAGGCTGGGGCGAGGAATTTACGCTGCACCCGGTCGGAACCGGTCCGTTCAAAATGGGTGAATGGGTGAAAGACGACCACATGAGTTTTGTTCGTGATGACGATTATTGGGGCGAAAAACCCTATTTGAAAGAATTGACTTACAAATTCATCCCCGATAAATCTGTGCTCACGGTAGCTTTACTGAGCGGGGAAGTGGATATTACGGTTGATATTTTGGATCAGGATGTGCCTAAAGTCCAGGCTGATCCGAATGTTGATCCCCAGATGGTGCCTGGCTGCAATATCTACGCTGTGTACATGAATTCGATAAAAGGCCCCACCATCGATCCTAAAGTGCGTGAAGCCATCTTTCGCGCCATTGATGTGGAGCAGATCGCGAAAGTGTTGTTCCCGAACGGGACCGGAGTCGCCGCGTATGGCCCGATTCCTCCTGGTTCCTGGGCCTATAATCCTGATGTAAAAGAGTTTTATACTCCATACAATCCTGAAAAAGCTCAAGCCCTGGTTGCGGAAATCGGAGAAATTCCCAAAATGACGATTTATACGCCGGAAGATCCGAACAGGAGAAAATCCGCGGTGATTATCCAGTCCATGCTGAAAAAAGTCGGAATAGAACTGGAAGTTCAATCCCTGGAATGGGGGAGTTTTACCGAAGTCACCTCAAAAGGGGATGCGGACCTTTATACCATCGGCTGGACCTGGTATCCTGATCCTGAATTTTATGTGTTCTATATGTTCCATTCTTCCCGTAAAGGCACGTATGGCAATGGCGGCGCGTATAACAATCCTGAGGTTGATGCGTTTATCGCCAAAGGGGAATCTTCTGCGGATCAGCAAGAGCGAACAGGTTACTATCGCGAAGCTGAAAAACTCATCATGGCTGATCAGGTGTACTATCCCTTGTATCACAAAATGGTCGTGATGGGTGTGAATAAGAAAGTGCAAGGTTTCAAAGTATCGCCGGATATGACCATCCGTCTCTACGCCCCCGGAACAAATGTGTGGGTCAAGGAATAAAGCAGACATTCCAGTGGAGTCTGATGTACCGCGAAACTCCAGTTTCGCGGCTGTCAATGTAGCGCGAAGCTGGAGTTTCGCGCTACATCTTTCGCGGCTGTCAACGATGCGCGAAACTGGAGTTTCGCGCTACATTTTCAGAGGAGATTTGTGAGAAAATATCTGCTGCGGCGCTTACTGCAAGTGTTGCCAACATTGTGCTTTGTGCTGCTCACCGTGTTTCTGCTCATGAAGTTGATTCCCGGCGATCCTGCAAGAGTACTGCTTGGCCCTGAAGCCCGCGCAGAAGATATTGAACGCCTGCGTTCGCAGTTGGGACTTGATCAGCCGCTGCCGATCCAGTTTGGCCTGTATGTT
Organism: Candidatus Vecturithrix granuli; assembly: GCA_000739535.1. Classification (GTDB taxonomy): domain Bacteria; phylum Moduliflexota; class Moduliflexia; order Moduliflexales; family Moduliflexaceae; genus Vecturithrix; species Vecturithrix granuli. The sequence goes on along the minus strand of DF820466.1, from coordinate 839,492 downwards.
GAACGCATTGTCACTGGAGATTTTGGCAAATCCCTGATTTATAAACAAGATGTGCTGTCGCTGATCTGGGAACGCTTTCCGACCACGCTCACATTAAGCGTTCTGGCCCTGTTATTTGCCGTCATTTTGGGCATTCCTCTCGGCATTCTGGCAGCGACCAAACAAAACACCTTTCTTGATCTGATTATCACCGTGCTGGCTTTAATCGGAATCTCAGTGCCGATTTTCTGGTTCGGCATGGTGCTAATTGTCTTCTTTTCGCTCAATTTAGGCTGGCTGCCGGCCGTCGGACTCGGGAATCTGAAGAATGGGATTTGGGATGTGGTCAGTCATTTGATTCTCCCTTCCCTGGCCCTGGGAATCCTGTCGATCGGAACGATTACGCGCTTTACGCGCTCAAGTATGCTGGAAGTCTTGCGGCAGGATTACATCCGCACCGCAATGGCCAAGGGCTTACGCGCCAGATTGGTGTTATTCCGCCACGCCCTGCGTAATGCCTTAGTGCCGGTGATCACGGTTGTCGGCCTTCAATTAGGAAATCTTCTGGCAGGCGCTGTGTTAACGGAAACCATTTTTGCCCTGCCCGGTTTGGGAAAATTGATGGTAGATGCCATCTTCCGCCGCGATTTTCTGCTGGTACAGGGCGAAGTGTTGTTTATCGCCTTTGTCTATATTTTTGTCAATCTGGTGGTTGATGTGCTCTATGCCTTCGTCAACCCCAAAATCCGCCAATCATACAGGAGTGCGTAACCGTGGATATCGTCTTTTTCAAGCGACTGGCTAAAAGCAAACAAATTCCGGTAGGGGCCTGTATTGTGCTGATCAATCTCATCCTGGCTCTGTTTGCCCCTTTGATCGCTACCCATGCGGTGGATGACATGGATTTTGCCTATATCTTCGCCAAACCCGGGGAAGAAGGACATCTGTTGGGCACAGATGATTATGGCCGCGACATTTTCTCGCGCATCGTGTATGGCAGTCGTATTTCCTTGATGGTCGGCGTGATTGCTGTTGGGATCGGGGCGTTTCTGGGAACCGTGCTCGGCATTTTCGCCGGATATTTCGGCGGCTTTTTTGACGCCCTGATGATGCGCATCATGGACGCGCTGTTCTCCTTTCCCTATGTGCTGCTGGCAATCGCCATGATGGCTGTGCTGGGTGCGGGCTTATTTAACGCCATGCTGGCGATTGGCATTGTGATGGTTCCCAGTTTTGCGCGAGTTGTGCGCAGCGCGACCTTAAACGTCAAGCACGAGGAATTCATTATCTCCGCCCGCTGCATGGGCGCCAAACACGTCTGGATTATCCTGGACCATGTGCTGCCTAATATCATTCCCACGATTATCATCTACGCCTCATTGAATTTTGCCGGGGCCGTGATTAGCGAGGCCACCCTGAGCTTTTTAGGTTTAGGCATCCAGCCGCCGACCCCATCATGGGGCAGCATGTTGAGCGAAGCCAAAAATTATCTGCAAACCGCCCCCTACATGGCCTATTTCCCCGGTCTGGCGATTTTAATCACCTGCCTGGGATTTAACTTATTAGGCGACGGCCTGCGCGACGTACTCGACCCGCGCTTAAGACAGTAAGAGATGAACGAACATATTAAACCGAACTTATGCAACCGAACGTTTAGAGGAGTTCACATGAGCGTAGGCTCACCCGGCGCAATGAAAATACAATGTACCGCGAAACTCCAGTTTCGCGGCTGTCAACAATGCGCGAAACTGGAGTTTCGCGCTACAGTTTCATAGGAGTTATTCATTCGTTTTGGCAAACGCACCACGGCGAATGAAAATTTTCTGTTCAGGGGNTTTCATAGGAGTTATTCATTCGTTTTGGCAAACGCACCACGGCGAATGAAAATTTTCTGTTCAGGGGAGATCGGATGTCCCGCGAAACTCCAGTTTCGCGGCGGTCAACAAGGCGCGAAACTGGAGTTTCGCGCTACAGTTTCATAGGAGCTATTCATCCGTTTTGGCAAACGCACCACGGCGAATGAAAATTTTCTGGTCAGGGGAGATCGGATGTACCGCGAAACTCCAGTTTCGCGGCGGTCAACAAGGCGCGAAACTGGAGTTTCGCGCTACATTTTCATAGGAGAATTCTATGCAAGAAAAACTTTTACAGCACATCGATCAGATTGCACATGAGTTAATCACCCTGGCGCACACGATTTTTGAGTATCGGGAACTGGGGTTTCAAGAGTACCAGTCGTCGCAGATTTTGATGGACTATCTGCGTCAAAAGGGGTTCCGGGTGGAGTCGCAGATTGCTAATTTAGATACGGCCTTTGTAGCGACTTTTGGAAACGGTTCCCCCCATATTGCCTTACTGTGCGAATATGACGCACTGCCGGAAATCGGCCATGCCTGCGGACATAATATGATCGGCACGATCAGCGTGGGCGCGGCGGTCGCGCAGGTGTTGGCCGGCGTGTTCGAGCAGCATAGCGGCAAACTGTCTGTGGTCGGATGTCCGGCCGAAGAGCGTGGGAATACAAAGGGTGAGCTGGTGCAGGCCGGAATGTTTGATGATGTTGACGCGGCTCTGATTATCCATCCGGCCTCGATGAGCACTAGCTTTGATATTGCGTATGCGATCCAACGTTATCAGATCGAGTTCTTCGGCAAATCAGCTCATGCCGCCGCTGATCCTGTGAAGGGGATTAACGCCCTGGATGCGATAATTCTCTTGTTTAACGGGCTGAGTCTGATGCGGCAGCAAGTACCTGAAAAATCGCGTTTACATGGCATTATCACCAACGGCGGGCAATCCTTCAATACCATTCCTGAATATACCAGTGCGGAAATCGGGGTGCGAGCCTTACGTTTGGATGAAGTCAAACATCTGGCCCGGCAGCTTGAACATCTGGCGCAGGGCGCGGCAGCGATGACAGGGTGTTCCTTCAAAATGACACTTGAGACCGAAATGCCGGAGGTTCGGACCAATGTCCCCTTAGCTGAGCGGCTCGACCAGCATTACCAGACTGTAGGAGAACAGGTCGAACAACGTACCTACGAACAAGGGGTCGGCTCTACCGATGTCGGTTCCGTCACCTACAAAGTTCCGGCGATTCAGGGCTACATTAATATTACGGGTGGAAAAGACATCCCAGCTCACACGCGAAAATTTGCCGAAGCCGCGGATTCGGAGTATGGGTATCAGGCCATGCTTCGGGCAGTCAAAGCCCTGGCATTGACCACGTATGATCTGTACGCTGACCCTGATCTGCTCCAGCGGGCGAAAAAGTACTTTAAACATTATCGCGAATAACATCTTTATACGACAGAGTTGCCCGAATTTCCCTCCTGGGAGCAGGGCTGTTAAGTTCTCGCAAAATAGAGCGTCTCGACTTCGCTCGACGCGCGGTATTCCGGTCATCGAGCGGAGTCGAGATGTCAAACATCCACAGAACTTAACCGCCTTCTCAGGAGGGGATTTTGGACAATGCAACACTCATTTATGATAATGTCTTTTACACAAGGAAAATAGCCTTGACAACATTATTGGACGTCAAAGACCTGGTTGTTGAATTTCGGATGCCTGAAGGACGTTTACGCGCTCCGGACGGAGTGTCTTTTCATGTCAAACCACGCGAGATTCTGGGGGTTGTTGGCGAAAGCGGCTCCGGCAAAAGTGTGACCGCCCTCGCAATTATGGGCTTGATTCCGCATCCGCCGGGCAAAATCGTATCCGGTACATTGCTGTTTCAGGGCCAGGATCTGCAAGCGCAGATTCAGAAAATTCGCGGCAAAGAGATCAGCATGGTGTTTCAGAATCCCTTAAATTCCTTAAATCCGTCTTTGAAAATCGGTTTACAATTGACGGAAGTGCTGGTCGAACATTTGCATACATCTCAGACCGAGGCGGATGAGCGCACGATCGATCTGATGAAAAAACTCGGTATCCCGGAACCGCAGGCGTTAATGCGGTGTTATCCTTTTGAATATAGCGGAGGAATGCGGCAGCGGATTATGATTGCCATGGCCATGCTGTGTAATCCGACGTTCATGATTGCTGACGAACCAACCACGGCGTTGGATGTGACGATTCAGGCGCAGATTCTGCATCTTTTTCAGCAATTGCGGGAGGAATTTCGGACCTCGATTTTGTATATTACCCACGATCTCAGCGTGGTTTCGCAGATTGCCGACCGGGTGCTGGTCATGTATGCCGGGAAAATTGTCGAGCACGCGCAGACAGAGCGCATCTTTGCCAATCCGCTGCATCCTTATACCCAGGGCTTGATTCGTTCCATTCCGGGCGCAACGAGCGAGGGAGCAAAACGCTTATCGTCGATCCCCGGCAATGTTCCCGGATTAATCCATCCCCCGCCAGGATGCCGGTTTCATCCGCGCTGTGCAGAGGTGATGGATGTCTGTCGGCATGAGATTCCGCCTGATTTTCAGGTTGAAGGTACAAGCGTGGCGTGTTGGTTATATAAGGAATAGTTATGAGGTGACGTTACAAACCCTCACCCTCGGTCATCGAGCGGAGTCGAGATGGGAGAGGGGTTGGGGGTGAGGGTTGCGTAACATGAGTTAATGATTTTAGAACTCCAAAACGTCTCGAAACGATTTCCGATTGAGGACAATCTTTTTGGCAAGACCACCCAATTTCTGCGCGCGGTTGAAGAAATTTCCTTTGCAGTCAATGCACTGGAAATTTTCGGCATCGTGGGGGAAAGCGGGTCGGGCAAATCAACGATTGCACGCATGATCGCCGGGATCTATCCGCCCAGCGATGGGCAGATTCTCTTTAAAGAAAGGCCGTTACAGCCCGAGCCGGCCATTCAACGCAATATTCAGATGGTGTTTCAAGATCCTGAAACCGCGTTGGATCCCCGCAAAACCGTACTCTGGTCTGTGGCCGAAGGCTTGAAAATTCATCGCCTGCTTCCGCGCGCTCAACGCAAGGATCGGGTCGTACAGGTGTTGCACGAGGTCGGATTAGGGGAAGATGTGCTGCAAAAATATCCGCATGAACTCAGCGGAGGCCAGAAACAACGGGTCGCAATTGCGCGTTCGCTGATTTTGCAGCCGGAACTCCTGGTACTGGATGAGCCGACCTCGGCCCTTGATGTTTCGGTGCAGGCCCAGATTTTGAATCTGCTCTTGGACCTTCAGGACGAATTTCGTCTGACTTATCTCTTTATCACGCATGATTTACATATCGTACAACATCTGGCGCATCGCGTGATGGTCTTATACCTGGGGCATATCATGGAAATGGGCAATACCGGCGAAGTGATCGGTCAGCCGCTGCATCCCTATACCAAAGGCTTGCTGCAATCAGTTCCCCAACTCGGCGTGAAGAAAAGCATTACTCCCTTACAAGGCGAAATTCCCAGTCCAATCAATCCTCCCCCGGGCTGTCCCTTTATCACCCGCTGTCCGCAGGCGTTTGACAAGTGTCACCAAAAACCACCACTGATACCTCATGAAAAAAGGCTCATGAGATGCTTTCTGTATCAACACACCTCGAATCCATCCTCCCTACATAAAATCCATGTAGTTTAGTGTGAGATGTTAAAACAACGCTAATTCCTCTGCTTGCGGCGATGACTTTTTGCGCTTCGCCGCCTTCTTTACCGGTTGCTGACCCGCCTGGGCCCGTACCTCGTCCGCATGAATGGCATGATTCAACAGCAGCAGCCGCTTTAAAATCTCCCTGCGGGCGTCAGGGTGAATCGTGTAGCGAATGCGGTCGTTTTCCGGCAGATAATCCACCTCGTAAAAGGAGTGCGAAAGTTCAATTGGAGTGCCAAAGCTCTGCTTTGGCTGCGAAAGCAGAGCTTTCGCACTCCAGCTATACGCCTGCAACACAGTCTCATCCATCGTCTTGTGCAGTTCCCGCAGGCGGAAAATATCCGCAACTGCCGCGTTAAACCTGCCGGAGTGCGAAAGCTCTGCAAAACCGGAGTGCGAAAGCTCTGCAAAACCGGAGTGCGAAAGCTCTGCAAAACCGGAGTGCAAAAGCTCTGCTTTCGCGAGTGTCTCGGAGTACGAAAGTTTTATGTCCGCCGCATCACGCGCGAAAGTAGAACTTTCGCACTCCGGCGATTCCTCGTCACGCGCGAAAGTAGAACTTTCGCACTCCGGAGACGCCGGAAGCTTTCTTAAATGCGACCACAGTTCCCAGGTCTGTTTGCCGAAACGTTTGACGAAGGCGGATTTGTCGAGGGTCTGGGCTTCGGCCAGTTCCGCTTCGGAGAGCGGGCGCAGATCGGGATTATGGAACTGGTTGTAGAGTTTGGTCAGTCCCAATTGCAGGCGCAGCATCAACTGGCGGCGGAATTCGTGGTACTCCGTGCCGATCTGCTCCAATTCCGCTTCCTGCACCGGGGTGAGGTTTTGCGGGAAGGGGAAGGTTTCAAAGGCATCTGTTGAGGAATAACTTAATGTGCCTGCCCCTAAGGTTGAACTGTATTTCCAGGCCCAGTGATGATGAAAACTATTTGCCAACAAAGCATACTGCCAAAAATCATCGTATGCAAAGATTACCAATTTATCCGTATAAACAATATTTGATGGTTCAAAACAAAATGTTGAATATTTTGATACGACAGGAACAACCAAAACCCTTTTTAAAGGAGCAATCGTTGAGTAAAGTTTTGGACGTTTTTCACCATAAATCCACCATTTTTGTGGTAATGGTTTTCTCAAAGCATACGTTCCTATGATGTCATCTCCATTTTTATCTTTTTCCCATCGTGTACGTTCTGGTTTGACGTCTTTTTCGACTATTCTAAAACAATCAGGATAGTTTTCACGACAAAAATTTTCTTCCCAGTCAAAAAAGTTAATCACCCACCGACCTGGGCTTTGATCTGGACGATTACTCACATCTTCGCCGTTTAGAAATGGATATAAAACATCCTTGTTTTTGTGGTCTTTGAGAATCAATACCTGGGCATCTTCAGACATCATGGTAAACCCCATACCATATACACAAGAACCTTTAAAACTTTTATTTTGATTCTGATACAAAGGATATGGTTCTCCTATCTGTTCACTGTCATCCAAATAGGAAGAGAGTTGGGAAACTTTTCTTCCATTCAATACAAAATTTCCCTGCCATTTCCCCTTATAAATTGTGACTAAAGCAACCTCTACAGCAGCCAATCCAGGCCATCGCATCGAACGCACAGCAAAATTGATGTCGCCGCCTTGCTGCTGAATAATGGATAGACTTCCTTCCCGCGTATCTCCCTGAGAAATTGAATTTGTAGCTATAAGAGCCTGGAAACCCTGTTTTCTAATAAGTGCGAAGATTCGACGGAAGAAATAACCCACATAATCGGCCTGCCCTTTTAAACCGCTAAACGAGTGATGAATGTAATTAAAATACGCATCCCCATACGTTCCGCTAATTAAACGCCCACCCAGAAACGGCGGATTGCCGAGCACGCAGTCAAAACCGCCCTGCGCCAGCACCTCCGGAAATTCCAGAAAGTAATGGAAAAAGCGTTTTTCCTGCGCGATAGCAATGGCAAGCGTGGCGGCGCGTTCCTGCAGCGAGCGGCGGCCCTTCAGAAACTCGCGGAAATCGGCGTCGGTCGCGCAGCCCGTCTTTTTGTCCTCAGTTTTCGGGATGAAAAACTGCGCGGTTTGCATGTCGGCCAGGGTTTTCAGCCGCCACCAGTGCGCGCCGCCGATACTGCTTTGATAGGCTGCGCTTTTGGCGGCAATTTCCTCCGGCGTGCGTTCCGGCATGGCATCTACTGCCTGCCATCGTGCTAAAATGCGCTCTAAGGGTTCCTCAACCACGCCCGCAAAATTCAGGGGCATCTGCTCGCGCTGCTTACGTTCCTGTCGGTTGCGTTTCGCCAGGGCCGCCGCCATGCTTTTGTCGTCTCCTGGCAGGGTTTTAAAGGCTTCGTCCGCAATGCCGTTCAGCAATTCTTCTTTGTGCGCCAGCCCGACAATCGCATCGCCGCATTTGATATGATGATCCAAAAAATTGAGCGGTTCGCCCGGAGCGTGGGCTTCCAGCCACAGCGCGACTTTGCACAGTTCCACGGCCAGCAGGTTTTTATCCACCCCGTAAATGCAATGACGGATAACATCGCGCACCGCCTGCCGGATCACCGGCGGCGCAGGCTGGTCTTCCCCGCTGCGCACCCGCGCCAATTCCAGTCCAATGCGCCGCGCCGCGCTCAACAAAATATGCCCCGACCCGCAGGCCACATCCGCCACCCGAATCGAAAGCAGCGATTCCTCCGGAGTGCGAAAGCTCTGCTTTCGCGAGTGACTCGCCAAAGCAGAGCTTTGGCACTCCTGAATTACATACTCCAACGAATGCTCGATCAGCGGTTTGACCAGTTCTTCGGGCGTATAATGCGAGCCGCTGGCCGACCGCGCCTGACCTTTGACAAAGACAAACACCGGAGTGCCAAAGCTCTGCTTTGGCGCGTGATGCGCGAAAGTAGAACTTTCGCACTCCGGGAGGCGTTCGGCACGCGCGAAAGCAGAGCTTTCGCACTCCGGGAGGCGTTCGGCACGCGCGAAAGCAGAGCTTTCGCACTCCGGAGGAAGTCCTCGAAACTCAGGTTCGTATTCCAGTAAACCCTCGTACACGGAGCCGAATTCTTCCACGTCGAGGTCGGCGTAATTGACGCGTACGCGCTGACCGTGTTCATTCTCAAACGTTACCAACCGGCCCAACACATTCAGGAACGTGCCATTATCCAGACGGCAGGCGTGAAAATCCCCCAATGCATTCGGCGCAAAGAGGCCGGAGCCTAATGGTTTGATGCCTAATTTTTCGCCATAAGCGGCGGTTTCAAATAAGCGGAAGGTCGTCAGCAGCGATTGCCACAGATCGGTTTTGCGCGGGTCAACATAAATCGCCTTCTCCGCCAACTGCGCAAGCCGGTTAATACTGTAAAATCGCTGATAAATGGAGTGCGAAAGCTCTGCTTTCGCGCGTGTCTCGGCGCATCCGGAGTGCGAAAGCTCTGCTTTCGCGCGTGTCTCGGAGTATCCGGAGTGCGAAAGCTCTGCTTTCGCGCGTGTCTCGGAGTATGAAAACTCTGCTTTCGCTGTACGCGCCAAAGCAGAGCTTTGGCACTCCGGATCTGGAAAAATCAAATGCCGTTCTTCGATCACCAGCAAAAACAGCATCCGGTACACGCAGCGTAACAGGGTAAGATAATACTGCCCGGCGGAGACGCGCCTGACAGCGATCTTCTGCCGTAATGCTTCGTTGGCAGGATGTTTCAGCAAGCCGTTGGCGAGGAGTTTCAGGGATTCCTCCACCGCGCCGCTCAGGCGTTCCCGAATCCGCGAACCGGAGGCCAGGGCTTCCTGATGATACCATTCGATGATGGATTCCGCGCCGTCCTCCGCGCTAGCCGGTATCCGGGTCACGTGCAGCACGCGGAACAGCAGTGCAAATTCCGCAAACAGGTCTTCACTCAGGATGCGTTCAACATCGAATTCCAGGTAACTCAGGCGCGACAGGCGTGTGGCGTCGCGCAGCAAGCGTAGAGAGCGGCCATTGCTGACCAGGCCATACAGATGATCCTGATTATTCAGATATTCCTGCACCAGCGCATGGGGCGACAGGCGCGTACCGCCGATTTCCGCGCGTTTATCCAGGGATTGATTGATCCCGACCAGATGCGCCGGGAAATTACCGCGATTCACAGCGCGATGGCTGATGGCGTAAGACTTGCCGTTGATGATCTCTGCATTGGCTTTTTCCAGGTCGTAGCCCAATTCCCGCAATAAAGGCAGCAGCCAACTCTGCCTGGTTTCCGACGTGCCCGTATCCGCATCTTTCAAGCGCTCACGGCGCAACTGAAAAGCCTGCCAGTGCGCTTTGGCCGCCGCCCAGGCAATGCCGATTTCTTCGCGCAGCGTGGTTGTTTTTTCCAGACCGAAATCTTTCGGCGTCTGATACCGGATGTCCTCCATCCGGATTTTTTCCAGAATCTCTCCGGTCAAAATATTGCCTTGAATCGTAATCGCACTGTATTTCATAATAACCTTGGAGTGCGAAAGCTCTGCTTTCGCGCGTGACTCGCCAAAGCAGAGCTTTGGCACTCCGGAGCGAAAGTAGAACTTTGACACTCCTAGAGAAGTTTCGGTTTCGGCGTCAGGATATACACACCTAACACGTCCGGCGGCAGCACGGGGACGGCTTTTTCGTAGCGCCGGCCGCCGACCAGTTCTTTAAAGCGTCCGTGGGCTTCGACTAAATGTTCGGCGCGCTGCTCGGCCAGTTTCAGAAAGGTCGGTTCTAAAGTTTTGAACTGCTCCAATTCCCGCTCTAAATCGGCCTGCTGGCGTTCCGGCGACAGATTCGTCAGACTACGAGCTTCTAACAACAAGCGTTTGGCCTCCTGATAGTCCAGCGTGCGGGCATTTGCTCCGCTGCCGGCATAACCCCATAAATACATTTCTTCGGCAATCACTTCCCGCGCGCTCGCCGCTTCTTTGATCACATTGCGCACCCGGAACATGATCAGCACGGTTTTGACCGATACCGCATCGGTCTGGATTTCCGCAACCCTGGCCAGGCGGTGATAATCGGGATGCCCTTCAAAGGCAATCGCAAGTAAAAACTGACAGAGTTGTTCGACAAACTGATGGTTGCGGCCAATATAGCGATAGCCTTTGGGCGTCGGCGACTCGAAACTGATGAAGACCTGCTGTTGTCCATCGAAATGTGCCCTCAGGTGCGGCGGCAAATTCTGCGGGAAGAGTTTATACCCGGAGTGCGAAAGCTCTGCTTTCGCGCGTACGTCGGAGTGTGCGTCGGAGTGCGAAAGCTCTGCTTTCGCACGTGATAACGCACTCGCGAAAGCAGAGCTTTCGCACTCCTGGATGGTTGCGCTTAAATGCTGTACTGCATTGACTACAAAGTGTTCCACGGTCGCCACATCCCCAATCGCTTCATCTACCTCGCGCAAATCCTGTTCGATCATGTCTGGCTTGATGGCTTCATGCGCAAAGATGCTGCGCAGATTTTCCGCTTTCTGGCGAGCGGTTTCCAGTTCATTTGAAATCTGGGTTTCAGCAAACAATTGCATCTGCTGTCCCCGGGACTGGTCTTTGAGCAGCACTTCCTGCAACACCTCATCCATGATGGATTGCCGGTCTTCGCCCAATGGGATGGAGACGCCGGTGGCGCGTTGAATGTCCCGCACTTTTTTGATCAGGATTTGCAGTACGATGGTATCAATCGGGTTGTCTTCGCCCCATAACAGATATGATTTGACCGTCGGCGCGGTTTGCCCAAAGCGATCCACCCGGCCATCGCGTTGTTCGATGCGGTTCGGATTCCAGGGCAGATCGTAGTGCAGTACGGCGGTAAAGTGGTCTTGTAAGTTGATTCCCTCGCTCAGGCAATCGGTTGCCACTAACACGCGGCGGTCGCTGCGCCCCATCGCCTCAATCTGTTCTTTGCGCTGTTCATCGGCCAATTCCGAGGTGATGACCTGTATATCAACCGGAGTGCGAAAGCTCTGCTTTCGCGTGTCACGCGCCAAAGCAGAGCTTTGGCACTCCGGGGCGAAAGCAGAGCTTTCGCACTCCTGTTTCAGCAATTCCCCTAAATATTTGGCGGTCGCAATGTATTTGCAGAAGATGATCGGCTGATACCCCTCTGTGAGCCATTGAGCCACCAGTTTGACCGCGACCGCGGCTTTGGCATCTTGTTCCACTCCGCTGAGAGTCTGGATCGTTGCGCTCAATGCTGCTAACTCCGCCTGTTCATCCTGATTCAAATCGGTAGTTTCGATCAGATCCAATGGGCTGTCATCGCCGCCCATCTCTAACGTATCGAAGACCGGATTCGGCTGCTGTTGGAAATCCTGCAACTCCTCGGCATCCAGCAGTTTCCGCTGCCGGTTGTGCAACATCTCAGCCCCGGCGGCCGGACTGGACATCACCCCGCGCAACAACGCTAACGCGGCCCAATAGCGCACGCGGGCTGTATTGCGCCGCGTTCCGGTCTGGCTGATCCCGCGCGCAAAGCGCAGCACCCGATCGTAGAACTCCCGGTAGGTTGGCATCAGGGTGTAGCCGATCTCTTTGGATTCCCGCGCGGGGAAGGGCGTCTCTTCTCGCATCCACCGCCGAATCTGTTCGCGCTTACGCTGGATAAAATGGCGGGCGATCTGCCGCCGCTGCGTCTGCGTAATCGCCGCAAAGTCATACATCCGAAAGCCCGGATTGAGCAAACCTAACAGCGAGATAAATTCCAGATCCTTGCCGCTGTGGGGCGTGGCAGTCAACAACACCAGGTGCCGGGGGGCGCGTTCCGCCAGATCATAGAGCAGAGCGTGGCGCTGCTGCTGCGATTTCGAGGTCGCGCCAGCCGGCAAGGCGCAGGTGTGGACTTCATCCACAATCACGAATTCCGGACAATCCGAAAGGAAGATGCCCCGCCGTTTATCGGCTTTGATGTAGTCAATCGAGATGACCTGATACGGCATAGAATAAAACACGCTGCGGTCATCGGTCAATTTCCGGTCAAGAGCAGCGGCGGTGCTGGAACGGATGATTTCCGCCGCGATGTCCAGTTTATCCCTGAGTTCCTGCTGCCATTGGTCGCAGAGATGGGGAGGGCAGATGACCGCAAAGCGGGTGATGTCGCCGCGTTCCAGCAATTCTTTCAGGATCACTAACGCTTCTACAGTTTTCCCGATGCCGACGTCATCCGCGATCAGCAGGCGTACGATATCCTGTTTCAAGGCCATCGTCAGCGGTACCATCTGGTACGCGCGAGGGCGGAACGAGAGTTTGCCCATGCAGCGAAACGGGCCGCTGGCATTGCGGAACGACAGCCGGGCGGCGTCAAACAACAGCTTCGCGGTTTCATAGGCGCCCAGATCACTGGCGGAAGGCAGGGGAAACTGCGCCTCCGAAATCTCCTCGCCCGGAAGAATATGTAACGGCAGATACACGCCAGTGATTTCCGCCTCCGCGCCGCCCAGCGGTTTCAGCAGCAGAATATCCGGGTTATCTGACGGCAGTACCATCCACTCTCGATCCCGGTACGTCACTAAACGTCCTGGTTTATGTATAGTTGTCATTTCGATCTCTCCGGAGTGCGAAAGCTCTGCTTTCGCGCGTGACTCGCTTCTTCCGGAGTGCGAAAGTTCTACTTTTGCGCGTCACTTGCCAAAGCAGAGCTTTGGCACTCCGAGGCGAAAGCAGAGCATTTCGATCTCTCCGGAGTGCGAAAGCTCTGCTTTCGCGCGTCACTCGCCAAAGCAGAGCTTTGGCACTCCGAGGCGAAAGCAGAGCTTTGGCACTCCGGGAAGGGTTTAAAAGTCATCTTCTTCGGCCTCAGTCAGAATAAGTTTTTTATAATCAGGATAGTCTTGAAATTGTTTCACCAGTTGGGACCTCCCTTGTTCCGCAAAAAGTTTATGAAATGTCGAAAAGGAATATTGATGCAAATCTGTGACGTACCCATGTCTAACAGGATTGTACAATAAATAGTTGAGACGTGTCATGTATCCGGTTTCATCGCGGGGGCAATAATCCCAATAGTTCCACCACACTGGTTTGGCGCAATTCGTCGTTTGTCGAATCACTTTGGCCGAACAGCTATGGATCGCCTGAAAAATAGCAGGTAAATCCGTTCCCCCGGCACTTTTCCCCAACAAATGATAATGATTATCCAGAATCACCCAATGATGCAATTCCCATTGATACTGCGCGAAGTATGTCTTGATAAAATCTAAGAGTTTTTGCTTGATATCAGCATGAACAAGTAAATGTTGCTTTTTATAGATTGCGCCAGTAATGAAATAGGGCGTCTGATCAATAAACAAATGCGCTGGTGTATGATCGCTTCGTTTAAGCATAACCTATAGGAGTGCGAAAGCTCTGCCTTCGCGCGTGACTCGCGAAAGCAGAGCTTTCGCACTCCGGACACATGCCGGGCGCGTGACTCGCGAAAGCAGAGCTTTCGCACTCCGGGGTTAACAGACTTTCCTGAACACGTCTTTGCGACGGGTCACTAAGGTTTCAAGCGGTTCGGAATAATGCCATTCGATCACATCATAGCCGGCGTCGCGTAACAGCCCGCGTTTGTGGTGGTCATCTTCCTTGACCAGCGGCGTATCATGCACGCTGCCATCGCAAAATACCAATACCGGGCCGCTATCAAGTTGATACACAAAATCCGCGCTGATGTAATAATTGTCCAGATTGACCTGCACTTTATCCGGCAGCGCATAGCCATGTTCATAGAGAAATTCGATCAATTGGCGCTCGGTGGCGGAGTTGGGATCGTAGCGTTCCAACAAATAGTGGTATTGCTGCTGGAGATCCTTGCCGCCCTGAATACGTTCAATGTCAAAGTCCATCAGGCGTTCCAGGGTTTCTCTCACGCTATGCCGGTCTAAGCGGTCATGATGGATTTGGTTGTAATACGACAACAAATCGTTGTATGTGGCTTTGGGCAAATCCGGGCGCGTATCCTGGCGGGTGACCAGGTCGAAATGCAGCACAGTGTAAGCCTCGCGGAAGAGTTCCTGCATCAGGGCCGGACGCTGCACCAGATCAGAGAGAATTCCCAAACTGCCTTCAGCCGCCTCATACAACAAGATATTGGGGACATCCTTTTGTCCCATGACCATCACGCCGATTTCATTCTCCTCCACTTGAAAGAGGCGTTCGATGCCGCGTTTGAGGGCGTAGCTCAGACTGATGACTTGATCCGCGTTTACATTCAACGCCTCTAAGGGCTGGATATAGAGCGAATCAGCCGTATCGCGGGCAAAAAGCATTACCTGACGGGCATGTTCAGCAATCTCCGGCCTATCCAGGTCGGACTGGCTTAACCAACGGCCATTCCGCCTGTCAATAGCAAATCCGTTGCCTTGTTTGGCACGTCGCCATTGCCGGTTCAATTGAATCAGTTCGGCGGCCGGGCCGTAAATCAGGTTGAGCAGCGGCGCGTTGCCGGCTTTAATGACAGCGCGTTGCGTGCTTTCAATGCCGTTGGGATAATGAAAGTACTGGTCAATCTTGAAGCCGCGCGACATGCGTTCCTCTTCCTCGCAGGAAATGCGTTCGCGGGGATGGCCTTCGGATTCGCTGATTTCAAGTAAATTCTTGATATAATCTTCCTGGCCTCGCAGTTCGACATGCGTAATAGGATCATTGTTCATCATCTGCGCTTCCTCGTCCAGAAAGGCATAGCCGGTTTGTTTCGAGATTCTCAGGCTGTGGGTATGACTCTCGGTATCTAAGAGCATCATGCGTTCGATCCGGAATTTGCTGCCGTTATGATAAATCTGGTTCATGGGGCCGAATTCGCGCAAGGCTAAAAAGCGCGGCCGGGAGATATATTCCCCCTGTTCCTGCGCCCGGTAGCCCAAATAGACGCGCACCGGCAGGCGGGTGAAATTGTAGCCCGGCAAAAAGCCTTCGGCCGCTAAATAGCGAAAAACATAGAATTCCGATTCATTGCCGTATTGACTGCGTAATTCATTGCGCAGCAAGGCGATCTGTTTTTCCGCATGTCGGCGTTGGTTGCGGGCTTCATCCTTTTCCGGGCTTTGATATTTGATCGTCGCGTCTTCAATAATCGTTTGCGCGCGGTCCCTCATGCCCAGGGCGTGACGATACAAGGTGCGCCAACGGTCGAAGGCCGCGTCAAAACGCCGCCCAAAACTCCGGATCTGATTTTGCAGCCAATCTTCCTTGAACCAGAACGTTTTCTTTAACGGTTCCTGCAATTCTCGAAGGATGTCGCTAAAATCGCGCACCCATTCATGCTGCCAGGTCTGCTGCTGTTCAATCTGAGTTTTGAGATCATCGCACAGCGGCAAATCGGCTTTTGTGACGTCAAGCACTTCATCCACCGACACTTTGACCTCTAGCCCTAATTCCATGAGCAGATAGGCATTCAGATGGGAACGGATCAACTCTTCATTCAGCAGATCAATTCTGGGCGGTACGACCGCGCCGCAGATCATTTTCTCTTTGTCGTTGAAATAATTCCGGTCGTGCGGGGACCCGGAAGAACAATAGGTCATCACCACTGCGGCCTGGCCGCTGCGTCCGGCGCGGCCGCTGCGTTGGGCGTAATTGGCCGGGTTCGGCGGGACGTTGCGCAAATGCACGACGTTCAGATTGGCGATATCAATCCCTAATTCCATCGTCGGCGAGCAAAATAAGGCCGAAATATCGCCGGAGCGGAAGCGTTTTTCCCGTTCCATCCGGTCATTCGTACCAATCTGTCCGGTATGTTCCCGCCCCAGCAGCGGCTTCTGAAATGTGCTGAAATCAGACTGATACAGAGCCTGGAAAAAAAGGTTAGGTTCGACGTTCAATTGTTGATAGCTGGCAGTTCTGACTTTATCCACTGGTACAGTGCGCAGATCGCCTGTTTGCCACAAGATTTTATCTGTCCGTAACCGGTAGCCATCCACCTCGTCCTGACGTCCCCCCACTTTTTCCACCACCAGAAAGTTCCCCTTTTTTGCCAGAATATCGCAGAGCGACGTTATCAATTGCGTGTAATCGTCTTTTTTCGGAATCTCCAATCCCTTCTCCTTCAAGAGGCGGCGGATATACTTGCCCAGATTCGAGCGCGGGCCAAGACTGACCGTATAGACTCCTTTTCGCTTTTTACCCGGCGTCTTTGCGACTAAATAGTAGGGGCTGTCAATCCGTTCGTTTTTATCCAATGCCCATAAGCTGTCCTCATGGAGTTTGAGTTTCAGGAATTCTTCGGTCTCATGCCGCTGTTTCAGGATTTTGGGATGATCAACGGCATAGGACGTGCGGAAATAATCCAGCACCTGCGTCACAATGTCCGCCCGTTCCGCAGGAGTCGCCTGCGCTAACAACGGCAGCGTTTCGAAATAGTGATCGTTTTGCACAAACTCATCAAGGTCCTCATACGCAATTCGCAGCAGGCCGCATTGCTCCAGATTGGGGAGCGTATAGCGCCAGCCGCGTTTCAAATCGTATAAGAGCCGGATCAAGAGATAGTCTTTCAACGCGCGGTGGTTGGTCTCGTCAGGGTTATCTCCCCAATATCGGGCGTATTCACATTCGGGCAGGCGTAATTTTTCAAACAGTCGCTGGGGAATTTCTGACACACTCAATCCCTGTGGCGCATCCTGGATGGCGTGATACAAGGCCGAACGCAAGCGCACGGTGCTGAGGAAATCATTAAAGTGCCCGGTTTGCAGCGAAGCGTCTTGCCGGTTATCCGTAAAACTGAGCAGCTTCTGGTCGGAGGGCGCGGTTTGCTGCTCATGCAGGGTTTTGATCACGCTGTAGGCTAAAATCGTCGTGGCGGTGCTGCGCCCTTCGTTCCCCAGGCGCATCAATTTGGTATTTTCTTTGGTTTTCGGGTCATCGTAAATGACGCCAGCGCTAATATCTATTTTCAATTTTGCACCGAGAAACCAGGCCCAGAGCGGATACTCATTCGATTGGGAAAAACTAAATTGACCATCCGCATTGAAGTAGATTCTTTTCGGTAAAACCACTTTGGCGCGCTGCCCCTTTTGCCAGCTTTCCGGCAGATTTTCAATCATGTCGTCATTCCATAAATCCTCCGCGTCGTTATCCTGAAATACCAGATACCCGGCGGTCGGTTCCACTAAATGCGCTTTGCGCGAATTCGCTTCGTCATCATCGAAGGGTTCCGGGAACTCATCCGGGTCACGCGGGTTGAGCTGGTGATGTTCAAGGTCCAATTCGACGCACAGAAATTCATGTCCGCTGTGGCGGCTGAATAAGACCGGATAGATCAAACGTTCATGCTGATTGACCGGATTTTTGAAAAAACGCCCGTTTTCCACCAGGATTTCTCGTTTGTCAGGAGCATCTAAGGTGACATAGACCGTATTGGTCTGGGAAATAAACTGATGGAGTTTAAAGGGAAGACAGGGCGACTGCGGGTTGCTGCGATTCAGGCGTTCGGCCCATTGCAGCAACGCTAAAATCGCTCCGGAGTGCGAAAGCTCTGCTTTCGCGCGTGACGCTGCGAAAGCAGAGCTTTCGCACTCCGGAACCGGAGCGTAATCTTTTAATTGCTGCGCCATTTGGGTTAAGGTCAAAGGTTTGCCGCGTTCGGCGCGGGTTGGCTCGATCCATTGCAGCGCAACGGCGTTTTCCAGCCAGACGGCAAGCGGATACGTGCGAAATTGTTCCTGTTCTTCTTCACTCCCCTCGCCTTCTGGGAGAGGGGCCGGGGGTGAGGGTTCCAGGACCGAAAGGGTTTGTTGAATTTCTTCCGGCGTTGGCAGCGCGCCAGTGAAATTGGTAGAACAGGTCAGGGTTTCTTCGATAATTTGCTCTGGGGTAAACGGCGTACTGAAAATCGTATGCGCCACATCAGCTACGATGCGTTTGCGAGCTTCAGCCGTTCCGGCGGAGATCATCGTCGCTGAGGTGCCGATACAAACGAGCTCTTTGCGAGCGAGGTGCTTAATACGCCGGATCAAGAGGGAGACATCCGATCCCTGGCGTCCGCGATACGTGTGCAATTCATCAAACACCAGGAATCCCAGATGGCTGGCAAGGGAATCGCGCAGCCAGTCTTCTGTTTTGCGAGTCATGATAAGTTCTAACATCATATAGTTTGTCAGAAGAATATCCGGTTGGGTCATCCGCGCTTTATCGCGCTCTTTCTGGTCTTCCTGACCGGTGTACTTACTATAGGTGATTGGAAATGTGATATGATATGTGGTTTCTAATTGTTCGATAGCCTCTTTCAGGGGCAGATTCAAATAGGTTCCCGGATTCGCAGGTTGGATTTTGTGAAGCAGATAATTCCGATGATATTTACGGATTTCTTCTTCCTGCGAGTTGATGAGCGCGTTCATGGGATACACCAGAATTGCTTTAATCCCCGTTGTTTTGGGCTGTTGGTGCAGGATTGCATTGAAGATCGTCGCTAAATAGGTCAATGACTTCCCGGAGCCGGTCCCGGAGGTCACTACAAACCCTTTGCCAGCAATACCTAATTCGATGGCCTCGGATTGATGCTGATAGAGTCGGTACGCGCCGAAAATATGCGGGAGCTCAGGATGAACGCGGAGATCATTAAGGCTCTTCCCTTTGGCAAACGCAGGGTTGAATTGAATCAGTGGTTCCGGGAGAAAATCGCCTTGTTCAAAGGCGGCCTCGACTTTTTGTTTAATGCGCTGATCTTTAATTGTAGTGAAAGATTTCAGGTAATTTTTATAATTCGCAACGATATCCTCATGCACCCTAAAAGCATTCATTGCTCTCGTCTCCTCCTGTCAAACAGTTGTTTTCAGACGATATTCAGGAATCCTCTTCTTAAGTGACTACAAAAATCACATATAAGAAAGAATATTCGGACTTTTGTCGAATAACTGAGCTTTTCGCAAATCAGAAGTGGAAAGAATCTGTTTGTAATTACTTAGAGAATTCCTGAGTTATTTGAAATGATTCAAACTTATCTGGATTGAAAAGTTTTGTCAAGTAATGAACCAAAACGTACAAGAAATGATAAAAAACTTGACAATCTCTCTTTTTTTATCCTTTAAAATGTTTTAGTTAAATCGTTTTAAACCGATTGATTATCCAGTTGATTTGCAGGCAATGAGAAGTTTGCACATCTAAAATTTACAGGAGAGAATGGATTTATGGGCAATATTATTGAGATCTATACGCTGAAAACAATGTCGGAAGCCGACAAAAAACGCATTATGCAACGCGCACAGGAAGAAATTGACGCCATCTATCCGCAGGTGCGCAAAGTGATTGATGATGTGCGGCAGCACGGAGACGAAGCCCTGTTCAAATATATGCAAGACTTTGATGGGGTCAAACTCGACGCAACGACAGTGAAAGTCAGCAAGGAGGAGATTGAAGAAGCCTATCAAAAGATTGATTCCACCCTGTTGGAATCGCTGAAAATCCTGCACCAGCAAGTCCAGCGTTTTCATGATTTTCAAAAACCGCAAGAATGGATGACAGAATTGTCTCCCGGTCTGCTCGCGGGTCAAATGATCGTACCGCTCGACATCGTCGGCTGTTATTCTCCCGGCGGACGCGGCTGGTTTCCGTCAACCATGTTTATGAACGCCTGTCCGGCCGTAGCCGCCGGGGTCAAACGCATCGTGATGTGTACGCCGCCGTCCAAAGATGGCAAAATCAATCCCGGCGCATTAGTCGCTGCGGATTTAGCTGGAGTGAAGGAAATCTACAAACTTTCGGGCGCGCAGGCGATTGCAGCAATGGCATACGGCACGGAAAGTGTGCCGAAGGTGTTAAAAATCACCGGTCCGGGCAGCGCGTGGGTCGTGGCTGCCAAAACCTTAGTGAAAAATGACGTCGGCATCGGCGTCGAAGCCGGACCAGGCGAAGGATTGGTGATTGCCGATGAACACGCCTATCCTGAATATGTGGCGTCCGATATTCTCATTCAGGCTGAACATGGGGACGATTCCGCCGGATTGTGTGTCACGAATTCCCGTGCCTTAGCCGAAAAGGTGCAGCAGCTTGTGAACATTTACACCGCCGAACTGCCTGAGTATCGCCGCAATTTCGTCACGAATTCCCTCCGAAAATACGGCGCGATTGTGCTGGTGGATACGATGGATGAAGCCTTTGATTTTGCGAACGATTATGGGGTGGAGCACCTGGAAATTCAAACCAAAAATCCTCTGCAAGACATGAAAAAGATCAAAAACGCCGGAGGGTTGTATATCGGCAACTATGCGCCGCTCTCGGCCGGCTGTTTTTGTTCAGGCCCGAACCATACACTGCCCACTTCAAAAGCCGGACGTATTCGCGGCGGATTGAACACCGAGGATTTCCTCAAAAAAATTACCTTTGAATACCCGACCCGCGAAGGACTCGGTTACCTGAAAGATGCGATGGTTTCATTGGCTGATTACGAAGGCTTTCCGGCCCACCGCAATGCGATCTTACGACGTTTTCAGGTAAAGTAAATTGAACACCCCACCCCAGCCCGGAGACCAGGCAGGGCTGTTAAGTTCTCCGTGGAGTCCACCTTCCGAGGTGGCCTCCACGTGAACGCGTATCCTACACATCCCCAGATGGACTCCACCCTCAACATGGGCTTCTATCTGGGGTATGAGAAAAATACTTTCCTATAAGGAGACTACCTCATTACTGATATGGCACTTATTGGGACTGATTCCTTCCATCTCTCCCCAGTTTTCTGTTTGAGCAATTAACCAGTACATCAGAATTAGGATCAGGATTGTCGCGTAGCTAAAATAAAAGATTTTGATTCGAGATTCCCGGAGATTAAAACTATAGCTATAAATACTAATCAGCGTCTCACGATGTTTATTTAACTACATAATTTTATTGACATTATCGTTTTGTCCTGATACTCTCCTTTACTAAAGTACATACGAGTTTGAAAACTGTGAGAGACTTTGAAGGATAGAGATGAGGTGAACTCTTTGAATAAGGAGATGTCATGACCCGTTTGGATATTGCGAAGATTGTGGCAAATGAAGCAAATTTAACTCAACAAAAAGCCAATGATGCTGTAATCAGCCTGTTCAATGTGTTAAAAGACGCTTTAAAGCGAGGGGAACGCATAGAATGTCGAGGGTTTGGAATATTCATGGTCAGAGAACGCAACCCTCGCGTTGGGCGAAATCCCAGAACAGGCGAAGAAGCTCCGATTTCAAAAGGAAAGACGATTAAGTTTAAACCTGGCAAAGAATTTAAAGAGCGGGTCGGAAATAATATGCCTTTAGAATCATCCGCAGAAACAGAAAAAGAGAACTGATGTTCGTGGTTCTGCTTTCAGGCAGCGTGCCAAAGCAAGAACGATGGGTACTTGTTGGCC
The DNA here is from genome assembly GCA_000739535.1 of Candidatus Vecturithrix granuli. GTDB lineage: Bacteria > Moduliflexota > Moduliflexia > Moduliflexales > Moduliflexaceae > Vecturithrix > Vecturithrix granuli. Next base: position 817,697 of record DF820466.1, on the reverse strand, counting down.
TGTCTGTATATAGCACGCAGACAGGTGCAACGCCTGGGTAGGCACGCGCACCATGAAATTTCATTGACATGGGAGACAGACACCAGGATATGATCTTCCCTTGTATTCCGATCCAAGCACGGCGTCATCTTTTTCAGAAAGTTGACGCCGATTTTTTATTGCTGGAACAAGAATGTATGCAGAAACGCCATGAACAGATCCGACGCCAACCTGACGCCTTACGCTTGCTCGTGATCCGCTCCGGAGCTATTGGCGATACGATTGTCATGAGCGTTGTGTATCAGGCCCTGCGCCGACACTTTCCCAGTGCCTATATTGAAGCGATTGGACCGGAAGAACGCTTACAGTTGATCAACCTTCCGGGACTTATTGATAGGATCACGTCCATAGAACGGGCAGATATCGCCACACTTTTTTCATCAGCGTATTCGTTCCCTTCTGCTCTCACCGCTTATGTTCAGCAATTCAACAAAATTCTGGTGTATAGTTTTGATCAGGTCGGAGTGTTAATGACCAATCTCCAGCGTATACATCCTGAAGGGTTATTACGTTTCGATCCGTTTCCGAATAATGAGTCCAATGAGCATATCACTCACTATTTACTCAATACACTGAAGGCATTGGGGATTGAGGAACAGGAACGCGTGATGCCTCAGATTGCGATTGCTGAAAAGAATTCATCTGCTGCCAAAAACGAGATATTGAAGATCGCTGTACATCCAGGCAGCGGCAGCCTGAAGAAAAATTGGCCGGTTGAAAGTTTTATTGATCTGTGTTTACGCCTCGTACAGGCATTTTCTGTACGCATTCACCTTGTTATCGGGCCTGCCGAACAAACCCTTGTCCGGGAATTTACTCGCAAGCTGTCTTCAGCGAGTGTACTAAAACTGCTCGTAGAGCTTCCGCTTTCAGAACTGGCGCATGAATTGCAAAACTGCGCGCTCTATATCGGCAATGATTCCGGTATTTCCCACCTGGCAGCCGCACTTGATGTGCCAACCATTGCGATTTTCAGCACCTCGAACCCTGCGATCTGGCAGCCTGTCGGGAAAGATGTGCTGATCTTTCATGATCGCTCCGCCTCGGGAGGGGCAAAAATTACGGTTGATCCTGTGTATAGCGCGGCGGTCACATACTTATCTCGACAATGTAAAATTTCAAATTAAAACTGCTCAAATTCTACATCTTTTTCATCTGCCCCGGTATGAAAATTAAAGGAAAACACAGGATCCTGCGGCTTTCCATTTCCATCGGCAACTGTGAGGGGCGCGGAGAACGGCGTTTCTTTGAGCTGAAAAGGTGCTTCAGAAGAGTTTGCATGAGAACGCGTTTTAAAAAACGTAGTGGTTTGCTGAAGCATTTCAGCCTGAGCAGCAAGATCGGTCGCCATTGCTGCGGTCGCTTTTGTTGCGGAAGCGTTCTGTTGGATCGCCTGATCCAGATGTTGAATCGCAGCATTTGTTTGGCGTGTTCCAATATCTTGTTCTTTACTGGCGGCGCTGATCTCCTGGATTAAGCTGGCGGTTTTCTCGATGATCGGAACAAGTTGAGTTAACATATTGCCTGCTCGTTCTGCGACAGTGACGCTCGACGTCACCAACGCCTTGATGTCGGAAGCGGCAGACTGGCTTCGTCCTGCCAACGCCCGGACTTCAGAAGCGACCACTGCAAACCCCCGGCCATAATCCTGCGCTCTGGCAGCCTCAATGGTCGCATTCAACGAAAGCATGCGTGTTTGACTGGCAATATCCTCGATCAAAGAGGTTTTTTGAGCAATCTCTCGCATCGCCTTCACTGTATCAAAGACAGCCTGTCCACTTGAACGAGCATCTTTTGCCGCTTGCACGGCGAGTTTTTCAGTTTGCAAGGCATTCTCGGAATTTTGACGGATATTGGCGGCAATCTCTTCCATTGAAGAGGATGCCTGTTCAGCGGCAGTCGCCTGCTCAGAGGCCGCTTGCGACATTTCTTCCGCGCTCGAATTAATGCTCTGGCTGCCGAAAGCCACGTGGTCTGCCACACTTCGAATGGATGAAATCATCGTTTGAAGTTGTTCCGCCATTCCTTGCAGAGCCTGAGCAAGTATGCCCGCTTCATCTTGCCGATCCCACTCGATGGTTGCAGTTAAATCGCCGGCCGCAATGACTTTTGCGAAATGGATGCTTTGCAGCAATGGCCGGACGATATGGCGGGTCATGAGAATCGCGATCCATAATCCGATAATAATCACAACAATGACGCCGAAAATCATAGCCTGAGAAGTTTTTGTCAGTAATGCTGTTGTGGCTTCGACAACCTGCGTCGTCTCGTCTATTCCTGTATTAGCTACTGTTTCGGCAATTTTCAAGACTTCATCTGCCACAGCTTGCCGTTGTTTGGTAATCTGCTGCAATTCCAGCCATTTTTCCAAATAGATCTGGGTGTCGCTGAAATAGTCATTAGACAAACGAAAGATTTCCTCAATGTTAGCAAGGTTCTCCGTTTTGTGAGTGCGCTCTCTAATACTGTCTATGATCTGGCTGGCTTCTGCAAACATCGTTAAAGAATCTCGTAATAACTCAGGGTTGCCTGTCACTTTCGCATTCAAATTGTTCATACGCACAGTAGCAACATATTCCATAAAAGTCTGCATTGCGATAAGCTTTGAAAGCCGTTCTGTGAGGTTTTCCTGAGGCGCTCCTGTTGCAATTTCTTGCTGCATCAAAGTATATTGATGTTCTAAGAACTGCTTCGTGCCTTGCCTCTGAACCTCTATAGTTTTCCCCATCTTGAGACGTAATTCAGTCATGAAGCGATTTGCTTGTTCAGTCTGGTTGACAAACTGCTCATATTGCTCAACTTTTGTTTGCAGCTCGCTGATCGATGTTTGTAACATGGTAAGATGAGGAGAAACGTCAGCCAGGCGACGAGCCTGGCTGAGAAAATCGTTGACGTGTTGGAGTTGCTGGCGACCAGCGTCAAGATACGAGGTTTGTTCACTAAACGCATACCCACGCATTTGATACATAGTGCCCAGGGCGTAACGTTCAATGTCATGCAATATGTTCACTTCCGGCACAAACTCACGCACGATTTTCCACGATTCTTTTTCAATGTTCCGCATGTTCCATGCCGCGATAATCGCTATCAGGCTCCCGCTGATCATTAAAATTCCCAAATTTAATCCGATTTTTTTGCGTAAACTCATATTTTTCATACTGAACTCCTTGATTAAAGCCGTTCAAATTCCGCATCTTTTTCATTTTCCCCATGGAGTAGAGCGAAAAATTTTTTCATTCACCAGAACGGCATCTATTATGCATGCGTAAGTCGAAATCCAATTTCGCTCTACAGATGTAGAGCGAAATTTTTTCTCATTCACTGAAACGGCGCATTGTCATATAGCTTATGCAGGTTTCATGCCAGAATATCACATTCTTTTCCCTTGCTATTTGCTGGTTTTACCAGAACCATGACAATTTAGCAGTGAGGCATTTTGCCTCACTTTTCCCAAAATGGTCAAAATGCCCCATGTTCTCTAAATATATTTCTGTTGAAAAACTGTCAAACTCCCTTTCCGGTACAGTACTATTCACCAGGGTTGGCCTCCGAATCTATTCCATGTTTTAATCTGTTGCCGTGTTTCACATGGCATGATTTTTGTATATCTATTTACCGATAATGCTTAATTCTTTCGTGCATTTCCTGTTCTGCTAGCATATTTTTGAGAAGGAGTATAATATGCCCAATATTCTGGTGATAGAAGATGAACAACATTTGCGTGCGACTATTGTGCAAACGCTGGAATTTGAGGGGTTTAAAACATTCAGTGCGGCGAATGGCCGTCTTGGCGTCCAATTGGCGCAAGAGCACCGGCCAGATTTGATCCTATGCGACATCCTTATGCCCGAATTGGACGGCTACGGCGTACTCGCCGAAATTCGGAACGATCCCCGTACAGCGACGATTCCCTTTATTTTTCTTACCTCAAAAACAACACGCCAGGAACTGCGCCAGGGCATGAATAGGGGGGCGGATGACTATCTGACCAAACCCTTTGAGGTTGAAGATTTACTGTCAGCAATCAGGGCGCGCCTGGAAAAACGCCAAACTCTTTCAGAATACACAACAAAACAGATCGAAGATTTGCGCTTGCACCTGAGTTCCTCTTTGCCGCACGAATTCCGTACCCCCCTGCATGAGATCTCTGCAGAAGCCCAATATCTGAAGGCATTTAGCGCGGATTTGGCCCGGAAACCCGAAAAAATTTTCGAAATCGGACAGGTGCTCGAACAAGGTGTCCATCGTTTGGAGCGACTTGTTGAAAACTATCTGTTGTACACTGATTTAACCCTGACAAAATACATTCCTGGCAGAACAGAGCGGTACGCTGAAAAGGAACTGATCGAAAGCAAAACTGTCATCGCCTACATGGCGAAGCGCAGAGCTGAAGAATCTGCTCGCCAAAAGGATTTGTGCCTGGAAGTTCAGGAAGCTCCGTTGTGTATTTCAACCCAGGGTTTCTGCAAAATACTCGATGAAGTGCTGGATAATGCGTTCAAATTCTCCGAATCAGGCGCGCCGGTGCGAGTGGAGTCAAGAACAGAGGGAAATCACGTGATGATCTCTATCAGCGATCAGGGGCGGGGCATGTCTCAGGAACAGCTTGAGCGCATTGGCGCATATATACAGTTTGAGCGCGTAACCTACGAACAACAAGGTATGGGGTTGGGGTTGTGCATTGCACGATTATTAACGGAATTATACGGGGGAAAATTGAACATCACCAGTCAACAAGGGCAAGGTACAACCGTTCAACTTATTCTGGACAACAAGACTCGCGCAACAACAGATTGATGTTATGATCTTGCAAGAATTATAATAAGTCTTTTGTTGAAATTTTTTGAGTAACTCACTTTACGCAGTAGATAAAAAAGTTCTTTGACAAATATCTTGTGATCATGTTCAGATCC
>DF820466.1:696320-811730 GCA_000739535.1 Candidatus Vecturithrix granuli | reverse complement strand
TAACACAGTTAAAAACAATGTATAATATCTGACTTTTTTATATGAGTGCGTAATGTGAGTGAGTAATTACGAATATTTTGCGCCTATTCCAGACTCTGCTGAAACATTTTTTCCATAATCACTTTTGAGCCGTTGCCATTGCACTTGAATTGGACGCTATCCATAAGGCTTTTCATGAAAAAGATTCCCCGTCCTGAAAGTTTGAGCAGGTTTTCTGGCGCTAAGGGATCCGGTAAGTCTGCATAATCAAACCCTTCGCCATGGTCTTGCACTTCAATAATAATCTTTTTTCGATGCAGCTTGATGAAGATATCAATGGTTTTACTTATATCGCCTTTATTTCCATGAGTAATCGCATTCCCAATGGCTTCGATCACTGAGGTCGTCACATTAGTGGTTGCCGGTTCTTTGATCCCTTTTTCTACAAACAAGGTATCAAAGAATTTGACGACTGGGCCAACAAATTCAGTGCTGCTTGGAATAGTGATGGTAATTTCTTTCACAGAATTTTTTCCTTCTCGAGCCTGGGTCTGAATACATTTCACACAATGTATAACATCATGTCAACTGAAAGATAAGCCTTATGAATATAATATATTACGCATATTTTCTCAGAGAAGCAAGAAAAAAACGTCAGAAAACAAAAAAATAGACACGGATTGCCTTAGATGCGTTGCAAGGTAATATTCAATTCAATTCCTGGCGGGTCTTGATTTTTTACAGTCACCGTTCCGTTAAACAATTTCACGATACGTTCCGCAATCGCCGGGCCAAGCCCCAGATCTCCGCCGGGAGTGATTGGATTGGCAATTGAAAAGACTTCAAAAAATCGGGGAAGGGCCGCTTCAGGAATTGATCGTCCTCTTGTCCGGATATGTACCGATAGAGTCTCCTGTCGGCATTCGCATGTCACCTGAATCATTCCCTCCGGATTTGAAAATTTCACGGCGGTTTTCAGCAGAGCGACAATCGCTCTGAGCAATAATTTGTTTTCCCCTAATACCCGGTGATTGCAGGTTGGAATGCTAGGAAGCCAGACTTGTCGAGATTTCGCAAAAAAACTTGTCAACTCAATGGCAGAACTGAGAATAGGTTGGATCTCGAGAGCTTCTAAGGGAAATTTTTCGCCTGATACTTCGATTTGAGCGAGCAGCAACGCCTCATCGAGAATGGCAAGTAGCCGGCTCCTGGATTTCTGAAAAATCGCTTTGAATTTTTCTCGAGAAAGATCATCCAAATGTTTTTCAAACACCATTTCGGCGGCGCCTAAAATCCCGGTTAACGGCGTCCGCAACTCGTGCGCAATGAGCGCCAGAAAATCGCTTTTGGTTTTATCAAGGATTTGCAAGCGTTCGTTAGCTTGGGCAAGTTCATGAGTTTTCTGGCGCACAAGTTCTGCTAAGTGCAGGTTATGTTCTTCAATCAACGTTTGATATCGTTGCTGTTGATCATGGAGTTCTTTTTTCTGCAAACAGGCATTAATTCGGGCTTTGAGCAAGGTGGGATTAAATGGTTTCACCAGATAATCATCCGCACCTTTTTCAATGCAGCGTACCACACTTCCCAATTCATCTACAGCGGTAATCATGATCACTGGAATGTGGCGTAAAGCCGGATCCTCTTTCATACACTCCAATACTTCATAGCCGTCCATGGTCGGCATAAGAATATCAAGCAGCACCAGATCAATGGCATGAGTTTGCATGTAAGACAATCCCCCAAAGCCATCTTTGGCTAAAAAAGGGATATGCCCGAGCGCGTGAATGAGATCGTGCAGCACGTCCCGGTTCACGACCGCATCATCAATCACTAAAATGTGTTTTGTCTCTGCCATGATCGCTATTTTTTACAAATATTATCCATGCGCTCTTTGGCGGCGATTCCGCGTTTGTCATTCCCAAAATCGTTATAGATTTCCTGGTAAATTTTACACGCTTTTTCCCATTCGCCTAAGGATTCATAAATCTCAGCAATCTTGAAACGAGCCGTCGCGACCCAGATATTTTTCGGAGAAAATCCCATATAGGTGACTTTCAAGAATTCCAGAATCGCCTGCTGAAAATCGCCGGAATCAGAATAGGTGTCACCAATGTAATATTGCGCTTCAAGCTTAATCTCCGGGTCTTCCGTATATTTTGCCACCTGGGTAAACGCTTTCAATGCCAAATCATAGAGCTTAATATCCTGAAAAAAGATACCGATACTGAGTTTTTGGACATCCACCGTTGTCACGTTGGGATAATCGTTAATCACGCTCAAATAACTTGCCACCGCCTTATCCAAATCTTGCAATTCTTTATAACATCCGCCAATGGAGTATTGGGCCTGAGCCGCAAGTTCCTCATCGTCGTAGTTATGAATCACCAGTTGAAAGGCTTGCAACGCCTCCTGATATTGTTTTAAGCGAAATAACGTATCGCCTACTTTATACTGAGCTTGTGCAGCAAATTTTGAACTGGAAAATCGAGTGACAAGCTCCCGATAAACTCGAAGTGCATCGTTCATTTTATTTTGCTGATAATATGCTTTTCCCAACTGGTAATAGGCTTCCGGCAAATATGAACTATTCGCATATTTGTTAATAAAATCCGTAAAGGCTTTTTGCGCTTTCCCATACTCCTCTTCGTACATATATTGCACGGCTTGCCGGAACACGACGGCATCTTCAGAAAAGGTACCAGGATCATATTTCGTCATTTCTTCAAAACTGTTAAAAAACAACTCATATTCTCCTGCTTGATAATAGACATCACGCAATCTGGATTTGGCGGTCCTGACGCGAGGATTATCGGGGAATTGTTCTATGAGTCGTTCATAGACAGTTTGAGCCGAGTTGAAATCTTTAGCCGCATATAAGGCTTCACTATATTGCCACAAGGCTTCCGGATAGAATTCTGAAGCAGTTGGATACTCTGTCAGAAAGGTCTGGAATTCCTCTGCCGCTAACACGTGATCACCTTGCTTGCTATACAGCATTCCTTTCCAAAACCTCGCATTTTCTGCATCAGGAGAGTCGGGATAATAATCAATGATGTTTTGAAACAACTTGCTGGCAATCTGAAAATCCTGGAGCATGTAACTCCCCCAGGCCAGTTGAAATAAGGCTTCCCTGCCAAGTTCAGGATCTTTATAAGTATTAATCACTTTCCGATAGGCTTCAAAACCTTTCAGATAATCTTTTTGGATGTAATAGGATCGTCCGATCAGCATCGCCGCCTTCGATTTCAAAGGACTTTTTGGGTACTCAGTCTCAATTCGGGAGAGAGTCCGAAGAACATTGTCATAAGCCTGAAGGCGAAAAGAGATTTCTCCCATTAACAACAAGGCGTCAGGAGCATAGTCGCTTTGTGGAAATTGCTTGAGCAATTGGCTCAGAGCTGCGATCGCTTCATCGTGTTGTTCCAGATCCGCAAGCGATTGCCCGATATGATAATAGGCAGCATCGGCAAGCTCGCTTGAGGGATAGACATCAATGACTTTTTGGAATTCTGTCGCCGCTTGTTGCAGCCGCTTTTGCTCAAACATGGTTTCGCCGATACGATATTGCGCATCATCGGCTAGCGGATGGGTCGGATAATTGATGATAAAGTCAAAAAAAGCGTTAGAGGCTCCATCATAATAATGCCGTTGAAACAAGTTATCGGCCAGATGATATTTGGCAAACGGCGTGTACTCGCTTCTGGGATAGGTTTTCGTCAGGTTTGTAAACACCTCCAGCGCTTTTTGTTCTTCGTTGAGGTACAGATAACATTCACCGGTGCGATACGTCGCTTTAGCGGCCAGATCGTGCCGGGGAAAATCCTGAAGAAATTGAGAGAACAGAGCGAGCGCCGTTTGAAAATCTCTGGTCGAAAAGGCGGTTTCAGCTTCCTGGAATTGTTCCTGAGCTGCGGTTTCTGAAGCCGGGAACGTCTTATTCTCAAGGGTTGACAACATCCGCGCCGCTTCCTGATATTCGCCCATCCGCCGATAAGCCCAGACGATTTTATAGGTCACTTCTTTTAGCAACTCTTCATCGGTCAATTGCTGCAACAGTTGGGAATACTGTTCAATTGCGCGTTTATAATCCTCACTATAATAAAAGGTGCTCGCAATCCCGATCATGGCTTTGCCGCGTAGTTCACTATCCGGATACCGCTTGAGCAATTCTTCATAGGTCTCTTTCGCTTTTTTGAATTCTCCCAGGCGGAGATAGGTTTGACCAAACCAATAGAGGGCGTCTGCCCCAAAGGCCGTTTTTTTCTCTTTTTTATAGATGTCTTCAAACATTTGATTGGCCTGCGTGTAGTTTTCGATCTGAAAGTAGGTCTGGGCCAGTTCCAGTTGAATTTTCGGAAGATTGGGGCTGTCAGGAAATTCCGTTAACGCGGTTCTATAAATTTCTACCGCTTTTTCATATTGTGCACGTTGTTGTTCCGTTGTCTCTGCGCTTTGGGCATTTTGCCGGTAGGCATGGCCGAGTTTCAGCATCACTTCTTCACGATTACCTGAAAAGCTCGATTGTTCCAGAATATAGATATATGACTGGATCGCCGAGGAATACTTCTGTTGATACATAAAAATATCCCCGATCAAATTAATGCCGGGGAGCAGAAAGGCACTCTCGCGATAGCGTGAGGTGAGCCGGTTCAAAACCTCTAAGGCTTCTGTTGTTTTTCCTTCCTGGATATATGTTTCTCCCAGATAATAGAGCGCATCATCAACAAATAAGCTGTCAGGATATCTGGAGAGCAGCAATTCAAACGTTTTGATGGCTTCCTGACGCCGCCCGACTTTTTGCTGCGACACGCCTTTATAGACCAGGGCGTCAGCAATTTTGCTGCTCTGGGGGAAATTCTGGATAAATTTGTCTAATTCGCCGATCGCCAGATCGTACATGCCATCCTTATACAGGTTATAGGCAAACGTAAAGGCGGCGATTTCTTGCTGAGCAATGGCCGGTTGTGATGCACACAACATGAAAACGACAACCAGACCAAATAGGATTTTCGTTAATATTTTCATAGGATTCTGCCGTAGGGCGTGATACGAGATCTGCCATACATGATGGCTGACACAGATGACGCATGACACCTTACGCGCTCTTCATCTTCATACCCCAGGCAGCGCTGCCCTGAATTCCGGCTAATACTCCCAATTCCGAGAGTCGAATTTGAATGGTTTCCGATTGGATAATCTGCAAGGTTTTATGAAAAGTTTTACAAATGCTTCCGAACAGGACGCGCCCGGCTTGCGCAACTCCTCCGCCAATAACGACCATTTCCGGATTGACCACGACCGCTACATTTGCCATTGCCTGTCCGATATATTTTCCGGCGTTGGTCAGAATGTCTTTGGCGACCTGATCGCCGCGCTCCGCAGCTTCTGCCACAATTGCAGCGGTGACTTTATTATAATCGTTCTTAACGAGTTCGCGGATAAGCGTGTCATTTTGCTGGACAAGCGCGCGCAGAGCGGCCCCGGCAATCGCCGGCCCACTGGCGTAACATTCCAAACAGCCCCGGCTTCCGCAACCACAGACAACTCCACCGGGTTCAACATTCATGTGCCCTAACTCACCCGCACTACCATCGCGCCCGATCAACAATTCATTGTTGATGACAATCCCACCGCCAATTCCTGTTCCGATAGCGGCCATAATCATTGACGTGACGCTTTTCCCGGCGCCAAAGAGTTTTTCTGCCAGCGTAATCGCACGGACATCATTAATCATGAAGGTTGACAATTCAAGATGACGTTCAAGCTGCTCTTTTAAACGCACATCGCGCCATCCGTTCGGGAAATTCGGCAGTAACCGGCAAACTCCCTCTTGCCAATCAATGGAACCGGGAACGCCTACCCCTAAACTCAGGATTTTTTGTCCCTGGGCTTCTAACGGTGCCCGAACATCATTTGCCGCAGCCGCAATATCAGCGATGACATTTTCCGGAGCACGATGGACGTTGGTCGGAATCTGTCGGTGTTCCAGAATGACCCCTTCCTGATTAATCACCCCGATTTTGACATTTGTGCCCCCAATATCAACCCCTAAAAACACGTGTTGAGTTTCCATAAGTTTTTACTCCAATGCTAATTTTGTTTTTTGTCAAAACGTTATTTTTTCAAAAGAAAAATCACCAGGATGTTTTCTTCATTTTATTCCTTTCTTAGAACATACGTACTTATCGCAAAAGAAGAACATGTATGTATCTTCTCTAAGATGCCTCATCTTTGTCAATAAAAAAGCTATCCTGAGCCATTGATCCTAACTATCACATTCTTATCTGATCGCGACAGTCGCCTTGATGAATTGATAGGTCTTCCGAGACAGATAATCAACTCTGATCGTGAAAATTTTTTCGACAAAATACCTTTAGGCTTGACAATGAAGATTGTTGCCATGTATGGTAACATACTATATTTTATAAACCGGGTTTCTTCAAGAAGTCCGGTTTTCGGTAAAATCCTTGAACCTTTTATCCTTGTAGTTACTTAACAGTGACAATCTAAATATGGTCCACCTTGCTCAGTTCTCTCTGATTCTTGCGTTATTCTGCGCCGGATATGCGCTGATAGCCTGCGGCATCAGCCTATTAACCAGAAACCATATCTGGCTGCAAAGTGCAATACATGCGCTGAACGCCCTTGCCGCAATGTTGACGCTGGCGACAGGACTTCTATTGTTTTTCCTGCTGCAACGAAATTTTCAATTGGAATATGTTGCGAATTACACCGATGTGTCGCTTGCACCAGTGTATGTGATTTCAGCGCTGTGGGCCGGCCAACGTGGTTCCCTGTTGTTCTTGACCTGGCTGCTTGCTCTGTGCGGCGCAGTGGGTATCCGGCATTATCAAAAACAGGTCGTGCTTGCCAGATATGGGTTCTCGCCGGCATCGTCGTTCAAACGAGAGCTTGCCGATATACTTTGGATTTTTCCTGAAATCGCGCCGGAGTTTCCATATCTTGTCGCTGGTCTATCTTTGACATCAGGATTTTTTGTCGCATTACTGGTCTTTGCAACCCATCCATTCCAACTTCTGACGGATCCTCCTTTAAATGGCGCAGGCTTAAATCCACTCTTGCAAAATCCGTATATGGCGGTTCATCCTCCGGTCTTGTTTCTGGGGTATGCGTGTTTTGTTGTTCCCTTTATCTTGTCGTTTGCTGTGTTAATTACTGGAGAAATACGAAAGGAATGGCTCAGGATGATCCAACAATGGGTGTTGGCCGGATGGTTTTTGCTTGGCATCGGCATTCTGCTAGGGGCACATTGGGCCTATCTGGAATTGGGATGGGGCGGCTACTGGTCGTGGGACCCTGTCGAAAATGCCTCGCTTCTGCCCTGGATCAGCAGTACAGCCTTGCTGCACACGTTAATTTTGCAGCAACGGAAAGGGATGCTTGTCCGCTGGAATCTGCTCCTGAGTGTGATAACCTTCGCCTTGTGTATCCTGGGAACATTTATTACACGCAGCGGTATTCTGCAATCAGTGCATGCGTATGCCCAATCGTCAACAGGAATGTATTTCCTCCTCTTTCTCGCAGTTACAGGATTGTGCGCCGTCAGTGGGCTGGCTGTGCGCTGGCGAACGTTGCGAGGTCAAAGCCCGGCCTTTTCAATCGCGTCAAAAGAAGCCAGCCTGTTGCTGGCCACGCAGTTACTCATTGGCTTAGGCTTTGCCGTCTTCTATGGCACAATGTACCCGATTCTGTCCGAGCTTTTCACGGGGAAACATCTCGTGATCAACCAAGCGTTTTTTAACCGTATAAGCATTCCCCTTGGTCTCTTGCTTCTGGCGTTGATGGGAATATGTCAATGGCTATCCTGGAAACAGGGAGTATCTGGAACATCAGCCCACCGATTCATCTTGATTATCGGAGGATCGGCAACCGCTACCGGTCTGTTTGGTATTTTGGAGATGACTCACCTGATGACATTACTAGCATGTACGCTTGGAATTCTGGCAGGAGCCTCGCTACTGGCAGGCAAAAAAAGTCTTTTGCGCCCCGCAACTTTCTTTCATGCAGGCATCGCAGTGATTATTGTGGCAATTGCTGTGTCGTCAACGTATAAACAAGAATCAGATGCCACATTATTTCCTGGAGAATCGTCCATATTGGGGGATTTTCGTTTTGAATATGTGCAATTACATAACAAGGAAGATCACCAAAAAGGGATTGTTGCAGCCGAAATCGCTATCTATCGGAAAGAAAAACTTGTCACGATCCTCACCCCGGAACAACAATTTCACGGGCCGTCTCCGGAAAACGCGCAGAGAATTACGGAAGTCGGCTGGTTTCCATCGTTGCTCAGGGATGTCTATGTAATTTTAGCCGGATGGGACGAGCAGCACCATGCTACCTTTCATTTTATTGTTTATCCCATGATTCTTTGGATCTGGATTGGAGGATACGGATTGTTTAGTATAGGTTTTCTTCTGGATGTTTGTGAAACCAGAAGAGTAACGCATAAGCAAGAATAAGCTTCTTTTGTTCCATTCCTGAAACAACTTAAAACTTTGAAGATCAAGGGAGTAGTTAATTCGGTAATAAACTTTCGCGGTAATTTAGGAGTTATTCATTCGTTTTGGCAAACGCACCACGGCGAATAAAAATTTTCTGGTCAGGGGAGATGGATGTAGCGCGAAACTCTAGTTTCGCGGCTATCAACGATGCGCGAAACTGGAGTTTCGCGCTACATTTTCAGGGGAGGAAACTTTGCAGGAAATGAATGCAGCGCATGCGTTCCGTGATTTTCATTGTTATTGGAAAAGAAATCTAAATCTTGTGAAAGCAGCACAATCAATCTCTCACAGTAGGTCTTATGGAGGTGTTCACTGATAGTTACAGCATTATGCAGAACCATTAACCTGATACCTGTCACAAAAACCAGGTTTCTTGAAGAAACCTGGTTTTTAGTCGTGTCAATTGTTTATGAATAATGCTGTACTTCGCAATACGGTTTGTTTTTCTGACAATTTTCAATGCGGATCGGCAAAAAAAGTTGGCTCATGATGAAACATCTCTATCGAATTACACCAAATATTCACGTTACGAAAATAATTCTCATTATAGGAGACAGTGATCAAATTCTGTCAAGAGGAATATTAGGAATGTTCTTTCAAGATTTATCTGTCAGATTTGCAGCGGCGATTTCAGAGGCTTTTCAGTGTTTTTTTGATCTCTTCGCGTTGTTGCAGCAGTTCCTGGAGTTTGTGCTGAAAGGTTTGCTCGTCGCTGTGGACTTGTGTCAGTCGTGTGCTGATCTGCTGCTGAAGGTCGCGCATGGCGGCGACGGGCTGCAAAATGCGCAGCGCATCGGCATAACCCTGCTGTACGCGTCGTTCAGCCCCTTCGCGGCTGAAATCGAGCGTGCCGCCCCAAAAACTTCCTTGAGTCTCCTGGGGCGCAATCGTCAAGATCTCAGCATCCGGAAAGTATTCGCGTTCAACCAGTGCCAGGGGATCGAGCTGGACGACAAGAATCAGATCGCAACCTTCTTTATAGACAGGCATGACGGGGGTATTATCCACTAAGCCTCCGTCGTAATAGACGCGCCCGTCAATTTGTTCGGCATGGAACAGAATCGGTAAGGCTGAAGAGGCCAGCAGGATTTGGCGGATATGTGCGACATCATAGTCATTCAGTCGAAAATACGTTCTGTCGCCTTCAGGGATGCTCTGTTCAAAAAGATAGTGCGTCAAGGCTGAAACCGGGCGAATGACGCTCGGAATATCCGTCACATTCGTACAAGCAGCAAAGATAGTTACCGATGAAGCCGCAATCGCTTCAGCGTCAATGGCTTTCTTGAGCATACGAATTAAGCCATCACGCGACCAGATTCCGCGGCTGCAAAAAAAATTCAAGACTTTTTCAAGCATCGCCGGCGGAATGGAGATCGGCGCTTCGCGCAGAATTGTGGCGATCAGCTCAGGATCGATATTGAGAATATCTTCCTGTTGGATATGAAACCAGAGATGCTCTGCCAGTTCATAATTCTGCTGCACAAACAGCAGCGCGTTCAACGCGCCGACCGACGTTCCGGAAACGGCCCGCACCTTCTCGGCTAATCCGAATTCTTTTAATGCCCGCCAGACACCGATCTGATACGCACCTTTTCCGCCTCCGCCTGAAAAGACCAGTCCTAATTTTGACACAGTCGCTCCTCAATGGCGTGATAGATTGTTTCGGTCGCAGGGGTTGCTACGCCGAATTTTTTGCCCAGACGCAGAATGGTTCCACCGAACAAATCGCCTTCATTTTTCTTCCCCTTTGCTGCCACATCGCGCTGATATGAGGTGGTGGTATCATAAGGAAAGACTTTTGCCTTTTGAAAAGCGCTTTCGATCATGTCTTCGGAAAAATTGACGCCGCTTTGGTTGGCAATGCTCCAAATTTCCCGGATGATATTGCGGGTAGTCGCCGCCAGTTCTTGATCATCCATCACCTCGCCTAAGGTTTTATCTGAATAGGTCGTCACCAGGCCATACGAAGCAATAAACATGTATTTTTCCCAGATCGCCGCAGAGGGATCGGCCTGCCAGGTACAGCGAATGTGCATCTGTTCAAAAAAGGCGAGTAAGGGGTGCGGATCGAACTCCGGAACGCCTGGATCGTAACCGCAAATAATCTGGCCTCCGCTTCCGGTTTCGGCGACCACGCCCGGCTGTTCAATATAGGCGCGAATATAGACGCATGAGGGCAAGATGATTCCGTTTGAAATATGCCGATGCAGGCGATCATAAATATCCACGCCGTTTAATAAGGGCAAGATGATGGTTGAATCTTTAATATGAGGAGCAAGCGACTGAGCCGCAGCATCCAGGTCATAGCCCTTTACACTGACAATACACAAATCCAGGGCAGGAATCTCCTGAATCCGTTCGGTTGCCAGGGTCGGATAACATCGCATTCCCTGTTGTTCAGAGCTATTCAAGACTAATCCTTGTTGTTGAATGGCGGTTAAGTGGGGGCCACGGGCGATAAAATAGACCTGAGTCTCTTTCTGCTGTTTCTGGGCTTCATAAGCGATCTTCCCGCCGAAATAGCCGCCGACGCCGCCGATCCCATAGATACATATATTATGCATAATCTGTCTCCCTTCATTGATTTTCCTTACAAAAATTTCTACCAAATTGTGAGGGTATCGTTATAAAAATGGACAAACTTGTCAAATAAAATCCATTCAGAAGAGCATAACCTGTCACGCCTCAAAATAGCTTTCTCATCATCTTGTGAATTAATCTCTTGACTCAAAAGGGAAAAATATATTTTAGTGAGCAATTATTTTTTCGAACCTTGTCATAAGAGCTTTTGTCACCTTGATTACAGAATCTTTCGGGGATGAGCGCAGTGATTTCCCGAAATCCGAACTGCCCTTTGATTTCGGAAATTTCGAAGATTCATTTCCGAAGCAATATGAAATCTGATGACTATGAAAGAAGAGATCACGCTACAAAAAAAAATTCCCAGCCGCACGCTGCCATCAGTTTTTCAGAGGATTGATTGGCTCACATTGGCGTTTTGGGGGACAGTGATTTTGGCCTGTTTCCTCCGGTTTTATGATCTGGCCAATATGCCTTTACACCATGACGAAAGCTTGTACGGCGTGTATTGCTGGCGTTTTTTTACTGGTCAGGGGTATCAATACGATCCGATGATGCATGGGCCTTTTATGTTTCACTTTCAACTCCTCATTTTTTTCCTGTTTGGTGTCGGCGATTTTTCGGTACGCATTGCCCCAGCATTCTTTGGGTGTTTGATGATCGCCAGTACATATTATCTCAAAGATTTCGTCGGAAAAATCGGAATTGTGCTGATCGCTATTTTTCTCACATTTTCTCCAACCAATTTGTATTTTAACCGGTTTATGCGACATGATAGTTATGTCGCGTTCTTTACGTATGCCTCTGCGATATTTGGGTTGCTCTATGTTCGCTATCGCCACAAGATGTATCTGTATCTCAGTGCCGCGTCTTTATCGCTGATGTTTTGTGAGAAAGAAAATTCCTACATCCATGCGTTTATCTTTGTTACCTTTTTCGTACTCAAAGAATTCTGTCAGGCCTTTATATTTCGTTTTCCTGAATATCGCGGCAATTTGGGGAAAAGATTCAATATATTTTGGCAGGAACAAAAATACTCGTTAATTCTGGCTGGTTTTATCTTTTTCTGGATTTATCTTCTCCTTTATACCACGTTTTTTACCAATCCCGGCGGATTTCTGGATGGCTTGTATCGCAAATCCCTGGTTTATTGGTGGAATCAGCATAAAATCCAACGCATTAAAGGTCCATTTCATTACTATGTGCCCTTTTTCTTTTTATATGAACTTCCGATCTTTCTGACCGTGTTGGGCGGCATTCTGGTAAAGATTGCGCGAACCTTGAACAGGGCGATTGTGGCTGCCTGGGCGACAATTTTTTCAGGCATCCTGATCATATTCTATGGGCATCGTGATTTGCCGCTCTGGTTTGCTGTGACCCACATGGAAATCTGGTTGGATTTGATTATTACGTTGTATGTCCTCTTCATCGGGTTCTGGGCTATGCTGTATTTCTTCAAACAACGGGAAACCCTCGCGGCATTTTTTACCTATTGGTCAGCGATTGGCTTCTTAATTTATTCGTATGCCGGTGAAAAAGTTCCCTGGCTTTTCTTACACATTCTGCTGCCAATGTGTGTCCTGGCAGGCCTGTTTTTGCGCGACTTTTTCAACTTTCCTGTGTGGAAAGGCCCCTCTGTGCTCTGTAAAGGTCTTCGCTATGTAGCCATTGTTATCGGAATAATGGGTACGCTGTACCTTCTGCACACAACTATCTTGCTGAATTATTATAATCGAGCAAATCCGGCCGAAAGGATGGTCTATACGCAAACCTCAAACGATATTATCAAAATGGTGAAGGTAATTGAGGATGTGAGCTTCAGTCTGGGGATAGATGCGAAGCGCGAGCCCGTGATTGCCGTGCAGGGCAATGCGGTCTGGCCCTTACACTGGTATCTGCGAGATTACGCCGGATGGTATTATCCCGGAGATTTACGCGGAAATCAACGTCCAATGGTGGTCATGGATTGGGAAAAACGCGAAGAATATAACGATGTGTTTGCTAATGGTTATCAGGAAATTCGGGTGAGGCTCCGCGAATGGTGGATTCCCGATTCAACCGGCACACTCAGACAGTGGTGGCGTTACTTTGTGTATCGAGAAGTGTTTAATCCTACCGGGTCATCAGATGTTGTATTTTACATCAAACGGTAAATAAAAGACCAGGTTTCTCAAAAAAACCTGATTTTTTGAGGAAATTCAGGCGGTAAATAAAAAACCAGGTTTCTCAAAGAAACCTGGTTTTTGAAGGAAATTCGGGGTTAGAAGAAGAAAATTAATCCGCCATAAATGCGTTCAAGATCTTCGATATCGCCGCTCTCACTGATGAAAAATCCTCGAAAATCCAGACGAATAGCAATTGCTGGCTCAACAAATAATTTCAGACCAAAGCCTACATTTAAGGCAACATCCGTGCCTCCGTTCGTTAATATGCCCGCGCCGCCGATCAGGTAAGGCACTATTGGCGATGTCCCCGTACCAAGATGAAATAGCAGATCAGCATTCAAATTGATAATCGTATCATTCGCAAAAATCACGCTGCCTTCTCCTTCAATCCCTATACGCGGACTGATATTCAGCGCAAGGGCTGCACCTGCTGTCCCTTCATCTGCTCCATTAAACGTCATTCCGCCAAATCCGGTAAACTCTCTGAGCGAGGGAACAAATTGGGCTGAAACATTCATCGCATACCCTGCAATTATTGCAAACACCAACAAGACTCCACTAAATTTTTTCATTGATTCACCTCCTCTGCTTGCTAGTAAACAAGCACCGATTGTTTTTGTGGTTTATCTTTCTTTGTTTCTTGAAATGCCCGTTTTTTTAATTTTCGTTTGATCATGTCTCGCCGCAGCCGCCCGATATGCTCAATGAATAACACACCATCGAGATGATCAATTTCATGTTGCAAGACCGTTGCCAGAAAGGTATCTGTATCAATGGTAACAGGTTTCCCATATTCATCAAATCCTTCAACACAAATTCGAGCGGCTCGCACAACATCTGCCGTAAACCCCGGAACGCTTAAACACCCCTCTTCACCCACAGATTGCCCTTCATGAAACGTAATGACAGGATTCACCACTTTCATTAATTGAGCATGCTCATCGCGTGGGCTGGCATCCACCACAATGGCTTGTAAAGGTACGCCAACTTGAGGGGCAGCTAATCCAACCCCTGGCGCAGAATACATCGTTTCAGCCATATCATCGAGTAACTTTCGTAAGTTACGATCAAAATTCTTCACTGGCTCAGCTTTGTGTATTAATATCGGATCAGGATAAGTATAAATCTCTAAAATCGCCATAACCTTGTTCTTTCATTGCACTATTTACATTCCCTCAGTTGTCAAAAACACCATCACCTCTGCTTCTCAAGACAAATATTAGCGTCTCATCAACAAAATACAACGAGGAAATGCAAAAAAATACATTTTTTGTCAAAACCTTCGCCTTATTTATCTGTTTCTGGACGAGGCAGTACAGGAGAAAGCTTATCAAAATCAATGGTCAGGAAATCCTGCGCTAACGAACTCAGAAAACGTTCGCTGATTCTTGCCGCAAGCTCGCATTCTTCATCATCAGGATATCCGCCCTCAAGTTGCACTCGATTTTTCATTATCAAAATATTATTGCGAATAGATTTTGCCCCGGCCACAGGCTTTTGGGTCTCTTCCTCAATGCTTTCGAGCAGCAAATGAAACGAGGCTAGCGCCGGATTACAGGTTTCGTATTTTGATGCAACGGCTTTCAGCGCGGTTTCAACCGCCGTAAAATACATCATCAAAGCAAGTACATTTTCACTAACTGCATGTTGTGCGCGATAATGTTCTCCACGGTGATAAAAAAACTTGGCGAGCACCATGAACCTGGTCCACTCATCAGAAATCACCTGAAATTGTTCTTCCTCAGTCAATTCTCCGGTCACAGGCTGGAATTCATCTTCACGCGTCTCTTCGTCACTCGTAAACAGTTCTTTACTGGAAAGTTGTTCAAGTTGTTGCTCAAAAGGCGTTCCGCTGGAAATTTCTTCGCCAACTTGCATCTCAAATTTTACACTGTCCGTAATGCGGAAATCCGCAAATTCTGTCTCTTGCGCCTTTTGAGAGAGCGCCTCTTTCCCGTAAGACAAACCCAATATACCTTTATCTTTCCGAAGAGACACCAGTTGGTCTTCTAATTCTGCTCTCGAGGGTTCTTCATCCAGAGTAAAAGACACCAATTCTTCTTCACCATAAGATGCTGATTCACCACTTTCAGTCTCATCATCCAGATTAAACGCAGGAAAGTCTTCAGTATCTGGAATCCCTTCCCCTTCATCACCAAACGTCAAATCGAGGTCACTATCTGAGAGATCTAAGGCTTCTATCTGTCCTTTTGCTGCAGATTCTTCATCCAATTCCAATCCAGACAGCGTCTCATCTTCTTCATCAGTGGTCAGCGCGGCATTGCCCAGGTCAAAGTCGTCTGAAATCATATCTGCTCTGTTCTCAGGAGATTCTAACTCATAAGCAAGCGATTCTGCGCTCTCAGGCGTCTCTTCTTCCAGAGAAAACGTCAGTTCGGTTTCAACTTCAGGCGGCTGATCATTTAATGTAAAATCTAAGGATTCCTCAACTTGTAACGTTTCTTCATGACTCAGGGTGTCTGCTCTCTCAAATTCTATTAATGAGGATTCGTCTGTTTCCATATCCAGAGCAAATTCTAACACATTCTCTTCTTCCATGGAAACACGCTCTTCCTTTTCAGTGGTTTTTTGACCAGGCGTAAACGAAGTAAACTGCTGCTCCTCGTCCGGCGAGAGCGAGTCGTCGTGACCAAACTCTTTATCAAACCCAAATGCCGAAAAGGCTTGTTCTTCTTCAGCAGCGGTCGTAGATAGATCAGGGAATTCTGTATCTTCAAAATTTAAGAGCGCTTCCTCGTCCCCAGTCTTTCCTTCCAAAAAATCATCCAACTCGCGCAACGCTTGTTCTTCCACGTCTTTTAGGTTAAAAAACTCTGATTCTTTGAGCGTTCCTGTCTGGGCAAGTTCTTCATCGCGAATTTCGAATTCTTCCAGCGGAATGTCATTATCGTATCCAATTGGCCGAGTTTCAAGACTGAATTTCGTCGCATTTTCCGGAGCAAGCTCTTCAGTTAAATCAGATTCTAACTCCAACGATCCAAGATCCTCATGTGAGAAACCAAATTCTTCTTCGCCAGTTAAATCCATCAAATCATCTGAGAGCGTGAGGTCTTCTTCTTGCTCTTCTTCCTCTTCAATCGGGGAACTTGCTGTCAGCCGTTGTTCCATATCGTGCAACGCTTGTTTTGAGATAGCCTCAAGACTTTCCATGACACCTACCCCTTTTGTCGCAATCGTTGGGAAATATGAAAGATTGGCAAGGTTTATATCTTTATTCAATTCCTCAATTGAGAGAATATCGGCTAAATCGCGCTTGTTGAATGCATAGACCAGAGGAATGTCTTCAAGGCGTCTGTTTTGTTCTCGTAAATTTTGCTGAAGATTTTTAAAACTTTCAATATTGGCTTCCCGTCGGCTTTTTTGAGAATCAGCAACAAAAACGATAGCGTCGGCTCCCTGCAGCACCAATTTTCGCGTTTTGTTATATTTCACCTGGCCAGGAACCGTATATAACTGAAAACGGATTTTGAAGCCACTGATCTCACCAAGTTTCAGGGGCAGCAGATCGAAAAAGATAGTTCGATCCGTTTCGGTGGCAAGCGAAAGGAGACGTCCCCGTTGTGAGGGAGCAATCCGTTCGTGAATATATTCCAGGGATGTGGTTTTTCCACACACCCCGGCGCCATAGTACACGATTTTTGCTGTAATTTCTCGATTTGCATAGTTGAAAAGTGCCATAATATTTGCCTCAGGAAAACATTATCAAAACTATCGAGCTTTTGCTCCGCAATGCGTACAGAATTTTTCAGAAGCCGGGGTTTGGCGACCACATTTCTTACAAGAGATCATCTCTACTTGAGGTGTTTCTTCCTCGAGTTCTTCTTGTTCCTCTTCTTCAGAGGTCTCCTCAACTAATTGTTCAGCAACTTTTGACAGGACATCAAGATCAAAATCATCTTCAAAGGAACTTTCAAAATATTCTTCTTCTGTTTCTTGTAACTCAGGCATTTCCTCTGACAGACTTTCTTCCTCAGCCAATCCTGTTTCTATCAAAGATTCTTCTTCAGATGTCGGGAAAGTACTTGGTTCAGCAAAATCAGCCTCTGTTTCTTCCCTATCTTGCGTGTTTGTCCAGTCTGCAAATGTTGTTTCTTCCTGGGGTTCAGACAAAGGCTCAGGTTTTGCTTGTTCCTCTTCTTGTTCAGTCCGCAAAGGGTTTAAGGTATGTTCAGCTTCTAATATCTGTTGATAGCGGGTAATCACATGTTTGATTTTCTCATTTTTGCCATTCCAGAGAGCGATTTCAGCATTTTGAGATGCCTGTTTTTCATCGAGTGTCGCCTGGTCATATTCACCAACTAAATGCCGTACGGTAATTTCTTCAAGTTCTTCGTTTAGGCGTTCTACTGTTGAAATAAATCCTGCTTGTTTCGCAAGCATGTCTTGTAAATCCTGGTTCACATCCGTAAGAAGCGTTGTAAATTCCGGCGCGCGAAAAATATCTTTTCGACGCGAAATATATTCATCTCGCAGTTTCTGATAAATTTTTTTCTTGATTTCAGTTTGATGAGTCTCTAACCCATCCAAATAGCTTTGAAGCGTTTTCGCCTCGCGAATCATATCTTCGAATTCTTCCATTTGTGGGCCGCTTAATCGTAAAGACAGGTCAAGAAATTCACGCTCATCTCTTTCAGATTCAACGAGTTCTTCAGCGTTATCCTTGACGTCCGGGGCTGCTGGGGGCGTTTCAGAAATCGGGGGAATTTCTTCTTCTTGTTCCTCAAATTCTTCTTCAAATTGTTCCTCAAAAAATTCGTCTTCAACCGTTTCTTCAGAGGGGGCCGAAGCTATTGAGGGTTCGGCAGCGTCTTCAACAAAAGGCATCGATCCAAAAGCTTCTGCATCCATGTCTCCTTCTACATCCAAATCAATATCCACATCTGGCTCGATCTCGTTTTCAGGGAGTTCTTCCGTTAGATCAAATTGGCCGAACGATTCCGACTCTTCGAGAACTTTTGTCGCTTCAGCTTCCAGATCAAGGTCAATATCATCAAAGGATGTCATAAATTCCTCTTCCTGATCCTGTTCAGCTAATTCACTCTCAAATTCGATCTCGAGGGGTTCCTTCTCTTCAGCTTCTGGTGCCATTCCCATGATTTCCGGTGTTTCCATATCCTCTTGCTGCCAGGAATCTGAGGAAAAATCAAACTCTTCTTCTTGCTCAAAATCCTCTTCGTTTCCAAGATCAATCACTCGATCATTCCCCACAGCAATCACGGCTTTTCCTGCAAACTCATCGGATTCACGTGCAAAGTCCATCTCGGGCAATTCCTGTTCTAACAGATCTTCATCCTCTATGCTGATATCCGATTCAAGATCAGCAAATCCTTCCGCAATTTCAATTCCTCCGGCAATATCTTCAATGGTCTTTTGCTTATCAGGACTTTCACCCTCAGAGAAATCTTCGGGTTCAAACGGCTCTTCCTGCTCTTCAAGATCGCCGCTATATTCGTCTTGTCCTTCCAAACCAAAATCCAGCAATCCCATCTTTGAAGAGCTTGTTTCTTCGGTGTCTTCATCAAAATCAAAAGAAGAACCAAACTCAGCAGCAACACCTTGTTCCTCTTCTTCAAGCTCAGTTTCTGTGTCAAAGGATAGATCAGAAGGTTGTTCGCCATCTTCTTGATTCAAATCGAGGACAAATGAACCTTCCCCTAATTCGGCTTCCCCCATGTCTTCTTCAAATGATTTATCGAAGTCGAAGTCATGACCCTGGTCCAGAAGTTCCTGTTCTAATCCAGCGCTCATTTGTTCATCAAAATGAAAGCCGCTTTCTTCTTCATCCATGTTTTCATCGCCAAGGATCGTATCGTCATCATCTAAGGCGAGTTCAATCATGCGATCGCCTTCGGCGGCATAGTCTTCTTCAAGAGATTCTGCATGTTCCATGTGTTCAAGCGCATCAAGAATTTCAAAATCTTCGTCCTCCTCATCTTTTGAAAAGGGCTGATATGATGCCAAATCAAACTCTTCAGGAGCCTTCTGATCCTTGTGTTTTCGCACTTTATTGTCTTTTGAAAAATCCTCTTTCATGATACACCAACTCCTGATAAATCAGATTTATAAAGGGACACATAATACATCTTTCTTATATAATTACTATAATTTGATTTATTGTCAAGAAAAAAGTTATCACATCAGAGTGTCCAAAATACGAGAGTGTTTCAGGGCAATACTTTGAACAGTTTTTTGAAAATGTCTCAATGTTGGGTTGTTTCGGGAATGAGTCTTCGAAATTTCCGAAACCTGGACACCCTTTCTGTCTCATGAATTTCGCAGACTCGTTCCTGAAACAATCGCGATCCAATAAATAAATTTCTACTCATGCAAGAAAATCTTGACAACCCTGTGCTTTTCTCGTCACCTTTTCAGGACGATAACTATTCCGAAAACATTTAATCATTGGACCACTAAATCACATTCTTATGAGCTATACAGATCACAAGTATCATGCGGCCAAACAGGTCAATTGCATGGTCATCACGATTAGCGACACCCGCACGGTTGAGACCGATACTAGCGGGCAATTGATGGTCGCCTTGCTTGAACGTAACGGGCATCGCGTACTACGCAAAACTATTGTGCCCGACGAACCGGATGCTATTCAGACCCAACTGCGCGAGGGAATTGTTTCAGATGACATCCAGGCCATTCTGTGCAACGGCGGCACGGGTATTTCCGTGCGTGACCGCAGTTACGAGGCCATTGAACAAATTTTAGACAAACGGTTGGATGGTTTTGGCGAATTATTTCGGATGTTGAGCTACCAGGAGATCGGATCGGCTGCCATGATGAGCCGGGCAGTCGCAGGCATTACGAAGGATACCATTATCTTTTCTACTCCAGGTTCAAAAAACGCCGTGAGATTAGCTATGGAACAACTCATTTTGCCGGAACTCGGACATCTGGCGTGGGAACTCACCAAACATCTTGCATAAAAAGAGAAAAAACCGGATTTCTCAAAAAACCAGGTTTTTAGATGATAAATTTCAGCAATTATGAGTGAACAAGCTGGTATCTTGACCTATCGCGTATTACACCATCTCGTCGAAACCGAGGTGGTCAGAGCTGATCATTCGATTACGCCCGTACAATATCAACCTGCCAGTTTGGATTTGCGCCTTGGCAGAGTGGCCTATCGTATTCGCAGTAGTTTTGTACCCGGAAACCTGAGCGTCGAGGAGGTATTGCGTGACTTGCAGATGTATACTATTGACCTGGACGCCAACGGTATTCTTGAAAAAAATCAGGTGTATCTCGTACCCTTGGAAGAATCGTTATGTTTGCCGCAATATCTTCGAGCGCGGGCAAATCCTAAAAGTACGACCGGTCGCCTGGACATGCTCACCAGAGTTATTAGCGATTATAACGCCCGCTTTGATGATATCCAGGCAGGGTATTGCGGCAAACTCTACCTGGAAATCGTGCCCAAATCCTTTACCATATCTGTGAAGCCCGGTTTATGCTTGAACCAGTTGCGCTTTATTCAGGGGGAATGTCTGTTGGATGATCAAGAACTTGCCGCCGTGTATCAGAGGATTCCACTGCTGTATGACAGCGCAGATGACCCTATTCCTCCAGATTCGGCCTGTATTCAAGAGGGTTTATTGATGCGCGTTGATTTACAAGGCGAAAGGAATCAGAGCATTATCGGATATAAAGCCCGCAAAAACAGCGATATTATTGACTTGACCAGGATTCATACTTATGAGATTAGCGATTTCTGGGAACCAATTCAACGTCAGAAAAACGATCAACTGATTTTGGAACCAGAGGAATTTCATCTGCTCTGTTCACAGGAAAAAGTGCGTATTCCGCCGGATTATTCCGCTGAAATGGTTGCTTATGATATTGGGGCCGGCGAGTTTCGCGTCCATTATGCCGGATTTTTTGATCCGGGTTTTGGCTATGGCAATGGCGACATTCCCGGCACGTATGCTGTATTAGAAGTGCGTTCGCACGATGTGCCCTATCGCATCAGCCACGGCCAGCCCTTTTGCAAAATTCAGTATGCTCGCAATATCGAACGCCCAGAAGTCGTATATGGCATTGATCTTGGCTCGAATTATCAACGCCAGAAATTATCATTGAGTAAACAATTTAAACAATAGGGACCAACTTACCAATGACGATTACCGTAAAATTTTTTGCCACATTCCATGATATTGTCGGCGTCAGCGAATTGAAAATGAACATGGCAGACGCTGCTACTGTGGGCGATCTTATCGCCCGGCTTGAACAGCAATATCCCGTGTTTGAAGGAAAACTTGACAAACTGGGATTGGTCGCGATTAATGAAAAATATGCCCATCGCCGCAAGGAACTTCAGCCGAATGATGTCGTCGCCCTTTTCCCGCCGGTCAGCGGCGGATGATGGAAAAAATCTGTAAACGGAGACAGATTATGATCTACAAAATTACCGACCAACCGATCCTCACGGAACCCTTGATAGATGCCATGCGAATGGAAAGCTCCGGCGCGATTGCCACCTTTCACGGTATTGTGCGCAAACCCTCCAGAGGACGCGATATTCTCTATTTAGAATATACCGCCTATGA
Source organism: Candidatus Vecturithrix granuli (assembly GCA_000739535.1). GTDB lineage: Bacteria > Moduliflexota > Moduliflexia > Moduliflexales > Moduliflexaceae > Vecturithrix > Vecturithrix granuli. Next base: position 789,902 of record DF820466.1, on the reverse strand, counting down.
AGCAATGGCCTTGAAGGTTTTACAACAAATCGGAGAAGAAATTTACGCTAATATGAAGGTTGATAAGGTGCTGATTGTGCATCGCACCGGACGACTGGAAATCGGTGAAACCACGATCTTGATCGCCATCGCCGCCCCGCATCGCAAGGCCGCGCTAGAAGGGTGCAGCTACGCCATCGAACGCATCAAACAAATTTTACCGGTCTGGAAAAAAGAAGTCTGGCAGGGTGGTGCAGAATGGATTGAAGGTGCGTAAACTCCTTTGAAACTACAAGGATGACTCATAAGCAAGGATTTGTTATCCCTGGTTATGTGAAATCCTTGTAGTTTCATTGTGACGGGTGAGCATCAGCTCATGATATCTCCTTAAATACATGAGGCTCATTAAGCATGCGTCAGCAGAAAAACTTCGCGGTGGATTTTATACCCCTGAACCGATTGCGGCCTTTATGTTAAAATAGGGAATCAATGGGAGTACTTCTTATGATATTTTGGAACCAAGCTGCGGGGATGGCGTATTCCTCCGTCAATTAAAGGTACAGAATCAGAAGTTCAACAAAGTCATTGCGATTGAATTGAATCGGGCCGAAGCAGAAAAAGCGGATAATATTCACTTAGATAACACGTCAGTTATCAATACCGATTTTCATTTATATTGTAACGAAACTATAGATCAATTTGATTTTGTTGTTGGCAATCCGCCTTATATCTGTTACCAATATTTTGACGAAGAGCAACAAAAAGATGCTGCTAAAATATTTCACCGTGCCGGATTGAAATATACCAAACTTACCAATGCCTGGGTTTCATTTGTCGTTGGTTCAAGCCTTTTATTAAAAGAAAAAGGTAAAATTGGTTTTGTGATTCCTGCGAAAATCCTTCAAGTTTCCTATGCCAAACAACCAAGAGAATTTTTAGCTCATTTCTATAATAAAATCAATATTATTTCCTTCTAAAAAGCTTGTGTTTCCTGATATTCAACAGGAAATATTGTTATTGCTCTGCGAAAAAAATGGATCACATAGTCATCTTATTGAACACCTGGAACTGGCAGACACATCCGAACTGGAAGCATTGGATATAAACAAGCTGAAAAGTCCGAAAAAACGAATTGACTTCAAAAGCAATAAATGGACATTCTACTTCCTTGAACAGGAAGAAATCGACTTTCTTGAAACGATTACACAGGAAAAATTTATTCCACGAATTGGAGATTATGCTAATGTTGAAGTTGGGATTACGACCGGAGCAAATCACTACTTTACAGTTTCACTTTCAGTCGTTGAAGACTACAATTTACAGGAGTTCGCCAAACCCCTGGTGGGGCGGAGTGTTCAGGTGAACAGTATTGTTTTCAATGAAGAAGATTGGAGACGTAACCGACTAAGCAAGGCTAAAGCCCATTTATTAGTATTTCCGCCTAAGCATCAACTACACGAACACAAAGGTGCAAACTCCTATATTTCCATGGACGAATCAATGGGGGTGAATAAAGGATATAAAACAGGCATTCGCGATGATTGGTTTGTTGTGCCTTCCATCAAAGTATCAGAGATGTTGTTTATCAGACGTAATAATCTGTTTCCAAAACTGATCGTGAATGAAGCAGGTACATATACCACCGATACCATGAACAGAGTTTTTATGAAAAAAGACATAAACATCCATGCTTTTGTTGCCAGTTTCTACAATTCGCTTTCACTGGCATTTTCAGAAATTTCGGGGCGTTCGTATGGTGGTGGCGTGTTAGAACTCATGCCAAGCGAAACAGAAAAGAGCCTTCTCCCTTACAAAGAAGAAAATGAAGACCTGCTCCAGCAAATTGACCAAATGATGCGGGAAAAGAAGGGTATTCATGAAATTCTAAAAATCACCAATGAAGTACATCCAGAAAGAAGGATATGGCTTTACAGATAAAGAAATAAAGCTTGCTGATAGCATCTGGAAAAAGCTTTCGACACGAAGATTGAATAGGAGCAAATAGCCGGTTCCATAATATCTTAACAGAGTGTAACGAGAAAAATAAATGTGAATGTTATCTGAAATACGGTGATAAAAAAAAACCGCGAAACTCATGATGAGTTCGCGGTTTTGTACGTTAGAATAGGCCGTAGAGGGCTCGAACCTCTGACCCGCTGATTACCTGCCGCACTAGCTTTCACTAGCCATCATTCCGATGTTGCAGTCTGGACCATGTCATCATCCTCAGCCTGAGCTGTTTGGATGTCCGGCGTATGGCCTCTGAGGACTCTCTCAACAATCGTTGAGGTTGCCTGCTAATTATCCAATCCTTTACGCTGTTACTTTGAAAAAGTGGTAAAGGCTCTCAGGACGTCCTAGCATATAGCCGAATTTTCACTTTTACATTACTGTAAAAGGCTCCCCTGTCAAGAGTCAGCTGCTCTCCCAACTGAGCTAACGGCCCACGTACAAATTACACAAAATTCAATCGTTTCAATTTCGTCAAGAAAAATTTTTGCAAAGTGTGATTTTTTCTTCTGATACATCTGAGATCGTAGTAAACGCTTTAGCATTTTGTAACGACGCTGAAGCAGCTACTACGAGCGTTTTTTACTCAGGGCGAGCAGGGAAATCCATTCATAGACGATAGTGGCAGCGAGTAAGGCGGTAATGGCGGCCGGATCAAAGGCTGGAATCACTTCGACCAGATCTGCGCCGATCAGCGGAAGTCCATGTAAGCCTCTGACCAGGGAGAGGGCTTCCCAACTGCTGAACCCGCCGACTTCCGGCGTCCCGGTACCGGGCGCGTAGGCCGGGTCAATCGCATCAATATCAAAACTGATAAACAGTTTCGAGGTTCCAACCCGTTCGCGGATAGCTTGAATAACAACGGACAATCCCTGTTCCCGGATTTCTGTCATGGGCAGCACTTGAAACCCTAAGGTTTTGGCATCGTCTAATTCTGATTTTGCGCACACTGAGCCGCGAATGCCAACCTGAATCGAACGCTGCACATCTACTAATTTTTCTTCAACCGCACGCCGAAAGGGAGTGCCGTGATAATACAGTTTTCCAGCGTAATTGTCTTCTGTGTCGTTATGAGAGTCAAAGTGCACCAGCGCAACCGGGCCATGTTTTGCGGCAATCGCTCGTAAAACAGGCAATGAGATCGAATGGTCGCCGCCTAGCACAAAAGGCGTGACGCCAGCTTTGACAAGCGGAGCGAGTTCGTTGGTCGTGCGAGTGTAGGTGTCTTCGATATAACCGGGCAGCACGGCCACATCCCCGTAATCAATGCCCTGGCAATACTCAAAGATCGGAATGTCCAGAGCCGGATTATATTCACGCATGAGCACTGACATGCTGCGAATAGCTTCCGGGGCGTGACGCTGGCCGGTTCTGTAAGAAGCCCCGCCATCAAAAGGCACGCCGACAATCGCAAAATCAATCTGCTCGATGGCTCTGGTATGCGGCAGGCGCATAAAGGTGCGTACCCCGGCAAAACGAGGCGCATCTTGAAAGTTCACCGGTTTGAACGTAGAACCGGAGTGCGAAAGCTCTGCTTTCGCGCGAAAACGAGGCGCATCTTGAAAGTTCACCGGTTTGAACGGCTGGCTTGTTTCTATCAGCATAGTGGCAGGAAGATTCCCGGAGTCTGCCAGACTCCGGGAATCTATTTTTGCGCGAAATTGGAATTTCGCGCTACAATGCAGCAATTACTTCTTTTCTTCTTTCAGGGCGGCTTGAGCGGCAGCTAAGCGAGCAATCGGCACGCGGAACGGCGAACAGCTTACATAGGTTAACCCAAGTTGATAGCAAAATTCGACGGAGGATGGATCGCCGCCATGCTCGCCGCAGATGCCCAATTTAATATCAGGACGGGTCTTACGGCCGCGTTCGCAGGAAATTTTCATTAATTCTCCGACCGTCCCCCGATCGATCTGTTGGAACGGGTCGACCGGCAGAATTTTCTCTTGCAGATAATCCGCCAGGAACGCGCCAATGTCATCACGCGAGAAACCGAAGGTCATCTGGGTCAAGTCGTTCGTGCCAAAGGAGAAGAATTTGGCATATTCCGCCATCTTGTCAGAGGCCAATGCCGCGCGTGGAATTTCGATCATCGTGCCGTAAAGGTGCGGAATCTCTTTCATTCCAAACTTCTCACACACTTCCTTATACACTTTTTGCGTGATTTCATATTGGTGTTTGAGTTCGGTTTCGACGCAGGTGACCGGAATCATGATTTCCGGGAACGGTTTTTTGCCTTCTTTGAGCAATTCTGCTGCGGCTTCAAAGATCGCTCTGACCTGGATTTCCGTGACTTCCGGATAGGTAATTCCCAGACGCACGCCGCGATGCCCCATCATGGGGTTATTTTCGTGCAGAACCTCAGCACGCTTGTTAAATTCTTCTGCGCTGATGTTGAGGCTCTTCATAATTTTTTCGCGTTCTGCTTTGCCTTTCGGCACAAATTCGTGCAAAGGCGGGTCGAGCGTCCGGATTGTGACCGGGAATCCATTCATGGCCTCCAGGGTCTTCTTGATATCGGCTTTCATGTGCGGGAACAATTCCTCTAAGGCTGCGCGTCGTTCTTCAAGGGTTTTGGAAATGATCATCTTGCGCAGTTTGAAGAGCGGTTCTTCGGACCCTTTGCCATAGAACATGTGTTCAATACGGAACAGGCCGATGCCTTCAGCGCCAAAGGAAAGGGCTTTGGCAGCATCCGCTGGTGTATCGGCATTGGTGCGGACGCCCATTTTGCGGAATTCGTCCACAATCTTCATGAATTCCACAAAATCCGGGTTCTCTTCTGCGGCTTCAATCATCGGTAATTCACCTGGATACACTGTACCTTTAGTGCCATTCAAGGTGATCCAATCGCCTTCGTTGACTGTATGATCGCCCACTTTGAAGCACTTCTCTTCCATGTCGATCTTGATCGCTCCTGCGCCAACCACGCAGCATTTGCCCCAACCACGCGCAACCAGTGCAGCGTGACTGGTCATGCCGCCTCTGGCGGTCAGAATCGCCCGGGCGGCGCGCATGCCTTCAATATCTTCCGGGTTGGTTTCTTCACGCACCAGAATGACACGTTTACCTGCTTTGAACCATTCCACGGCATCATTGGCTGTGAAAACCACCTGACCTGATGCGCCGCCGGGTCCGGCCGGTAAGCCTTTGGCAATCGTGATGGCGACAAGTTCAACTTTGGGGTCAATCATCGGATGCAGCAATTCGTCTAATTGCGACGGTTTCACGCGCATAACCGCTTCTTTTTTGTCAATCAAGCCTTCGTGCAGCATATCCAACGCCATCTTGACGGCCGCGGGGCCATTGCGCTTGCCAACTCGACATTGCAGCATATAGAGTTTATCTTCCTGAATGGTAAACTCGATGTCTAGCATGTCATGATAATGAGTTTCCAATTTGCGCTGAATACCGTGCAACTCTTTGTAAACTGATGGCATCGCGGTTTCCAATGATGGCAGATGTCGTGAATGGTCGCCTTTGCCAGCTTCGTTAATCGGATTGGGCGTGCGAATTCCGGCCACCACATCTTCGCCCTGGGCATTGGGCAGCCATTCGCCGTAGAAAATATTTTCCCCGGTCGCCGGGTTGCGAGTAAAACCAACGCCGGTCGCAGAAGTATCGCCCATATTGCCGAAGACCATGGATTGGACGTTGACCGCCGTGCCCCATTCATCGGGAATGCCTTCAATACGGCGGTAAGAAATCGCCCGTTTGCCATTCCAACTCTGGAATACCGCGCCAATCGCACCCCATAATTGTTCCATGGCGTCTTCGGGGAAGGGTTTGCCGAGCACGTCTTGCACTTTCTGTTTATAAATGGCAATCAATTCGAGTAAATCATCAGCCGTCAAATCCGTATCCGCCTCGTAGCCTTTGGCTTCTTTCATCTTTTTCAATTCGCCTTCCAGTTGCTGGCGAATGCCCTGTCCTTCCGCGGGTTCAAGGCCGGCGGCTTTTTCCATGACTACATCGGAATACATCTGGATCAGACGCCGCTGGGCATCATAGACAAAACGCGGATTTTGAGTTTTCTTGATGAGACCTGCACGCGTGGTATCATTTAAGCCCACATTGAGCACGGTTTCCATCATGCCAGGCATGGAACTACGCGCGCCTGAGCGAACCGAGACTAGCAAGGGGTTGTCTTGATCGCCGAATTTGGCCCCCATTTCCTGTTCGACTTTTGCCAGAGCTTCCTTCACCTGGGCTTCTAAATCTTTTGGATAACTTTTGCCATGTTCATAATAATACGTACACACTTCGGTCGTGATGGTAAATCCTGCCGGCACAGGTAACCCAATATTCACCATTTCCGCTAAATTTGCGCCTTTACCGCCGAGCAGCTCTTTCATCTCGGATTTTCCATCGGCCTGACCGCCGCCGAAAAAATATACCCATTTTTGCGCCATTCGAATGTCCTCCTAAATTCGATGTCAATCTTATTCCTCAAACATGTGGATTATCCTCTGTGCCACATCTTTGTTACAAAACACACGATCATTTTTTAACAGAACTACGATTTATGATATACGCGATCTTTGTCAAATAAAATTTTGTGACAACCGGAAAGAAGGTCAAGGGAGTTATTGTTGATTTTTTCATTTGACAGAAGAATCGACGTAAAAAATAGTTTCCTGATAGTTTACTTCAAAAACCGAGTTTTTTCAAAAAACTCGGTTTTTTCCCGACACATACAGTTCAATATCTCTGAGGCTCAATGAACCAACATCAGGAAAAACAGTGGACGATTTTGGAGATTTTACAATGGACCACGACCTATTTTCAAGAAAAAGGAGTTCAGAGTCCACGCTTAACCGCAGAACTCTTATTAGCGCATACGTTGCAACAGGAACGCATGTATTTGTACGTACATTATGATCAGCCCCTGGAACCAGAAGAGCGAAAACAATTCAAAACTTTAATTCTTCGTCGTATTCAGGGAACGCCAACCCAATATCTGACCGGCGTGCAGGAGTTCTGGTCTCTTGCGTTTCGCGTGACGCCGGCGGTCTTGATCCCACGACCGGAAACCGAACATCTGGTTGAATTGGCAGTTGAATTGGGACGGTCATTCTCTCAGCCGGCTATTCTTGATCTGGGAACGGGCAGCGGAGCTATTGCAATTAGTCTGAAACATGAATTACCTCATGCGAATATTTACGCCAGCGATGTTTCTGAGGCAGCTTTAACCATTGCCAGAGAGAATGCGCAGTCTTTATTGCCCGCCGGGCGGCAGATGACGTTTTTTCAGGGCGATCTGTTTGCACCGTTTCCTGAGATGACCTTTGATCTGATCGTGTCGAATCCTCCCTATATTTCAGAGTTAGAGTATGCGGCTCTGACCTGTGAAGTCAGAGATCACGAACCAAAATTAGCCCTGTATGCCGGGAAAGATGGTTTAGATGTTTATCGCCGCCTGATTGCCGGGGCTGCCGCTCATCTCAATCCCCATGGCGTGGTTCTGGTCGAAATCGGCTGCGGGCAGCAAGACGCTGTGGTGCAGCTCTTCGAGCAGCAGCATTTTAGCATAGAACGAATTGTCAAAGATTACGCCGGCATTGCCCGCGTGATTGCGGCGCGTAAATCCTCATCAAAATGAAATGCCCAATGTTGCGATGATGAACAATTTTGTTAGTTTGTGTTTGACAAGTTAGAACCTCCGATTATTTTGTAAAATAGGCGAGAATTTCAGAAGCATTTTTTCATCAGCAACGGATCAAAAGGTGAAAAATATGACTATTATCGAAGCCCCAAAAAGTTCTATCAAGAGCAGATATTTACAATATTCGGCAAAAAATCGCTCGCCTGTGCCATTACTGGAAAATGGCGACCATCTGACGCGGGAAGAGTTTGAATATCGATATGAACAGATGCCGGAAGCGAACAAAGCGGAGTTAATCGAAGGAGTTGTCCGTATGCCATCGCCAGTCTATCGCGCTCATGGTTGGGCGCATAGCCAAATTATTACCTGGATCGGGGTCTATTGTGCTGCCACGCCAGGCGTAAGATTGTATGGTAATACCAGTATGCGTTTAGACGCCGATAATGAACCGCAGCCGGATGCCTTATTACGGATAGAAGCCGATTAACCGCCTACAGATGCAAAAGAATATATTGAAACTGTGCCGGAATTAATTGTCGAAGTGGCAGCCAGCAGCATCTCGTATGATTTATACGAGAAAAAAAGGTGTACCGGCGTAACGGAGTTCAGGAATATGTCGTCTGGCAGTTATATGAGAATCAAGTCGTCTGGTTTATATTGCAAGCAGGGCATTATGTCGCGTTAACGCCTGATGACGATGGTATTCTCCGCAGCCGCGTATTTCCGGGTCTCTGGTTAGCGGTCAATGATTTACTGGCGGGCAATCTGGCGCAGGTGCTAGCAATAGTTCAGCAAGGCGTTCAAACCGATGAACATAACGCTTTTATTCAGAAGATGAAAGCCTGATACTCTTAGAAAATATTGTGTGGCGCCTCAGCTTATATGACTACAACGGATTGGAGAAATCAACGGATTTATCGAAAGAACCCGGTATATTCTTCAATCCGTTGTAGTGTTTGACGTCTTAGCTTATTCATCCTTCTCCGCCTGTAATGTCAGGGAATAGCTGCGCTGTTCGGCGGCAATACGTTCAATGCATTGCCCGAAGGGGACGCTTTGTTGATTGCCGCTATCGCGGTTGCGAATGGCAACTGTACGGGTTTCCATTTCTTTCTCGCCGACAATCAACAAATACGGCATACGCTGTAATCGGCCTTCCCGGATTTTTTTGCCGATCGTCTCATTACGAATGTCATTTTGCACTCGAATGCCGGCCTGTAAGAGTTCTTGTTCCAATTCTTTGGCATAAGGAATCTGGTTGTTGGTAATCGTCAGAATTTTGGCCTGAACCGGCGCAAGCCACAGCGGAAAGGCCCCGGCGTAATATTCGGTTAAAAAGGCAATTGTGCGTTCCAGGCAGCCGATGGAGGCGCGATGAATCACGACCGGCGTTTGTTTCTGACCGTGGTCGTCAATGTAGGCCAATTCGAAGCGTTCCGGCAGGCAGAAGTCAATCTGCACAGTAAACACGGTTTCTTCTTTGCCTAAGGTGTTACGCATCTGCACATCGAGTTTGGGGCCGTAAAACGCAGCGTCGCCAGGGCTTTTGACATAATTGAGTCCCATTTCATCCAGAATCCGAATCAACGTGGCTTCCCCCTGTTGCCACATCTGCGGGTTATCAACATATTTGTCTTTAGCGTCATCTCGCAATGAGGCGCGATAGGAAATCACATCGGTAATGCCCAGACGCTGCATGGCATATTCGACGAGTTCGACGACCGCGCGAAATTCATCGCCTAACTGCGCTAGCGTGCAAAAAATGTGGGCGTCTGCCAGCGTAAACATCATCACGCGAATTAAGCCAGTCAATTCACCGGATTTTTCTTTGCGGAATTGGGGCGAAATTTCACCAATTCGCATCGGCAGATCACGGTAAGAACGCGGTTTATCCTGGTAAATCATGAAATGATGCGGACAGGTCATGGGTCGCAACACCAGTTCATCGTCGCTGACTTCCATTGGCGGATACATGGCATCCTGATAATGTTCCCAATGTCCCGAAACTTCATATAATTTGCGGCGTCCCATCGGCGGGGTATAGACATGCTGGTAGCCGCGCCGCAATTCCTCATCCACAATAAAACGTTCCAATACCCGCCGCAGCGTTGCGCCGTTCGGCAGCAGAATCGGCAATCCCTTGCCGATCAGTTCCGAAAAGGTAAAGAGTTCCAGATCCTCATTTAATTTGCGGTGATCCCGTTTGATCGCATCTTCACGACGGGCGATATAATCTTTCAATTCGTCTTTTGTCGCAAACACCAATGCGTAGATGCGTTGCAGCATCGGATTTTTTTCGCTCCCCTGCCAATAGGCCCCGCTTACACGATCTAACTTCCAGGCCACAGATTGTAAATCTCTTGTGGTACTGACATGCGGTCCGCTACATAAATCGGTAAATTCTCCGGATCGGTAGGTTCCAACCGTTGTTTCACCGGCTGCTTCTAATTTGGCGATGAGTTCTTGTTTAAAGGGTTCGTCCGCAAAGCGTTCCCTGGCCTCAGAAATCCTAATGTCTCGACGTTCAAAAGCATATCCCTGCTTGATAATCGTTTTCATCTCGTTCGCGATTTGTTGCAGCACATCCGGGCTGAAGGCGAACCCTTCAGGCAGGAGAAAATCGTAATAAAAGCCTTCATCAATGGCCGGGCCGATGCCTAACTTGCACTCCGGACATACTTTTTTGACTGCCGCAGCAAGCACATGCGACAGTGAATGTCGGGCGGTCATGATATCAACTGACCGTATTTTGCCGTTCATGTTGTTTTTCCAGGCACATGTAGAAAGAAAATTTTGTTTCGTTCACGAAAACACCGCATGTTTATGCGGTACCTGTGTCGAAATACAATTTCGATATACATGACTCCTTTCTTCCATAATTATTGTTATATCCTTAAAAGAATCATGAGATTGGTCAATTTCAAATTAGATAACTCAATATGGCATTCCTGGAAACTGTCAAGCGTTTTCCTGTGTAATACCTTGTCATCGTTTTTTCTTTCATTTTTTTCTTTACTACATGAGATGTTTGTACAAAGTATCTTACTGAAAAATAAATTTTTTCGGAATATATACGAAAGTGTAGCGTCTTTCATAGAGAGAATTCAGCTTGTGACAATATTGAATGACGAACTCCAGAAAAGGTGAGAAGCAGGAAGAGGTGTAACGTGCTTTTTTTGCTTCGCACCCTTCCTGAAATTTTAACAGGAATTTAGCATTGTCACGTGAGATAAAAAGGGTTGCTTTTTCTTATTTAATATTAAAAAGACCAGGCGAATAGGAAGTATGGAAATTTCTGGGAGAGAATGTATAACAGTCTTTGTCATGCTCTGCATGCTTTTCATCGGCGTAATTGGCAGCGCCGGAGCAACCACCATTACCAAACCATCTGAGCGTTTCGACGTTGAAACGACCCCGACTCCTGATTCCGCATTAGCTCAGGAATCCAGGACATTATCAGAGCATGAGGATGTGTTGCCCTCTGTACAGCAGCAAACCACATTACCTGCCTGGTCGTTTGAATGGCCGGCTGAACAGCCTGTCGATCCTGTGCCTCATGCGCGATCGTTAAAATCTGCGCTTCTGACGATCACTTTGAATCCTCAACAATTCGATCCTGGCGTGGACCTAATCGGGAATCAACAGGTCGCCGATGATAAACCGGCAGGCTCCCGATCATTTTCGGCGCAGGCGACCATCACTGTGAAACTCGAAGTGCCTGAGAATTACACCCAGGAAGAAATCATCGCGATGTTTACGGCAAGCGCCAAACACCTGCCAATTTTTGATCAGGAGACGCAGGGAATTTCTGCGGTCGAGCTTCAGGTAACGACTCCGCCGACCTCCTCGTTTGCAGGCATTCTTGTCGCGCTTATTGTTGTACTCACAACGATTGGCATTATCGGCTATACCCTATGGTATCGAAAAACTTACCTTTCACATTCACGATCTGCCGGATTACGAAAGAGAGCCAGGGCGAACTACCACCTTCAGGATCATCGCATGGCCCAGATTGGTCAAATGACCAGCACGGTGATTCATGACGTTAAAAACGCATTCACTGCGATTCGCAGTTGTGCGGAAGTGATGGCGGATGACGATCTTGATCCCCTTGAACGCAAAGACTTTGCCCAACTCATTGTGAATGAGATCGATCGTGGGGTTGGTATGACGCAGGAACTTCTGGAATTTGTGCGTGGCCAGGCGCGCAGCTTGCAGGTTCAGATGTATTCAGCTAATGCTCTGGTACAGGAAACGCTTGCGGTCATCAAGCAAGATTTCGCCAATCGCAAGATTGCACTTCACCTTGATCTGCGCTATGCAGGAGCAATTCAGGTCGATATTGAAAAAATGCGGCGGGTATTTATGAATATTCTGACCAATGCTCGTGATGCCATGCCTGAAGGCGGTGTATTGAAGATTCTGTCTCAGGAAATCGGAAACCGTATTGAATTTGTATTTAGCGACACGGGCTGCGGCATGTCGCCAGAGGTTCAGGCGCGCATGTTTGAACCCTTATTTACTGCCGGGAAAACCAATGGCACCGGATTAGGCATGATGATTGTCAAAGAAATTCTCGATGCTCATCACGCCCGTATTGAAGTTGAAAGCGCCGTTGGCCAGGGCACAACAATTCACATCTTCCTACCAGGTCAATATTCTGCATCAACCGCCTCTCTCTCTGCTCAATGATCTTGCATAATTTCGTGCAGAAAATCTTGACATAATTCTTTCTATAACAATAGCGTAAAACTTCATTACAGGAGGGGGAATTGTTCTTTCACGTCAATATTTCGGTATGTACAGTCTTTATGAACCCTGGTTACTTACTAAGTACCGATTTTTGAAGGAGGTTTCGTATGGTAAGCGCGCTCAAAAAAATTGGTTGGTCGTTGATGCTTCTCGTTGTGTTTAGTATGGTTGTATCAACCGCTGTGTGTGCGGAAAAACTGGTTATCTGGGATAAATCGGAATACGTCAAAGTCTATAATGATCGAATGAAGGAATTTGCGGAAAACTTTACAAAGCAAACCGGAGTTGAAGTAGAATATGTGGTCATTCCGCCCAATGATCTCAAGCCGAAAATTTATGCGGCAATTGAGGCCAAAAATCCTCCTGACTTGATTGTCACCGATGATTTTGTCGCCAAACAGTTTGCCGGAATGGATCAATTGGTGGATGTCTCTGATATATACGAGCAGGTGAATTTTACAGAGGCTGCGATGAACCTGGCGTATGTCAAAAATGGAAATTTTGTTATTCCCCAAGCTTTTTTGGCGCCGGGAATGTATGTCCGCAAAGATAAATGGGATGCCCATAACCTGAAATATCCTGATACCTGGGCAGAAGTTAAAGAAACGGCCAGGATCGTCAATGACCCCAAGAATGGATTTCATGCGTTAGGGTTCCCTATGGGGGCTTCAGGCGGTGGAGATGCTGAAGGGATGATGCGCTGCGTCGTATTGGGATTCGGAGGCGTTCCGGTAGATAGGGAAGATAATATTACCGTGAACTCTCCTGAAACCTTAGAAGCCTTGAAATTTGTCGCCTCTCTCTATCAAGAAGGGTTGACTCCGCCATCGGCGATTACCTGGGATGACATGGGCAATAATACGGCCTATCTGTCTGAAACCGTTGGACTTATTATGAATTCAGGGAGCGTCTATTCGACCATGAAGAATGAAGGTCGTGATGAATTACTGAAGAACACGGTAATTTTGCCGTTCCCGGCTGGCCCGGCAGGACGATTTATTTCTGGCGGCGGCAATGTGTTTGTTATTTTCAAAAACGGAAAAAATACCCAAGCCGCCAAACAATTCGTGATCGAGTTCTTTAAAAAAGATTTCTATGAAGATTTGATCATCCAGATTGGCGGGATGTGGCAGCCAACAGTTGAAGGGATGAGCGACAACGATTTTTGGAAACAGGGCGATAACAAAGGATGGTTGGCTTCCAGCCTTTCTATCGTTCCCAATACCCATCCAGCCCAACCTGATGATAAGAGTACCCGGGCATTTAGCGAACAGTTGCTTGTAAAAGCCGTCCAAAAGATTGTCTTGCAAAATATGGATCCGCAACAGGCTTTAGATGAATGTGAAGCTGATTTTAAGCGGATTTATGAACAATAATCTTCTTGTTGTTTCGGGAATGTCGTAAAACACATTCCCGAAAATTCACGGCATGGCAGATGTAGCTCTTTTTGATAGAGTGCATCTTTTTCTGAAGACAATTTTCCCCCTTCTCCCCTATTAAAGTTAGCATTCTGGCGCAAGAGAACGTACAATATAGGTGGGCGCATGAAGTTACCTGCAAAATATCGTGAACCGATGTTAGGCTATCTCCTCATTATTCCGATCATCCTTCTTATTATCGGCTTAATCGGATTTCCTGTCTTGAATACCCTCTATCTTAGCTTGACCAATAAACGCGTTGGCATGCCTCCAAAATTCATCTGGTTTAAAAATTATATCGATCTTTTTAAAACTCCTGCGTATTGGAGAGTTTTGTTCAATACAGTCATTTATATGGGGGTAGCTGTCGCCTGTAAACTCTTTTTCGGAATGATTCTGGCCTTAACGCTCAATGAAAAGTTTTTTGGAAGAACGCTTGTCCGAGTGTTGTTACTGCTCCCGTGGACGATTCCCGGAATGGTGTCCGCAATGATCTGGAAATGGATGTATAACGATACCTATGGCATTATTAATGCGCTTCTGTTACGGTGGAATCTCATTGATTTACCGATCCCCTGGCTCAGCGGAATGAAAATCGTACTGTTTTCCGTGATTATTGTGAATATCTGGTGTGGGATTCCTTTTTTTCTGTTTAGCATCCTAGGAGCGTTACAGACGCTTGATCGTGAATTATATGATGCGGCGGAAATAGATGGGGCCAACGCGTTCCAACGTTATATCTACATTACCCTGCCCTCCATCCTTCCGGTCGTGCAAATCACGCTCCTGCTCTCATCCATCTGGACATTTAATGACTTTGAAAATGTATTTCTGATCACAGGCGGGGGCCCCCTGAATGCCTCATCAATTATTGCAACCTTCACGTATGAACTGGCGTTTCTCTATAATGATCTGGGAAAAGCTCTGAGCGTCGCAGTTTCCGTTGTACCGATTCTCGTTGTTTTAGTTTTTTTCGCATTACGAAACCTGGCGAAATCCGAGTAATTTTTAGATAAAAAGGAAGAACTTATGGCTACCAGAAAAGCATCCTACTGGCGGAAAATGGTGTTGATTTATTTGATCGTAATCATGGCAGTCATCTTCGCGTTATTTCCCATTTATTGGATGATTCGATCTTCGCTGACGCCGAATAAGATTATGTATGAGGTCAACCCCGCCATCATTCCCAGGCAGTTGACGCTGAATCACTACAAAGAACTTTTCACGGAAACCACCTTTATGAGGTATTTTAAAAATAGTCTGTACGTTGCGACGCTCACCACGCTGATCTCTATTGTCATCAGCGTACTGGCATCCTACAGTTTGACCCGATTGCGATTTCGCTTCAGGCCTCTCGTTTCCAGAAGCATCATCTTGTCATATCTCCTGCCGGCAGCGGTATTATTCATTCCGATGCACGTTTTGATCAGCCGTCTGGGATTCATTGATACGAAAAACGCGCTGCTCATCGTCTATCCAACTTTTACAATTCCCTATTGCTGCTATATGCTCATCAGCTATTTTAGAACAATTCCTGCTTCTATTGAAGAAGCGGCCTTAATTGACGGGTGCAGTTATCTTCAAGTGTTGCGGAAAATTATTTTGCCAATTGCTGCTCCAGGAATTGCGGTGGTGATGACCTTCTCATTCACTCTGGCCTGGAAAGAATTTCTCTACGCCCTTGTCTTAACCACCAGTCCTAGTGAGCAAACCGTGACGATTGGCATTGCCAGTTTCAGGTTTTCTGACCAGTACATCTGGGGGTTATTGATGAGTTCGTCTGTTATTGCCTCGATTCCAACGATGTTTCTTTATCTTCTTTCACAAAAATTTATGATTGGCGGACTTACAGCCGGAAGCGTCAAATCATAAAGACTACCTTACAGAAAGGAATGCGGTATGAAGCCTACTGAACAGATTGAAAGTACGTTAGATCATGTGAACATGTACTCAACGCCTTCCGATTTAAAAATTACGGATATTCGTTTCACCGATATTTACGGCGCGCCAATGCACTGCTCACTCATGAAAATTTATACCAATAGCGAGCTTGTCGGTTTTGGCGAAGTTCGTGACGCTGCGAGTAAAACCTATGCCCTGATGGTGAAGGACAGAATATTAGGGGAGAACCCGTGTAATATTGATAAAATCTTTCGGAGAATCAAGCAGTTTGGCTGGCATGGCCGCCAGTCCGGAGGAGTTTGCGGGATTGAAGTAGCCTTATGGGATATTGCCGGAAAAGCGTATGGCATTCCGGTGTATCAGATGTTAGGCGGGAAATTTCGCGATAAGATCAGAATGTATTGCGACACGGATATTGATCCGCACCTTTCCGGCGTCGAAGCCGGACAGCGCGTGAAACAACGCCTCGAAAAAGGATATACGCTGGTCAAATTCGATCTGGGAATCGGGCTGCTTGCTGATGTAGAAGGCGCGTTATGCGCTCCCCTGGGATTTTTAGATCAAATGAAGGCCTATCCGCCTGAGGTTCTCTTCCACTCAAGAGCCACCGATGAGGCGTCGCGGGCATTGAGGAATAAAGTGTATGACCTGCACAATATCGCCCACCCCTTTACCGGAATCCGGATCACTGAAAAGGGATTGGATTATCTGGAACAATATGCCGCAGAAGTTCGCTCGGCGGTGGGGTACCACGTCCCGTTAGCGATTGACCACATTGGTCACATTGGTGTCGAAGACTGCATTAAACTGGCGCAGCGCCTGGATAAATATACGTTTGCCTGGTTGGAAGATCTTGTGCCCTGGCAATATACCGATCAATACGTGCATATTTCGCGCGCCTGTCAGACCCCGATTTGTACTGGAGAGGATATTTACTTAAAAGAAAACTTTTTGCCGTTGCTCCAATCCAGAGGAGTTTCTGTGATTCACCCGGATATTTTGACATGCGGAGGGATTTTGGAATGTAAAAAAATAGGCGATTTAGCTCAGGATTACGAAGTGGCAATGGCAATTCACATGGCTGAAAGTCCGATTGCCTGCATGGCGGCCGTGCATACGGCAGCAGCGACAGAAAATTTTCTTGCTTTGGAATTTCACTCTGAAGATGTTCCCTGGTGGAGCGATTTAGTCTGCGGGTTGCCACATCCGATTGTCCAACAGGGCTATATTGCTGTTCCTGATACGCCGGGATTAGGAATAAAAGCATTAAACGACGATGTGATTGCCGAACACATCCATCCTGGCATTCCGGGGCAGTGGGAAGCGACGGAAGCCTGGAATAACGAATGGTCGCATGATAGGTTATGGAGCTAACTCAAGGAGGAACGTTTTATGGAACACGAACAAAAACCATCTGTCTCAAAATTACCCTTTTTTACGGCTGAGGTCACTCAAGAGGAATATCCGTATCGTATTCCTCCGCGCCCCCAAAATCCGAGACAACTCGAGATTGATGATTTGGAACGGGTCACACGGTTTAAAAAACTGTATGGCGGTTGCGTGTGTGACGCCTTATTTTTAAATGGCATTGTCAATACGATCCTGGATCATGGGCTGAGACCGCTGCGGGAGCACGATGTAATTGCCGGGCGCTGTCTGCCGATCAAATGGCATTCCCTTGCCCCGGAAATCCACCTGACAGAAGAAGAAAAGCGGCGTCGGGCAGAACAATGGGAACGAGAAGGATCGCCCCAAAAAAGAATGCACGCCAGTGTTTTTCCGGGATCCGTGCTGGTGTTTGATACCGGCGGCGATATGCAGGCGGCTCAATTTGGGGAGATGAGCTGTACGCTAGCGAAATCGCGCGGATGTGTCGGCATTGTGAACGATGGAATGACCAGAGATTCCAAATATATCCTGCGTATTACGGATTTCCCCTATTTCAGCCGGGGAACCACTCCAAACGCCTACGGCGGCTGGAGAGTGATTGATGTGAATGTCCCGATTTATATCCGCGGACATCTCACGCATTACGTCATGGTGTGTCCCGGAGACTTTATTTTCGGCGACGATGACGGGTTGCAGATCATTCCCAAAGATTATGTTGACGAAGTACTGCTGAAAGCCGAAGAAATTTTTGAGTTCGAAGAAAAAGAACGCGAAATGATCCGCAACGGAATGCCGATCGATGAGGTGTATAAAATGTTTGGGGATTTGTAAGCATCCTGGCTAACCCTATTCTTCTCGCCATATTAGCGTGATACGTAATACGAAACATGCCAACGCCTGGTTCGGCGGGCGACGGAGGTCGCCCGTCGAATCAGGCGGGAACGGAAGCTCAACTCGCGGCGTTCAGATGGCAACCAATTTTTCCGTCCGCGTTCTTGCATCACCTGTAAGCCATTGTTAGGCGATACGTTTTTTTCCTGGTGTTACCTTTGCACTCTTTGTTTGAGCAATTGATAAAACTCTCCCCGTTTCCCAATCATCAGCACGACCACGGTTTCTGTCGGGGGATCAATCATATAGGCAATCCGATATTGTTGATTCCCAAACGAAAAATGATAAGACCAAATCCCTTTTAAATCGGCGACAAGTGGTTCTCCTTGTTCAGGATCAGCAAGGATGTTGGGGATATGCTGCGATTGAAGTGTCCTTTGAAGATGAGCATGAAGTTTTTTAATATCATGCTTGACACGGGGATGGTATTGATCATGATACATTGAACACCTCTTCACGGCTTAACAAGTGAATTCGGCGTTCTTCGACATCCTGTTTCCGGTTGAACAGTTCCTTTCCTTCTTCGGTTAACAGTAAATATAAGGTTTCCAATTCTTGCCGATTCATCGCCTGAATCAGTTTGGCAATCTGTTGAATCGAAAGATTGTCCATGACCTCTGGCATATATAGACCTCCTCATCAAGCTCATCATCTGTGGAATTCTGTCATCATCATACAAAATAATGACTTATTTTTCATCGTCAAGGCCAAAACCGAGAAGAAATCGCCGCTGTTCTTCCCGGCCTTTGTCTCAAGATTGATTCGGGAATGAACACAGCGAAACTCCCGAACCAACCAAAAAATCAATATCATTTCCTCATCATACCTGCGCATGATCACCTTATTGCTTATACTTAAGGATATTGGAAGCCTCGTGATTATATATCAGGAACTATACTATACCTTATCTAAAGCAGACTCAGTTACTCCCACAAGTTCTTTGAAGAATCTTAAACATTTGTCAAGCTCATCCCTCTTCACAATGTGAGGTCCGCTTTGTTCAGCCCTTGAACGATGAACTGCTTCTCCTCGCTTTTTTATCCAACCATCCAAATTAGTCCTCGTCACATTAGGATCAAAATTGGCCCATGACCAATTTCCTGTAACGTCAACATCTGCGAATTCCATAACGCTGCGTTTCAGGTGCGCCAACCCGCCCTTGACAGTGGGCAACCACGCTCACGCTGCCACAACACCTGACCGGAAGCACAATGCTAATATTGCCATGCGGTTCTCGCTTGACCTCCACGCCGATTATTAGCTTTTCGTATTCTCTCACATCAGAGTTAAGCTTTTATAAGCCCTGCTATTTAACGTATTTTTGCTAAATTTTTAATCCAGCTCTTTCAAGTAATATTCTCGCTCGCTTTGAAAGGCGTTTAGAATAAAAATCCTTTCTTTCCGCCCTTGCATAGTCTTTAGGAGAGCAAGCTTCTCTTCCATTTGGAGCTATTGTATCAATAATCGTTCCATCTTGTAACTTTAAAAACCAATGAGTTCCTCCATCATTCCATAAGATACGATAAGGAATAAATTTGTCTGAAAACAAGTGGTACATGCATTCCGACATAACATAGCATAAACCATTTAATATTAATCTTGAACGATCTGAATCTTGATATTTTTCATGGAGAAGATCGGGAGAGCTTTTCCCTGCCTCCTGGATTTTTTGGAGAACACGCATAATTTGCTCATCTCGGTGTTCAATCTTTGTTTTTCCAGCCTTAGGAGATTCACAACGAAACTCATCTATAGCTTCTTGAATATCTATACCTTGTTTCTCAGCTTCTTCTATTGCAGCTATTTCTATCATTATGCTCTCAAAAGTCTGGCGATTAAATTTACTTTGTTTTGTGAGCTTTTTGTTTTTTGATTTAGGACATACTTTTTTACGGTTTTTCATACTTGGCTAAAAGTTTTTATTTTAAGATCAACACTTTGCAACAATTGGCACATGCTGTACAGTCTCTACCTGGCTGTGGCAATCTGCCGATACAGCCGATGAACGGTCTGGATCAATATCTGAAATCTCACAGCCTTTCAAGAACGCTCGAAAGTCCCTATTTTCATCTTCATTTCGCCGTGCATGCTGCTGAATGACCGTAATATCGGTTTCTATTGACTGCATCATATTCTCCTGCACGTTGAGATTCCATGCTCTTTCCCCGTTTTTTGTTATTTCGGTCCTTTCCTTTCTTTTCCTTTGCCCTCTTCCAAATCTATCGACTTACTCATTCCACTGTCAAGCTTTAAAACAGCGTATTTGTACTTTTATTGTTCACAAGGAGCGCTAACGGCTGAGTTGAGCGTCACCGCCAGCCGCAGACGACGCATCGCGCGGCGCAGCGCGGTCACGCCCGCAAATGGAGCGGCAATCTTTTTTTCAAACTTTTTTCCCAGTTTATCAAGAACATTTCCGAAAAAATCACACGTGCTCAGCAATACCGTATCACAATTTCCACACGGCGCTGTCACGAGAGGGCTATGCAATGCGTTTCGAGATAAACGCCATGATTGAGGTGTTAGCCATCTCTGCCCATCCGGACGATATTGAAGCCGAATGCGGCGGATTGTTATTATAAATCCGCAAAACGGCTTACAAACAGGCATGATTATTTGCACCCGGGGCGAATCCGGCGGATATGTCTCAACTGAAACCAGAATGGCCGAGGCCGAAGCAGGGGCAAAGGCGTTACACGTGGATTACTTTCAACAGTTAGACTTTCCCGACGCCGGCATCGAGGTGAATACGGCCAACATAGAGCGACTGATCCCGCTTATTCGAGCGTGCGCGCCCCGCACAGTCATTACATTACATCCAACAGATTATCATCCGGATCATCAGGCGGTTTCTTTGCTGGTAGATCGAGCGGTATTTGTCGCAGGACTAAAAAAACATTCCTCTGATGGAAGCGACTGGCATCCGACCCGTACCCTCTATTTTACCGGCAACAGACGTACAAACAGAATGCAGCCGGACATGATTCTGGCAATTGACGACGTCTGGCAAGAAAAACTCCAGGCCATCGGAGCGCACAAATCCCAACATGTTCTCGGATACAAGCAGCATGTGATCCAACGTTCGCTGCAATATGGCGCGTTAGTCGGCACACAGTATGGCGAAGGCTTTTATTTCAAACAACCGCTCACAATTGCCGCTATACGCATCCTGTTTCCGACAAGAAAGAAGTGAGGCAGAGAAACCGGGGTTTTCCAAAAAACCCGGTTTCTGTACACACAAATGAAAATTTCATTTCTAAAGGAGTTAACATGAACGGGCGCTCACCCGACGCAATGAAAATATGATGTACCGCGAAACTCCAGTTTCGCGGCTATTAACGATGCGCGAAACTAGAGTTTCGCGCTACATTTTCATAGGAGATGTCATGAGCGTAGGCTCACCCGGCGCAATGAAAACAAGATGTCCCGCGAAACTCCAGTTTCGCGGGCGGATGAATGGTGCGCGAAACGGGAGTTTTGCGCTACACTTTCAAAGGAGAAACGCTAAAAATCGGGAAGAGAGCAACAATTCGTATTGTGCTTCCACGATCCTCTTCTCCCTAAATGATCACAAACAAGCACGGACAAGTTATCCTCCGTTTTTTTGATGAAAAGATCATTTTTTTTCCCCGTTCACTTGACATTTTCTATAAAGGCATATAGAAATATTACATGACTTCACTATATGGAAGTCATTGAGTGCATTTCTTGAGCCTATGTTTGTTATGTAGGTGCGAAAGTTGAAAAATTGTATGTGTTATGACGAAGAATAACTACACTATAAACGTGGAGGTTACAATAATGATAAAAAAATTGATTTTTTGTGCGTTATTTTGCCTGATGGCGTTACCAATGTCAGCATTTGCTGTTGATTTGCGCGACTATACGAATCCGGACACGTCCTATCAAGAGGCGTATCTTTCCGGGCGATTTAACTTGGTGGATAAGGGAGATAATCGCCTTTCGCCAGATGCCTGTGATGAGGAAAATGGGGAGTGTGCAGGGGGCCAGGCCAGTTATAGTGGGACGGCATTAGCAAATTATGAAATGTACTATAGCACCTTGCCATTTAGCTGGATTTTTCAGATTGACGGCACTTTTGACGTCGAGCGAAGTGCGGAAAAGGGAGCCGATTCGCAAGAAGGGTATGAAATAGCCGCTCGCACTGTTGCGGATAAATACTATAAAGACACCAAATTTTTAGGGTATGGTTCGGGGGATTTTGCATATCGAAAACTCATGGGGTCCGATGATGCGGACGACCCGTATGCCAAAATCGGCATAGGAGTTGGCTATGGCCGGGTTATTGACGCTACGGTATTAGCCAAAGCGATGCGGAGTGTTGAGGATTTGCAAAAATATGGCGTGATTACCCGGGAGTTATCGGATCAAGGGTACTTGAAATTGGCAGAAATTATTGATAGAAAAAAAGAATTCGAGAGTGAATACGGAGCTATCGAATATGAGAAGTATTGGTTCGAAGCTATAGAAGAGGTGTTTCGGCAAGAAGGAGTCCTCGCTGAGGATGCACTCGGCGCAATGGGAGTGATCAGAGTTCGTGAAATTCTCATCAATGAGCCGTTTAGTGTTCGGAAGCATGGTTGGATTGCGCGAGGAGGACTGGGGTTTGTGCTCTCCAATTTTGACGGAAGCGACAGCGATCCATCGCTGGATGCCTCGTTCGAGTATGCGTATCCCTATACGTATCGGCTTCAACTCATTGAGCGAGTCACGTATTCAACGATTTTGAGCGATGACATTGTGCATCAAATTAATAACGCAGTGTCTGCGACGTATGAAGTCTCGGATCGGATTGATTGGGAAAATAGATGGACCTTAGGAGTCACGCTTCCCACGGAAAGCGGTGCGAAGAATATCATTTCGAACAATCTTTCGACCACCTTCCGGTACTATATCTCGAATAAGATCAACTTTGATACCACCTTAAGTTTTAATCATCTTGATGATGATATTAAGAATAACGGAAATGATGACCTGGAAACGACGCTTTTTGCAGGCATCACCTATCGTCTCAGGTAACGGAATTCACCCGTATCGTGTTATGTTTGCACCCCAGGCATCGTTATTCGATGTCTGGGGATTTTTTTGCGAAGAACAATAACGGAGACAGCATGCTCTACGCGATGCGTTTCGGGACAAATGCCTGGATATAGGTTTCCAGGGCAAAATCATCGGTCATGCAGGCGATATAATCGCAGACAAGCTGGGGCAGATCGTCGTGAGGAACTAAGCCGAATAAGCGGATATCCATCTGCCCCGGGTGCTCCAGAAAATATTCATAGAGTTCGATCACGATGCGCCTGGATTTATCGGCTTCACGATTGACGGTCGGCGTCAGATAAAAGTTGTCGAACAGAAATTTGCGCAGGGCTTCGGTCGGCTCTAACAAATCAGGACACATGACCACCCGTTCCAGGTTCACACGCTGCGTTTCGCTAATCACGCCCTGCACCATGCGCCCAACCCGTTCACCTAGAGTATGACCTAACACATCTAACAATTCTCTGGGAAGATCCTCCTGTTTGAGGATGCCGCCCTGAATGCCGTCATCAATATCGTGATTAATGTAGGCTAAACTATCGGCAATCCGCACGATTTGCCCCTCGAGGGTCTCCGGCATGGCGTTCAGATCGTCAGCGATGATTCTGGTGTAACTCTTACTATGCTTTAAAATGCCATCTCTGACCTCGTAGGTCAAATTCAAGCCCTCCCCGCCTCGTTCTAAGCATTGCACAATACGCACGCTTTGATAGGAATGATAAAATCCACGGGGATAGAGGGAATTCAGCGCATATTCGCCGGTATGACCAAAGGGGCAGTGCCCGAGATCATGTCCCATCGCAATGGCTTCGACTAAATCTTCGTTGAGACGGAGCGCGCGGGCGATAGTTCGGGCAATCTGCGACACTTCCAACGTATGCGTCAGGCGCGTGCGATAATGGTCGCCGTGAGGCGAAATCAACACCTGGGTTTTGCGTCGCAGACGCGAGAATGCGCGCGAGTAGGTGATGCGATCCCGGTCGCGTTGAAATTCCGTGCGCAAGTCGCAGGGGTTGATCGGTTTTTCGCGGCCTTTGGTAGCCGCGCTGAAACTGGCTTTCGGCGAAAGCCACGCCTGTTCATGGGCTTCAAGCTGCTGTCGAATTGACATATTCATATATGAGCGTCAGGAACCGGGGGTTTCAAAAAACCCGGTTCCTCTACCTTCTTGCCCTCATTCAATTATGAACTTCAGAAACCGGGGTTTTGGCAAAAACTCGGTTTCTCTGCTTTTCTGCCTTTATTCAATCTGCGGAATGCGTTGTTGCAAAATGTCATCAATCGTTTGCTGGATGTGCGCATAAGCAAGAGCAGGGTATTCCGATATGAGGGTCGTCACAAATTCCAAATGCGAGCGTCCCTGGCGATATTCAGGCTCTTTTGACGGATGCTTCAAATAACGATCCAGGAGCGTCAGATCATTGGCGATCATCAGCGAAGCCGTATAAAATAGGATGTCGCGGCTGCGATACATCGAGGACCCGAGAATTTTCCGATCACGAATGCAAATATCGGAATAACCCTGCTGATTCAAATTTTTTATTCCTAATGATTCCAGCGCTTCAATAATATACGTATTAATCTGCTGAAAATACTCATGAAAATGGTACTGGTGCTGGACGCGCTTGACCAGGGAAATCACAAGCGTTCCCGGCGAGAGTACCACTGTGCCCCCTCCACCGCGACGGCGGATAATCGGAATGTGATCGTCCTGACAGCGATCCTGACAGACCTCACGTTCGGCCTGATTTCCTCGACCAAGCACCACAACAATTTGCTCCGGTTCCCAGGAGCGATAGGTCCATGTAACGTCCTCTTTGACCTGTTTGATTAAATCTTCATCAAAGTTCATTATGATATTGACACTCATTAGGGATTCTCCGATTTTTCTCTTGACATCTCTTCTATGCTTCATATATCTTTGAAAAAGTTATTTTGTCAATAAGTTTGTTTTTACAAGAATGTTCCAGGTGTTGTCATTCTAACACAGAACGCGTTCGTATGATGACTCTTTTCTTTACAAATGGGGATAGTGCACTATGGCTATGGATGTAATGCAGTTACTCGATTTTGCAGTGCAACAGGGAGCCTCTGATGTTCACTTGAGTTCGGGCGAACCGCCGATGTTTCGCATTCATGGGAACATGAAAAAACTCAATGTTCCGGTCATTTCGAAAGAACAAGCTCATAAGATGATCTATGACATCATGAATGATAACCAACAGAAGAAGTTTACCGAAGAGCTTGAGGCCGACTTTTCAATTGCGTTACCAGGGGAAAAAGCGCGGTTCCGGGTGAATGCCTTTGTGCAGCGTCGAGGAGAAAGCGCGGTCTTCCGACAGATTCCAACGAAAGTCTTAACGTTTGAAGATCTGGGATTGCCTACGATTCTGAAACAGGTATCGAAAGCCAGTAAAGGCTTAGTATTAGTGACAGGCCCAACAGGAAGTGGGAAATCAACCACCCTGGCCGCCATGGTTGATCTGGTCAATAAAGAAGATTTTGGCCATATCCTGACGATTGAAGATCCGGTGGAATTTGTCCACAAATCGCAGAACTGTTTGGTGAATCAACGCGAGGTGGGCCCTGATACGCATAGTTTTGCCAGGGCCTTACGTGGGGCCCTGCGCCAGGACCCGGATATCATTCTGGTAGGAGAAATGCGCGACCTGGAAACGATTTCCTTAGCCCTCACCGCAGCGGAAACAGGACACCTTGTGTTTGGCACCCTGCATACCAGCAGTGCCCCGAAAACGATTGATCGAATTATTGATGTCTTTCCTGCTGCAGAGCAAGGTCAGGTACGGGCAGCACTCTCGGAATCGTTACGCGCCGTGATCTCGCAGGCGCTGCTCAAAAGAGCGGATGGCAAAGGCCGGGTTGCGGCGCTTGAAATTATGATCGGAATTCCGGCGGTTCGTAACCTGATTCGTGAGGCCAAAATTCACCAGATTCCCTCAATGATGCAGACTGGAAGTCAATATGGGATGCAAACCATGGATCAAGTGCTTGTGGAACTCGTGATGAAGAAAGTTGTGACCATGGAAGAAGCCATGACCAAGACGTTGAATGTGGACTTGTTCAAGAATTTTCAACAGAAACAACGAGAGCTGCGAAGACCTTCACCAGGAGTCAAAAAGTAAACTGAGGCCTGAAGGAGGCATGGTTTCCAGACAATTCAACGAATAACCGAGTCATTACCAACTTGTGAGCGAGGAACACGTGTTATGGGATTAAAAATTGAACAATTATTAGAGTTTATGGTGAAGCATAATGCATCAGATATCTACTTAACCTATGACGCCCCGCCAATGTATCGTATTGAGGGGATCACGAAACCTGCCGGGAATTACAAACTCACTATGGAGGATACGGAAGATCTGGCGAATCAGATGATGAACGCCAAGCAGAAAAAGGAATTTGAAGAGAGCTATGAGTGTAACCTGGCGTTATTCTATCCCAAGCTTGGCCGTTTTCGCGTGAATATCTTTAGACAACGCAATTGTATCGGCGCGGTGATTCGCCAGATTAAAATTGAAATCCTTACCGTTGAACAATTGAAACTTCCTCCGGCTCTGAATGATATTGTGATGGCAAAACGTGGACTGGTGATCGTGGTTGGTGCGACCGGTTCCGGCAAATCAACCTCGCTGGCGGCGATGATCGACTATCGCAATTCTAACTCTTCCGGCCATATTATCACGATTGAAGATCCAATAGAATTTGTGCATCCCCACAAAAAGTGTGTGATTACCCAACGAGAAGTCGGCACAGATACCATTTCTTTTAAAGCGGCCCTGAAAAATACATTGCGTCAGGCACCAGATGTGATTCTCATAGGAGAAATTCGTGACGCTGAAACAATGGAACATGCGGTCGAATTTGCCGAAACCGGACACCTCTCGATTGGAACTCTTCATGCGAATAATGCGAACCAGGCGATTGAACGCATTATGAACTTCTTTCCAATCGAGAAACATGAACAGATTTATCTGCAACTCTCTTTGAACTTGCGTGCCATTGTTTCGCAACGATTGGTGCGAACTATTGACGGAAAGCGTCGAGCCGCCGTTGAAATTCTGATTAATAAACCTCGTATCGCTGATCTGATTAAAAAAGGTGAAGTTGATATGATTAAAGAGGCCATGGAGCAATTGATCCATGAGGGATTACAAACGTTTGATCAAGCCCTATTCGCTCTGTTTAAAGATGGCGCGATTAGTTACCAGGAAGCTCTTGTTAATGCGGACAGCGCCAATAACTTACGGTTGAAAATCAAGACGGCCGGGCTTCCGATACCAGGCGAAGAAACAGCCACGGATGGCTTTGCATTTCGGGAAGCAGAGAAAATTGAACCCGTCCCGAAAAGCCCGGCCAGGATGAAACGGTAACTCACAAGAATGACGATGGAAAGGAGCAAGAAGCGAGAAGCAAGAAATTATGGTTGAATCGTCAGGTCGGTGTCTTCCAGTTTCTTTTTCCCCGCTTTCTGTATTTCCGAAGGAGTGACGTGTTATGACGTTCTTGAATAGGCATACAATCATTGTACTTTTGCTGTTGAGCAGCAGCATGTCATGGTTTTCTGCTCAGGCTCAGGAAACATCATTTTCTCCAGAGTATGAAAAATTAATCAATACTTTGGAAGAGTTGAAACCCGCGGAGTCAATCGTGGTGCGCATGGGGACCGAAAAAGAGGAATATAACCTGGGTGAACCTTTTGAGCTTCGATTTCAGGTGAGCCAGGAGAGTTATATCACCCTGATGGATATTTCGCCAGAAGGGGATATTACGTTTATTGTTCCCAGTATCAAAGTACCCGAAAATAAGGTCGAAGCTGACAAGGTGTATTCAACGCTGCACCATTTTGAACTTCCAATTAAAATTGCCCCACCGACTGGCTATGAAACCATTAATCTTTTTTGTACGACCGAACCATTTACGTTTTTTGATACAACGTTTGAGCAAGAACCATTTTATACGATCAAAAAAGATGATAAAGAACGATTGAGCGCGCTCATTGCTCGCTTAGAACAGCTTAAAGAGATAGTATGGGCGGGAACAAGCGTTCAATTTTTTATTCGCTCTGCGACTCGCGGGGCAGGCCCCTCGCCAGCGCGGAAATTTGGAGCGATTCCCCCGGTTGAATCCACAGGGACAAGCGGGGTATTTTTCCCTCCGCTTGATCCTACCGGTACCACCGGAAAAACTGAAAATCCAGTGACACCCTGACGTTTATCCACGGAGAAAAACCGGGTTTCTGGGAGAAACCCGGTTTTTAAAATTTGGGACAGGGATTTTCCCCTGCCCAGACCCAGCAATGTAGAGCCTTATGATCTTGAGAATCCCGATTAAAAATCGTTATATTGTCTCTATTCTTTTAGGATTCATCGGATTGAGTGTTATTCTCCTGGCAGAATATTTTTTTCAGGAATCCTTTCAAGAATGGGAAGAAAAAACTCTGGATTATCGTTTCCGGTTGCGAAAATCGGTGATTCTCCACCCTTCAATTTCAACGATCGGCATTGAAGATTCAAGTTTGCAAAAAATCGGTACCTGGCCCTGGGATCGTTCCCTCCATGGCAGGATGGTGACCTTACTAAAGTCATTAGAAGTTTCGTCCATCAATTTCGATATTTTCTTTACCGCTCGATCCAGCGAACCTGGAGATTCTCAATTCTTCGAGGCGGTGCGACAGGCGGGCAACGTGATTCTTTCCGGTCCCTTTGAATTAATTGATCATCCTTGTTTTACGCCAAAAGAATATCAGGCGTTTTCACGTAAATATTCTCAGGCCGATGCCATTATCAGCGACTTAAAGACGATCAAAGTGGACAACACCTGTATTGATTTTAATGCGCTTTCGGATCAGCAATGGAATGACTTAGGTCAGGAAGCCGGACTTGAATTGTTGTACCATACCGAATTTGCCTTTACCGGCGAAGAAGACGCCGCACGCCTCGAATTGTTGTTACAGACTTTTCGTTATCCGTTTTCCAGTGAGCACCCAGAATCGCTCTGGTATGCGAACCGCGCCTATCTGCCGCTTCAAGAGTTAATCCGGGCAGCCGTAGGATTTGGGCATGTCTCTGCCAGCCCGGATTCTGACGGCGTATTTCGGCGAGTTCCCCTGGTGATTCGCGTGCAAGATCAATTTATCCCCCATCTGGCTTTTGCTGCGGTGCTCCACTATCTTCAGGTCAGACCCGAAGATGTCATCATCTATCCCGGAAAATATATCCTGCTGCAAAATGCGCATTTCCCTGACACAACTGTCGCAAAAAATATCCGGATCCCCGTTGATGAACGGCTGAATTTGCGGATCAATTTTTTCCCTTCCTGGAAGGCCCATGCGTTTGCTGATATCTTAGCCGCAGAACAAAACCCGGAAATCGCCGCCTTTTGGAAACATGAACTGGCAGGGCAGATTTGCACCATTGGGTACACCGTCAGCGGAACTGGAGATATTGGGCCAAACCCGCTTATTCCGAATTTTCCGTTGTCGTTCATTCATGCCGCGATTATGAATACGATTCTCACCGAGCAATTTCTGTACGAACTCGGATGGGGAACGAATGTGCTCATTACGGTAGTGCTCCTTATCTTTCTTGGCGCTATATCTCCTAAATTAGATCCTTATCGTTTCACTTTGTTTCTCTTTCTCTTCATAAGCATATATATTGGAATCACTATCTACTTGTTTATAGCGCATAGAATTATTCTCAATTTGCTGATTCCGGTCTTACCTTCGCTCATTCTCGGCTATACATTAATTACGGTGTACTGGTATGCCACTGAGGATCGGGAGCGCAAACAATTACGCTCGGCATTTAAAACGTATGTCTCAAAACAAATGTTGACAAAAATCCTTGAGAATCCTACAAGTCTTGCTTTACAGGGACAACGGAAAGAATTGACGATTATGTTCTCTGATATTCGTAAATTCAGCACGCTTTCTGATCACATTGAACCGGAAGTCGTCCATCGTTTGTTAAATATGTATTTCAATCGGATGACGAAGATTGCCTTTGATTATGATGGATTTGTAGATAAATTTATCGGAGATGGATTGTTGTGCTTTTTCGGAGACCCGATCTTTCATCCGGATCATGCGTTACGAGCCGTACAAGCTGCAATCGATATGCAAAAAGCTGTACGCGAGTTGGGACCAGAGTTTCAAGAAAAATTGGGGTTAGACCCGATCGTTATTCGCATTGGCATCAATACTGGCTATGTGATTGTCGGCAATATGGGGTCTGCTGAACGGATGGAATACACCGTGTTAGGCAGCGATGTCAATTTGGCCCAACGCCTAGAAGCGTCAGCTACTCCCGGACAGATTATGATCAGTCATAAAACGTACGAGTATGTCAAACACGCGATTGCAGCCAGAGAAATTGGAGAAATCAAGGTGAAAGGATTTGAACATCCTGTGCAGGTGTACGAAGTGCAATTACCCTTTGAATAATACGACATGAAGTCCCTCCTTCCTCCATGATGAATTTAAAATATGGAAAAGCTGACAAAAAAATCTCTTGAAAAACTCCCTCCTTTTGATCTTGAGGTAGAACAGGCCGTTCTTGGCGCGATTCTACTTGATAATACGGCGATCTTCAAAGCCTTAGAAATTTTTGATCCTTCGGACTTTTATCGCCCGAGCCATCAGAAAATTTTTGAGGCCATGTTGCGTTTAAATGAACGGGGAGATGTGATTGATCTCCTCTTGCTCCGCGATGAGTTGGAACGTCAGCATGAACTTGAAGATGTCGGTGGACCCGCATATATAGTTTCTCTGGTGGATGCGGTGCCAACAGCCGCGAACATTGAATTTCATGCCAGAATCGTGCATGAAAAAGCCATTGCCAGAAAACTACTGACAGCTTCGATCGAAATTGCAACTCGGTGTTATGATGACGCTGAAGATGTCAACGACATTCTTGAAGACGCCGAACAAAAAGTCTTTGAGATTTCAGAAGGGCGTATCAAACAAGGCTTTACCCCACTCAGTGAGATTGTCAAAAAAGGGTTTGAAAAGATCGAAGAATTATCGGTTCGGAAAAGCCTTGTTACAGGCGTACCAACCGGATTTGTGGAACTGGATGAAATGACCTCAGGGTTTCAACCTTCTGATTTGATCGTACTTGCGGCCAGACCGTCAATGGGGAAAACCTCATTTTGTTTGAATATTGCGCAGCATATCGGGGTTCGCGAAAAAAAGCCCACGGCAATTTTCAGCCTGGAAATGTCGAAAGAACAATTAGGGATTCGCCTCTTATGCGCGGAAGCTCGCCTCAATTCCCATGATGTTCGCATCGGCAATATTCAGAATGACGATTGGGAACGTCTGGCGCATACGTCGGAAATTTTGTCACAAGCGCCGATTTATATTGATGATACTCCGGCTCTGTCTATTCTGGAAATGCGCGCCAAATCGAAACGCCTTAAAATGGAAAAAGGGTTAGAAACGGTAATTGTAGATTACCTCCAGCTTATGCAGCCGAGAGTCCGCCATGAAAACCGGCAGCAAGAAATTACGGAAATTTCACGGTCGCTGAAAACCCTGGCAAAGGAACTCCATGTACCGGTCATCGCGCTTTCCCAGCTTAGTCGAGCCGTTGAACAACGCACTGATAAACGGCCGCAACTCTCAGACCTTCGCGAGAGTGGTGCGATCGAGCAGGATGCAGATGTCGTCATGTTTATTTATCGCCCCGATGTCTATTTTGACGATGCTCCCGAAGGGGTGGCTGAAATCATTATCGGAAAACAACGGAACGGCCCCATCGGTACCATTCAACTGGCATTTATTAAAGAATACACGCGGTTTGAAAACCTTGATGTCCATCATTATCCGACGGAAGAAGGGGGAATGGTGTTTTAATTGAATATTGAGAATTGAGAATTGAATATTGAGAATTGACGATCTTCAATCTTCAATCTTCAATGAATACATGGAACTCATTGTCAGTTCATTTATTTTGTTGTTCTTCTTATTCTGTTGTTCTGCTTTTTTTTCTGGTTCTGAAACTGCGCTGTTTTCGCTGAATCCGGTTCGCATTCAACACCTTGAAAAAGAGGGGTCTTACACAGCCGCTCTTGTCAGACAATTACTCGATCATCCAAGTAAACTCCTGGTGACGATCTTAATCGGGAATGAAACCGTCAACATTTTAGCATCATCTACGGCAGCGTCACTTTGTATCCGTTTCCTGGGGGAAGAAACAGGTCAGGTTGTAGCCACCGTAACAATGACCTTATTACTGCTCATTTTTGGAGAAGTTACGCCCAAAGCCCTGGCAGTGCAAACCCCACAAAAATATGCGTTTTTTGCCTGCCGTCCACTATTGTTTTTTTCAAAAGTGATCTTTCCCATCCGCATTGTCCTGACAGGCATTGCCGATGCCATTCTGCGTCTGTTTGGCGACGAGCGTAAAAGCCATGAGCGGTTGTTGAGCGGTCAGGAATTTCGGACCTTGCTTGATGTGAGTGAACGCGAAGGGGTGGTTGAAACGGCTGAACGGAAGATGCTTGATAACCTGTTTGATTTCAGCAAAATGTCTGTCAAAGAAATCATGATCCCCCGCACAGATATGTTTTGTTTTTCTTTATCTGATACTTTTGAGGAGATTATTGCCAAATGCCGTACCGAACTGTACGCCAGAGTGCCGGTCTATCAGGACACTATCGATCATATTGTTGGGATTGTGTATGTTAAAGATCTGCTGCCGTTTTTTCATGGCGAACATCAGGATTTCCATCTAGATAATGTAGTGCGAGAAGCCTATTTTATTCCTGAAACCAAAAAGGTTCAAGAACTTCTCAAGGATTTCCAGAAGAAAAAAATCCACATTGCCATTGTGGTGGACGAATATGGAGGTACTGCCGGCCTTGTCTGCCTGGAAGATATTCTTGAAGAAATCGTCGGTGAAATCAGTGATGAATTTGATACCGAGGAATCGCACTGGTTTCATCCCTTAGAAGAGGGAAAACGCTACACCATCAACGCTATGATGCACATTCATGAATTTAATCAACTGTTTGGCACAGATTTTTCGCCTGAATATTATGGTACGGTCGGGGGACTGCTATTGGATCAGATTGGAAAAGTGCCTCAAAAAGGAGATGCTGTTCAGATTGATCGTTTGACCCTAACGGTCAATAAGGTGCGCAATATCCGTATTCTCGAAATTCTCGTCGAAAAAAACGAGACAGAAACAGACAGAAACCATCACATTCAACGAGAAACGTCTGAGGAGCAGGGAAAAATATTCTAAATATCCTCTCTTCAGCCTTTTTTCATGATATTATTATGTTCTTCTGGATAGCCGGGGTTGTTATTCTGGTATGTGTGTGCTGTGAAGGGTTTTTTTCCGGCTCAGAAATCGCGATCATTTCTGTTGATAAAATTAAATTGCGCCATCTGGTATCGAATGGATCAAAAGGCGCGCGCCAGGCGCAAAAGATGCTGCAACAACCTGAACGGTTTTTGGGCACCACGTTGGTCGGAACCAATATTTCTCTGGTACTTGGCTCAGTTATGCTGACCAGTGTTCTTTCACAGATTCCTCGTTTTGCTGAAGATGTTACATTTTATGTCGTGCTTTTCCTGACGCCAGTTGTTCTAATTTTTGGGGAAATCGTGCCCAAAAGCGTCTTACAACAGTATGCCGATCGATTCGTTCCGATTCTCGCGCCTTTGCTCAATATTGCGTTTACCTTATTTTATCCTGTCGTCTTTTTCGTGTCAACCATTGCGAATGGGTTGCTTCGAACCATTGGAGTTGAGAAAAGAAAGCGACAGCAGACCTTGACGCGTGAAGAACTCAAATTCCTGCTCAGCCTCGATACCCATGGAACCCTGGCTGAACAACAACGCAAAGCCATGATGCAGCGAGTGTTCGATTTTGGCGATACGACCGTAGAGGAAATTCTTGTCCCGTTAGTGGATGTGGATCTGTTAGAAAAGGGGACAAGCATTGATAATGCGATTGAGGCGATGCACGAATGCGGTTTTTCACGAATCCCAATCTATGAAGAACGGGTTGACAACCTGATCGGCGTAATTCATGCCTTCGATTTGCTCAGGGCGACTCCCCAGGATGCTACGATTGATCGTTTTATTCGAAAACCCTACTACGTGCCAAAAACGATGCCACTTGTTGATTTAATCCAAAATTTGCAGCGTCATCATACCCAAATCGCCGTGGTCGTGAACGAATATGGAGGGGCATTAGGCATCGTCACGCTTGAAGATTCCCTGGAAGAAATTGTGGGAGAAATTGAAGATGAATTTGATGAGCGTAGCAGAGAAATGTATCAGAAACTTCCGGATGGATCCTATCGCATGAATGCTCGCATGGAAATCGATGATGTCGATGAAATCCTTGGCATTGATTTTCCCGAAGGGGCGTTTGAAACACTAGGAGGGTTTTTATTGTCGGAATTTCGACATATCCCTCCTGTCGGAGAAACCCTGGAATATCATGGAGCAATCTTTAAAATTACAGAAGCCACTGACCGTTCCATTCAATGGGTGCATATTTTCCCCCGGCGTCATGGATCAGGGATGTGACACGGAAAGGTGAGTGATTAAAAACCGGGGTTTTCAAAAACCCGGTTTTTGCCATTAGCCCTGTAAAACCATTTTTTAGAGTTCGCGCTTTTTTCCAGTAAAACTTTCTGTTCGATCCAGGTTTTTTCCGACTCGTCCTTTATTAATGACTCCGAGACTGCGGATCAGAATTTTGATATCATTGAATAGACTGGAGGAACCTTTAAACCTGGGATCGTAAAACCGAATTTCCTGAAGTAACTGTTGGGCTTTGGTCAATCCATAATTGGTATTGCGCATGACGATGCTGCCCGGGCTGGTCATTCCTCCTGGCACAAAATTCATCAAGGCATCGTATAACCAGGTCGTTTCTTTGGTTTCTAAAATTTCATGCTCCGGCATCGTGCGAATGCCAATGCCGCCTATATCGCCAAGTGCAATATTGAAAAATTGCAAGAGTTCATCGGGAGAATTCTGACGCATCCAATTTCCTAATTCGGTTGTTCGCACAATTTCTCCCACGGTCATAGTTCGAATTTTAAAAATGAGGAATCTCTCAAGTCGAAATTTTATCCGCGGCTGCATAAAAAATGCACTCGACATTTTTATTTTTCCAGGAGAGCCATGATTATCTCTGACCTCCTGCTCGATATCCAGATGGTCCGCTTTCCATGCCGGGCGATGGATTCCAGGGACAATATGATCTTTGACCGTCTGGATCCAGGTCGCCAGCACCAGTAATTCAAAGAGCGGTCGCCCCCAGCGGAGCATAACACGAGTGAAGAGGATGTCACAAATCCGCATCGTATGACGATGAATTGCCACAGAGAGTTTGGTGGACTTACTTAACGGGTGTTCCACCAGTAGGGCGCGCAATTCATCAAGAGCGGTCACAGAGGCGGGATCGAGGATATTTCTGTTCTGAACTTGTTTGAACAGAAGTTCTTGCAATCTGGCCAATAGATATTGCGGCAGAAAGTCCAACAACACGACATGCAGATGATGGAGACTCGAAACATTCATGAGATCTTTATATTTGATGCTTTGATATTCTTGAAGCAAAGGATCCTGTTCAATTTCTTCCGGCACTTTTAAGTATCGGCGTTGGTGTTCTTCAAGGGCAGAAGGGGATAATGGTACAATAGAGGAATTACTTTCATAGAGACTCACAAAAATTAAGTCATATAACCCCTGTAATTCAATGAAATATGAATACAATATTTCGAGCGCCTCGGCCTGTATTTTTGGAGAGGTATTTTGCAACTGCGTCAGGGTTCGTCGAAATAACACAAGTAATTGACTTAACGATAGACTGGCTTTTTCAGGGGGTAAGGCTTCATAATCACTGAGTTCCGGTAGGCTGCCGTCAGGAGCGAGAAAAGCTTGACTCAAATCGATCAGTCCTATAATTTTTTCAATAATTTTGCGTTTATTTTCTTCATAATACAGACTGTGCGAATCTTCTTGCGCCATCGAATTGATATAATCTCGAATACTTTTGGTAAACGTCTTGATACGAAGAATCAAACGAATTTTTTTCAGCCAGTGTTTTTTCATGACATTTCCTGTCCCTGTTGACTCATAAATTTTACAACCACATCTAACTCAGGATTTTTGTTTAGCATGTCTCATACAGCCAAAGGAATGCTCTGTCAAGAAATTTCAACGTAAGAACCTTCAGACTGATGAAATCTCCATTCAACATCATCACCATGACTCGGTAATAACCAGCAATTCAGAGGATAAATCTATCGTTTCAAGCTATGGTGTCTCTAAGTAATGTTTTTACAGGCGTTACAGAGTTGATTCAAGAAAAAAATCAAAAGAGAGAAAAAAAAGATTGACAAAAATCCATGCTGTTTCGTAATGTACCCCCTGTCTTCAAAAGAGGAAGACGGACAAGTTTGTGTGTCCCCATCGTCTAGCCTGGCCTAGGACACCGCCCTTTCACGGCGGCGACGGGGGTTCAAATCCCCCTGGGGACGTAAGGCGAAAAAGGGAGTTACGTATATGTAACTCCCTTTTTTTATTCCAATCTTTCTGTGTGTGTTTCTCTTGCATTTTCATCTTGACAACAGTTTGAGAAAAAGTATGAGTGGAAAGACTACCAGGAAAGATTCAAGAAAATGACGATCTCAGGGAACTTTTATTCAAAAAATTCAACTAAAAAGGTATGTCTTACGAATTATTTGTCAGCCTTCGGTATCTGAAAGCGAAAAGGAAACAGGCGTTTATTTCGCTGATTAGTGTGATTTCCATTGGCGGGGTGGCTGTCGGCGTTGCGGCATTAATTATTGTATTGGCTGTGATGACAGGGTTTAAAAATGATATTCGTGATAAAATTCTTGGAATCATGGCTCACATTCTCATCCAATCCCACGAAGGAGGGATTGAACAGCACGACGAACTGCTCCAGACGGTGCAGCAGATTCGCCAGGTTGTTAGTATTTTACCCTATATCAGGGGGCAAGTCCTGGTGAGTTCCGCTGAAAATGTGGCGGGCGTCAAGCTTTTGGGAATTGATCCTAAACGAACAACGGCAACAGCGCATCTGGAAAAAAATTTAACCGAAGGCCATGTCGAATTTCTAGGGCAAACCTATCAAAACCAAGAGACGCTGACAGGTCCTCCACGCCATGGGATTATTATTGGCTGGGAATTAGCAAGACTTTTGGGAGTGCTCACGGGCGATGAAGTGACGTTGATTTTACCGATGGGGCGACTGTTGCCGACCGGACCAGTCCCCAAATTAAAGAAATTCCACGTAGTTGGAATATTTAGCTCTGGCTTTTACGAATATGATGCAGGACTGGCATATATTCCCTTGACAGCCGCCCAGACCTTCTTTAATATGGGTACAAAAATTTCCGGTCTGGAAGTTCGTATTGAGAATATTGATCACACCAAACAGGTGGTGAAGCAGATCAAAAACATACTTGGGAGTGAGTACCTGATTCAGGATTGGGCAGATTTAAACCAAAGTCTGTTTTCTGCGATTAATCTTGAAAAATTGGCGATGTTCCTTATTCTGGCGTTGATTGTGCTTGTGGCCGCGTTTAATATCATTAGTACGTTGGTGATGATGGTGATTGAGAAACAATCAGATATTGCGACCTTAAAATCAATGGGATCTACGTCAAAAAGCATTATGAAAATTTTTATGCTCGAGGGAACGGTCATCGGCTGGATTGGAACGGTATTGGGCACAGGATTAGGCATCGTGGTATGCTGGTTGGCTGATACGTATAAACTTATTCGCCTTGATGGTGGCATCTATTATCTGGATCATCTTCCATTTACGATGACAGGAACAGACATTTTGCTTGTGATCGTTTCTGCGCTGATGATCTGTTTTGTTTCAACGATTTATCCTGCCAGACAGGCGTCAAAATTAGATCCTGTTGTCGTGTTTCGTTATGAATAACTCATATATTCGTGTTGAAGGGGTGAATAAATCGTTCCAGATCGGGACAGAAACACTCCATGTGCTAAAAAATATTCATCTCACTATCCGAAGCGGCGAAATGGTATCCATTGTCGGCGCATCGGGGGCAGGGAAAAGTACGCTCTTACATCTGTTAGGGGCCTTAGATCGACCATCAGGTGGAAAAATCTATTATCAGGATATTAATGTGTTTGAGCTTGAAGAGGCAAAGTTAGCGCAATTTCGGAATACACACATTGGATTTGTGTTTCAGTTTCATCATCTGTTGCCTGAATTTACTGCGCTCGAAAATGTGATGATGCCTTTGCTCATCCGGAGAGTTTCGAAGTCGGTCGCCAAAGAGAAAGCACATATCGCCCTTCAAGAAGTCGGCTTACAAGCCAGAGTGCGCCATAAACCTGGAGAATTGTCAGGTGGAGAACAGCAACGAGTGGCGATTGCCAGAGCGATAATTAATGAACCGACAGTCATTTTTGCCGATGAGCCAACAGGTAACCTGGACACGAAAACCGGTGAAACCATCAGCGACGTGTTATGCCGGTTGAACCAGGAACATGGCATGATGATTATCCTTGTCACGCACAATGAGAATTTGGCTCATCGAGCCGAGAAAATCATCCATTTACGCGATGGGGAAATTGAGCAGATCGAGATCAATAAAAATTCATCACGTACTGAGGATAACAGATCCCTATGAAACTGCTACCCTATGTGATCAGCAGCCGAGTCCGTCTGGCTCGCAACATCAAACAACATCGTTTTCCTCATGCTGCTTCCACTGAAGAGCGACAGGCAGTTTGTGAATGTATCTGTCGGATCGTTCGAACAAACCCCCGTTTTCAGGGGGCTGAACTTATTGAGATCGATGGGCTCACGCCCCTTGAACGCAAGGTTTTAGAAGAGCAATATGTGATCAGTCATACATTTGCCAGCCAGGGAAGCTCACGCTTGCTCGTGCTCCAGAAAGCCCAAAATACGTCTATTCTGGTGAATGAAGAAGATCATCTCCGGATTCAGGGCTTCTCCTCTGGATTCCATCTACAAGAGGCATGGCAGAGGGCGCGCCAGGTTGAAACTTCCCTGGAAGAATGTCTTGACTTTGCGTATGCTGATCCCTATGGATATTTAACAACATGTCCGAGAAATGCAGGACTTGGGTTACGGGCTTCTGTGTTGATGTTTATTCCAGGGATCCTTATGCTTAAACGGATGAGACCCCTGATCAATCATTGTATTTCGGCAGGATACACGCTTAGAGGCATGTATGGAGAAGGGAGCGAGTCGCAAGGCTATTTGCTCCAAATCTCGAATCAGAGGGCAGAAGAGCGAAATGCTCTTCGTCTTCTTGAGGATTTGCAGACAATGTGCCATCGAATTATTCTTCAGGAACAACGAGCAAGAACCTATCTATTGAGGAATTCCGCAAGAATTTTTCGAAAAGAGTTTGAGCGGGCAAGAGTACTCCTTTGTACAGCACAAGCTCTTGATGTGCCTGCTGCTATGCAGATTTTAGGTATCTATCGCTTAGGCATCTCGTCAGGAACCATTCCTGTCGTGCCGCTTTTCCGTCATAAAAAGCTACAGCGAATTGATCAACTCTTCATCCAGATACAACCTGCCCATATCTATCAGTATGTTCTCCAACATGATTACGCGGCGTCATCTTGCGGGTATAATTTACAAAACGATCACCCGGATATTATCCGAGCTACACTGATGAGGCAAAGCCTCACTAATACACAGTTATAGGGAAATACGTTATGTTTACACGATTTACCGAACGAGCGCGAAAAGTGATAGTGATGTCAAGGAATGAAGCCAGCCGGCTGAAAAGCGAGAGTCTGGATTGCGAACATTTATTTTTAGGGTTACTCAAAGAAGGGGAAGGGGTCGCTGTCGCATGTTTGCAAGAGTTACGGATACCATCGGAAACGTTACGCCGGGAAATCGAAAGCAACATCATCAAAAGCCGATCTACCTCTGCTAAATTAAGTGAGATTCCGTTTACGGTCGCGGCCAAAAAAGCCTTAGAGTATGCGGTCGAATATGCGCGTCATTTTAATCATAATTATATTGGCACTGAGCATCTGCTGCTCGGTATTTTCAAAGAGCGCTACAACCAGGCAGCTCGGATTTTACGTGAATATGGCGTGACCGAGGAAAAACTGAAACGACAGATTCTGCACATTTTAGGCATCGCTCAGAAAAAGGCTAAAGATGAAAAAGAATTCAAGGTGCTCAAGCAATTTAGCACGGATCTGACAGAATTAGCGCGTCAGGATAAGTTAGACCCCATTGTCGGACGTGTTGATGAAATGGAAAGGATCATCCAGATTTTGAGTCGTCGTACCAAGAATAACCCTGTACTGATCGGAGAACCTGGCGTGGGCAAAACCGCCATTGTTGAAGGCCTGGCTCAGAGAATGGTGCGCGGCGACGTGCCTGAATCCATCCGCAACAAACGGATTGTTTCTCTGGATCTGGGGGCCTTAGTGGCCGGCACAAAATATCGGGGGCAGTTCGAGGAACGCCTGAAAGCCGTCGTCAATGAAATTAAAACCTCAAAAGAAATTATTCTGTTCGTTGACGAAATTCACACGTTGATTGGCGCTGGCGCGGCGGAAGGCTCGATGGATGCGTCGAATATGCTGAAACCGGCGTTGTCACGGGAAGAAGTGCAATGTATTGGGGCAACCACCCTCGAAGATTATCGAAAATATATTGAAAAAGATGGTGCGTTGGCGCGCCGTTTTCAAAGTATTATTGTCAGCCCACCAACATCCGAGCATACCAGCCTGATTTTAAAGGGTCTTCGTGAAAAATATGAGACCTATCATAAGGTCAAGATTCCTGATAACAGCATCAAGCTGGCGGTTCAATTTGCTGAACAGTATATCAGCGATCGATTTTTTCCGGATAAGGCGATTGATGTGCTGGATGAAGCCTGTTCTCGACGCAAAATTGAAGGTTATACCTATCCATCCAGTTTCAAAAAATTGAGCGAGCAAATTAAAGAAGTCAACAAGCTCAAAGAACTTTCGGTCGAGGAACAAGATTTTGAACGTGCGGCCGAACTGCGCGATCGAGAACGCCAATTTCGCACGAAATTAGACCTGCTCAAGACGAATTGGCGTGAAACTCGCGAAAAGGTCCGTCCCGTTGTCACACCGGATGACGTCGCATTTGTGGCTTCGACCTGGACTGGTATTCCCCTGAACCGGATTGAGGCGGATGAATCCGAACGCTTGCTGCATATAGAAGAAGAGTTGCACCGACGCATTATTGGGCAGGATGAAGCCATTCAGTCCATATCCAAAGCCATCCGACGCTCGCG
The DNA here is from genome assembly GCA_000739535.1 of Candidatus Vecturithrix granuli. Classification (GTDB taxonomy): domain Bacteria; phylum Moduliflexota; class Moduliflexia; order Moduliflexales; family Moduliflexaceae; genus Vecturithrix; species Vecturithrix granuli. Next base: position 748,568 of record DF820466.1, on the reverse strand, counting down.
CACCGGGTTTCGTAATCCCAAACGCCCGGTAGGATCATTTATGTTTCTTGGCCCCACAGGAGTCGGGAAAACCGAATTATCCAAGGCATTAGCGGAGTTTTTATTTGGCGATGAGGCCGCCTTGATTCGGATTGATATGTCTGAATACATGGAACAATTTGCAGTTTCCCGTCTGGTCGGAGCGCCTCCGGGATATATCGGCTATGATGATGGCGGCCAACTCACTGAGAAAATCCGGCGACGACCATATTCTGTGATTCTGCTCGATGAAATTGAAAAAGCTCATCCAGATATTTTTAATATTTTACTCCAGGTCCTCGATGATGGACAACTCACGGATAGCATGGGACGAACCGTGAATTTTAAAAATACCGTCCTCATCATGACTTCAAACCTCGGTGCGCGATTAATTCAGAAACCGACATCTCTGGGATTTCATCAACAGGATGATGAGACTTCTTACAATCAGATGAATACGCTTATTCAGGCCGAGTTAAAACGGGTGTTTAATCCGGAATTTTTGAACCGGCTTGATGAAACCATTACGTTCCACCCCCTTTCCCAGGAGCATATCAGCCAAATCATTGATCTGATGATTAACGATATCAATGTACAACTTCAAAAGAAAGACATGACTCTCAGGCTTTCTTTTGAGGCCAAGGAATGGCTCATTCACAAAGGGTTCGATCCTGCCTATGGCGCCAGACCGCTCAGACGAATTCTTCAGAGATACATCGAAGATCCCCTGGCTGAAGAAGTACTCAAGGGCCATTTTGGACCGCATAGCAGTATTGAAGTGCTCATTGCAGATGATGCTCCTGTATTTATTGAAGCATCTGCTTGTGTTCTTCCAGAAAAAAAGCATGTTGCAATAACCATGAGCTAAGAGGAACATCTCTCATACACAGGATAATGTGTATCGCAGAATGGTGTAGAAATATCATGAAATTCTTTCAGAAAATTGTGTTCAGTCTTATGATCATCACCGTGTGGGTTGGTATATCGCCCAATACTTTTGCGCTTGAGATTCGAGGCATTTCCATACAAGGAAACGCTTTGATTCCTGAGAGCACCATTCTTTCGCAGATTATGAGTGCTCCGGGATCGCTTTATGATGCAGAGCGGATCAGTCAGGATATTCAGCAGGTGTATGATATTGGGTTTTTTTCTGCGGTTGACGTTCATGTTGAACAAACCGCTGAAGGGGTGCATCTCACCTTTGTGGTTCAGGAACGACCCTTAATCAGCAAGATTGAGTTTATCGGAAATGACAAACTCAAGGTCGATCGTTTGGAAGAGGTGTTAACGCTTTCTCCGGAAAGCCTGTCAGATTCATTTCAGCAAAAATTTTATCCGCAGAAGATTCAGGAGGATATTGGACAGATTAAACAACTCTATCATGAGGAAGGGTATCATAATGTGCAAGTGTCCGCAAGTTTGATTCCTGATCCCACAGATCCCCAGGAAAAACTTCTACTCCAATATCATATTGAAGAGCGCAAAAAAGCGACGGTGAAAAGAGTAAGTTTTCAAGGCAATACCGCATTTTCAGAAAAAGAATTGCGCAAGAATATGGAAACCAGAAAAAAAGGCTTTTTCTCATTTTTGACCGGCTCGGGGAAATATGAAGAAACGACCTTTGAAACCGATCTGGAGCGGGTTCGGTTTTTTTACGTGGATAACGGCTATCTCGATGCCAAAGTCGTTGACCATGCCCTGGAATTCGTCGAAGAGAGCAGTGACCTGCATATTACGATTACCATTGAGGAAGGCGACATCTACACAATGGACACGGTTGGCATTTCAGGCAATGAGGTGTATGCTACCCAGAAAATTCAGGATGTCATTCAAGTCGCTCCCGGCGACCCATTTAGCCGTTCCAAAATCCGTAAAGATATTTTAGCGATCTCCGAGTTATATGCTCAAAAAGGATATTTAACCCCTATCTCTGAAAATACGGAAGGGAAACTGTTGATTGATCCGAAAATTCAGGTCAATCGCGAACAGAGAAAGGTGACATTAACGTATGATATCCGGGAAGGAGTGCCCCATTTTCTGAACAGAGTGACGATTTCCGGAAATCAGCGTACACGAGATAAAGTGATCCGACGGGAATTACTCGTCTATGAAGGTCAGTTGCTAGATAGTAAAAAGATGGAGCGCAGTCAGCAACGCGTGTTTAATTTAGGGTTTTTTGAGGATGTGGAATTTACACTGGCTGATGGTTCGGAACCGAATACTGCCGATTTGGCTATCAATGTCACGGAACGTTCGATCGGTTCATTTAATTTTGGCGGCGGGTATAGTTCTATCGATCATTTTATTGTGTCAGGCGGAGTGTCTTATCCAAATGTGTTCGGATTAGCGCATAGTATTGATCTGTCAGCCCAGTTAGGCGGGAGTTCACAGCAATTTAATCTGAGTTATACGATGCCCAGATTTCTGGATTCTCGTTACTTACTAGGGCTTGATGCCTATAAAACCAGCCGTGAGTACAATGCTTATGATTCTAATAGCGTCGGTGGAGGCTTTCGTTTTGGCCGGGCCATCACTGAGAATATTTTCGGAACATTGCAATATGAATATAAGGAGGTTGATATTTCTGATGTAGATGAGGATGCCTCGTCAATCATTCGGGAAGCTGAAGGAAGAAGCAGCACGAGTAGTACGTCGTTATCGGTCAAACGTTCGACGATTAATAATGTGTTACTCCCGACCAAAGGCATGTTAACCAAACTGACCGGAGAACTGGCTGGCGGGATTTTTCAGGGAGAAAACGATTTTTATAAATTGACGTTCAATAACAACATCTATTTTCCTTTATACAAGGATTTTGCGTTGAGATTCAAACAAGAAGTTGCCTATGCCAAAGAGTATGGCGATAGTGATAGGGTTCCGATTTTTGAACGATTTTTTGCTGGCGGGGCTGATACTATTCGAGGATATGAAGAGCGGTCAGTCGGGCCCAAAGATGAAAATGGCGATGAAATCGGAGGCAATAAACGCGTCCTGTTGACAGCAGAACTGATTATCCCGATTCAAAAACAACTACGGTTCGTCACGTTTGTGGATGCGGGGGATGTCTATAGCTCTGACGAAGATGTGGATGTGTCAACATTTAGAAAAGGCGTTGGTGTGGGCATAAGATTTCAAAGCCCCTTAGGACTACTCAGATTAGATTGGGGATATAAACTTGACAAGGAACCAGGTGAATCGTCAAATGAATTCCATTTTGGTTTAGGTACAACATTTTGATTATGAACATCAGGAGAGATGCTATCTCGTTTCAAGCGACGCCCCATCTCTTGCTCTGATGGAGATAGAGGAGAAAACACAATGAAAAAAATGATGGTATGGAGTACAGTTCTTTTCCTTTTCGTGTCGTTGATGAGTATAGGAATGTCAAAAGACACATTTGCTCAAACAGGAGAATATAAAATCGGATTTGTGGATCTGCAGCTGGTAATTGATTCATCAGAAGAGGGCAGCCGGGCGCAAGAACAGATGAAGCAAAAAGCCGATGAATTAGCCGTGCAGGCGAAAGCGATGAAAGACGATATCCAAAAGATGAAAGATGATTACGACAAACAATCCCTGGCGCTGACCCCAGAAGCCAGAACAGAGAAACGCGACGAAATTGCGAAAAAGGAACTGGACTATAATCGTTTCGTCAAGGATTCTCAGTCGGAATTACGTTTGATTGAACAACGCGCCTTAAAACAACTCCTGGAAGATGTCGGGAGAGTCGTGGTTGAGTATGGGAAAACCAATAATTATACTGTCATCTTTGAAGCAGGGAATATCTTATATGGCTCCAGTGCCATCGAGTTGACGGAAGAGATCATCAAAGCCTATAATTCGCGCAATCAATAAATTCATTCATAAGTTTGTGAGTTGATGAGTTGACGCGTTGATGCGTTCATGAGTTCGTGAGTGATGATTCCTGAACTCGGAACTCGCCAACCAGGAACTCATCAATTCGCTACTCATCACCTTGCAACTCGTTACATCTTGAAGAAAACATTACGTGAGCTGGCCGAATTCGTTCAGGGAACGGTTGTCGGCGATGATCAGATTGAGATTACCGCTGTTGCAGGGATTGAAGACGCCCAACACGGGGAACTGACCTTTTTAGCCAACCCCAAATATCGCGCAAAACTCCAACACACCAATGCTTCTGCCGTTATTGTCGCGCCGGATATCGACATTCCGGAGTTGACGACGCTGAAAGTTCCCAACCCCTATTTAGCCTTTGCGCAAATTCTGACATTATTTGCCGTGAAATATCACCCGCCGGTCGGCATCCACGAATCTGTTATTCTGGGAGAGGATGTGCTGATTGGCAAGGACTCTGCACTTGGCCCACATGTCACACTTGGCAATCATGTGCGTATCGGTGAACGGACGATCATTCATGCGGGCGTGGTGATTGGGGATCACGTGACAATTGGCTCAGATGTGCTGATTTATCCGAATGTTTCCATCTTACAGGAGGTTTCTATTGGAAATCGAGTGATCCTTCATAGCGGAACGGTGATTGGAAGCGATGGCTTCGGATTTGCCCCAACCGCAACAGGAGAATATTATAAAATTCCGCAAATTGGAACAGTCGTCATTGATGATGATGTGGAGATTGGGGCGAATGTCACGATTGATCGCGCTGCGCTCGGCGAAACCCACATTCACAAGGGAGTCAAAATTGATAATCTTGTACAAATCGCCCATAATGTCGTGGTCGGTGAACATTCCGTGATTGTCGCTCAGGTCGGCATTTCCGGCAGCACACATGTAGGCAGTCATGTCACTCTGGCCGGACAGGTAGGTCTTGTCGGACATATCCAGATTGGCGATCATGTTATGATTGGGGCTCAATCCGGCGTGACAAAGTCCGTACCAGAAAAAAGCATGGTATCGGGTAGTCCTGCCGTGGATCTGCAATTGTGGAAGAAATCGCAAGTCGCCTTACTCAAATTACCTGAAGCCTTAAAAACTATCCGCACCCTGGAAAAAAGGATTGAAGATCTCGAGACACGCCTGAAAGCAGCAACTGAGCACGAAAAATGACATGAACTCTGTCAAGAGCAGGACTGTTAAGTTCTACGGATGTTTGTCATCTCAACTTCGCTCGATGCCCGGAATACTGCACATCGAGCGAAGTCGAGACGCAATTTTTGACGAGAACTTAACAACCCTGCTCTGTCAAGAGAGGATTAGACCTGGGGAAATTTCGCTGAAATAGCCAGGAATGGATTTCTGACCGAATCTCTATCGAGGGAACAGAGAAATCTCGTATTTTCCTTCATTCTCCTCTTGGCGAATTTACCATTTTCACGAATGGTGGGAAATTGCCAAATTAGCGTTTCACGCGAAATTTGTAGATTTTTCTTGACAGTATTACATGACTCTCTTTATGGATTTTCACGTTCTGTATATTCTAAAAATTACATGTTTTTAAGAACCTCGGTTGTTCACATTCCGAAAAGACAGAGATGTCAGGCAAGATGACGTGTATGACTAACAAAATTGGAGGAAATACGAATGCCATTAGTAACAAGTAAAAAGTTATTTGAAAAAGCATATAAAGAGGGATACGCCGTTGGCGGCTTTAATGTGAATAACATGGAAATTCTGCAAGCGATTGTGGAAGCCGGTAATGAAGAACGCTCTCCTCTTATATTGCAGGTCTCCTCAGGGGCAAGAAAGTATGCAAACCCTGTCTATTTGCGGAAACTTGTTGAAGCCGCTGTTGCCACCACAGATGTTCCTATCGTGCTTCATCTTGATCATGGCGATAGCTTTGACATGTGCAAATCTTGTGTTGATGACGGTTTTACATCTGTGATGATCGATGCGTCAAAATATCCTTTTGAGAAAAATATTGAAATCAGTAAACAAGTTGCGGAGTATGCTCATTCCAAAGGCGTGGTGGTAGAAGCAGAACTGGGGAAATTAGCTGGTATCGAAGACGCTGTCAATGTGGCCGCAAGAGATGCGATTTACACCGATCCCGATCAAGTGGCTGAATTTGTTGAAAAAACCGACGTGGATTCATTAGCCATTGCAATCGGTACCAGCCATGGGGCCTATAAATTTAAAGGAGAACCCAAACTCGATTTCGAACGGCTGCACAAAATCGAAAAGCTTATCCCTGGATTTCCGATCGTGTTGCACGGTTCCTCCTCAGTTCCTCAAGAACTCGTCGAAAAGTGCAATAAATACGGGGGACAGTTGCCAGGAGCCAAAGGCGTTCCGGAAGAGATGCTGCGTGAAGCCGCCAGATCCGCTGTGTGCAAAATTAATATTGATACAGATTTACGGCTGGCCTTGACGGCGACCATCCGGGAAATTTTCGCCACATCGCCGGCGGAATTTGACCCAAGAAAGTATTTAGGCCCTGGCCGATCAGCGATCAAGGAACTTGTTCGCCATAAGATTAAAGATGTGTTGGGATCATCCGGCAAAGCCTGAACTTTTTTATGAGAAAAGAAAACCGGGTTTCTTGCCGAAATCCGGTTTTTCTTTTTTATACTATGACTGCATTTCATTTTTTAGACCAGATATTATACGTTGAAGATGTTCCGATCCGCGACATTGTGGCCCAGGTAGGAACGCCAGTGTATATTTACAGTGCCCAACAAATTCTTGAAAATTTTCACCAATTTGACCAGGCATTCCAATCTATCCCTCATTTAACCTGTTACGCTGTCAAGGCCAACTCCAATCTTTCCCTTTTGGCGCTGCTCGCTCAAGCCGGAGCCGGGGTAGATATTGGGTCTGGCGGCGAGCTGTACCGAGCACTCAAAGCTGGCATTGCTCCTGAAAAAATCACGTATTCCGGGGTGGGGAAAACTGAACAAGAACTCGTTGAAGCCTTGCAGGCAGGAGTGCAACGGATCAACATCGAATCAAGCCAGGAGTTTGAATTGATCTGTAAAATTGCGCGTGAACTGAATACGCCGGTTTATCTTTCGCCGCGCATCAACCCTGACATTGACGCCCAGACGCATCCCTATATTGTCACCGGTCTGAAAGAGAATAAATTCGGAATGAGTGTGGAACAAGCCAGAACGCTTTGCCGACATGCCAGGGAATGCTCAGGCGTTCATATCACGGGAGTTTCGATGCACATCGGCTCACAAATGACTCTCCTTGCCCCTTTGATCGAAGCGACAGAAGTGCTCGCCTCATTTATTCAGGAACTGCGTCAAGACGGATTTCAAATCGAAACGATAGATTTGGGTGGAGGATTAGGAATTCGATATCATCAAGAAACAGCACCAACGCCGGAAGAGTATGGCAGCGCCCTGCTCCCCATTCTGCAACCCTTAAGATGCCGGGTGATTGTAGAGCCTGGCAGAGCCATCGTAGGCAACGCAGGGATTCTGGTCATGAAAGTACTTTATACGAAACAGAACGCCTCGAAGTATTTTACGATTGTTGACGCTGCGATGACGGACTGTATTCGACCGGCCTTATACCACGCGTATCATGAAGTGCTCCCGGTACATCAGACGCATGATGCTTCTGTGCCGATGGTCACAGCAGATATTGTCGGCCAGGTGTGCGAATCGGCCGATTTCTTTGGCAAAAATCGTCAACTGCCGCAGCCGCAGCCAGGCGATTTGCTCGCCCTGTTCACCGCCGGAGCGTATGGGTTTTCCATGGCCTCCCATTATAATTCACGACCTAATGCCGCAGAAGTGCTGGTGCACAAAGGAGATTTTCGCATCGTCAGACAGCGTGAAACTTACGCCGATCTGATTCGCGGTGAGGACATTCACTTATTGTGAAAGGTGTTCAAGCTGTTGGGCAAACTCGTGCTTTCCAAATCCGTTGAAGAGTAAGAATTCAACGCCCATCCCCGGATGGGTTACTATGCGTTGAATCCAGCGAACGATGGCGCGAGCTTGTATTAACCGACGAGGCATTGTTTCTGAGTTGAGATTAAACTCCAAATTTAGAACACTGCCTCGTGAGAAGAGACGGTCAGTTGCAATAAACATCCCTCCTGTGCTGCAATTTTCGGCAAGCCCCTCTTGTAATTGTCGAATCGTGCTATCAATCGCATCGCGGGAAAATTTCACGAAAAAATTCGTGGAAATACGGGGATATTTTCTCTTGTTCTGATCGTCCATAATTTTCTTCTCCCTCCAGGTTGTAAGATACCCGGAAAAAATACAATTCGCTTTCGATGACAACGATATAATAGTATTATAATAATGCTCATAATAGACGATTGTCAAACACTAACTGCTAAATTTTAAAATTTGTTGTGTGAATAGCATTTGCCAAGTAATTTTTCATTGTGCCCCAAAAGCACATCCTTATGTTTATTTGATAGCAACAGGAAACGTGTAACATGCACTCATCATATTCTGTTTCATTTTATACACTTGGTTGCCGCCTGAATCAAGCTGAAACTGCCATTTTGTGCGATCTGTTTCGGGAAAAGGGCTATGAAATCAGAGAATTTGGAGAAGCAAGTGATGTATGCGTGATTAACACCTGCTCAGTCACCGGACACAGTGAAGCTCGGTGTCGCAATATGATTCGCAGTGTGCTCCGCCAGCATCCCCACACATTTCTCATTATCGTCGGCTGTTATGCGCAAGTCGGCCTGGATGTATTGCGTTCCATCCCTGGAATTGACATGATTGTTGGAACCGAAGACAAGTTTCATCTCGTAGAGTATCTTGCTAACATTTTGAGTGAACAGAACGGAATTCCCTATTTTCCTAAACGCTCCGAACCGGCCATTTTTCATTCAAAGACCATCAGTCAGGATGATTTTACGATGAATTCTGTCGGAAATTTTGTAAACCGCACCCGAGCCAACATCAAAATTCAGGATGGGTGTAACTTTTTCTGTTCATATTGCATTGTTCCTTATACGCGCGGACGGGATCGAAGTCGAAGGTTTGACGATATTCGCCAGGAAGCCCTGCAACTTGTGGCCCGCGGGCATCAGGAAATCGTGATTACGGGTGTGAATATCGGAACGTACGCCTATCAGGGCAGAGGATTACTTGATGTGCTCCGGATGTTAGAGGAAATTGAAGGAGTTCAGCGCATACGAATTACGTCAATTGAACCGATGACCGTTCCGGAAGGCATTCTTGAGTATCTGGTTTCATCGAAAAAGTTGTGCCGATTTTTTCATATCCCTGTGCAAAGCGGCGACAACGCTATTCTGCAATTGATGAATCGCCGTTATACGCGGGAAGAATTTTCAACATTTATCCGCTCTTTAGCAGATGCCATTCCCGGCGTCAACATCGGAACTGATATTATTGTGGGATTTCCGGGTGAAGGCGATGCTGAATTTGAGCATTCGCGGCAATTATTGGAGGAACTGCCGTTGAACTACGCCCATGTCTTCAGTTTTTCTCCAAGAAAAGGGCCGCCGGCCGCCAGATTATCGCAGCCGGTCCATCCTGAAACAATCAAGCAGCGCAGCCAGATTTTGCGCACACTCTCCGCCCAAAAACGGCGACAATTTTATGCAACCTATGTGGGAAAAACGGTATCTGTGCTCTTCGAGCGACAGGAGGAAAATGGTTTATATACCGGCTATACCGACAACTATATTAAAGTCGGAGTACAAACGACGGAAGAGGTATCCAACTCGTTCCGTGACGTCCGAATCATCAGAATTCTTGATGCCAAATTAGCCATCGGAGATTTGATCGACAGAAGGAGGTAACGTGTGGATTTTTCATTGATTCTTTCAGGGGTGGTATTAGGTCTGACAGCAGGTCTCTCGCCAGGACCGACCCAAATGTTTTTGATTTCCCAGACCGTGCAGCATGGAGTAAAAGAAGGCATTCTCGTGGCCTTTGTTCCGCTTATCACAGATGTCCCGATTTTTTTGCTGACAGTGGCGGTGCTTTCCCAATTTTCAGATGTGGCCCCGATGATGGGAATGCTCTCTCTGATTGGAGCCGCCTTTTTACTCTATTTAGCGTATGGCAATTTTAAAATTACCGAATTTCAGGGAAAACAAGCAGGGGCCAATCCAGGATCCCTTCGCAAAGGAGCGATGACGAACTTTTTAAATCCCCATCCTTATATGTTTTGGTTATTGGTAGGCACACCCATGTTGATCAAAGCCTACCAGACATCGGGCGCAATAGTTGCCGGTTCATTTCTGATCGGGTTTTATAGCTGTTTAATCGGGATGTTAGCCGCAATCGCTGGCATCGTAGGCAAATCACGAACCTTCTTGAAAGGAAAAATCTATATCTATACACTTCGGTGTTTAGGAGGGTTACTGGTTATCTTTGCCTTACGATTTGTACGGGAAAGTTTGCGGTTTTTTGGAGTATTGTAAGGAGCAATACGAAAAACCGAGTTTTTTCAAAAAACTCGGTTTTTTCTGTACATTCACTAACGGAGGCCGGTCACGCGGTAACGAAATGTGTTGCCGTTTTTTTCGCGTTGATACACCATCAGAATCATTTCAGGCTTGCCATTGCCGAGCATATCCCAAAAAGCCATATCCGCGCCTTGAAAGTCGGTTCCCATGGTCGGTTCATCAACCTGTTTCCAGTTTTGCGTTTTGGCAGCCGCGCTCAATTTCCAGCCAATTTTATAACGAATTGGGTTATTCCCTTTTTGTTTTTGCGTTCCCATTAACACAATTTCCGGAACGCCATCGCCGTCAAGATCTATGACTCCGATTCCTGCGCCTTCGGCGACCTCGCTGACGCCCGGAATAATTTCTCCGGTCCAATTATTCGTCACGGCCCCTGGATTGATATTCCAGCCGATACGGTAACGGAAGGTATTCGGCCCTTCCGGGCTATCATACGCCATCAGGACTAATTCGGGACGACCATTGCCGTCAATATCTCCCAGAGCCGCGCCCGCGCCTTCAGCCAGATCGCCGACGCCTTCGACTTCAACCACGTCGCTCCAACTGGAAGCAATCCCATTGGCATCCAGGTCCCAACCGACTCTATAGCGGAACAGGTTCTTTTCATACGCCATAAACACCAGATCAAGCTTTTTATTGGCGTTAATATCTCCCATGGCTGCCCCAGCGCCCAGAGCCTCTTTGCCAACGCCTGCAACTTCAAAAACCTGGCCCCAGCTTGTCGCTGTTCCATCGGGAGCCAAATCTTTGCCGACCTTGTACCGGAACGTATTGCCTTCTTTGGCATGGTGATAGGCCATGAGAATCATTTCCGGTCTGCCATTGCCATCCAGATCCCCTACCGCCATGCCAGCACCTTGCGCATGAGTGCTCACGCCGGGCACGCTAATATACTGCGCAGCCGCAGGAGCCGCAATTATTCCTACCAGGATAACGGATAATCCACCTATCAAAAATAGATATTTTCTCATTTTTTTTCTTCTCCTTCCAGGTTATTCTGTTATTTTCCGTGATACTTTCCGTGAATAAACCGGGCAATTGTTGTTCGCTCTCCCTCAGCATGACATTGCAGGTAGAGCTCAAATTCCCGAATAGCATCATCCGGAATTCTACTGAGATCATACAAATCGCCAATATCGAATTTTTTCATCTTTTTCGAGGGTCCCAACTCAGGGCGCGGCCGCAAGCGAATATCCCGTTCCGGACGTCGCTCGCCCGGGGAGACTGTCCCTTTAATCCAGTCAGGGGTGGGAGTTATGCCTGACTGAGGCACAATTTGCACCCCAGGGGTCGGCGCAGGCGTGGGGACAATCACAGGGGTCGCCACAGGCGGAGGAACAGGAGTTCTTATTGCAGGCGGCGTCCCGGTTCCTGCGCCAGGCCGCTCCGGACGCGTACCTGAGGGACTTACAGTTCCCAGAGCCCTCGGTATTTTGATGCTGATTTCGATAGGCTCTGGCCTGGGCGTCGGCGTCGGAGGAACAGGAGTCGGCAATGGCGTCGGCGTCGGTGCAAGAAGGTCTTGCGTTGTTCCGGCATAGGCACTGGCTGCCTCTTCAAACGTTGGTCTGATCTCTTTGCCCTCACGCAGATGTAAATTAATGACTCCCAGGTGATAGTGCACAAGACTGTAATCTTCGCAACGCAACCCCAATCGCCTTGCAATTGCGACGACATCCTTAAATTCTTTCATGGCCAGATCGGCGTTTTTACAGACGCGTTCGTGCAGCAATCCTAACGCCATGTGTAAACCCAGGGATGACATATTATATGTACTCTGATAGCGGTTCACAATTTCGGATAATTGCCGAATCGCTTCATCAAAACGATCCTCTGCAGGGTTAATCAGATCATAATTCAAGTAAATTTCAGCAATCGTCACATTTCCCAAAATCCGGTAAATAGGATGAGGAGTTCTACTTACCTGAGTGTCAATATGTTTGATAATTCCGGGGTAATCGAGGGTTATGTCGGCCGATGCCGAGGGAATTGCCTGCGTTAATTGCTGCATAAACCAATCATTGCTCCAACTCCCTGAGGACGGATACGCACTTGCCACAGCCAGCCAGTCAAGAAATTCTTCTAAAAAAGCCGCGGAGCGAGGCTGCTGCAACCTGTCAGCCGATTCACTAGCGTCAATATACCCTTCAAGCGTATCCTGATTAAACTGTTGTTCAATGTCCCAAATCGTTTTGAGTTCAACCACAAAGTCGCTGCAACCTAGCGGACGGGTGCGAAACCGCTCAATACTTGTCGCAATCTTCTCCTGGGTTTGTTGCCGAATATCCTCCCAATAAGAAAATTCTACTCGTTTCCAACTGACTTCTTTCGCCTGATATCCATCAAAATTCCGCTCAACCCGCGACATATCAAATCCACGAGAGCGTGAAATCGAGATTAATTTCTCCATATCACCTTGCCATTCATCTTCCACCCCGGAAACGAGTTGCGAAATCTTCTTGAGATTCCATTTATCTGCCCATTCTTCAAGGGTTCGCGAAATTTTGGTCCAATATCCTTCAAATCCGCCCGAAAGGCTGCTGCCCAGTCCGGATAATTTACTTATCAGGGCATTGACCACAACTTTGACTTTGCCACTGATTTGATTGAGGATTGACAGCGTATCGCCGCCAATATACGGAAGAAAATAGAACGCCACAACCGCCAATATCGCGAGTGCGAGCAACACTCTGATCAGACTAAACCCTCTTTGCGAGAGAAATGTTCGACATAACATAGTCCCTGGCCTCCGCCCAATAAACTCTTTAAACACTCATACCCTGCAAGATGATACAGATAACTTATTGAAAAGACACGCTATCGTAGTTTTTAAAATAACGCAAGAAAAAAATAGTGTGAACTCAGGTAAAATCACAGGAAATACTCACAACGGCTAATTGAACTTCTTTATAATACAGCCTCAATGATGAAAGTTCTCCAATTACACTGTCAACCAGCTCAATCTTTTGTTCCTGCTCAGAGCAAAAAATCGGGTTTCTTTGAGACAACTTGATGCATTGGATCTCATATTGACTCTTTTGAAAATCCTCATTTGTAGTAAACGCTTCAGCGTTTCTTCACGTCGCTGAAGCGGCAACTACGAGCCTGATTTTCATAGCGCCAGGTGAGCACACGCTCATGGCATCTCCTTATAGAAACGCCTTCAGAATATTTTCGCGTTCCACCTGACTTAATATCCCGGTAAATGGGCTTGAGGATCGTAAGCAGATATTCGATCAGTTCCGTGATAAAGGTGCCTGTGCCGGTAGCAGGGTCGAGAATCTCAACGTGTGGATCAGCCAGCAGTTTGCCGAAATACTTATAGACCAGATAATCCGCGCTCTCAAGCATGAAACGCACGATTTCATTGGGCGTAAAAACCACGCCGAGACGGTCGGCGGCTTTGGGGTTGTAGATTTTGTAACGAGAAGAATCAGGCATAGAAACCGGGTTTTTGCCAAAAACCCGGTTTCTTAAACTTCCCCGTCCCAATAACCTGTGACAACAATTTCAACGCTGCCAGACAAATCCTACTCTATCAGACCTTCAAAGAATGTCAACCGCTTTCTTGCTCCAAGATGATCCTTTTCCATATTTTCCTTTGACAGATTCGTGGTGTTACACGATAAGGGCGCCATCTCCTGCATCAGCTCAGCCAGGCAAGGATATTGGAAAGTGCTTGAAGGAAAATGAAACGGCCACCACCGCCCCACATCCTGAATAGCGTGAAACAGAAGCATTGAAAGCGAAAGAAATATTTGACAATTCAGAAGGGAGACGCTATTATATTTCTGTGCTCTCGAAAGATATATTTTCTGATAAACAGGAGGGTTTTTATGCAGGCAACGATTGCTGAACACGATTACAAGACCTATCTTGAGGAGAAATATCTGTGAAAGTGTTATTTGATACCAATATCGTCTTAGATGTCTTATTGGAAAGAAAACCCTTTGTGATTTCCATTCACTCGAAGGTCTAAGGAGGGAAATGGCCGCAGAAAACTGATAAGATTATTGAGGCTCCACACCTGGGCCTGAAATTCACGATACCCGCACTCACAGTTCAATCCGGTTGAGATGAAACTCTCCTATCCTGAAATCGTGTCTGTATGAATTGAGGCATCTATGCCCCCATCAGGCACATCAATCCAGGTTGAAATGTTGATATTCTTCAGAGGAACACCAATTCTCGTCGCTTCTGCATACAGGAGTTCACGGAAAAACTCGACAGCCTGTACAGAATTGAGAGCTTGCAAGTCCTCATTTTTAACTGTCAGCATCGTATCCATAATGCCTTGATTTATTAAGCGATCTCCCTGATGATGCGGACAAGGTTGTCAGGAGCATGATCAAGTCGTCTTCCAAGAAAATCAATATCTTTGGTCGGTCTGAACCGGTCTATATGGTTGATCAGCAACAGCAGCGCGCCTTTCAGGATCAAATTCTCCACATACGCAGACATGGACACACGATACAGAAACCGTTCCTGAAAAAATTGCAGCAGCACGGCATCTACATCGCGTCTGCTCTGTTTGGCGATCTGCTTGAGGTGATCCTGAATTGATGCGATGAGGTTTTTGGACTGGAGTCAAGGTTTTTTTATATGAACGATAGGCAAATCATCCAAATTCTTGCTTATCGCCATTCATGTCGTTGTAGATCGGCAGGATACTTCTTGCGTCCCAGTACCTTTTCATACATCAAGGTTTCCAGGGCTTCAGCGACGACCAACACGGACTGTAAGCTGTTGCGCGAGATGACCGCAATCGTCAAGTCCGTCTCCCGCACCGAGCGATCGACAAACTCTTGCAGATTGTCGCCAAAGGCCAGAGACTCAGTATCGATGGTGATGCCGATCTTTCCGGCTTCCAGTGCGGTTTTCAATCGCTCAACAAAAGCTGCATCTTTGCGGCTGTAGGAGATAAAGATGTTCATTGTTCATGTTTGATCCCGGATTATTCATACTTCTGTTCATCAGCTATTCTGCGCGACACCCCTTTTCTCTGTCAAGTGAAAAAGCTTTCGTGGGGTATCCATTTGGATTCCTTCAGGCACGAAGGGGCAATCCGCCCTACGACGGTTCTTTTTCTTTTCGCCCACTATATTACTTGACATTATCTTCATTCATCATTCAATATTTAGCATCTCATAATGAACATAGGAGAGAGGTGGATCTCTATGAAAACGATAAAATTTGTTTATTGGCAGGATAAAGATTTCTGGCTTGGCTATCTTCAGGATTATCCGGATTTTATGACACAGGGGCAGACCCTTGAAGAATTGCGGGAGAATTTAAAAGATATTTTTGCTGAGATTGTTCAGGGGCATATTCCGCTTGTAACCCATGTCGGGGAATTGGTTGTGGCATGAGACGCACAGGGTTGATTAGAAAAATCAAAAGCACAGGCTGTGTGCTGATTCGACACGGAGGCAACCACGATTGGTATCAAAATCCCAATACTGGAGTTTGCCAGCCGGTCCCCCGACATCGTGAGATCAATGAAAAATTAGCCAAACACATTCTCAAAATGTTATCGGCGGCATTATAAGCCATGAACATTTCTTACGACGCGTATTATGACGAGCGGCATCTGCGATCTGTGAACGCATTTGATTCAGGCGAGTTTCCCTGTTAATTTATTTCGCCGGTTTGGACTGAAGGTCTTGAAAGAGGGCGTTCAAATTTTCAGGCAGCATGGATAGCCTTTAGACAGACAAAGGTCGGAATATCATAGCCTTCAAAGGCGAGCTGCTGCACTTGAAATCCAACGTCTTGCAGGCAGCGGGGCCAGAGTTCTAAGGGGAAAATTCCGACGATGTGGGCATCAGTCTGAATTTCTAATTTCCTCTGACGCCGGATAAGATAGACAAAGGTGGCTTCATAAGTTGTATCCCCAGGATCGGGATCGTAGTAGTTTTCGATATAGGTAATTTCCACATCTCCCTGAGCATGGGTCGTACATTCGGTGTGATGCTGTTGAAATCGCTCCTGCGTGAATTCTGCGAAGGTGAGCAGCACGCCGCCAGGTTTGAGGTGGGTCCAGGCCGAACGAAATGCGGCTCGCAAGTCTTCTTCTGTCAGCATATAGGCGATCGAATCAGCAAGCAGAACTGCATCAAAGAATTTTTCAAGCTGAACAGTCCGCATATCGCCCTAAAAATAGGTCACTTCCGGGTTTAATACGCGCGCGAGCGCCAGCATCTCGTCACTGAGGTCAACGCCTGTTACTTGAAAGTGTTTTTTCAAGGTCAAATCAATATGTCCGCCGCCGCAGCCTAAGTGCAAAATCGTCTTGACACCAATCTCAGCATATTGGCGGATGATGCGGCTGATCCATTCCGTTTCCTGGACATACTCTTCCGGTGGACTCATAATCGGCCAGATCCAGGCCAGATCATGATATAAGCGTTGTGCATCGTGCATAAATTTGACAGCCAAAGACGAGCTTTGGTACTCCTATCGGCTAGCAGGCAGTCGAAAAAAAAACACCCCTGACACACTCGCCGCGTCAGGGATATTCCAGGCATCTCTTATTGATTGACAGCTTCGATCAATTCTTCAACCGAAACAATCGAGCCATATTTGGCTTTCAACGCTTCCAAACCACTGCGTTCTTCTTCATACACTTCAAACAGTTTTTCAGGAACATTTTGCTCTTTTTTATAGGCTTCTTCCTGAAGGTCAATCCGTCTGATAATATTATCAATATACAAGGCGAACTGTTTGTTGTACAGTTCTTGCGGATACGCTTTGTCAATACCGGCAAACAGGGTTTTCAGATCGTTGTATTTCGGAATAAAACCGATAGGCGTTTCGATAGCGTCCACATCGCCATTGGCGTAGAGTTCCAGCCAGCCAAGCCAGACTTTCACGTCGCGTTTTTCGCCGAGCAGTTTTTTGCCTTCGCCGCCGCGCGCGCCGTAGGTCAGGAAGTAGTTTAAGCCGGCCATGATGGGTTTTTCCTTGATCTTCGGCGAATTAAAGAAGAGAAACTGCGCGTCCATGTAATCTGCCAATGGGCCGGGGATAAAGGGCTCATTGGCCCAGGGCTGACGCCGCACGCCAGACACGCCGACTTCTGTAGCGGTAGCAGCGGAGAGAATTGACGCACCGATGGCGACACCCTGATCCGGATTTTTGGCGACAACAATAGGCGGCATGGTGTCGCTGTCGCGCCCGCTATAGGTAATGACTCTGATGGGCGCGCCTTTCGGATCTTCGGCCATCTTTTCGTTATAGTTCTCAATATTCGTGCTCAGCAGGGTACAACGCGCATTCGGATTGGAGGGCGGCACCGGTTTGCCGTTTTCATCGGTTTTGCCTTCCCACCATTCGCCCGTATAATTGATGCCTTTTTTTGGCATCTCTTCGCCATGTCCAACCCAGTGCGGCACCCTATTCTCATCAATTAGCACGTTGGACCAGATGACCTCAGCTCCTTCTTCACGCAGACACTTCATGAGGAGCGGATCGCCTTCACGATTTACGTCTTCAACAATGCCAAAAATGCCAAATTCCGGGTTGACGGCTCGTACGATGCCATCGTCGTCAATCCAGATTTGCGCCAAATCGTCGCCGATAAAGTCTGTGCCGACCATGGCAGTCGTGGTTTTGCCGCAGCCAGAGGGTGCTGCCCCGGCAAAATAGGTGGTGCGGCCGCCCGGGCCTTTGAGTCCGGTGATAAACATGTGTTCAGAGAGTTGCGATTCTTTCTGGTAATAGGTCGCAAGATCGACCGCAAAGCGGTGATTTCCTTTCTTCATGAGCAGCGTGTTGCCGGCGTACGTACAGTGCATGGAGAAAGTCGTCAGCCAACTGCGATCCATAAATACGCGCATTTTCGGGAAGTTAGCCGGATCGCTCGTCCCTTCGCTGTGGACATTGGTAATCACGTAACCCACGCGTTCGACCTCAGCGTCAAAGTGATGATAGACATTGCGATACAACAAATTGGCAGAGTGCATAACGTAGGTTGACGTGGTGATCTCCATCGCCGGTAACGAGCCTTTCGCGCCAATCGGACCACGGCTGAAAAACCCGATGAGCAGACATTTGCCTTTGGCAATGCCACTCATTTCTGTTTTGACATATTCATAGGCTTCATTTCGCAGAATTTTACGGGCCATCACGCTAGTTTCTTCATCTTCGTTGGTTATGTACGCGGTTTTATCAACCACGCGCCCTTGTTCCTTCTCATAATCAAAATGGATGGTATGATCTTTCATCGCTAAGGGTTGTTCTTCGCCTTTCGTAATACTCATCTGTCGGATCGTGAGTTTATCAGCTTCTGAACCAGTATTGACAAAGATGGAATCAGGCTGCATCATGGCAATGGCATTCGCAATCTGTATCAAGGCTTCTCCATTGGTGATCTTCTTCAGTTTCGCTAAATTTTCCTGGTCGCATTTTTTCGCAAATAAGGCGTGTGCCTCATCTAAGGTTGTTATTCCGCCGATTTCAGCGAGAATATTTATCCCTTTTTTCAGTTCCAGCATAGTTACGTTCTCCTTACTTATAGAGCAATTGATGATTTGTGATCAGATGATACAGGCTGTCAGGGTTAATTGACTTCTGTGCGAGAATAATCACGTGAAGTTGGTCAACATCATACATATTCGGTCTGACTTTTATTTTGTCAATACCTGAGATTTGAAGTGAGTTATTTTTATCAGGCAGGAAAAAATGTCAACAGAAAAATATCATATTTTTGAAACAACTTACAATCCAGAGATTCTTTGCTCAGGCGGCACAAATTTCCGTTTTCTGAAAATTTTATGGAGAGGATCAAATTCTTCAAACATGCACTCTTTCTCCAGAACAGGCAGAGCTTCGCTTTCTCCCAAAATGAGAAAGCTGCGGCGGTCGAGGGACTCTGCAAACAATCGCAGCGTTTTCTTTTGTAGCGTTTGATTAAAATAAATTAAGACATTCCGGCACAAAATTAACTGGAATTCGTTGAGGATGCCGCTATTGACAAGGCTGTGCTGAAAAAACAAGATTTTTTCTCGCAGAAACGGTTTGATTTTGAGGATGTCAAAAGTCTGGTCAAAATAGTCTAAAAAGTGTTTCGCGCCTCCGCTGGCCTGATAATTTTGCTGATCAATATCAAGAGGCTCCATGCTATACAACCCATTTTTGGCTTCAGCAATCACAAAGGGATTAATATCAGTAGCGTAAATCTGCGATTTTTTCAGGAGGTCGGCTTCGTCCAGGAGCATTGCAAGGGAATAGGGCTCTTCGCCGGTTGAGCAGCCGGCGCACCAGATTTTAATGTGAGGATAGGTGTCTAAATAGGGCAGAATTTTTTCGCGAATGGCGTAAAAGACTTCCGGATTTCGGAAAAAGTGCGTCACATTAATGGAAAATTCCAGGAAGAGTTCTTCGAACAGTTCGGAATCTTGCAGCACGTGCGAGGAAAAATGCTCAAATTGGCTAAACCCCCGGTCAAGCATCATTTTTTGCAGACGGCGTTTAATGCTCTCCACGCTATATTCCTGATAATCATAACCATAGCGTTTGTGCAGCAAATTCAAAAACTCCATGATTTCCTGGTGATCAAAAACCATTTCTTCTTTCCGAATGATACGGGACACATAATGCGCCAGTTCCTGAATCGGGAATTTATAGTGATAATATCCTGTTTTCAGGGCATTTTGAGGCATGTCGCGGGCGGAACAATCGAGCGGATCTTCAATGAGAATACGCGCGCCATGAGCAGCAAGTGTTTTTAACGAATGACTGCCATCGCTGCCGTACCCGCACAATAAAATTGCCAGCAACCCCTGTTTATATTCCTGTGAAAGCGACTCAAACAAGACATCAATAGAGGGACGAGAATAATTAACTGGCGCCTCTTTTGTCAGGCGAATTACGCCATGTTCAACTTTGAGATGAAAATCTGATGGTGCAATGTAGATGGCATTGGTTTCAATGGTTGTTCCGTCTTGAGGAATGACGGTGCGATAGCGGGTTTTATCCAGGAGCAGCGTATCTAAAATGTTGCGGGCATCTTTCGGAAAGTGTTGGACGATAAACACACTAATATCAGCTAAAGGGAGACTCTTCACGATCAGAAAAATTTTGTCCAGGCTTTCCGCTGATCCTCCGATAGCCACTGCTCTGATCTGTTGACTTGTCGCAGGGAGTAAGGATTTTTCAAACACCAGGCGATTTTGAAGACCCAGGCGGCTTAAATACAGCGAAAGATGGCGGTGCAAAATAAATAATTTGAGCGGGATGTTCGAATACTGGTTCACATGTGCTTTTAACGCTTCAATAACCATGGCTGGCAGGAATTTGGCCTCAAAAACCGTAATATGAAGTTCTTCAACGCCATCACGCTGCTGGATAGCAGCCAGGAAGCATTGTTGATCTTCAGGGGCATCCATTAAACCCATGATAGATATATGATGTTGCTTGTGAATAATCTCAGAGCGAATGTGTTGATTCATACGACCCTCAATACCTGAACGAAAGTTTTGGGGTTTTCTAAAAATCAGGTTTCTTGAAGAAACCTGGTTTTTTTGCCGGTTTTTCTGCCTGGAATGTTATGGCTTATTGAGGACGATTTCTCTGACATGTTCGACTAAATATTGTGGTTCAATTGGTCGCCTGAGCACGCTGCAGCACCCGGCCTCGATGGCCCTTTCCTCGGATTCCCTGGTTGCCAGGGCTGTACAGGCAATAATGGGAATCGCAGAAGTTGCCGGATTCGCTTTCAAGACCCGCGTCACTTCATATCCGTTCATATCAGGCATCGCGATATCAACTAAAATCACATCCGGCAAGATATTTTGCGCCATGACAATCCCTTCTCGGCCTGATGACGTTTTATATACCGTGTAACCGGCATTCTGAAAAATCGTGCTGGTTAATGCTAAGTTCAAATCATCATCATCAATCACTAACACGGTTTCATAATCTGAAACCTTATCTCCGCGTTGAGGCAGACTCTCCGAAACTGAAATCGCCACGTGTTTGTGTTTAAGCTCAGCCTTTTTGTCAGGTCCTTGTGTGGGAATGCGCATTGGGATGTGCAGCCAGAAAAGTGTCCCTTTGTCGAGTTCGCTTTCGACGCCAATCGTGATGCCAAGCATGTTACAAAAACTTTTGCTAATCGCCAGACCCAGGCCAGTTCCTCCGAATTCTTTTGAAGTGGATTTGTCAGCCTGTTTAAACGATTCGAACACATGTTCAAGCTTTTCCGGAGCAATCCCCGATCCGGTATCTTCGACTTCAACCCTGATCGCGGCAACATCATCAAGCAGCCTGGCGCGAACGGTTACAGACCCTTCAGGGGTAAATTTAATGGCATTACCTACCAGATTATTCAGTACTTGTTTGACTTTGGTATAATCGCTCTCAACCAGAGGTAATTCGTCAGCGATTTCCATTTTAAGTTCTACCGGTTTATCTAAAACTAAGCCTTCGGCTGTTATTGTAATTTCTTCAATAATGTCGCGGACATCGATCTCCTCAATCAAGGTTTCCATTTGTCCGGCTTCGATTTTCGAAAAATCAAGGACATCGTTAATCAACTGTAAGAGGGCGTGGGCCGAGCGTTCGGCTTTGGTTAGATTAACCAGGTGTTCAGGCGACAGGCTTTCTTTCAGGGAGTTTAGCGTCAACGAGGTATATCCAATGACCGCATTCAGGGGGGTACGCAATTCATGGCTCATATTCGCCAGAAAGGCGCTTTTGTGTAAACTGGCTTCTTTCAATTGCTGATTTAATTTTTCCAGTTCCTGGGCTGCATGTTTACGTTCGGTAATGTCGCGCGAAATCCCGATCAACCCCATCATGTTTCCATCTGGCCCCCAGTACGGAGTTTCCAGGGTATCCACCAAAATCTGACGCTGATCCGGATAGGTCAGCCATTGTTCATTATTACGAGGATGCCCGTCGTTCAGGATGCGCTGATCTTTCTCTCGAAAAATGTGAGCAGCCTTGTGTGGAAAGAGATCAAAATCTGTTTTTCCAACAATATCCGCCAGGTCGCGGCCAACTAATTCAGCAAAGGCCGGATTACAGCCAAGATAAACGCCCTCAAGATCTTTGTAAAAAATGAGGTCTGGAATGGAATCAATTAAACTTTTTAATAAGGCTCGTTCCCGATCAAGTTCCAAAGATAACCGCCGCAACTGTTCTTCTGCCCGTTTCCGTTCTTCAATTTCTTGCTGAAGTTGGGTATTGACCTGTTGTAATTGGCGGTTAAAGGCACGTTCTTCTTCGATGAGACGTAAATACGCGCTGACTCGATTCAGCAGAATCGTATCGTCGATCGGTTTGGTTAAATAATCAATAGCTCCGCCCTGTAATCCGCGTTGTTTAAATTCTTCGGATTTATAGATCGCGGTTAGAAAAATAATGGGAATATGTTGAAATCGTTTTCTGCGACGAATTAACTCAGCGACTTCAAACCCATCCATATCAGGCATTTGAATATCCAGGAGAATCAGATCGATTTTCCGCATTGTCACCTGTTCCAACGCTTTCGCGCCCGAATCCGCCTCTATCACTTCCGCATCAAGATGATCTTCCAATAGAGTTCGTAAAGTAAACAAATTATTTGGATTATCATCCACAATTAAAATAGCATACATCGCTTGTGCTACCATATATTCCTCTCTTTTCCTTAGCTTGTATACAATCTCAAGCTAATGGAAAGAATGCGTTTTAGCGTCTCTTAACCCAGGTATTGATCAAGCGAATGAAGGCATCGTGATCGACTGGTTTTGACACATACTCATCAGCTCCGGCTTCCAGACATCTTTGGCGCTCGTTTTCTAAAGTTTTGGCTGTCAGAACAATTACCGGAAGATGCTTCAAGCGTTCATCCCCTCGAATCTCCCGCAGAGTGGCATATCCATCCATGACTGGCATCATGATGTCTAATAATAGCATATCAACCTCATTATCCTGACGCAGCACATCCAGCGCGATTTTTCCGTTGTGGACTTCAACCACAGTTGCGCCCTGATTTTCGAGGGCAGAAGCCAGCACAAAGACATTTTTCATATCGTCATCAGCAATTAAAATCTTTTTCCCTGCTAAATCGGGTTGCTCTGAAATGGTGAGCGCTTGAGAATAAGCCTGAATATTGGCAGAAGGACGATCCATTTCTGGCCCATGAACCGTAGCTTTCTGCCAGAGCGCCGCACTCATTTCAAGCGGATATTCTGGCTGGTCAACCCGCATTGGTATGGGTTCAGGGTTGGCAGGAAGAGACAGGATCATAAGGTTCCCCTGTTCTTCCTGACTGAGGATCTCAAGCGTTCCTTTAAGCAATTTTGCATAAGCGCTGGCAATTGCAAATTCGAGTTCAGTCACATCGAAATCTTTGGAAACGCCGCTCGTCAAGCCTTGCGCCGAATCTGTCACGATCTGATATTTCTCCCTGGGAACATGGGTGCCGGTATCGCTGATTGAAAATTGCACAATCCCAGGCTTATCACGCTGGGGAGAGATATTGAGCGTCACAGAACCTTGGGTCGTATAGCGAAACGCGATTGATAAAAGGTTCTGGAGAATATGTGCAATTTTTTCCTGATCGGTTTCCAGCGTGGCGCGTAATTCATCTTGCACGATCAGGTTCACTCCTTTTTCTTGAGCGACTGTTTGAAAAGTTTCCTGGCAATTCGCGAGTACATCGGCGCTGGAGAAACGAGCAGGAAGCACAGTAAGCGCACCTGCTTCGATTTTTCTCAATTCCAACATGTTATTGAGTAAACGGAGTAACTCCTGACCGGAATTATAAATGGCTGCAAGTTGCTGAACCTCATGCGGTTCAAATGTCCCTTTTTCATTTTTGCTCAAGATGCCGGAAAGAAGAGTGATCGACTGAATAGGACCTTGCAATTCATGCGACATATTGGCAAAATATTCCAATCGCTCTTGGCTCACAAGCTCCATTTGCTTTGCGCGAAGAACTAATTCCTCTTTGGCCTGATTCAAGTGTTCATTCTGCTGTCGGAGTTCTTCGCTTTGCTGTTGTAATTGCTGTTGCTGTTCTTCCAGATGAGCGTTAATTTGCCGCATTTCTTCGCTTTGCTGCTGTAACTGCTGTTGTTGCTCCTTTAATTGCGCATTGGCTTTTTGGGCTTCTTCGCGTTGCTGCTGTGCGATCTGTTCTGCATTTTCGGCCTCTAAGATCGCCTGTTCCGACGTTCGCAGCAATTCTTGTACCCGTTCCCGCTGCAAAGCTGAAAAGATGACCGTCGCCGTCACTTGACTCGCTTCGTGCAAAAAATGCTGTTGCCGGTCGTCAAACGGTTCATACGAAGCCAGTTCCAGGGCCCCGTACAATTCTTTATTATAGATCAGCGGCACGGTGTACGTCGAATTGGGGCTTTCACTGACGATTCCCGTATGTATGCGATAATTCTTTCCGCTCAGATTCTTGAGAACGATGGGGCGTCGTTCAAGAGCAACCTGTCCGATCACTCCTTCTCCTAAACGATATGTTTGCTTCGTATGCTCGTCTTCTGTGAAGGCAAAGGATCCTCCGAATGTTAAGACGTGGCGTTCAGCATCATAGAGGTACAGAACTCCTCGTCCGGCGTTGACATAACGAGCAAGAAAACTTATTGCGCGTTGACAGGTTTCTGCAAGCGACATCTGTCCGAGAAGGTTGGCATTGAGTTGGTTCAGCCCCTCGTTAAGCCAGTTCTGGTGTTCGATTTTCTGGAGAGTTTGAGCATTTTGCGCGATCATGGCTTGCAGATTGGTCACCATTTTTTGTAAGGAATGATTCAGCACATCGTGATCAGAGGCCGGAAGAATTTCTACCTGTAGTTGCTGCCTGGCAACTTGCTCAGCGACCGAGGTCGCATTTTTGATATAGGCGATCATGTGCTGGATAGCAAGGTGTAATTGACCGATTTCATCATTGCTGACATCTTTGTTCAACGCCACATTCACATTTCCAACAGCCACCTGTTGAGCGACCTGGATAAGGTACCATAAATGCCGGGTCACATGGGTTTTCATCAGAACTAACACCATCAGACTGACGCTGATAATGGCGAACACAAGGCTGCTGACGTCAATCAGAATCGCGCGCTGCATCTCTGCGTGGATGGTTTGACGTGAAAACAGGATCGTGACAGTGGCTAACACCTCTTCTTCATGCAGAATTTGAGCAGATTTTTGATCGGCCGCCGGATATGGTACGGTCTGCTGCGTCAGATCAACGAGTTCTTGCGACTCTGGAGAGGCTTTTCCTAAAGACTTGATGACGTGATCATGTTCTACAATATTGATCGCCAGCACATCCTGATCCTGCAGATAGATCGAGAGAATTTTTTCGATCTGAGGATAATCAATATTATAGACAGGACTTCCTAAGATCAAACTCAATTGCTGAAGAATGCGCTCTTCTTTTGCCTGCAATGCCGCTACATTTTGCTGATATCGCTGGTACACATCGGCAACGCCAATAATTGTGAGCACCACAATTAATACCAGAGAAATTTTTAACGCAAGTTTCCCCCAGATACTTTTCATACGCATAGAATGATTGAAGATTGAAGATTGACTAGTGACCATCTTCAATTTCTCATTCCTGAGAATTTCGCAATAGCGTTTGCACTCGTTCACGCTGAATCGCGGAAAAAATCGCCATCGCGATGATGCGCGTCACTTCTTGCAAAAACTCTTGCTTCAGATCATCAAAGGGTTCGAATGATGCCAATTCAGCCACGCCAAATAACTCGTTCTCATGCACCAGCGGAAAGGTGTAGGTTTGTAATGGCGCGCCGTCAAAGGTTCCGGTGGAAATGACGCTTTCGGCTCGAGAAGGATGCTTGAGCAAAATAGCTTTGCGTTCCAGCGCAACCTGCCCGATCAGCCCCTCTCCCAGGCGATATTCATCCGACACTTCATCGCGCTCTGCAAAGGCAAAGGTGCCCTGTAATTGCAAGCGTTCCTCTTGAGCATGATAGATGTATAATACTCCCTGCCCGGCCTGAAGATAGCGGGCAATAAAACTGGTTGCCCTGTCGCACACCTCTCGCAACGACAACCCTCCTGAAAGTTCCATATTTAACTGGTTAAGACCATCTTTGATCCAGTTCTGCTGCCCGATTTCATCCATCATGGACTGTAGATTCTGAACCATGTGTTGTAAGGAGGTGTTCAGCACATCCTGTTCTGATTTTGGCGTCACAGTCACATTCAAGTCTTTCTGGGAAATCTTGTGCATGATCTGAGCCACCTCTTGAATATAGATGACAAGTTTTTGCAAGGAGGTATTTAACACATCCTTTGGAGAGCGCGGCTGCACATTGACCTGTAAATTGCCCTCAGCAATTTGCTCGGTCACATTCGCAATGTTCTGGACATACGTCACCATGTTTCGAAAAGAGACCGCTAATATCCCGATTTCATCCTGCGTTTTCACCGGATAAGGGGTAGAAGAAATATCTCCCTGAGCAAGTTGATTGGCGGTTCGAGCAAGGGATGTCAGCGGTCGGATCATACGTAACGCATAATATCCAGCCATGATTAAAATAAGAATGATCGCTATGGATAAAGAAATAATCAAGGTTTTAGACGATTGGACGCTTGAAGTCGCTTCCTGGCGAATATTTTCCGTGGCATGAGATACGGCCAGATTTATTTGCGCCATATCCTGAGCCGCCTGGTCTTGTACCTGTTTGAACCTGGTCAAACGATCCTGGAATGTTCGCATTGCGGCATGGAGATCGACGACTTCCTGCTGATATGTGAGAATCAATTGCCGGAGTTCCCCTTCAATCGCTTCAAACTCTTTCCCTGAGATGGTAATAACCCCTAAGGCGGCCTTAAAATCATTTAATAAGGCTACTATAGTGTCTTCGTAGGTATTTTCGACAATTTGTAAACCGGCATTGGCCTGGTTTGATTTAATCAATTGAATATTCAGTTGGGAATGGAAATTTTTATACTCCGGAATCATCGACACAAGCTGCTCCAGGCTAAAAGCTTCGCTGTTCGTTCCTTGCATCGCAAGCATCAGCATTTTTTCACTAACCATGTCTTCGAGTTGCCCCAATTTTTCGCTCAATTGGGCATCTATGTCTTGAATCATTGCGGAAATTCGAATAATTTTTGTACCCTGTTCCACTAAACTCTGCAATGCATCAATAAATTGTTCCAGTACAGCTCGTAATTCTTCAGAATTGGTAACAATGCTCCTGGTCAGATTTTTGCGAACGATTTCAAGGAGCGCAGTGCCTTGCTGGCGTACAACTTTTTCATCCTGTGCGGTAAAATTACTGATGAGCAGATTAGTCTCGGCAGATACTTTACTGAATTCTCTTTCTAATTCAGCATTTTGAATGATGGGCGACACTTTTGTCTCAATAATCGAAACCAATAACCATTCAATCCGCTGGAACGAAAGAAAACTGACAAGCGTTATCCCCCCAACCGAAAGCAGAATCAACATACTTCCGAAGAATAACTTTGTCAAAATGCTGCGATGAACCTTCTGCGATGACTGATTCACTCTACAACCCCCTTCCTGTTGAAAAGTTTTCGGGCCTCCATTGAAAATAGGTTTGTAGTTCCGTCTTCAGGCGGAAAAACTCACTAAAGCGAGAACTACAAGCTTCATCCCGCAAAAACCAGGATTTTGCAAGTATTGCTATTGTTTCGCCCTGGTTCGCAGCAGTTCTTCTTTTTGCTGACGGAGTTCTTCGCGCTGCTGCTCAAGCTGCTCTCGTTGTTCTTCAAGCTGAGCATTCAGTTGTTGAAATTCTTCGTTCTGTTGCTGAAGCTGTTGCTGCTGCTCTTCCAAACGCACGTTCGCTTTACGAGCATCTTCAGCGCGTTGTTCCGCTTGCATTTTCGCTTGTTCCGCTTCTTTGGTTGCTTCCTGAGCCAATTGCAGTAATTCCTGACCTCGTTCGCGCTGCGCCGTAGAAAACAGGGCGGTTGCAATGATGTGATTGGTTTCTTGCAAGAAGTCCTGTTTTTTCTGATCAAAGGGTTCAAAAGACGCTAATTCCAGGACGCCGTATAATTCATTTTCATATATGAGCGGCAAGGTGTAGATATTCAAAGGGGTTTCCGCCCCTGTACCACTTACGATCTGGTGTTCTCCAGGAGCAACGTACTTCAGCAGGATCGGTTTTTGTTCTAACGCCACCTGTCCGATAATTCCTTCACCAAATTTATAGGTATTGGACAGGTCATCCCGTTCAATGAATGCAAAGGTACCATAGAGTTTCAAACATTCCTGAGCCGCATCATAAACATAGACACATCCCTGTCCTGCATTGACATACCGAGCCGTAAAGCTGATCGCTTTCTGGCATACTCTGTGTAACGAGGTTTCTCCTGCGAGTTCGTTACTCAGTTGACTCATGCCATCTTTCAACCAGTTTTGCTGTTCCATCACGCGGTTGCGCTGCTCAACTTCGGCCATGGCTGCGTTATTTTCTTCTCTCAATGCTCGCAGAGTCGCTACCATGCGCAGTAAAGATTGGTTAAGCACGTCATGATCGGATTTGGGGTGCACCTCTGCCTGTAAATTTTTTTGTGAAATCTTATTCGCCACCTCAGCCGCCTCTTGAATATAGGCTGCCATAGTCTGCATTGCGCGCAGGAGCTGGCCGATTTCGTCTTCTGAGCGGATTGAAAAGGAATGCTGAAGATCGCCTTGTGAAATCTGGTTTGCAATTTTCACCGCGCCCATCAAAGGCCGAGTCATGCTCCGCGCAAACAGGATCGCGCCAAGGATGACTGCGCCAAACAGTCCGGCTCCCCACAAGACGAAGGTCCTGCGCAGGCGATAGACATCTTGAAAGGCTTCGTCCCGATCGATATCCACTAATAAGGCCCATCGGATGCCCACAATATCAACGAAGGTGTAGGCGCTCAAGATCCAGATATTGCGATAATCTTTGCTGAGCTTTGTACCTGCTGTTCCGGTTAAGGCGCTTTGAACAATGTCTGACTTGATTTTTCCGGTTTCCGGCGCCAGAAAAGATGCCATCACCGTGTGATTAATCGGATCAAGAAAGGAATCGGAACGCATCAGAAAGTCGGGACCAACCAGATACACCTCACCAGTTTTTCCCAGTCCATCGCGTTGCTGCATGATGTTGTTGATTTCTTTCACCGAAATTTGAACCGCAAGCACGCCAATCAGTTCATTGGTTTTGGTATGGATGGGGCCACCGAGAAATGCTGTGGGTTCTCCGGTGTTCGGGGCATATAGAGCAAAATCCTGCATTGCAATCTCTTGTGTCGTCACAACTGTTCGCCAAAGTTGCGCGAGCGGACTTTCTTTGTAAGTGCCAGAAGAAAGGTTTACGCCTAAATCCTGTTTTTTGGCAAACGAATACATCACATGCCCATGTGCAGAACAGAGGAGATAGATGTCGTGGTAGTCGTGCATCTGGATATATCGATCCATGGCATCGCCATATTCCTCTGTAATCTGCTGATATTCCGGCGTGGAGATGTCAAACGGTTCAGCAGGGCCTGGATTGGTCTGTTGATGATAGTTTGCTAATTGTTGAAATAAGGTAAAGATGTCCGCACTCTGAGTCAGAGTCTGTATATCGCGAAAATTTTCTTGAAAAAATTCCTGAATCTGGGTTTTCTTGATTGCACGAATTGCGATCAGTTTATTCAATACTTCCGCTTGCATAGAGCGTCTTGCGTTGCTATAGCCAAGATAACTGACAATGAAAAGAATTCCCAGACCGAGTATGGAAGACACGATCATCTGTTTATGGCTGATTGTGAGTTTTTTTAACATATCTTATTTTTCAATCCAGGCTTTGGCTAAGCGAATAAGCCCATCGTAATCAACGGGTTTCGAAAGATAATCATCAGCTCCGGCCTGAATACACTTCTGCCTGTCGCCTTTCAGGGCTTTTGCGGTTAATGCAATAATAGGCAAATGTTTGAGGGTGTCATCTTTGCGAATCTGGCGTATGGCTGTATAGCCATCCATGACCGGCATCATGACATCCATCAGCACCAGATCAATGTCATGGTGTTGACGCAGGGTATCCAGAGCAACCTGTCCATTGGGCGCATCAATGACCGTCGCTCCATTGTTTTCAAGCGCAGAAGCCAGCACAAAGACATTTTTGACATCATCATCAACAATCAGAATTTTTTTACCTTCCAGGTTGCCTGTCGGCGACAATTGGCGAGGAATCGGAGAACGTTCTGTCGATTGGGCATCCCCCGCATACATTTTATGAAGAAACAAAGCAACTTCATCCGACAACCGTTCATACGAACGCGCCGTTTTGATGATAATGCTATCCGTATATTTACGCAGTTCACGCTCTTCTTCTTCGGTTAATTCACGCCCCGTGTAAATAATCACAGGCAAAGCCATATTATGTTCTTTGATATATTTGCAAATATCATAGCCATTGCCATCTTTCAGCTCCAGATCAATAATGGCGGCGTCATAGACCCCTTTTTCAATTTCGTGAATCGCCTCTTCCTGCGAAGATACCCCGATAA
This sequence comes from Candidatus Vecturithrix granuli, assembly GCA_000739535.1. Lineage (GTDB taxonomy): Bacteria > Moduliflexota > Moduliflexia > Moduliflexales > Moduliflexaceae > Vecturithrix > Vecturithrix granuli. Next base: position 717,718 of record DF820466.1, on the reverse strand, counting down.
TCGTGATCTCATTACTCTCTCCAAGCCATTCCGTGATCGCCTCGCGCTGGGTTTCATCATCCTCAACAATGAGTAACTGTTTGGGATATTTTTCAGAGACTGACATGATATTTTCAATGGCATGTTGAATGTCAAGGTCATTCAATGGTTTCTGATAATACCCAATCGCGCCGGCATAACGATAGGTATTGTCGCGTTCCTTACTCGAGACAATGTGTACCGGAATATGGCGGAGTTCGCGGGTGCTTTTCAGTTCGCGCAGAATTTCCATGCCATTCATATCAGGTAACACCAGATCAAGCAAAATACCGGCTGGCCGGAATTGTTGTGCAAGCAATAAGCCCGTTCGTCCATCAAGCGCGACCAGGACTTTAAATCCCATTTCCCGAGTGACATCCATCGTCATTTGAGCCATATCCGCATTATCTTCGATAATCAGAATAACTTTATCTGTCGAGGAAATATTCGTCCGGTCATCAATCACTTCCGTGACAACTGTCAACGTTTTCTCCTTAACCGGTTGTTTTTGACGGATGGGCAAGGTCTGCTCGGCAGGATGTTCTTCCGGCGCTTTCTCTTCAGAACCCGTCTCTTGATACTCAAGGGGCAGCGTCAGAGTAAAGGTCGTTCCGCTATTTTCTTTACTCTTAAGCTCAATGGAACCCTGGAGCAAGCGCACATATTCACGTGCAATGGCTAAGCCTAAGCCGGTACCGCCAAATTCTCTGGATGTGGACCCATCAGCTTGCTGAAACGCCTCGAATACCAGGGCTTGTTTATCTTCAGGAATCCCAATCCCTGTATCTTGCACTGTGATCTGAAACAGCGTTTTTTGAGTAGGATGAGGAGACACGGATAACAAAACCGACCCTTGTTTCGTAAATTTAAATGCATTGGAGAGTAGATTGCGAATGACCTGTGAAAGCTTGTCTTTATCCGTCTTAATACTTCCACTCATGTCATTCTGAATGATAAAATCTAACCCTTTTTCTTCTGCGACAGAATGGAACAAATCTTTGAAGGTTGTGAGCAGATTCTCAGTCGTAAATGCTGTGATATTCATGGTGACTTTACCAGCCTCAATTTTGCTCAGATCAAGAATATCATTGATGAGGCGCAGCAATTCTTCCCCGGCCTGATGAATGACAGTTGCCTGTTTGACGTCTTTCTCATCCAGGTTCTTTTTATCGTTACGACTCAGCATTTTTGACAGCAGGATGATTGAATTCAGCGGGGTACGCAGTTCATGCGACATGTTCGCGAGAAATTCAGATTTATATTTACTGGATAATTCTAGCTCTTTGGCGCGTTTGTTAAGTTGTTCGCGCGCCAGGTTCAGGCTTTCGTTTTGTTGGCGCAGCTCTTCGCTTTGCTGCTGAAGCTGTTGTTGCTGCTCTTTTAAATGGGCGTTGACCTGGCGCAGTTCCTCGCTCTGTTGTTGCAGTTTTTGCTGCTGTTCTTCTAATTGCGCATTCGCTTTTTGCACGTCTTCAGCCTTACGTTGGGCATCCTCTTTTGCCAATTCAGCTTCTCTGGCCGCATTTTCGGCTTCTTTTTGGGTTTGCTGCGAGAGCTGCAGCAGGGCCTGTACCTGTTCTCTTTGTCTCGTCGAATAGATGACGGTGGCAATCGTGCGATTGGTTTCAGTCAAAAATTGCTGTTTGGTTTGATCAAATCGCTCAAACGACGCAAGTTCCAGGACGCCGTATAGCTCCTGATTATAAACTAACGGAAAGGTATAGGTATTCAGTGGAGGTTTGCTGGTTATCCCGGTGCGAATCACAGCGTCCTGGCGTCGGATATTGCGTAACAAAATAGGAGCTTTCTCCAGGGCGACCTGACCGACCACGCCTTCGCCAAGTTTATACCGGTTTGAGACGCGATCTCGTTCCGTAAAGGCATAGGAACTCATCAGACCAACCATTTTTTCATCGGCGTCATACACATACAATGCGCCCGAACCAGCATTAACATAACGAGAGACAAAGCGGAGAGCTTTATTACACACTTCTAAAAGCGATGGTTCACCCAACAGAGCATTGTTCAATTGATTCAAGCCGTTTTGCAGCCAATTCTGTTGATCGCTTTCCTGGATCATGGCGTACAAATTCGATACCATCCGTTGCAACGACTGATTCAGAACATCTTGTTCAGATTTGGGGTGAACCTCAACCTGTAAATCTTTGTTAGAAACTTTTTCAGTAATCGCGGCAATATTCTGAAGATACGTGATCATATTTTGCAATGAGGTATTCAACACGTCCTGTTCAGATTTCGGGGTAATTTTCACTTGTAAATCACCCACAGAGATATGCTCGGCAATCCTGGCAACATCCTGAATATAGGCGATCAATTGACGAAAGGAATGCGCCAGCAATCCTATTTCATCCTTTGAACGCCTGGTTAACATGACAGATAAGTTTCCGACTGCTATTTGCGAAGCAGCAGCGACTACTTCTTTTAACGGAGAGATAATGCTTCGAGCAAGCAATGTGCCAAAGACGACTCCAAATATGATGCTTCCGACAAGTAAGAATATAATGGTGTGATCCGTGCGTTCGACCGTATTGACCGCTTGCTGTTTTGATTCAAGGAGATCTTTTTGGGCAACATCCAGGATAATCTTTTCATAGAGCAGTGTGGTTCCGAGGGCGCGCCGAAGTTCGATAAACTTATCTACATCGCTGATACTCTGCGTTTTCAAGGTCATAATTTCATCAGACAATTGCACGGTTTCTTGATATATGTTCTGTAACTGGTCAATCCACATGATTTCCTGCTCAGAAAGCGTAAATTGTTGGTAGGCTCCAAATGCCTGTTCAAATTGCTCTCGCCTGATAGAGATGCGTTCTGCATACTCGATGAGATTGGTACGAATGTAGTCGCCCAGGAAACGTTGTGTTTCATTGAAAGTCGCTTCCATTTCTGACACCAGTTTCAGTTTTTGATAGGCTTGCGCTTCTCCAGGAGCAATCATTTTTTGAATGTTTTCGGTAAAAAGGTGTTCTAGGGTATCAATTTTTTGCAGGAGAAGGAGCATCTTTTGGTATTGGCGATCATTCTCCTCGACGAGGGCTCTGGCAAATGTGTCAAACTGAGAAAATAAGATATTAGCTTCCTGCCCAAGTTGTTTGCCCTTGTCAGTTTTCATGAGCCGCTTATAGTTTTCGTAGGATTCTTTGAACTTCTCACGTCCGACATTGATACGGTTAAGATGTTCTTCATCACGATTCTCCAAATACCCTAGAACTCCCACAATCATTCTCAGCAGATACAGATCCATTTCATACGCAGCCGCTCCGGCCGGTTGCTTGACCTCAACTACTTCCGTGATCTGGGTGTGAATCGTGCGGACGCCCCGATAAGAGATAAAACCCAGGAGAATACATAAACAGAGCAATATTCCTGTGAGAAAAGCTAATTTCATGCCGATCGTTCTTCGCATATTTCTTATATCCATTGAAAATTGAGAATTGAGAATTAACAATTGACAATTCTCAATTCTCGATTCTCAGGCCCTGGCTGTTGAGATAATTTTGGCGACTTGAGCGACCAGCCGTTCAGGATTGATTGGCTTGGTAATGTAGCCGGCGCATCCTAAATCAATCGCCTTTTGCTGTGATTCTCTGCTCGCAAAGGCGCTGCAAGCGATAACCGGAATTTTGGCTGTTTGGGGATCCTGCTTGAGTTGTTGCGTCATTTCAAATCCATCCATCCCCGGCATCGCGAGATCCAGCAAAATGACATCCGGCGGCGTTTGTCGAATCATGGCAAATCCTTCTGTCCCGGATTTTGCTGTATAAACCGTATAACCCGCTGCTTCAAAAATCGTTTCGTGTAAATTCAAATTCATGGCGTCATCATCAATAATTAAAATTGACTTGAATACTCTGACAGTTTCTTCAATTTCTCTATTCGATCCTTTTTGCAATACTTTTCTGGGAGTTATCTCTGCTGCCGTTGGCATTTGCTTTTGGTCGCCGGAAATATAGATAGGAATATGTAACCAGAAGGCGGTTCCCTGCCCAGGAACGCTCTTAACGCCGATTTCGATGTGCAACATATCACAAAAACTTTTCGAAATAGCTAACCCTAATCCTGTTCCTGCAAATTTCTTTTTGAGAGAACTATCGCCTTGCTTAAATAATTCAAAGATACTATCAATTTTTTCTGCTGCAATGCCTTCCCCCGTATCCTCAATTTCCAGGCGCACGGCTGCCTTCTCAGGCATTGTTTGCACCCGAACTGTCACAGAACCTGTTGAGGTAAACTTAATGGCATTATTCATCAAATTATCAATAATTTGTTTTAATTTCGTGTAATCACTTTCGATCACGGGGAGATCGGCAGCAATCTCTTTGTGGAATTTGAGGTGTTTATGGATCAAAAATTCCTCAGCCGTGACGGCAACCTCTTCAAGCATATCCGCGACATCAATTTCTTCTGGAAAAATTTCGACTTTCCCGGCTTCGATTTTTGAAAAATCAAGAATGTCATTAATCAGTTGCAGCAGATGCCGGGCTGATCGTTCGGCTTTGCCCAAATTTTCGATAAACTCCGGAGCAATTTTATGCCGTAAGGCTTTCAAGGTCAGCGATGTATAGCCAATCATGGCATTCAGGGGGGTTCGTAATTCATGGCTCATATTGAGAATAAAATTGCTTTTATGCTGTCTGGCTTCCTGAAGTTGCTCCTGTAAACGTTGCAGCTCAATTTCGAGACCTTGGCGTTCTACAAGTTGAAGATAGGCGTTGATTCGGTTGAGAAAGAGCGTCGGGTGAATTGGGGTCAGAAAGTAATCAACCACTCCATGCGAGAATTCTGGGAGGTTGAGTTCTTCTGTCAGGTCGTTTGGCGTCAGAAACAGAATCGGCGTCTCGTGATGACGTTGCTCTGTCTGCCTAAGCCGAGGTTCAGGCCGGCCGGTTCTGAGTTGTCGGGCAAGTTCAATGCCAGACATATCTGGCAATTCGACCTTGATAATCAGGAGCACAATGACATCCTCAGCGAGATGAGCTAAGGCTTCTCTCCCAGATGACGCCGGAATAACAGGCATCTTGCTCTGGGTTTCTAACAATGTCTGCAACAACAACAGTCCCTGGGGATCGTCATCAACAACTAAAATTGAGTCTGCACGATGATTTGACATGATGTAATCCATCCTTCCTTATGAAAGTAGCTTTCCTGATGTTCTTTTGTATCCATCGGACAATTTTGTCAATCTTTGTTCAGAAGAATCACAAAAATTTCTTCTGGCGTCATACTCCTTCCTGGCATGAATTGGGAAGTTGAATAATGAAGGTTGTTCCTTTTCCCGGTTCACTCTGGCATTCGATGCTGCCATTTAGTTGATGAGACACTAAATTGTGAATAATGTTCAATCCAAGCCCGCTGCCCCCCTGCTCTCGTTTCGTGGTATAGAACGGCTCGAAAATACGGGAGCGTTCTTCTTCGGGCATTCCGCGCCCGTTATCGCTGTATCGTAACAGGATGTTGCCATTTTCTCGTCGAATCTCAATCACAATCTGCCCCTGTTCCTGATGTTCAAATCCATGAATTAACGAATTCATGACAAAATTGGTGATAATTTGAGAAAACGCTCCTGGATAGCTATGACATTCAATATCCTCCGGGCCTTCGACGCTGACGGTATGTTTGGTTCGTTTGAGTTTTGGGTGTAAGCTACGCAGCACTTCTTCAATGTAGGTTTTTAAATTAAACGCACGTTTTTCTCCACTCGTTTGATCAACGGCGACTTGTTTAAAACCGTGCATTTGCTCGGCTGCTCGTTGTAAATTTTTGAGAATCAGTTCGGCCGATTCAACGGCGATGTGCAAGTATTTTTCCAGATCAGAGCGCGTCATACTGTTCTCGTCGTAGCGTATTTGAAGTTCCCGGGTTTTTTCTTGAAGGTTCGAAGCCGCGGTAACGCCAACCCCGATCGGCGTACTGATTTCATGCGAGACCCCGGCCACTAACGCGCCCAGCGCCGCCATTTTTTCCGATTGAATGAGTTGTTCTTGCGCTCTGCGTAAGGTTTCCAGGGATTCTTGAAGAGCAAGATTCGTCCGTTGTAATTCTGCGGTACGTTCTTCTACACGCTGTTCGAGTTCTTCATTGAGACTTTTAAGCGCGGTTTCGGCCTGTTTCCGGCCGGTAATATCACGTTGGATGCCGAAATGCCCGGTAATGCGACCCTGCTCATCGTACAGGCAAATATAATTCCCTTCGATCCATATATGCGTCCCATCTCGTTTGCACTGGTCGCTTTCAATATACAGTCGTCCCTGATCAAACAATTGACGCCAGAAGGATTTCCCATACTCTACATCATGGGCAAAAAAATCTTGCGGCGTCATACCAAGGAACTGGCTGAGAGGAATATCATACTGATACAGCATGGCTTCATTGGCTTTCGTGATGCGCTGGTGTGAAAAGACATACTCAAGCACCTGCTCTTTGTCAGTGGTATCATCCCATTTTACAGGGGTATCGAGCATCATGAAAAAACACCCATCCAGCGATTCGGAGAAAAAAAGTTCCAATTGCTCTTCACGTTGCCGGAGTAACTCTTCAATTCGTTTCCGCTCCTCGACTTCTTCCTGAAGTTTGCGGTTACTTTCCTCCAGTTGCAGATTTAAATTGCGTTCATCCTCGATTACCCGTAAGTAAGCTCGTACTCGATTAATCAAGATCGTATCGTCAACCGGCTTCGTCAGATAATCAATGCCTCCGCCTTCCAGTCCCCGCTGCTTAAATTCGTCGGTTTTATAAATGCCGGTCAAAAAAATAATCGGGATATTGCAATACCGCTTTCGATTCCGAATCAATTTTGCCACTTCAAAGCCATTAATATCGGGCATTTGAATATCAAGCAGGATCAAATCAATTTTATACTGGGAAACTTTTTCTAATGCCGCTAACCCTGACATCGCCTCGAGGACATTGGCGTTGAGTGAACTTTCCAGCAGCGATCGCAGGGCAAATAAATTCTGAGCATTATCGTCAACAATTAAAATAGTGTACATCAACTGATTGGGCATGGTCTCCAATCCTTTTTGACAATCATTTTTACAGTAATGACATAATTCCTTCATTCACTTTCAGCATACATGACCATAATACTTGAAGTTTGTCAAATGGAAACTCATGCTTGAAAAAATTTTTACATCTGCCTGTTTTCGATCTTCATACTTTTCTCAAGAATTCTTAGTTTGAGATAGGAGAACATAAAGATTTTTAGCTATTTTAAGAAATTTTAAGATTTTACTTGACTTCATTATTTTTCAATACGTATGCGGAATCTTATAATAACACATGATGTGCAACTTTCTATTCCAAGAACCCACCCCTCACCCCTCCCAGGAGGGGAATGCGTGCTCCTCAGAGAGTCAATTCCCCTCCTGGGAGGGGTGAGGGATGGGTAAACACGTCCATATTGCAACGAATCTTCAAAAAGTTGCACATCGCGTATTGTAATATCGCTAATTGCTGCTAAACGTCTGCTTCGACTTCGCTCAGCATCCGATTGATGAGTAAAGTCGAGCCACCGAGAATCTGCTTTCATCTTAGTTGTGCTCTATCAGGAGGGAAATACGTATGACAACCAAAATGAAAATCTGTTGGTGGATGATCGCGCTGACGATTACCATCTATACTGTTGCCACAGCCGGAACTCAAACCCTGATTTCATCGCGGGCCTATTCCGGACATGAAAGTGACGCTGACGCCAATAACTTTGTCAATGTCTATCCAGCCACGCGCGGCACACGATTAGATGATTGCCAGACCTGCCACCGCGCCGGAGTAGAAGGCACGGATACGGAAAAAGAATATAACCCGTGCGGATACTGTCACCTGTTAGAATTTCCGAATCCGAGCTATAAGGCTGGCGTACCGCAGAATTTCGGCGAAACCTTAAATGCTTACGGCCTCGCCTACATGGAAGCCGGACGAAGTATGGCCGCACTTCAAGCAATTGCCAATGGCGATGCCGACGGCGATGGCTCTTCCAATGCCGAGGAAATTGCCGAACTGCGTTACCCTGGAGATCCGACCAGTAAGCCAGGGCAGCCGCTGGCCCAGATTCGCACCTTTAGCGCCGAACAATTGAAAGCCTTGCCAAAACATGAGCAATTCTTGTTGATGAATACAACCAAACAGCAATTTGACGACTATGCCGCTTACCGCGGGGTGAAAGTGATAGATGTATTGGCCGCCGCCGGAGTTGAGCTTAATGGCGCCCAGGGCATTACGGCCTTTGCTCCCGATGGTTTCAGTATGGATTATAGCTTAGAAGAAGTTCTGAACCCGTTCCCGAATGGATACTTTTATGCCGAACCGATGTCTTTTACCGAACCGGAGAAACAATTTGTAGCTTATCCGATGTCTTTGCCGGACGGGTTGCAAGACGGCCAGGAAATTCCCAACCCGCTCTGGTTAATGGTGGCTTATGGCCGTGATGGTCAGGAATTGGATAAAGCCTACTACGAAAAGGGCACCGGACGTTTACAAGGGGAAGGCCCGTATCGACTGGTAATTCCGCAAAAGGAGCTGTTTGGCGATCCGGCAAAACCGGGACGTCCTGACCGCGGATCAAAAGCGAAAGAATTTGCCGATGGCTGGGATTTTGTTAAAAACATCGATCACAATTCCGGCGGGTCTGTGCGCGGCGTGTGCGTCATTCGCGTGAATCCGATGCCGGCCGGGTACGAAGAATACGACTGGAAAAACGGCTGGGCTTTGATTGAGGACAAACAATTCATTCTGTATGGCTATGGCGTATCTTCAAAGTAGAACGAAAGGTGTATCCGTATGGTTGGATATTTAAAAACCGGGTTTCTTGAAGAAACCCGGTTTTTCCTGTAGGAAAATTTTTGACCAGGTGTTTATTCCTCATCAAGTCCCAGGTCTTTTCTCACCTTTTCAACATTCAAATTACGGATAAAACGCGGCAGATTGATCCAGACCGCATGAAAACCGAAATCCCCTTCCATCATTTCCGCAATGGCCTCGTCTTTGCTCCATCCCTGTACGATCACGCGATAAGAAGCCACTATCACGCCAGTGCGGTCGGCCCCGTGCTGACAGTGGACGAACACCGGAACTTTTTCCGGATCAGTGGTAACTTGCAGAAATTTAACCACATCTTCATCTTCAGGGTGCCAGGCGTTCATCGGAATTTCGATATATGTCAGATCAATATTCCCCAACTTATCTTGATCCGAATGCCTGGATCGTAAATTCACGACGGTTTTCATCCCCATCTTGTGCAATTCCTGAAATCCTTGTGTAGTTGGCTGTGCGCCGCGATACAGATCCTCTGAAACTTTGTGCAAATTCGGTAAACCCGGTTTTTCGATAGGGACCGCCCACCGGCTGACATCGAAGGCTTGCTCAGATTTCATTTGCGCTTCAGCACAGCCATGATAAATCTGCATAAAGAGGATGACGCCGAGCACAAGCATCGTTCGAACAACACGGTGAAAATGGCTGATGATTCCAAACTGATAATTCATAGTAGTTCTCCTGTATTCTTGCTTAATAATTGATCTTTTGGGCATCTTTTCGTTATGTCAAATACATTCTCAGCAAATTTGGCAATGAAAAGAATAGTGACGGATTAATTTCTTGACTCTCCTGTGAACCTCCAATGCTATGACGCTGAAAAAGAATCCTGGTACAAACCTTTTGGAATATTCTCTGTAGTAGGAAATATATGTTAGCGACGAAACGACCAGCCCCAAAACTCACACAGAGACCGGTAGTAACAACCCTCTTTGCTATGGCTGTGCCCATGCTTGGCGGAACCTTCGCCATGAATGCGTTTAACCTGACAGATACCTGGTTTGTGGCGCAGTTAGGCACTTTGCCGCTCGCCGCCATGGGCTTTAGCTTTCCAGTGGTGATGTTTTTAGGCAGTATCACTCGCGGTCTCGGCACCGGCGCCACGGCAGTCGTATCCCATGCCCTGGGGCGGCATGACGAGGAATTGGCAAAACGCATTACCACCCACACCCTGATTTTAACCGCACTTGTGGTCGTTTGCATTTCAATCGGCGGTTTACTCACGATGAACCCCGTGTTTACCATGTTGGGCGCAGAACCCGGTATATTGCCGCTGATTCGGGAATATATGGTCATCTGGTATCTGAGCGTGGCGTTTATGGTGTTTCCGATGATGGCCAGCGATATTCTTCGGGCGACTGGCGATACCGTCAACCCTAGTCTGGTTATGGTTCTCAGTTCCGTGCTGAATATGATCCTGGACCCCATTATGATTTTCGGATGGTTCGGTTTTCCGCCTATGGGAATTCGCGGCGCGGCTTTAGCCACCTTGCTTTCTATGGCCGTGTCATGTATCGTTGTGCTGTGGATTCTCATTCATCGCCACCATTTGCTGGCCCTGGAAATCCCATCCTGGCGCGCCATGCTTGCCTCGTGGCAGGAAGTGCTCAATATCGGATTACCGAGTAGTTTGAGCAACATTCTTGTTCCAATTTCTGGCGCCGTGATTACCCGCATGGTCGCTCAATATGGCGAAACCGCGGTCGCCGCGTGCGGCGCAGCCAGTCGCATTGAGATGTTTGCCTTTCTGGTGCCGATGGCTCTGGGGGTCTCCTTAGTGCCGTTTGTCGGTCAAAATTATGGCGCGAACCGCTTAGACCGCGTGAAAGATGGCCAGCGTTACAGCTATGGTTTTGCTTTTTTATTTGGCATTGTTATCGCCATTGTCTTCGCCTTCTTTTCCGGCCACCTGGCGCGATTATTCAGCCAGGATTCCGAGGTTATCGCGGTGCTGACCCGCTATTTGTCCATTATTCCCCTCGGCTATGGGATGATGGAGATTCATCGTTACAGCGGCTTTTTTCTGAATGGCATTAAGAAGCCTCTTCATTCGACCGGCGTGAATGCCATGCGTATTCTTGGACTTCTCATCCCCTTTTCCTTCCTGGGCGGACAATTTTTTGGAATTGAAGGCATCTTTTGGGGGCGAGCAATGGCCGATATTCTCGCCGGCTGTGGCGGGATGATATGGGCGAACGCTATTCTCAACCGGATTATTCGCCAGACTAGAAGAACGGCTTATCAAGCCGGGTGATTCCTGCTTGTTTCGCAGCCTGCACCGCCATGCTGAAATCCTTCGCTGAAGGTCGTTTTGCCAGTTCGGGCATTTCAAAAGCGTGTCCGCAAGGGCGATATTGGAACATGATATTGACATAGGTATTGGTCGAAATGTTCCGGGCAATCCAACGCATGATGTCGGACGTGCCTGCCAGTCCGCCAGGCATAACCAGATGGCGAACCAGCAGCCCTCGCTGGGCAATGCCTGAAGCATCTATCACAAGGTCTCCGACCTGGCGGTGCATTTCCTGAATCGCCCGGCGTGCGGCTTCAGAATAATCCGGCGCGTTGCAGGTACGTTTTGCAACTTCCGGATTCCAAAACTTGAAATCCGGCATATAGATATCAACCACTCCGTCAAGCATTTTCAAGGTTTCCACCTGATCATAAGCTCCAGTATTATAGATCAAGGGCACAGAAAGCCCGTGTTCAATTGCAATCTGCAACGCCGCCAGAATTTGTGGAACCACATGCGAGGGCGTGACAAAATTGATATTATGACAGCCGCGCTGCTGCAGGTTGAGCATGATTTCCGCCAATTGTGCTGCCGTCACTTCCGTTCCGATTCCCTGATGACTAATATCAAAATTCTGACAAAAATTACACAGCAGATTACAATGAGTAAAAAAGATGGTTCCTGACCCATTTCGTCCGACTAATGGAGCTTCCTCGCCAAAATGCGGACCATAACTAGATACCCAGGCCCTTTGGGCTGTTTTGCAGATTCCTGTTTGTCCTGCTAAGCGATTAATATGGCACTTACGCGGGCATAACGTACAATTTTGCAACACCTTTGCCGCCAACTCTACTTTTTCTTGTAATTGACCGCATTGATAGGTTTTCAGGTATATCGGGCGATAGAATGACATACAGGAACGCCTCCTATGAAAATGTAGCGCGAAACTCCAGTTTCGCGCATCGCTAACAGCCGAGAAACTGGACTTTCGCGGTACATCGTATGTTCATTGCTTCGGGTGAGCGTCCCGCTCATGTTAACTCCTATGAAAATACTCGTACCCCGGACAGCCTTGTCCGGGGGTGATCATCCTACCGGACAAGGTTGTCCGGGGTACGAATGATCAGTCATTTTCATGATGACGGGTGAACGCCCGCTCATGACAACTCCTTTGAAACTACAGGAATCGCATATAAAAAAGAATAAGTTTCTGCCACGCCTGACATCATATTCTTTCCTATATGCGATTCTTGTCGCTTCATTGTGTCAGCGAGCATACGCTCATAAGCACTTTCCTTTCAAAATTTAAAAGTCCATCAAGAGCAAGGAAAAAATGAAGAAAAAATTTGACAGCAGATGAAGATAACCAGAAAATTCTTGACAGATCCATCCATGAGGTAGTGTCATCAATTGACTGTTGTTCTATCATGATCCATCTCTCTGTAAGGAGTACACTATTATGGCAGATACAATTAATTTTACGCGCGGCGTTCCGGCGACCGAATCTTTTCCGCTTGCTGATATTGTTGAAGCAGCGAAACAGGCGATTCAAAAGCATGGCACAGTGATTATGCAATATGGCAAATCCACCGGATTTTTGCCATTACGAGAATGGTTAGCAGACTGGTATAAGGTTTCTGTTGACCAGACTTTGATTTCGAATGGATCACTGCAACTCATTGAATTTTTCGGTTTTCATTTTATCACCCCTGGAGATGTCGTATTTACGGAAGCTCCCAGTTATGATCGCACCATCACGCTGCTGAAACGTCATCAGGCAAAGGTCGTGGGTATTCCTCTGGAAGCAGATGGCCCGAACATCGAAGCCCTGGAACACGCATTGGCAAAACACACGCCCAAATTTTTCTATATCATTCCCGATTTTCAAAACCCCTCGGGCGCAACCTGTTCGTTAGAAAAACGCCAAAAGATTGCTGCTCTTGCGAAGCAGCACAATTTCTGGCTGATTGAAGACGCGCCCTATCGTCCCCTGCGCTATCGCGGAAAAGAGCACCCAACCTTATTTGAACTTTGTCCGCAGCGTACCTTTCACATGCTATCGTTCAGTAAACTCATCGGTCCTGGACCGCGCATCGGAATTCTCTATGGAAATGCTGAGATGCTGAAAAAAATTATGAAGATTGCGGAAGATACTTATGTCACGCCTTCGCTGTTAAGCCAGGGTATTATTTACGAATATTGCCGAAGCGGGAAACTTCCGGCCCAGATCGAAAAATTAAAAGCCCTGTATGCCCCTCGGCTTCAAGCTTGCCTGGATGCGCTCGATAAATATTTACCCGATGCGCAAGCGACCCGACCCGAAGGTGGATTTTTCCTCTCAGTCACGTTGCCTGAAGGCACGACGACTGCAAAAGTGTTGGAACGCGCCAAAGCGCATAACCTGAATTTAGCTGAGGGAGAAGCCTTTTTCCCGGAAGGCGGCGGCGAACGTTTTCTGCGTTTACCCTATTGCGCTTTAACACCGGAAGAAATTGACGATGGCATTCAACGTCTGGCAGTGACGGTGAAAGAAGTGCAAGAGCAATAACCCTGGATCATCTCTCTTCAGAGATATTGATAATTACTCGGTCAACAATCTTGTTCCTGTAAATAATTCTGTCCCGGAATGCAAAAGTTCTACTTTTGCTGGAGTGCAAAAGTTCTACTTTTGCGTGTTAACTTTCCGGCAAACATTCACTTGCGAAAGTAGAGCTTTCGCACTCCAGAAAGTAGAACTTTTGTACTCCGGCCAGGCGGCACAGAATTATTTATGGAACATTCCTAAAGCCGTTGATTCTACTGGCTGTCCCGTCTTAGACGGAGAGCTGAATACATTCTTGTTATTAATATTCAGCTCCATGCCTTCTGAGCTTATCAATTATCTCATAGTTCTTGGCGCTTCTGGCAAACCCTAAGGCTGTCAGGTCCTCCTCCTTCTCTCTCATATTCACGTCAGCCCCCTTCGCCAATAACGCGTCAACAATGGCGTCGTAGCCTTTAAAGGCAGCAAACATCAATGCTGTCGCACCAGTGTTGGTTGTCGCGTTCACGTCAGCCCCCTTCGCCAGTAAAGCTTTCACAATGTCAAGATCACCGTTATCCGTCGCGATGATTAAAGCTTCTGTGTTGTTCTGGTTTTTTGCATTCGGATGAGCACCATTGTTTAGCAGAAGTTTCACCATAGAAAGATCTCTGTTTTTGGCCGCATGGATTAAAGCTGGCTGTTTATCTCTGTCCATCGTATCAGGAGACATGCCAGCAGTCAAAAATAACTTCACGATCGCGCTATCACCTTTCTGGACACTTTCAAGAAATTTCTTCGCATCGTTACAATTTATATTCAATTCTTTTAATTTCTTACAGGCTTCCGAATCTGAAGCTGAGGCTGGATCACTCACTTTCACCATCTTCTCAAGTGCTGCGATCCTGCTTTCAAGTTTTGAAACTGAGGCCGGCTCACCCTCTTTCACCATCTTCTCAAGTGCTACGATCCTGCTTTCAAGTCTTGAAATGGTGAGCCTCATTCCTAAGAGTTCTTGCTCAAGTTGTAAAAATCTTTGTTCAAGATTCTGCCCATGAGCAGCGGCTGCTCCTATAAACAAGACCCCTATCAAAAATATCGACACCATCAGGTTTTTTCTTGCTATTCTCATAATTCTCTCTCCTTTTTCCTTCAATCACCACTCCAGGGCTATGGGATGAATCCGTATACGATCATTCGGTAGCCCGTAAAATGTTGTTCTCTCGGTTTGTTTGACAAGATTACGTGAATTCCGAATCAGGTTCTTCAGCCTCCATCGCACCACCTCCTATGAAACGACAGGAATAAAGAATAAGCAAGAATTCAAGTTCAGGCACATTCTTGCTTATCGCCCTTCTTGTAGTTTCATTGTGTCGTGTGAGCGTGAGCTCATGACAACTCCTTTGAAAATACCCGTACCCCGGATAGCCTTGTCCGGGCTATTCGTAGACCGGACAAGGCTGTCCGGGGATACAAAATTGATTTTCATCCGTGCGCCTGCCTGCGCAGACAGGTGTATGCACAAGGTTGTACACATGTACAACCCCTTAAGATTATTATGTAGTGACAAATGTTTTTTTGTCAATACCTTATATTTGTTTGCAGGCGGGTATGATGTAACGCACTAACGGAGTACGAGAGAAGCTATTTCCTCGTCGCAAGCTCAATGGCGAAGCATTGCGTAACAATGTATGAAGCATCACTTTTGACCCTACAGTAAATTCTGCTGTTCCCCCTCCGTTCGGGTTTCTTTTTGGGCTTTTTTATACGTTCTGGCGGTTGGCGGTATCTGGACTGCGGCCCCCTGGAGTAAGGCGGCGATGGTTAAAATCTGGAGTCTGGGATAATCTTTGTTCCAGTTCGGGGAATGATAGAAGCCGGCTGAGGCGGCTTCTGCGTTCATGTCTTTTGTCGGTTCTTCTAAGGTGATCAACACGCCTATCGCTGCTTTTTCGCGGTCGAGCGTACCAACGAGGTCCCGGATGTCTCCACTTTTGACTTTGCCGCTTTTCACCTGTACAATCAACTTTTTCGGCGCGCCTTTAGGGTCGTCTAAAAACGTGATCATCCCGTCAATGCCTTTATCCGCGCCTTTTTTGCCTTGTTTGCGCTTGCCGTCTCCGCCGAGGGGCTGCGCCTGGATGAGCGATAAGGCCCACCATTGGAATTGATAGCGGTCGTCAAGGGCAAGCTGCCGGGCGGAACTCAGGTCTTCCGGTTCGCCAATCACGTCATAGTCGCGTTTTTCGATGAGATTGAAGGCGTCTTTCAAGCGGTATTTCTGTAAAGCGATGGCTAAATGCGTGATATCAATCCCGATCCAGCGGCGTTTCAGCTTTTCAGCCACGTGAATGGTCGTGCCGCAGCCGCAAAAGGGATCAAGAATCAGATCGCCTTCGTTGCTGCTGGCCTGAACAATCCTTTCAAGCAAGGCGACGGGTTTTTGAGTGGGGTAGCCAAGACGTTCTTTAGCTTGCGGGTTTATAGATGAAATATCATCCCATAATTCATGAATTGCTTGGCCTGGCAATTCGCCTAAATATCTTTTTAATTGGGCTATTTTACTTCCTGTATAAATTCCCCCCTCTGCTTCTAACTGCAACATTTTTTCTTGAGTATACCGCCAAGGCTTTGTTATGCCATGAAATTCATAAATTGGGCCACGCCCACCAGGAGGATTGAGATTGTCAAGACGATACTGCCTTCCATCTTCATCAAAGTATCTGAATTTATCTTCGATGTATTTCTCTGAGAAAGTTGTTGATAGCTTGTTAAAAACATATTTATCTGATTTTACATAAAATAAAATTCGATCTGTTACCCTTCCAAATCGTTTTGCATCAGCATGGAAATTGAAACGTTTCCATACAATTTCATTCATAAAAAATTGAGAACTAAAAATAGTATCCAGTGCAATCTTTAAATAATGCCCTGCAGTTGAATCACAATGTAGATACAGACTTCCGGTCGGTTTCAACACGCGGTGTAGTTCAATAAGCCGCGCCGTCATCATGACGAGGTAAGCCAGCATTTGATTTTCACCGATCAACTCGCGTAACGCGCCGACCATGGTTGCGACCTTTGGCGTTGAAGAAGTCACAAGCTCATGGTAAGTTTTCGCCGCGTACAAATCCCAGTGCCAGGTATCTTCAAAGGCCGTCAATTGGGCTTCGGAATCCTGTCCGCTCTCATCTTTGAACAGCACGTTATAGCTGCGGTTGGAATTAAAGGGCGGATCAAGGTAAATCAGGTCAATGCTGACATCCTGGATGCATTCGCGTAAAATCTTGAGATTATCGCCGTAATAGAGTTGATTTTTCATAAACACGCCCCCAGAGCATGCAGCTTCGTCTTCGGAGGGCAAAAACTGGCTTTTACCCTCCGAGATTGTTCAGGGAGAACAGCGTTCCTGTCATCGAGTTATTTGGCTTTTAATTCTTGAAATTGAGCTTTAATTGCCTCAACTTTATCAGGATGCGTCAACAGGTCATACGCGGTCAGCGCGACGGCTTTTCCGGCTAAAACAGCGCCCTTCCAGCCCTCTTCCGAGGCTGCCGCTTCGCGGAAGGCGTCGGTGTGCAAGGCTGTGCCCTCGGGCGCAACCGGGAACCACAGGTTGACCGTCGGATATTCGCTGCCGACATTCCCAAAGTCAGACGAGGCGAGCGATGCGGCGGGTTTCACCTGATCTTCCGGGATGCCCAGGGTTGCGAGGGCAGCTTGCATGACGTTGATCAGTTCCGGTATCGTAATCAAAGACGAGAGCATGGTGCGCGGCGGCGTGAATTCTAAAGTGGCGCCGGTCCCAATTTCTCCGGCTTTGGCACAATTGACCACGCGATCATAGATATTCAGCATGGTCTCGGAATCTAAAGCGCGGACAAAGAAGTTGGACTGGCTCAGATCAGGGACAATATTGGGACGTTCCCCGCCTTTGACGATCACGCCGTGAATGCGGGCATCCTGGCGCACATGTTCGCGCATCATATCCACGCAATGGAACATCAAGAGCGTGGCGTCCAGAGCGCTGATCCCTTTTTCCGGCGACGCTGCCGCATGAGAGGCTTTGCCTTTATACACGAAAGTGGCTTGTTTGATTGCCAGCAGACGCTGATCCAAGGACCAGCGGTCAGAGCCATGGGTAATCAGCGCCACATCAGTGCCTTCAAAATGTTTGCCTTCGAGCAGCCAGATTTTGCCCGAACTGCTCTCTTCAGCCGGCGTACCCATGACGATCACTTTGCCCGGGGTATTGGGCATGATTTTGGCCAGGGCCGACGCCGCTACCATCCCGGATGCCGCGATCAGATTGTGTCCGCAGGCGTGTCCGTTGGGCAGCGCATCATATTCCAGCATGATCGTAATGGCTGGGCCCGGCGCATTGCCGTTCAATTCCGCTTTGAACGCGGTTTTTGCCACGCCGCCTTCCATTAAATCGGCTGGCACAGCCAGGTCGCCGGTCACCGTATAGCCCAACTTTTTCAATTCTTCCATTAATAGTTGAGAACTTTGCACTTCCTCTTCGCCCAATTCTTTGAATTCAAAGATTTTCTGCGAAATAGCGTGACAATTCTCCGCCGCCTCATCCGCGGCTTTCAACACGTCTTCCGGAGCGCCCCAGACGGGCAACGCTGCCATACTTACCAACATTACTCCAAGCAACAGTCTATACAAGGCTTTCATACTCCTTAACCTCCTTGAAAGAAAAATGATGGATCACAGATTCTAAACACTGTGATGTGGTTTCGACTCATCTTAGTCTCCCTGAGCGATAATAACAATTCATTCATTTATTATAATGTCAACTCTTTTCTCCTGAATTATCTCAGAAGATACTTTCAACTTCACATAATAATGCCTGCTAACCGTGTCATCTGCCTACTGTTGGGCAATCACCTGGTTACATTGATTCACACAAACAAAAATTTTGATTTGGAGCACGAGAGTGACTTTTACTGCGTAAAGCCGGGAGGGAGTTGTTCCGTTTGATCTGGCGCGGCAAATCCTGGCGGCAATTTTTCGGGAAGCGATTCAGGGGAGGAAGGGGCAGTGCCGTCAGGGAAGAATTGTTCAACCTCTTTTCGAGCCTCGCTGAATTCGTAGCCCAGGCGTTTGGAGGCGTCAATGTAAGAACCTTCGGCCAGCCGCAGTTCGGCCATCGGCGTCACCACGATGGCGGCCTGCCCCTGCACCGGACATTTGTTTTCACACACGCCGCAGCCGTTGCAACGATCTTCGAGCACAAAAGGCCGGCGCTGCCCCTCAATAATCCGAAATTCAATCGCATCGTAAGGGCATTGCTCGTCGCAGATCAGGCACAATTTATCCTGTTCCCACACCAGGCAGCGGTCACGATACAGCACGGCCGTGCCGATTTTGGCATGTTGACGTTCTTCCAGATCCAGGGCGCGGATGGCGCCGGTCGGGCACACCTGTCCGCAGACATTGCAGCGTTGTTCGCAAGGCGCGTAGCGCATTTCCAGGCGCGGCGTCCATAAGCCTTCCAGTCCGGATTCGAGCAAACTCGGCTGTAAGGTGTTGGTGGTACAGGCTTTCATGCACTCGCCGCAACGGATGCAGCGGTCGAGAAATAAAGCTTCTGGCACGGTTCCGGGCGGACGGATAAGATTGGCCTGCAAGAGTTTTTTGGAGGGATGAATGCCCATCACAAAGCTTGAGGCCGCGCCGACGCCGATAGCTGTCAGAAATCCGCGCCGGGAAAGATTGACGCTGGCGGTCTGAGGTCTGCGCTCTGCTGCTTGCAGAGGAAAACTGATCGCCTTGACCGGACAAACCTGCTGGCAGACACGGCATTGAATACATTCCTGCGAAAGGGTATCACACGGATTTTCAGGAATGGCCGAAGTTGGGCAGCTATGCTGGCATTTGCCGCAATCAATACAGGCATCGCTGACTCGACGCTGGATCAGACCAAATCGTCCTATCAAGCCTAACAATGCCCCAAGCGGACAGACATTGCGGCACCAAAACCGCTGCTGAACATATCCGGCCACCAGAATTCCGGCAAACAACAACAGTGTGATGGCGCTCATATAGTAGGTGTGTTGGATGAATGACAATCGCGCCAGACTGAACCAATCAAGCGCTTCGGCGACCGGGCGAAACAGATCAAGAAACACATTGATCACAATCAGCACAAATGGATAGAAAATGAAGGTCAAGGCTCTGGTCAGGAGCGCGATCGGGTCAAAAAAATAGACTGTCGTGACTCCAAACAACGCTGAAACCAGCGTAAAGATCAGAATATAAAATTTTCCTTTTCGGAGCATTTGCAGGAAAGTAAGGGTTTTTGGGGAAAATGAACGGCGTGGTTTCCAGAACAGAGCGTCGGCAAGATCGATCAGACTTCCTAACGGACAGATATAGCCGCAAAATACCCGTCCGGCAATCAAAGCCGAGACAAGCAGCAGCCCGGACCAGAGCATCCCAGCGATAATAGCGCGTGAGGCCAGCATAACCGTGACGGCCAGCAGCGGATTAAGGCGTAAAAATAAATCAACTGGAACCGCCTGCTGGAGCGGATAAGCCGCCAGAAAAAACAACAGTAAAAAGAGCAAAAAACTGACAAGTTGAATCAGACGTCGTTTCATGGTATATTTAAATATTAAAAAAACCAGGTTTCTTGAAGAAACCTGGTTCTTATGGTTTTTACAGATGTTGAATATTCAATTTGCTGACATCAATTTCACCGAGGCCCATGGCCGCAGCATTTTGAATATATTTCACATTTTCGCCGGAAAACTTATGCCCGTACCATTCGGTAATCGTTACAGTATAAGAATCCACGGCTACGGGATCGGTACCGGCGATGATGGTATCGAGTTGCACAATTTTCCCTGGTCCTCCTGGTCCGGCAGTCGTCATCGGCCGCGTGGCATCCATAATGATCAAATCTGGCTTCAAGACTGTGCCTAAATCCGCAATCCCCTGATTTAAATCAATGAATTGGTGGAGAAATCCGCGATCCCAGATTAAACCCATCAGATTTTTCATGCCCAAACTGACGCCGGTATCCCCATGCGATTTGGCGACCGGCATGTTGATAAGTACATCGGCTTGCAATACATCTCTGGCGATTTTCACTTCTTCAAGGGCTTTGCCCTGAGGCACTTCGACAGGCTGATAGAATTTTTGTTCGCTTAACGCCAGCACATGGACGTTTGGCATTCCCTGGCAAGCTTCTGGAATGCCGCAGCGCCGCATGACCACTTCCGGGCGGCGCAGCGGATAATCAATCACCATCACGCGTTTTGCCCCGGCATCAAGGCAGAGTTGGGCGACGGTTTTTACCACTTCCGGGTGCGTGGTTGATCCCCATTCCGGAGGATTCGGAAAGGACATGTTTGGTTTCAGTACCACCACCTGTCCCGCTTTAACAAAACGTTGTATGCCGCCTAAAACATCAATGGCCAATTTGACCGCTTGTGCAGGTTCTCCTTTGGCGATGGCGAGATCTATAGGGGCTTCTGCGGCCAGAACCCCAAACGGAATCTGGGAGGTAAACCCCATTGTGATTCCGACTTTGGCGATTGCTGCAAGAAATTCTCGACGTGAAATTGGAGTGAATACCATGATGTTCCTCCTGAGTGATTATAAAAAATTTCTTTTCAGTTTCTCGCAAAGCCCATGAAGATGAATTCTTTGCGAGCTTTGCGGGCTTTGCGAGAGCATTCGAATGAAATTATTCATAATTAACGAGGTTATTATTCACTCACTTTACGCAGTAGATAAAAAAGTTCTTTGACAAATATCTTGTGATCATGTTCAGATCCTCTG
>DF820466.1:695036-696234 GCA_000739535.1 Candidatus Vecturithrix granuli | reverse complement strand
CTCACTTTACGCAGTAGATAAAAAAGTTCTTTGACAAATATCTTGTGATCATGTTCAGATCCTCTGAAAGGAGGAAATGACCATGATCCACCAAGAATTATTGGATCTCTACACGGACTATCTGTTGTCATCTTTTTCATTGACGACGGCAACAGGGTTAGCCGAGCTTGTTGACCAGGCCTATAGTCATGATCAAATCACCCGGTTTCTCTCGAAAGAAGACTATACCCCCAAAACGTATTGGCAACAGATCAAATCGGTCGTGAGACAAATCGAAACCGATGATGGCATCGTGATTGTGGACGATACCATCGAAGAGAAACCCTCGACCGATGAAAATGAGATCGTCTGTTGGCATTATGATCACACCCAGAGTCGGAATGTGAAAGGCATCAATCTGCTCAATTTTGTCTATTATCGAGACTTTCGCAAAGGGCAAGAGATGACGATCCCGTTGGCCTGGGAAGTGGTCGCGAAAGCAGCGTCCGTCGAGGATCCGAACACCCACAAGAAACGCCGCAAAAGTCTTCGGAGCAAAAACGAGATGGTGCGTGAACGTTTGCGCATCTTGACGTTCCAAAACCGGATACGCTTTCGGTATATTGTGTTTGATAGTTGGTTCTCGTCCAAAGAGAATATGACGTTCATCCGGCAGACGCTTCACAAAGAGTTTGTGTGTGCGATGAAAGCGAATCGTACGGTCGCGGTCTCCTTGCAGGAGAAGACCGCTGGGAAGTTTGTGCAGGTCTCGGCGCTTGAGCTCGCCCCCAATACCAGTCGTTTGGTCTATCTCAAGGGCCTTGACAGCCCAGTCTGTTTGGCCAAACAAGTCTTTACAAACAAAGATGGGAGTCTTGGGGTACTGTATCTGGTGTCCAGTGATACCGCCCTCACGTACCAGGAACTCACGACAATTTATCACAAACGATGGAAAGTCGAGGAGTTTCATCAATCGGTGAAACAACACGCTTCACTCGAAAAGTCGCCCACAAAAACCGTCAGGACGCAGAAGAATCATATTTTCGCGAGCCTGTGTGCATTCGTCAAATTGGAACGACTGAAACTCTGTACCAAGGTGAATCGTTTTGCGATCAAACATAAACTGTATCTCAAGGCACTTCAGGCCTGTTTCAAAGAGCTAACACAGTTAAAAACAATGTATAATATCTGACTTTTTTATATGAGTGCGTAATGTGAG
>DF820466.1:656233-694851 GCA_000739535.1 Candidatus Vecturithrix granuli | reverse complement strand
TAACACAGTTAAAAACAATGTATAATATCTGACTTTTTTATATGAGTGCGTAATGTGAGTTATTCATGTTGTGAAATTTGGTTGGAAACATGGTTCGCAAAGTTCACAACAGCCTCCCTTGAGTATTCTGACTTTTCAGTGATTGTCAAGCGGATGAAAAATGTTTTTTGCCAAAATTCAAGCAGGTAAGCACCAATCAAGCCGCTCATGAGACGCGCTTCATGTCCGAGGTTTTCAACCGCTTCAGGATTCTCGGCATAGATATTAGTATACACGCTCCTGGCCTGTTCTTTAGATTGTGTTCGATAAATTTCCAGAGTCAGAAAAACATCACTATCATTGACATAATCTTGAAAGAGGACTTCAACAACGCCTCGCTCAAGATAAAATGGCGCTGCTCCATTAATGAGCATGGTTAATGCATCCAGATCCGTCGCCAGCATCGGGTCTCCGTCGCGCAGCCAGCCGGAAATTTCTTCATCTTCAGGCAAAAAATCCAGCATGTCAGCGTCACTGGCATGAGCAAAATTGAAAGGAATCAGAAAAAAACCCACGCAGACACAAAAAACGGTCAAATGTTTTATATACAGCATCTTTTACCCCTCTAAACATTAAATACCTTCACTACCTCACATTTTTCGTAACGATGTACCAGGGTTTTTCGCCATAGACGATAGAGTATTGTAGCTATCTCCTTCCCGCGTAGCGGTTGTGCTGTGGATCGCCTACGGCGAATACTGGATGAGGGGGAGAGTCTCATTTTTCCCACAATACCGTATCACCTACAGCGAAAAACCCTGGTAAATTACAATAAGAAAAATTGCCGAGTCTGTCAATAGAAAAGGAGAGGTTTCATAAGAACATATTTTTCGATCTCACTCAGAGATTGCCCGGGTTTTTCTTGACAGCTCGGAAGATGTCCATAACATATATAAATATTGCATGGAAATGCGATGAAGACGAATAGGAACTTTAAGAGAATCTTGATAAGGAGGAACAGGTTATGCGAAAATCAGGTTGGCTGGTGATAACCGGTTTATTATTAACCGTTATCTGTGTGTCAGGGGTTTCAGCCCAATCATTAGAAGGGAAAGTGATTGAGCACAGGTTGGAGAATGGGTTAACTTTTTTGCTCTATGAACGCCATCAGGCTCCGATCGTGGCCTGCCATATTTACGTGAATGTAGGCTCGGCCAACGATCGCCTGGGCGAAACCGGCATTGCCCATATAACCGAACATATCGCGTTTAAAGGCACGCCAACTATCGGCACAACGAATTATGAGGCGGAAAAACAGTTGCTCGATAAGCTAGATGAACTCTGGCAGCAGATTGATCAAGAACGACAAAAAGGCGACAAAGCCGACCAGCAGAAACTTGAGCAATTGCAACGCGAATTTGAGCAAACCCAGCAGAATGCCGCGCAATATGTGGTGTCTGAAGCGTATAGCAAGATTATGGAAGAAAACGGCGCGGTCGGCTTGAATGCTTCAACTTCACGGGATGAAACCCAATACTTTGTGAGTTTGCCTGCCAATCGTCTGGAACTCTGGATGATGTTGGAAGCCGATCGGTTGGCGCATACAGTGCCGCGTGAGTTCTATAAGGAACGGGAAGTGATTTTGGAGGAACGCCGTATGCGCACGGATGCTGCGCCTGTCGGCACCTTAATTGAACAATTTTTAGCCACAGCGTTTATCGCCCATCCCTATGGATTCCCCGGTATTGGTTGGGCTTCGGATATTGAGAACCTCACAATCCATCAATTGATGGAGTTTTTTGAAGCTTACTACGCGCCCCAGAATATGGTGATCGCGATTGTCGGAGATATTGATCCAGATAATGTGATTCGGATGGCAGAAAAATATTTTGGCGTGCTCCCAGCGCGATCCTCAGATCCGAGAATTCGCACGGTTGAGCCGCAGCAGCCAGGAGAACGACGCGTGCAAGTGGAATGGGATGCGAATCCCTACCTGGTGATTGGCTACCATCGCCCCAGTGTGAACCATGAAGACGATCTGGTGTTTGATGTCATTTCATTTTTGTTAAGTTCAGGCCGCACGTCCCAACTCTACAAACATCTGGTAGAAGAGCAGCAAATCGCTATTCACGTTCAAACCATCGTTGCCTTTCCCGGCAAGAAATACCCCACACTTTTTATGGTGATTGGAGTGCCCTTAGCGCCGCACACGATCGAAGAACTTGAAGCTGCTCTTTTCGCTGAACTCGAAAAATTAAAGACAGAATCGGTTGATGAGCAGGAATTACAAAAAGTCATCAATAACGTCGAAGCCGGATTTATCAACTCATTATCGTCAAATAGCGGATTGGCGGCTCAACTGACTTTTGCTCAAAGTGTGTACGGCGATTGGCGAAGTATTGAGAAACAGGTCGAACAGATTAAACAGATTACGGCTGAAGATATTATGCGCGTGGCCCGAACCTATTTTACCAAACAGAACCGAACTGTCGCCTGGCTGGTGAACAAGAATGTTGAATGAGATGGATGCTGGATGCCGGATGTTAGTTGAACCTTGATCGAACCCTGGATTGATATAGGAATTAACATGAACGGGTGCTCACCCGACGTCATGAAACTGCAAGGATTTCGTGTAGGAAGGATTCTCAGAGGCATGGTTCGGTGCCACGCCGACCAATTCGCCGTCAGAAATCCTTCCTATAGAAAATCCATGTAGTTTCAATGGAGAAATGTTATGCTAAAAAAATCGTTCTGTCTATGGATGAATATCGGTGTGTTGATCGTGCTGGTCAGTTCCTCGTTTGCGCAACAGACATATCAAGATCTGACATTCCCGCCGTTAGAGTTTAGTTCGCCACACATCGAACGGCATACGCTTGAGAATGGCTTGAAACTTTTTTTTGTTCAGGATCATGAACTGCCGGTAATTTCGATCTATGCCCTGATCAAAACCGGCCAGATTTACGAACCAGCAGACAAAATCGGATTGGGAGTAATCACATCGGAAGTCATACGCACCGGAGGAACGACTACGCGCAGCCCTGACGAAATCAATGAGACGCTAGAATTTTTGGCCGCCTCAGTCGAAGCGGATATCGCCGAAGAAAACGGCTCTGTGGAACTCTGGACCCTTAAGAAAAATTTTGCCACCAGTTTGGAGGTGTTTGTTGATATTTTACGGTACCCGGTCTTTGAACAAGCAAAAGTTGAGCTTGCCAAAAACCAGATGCAGGAAATGATTCGGCGTCGGAACGATTCGCCGCCAGAGATTAGAAGCCGGGAGTTCATGCGGGTGTTATATGGGAAAATGCATCCCCTGGCGCGTATTCCTCAGATCGAGACGATCATGAATATCACCCGCGAGGATCTTGTCGCGTTTCACCAGCGATATTTTCAACCGAATAACATCATGCTGGCGGTCACCGGCGATTTCGAGTCAGAAGAGATGCTGCACACACTTACGAGCGTTTTTCAGGATTGGCAACCCCAGGAAGTCACCTTCCCTGAAGTTGAAACAGTGAACTATGCCATAGCGCGTGAAGTGTATCTGGTTCACAAAGAAGTGGAACAAACCAATTTGGCTCTGGGGCATCTCGGGATCAAAGCCGATAATCCTGACTATCCCGCGCTCCGGGTGCTTGATCTTATTTTAGGGGCCGGCGGATTTTCCAGTCGCTTATTTCAAACTGTTCGGACAGAAAAAGGGCTAACTTATTCAATCGGATCGTCCCTGGGCGCCGGTATCAGAGAGTACGGCGCGTTTCTGATTTATTGCAGCACGCGTAACGATGCTGTTCGTGAAACCATTTCTGTGATTTTACAGGAAGTCAACAGATTAACGCAACAGGAAGTCCGTGATGAAGAACTCGACGCAGCGAAAAATCAATATCTGAATTCCTTTGTGTTTCGATTTGCGACCGTAGATGATGTGATTCGGCGCAAGATGTTTTATGAATATGTCGGCTATCCGAGCGATTATCTTGAGACCTTTCGAGACCATGTCATGAAGGTAACTAAAGAGGATGTGCTCAGGGTAGCGAATACCTACTTACACCCCGACCAGATGGTCATCCTAGCGGTAGGAAACCGCGAAGACATCCAGAATGCCTTGAATGACTTTGGTCAGGTACAAGAAATTGTTCTGGAAACTGTTGAATAATTTGCCTTCATCGAAAAGATAGACGTAAATCTGAACAAAAAACCGGGTTTCTTCAAGAAACCCGGTTTTCCTACCTTTGTGATGTTTTGTACTCCTGATGCACGATTTTCCTTGAAAAAAAGATATTCCTGCTGCATGTTTCGAAGACAGAATTTATTGAAAGTTTAAGTCAGGAAGAATCCGGCAGAGAAACCGGGTGTGTCAAACATCCGGTTTCTGACACGCACGGATGAAAGTTTCATTTACATGGGAGAACAGCGGGCAATGTCAGGGGACAAACAGAAAACTTTTCTGATCGCTATCTTGCTCCTGCTGATGGGAATAACAGCGGGAGGATTTATTGGAATCGCCGTGATCTTGAATCATCAGGCGGCCAAACGACATGAACAGATGTTTAATGAGCAGCAAGTCCTTCAGACTTTACTGGCTAAACAAGCCATTGAAGATCACATCCAGGGCTTTTTTGATGGAACCCGCATGATGGCAAGTTATGATCTGCCTGAATTTGTGCAGAGCAAGAAAGATTTCACGTCGTTACAAAATTTGTTTCAGTTTGCCCAGAGTGTGTATCCCAATGCTCTGGGTTATCTCTATTATGATGCCTCTTCTCATCTTGTCCATGTTGATTCAGATTCCACACTCCAGGGAACAGCAGCCTATGAAATCGCGAGCAAATGGGTCGAGGCTTATCGGGATAAATTGAGTCATCTCCAAAATAAATATATTGTGCCGCCCTTTTTGATTACACCCGAGCATCAGATGATCGGCTTTCTTTTTCCTGTGCAAACGAACGGACATTTTACAGGGATTCTGGCAGCGGTCATGGATTTACAGCCGATCATCCAGCGTTACGTCGCCACAATGAGATCGAGAGAATATGGTGCGGGTTATGTGCTTGATGGACACGGGAATGTTGTGTATGATCATGAAACCTTTATTATCGGAAGAAATGTGTTTGATGGATTACATGCGAATTACCCTGAAGTCATGCGTGTTGACCGGCGATTAGTGCAAGAGCCTTTCGGGATGGATGAATATACCTTTACCATAAAACGCGGCGGTCCTATTTCGCGCAAATTAATTGCCTGGCACAGCCTCGACCTGGGGTATCAAAAGCTCGTGATTTGCCTTTCCGCACCGGATATTGAGATTGATCAAACTCTGTCGGATCTCCGTTTGCAATGGATTATCTCAGGAGGGTTTCTGGCGGCGGTGTATGTGTTGATCAGTCTCGTCGTGTTTCGTACCCGGCACCAGGGAGTAAAGAAAAATGCGCAGGAACTTCAACAACAGGTTGAACGCCGGACGGCTGAATTAGCAGCCTCTGAGACTCGTTATCGCACATTGTTTGAATCGGCAAATGATGTTATCTGGTTGATGGCTAATGATCGAGTGGTGGATTGTAACGCCCGAACCTTGGAAATGTTCGGCTGTTCCCCTGAAGAAATTTTTGGAAGCACCCCTTATGAATTTTCTCCGCCAACTCAGCCTGATGGAAGCGATTCCAAAGAAAAAGCCCTGCAAAAAATTGAACGGGCGCTTGAGGGACAGCCGCAATTTTTTGAGTGGTTACACTGCCGAGCCAATGGAACGCTCTTTAGTGCGGAAATCAACCTAAATCGTGTAGAATTGTCGAGAACATATTTTATCATGGCAATTATTCGTGATATTACCGAACGTAAAAAGGTCGAAGAGCAAATTTATCACCTCAATGAAGAACTCGAACGCCGGGTCGTCGAACGAACCCAGGAGTTGGAACAGGCCAATGCAGCCCTTTGCCAGTCTCTTGAACGCCTGACTCAAACCCAGGCTCAACTCATTCAGGCCGAAAAAATGGCAGCACTCGGCGGTTTGGTGGCCGGAGTCGCGCATGAGATTAATACGCCGGTTGGCGTAGGGGTAACCGCTGCATCCTATCTTGACATGCGTACACAAGAAATTGTGACACACTTTCAGAGATCTGTATTAACACGATCTGAGTTGGCAGGTTATCTCAAAACGGCTCAAGAATCTTCAGACATCGTACTCTCGAACCTCCAACGTGCCGCCAAACTGATCCAGAGTTTCAAGCAAGTGGCAGTTGATCAATCCCTTGAAGAAAAAAGGCGCATCAACCTGAAAACCTATATTGACGATATTTTTCTGAGTTTACAGCCGACATTAAAGAAAACCCAACATACAATTCTCATTGAGTGTTCTGAAACCATTGAAATAACGACATTTCCGGGGGCCTTCTCTCAAATTATCACGAATCTGGTGATGAACTCTCTGATTCATGCATTTGAAAAACAAGAGCAAGGGGAAATTCGCGTTCATATTCTCCTCAAAAACGATGCTCTCATTTTTACCTATCAAGACAATGGACGAGGAATACCCCCGGAACATCTTGCCAAAATTTTTGATCCCTTTTTCACCACTAGACGTTCCGAAGGAGGAAGCGGTTTGGGAATGTACATTGTTTATAATTTGGTGACGCAAAAATTGAAAGGTGTCATTCACTGCCAAAGTCAGCCAGGAGAAGGAGTTACATTTACGCTTGTTCTCCCCCTGTATCCATGAAATTCGGAGTGTCAAAGCTCTGCTTTGACAGCGAAAGCAGAGCTTTCGCACTCCGGTCAACAGCACAACAAAAGAAATACTTGACAGACTTCTGAAAAAAACACTATTGTATTCAAAATGTGATAGCAATGAATAGGGGAAGGGATTGAAAGATGATGAAAAAACAAACAAGTCTTCTCGTGTGCTCGAGTCTTTTGATGTTGGGTATTGCAAGCAGCCCTATCGCTCTGATGGCTCAGGAAATGGGGCAAAAGGCACATGGTATCGCCCGCGAGCATTATTATCAGGGCGTATTTTATGGCAAACAGGAGAACTATCAGGAAGCGATTCTGGAATTGGAACAAGCCATCCAGGCCGATCCAGGTTATGCCGATGCGTATAATGCGCTCGCGGTGGTCTATCATCGTCAAAAACAGTATCAGCAAGCCATTGAAAACTATCTGATGGCGATTGAAACCAATCCCGGATATGTGAAAGCTCGCACGAACCTGGCTATGATTTACCATGAACAAGGGCATGAACAAAAGGCGCTCCAGCAGTTAGAAGAAGCGCTCAAATACGATTCATCTTACGAGCCAGCGCAAAAACTTCTCGGCAGTGTGAAAAACAAGGTGGAAGCGCAGGAAGCGCAAGAACGGCTGCAGCAACAAGCCCAGGCTGCGGCAAGAAAACCTGCCCCCTCTGCCAAACCTGCCGCGCCGCCAAAGAAACCAACACTGCCCTCTACCCCGACTTCGGTGTTTATTGAGGGAACCCGCTTGATCCTCCAGGGACAACTTGACGCCGGTATCCAGGCATACCAACAAGGATTACAAAAATCTCCGCGTTCAGCCGAGGGCTATACGCTGCTTGGACTGGCCGCACGCGAAAAATACCGCCTCACGCATGATCCTGCCTGGCGCGATCAAGAAGTCGCCTCATTCACAAAGGCTTTGCAGTATGATCCTCAATACCTCTCAGCCCTGCTTGGACTGGGAGAATTTTACTACGAGCAAGGGCTGCTCTCAACCGCCTTTGCCTACTTTCAGCAGGTGTTGCATATTCAGCCCGATCATCCAGCGCAAGACCAATTGGAGGCGATTCTGCGCTATGCGCGATAAGGGTCTGTCAAGTTAGAGTTGATGGGTTCGTAGTTCGCGCTTTAGCGCGTCCTTCAGTCTGAAGGTGGAACTACGAATCCGTCAGGCAAATCTTGACAAATCGCACTCATGCCAGAAAGCGTTTGACGCCATGCAGATAGGTTAGAATGGTGGAAGGGTGTCTGATAACGCGCTGAACATGCCGCAGCATCAGAGCCGGTCGTAAATAAAAACTGCGATAAGCCTTATGAAACGCGGCTTTCACAGCATCAGGGCCAAGGTGTGGAGTCGTAAAATACACAACGCCTTCATGCGCGCCATAGTCGTCATACGCCACATCGCATAAAAAATCTTTGACTTCTGCAAACATTCTCGTTCCCGGATACGGCGTGGCAATCGCAAATTGGGCGTAATCTAGGGGAAGTTCTGTGGCAAAACGAGTCGTTTGCGCCATTGTCTCGGCGGTATCCCAGGGAGTGCCTAACATAAAAAATCCGGTCAGGGTGGCAATCCCGGCCTGTCTCGCATTTTTTACGGCCCGGCGAATCTGTTCCAGCGTGATATTTTTGTGCATGGCATCGAGCACTTTCTGACTGCCGGATTCAATGCCAAAGGCGACGCTGCAGCATCCGGCGCGTTTCATCAAGGCAAGCAAATCATACGAAGCGGTTTCCACGCGAATGCCGTTCGAGCAGGTCCAGGGGATCGTGTGCAGCCCTTTTTGCTGTAATAGAGTACAAATTTTTTCTATACGCCCCGGCGAAGTGGTAAAATTATCATCGCTGATCGTGACTACCTGCGCCTGATGTTCTTTTACCAGCAGTTCCCATTCAGCCACGACATTTTCCGCCGAACGCGCGCGGAACACTCTGCCGAAAATCGCCCGGTCGCAGAACGCGCAATCGGCAACGCACCCACGCGAACTGGCAAGATTGCCGATGACCTTTTTGCCAAACGACGGCAGCCCTTGATAGGCTGTCAACGGCGGAAATAGATGCCGCGCAGGAAAGGGGAGCGTATCTAAATCTTTGATCAACGGGCGGGTAGGATTGTGCACTGGCCGACCATCTTCTTTGTATGAAAGTCCTGGAATCATACTTTGCGGATTTTTTCCGGTGCATAGTTCAAGGATGGTCTCTTCCCCTTCGCCTCTGACAACATAATCAACATGCTGTAACGCCTCATCAGGCAGGGCAGTCGGATGAGGGCCGCCGACTACAATGCGAGCATTCGAATGCTGATAGACTTCCGGAACCAGGGAATGATACACGCGATTCGCGGTGGGCGTGACGACCGTGAAGCCCACAAACTCCGGGTCGAATTGCTGTACCAGCCTTCCGAATTCTTCGCTTTGAAGAGGCTGAACCGTCAGATCGCGGACCTTAACCTCATGCCCGGCCTGATTCAATACCACCGCAATCATGCCAATTCCAAGGGATTGCAAACCTTCCGTACTAAATCCCGGTTTTCCCGGCACAACCAAAAGAATTTTCATGGTCTCTCATTTTTCAGAAAAATCATTGCATACGTAAAAACTCAAAAAACCCTGGTCCATATCCTGCATTCACCTAATGAGTTTGTCAATGAAAAGTCTGGCAGGAGTGTATTTTTTGATAGTAATACTGTAGCCACGCTTTTTTCTTGACAGACAAGAAGTTTCACGAAGTATCATCAACGTGAAACCTATCGTATGAAGAATCACAATAACCCTTCTTAGCTTCTGAGCCGAAGTGTGTTAAAGCGGAAACGATGAGCATACGTGCATAAATGCAAATTTCATTGACAGGGGAGTTATCATAAACATAGTCGTTTACCCGTCATCATGAAAATGAGATGTAGCGCGAAACTCCAGTTTCGCGGCCGTAGCCCTGGTGCGCGAAACTGGAGTTTCGCGCTACATTTTCAGAGGAGAAAATGATAACCGCAGACTCTCACATTGATATTCGCCAGGCAGCAGAGCGATTCAGGCAACGAGCCGCTGCGCGACAGGCACGTCTTGATGATCGCTTTGAACGGGCGTGGCAAGATTGTCGGGCAATTATCGCACTGATTATTGAAAAATACCACCCTGTACGTTTGTATCAATGGGGATCCTTGTTGCATCGACAAAAATTCTCTGAAATTTCCGATATTGATCTCGCGGTGGAGGGGCTTGCATCGCCAGAACAATTTTTTGCGCTGTATGGCGACGCTGAGGCGTTAACCGATTTTCCGCTTGATCTGGTGGAATTAGAACATGTTGATCCGTTACACCAGACAAGTATTCGCCGCAAAGGCAGGCTCGTATATGAAAGAACCGATGGCTCTTCGTGAACTGATCGCTGAACTTGAGAAGACCCTCGTAATTTTAGACAGGAATGTCCAATTTTTTCAGGAATTTACGCACAAAGATTTTCCGGTAGTGGCTACCTTGTACATGATGACCGGTCGTCGAGCGGAGTCGAGACGAGCACGCAGGCGTTCCCTTCGACTTCGCTCAGGGAACGTGCATCATGTACAGGATACCACTACCGATTTTCCGAAACTTGGTCAGAGTACCGCGGCCGCAATGGTGTATTCTCAAATATTTGGCGATTTTTATACCAGTATCGAAACGTTATTTGTCCGCATAGCGCAAACCTTTGAAAATTCGATTCAATCAGAGACCTGGCATAAAAGCTTATTGCACAAAATGACGCTTGACATCGAAGGCGTCAGAATAGCTGTGATTTCTGACGCCACCTACAATGTTTTATCTGAAATCTTACGTTTTCGACATTTCAAGCGGTATTATTTTGACTTTGATTGCGACTGAGATCGTTTAGTTCTGATTGAAAAAAAATATACACAAGCCTGGCCGTTGCTGCAAGAGGATTTGCGCCGCTTTAAAACGTTTTTACAACAACTGGTGCAAGAGGTCGAAACATTGTCATCAAGTTAAAAAACCGAATTTTTTGAAAAAACTCGGTTTTTCGTCTTATGAAAGAAATATGGTCTGTTGGTGTAAAACGGTCAGAAGCTGTTCCAAAATATCATCCACGCTTTGCAAATCCGTTTCAACGCGAAGCTCTGGGTGTTCAGGGGCTTCGTAAGGCGAAGAAATCCCTGTAAATTCAGCAATTTCTCCTTTAATCGCTTTTTGATAGAGGCCATGGGGGTCGCGGCGTTTGCACACCTCAAGATCGCATTCCACCGCAATTTCAAAAAACTGACCCGCGGGCAGAAGCGCACGAACAGCCTCTCGATCCTTTTTAAAGGGGGAAATAAAGGTGCAGAGCACAATATGGCCGCTTTCAAAAAAGAGTCGCGCCACTTCGCCGGCGCGGCGGATATTTTCACTGCGATCCTCATCAGAAAACCCAAGATCGCCGCATAAGCCGTGCCGCAGATGATCCCCGTCGAGCAGCATGGTCTGGCAGCCGCGCTCGAAAAGCAATTTTTCCAATCGTCGGGCAATGGTCGTTTTACCGGAACCCGATAAACCCGTAAACCAGAGGACGGCGGATTTATGCCCATGACGTCGCTCCCGTTCCAGGCGTGGAATGTTTAAATCTTTCCAGACAACATGCGTTGATTTTTGCCGCTGTTGTTCCTCTTTTTGCGCTTCTGTCACCTCTTCAAGGGTACGGACCACATCTCGAATCATGCCAGATGCCACTGTATTCTGCGTTACCGGATCAATCAGGATAAAACTGCCAGTTTGACGATTGGTTTTATAGGAATCGAAAAAAATCGGCAGTGAGGTTTTAATTTCAACTCGGCCGATTTCATTCAGATTCAGAGTGTTCGTCTGTTCACGGTGCAGGGTGTTGACATCAATTTTGTAAATCAGACGGCTCACAAAAGCTTTGACGGTGCGCGTGGTATGTTTGAGGTAATAGGATGTACTTTGCGACAAGGAATTCCGGTCATCCATCCAGCACAAAATTGCGCCAAAATGATTACTGATCTGGGGTAAGTTATTGGTACGCACGATCATATCGCCGCGACTGACATCAATTTCATCATTGAGCGTCGCTACCACCGATTGAGGCGGAAAGGCTTCCTGAAGCGTCCCGTCATAGGTCTCGATGGAGCGGATGGTTGAACTTTTCCCGGAAGGCAACACCACAATTTCTTCGCCGGGGCGTAAGATGCCTGAGACCATTCGACCGGCAAACCCGCGAAAATCCTGGTGCGGACGAATCACATACTGCACCGGGAAACGGGTATCTACCAGATTCCGATCCTGGGTTACATGGACATGTTCCAGGTAGTGCAACAATGGCATACCGTCATACCAGGGCATATTGGAACTTCTGGTAATGATGTTATCCCCTTTCAAGGCCGAAACCGGGATAAAGGTGAGGTCGTGAATATCCAGTTTTTCAGAAAAACTCTGATAAGTTGCCACGATCTCATCATAGACGGCCTGGGAATAATCCACCAGATCCATCTTGTTGACTGCCACGACCAGATGAGGCACTTGCAGCAAGGACACAAGCAATCCATGCCGTTTGGATTGGGTCAGCACGCCATTACGCGCATCAATTAAAATGATCGCCAAATCCGCTGTGGAGGCGCCTGTGACCATGTTGCGCGTATATTGCTCATGTCCGGGCGTATCGGCAATGATAAACTTGCGTTTGGACGTTTCAAAGTAGCGATAGGCCACATCTATGGTAATTCCTTGTTCCCGTTCGGCCGACAATCCATCGAGCAGGAGCGCGAGATCAACTTCTTCATAGCCTTTTTTCTTTGAGGTTTTTTCGACGGCGGCAAGCTGATCTTCATAAATCGTCTTGGTTTCATACAACAGCCGCCCAATTAACGTGGATTTCCCGTCATCAACGCTCCCCGTCGTTACAAAGCGCAGCAGTGTTTTCTCTTTCTGTTCCATCATGAAGAAGGGACTAACGGGACTAAAGGGACTAAAGTTGAAAGATCTTCAAGCGTTAGCTCACTTGTCCCTTTAGTCCCGTTAGCTCCTTTTAGTCCCTTAAAAATACCCTTCTTTCTTCTTCTGTTCCATGGCCGCGTCGCTGCCGAGATCGATGAGCCGGTTTTCGCGTTCCGATTTCTTGACATGACGTAATTCTTCAATGATTTCATCAACGGTTGTCGCGGTTGAACGCACGGCCCCGGTGCAGGGCATGCAGCCCAGACTACGAAAACGACAGGAGGCGACTTCAATATCCTTCGGCGCAATCATGGCTTTGGGATTATTGGCGACTATCGAGTATGAAGAAGCCAGAATCAGTATGCCCTGGCGTTCGATTACCTCGCGCTGCTGCGCAAAATACAATGGTACAACAGGAATCTTCTCAAGTTTAATGTAACTCCAAATGTCAATTTCAGTCCAATTACTCAAAGGAAATATGCGAATGGATTGTCCTTCATTCAGACGGGTATTATACAAATCCCAGAGTTCTGGTCGTTGATTTTTCGGGTCCCATTGGCCAAATTCATCGCGAATCGAACAGACTCGCTCTTTAGCGCGGGATTTTTCCTCTTCCCGTCGTGCGCCGCCAAACGCCGCATCAAACCCATGTTTTTTGAGCGCCATTAATAATCCCTGAGTTTTCAGATGCGCACAACAAGTGTCAGTGCCCAAATTAAGAGGATGCGCGCCTTTGGCGATCCATTCTTCGTTGCGTTCTACAATTAACTTCGCTCCGATCTGCTTGCAGAATTGATCACGAAAGTCGTACATTTCCGGAAATTTATAGCCGGTATCAACATGCATCAGAGGAAATGGAAATCTCCCCGGGTAAAAGGCTTTTTGGGCCAGGCGGATCATCACACTCGAATCTTTGCCCACTGAATAGAGCATGACCGGGTTTTTGCACTCAGCTACTACCTCGCGGATGATATGGATTGATTCCGATTCTAACTGTTTGAGATAAGAAAGGCTATATGAATCCATAATAAGAAGAAGTTAATAAGTGACTAATCAGTTCCATGCGATTCTTCACAAATTGCCTTCAAAAACTGTTCAAGGTTGCGTATGTTTTCTTCAGGACGCAAGTGAGCTTGCGCAAAAAGTTGGGCGCGCTGCCCCATGCTATGCCGAAGTTGTTCATCGTCAAGTAATATTTTGGTGTCGTTAATCAAGCGTTCAAAGGTACCTGATACCATCCCGATCTGATGTCGGGTTGCCATCTTATCAGGATCATACCAGAGGCTAATCGTCGGGGTTGCCTGCATCCACGACTGAATCAGTACATTCGAGAAACCATCAACCGAGGATGTATGCACAAGACACAGAGCGTATTGTAACATGCCATTCACTTCGCAGTATGATTTGGGTCCCAACAAGTGTAAGTTTCCAGGAAGAGTTATCTGTTGGAATTTTTGCCTGTATTCTTCCGATATCTCTCCGACCATCAGAAAATCAACATCCAGATCCCGGCATTGCCGGGCGAGTTCAACAAACAGATCAGGATGTTTAATCCCTTTGAAATTTCCGACCCATGCGACAAAAGGTTTGTTCCACTGAAAAGGACAGACAGTGTTCTCTACCGAATTATAAATAACCACTTCATGCCGAATTGGCAATTTGCCGGTTTGCTGTTCTAATTGGGCGATGACCCCGTCTATGCCATAATAGCCAACATACTGGAGGCGCATTGTGAAAAGTTGGCGCAGCAGAGCCGGCATTTTTCTAAGGAAGTCTTGCCATGAAAGCTGATCGAACTTGACCCGCTGCGGCCATTTGATGACATCGCTTTCAGAAGATATCGCAAAGACGATTTTCACTTTACGCCATTTACAAGCCAAAACCGCCTGGAGCAATTTTCTGCGATTAAATCGCCAATAGACAACATCCGGTTGATAACGCACAAGCGCCCGGCACAACGGGCGAAATCCGAGACGAATCGGTTCAACCTCGTAGGGCGTGCTATATGAAGACTGCTTGCCGTTCACGGCAAGATACACAACTCTGTGGCCCGACCGTGTAAGATAGGTTGCGATCAAGTCGCATTGGATCTGGCTGCCTCCGATCACATCCCTGGGATGTTGATTGACAATAAGGATTTTCATAAAGGATAATAGCATCCAACGTGACTAAACTGAACTCTGAGCAGAGCAGAAACTTTTCAGATGTCTTGCCAGAATGACATGGGTTGTCTGATAATCTGTATTTTCTAAGCGTACAACCGGAACATGATGTTTTTCCATATACGCGGTAATTTTTTGATTGACGCGTGTGCGATGGCGTAAAATGTTCAAACGCTGCTCAACGCTGAGCGGAGTTAAAATCTGAGATGCCACGCCTTTGGATCGGGAGTGCATCCGCTTTTCACACTCTTCAGGCGGCGGCAGCAGCGCTACAAGCAGATCTAGTTTCGGAATCAGGTCAAGATACGATTCCAGTCGCTGTTCATCAAAACTGCCCTGATAGAACGCTAATAAGTAATAGGCATACTGACAAAACCCCTCTTCCATAAGGAAAATATCGCCAGAGGCTAAGATCTGATATGCAGCCTGATAACAACTGGCAACTCCACCTAAAAGCCACTTGAGCAGATTTTCACCGCAGACCACGTCACGAGGAATCCAATCCGGCGGATGAACGTGTTCCGTACATTCGATCACCTGACGGCTGAGTCGGGGATAGGCATGCATAAAACGAATCATATAGGCCGATCGTGTTTTCTCCCAGAGCAAACTCAATACTCGGGATTCCCCCACAAGGGCTGTGATTTTCGCGAGTTGCCACCAAAAGCCTGACTGGCGCTGCAAGGTGTGACGCATGGCGATCTTACGGACGTCAGGGGTGGAAAACACCGGTTTCTTTTCGGCCTGTAAGGCCACCAGTGTCTTCTGCATCACCGTTGTTTTTCCGGAACCGGGAATTCCAAGGAATTCTATATATTGCATTGTCAACGCTCACCCCGGGTGATTTGGAACAGATTGGGCGCCAGTGAGACAATCTGAATACTAGCAAACCTGCCTGACAGGGTTTGCAGTTTTGCCAGAGATACAAATAATTCATCACGTTCAATGCCAGGGAACTTCTGTTTTTTATGCTGTTCTGCCAAATTGTTGCGGGAATTTACACTCGTACCGAATAGCAGGCGTCGCAATATTTTGTTGCTGCGTACGGTTTTTTTGAAACGATGATACAGTTGATAGGCTGTCTGGTTTACGTTTCCTGGCGTGAGCGTCACGGTATTCAAGAGCCTGACAATTCGATCCGATGCAAGCTCTCCATCCAGACCAGTAATATGATGTTTTGCCAATTCCTGCTTTTGAGGATCCGATTGTACAGTCAGATCATTTTCAAGATAACGCTCCACCGTGTCAAGCACCTTCTGACAGGTGAAAGCTATTTCTGACAGAGGATTTGCCAGATAGCCCTCAAACGCCTCATTGCGTATTGGAAGGTAAGCAATCACCGGTCGTTCCAGCAGATAGGCCTCTACTCCTGTGGTGCAGCTATTATGAATCATAACCTGGGCCGCCATAAGCCAGGGCAGCACATTGCCTTCATGGAGCACCTGCACCTTGTCAGTAGATGGCAGCGCATGTTTCCAGGTCTCATGATTTTCAGACGGATGAGGACGAACAATAATGGTGCTATCAGCAAAGCGCTCTTGCAGTTTCACGATCATCGCTGCAAATTCATGGAATAAGATTTTATGGTGCTCTTGCAGTCCCAGATAATATTGCCGCTGCTCTTCGTCAGGAATTTTCCCGGATTTTTCCAGGAGTTCCATGACACCATCATCTCCGAGGAAATGATTGCCCAACATAAAATTGGTGTTAATCAGAATCATTGGTCCATACTGTTCTCGCAATTTTTGGACCTCTTCAGCATAAAATGCTCGAAATTCGCTGCGTGTCAAGTCAACGCGTGGGTGTCCGGTAGCCTTCAATTTTTCCTTATAGAGCGGGGCCTTTGCCGCGATAAAATCCGCCTGCCATTGTCCCCAGGTCAGGACATATTCAAAAGGCGCGAGGGTCTCATTGGAATAACGTCGGCGTCTCTGATATTCATCCAGATTCAGAGGAGCAATTCCTTCTTCATCATGGGCGATTAACGTGAATCCAAGTTTTTTGTAGTGCAAATATCTCGAGATATTCCGCTCAGGCATACTCTTATCAAGAAATATGCCCGGCGGCATCTGGTCCAGACGTTTATCAAGCAGCTTTTTATGCCCCAGGATCACAGTATAACCCGCTTCCGCAGCAACACAGGATAGTAAGAACTTGGCGTCAAATTCTCGAACTTTGGTTTCAATTGGTAGATATAAATTCATTGTATCCTCGTATGGCAAGACTTCTTAGTCCCTGTTCCTCCCAAGCATGAGCCTTTAAATTATGTAAAGACGTAGGGCCTTATTTCTTTGTCAAAACAATAAATCTCCAATCTAAAACGATATTTCCCGAAACCTGGATATTGTCCAGAATTCGCGTTCCGGTTTGTGTAGTAAGTTCACGGTTATCAAAGCTGGCCCACATATCATCTTTGATAATTTCAATTTGAACTGTGGGATCAAGAGTCTGAATAACTTCGCGAATATAGGTTTCCGTGTACAGATTAAAATAGCGGAAGAGAGACAAATCGCCATCTGGCTGGATTAAAGCAGAT
Organism: Candidatus Vecturithrix granuli; assembly: GCA_000739535.1. GTDB lineage: Bacteria > Moduliflexota > Moduliflexia > Moduliflexales > Moduliflexaceae > Vecturithrix > Vecturithrix granuli. Next base: position 677,519 of record DF820466.1, on the reverse strand, counting down.
TCTGATTGTTCAACGCTTTCAAATCCCTCCTCTCGAGTCAACACTTCTTTGATGATATAATTTCTGACGCCGAATGTTGTTCGAATGACGACATACTTTTTGGAGATGCGAAGAAGCTCTCCAAACGCTTTTATTGGTGGAGGGGGAAGATGTAGAATGACATTATTATTCAGGACCAGATCGTACATGGCATCTTCAACGGGAATCTCAAAAATGTCACCTACCAGGAATTGCACTTTTTCCGGGAACGCTTTTCGCGCTAATTCGATATAATATTCGGTTGCATCAATCCCGGTATAATCAATGTTTACATCTATTCGCTGACGCAAACTTCTAAGATAATGGCCCGCCCCGCATCCCACGTCGGCAACACGCATACCGGGTTGGTAGAGCCGGTCAATAATCTGACACAGAGCTTTTGATGACTCCATTTCCTCAAGTTCTCCTATAGCTCGTTTGTATAACAGATCGCCATATTTTTTATAATGGTTCCACAATCTCCAGTTCTCAATCTCCATAATTTCTCCAATGTAAATGAAATTTTCACTCGTGCGTGTAAGAAACCGGGTTTTTTCGAAAAACCCGGTTTCTATACTCGACTCCTTACAGATATAGATATCTTTCTAAACGTTCTAAAGCAATCCAAAAGCCTTCACCATTGTTTTTGTGTCCTTGCCAAATTTCCGGAATAAAGGAAGCTTTCGGAGCCCACTGTGCCAGATCCTCTGCAAGAGCAGGGAAATCAATTTCGCCATCGCCAATTTGTAATCCTTCGCCGTCTAACCCGTGGGCGTCAGCAATGTGCAAATGTGATGTGTAGGCTCCCACTTTTTCGATAAATTCCTTGAACGAATGGTGATAATGATTACAAGCCAACTTCGAGTGAGAAATATCAAGACACAACCGGTAACCATAGCGTTGGCAAAAAGCGATGGAATCATCTGCTTCTACAAAGAGATTCAAATATAATTGCCCGCCGAAATACCAGGGAAAGGGCGGTAAAGTTTGTCCGATAATCTCGACGCCATCAGCATCTAATTCTGACAGGCTCTGGTGAATACGGGCATACAATTCCTCTCTGGCAGAACGAGGCAGTAGGCCCTCAGTTGTGAATCCACCAAGGCTGGCGACAATTCGAGGACGTGATGCTCGTGTAAAGAATTGCTGCAATGTTCGCGTTGTATTAATCACACGTTGCAGCTCGGCGATCGAGCGACGCCGATACTCCTCATCGGCTGCCGCCAGATTCAAGAGATGATCTCCTGCGAAAACATCAGGACTATGAACGACCAGGTCAAGATCATAGGAGCGTTCAAAAAATGGTTCGATTTCTAATTCCAAATCTTTATAACTGAGATGAAACTCCAAAAAATCCGGATTAGTATGGCTTAAGATGGTCTTAAAATCGTGATAGCGCACCGGAACCCCCCAGGGGCGCGAAAACGTGTAGAACCGTGGTTGCACCTGTTCTTGCACCAGATCGCTAGGAAAAAAGAAATCTCCCTCCCTGATGTGCCGCTTGGCGCGTAATCCAATCAATTCATTTTTGCGGTTTGGTTGTAATCCTCTCCCTGGACTTTTGATCGTAATGTGTTTCTCTGTAATGGCCTCTCCAGGCTTTAATTCCATGGTGCATATCAGGCTTTTAGCCAAATTCGCCCGATTCATAAGTTCACCCTGGCTAAGTTGTCGTTCAACTGACGTGCCGAAAGCCTCCTCGATCTGCCGAATTCCCTGCACCATCTCCGCAAATTCATCGGGCAGTAAGCTGACTTTATGATCATTGCCCTCCATGGCCTTATCAAGCGTCAAATGTTTTTCAATCACCTTTGCCCCTTTTGCGACCGCCGCTATTGGGATCATAATGCCGCGTTCATGACCGGAATATCCTACCGGACAGCGACCGATTTCTTTCAGCTTTGTCAAATAGTTTAAGTTGACGTCTTTAAATGGCGTTGGATAGGTAGAATTACAATGAAGCAGCACATATTTTGCGCCAATGCGATTCAGCAGTTCCACGGTTTCCAAAATTTCGGATTCAGTGGTCATCCCGGTTGAACAAAATAAGGGCTTCCCGGTTTGAGCCAACCGTCGAATAAAATCATGGTTAGTAAAGTCCGGAGAGGCCACTTTATAGGCCTCCATGCCATATTTTTCGAGAACCTCTAAACTATCAATATCCCAGGGCGTACATAGCGGGAGAATCCCTTTGGCCTTACAATAATCGAACGCTTCAAACATTTCTTCTACGGAGAGTTGAAATCGGGTGAGCAAATCCAGGGTATATTGCGCGCCAAGGTCCTCATTCGCATCATTGGGATTGCCCTGATTACGGTATAACGACGCCAAATTGCGCATTTGAAACTTGGCGCTATTCGCGCCTGCTAACACCGCTTTTTCAATAAGCTGCTTCGCGATCTGCAAGCTGCCGTTATGATTGATGCCAATCTCAGCAATCACAAAGGTTGGCGAATCATCCGCAATCGTAAACGAACCCACCTGAATACCTTCGGAAGATTTTCGTTTACGAGCAATCGCTATGACACGGCGTTGCTGGTCAAGAAGAGGAATATAGTCAATCCAATCGCGAAACCGCTGCTGAATCGTCTTTGGATCGTCCGTTTGCCAGGCAAAAACGAGGTTTTTGTTGGAAATGTTCGAAAGCGGCTGGTCCAGATCAATTGTACCGCATTGGGTCAACAACCAACGTCGAAAATCGCCATTTGATAGAGCGCCTTCCAGGACACCTGAATCCGTGATGGAAAACACCACAGCACTATGATTGTCGTTAATTTTTTGCAGGGCGTTAAAAATACTTTCCTCCGCTAACACCACATACGGACTAATATCTCTTTCGATAATCATAATGTTGCCTTATTGGCGCCGAGGCTGCAAAATAGGGATTTTTCCACTCATCATAAGCCATTCGGTATATACCCACTCATCTTCCGTATCAATATCAATACAATAGAGGGGATCGATGACAATCGGCAGAATTTGGTCGCCGCTCATGGAGTTTTTGTACATCAGGGTATCGTAACGCATGACATCAATATGTCCGGTGTGCCAATAGACGGTCGGCAAAGATTGGCGCGGCATATTATATCGCTCGCCGGATGTATCTGTCAACAGCGGCGTCAGAAATCCATCGTCGCTCGTGCGCCACATTTTATAGGGGGTGTGGTGGGCGATGCCGACGCCGCGCACACTGTCTGCCTCCGGAGTCTGACACAAAAGTTTAACCGCTTCATCAATCAACTGCGGAGGACGCAACGGGGCCGGAGGGCGTATGTGGACAATGATGTCAGGACGATAGCGTTCCTGTTCTTCTAACCACGACAGGGCATGGTGAAAGACCGGCAAATCAGGCGTGTCATCCTGTGCAAATTCCGCCGGACGCAAAAATGGCGTTTCTGCGCCATAGCCGCGGGAAATTTCAGCAATTTCTTGATCATCCGTCGAAACAATCAGGCGCGTCACCGATTTAGCGGCTAATCCGGCGGCGATACTGTACGCAATAAGCGGATGGCCGGCGAGCAGGCGGATATTTTTACGCGGAATGGATTTCGATCCGCCTCTGGCCGGAATAATTGCAAGAATGTTCAATTTACTTTGAGAAGCCATAATTTCTCTAAGAGTATTGATTTTTCAACCTGTTTACAGGTTATCGTCATTGATACGCACAATCAAATCGTAACGTACTGAATTTATGCGTCATGAATCTTGTCAAGATTATTTTTACGTGTTTGTGGAATGGGAATCCGGGCGGCATGGTAGTTTTTCCAGAGAGGTGTTAATAATATATCCAACGATTTTGGAATGGAGCATATATTGTTCAACCTGTTGCTCAAGTTTCTTGAAACACGCCTTTCTCAACGATTCATTGATCAACAATTGCTCAATTCTCGATGTAAAATTGATAAAGGTATTCTCAAAAAAGATCTGTTCCGGCATGGAGTGCCACCAAACCGCATCAATAGTGGGCTTGTTCATGAAGGGAATTGATCCTAACGCCACGGCTTCGTAATGGCGGAAACATTCCCATCGTGAACCTGCGATAGAAATCGTAATTTTACTTCTGGCGATAAGCTCGCAATATTCTCGGAATGGAACTGATTGTTTTATGACGATATTCCATGAAGTATTGGAAGCTAATTCTTGTAAGTGTATTGCTGCTGTCTTTCGCAGAGTGTTCGTGATCTCACCGGCGAAAAACACATCAATATCCTGGGGCTGTTTGCGCTGGGTTTTTAATTGAGCATATTTCCCGTCTTCTATTCCTAATGGAATACCATAGATCTTTTCAAATTTCGGTAGCAATTCTTTTCTTCGATCACTCCAGGGGGCAGGACGATCAGGATAATAGAGAAAAAAGCGATCATAAGGTAACTCACGCTTAAAATAGAGGGTACTTTCTTCAAAAATCCGTCTATTTTGAGGCATCAAACAGGCCGCATCGCTTATATCTATAGCCACAACAGGCAGATATTGGCGAAGTTCCGCAAGCGAATATGGCAGTGAACAATCATACTGAAGCGATTCCCAGGCTTGATGGCGAGTTTGCCGAATAATACTTCGTAAAAAGCCCAGCCAATATCGGCATTTCCCCCAAAAGTTCAGTTGCTGATACTGAAATAATTGTGCGCCATCATCTACCAATATGGCAAAATCAAAATATCGCTCCGCCAATTTTCCTGAAAGTTCAGCGAGATTGGTGATCAGATTGGTATGCAAATCTTCCCATGCTTCGTCAGCACGATAAAGCTTATTCAATTTTACCCGCCGATCAGCGGGCCAGGGAGGATATTGCATAAATTCAACCTCATGATAATGCCTCAAAGCACGAGCGATTGTTGCGGAAAATGGGGCCTTACTATATGAACGTAACAATAGGATACGAGGATGTCGTCTGCCTTCAAAACTACTTTGCGCTTCAATCATAGGGACACACCATGAAATAGAACGTTATAAACACGGCTCAAACGATAATTAAGAGATTGTCGTAACCGATACATAAAATGAGCATAACCAAAACCTTTACGAGCAATTGTATCGTCTGGAACAATTTCGCTTTCATGACGATCCACAGAATTCACATATTCAGTGTCAGAAAAAAAGTCTTCCCAGTTTGTCTGGAGTGCTGCTTCATCGTGACGAAGTTTTTCTCTATTCTTGCCTTTATTCTCCTGTCGCCCTTTCACATTGATGTGTTGAGAGTGTTCAATGAGCGATTTATCGGTCGCTTCAACCGAATATCCAGCTTTTAAAAGTCGTAACGTCAAATCAGTGTCTGCACAGTAAAAGTAATAGTCATCTTCATTGATATAATGTACTTCTGCCAGAGCTTTTCGAAGATACATGCCATGATTCAAGTACACCTGGCCTTTTACTGTAGTCACATAATACTTTTTTCTTGTCGGCCAATTCCGCCAATAAAACGCTAACGCCCCCAGTCTATTGCCCTGCATTAATCGTCTTTCGAATTCTTCATAGCCATTTTTTAATGAACCAGGAATAACCAAACAATCATCGCTGAGCATACACACGTATTTTCCCTGGGAACATTTGAAACTGAGGTTCATAAAATAACCCCACGAACGCTGTTCGATCTGTTTGCCCTGCCATGTCCCGCGATTATATTGAATAATCGAAATCACATCTTTTTGTTTGGTTAACCAGGCGATTGTTCCATCAGTCGAACCACCATCAATAACAATAATTTCGTGGGGGATATTCCATTGCTCAAATTCTTTTCTCACACTTTGAATTGTCTTCTTTAAAAACGGTTTTCTGTTAAATGTCCCTAATACAACAGAAAGTCCACGCTCATTCATATTTTGCCTATTCGACATAATATTCTCTTTCCCTTGTTATAATTCATTGAGCGTTTTTTTATACACATCATACGTTTTTCTTGCGGTAGTTTCCCACGAAAACAACTTCACCCGTTCATACCCTCGCGCAATCAAATCGCGTCGCACATCTTCATGTGAGATAACTTTTGCAATCGTCTCCTGAATCGAACGCAGGTCTTTCGGCTCGAAATAGACGGCTGCATCGCCGCCGACTTCCAACAGAGACGACGTATTGCTCAGGATAGCCGGACAACCACAGGCAAACGCTTCCAACACGGGGATACCGAATCCTTCGTACAGCGACGGAAACACAAAGGCCTGTGCATGCTGATACAAATGTGCCAGCATCGCGTCATCAGCAGCGACGTGCATGATGTGATGTTGAACACCTAAAGATTCAAAAAACTGGTATTCGGCTGCAGAAAAATTTTTCCCGGAACACACGAGTTTCAGGTTATTTTTGTGTAATATTACCGCAATGGATCTGACCAGAAAATAAAAATTCTTATAGATTGCTCTGCTGCCGGTAAACAGCACATAGGTTTCAGGCAGTTCAACATTGGGCGCGTCATAACCCGGCTCTAAGGAGTTGGCAAGATGTACCACCTCTATTTTATCTGGATTGATTCGAAAAATGGTCGTCAAATCACGTTTGGTTTGTTCCGAAATCGCTATAATCCTGGCCGCTGCCTGGCAAAGTCGGTATTTGTTCTCGCTGACACGGTCGGTTAATTTGAAATATTCAGGAAAGTATTCATGTATCATGTCAAAGACCGTCAGTACGAAAGGTCTGCCTTTTAGTGTATCAAGAAAATACGGATCGTAATAGGTCGGATGAAAGATGTCATACGTAGCGTGTGTCAATCGTTCCAGAGCAGCAAGGCGGTTTTTTTCCTTGAGCCTCAGTTTCCATTGTTGCTCTTGAACAAGGTGTTGTTTAATGCGGAAGAGTTGTTTCTTCACTGGAACATGGGTACGCTCTAAAAAAACGCGCCACGGATCGTCGAATGGCTGCATTGACACTCGAAACTCATCAGTTTCGAGCAGATAGGCATTTTTCCCATAACGGATTTCGATCTGAGCCGAAAAACCAACAATTTCGGCATGACGCCAGAGTTCGTAAAAATAGCGCGAGATGCCGCCGAATTGCTGCTTCTCGAAAATTTGATGATCATACAGAACATTCATAACAATTTGATTTATGGTATATGTAAAACATCAGTGACAAACTTTCGATATTCCTCGGCAAAACGTTCACGTGTGTGATGCGTTCTGGCAAATTCCCAGGCAGCCCTGCTACGCTGCCGTAATTCCGATAACGGCCGGCTGCTAATGAAATGGACAGATTCCTGAATATGCTCTATTGAAGAATGCTGGAAAATTATGCCGAATTCTCCAACATCGACGCTGGATTCGTAACTAATCAGCGGAATGAGTCCGGCGTGCATACATGTGACAATACTCCCGCCACCGCCTTCCGAACAGGATGGGTACACCAGGCCGATACAGGTCTTGAGAATCTGCTGAAATTCGGAACTGGTAACATCAACCCAACCAACCGTCCGAATATTGGGCGTCTGATACAACTCGCGATAATAGGCGCGTTCAAAATCCTGTTCTTTCTGAACCGGACCGCAAACCGTGAGGTGATATTCCGGCATATCAGCAAACGCTTCTAAGACCAGATCCAATCCTTTATGCACCAGGCCTCTACTTCCTAACCACAAAAAACGAGAACGGCAGGCCTCAAAATCCTTCTCTTTTGGCCAGGGATATTGGATGGTTGTGGAAAGCGGAATACGATATAGCGGCTTGCCAGCGTAACGAAAGGTCTCCATGGTAAAGCGGTTTCCCAGAATTGTTGCGTAATCAGCATGTTCGATGCCTGCAATCGCCGGGGCGATGCGCCGCGGAATTAAAGCGACACCACGTCGCTGTTGTAACGCCAAAAGCCTTGTATATTCGGCCTGATTCTGAAACAACCAGTGAGCACCGGTAATATGTAAAATTTTAATGCATTCTGGAAGTAACAGAGGCGATAGCCGTTCAAGGTTGCGATGAATATCAATACAACAGACGTACTGGCGATTGGGACGAAAGTGTTGATTTTTGTGATCAATGACATCCACAGCATACCCGCGATCCAGAAAGGTCCTGGCGATTTGCACACATTCCCAATAGTTCGTATGCGTATAAGACAACAACTGCTCTTCAGACATCTGAAATGGTGAACTAAGGTATGAAAGAAGAACGTTTCCTTTGACTTTAACCGCCGGTTTTAATGAAATCTGTTTCTGCTGATGTCTGTATATAGACGTTGTCTCGATATAACGTTTTATGAGTTGCCAATGCCATTTGAACATGGGTTGACACTATTTTGTGAGTATAAGAGCATGCATATGATTATGAAAAAAAGCTATTCTCGTCAAAACCGTATTTAAGAATTTCCCCGCTCGATTTGGATAAAATTTCCAATTTCGAAACTGACAAAACATTGTGCCGAATTCATGATAAAGACCATCTATATGAGAAATAGGAATGCTATGAAGAATGTTAAAATGGGCTTTCATGCATTCGCGTTCAAATTCTCGTGGGGTTAAACGATATTCGAAAAACTTTCCAAATTGAGGAAAAACATAAAATTTAAATCCATGAGTATTTCGTTGCAATTGTTTTTTTCCAAAAAGTTTTCTGATCATATTATTTTTTCGTGGATGAAGACAACTGAGATATTTCTCAAGAACATATTTAATCTGCCTGACTCGATTCAGTGAGGGTACAGTGATAATAGCTATTCCGCCAGGCTTAAGAACACGATATAGTTCTGCCAAAGGACGTTGCAGTCCCTCAGGAAAATGTTCCACAACGCCAAAAGAAATAATCCCTCCATAGGAATGATCATTTCTGGGTATGTTCAAAATATCACCAGAGAATAGCCTTAATTCCGGATAGAGTTGTTTAACTTGCTGAACAATTTCCTCATTCAACTCGATTCCTTCAATTATATATCCTAAATCGTGCATGAATTTCACGACTCTGCCAGTGCCGCAGCCCGCTTCCAGAATAGGTTGATCTTTTGGCAGATATTGTAATGCCAGGCGAACTCCGTCATCTCGATGACAACAGTCAAGCAACAGATCAAATTCCTCGATGTTCCAATCAAATCTGATACTGGTATGCATATTCGTCCCTCAATAATCTACAATGATCATACACGGCGATTCTGCGGCAGAGGATGTTGAAGAATGAGACTGCCATGCAATCTTGCCAACGCGAATTCGGAGATTTCATCAGAAAATAGTTATATTTTGAAAAGAAATGGTGAAAGAGTTAATGTATCTGATTGTACCGTTTGAGAGCGATAAAATGGCCCTTCGAATGGTCCATTCAACATATTCCATTCAATCTCGCCATGTTTTCTAAGGATAGTACCGAACTCATCGAAACTCCATTCGCGCAGATGCCAGTAATTTTTGGGCGTTCCGTCCGGATTTGTATATTCCGGTCGACGATTCGGTGTACTGAAAAAGACCCCTTTTTGGGTTACGCGCAACAATTCTTTGATAAAACGATCATAATCTTCGACATGCTCGATGACATCAACACACGTGACAACATTGAATGCGCCATCTGGAAATGGCAGGGTATAACCATCATAGACATCAAGGTAAACTAACCGGGGATTCCTGCCCACTAAAGTGTCCTGGCAATATTTATATGCTTTTGCATCTACATCCACGCCGCTGACGGCTTTGGCCTTAATGGCTAAAATATTCAGGCCGTACCCTAAACCGAAGCCTACATCTAATACCGACGCTCCTTCATCTACATAGTGATTCAAGGCTAAAAAATAGGCTTCGATCTGACAGGGAACAACAGAACCCTTGCCTAAAAGGGATGAATAGTCTTTCGGGTTCGGTTTATTATTTCTTTCACTCCTTCCTTGATAAAGTATACGTTTTAATGTTTGAAACCGTTTTTGTATTTTTTTTATCAGCATTTTAAAAATTTGAGTCATAACGCTGCTACGCTCCTGGCATTCGGAGGTTATCTGACCTTCCAGTCAAAAATAGGAGCCAGGATCCCTTTTCGATGTGTTCCTTCAGGCCAAAACGGGGAATCGCTCATTCCTCCTCGTATTTCAAAGGAGATAATCGGTTTGGCCTTCTCAATATCCTTCAAAATACTTTCCCCTTGTATGATGGCTTTTAGTTCTACTATGTACCTGCCTCCATTCAGAAAACGTGCTGGAATTTGAGTATAAACTTTTTGGAATCCTTCCCTAAATCTTGGCCATTCTTGTTTAGTTTTGTCAGCCGAGCTCGACAAGTATACCAAATCCCCTTCCGTATCATACAAAAAATATGCAAAAGACAAATATTCATGTAACTGTTTTATGTTAATCTCGGCACATAGGTAAATAGGAGTATTATTTCTGTGAATATCTCGTAAAATATGTTCATCTTCATTCGTCACATAAAATCGTAGCAAATCAACATATTGGTTCTCTGATATCCCCTGTCTGTTTCTCCATTCCCCGGAACAGAGTTGTCCATCCTGTTCAATATGTAAATAGTGCCTAATTCCTGCGCCGACATCGTCACTCTCAAACATAATATGCCCTTCATCAATTAAGACAATTCTTTTACAAAGATTTTTCACGGCTGACATATTATGGCTGACAAACAGCACAGTACGGCCTTCAGAGGTGGAAACTTCTTTCATTTTCCCAATCGCTTTTTTCTGAAATTCGGCATCGCCGACCGCCAGGACTTCATCCACAATCAGAATATCCGGCTCTAAAAAGGCGGCTACGGCAAAGCCGAGTCGGACGCGCATCCCGGAGGAATAGCGTTTGACCGGCGTATCCACATACATGGCGCAGCCCGCAAACTCCACAATATCGTCGAATTTGCGAGCAATTTCCTGACGTTTCATACCCAGAATCGCGCCGTTTAAATAAATATTTTCGCGCGCAGTCATTTCCGGGTGCATCCCGGTGCCCACTTCCAGCAGTGAGGCGATACGGCCTTTGGCCTTGATTTCGCCGGTGGTCGGGGCCGTAATGCGCGAAATCAGTTTCAACAGCGTGGATTTGCCAGCGCCGTTGCGGCCGATAATCCCCAGCACTTCGCCATGCTTCACTTCGAGATTGATGTCTTTCAAAGCCCAGACATAATCCGACGCCGCCTGTTTCGTGCGATCGTTGACCTGTCCGATTTTGGCGTAGGGGTCTTCTTTACCGCGCACTTTGGCCCACCAGCGGTTTAGATCATGTGATAGCGTACCAGTGCCAATCTGCCCCAAACGGTAGAGTTTGGAAAGGTTTTCGATTTTGATGACGGTTTCGTTCATGGGATCATCATACCGTATCCATAAAATTCTGTTCGGTTTTGTTAAAAATCACAATGCCGAGGGCCAGCATGACCACAGTAAAGATCGTAACATACGCTAACCCTTTGCCCGTATGCACGCCGGCGCCAAGAAACGCATATTTGAAACCCTCCAGCACGTAAGCAATCGGATTCAGCAGCATGATCCTCCGCGCCCGTTCGCTCAATGTACTGACCGGATAAATCACCGGCGAAGCGTACATCAGCAATTGCACGCCGAAACTCAGCAGAAATTTCAGGTCCCGGTATTTGGTGGTCAGGGAGGTAAAAATGATCCCGAACGCCAGCCCCATACCGGCCATTAACAGCACAAAATACGGAAACAGCAGCAGCCAGCGGGTCGGGCGCACGTGCGGATTGTTTACCAGAATATAGGCATACACGCTGAAAAAGAGCAACAACTGGATGCCGAATTTAATCAAACCGGAGACGACTTTAGAGAGCGGCACGATCAGACGCGGGAAATAGACTTTGCCGAATAAATTGGCATTTTGCACAAAGGTATCGGCAGTTTGACTGAAACATTCGGCAAAATAATTCCACATCAAAATCCCGGCAAGATAAAATAGTTGCTGTGGAATGCCATCGGTCGAAATTTTGGCGATATTGCCGAACACGACCACATAGATGATGGTCGTCATAATCGGCTGGATAAAGAACCAGATTGGTCCCAAAATTGTCTGTTTATAGACCGTGACAATATCACGCTTCACGAACATCATCAGCAAATCGCGGTGTTCCCACAATTCTTTCAGGTCAATATCAAACAGATGGCGTTTGGGGCGGATAATAATATCCCAATATTCTTGCTGCTGCATCATATTATGCAATGTTTGCATGTTCGTACAATATACTCACAGGTTTTTTCATGACACGGCGCGTTATGAAAGCACAATTAATTTCAGCTTTGACAGCGTCGTCACACCTCATATTGTATTGCTCTTTTCTGAGAAGGCATTCTTGTCAAGGAAAATGAAAGAGCATAGCGTCTCCATTTCAGTTCTTTTAGCAAACGCCAGATCTGCTCAACCGCCATACTAATAGAAAGAGCAGCGTAAAATAAAGGCCGACTAAAAGATAGAGAACGGCGGGTTGTGAGAAGGGAAACGGTTTTTGTAGGGCGACATGGGCGGCAGTTTTGGGGATGAGCTGGTATCTGGGCAGGGCATATAAAGCGCGAAACGCCAAATCGCTGTTTTTGGGTTGATTGCCAACAAAAAACTGATCAGACTCAAACCTTTTTTTAGGACTGGCTAAGATAATGGTACTCCCGCCTTGTTTCAAGTCCGGTGCCTGAATTGAAAGCAGATAGCGTTTCCCCTGGGAATCCGGGATCGGCTCAAACGCAAACGTGTTATAGGTATGCGGTGACAACAGCCAGCCATCTAAGCGTTGTGAACGAACTTCGATCAGATGTTCGTTCAGCGATTGATATGACAATTCTGCGGGCTGCGCCTGAATGTCTAATTCGAATAAGCGGCAAACCAGAGATGGCGTATCCCACGGACGATGTGAGTCGAGCCGGAAATCTATGCGCGTCAGGTTATTTTGCGAGGCTAAAAAAGTTTGTTCAATCCGCATATCTCTGGACAAGAAGCCGATTTCAAGACGAATATCAGTTTGGTTTTCATGTTGTCCGATGACGACGCCATTTCCGGAGAAAAACAAGACACCAGCCAGCAGGATCATGATCGAAATCGCCGATGTTATTAAATAATTGTATTGTTTAAAAAAATGCCGCATTATGAAAATTCAACAAAAGGTAATTAATAAATGCCACTGTGTCAAAAAGGAGCATCGCACACAGACCGATTCCCCCGACCCAGGGGTGATATTTCTTTGGAAAGATTGTGAACAGACCAAACATAGTCAGCATGCTCACCGGAATCATGACCGTAAACAGGTAGCGACCCTGAGTCAAATCCGGCCTATCAAAACGCAAGATAATCGAACGAAAGACCGGGATAATTACCCACAGCACAATGCTTACACCGAACAGATAGCAAATTTTTGCCTGCCATATCTTCAACTTCTCGCCCTGATTCGCCTCTGAAGCAGAGAGGAACACACAGCGTTTGGTGTGCATAGTGTATTTCAGCAGTCCGGCGATGGCAAGCGACTGGGCAAAGGCCGCAACAACATACCAGAAATGATGCAGGCGAATCGTCATATTGCCGAAAATACCCCAGAACCCCCAGTACATGACCGTAAAAAATTTGGCTATATACAGCAGAGTAGCGTTCGAAAACAATTCCGGACGAAAGAGCTTTTCCAGCAAATACGGTGATTCAGGAATACTGATAACATACTTGCTCACCAGATCATGCAGCGTCGGATGCCAGAGCAATAGATAGGCTGACAGTGTGATGATGAAGATTCCGCCAAACAGGAATAGATGCATTTTCACACCGATCAGTCCTTTCCAATAATACACAAAGAGCGCAATAAGCGACAAAGGCAGGATAAAAACCATTGTGCGTTTGCTCATCAGGCCCAGGAGAGCAACGATGATATACGCTGCACCTGATTGCCATGACAATCCGTTTTTGAATAGATTGACCAGGATCCAGAAAAGCAAGGACGCAAAGACCTCGGCTAATTTATCGTTGTTGATCACGCCGTTCATAGCGGAAAATTGCGGCACAAAGGCGATAAATATCGGAATACCGATCCGGAGAAAATGGTCGTTTGGAAATACTTCGCGTGCAATTAATATCGCAAAAATAATAACGATCATGCCACACAGGATCGAAAAGCCACGCAACAGATAGATTTCATCGCGGATATGTTCAAGCGAACACACATTCAGTAACCAACCTGTCATGAAATAATATAAATGCATGGAAGAAGGGGGATTAGGAAGGTATCCACTGGTAAAATTTTCCTGAGTTCGTTTTGTTTCCGGGTAAAGTGAGCGATACCAGAAAAACTCGATTTGTGAGGCAACACGCTGTTTTTCCTCCAATGACGCCCCGGTTAATTGCAGATGTTTTGCCTTGATCAACAGAAAATGGAGTCTTTCATCAGGAGCCTGATCAAAGGGGATCACCAGGCAATACAGTAATCCGCGCAGCATTACGAGGCCGACAATGAAAATGTTTATAGAACATAAAAATTTTTTTTGCATAGATCTCTGGTTGGACTATCGAAGACAGCATTCCCCATGTTAATCTTACGGTAACTATTTACCAGACTTTTTCGCCGTAATCCATGACCACATTCATTTTGATAGGGGTGTCATTGCGAGCAACGCGAAGCAATCCTGCGTGATCAGGGGATTGCTTCGTCGAAGACTCCTCGCAATGACAATGTCCCTGTCACATTCATTGTGGTTTTGTAGTAAGCGTATTACGTTTCATAAAATCAACAATATTTCGCGCCCGGCTACTCCATGTAAAAGTCTGAACATCTGTGTAAGCCTTTTTAACAAGTCGCGCTTGTAATAACGAATCGTTCATAACGCGCTGAATCCCTCCAGCAAGTGCGCTTGTATCATCAGGCGATACAAGCCAGGCGTTTTCGTCATGTCTTAAGACTTCCCGCAGCGACGGCAAATTTGAAGCCACAATTGGGCGCTGGGCTGCCATGTATTCGAAGAGTTTTAATGGCGATGTGCAGTCTCGTGAAATACTCACAGTCGCGCTGTTGGGCAGCACCAATACATCTGCGGCTGCAAGATACCGCGGCACCATAGAATATGGCACATGCCCTGTCAACACAATTCGCGGCAATTGCTGTTCAGTGATGAATTGTTGCAATGCCTGCCGATCGTCTGCCATGCCGCCGACAATATACAGCCAATAATTTCCCGGCAGATAGCGCATAGCTTCAACTAAAGTATAGACGCCTTTCCAGCGAAAAAGATGACCGGTATAACACACAATCGTTACATCAAGCGGGAGTTCAAGTTGGATTCGCGCGGCTTCTTTGGTCGGCATCTGCTGTCTTAAACGACGCCCATCAACCCCATCCGGAGCTGTCAAAATCTTGTCAGACACTATTCTGAATTGTTCGTAATACGTTTGTAATGCTTGTGTAATAACGATCAATCCATCTACATGGCGCAAGAGCCAACGCAGCAATGTACGCTGAGACGCGCCGTGCATCCTATGGGCTTCAAAAAAGATCGGCTTCCCGTGCCAGCGTTTCGTCAGCGCCAACGCGAACAGCGTGTACCAATCACGCGTATAATACGCGCCTTCCGCCTTTAGTGTGACGACCGTTGCCATTACGCCGAATATCAACGATTGCAACATATAACACACCAACATCAGTCGTGCAGGAAGAAAGCGCTGAAGGCGGATAAAATCCGGCGATGGCAAGCGTTTGAGCGCAAACGGCGGCGTCACTTCGTAATACTCCCACACCGATTCGACCTGTCGCATCTGCACCGATTGCCGCCGAAACGGGACGATCAACTGCACGTCAAGCCCTTGTTGCGCAAAGGCTTCGCACATCTTCACAATTTGCAGGCCGTGCGCTTTTTCGGTCGGGATACGCGCATTGGCGATATAGAATATGGACATCATCAAAAAATTTACGTACTTATTTCGATTGAAATGTGACTGCCAGAGAAAATTCATCTAATGCGGCTCCACGATTATCAGACGCATCCCGACTCGGATCGCCGGCATAAAAATAATATTTGACATACAAGGTCTTTATCCCGGCAATCTCTTCAGTCAATTCCTCATGGTAATACATCTTCCGATAGCGCAGAGCATAATCATGGCGTAAGGTCCACCGCTGACCATCTGAGGAAGTCCACATCCGTAACACATCTCCCGGAGACCATTGACTGTGAATATCGCTGATCATGATTTTCTGAGCCTTTTGAGGGAATGTGAACATCAAGACCAGCGTGGCTTCGGCCTGATACGGAAACGCCCCCAGATGTCCGGGACGTTCCGCTAACCATAAGGGCGATGTTCCCGTAATCTTGACGCCGTCGGTTCTCCAGCTCGTTTCATCCTCAAAGGTCGCATGATAGGCAAAATCCGCCTGTGCGCGTTCTTGATGAGGTAGCCCTTTTTCCCAGGCTTGTTGAGCCACTCTTGAAAGATAAGAGGGGCGATAGGCTCCGGTCACGGCTTTAATCATGTTTTCACGCAGTTCTACATCTTCTGTCCCGGTAGGTGGAAATACTGGCAATTCCGGATTACTTCGAATAATCTTGAGCAAGGAACTTGGCGGGATAATATCTTCCATGATCATTATGAATACAGAATTTTGGTGATAGAACAGACTTGCGCATCCTAAGAAGATGATCACAAATACAGATGGCGCAATCCATTTCCCTGTTCTGCCCAACGCCTGATTCAGCCAATCATACCACATCTTTGCGCCGCAGATCAGGACAATGACCAGCGGCACGATCACTTTGACGGCCTGACGTAGAAAAAATGGTTCCCGGAATACCCCTCCAAGAAAGAACACAAGGAACATCGAATATGCCAGAAAAGCGGCTGCCGGAGCAGTCCTGTTTTTCCTCAGAAGATGAACGCAACCAGGCACAATGCATAGGAGAAACATCGGAGCCCATTTTTTCCCCAAAAACCACCGTGTATATGCGAGCGCGTTAAGTATAACCCCTCGATCTCCTGAAGAATTCTGTTCAGTAGGAAGAAAATAGGCGTCCACTCCCAGTCTGATATATTTGTCATAAGTTTCCAACAATGAGTATCCCAGGATAACGGAAAATACCCATTGCACCCCGATAAACAGCATTATCCCAAGCGCAAGCCATCGGACGGGCAATCTTTTCCGATGATCATAGCATATTGCAATGCCAAGAATCCCTGTGAACAATAACCCATCAAACAAGCGCGTCAATACCATCAATGCGCATGTGATCCCAACTAGCGACAGGAGAGCGGGGCGCGTACGGCCGTATTCGATCAACAGGAATGTCACCATCAACCAAAAGACGAGCACGACCTCGGTGGAATTTTGATTGAGCAAGACAAAATTCGTAGGATACCCCAAATAGATAATCGCTCCGATCCAGGCCCAGATGTCGTTATGAAGCATCCGTCGCAGCAGGAAAAAAAAGAGAATTGGAGTCAAAAGCCACATGAGCAGGTTAAAAAGATGAGTGGCTAATAATGTATGACCCACAAGTGGGTAGGCCAGAGCGATATTGACCGGATAAAGCACCGACGAAATGGCGCCTATCGCAGAGGGTAGTTGGTGGTTGAAATAAATTGCATCAGCTCGATAAATGTACCCCCTGATGTCCGTGCCCCAAATACTTCGATACGACAACGAGACGGCCCCAGCGATGATGAATAAGGACAAGACGCCTCCATACATGATCGCTTGTTTTCTCCGATCTGAATACGAAACGTTCATAATGCCATCCTTTTTTTGATTGAAAAGTGACAATTGACAATTATGAATGCGGGTTCTTCCGTAAAATTTGTTGTAAACTCCTGCTTGAGAGTGCTTGCCTTTGTCAAGACAAAAAAGAGGGTTTTCTTGAAATAGATTTCTGCCGGCAGTCCAGAGCATAAGCCAAATGTCATCACACTGTCATCGTTCGCGCAAAAAACGCGAGATTATATTGTGATATGCAACGCCGCTTTGCTGAAAAGTTTTAAGAGTGCAATAAGCAAGAGAAAAGACAACGACGTCGCATAAGCTGCCCCAATTGCCCCCCACAATGGGATGAAAAGGATATTCCCAATGAGATTGGCAAGCACCAGAAGAGAGATCATGATGCTGTGGAGTCCCGGACGCCCGGCTTGCAGAAAAATCTGGCTGAAGGGAATATAGCCTGAGCTTCCGATCAGGCCAAGCATGAGCACGGCAAAAATCGTCCAGCTTTGCTTCAGGTCTTGCTGGCTGATGACCAATCGCATCCCGATCGGATAGAGGGCAATCGCCGTCACGCCGATGAAGGCCATCGCTGCATAAATCCAACGTCTGTTAAGAGTGATGAACTGCGCGAGTTCATGTTCTGGCTGTTGACTCAAGTGAACTAGTTGAGGATTATAGATATTGCGCAACACAATCGGCAGATGGTAGAAGCCCTCTACCAGAACCGCAGCCAGACTATATATTCCGACCAAATAGTCATTAGTGAAAAAACCAAGGCAGAGTACATCAACTCGGCTATTCAACTCTGATAACATATTGCTGATGCAGGCCCGAAAACCAAAACCAGCGTGGATTTTCAACCAACACAGCAATACAGGCAGCGAAGGGATACGAATTTCTTTCCAAAAAACAGGGATAAAACTGACAAATACGATAAGTTCGGCAATCAACAAAATAATCGGAAGATTATTCCCTGAGAGTTTAAATATTGCCACCACAATCAATGTGCCCATTAAAGAAATATAGCGCAGTGCTTGATACACGGCATAAGCTCGCATGTGCGATAAGCCATTGAGGAGTCCAAATAACAGGACTTTATTTATGGAAAAGAAAAAGAGAGCAGGACTGGCATACTGTAAGCCCCAACTAACGTCAGGGCTGGCAAGCAGATTGCCGATGACATGTCTGCTATGCCAGAGAACGAACGCCATGCTTCCGCTGATAAAACCTGCGAGAACAAGAGCTGCAAACAGAACCTCCCGGTACGTCTGACAATCAGTCTGATATTGGGCGATATGTTTCAGAGCGGAAAGATGGATGCCCACGACTGAAAACTGAGAGGCCACAATATAGATTGCAAAGACTTGATTAAAACTCCCTAAGGCGGCAGGATTGTAAAACCGGGCAATCACAAAATTCAGCACGATTCCACAACTCCCCATGAACGTCAGGCTTGCAATGTTCCAGAGTATGTCTTGTCGAAATTTTTGATTATGTAAAGGATGAGATGCCAGCTTTTTCATGGTAATGTTCAGGGGAAATTGTTTCGGCTACTATCTCCGCATACATGCTAATAGAGTTTCGGAGCGGCATTAATGATCTTGATAGTCTCTTCAAAATCTATTCCGATAATATCACAATACCATTGAATGGAGGCATATCGTGGTGCATTTTCTTTTTCCACAAGTTCCAGAGCATCCTGTCTGGAGATGATGTTCTCACGGATTTGGTTACTACGGAATGTATCATTTTCCGTAAACCCTGCCATGGTATAATAAATGTAATTATAAAATGAGGCTGTTCCGTCTCCGATTCTCCACGTGGACGATGTATCTACAGCCGTTTCCCAGTTGTACTCAGTGCGTAATGTCGAAATGATTTCTGCTTCGTCCCATTTGATGTATTGATAGATGTCAAAATAATTATGCGGGATAAAATAATATGAACAGTACGCTCCGAGGGTATCCAGAAGTGAAGAATTGAGATAGGCCGGATTTGTCAGGCATTGTTTGCCATAGTATTGGGCGAGCTTGATTTTATCAATGAGTCGTAATTTGAATGTCTGCCGTCCACGATGATCTGGGGCAATTCCACAGAAGCCTGATTTGAATCGCGTCGTTTCCAAAGGGTTTTCACAAAGAATAATCATTTGACATCCTGTTTGTTTGCCGATTTTATTCGCATAATAAAAGTATTGTTTATCACCCGCCATAAATAATGGAATCGTTCCAAGATCGGGTTTTTTCAGCCAGGCTAACACATTTTTTCTGATGTTGCTGCGTTTTTTTGCAATATCTGCTGACACCAGAATGTGTTCAATTCCCAATTTCCCACACAATCGCATTTGATTGCGGCGAGCAAGATCGGTGACCATTCCCCAGTCGTACGTATAGGTGACGGGATTCATGTTGAGAACAGTTTTGACAATGTGTACTCCATAACTGCTGTCTCGCCCCCCACTAAAGGTCACAAGACAATCCGGCTGACCGTCGGAACGACGATATGGTGCAATTGTTTGAAGCAGTGCGTCAAGACCTCGATATTCAAGGGGGGTATGATGATGGCAAAAGTTACACACCCCTTGCTCGTCAAACTCTATGAAAGGCATCGTTTCAGGGAGGATACATTTGGTACAGCGGCGTAACGTCTTGATACGTTCCTGATTTCGCGGATAGTCATCGTTAAATGAAGAGGGCAGGATATAAGGCCCCTGTCCTGGAACATGATGCTGTTTGTAAGATTGTTGGGAAGAAACGTCGCGGATGAGGCGACGGCTTGTCAAAGAAGAAATGGGGACAGAATGTTCATGCCCATTAGAATGCAAAAGAAAGTGTTGAGAATTCAAATGTTTGAGATCAACAATATATCCGCTATTTGCTTCAATATGACGAATTTTACATTCTTTTTTGATATGTGGTAACGGTGTTTTTTGAATAAGTTTTTGAAGGATCCATCGTTCGGAAGCAAAGATATGGTATGTATTGTTTTGCGCTGAATACACATAAAGCGATCCAGTATTGGTCGCCAGAAGAATACTGTGTAATTCACTGAACAAGAGAGCAATAGAAGCGGCGCCTTCGATTAAGGTATATACTTTTTGAACTGCTGCTCCCAGATCGCCTGTTTCTTCAAAGAATTTTCGGACAAGGCGTAACAGAATTTCCGTATCAATCTCATATTTTCTTTCAAGGTCGGAAAAATGGCGCCAAAGTTGATCAACATTGGTAATAATGCCATTATGAATCCCAACTATTTCTGCGGCAATCACTGGTTGGTTATTCTCGTGAATCTGATGAGATCCATTGGTGACTAAACGCGAATGACCGATTATGGCGAACGAAGAGTCCTGTTCCTCGTGTTGTCGAGTATCAGGTTGTCCGTTCCCTGAAAATACAACCTCAAGCAATTCCTGGTATTCAGGCGTTTGAATAAAAGCTGAAGCTGGCATTGGCGACTTGATGACCTGGATCACTTGCTGAGTCAGGATGGCTATGCCCGATGCCTCTTTTCCGCGCGATTCCGAAAGCGTAAAAAGCCGATCTACGATGGGTTTGGTGACATTATACGTGAATCCGGCCTCTTTATTGGCGATAATTCCAAAAATTCCACACATAACATTGTCCCTGATACACTCGATTACTTCTTGATTAATTTTTGGTAGTGGTATCCTGTACATGATGCACGTTCCCTGAGCGAAGTCGAAGGGAACGCCTGCGTGCT
>DF820466.1:638536-656029 GCA_000739535.1 Candidatus Vecturithrix granuli | reverse complement strand
GAACGCCTGCGTGCTCGTCTCGACTCCGCTCGACGACCGGTCATCATGTACAAGGTAGCCACTACCTAATTTTTATTATAATCCATATCCATCCAAATTGCGAATAAGATGGATTGAAATGAGATCAAGAAGGTAAAAATCAGAATAGTCAGTGTTGTCTTCGGTAATTCATGATAAGTAAAATACATCACAAAAAACCGAACTGTAAATGGGAACAGAATACAGAGGGTGTTGAAAAACGCAAAGAAATAGAACAATACCAGTGGATGAAAGTCCAGGATCACATAACGCTGCCAAAGACGACGAAAAAATAATCTGGTTAATATCCAACTTGTTTTGGGAATGTATTTCCAGAGTTTGATTTTGCTCTTCTCCCGATCATAGACCGGTCGGACTTCGGCATCGGTCACTCGAAAACGTTGAATATTCAACATGCAAAGAATGTCAGCATTGTAGCCATACCCCCTGGTCATCTGCTCGATAGGAATTTTACGTAACGCTGAGTTCCGAATAGCAGTATATCCGCATTGGGGGTCCATCATGGCATAATAGCCTGTCGCAAATTTTGTTAAGATGGTCAGCAGGGCATTGCCCCAGAACCGGTAGCGTGGCATAACCGTAATATTTTGATGAAGCAAACGGTTCCCCTTCACGTAATCATACCCGTGATCAATAATCTGATCCAATAACATGGGTAAATCATCCGGATGCATTTGATTATCGCCAGCCATGACAGCAGTAATATCAGTATCGCTGTGTTTACTTGCGACATATCCATCAATCAACGATTTGCCAAGCCCCTGATTGGTTTTATGATCAATACACTGAATCCGGGCGTCTTCCTGCTGCTGCTTTTGTATCAGAGCCAGGGTATGATCCTGACTGGCATCATTAATCGCAAAGATTATATCAACAAAGGGTGGTATTCCTTGCAAAGTTTCTACTATCAATTCTTCTTCATTATACGCCGGAACGATCACAGCGATTTTGTGGTTTTTATACATGCTGAACGCCCTTTTGCAAAAAATTCTTTGGCCCAGTCAATTGTCAGTTTTAGCCCCTGCTTGAAATCCGTGATAAATTCAAGCCCGATCTGCTCACGAATCTTTGAGTTGTCAATGTCAAAGGTTTTGATGTCGCCAGGAGTCCAATCAGCATAGCGAATTTCTTGCCCTTGAATGTCCAGAATTTCCGCAATCGCCTCAACTAATTCAGAAATGGTCACTTTAATGCCTGAAGCGCAATTGAAGACTTCTCCTGCTGTTTCTGGACAAGTTGCGGCCAGTAGATTGGCTTTTACCACGTCTTTGACATAAGTAAATGAGCGTTGCTGTGAGCCGTCTCCGAAAATTGTGACCGGTTGCCCGGCTAACATCAAACGCGTGAAGATCGAAACCACCCCGCCGACATTGCTGGATTCCTGCCGGGGGCCATAAACATGAAAATAGCGGAGGACGGTGGTATTAAGGCCGTATAAGTGGTGGAATGCGTTCACATATTTTTCTCCGGCCAGTTTGCTCACACCATAATATGAGGTCGGAACCAGAGGATGCTGTTCATTTTGCGGTAAATATTGGGCTTCTCCATACACAGAGCCTGTAGAGGCATGGACGAATTTTTTCACGTTGTATTTAACTGCTAACTCAAGCAGATTGAATGTACCTTCCGCATTAATTTGTAAATCCCGCCTGGGATCATTGAGGCAGATCGTTTTTTTGGATGCGGCCTGATGAAAGACGACATCCACCCCATCGAAATATTGTTCTAAATTCGGGTAATCTGTGACATCGCAGTTCACTTCTGTAAAGTTACTATACTCATGGAATGGCGCAAGATTTTCCTTTTTTCCGGCAAAATAATTATCAAGGCTGACCACCTCAATACCGGTTTTGAGTAATTCTTCGACAAGATGGCTGCCGATAAATCCCGCCCCTCCTGTGACTAACGCTTTGTGAAATTTTCTGGTCGGCTCTCTCATTGTTCAACACCTTCAGTGCTTCTATTCATAACAGCAGGTTCTTAACGTTATTACAGCATCATTTATGATCATTGACACTGTTAAGTTCAAAATTATTGCTTACTCACGCCCAACTATTATGCTATGCACCCGGCAAGCTGCTCATACAAATTGGCTGTCGCGCAAACCATTTTCTTGATCGAAAATTCTTCTTGCAACCTGTGAAAACCTGCAATACCCATCTGCCTAGTCCTCCTGGGATTCTTCAATAAGCATCGCAAGGCCTCAACCAGCGGTTCAACTTGCCCGGGCGGCGCTAACATGCCTGTGTTTCCATCAACCACAGATTCCGGGATCGCACTAACGTCGGAGGCGACAATCGCTTTTTTTAAGGCCATGGCTTCCAGCAGCACCAATCCGAAGCCTTCCCACAGTGAGGGAAACACAAAAAACTCCATACCGGAAAGCAAGCGCATGGTCTCCTGATATGGTCGTACACCGGTAAAAATGATGTTATCTGCGATGTCAAGCGTTTTTGTCTGTTGTTCGAGCTGCTGCCGCAATTCGCCATCGCCAATGATGACCACGCGCAAGTGCGGAAAATCATTTTTTAGCAGACGCGCGGCCTGAAGCAGATAGGTTTGTCCTTTTTGGGCGGTCAGGCGGCCAACTGTGCCGATTACCGGCGCGCCATCAGGAATGTGGAATTGCAGGCGAATGTAAGCGGGGTCAGATAATGCTTCGATGGGGGTTGGATCAAGGCCGTAATGAATGCGCACAATTTTGTCAGCCGGAATCCCTTCAACCTCTTGCAAAAAGCGACCGACCCAATCGGAAATCACAATAATTTTACTGTGCCAACGTGCTAACAGGCGATTCAGCCAGATAATTGCCCGATACCGGCGAAAACGATCATCATTATGGCGGGATGAGATGATGAGCGGCACTCCGGCCATTTTCGCCGCAAGCGTGCCATAACAATCAGCGTGGATAAGATGTGTATGAACAAGGTGAAATTTTTCCTGAACCATATACTTTTTCAGGGTCCATAGCAGACGCAAATCCAAATATTTGTGCATTTCAAGCGTAAACACCGTGACTCCGGCTTTGCTCAAACTCTTCTTGTAATCCTGGAGAAACTTGAGATGTCGAGGTTCGGCAAGAATGCCGAAATAAACATCGAATTGCTGTTTGTTGAGTTCAGAGAGAAGAGTCAACAGATGATTTTCCGAACCGGAAATGCCCTTTATTTTTGACAGATGCAAAATTTTGATTGTATTCATACCTGATTTGGAGACGTTCTTTCAAGCAAAGCCCAATAGTGATAGACAAAGAGCGATATTTTGTCAGGAGGCAGAAGGCTGCCTAGTATTGTAATCCATTTTGCCGCGAGTTTATTATAGCGATAATACCCAATCACTTCCTTTACCACATGAAAGCCCTGCTGTTTGCCTCTATGATGAACAAACTGCCGCGCCTGCCAAAAGGAAAATAGCCAGCGGTGCCGATCTGCCGGTCTTTCAATAGGTAATCCGTATTTACCGGACATTTTTCTGCCCATGAGAAATTGTAAGCGAAACCGCCATTCATACATATTCGGCAGTCCGATAATCAAACGCCGGCTTGCAACCCGCGCAAGTTCATCAAATGCGGCATGAATATGCTCAAGATGTTCCAAAATATCCATCGCGATAATGGTTTCGAAACTTTGATCTTTAAACGGCAGCCCCTCTTCAACATTCACGTAAATATCAGGGGTTCCATATCGATCAATGCCGATATATCGCCCTGTGACAACGGATTTTAAAAATTGCCTGTCGCACCCCACATCCAAAATGTCGCCTGAAAGATAAGGCTGAAAAACGTTCGACAGGACGTTCATTTTTTCTTCACGTCCGCGAAAAAAGACTTTTTGCACATCATTATGAAACATTTGAATTTCTGAATGTTCCACTCAAACCTCCTCAAAAGGAAACACATGTGAAAATTTTGTTCTTTAAAGAATATAGTCGATCATATCCGCCAGAAAGCCACGCCCGCCATAAGGTAGGAGATGCCTGAAGATCAAGCCCTGCCCGACCAACGAGAAACCTGTCGGTCTGAGCCTTGACAAATTGAGGGATATAGGTACAGGCCCCGCTAAACTGCAACTGTTTCAGCCGAGAAATCGCCTGTTCGGAAATATGCTGCTGCATTCCGAAAGGATAGGCAAACCAACGTACCGGCTGTCCTGTCCAATCCTCTAACTGACGCTGGTCCTCAGCAATTTCACATTTGAGGAGCGTTTCATCGCGGATCTGCCCCAGATCGACATGATGCACAGTATGCCCGCCAATCTCAAATAACGCGCACTGCGCTAAATCGAAGACCTGTGTTTTAGTCAAAGGAAGTAATTGTTGCTGCCGCCGAAGTCGTGTTTTGATAAACTGTTTGGCCTGTTCCCCTTCAAGTCCGACGAAACCGGAACAGACAAAGAACGTCGCCGGAATATTCAGATCATGCAAAATTGGAGCCGCCACCTCATGCCATGACACATACCCGTCATCAAACGTGACCGCCACCAGAGTCCTGGTTTGCAGCGGCCGAGAGAGCAGGTCGTCTAATGAGACAAGGTCATAGTGCTCTTTCAACCAGAGCATTTTCTCACGAAACGTCGAAGCATCCTCGGTGTCATGCAAACAGATCACCCGCTTCCCAATCCCGCTACCCAGAAGTCGTTTCGCGTAGCCTGTTCCGATAATAAACGTGTCGCGCCAATATGTGCGTGACAAACGATTATTTTTCATGAGGTATTCTTGATCTCCTTGACAATTTTTTCAATAAGTCCCTCCACACTATGCTGCTGAATGACGACCTCACGTAGTCGTTTTCCAAGAGTTTCGCGTTCTGCCTCAGATTTTGAAAATAAGGCATGCAGCATTTCTGCCTGCTGCATGATATTCTCTTGAGGGACAACTAACAAAGATGCGACATCTGCCGGAAAAATTTCCACTGTACAGGGGTTAGACGTGAGCACCGGCAATCCGCATGACATCGCTTCGACCACCGCTTTATCCAATGCAGTTTTGGAAAAATTTAGAAAGACACGATAGGTGTTTAATGTGACAGGAAGTTGATCATGCCTGATCGCCCCTTTTAATGTCACATACGAAGAAAGTCCATATTGTGCAATCCGACATTGCAACGCTTCCTGATACGCTCGATCTTTTTCAAACGCCTCGCCATAGATGTCGAAACGATAGCGTATGCCGTACCGTTCATCACAGACTTTCAATATCTCCACGATTTCAAGCAGTTGTTTCGATGCAGCAATACGCCCGACTGTGACAAGATCGCCGGTTTTTTCGACATTAAGCGGTCGAAATTGCGTAGTATCAATCCCTTGTCCGACGGCGCAGACTTTCTTTAACGGCATCGGAAAGGCGGTCGGCGTGCTGGTAAAAATTTTTGTATCGCAAAATCGGGCGTAAAATCGCATGGCCGGTCCAATGTAGGGGTGCGCTTTCCAATGGAAAATCGGCTTGTGTAACAGCAATTTCAGTGGCAAGAGCAACACCGGATAGGGGCCGCCCTGATTGACCCAAAAAAAATCAATGTGATGAGATCGAAGCAGATGAACGATCTGAGCATAAAACGAGATGAGCGTTCCCACACGATGTTGTTGCTGAAAGGAAAAGACGGTCACATTGTCCGGCAGTGAAAATTCTCCGGCCCGCAGTGTGAAGACAAAGACATGTTCCATGTCCTGATGACAGGCAAATTCCCGAATCCAGGTCACGGCCGTTGCCTGAATCGGACGGGACAGATCAACCTCTTGACAAATAAAGATACATTTCATAGATGCCATTCCCGGAGTTCTCTTCCCAGCAGGGTTTCTACGCCGCGGATTTCCGCCTCCAGGCTCTTATATGCGGCTTCTCGCCAAAAGTTTTGCGCTGACGAAGCGGGTTGCTCGGAGATGGCATTCACTTTTCTAAGAAACTGAGCGATCCCCAGTTTTTTCGACAACCACCAGAGATGATGAAACCCCTTATTGTGTAAAAAACCGGAAATGGTGAGCAAATTTTTTTCCAGCCAGACATAACGCGGAATAGTGGAAACATTGATCTTTGTATGAACCATAGAAGGGATAAACTCCGGATCGACATCTAAAAACCGATAGATGCGTTGAATAAACGCCGTCGGATCGGTTAATGAATCTTCATACACCAGCAACAAGAGTTGATCTCGCGTAAAATAGTGCAAATACTGATCAAGTTGCGACGCATAACGCCCCTGTTCAAGGTATTCCGGATGCATCTTGACCGCCGCCTCAAAAGGAATACTTCGTTGTACAATCCCGGCTTTCACATCATTCACGTAATTGGAATAGGCTCTGTCAAGAGGATTTCGCAGCGACGCAATCAATTTGACGCGAGGATAGCGTTGATGAATTCGTTCCGCCACGCCGTGTTCCGCTAGATATGACGTTGAAAATTCTCCGGCTTTTTGTGACGGGGAACATGCGTTAAACATGTTTTCATACCAATCATACCTCTTTGTCCAGTTTCGCTGGCGGCTAAAAAAATGAATCTCTTTGATCGGCATGCAAATTTGCGGATGTTCGTATAAACAGGAATAGATCCAGGATGTCCCGGCTTTTTGGGCTCCCAGACCGATGAAATCAGGTGCTCTGCCGATCCCTTTCTCAGTTTTTATTATAAGCATAGCATTATCGCTTCTGAGTCACTATTGTCACTTTGTTTCCTAATATTCCGATGTGCTTTAAAAGCGGGATGTTATTCAAAACATGATCGAATCTGTCACAGATTCGATATATATTGACGTTGGGTTTTCTCGGCATCATTCTTCGGAAGAGCCCGTGATAATAGATAGAGTTAATCTCCAGGCCAAGCTTTTTCAGAAGCCGGAGTATATACGAGATTGAAAAACAAAACTCGATGCTATCAACGGGCTGAATATCTTGTCGTAACAATAACAGCCGGAGAGAAATGGGTTCAGATACAATGATGTGTCCTCT
This sequence comes from Candidatus Vecturithrix granuli, assembly GCA_000739535.1. Taxonomy (GTDB): domain Bacteria; phylum Moduliflexota; class Moduliflexia; order Moduliflexales; family Moduliflexaceae; genus Vecturithrix; species Vecturithrix granuli. The sequence goes on along the minus strand of DF820466.1, from coordinate 649,052 downwards.
CAATTTTACAACTCGCAGGGCCTCTTCTAAAGCTCGGTGGGTATGCTTCACATGATGTAACGAGGAAAAAAAGAAGGCCCGGTCAAAGCTTTCATTTTTGAAAGGGAGATGCTCGATGTCGCCAACAATTTTTATATCTTGTTTCTCTCGTTCTTTCAGAATCGAGGAAGAGATATCTAATGCCCACGTTTCTATCCGTATCCCTTCTTCTTGTATGATTTTTGTCCATATTCCGGCCCCTCCGCCAATATCAAGAATTCGCTCATCGGAGGACGCCAAATACCTGCAAAGACGCCGAAAAGATTCTATGCTGACTATTTTTGACGGATGAGTAGAAAATTTACTCTGCTCGTTCGTTATGAAATATTTATCAATATTGCTCGATTTATAATCTTCCATGATGTGTCTTTTCTTCGCTCCATCTAGCGGACTCTATTTTTCATTAACACTTGAGCCGCTGTAAAAATCTGGGAGTAACCCTGGAGATAAGCTTCTGTTGAGAAGAGCGCATTTACAGACTGATGGGCGTTATGACCTAATCGAACTACATGCTCCGGAGATTGCAATAGCCACCGTAATTTTTCTGATAGCACAGTTTCATTGCCAGGCGGAACCAGAAGCCCGGTGATATGATCCTGAACAATTTCCGATATACCACCGACATCGCTAGCAATGACCGGAAGTCCCACTGCCATCGCCTCAATAATCACGCGAGGGAGACCTTCTGAATAGCTTGGCAAGACAAAAACGTCGGCTTTTCGCATGATTTGGGCTAATTCCTGCTGGGGGACTTCTGGTATAAATTGAACACGATGTTCTAGTCCTAGCTCGTTTACCTGCGCTTTGAGTGTCGCCGTATATTCCTGATCCGTCTCTTTGCCGACAATGATCAACTGCGCCTGGGGAAAATCCTGGGAAACCGCCGCAAAGGCATTAATTAAGTGAATAACCCCTTTGCAAGGGATCAGCATCCCAGCATACAGCAACGTTTGCGAAAAATTTTCCTCTGGCCCTTTCCTGTTGTGCAAAAATACGTCTATATCCGTCCATGCGACAAATGTAAAAATTTGACAATCGGGTCTCCAGCGAACCAACTGCTGCCGTGATGAACCAGAAACCGAGCGTAATAAGTCCGCATGTTTCAGAGAGAAGGTTGCGGCCTGCTTCATGATTTTACGGTAAACAGAAGAAAATATGATACGGCGATATAAAAAAAAACTTTTTTCAAAATCGCCATGACTTTCTACTATTAAGATAATCTGGCGGCCTGACCACCTTGAGATTTTTTTGACTAAGGCCGCCGCCACGCCTTCATACGGACTTTGCGCAATGATAATGCGGCAATCGTGCCGAAAAATACACCAGAGCATCAAGGTGCTGCCAGCGACCCAAAATTCGAGATAGCGCAATGGAGCAAGCGGCAGCAAGGGTAGTGCGTAAAAACGAGCGTGTTGGGTGAACCGCCAGGGATGAAACGTTTTAGAAAAACCAATGACAAACAGATCGCCTAAAGTGCTGAGCAGACGAAACTTTTTTTCGGTCGTCGTGTCAAGCGGAAACGTATAACGCGCGCTGCCGAGAAAACAGATTTTTAAGCGTTTTTCTGCATCTACCATTGTAATTGATAATTGACAATTGTTAGTCGGCCATATCCAAAGCCTGAAGCGTTTCTCGGAGCAGCGTTTTCCAGGAAAATCGCTGAATCGTGCATTTTCCTTCATCAATCAGACGTTTGCGCAACTCGGAATCATATAAGACTCGCTCAAGCTGTTCCTGTAATTCTGCAATATTTCCATGCTGCACGAGAATGCCATTTTTCTCAGTGATTACCAATTCAGGGTTTCCGCACACTGAGGTGGTAATAACCGGAATACCGAGCATCATGGCTTCAAGCAGCACATGCGAAAATCCTTCATACGCAGTATTCAGCACAAAAACATCGGAAGCCTTCATATAAGCAAATCCCTGGTTACGCGAAACTTTTCCCAGGAACCTGGCACGGTGACATACACTCAAATTTTGTGCTAATTCTGTCAATCTATTTTTTTCAGGCCCATCTCCAACGATCAGCAATTTTACTGATTCTTCAAGCTGAGGAAGCAATTGAATGAGTTGGTGAATACCTTTCCAGGCCACTAAACGTCCGACGGTAATAAGCAGGTGATCTTCCGATGAAACTCCAAGCTGCGCTCGAATCTCTGCTTTTGGGGGCAGGTTCTCAGAACAGAATTCAACCGCGTTATAAATCACCTGAATCCTGTGTTCAGGCACTCCCCAGCCATGCACCAGAGTTTTAAGATAACGACTGGGCGTAATAGTTTTGTCTGCCTGCCGCGCTAACCAGGCCCGTACGTTTTTGTGCAATTCCACTTGCCGTCCCTGGGTTTTCACTTGAAAATCATCAATCCCATCTGTGGTCAACCCTGCATTCATCGAGCGTTCCCAGGCGTAATCGCCGACAATTTTCATTACAAGCCGCTTGCGCAGCAACTTTCCGGCCAACACTGCCGGAAGTTCAAGGCCGTTAATATACCAAATACAATGGCTTCTGCCATAACGCAGCAACGTAAAAAAGAGCGACAACAGACGTAATGGCAATGGCAAATGTCGGGAAACTCGCCTTACCGGAAACGAGAATGGTTGCTGAGCATCGCCGAGCGTTACGACACAGACCTTATGCCCCTGTTGGTGCAAACTCGTCGCCAAACGGCTGACGTAGGTGGCCGGACCGCCGATGTCCGGTGGGAAAATCCCGGTAATTAAGCAGATGTTTGCTGGTGTATTTACCATGTATAAAACAGGTCCCAATAGCGTAACACGCGTGAAAAGGGCATGGGGTGGCCTTGATTACGCTCATAATAACGAGCGGCGTCAGGATAATTAAACGCGAGATACATCACCACAAACAGGCTGATCAGCACAACTGCCGTCGCCCATCGTTTCTGCCGAATCCGAGCAGAGATTTCCCAAACGCCGTAAGCGGCAAAAACGGATAACACCGGAACAACAGGCAAACGATAGCGCGAGGCGGCATTAAAGATTAACGCTGACAAAAGTTGAACGAACACAAAGCCATAGAGCAACAGCAGTGCGTTCCAGCGGCGATATGCGCTCAACATTCCGACCAGGCCCAGGGGCGCAATGATGACAAAATTCAACCAGGGGAGGCGCAGAATTTTCGAAACATGACGAAAGATATAATATGACCAATTATCGCAGACTTCATACCCGCGTAAAAACAATTTCAATTTATGAAATTCCAACCGCAAAAAATCTGCGGGCTGCTCCACGATAAATCGTTGAACTTCATCTCCGAACGTGGTGCCCTCTGTTCTCATCCGGTTTCTGGCCTCCTGCAGGGCTTGCGGATCATAACCTCCCATGCCGTTGGACGATGGATTGAGGTTCGCCCATAAAACAATGCCGCCGGCGGTATTCGTCGGAACAAAAAAATGACGTTCATCCGCGAAATAATTGCGAATGGTTACAGGTAAAATGACGAACGCTGTGACTACGCAAAGCAGGGTGAAATGGGAGATTTTTCGACGAATGCTGCCTGCGCCGGTTTTCAGGGTCCAAAAGAAAAAGAGCGGCATCAGCAACGCGATAGTGCCGCGTGACAGGGCCGTCAACCCAAGCGTCATGCCTAACATAACAGTTATTCTAAACGATAAGTGGTCGTTCCATTTCAGCATTAACCACAGGGTCAGCAGGTTCAACACAGTTACCAGTGGATCAGAAAGCAGCGAAATATCGTAAAAGATCAGGACGCTGTTGCAAACGCAAAATATTGCAGCAAGGTATGCGGTAGCCTGGTTCAGTGTCTTTTTGGCGATCAGGTAGACAAAGATAACGCCGATTGAGCCTAACAGCGCCGTGATGATGCGCACGGCGATCAGATGTTCGCCAGACATCATAGAGACCGCAATCATATAAAAGGCAATAAGCGGGCTGAAGTAGAAGGGCTGGTGGGTTAAATTCGGCCAATAACCCCTGAAAAAGCCACGCGCCATAAAAGCATACGTCGCATGATCTGAGCCGGGTGTCGGAAAATAAAAGTCAGGGTCGAGTGTGCGCATTTCCAACAGAAAAACGAATCGAATTGCAAACGCGAGCAGGCCGATTGCAAGCATAACCACAGCCTCTTTGCGCCAGACAAATGTAATAAAAGGCCTGGCGAGAAAGCCAACACCCAGGCCGATCCACCAGATCGTCAGGACTGTTTTATAGAAAATCGTGATGGTAAGCAGTACACGTTCTTGAGAGTACGTGCTCACAATCGCTTCAGGGGAGGTTTTCGGAAAAAGATCGTCAGAACGGATGATGCGCGGCGTCTTGCTGGAATCGTCTTGCCAGACTAATTGAATAAACGGATCAGGCACCATGCTGCGTGCTCTTAATTGAATCGTATGAAGGCCACGTTCCAGCATGATGGTCGTTTCAGTTTGCGGCGACGCACTGTTAAGACGCCGCAGTTCGATCGTATCGAATGCTGCCGCTACGGTACGCCTATCACGCGAGTCGGGATTCACATCGGAGACTCTGATAAGTTCTGAGAATTCGAAAATGAGACGTTGTGATCCTATCCCAACTTTCTCTATCAATGTTGCCGGCAGCGGGAAAGCATATACATGCCATCCTTCGCGTAACGCGACGCTGCCTATGACTTCTTTTTCAAGCATAACCTGTATATGTTGCGCCGGTTTGCCAGGTGCATGAAAAGAACGACAACGGATAAGTAACTCATAATCAGCGACCTCTGGAATGCCAATCAGAATTTCGGGATCGTCGTCTATCGCCCACACAAAGTTCATCGGAGGATTGGTATTTCTGTGCTCGTCAAAAGACCACTGGTTTTTGCGCAGATATGGCCGGGCGTCTGCCGTTCCGATATCAAGAGAGGTTGGCGCAGCAATCTGCATCGTCGGGGAGCGCCCATCAACTGAAAACCAGGTATCGAAATTGGAACGCACAGCGAGATAGGCACTCTCAAACGGTACGAATATCGAGCCTTCCCAGATAACGCTGAATGGCCTGCGTGAAAAACGATATTCAATATTGAAATCGTTTTGATGAAAATCTATGAACCGGTCAATACGACCGCCTTTACCATCAGCAAAATAGCGTTCGAGTTTCATGTCAGATGGCTGCCATGACGCATTGCCATAATAGGTTGCCGAGAGGCCGTGCGGCGTTTTGACGACGCCCAGGGCAAGCGAAAGCAATATCGCCAACACTCCGCTTCCGACAATTCCAGGCCAGAATATCCATTTCCCTCGTCGCTGCCTCAAAAATATTGGCGCGGAAAAGAGAAGGAGCAGCCAGAGCACTATACAGACTGCGCTGAAAAAGTAGTCTGTTTCAAACGTCAAAAGATAATAGAATTGGGATAACATGACAGACTCCTGAGTTACATGGCAGGTTTTTCGACTTCAAAAAAGACACATGGCGCGCTTGTTAGATCTATGGTCGCCTCTTGCAGCGACGGCCTGGCGCATAGAGCAAGCGCATTATTGATTACAGATGTTAACGGTGTCTCCCATTTTCCAAAGGCGGCTTTCGAAAGAAATACCGGCAGCGAAAGATAATGATAGACTTCAATCATTCTGACATGATATGGATCAAGATACCCAAGCATGTTATTAATACGAAACCCGGCCTGACAAAACATTTTCTGCCATTCATCGTATGTCAACCAGGCATGATGTCGCTGAATTTTCCGGAACCATTTCAAATATGGCGTTCCAACCCATTTTGCCCCCAGGAGGAATTGTTCCCACTGCTTTGCCGTGATCGTCGCAAACAATTTTCCTTCTGGCTCAAGGAGACGATATAACTCCTGTATCATCGGCGCAGGCTGATGCAAGTGCTCGAAGACCGAATTTGAGAAGATTGTGCGCACCGACTCGGACGGGAGAGGAATGGAGGTTTTGTCAGAGCGGATGACCTGCGTATAGACGTGTTGCGCTTCCGGCAAAATTGTAGGATCTGAATCAACGCCATAATCAATAGGAGCAAGTTCCGAAAGAAACCTGGCAAAAAACCCGTCGCCGCATCCGAAATCCAGAATCGGTCGTTTAAATACCGGAGTTAGTTTATGAAATAGCTCTAATTCATAGGGTCTGACAAATGTATAAAAATATGGGCGGCGGGTTGTATAATATTCCACCGCCTGAAAAAAATACGCAGTATCATTCATCATGCAGATTCGCGCTCCTCCCGATTCCGCGACTGTCGCATTTTGCGAAAAAGGCATTCATACTTTTCAACCGTGGTCCCCAATTCTAACAATCGCACAATTTCTTCCGGCGACTGGAGGGTGTATTCTTTATTATAAATTACTTGCTCAATTGCAGATGCTAAGGCATGCGGATCTTTTCGCGGAACGATTTTCCCCATTTTGGTTACCTGGACGGCCATGCGCACACCCGGCATATCTGAAGCGACCACCGGAGTTCCGCGCAGCATTGCCTCAACCTGAACCATGCCATACGCTTCCAGTGGGTCAATGCTTGGTAGGACTAACACATCGATAAAACGATAAAAGGCATCCACTTCGTCATCCGTGAGCCGACCGGTAAAGCAGATTTGTTCTTCTCTGCCTTCTAAAAAATGATTGAGCACATATTTGATGCTGCCACCCATCACATTCGTGTAATCTCCGGCAATCACCAGATAAATATTATCATGTTTTTTACGTAAATCATCAAAGGCATGAATCAAAAAATCAATCCCTTTTTCATAAACAATTCGGCCTAAAAACCCAATGACTTTTGCGTGTTTTGGAATATTGGTACGTTGCGAAAAATATTCATCCGACATCGGTTTTTGGGAAAAATTCGTAATTTTTATCGGCGGCGGGACCGGGACAACTTTTTCCAAATAATACGCTAACACCTTACTATTGGCCGCATAATCAAAACTCATTGCAACGGTGTAAGCAGAGGTCTTGATAGCATACTTCATGGATTGATACGCCAGATATTCCAACAGCGTTTTCCCAATCCCTCGCCCATTCAGCCGAATATCGCAGATATAATTTATCAGGACTTTTCTGGGGAATAAGCGGGTAATCACAGAGGCTTCTGCCAGTGGTAAATGCAAAAGAAGAATGTCCGCCTTTTTGCCATGTTGATAGAGCATTGGTACAAATGTCGGCATAAGAACGCCTTTGTTGAGCCGCAATAGCACGGGCACGCGGATCACCCTGACTCCATTCATGGTTTGTTCCTTATCCAACGAGCGATCATAACAAGAAGTGATCACGGTGACTTCATATCCATTCTCGACCAATGCTTCTGCTAAATGTTTGGTATAAACAGAAAGACCGCTGACATACGGAAAATAATAGTATAATCCCATCACGATACGCATAGTGGTTGTCTTTTTTCTTTAAAAATGAACATCCTACAATATCATAATGATACCATGGACATACGACATCTTTTTTTATAATGTTTGCAAGCATGACAGGTAGAACACCCAGGGGCAATCTTGTCATCTGATGGTATCTCCATATTTGTCAGGTTCATAGGATGCGAACTGTCCCCACCATTTCAAATGGGCAACGTTGATCAGGAAAATGACTGCGGCCAGCATTCCCCAGGCCGGGACAGAGAGTTTCGGGAGGTACAAAGAACAGACGATGTAGAGACAAAGAGAGGCCAGAACAATCCCGCGCACGCGCAAAATCATTCCTATGATGACAAACAAGACACCGATGCCATAAAATGTCGCTGGAATCATATCTGATGGAAGCGAGAGCGTTGTACGATATGAACTGACCATCAGCAGGGCCAATAGAGCCACTAAAAGGAAAATCCGTTCGATCACATCCTGCCCGGAAGCCAGCAGGAGGGCCGCGCCGATACACAATGCCGGACGAATCGGCAGCAGAAATCGAATCGGGTCGTTATATAACGCCTCGTAACCCGCATAATAGAGCGTGAATACCGATATCCAAAGAATCAGCATTCCACCGATTTTACGATGTACATAAATCAGGAAAGTCGTTACGAATACTACGAACAATGACGCATGATCCCAGAGAATTGTTGCTAATTGTCTCGGCACCAGACTCGGAGTCCAGAACTGTTTGATATGTTTGAGCGCCGTATAGCCGAAAGTGAATGGGCTGCCGAAAAAGTGCCAATTATACGCCAATTGCGGCGATAAGACCACACCCATGCTGATAAGCAGGAGGAAATACTGTTTCCATGAGATGCGGTGCAATACACCAAAATATAGTAAGGGCACAAGAATCGCCAGACTCGGCATCCGGATCAGCCCGGCGTATCCTAACACGACGCCTGTGAGGATCATGCCGTTTCTCGCTGACATGGATTTAAGAAACAAAAAGACCGCGAGCAGCATGAAGACGACGCTGACGTGATCGCTGGTCATATTCCAACCAACAATATCACCCCAATATACCGGATGGAGATAGATTTGATTCCATTTCGTTTTAGCAAAAAGTGGAAAAAATGGGTGAAGAACATATAACAAGGTGGCGATTCTGGCTGTATAGCGGTCTTTGACAAGGAAATGAGTAATCTGAAAAACAAGATAGATACCGAGCGTTCCTAATATAAAGGCATTGAAAATCGAAAATGGCAGGACTATCTCACTGAAGTTTTGAGGATTGAATATCTTAATAAATGGAATCAATAAAACCGGGAATCCAAACGTGAACCGTTCCACAATCGGATCCAGCTTGATTAACCCCATCGCCACAGCAAAATAGCTATGTTGATCGTCCCAGGCATAGAGGAAAAATTTTTCCAGCCCAAAATATGCTAAAAACAGAAACGGACGCAGCGCGGCAATGATCCACACATCATATCGCCCCAAAAAACTAGCCATTTTTAACGTGGCGACGACACGAAAGCCGTGAAGAATCCCCGATCTCCATTGCGTTCGAATAGTGTGGGTTAGATAGCGCTGAAATTGTCGAAGACCCGCAACGTTGGTGTATGGCACAACTCCGATCACAAATAAAGTTCCGATCAGCAATATGGTGAGACATTTATAGAGGATCAATACGCTCAATAGAACTCGTTCTTGCTGAAATTTCTGGGGAAGATGATTGCTGAGATCACTTTCGGGAGGAAATAAATAATCTTCAGAAATCAGGGAAAGATTAAGAGAATCTTCAGATTTCCATCGTAAATGAAGTGATGGCCTCTCACCAGAACTCTGCGCAAAAAGGCTGATTCGATGAAACCCTTGTGAAAATCCTGAATGAGCAAGTTTTTGAATGGATCCTGATGGTCGGATAGGAGTGAGTTCAATTGTATCAAGCGCAATTGCCAGTTTTCTGGTTTCAGAAGAGTCTGGAAGAATTTTCGATGGCTGCACGGGGTTAGAGTATCGAAATTGAATCCACGCAATACCATCCAATCCTTTTTGGATGGTTTCCTGGGGAATAGACACCGTGTAAGTAGCCCATTCCCAATTTTTTTTCATGGGGAGCGTTGCCGTGGCAACATCATTCACAAAGACGTCAACTTGCTGGATCGGGCTATGAGGATAATCAAATGCAACTGCGCGAAAGGTTAGCAGCATATCCGTGATGTCGTTGACTCCCAAATACACATCAGACCTGTTGTCGGAACTCCAGACATAAGTCTGCTGGGTCTTTAACGTCTTTTCATCGTATGACCAACCCTTTCCCAGGCTTTTACGACCTTCAGGAGTGCCGATATCAAAAGAATTGGGCGGCGTGTAAATTACGGTGTTATCAATCTTTAACACCGTCAGGCAAGAAGAAAGGATTTCAGGACGATGTTTGTCTGAAGGAAAATACAGGTTCCCTTCCCATTTTACGCTGAATGGGTTGCCAGAAAATGTCTCCCAATCATAAAAATCACTGACACTGAAATTGATTGTTCGATCTTTTTGGGGCGTCTCTTTCGCAGATTCTCCTGAAAAATACGAAGAACGGTAATAGGTTCGCAATAATCCGCGTTCAGGTTTCCACCAGGAAAAACCTATTGTACCAATAATAGCGAACAGAGTGCAGAACATGGCAAACCAATACCAACGTACTCGACATTTATATTTTAGAAATAAAGGGGAACTCCACCATAGTATAAGGGCTAATCCGCAAAGAACTATAGTAAGCAGGCGATTTGCCTCAAGCGTTATGATATTGAGATCATTCATATCGCTTCCATCCAAAATTTACAGTAAACAAACGTTCGGTCCGGAAACAAAAAAACCGCGTCGTTGGAGTCCACCCTCAAAGTGGCCTCCAACTCGTCGAGAAGATGGAAGCCACCTTAAAGGTGGACTCCATTGAATGCTACATCTGTCTAAACTTTTCATATTGCAAAATAGTTGATTTCAGGCAATACGGGATTGCTTCGCTCCACTCGCAATGACAATCTTCACTGTCACATTCATTGTGGTTTTATAGTAGTTACTTAAAGGTGATTCCATCCATGATCTTTACTCACTTTACGCAGTAGATAAAAAAGTTCTTTGACAAATATCTTGTGATCATGTTCAGATCCTC
>DF820466.1:623142-637757 GCA_000739535.1 Candidatus Vecturithrix granuli | reverse complement strand
AAGAGCTAACACAGTTAAAAACAATGTATAATATCTGACTTTTTTATATGAGTGCGTAATGTGAGATCTTTACATAATCGTTATGACACAGAAGAAAAATTGGCTGGTTTGTCAAGAAAAATCCAAATTGCGCTTGACTTTTAGCTTGCGACACGGTTGCATCACTTTATGTTAGTTTTTCAACCTGAGATGCCTCGCCATCATGAAAAACGTGAAGAATTTTGCTCAGATCAAGTCGCCTGGCAAAGATATGTTTGGCGCACTGCACCGCTAAGTTCACGAATGACGATGTTTTGCTGATTTCTTTTCCTGAAATTGTCATCTGTGCAAGAAAAAAATTGACTTCATTTTTATGGCAGAATACCTCATGTCTTGTTTTGCTCTGCTCACGATCGAGACGAAAATTTTTATTGAGTTATTCCGCTCTACATTGAGGAGATAACTATGAAAACAGCAGATGATATGGTGACACGCGAAGAAATGTTGACCCACATTCGGGCGGCGATTGAAGACAGGGGTACCTGGTTTGCGCTTTTGTTTCAGGAATTTGCCAAAGTCTTACCGCCTGAACAGGTAGAAGCCATCAGCCGCAAGGCGATTTTTGAATTTGGCACGCTCAAGGCGCAGAAAGATCCGCAGCCCTTTACAGCAAAACACTGGGTGATGCAACACGTGGAAAAAGGCTCGGCCGAAGTGTTCGATTCTGAAGTTGATTATAGCGACGAGTTCGCCACCCAACACATGCGCTATTGTCCGCTGGTGGAAGCCTGGAAAAAGTTAGGCTGTACGCCTGAAGCGGTTAAATTGTATTGCGATATTGCCATGGAAGGCGACCGCGGCCGCGCGGCTGGACATGACGGCATTCGCATGGAACTGGGCGAAACCCTGGCAACTGGCTGCGACTATTGCGATCTGCGCATTGTGAACGAACGGTTATGAATCTCTATTTTTGCGGTATTATCGGCTCAGGCAAAACGGCGATTGGCAGCCGTCTGGCGCAACGTTTAGAGTTTGAATTTTGCGATCTGGATCGGGAAATGGATGACAGATTAGGCTATTCATTCCATCGCCTGGTGCAGGAACAGGGATGGATAGCGTTTCGGGAACTGGAATATTCGATTTGCAAATATTTTGCCGCGAAACAGCATGCTGTGGTGTGTTTAGGCGGCGGCACGGTCAGATATGAATGGAATATAGATGCGATCAAGGGCACAGGCCCGATTATTTTGCTCGAAGCCTCCATTGATACCCTGGTCGAGCGCGTGTCCAGAGCCGACCGTCCCAGAGTGAATCCGGGCGTGACGATCCGCGAAGATATTACTAAAATCTGGAAAAACTCTTATCACAAATATCTCCAGGCCGCTGATTTTGTGTACCGAACTGATGAAAAATCCCTGTTAGAAGAAGTGGATGAACTGGAACAGATCATCAGAACGCACGAACTCTTTCAAGGGCTTCTGCTCTCCTGAGAGAGCAGGAATTTTACATTTTTTACCTACCCCTGCCCTGTCCCAGGCTGACAAGGGTAGGTATTGGGCAGAACAGCCGCCGGATTCCCCTCCTGGGAGCAGGGCTATTAAATTCTCCCGGAAAACACCTCACCCCTGCCCCCTCTCTGCGGGAGAGGGGAGAATTCCTCCCCTTCGGGGCTCATAGGTATGGGTTTTTTATCCTGAATGGACGGCGACATCGCAACCTGAGGTTTCATCTCCCACGAACTTTTGTGAGCTATCCCCGCCCCAAATTCCCCTGAAACGGTTCGTCCTGCTGAAAATCCGGCAGAAAGGCGGCATCTTGTTGTTCAGGATATTGCACAAAGAGCTGGTTAAAGCCTAATTCCAGGGCGTGATCATAGACCTTTTGAAATTCTTCACGGGTAATGGGACGCTGCATGTCAGGGATTTGACCCACCCCTGGCCCCTCCTGGGAGGGGAAATCCATCGCTGAGCCCTGCCGGGGGGGGATGGGGTGATACTGCGACATCAGGCTAATGGGCAGTTGGCGTCCGAATTCGAGAAAGAGCATGCTCAGGGCATCCAGGGAGTTTTTTACTTGACCGGGCAGAATCAGATGCCGCACTAACACGCCTTTGCGGGCAATCGTCACCGGGTCGTTGCTGAACGCGCTATCCAGAAATCCTTTTTGTCTGAGCATTTCGGCCAGCGCGTCCAGCGCGATTGAGGAGTAATTGCGGCAATGGGATAAACGTTCGCCTAAGCGATTATCCGCATATTTAAAATCCGGCAGATAAATGTCTGCGGACGTTTCAATCGCTCGCAAGGCCTGCACATCCTGATAGCCGGAGACATTACAGACGGCGGGAATGTTAATGCCCTGTCTGCGAACATACGCGACAATGGCGCAGGTGTAGGGAAAGAAATGATCCGGTGTCACAAAATTGATATTATGAATCTGGCGGGCAGCGTATAATTCCGTCAACCGCTGGCCGACCTCTTCGATTGTCGTCATCGCGCCGAGATGCTGACACGAGATTTGATAATTCTGGCAATAGTCGCATTGTAAGGTGCAGCCGCTGAAAAATACGGTCCCTGATCCATGAATGCCTGAAATCGGTGGTTCTTCGCCAAAGTGTGCGCCAATAGAGGCCACCCGTAACTGGGCGGTTTCGCCGCAAAAGCCCTTTTGGCCTTGCAAACGATTGACATGGCAATGGCGTGGGCAAAGCTCACATGCTAAAAATGTTGTTTGAAGATTCATCTTCTGGTGTTTTCATTCTTGACAATTTGAGGTTGTTCCTGAATGTTTTTTTGCCACAGAGTCACAGAGGACACAGAGAAAAACCCTGCTTTGCTCGCCCTCTCTGCCCTCTGTGTCTCTGTGGCAAATATAAAACAGTAATTTTGTCAACATACTTAATTAAAATGATAAAAATCTAATGTACGATACCGTTGTCAACAGAATAATGCTGAAATTTCCATATTTTCAGGTATATATTGGGGGTATTGGTTATCGTTTCGGCCGCCACACTACAACGGATGAAAGGAAGCAATCCGTTCTATTCTCAAATCCGTTGTAGTGTTAGCCCATAAGATGTTCGGCGTCTGTATTTGCTTTCAGGTAATTACAGGAGTCATACGCTGCGATGTTCAAAAATAAACTGGCGATTCTTGGAGCGTTCATTGTTGGCGGACTCATTTTGACAGCGATCTTTGCCGAAATGCTGGCGCCGTACAATCCGCTTGAGCAGAATATAGCGCAAGGGTTACGCGCGCCTAATACCGCGCATTGGTGCGGACAGGACAAACTCGGTCGAGATCTATTCAGCCGAATTATCTACGGCTCCAGGATTTCCTTGTGGGTTGGAATCTCAACTGTCAGTATTTCCTTAGTCATTGGCCTGGCAATCGGGTCAATTTCAGGGTTTTACGGAGGTTGGATTGATGAACTTTTTATGCGGACCGTGGATATTCTGATGGCCTTTCCGGGTATTCTGCTGGCGATTGCAATGGTGGCGGTACTTGGCCCAGGATTGAATCATGTCATTCTGGCTCTGTGTCTGATCGGGTGGGTTGGATACGCCCGGCTTGTCCGGGCGCAGGTGCTTTATTTACGCGAATTGGAATACGTCACTGCGGCTCATGCCCTCGGCGCAACCCCGGCGCGGATCATCATACAGCACCTGCTCCCGAATCTGATTGCCCCTGTGATCGTTGAAGCCACGTTTGGCATGGCTGGAGCGATTCTGGCTGAAGCCAGCCTGAGTTTTCTGGGGCTGGGCGCTCAGCCGCCAACCCCGAGTTGGGGTTCTATGCTGAATGAAGGACGTCAATTTTTGCTGCTAGCGCCGCACCATACGACATTTCCCGGGCTGGCAATTATGCTTGTGGTGCTTGGGTTTAATTTTTTAGGCGATGGATTGCGAGATTTTTTGGATGTTAAAAAAGTGTGAGTAGGGAGTCAGAATTGAGAATTGAGAATTCTCAATTCTCAATACCTTCAGGTGTTCAACAGGTTTTCGCCCATGACGCGCAAGACTTCGTCGGCCGGAATGATGCCGGCTTTAAATTTATCCATGGCGTTATCTTTTAGCGTTTTCATACCCTCTTTGATGGCGGTCTGCCTGATGAGATGAGCGGGGGCATGATTATGAATCAGAGACCGAATCTCATCGGAAATAGGCATAATTTCGAACACTGCGGTCTGGCCGAAATAGCCGGTTTCTCGACATTTTGGACAGCCAAAGCCTTTCCGAATCGGAAGTCCGGTCAGATCCTCTTCTGAAAGCTGAAGGATGTCCATTTCGCGTTTTGAAGGGATGCACGGTTCACCACACAGATCACAGATTTTTCGCACCAACCGCTGCGATACGACGGCGACAAGTGCGGATTCCAGCAAGGAGGTTTGGATGCCCATATCGGCAAGCCGCACAATGGCTGAGGGTGCATCATTGGTATGCAAGGTGCTCAAGACCAGATGCCCTGTTAAGGCGGCTTTAAACGCATTTTCAGCGGTTTCTTGATCGCGGATTTCCCCAACCATAATGACATCGGAAGACTGCCGAACGATATGACGAAGAGCGGTGCCAAAGGTCAGGCCAACATTGGGTTGAACCGTAATCTGGTTAAAAGTTTCATGCACCAGTTCGACCGGATCCTCAATCGTTGTAATGTTAATGGCCCGATCCGCAAGGGTATTCAAGGTAGAATATAGCGTGGTTGTTTTACCGCTGCCGGCCGGCCCGGTGACAAGAATCATGCCGCTATGGCGTGAAATCAATGACAGATAGTGTTCATATTCTTTTTCTGAGAACCCAAGTTTATCAATCGGTTGTAACAGCATTGTCGGGTCAAGCAGCCGAATCATGACTTTTTCCCCATAAACTACAGGAATTGTAGAAACTCGAAATTCAATCTCTTTCTCATCCAGTTTCATCCGAAAGGTGCCATCCAGAGGTTTGCGTTTTTCTGCAATCTGCATGCCTGCCAGGGCTTTGATACGGATCACTAAATTCTGGTGCAATCCCTGGGGTACCTTTTCAAATCCTTGTAAAAGCCCGTCAATACGGAAACGAATGGTACTGTGAGCCTGTTTGGGTTCGATGTGGATATCGCTGGCGCGTTGTTCATAGCCGTAGCGGAGTAATAAGTTGACGGCGTTAACAATATATTTCTCTTCATATTCACCTGACGCATCGAGCTGCAACAATGAATCGCCCCGGTTTGAGGCGTCAGGAAGTTCTCGCATCGCGGCCCGGATAAATGAACGAAAACTATTTCGATTTTGCTGCGTGGCTTCATGAGTTTTTCTTGCCGCATAACACTTATCAATCGCCCGTAAAATGTCGGCTTTCGTGCTGATCACCGGTCGAATTTTCAGCGGCGTCGTTTGTTGAATGACCGACATGGCCTCAGCATCCATCGGGTTCACCAGAGCCACTAACAGCATCGTTTTTGAGAGCAGCACCGGTACAATCAGATGTCTGCGGGCAAAGGGTTCAGAGAGTTTGGCGGTAATTCCGGAAGTACTGATCTTCGACATCTCAATTTTGAGAAACGGTAATTTCCAATAAGCAGCGAGGGTTTTCATAATCACTTCTTCGGTTAAGATGCTGGTTTTTTGCCCATCTCCGCTGGCGTTGAATTTTAGTCCCATTGCACTGATCACATCCACTGGCGTAATCTGGGTGATACTGTTCTTACCATATTGCTTTTGAAGCATTTCTCGTTGACTTGACTCTCGTTGCCTAATTTGCGCAACGATGGTATTATCAATGAGACCACTCTCTTTCAATACGGTACACACAAAATCTGTTGTAAATACCTGTACAGATTTCTGTCGGCCATTCACGGCCTTTTTCATCTCTGCCACTGCCATAAACTCTTCTTCCCTCGCTTTTGGCGCGTTGCATTATCAGTCAATACGTTAACCTGGTGACATTCAATAGACGACGAACCGGAAAATGTGTTTAATGAGTAATGTATAAAAATCTTCAATTCATTCATTTTCGAGTTTGGTGATAATAGTGCGAAACTTTAAGAGGAGGCAAAAAATATGCTTGACAGGAGCAACCGTTTTACTTATGCTGAATAGATTAAGATGCTGGATTCTTTCTATACGGTAATGTAGAAACGCAGGTTGTTCTCATGTAAGGAGGAAAACGGATGAAGGAATTGATCGAATATGTGGTAAAGCTATTGGTTGATAAAACCGATGAGGTTACAGTTACCGAGATTCACAGTGAAAAAACAACCGTGATTGAATTGCGAGTTGCGCAATCAGATATTGGGAAGATTATTGGGAAGCAGGGCAAAACCGCACGAGCGCTACGAACAATCTTGAATGCTGCCGGGCGGAAGATCGGCAGCCATTGTATCCTCGAAATCGTGGAATAGAAATTTTTCGCGATTTCAGGAAATCCGGGCCCCCCAAATTTTGATTCGGAACATATATACATACGTTTGGACCTTTGATGCGATGATTGTGTATGAACATTCTTGGAATTGATACCGCAACAATGGTGGGTAGTATTGCCATTATAACAGAACACCAATTGATTGCTGAAACAACCGTCAACGCGAAAACTACGCATACGGAACGCTTGCTGCCTATGCTTGACCAGACGCTGCGAGCAGCATCCTTAACGATTCAGCAAATTGATGGAATTGCGGTGGCGTCGGGACCTGGCTCCTTTACCGGGTTACGAATCGGGGTCACGACGGCGAAAAGCCTTGCCTATAGCATTCAGAAACCTGTTGTAGGGATTCCAGCCCTCGACGCTCTGGCATCTCAATTTTTATATACTAATGTGCTGATCTGCCCGCTGCTGGATGCCAGAAAACAAGAAGTCTATACTGCATTATACCGGAATAGCGGGGATCGGGTTCACCGCATTTCGGAGTATGCCGTAATTGCCCCGAAAAATTTACTGCATGCGTTGCACGAACCGACGCTGTTTCTTGGCGACGGCGTGCTTGCGTACCGGCAGCAAATTTGCGATGTCTTAGGAAATCAGGCTCTATTTGCGAGCCCTGCCCTGATGTTGCCACGCGCAAGTTTGATTGCCAAACTCGGTTTAGATCGACTCCTGACTGGAGCCTCTGATGATGCTTTCGCCTTGACCCCGTTATATCTTCGCAAATCAGACGCAGAAATCCATTGGGAACTGGCGCAGCAATCTATCAAAAGGAACTCAAACGAGTAGGAGAATGCCCATCATGCAACTTTCTGCCCTGTTTTCCCGACGAACTGGTCTTGCTGTTTTTAGCGGATTCCTGTCGATCCTCATCTTTCCGAACTGGAATGTTGAAATACTAGCCTGGATCGTATTTCTGCCCTTATTGGTTGCTATTGAGGATGAGAGCCTGCACAGAACTTTCTGGACTGGCTGGATTGCCGGATTTATTCACTTTGCAGGAACGTTATATTGGGTCACTGTCACCATGGTGCTCTATGGCGGGCTTTCTCAATTCTTCAGCGCAGCTATGCTTGTGCTGTTAGCGATGTATCTGGCAATCTATCTCGGGCTGTTCTGCTTGCTGCTTCGACACTTTCAGCAACAGACTTCATTCCCGCTGATCGTTACTGCGCCTGTGCTATGGGTGGCTTTAGAATATGTACGCTCCTTCTTTTTTATTGGATTTCCCTGGAATCTCCTGGGATACTGCCAGTTCCAGACCCCATACATCACTCAAATAGCAGATGTCACCGGAGTATATGGCGTTTCCTTTCTGATCGTGTTTGTTAACGCCGGAATATATACTATTGTGCTTTCCAAAGCATCACGAACAAGTAAGGTGAAAGCGGCTATCGCGTTTGTAGGGATACTTGGATTATGCGTCGGATATAGCATGAAGCAACTGCAAGCCTATTCTCTCGATCAGCAAGAGCGCATAACGGTTGCTGTTATTCAAGGCAATATCGCTCAGGAGCTTAAGTGGAATCGTCAACACCGTCAACAGATTTTTGATACGTATGCAAGATTATCAACAGGTACCCTGACTCAAAATCCCCACATGATCGTCTGGCCTGAAACCGCGATCCCCTTTATCTTTCAGTATGAGGATCTTCCGTTTACCTTTCACGATGAACCGCACTATAAAGAGCAACTCCTCCAGCTTGTTCAGAACCTGAATGTTCCCTTGCTTTTCGGGGGCTTAGATATTGTCGCTGTGCCGCCTCCTGAACAATACTACACACTGAATAGCGCTTTTCTCCTTTCGCCGGAGGGGAAGATTTTGTCGAAATATGATAAAATTCATCTTGTGCCCTTTGGCGAATATGTGCCGTTTGAGAAATTACTGTTTTTTGTCAATCGCCTGACAACTGCGATTGGAAAGGTTCACCCTGGAACGACTTATGAAATCATGTCCTTTAACGACATTCCTTTTGGCACGGTGATTTGTTTTGAGGTCATTTTTCCAAACCTGGTACGAAAATTTGTTGACAAGGGTGCTCGTTTTCTGACGACGATCACGAATGATGCCTGGTTTGGAAAAACAGCGGCCTCGTATCAGCATTTTGCGATGGTGACCTTTCGTGCAATTGAAAACCGGGTGGCATTTGCTCGTGCAGCGAATACCGGCATTTCAGGATTTATTGATCCCTGCGGACGTATTCTGGCTGAAAGCGATATTTTTGTGGAAGCGGCATTGATACATGAATTGCCTCTCAGAACCACAACCACTCTCTACACTCGCTACGGAGATTGGTTTGCCAAATTATGTTTGGGATTAGCCCTCGCAGGTATAGGCTATGGATTTGTTAAAAACAGAAAAACTTTGAGGCGCGGGTAGAAGTTACTCAGAAATAAAAACTGAGTTTTTTCGAAAAAACTCGGTTTTTATATAGGCATAAGAACATTTCATTGACAAGGGAATTAACATGAACGTAGCCGCTCGCCCGGCATAATGACACTACAGGAATCATATATAGGAAAGAATGTAATGCCACATGTGACAGAAATCTATTCTTTCCTATATGCGATTCTTGTAGTTTCATGGGAGACAATAATTATGGAAATCACTTCTGTACAAACCGCAAAACACGAGCTAAGAACCATGGCGGAAACAATTGAAGCTCTGCGGAGGTATCTTTGACATTGATACCTACCAAACCCGTGCGGCTGCTCTGGAAACAAAAATGACAGCGCCAGGTTTCTGGGAGAGTCCTGAAACAGCGCAAATCATTCTCCAGGAAAATAAACTCATTCAACAACGTCTGGAGACCTGGCGCGATTTACTACGTCAGTATGAGGATTTCCAGGTCATGGTGGAATTGTGCGCAGAAGAAGATGATATGTCTGTGTTACCAGAGATTCAGTCGCTGTTCGCTCAACTTCAGCAACGCATTGAAACGATAGAATTTCAACAGATGCTCAGTGGTGAGCATGATCGCAACAATGCGATTCTTTCGATTAATGCGGGAGCAGGTGGAACAGAAGCTCAGGATTGGTCTGAGATGCTCCTGCGCATGTATTTACGCTGGGGGGAAGAACATGGGTTTAAAACTCAGATTGTTGACATCCTTCCCGATCAGGAAGCAGGGATTAAAAATGCAATGGTGATGGTTAACGGTGAATATGCCTTTGGCTATTTGAAAGCTGAAGTCGGGGTTCATCGCCTGGTTAGAATTTCCCCATTCGACACGAATAAACGCCGGCATACTTCGTTTGCGTCAGTGATGGTGATCCCTGAAATTGCAGAAGATATTGATCTTGAGATCGATGAAGAAGAATTGCGCATTGACACCTATCGTTCCAGCGGTGCAGGCGGACAACATGTGAATACCACGGATTCAGCCGTCAGGATTACGCATTTACCCACCGGGATTGTCGTGCAGTGTCAGAATGAACGGTCACAGCATAAGAATCGCGCCCAGGCTATGAAAATTTTACGCTCCCGACTCTATGAACTCCGGCAGGAAGAGCACGACGAAGAAATGGAAAAACTTCAGGGAGAAAAACGCGTGATTGCCTGGGGAAGCCAGATTCGTTCCTACGTGATGCATCCGTATCGAATGGTTAAAGACCACCGGACAAATTATGAAACAAGCAATGTCGAGGCTGTGCTTGACGGGGATCTAGATGAATTTATCCGCAAGTATTTGCTCTCACGCAGCCAAAAGTCACAGACCACTTAGGAATAGAGGTGTTTCGGAAATTTATGCTTCTTTCCCGAAACAATACAAAATCACCTTTACACAAGACATGGAGAAAGAATACGATCAATGAGTGCAACAATATACAAATCCTGGCCCTTTCAAGAAGCACAAAAATTACAGAAACGGTTTAAACAGCCCCCAACGACGCCGGTAAGATTCGAGACTGGGTTTGGGCCCAGCGGCCTGCCCCATATTGGTACGTTTGCGGAAGTCGTCCGAACCACCTGGGTGCGCCATGCCTTTGAACTTTTCACTGGCTGGCCGACCGAACTGGTTGCCTTTAGCGATGATATGGATGGTTTGCGCAAAGTGCCGATTAATATGCCGAATAAAGAGATGCTCACGGAAAATCTGGGAAAACCCCTGTGTCACATTCCCGATCCTTTTGGAGAGTGCGAAAGTTACAGCGCATATATGAACAACAAGCTTAAAGAATTTCTGGATGCCTATCACTTTGAGTATCATTTTCAGAGTTCCCAGGAAGCCTATACTCGCGGCGATTTTAACGAGGGCTTATCCGTGATTCTTCAAAAAGTTGACGAAATCAATACGCTGATTCTTCCCACAATGAGCGCGGAAAAGCAGCAGGGGTGGTCGCCATTTTTCCCGATTTGCGAACAGTGCGGCCGCATTTATAGTACGCGCGTGATCCGCTATCATCCTGAAGATAATACCATTGATTACGCCTGCGACCGCGCCGAAGGTCTGGTGAAATCCTGCGGGCACAAGGGCAATGTTTCCGTGCATAACGGGCATGTTAAGGTCGGTTGGAAAGTTGATTGGGCCTTACGCTGGTATAGTTATGAGATCGGCTATGAGATGTACGGCAAAGATCTGATTGAATCGGCCAACCTGTCAGGCAAAATTACGCGCATCATGGGCAAACAGCCGCCAACCGGGTATTTCTATGAACTTTTCTTAGATGAAGAAGGTAAGAAAATTTCCAAAAGCGTCGGAAAAGGCCTGACGATTGATACCTGGGTTAATTATGCGCCCTTAGAATCGCTGCTGTATTACCTGTTTCAAAATCCCCGTCAGGCCAAACGGCTGTATTGGGGCATTGTGCCCAAATCGGTAGATGAATACCTTGCGGACCTGCAAGCCTATCCGAGCTTGCCTGCGCAGAAACAACCGGATGCTGCTGCGTGGCAAATCTTCAACAAAGGTGCGAACGTTCCGCAGTATGAACTTTCAATCAATTTCTCGTTGATCAACAACCTGATTTCTGCGGTTGGCACGGATGATAATGAGGTGATTTTGGAATACCTGAAACGCTATGATCCGGCGGCAGACAAATATACCGACATTTTGCGCGATCTGGTGCATAAGGGTATGAATTATTACCGGGATTTCATTCTGCCCAATAAGCATTTTCGCACGCCGACAAACGAGGAACGTGCCATGTTGCAACAGGTTCGGGAAAAATTGGTGTTGTATGCAGGCGACAACGAAGATGTTCTGCAATCAATTCCCTTTGAGGTCGCTAAAGCCAACAGCGTTGCGCCAGGCGATCTGTTCAAAATGTTCTATGAAGTGGTGTTGGGACAGGAACGCGGTCCCCGTTTCGGCACCTTTGTTCGCCTTGTCGGCAAAGACCGCGCTTTGACCTTACTGGCGGAAGCCATCCAACGAGACTAAATTCTGCTGCGCCGGGGATTTTCCCCGGCCTGTCATTCCAATCATTTTTAAGGCGACTCAACCAACAGGGATTCCTCGCGTAACACGATCTTCCCTGCGTGAAAGATCGGAACAATAGGGTATTTATCCACTTCGACGCAGGCGACAAGATCCTGGGCAAGTCCAATCCGGGCGACCCGCCTTCCTCCATCAGAATTCTGAAGCATGGCGAGCAGATCAGCCTGATAGTGCGTATAGAGAAGTTCTGCGGCCATCGCAGCAGGGGTTTTGGAAATATCAGGCTCTGCGACAGAAAGAAAATGGACAAACATGCCAGCGCAGACGGCGTCTTCAAGAGAAAATGTATTGACCACCCCGGAACATGCCAGAATGACAGGGTTCCTCTGATCCTGAAAAGGATGACGGAGAATATATTGACAGATCGCAGAGATATTCAGAAACGACCCGATGAGAATTGGAGCGGCTTCTTTCAGGGCTAAAAGAGTTCGGGTGCCGTTGGTGGTTGAAAAAATAATCCCTTTGTTTTTAACGACCTCCGACGTGTATTCTCGCGGAGAATTGCCTAAATCAAATCCCTCGACTCGCTGACCTCCGCGTTCTCCGCCCAGGAGCGGTCTATGAGGTTCCTGGGCATACTGGCGTTGCAATTCAAAGGCCTCCTCAATGTGGAGCACGGGAAGCACAAACGCACAGCCCTGGGCCAGAGCGGTTGTGATGGTGGTTGTTGCTCTGACAACATCAATAACAACGGCCAACGCGCTGTGAAGAGATTTGGCTGCAAGCTCTGAAGGAAGAAAGGCAACATCAAGGTGTATCATAGCAGCAAAAAGTGTAGAAATATTTATTCCGTGTTTTTATTTAATAACCGAATTCCGTGATAAATATATCCCAGGCCGGAAATGACGGTGACAACAAAGGTCAGCCAGCAAAGCGGCAGAATAATCTGGGCCTGGTATTCTCCAGTATAATTATAGAACAGGACAATGATGATCAGGCTGACCTGGCAGAATGTGGTGAATTTCCCGATCCAGGTCGGGGCAATTTGCACGCGTGTGCCTAACATAAACATCGCAGCAATGCCAACCGGAATGATGATGTCGCGGCTGATTACGGTCACAATCAGCCACAAAGGGATTTTATTGGGTAAATCAAGAATAGTCAGAGTGATAAATGTTGAGGTGAGCAAAAGCTTATCAGCTAAGGGATCAATAAACGCGCCAATTTGCGTTCTTTGATGAAAGGTACGTGCAATAAATCCATCCAGTCCGTCAGTGATACCGCAGCCGACAAAAATCGCAAGCGCAATTCCGGTATAGCGGTACGCGAGGGCGACAATAAAAAACGGGATCGCCACAACCCTCAGAATAGTAAGGAAATTTGGTATATTCATGCTATTGTAATAAGTTGCTACTTGCATGACGGACTCTGAAAAACGCATAACACAAAAATCCCCTTACCCTGTTGGAAATAGATGTTCTGAAAAATATTTGGAATAATGAATATCCACAACAAGTTCCTGGAATAAAAATATCTAATCTATTTCCTCCTTCTCAAGTTTTGTTTTACAATTGATGCAAAATGTGGTGACTGGACGAGCCTTTAATCGTTCTATACCTATTTCCTCGCCGCAACGTTCACACAGACCAAATGTGCCATCTTCAATGCGCTCCAGAGCCTGGTCAATTTTTTTTATTAATTTCCGTTCCCGATCTCGAATGCGCAGATGAAATGTCCGGTCTGATTCAACAGCAGCAATGTCAGCATAATCAGAAAGGTGTTCTCGCACTTTTGTCACTTCACTGTTGACAGTTTGGCTCGCTTGCTCTAATAGCATATTTTTTTGTTCGTGTAAGATGGATTTGAAATATCCAAACATATCTTGATCCACAATCCGTACCTCTCTCTGCAAAAGTCATTGATGATTACAATTCTTGAGAAGATCATACAAGGAATGAAGTTACGAAGTTCAGAAGCAAAGTCAAGTTAAAAAAGCAAAAAAACAATCTCTGAACAAGGAAGGAAACACCCCCAGGCAGGATTTGGATTCTCACAAAAGAGTTTCAAAACAGTACCTTGTTGAATTTTTATACGATTTCCATGAGCAGTCTAGCGATGTCATAGACCGGGGCCACTCGATCCACAATGCCTCGTCGAATAGCGACCTCGGGCATACCAAAGACGACACAGGTACTTTCATCTTCTGCAATGGAACTTCCGCCGGAAGCTTTAATTTTTTCCAGGCCGTCAACGCCGTCTTTACCCATGCCGGTTAGAATCACGCCAACACTCTTATCTTTATAGACATTTGCTACATCGCTAAAGGTCAGATCAATGGAGGGGATATGGATGTAATGCGAAGGTTCAGGATCGATGCGTATGGTCACTTTGGGTTGTTTTGTGCGTATCTGCCCACTGACAGACAGAAACATGTGGTTTCCCCCTGGAGCGATAAATGCTACCCCTGGTGTGACCTCATCGCCCATTTCCGCTTCTTTCACAGTAATACGGCTATTTTTATTCATCCGTTCAGCGAGAGGTTTGGTAAAACCAGGAGGCATGTGCTGCACAATAAGAATTCCAGCCGGAAAATCTACGGGCAGATGAGGAATAATATGATAAAGCGCGGAGGGACCTCCGGTGGACACGCCGATAGCAACACACTCAACTCGTCTGGATGAAGGAAAAGAAGAAAAGATGCGCGGAGGCATCGGCTCTGGGGAAGGAAGAGCCTGCCGAACAGCGGGAGTCATGGTTTTCCCTTTGAGTGAAGCAATCGCGATCACTTTATTAATAAGTCATGTTACGCAAAATTGACCGAGATTGTCGATTCTGCCTGTTCTTTGAAAAGACGTAATTCT
>DF820466.1:604095-621519 GCA_000739535.1 Candidatus Vecturithrix granuli | reverse complement strand
TCAACCATTTCGTGTGTAAATTTACAACACCGTGGTATGGGACTTTTTTCTCATACGTAACATGAGTTAATAAGTTGAGTCTGGATTTGATACAATTTCTCTGATGCTAATTCCGTCGGTTTCAGAATAAAATCAATCGCTCCATGCTCAAGGGCTTCGAGCGTTTCTTCGATAATGTCACGGTTTAATGAACTGACCACAATGACCGGAAGTGGCATTTCGCGCATGATAATATCCAGGGCTTCAATGCCATCCATATTCGGCATGTTCAAATCCATGGTGACAACATCGGGGGAAAATCGCGCAATTTTTTCAATCGCTTCTTGCCCATCCCAGGCCGTTCCGATCACTTCAATTCGCTGATCGCGTTCCAGAATTTTTGTTAATGTGCGCCGAACAAAGGCGGAATCATCCACAATGAGCACCCGAACTTTATGATGTGACGGGGGAATTTTTTTCATACTCATGTTGCTCTTTGATACACTAACGAATGTTGAAAGTGGCGTAATTTAAATAAATGTGTAAAATTGATGAGCGATTCTGAATGCCCAAGAAACAGATATCGCTGGGGATTCAATTTTTTATAAAAGGTTTCGATCACTTGTCGCTTGGAATTGTCATCAAAGTAGATAATCAAGTTTCGACAAAAAATCACATCAAACATAGGGAGAAATGTCAACCTATTTTTATCAAGGAGGTTGATACAGAAAAAATTGAGAGGTTCCTTGGCTTCGTCGCTGATTTTATAGCTACCGTCTTGTTGGGCGGTAAAAAATCGCTGGAGATAGGAAACATCGGTGGTGCGAAATGACGATTGTTTATACACCCCTTGTTTGGCTTTCTGAATGGCCTCCTGGCTAATATCATTGGCAAAAATTTCCACTCGAGCTTCGCCGCGATGGTATCCTTTTTCAATGCACATCATCGCAATGGTATAGGCTTCTTCGCCAGTAGCACATCCTGCACTCCAAATTTTAACGGTTTCAGAGGGTTTGGCTCTTCGAAGATCCGGTATAACTTCATTGACTAACGTTTTTATCTGATCAAGTTCTCTGAAAAAATACGTTTCTTTAATGGTAATTACATCCATTAAATTCCTGAATTCTTCATCATGCTGTTGGTTATACTTCAAATAATAGTAATATTCATTAAATGAGTCCATCGCGAGAGCCATTATACGGCGTTCCAATCTTCTCATAAAAATCCCTTGATAATCATTCGCGATATAAATTCCCGAATAATCATAAATAGCATCCCGGAGAAGTTTAAAATCATCCTGGGTATATGCAATCTGTGTTGTCAGTTGAAATTGCATGAAACGAAAGAGTAACAGTGCGTGCACAGTGATCGATCACGTATGCGACATATTAGTCCTTTCCAAGAAGGTGGTTAAGCAATAAATATACTTTGGGATTTTCATGCGAACTATAGGCCGTCACCTCATCTGGATGGTACGCGGCCAACTGCTTTAATCCCTGATAGGCAGCATAATCCAGGGTATCATGAGCAAGGTACTCAATCAAAATCGGGATCGCATGCACTGCACGAATGCGTCCGAGGGTGACAAGCACCGCCTTCTGCACAGTTATATCAGGATCCTCTAACATCTTTAAGATGTCCTGTTCCATTTCCTGGGCGTATAACAGGCCTAAGGTCGTCACCGTCGCTTCACGCACACTCCAGTGAGCATCTCGAAGGAATGGATGCAACACCCCGATTAATGACGCCGCATATTCCCTGAATGATCCCAGAGCGAAGATTGCAGATTTTCTGACATCAAAATCAACATCATGCGCTAATTGCACCAGCAATTCTTTACTTTTTTCAGATCGAATATATTGCAAGGTGTTGCACGTCTCAATTTTTAATAATCCATCTTCATATCGGCGACAACGGTATTCAAGCACGTCGGTTAATCGTTGCAGCGCCTCTGTGCAATAAGGTTCCTGGGGATTATGGCTCAAAAACGTGCCAATGCCCAGGACAGCGGCCCTGCGAACCGTCGGATTCGAATCGTCCAAAATCAGCAACAGGGCAGGAAAAGCATCCGGATCCGTCGTATTACCCAGAGTACACGCAGCCTGTTTCCGAATACTTGGATGATCATCTGATAGCAAGACGATTAGCTGATGGGTAAGCTCCGAATGCGATGCAAAAAATTGTTCCATAAGTTTGATGGCTTTGACACGAACGGCCGGATCAATATCTTTGGTCGCGTTCAAGAGCATGTCCAACGCTTCAGCGCCGAACAGATGTCCCCAAAAAGAGATTGCTTCCGCTCTGATAAGCGGGTGAGACGATTCAAGGTATTGAGCATAGATATTCTGAACGATCGTAAAATAGGGGGAGGGAGGGGTCTTTCGATCCTCTTGAAAGAGTGTGATGAACGTTTCATGGGTGAGCGCTTGCAGAATGCCATAGATTAACAATTCTTCATCAGTTTCTTGCAAATACCTGAGCAAGAGTTGTAAGGCCTGGATTCCATCCAATTCTCGCAAGCAATCAATGAGCAGCAACTTCTTCTCAATGTTGTACGTCTGCTCATACGCGTCTGCCAAAGGAGCAATGGCGTTCTCGCCGATTTCAATAAGTGCGCTGATCACGGCTTCAGATACTTGCTCATCACCTAATTTTTCAAGAAGCGAGTATGCCGCCTCCTGACATCCGCTCCACCCGAGTAGTTCGATCGCCGCTAAAATTAAATTGACATCTTTCTCTTCGAGAAATTCTATCAGATATTGGAGCATTGGGTCGGTGCATGCAGATCGAAACAGTGCCTTATATGTAGGCGGTCGTTGAACAATTTCGTGCAGCTTGTCGAGTTTTCGAGCCATAGTTTTTAACGATAACACCGCACTTTTCCGAATTTCTCGATCCGAAGAACTCAACGCACGAATAATACAGGGGATTCCCCGTTCATCGCCAATATTTCCTAAGGCTTCTACTACAGTTTGCAGGTATAGCGGTTGTTCTGCGATTTGCATCAGATGCGGAGTCGCTCGATAATCGCCGATATGTCCCAGGGCGGAAATCGTTGGCAGTTTTAACCATTCGTCATCTTGCTCCAGAATGTTAGTGAGAGGGATCACAGACTTTTGGCTGGGAATTTTTGCAAGTGCTTCAACAACAGCGTATCTCACATTCACATTCGAATCATGGAGCGTTTCAATTAACGCATCGCAGGCGTCGTGATGGCGAATTGCGCCCAGAACGTTGGCAGCGGCAATCCTGACATTTTTTTCCTCATCATTGAGGGCCAGGGTCAGATCAGGAATCGCAGGCGTTCCAATCATTGTCAGGCACTCAATCGCAGAATTATGAAAGCGTACATTTTGAATGCCAGGGTTCCCGACACTAAGGGCGCGAATCAGGAGCGGAACCACAATGTTTACGTTCGTCTGAGCCAGAATCCGTACAACCGCCTTGCGGACACGCCAACTTTTATCCGAGAGCATATTGACCAGCGTGGCAATCTCCTCGGAGGTTGAAGGCGTTTCAAGGTCAACGATCGCGCGTAGTCTGGTATCTTCATCCGTTGATTGTAATGCGTGATAAATTTCTTCTGTCATCAGAATTATACTCCGCGTTTTTGATAGATAATAGCATTTCCCGATTCCACAAATTCAACGTGTTGTGCAGATTCGGGAAACGTATGCATCGATTCAGCATCTCCTAAAAATAGATAGCCTCCATCAGGAAGCATCTGCACAAATTTTGCAAGCAATTGTGCCTGAGCGCGCCGATCAAAATAAATCAGCACATTGCGACAAAAAATAATATCAAAACTCGTATTCGGAAGAGTTTCGGCCTGCACAAGATTAAAGACCGAGAAGTTCACAAATTTTTTGATCTCTTCTCGGATGTCATAATAATGATCATGACAAATGAAATATTTGTCAAGTAAAGCTTGTTGTACTTTCTTGAGTTGTTTTTGAGAATACCTGCCTTCCTGAGCTTTTTGAAGGATTGGCAGGGAAATATCGGTTGCGAGAACATGGAATAAATGAGAGGATGACGTCGGAATTTTTCGGTGCGCCATCATTTCCAGAAAGGCGATGACAATAGAATACGGCTCTTCGCCGGTCGAGCACCCGGCAGACCATACCCGGATAGGAGTCTGTCTGCCGGATGGTGCGTTCATCAATGCTGGAAACACTTGATGTTGCAGGCCGCTAAAATGGCCGCTGATGCGAAAAAACGAGGTTTCATGAACAGCCAAATGGTCGATTAAGTGGGTTAATTCCTGTTGGCCCTCATGCGGATTTGTGAGCAAGGCATAATAGTTCGCGAAGGAAGGGCACGAGAGTAATGCCATCCGGGAACGGACTTTTCTCTCTAATATAGGTTTTTGAGCTTCAGTATAGCAAAGATAGGTGTGGGCGTAGATCAGATCGCGCAGTTGCTGAAACTCCTGCGTAGTCATGATCGGATGTGAAGGATCAGGTAACGAAAAATTTCCGGCATACATGATGTTATGTGAATAGAGCCTGAATAGCTTGAGTCACGCTCTCGACCTCAAAGGGTTTGGCAATAAAGATTTTGGCGCCCATATCGAAGACTTCCTGCCGGGTTTCCGGAAAATTACTGCCACTGAGCACAATAATATTGGCTTCCGGATGAATGTGTAAAATGCCATGAATGGCATCGAGTCCCGTCATGTCCGGCATAGAAAGATCCATCATCACAATATCTGGAGAGAGTTTTTGATATTGGGCAATCGCTTCTCTTCCGGTGGTAGCTTCTCCGCGGAGTTCGCCATCAAACGCAGTCACCACACTTCGAAGAATTCTGCGGATCACGCTGGAATCATCGACCAGAAGAAAAGAAAGGGGTCTGTTGAGGGGTTTTGAGATCAACGCCCCCTCGCGGATATAGATATTATCTGCCTGGGTGATCCGGATTTGCTCCTGGCGACTGGTTTCGATATTAATCAGCTGAGGATCAATTGCGGCGAGAAGTTCGGTCGTATAGAGTTCTTGTTCCTCTGGTAATCGGGAAATCACATTCGACTGAAACAATAGTTCACGTACAGAGAAGAGGCCAAGCCGAAACATCGAGTCCATTCGCATCGTATAGCGATTATGTTCCAGCATATTTCGTGCTTCAAAATACCCGACTGCCAACGGCTCTGTTAATAAACGTGCCGCTTCTTTGAGATTTTCTGTGATAAATTGGGTTGCCCTGGCCATTGCCCGAATGATGGCGCATAAAATATCATAATGTTTGTCAAGATGTTCAGTGGTGGTCATCAACATGCTCTGATCGATTAACCAATTCACCGGGCCCTCATGACCTGGAATATTCGAATGCGCCCCGGAAAAATAGAAAAATCCTCCTTCTTCTACAGCGCGACTGGTCCAGGGCTCCCAACACGCGATGGCATCGATTTTTCGTTGTTTAAACGCCTGTAATTGCTGCTGGGGAAATAAATTGACAAACTCGACGGCCGATAGATCGATGCGATAATCCTTTGCCATGTTTTGTAATGCAATATAGATCGCCGCGCCTTCAGCCATGCCGATTTTTTTCCCTGCTAAATTTTCGGGTGAGCTAATACCGCTGCCTTTCCGAAGAATGACTTGCTGCGTACTGGAAATATCGGCCAGGGGCGCGATGATTTTGACATCCAGGTTTTGTTCACGTAAAATCAGCGTCGTAATCACAGTCTGAGTCCAGGCCAGCGGTTTGATGGGCGCACGCAGAATTTCCCTGGGCATGATGGTTCCAGATTGCAAGAGTCGATATGAAACATTCAGGCCTTCTTGCTCGAAACATCCGAGTTGCTTGGCTAAAATCAATTGGCTTGAGATATTCGGATCCTTGACGCCCCAGAGTTTGACATGTTCTAACATAACCATTCTCCTTTATATGAAGCCAAAATCATTCTCTCTACCGGCTGGACTAATCCTTGCTCTCGTTGTGTATAGCAAGAGATAGTGTTTGACGCATGATACTTCTTCAAGATCAATTGTAGTATGTGGATATGTTCGTGCTACGTCAAGAAAAAAGGTACAATATCCTGATTTCGCATGAAGAATTTTATGAGGAACGGGTATGACTATCATGTTGATAAGAGATGTTTCGAGAATTTCAACGATGCATTCCCGAAATAATTCTCTTCACCTGTGAACATTTCAAAAAAAGTACTTGACTTTTTACGGTTTTTCGCGTATTTTATAAATGAAGCCTGGTACTGGTGTTGTTCGGTCTCATCACTGTCCATTCCACGGTGTAGAGACATTGTGTAAAGATAAAGCGTCACACAGCGCATGTGAAGGATTTACTTCTGATTCATGCAATGTCATACCGACAACCAAACGTACCAGGCATTTTTTTGGGAAATGCTTCTATTGAAGGAAATGTTGTAAGAGACGCATCTAAGGATTTTTCGGTTATCCCGTGACCAATTCAGCTTCATGAGTGCAACAGGGCAGCCATCCAGGTAAGCACTCTATTTTCCCCGCCAGCCTTTTCCGATCATATTTATGCACCGTATAGGTGTGCCCTACTGTTCTGGGACAGAAATTCTTGCTAACAAACCTTGTCGGACAAGTCTGAGTTATGCGACAAAGTCGCCACAGCCAGGGATTCATGAAGTAGTAAAAACTTCTGTCCCAGAGCACGACAAGGATGAGAGACTTTCCGTTAAGAAACATCTGATAGGAGATTGTTTGGTAGTGGTATCCTGTACATGATGCACGTTCCCTGAGCGAAGTCGAAGGGAACGCCTGCGTGCTCGTCTCGACTCCGCTCGACGATCGGTCATCATGTACAAGGTAGCCACTACCGATTGTTTGAATGTTTTTTGTATTTTAACATTGACAAATCCCTATTATCTCAGGGTAAAACTCTGAGAATAATCTACAGCTCATGAGGCTTAAATAATCGGGTTTCTTCAAGCAACCCGATTTTTACTATATCACACAAAAGGAGCAGCAACTGTGTTAGCACAAAATTTTGTTGAGTGCCTGGAACAAACGTTCAAAAAACATTGGGAATACCTTGCATTTTCCGATTATGAAGGCCGTACGCTCAGCTATGGTCAGGCAGCCGAACAGATCGCCTGGCTGCATGCAATTTTCCGCAAACTTCACCTGAAAAAAGGCGATAAAATCGCACTGGCCGGCAGAAATTCGGTTAATTGGGCTGTTACATATCTGGCCACCGTCACCTATGGCGCGGTCATCGTACCCATTCTGCCTGATTTCAACGCTGATAATATTCAACATATCGTTAACCATTCTGATGCGATTCTCTTATTTATCGCGGACGCGATGTACGAACAATTGGATGAAACTCAGATGCCTCATCTCGACGCCATTTTCTCGTTAACGGATTTTTCTCTGCTGCATTGTCAGAAAAAACAGGCGGCTCAGATCGTCCAAAAAACAGAGATGGCATCCGTGTCTGGAGACGCGGTGTCTTTCTCGCCCAATTCATTTTCCTGTGAACATGTCGGAAATGATGAATTGGCGACCATTGTTTATACCTCGGGTACCACCGGGTTTTCCAAAGGGGTGATGCTCGATCATAACAGTCTGCTTGCGAATATCCTGTTCGCCCAGAAAAATATGCCCTTGAAACGCGGCGATACTATCGTCTCGTTTCTACCCCTCGCCCATGCTTATGGCTGCGCCTTTGAATTTCTCTTTCCGGTAACATTGGGCTGCCATATCACGTTTTTAGGCAAAACTCCTTCGCCTAAAATTATTTTGCAAGCCTTCCAGGAAATCAAACCCCGGCTGATTCTTTCGGTACCGCTAGTCATCGAAAAAATTTACCAGAAAAAGATCAAGCCGAAGTTGAACAAACCGCTTGTGCGCTGGCTCATGAAATTGGAGCGAATAGAAACCTTCCTGTTGAAAAAAATCCGTCAGAACCTTGTGGATGCCTTTGGCGGCAATTTTTATGAAATTGTGATTGGCGGCGCAGCCCTAAATGAAGAAGTCGAAGATTTTCTCAAAAAAATCGAATTTCCCTTTACCATTGGTTACGGCATGACCGAGTGCGGCCCGTTAATCGGCTATTCAGCCTGGGATGTGCATCGCATCCACTCTGTCGGGTGTGTCATCAATTATCTGGAACTCAAAATCAATTCGCCCGATCCGTGTAATGTTGCGGGCAATATTCTGGTGCGTGGCGAAAATGTCATGCGCGGGTATTATAAAAACGAAGAGGCCACAAAGGAGGTCCTTGATAATGAGGGCTGGCTCGATACCGGCGATTTGGGACTGCTCGACGAAGATGGATTTATTTACATCAAAGGCCGCAGTAAAAACATGCTTCTCGGCCCCTCGGGCCAAAATATTTATCCCGAAGAACTCGAAGCCCAGATCAATAGTCTGCCTTATGTGCAGGAATCAGTGGTATTGGAAAAGGAAGGCAAACTCTACGCCCTGGTGTATCCAGATTTGGAACTCGTTGATGAGAAAGGCTTAAATGAAATGCAGGTCAAAGAGAAAATGGAAAAGAATCGTAAAATTCTGAATAAATCCCTTCCGGTGTACAGCGCGATCTCCAAAATTGAACTGTATCCGAAAGAATTTGAGAAAACTCCAACTCGCAAGATCAAACGTTTTCTCTATAAAATTTGATTGACCAATAATCACAAAATTAGCTCGTAGTCAACGCTTCAGCGTTCTTGAAGGCGACTGAAACAACGCTGAAGCGTTGGCTGCGAACCTTATTTCCAACTGGATTTTTCAAAAAGCTCTGGTTGTTATCATTTTTATCACGTCTATTCCACCCCTAACAGCACACGCGGGAGAAATACGGTTAGTTCCGGAAAAATAGTGATCAACAGTAAAACAATTAAGAGCGGCACCAGGAATGGAAAGGTGGCTTTCGTGACTTCTTCAAAGGAAATGTCCGCAACTTTGGCCGTGACATAGAGCACCACCCCAATCGGAGGAGTCAGCGTGCCAATCATCAGATTCAAAACCATCATGACCCCAAAATGAATCGGACTGATTCCCAATCTGAGCACGACTGGCAATAAAATCGGCACCAAAATCATCTGGGCCGCAATCGCTTCCATAAAACAGCCGACAAACAGCAAGAACAGGTTGATAATCAGCAAAATCAGCAGAGGGTTCGATGAGATGCCTACCAGAAATTTCCCCATCATTTGCGGCACTTGCGCGCGCGTAATCACCCAGCCAAAGAGCGACGCCGTCATGACCAGGGCCATGACAACAGCGTTGGTTTCGACCGTTTGTAAGATAATTTTCGGAAAATCTTTCAGAGTGAGCTCATGATAGAAAAATCCCAGGAGCAAGGCGTAAAATGCGGCGACCGCCGCCGCTTCAGTAGGGGTAAACATGCCGGAAAAGATGCCTCCTAACAAAATAACCGGAGTAAGGAGCGACAGAAACGCTTCCTGGAAGGCATTGAAGAATTCTCGCAATTTCGGAAACGCATGGTGAGGGTAATTTTTGTTACGGGCATACAGATAGACGTAGATCATCAGCGCAAGCCCCATGAGGAAACCCGGAATCACGCCGCCGAGAAAGAGGCCGCCAACCGAGGTATTGGCCAGCACGCCATAAATGATCATGGGCAAACTTGGGGGAATAATCGGGCCAATCGTGGAGGAGGCCGCCGTGATCGCCGCGGAAAAATCGATGTCATAGCCGCCTTCTTTCATGGCTTCGATTTCGATGGTACCCAACCCGGCGGCATCCGCCACAGCCGCCCCGGACATCCCGGCGAAAATCATGCTAGCCACCACATTCGCGTGACCTAATCCGCCTTTAATATGCCCTACCAGACAATCAGCAAAATTGAAAATACGACGGGTGACGCCGGAGGTGTTCATCAAATTCCCCATTAGAATAAAAAACGGCGCGGCTAAGAGCGGGAAAGAATCTGCGGTCAGGGTTAAACGTTGCGGTACAGAGAGCAGCACTTCATGGTGACTCATCAGATAGATCAGAGAAATCAAACCTAAAGAAAAGAAAATCGGCATCCCAAACACCAGGAACAGGAACCAGAGCAGGAAGAATGCGGTCATTCCCATAAATCAGAGAGACAAGAAGCACAAGGCAAAGAGTGAAAAAATGAAGTTTTCACACGCGGCCTTGTGGCTCTTGCGTTCCACGAAACAATTCGACCAGGTGCAGCAGTGAATACAAAAACATGATAATGGCGCTGACCGGAGCAGCTAAATAGACATAGGCCCAGGAAAAAAATAACGTAATGGTTGGAACTGAGAAACTCCGCTGCATCATCGCGATTCCAAAGCGCGTCAGTTGAAATAAAAAGAAGAGGATGAGAACCTGAAACAGGATCAAGAGGATTTTTCTGAAACGCCAGGGAATCCGGTCAATCACAAAGTTGATGCGGATGTGCGATCCACGTTTCAAGGCAATAGTCCAACCTAAAAAACAGATCCAGATAAAAAGATAGCGACACAGTTCTTCGGTCCAGACCAGGGGTGAACTTAATACATAACGAAAGAAAATTTGCAGCAGCATGATGCTGAAGATCAGTGAAAAGAAGATGATCGCAATAATATTCACCACAGTTTCGAGCACAGAAGTTAGTTTTACCAGCGTCATATTCAAAAAATGAGAGGAGTGCATACGCCTTGCTTTCTCAGCAAAAGCTCGGCTTTTACACTCCCCGCTACAGGCTATCAACTACTTCACATTCTGAATCTGTTCCCATAAGCCTTTGCCCCATTTTTCTTCAAACATGGCGGGCACGCTGTCGAGCACGGCTTTCCGAAATTCTTCGATTTCGGGAGTGATAATCGTCATCCCCTCTTGTTCAAATTTGGCGAGCAGATCTTTTTCCCGTTGCAGAATTTCGGCGTTGTTATAAGAAATCCCTTCTTTGACGGCTTCCTGAAGGATTTTTTGATCATCTTCCGAAAGTTTCTGCCACAAGGCTTCATTGATCACCACAAGACGTGGCGTGATAATATGGCCGGTGAGAATTAAGTATTTTTGGACTTCATAGAATTTCGCAGAGTCAATGGTTGGCGAAGGATTTTCCTGTCCATCAACCACTTTCTGGCGTAAGGCCAGATACAATTCATTGAAATTCATCGGCGTCGGTTTTGCGCCCCAGGCGCGCGCCATAGCGAGAAAGATTTCATTCTCAGGCACGCGAATTTTGAAATCTTTCATATCTGCGACCGTGTGAATTTCTTTATCAGTTGTGGTCACGTTACGCACACCATAATAGGTCGTGCCTAAAATGCGCATCCCGCGTTTTTCGATCAATTGCTGGTTCATATCCTGACCGATGGGGCCATCCATCACTTGCAGCAAATGCTCGATTCCACGCCAGATATAAGGGGCTTCCACAATCCCAATACTCGGCACCCATTGTCCGAAGTTCGCCGCGCCTTCAGTCACCATATCCTGCGTGCCCATACTCACGGCTTCAATCATATCGCGTGAACCGCCCAATTGACCGCCCGGATACGATTGAATTTCGATACGTCCATTCGACTTCTCTGCTGCAATCTGAGCCACCTTCTCAATCATCATCACAGAAGGATGATCGGCCGCTAATACATCCCCCCATTTAATTGTGATCTCCGCAGCTCCACTTGTTTGTACCATCCCTGCCAGGCAGATCAGCATTACGAAACATATCCATCTTCTCATTGTCTTATAACCCTCCTTTTTGCCTCTTTCCTGCTAATTCAAGAAGGCAAGAGTTCCTTCTTTTTTTGATCAACAAGAAACAGACTCTCCGGCACACTTTCAATTCAAATGAATACAAGGCTTCATTACAATCAGAGGTTTTTCTTGAAGATCAACTTTTTGTCAAGAAAAATTATCTTCACACTGGGAGGCAAGAGGTGCTTCGGGAATTCGTTCCTCCTGTTAGTTTTCCCGCTGCTGGGCTGCCTTTGCAAGATGCACCAGTTGACGAAGTTGTTCGCCGAGAGACGCCAATTTCTCGGCTTCTTGCTGAACATGAGAGGCGCGTATTGAGGATTCTTTGACCGTTGAAGCAATATCGGTAATTGCGTGCGAGATTTCATCGCTTCCCTGGGCAGCCTGGGAAATGGTTCCGGAAATCCGTTGAGTCGTTTCTGTTTGTTCTGCTATAGCGGCGGCCATCGTGTTAGAAAGTTTGGCAACCTGATCAATAATCGCAACCACCTTGCTAATCGCCATAGCTGTTTCCTGACTCGTCGTCTGTATGGCGTCAATTTTCTGAATAATATCCTCGGCGGATCGCGCGGTTTCACGGGCAAGCTCCTTCACTTCTTGCGCAACCACGGTAAACCCTTTTCCCCAATCCCCCGCTCGAACAGCTTCGATCGTGGCATTTAAAGCCAGCAAATTCGTTTGTTGGGCAATGTCCGTAATCACTTTCACGATTTGACCGATTTCTTGTGAGCGACTTTCCAGGCTTGTAATAGTCGTATTCGCAGAATTGGCAATCAGAACCGCCTCGCGCACAATCTCCGTGACCCTGGTAATTGTGCGCGATATTTCCCGAATATTCGCCGCCACTTCTTCTGTCGAGGTCGCCACGTCACGCATTCCCAGACTGATCTGCTGACTATTTGAGGAAACCCGTGAGGTCTGGAACGAAATTTGTTCAGATTCAGTCGCGATTTGAGTGCTAATACGGGTTAATCCTGACGACGCATTACTCAGATGTTCAGCCCCTTCCATGACCTGATTCAAGACCAAAATCTCGTGTTCAGCGCGCTCTAAAGCGTTTGTCCTGGCTGCAACGCGGGCTTCCAATTCAGCATTCACTTGTTGTAAAGCGGCGTTCAAATCATCTTTCAGATGCAGAGTTTCGGCCTGTGCCTGTTCCTTTTCCTGCGTAATGCTCCGAATGCCGTCAGCCAATGCTAATGAAAGCAGCAGCACTAAGACCACTGCGCCAAAATTGTCGCTGGAATTTGTAAACGTATTGCTCGGCAGAACAGTCAAATTCGCCAACATTCGAACAAATATGCCGATGATAAAAACTGACCACGCCAGCATGAAATAGAATGCCGGGTGATACCCTCGCCGCCAGGAAAGCACGCCTGCCAGCAAACTGACCGGCATAGCAGTTAACGTCAGAATTACCAGGGGAGTAAAAATTATTCTTACGTCAACAGGGGGCAGCAAAATAATGATCATAAAAAAAATGGCAATCACTTGCAAACCGAGAATGATACGATGAAGTTTGGGAAGATGAAGCTGAGTCCTCAGAAATGCACTCGTAAATTTCAAGAAGGCACCAACACCGAAACTTCCGAAAAAAAGAACGGCGCGATGATTCCACCACACTAAGTTCGGCCACAAATACTGGGTGGCGAATCCTGCGCTTGACGCCTGAAATATGCCATAGCTGAGAATAAAGAGCACATAATAGCCGATATTCGAGTCGCGTAACGCCAGAAATAAGAACATATTGTAGCCGGCCATAATGAACAAGATTCCGAAAAATACACCCTGGAACAATTGGATTCTCTCAGTTTGTTGGATATATGCCCGCGGCGACCACAGGGTGAGTGGGAAAATCATGGTATCGGCGTTTTCAAAACGAGCATACACGGTATATGTGACATGCGAAACAAGTGGGAGTTCAAAGAGAAAATACCGATGACGAATTTCCCGCTGAGAAAAGGGAAAGCGATCGCCTGCATGTTTTGTGATTATCTGGCACTGTTCCGATGCCTGGTTGCTTGCTACGAAGCAGTCGGCAGAGCCAAAATAGAGATCGATGGAGTGCATAGCGGCGCAACTGAATTCCAGCAGCCATTGTGTGATGCTCTCGGATTGATTTTGAACCTGAAATCTCACCCAGTAGGCAGAATCAGTAAATCCAAAATTTGGAACGGCTTCTTGACTGAGGGAAAATGCACTCTGGAATTCAGGGGAACTTACATTTTCCAATGTCCATTGTTTCTCAGGATCTTCAAGAATTTCTACATGGAATCCCAATGGATACTCCTGAGCTGTTTCACTCAGAAGTACCGGTTCGCCGGCAGAGACAATCGATAAACTCCCTGTCATGAGCAAGAGAAACAGGTTTGGTATCAGAGAAAAACGAAATAGTGCTGTCTTCATAACGTTGGCATTCTCCCTTGTTTGTTCATGCAAATACAACATTAGTTACAATGCTGTTTGATCTCTCCTTTAGTATATATCATTATGATAATTTGCAAGAGATCAAGTTTTATTTGTAATTAAGCTGATCTATTCTATATACAGAACAGTGTACGCAATAGAGAATACACTTTGTGCAATGTTAAAATTCCATTATTGGTGACTATATCATTAGAACCGTCCTGAATCCTTTGAAAGAGTTTGAAATTAACATGACAGAGCAGAGCGACATTGTCGAGCGGCCCATTCGGATCGCAGAACACCGCGGCGTGGCGTTGTGGTGTCCGAGTTGTCGCGCGGTGCATTATGCGCCATTCCCGCCGCAGGTGGAACACAGAGAGCTGTTTGGGGCCACATTGACGGCCCTGGTGGCGTATATGAAAGGCGTCTGCCATGCCTCGTTCAGTACGATCCGGAAATTTTTCCGGGACGTGTTGGGCTGTCCCGTGTCGCGTGGGCACCTTCGCCATGTGATTGCCACCGTGTCCGACGCCCTGACACCGGCGTTTGACGAATTGTTGAACGCGTTGCCTGCCCAGCCCGCCCTCCATATTGATGAGACGGGACATAAGGACACGGGCGAACGGTTCTGGACGTAGTGTTTCAAGGCGGCCATGTACACCCTGTTTCGCCTCGACCAATCGCGTGGCAGCCAGGTGCTGCTGGATGTCCTCAGCGAGGAATTTCAGGGCGTGATTGGCTGTGATTATTTCAGTGCGTATCGCAAATATATGCGCCTCAATGACTAGGTTGAGGTGTCATTCTGGTTGGCGCATCTGATTCGCGATGTCAAATATGTGACCACCCTGGGCGACCCGGAGACCAAAGCCTACGCTGAGCGGCTTCGTGTCGGCTTGAAAGCGTTGTTCGACGTGATTCATCGGCGCGATGAGTTGGACTCGTCCATTTTTCAGCAGGCGTTGGAGCAGAGCCGGGATACGCTGTTGCGCGAGGCCACGCAGCGGGTGCCGCAGACGACCGAGGCGCAGAATCTGGCGACCAGCTTTGACCAGCATGGGCGACAGTCCTTCCAGTTTATCACCACCCCCGACATTGAGCCCACCAATAATCTGGCGGAACAAGCGATTCGGTTTGTCGTGATTGACCGTCGCATCACCCAGGGGACGCGCAGTGAATCGGGCTGTCACTGGTGCGAACGGATCTGGACGGTCATTGCGACGTGTACGCAACGCGGCATCGGGATTTTTGAATTTCTGTATCACTCGGTCTGTGCCCATTGGGAACATCGCTCTCATCCTTCATTATTGCCCGATTCTGGATAAATGAACCCTTTTGGGGGTTCAATATCACAGATTGCTACATGTTACCTCTTGTGAAAGGCTACAAAAAATCGCAACAGTTCACCGGACGGGCCAGATGTTTTGATTCAGAAGAAACGGCCAATGAGGCGATTCTTGAAGGAACAATTCAAGAAGGGGAAGTTCTGGTCATTCGCTATGAAGGGCCAAAAGGCGGACCGGGAATGCGAGAAATGGCACGCGCTATGAAATTAGTCTATGGCCGAGGATTGGCCCTGAAAACGGCCCTGATCACAGACGGTCGTTTTTCAGGAACCAATAACGGCTGTTTTGTCGGCCACATTTCCCCTGAAGCCACAGAGGGAGGACCCCTGGCAATTGTTCAAGAAGGAGATCTTATCACCATTGATATTCCTGCTCGACAGTTAAGCCTTCATGTTTCTGATGAAGAAATCCGAGCACGACTGCAACAATGGAAACCTCCTGAACCTAAATTCCAAAAAGGTTATCTGGCTCTTTATTCGCAACTGGCAGAATCAGCCGACCAGGGGGCTATTATCAGACATAGATTATGAACCTCAGAAGTCAACATAAGTTCTTCTTGACATGATCAGCGCGAAAACATACAGTATTATTCACTTGCATTGAACAAAATAAGATGATAGATTAGTTTCATGAGACATTTTCAGGAAAGAGACAACAAACGATGCTAAAGGATGGTTCCGGCATGCCGGTTACCTTTCAATACGAATGAGTAATGCTGCATCCTATTGTCATATTGCACCAAAAGGCTGATGTCTCTTCCCATCATCGTAACTTCACTCGTTCAAGATCCTCTTGGAACAACAACGCTATTATGGTTGCACTCGGAGACTGAAGTGATAGGTTTGCTCATACTGTCTGTTCATCACGACCTGAATATCGCCTGACGTCATGTTGTACACCAGTGACCAGATTGTCGCATTTTGCGACACCTCTTGCAGCAACGCCATGGATTCTGCCGGCGAGAGCCGTCCGTTTTTTGATGTGAGTTGAGCTTCAGCAGTAGCATAGCGGTTGCAATACGCCTTCCACTCTTTCGGATCGATCCCGGATAGAATGAAATTTGTTGCTACCTGCCAGGGCGTAGCAGGACAAATCACCTTCATCTCGCCATCAATATATTCAATAATAGCCGAATTCCCGTGATTGTCGGCAATCAAATAGTGCAAAGGAGGGCCGCCTGTAAAATCAACATTGTACTGCTGCAACAGGGAAATGGCTTGTTCGACATCCCCGGCGTAATCAAGCAGTAAACGGATCACGTGTAAACTTCCGATCGTCACTTTTTGCGGGTCGTGTCCTCCATCAGCAGATGATAACGCCATCATTCCAACCGCCAATCCACGTTCATTCATTCCATCAAAGGGTAAGTATGGAGCTTGTAACAATGGCGTAAGATCAGCCAGGGAAGAGTCATCGCGGCTGAATCCCAAATAGGAAATATCTACCATTGAAACAGAAGCATAACCGTTCGGCGGATTGGTAAACAGCAGCAAAGCCGGATGGAGCATCCAATCGAAATTGCGCCCGAAAAGCCGATCTGCATCCGCGTGTAAAGCCGCAAAACAGGTACAGGCCCAATTTTTCTCTGGGGGTTGAAACGAGAATTGAGATTGACTGACTGGTCCAAGTCCCTGTTTGAGAAAGGCGTCAAATTCATAGTCGCCATAATAGTGCATTTCATACAAGGGAAAATCGTCAATTTTCTTCAAACTATCCAACGTCTGCTGATCCTGTTCCGCCTGTTCCGCCCAGGTCCAATTGGCAGTTCCATACACACAACATATCATCAGGACAATAATGACATACCACTGCGCTTTTGCATTTTTCTTCATACATTTTCCTCCTTATCGTACTTCTAAAGGAAATAGTGATAAAAATTTATTGAATACCGGCTGAATAGCAGAGTTATTCATGTCCTGTCAATCTTTTTTAGATTCATCGTGCAGATGAAGAATTTGGTAGTGGTGAAATGGTCAGTGATGCCCGCTCGTTGAGCGAAGTCGAAACGAGCCGCTCATTGTTCCCTTCGACTTCGCTCAGGG
>DF820466.1:590124-603928 GCA_000739535.1 Candidatus Vecturithrix granuli | reverse complement strand
CTCGTTGAGCGAAGTCGAAACGAGCCGCTCATTGTTCCCTTCGACTTCGCTCAGGGAACGCATCACTGACCATTTCACCACTACCAAGAATTTTTCTCTCAGTACCAGGGAAACATACTTGACAATTTCAGGGGAAATAGTTTCTTTAAAAAATTCAATGGTCTGATGATCAAGAATCAGGGAGGGACACCTGAGTTACAAAGGAGCTATCATGAGCTGACGCTCACCCGGTACAATGAACATCAGATGTACCGCGAAACTCCAGTTTCGCGGCCGTAGCAACGGTGCGCGAAACTGGAGTTTCGCGGTACATTTTCAAGAGAGCTATCATGAGCTGACGCTTGCCCGATAGAATGAAACTACTGTTCTTTCAAGGTTTGTTTGACGGGTAACATGTGCAAGAAAAAAGTTGTGCCGGAATGAGCCTCCCAGAAAAAAGACATTCGATGGACATGAGTAATGAGGATGCTGGAATGAACAGGGGAGGAATGAACAATGGCGAAAAAATATCGCGTGACAGTGACGGAGAAGGAACGCGAGCAGTTAGAGAGCGTGGTGAAGAAACGGAATCCCAAAGCGATCCAGGTCAAACGTGCCTATATTCTGCTGGCGGCGGATGAACGGGGGAAAAACGGTGGGCGGATGACCAGAGTCGGACAACGTCTGGGGTCAGTATCCGCAGCATCGAACGTCTTCGGCAGCGGTGGATGGAAGAGGGGCTTGACGTGGCGCTCTCCGGCAAGAAACGCGAGGTCTTTAAAGAAAAATGCTTTGATGGGCGTGTGGAGGCGCACCTGATTGCCATCCGTTGTAGTGTGCCTCCGGAGGGGCGGATTCGGTGGACATTGCACCTGTTCGCGGATCGCATGGTGGCGTGAGAGCATGTCCCGGCGATGAGTTATGAGAGTGTTCGCCAGCTCTTAAAAAAAACGAGGTCAAACCGTGGCAGGTGAAATCGTGGGTGATTCCAGAAGCCGGTCCTGAGTTTGTCTGTGGGATGGAAGAGGTGCTGGACCTGTATGCCCAACCGTATGATCCCGACCATCCGCGGGTCTGTTTGGATGAGTCCCCCAAACAACTCATCAGCGAACGTCGGGAGTCATTTACCGATGCACATGGCGTGGAGCACGTGGATGATGAGTATACGCGCGAAGGGACGGTGGATCTGTCTATGGTGGTCGAGCCCTTGGCGGGCAAACGAGAGGTCTTGGTGAAAGATCAACACACCCGTCTTGAGGGGGCGGAGGTCGTCGCGCATGTCGTGGAAGACCTGTATCCCTCTGCCAAGAAAGTGACTTGGATCCAGGATAATTTGAGGACCCATAAAAAATCGGCCCTCTATGAACTCTTTGCTCCAGAACGGGCGCGAGCCATCCTGGAGAAACTCGAGTTTATCTACACGCCCAAACATGGTTCCTGGTTGAATGTCG
Source organism: Candidatus Vecturithrix granuli (assembly GCA_000739535.1). Lineage (GTDB taxonomy): Bacteria > Moduliflexota > Moduliflexia > Moduliflexales > Moduliflexaceae > Vecturithrix > Vecturithrix granuli. The sequence goes on along the minus strand of DF820466.1, from coordinate 602,498 downwards.
CCGAATGTGAACTCAGCGTGTTAACCCGGCAGGGACTGGGGGAACGAGTGGCCTGTAAAGAGGAGGCCATTCGCCAGGTGACGGCGTGGTATGCAACCCGCAATGATGCGGGCGCAAAAGTCGATTGGCAATTCACCACTTGCCAAATTCAGGGGGAAGGGCACTAAGTTGGTTACAACTGAGATCAAGTTCTGTCAAATTTGTCAAATTGCCGATTTCAGACGAAAGTTCAGCTATACCTTGATTCGATAAATTTAGCTTTGTCCAGCCTTCTTCAGCGGCCCGGGCGATGGTGCGCAGCAATTCTTTCTGATCCATTATTTTGCTCCTCTGCATTCCGCCCGCCGTTACAACAGCAGGCGATGCTCAGTCGTCCCTACGGGACTCTATGTTCATCGGGGTTATCTGTTTTCCCACCGATGAATCTGTGGGCTATTTTCGTCTGTCCCTACGGGACAAAAACATATTGCTGTTGCTCAACCACCGGTTCTTTGTCCCGTAGGGACATCATGATAATAGCCCACCGTTTTAACGGTGGGAACGATGGACGACAATCACCGTATGAGTCCCGTAGGGATGGCTGAACATCACGTCGTTTCAACGTTGGGTATGATTCAGCCCCAGATATACCGTTCGTCATATTCGATCTGGTGTTTTTTCAACAATGCCACAAACTCTTCTTCGAACGAGACTTTTTTGTGATGTTCCGCTTGATGTCGAATATACTGCGTCACTGTTTCGATTTGCGACAGGCTTACGCTAAAAGCGACATAGCCCTCCTGCCAGGCAAAATGCCTGAAATCAGGAAACGTGTCGTGAATCCATTTTGACGATCCGCCTTTGATCAATTGGATCGCCTTGGCAATTGACATGACGGCGGGCAACGATAACAGCAGATGCACATGATTGGTTGTGCCGCCGACGATGAGTGCCTTCATCGCACTGGTTTTGGCAATACCGCCGAGATACGGGAAAAGCCGTTCCTGCAATTCCGGTGCAATCAAATCTCTACGCTCTTTCGTGCTAAACACGGCATGAATGTAACAACTGCAATATGAATGAGGCATTCGGCATTGGTCACAACGACACGGATTTTCCATCAGCAACGGATTTTTAACGGTTGTATCCGCTCCGCCAGGCAAATATTGTAGCGTCTCGGATTCATTGCGTGTCTCCTTCTAATCCGTCTAAAAGCAGTGAACGTACCTGTCGTACCTGTCCTTCGCACGGTTCCATGGCGGCATCCTGTCCCAGCATCAGAATACAGTTGCCTATTTGAATCGGCGCTATCAGATCATCCCAATCTTTTTCATTTCATTGTTCGCACTCCATTGTTTACATCCCGCCTCACGAAAATTTCTTAACGTGTATGTTCGCCGCAGACCTTTGATTTGTCAAGTAAAGTCTGTAACGGCATAAAAATTTAGAGCACCAGGTTTGTAGCTCTCGCTTCAGCGAGTTTTCTGATTAAAGTCAGGGCTACAAACCAGTCAGTCAAATCTTGACAGAATATGAAAATACAAGTTTTCTCTTGACAAACCGATGTTTCTCAGGATAGGAATGAATAAACAGTCAATCCAGAATATTGCTAACATGATGGGCGTGTAAGAAGGGAACAAGTGTATGCGCGTGCAATGTCCTCAGTGTGGAGCCGGAGGGAATATGCCGGATGCCAGGATCCCGGCACAGGGCACCAACATTGTGTGTCCGAAATGTAAAGCCTCATTTTTTGTCCAAAAAGAATCTTTAGAACCAATACAAAATGCTCCTGGAGAGGGAGCATTGGAATATTACCAGGCCGGAATCGCCTTTCTGAAAAATAAACAGGTGGATGCTGCCATTGAACAATTGCGAGTAGCGATTGAAATGAAGCCCGACTATGCTGAAGCGTATCGCTATCTTGGCCTGGCGTATGGCCAGAAAAATGCCTGGGAAGAGGCCAGTCGGGTGCTTGAAAAGGCCATTAAATCTCAGCCAGATGATTTGCTCTCATTGAAAAACCTGGGGGTTGCGTATTTGCAGCAGAAACGTTTTGCCGAGGCGGAACAGATACTACAGCAAGCGCTGCAATATGCGCCGAATGACGAGAAAGTTCGATCTTACCTCTCGATGGCGACGCGTGGAAAACAACAATCTCAACCGGTCTTTTCAGAGGAAGCCCCTGCAATGCGGGCAAATGAGGCAAAAAAGAATAAGAAGACCTCAACATTCATAGATTCAGAAGCGCAGGCGTCTCCGATTGGTCAACAAGATCCGGTGCAAGCACTCTTAGATAAGGGGATTGATTTTTTGGAGAATGGCCAGCATAATAAAGCCCTTGAGACGTTTCAAGAGGTAATTCGGATTGCGCCGCAGAGTTCGGATGGGTACTTTGGGTTAGGCATGGTGCATGAAAATCGTAAAGAGTGGTCGAAAGCGGCTGATGCGTATCAAAAAGCGATCTCATGCAATCCGAATGATGTGCTGGCTCAAGAAAACCTGAAGTTTGTCAAAAAGCAGCAGAAAAAATTCAATATGCCCTTTTCGAAAAAATAATTAGAGCGCGATCCGCAAGGCTCGACACTCTTCTCTTACTTGTTCCGGGGATTGGACGTGAATGCCATGCATGCCTATTTTCCGGCTGGCTTCAATATAGGTCGGAATATCATCAAGATACGCACATTGCTCAGGTTGAACATGAGCCTGCCGGATCGCTTCGTGAAAAATCTGCGGGTCGGGTTTCATACAGCCGACCTGAAATGAGAGAATACGAAGGTCAATCCGGCGAAAAATCGCAAACCGGCTGACGAGCCAGTTCCAGTGAATTTCGCCGGTATTGGACAACAAACCCAGTGTATAACGAGCGCGTAACTGTTCTGCCAGTTCGATCATAGGCGGGTTTTCCCAGAAAATATCGGCCCAGAGCAGGGAAAACCTCTGATATGATAAGGCTGCATCAAGTTGGACATGTTGCTGAAAAGCGTGAAACAATTGCTGTGGAGAAAGTTTCCCGGTTTCGTGGAGCGGCATCAGGCGTGTTTTCTGGATGAGCTGTTGAATTTCCTGCGGTGAATAGGGAGAAAAATCGGCTAATCGCTGCCAGATGCGGTTGTGATCAAACCCGACTAGCACATTCCCGATGTCAAAAAAAATCGTCGAGATCATAAGTAACTACAAGAATCACATATAAGAAAGAATATTTCATTGAATTCGTAACATTCGATGACAAAAAAAATTGTTACATAGTTTGCTCGATAGGCAATTCAATGATAAATTTTGTGCCTTTCCCAACTTCACTTTGGTAAAAAATTTGTCCGTTATGTCCTTCAATGATTCGTTTACAAATTTCAAGCCCCAGTCCTGTTCCTTGCTCACCTTTTGTGGTGAAAAATGGAGTCCAAATTTTTTCAGCGTGTTCCGGCGCAATACCGCAGCCATCATCGCTCACTTCAATGCAGGCATGGTTCTGATTTTCGCTGACAGTCACGGTAATTGTACCGTGGGCTTCCGTGGCCTGAACAGCATTCCGAATCAGGTTAATAATCACCTGGATTATTTTATCACGATTGAGCAGCACCACTGGCGAGGCCTGAAATTCTTTGACAATCGAGCGTTTTTTGGCGTCCGTATCGTACTGCATGATGTTTAATGCCGTGTTGATGACCTCAGTGAGTGGCAAGACACTCTTCTCATATTCTTGTTCCTGGTTCCTGGCAAATTGCCGGATTTCTTCGACAATGCTCAAAATTCTGTTGCGCGTATCAAGGATATTTTTGACGTATTGGGCGACCTGCTGATTGTCGGGAACAGCCATTTTAATGACTTCTGCATACCCCAGAATTGTGAGTTGATTTCGAATCTCATGGGCAATCCCGGCGGTGAGTGTCCCGACCACGGCCAATTTTTCGGAATGAATTAATTGATCCTGTGCTTCTTTCAGTTGTTGGTAGGCCACTTTTAATTCTTCAAATAAGCGGATGTTTTCGTGTTCAAGACGATATTTTTCCAGCAAATCCCGAATCGTGATTCTCAAATCATCGTCATTCCAGGGTTTAACAAGATATTTGCTCAACCCGGCATAGTTGATCGCTCGAATCGCAGAATCCAAACCGCCCTGTCCGGTGAGCATAACGGTGACCATGTCCGGATACTGTTGGTGTAAAATCGCCAGGAGCTCGTCACCTTTCATGCCGGGCATCACCTGGTCAGAAATGACCATTTCAATGACATTGTTTCCCTGAGATAATTCCCCAATCAGCTCAAGAGCTTCGCGCGCGCTTTCTGCTCCCTCAATTTCATGTGTGTGCGAAAACGCACTTTCAAGTTGTTGAATTAACCCGTCCAACAAGGCACGATCGTCATCAACGCAGACAATATACCTGTGTTCTATCTTTTCAGTTGCTTTCATAAGCCCTGTCCCATCCAGATTACAATTCTCTCCGTCCTTCGAGGGCGCGGGTCATTGTAATTTCATCCGCATATTCCAGATCGCCGCCCACAGGAATGCCGTGAGCGATCCGGGTGATTTTTATTCCCAGGGGTTTGAGCAGTTTGGCAAGATACATCGCAGTGGCCTCGCCTTCGACATTCGGGTTGGTCGCGATAATCACTTCTTCACAAGAAGCCTGCTGAAGCCGGACAAGCAGCTCTTGAATCCGTATATCTTCCGGCCCAATGCCATCAAGCGGCGACAGAGTTCCCATTAACACATGGTATAAACCTGAATATTCTCGGGTGCGCTCGATCGCAAACAGATCGTTCGGCTCTTCAACCACGCAGATCATTTGCTTGTTACGCCTATCATCACGGCAAATCCGGCACGGATCTTGCTCGGTGATATTGCCGCACACAGAACAATATCTGACATGTTCTTTCACAGCAATTAAGGCATTGGCGAGTTCCTTGACATCTTCCTCCGGGGCCTTCAGCAAAAAAAAGGTTAAGCGTTGCGCTGTTTTTTCGCCAATCCCCGGGAGTTTCGTCAATTCATCAATCAAACGACCTATCGATTCAGTGTAAGGAGACGCGCTCATGATACCCTCACTTATATCAGTCCCGGAATCTTTAGCCCACCGGTTAACTGCGACATTCTTTGAACACGCAGGTCACGGCTGGCTTCCAGAGCCTGATTCGTAGCTGCTACAATCATATCTTGAAGCATATCCAGTTCTTCTGGGGTCAATAATTCGGGATCGATGGTCACAGTCAGGATTTCTTGTTTTCCATTGGCTTCGACCGTTACCATTTCTCCGCCCGCCGTCCCTTTGACCACCTGATGCGCTAACTCTTCTTCAATATCAGCCAGTTTTGCCTGAACTTCCTGAACTTGTTTCATCAAGTTGCCCATGTTAGCTAAATTGCCTAATCCACCTAATCCTTTAAGCACTTGCATTCCTCCCATGTCAATGTAGAGCGAAATTTTTTTACTTGTCCAAACTTTAGATTTGTAGTAGTCGCTTTAGCAGCCTTTTCAAATGCTAAAGCGTTTACTATGAACATATATTCATCTATTCGTCAAAATTAACTTTACAAAGCACTATTCACCTCTGGAAGTATGATAATTTCTCCTTGAAAAATCTCTATCGCTTTCTGAATAATATCTGTTGGTTGTGTTGGAGGTCTCTCATCCGGATCTGAGAGCACAACTTTCGGTTGTTGTTTAAAATAGGAAAATTTTTCTCCTAAGGTATTTAATGTGTGTAATACAGCATCGAATGATTCAAGAGACTTGAGTTGAGCGGCCTGCAATAAGGCCATTTCCATGGTAAAACGCGGATACACGCTATGTTTAATGGTTGGCTCGGTGCGAAGCAAGTATTTAAAAATCTGTTGCAGTTCCTGAAAGGAGTGCGACTGAATCTGGCGTTGTAACACTGCTGTGCTGAGGATCGTATTTTCAATGAGATGCTGAGCTTTGGACGACATTTTTAAGACCAGGAGGTTTCGAAAATGTTCAATCAATTCTTTATAAAATTGCTCCAGATCATGCCCTTGCAGCACTAATGAATTGACCACATTAAGCATATCTTCCGGTGCGTTTGAGAGAATTGCTTCAATGACCGTTTCAATGCTCTCACTCCCAACCATACCGAGTAGTTCCGACACTTTGTCTTGCGTTACCTCTTTGCCGCAATAGGAGATCACCTGTTCAAGGATGCTTTGCGCATCGCGAATGCTTCCTTCTGAACGTCTGGCGATGTAAAGTAAGCTCTGCTCATCAATCACGATCGATTCTGCGGCTGTAATTTTCTGTAGGGCCTGAGCTAATTCTGTGGTACCGACCCCACGAAATGTAAAACGCTGGCAGCGCGATGTAATCGTAATCGGGACTTTGTGCACATCTGTGGTCGCCAGGATAAAAATGGCATGAGATGGAGGTTCTTCCAGGGTTTTTAATAGGGCGTTAAAGGCTTCGCGGGTCAACATGTGAACTTCATCAATAATATAGACTTTGTAGCGCAATTTGGCAGGAGCAAATTTGATATTTTCCCGAAGTTCACGAATATGTTCGATTTTGCGATTGGATGCGCCGTCGATTTCCATGACATCTGTCGCTGTGCCTTGTTTAATCGCCAGGCAGGAAGCACACTGGTTACATGGATCAGGGGTTGGACCGGCCGCACTTACACAATTTAACGCTTTTGCCAAAATACGAGCGGTGCTAGTTTTTCCAATGCCACGGATACCCGCAAATAAGAAGGCATGGGCGATACGTCCTTGTTGGAGCTCATTTTTCAGGGTATCGGTAATATGACGCTGCCCAATGACATCATCGAACCGTTGCGGACGCCACTTTCTTGCTATAACTTCATAAGGTTCCTGATTCATGGGAACTTTCTCAAAGGAAGGCTGAGAGTATGGCCATGCACCCAACTTTCGATAATTATCTTCCCAGGAGAAAGTAAGCAGTTAACTCCCTCCAGGCTACCCCACGGCGCCCGAAAGACATTCCTTATGGCTGCTTCCGTCAGGATCTGACCCGGTTCAGAAGCTCTCGTCGCATAGGACCCGAAGATCACCATCACTTACTCACCCTCTCGCTGACAAAACAAAACCTCGAGTCGGGAATTCAACCCCGCTATAGCGGATTGCGGGTACAGGGCACCGCTACCTCCCCGTTTAGCACGGCCAAAATTTATTGAATATTGAGTAATTAGCACCAAAAATCTTTCATACACAATAGTCCATATTTGATCTTCAATATTCAATTTTCCTGGCGGAGAGGGTGGGATTCGAACCCACGGGACGTTTCCGCCCACACGATTTCCAGTCGTGCCGATTCGGCCGCTCTCGCACCTCTCCCAAATACTAATTGAAGATTGAAAATTGAGAATTGGCGATCTTTAAATAGTCAATCTTCAATTTTGTGGCGGAGAGGGTGGGATTCGAACCCACGTGACAGCTTTTGGCAGCCAAACCGATTTCGAGTCGGTCCCGTTACGACCACTTCGGTACCTCTCCGGAACGGACTTGTCGAAAAAATGAGATCATCATTTCCCGACATTCCTGTTCGAATAATCCAGAACTCACTTCGATCTGATGATTGAGTCGCGGATCTTGTCCGATCTGATATAAAGAGCGTATTGCACCAGCTTTTGGGTTGGCCGCGCCATAAAACAAATAACGAATTCTTGCCAGCACCATAGCGCCTGCACACATGATGCAGGGTTCAACCGTCACATACAGCGACGCTTCTGCGAGGCGTTCATACTGCAACACCTGACAGGCGTCACGAATGGCTAAAAGCTCTGCATGGGCGACCGGGTCGTGGTATTGCTCAATGCGATTATGGTTTGCAGCGATAATCTGATTCGCAACCACAATCACCGCGCCGACTGGCACTTCCCCTTCATCATAGGCTGCCCGCGCTTCTCGCAGCGCAGCCTGCATAAACCCCTGGTGCAAAAAAGATCAAAAAAATGGTGCGCCCAGGAGGAGTCGAACCCCCAACCTTCGGATCCGTAGTCCGACGCTCTATCCAATTGAGCTATGAGCGCACTAAATTCTGCCACAACGGAGAGGGTGGGATTCGAACCCACGGTACACCTTTTTGGAGTACGACGGATTAGCAATCCGCTACCTTCGGCCTCTCGGTCACCTCTCCGACGATATCTCTATAAAAAGATTTCCTTCCGTTCCTCCTCACGGAGGAGGTAGGATTCGAACCCACGTCCGCTTTCGCGAAAACGGTTTTCAAGACCGCCGCCTTCAACCACTCGGCCACTCCTCCAATACCTTACAAAAGCCAAACTAATATACTCTTCAAAATTTGCAAGAAAAATTTTGAAGAATTTTACATTTTCTGTATTTTCTGTCGTATTTTCTCGATAGAGTGCTTGCTATCAGCCATAGTCAGAGCATTTACGCTGACTTATGGGATCAGCACATCTTTGCCCACCCATCGCCTCAGCACTTCAGGAACGATAACGCTGCCGTCGGCTTGCTGATATTGCTCCACAATTGCCGGCAGAAGGCGACTGGTCGCCAATCCGGAAGCATTCAGGGTATGAATAAATTCCGTTTTTTTTCCATCTTTGCGTTTAAACCGGATATTTCCGCGCCGGGCCTGGTAATCCCGGGCATTCGAGGCCGAACTGACCTCTTTGTACTCATTCATACTCGGAATCCAGACTTCAATATCAAAGGTTTTCGCCATGGCATCGCTGCAATCAGCCGCGGCTAATTTACTGAGCCGATAGTGCAGACCTAAACCCTGCACCAACCGCTCTGCTTTTGCCGTTAACTCCTCTAACGCCTGATTCGATTGTTCCGGTAGGGTAAATTGGAACATTTCCACTTTATTGAATTGATGTCCGCGAACCATGCCGCGTTCCTGCGTGCGATAACTGCCCGCTTCTTTACGATAACAGGGAGTATAGGCGAAGTACTTTTTCGGGAACTCTTCCTCTCGCAGGATTTCATCCCGGTAAAAGTTAATTAACGCCGTTTCCGCCGTTGGCAGCAGAAATTGTTTAAACTTTTCGCCCTCGGATTCTGTGGCAAGATGGAATACATCATCCTCAAATTTCGGAAATTGACCGGCAGTATAGCCGCACTGATAAGTTAAAATATGCGGGGGTAGAATAAATTCATAACCATCTTTCAGATGTTCTTCGACAAAATAATTTAATAAGCCCCACTCGAGAAGCGAGCCAGTTCCTTTATACAACCAGAATCCCCGTCCCCCTAATTTCACGCCACGCTCATAATCAATTAAATTGAGCGACGTCACAAGTTCAACATGATCTTTCGGTGTAAAGTCAAATTGAGGTTTTTGTCCCCATACGTGCACAACCTGATTATTTTCCTTGCCGCCTGCCAGGACATCCGCATCCGGAATATTCGGCAATCGTTCGACAAATTCTTTGATCTCTCTTTCAACCTCAGCTAAGGCGGCGTCAAGTTCTTTGATTTTTGCAGAAACTTCCTGCATCTGGATTGTCAGAGCCTCAATCGGTTTCCCCTGTTTTTTTAAGAGAGGAATACGCGACGAAACCATGTTTCTACGAGCTTTTAAGGTCTCCGTCTCCTGAATCAGGGTTCTGCGTTGCGCATCTAATTCAAACACCTTTGTCAGATCAAGATCGATCAGGCGTTTCTGAAAGGCCTGGCGAATTTCTTCGGGTTTTTCTCTGAGTAACTTAATATCGAGCATCGTTCCCCAACCTCCTCATCCACAGTTCATTTCAAAAAATTGTGCTTCCTTGTCGTAAATACGGTGATACGGAATAAGTCAATATTTTTTTTCCGGGCTATTTCATGATTGTCAGTTCTGATGCGCTTCTGATGCGTTTAAACTTGACAGGAACATCAACATTCAACAAGATGGGCATATCTACAAAATATCTTTGTACATCAGGAGTTTTTATTGAAAAGGTGTGATATGATCCAATGTGTCGGACTCAATCCGGTATTTCAGCGAACGTTAACCATCGCGAATTTTCGACTGAACGCAGTCAATCGAGCCAAACCAGACATACTTGAAGGATGTGCCGGGAAAGGCATCAACGTTGCGCGTGTCCTCAAGACTTTAGGGAAACCTTCAATCAGCACCGGATTTCTGGGAGGCTATACCGGGGAACGCATTTCCTGGTATTTGCAGCAAGAAGGCTTAGCTTCTGATTTTGTGCAGACAGCCAGTACGACCAGAACCTGCACCACGATTCTCGATCTGCTCAATAACACCCATACCGAATTGGTTGAAGAGGGCAAACCGGTCTCAGTGCAAGAAGTGGAGCAGATGTATCGAGTCTTTGAGCGTAATCTACGCGGCTGTCCGCTCGTCACAATTTCAGGAACCGTTCCGCAAAATGTGCCGAACGATGTCTATTTTCAATTTACCCGGCTCGCCCATCAGTACAATATTCCGGTCATTGTGGATACCCAAAAACAACTCTTAGTGCAGTGCCTCAAAGGCCAACCATTTCTCGTGAAAATTAATCGCGAGGAACTGGGGATCGCCTTTGAACAAACAATTAATTCTGAAAAAATTTTTCTTGAATTAATTCAACGTATTCACCAGGAAGGGGTGGAATGGGTGCTGATTACACATGGCAAGGAGGCGACGATTGCGTCGTATCGCGGAAAACGCTGGGCTTTTATTCCCCCCAGTGTGACAGTCGTGAATCCTATTGGCTCCGGCGATGCCATGCTGGCCGGCATTGCTGCGGGAATCGTTGATGGGCTTGAGATGCTCCCGGCGATCCAGCGTGGCGTGGCCTGTGGCTCTGCGAATGTGTTGACGCTTCCGACGGGAACGGTCATCCGCGAAGATGTTGAACGTTTAGAGCCTGAAGTGAAGGTGCTTCCCCATACTTAAGTGTTGGGAAGCATCGGTAAAATGGGATCGATTTTCAGAGAATAAACTGAACTTTTTTACAAAACGATGAATACAAAAACACAAAAACGACAGTTTGTTGTCATTGGCGGAGTGGCTGCCGGCATGAGTGCGGCGAGTGCTATCAAACGCTCCGATCCGAGTATTGAGGTTGTGGTGCTGGAAAAAGGCGAATTTGTAGCGTATAATGCCTGTTCATTACCTTATTATATTTCGAATGTTATGCCAGATCACCGCCAATTATTGGATCTCACCTATGAACAAGCCAGACAGGAATATCAGATTGAGGTCCTCACTCGCCACGAGGCCATGGCCATTGTTCCTGCCAAAAATGTAGTAATTGTTCTGGACCGGGAAACTGGAGAAGAAAAAACGTTCGCCTATGATGGCTTAATGATTGCGACGGGCGGTGTCCCCATTGCCCTTCCCGTTCCGGGCATCAATCTGCCGAATATCTTTCAACTTCGTACATTAGCCAATGGCCTGGAAGTGAAACAATATATTACAGAGCATATCCCCGAAAAAGCGACGATTATCGGTGGTGGATATATCGGATTGGAAATGGCAGAGGCCTGTCGCACCTTAGGCATGGACGTGACGATTCTCGAAAAATTTGGCAGCCTGCTGGGCACTATGGGGAATGACGTGACCCAACTGGTCGAGGACCATCTCAGGGAACAGCGGGTACGCATCATGAAGAGCGTGGCAGTCAATGCTTTTGAAGAGGTTGAAGGAAAATGCGCCTATGTGCTGGTTGATGGCGAGAAACAGCGGATTGAGACGGACATCGTCATTATTGCCATTGGGGTTCGCCCTGAAGTGGCCCTGGCTAGAGGAGCAGGGATTGAAATCGGCGATACCGGCGCTATTGCTGTGAATGCTCAGGCTCAGACAAGCATTGACAATATCTACGCTGGCGGCGATTGTACGGAAGTCACGCACTTAGTCAGCGGAGAAAAAGTGTATGTGGCTTCCGGGACGGTGGCTCGAAAATTAGGCCGAACCGCAGGAAAAAACTTTGTTGTTCCCGGAAGTTATACCTTTAAAGGAGTTGTCGGCACGATGGCGACAAAGGTGTTTGAGTTGGAAATCGCTCGCACAGGCCTGACGTTAATGGAAGCGAAACGCTTAGGATTTGATGCGATTACCTCAACAATTACGGCAGATTCACGCGTAAGAACCTATCCGGGCAATCAACAGATCATGGTATCGTTCATTATGGATAGAAAGAGCAAACGCTTGCTTGGCGCGGAGATGACCGGCAAAGAAGGTGTGGTAAAGCGGATTGACGTGTTAGCCGCAGCATTACATCACCAGATGACGGTCCAGGCAATTTCTCAGCTTGATCTCAGTTACGCCCCGCCATTTTCCGCCCCCTGGGACCCGATTTTAATCGCTGCCAACGCTAGCATAAAAAGACTGTCGCAATGACTATATAGTTTTTCAAATATTAAACTACACGCTTCGACTTCGCTCAGTGTACGTATGATAACAACAATAACACAAGATCATTGTAGGACATGTGGCAGTACAAACCTTGTCAAAAACGGGCATTATC
>DF820466.1:561676-589311 GCA_000739535.1 Candidatus Vecturithrix granuli | reverse complement strand
TTCTCAACGTGATCGTTGGCATGATCGTCTTACCAAAGGGTTTATTATTACCTCTAATTTCAGTCTATCGTTTCAATAGGTAGCCATAGCTCATCATTTACGAGGTAGCCACTACCGCAATTTCATGTACTATATCATTATTCAGCAGTACTAATCTCTCTCATGGAAGTGCCAAAGTGGTCTTTGACTGTCAAAGCCAGGCTTTAACAGTCCTGTCATTCAAAGTCAACTCAACTGTATAAATATGTACCGCATGTTGACGCTATCAATTTGTCCAGCGTAAAATCTTACTCAAAGGACAATCTTAATGTCAAGAAAAACTCCTGGGGTGATTCATACACGGGGAAATCATCGGGGATCAATAACTCATGACTTTTACCGGGAATGTATGTCAACCTCGGTTTTTCATTGACAAACTCTTGAAAATATAATCTCTACCTGAGATAGCGTAAAAGAAAAAATTTGACAATACAAAAATCAAGATTGCGTAACCAAAGTTACCAATAATTTTCCTAGACTTTTGTTTGGCGAGAGCCGTCCGTATTAAGCAAAATTTCTGAAATTCTTGGAGCGACTCATAACACAGAAAGAGGTAGACCAACAATGGAACTTTCAATTGTTTCCCCGATGTACAATGAAGAAGGCAATATTGAGAGTACAGTTCGAGAAATCCGACGTGTTCTGGCTGACTATGACAAATCCTGGGAGTTGATTTTAGTCAATGACGGCAGTACAGACGATACTCTTACTGTGGCTCAACGTCTGACAGAACAATACGAGAACGTTTCAGTATATTCGTACCCTGTCAATCGAGGCAGAGGCTATGCGTTGCGTACCGGATTTGCCCATGCCAGAGGTCGTTTTCTTGTGACCATTGAATCGGATTTGAGTTGGAATGCAGAAGCCATTCTGGACATGTTAAAGAAATTTGAGGAAGATCGCGCCATTGATATTGTACTAGCCTCGCCCTATATGCCCGGAGGTCGCACAGAAAATATGCCGTGGAAACGACTCGCGATCAGTAAATTAGGGAATAAGATTCTGGGACTGGCCATGCCTCAAAAATTCTACATGGTCACGCAGATGTTTCGCGCTTATCGCCGAGAAGTACTTGATGCGCTGGAATTAGAGGCGGATAGCAAGGAAATTCATCTGGAAATCCTTTCGAAGGCATTAGCCGCCGGATTCAGAGCCGTTGAAATTCCGGCCGTGTTAAAATGGCGCGCGAGCAGTGTATCAACCTTTCGCTTCCGAGCAACCTCAATTTCACGCCTGTTGTTTTCTTTTTATGAAAAACCTGCACTGCTGTTCGCTTTTATCGGGGTCTGTTTGGGGCTGATCGGTTTTATCATTGGGGTCTATATTCTTCTACTCTGGCAGCAGCACACGTTGAATCCAGTTCGACCACTGATGACCTTGCTCCTGCTGTTTCTGCTCGGCGGAATTCAGCTTGCGGCCTTTGGATTTATCGGCACACAAATCGCTGCATTGAAAAAAGAGATGATCAAAATTCAACGGGAAAATCGCCTGATGGAAAAATTTGTGCGTGGACAGCAGAAAGATGCTAATTTTCGTTCCTGACAGGTTGCCTCATCTGTCAGGAACACGATCCATTATCACAATTTCTTCATTAACGGCAGTTTACGAGCCGGATCTGTAGCGGCTCCGATTTTTACAGCTACCCCTCTGCCGTTGGCGATATCATCATCCGTTACAAGGTGTGGGTGCAGCAATCCGCCAATTTTATAACCGGTATTGAGGTAATTCATTTCATCCAGGCAGATACTCCAGGCATCTAACCAGATATTCAAGGCCTGACGTTGTTCCTGAGTGCCGCTGACATGAATCAAGAGATCAAGATCACTGTCCGCTGCGGCGTTGCGATGTTGGGTGCTGCCAATCAAATAAAGTCCGGCAATGCCGAAACGTTCCGGGTCCGTTGCGCGTCCCAGACGAGTTGCCATGCGTAGCCGCCAACGCCAGTGCTCGGCTGCAGAATAGGAATCTACCATGCCTTCAGCTTGAGTTGTTGCAGCACCCTGAGTGTCTTGCCGGACTCCGACCAGATATGCCAGAGCTTTATCCTGCTCAGCATTCATGACCAGGGAGAGCACGAATCCGCCGGTCGTCTCCTGAATATCGATCACTTTAATGGTATCGTTTAACGACGCATATTCCGGTAACAGATGAGGAAAAATATTCGGGGAGTCTGTAAAAAATATTTCGTTAAAGATGACATCATCATTATCAGGATATAAGGGAAGGTAACGAATGGAGGCTTCGACGAGATCCTGAAAAAAATGCGTACCAAACGACAGTTCAGGCACGTAATTGCCCTGTTTTCTCGCCACCTCAATTAACGCGGCAGTATTGTTAATATCAGAATATGTCACGCGCACTCCTAATTTAATGTCGCCGCGGCTGCCCCATCTTCCCGGTCCCATCAAGATAAACTGCCGTTTAGGCAGCCGTTTGTTGAGCTTGCCGATGGCGCGTCCGACGTCAAGCAATTGCTCGTGTGATTCAAGATTATTGTAGGCCTCCGGATCAACATACACAAGATACGTGATGTTGGTGATATTTCCATTCGAGATGTATTCATTCGCGGAAAAGAGCACCCGCTCGTGGGGAACATCTTTCGGAATCTGAGGGGCCTCGTTTTGCAGAAATGATGTTTGGGGACGGCATTGTACCAGATACAAGTCTTGCCCATCGGAGACGAATTCCAAATCCACCGGCGAATGGAGCGTATCCTGAAGAACTCTATTCATAGTGTGGATTTGCTCAATCACGCGCGTATTTTTCCGTAAGCCTTCAAAGGTAATCAGCGACATTTCTTTTGTCAAATCCGTCATGAACCCTGGCTGGACAAGGATATCTCCCTGCACGATAGAAACAAGCTGCGAGATAAATGGGATGTCATCGCCATATTCCTGCAGGAGGTCGTCAAATTTTACGGTTTCGAAGCTATTTGTTTCCAGATTGATCACATCAAGATAGCGCGGAGAATAACGAATATGTTCCTCCAGAGTCACATTTACTCGCAAATTGGGCTGTCCCGGAGCAATCAAGACCGGATAATCATCGGCTACCCGGTCAACCGCGCGTGTACCTAATCCGGGCACCAGCCGAATTAATCCATCTTTATGTTGAATCCGGGGCGACCAGCGAAATTCATTCGTGCTGAACGACACTCCCGCATAGGCCGGAAAGAAATATTTTCCCACCCGGACGCCGATCACCTCCTGGATCAACGCCCCCATTTCTTCATGGAAATCCAGCAATCCATGTTCAGCGCGATATTCAATGGGATCCGGGCCAAAAAGCGAAGCAAAGACTTCTGCAAGAGCATCGGTTAACGCTTCCATACGCTCAACTTTTGTGCCTTGATTGGCGACAAATAAACTTTTATATTTGCCTGAAAACACAGCCCCGCCTCGGTCTTCAAGCAGACTCGAGCTTCTCACTACCAGCGGACGTTCGCCAAAATCGTCGAGGGCCATCGAGAGACCGTTCAGAATCTCTGGCGGAAACACTGCATTTTTAAACACCTGAATGATATGGGGATATTCCAGGCGAACCTGGCCGATCTGTTTATATTTCTGCCCGAAAATTTCTTCTAAGTTATTAAAATAGATAAAATTGTGTACAGTATCAGAGGTGACATACCAGGTTTTAGGGATTTTCACATCTTTCAATTCAGGATAATCCTGGCTTTTCGCATTCAAAATCCGGAAGGCAAGAAACATGCCTGCACTTTTCCCACCGATTTTTCCATGACTTTGCGTCGGATAAATCGTGTGTTTTAACAGATCATACATATCTTTAATCGTAATATACGACTTGGCCACCTGCACAAATTCTAACTGTTCCGATAAGATGCGCGACACGAGTTCCGCGTTGACCAATTCCTGAATAGCAAAGGGGAGATCCTGTTCATTCAACATCAGATAGTGAAATTGCCGCAGCGCGTCAAAAATATCGGATAACGAGGTATCTCGACTTTCAAGACAGCGACGCAGAAAATTCGTTCGATTTTCTTTCATCCAGCGTTGAATGCTGAGCATAATCTCTTCATCACTCAGGTATGAGGCGGCAATCTCAAAAATTTTTGAAGCGATATTGAGCATATCAAAGGAAATTTTAGGGAGAGGCCGATTTTCATCGCGCGCACTTTCAGAATGTACTAATTTCTGATTTGTTCCAAAGTTTTGTAAAAGTTCCTGAGCTTCTTTGATTCCGCTCCAACAGAGATAGTAGATCATTTTGCGCGACACAAACAGAAACAGTTCATGATCGGTTTTCCGCAGAAGATCAACGATTCTAGCCCATTCACCTGCGTGTTTCCAGGGAGAAGTCTTTTTCGTTTCCTCTAACTCGAGTAGCAAGGTCCTGCTTTTTTGATGAGCGAGAAAGGTTCCCAGTCGATCGGCAATAATATTGAGGAGTTGTTGTTCTTCCTTGAGGAATTGTCCCTCAAATGGGAATGGCATGTCGTGGGTATAAGCGATCTCAATTTCGCCCTGAGTCACAGCGTCAACTCGGATGTCAGCATGTAAACTCCACTCGTTCGGGCAAAAATGCGGAGAACAGAATTCTTGCTGCTGGTAGAGAATTTTGACCTGGCAGAACTCAGGATACTGCCATCCGGTAGGAAGAATGACGAGAATGCGCTGTAAGGCATCTTCAACGTCTGTTGCGGTATTGAGCAATTGCTCGATATTATACAGGCACGTCAGTTTTTTTTCTCGTTCCTGCACCTCTTTGCGGAGTTGTTCGATTGAAAAATCCTGATAGTGAACGCTGTTTGTCATACGCGGCTTTGTCGCTCCCCATAGTGATGTTTTTTATTAAAAGTGGTTATAGTCCATTACGCCAGAAGTTTTGAATCCGTCAATATTATTTTTCTTCACCGAAATTGAATCATACGCAGGAAAAATAAAAAAAGGGGCGTTCCTCAGAACGCCCCTTTCAATACAAGCAAAATTCTATACCCAACCTCTCGCTTTCACGGCTTTTGCGACGCGATCGATGGCAATCATGTAGGCCGCATCGCGCATATACAGATTTTTCTTTTTCGCCAGTTCATACACGGAGAGAAATGCCGAGGTCATCTTGATATCCAATTTTTGCAACACTTCTTCGAGTTCCCAGTAGTAATTCATGTTGCACTGCACCTGTTCAAAGTAGCTGCATGTCACGCCGCCAGCGTTGCACAGAAAATCCGGAATGACGAAAATTCCGCGTTCTTTGATGATGGCATCTGCTTCAGGAACGGTCGGGCCATTCGCGCCTTCAGCGATCAGCTTGACTTTCGGATTGATTTTTTGAACGGTTTCTGCGGTAATCTGATTTTCCAGGGCTGCCGGCACAAGAATATCAACCTCTTGTTCAATCCACACCTTTCCCGGAAGCACTTCATAGCCTTTTTGCGTGGCTTTTTCTTTATCAATGCCTCCGAATTTATCGGTGATTGAGAGTAATTCTTGCAGATCGATTCCACTGTCTCTTTTGAATGCATACGAGGTTTGATCTTTTTGATCCCACGACGACACGCAGATCACTTTGCCGCCGAGTTTGGTGTATAATTCAATCGCATACTGGGCGACATTACCAAATCCCTGGACGCTGGCGGTAGTATTTTTCGGATCAATATTCATCTGTTTCAGGGCTTCGCGTACCGTAAACATCACGCCATAGCCCGTCGCCTGCGTACGCCCTAAAGATCCGCCCATGCCGACAGGTTTTCCGGTAATAAATCCGGGATACTTGGCACCATGAATGGTTTCGTATTCATCCAACATCCAGAGCATGTGCTGGCCTGTGGTCATCACATCAGGAGCAGGCACATCGGACAGGGGGCCAACATTTCGAGCGATCTGACGAACCCAGCCCCGGCAGATTTGCTCTTGTTCGCGCATACTCAGGTTATGAGGATCACAGATCACGCCGCCTTTGCCGCCGCCAAGCGGAATATCTACAACAGCGCATTTCCAGGTCATCCAGGTTGCCAGAGCGCGAACGGTATCGGCAGTTTCCTGAGGATGAAAGCGAATGCCACCTTTGGCAGGCCCACGAGCGTCATTATGTTGGACCCTAAACCCCCGGAACACTCTGACAGAACCGTCATCCATTTTCACCGGGATGCTGAAATGATATTCTCGTAACGGGTTACGCAAGAGTTCACGCGTGGCCTCATCAAGACCTAATTTTTCTGCGACACCATCGAATTGCTGCTGCGCCATTTTGAATGGGTTAAATTTTTTATCTTCCATTGTACCGACCCCTCCAATTACGTTAAATCATGTTATTCTTGAAACGTCTCGTTTTACTGTGTGCTAAAAGTAAAACGATAAACATTACGGGATAGATTCCCCATATTTCATAAAGCCGTTTATTTTGCAAGAAAAGTTTCAAAATCTCTTAACTGACTGTTAACTATAAAAACCTCATTTCGTAATGAACGTATTTTGTAAAGTTAATTCTTTCTAAATTTATTTTTTTATTTTATTTTATTGTGATAGATTTTATTTTAAACATGGAAACTTTTTTGTTGCTCTCTTAAGCAATATTTTGAGATGTGGTATAAGCATTGTTTCGTAACGTTCCATAGCTCATTGTTCTCGCTTCAGCGTGGTAAACCGCCTGAAAACAGCAAATTAACTATTTTTTCTCTCTGTACTCTCCGGTGCTGCCTTGTCGGAGCATGTTGCAGAGAATACGAGATATGGCAGAAAACAGATTGAATCGCGATGAAGCATATCAGTTATTGACGGAATATACCAAATCAGATTCGCTTATTAAACACGCGCTTGCTGTGGAAGCATTAATGCAAGCGTATGCCAGAAAATTTAACGCGGATGAGAATAAATGGGGGATCGTGGGCCTGCTGCACGATTTTGATTATGAAAAATACCCGACGCCTGAAGATCATCCGCTGCGAGGCGCCGCCATTCTTGAAGAGAAAGGCTATCCTGAAGACGTCATTTATGCCATTAAAACCCATGCAGAGTATCTGGGACTTCCGCGTAACAGTTTAATGGATAAAACCCTGTTTGCCGTCGACGAGCTTTCAGGCTTATTGACCGCAGCCGCCCTGGTACAACCGGAAAAAACCATTCACACTGTCACCGTCAAATCTGTGAAAAAAAAGATGAAAGATAAAGCCTTTGCCCGGTCGGTGAACCGCGATGATATTCATAAAGGCTCGGAAGGGCTTGGAATTGAGTTGGGCGAACATATCGAATTTTGCATCGAAGCCTTGAAGAACGTTGCCGCAGAGTTAGGGTTGGATTATACGACTCCCTGAACGCTTATTTTTCTCAATTCACTTTTTCGGAGGAGGAGAAGAAACCTGGCGAAAATAAAAGACATTGCCTGCTGAAGGCGTTGTTTTGCAACGGCCTGCTTTTTTCTCCTGTATTTCAGAGAGATGTTCTTCATCAATAATCGTTAGACCCTCTTCAAACGGCCCCTCTAATTCAGTCTTATAGGGGCCGACTTCGAGCATGGTAGATTGGGGGTGGGGCGGTCTTTCCTGATTTTCATAAATGGCCTCGTCATTCTGCTGAAATTCCCGTTGCAACTCGCTCTCCGTCACATCGCTTATTTCATTGGCAAAAACATCGTATGTCGCGGAAAACAGGGCTGTTGGACTATCAGGCGCGTTTTCGAGTCTGCTGTTCTGGAGTTCAACAAGCTGCTCAAAAACGTTATTGGAGGTATCGGTTTTTGAGTGTTGCACATGTTCATCGAATTCATTGACCTCTTGAAGACGTTGCAGTTGCTCGGTCATCCATGCTTCTGCTTTTATCGTCGGATGTTCGAGAGCCTGGATTTGCTGCTTAGCCTGAGCGCATTCAAACTTCAAGTGCTGGTCTAAATTGCGCTGTTTCTGCGCCTCCATCTGCACGTCAAATTTGCGGATTTCGTCAACTTCTTTTGCTTTTCTGGCGGTCTGAAGTTCTTCTAATTTGCGTGAGTATCGAAAAAATTTTTGGAACGTATTCACTGAAGTTTTTGGAATAACACGGATTTCATATAAGAAGGATTGATGAGTTGTTGATAGATGCTACTTTCAATCCTCTCTATATGAAATCCGTGTAGTTTTCCATAAAGATCACAAAAGAACAAAATTTTTTATGAGCGTTGAAGAGTATATCGAAAATCACAACAGGGTTTGCCTTCCATAATGGTTTGTGTGCGAAACAACGTGATGTCGGGGTTAAACCCCTGGATCATAGCAAAATCCCGATTACAGGACAGAAGCATACCATAATCCTGAAGGCCTGATTCACGATACATCTCGGCGTACCGGCATTTAACGACATGAAATGCCAGGGTGGTCTCGCTCTGTTCCAGGAGTTCGATGCTCATGGCATCGCCTTGTTGCCAGAGCGCGATGCCCTTCGATAAATCAGCGAGACTGTTGCCTCCGACTTGTTCAGCAAGCTGCTGACCACTCTGTTTTGCCAGAGATTGAATGACTTGTGACGCGATTTCTATTGCCAGTTCTTTTCCGATTTCACGGGCAAACGCCTCAATCAGTGGCACTGCCATACGCGCTTCGATTTCTCGCCTGGCGAGAAGATTGACATGCTCTTTCTTTGTGTCCATATTCACCTCAATTCTGCGACAAATTCGGTGGGATTTGCAAACAGGGCATAGAGACCGCCAGTGTGAATAAATAAGATCATCTCGCCTTGTTTAAAGGTACCTTTCTGAATTTCTTGAGTTAAACCATACAGTGCTTTACCGGTATAGGCGGTATCGAGCACGATGCCTTCTGTGCGCGCCACCTGCACAATAAATTCTCGTTCTTGCGGACGACTCAGCGAATACCCTGCCCCCACGTAACCATCAATAATGCGATAATCCTTTGGCTCAACTTTGACATCAACTTGATAGCGTTCACAAAATTCCCGGACAATATGAGCAATTTCTTGATGAAAATAAGCAGCGTTATCGCACACATTCACGCCGATAATCTGACTTGATAGGCCAAAGAGCTTTTTTCCAAGAATTAATCCGGCCAGCGTGCCGCCTGAACCGATCGCCGCGACAATATAGTCAGGGGTCAGTGCCATGTCCTGAAATTGACTCATCATTTCCTGGGTAGCGGCAACATAGCCCAGTGAGCCAAGCGCATTCGACGCACCCATGGGGACAACCAGGGCTTTGTGCCCTTGTTTGGCATAGTCCTGAGCCAATCGTTCCATCTCGGTGATCAGGTCATCGTAACTGGGATTGGGTAAATAAGTGATCTTTGCTCCCAGTAATTGATCCAGGAACAGATTCCCACCCGGCACTTCCGGGGCGGCTCCACGTAAAACCAGGTGACACTGCAACCCAAGTCGGGCAGCGACAGCAGCGGTCGCTCTGGAATGATTAGACTGCATTCCGCCACAGGTAATTAGCACATCACACCCTTCCTGAAGCGCATGAGCAGCTACAAATTCCAGCTTCCTGACTTTGTTCCCTGAACATTCCAACCCGGTGAAGTCATCACGTTTGACAAAGATTTCAGGCCCATCACATTGAGCAGCCAACCGCGAAAGCTGATGAATCGGGGTTGGCAAATGGGCCAGTGCTATTTTAGGTGGAAAAACAAATTCCATAGAAACACCTCCATCGGACTCTCATGAGGGCGAGATGCCATCTTGATTTCTCAACGATGGCATCTGCATACGATAGGATGAGATATTGAAAAGTTATCTCATTGAATTTGACGCTCGCTTCCTGAACTTTGAGGGTAATTGCTACCAAAAAAATATGGAAATGATCCCTCGTAATAGGGCGACGTTCCGTAATATGGCGGAAAAGATTCCCCGCCAGAGAGCATCCCGCCAGGATAGCCGGGATAGGTTGGATATCCAGAATATTCTGAATACTCAGGATAACCGGGATACATTTGATAGCCAGGATAACCAGGATAACCGGAATCATACTGACTCTTGGCAGAACCCGGGGTAATCACCCGAAAAGAAAAACGTGTACTCGCAACCTTTCGACGTTCTCCTCCTCTGCCTGCTTCCGACCACAAATTGACTGTATAGGTCAGCATCCCTGGTTTAGTATTGGTCCCGACCGGCAAGCTAATCTGGTAACGTTCATAAGGAGCTTTACTCACAGGAATCCGTTTCCAGAGCTGCCCCCAGCTATTCAGGATTTCAAAAGAATACATCGCGGCCTGATATGATCCGACGCTGGTTTGCAGGGTAATCGTCCCTTTTTTCCCTTGTTCAATAGCATAAGGAAAGATCTGCGCCCAAATTTGAGCATATTGGCCAGGCCACTGACCTTGCGGAGGCCATTGACCTTGCGGAGGCCATTGCCCCTGACCGGGTCCCCCACAATCCTGAACATAGAATGAAATCCAATTTCCAGGAACGACTTGCCCGTATTCGTTAATGTCAACACGAAGCATTTCTGTTCCTGCCGGGCCAGTGATCTCGAGCTGCATTCCCATCAACGCAGAAAGATACTGCGTGCCGACTTCGAGCCAGCCTCGGTATAAGATTCGTTCCATTCCCCTTGTGTCGCGATTGACAACAGAGACATATTTTCTATAATTACTGTTATTCGTCAATTTTACATCGATCGCATTCGGAGCAATGCAGAACGAACGCATCGGCGCTTTTGTCGCAGGGTGTACAGTTTCAACCACGATATCGCGAGGATATTGCACAATACCGCGAGTTTCCTGAGCCGTCGCCCAACTTCCAAGCAAGACGATAACAGCGATGGTCACTACTAATCCTCTTAACATAAGTTTTTTCATCATAGATGTCTCACCTCCTTTCCTTGTAATTAGGTTAGACTATACAACCAGTATTTTTTTTTGACAAGTAAAATTTTCATGATTTTGGGGGAAAGTAGCAATAAATGAGGGAAGATGAGTTTCTCTATGCGGTGAAAAACCCTGAAATATAGGGAAACACAGCGATTATCAGAAAAAGCTTGACGAACTCTCTATAATAGACTATACACACATAAAAGAAGATTTTTCCTGTCACAATGTATGTGGCGCATGAGGTTTTTTACCATGACGATGGAGAGAAATGTATGTTATTCGGAAAAAAGAAACAGGTGGTCAGAGAACCAATATTCAAGCTGAGTTCTCGTGATATGGCGAAAAGCGCGTATGAACTGGGCTTGCTCTTATGGGACAAAGGAATCCGAGAGCGATTCTTACAAGAACGCGCTGTGGCTGTCGTGCAAAGTCAAGAAGATGAAACCCGGGATTCCATCTTATATCGTTTACCTAATGAGATCGACGTGTTTCTCGGGGTGGAGCTCAGCAAAAAACTCAGACGAACACATAAAACCATTCAAGATATTATCCGCGCGCTCAACGATAAATATCTACAACTGATTGAAGGCCATGCTGAATTTGATATTGCCGATCATCGCGATGGATTGATCGTCAATTTGATGCCATCATTAAAATTAAAAGCCACGCAATTTTCTGTACGATTGAAAGAACGAATTCCTGACGATGCCTTTATTATTGGCAGAGTCGTGGAGGTCGGGCCGGAAAGTCTGGGGGCGGAATTGGAATGTCTCAATCATCAGCAAGAATATACTGTCGGGAGCGATGAAATGGCTGCTGATTATTTAATACCAGATCTGGCTGAAGAACATTTTGGCCTGTCCGTTCAAAACGGCAATTTCTTTGTCTATCATATTTCGAAAGAAACATCGGCCATAACCGAAGTTTTCCAGAGTGAAAATGAAAAAATCACGGTTGGACGGCAATATCAACTTATTCAAGATAAAAATTATATTGTCGCTCGCTATCGAGACCAGATAAAACGTTTTCAATTTCTCATTCCTCGTGAACTCTCGGATACCGGAGAACAGGCTTCCCGCTATCGTTTAATTGAAACGGGCTACTATATTTTACGACGCCCTGATCCTCTCCAAAAAATGTATCACTATCCTACCGTGTTTTTTGCTGAGCCGGAAACTATCATCACCGGATTGAAAGATGCGCAGTATATTCCGTTACCCGGCATCAAAAATATTGGAACGCCTGCCAGAATGGGATACCGTGACGGAGAATATTATCTTCGTAAATTGCACACGGTCATGCCTCTGCCTGTAAAAGTTAATGACCAGGAACTCGATGATGACATGGAAGTGCAATTAAGCGGGGATAATGATAAACTGGAAATCGGGAATATTCAGTTTTTTTACGAAAAAATCGGCAAACGTCAGGATGTTCCTCTGGCAATTTTGGAAGTGTCTTCTCCGGGACGGCGAGCCAGACGGTATCCACTGTTTCGGAAAAAACTCATTCTGTCCGGTCTGAGTAAACGACCGGGTTATACCGATTATTTATTTTTGGATGCCCCATCGCTGCCGCATAATGCCATGCGGCTGTCAATTACTGATGGCGTCCTGTATGTTGAACGTGGGAAAGACACGCCTCCATTGTATCTTGGCGACCAGAAAATTGACAAAAAGCACCCTGTAGCTTCCGGAGATACGTTCACGATGGGAGATGTGCAAATTAAAGTCGCCCGCAAAGATTTACCCCCATCATATTACGCTAAACTGACCCTCAGCGCCGAATCAAAGCGACCGGTTCATCCCTTGCCCGAAATCACGCGCAAAAAGTCCTATACACTGGGACGGATTGAGCCTGAGGATCCGAACGAAAATTTTATCCGCATCTCTGAGGATTTGCACGTGTCGGGAAGTCATGTCGTCCTCTCATTGTCGGAGGGGCGGGTGGCGCATATCAAAAACATCAGCCAGAGCAATTCCACATTTATCGTATCGGCGGATGGGTTGCTGCGCGCCGATCTCCCGCAAGTACGCGCCGATCTGCCCAGGGAAAGCCTGGCATCAGAAATGCTGCTCCGATGGGATCGGATTATTATTGGTCCGGTAGAACTCGAATATCGCGGACCAGGATCGTCTATCGTGATTCCTGATAGTTATGAAATGTAAAATGTGAGGAGTGCCAGAGATTCTGGTTTCGCTGGTAAAGCAGAATTTCTGACGCTCGTGAATAGTGTAATAGTTCTATGATAGATGAGGTTTTCGCATACTATCCATTACATGTGCTTTATCTGCTGGCGTATGCCGCCTTACTTCTTCTGTCGGCGGTCATGATCCTGTGGCCTATCTCGCGCAAACGATCCCACTGGACATCGGTAGTGAATTTTTTTATCATGATAGGGGGAAACTGTGGCTTATTTGCGCTCGGCTATCATGCCTTAAACGGATTTATCCGCGATCGTGAAACCGGAATCATCGTGATTGCCCTCTACCTGATTGCAGGACTGGTGTTTGCCAAAAATGTGAATTCGCGCAATGTCACATTGCTGCCCCTGATTTTCATGCTCTCAACCACCGGATTTCTGATGCTCTATCGGCTCAGTTTGTCCTCTGCACGCATTGTCACAACAGAATTCATCAAACAAATTATCTTTATCTCCCTCGGTCTGCTCCTGATGCTTGGGCTTGTCGGCGTCTTAAAGCTCATCTTTCTCCTCGATGTCCACGGTGACCGCCTTGAACTCCTGGGCATGTCCAAAACCAGGGTGTTTCTAGGGCGATTCATAAATACTCTTTTCGTCAAACCCAGGTTCTCATATCACATCTGGTTGATTCTCACAATGATTCTGCTGGCGATCCCTTTAATTTTCGGGGCGAGCATGCGCGTCAGCCTGGGGGCTGTGCAGGTCCAGCCGAGCGAATTTGTCAAA
This sequence comes from Candidatus Vecturithrix granuli, assembly GCA_000739535.1. Taxonomy (GTDB): domain Bacteria; phylum Moduliflexota; class Moduliflexia; order Moduliflexales; family Moduliflexaceae; genus Vecturithrix; species Vecturithrix granuli. The sequence continues at coordinate 575,593 of DF820466.1, read as the reverse complement.
ATCACCTTTGTGATCTATTTAACCCATCATCTGACGCGTTATCGCCAAAAAATCGGGGCATGGGATGAGCCGATCTCCAGTCGCATTACCTTTTTGATTCCTCCTCTGCTCCTGCTGTCGCTGCCATTTTTCGGGTATGTGCTGCAACGCGATTTTGGGCCTCTGATGCTCTATTCCCTGCTTATTATCTCCATGTTTTTTGTCGGTACATCCCGCTTGCTCGAAGTCGGCATTCTTTTACTCATTTTTGTGAGCACCATTATCTTGTATAATCAATTTTTTCCCTACATTAACGCCCTGGTGCCGAAATATGCCTCCATTATCATCGATCGTATCAATATCTGGCAGAATCCCTGGCTTTACACGAAAGGAGAACAAATTGTGCGCTCGCTCTGGGCAATCAAAGCGGCGGGCTTATGGGGAACCGGTTTGGGCATGGGGCATCCGGAATTCTTTCCGTCCGAAGTACAGCATGATTTTATTTTTACTCTGATTGCCCACGAACTCGGATTGGCGGGCGGAGTACTCGTGATTCTCAGCTATGTGCTTTTCTGCTGGCAAGGTATTCGGATCGCTGTGGCGACAAAATATGACGTCGCCTGGAATGAAGAATGGGCCTGGTTCCGATTGCGTCTGGCGTTAGGATGTACATTGGTGTTGTTTTTCCAGGCAATGATTAATATTGGCGGGGTCACGAACTTCAGTTTAATGACCGGTATTACGTTGCCCTACGTGAGTTATGGCGGCACATCACTGCTCGTCAGTTACCTGCTTGCGGGAATTTTAGCATTTTGTTCATTGACAAAAAATGAAATGCGCTAAATAATAAACTTTTTCAATGAAATCAGGCTTTTTCCTTGACCAGTTTCCCGGATGTACATTACAAGGAATAAAAATTTTTATATGCTGAAATATACGCCAGAAGGAGGGAGGAGTGAGCCTTGAAAGGTGATATAGCAAAAATAGGGGTCGCTGATATTGTTAAAGCGCTCTGTCTGATCGGGAAAAGTGGGCGACTGAAAATAAAGGCTGAAGGAACTGAAGGGGCCATTTATCTGAAATCGGGCAATGTAATTTATGCCGAAGAAGATGAACTGCGCGGAGAAGATGCCTTATATTCCCTTGCCTTGAAGTCCTCCGGAAGTTTTCAGTATGAGCCGGTGATGACATTGGTTGATCGGAATATTCACATTGGATCGGAAACCTTATTCATCGGCCTTTCAAGTCAGGTAGATCGCTACCATTATCTGCTGAGTCGCTCTCCGGGATTTGATGATCGCCTCTTAGCAAAAGACCCGGGAGATATGGAAAAATATGATGAAAAAACCAGACAGATCCTGCGTTTAGTCAGCAAGCCTCTCTCGTTACGGGATGTTTTACGAAGGTCGCCCTATGACCGGCTGCGAACCCTGGAAATTATTTCTAAGTTTTATCTGAACCGTACGATTAAAGTGGTAGGAAAATCTTCGGTTCTTGTGAAGGAAGAAGTTGAGGAGGCCAACCCATCGTCCCTGGAAGCGAATTTAAAAGTCGTCAGCATCGGCGAAGTCGTGCAAATTCTGGTCTTAATTCATCGCAATGGGCACCTTACCGCGGTATGGGATGACAGGGAAGGCGATGTCTATATCGAACAGGGCAATATTACCTATGCGGCGGTTGAGCAATTGGAAGGGCTTGGTGCGGTTTATCGTCTGTTGACCTGGAAAGATGGCTATTGTCAATTCTTTGCTGATCTTTCTCCGGAAAAACGTAATATTCAAAAAAATATCGAAAGTATTTTTGTCGAAGGCATTGATATTCTTGCCAAATTTAATAAATTTATGGATGAATTTCCTTCGCTGAACGCGTATGTCGATGTCATTTCTGTGACAGGCCAGGAAACGATCAGCGGAAAAGAAGCAAAAATTTTAAAAATTGTCAATGAAAACGAAACCTTAAACGACGTGATTAAGCATAGTCCATACAGCGATGTGGAAACACTCGAACTCGCCGCAAAGCTCTATTCTCAGCGCATGATCGGATTGAGTAAAGGCGTGCGGGGTCAGAAAGAAGTTGATTACGATAAAGAGGCGGAAGATTTGTTAAAAGATTTGTTGTAGCAAGACGATGGAACAATGCGGGTTGAAAGGTAAGTGGATGTTCATCTTCAACCGCATGTTCTCCGAATAACCTGAACAAGTGAGGCATGATTATGGCAGAAGGAAAAAATACCATTACCATCAGTTCCCAGGATATTGGCGATACGGAAAAAGTATTAGAAATGATTTATGAAACAGCGAACGAATTGGTGCCGAAAATCATCGAAAACGTGGCGCGGACATTGAACAAATCGAGCTTCAGCATTCGTTGTGAAGCCGGCTATAATAAAGATGATGAACTTGTCGTCAAAGTCAGCGGTGGATGTTCTTTGCCAACCGAAACCAAAGAGATGGAAGGCGAAATTCTGGAAGGCAAATTACGACTCTGGTAAGTCGCCGCCTCAGCGTGGAGAAGAAAAACCAGGTTTCTTGAAGAAACCTGGTTTTTTTGTTGATCCACAGCAAACCTCTGTTTCTTCGACATATTGGGGAACCTCCTAAGCGTGAGCCATGATCGTGCTTTTCATATAGCGTCTGAGATTTTTGACCGCATGAAAGTAATTGGCTTTCACTGTGCCGACCGAACACCCCAGAATTTTGGCGATCTCTTTATACGGCAACCCTTCGCCAGCCCGCAGCATCACGGTCGTCTGCTGCTTTTCCGGCAGGCGGTGAATAGCGTCGGTCAATTCATCCTGAACTTCTACGTTATCCATATTGTCAAAAACTTCTGCGGCTTCTACCGCATGATAACTTTCTAATTCAACATGATACTGCGCTTTATCCCGACGCAGATGATTGATACAGAAATTCACGGTAATCCGGTATAACCAGGTGTGGAAACTGGATTTTTTCTGAAAACTGCCAAGCACTTCATAGGCTTTCAGAAAAACTTCCTGGGCAATATCAGCCGCATCATCATGGTTTCTGACCATTTTAAGGGCCAACGCATACATTTGCCGCTGATGCCGCTGGATGAGAATACCAAATGCTGCGGTCGTGCCACCTAACGTTACATCAATTAATTGTTCATCTGTCATGCTCTCTAATTTAACGTGAGTGGGCTGCTTTTGCGATTGAACCTGCGGATATGATCCGACAGGGTTGAAACCCGCCAGAGGATGTTGTAAGCTAATAACTTGAGTTGACATATCGTGTTTCTCCTGCTATGTATCGCGAGTTGTGAGAATGCCTCACAACTCCTGGATTTTCGTGGTTGTTGTGTTGACATCCTCTTGTATTCGCAACCTCGTTGCCAACTCTGGGAGAACATGATGATTTTTCAGATCGCATGAATAAAAAATGATATATAACTCTTTATAAAAAAAAGGGTTATAAAAAATAAAATTTTTCTGTTTGTGTACCGGAAGAGAGCAAAAAATGGTGAATTTTCACAGGGTATTCAAGGAGAGAATAGGGAAGAGTGAGGAAAAGTGGGGAATTAGAGGGAGTTTTGATGAACGCGCGCAGAAGAAGATGTTTCATAAGGAATAGTCCTTGACAATTCTCTGTGGATAAGGAGGAAATTGAATTCATCGAACTCCTTGCATTTATGGACAGCATAGAGGAACAATGAAGGAAAAGTGCTATGGAAATGCCGCTATTTTTGAAAGGATTCACGATTGGAATTGCAATTGCAGCTCCGGTGGGGCCCATCGGCGTGTTGTGTATTCAGCGCACATTAACACGAGGAGCGTTTCATGGTTTGATTTCCGGGCTTGGGGCCGCGACAGCGGATGCGCTTTACGGTTTTATTGCAGCCTTCGGATTGACGGTTATTTCCGATATGATTTTGACGTATCAATTCTGGTTTCGTCTGATTGGCGGGCTTTTCCTTTGTTATTTAGGAATCAAAGCCTTCCTTGCAACACCAGCACCTGAGGCCGCCACAGAGAAAAAACTTGGACATTTGGAGGCCTATGGCACCACGCTGCTCCTGACAATCACCAACCCAATGACGATTCTGGCTTTTGCCGCGATCTTTTCCGGGGTCGGATTGTTTGGCGACTCTTTGCACTATGTTCCGGCCAGTCTGGTGGTGCTGGGTGTGTTTACCGGTTCAGGCGTCTGGTGGTGTATTTTGAGCGGTTGCACCGATATTTTTCGCAAGAAATTTTCGCTGCAAAAACTCGGATGGGTGAACAAAGTTTCCGGAATCATCATTTTCACCTTCGGAGTATTCGCGCTGGTCAGCGTTATTCAATAGAACGCGAATTTATAGCAACACTGGAGTGCGAAAGCTCTGCTTTCGCAGCCAAAGCAGAGCTTTGGCACTCCTTAAAGTTCCATGCAGCAAAAACGACTGGAGATATTGCAGAATATGCCGATTTTCGGCGGAATTCGGGCCGATATTCTGGAGTATCTGTTAGAAATTGCTGAGATCGTATCTGTGCCAGCCGGGCAGTATTTCTTCCGGGAACAGGATCGGGGTAATTCGATGTATGTACTGGAAAAAGGGGAAGTTTCTGTCGTCAAATCCTGGCAGGGTCAGGATTATCCGCTGACCAGATTCCATGAAGGCGATTGTTTCGGAGAGATGTCGCTGATCGATCTTGGGCCACGAACCGCCTCTGTGCTCGCGATTGAAGATTGTTCGGCCATCAAATTGTCCAATGGAAATATTCTGAAAATCTATCAAAAAGATTTGGAACAGTTTACCTTAATCCAAATGAATATCGGGCGAGAAATTTCGCGGCGTCTCAGACACATGGATGAAGCCATGTTTCAAGAACGGGTTGACGCACATAGAATTCCCTATTACCCAGAAATTATCGCCTGAACAAAGTTACTGCTTGACAAGTCAAGCTTGAGCATCAATAGGGGAATAAACCTGTTTCATTTTTAAGATATTCAGACGTGGGGATATAAGAATGGCAACATACCGAAATCAGACAATATGCTCTGAAAAGCGGGCAGTAAAAGAACAAGAAATTGAGTATTATCAACGGATTATTCAAAAATTTCCTCCGACCACTCCGTTTAGTATTAACGCTCATATTAAGCTCGGCAAATTGTATGCGGCGTTAGGGAATACAGAATCGGCCATTCAGGAATATTCGCTTGCAGCGACTCAATATGTCCAGAATGGAACTGTCATTAAAGCCATGGCAGTCAACAAAATGATCGCCATGCTCGACCCGCAACAGCAAGACATTCTAAGTCAGTCGAGCCACCTTTATTTTCATCAGGGACAAGCCGTAAAAACCGTTGTCCCTGAAAATATTGAATATTCTCTGGATGATCAGGAGGAGACAACTTTCCCTGAATATGAACATGATCATCATGATGAGATATTTTTTTTCTCTGAAGAACATCCTCCGAAAACCGAATTGGCGAAGAAATTAGCCCTGATTCCGTTATTCAGCCATCTCACTGAGATTGAACGCCAGAAAATTGCCGAATTTCTTTCTCCGGTGCATATAAAAGCGGGTGAAGCGATCATCACCGAAGGGGAATCCGGGGATTGCATGTATTTAATCCAGGCGGGGGAAGTGGCGATTTATACCTCTCTGATGATTCCGGAAAACCAACATACCGGGGTTGATCTTGAAGAAAAAGTCCAACTGGCTTTATTAAAAGAAGGCGATTTTTTCGGGGAACAAGCCCTGATCACGAATGAACCGCGCAATGCAACGGTAATTGCCCTGACTGATATTCAGTTATGGCGGTTTTCAAAACCTGATCTGAATGTTATTCTCAAACAATATCCTCGCATCGGGAGTGTCCTGCTTCATCATCATCAACAACGCATTGCGAATGCACTGGAATGTTTACATGCGGCTTTTCAACGAATCCGAAACCCATAATCTATCACCTTCACAGAAGATCACGAGAAAAATCGCTTGTATTTTTTATTCTGAAACCTTATATTATGTCTAACCATGTAAGTTGTGCTTTGGATAGAAGTTTTTCCTAACAGGACTTGTCGGACCTTGGCGGACAAGTCTGAGCTGTTCGACAAGGTCACCCCAGTCAAAGATTTCCTGAGGAGGATAATTATGATCAGAACAAAAGCCCTTGCAGGATTTCTATGCCTGTTTCTAAGCGTATATAGCGCGTCAGCGCCGGCAGAAACAGGAGTAGAAGCTCGCCGCGAACCGTTTAAGCCCTTAGTCGGGAATGGCAATGTTGAACCTATTATTCCGATTCTTCCTGAGCCTGAACATCATGGTCCGCTTCAGAATTTTGAAGTTGAACAACTTCGTGTGACCGGAATTCTCCTCGGCGGTTTAGGGACGTATGCAACGATTCTTGCGCCTGACGGCAAAACCTATATGCTGACATTAGGAACGGCGGTAGGACAATATGAAGGCACGGTAAGCGATATCTCCGAAAACGCGGTACAGGTCAAAGAAATCCGACGATTTTTAGTCGGTAATCAAGAAATCCAAAAAGAACAAGAAATCTCACTATTGTTAAACCCGCTTCAAGAACGCTCTCAACCTGCCAGCCGCTTCGTCATATTGGGCAGGTAAACGCCTGATCTTCGCCGGATGCTGTTTCGGGAATGAGGAAGGCATTCTCGAAACAGCACATCTTACCCTCCGCCGATCATGTGAATTGCGTCAATCACATCCCCATTCTCAATTTTGTATGCGCCATAGTCGTGCTTCTTCACCAATTTTCCATTGACTTTCACGACAATTCGGGGAAAGGTAAATTTTTTTTCATCTAATAACGTTTGGATGGTCATACCATCACGCCATTCATGCTCTTGTTTATTGACAGTGATCATATTATGACCTCTTCTGCGTTAATAAAATTTCCATCACCTGATTGGCCTGCATATTGGCAACAATCCCGACGCGCGGCGCCATAAGCCCCTGTCCGGGTCTGGCTTCGGTTTTCTCATCGCCGCAGATATACAGATACCCGATTTGCCGGGTATGCAGGCTGGCGTTATCGCCATAGCCGGCTATGCCGCTGCCGCACACAATCGGGGTTTCAGGCAATTGCACGTGGACAGCCTCAATAAACATTGCTTTGGTTTCGGCCGCATCAAAGGCCTCAACCACCACATGTACGCCTCCGAATAACTCCGCGACATTGTCTTCTGTGATTCTGGCCGGAATCGCTTCATATTCGAGAAAGGGATTAATTTTTTGCAAGGTTTCTCGCAAGGCTTCAGTTTTCAACTTGCCAATTTGATCAATAAAATATTGCTGCCGGTTGAGATTGCTTGGTTCGACCACATCAAAGTCCACCAGGATCAGTTTCCCAATACCCACCCGCGCCAGAGACACGGCGATATTCGAGCCAAGTCCTCCAAGTCCGGCAATGCCCACGCAACTTTGTTTCAGCACCTCATGCACTCCGGGCGTATGCCGGGCGGCCATCAGAGCTTCCAGATCCTCTTGCGAAGGAATTTCGCCCCGTTTAATCAGCATAACGACATCTCCTTCACATAATTGACAATCCTGTCGCGCCGGAAAACCGTTTAACACCAGGATATCCGCATCCGGTTTTTTCAATGAGGCTAATTCAAACAGTTTCGTTCCTGATCGAATTGAGATTGGATGTTCATTTAAAGTAATTCGGATTTGCTTCATAAAGTTGCCCGCCATTCGCACAAAATCTGATCGATGACCCAGGTGGTACGCGCCGCGGTGACTCCTGTACTCGGACATTTGCCCCGGCCGAGCAATTCATCCACCACTGTTTGAATGAGCGGCTGCTGTACGTGTTCAGGCTGGATCAGCTCATATTCCGAAATTCCTTCTTCAGTTTCAACGCGAATCTGATCCGGGGTAAAGACGGAAAATCGAATTTTGCCAGCGTCGCCGATAATTTCCATGCGATCGGTCTGACTTTCTTCCGAAACCGTAAAGCACCAGACCCCATTTCCCATCACCCCGGAGTCAAAGCGAAACGAGGCGCATACAATATCTTCCGCAGGATAAAGTCTGGCTTGATTTGCAGCCAGACCCCGCGTCTCAACGATCGGTCCAAACACGTAATCCAGGAAATCCAATTGATGACATCCCATATCAACAAAACGCCCCCCACCCGAAATTTCCGGTAATACATGCCAGTGCAAATTGCAACGATCACGCTCATTTTCTTCGGGAGGAGCATACAGCGCAATCGTAACAAATCGAACCTTGCCAATCGTTCCGGATTCAACCAATTCCTTCACTTTGAGAAAAAGAGGCAAACTGCGGCGATAATAGGCGACAAACAGTGGAACCCCAGCCTGCTGGCAGACATGAATCATGCGTTGGCAATCCTGATAGGTGAGAGCCATCGGTTTTTCAACATAGACGGGTTTTCCGGCGGCTGCGACTTTGATTGCATACTCCGCATGAGATGAGGGGGGAGTTGCTATATACACGGCGTCAACCTCCGGATCGTGAATCAAGCGGTCAGCGTCATCATACCATTTCGCAACGCCGTGACGCTGCGCATAATCTCGGGCTTTTTCCCCATTTCGGCGCATCACCGCGATCAATTCTGCCCCTTCAATATTCTGAAAAGCCGGGCCGCTTTTGACTTCCGTGACATCGCCGCAGCCCAAAATCCCCCAATGGATAGTGTTCATGGTCATTTCCCTCTCATGCAAAGGTAAAGCAAAATTTTTTTCTTTCACTAAAATGTCACATTTTCAGAAGCTATCGTTTTCCAGAAAAATAATCGCATGTGTCTCGACTCCGCTCGACAACCGCCGGACAATGAGTGAAGTCGAAGTGTGAAATTTAATATGTGAAAAACTCAATGTATGTCAAAACGTCAGTTTCGACATACATTGACTTCTTTATGCGAACCAGAGTCCGCCGTTGATCTCAAGAATTTCTCCGGTCATAAAGGCCGCGCCTTCGCTGCACAAAAAGACGACCGCGGCCGCCATATCTTCGGCCTGTCCCAGGCGTTTGAGCGGTGTATTTCCAGCGATCGCTTCCAGACCTTGTTCGGTACTGTGGCGGCGATGAAAATCTGTCATAATGACTCCGGGAGCAATGGCGTTCACGCGAATCTGCGGCGCGAGTTCTTTCGCTAACCCCCTTGTAAACGTGTGAATCGCCCCTTTGGTGGCTGCATACACTGTTGCACCGTTTAACCCGCCGTTATGGCCGGCAATTGATCCCACACTGACAATAGAAGCTTTCTTGCCTTTTTTTAGAAGAGGAATCGCCTCACGACACGAATAGATGGCGGTATAAATATTTAATTTGACGACCCGATCAAGCAATTCGTCAGAAAAATCTTCAATCGTGCTTCGCTGGAGTAAGTCGCCGGCGTTATTGACCAGAATATCTAAAGACCCCCAGCGTTCTTCAACTTGTTGAAACAACGCTTTCGTCTGATCTGAATCCGTCAGATCAGCTTTCGCTGCCCAGGCTTTTCCTCCATTGGCTTGAATGGTCTCAACCACTTCCTGCGCGCTCTTTTCGCTGGAATGATAATGTACCAATACCTCCGCGCCGACCGCAGTAAAAGCCTCGGCAATTGCCCGTCCGATGCCGCGCCCGGCCCCTGTGACTACTGCACGTTTACCTTGTAACCCAAAATATGTTTCATAAAAATTTTTCATAAGAACCTCCTAACTCATTTAATGAAAAATTAGTGTTCCGAGAATAAGGGGTAGGTTCCTCAAACAGATCAAAACTACTATTATAAAGATTCACTATTTTTTCAAGGGTATTCTCGAAATTTTTAAGAATTCATGATTCGACTTCGATATCCAATCTCTCAATTCTATGACATCACAACCCGTATAATTCTCCGTATTTCGCTTCAAGGTAAGCAATATACGGTTGCGGGTTGATGGTCTCGCCCGTTACACGCTGTACCAGTTCCTGCGGCGCAAATTTGCGCCCATGGGCGTGAATGTGCTCACGCTGCCAGTGCAGAATCGGGGCAAATTTTCCTTGCGCAACTTCCGTATCCCATCCCGGCCAATCCTGCCGCATACGTTGTTCGAATTGCAACGCTAATACATTTCCTAACGCATAGGTTGGAAAATAGCCAAACAAACCCGCGGACCAATGGACATCTTGCAACACGCCGAGGGCGTCGTCCGGCGGAGTGATTCCCAGATAAATGTTCATTTTCTGGTTCCACAATTCCGGCAAATCTTTCACTTCAATTGCTCCGGCCAGCAAGTCGGTTTCCAATTCAAAACGCAGGAAAACATGGAGATTGTAGGTTACCTCATCCGCTTCGACGCGAATAAAACTCGGTTGCACCACATTGACGGCCTGATAAACCTGATCAACTGTGGCGTTTGCCAGTTGCTCAGGGTAAAAACGTTGCAAACGCGGCAAAAAATGCGTCCAAAATGGGCGGCTGCGGCCAACCACATTTTCCCAAAAACGCGATTGAGATTCATGGATGGCCGAGGATGCCCCGTTATTTAACGGCGTGCGGACAAATTCGCGGGGAATCCCCTGCTCATAGAGCGCATGACCGCCTTCATGAATGGATCCGAACAAACCCGCGCTGAAGTGCTCGGAGGCGACGCGAGTGGTGATGCGCACATCGTCAGGCGAAAACGAGGTGGTAAACGGATGGGCTGAGGCATCTTGCCGACCACAGCGGAAATCATAACCAATTTCACGCAATACTTCAAGGCTGAAATCCCATTGCCGTTTTACATCAAAATGACCTTGAAAAACCTTATCCTGAACTACATCTCGCCGTTCGGCAATTTGCTGGATCAGTGGCACCAGAGCATCTTTCAGGGTCTTAAAAATCGCCGCGACTTCAGCAGTCTTCATCTGCGGCTCATAGACGTCAAGTAAAGGATCGTAAATATGGTCGGTATAGCCCAGATTTTCTGCTTTGCGACGCATCAAATCCACTAATTCATTCAAGAGCGGTTGAAAAGTCGAAAAGGTTTTTGTTTCTCTCGCGTTTTGCCAAATAGTGTGCGCCAGGGCAGTTTTGCGAGCTAATTCCGCTACCAGCTCACCCGGCAGCTTACATTCTTTTTCATATTCACTCTGGGTGACGCGCAACAAACAGGCGGTATTGCTGTCAGGCTCTTCCTGCTCGAGCAAGGGGTGCAGGTCTTCGAGCAAACGCCCGACCTCCTCACTCACAAATCGGGTATGCGCCAGACGTTCAAGTGTCGCCAGTTGCTGTGAACGCGCTTCGACGCCGCCAGGCGGCATATAGGTTTCCAAATCCCATTGCAGCACAGCGGCCGCCCGCATGAGATCATCAACTTCGGCTAAAATGTCTTTGAGTTGTTGTAATTGTGCTTGCATGTCCCTGTTCCTTTTTGAAAATCTACGTTCGTAGTAAACGCTTGAGCGCTTCGCCATGCCGGGTAGTGGTTAAATAATAAGTGATACCCGCTCGTTGAGCGAAGTCGAAACGAGCCACTTTCAGTTCCTCTGGCTCCGCTCAGGAAACGCATCACTTGCTATGATACCACTACCACTTTATGATCGTGTTTAGACTGTACGATAGACTCCCGGGGTCTCGAAGACTTCGGGAGACTATCATTGGTCATATTCGTTTTATTCGTGTCATTCGATGACCAGGATCACTTTGGTTCCTCTTTCCAGAGCCGCCAGAGCCATTCCGATACATCAATGTCCATGGGGTTAGGCACAAAGCCCTGCACCCAGTCGCGATAATGCCGGACTTCCGTTGATTGATAGGCCATAAAACCGATGGCTTCGGAGTACCACAAATGTTGCAGTTGCTCATAGATTTCTGCGCGTTTCACCGGATCAACCGTCACAATGCCTTCATCCACCAGGGCATCAACTTCCGGGTTGGCATACGCCATACATTTGGTGTAAAAACCATTGCTGTGCATAAAGGTGTACATCATATTATGCGGGTCAGGATAATCAACGGTCCAGCCGCAAATATAAAGCGGAAGTTGTAGATCCTGCATTTTGACGATAAAATCGCGCAATTCCACGCCGAGCACTTCGACTTTGAATTTCGGATTGAGCGACATCACGTTTTCGGCTAAAATCAATCCGGCTGAATCACGACGGGAGTTTCCGGCGTTATAGGTAATCGTCAATTTAAAGCCTTTTTCCCAGATTTCCCCATTACGCGCTTTCATAAAGTACTCTTTCGCTTTTTCCAGGTCAAATTCATACACCGGCACGTCAATCGAATACGCTAACCCCGGAATATTCGGGCTGGAGGGGATGTCACTGATATTCTGCAATACGTCCTGTTGAAAGGTATCGCGGTCAAAGGCGTGCATAAACCCTTTGCGCACGTCAGGATCTGCAAAGAAATCCGGCGGAACACCTTCACCATCTAATTGGCCGCTGCCGATATACGGATTACCGGTTGGATTAATTTTCTGGCAAAACTGCACCGCAGTCGCGGATAATAGCGGCACCATATACCGTTTAATGCCTGGCTCGTTTGCCATTTCCTGCACGTAGGGGTCATCAACGCTGACAAAATCAGCATCGCCATTCAGGAACATCAGCTTGCGGGTGCTCCATTCAGACACGTGTTTGATAATGGCATATTGCAGTTTGGGTTTTGGCCCCCAATACTCTTCAAAACGCTCAAACACAAATTCGTCGCTGGCCTGATCCCAGGATTTCAGTTTGTACGGGCCTGTACCGTTTATCACTTTTTGCAACGGTTCTTGCCCGGTCGGCGGATTATTATAGTTCGCCGCATTTTCCAGAGTCCCATCCCAACACCCCTGTTCAATCGCCCATTCTTTATCCAGGATAACCGCCCATGAACCGGCTAAAATGCCCAATAAAGGGGGATAAGGTTTCGGCAGGTGCAGGATGACCTTGTCGTCATCCACTTCTACGGAATTCGTGATTTTCTCAAAAATCCCCGCTTTAATTTTGCCATCCGCGTCGCGGGTAGAACCTTCCCCGGTCAGGGCCTCCAACATCATCCACATCGGGCCGCCGTCAGGATCGGTAATCATGTTGCGTTCAAAAGAATATTCCACATCTTCCGGCGTAAGGTCGCCGCCGTTATGGAATTTCACTCCTTTACGGATAACAAACGTATAGGTTTTGCCATCTGGCGAAATTCCCCCGTTATCGAGCGTCGGCACTTCTGTCGCCAGTACTGGCGTAAATTGATCTGTCGTTGAGCCGTCGAAAAATATTAATTTCTCATTGATGTTCCCCAGTCGCTGCCCACCGATGGAATCGTAACAGGCCGCCGGATCAAGCGTGGTCAATGTGGAATACGTGACCTTAATAAAGGTATCCGGGTTTTTGACTTCCGCTGCAACAGATACGCTCCATAACGCCAGGAGTATGCATAACAACAGTCCACTTCTTTTCATTGCTCTTCCTCCCTGATTTTTTGTGACTGAATTGTTGAAAGGATTTTTCTCGTCAAAGGGTGAACATTTCTTAAAGGGATAAAAAATGCAAGAGCTAAAATACAAAATTTTCAAATTCTTTGCGTAAATTCCACGCAACAACTTAGAGGAAATCATGAAAAGCACTTCATGTCTTTACATAAGACACTGTTCTATCCCAGGACAAACAGGTTCATCTCCATGATTTTCCTAAAGGCCATCATGTGAGCGTATTCCGCCTGCGGTTGGCATGTTTAATGCCTCTGTCGGATTTCTTTACAATTTAAACATATCTAAAACGACTTCATATCAAACGATTTCAGGATTCATGAAAAAATGGTGTAAAATTTTTCGACATTTGAAAAAATACCTTATAACGCTTTAAAATCAGGCAATCTCATGAAGTTAAAAAAAATTGAGTGTCGAAAAATTTTACAAAATTCACCCATTTTCGCGGCATTAATAGAATGTGCGTATAGCAAAATCTGATGAGCTATGGCTACCTATTGAAACGGTAGACTGAAATTAGAGGTAATAATAAACCCTTTGGTAAGACGATCATGCCAACGATCACGTTGAGAA
>DF820466.1:466948-560753 GCA_000739535.1 Candidatus Vecturithrix granuli | reverse complement strand
GATAATGCCCGTTTTTGACAAGGTTTGTACTGCCACATGTCCTACAATGATCTTGTGTTATTGTTGTGATCATAGTGCTATGATTTTTTACCATCTTTTTTCTTGCAAGAAAATAACAGCATCATTTACAAGGTAGCCACTACCGAAATTGTTTCATGCACCATAAAATAAGGAGAACAAAGCATTATGCAAAGAATCACCTTACTTGGCACGTCTGGTGCAGTTTCAAACGCCCAACGCGATAATGTGTCGTTAATCTTCAGTTCACAGCAAGAACAATTGCCGGATTTTCACATCCTGTTGGAATGCGGCGGCAGCGCGGCTCATAAATTAGCCAAAATCGGCATCAGGTATGAGATGCTGCAAGATGTGATCATTACCCACACCCACCTTGATCACCTGTATGGATTGCCGGGCTTAATTTTTTCAATTATGTATCGTGATGTGGAGCGTACCGCCCCTTTCAGGATTTATTGCCCTGAAGGAGCAAGCGAGATGATTAGCCGATTTTTGGATTTTTTTGAGTTACGGAAAGACTGTTGGTTCCCGCTGGAAATTCATGGCATTCCTGAGGAAGAACAGGCATTGGTGCTGGAAAATGTACATGTCATCATTACTTCGACTCCGGTGAACCATGCCCCCACAATGCCGACGTACGGCGTCAAAATTTTGTCAAAAATCAGCGGAAAATCTGTTGTCTATTCCAGCGATACGACCTACTCCGAACGGTTAATTCGGCTGGCAAAAGGCGCGGATTTACTGTTGCACGAATGCGGCGGGCTTTCATATCAACCGATTCCTCCGATTCACAGCAATGCCGTGCAGGTAGGGAAAGTCGCCAGCGAAACGGAGTGCAAAAAACTAGTCCTCCTTCACCTCGATACGGTTCTGAATGATGAGCCACAGCAGATTCTCGATGAAATACGGCAGCATTTTCCAGGAGAGAGCGTGATTGCTTCGGATTTTGATGAATATGTGCTGCAGAATGTTGGGTCGTAAGACCTGTCTCCAAATCTGACAGGGTTCTTCAGTAATCCTGTCAGACTTCATTCTTTTCATTATAATGTATATGGCTGACTTCAAGAAAATCGTTCAAATTATTTAGGAGCAAAGAGACAAGAGTCGGTTCGAAATGAGAACCGCGATCTTCACGGAATAATTCCAATACCTGATTCAATTCCCAGGCGTCTTTATAGACCCGTTTACAACTCAGCGCATCAAAAACGTCCGCAACTTTGGTAATACGAGCCAAAATATTAATCTGTTCGCCTTTTAAGCCTGTCGGATAGCCAAACCCATCCCACCGTTCGTGATGTTCAAGGGCAATAATGGCTGCGGTTGTGAGGATTTTTTGCTTTGATCCTTTTAAAATATCATATCCAATGGTTGTGTGTGTTTTAATGATCTCAAATTCTTCCGGAGTTAATTTTCCAGGTTTGTTTAAGATCGCGTCCGGAATACCGATTTTGCCAACATCGTGCATCGGGGCAGCCATACGAATTAATTTCGCAGTCTCTTGATCCAAACCATATTTTTGGGCAAGCAAATAACAAAAATCTCCGACGCGTTTGACATGGAATCCGGCTTCTTCTGAACGGCTTTCGACTGCTTCTCCTAAAGTATAAATGGCTTCTTTCTGCGTTTCCTCTATCTCCTCATTCAACGATAGATTATCAAAGGCCACAGCAATATTGGCTGCAAACATTTTTATCAAATCTGCCTCAATTTCACTGAATCCATGTTGATTCTGTAAATAAAGGAGATATTCGGCATCACGGCGAGTTTTAAAATATCCGATATACGCATTCTCGGAAAAAAGGCTTTGTCTGGTTTCGACCACATAATTGAAAAACGGAGTCAATTCCGAATTCATAATATCTTGATGGGTTGCCCAGGATTCATAATTTGTGAACTCGCCAATTCCGGCAAGCACTTTATAAGAGTGCTTGTCGCGCTTGAGCGCCAATCCGGATGAGGAAACCAGATAACCGTTTTCTCTCAGATCTAAAAGGGATACCAGTTGCGCCAATGCGCTGGTCACAAATTGTTTTAAGGTACGTAATTCGAAAAGGTGCGTGGAAGCTGAGACAATATGGGTCAATCCCTGTCTGTTTTTTTCAATAATCTTGAGATCTCGATAGGCCCTCAATGAAGCGATAACCGCCGTAAATAGTTTTTGCGCCGTCAGCTCGGTTTTTTCTTTATAGTCATTAATATCATATTCAATGGTGACACGCCTTTCCGGAGCCTGCCCTGGTTGGCCGGTACGCATAATAATCCGGACAAACCGGTTTTGCAAGACTTCTCGAATATATTTGACCACTTCAAGTCCGGTAGTATCTTCTTCCATGACGACATCCAGAAGGACTAACGCCGTATCCGGATGTTCTTTGAGCAGCCGTTTGGTTTCCGCTCCTGAATAGGCTCCCAATAATTCCAGCCCTTGTCCTTCGAATACAAATCCATCAAGCACCATGCGAGTTACGGCATGAACTTCTTCATCATCATCGGCAATGACAATCTTCCAGGGTTTCAGCATTTTTGCCGTTGTCAGTGAAGGCTCTTCAGCAAAAAGCAGTTCTTCTTCTTTTATCATGGGTTCTCTCTACTCCACCAGGAAGCGCTCCAGGTAATAGTTGCTGCGTGTTTTTGCAACAGTATATTTCAATGGTGATGATTTGCCAACGTGTTTATTCCTTCCTTGATGGTCAAGCTTTTTTTCACGTTCGTCAAGATCAGATTTTTTCAGCCTGATAGTTCGGTTGATATTTCCGGCATATTGTCAGTTGATCTGGTCTCAAAAGTTTTTCTTCTGCCTTAATGAATCTGTTGCAACGCGATAGGGGAAATTAAGGGCACTTCTATAATAAATGTTGTCCCGATATTCGGGGTACTTCGACATGTAATCCGGCCATTCAGTCGTTGTGTGACCAGACTATACACAATATTTAAGCCTAAGCCACTTCCGCCCTGTCCTCGTTTTGTCGTATAAAAGGGATCAAAAATTTTGGGAAGATGTTCCTGAGCGATGCCTTTCCCATTATCACGATATTCAATGACCAACAAATCCTCTTTGATGGACACCTCGATGACGATTTTTCCTTGTTCAATCTCTTCAAAGCCGTGAACGAGACTATTGATGATTAAGTTGGTAAAAATTTGCGAAAAATCCCCTGGATAACTGCTCAATTCAATCTCGTGTGAACAGTTCACCTGAACGATATGTCGGGTTCGTTTTAACTTGGGGTGCAGACTCCGGAGCACATTGTCAATATACTCTCGCAGCCTGAACGTGCGCATGTCCCAACTCGTTTGATCCACGGCAACCTGCTTGAAACTCTGGATCAGATCGGCTGCGCGTCGAAGATTGAGGAGAATCATGGTGGTTGAATCGTTCGCTAATTCAAGATATTTTTCAAAATCAGAACGTTTCATGGCCTGGCCTTCATACATCTGCTTCATATCTTCAGTTTGCTGCCGCAAATACGAGGCGGCCGTGACTCCGATTCCGACAGGGGTATTGATTTCGTGGGCAATTCCGGCCACTAGTCCTCCCAGGGCCGCCATTTTTTCCGATTGAACAAGCTGTTGTTGGGTACGTTCAATGGTAAGCAGCGATTCCTGGAGGGCTTTATTGGTCTTCTGAAGTTCGTTTGTACGGACCTCAACGCGTTGCTCAAGTTCTTCATTGAGTTTATGGAGCGATTCTTCCGTCCATTTCCGTTCGGTAATATCATCATAGATGGTCACGAAATATCCTTTTTCAGAACTATACGCTGCCACAGAAAACCACAGGCCAAAAGGTTCAAAGAAAAATTCAAACGAGGTTTCTTTTCCTGTTAACGCGACATTCCCGTAAATTTGAACTAAATCCGGCTCATAATTTCTGATTCCGGGAATAATTTCGGTCATACGTTTTCCAATGATATCTTTCCCTAAGCCTGTCAAGCGTTCATACGCATCATTCACCTCCAAAAAGATATAATCAATCGGATGGTTCTGGTCATCAACCACAACTTTATGATAGGCTAAGCCGCTGAGCATGTTTTTAAAAAGGGAACGATATTCTGTTTCGCTTTCTTTTAACGCATTCTCCACTGATTTTCGCTCGGTATAATCTTCCATCAACACATGAATCTCTTTCACACGACCCTGCAGGTCTTTAATGGGGGTCAGGTAATAACGGACATACCCTTGTTTATCCCATTCACTTGTCAAGAAATTTTCTGCAATGACTGGAAAACCTGTGTCCAGGCATTGTTGAACATCCTGGGCAATTCCTGCCTCAACAAGAGTCGAAGAGGTGAACATATTGAGTTGATGAACCGCCTCGACCGAGGGAGCGCCGAAGATGGCAATAAACATGGTATTGGCTTCTAAAATCTTCCCTTCTGTGTTGAATGAAGCGATCCCTAACGGCGCATTCTCGATCAGGTTGTGATAACGGGCATGACTTTCGCTGATCGCCTTTTCGGTCAATTTTTTCTCGGTAATATCACGAATCACCGTGATGATTTGACGCACCTGATCTTCCTCAACAACCGGAATCTTCCATATTTCAAGAAAAACTTCCCTGCCCTTGATCGTCATTTTATTTTCAATCACCAACATTTCTCTGGTCTGAAATATCTGTCTATACCCCTCATGGAATTCTTGCGGAAAAGAGGTAAATACATCAAAGATGGACTGACCAATAATTTGCGTTTCCCCAGAATATTGTTGAACCCATTGCAGTAATGCGGAATTGCAGAGCGTCACCCGGAATTGCGGATCAATCACATAAATGGCTTCGTGTAAGGCATTGATGGTTGTCCGATAGAGAAGTTCCGATTGGCGCAGCGATTCCATCGCCTTCTTTTCTTTGGTAATATCCCAGAAAATCCCAAGCGTTCCGCTGATCTCTCCTCTTGAATTGAACAATGGAATTTTAATGACCTGCACATAAAACCCCTCTTTGCCCGGAATTTCATGATATTCAATGAGTTCCAGGGGTTGGCCGGTTTGGATGACGCGAGCATCGTCTCGCAGATATTTTTCAGCAATTTCCGGGGAATGCAGATCGAAATCGTTTTTCCCGATCAGTTCAGAAGGCGTCAGATTGCAGAGACGGCAGAAACTCTGATTGACATACGTAAAGCGGCCTTCCAGATCTTTACTATAAATATATTGAGGTAAGCTTTCGAGCAGCGAATGAATCAAATTTTCCGATTGACGTAAAGCTTCTTCCATCAGATGACCTTCGATAATCTCCTGATGTAAGGAGTTAATTTTACTCTCAAGTTCCGCGATCATGGTATTGATTTCAGATTGGAGCTGCCCGATTTCATCGGAAATCAGAGGGGGAGGAATTCGAGCAGAGATCTGCCCGTTTGAGATGGCATGTAATACGTGAAGAGTCCGCGTGAGCCTGACTAAAATAACCTGTCGGAACAGAGCCAGAAGCGCAAGTGAAGTCACCCACACTGTCACAAAGGCACCCACAAAAAAAAGCACCAGGACATTTGTTTTTTCCTGCCCCACCTGTTGAATGTTGGTTTTCAGATAGACAAAAAAGACCGGTGTTTGACCATCAACCCCCGGGATGGGGGTAATACTCATCACATAGGGCGGACGTTCATCAGGGAAGAATTTAATAAAAGGGTCTCGCGCCTGTGGAGTAAACCATTCGGGGTTTAATTCCGAAACCTGAGTTAATAATACGCCCACGAGTTCCTGCCGAAGGGCGTGAACCACAAACCCGTTGACCCAGATGACCATGCTATCAACAACGTCTTCTCCGACCAGACGATTGAGCAACTCAGCATTGGCTGCGGCGCTATAGGGTAACAATCCCTGGGCTATCAGTTTTCCAGGGATTTGAACTTTGTCGATAACTCGCTGCACAATTTGTTCATGAAAGCGATGGGTATAATACCAACCCAGCATAGAGAGCGTGATGATTTCAATCAAAATGATAACAATGCCTATTTTGAAAGCAAGACGGTGAAAAAACTTCTGCATCATTCCACGTTCCTCCCTGAAACCCCATCGAAACATGCTTACTACTGTCGTTCTCTTGCCGTTCGCAGATGAAACGCGGTGTGCTCTCCTCCTATCGGATCAAAAGCCGAAGGCTTGCGGATTTCAGAAATATCTCAAAGTACATTCCAATATTGAGTCTTTTGAATCGCGAGAAATTCATCAATGTGTGCTAAAAAGACATTAACGAGGGCGGGATCAAAAAATTTTCCCTTCTGCTCCCTGAAAAATGAGAGGATGGCTGCCCTTTCCCGGATTTCTCCCCGACAAAATTCATCAAACATATCGGCAATACTGGTGATGCGGGCTAAGATATGAATTTCCTCGCCGCGAAGCCCCTGAGGATAGCCCTGGCCATCCCAACGTTCGTGGTGTTGAAGTGCTAATTGCGCTGCAATCTGTAAAATAGGTTGTTTCGAGTCTTTCAGGATGTTATATCCTATGATCGGATGTTGTTGAAAGATTTGCAATTCCTGAGCCGTTAATGGCTGCGATTTGTGCAAAATGGCGTCAGGAATCCCGAGCTTTCCAACATCGTGAAGCGGCGAAGCCAGTTTTAATGTGTCTGCCGTTTCGACTCCAAGATCAACTTTCAACGCAAGAAGGTGCGAATACGCTGCAACTTTTTTGATATGTTCTTTTGTTTTCTGCGAACGAATTTCCACGATTTCTCCCAGGGTAAAAATCACTTCTTTTTGCGTTTCAATCACTGTTTGCGTCAGCTCAATGTTTTCAAATGCGACGGCGATAGTAGTTTGCAACACTCTGAGCAATTCTTGATCAAGCTCATTCATTTCATAGCGGCTTTGAATATAGATCAGATGTTCTGAATTTCGTTTCGTTGGAAAATAGCCGACATAGGTATAGGGAAAATAAAGGCTTCGTTGTTGCACTATGGCCTGCATGAGAACGTGATAAATTTCCAGAGGAATGATTTCATCAGCGCGCTTTCCTTCAAATTCCCGATACGACCCTGTCGCTGCAATGAGATAATACTCCTGATTTTGCAGAGAAGATACGGCAAATTTGATGTCTTCTGAAGAAAGCCCTGTTTGGTCGAAATGGAGCAGTAGGGACAGGTGCTCAAGCAGGGCGTACATGAAGCTTTTGAGGGATTGTTGTTCAAATAAACTCGACGAGATGGCCGCGATATGTTCCAGGCCTTTACGGCTTTTTTCGATCATGCGTAAATCGCGGTATGCTCTCAACAAACCAATAATTGTCGTAAACAATTTCTGGGCCGTCAATTCAGTCTTTTCTTTGTAATCGTTAATATCATATTCCATCGTCACCTGGCGTTCAGGGGCCTGACCGGGCTGTCCGGTACGCAAAATGATCCGAACGAATCGATTCTCAAGCTCTTCGCGAATATATTTGACGACTTCAAGGCCAGTGGTATCCTCTTCCATGACGACATCCAGGAGTAACACAGCGGTATCCGGATGTTTACTCAATAAGGTTTTTGTTTCACTCCCGGAATAGGCGCTTAATAACTCAAGCCCCCGCCCTTCAAACGTAAAATTATCAAGCACCATCCGGGTGACCGCATGTACTTCTTCTTCATCATCCGCGATCACCACCTTCCATGGTTCTCTACTTTCCTGGCTTTCTATGGCCGTTTCATCGGCAAAAAGCAACTCGTCGCCCTTATTCACGCAATCCTCCCTTTATCCTATCTTCTGAATCTGTCATCACACTTGAAATACCCAAACCTGGCCACCCTTCCTTCTTGTATGGTTCGATGAGATCGTGCAACGACTGACTTTTCCTTTCTGGTAACAAAGAATTTACTATTTTCATCAGATATTTGTCAATGTTTTTTACACATTTCGCTGCGTTGTTTGGAGAAACGGAACATCCTCCATTATCTGCCTCAGAATTTTCTGATGGCTTCGTAGAAATTCCGTATTTTTTCCTTCTGAAACAAATTGTACTTGACGTGATCATAAAATATTTTCTATATAACTTATATATGAGTATTTTCGCATTTGTCAAAAAGATTTCATGAAGAAGTTTACAATATCTATGTGCAGCGAAGGAGAAAAACTATGGCAGAAAAATCGTTAAATAAAGTTCAGTTAATCGGTCGCTTAGGTAAAGATGCGGATCTGCGTTACACTCCGAACGGAAAGGCCGTCGCTTCATTCAGCCTGGCAACCAATGAACGCTTTAAACCTGGGGATAGTGACGAATGGCAGGATAAAACGGAATGGCACAATATCGTGGTGTGGGGCAAAACTGCCGAGAGTCTCGCCGAATATCTGACCAAAGGACAACGGATTTACGTCGACGGGCGACTCCAGACTCGTTCCTGGGAAGATCAGAGCGGCAATAAACGGTACACGACCGAAATTGTGGCCTGGGATGTGATCTTGCTTGGTGGACGAGGCGATTCGTCATCGTCAAGTTATCGCCCCCCGCATCCGGCAGAGACATACACGCCTCCGGCCCCGACGCATACAGGCACCGTTTCTGATAACCATGATGTCGAACCGGTTGAGGAACCTCGTGATGATATTCCGTTTTAAAGAATGCTATGCGTCTGTTTGAAAAAAGAGAGGGATTTTCAGAACGATATTCGCAGAAAAAACCGAGTTTTTTCAAAAAACTCGGTTTTTTTAGCGTAAAAAAGTTCTTGTATATTCTTGCAGTGAGTTACACAGAGAGCATCTGTTGAATTTTCTGATGGATAACTGGCTTCTGCGCAACTCCCACAACTTGATCGACAATCTGTCCGTTTTTTACAAAAAGCAAGGTGGGAATCCCCTGAATATGGTAGCGGGCAGCGCTGCGCTGATTTTCATCCGTATTGATTTTTGCGACCTTGATCCGTCCGGCATATTCCTGTGCGAATTCATCAAGAATAGGGGCGACCATCCGGCACGGGCCGCACCAGGGTGCCCAAAAATCCACAAGCACTGGAATCGAGGATTCCAACACTTCCCGAGAAAAGGTGGCGTCTG
The DNA here is from genome assembly GCA_000739535.1 of Candidatus Vecturithrix granuli. Lineage (GTDB taxonomy): Bacteria > Moduliflexota > Moduliflexia > Moduliflexales > Moduliflexaceae > Vecturithrix > Vecturithrix granuli. Next base: position 551,772 of record DF820466.1, on the reverse strand, counting down.
TCACGACGACAGGTTGAGAATCCGAGGGGTTTTTTGCCGTAAAGGTCATACCGCATTTACCGCATTTAGCCTGTTGCCCTATTTTCGACGCCGGAATCCGGTTGCGAGCATGACAGGATGGACAGGAAAGGATAAAATCCTCAGCCATAATCATTCCTCCAGAGCAATATATTTTGATTTTATAGTTCTTTTGGTCGTTTTTCTGATGTGTCTTGATCAGATTTCTGTCGATCCTCGACAGAGCATGCCGCCGACATTCAAGTTCGAATCCCAAATTTCGGAAGAACGTATCTCATTACGACAAAATATCCAATCAGAAACAGAATAGGTACTAATGTTTCAAACATCTCTCTCCGCCTCCTTATTCGTCAGCGATGTTTTGCTCCGCGGAAGAGGGACAATACATTTCCTGAAGCACATCAAGCAGACAAAACAACTCTTCATATTTTACTCCGTAATACACTTGATTCGCATCCTTACGAGCATGTAAGACATTGCGTTCGCGCATAATTCCAAGATGCTGAGAAATATTCGATTGCGTGCATCCTAATAAGGTTTGTAATTCATAAACAGATTTTTCTCCGTCGCGCAAAGCACACAGAATCTCCAATCGTGTAGGATGCGCTAGCGCTTTAAGACATCGAACAGCCTCTTGAATATTTTCTTTACACCACATAGTCATTCGTTTTTCCTTAATAGTTTATTGAAATATAATATAAGAATATTCGAATATATTGTCAAATATTTTTCACATAAATATTCATTTTTTGATGGCGTAGCATTATTTATAAGGAGTAACAGAGCTCATCTTTGGCTGTCAAAGCCGAGCTCTGTTACTCCTGCTTCTATAGTCAACTCCACTACATAATGTTGTATCACAGATTCATACCCGTTTTCAGCGGACAGAAAAAAGTCTAATGGAATTTACTTGACTTCTTCAACTTTTTTACGGAAGAGTCTTAAATATAGAGAAAAGTAACCGTGTATATATGGGTTTAACTGATAATGTTATGAGTACATGAGGTGGTGGTATGGGGAAAAAAGGGAAAATAGGCGTGCTAGCGTTTCTGCTCGCCTCAGCCACAGCAGGTGGGGGATATTATCATTTTGATACGGTTCAACAAAAAAATCAGAGTTTGAACCAGCAGCAAATTGAAATTCAACGACTCTCCAACGCTTATAACGAAAAAACGACAGAACTTGAGGAGCAAATCAAAAGATTTGATACTGAAAAAAAACGTTTGGAGGATCTGGCAAAATTACAGACTTCACGGGATGCCTCTCTTGAAGTCGGCTACCAACGAAAAATCGAAAGTCTTGAACAAGAATTGCGGAATGCTGAACTCAAATATAAGACCGAACTGAAACGCCTGGACCAATCGCTCCAAGAGCAAACGCAACAGGTCACAGCACAAACCGATCAGATTCAGACATTCAAGAGTGAATTGGCCCGCCGTCAGGAGATCATTGACCAGGCGACCAGAGAACTTCAAGCCCAGCAACTCAAAATACAGGAACTGACCGCCCAACAAGCAGTCATCCCTGTGGAAATCCAACAAGAAAAACAGGCCCTGGAGCAACAACTTCAGACGCTTGAACAGACATTGCAAGATCGCGAACAGCAACTCCAAAAACTGGAACAGATGGTGCAGGAGCAAAAACAGCAATTCACAGCGCAAACAGAAACGCTTCAAGCCCGAATCGCAGAACTCACTCGACATCAGCAGACCATTACTCAACTTTCAAATCAACTGCAAGCTAGCAACCAGGAGATGCAGAACCGTTTAGCTCAATGGGAAGCCGAACAGAAGCAATTGCAACAGGAAAAGCGCGAGCTTGCCCAGCAACTCCAATTACAAGAACGCATACTTCAAGAGCGAGAGCAACAATTAACCAGCCAGGCTGAGAAAATTCAGACGCTGACCTCAGAAGTCATCCAATACCAGAAGACTATGGCGCAACTTTCAGATCAATTGCAAGTCAGCAAGCAGGAGATGCAGAAGCGTTCAGCGCAATGGGAGACCGAACAAGCTCAACTGCAACAGCGAAAGCACCTGTTGGAAAACCAACTCCAAACACTTGAACAAACAATTCAGGAACAGAACCAGCGGGTATCCACACAATCTGAGAAGATCCTCACTCTGGAGACAGAGTTGACGCAACGTGACGGGAAGATTTCTCAATTGTCCAGTCAACTTCAGCAACAGGAAAAACGTGAGCAAGACGTAGTCGCTCAAAAAGACGCAGAAATCCTGACATATCAGGCAAAACAACATGAATTTGAACAGAAAATTGCCGAACTGTCAGCAGAACAGTCGCGTCTGAATGAACTCTTAACAGAACAAACTCGCAGTATCAATGTTGAAAGCCCCCAGCTTGTGAAGGAATTGCAAGAGCAGCTCGCAGTAGCGTCGCAGCAATTCCAGGAAGTTCAACGCGCCCATGACGAATTAACCAGAACCCTGGCTGAGAAAAATTCCCAGCTCGAAACCGAACAAACCGCCAAAGAACATCTGACGAAAACGATCGCGGAAAAAGAACAACTCGTTTCCGAAAAAGAGGCGCGAATTCAGCAATTAATCGGCCAAATTAGCGAAAATAGAGCGATTATTGATGGACTGGAAACGCACATTCAGGACATGAAAGCATTGCTGGAAAAGATCGCTGATAATCGCACTCTGGAAAAAAATATTGGGGATCTGACCGCTCTGATTCAAAAGAATGAAGCAGATTTGAATCAAACAATTCAGGGGCAATTAATGCAGCAAATTCAGGAATTGACCAAAGAATTGGAGAAAACAAGAAGCGGACTGTCTTTCCAGGATCAAATTGCTCAGCTCACTGCGCAATTGTCGGATGCTGAACTCAAGAAAGCTGAAGTGCAAGGTCAGCTCCAGAATATGAACGCTGAACTCAGCGACCTGACGCAGGAACGCGAACGACTTGCTGAACAACTTACCCTTATGCAAAAGGAACTACAAACCCAGCAAGAGCAATCGGCACAATTAGCGCAGCAGGTCGCTGATCGAGAACAGTTAGCCACGCAGATTGCAACATTGCAAAAGGAATTGCAAGCACAGCAAGAGCAATCGGCACAATTAACACAGCAGGTCGCTGATCGAGAACAGTTAGCCGCGCAGCTTGAGTCGCTACAAGAGGAATTGCAAGCACAGCAACAGCAATACGCCCAGTTAACGGAGAAAGTACAAGAACAAGAACAACTGGCGACTCAGCTTGCTGAGCTTCAGAAACAATTGCAAGACAAGGAGCAGATGGCGTCTCAGCTTACTGAGCTTCATGAACAATTGCAAGACAAGGAACAGAGGTTGCTTGCCGAAAAAACAACGATTCAAAACCTGACAGATCAAGTGACCGGCCTGCAAGAATCTGAAAAGCAGTTACAACAACAGTTAGAGCAAAAAGCTGCTGAGATTCAAAATGTGCAGCAGCAACTCACGGAAAAAGACCAATCCTTAAAAGATTTACAACAAACGTTGGAACAAGAGAAGGCTGTTTTAGCTCAACAGATTGCGGATTTTGAGGCCAAAATCACTACGCAGGAGCAACAACAATCAGTCTTATCCCAAACTCACGAAACCCAAATAGCCGAGATGAAAGCAACCATCGAGAATCTGCAAACGCAAGTTTCCACATCGCAGCAGCAAATTGATGGATTGAGGCAAGCAAAGGAACAAGCCGAAAAGCAGAACCAGGCACTGAACGAATCCATCGGGCAACTGCAACAAGCCCTGAGCGAAACTCAAGCCAAAGCGAATGAGTACCAGGTAAGAATCTCGTGGTTAGAGGACGATCTGAAGAAGCGTGAAGCCGAGTATCTACAACTGAAAGAAACCCATGATCAGGCTCTGAATAATCTGAAAGCTGAGATTGAAAATGAGAATCTTGAAAAAGAGACGATTCAAAAGCGTTTACAAGAACAGCTTGATCGTTCTAATGAGGAATATCAACAACGGCTCGAAACGCTCACGGTGAAAAAAGAACAAGAAATTCAAGAATTAAAATCTCTGGCGACCAACTATCAAAATCTGGTGCAGGATTTAAAGAAGGAAGTTGATGAAAAAACCATCACCATCGAGCAAATTCAAGAGCGGTTAACCGTGAAAATCGTGGATCGCATTTTATTTCCCACCGGGAGCGCAGAGGTCAATCCGGCCGGAATTCAGGTGTTGAACACGATTGGGGAATCGTTGAAGAAAATGTTAGATGGACGGCAAATCCGAGTGGAAGGCCACACAGACAGCCGTACAATCGGCCCCGAACTGGCTCAAAAATATCCGACTAATTGGGAACTTTCCATCGCAAGAGCGACAAATGTCGTGCGTTATTTGGCAGAAAAGGTCAAAATCCCAGCATCAAAGCTGCATGCTGTGGGCTACGGTCCGTATCGTCCCGTGGCTGATAATGATACCGAGGAAGGGCGGGCATTGAACAGACGGATTGAAATTGTGTTGACGCCGGAATTGGAAGACCGTCCGTTACAATAATGTTACAACAGAAATAGGAAACTCATGAAAACAATGATGAAAATAGTAGCTCTCATAATTGTGAGCAGCCTGATCATGCTGTTGAACGGGTTGCCCGCATGTTGTGCAGACATTCCTGCACTCATGGCGGTTGATGACATCCGGCCGGGCATGAAAGGCATCGGCAAAACCGTGTTTTCCGGCGTAACCATTGAGGAATTTGAGGTAGAAATTCTGGGGGTACTAAAAAATCAAACGCCGCATGGCGATGCGATCATGGCAAAAGTGTCAGGAGGGCCGCTGCCGCTGGAACAATCGGGAGTTTTGGCCGGGATGAGTGGCAGCCCAATTTATATTGACGGCAAACTGATCGGGGCCCTGGCGTATGCCTATGCTTTTGCGAAAGAACCCATGATTGCCGGGATTACTCCGATTCATGAGATGCTGCGTGACGCTGAGCGTGGCATGGCAGCCTCTGAAGTCAGGCAGATCGATTCTCTCTGGCCTTCTGGGAAGACACAACCGACTTTAGCAAGCCTACAATTACGCCCGATTCAAACACCGCTGATCGTCTCCGGGGGCGATGCGCGCGTCCTGACGTTTATGGAACAGGAATTGAGCGACTTTTATCTGACGCCTCTTCAGGGAGGGGGGGCGGCGCAAACTGCCGCTCAATTTTCTGATCCTGACCTGGAACCTGGAGCAGCAGTCGCCATTCAACTGGTACGAGGCGATATGGATATCAGCGCCGTCGGCACGGTAACATACCGGGATAATCAGACGATTCTGGCCTTCGGTCATCCGATGTTCCTGGCTGGACAGGTCAATCTCCCGATGACCTCGGCTTATGTTGATTTGATAGTCTCAAATTTGATCAATTCCTTTAAAATGGCCTCGCCGCTGAAAACTGTCGGAACGATTACCCAGGACTGGTACACCGGGATTGCTGGCGTAATCGGACAGACGCCGCGCATGGTACCGCTCGAAGTGACCGTGCAGTCCGGAGGAGAGCCCGTACATGCAACACATTATGAGTTCGAGGTCATCGATCATACTCAGTTTACCTCATTATTCATGAAGATCGCCAGCCTGAATGCGCTGCTTGCTACTGAAAAGATGATCGGCGATGCCACCATTCATACCCGGACGACTATTGCGCTCAAAGAGGCAGAACCTCTGGTGCTCGAAAATCAAACGACCGGCCAGGCAAACTTGATCCCTGCGATTCTTCAAAGTTTTGCGCCCCTGGACGCCTTAATCAACAATCAATTTGAGCCTGTCGCTGTGGAACGGGTGGCGGTAGAAATATCGGTCAACAATTCGATCCAATGGGCTGAACTTTTTGGTGTTAGAGTATCTAATAACATGGTTCGTCCAGGGGAAACCCTTGATGTGACCATGATTTTGCGCCCCTACAATCGTGAATTGACGACGATTACTCAACCGATCACGATTCCGGAAAATGTGCGGCAAGAAGTTTTACAATTGATTGTCTGCGACGCCAATATGACCACGGCTTTTGAAAATACCAGAGCGCAAGCCCGGTTCCAGCCGCAGAATCTGGCGCAATTCAAAGAGTTGCTCAAAGAGCAGCCTGGTCAGAATACGATTATGATGTCCTTATTACAATTACAGCTCGGAGCGGTCGTTCAAGGGAAGGAATTACCTTCACCGCCGATCTCAATGATGACGCTCCTCACCTCAACAGAACGTTATACCGGGAAAAATAATTTAACGCGAGGGAGAATCCTTGCTCGCGTGGCTGTGCCGACACAGTACGTGATCACAGGTTGTACCGCCTTAGAATTAACCGTTGATCATAGCGCCGCCGAGCATAATATCTATGATATAAAAGAACAAGAGTCAATAGGGGAAGAAGGAGAAATAACACCATGAAGAAAACAAGTAAACGACAGTGGAGGATAGGAATCATCGTAGGGATGCTAATCTGTTTAGGGGCTTCTCCTGCAATATGCACGCGAACAGAAATCTGGACCATAGGAACGTTTGAGGATTTTCATGGGGGAGAAGCAGAAGCCCTCTCGCTTTCCAGGGCGGGCGAACTGACCCTGTCGCCTCAAATAGACGAACTGTTCAAGTTGAGTGGTAATGATTTACTCGTTTGGTCAATGGCGGCAGATTCCAAAGGGAATATCTATGTTGGCACTGGCGATCAAGGACGCATTTTTAAAATTACGCCACAAGGGGAATCGTCAGTTTTTTTTGATTCCCCGGAAATCAGTATTCTCAGTTTAGTGGTTGACAGCGCCGACAGCCTCTATGCCGGAACCGCACCTGATGGCCTGATTTATAAAATCACAGCCGAAGGAGGTCAGACAACCTTTTTTATGACGGAAGATCATTATGTCTGGTCCTTAGTGTTCGGAGCGAATGATATTTTGTATGCGGGTACCGGAGGAACTGGCAAAATTTATAGGATTTTACCAGACGGCGCTGGAACAGTGCTCTATGATTCTCCCCAGACGCATGTGATGTCGTTGCTCTACGATCCGCAAGGTTGGCTGTATGCCGGAACTGAAGGGCGGGGCATTACATATAAAGTTGATCTGGATGGTAAAGCATTTGCCCTGTATCAAGCGAAAGAAGAAGAAATCCACGCGTTGGCGCTCGACAGCCAGGGCAACCTTTATCTTGCCGCGCTGAGTAATAAAATTTATCCACAGCCCCCGGTCGCGGCACCTGAAGAACAGCAAGCAGGGCCAAAAGAAAAAAGTTTGAAAGTCTCGGCGATTTATCGTATCACCCCCCAGGGCGTCGTGACAAAAATCCTGGAATTATCAGATACCCTGATTTATGCGATGGTCGTTGATCAGCAGGATCATCTGATATTAGGCACTGATCGCCAGGGGAAAATGTATCGTGTATTTCCTGATGGCGAGTTTCAGCAGGTGGTTGAGGTGAAAACCGGCAAGGTTCTGAGCCTGAGCCAACAGCCTGATGGAACCCTGTATATCGGTACCGGAGATGCTGGCTCTATCCATCGGCTCTTGCCTGAAACCTTTGTCAAACAGGGACAATATCTTTCAGTGGTGCATGACGCTGCGACAACTGCTACCTGGGGGAAAATTTTTTGGCGAGGGACAACCCGAAACATCGCGCTGTACACCAGAACAGGCAACACTGCCACACCTGACGATACCTGGAGTTCATGGTCGCCAGCACTGCAAAATAAAGAAGGCGAAGTTATCCCCAATCCACCGGCTCGTTTCATTCAATGGAAAGCGGCATTGCAACGGCAAGAAGGCGATAATCCGGTGTTGGAAGAAGTGTCAGTAGCATATTTGCCGTACAACCTGGCCCCAGAAATCAAAGATGTGGTCATCTATTACGCCGGACAGCAAGAACAGGATGAACAGGGCGAGTCAACACGTCGGGTACCAACCTCAGCGTCTTCATCCAACAGAACGCCTGCAGCCGACGCGCCTGCCAAAAACAATGGACTCAATCCCCCTAAATTCATTCCGCCAGGCTATGTAGCGCTGGTCTGGGAGGCTGCGGATCCGAATAAGGATGGACTGTTCTACACAATTGCCTTGCGAGGAGCCGAAGATGCAGTCTGGAAAGTGCTGGAAGAAGAGGTGACCTCTCTCGTCTATTTGCTCGATATTACCACCCTGGCCGACGGAGAATATTACGCCAGGATCGCCGCGAGCGATCATCCTGATAATCCACCGGATCGGGTATTAACGGCTGAAAAAACCAGTAAACGTTTTACCGTTGATAATACTGCGCCGCAGGTTTCGATTGCCTTGGGACAGAAGCAAGAAAATGAACAACTGCAAGTGATTGTGATAGCGCAGGATGAACTGAGCCGGCTGAAAAATGCCCAATATGCCATTGATGCCGGCGACTGGATTTCAATTTTCCCCGATGATCAGGTTACGGATTTCCGGGAAGAAAAATATACGATTACCCTATCAGAAATTGATCCGGGCTCCCATATTTTGACCTTCAAAGCTATAGATCAATTTGGCAATATCGGCGTGGGTAAAATTCAATTTTCGACTGACGGTGCACCGCCGCAGCCGTAAAGCTGAGTACCTATGAAAAACCGGGTTTTTTCAAAAAACCCGGGTTTTTTCTGCAATGGTTTACGCCCCCATGGCTTGTTTGGCCTTACGCGCCGCTGAGGGACCGTCAGGCGCGTAAATATCGGCCCCGATTTCATTGGCGTAGTTCTGCGTGACCGGCGCGCCGCCAATCATGACTTTGACCTTTTCTCGCAGTCCGGCTTCCTTCAATTTCTCAATGACCGCTCGCATTGCTGGCATGGTCGTCGTGAGCAACGCGCTCATGCCCAACAACTGCGCTTCATGTTCCGTCAGAGCATCCGTAAATTTTTCCGGGGTCACATCTGTGCCCAGATCAACCACTTCAAATCCGACCCCTTCCAACATCATGGCAACCAGATTTTTGCCAATATCGTGCAAATCCCCTTTTACTGTCCCGATAATAACTCGCCCAATTGGTTTCACATCATCTTCGACTAAACGCGGTTTTAAAATCGCCACACCCGCCTGCATGGCTCGCGCCGCAACCAGCATTTCCGGTACAAAAAATTCGCCGTCTTCAAACAATTGCCCTACCTGAGTCATGCCAGAAATCAGAGCGTCATTCAAAATTTTTGCTGGTTCAACTCCCTGTTCCAGAGCTTGATTGACCCCTTCTTTTACGCCATTCATATCGCCATCAATTAACTTTTCACGAATATCATCCAATACTGCCATATAGTTTCCCTCCTGAGGATTTCGACGTATATGCCTAAAAATTTTCCGTAGGTTAACAAATCAGAGACATCCCTGCGTATTTCACAAAAAAGATCAAGTTTTTTTCTCAAAAACTCTTCATATTACAAGTTATCCCTCTCAATCTAAATTTTTCCGTAAAATAGCTTGAACTCTTGAGCAGGTAAAGTATTGTAGCATCTGCATCATCTCCGGAATTTTGGACCGCATAGCAGTTGCAGAAACAGCGTTGTTCGACCCCAACGGGGTAAGCGGCTCGGAAACCCGGGATGTCTTTTCTACAATACTCTAACCGCTACGTGTAATGACACAGAAGGTTATGGACACGCTCTCCGGAGTGCGCAAGCTCTGCTTGCGCGGCCAAAGCAGAGCTTTGGCACTCCGAAAAATGTCCATAACCTTGTATGTCAATACAGCTACGCGGTAAAGAACAAGACAACGTAATATAAATTAGTTTTATTCTGCCATCGGAACAGCCCGTTTCTTCTGCCAAAACCAGACAATCACCGCCAGAATAGTTCCGATGAAATTGGCAGGTAGATTGAAAATCAACAGGCAGAACGTCGCAATCGCCAGCAGCAAGTAATCGGCAATTTTGTTGTGGTCATAATAATAGCCTTGCAAAAATGCGCCAAAAGTGATCGCTCCAAGACAGACAAAAATCACGGATTGCAACGTTTCCAAGAAGGTCCAGCGCGGATCGAGCAAAATTGGCGTATAGGCAAACAAGAACGGCATCAGCACCAGGAAAATCGAAAATTTGAGAGAGTGGATGCCGGTTTTGAAGGGATCGGAGTTGGCAATCGCGGCCGCCGCATACGCGCACAGGCACACGGGCGGCGTGACATTGGATAATTGGCTGTACCAGTGTAATGCCAGGTGCGCGCCGACCAGCGGAAATTGCAATTCGATCAATGCCGGCGCTGCCAGGACGGCGAGGATCACGTAAGAAGCCGTTACCGGTACCCCGCAGCCCAGAATAAAAGCGGCGATTCCGGCAAGCACGATCGTAAAGGGCAGAGATTCGCTGGAGAGCGAAAGAATCATATCGGAAAAACTGAAGCCCAGCCCGGTTAAGGTGACGCCGCTGATAATAATGCCGACTGTTCCGGCGGCCGCGCCGACAATAAGTGAGCTTTTACCGGCCTGACTCAAGGCGTCATAAATCTCCTGCGGTCCCATGCGCGTCTCTTTCTTGACCCAACTGACAGCAATGCAGGAGATAATCGCCCAGAACGCGCACATATTCGGCGAATACCCTTTCACAAGAAACGCAATCAGCACGAACAGCGGCAACGCCAGATACCAGCCAGATTTTAACGTCTGAAGCGGATCAGGCAATTCTTCTTTAGACAACCCTTTGAGATTGTGCTTCTTGGCCTCAAAGTGGACCATGACAAAGACGCTGAAAAAATAAATTAGAGCCGGGATCACCGCAAGCTTGACAATTGTCAGATACGAAACTCCCGTGATTTCAGCCATGATAAAGGCTCCGGCTCCCATCACTGGCGGAAGGAATTGCCCGCCGGTCGAGGCCGCCGGTTCAATCGCTCCGGCAATATGGGGCTCGTAGCCGCTTTTTTTCATGAGCGGAATAGTAAACGCGCCAGTGGCGACGGTATTCGCCACTGCGCTGCCTGAGACTGACCCAAACAGCGCGCTGGCCACGACAGAAACCTTTGCTGGCCCGCCAACCAATCTGCCGGCAAGTGAATAGGGCAGGTCGATCAGGAATTTGCCCACGCCGGATTTTTCCATAAATGAGCCGAAGATAATAAACATGATCACATAGGTGGCGTAAGTATTGACCACCACGCCTAACAAACCGTCGAGCGTACTAAACAGATAGCCGCTGATTCTGGTGATGCTGAAACCCTTGTGCAGTAAAAATTCCGGCATATAGGGCCCGAAATAGACGTAGATCAACGCCAGAATTGCGAGCACAGGCAGAATGTTTCCCAATACCCTACGGGTCAATTCCAACGCCAGAATTGTAGCAATGATACCGACAATCACGTCAGCCTGCGTGTACGCCCCGGCGCGATAGGCCATTTTGGGGTATTCGTACATAAAATATCCCACACAGCCTATTGTCAGCGCGATCAGCACATAATCAGCTTTAGAAATTCGGGTTGTCGGAGAAGTTGACCGAAAACGGTAGAGCATGAAACCTAGAATCATGGTCATGCCAAAATAGACGCCGCGATGAACCTCTGGAGCTGCCATGCCAAAACCGGACGAATACACATAAAATCCTGAAAACAGGGCAGCCGCAATATTCACAAGCCAGACTTCGAATCCGCTTAATTTCCGTTTGGTCGGGAGCGCGGTCTCAGCCAGTTTGCTAACCTTTTTTTGAAATGTTTCCCAGGTACTCATTATGCAAAATTGACCGGCAGGATGCAAGACCCCCAATATCCATCTTCCAGCTTTTTGTTTGGGCGTAGTGTATCCTGACAGGACGATGTAACTCGCGACCGACGCTTCCAGAAGCGTCGCGAGCCTGCATTTAGAAATTATGAATCGAAAATTTCAATGCTTGACTAATATTACTTTGTCAAGTTTGGAGAACTACAAGGATGCAAGAAGTGAACTTGACAAAGTAGAACTAAGAGTATCTTTTAATATGCTAAAAACCGGGTTTCTCCAGGAAACCCGGTTTTTTACGGCTGAAAATTATTCTGCCGGTTGGGCGGTTTCAGGAATCTCAATTCCCTTCTCCTTCCAGAATTTGTAGGCCCCTTTGTGCAACGGAATTAACGCGCCAATCACGGCATTTTCCACGCTCATTTCTGCGGCGGCCTGGTGGACGCTTACAAGGTATTTCAAGCCTGCCTCAGAATACACGATTGAGAGCATTTTGTATAACAGGTCTTCGTCAAAATCCTTATTCACAACCCACATCGTGGCGGATTGAATCGTTGCAACGGATTCATCCACGCCTTTATACGTGCCCGGCGGTATCATACGTTTGGAATAGAAAGGGTATTCTTTGATGAATCCACATTGCTCGGCCGGGGTATAGTAATCGAGAATGCGGATCTGGTGCGTTGAGGCGGTGTCTGTCACGGCGGCGGCGGGCAGACCTGCACACCAGTTATACGCGTCAATATGACCGTCTTTCAATTTGGTCGAGGCGTCCATGCTGGGCAGGTATTCACTCTTGACGTTTTCCCATATCCCAAACATGCTCAAAAAGCGTTCCGCCGTGACCGCTGACCCTGAGCCGACCGACCCAACTGCGACTTTTTTTCCGGCGAGGTCTTCGACTTTTTCAATGCCGCTGTCTGCCAGAGTCACAAAATGGCAGACCGTGCCATATAAAAAGGCCACTACACGTAAATTTGTCTGCGGATCGCCTTCGAATTCCCCTCTGCCATAATACCCCTGCGCCATGTCAGAGGCATGGACAATGCCCATCTCCGATTCTCCGAGATGCACGCGCCGCACATTTTCGAGGGATCCGGCCGAGCTTTCTGAAGCGATACGGATTTTTTGATCAAACTGTTTCGGAAATTCGTCGACTAATAAATTCGCAATTCCTCCGCCAATCGGATAAAATGTTCCGCCAATACTGCCGGTAGTAAATGACAGTAAGACAGTTTTGGCCTCGATAGCACGAGGAGCGCACAAAAACACTGCGAACAACAGACACAATAATACACCCAGGAATTTTTTCATAACGTTTCCTCCTTTTAAAAATAAGATATTCCTGAAAATATGATGATAAACCACTACAACCAGGCAAATCGAAAAATTTAGAGGATGTCAAGGAAATATTACTCAAAAGATAGACTTCCGAACTCTGGCAGAGTGCGGAAGTCTCAAACCCGCAAGCTAAACCGTATTCATCAAATGCCCATGTTCGACAGGATATGGCAGATCGAATTCACAGTCTCTGCCAGTTTGGGATGGGTGGTTTCAAATTCACTCACTGATGACTGTAATCCTTTCAGCGACAAATTCAGTAAATCCGGATTTTTTTCCACTCTGGTAGCTTCATGGGCTGAAATCTGAGTAAAGCCAGTAATGCTCTCTGCCTTTTCACCCTGGGTTTCTGATAATTCTGCAATCTCATCTTTCAGAGTTGATAAGAGGTTTAACAATTCAGTTTTTGTCTCATCTGCTATTGAATCAACATGATGAATTTTTTCCTCAATCTTATCAATCGTCTTTTTCAGCATAACCTCTCTCCTATAAAAATGTCGCACAAAATTGTTTTTTGCGCCCGCGAAACGGAGTTCCGCAGTACATTATGAATATATATGCAAAATTGTGATTTCGCTCATCACCCGGTTTCACCCATTTCTTTCGGGGAGATACCTTCAGAACCTTTTCGGAATGGTCGTTCCCAACCTTCTTCTCGCAAAACATCATAGAGTTCTTCTGTGACGGAATCCAGGGCTTCGTGCGTGAGCACGAGTTTTTTTAATAAGGCGCGCGAGCGTAGAATACGAATCGCCTTATTTGCAGATCCCGGTCCGAATAAATCGTCGAAATCTGCCATAGCTTCTTCATAGCGGTATTTGGCCAGGATAAGTTCTCCGCGAATATGTTCTAATTCTTCTAACTGTTGTCGTAACAATTCTTTATCGACCATAGGAACTTCTCCTAAGTTATCAGTCATCAGTAGTCAATCATCAGTAATCAGTAATCAGGGGTCAGTAGTCAGTGGTCAATAGTCAGTGAACATGCTAACCACTGGCTACTGATACAGCATTATTCATAACGATTGACATGGCTAAAAACCAGGTTTCTTGAAGAAACCTGGTTTTTGTGACAGGTATCAGGTTAACGGCTCTGCATAATGCTGTAAATGATGACTGACTACTGATTACTGACCACGGACAACTGAACACTGATGACTGACGACCGAATATTCATGACGTATATTGCCTCAGTCATCAACGACTCCTTTCATTGCTCGGGTTCATATTCTGAACAAAGGGAATGGTGAAATAAAAGATGGTGCCAGTGCCTTCCTCGCTTTCGACCCAGATATTTCCGCCATGATCGGTGACAATTTTTCTGGCAATAGACATGCCCAGGCCGGTACCTCGCTTTTTGCCATAAGTCACAAAGGGCTCGAAGATATTCTCTTTCACATGCGCAGGAATCCCAACACCGCTGTCAGCCAAACGGAACTCGATATGGGTCTGATTGTGGCTATAGGTATTAATTGAAAATTTGCCTTCCTCTTGTAACGCTTCTTTGGCGTTACTCGCAATATTGAAGAATACACGCTTTAACTTTTCCTTATCAGCGTAGATGGGTTTTTTACAATGGAGTTTTGTCAACAAGTGAATTTTTTGTCCATTAAACATCCGTTTTAGCATTTCCACCACTTCGGAAATGAAAGGATCAATTTCACACGGCTGAAGATTCAATTTGATTTTATCGTCGCGTGAGAATTCTAAAATTTCTTCAACCATTTCACCCATGCGTTCGACTTCGGTGGCAATAATTTGAGCGTATTGTTTTTGTTCCTGGTAGGGGCTTTTTTCTAATTCCAATAATTCGGCAAATCCCAAAATTGTAGTCATCGGACCTTTTAGGTCATGAATAATTTCACTGGCCATGTTGCCAACCGTTGAAAGCCGATCCATGCGTAGTTTTTCTTCGGTTAACCGAATATTTTCCAACCCGGAGATCAATTGATAGGCAATGATTTTGGCCGACATAATGTCTTCACGGAAAAAGGGTAAACCCGAGATTTTATCCGCCATGTAAATGACCCCAAAAAAGCAAGCATCGCGCCATAGAGGGATACAGACGACATGGTTGGCCTTATACCAGTCAGGGACGTCGAACTGTTTTAGATACTTATTCTCATACGCGTTCGTAAACACAATTGGTTCTTTGCGTTTCAAAAAAATTTCTCGAAAGAGTTGTTCAATATGGTCCTTCTGGGGTTGATTCTCCATGCGCTCAGAGGCATTGGACACATACAGGGTCGGTGTAATGGATTTCCCATCAGTAATCGCGATTGCCACTTTCCAGGCCGAGGTCATTTTCTCAATATAATAAATCGCTTTGCGCAAGAGCTGCGGAAGATCAAAGATGGGACCGAATTGGAGGCTGATTTCCTGGAGCTCTTCAATATGTTGTGAGAAGGAGTAGAGTTTTAAGAGTGATTCGACAGTGAGAATCAGGTGCTCTCGACTCCAGGGCTTCTCAAGCACATTATGCACGGTAGCACGCGAAAAAAGATACTCCGAGGAAACAGTGTCCTGGGGGGTAGTCAAGAGCACCTTCATGATCTCCGGATTCACTTGATGGACCGTATCTAAAAATGTTGAGCCGGGAATTCCGGGCATGGTTTGGTCGCAGAGAATTAACTCAATCTGTTTCTGAGCGGCCTGAAGCATATCCATAATCAGGGTCGCTTCTTCGGCGCTTTCGGCTTTATAGACAATGTGCGAGCGGCTAAACTCTTCCTGAAGTTGATTGGCGAGGGTGTTGAGTTCCATCAAATCATCGTCAATACAGAGTATGTACCCCCAATTCATAATGGCGTCTTTCGCTCCTTCGTTCTTTGCACTAACAATAGTTCGATCCCAGGCAGCCCAGGTTCATTATCCGGTCTTACCCAACAGAAATTCGTGGTTGTTGGACTGTGGGAATTTATAGTAAATTTTCAGAGCTTTGTCAAGGTTTTTTCAGGAAGAGACCTTTTAAAAAACAGGAAAAGAAAGGAGAGCCGAACGGGACACCGGGATAACAAAAAAAGGCCGCTCTTCCTCTGGCGAACAAAAGCGGCCTTAAAAACCCGATCTCGTTATTTCCGAACAATAACTTTTCCGGTTTCCGGATCAAAAAGGTGCATCTTGCGCATATCAAAATACACGGTCACTTCTTCGTTCAGTTTCGATTTGGAGTGCGGGGCAACTCGCGCTACAAAGGAATGGTCGGCTTTGCTCAGTTCCAGAATAATTTCTGCGCCAAGAGGTTCGATCACTTCCACAACAGCTTTAAATTTTTCCCAGGTTTCATCTTCCGGATAAATATCCGAAATATCTTCGGGGCGTAAGCCGAAGTTCACGTCCTTATTCAGGTATTTATCATAGAATGACGTATATTGAGAGGGGATTTTAAGTTGGAAATTTCCCATATCAACCGCCAGATTGCCATTGGCTTTGACCAATTTTGCTCGGAAGAAGTTCATTGGTGGGCTGCCGATAAATCCAGCCACAAACTCATTTTGCGGAAAATCATACACTTCCAATGGCGCGCCAACTTGTTGAATATAGCCGTCTTTCATGATTACTATGCGATCGCCCATAGTCATGGCTTCTACCTGATCGTGGGTCACGTAAATCATGGTGGTTTCAAGCCTGTGCTGCAATTTCGATAATTCGGCGCGCATAGTCACGCGTAATTTGGCGTCGAGGTTGCTGAGGGGTTCATCAAACAAAAACACCTCAGGATCGCGCACAATAGCTCGTCCCACAGCCACACGCTGTCTCTGTCCGCCAGAAAGTTGTTTGGGCTTCCGATCTAATAATTGGGTGATGCCCAAAATCTCGGCCGCATCCTTCACGCGTTTATCGATCTCGTCTTTTGGAAATTTTCGCAATTTCAGGCCAAATGCCATGTTGGTGAAGACATCCATGTGCGGATACAACGCGTAATTCTGGAACACCATCGCAATATTGCGATCTTTTGGGGCCACATCGTTCACCACGCGGTCGCCAATCAGAATTTGCCCCTCGCTCACTTCTTCCAATCCGGCGACCATACGCAACGTGGTTGATTTCCCACAACCTGACGGGCCAACCAGGACAACAAACTCTTTGTCCTGAATTTCCAGGTTAATCGAATTCACAGCCTGGAAACCATTAGGGTACCGTTTAACTAAATCTTTTAAAATAACCTCTGACATTCAAACACCCTCCTGATAAATTGAAGTAATTGCTCTTTCCCCTGGGCAGATTCCATATTACAGATACTTTCACCTTTTTAGGGGTTGATATATGAACAATCAAACGCCTGACAAAAACTCTCTCACAAAACACACGAACATCGTGTGATTTGTCCTTCTACACTTAACAAATTGTGCAACATGCTTTGTTTTACATTTTTAATCATACCATCAATTTGAGCATGAAAAAAAGATAAAAAATTGTCAATAGTTTTTTTTCATTGGTGAAATAAAACGCCAAATTTCTTTCGATTGATGAATTCATGGATAAAATCTTGACAAAAACGTTTCAGGCGTATTTCTCAAAAAGAACTTGTACTCAGCGGTAATTACAAGGATTTTTTGAAATTGGATGAAGACAGGGAGATAACAAGATCGAAAGTCCAAAGAAATTATGTGTCATTACCTCAATAATTATCAAGAATGCTCTTTCACTTTTGACTGTTGAAAACTGTCGTGATTCAAAAAAAATCAAAAATTCTTGTTTATTCTTTTTATTAAATATTGTCGGAAATAAACTGTTGTGAAAATACACGAAGTCCTCTGGAATGTAAAAAATCCGTTTTTGCGCCAACATACGAGGAATAAAACCTACGTTTTGTACTCCAGGCTTATTTCCGATAATGCCTATTAAACAAAGACATTCTCTTTCAAAAGTTCGCTCTCTTTGTGAACATCTTGCACTCTATCGTTTGAATTGATATTTCACAGAGAGATGCGCAAGATAACGAATGATAGATGTATTACGATTTGAAGACCATGAAGTTGCGGCAATTCTTGCGCACGAGGTGCAGCGACAAAAAACCACATTAAATATGATTGCGTCGGAAAATAGTGCGCCTTTAGCGATTATGGCGGCGGAATCATCATTATTTAGCAACAAAGCCGCGGAAGGCTATCCCGGACGACGATTTCATGCGGGCTGCCAGTACACTGATGCCATTGAAACGCTTGCTATTCAACGCGCTAAAGATCTATTTCAGGCCGAACATGCAAATGTTCAACCTCATTCCGGAGTAAATGCGAATATGGCGGTCTATTTTGCCATGTTGAAAGTAGGCGATCCGATTTTGAGTATGAAGCTAGATCATGGCGGACATATTTCGCACGGCGCTGCGATGTCGCTCACAGGACATTGTTATCAATTTACCCATTATGGCGTGCACCGCGAAACGGAATTGATTGATTATGAGGAGGCTCGCTCATTGGCAAAAGCGCACCATCCAAAAATGATCGTCGGCGGCGCCAGTTCCTATCCGCGCTTGATCGACTTTGCTGCTTTGCGCGAGATTACCGACGAAGTTGGAGCATACTTGTTGATTGATATGGCGCACATTGCCGGTCTGGTTGCCGCCGGAATCATCCCCAGCCCGGTGCCGTATGCAGATTTTGTGACGTTTACGACCTATAAAACGCTCATGGGCGGACGCGGCGGCATGATCCTCTGCAAAAAGGCCTACGCATCAAAAATCGACCGTGCGATTTTTCCTGGTACTCAGGGGACGCCGGCCATCCAATCAATTGCAGCGAAAGCGGTCTGTTTTCAACGCGCCATGTCACCGGAATTTCGGCAGATTCAAGCGCAAATTGTCGCGAATGCAAAACGATTTGCTCAGGCGCTAGGTAATGCTGGCTATCGTTTAGTCACGGGTGGGACGGATAATCATCTGATACTTATTGACTTGCGAGGAACCGGTCTCAAAGGCAATAGTGCTGAAGCCCTGCTGGAAAAGATCGGCATCCTGACCAATAAGAATGTGGTGCCCTACGATCCGGAAAGTCCGATGGTCACCAGCGGTTTACGCTTCGGAACACCAGCGCTCACTACACGCGGCCTGAAAGAACCGGAAATGGACCGGATTGCCGCCATTGTCCATCAAGCCTTCAGCCAGCCAGATAATGACGATCTGCTCAGGCGGCTTCAGGCAGAAGTCCAGGATTTATGCCAGGCTTTTCCGCTCTATCAAGAATTGGATGCGACGAGTTAAGCTTGCGAGAGCGAGCTGAGTTCAAAAAACCAGGTTTTAACAAAAAAACCTGGTTTTTCTATGCGCGTAAAATAGCTCACTCTTCCCTTTCGACATCTTTGGTTCTCGACAGGGTGTTTTCTTTGCCAGCCAGGAGGCGCTTGATATTTTCAATGTGACGGAGGTAAATCATCAGCAGACCGAGCACGGAAAAAACAAGTATGGGCGTCGAAACTCCGAAGAGCAGCGCAAAAATCGGCGCGCAGAGAGACGACGTTAGGGCTGC
This sequence comes from Candidatus Vecturithrix granuli, assembly GCA_000739535.1. Lineage (GTDB taxonomy): Bacteria > Moduliflexota > Moduliflexia > Moduliflexales > Moduliflexaceae > Vecturithrix > Vecturithrix granuli. Next base: position 532,348 of record DF820466.1, on the reverse strand, counting down.
GATGGAAGCTTTATTCGTCGCTTTGGTGATCGCCAGCCAGACGGCAATCGTCGCTAAAGCTGGAAGCCAGGCCAGACCGAGATATGCCCCGTAGGTCGTGGTCACGCCTTTCCCGCCTTTGAATTTCAAGTAGATTGACCAATTATGCCCGATAATTGCTGCCAGGGCTGCCGCAACAATCCAACGTTCATCATCAAGCACAGCCCGGGCAAGCAAAACCATCAGCAATCCTTTCAGACCATCGCCGAACAAGGTTTGAATTGCAGCTTTTTTTCCCAACGTCCTGGCAACATTTGATGTGCCAATATTTCCGCTACCGTACTTGCGAATATCAATCCCCTGCATCTTACCAATAAGCAAGCCAAAGGGGATTGACCCGACCAGATATGCTAATATCACTAACACAATATGCATGGTAGTAGTGGTCAAATAGTAAGTATTGTCCGCTCAGAAAACGACCTCATTTACCATTCAACCATTATCTGAATATTTCTCAACGCTCCTACAGCGAAATGTCAATTCGCTGGAGTCCTGCTATAAAATAATCGATCCCTGACCAGACGGTGATGATCATGGTCAGCCATAACACACCCAACGCCACGTTATAACCGAAAATATGGGCATTAAGAATGAGTAAAGGCACAGCAATGACTTGCGTCACCATTTTTGCTTTTCCAAGCGGTCCTGCCGGAATGATCACATTCTGGGAAGCCGCTACCGCCCGTAACCCATTCACGGCGAATTCCCGGCCAATGATGATAACCACTAACCATGCGGGAGCATGGCCGATTTCCACAAGTGAAATGAGCGAGGCGGCAATCAGAAATTTATCCGCAATCGGATCCATGAGTTTTCCCAGAACTGTCACTTGCTTGCGACGACGCGCCAGATACCCATCAATAAAATCCGTTGCTGCTGCAATCAGAAAAATCACGACCGCCAGCCACTGATTTAACTTTGTTAATAACACGACAACCAGGACAGGCGAAATTAACACACGCGTAAGCGTTAATTTGTTTGGCAAATTTAAAATGTAGTGTGCTTTTTTCATTTTTCGCACCCCTCTCTTGAGAAACGAAAAATGTTATAAAAACTCAGAGGTAAAGGCGTCAGGCAGTAATTCACTGGCTTTCAAAACACGCACATCGTCCCGCAGGTTTGCCAGAATGATTTCTATATCGCCAGCTAATTCTATGATCACCTGTCGGCAGATACCGCAGGGAGGACACGGCGTTTCCGTATCAGCGACAATCGCAATCGCATCAATCTCCCGTTCTTCTTGTGAATAGGCTGTAAATAAGGCCACCCGTTCTGCACATACCGTAGCTCCATAGGAACTATTTTCAATGTTGCACCCCCGAAAGATTTTCTCAGATTTGGTATAAACAGCCGCCCCGACTTTGAAGTGAGAATATGGGGTATAGGCGCTTAAACGCGCCTGTTTGGCTTCCTGAATCAGCGTGTCGCGTATGGACATAAGCAGATAGTTTGTTGCACAAGAAACAACTCATACAACATTCCTCGTTTCCTTTCTACGTGTTGGCTTTGGCAAATTCCTGAATGACTCCGTTAAGCAAGGCGATAAACTGGTGTTTCACCCGGTTGGCCGTTTCCATCACATCTTCATGAGTCAGTTTGGCTCCAGGCATTCCGGCCGCCATATTCGTAATGCAAGAGACACCTGACACGCGGATCCCCATTTGTGTAGCGACAATGGCTTCCGGGACAGTGGACATGCCGACCGCATCAGCTCCCAGGGTTCGGATCATGCGAATTTCCGCCGGGGTTTCATAGGAGGGCCCGCTAAATGCCGCATAGACCCCCTTTTGCAAGGGAATCTGCAAGCGTTGCGCCACGGTTTCGAACACCTCCCTTTCTTCCGGATGATAGACGCAGGTCATATCAGGAAACCGCTCGCCAAATTCCGCATCATGCGGTCCGCGCAGGGGATTCATCCCCATCAAGTTCAGATGATCAGTAATCAGCATGAGATCGCCCGGAGAAAAATTGAGATTGGCCCCGCCGGCCGCATTGGTCAGAATCAATCGCCGAATGCCGAGTTGGCCCATCACACGAATCGGAAACGTCAGTTGTTCCATGCTATAGCCTTCGTAGTAATGGAAGCGACCCTGCATAACGACTACAGGCAGCCCTTCTATTTCCTGAAAGACAAGCCGCCCCTTATGACCGACGATAGTCACTTGCGGGAAATGCGGAATGTCTTCATACGGGATGATCGTCGGCGAAGGAAATTGGTCGGCATATTCACCGAGTCCTGAGCCTAAAACTATACCAATCTGCGGGCGAACAGGAACTTTTGCCCGAATCGCGTCAATAGTTTCGTGAATCTGTGCAATATTCATAAAGATACCTCGTTTTCAGTAAACAATAGTCAGTAAGCAGTGGTTAGTAAGCAATAGTCAGTCAGCAGTAGTCAGTGTTCAGAGTTCAATGATGAGTATGCTGACTGGTCACTGAACTCTGGCTACTGCTCTACTGCTGACTGCTTACTGGCTACTGCTTGCATGATACTCAATCAGGCTTACATCCACTTCGGAGATCGTGCCGTGATGCACGTATTCAAAACGTGTGATACCAATACCGGGCGTGAAATGAACAACCACATCTTCAGGAAGCGTTGCAAATGTCAGGAGGTATTCCGTCAGCGTGTCCGATAGGGCAACACCATTGATCTGGCGAGAAAACGGTCGGGCTTCCTTAACCATCCAGCAATAGGAATCATCTTCTCGGTCGAGCATCTCGGCCTCGCCGAATTTTTTGCCTGGCATCAGCGGAAGATCTAAAGTCAATTCTGCATCGGAAACAAGATTTTCCAGTTTATCTTGCAAGTCTTTCAGGCGTTGAAACGTCTCGACGTCGGTTTCATAAAATTTTTCACCGTTGCGAATAATCGCGTAATCGCTCGATATGCGCCCATCTTCATAAAATACGAGATCAATCGGATGACCTTTCATCAAATAACCGGTAAACTCGCCGCGCTCAACCTTCTTGATAACCTCCATTTTCCATGTCATCTGCCGCTCTTTTACTCCCGATTCAACCTGCCATTTAACCAACCCTTCATAAACCCAGTACGTTCCCGGCGCAAGCGGAAAGTCATTCTCTTCTGCTTGAATGTTCCGTATTCCAAACACACCAAATATGAATATGCCCATGACGCATAACAAAACGAGACTATCTTTCTGTTTCATAATTTATAATTTTTACGAAGAAAAGCTCATCTCTGACAAAATGACTGAAAACATCTCACATCTTTTTTTATGCTGTAATAATCGCCTTGATAAGCTTCGGCTTTTCAGGCCGAATTTCGCCGAGGCGATAGGCCTGACGAATCAGGGCAACGGCATCCTCCAATTTCGTGTCGTCGTTATATTCTACCACGCAGAGCGGTTCGCCTACTTCCACGTGGTCGCCGATCTTTTTGCGCAGCATGATGCCGACAGCGTGATCAATTGGGGAATCAAGCCGTTCGCGGCCTGCACCGATCAACATGCTGGCAACGCCGATCTGTTCACTCTGAATGGCTTCGACATAACCCGCCATTTCAGCGCAAACAGGCAGGTGGTACGTGGCTCGCTGAAAACGAGACGGATCAGTGATGACCGTTGCGTCGCCGCCCTGCAATTTCACAAGCTGTCGAAATTTTTCAAAGGCCGATCCGTCAGAAAGTACGCGTCGGATCGTCTCGCGTCCCTGTTCGATAGCGGTCGCTGCACCACCGAATTTCAGCATATACGCGCCAAGTTCAATTGTGAGAGCGACTACATCTTGCGGCCCTTCTCCGCGCAGTACGTCAATTGATTCAAGCATTTCCAGCGTATTTCCGACAGCATTTCCCAGAGGCTGATCCATATCTGTGATCAATGCGACCGCATCTTTACCCATCATCACAGCAATATTCACCAGGTTTTGCGCCAATTTCAGGGCATCATCATCATTTTTCATAAACGCGCCGCTGCCGGTTTTGACATCGAACACAATGCCGTCAATCCCTTCTGCCAGTTTTTTGCTTAAAATACTGGCTGTAATCAATGGAATGCTTTCGACGGTGGCGGTCACATCTCGTAGCGCATAGAGTTTCTTATCCGCCGGGGCAATATCCTGGGTTTGCCCAATTAAGCATAATCCGGCTTGTTGCAGAATAGCAATATAACGATCTAATGGAAGATCAACCTGAAATCCGGGAATTGATTCGAGTTTATCGAGTGTTCCACCGGTATGACCAAGTCCCCGGCCTGAAATCATTGGCACTGTTACCCCTGCCGCTGCCACCGCTGGCGCCAGCGGGAGTGAAATTTTATCGCCCACTCCACCAGTCGAATGTTTGTCAACTTTTTTTCCGGGGATCATGCTCAAATCAACCACCAGTCCAGAATGCAGCATGCACGTGGTGAGCGCAACCGTTTCTTCTTTGGTCATACCCTGAAAAAACACCGCCATTGTCAAGGCAGACATTTGATAATCCGGGATGTATCCGCTCGTGTACCCTTCAATCAGGAATTGAATCTCTGTGGGCGTCAGCGCTCCCCCATCGCGTTTCTTTTTAATCAAATCTTGTGCGCGCATGATCTTTTTCCCTTCCTGTCAATAGAACTCTCTGAAACCCCTCCCGTTTGGAACTACAAGGATTTCTCATAAGAAATCTCGATCGTTCGCGAAATGGTACGGAAGAACCAGAAGGATCGGAAATTTTACTCTCAACTTCAAATTCTACATATAGCTACAAGCGGAAAATGCAAGAAAAATCGTGAACTTTTTGTGTTTTTCAAAAAAAATGGTAAACTCCTTGACTTCCTTGCCATGTTGCCAGCAATAGAATATAGAATTGGAAATGCCCCTTTTTGAGGGGAAGATTATGAACATTTTTATCACAATGGGCAACTATGGAATTTTTTTGGAACATCCCTATTATTCTCAAAATTGTCGGAGTGTTTAGCCTGATACTCTTTTTGATCCGTCGTAAATATCACTTAGGTACGGCCTTGCTCGCAGGCTCTATACTATTAGGATTCTGGTGTCGCATGAATCCGGTGGAAATTCTTGCCTCTATGGGCGCAGGTCTGGCGCAAATCAGAACGATCATGTTGAGCGCGATTGTGGTCCTTATTCTCATTCTAAGTCGCTCTTTAGAGCGAGTTGAACAGATGAAACGGCTGCTCTCATCTTTTCAGGGCTTAGTGAAAAATCCCAAATTTAATTTGATCGTCTTTCCTTCATTAATCGGCTTGCTTCCCATGCCGGGCGGCGCGATCTTCTCCGCGCCAATGGTGGATGAATTGGGCAATGAACACAACCTGGACCCCGAAACCAAGTCTGTATTGAATTACTGGTTTCGGCATGTCTGGGAATTTACCTGGCCGCTTTATCCCGGTTTGCTGCTCGCCGCTTCCATGTCGTCTGTCAGTATCTGGGCCTTTGTCAGCCGGTCGTTCCCGTTAACACTGATTTCTCTTACCGCAGGGTATATATTCTTGCTCAGGAACATGCCGGTGAACATGGCGGTCAATTCTCGCAATGCCGCTCCGCGTCGGTTGAAAAGCTTTCTGCAAGAATTGGTCCCTATTATCATCGTAATTATCGGAGCAATCTTCGGAAGCGGACTACTGACGATCTTACAACAGCGTATTCCGGCTTTTATAAATATTCCAACCGAACTGCCTTTAGTACTATCGCTGATAGTCAGTATCCTGTATATCTGGCATAAGAACTCGGTATCGGGCGACATGATTCGTAACATTCTGTTTGATAAGGGATTGCTCAAGATGATCTACATGATTTGTAGCATTTACATGTTTAAGCAGGTGTTGGTAGATAGTCAGGCGGTCAATGATCTCAGTGCATTTCTCGCATCGCAGCACATTCCGTTTTTACTCGTGCTTATCCTTATCCCGATGATCGCCGGGGGGCTTTCAGGCATTGCCGTTGCGTTTGTCGGCACCTCGTTTCCGGTATTGATCTCCCTCTTTCACGAGCTTCAGATCGAGCAGAACATCATTCCGTATTTGATTCTCGGATTTATCGCCGGTTTCATCGGAATGATGGCGTCACCGCTGCATGTGTGCCTGGTCTTTACCCAGGAGTATTTCAAAGCCGATTTTCGAGGAATTTATCGTCAACTGTGGAAACCTCTGTTGGTGCTGCTAGTTGGTTCATTTCTCTATTTTTTATTGTTGAGATCCTGGATGTGATCATTAGGAGTGTCAAAGCTCATTTTTGGCTGTCAAAGTCGAGCTTTGACAGCCTGTCTTATGAAACAGTGTATCCATCATATTTTCTGGTTCTGGCTGCCGCCGCTGGGCTATATGATTACGATCTTTTATGTTTCTTCGCTGCCGAACCCTCAGATTAGCGGCGAGATTCCGGATTACGTGCTTCATGCTCTGGAATATTTTCTACTGACATTATTGTTGATCCGGCTCTTGCTGTCGCAATATCTGTTGAAAAGCAAAGTCGAAGATTTTCAGCGTTGGCATCTTGTCTGTCTTCTCGGGACATTCATCGCAATCGCCTATGGCATTACAGATGAATTCCATCAATATTTCGTTCCCAACCGGCATTGCAGCTTGCATGATGTGGCCGCAGATACTTTTGGCGCGTTTCTGGCATATATGGCGGCGATGTTAGATTATTGGCTGCTTACCAGAACCTCTGGGCGATCAAAGGTTTTGAAGAAATTTCGGATCTTACATTCCATCTCTTATATCTCCTATTGGTTTTCGGAAAAAAATTCTGACAATTATCGCTGGTAGTGGCTACCTTGTACATGATGACCGGTCGTCGAGCGGAGTCGAGACGAGCACGCAGGCGTTCCCTTCGACTTCGCTCAGGGAACGTGCATCATGTACAGGATACCACTACCTTATCGCTGATTCTGACAATTATCGCTGAAAAGTAATGGTTTTTTATTGACAGGTTTCCAATTTTTGTTGTTCTGTTGTTTCGAGAGTTTAGAAGACCCACCTGTCTGTGTCTGCCTGTGTATTGCACACAGACAGGTGAAATATGTACAGGCAGGTTCCCGGAACAACAAAATATTTAAATATGGAGTTTCATTAATTATGAACAACGCTATGATCATCAACAGGTTCAATGTTATCATATTGAGCGTACTTGTCATCTTGCTGCGGCCAATCGCAGGCAATGCGCAGACTGAAGATTATACCTTCAAACTCACGCAATCTACGTCGGCGTATCAGTTCTGGACAACTCCGCCCAGTGAGCGCGTGTTTAAGACCGACGCTGTGCCCACCGATACTGGCTCAATTGTCAAAGTCTATGCCGCCAAAAGGGAATTCGAGCCGTTTCAAATCATCGTGAAGCCAACATCATCAGGGAATGTGACGGTCACGATGGGAAGTTTTGGAACAGGGATTACCACCGAATTATTCCAGGTCAAATACATCAATGTCACCACAGCGACGGATTATCTTGGGAAGACCGGTGCGAATCCCGATCCCTTATGGCCGATCGCGAGTGGAGCCTCCATCAGTGTAACCGCCAGTCAAAATACCGCTTTTTGGATTAATGTGTATGTGCCGTCAACCACGGCTGCCGGGAATTATACGACGAATGTAACGATTGGCGGCGTCGCTATTCCGGTGCGCCTGCACGTGTTCAATTTTACACTTCCGGCGCAACTACACGTTAATTCCCAGATGAATTTTAGCCATCAAACAATTCTGGCGAAATATAGCGTCTCTGGCACAGGTGCGGACTACTGGATGTATGTGGATAAAATGAAGAAATTTCTGATTGACCACCGGCTGGTGCCCAGCTCGGTACTCTGGTCAGGCGGATTGACCACGAATGGCGCCGCGCCGTATATTGACTACAACTGTAGCGGCACCTTCACCGACAACGAAGGCATCTGGGGTTTTGAACAACCAGCGGCGCGCTATCTGAATGGGACTGGTCTGATGAGCAGCACATTTACTCAGCCTTTTAATGGCGGCGTCGGTTTTCCCTCGTTTATGGCGGCGACCTTTCAGAATAACGATGCGTCCGCCGATCAACGCCCTTCCACGTTCTGCAGCCAGACCCGCACGACGAGCGACTGGTACACCGGCAATAATCCCTCTTCTGCTTACAATCAAAAATGGTTCCAATATATGACCGCCATGCAGAATTATCTCAACGCAAAGGGTTATCTGAGTAGAGCGTATTACTATTTTGCGAATGAACCCCAGAATCAGGCGGATTATGACGCTGTAGCCTGGTATTCCCGTTATCTGAAACAATACGCGCCTAATCTCAAATTGATGGTTTCAGAGGAACCCAAACCGGAAATCTACAACCACGCCAATTATTTCTATAATCATCAAATTGACATCTGGTTGCCGCACTTTGGCCTGCATTTCAATCCGGCGCTCTCACAGCAGCGCCTGAAAAATAACAGCGAGGAAAGCTGGATTTACTTTCTCAAAAGCACCTACTTGCCGCGCTTTAATTCGATTACTCTCGATCATCCGGCCATTGAAGGCAAATTCCTGGGCTGGTTCTTATGGAAATACCGCGTGCGTGGCGTCGCTTATTATACCTTTAATGACTGGAGCAGTAACCCCTGGACTTCGCCGAACCCGAACGGCCAGAACGGCGAAATGTTCTTGATGTATCCCCCTTCAGAGGCAAATACCAATATTACTTATGGCTCAAACGGCCACCGTTTTGTCCCTTCTATCCGTTTAGAAATGATCCGTGACGGGTTAGAAGATTATGAATATTTCTATTTATTAAACGGTGGTCAACCGCAGCCGGATGTCAGCAATGCCGCCGATGCGCAGGTGAATAAAGTGATTGGGATGCCAACCTCTTACACGCGCGACAGCGAGTTCATGTATAACCTGCGGCGGCTGATCGGACTCAAACTCAGCGGCGAAATTGCGACCATCCCGGACATTGCGCCGGCGTCCGTACATTCCAGATCAAACGGCGCGCCGGGGAATTATTACATCAATTTTCAAGATCCGGCCGGCCAGCCCACCGACAATCCGCTGATTGTGAACGGCCGCACGTATATGAAGATTGGCAACACTCTGTATAGTCCGAGTCTGGGTTATGGCTGGTATCGGGCGGCGGACGTGCCGTCGGCCAATTTTTATACCGCCTGGGATCAATGGGTCGATCCGGAGCCCAAAAAACTGTTGGGCAGCGCCGTGATTAATGATTATAGCCGTGAAGATGTGTTCGAATTCGATCTGCCAAACGGTACGTACAATGTGACTGTCTGTGTCGGGTCGCGCAGTAGCACCAGATACCATACCATCGTGATCGAGGGCGTGAGCTTTATAAATAGTGAAACGACCAATAACAGTTGGATTACCCGCACCAAAACCGTGACCGTGAAAGATAAAAAACTCTCGCTCCAGATGGGCAAGTATGACCAGATCGGCTATATTAATTACTTGCATATTGAAGCCGTGCCCAGTTATTTGCTGTGGACGCGCTGAATGCCCATATAAATTCCATAATTTTGCTTGACAACAGTACCGGAGGATTTCACATTTCTTTAGCTGAATCAGCTTTTTTTAAGAGTAACATAAACGAAGTCAGGAGGTTCGTAATATGAAAAAAATGATGTATCATCTCTTCTGTCTGATCGGTTGTTTATGTATGCTTTCTCTGACAGCTTTTTCGGAGACTATCCAGTTAGGCATTCCCCCCACATTTCCCGCAACACCACTCCCGCAAGAAGATATAGGGACCATCACTCGCGCTACTAGAGCCCTGAGTGTGAATCCTCAGAACTGGCAAGCGTCGAGAGACCTGTATTACAGTCACTATGTCGGCTCTGAGGGGGTCGCAATGGGCTGGACGGGAAATCATGTTTCATGTACGGCAGGGACGACCACTCAGGCGTTTAAGGATGTTATGCTCCTGGAGTTGAATTATTTTCGCGCCATGGCCGGTATACCTGCTGGAGTGACATTTTTCAATGAGTACAATAATAAAGATCAACAAACCGCTTTGATGATAAGTGTTAACGGCCAACTAAGCCATGACCCTGACTCTTCATGGACATGTTATACGGAGGAGGGCAAAGAAGGCGCCGGAAAATCAAACATCAGGATGGGCTATCCGACCCTCACCCATAATATCGCAGGTTACATGAAAGACAAGGGTTCCAGTAACTCTGCTGCCGGACATCGGCGTTGGGTATTGTATCCTCAAACCCAACTGATGGGAACCGGAGATGTTCCGAGCGCTCCCGGATATCAATGGGCAGCCAATGCCTTATGGGTGTTTGATTCGCATACGTGGGACCCGCGACCGACCACTCGAGAGGAGTATGTTGCCTGGCCCCCGCCTGGGTATGTCCCATACCAGGTCATCTATCCACGATGGTCATTTGCCTATGCTTCTGCTAATTTTGGAAGCGCTACGGTGACAATGACCCAAAACGGAAGTCCCATTTCGGTGACACAGGAAACGTATGTGACAGGCTATGGAGAAAATACACTGGTTTGGAGGCCTCTTGGTATGGCAGATGATGCCACATGGCCATCAGAACATTTAGTCACATATACGGTTAGCGTTTCTAATGTGCTGATTGGCGGAAGTCCCAGAAGTTTCACGTATACTGTCATTGTCTTTGATCCGGCACAGCCGGTTAGTTCGATGGATAATTACCTGCTCTGGACAAAGTGACACATGCGCCTGGAATCCGGAAAACAAGCGTAGCAGTTTCAAAGAGGCGTTCCATACAATGCCCCTGGCAGAGAACACTCTTCCCACGTAAAATTTATCAGAAATATCCTTGACTTTTATCATCTCATCATTCTATGTGAAGCAAGGACGGAAATCTACGGAGTTTATAGGAGGATCGATCGGGTTATCCGTATCTGATGAAACGTCAAGATCCTTGTTTCCAGAGTGTATTGTTCGCTGAACTTTCTGTTCGTAACTCGTCTGAGGATAGTCGGGGTGCGAAAGTTGAGTTAAGCAATGTACATGTTGTTTCTGACAGAACACTTGCCTACACATCACAGAACAGATCGTTTATTTAATTCATCAGCGCCGCTGAAGGCATTACAGCGGTGCTCAACACCGCCCAATGATAGCGAGATCTTGCAGACAGGGGACAGGAGAACCCGGTCACAATCAAACAATCGGTGATGGGGGAAGGGGGGTCTCGCCACACCGCAAAAGTAACAGGAGAAAAAATACATGAATACACAACGATATCAGACGGGTATTTATAGAATCATCATACTGGTTTGCTTGGGATGGAGCCTGGCGGTGACGCCGGTTCAGGCTGCCTGGCAAGCCCTGGGGAGCGGCATGAATGAGCAGGTCAGGGCGTTGGTGGTTGGGAGCGACGGTAAGCTGTACGCCGGAGGGTATTTTACCACAGCCGGCGGCGTGGCGGCGCTCAGGGTAGCCTACTGGAATGGGAGTGCCTGGGCTAACATGGGAAATGGCATGACCAGCACAGTCTTTGCGTTGGCGGCCGGCAGCAGCGGCACGCTTTATGCTGGTGGGGCATTCACCACGGCTGGAAGCGTGGCGGCGCTCAGGGTAGCCTACTGGAATGGGAGTGCCTGGGCTACTCTGGGGAATGGCGTGAACAGCACGGTCTATGCGTTGGCGGTCGGGAGTGATGGCACGCTTTACGCCGGCGGGGCGTTTACCACGGCTGGAGGCGTGGCGGCAAACCGAGTGGCGCGCTGGAATACGAGTACGAGTACGTGGCAGGCTCTGGGAACCGGCATGGACAGCGACGTCTATGCGTTGGCAGTCGGAAGCGGGACGCTCTACGCCGGAGGGTACTTTACCACAGCTAGCGGTGTGGCAGTGAACCGAGTGGCGCGATGGACTGGGAGTGCATGGCAAGCCATGGGGAGCGGCATGAACGACGAAGTCACGGCATTGGCGATCGGAAGCGACGGCCTACTTTACGCCGGTGGAAAGTTCATCACGGCCGGGGGTGTGACGGTGAATCGAGTGGCGCGCTGGAGCGGAACTGCCTGGCAAGCCCTGGGAACCGGCATGAATGGCACAGTTTATGCATTAGCGGCCGGGAGCGATGGCAAGCTTTACGTCGGTGGAGAGTTCACCACGGCCGGCGGCGTGGCGGCGAACCGAGTGGCGCGCTGGAACGGGACAACGTGGGAGGCCCTGGGGGATGGCATAGGCAGCGGCGAGGTCAGGGCATTGGCGGTCGGGAGCGACGGCTCGCTCTATGCCGGGGGGACGTTCAATACGGCCGGCACCACGCCAGCCTACCCTATTGCAAAATGGACAGAGGACAATTCCTATTTGCTCTGGACGAAGTGATCCCCACACGGGCGCGGGACATTCGGCCCCGCGCCTGCGTTCCATCCGGTGCGCCAGAAGGAGGGTATCAATTTTCTATCATGAAGTCATGACAACGAACAGCCCCGATAGTATGGCGGGCTGTTAAGTTCTCGTCAGAAATGCCGTCTCGACTTCGCTCGACGCCCGGTGTTCCGGTCATCGAGCGAAGTCGAGATGACAAAATTCCGTAGAACTTAACAGCCCTGCCGATAGTATGGCGGCGTGACGAGGTATATGTCTCTGTTTGCGCTGATATACTGGACATTATTCCTTCTTCTCTTCTGATCCACTCCTAAGGTTCTGACCGACAGAATGCCTCATGACAGTTCTTTGAGTATGGCCGCAATCAATTGCGAACATCTCGATTCGTGTCTGCTTTTCTGGCAAAGCTAAACCTACCGTGAGATGGGGACGGAAAGCCGCGGATCTTTTATCAAGACAGCCGGGTTGCCTGAATTCAGGAATCCGGCTGTCTTTTTTTACAGCCTGGGTGGAAGAATGTTGGTTGCCGCCGGCACAGTGACATCCATCATTGTTCTCCATCTGAAAGGAGCACCATAATTATGATTCATCTCAGGCACACGTACCGTTACATGATTTTCCTGTCTATATTCGTGGTGAGTATGGCAATAATTCAACCCATAACAACCCGGGCGCAAACGAAGGTGCAACTTCAGATTCTCATTCCATTATACATTTACCCGGACAATCGATGGAATGACGTGGCGACTGCTGCTTCCAAATTGCCGGTGACGGCAGTCATTAACCCCAATAGCGGACCGGGAACGTGTCCGCCCGACGCCGCTTATATTCAGGGACTGAACACGCTGCGGAACGCCGGCGTGACGATTGTGGGCTATGTGCCTACCACGAATGGGGATCGCCAGATTAATAATGTGAAGGCGGATATTGATCTGTACGTTCAATGTTTCAATATTCATGGCATCTTCCTGGATGAAACGGCTACTACGCTTGATAAACTCAGTTACTATGGGGAATTGTACGATTATATCAGATCAAAGCCGAATTTTAACACTGTGGTGTTGAACCCGGGCACAAACATTATCGAGCAATATGTCAGCCGCCCGGCTGGCGATATCAGTATCATTTTCGAAAGTTATTCCACTGAATGGCCCGGTTATGAGCCCGATTCCTATGTCAGCGCCTATCCGGCAGAACGTTTTGCCGTGCTGGTGCATACGACCCCGGACGTGAATACGATGAAATCACATGTGGATCTGGCGATGGCTCGCCATATCGGCTACGTGTACGTCACCAACGATATTATGGATAATCCCTGGGACACGTTGCCAAGTTATTGGACGGAATTTGTGGACTATCTCACGTCGCTCAACGCACGTTCTTATCTGCTCTGGACGCGCTAAGAAGCTGTTTTAAAAGTTTACAGGTGAGGAGTGCGAAAGCTCTGCTTTCGCTGTCAAAGCAGAGCTTTGACACTCCTGTTCACCTCTCTCGAAATGCCCGTTGCATGGACTTTTAAAACAGCTTCTAAGGAGGGGAAAACCTTGCTATGCGTTATTTGATGCAACTTATATCACATCTGGGATGTGATGACAGGGGAGTTGATTAAACCCTTTGCGCAGGTAGATTATTAAGCAAGACATCCTGTCCAATGACAACAAGATAGAATCCTGTCTGTCAAGTCTTTCAGGTGCCCCTTTGCTCGTCAGAATGTCGTTAAGAACGGTACAAGGCGCAAGTGGGAGACCTGAACAGATAGGGAAGCAGGTGTATGAAAGGTAAAGGTTTTTTCAGCGCGATCATGTTGGTCTGGTCGCTTCTGCTCCCAATAGCAGCTTTCGGAACTACTTATTATGTCGCACCGGGAGGCAATAATTCAAACCCTGGCACATTGGCGAAGCCGTGGCGAACCATCACAAAAGCAGCGCAAACCTTAGTCGCCGGGGATACGGTGTATATCAGGGCCGGAACGTACTCGGAACAGGTGACGCCCCAAAACTCAGGCCGCAGCGGGCAATATATTGTCTATGCGGCGTATCCGGGGGAGACCGTCACGATTGACGGCAGCGGAATCACATTACCCGATGATTTATATGGTGTGTTTCACATTGCTAATAAAAGCTATCTCAAAGTGTCTGGCTTACGGGTCATAAATGCCGGTTTTTATAATGATAATGCTGGTATCATGGTCAGAAATTCTGACTATATTACCATCGAAAAGAATTACACATCCCATACCTGGTCTTCCGGGATCGGGGTATGGGAGAGCACAAATATTGTAATTGACGGGAATGAGGTGAATCAGGCGGGCAGCGGCGGATGGCAGGAATGTATTAGCATTGCTCAAACCGGATTTTTTGAGGTCAAAAATAATCATGTGCATCATGGTTATAAAGAGGGTATATGTGCCAAGCAGGGAGCCCATGATGGAAAAATCTATCGGAATCATGTCCACGACGTCACGCGGGTCGGGATCTACGTTGACGCTCATGATCAGCACACCTATCATCTTGACCTCTATCAAAATCGCGTGCATGATACCGGCAACAATGGCTTTGCCCTGGCATCTGAACAGGGCGGTCTGCTTGAAAATATCAGAATCTATAATAATCTGGCGTACCAGAACTATTATTCCGGCATCTGCCTCAGTCACGAACCTTCTGAACTACCCCAACCCGTTAAGAATGTGACGATGATCAATAACACATGTTACCAGAATGGCAATCCTGAGCCTGGTTGGGGCGGCGGAATATCGCTAGAGAATACGGATGTCGCCCATGTTGAGAATATCGTGATTCGTAACAATATTTGCAGTGAGAATGCCCAGTTTCAAATTCAACATGAATATCCAGAGTCAGTAACGAGTGACCATAATCTTGTCTGGGGGGTCGAAGGATATGCCGAAAATGATGGCACCGCGGTGGTAGAAGCAGACCCGCTATTTATTAATCCTACGGACGCTGATTTTTATCTCCAATCTACTTCACCGGCCATCAACCAGGGTGCAGCGACAGACGCTCCAACAGTTGATTTTGACGGGCAAGCGCGACCGCAAGCGGGCGCGTACGATATTGGGGCGTATGAATTCAGATCCGGTAATGCCTACCTGCTCTGGACGAAGTGACAGCCATCAGTACGGGACTTGTGCCGGTCCGCGTTAGCGCTCGCATACCTGTCATGGGGAACAAGTGCGTTTGTATCTGTGATGAGCAGATCGCCTTGTGCAAGAATTTTTCGTTCAACTGGAAATCCTTGTTGACAAAACGTACATACAGACCCTATCTTATTGCTTATAGCTGATGTTGTGAGTTCATAACCCTGACAAAGCTAAACCCACCGTGAGATGGGGACGGAAAGCCGCGGATCTTATAATTTACGATTTGAGATTGAAGATTGTGAACATCCGCAATCTACAATCTAAAATCCCAAGACAGCCGGGTCGCCTGGAAAGGAAACCCGGCTTTTCTTTTTTGATTGATTGAGTTTCTGCGGAGATAGCATGGCGTTAACGAATACATGGTTCGATAGCGAAGAGCGACGGCAGAGAAGAAAGGGGGAATGGGTTACAAGAACATGATTGATATATCGGGATATATCGGGAAATACCGGCGTTATTAATCATTGTTCACAGGCATACATGTGTTCATAGGACTGAGGCAGATCGGCGTGATAGGAGTCAGCAGAAGAAAAAGGAACACGAAAGAATCCTCAAGGTTTAGTCAAACGAGGGATACCATTAGAAGGGGCAGGAAGCGTATTTGTCTCTCTGAATTCGCCTTGTTAAGGGTAAATGCAGAGAGATTGTGAACTATCCCTGTTAATGATACCCATACATAGGAGGAATAAATTATGAAACGATTCGTTGTATATGTATGTTTGTGTTGTTTGTTTGTCGGCGGCGGCATGTCCTTCGCCCAGGATAAGGATCTTGGTACTGGAAAGGCCGGGGGGCCAGGGGCTGGTCAGAAGGTTGAGAAACCCAGTATTGTGCAGGTCCCGCCAATCGCGTTAAGGTCTGAAGAAAAGACGCTGCTTAACGATCTGAGAACGGCCCGCAAGGCTGGCGATAGCGAAACAGCCAGGGAACTTCAGGTCACATTGGACGCATTGCACGGCATGACTTCCAGAATCTCGTTGCCGGAGGAGGACGAGCACCAACAGCAGGCAGGTCTTGTTACGGACAGGGTCGAATCGAAGGATCTTCGCAAGTGGGCAACCGGTGATGTCCGGATTAATAGCTCCAGCATTGATGTCCGGGAACCTTCCATGGTGAGCACTCCTGCTGGCGTCCTCTATGTCGCCGTTCAAAATAACACAAACGGTCAGGTGTACATCTATCGCTCTACGGATGGGGGACAGAGTTGGACATACTGGTTCTGGCTGACAACTGGCGGTACCACTTCAAGGCATCCGTCAATCGCGTATGCTGAAAAAAGCAGCACTGAAAAATTCGTCTATGTCGCCATGGAAGGAACGACAAGTAGTTCAAAGTGGGTTGACGTTTTCCGGATTAATACGGTTGGCGAGGCATGGATTGCTGAGACTGTTGCCACCACCTCTATCACGACCAACGACATCTACCCTGAAATATGTACAGATTACCCTGATTTTACAATACTTCACTATGTGTATGTTACATACGCTCTAAAGTCGGTTGATTACTATCCGGTGTATTTTAGCCGCAGCACGGATTTCGGCAACACCTGGAGTACTCCCACGAACATCACGGGCGGATCTGAAAACTCCAGTTGGGAGGCAAGACCGGATATTACGTATGGCACTTCCAATGGGGACTTGTTTGTGGTCTTCGAGAAGCCGGCCTTATCGGAGATTCGGAACTGGGTGACACAGAGTACCAATTCGGGGAATAGCTGGGGAACGCCCGTCTCGCTTTCCAGTGGGGGTTCGGGGAAGGAATATCATCCGCGCGTGTCCGCCGCGTTTGGCAATAATTCGGTGCTTGTAGCCTATACCAGGGATTTTCAGAATTCGGGGGATCTGGACATCAATTACGCCTATACAACCAATGGCGGAACAAGCTGGAGCAAAGGCTGGGGTCTGTCAACATCGTCTACTTCTGACGAAGACGGCGTGGAGCTTAGCCGGAGTGATTCACTGGGAAACTTCCATGCCGCTTTCACGCGATATCCGGAATATGACGTTCGATACACTCAGATACCGACGAGCTTCTCAAGTGGTTGGACGACTCTTGTGACGGTTAATGAAGAGGCTTCTGCCAGCACGGGGTATCCCAGGCCGGCTGTTTGCGCCAATCCGACCAAACCTGAAGCTCAGGAAGCTGGCATCGCCTGGACAGATTTTCGTGATACGTATTATGATGTGTTCTTTGATTCCGGGTATCTCTCAGACTCCTATTTACTCTGGACAAAGTGATAATGCGCCGGAGTGGTAACAAAACCGGACAATGAACGTTGCTGTGCAGCGTTATCAAAGTAAGCTGTGACACTTCTGCTTTCAGAGGAGTTCACATGAGCTTGCGCTCACCCGGTATGATGAAACTACAAGGATTTCGTGTAGGAAGGATTCCTGATGGCGAACTGGTCGGCGTGGCACCGGACCGTGCCTCTGAGAATCCTTCCTACACAAAATCCTTGTAGTTTCATAGGAGGCGTCATGAGCTTGCGCTCTGTCCCTCACCATGAAAATCAGGCTTGTAGTAGCCGCTTCAGCGGCGTGAAGAAACGCTGAAGCGTTTACTATGAACGAGTATTTTCAAAGGAGCATTTGACCTTGCTATGTGTCATCATCGTCAGGACTCCATTATGATTGATAGTGAATACATGCCAAGGTCAAGCAGAAGCTATGATGAAAACAAAGACAAACAGCGTGAAAATTGTAGGTTATCTGGTGCTCACGTTGATCGTGATGGTTGGGGGGATCGTCATATCCTATGCTGCCGATGCGCAAGACCCCTCGAACAGCCCTGCACCGATGAAAGACGATGAACAAACTCAGGTGCTCGCTGCCGAAGATATGCCTCACGCATCAGGACTGAGATGGGCAGGCGACAAACTGATTGCCTCCTCTTCTGATAACGAGATGTGTCCATCTCTGGCAAGTGCGCCGGATGGAACGCTTTATGCTGCCATTCAAGACACCACTGACGGATATATTAAAATCTATCGTTCAATCAATGGCGGCGAAAGCTGGAGTTTGTGGTTTGGCGTGAGAACCGGCGTGAGCTCTCACAATCCCTCACTGACCTATATTGAAGATACCCTGAACAACGAGAAATGGCTCTATGTGGTTTATGAGGGAACGTGGGCGGATGATTCACGGAATGTGATGCTGTATCGAAAGCTTGTGGCCGGCGCAGGCACCTCCGGCCCTGTTACTATTGCCTCCGGCATATCCATGCCGGCAGATCAACACATTGCTCCGGAGATATGCGCGGATTATCCGGCATTTATCAGCGGCGGTATCTATCTGTATGTCACCTACGCGGTTCAGGCTGTTGACTATTATCCGGTCATGTTTAGCCGCAGCCTGGATCGCGGAGCCAGTTGGAGTGCGCCCGTGAACGTCACTGGCGGGATTGGCAGCAACTCCGGCTGGCAGACCCAGCCGGATATCGCGTTCGGAACAACATCTTATTTGTTGTTTATTGCCTTCGAGAAATTAGGGTGGACCGGCAGTGCCTGGGCCAATCAGATTTGGGTGAGAAAGAGCACCGACTTCGGAGCCAATTGGGGGGATCCGGTCCAGCTTACGACTTCCACGGATGCGGAATATCATGCGCGCGTGTCCGCCGCTATCGGCAATAATTCAGTACTGATCGCATACACCCGCGACTGGAATAATTCGGGCGATTGGGATATCTGGTATGCGTATTCTACCGATGCCGGGAGTAGCTGGAACACCAGTTATCAGTTAGCGACTTTATCAAGTGTAAACGAAGATGCGGTGGAACTTGACCGGAGTTGGTCGGGAGGCAGCTTTCACGCCGCCTACTGGCAGGAGAATGATATTATGTATCGGGCGGCGCCAACAACTGCGCCCTCCTCCTGGAGCGCAGCGACGCGTATCAATGCAGTCAGTTGGGTCTCGCACGAAAAACCGGCCGTGACGATCAATTCAACCAAACCTGCAGCGCAGGAGGCCGGCATCGCCTGGACGGTTTTGGGGGGAGCAAGCTATGATGTGTACTTTGACGCCGGGTATTTCTTAGAGTCCTATTTACTCTGGACGAAGTGACTTGAAGTGTTAAAGCCCGGCTTTGACAGCATAGGAGATGCCATGAACTGACGTTCACCCGACACCATGAAAATGAGATGTAGCGCGAAATTCCTTTTCGCGGCCATGTCAATTGGAGAAAGCTGTTATGAAAACTGATGTCATTACCATGAGTAGATTGAGAACGCCATATATTACGATTGTATTAAGTTTTTTCGGGTTCAGTTTGCTGTTATTTGCAGTGTGTCCGGCCCGGGCTGGGATTCAGCGGCCTTTTCCCCAGCATGTCGCTTATACGCCTGGCACAATCAAACCCAATCATGTCACGCAGACGCAACTGGATAACGCGGTGACTGCATTTTATATCGCCTGGAAAACTCAGTATCTCAAGACCGGCGACAGTGAAGGTTGTCAACCGGGACGCTATTATGTGCGCTTCTCACCGAGCGGCCCAACCATTGCTGTTTCCGAGGGACAGGGCTATGGCATGATCATCACCACCCTGATGGCCGGGTACGATTCCAATGCAAAGACCTACTTTGACGGATTGTATTGGTATTATAAGGATCATCCCAGTCAGAATCACCCTTATTTGATGGCCTGGAAGCAGGTGACAGGCTGCGTCACTCCCGCAGACGAGAACGGTTCTGCGACCGATGGCGATATGGACATTGCCTATGCACTCCTGTTAGCGGATGCCCAGTGGGGCAGCGCCGGAGCGATCAATTATCGGCAGGAAGCCCTCAATGTGATGCAGGCGATCATGGCGCAAGAAATCAACCCCAACACCTGGTCTATCATGTTAGGTGACTGGGTCGAAGCGACGGAGCCAACGTATTATTACGGCACACGCACCTCTGATTTCATGCTCAACCACCTCCGCTCCTACCAGGCTGCGAGCGGCGACGCCCGCTGGGGCCAGGTGCTGGCGACAACCTATAACCTGATACACGCCATGCAAACCACGTATAGCCCACCTACCGGATTGCTGCCCGATTTCATTCAAAATCTCAATAGCACTCCTCAACCAGCCGCTTCCTCATATCTGGAAGGGCCTTACGATGGACATTACTACTATAACGCCTGCCGTGACCCGTGGCGCATCGGGGTTGAGTATCTCCTGTCAGCGGATTCACGGGCAAAGGCCGCCGCCGATGCCATCAATACCTGGATTCGGAACAAAACCGGGAACAATCCTGCTAACATTCGTGCCGGATATTACTTGAACGGCGCCGACCTTCCCGACAATGATTACACCACAATGGCCTTTGTCGCTCCGCTGGGCGTTGGGGCCATGGTGGATGCGAGCAATCAAGCCTGGCTGAACAGCCTATGGAATCTGGTGGTCAGCCAGGCACTTGAAGGTTACTATGAAGACACCCTGAAACTGCTTGCCATGCTTGTCATGTCCGGCAACTGGTGGACGCCTTCAGCTTCTTCTTCCTATTTGCTCTGGATGAAATGACAAACGCACCGGTATTTTTCACCGGCCATGAGGAGAGAATGCGGGCAGGTGTTCTATGAGCAGAGCAAGCATGGTTCAACAATTTTTCGAATGATCGAAAATTTCTGTTGACAAATCGTTTGTGCAGAACCCATCTTATTTCCATTACTGATAGTGTGATGTTGTGAACCTGAGAAAACCAAACCTACCGTGAGGTGGGGACGGAAAGCTACGGATCTTTTCATAAAGACAGCCGGGTTACCTCAAATGAGGAACCCGGCTTTTTATTTTGGGAGGAGGGATGAAGTGTATATGAAATTTCGGATTGATGAGAGGAGGATGAAACATAAGGACTAAACCGGTTTATTTGAGTCAGGAGTGGCCAACCCTGCCTGAATCATGGGCACAACCTACAAGGAGGACGTATGAACACATTCAAGGATATCGCAGTTATGGTATATGTATTCTTCATAATAAACCTGGCTGGACAGACGCTGCCACAAACGAAAATCGCTGCGATGGAACGAGCAGAAATGCAAACGCAGATCGCGATGCTACATGTTCCGTTTATTCTGAATGAGGGTCAGGTAGATCAACGGGTGGCGTTGTACGCGAAAACCTTTAGCGGGACAGTGTTTGTCACATACGACGGACAGATCGTCTATGTTCTGCCAAACCACACGACGGACACTGCAATCGCCGGCGTGGCGCTGCGCGAGACCTTTACTGGCGGGACAGTGACCACTGTGACCGGCGGCGCAGCAGCGGAAACGCAAGTCAGTACGTTTATTGGGAGCGATCCAGCCCTGTGGCGCAGTAATCTCCCGACCTACACCCAGGTGAATATGGGAGAGGTCTATCCAGGGATCGGCGTGACGCTGCGAGCCTACGGGAACACTGTCGAGAAAGTTTTCGAAGTGCAACCCGGGGCCTCGCCGGACCAGATTTGTTTACACGTAGATGGCGCACAAGGCCTGAGCGTAAACGCTGCGGGCGAATTGCTCGTCGCTACAGCCGCCGGTGTGGTCACGTTTAGTAAACCGGTAGCGTATCAGGAGATTGCCGGCGCCAAACATCTGATTGAGGCAGCATATACGGCGACAGGGGAACACTATCGTTTTACGGTCGGCGCGTATGACCCGCAGACGCCCCTGATCATTGACCCGCTGCTGGCCTCGACGTTTCTGGGCGGAAGCGGCGAAGAGTCTGCCTATGCCCTGGCGCTCGACCCGTATGGCTATGTTTATATCACAGGCTATACCTACTCCACTGACTTCCCCACTACAACCGGAGCGTATGATAGGACGCACAATAGTTCGAAGGATGGTTTTGTCGCGGAGTTTAACAGTACAATGACCTCCCTGGTAGCATCCACGTTCTTCGGCGGCAGTGGCGAGGATTGGGGGGCGGCGCTGGCTTTCGACAGTTACGCCGAAGTTTATGTGACCGGGTACACGGCTTCCTCAGATTTTCCTTGGAAGAGCGGGGGATATGACATCTGGTTAGGCGGGGCGTGTGATGCTTTTATCCTCAACCTGAACAACGGCTTAAGCTCACTCCTGAGCGCCACATATCTCGGCGGCAGCAGTGCTGAATACGGGACCGATGTGAAAGTGGATAGCAGCGATAACATTTTTGTGACCGGGACCACTTACTCCACCGATTTCCCCACCACGACTGGCGCGTATGATGTCTCAGCCAATGGGGGAGCGGATGGTTTTATCGCGAAGTTGAGCAATAATCTGAGCACGTTGATAGCGGGAACATACTTCGGCGGCAGCAGCGATGATTCTGGTAATGCGTTGGCACTAGATTCTGCCCAAACGCCTTATGTGGCTGGGAAGACTCTCTCCTCCGATTTTCCCTGGAAATCCGGCGCGTATGACATCTGGCTCAGTGGGACAAGTGACGGTTTTGTGCTCAATCTGAGTAGTAGTCTGGTTACATTGTATGGCGTCACGTACCTCGGCGGCGGCACCGATGACGAAGTTAAACATCTGATAAAGGATAGCAGCAATAACATTGCTGTCGTCGGGTCCACAACTTCAACCAATTTCCCCACCACGACCGGCGCGTATGATCCTACGCACAATGGTAATTCGGATGTTTTTATTGCCAGGTTGAACAATGCCCTAACGGGACTATCGGTGTCCACCTATCTTGGCGGCGGCAACGATGACTACGGACAGGCAATAGGGGAGGATAGTGCCGGAATGTTCTATGTGGTTGGGAAGACATATTCCAGCGATTTTCCCACCACGGCTGGCGCGTTTGATACAACGCCAGATGCCTATTGGGATGGTTTCGTAAGTAAATTTTCCGGTGATCTCACCGGACTCTCCGCCTCGACGTTCCTTGCAGGAAGTGGGAGTGAAGGGGTGAATGACGTGACGGTGGACAGCAGCAACAACATTTATGTAACCGGTTATACCTCCTCTACCAATTTTCCCGTCACAAGCAGCGGGTATGATCGCACCTATAATGGCGGCGCCTATGATGCCTTTGTCTCGAAATTGGATGGAGAACTGTCAGGGGACAATTTCTTTCTACTTTGGACGAAGTGAACGATACACCAGCGCTGGGCTTATGTCGGTCCACGCTGGTAATTTTCCTATCAGAGAATTTGTGCGAATGTTCGCTGAGCAGAACGCGCAGGGCCCAATAATTTTTCGATTGATAAGAAATTCCTGTTGACAAATCATTTGTGCAGAACCCATCTTATTTCTATCACTGCTGTTGTGAGCCTGAGAAAACCAAACCCATCGTGAGGTGGGGGCGGAAAGCCACGGGCCTTGGAATTAAAGATTGAGCATTGAGAACCCTTTTCTCTCCAATCTTCATTATTCAATCCCAAGACAGCCGGGTTGCCAGGAATGGTAGCCCGGCTTTTGTGTTTGAGACAAAGGAGCACACCTATGAAAAAACTTATGTCTTGTGTGTTTTTGAAGCATCAACGTCAACATAGCTTGAGAATGCTCATCCTCTTCTTCATCACCCTGGTGATTTTCGCAGGCTTTGGGATAATGACGCCTGTATTCGGCCAGACTGATGTCAATATCATCTTGCTGCACCATTCCACTGGCGACAATCTGTATAACGAGGGCGGAGTGGAAGCCTGGTTTGCTAACTATAATAGCACCCATGGCACCAATTATCAGATCACGGAACGCTGGTATCCGAATTATCCCTATTATTCAGATTCAGAAAACTATCCGTATGACTATTGGCACCTGTGGGTTGATCCGAGCTACAATACCCAGACTGAGCCGGGACAGGAGTCGCTGGATTATCTTACCCAGACGACCGGAGAGCATCCACGTTATGATGTGATCATTTTCAAACACTGTTTTCCGGGGGCTGATATCTCGCCCGATACAGGCTATCCTGACGTCGCTTCCAGCATCAAGTCGCTTGAAAACTATAAACTTCAGTATCGCGCATTACGCGAAAAATTCGCCACCTATCCGAATACCAAATTTATTGTCTGGACGCTTGTCCCTCTCCATAGATTGGCAACAGATACCACCACGGCTGCGAGAGCCAAACAATTTGTGGACTGGGTTAAACATACCTGGCTCACCGAATGCGGACATAATCACAGTAATATTTCGATTTTCGATTTTTGGGGCTACGCGGCCGAGAGCAATCCGACCCCGCCACAAGGACAGGTCAATACGCTGCGTTATATCTATGAACGTGGCCATGACGATTCGGATTCTCACCCCAATCTGCCGGCCAATCAAACCATTGGCCCGATTTTTTCTCAGTTTGTGGTACAGGTGATTACCGAAAACCAGGCTCACCTGCTCTGGACGAAATAACGGCCGGGCCGGCTATTACCGTTAAAAACCAGGTTTCTTCAAGAAACCTGATTTTTGTGACAGGTATCAGGTCAACAGTTTTGCATAATGCTGTAACGACAATTCATGGAGGTAAAACAATCATGGCGAGCGACGACCATTTTTTACATCCATCGAAGACATATATGATTTTGCTGATGATTGCGGCGGCGTTGATTTGGAATGCCGGGCGCGCCAGCGGATGCTCGGTGTTTCCGGCGGATAATATTTGGAACACGCCGATTGACGCCTTACCTGTTGACGCGAACTCGGCCGCGTATATTGCCACAATTGGAGCCTCAACGGGAATGCACGCCGATTTTGGCTCCGACACCTGGGATGGCGGTCCGATTGGGATTCCCTTTGTGAATGTGCCGGGCACACAGCCAAAAGTCCCCATCCACTTCGTCGCCTATCCGAAGGAAAGCGATCCGGGGCCGTACCCCATTCCGCCTGATGCGCCAATCGAATGGGGGAGCGACCATCATGTGTTGGTGGTGGAGACCGGGAACTGTGTGTTGTACGAATTATACCGGGCAGCCTATCAACCTGATGGCAGTTGGAATGCCGATTCAGGCGCGATCTTTCCGCTGACTTCCAATGCTTTGCGCCCGGATGGCTGGACATCGGCGGATGCGGCTGGTTTGCCGATCTTTCCTGGATTAGTGCGGTATGATGAAGCCGCGGCCGGAGAAATTCGACATGCGCTGCGCTTTACGGTGCCGCAAACGCGGCGCGCGTATGTGTGGCCGGCCCGCCACTTTGCATTCGAACTGACTGGGACGCAATATCCCCCGATGGGACAACGATTTCGGCTGAAGGCGAATGTGAATATTTCAAGCTTTTCGTCTGAAGTGCAGGTGATCTTACGCGCCTTGAAGAAATATGGCATGATCATCGCAGATAATGGTGCGGCGTGGTATCTCTCCGGCGCGCCGGATGAACGCTGGAACAATGATGATCTGGCTAAATTAAGCAATATCCACGGTTCAGATTTTGAAGCGGTGGACGTTTCTTCACTGATGATAAACCCGAACTCCGGCCAGATTGCGGCAAATGTGTATCTGCTCTGGACAAAATGACGGTAATGTTTATTAAAGGAGATATCATGAGCTTGTGCTCACCCGCCGCAATGAAACTACAAGGAGTTCGTGTAGGAAGGATTCTCAGAGGCAGGATTTGGCGTCGCACCGACCAATTCACCGGTAGGAATCCTTCCTACACAACATCCTTGTAGTTTCACAGGAGTTGTCATGCGCGGGCACTCACCCGGCATCATGAAAATCAGATGTACCGCGAAACTCCAGTTTTGCGGCTGTCAACGATGCGCGAAACTGGAGTTTCGCGCTACATTTTCAGGGGAGAATAGTATGAAAACATTGTTGACCTATATGATCGGACTCATCATATTCATGCTGACCAGTGCTGTGAGTTTTGCAGCGACAGCCGT
This sequence comes from Candidatus Vecturithrix granuli, assembly GCA_000739535.1. Classification (GTDB taxonomy): domain Bacteria; phylum Moduliflexota; class Moduliflexia; order Moduliflexales; family Moduliflexaceae; genus Vecturithrix; species Vecturithrix granuli. Next base: position 506,124 of record DF820466.1, on the reverse strand, counting down.
TGTTCCCGGTACAATTCGCACTGATGCAACCTTCAACCATATTGGCGTGCTGTGGTGGATTACAGGCGATGATGACTTAGATAGTTCCATGACCGTCGAATTCCGCAAGCAGGGCGAAAGTGTCTGGAAGTCTGGCGCACCGGCCATGCGGGCGTATCCGACGATTATTGTGAACGGTTCGGCGCTCGGTTTGAATTACTGGGCCGCCAGTGCGTTGTTCCTTGCAAGCGGGACAATCTACCAACTCCGCCTGACCTTGAGCGATCCTGACGGGGGGAGCGCAACCCAAATCGTCACGGCTGCCACGCGTACTGAACCCCAGCCTGATCCTGCTGGCACTCATCGTTACATCATCCCTGGCAGCAGCGGCGGCGACGGCAGCAGCGGCAATCCCTTTCGAGGATTACAGACGGCCGCGAACAATGCGCAGCCTGGAGATATTTTCCACGTCGCGGCCGGTACATATAGCTCGTTTCAACTGCTCACGAGCGGTACTGCCGGACACCCAATTGTGTTCCAGGGACCAGCCATCGGTTCAGCGATCATAGATGGGAACGACACGGATCGAGGCGTCGTCACGTTAGGCGAGTACGGCCAGAGCATTGCCTATGTGATTCTCGCAGGGCTGACCATTCAGAACGGATATTGGGGCGTAGATGCCCAAAACAGCCACGATATCGTGATCCGCCGAAATGTCATCCAGAACATCGGTTTTGGCATCTACAACCGGCGTGATGGCGCTCTGGAAGGCAACCAGACCGTATGCGATAATGTGATCACGGGACGCACAACCTGGCCCGGCAGCGATATTCCAGAGGAACGAGGCATTGATCTGCGCGGCTACGGCAATGTGGTCTGCCACAACACGGTACAAAACTTTGGCGACGGGGTCTCGGTCCAGCCTTTTACCGGGTCATCTTTCGGCAACGATATTTACGGCAATGACATTGCCTATTGTGTAGATGACGGCATCGAGATAGACTACAATCAGGCCAACGTGCGGGTCTGGCGTAACCGGGTGATGAATGCGCGGATGGGCGTGAGCGTCCAGCCTATTCGTGGCGGTCCGGCCTACATCTTCCGCAATGAGTTGTTCAATCTGGAAAGCACGCCGATCAAGATGCACAACCAGACGACAGGCTTCTACGTTATTCACAACACGAGCGCCAAGCTTGACGACGGTCACGGCGATGATGGCTCAATGTGGCGCAATGCGGTTTTTCGGAACAACCTTTTTTTAGGCACTGACTATGCCTTTGAGTTTATCACGGCCCCTGACGAAGGATTCCGCGATTTTGATTACAACGCCTGGGGCACCACCCGCGCCAGCCTGCCCTATTTCAAGTGGAATGGTACCCAGTACAATACTCTGCTGGATTTGCCCGATGGAGTCGAGGAGCATGGCGTCGCGGCGGCGTTTGGTCATGTAGTGAACGCCGCCCTGCCAGCCGCGTGGAACCAGCCGGTTGCGCCAGGCAGCCGGGACTTGCGGCTGGTTGCGGGCGCGCCGGAGATTAACGCCGGCGCGGCGATCTCCAATCTCAATGATGCCTTTTCCCTTTCCGGCGCACCCGATCTGGGTGCCTTTGAGTACGGCCAGCCGTTGCCGCTCTACGGTCCCCGTTCCCCAATAAGTTATCTATTGTGGACAAAGTGACCAACGCGCCAGTGCGGACTACAGCTCCGCGCTGGCGCCCCTCTCCAGGATCATTGGCAAAAGGAACTGCCCCCCTTTTGATCGTTATTTTTGTCTTGACAATCCATCCCATCGTCAAGAAAGGATCATACAGCACGATCTGACACAGTGATATAAAAAACAAACCTTTAAAACAAGTAGGTGCAACCGAGGCGAGAAGGGTGACAGGTAGAACAATGGCTGCGTTCTGTTGCCTTTTTCACTCTGTTATTGCGTCAGGAGAATATGACTATAAGGTGGTTTTGTAAGGTAGTCGTGACGATAATCCTGATGAGTGCTGTTGGGATGTGGACAGGAGGGATGCCGGAGAGGGCGTTGGCCCAGACTCGGATTATCGGAGGGGTGGTGGCGGCTGACGGTGCCTGGCCCTGGATGGCCGCACTAGTAGATCGCTACGAGGATCCGCGTCCCTACGGGCAATTCTGCGGGGGCGCGCTCATTCATGCGAATTGGGTGCTGACGGCCGCCCATTGTCTCGGTGGGAACATTGATGTGGTGCTTGGCACGAACGACCTTACGGCTTCCGCATCAACCTATGAACGCATTGCGGTGATCCAACAGATTGCGCATCCCAGTTATAATAGTTCCACGATTGATAATGATATTGCGCTGTTGGAATTAGCGCAGGCCTCAGCGCAGACTCCGATTGCCTGGAATACCAGCAGCGCGTATAATGCGGCCGGCACCAATTCGACGGTCATCGGCTGGGGGAATACGGAGTATCCCGGAGAGAGTTATCCTGATCTGCTCATGCAGGTAGATGTGCCCATCGTCTCCGACGCCGCGTGCAGCGCCGCATACCCTGGAGAGATTACAAGCAGTATGTTTTGCGCCGGGTATGCGGCAGGCGGCAAAGATTCCTGCGAGGGAGACAGCGGCGGGCCGTTAATGGTGTCAACTGGTTCTGGAAGTTACGTGCAGGTAGGGGTGGTCAGTTGGGGCGATGGGTGCGCTCTGGCAGGATATTACGGCGTTTATACCAGAGTTTCGAACTATGCTGCCTGGATTTCCTCCTATGTGCCTGCAACTTCTACCAATTCATATTTCCTCTGGACGAAGTAATACAAGCAGTGCGGCTGCCGGGAACGTTCACGTTTTCATGCAAGTACATTGGCCTGCTCTGGGGGTCTCAACAACAGAAAGGAGAGATTGTATGGTGCAATTCATAAGATGGACGCGCTCGAGAGTCTTGTTTGGAATGCTTGCTCTTCTGCTCCTGACCTCCTGGGCTGCGGCAGACGAGCCGACGGAAGAGACTCGCATGTTGGCGCAGGTGGATGTCACAGGGGCGATTGCGGAGCTTGGGATTCCGATCCATGCACATCTGCTGGATGCCGCCGGTCAGGAGTATGTCTTAACGCTTGTCTCGGAACAGGCGTTGCAGCAACGGCAGTTATCCTATCGCATTGTGGATGCTGTAGCGGCATTGAAGCCGGATGAATGGTATCTGCTGGCCTATGAACGGCGGCAAGGGGCGCGGCAACAAGCCGTTACGATTATGACAGTCTTGTACGATGATGGCAAGTACCTCCTTGTCCGCGCCACCCCATCTCAGGCGGAACGGCTTGCCAATCTGGGGTTCGAAATTGCGTGGCTGCGGAAGCGGCCAATGATCCTGCGAGTGTCTGAAAGACTCCGCACTAAAGCCATTACCCCGCTCCCATTGATTCAAAACCTGATTGATCAGGTGACGCAAAGTACGCTGAGTGCTTACACCAGCCGTCTAAGCGGCGTAACGCCAGCCATCATTGGCGGCGCGTCTTATACAATCACGACGCGCCACACAGATTCAGGCACGCCGATCCAAAAGGCCACCCAGTATGTCTATGAGCATCTGCAAGCGTTGGGACTGGCAGTGAGGTACCAGAACTGGAATAATGATGATTATGAGAGTTCGGGGCGTAATGTGATCGGGGAACTGCGAGGAACGACCCGACCCGGCGAAATTGTCTTGATCACTGCCCACCTGGATGATATGCCTGCCAGCGGGTTAGCGCCCGGAGCAGATGACAATGCCAGCGGCGCGGCCGGAGTGATGGTCGCCGCCGATGTGATGAGTGCGTACACCTTCGAACGTACTGTGCGCTTTGTTTTCTTTACGGGCGAGGAGATAGATTTTCTTGGCAGCTACGCGTATGCCGAGTCGGTATATAATGCAAATCAAAACATTGTGGCCGTGTATAACCTGGATATGATCGCCTGGGATAACAAAGGTGGACCGGATTTTCGGCTCTATACGCGCCTGCCTTCCAACCCTGGCTATGCCGGCGATCTGGCCCTGGCTCAGCTTTTGGTTCAGGTGATTAACACTTATGGGTTGAGCAGCAGCCTGACGCCGCTCATCATCAGCAATGGATATGATTTCAGTGATCATGCTTCGTTTTGGGGGTTTGGGTATGCCGCCCTGTGGGCGATTGAGGATGACGATGATTTTAACCCCTACTACCATACCAAGAACGACAAATTGCAATATCTGAACATGTCGTATTTCACCGCGGTGGTGAAGGCTTCACTCGGATCAATTGCGCATCAGGCCGTACCAATCGAACAGTCTGGCAATTCTTACATCCTCTGGACGAAATGACAACCGCGCGGGCGCGGGACGGGTGCAAACCCGCGCCCGCGCCTGGGAAATACGAACAACAGTGAAGATGCTTGTGAAGACCAGAAGTCCGGCGCTCTGACAAAATATGGCGGTCTGGAAGGTTTTCAATTTCCTGTCAAGATGTGCTCCCTCCTCTCAACTTCCTTTCTGGTAGTCAACAGGGGCCCTGAAGAATCGCTATTTTTTGTCTTGACATCCTGCCCATTTCTAAAGCAAAATTACAGTCCTAAATCAAATGTAAACTGTCATTGCGAGGCTTTGCGAAACAATCCCGCCGAGATTGCTTCATCGAAGATTCCTCGCTAATGACACAAGTGGTTTAGGGTGGCTATCAATGAAGAACGGAACGGTTCTTGTATGGACAGTGACATAGCCCGCGAAACACGCGAAATACGCGAACATGAGGCGATGAAACGTTCGTTGTTTCTCAAAAAACGCTACAGCAGAGCCAAGAGATTTTTCGCGTGTTTTGCGTGTTTCGCGGGCATACATGCTTTTCTTGCAAGAATCATTCCGTTCTTTATTGGGTGGCTATAGTGATCTGATAGAAAATTACCTTGATTTAAGAAATCCGCGCTCGGCATCAATGTGACCAGTCGCCATGTTTCGATGGAGTTCAAAAGTGCAAGGTCTGACATTCATGGGATTGTAGAGGAGGAAATAATGATGACTCGCATCCAGTGGTGGATGAGCATGATTGCTGGCTTATGTGTGATCATCGTGCTGTTGTTTGGCGTAGCTGTGGAGTCCTCATTCGCGCAGGGGTAGCGCTTCGTCGTGTTTGAAGCCTTTTTGCGATACACCTGATGGAATAGCCAGCAGGCCAGTTTGGCCATCGAAGATACATTAGTCGCTAAATATGCGAACCAACCTGTTGTGTTTATAGAGTATGATGTGGATAGTAGTCTCTTTAGCAGTCGCCAGAGTCGGTGGTGGGCAGCTTCTACAGGAGGTGTGGTCTCCTTACCTTTGGTCATGATCGACAGCGGGAATGCTATCAGTAACGGGTATGAAGATTTTGCCACAAAATATAGTGCGATGGTTGACGCTTCCTTAGCGCGGCCGGCGCAGGCCACGCTCACTGCCAGCAGCCAGCGGATTGGCGATACACTCCAGTTTAGCGTACAACTGACTAACCAGAGCGGCGTGACCCTTGGTACCAGTAACTCGGCAACGGTGTGGGCGATTGTATATGAAATGTTTACCACCGCGCCCGGCGCAACAGAACGATTGACGAAGCGGTACGTTCGGGCTGCCGTTTCGCAAGCCATCACGTCAGATTTAGCCAATGGAGCGACCAGAACATTTACCATCACTACGCCAACCCTCAGCGGCGTTGTGTGGACGAATCTCCAGTGGATCGTGTTGGCGGACTATCTTCCGGCAGGAAGTTCGGGCGCGTATGATATGCTTCAGGCTACCTCCTCCCTCGGCCAATCAAACGCTTACCTTCTCTGGACCAGGTGACAATCACACTGGCGTGAGGTGCAGGGCTGTTAAGTTCTCCCCCCTCAGTCCCCCGCAAGCGGGGGAGGTCGATCCGTTTCCCCCCGCTTGCGGGGGGAACAAAAGGGGGGTCACAACTTCTCCCCGCGAGAACTTAACAGCCCTGGGCGCGAGGTGTGGCAGCCCGCGCCGGTGTTCGTTCGCCTTCAAGCCCTTAGAACCCACATCCAGGGAGAGGTTTTCCAAAACCTCAGGAAACGGCGCCGCTTATTATTTCACCCCTCTTCCGTTTTTTCTATTGACAAGTTTCCGCACATCGGAAATTTTCGAGCAATCCTGCTTCTTATGTGAAATCCTTGTAGTTACTTTTAGGAGGGAATATGGAACACATTCTGAACTATCTGCGTACCCATCGCCGGCAGCATCTGGCGCAATTGTTTGAACTGACTCGTTTTCCGAGCGTAAGCACGGCGGCTGAACATGTTGAGGATGTCGCCCGGTGCGCTCGCTTTCTGGCGGATCATTTACAATCCCTCGGCCTGACCCGCGTTGAGGTAATGCCGACCCCAGGGCATCCGATCGTCTATGCTGAGTGGCTTGAAGCCTCAAACGCGCCGACGATTTTGATTTATGGTCATTATGACGTGCAACCGCCGGAACCGCTGGAACTGTGGAACAGTCCGCCCTTTGAACCGCAAATCCGGGAAGGTGAAATCTACGCCCGGGGCATCGCAGACGATAAAGGGCAGTTTTTTGCCTATGTCAAGGCGATGGAAGCGTATTTCACGGAAAAGGGTGCGCTGCCGATCAATGTCAAGCTCCTGATTGAAGGTGAGGAAGAAATCGGCAGTGAGAATCTGCATGCCTTTGTGCAGGAACATCGCGCGCTGCTCAACGCCGACGCCATCCTGTTATCCGATACTTCCATGTTCGCGCCGGGCTTGCCGACGATTTGCTACGGCACCCGCGGACTGGTTCACTGTCAAATTGATCTTGAAACTGCTGCGACGGATTTGCACTCCGGGGCCTTTGGAGGGTTTGCGCCCAATCCGATTCATATTTTGGCTGAGATGATTGCCGCGTTAAAGGATAAAGACGGACGCATCACCATTCCCGATTTTTACGAGGATGTCGCTGAACTCACACCCAAAGAACAAGCCCAGTTTGCGGCCCTGCCTTATGATGAAGAGGCCTTGAAGCGCGAAATCGGAATGGAGGAGTTTATCGGGGAAACCGGGTTTTCGACGCTGGAAAAACGCTGGGCGCGTCCGGCCCTGGACGTGAACGGCATTCTGGGCGGCTTTACCGGAACCGGCACCAAGACCGTGATTCCAGCCAAAGCCATGGCTAAATTCACGATACGGCTGGTTCCATATCAAGACCCTGAGAAGGTTTTCAATGCGGCCAAAGCCTATCTTGAACAGCTTGCACCCGCAGCGGCGAAAGTCAGCGTGACCGGCGGCGTCGGCGGCAGCGCGTATCTGACACCTCTCGAGCACCCGATTCTGCCGTTGATCGCGAAAGCCTTGCAGCAAGCCTATCACCAGGAACCGGTGTTTACCAGAACTGGCGGTACGATTGGCGTGTTGAGCACCTTTTCCGAAGCTCTTCACCTTCCCATTATCATGGTCGGCATGGCGCAGCCAAACGATAACGCCCACGCCCCGAACGAACATCTGACCGAGGAGTTGTTTTATCAGGGCGCGGAAGCCGCCGCCTATCTGCTGCACGAACTGAAAACCTGGAAGCCCGCTTGAAGAAGCCGCGCTGTTTGTAGTTTCGTTTGATGAAGATTTAATTGGCCGAGAATACGCAAACAAAAGGAGTACTATAATGAATAGAACTCAAATAGTCGTGTTGCTGGGCGTCATTGGTGGGGGAATGTTGTTAAACGGGGGACTGAGCACGCCTGGATATGCGCAAGAAACGCCGCAATTGGCGCCGTTGAACCCCGCTTTTGTAGAGTACCTGAAATCTCCACGCAGAATGATCATGGATGAGGAAGGCCATGCGCTGGGGTATATCCCTTCTCCGCTATTACCGGAAATCCATGTTCCTGACAAAAGGCAAGCGTCTCCGTCTGATCCGAAATATGACCTGCGCGATCCCAATGGGGATGGTAATCAGAATGACAGCCTCCTTTCACCGATCAGGGATCAGGGTAGTTGTGGGACATGTTGGGCGTTTGCGAACTATGGTAGCCTGGAAAGTCATTTGAAAAAATTCGGTCTGGACAGTAATCCCGATTTCTCGGAAGATAATTTGAAGCACCGGCATGGCTTTGACCTGGGTCCCTGTAGTGGAGGCTATACACAAATGACCGTGGTGTATCTTGCCCGTTCTGATGGTCCGATCAGCGAGTCCGATGATCCCTATGATCCTTCTCCCACCTCGACTTTCTGCACCACCTGTACTCCGGTCCGATACATAGATAACATCTTGTATCTTCCAGTCCGATCCAGTGTAACTGATAATGCCTATATCAAATCCGCGCTGCTGACCTATGGGGCACTCTCTTCGGCGTTCTATTGGGAGAGTGCGTCTTACAACGCCAGCAATTACACCTATTACTACAATGGCCCGGAAGGTAGCAATCATGCAATAGTGATTGTGGGTTGGGATGATACGAAACTGACCGTAGCCCCAACTCCGGGAGCCTTTATCATCCGCAACAGTTGGGGGACTGGGTGGGGCGAGGCCGGTTATTTTTACATAGCGTATGCTGATACCAAACTTGCCTTTGGGGAACTGGCGGCGTTCGACGAAAAAGCGGACGCTTCCCTGGCATTTCAGAAAATCTATATGTACGATCCTCTTGGCAACACGGGTGCTGTCTCCTATGGTTCGAATATTGTCTGGGGAGCTAACTGGTTTACGCCCACACAAGATGGTATCTTGACGGCAGTAGGGCTTTCGGTCGGAGCTTCGAATATGGCATACGAGATTCGGATCTATGATACAAAGACTGATTCCTCAACAAGTTCCTCGTTTAGCGATCAGTTAGGCGCCACCCAAACTGGAACGGTCACGTATGCGGGCTATCACACGATCAAACTGAATCAGCCGGTCGCGCTGCATGCCGGGAATGGGTTTGCGGTTGCGATCAAATTTACGGCTCCTCCCGCTAATACCTGGCCTCTCTCACTGGAATTTCCGGTCGGGGATGCTTCAGCAGCGACCGCGCATGCCGGCGAAAGTTACATGTCTCCAGATGGCGCATCCTGGACAGACCTGACGGCTAACCCTGATTTTGCCAATACCAACGTCTGCATTAAGGCATTTGTCGATGCCGCTCGATACCTGCTCTGGACGAAGTGACGAACACGCCTGAGCTCCTCCAATACTGTTACTTCAAGAGAGTGCAGGCGTTCTCGCTGATGAACAGGTGCGCCGGAAATGGCATGGATTATTCACTGGTATTGACACCTGCTGAGGTGGAGGCCGCCTTGAAGATGGACTCCACCAAGTTCAATGCTGATGAATAATGCTATAATAGGGTATGGTTTTTGCTCAAAAATTTCGTTGCTTATGATTGCTCATAGTCTTTTTTCACTTGACATGCCGCAAAAAACGAATAGTTTAGCTTTGGTACAGGTGAGCGTAGCAGGCGGCGAATTACCGCCCGGCAAGCGTGGGAACTGTTTAGAGAATCCCGATCATCTCAACATTTTTAACTATTACCTGAGAAAGGACTTTCTACATGGAACAAGAACGGAAGATTGCGTTACTGATTGACTGTGATAACGCCAACTACCACGCGATTGAAGGCGTGTTGAACGAACTGGCCAAATACGGCGTCACCAATATCCGCCGCGCGTATGGCAACTGGAAGAGTTCGCACTTAAAAGGCTGGGAAGAACAATTACACCCCTTCGCGATTCAGCCGATCCAGCAATTTGCCTATACGTCCGGCAAAAACGCTACAGATGCGGCCATGATTATTGACGCCATAGATCTGCTCTACACTCAGCAATTAGACGCCTTTGCCCTGATGACTAGCGACAGCGATTTCACGCCTCTGGTGATGCGCATTCTCACCAATGGCCTGAAAGTGTATGGCTTTGGTGAAAAGAAAACGCCGCCGCCCTTTGTGAACGCCTGTTCGCAGTTTATCTATACGGAAAATCTGGAAGTGACCGAGGATGAGCCGGAAAAAATTCCGGAAGTCCGTAAAGACATGAAGAAATCGCGCAACGAATTGCGCGGCGATGCGAAGCTGGTCAATTTGCTGCGCAACGCCGCCGAACAAACCGCCGAGGAGGATGGCTGGTCGCATCTTGGCCGCATCGGGCAATATATTTCCAATAATACCTCGTTTTCGCCGGTGAATTACGGCTACAAAAAATTAAGCGACCTGATTCGCGTCAGTGAACTGTTTCTGATTGACATGCGCAATAATTCGGTTATGTATATCAAAGATAAACGTAAGCCCTCTCAGGAGTGACTTTCTGTCAAGTTATGACTGGCGGATGCCCAGGGCTGTTCAGTTCTCCATCTTTTCATCATCTCGACTTCGCTCGATGACCGGAACATCGCACGTCGAACGAAGTCGAGACGCCATTTCTGACAAGCCCTGGGCGGATGCCGGGGTTGGCATGAACTTACGCTCACCCGGCACAATGAAACTACATGGATTTCACATAACCAGGGATAACAAATCCTTGCTTATGAGTCATCCTGGTAGTTTCAGAGGAGAACATCGCAATGAAAGCACAAACAACTATCTCAGGGGTCAACCCTCAGCAAGTGCCTTATAAAACCGTTTATACCGGCGCTGAAATTCCAGGCATCGGACTGGGAACGTTTGGTTCGGATCGCTATTCCGGCGAAGAGGTGGCGGAAGCTGTCAAGGACGCTATTGCGCTGGGCTATCGCCATATTGACTGCGCCGCAGCTTATGGCAACGAGCACCTGATTGGCCCGGCCCTGCAAGCGGCAATGGCGGCCGGAGTAGCGCGTGAAGACCTGTGGATTACGTCCAAACTCTGGAATACGATGCATGATGAAGGCGATGTCTTGCTGGCCTGCGCTCAGACTTTAAAACATCTTCAATTGGATTACCTGGATCTGTATCTGATCCACTGGCCTTTTCCGAATAATCATGCCCCGGGCGCGAGCGCCCATGCCCGCGACCCTCACGCAGTGCCCTATATTCACGAGCGCTATATGAAGACCTGGCGACAGATGGAGCGGTTGGTCAAAGCAGGATTGGTCAAACATATCGGCACGTCGAATATGACGATCCCTAAACTGGAGCTTTTACTGCGCGATGCCGTCATTAAACCCGCCTGTAATGAGATGGAACTGCATCCGCACTTTCAACAGCCGGAGTTTTTTGACTTTCTGATCAAAAATGACATTGTACCGATTGGCTATGCGCCGATTGGCTCGCCCGAACGCCCGAAGCGCGACAAGACCGAAACCGATACGGTGGTTATTGAAGATCCCGTCATCGTCAATATTGCCAGACGCCTGAACGTGCATCCGGCCGTGGTTTGTATCAAGTGGGCTGTCCAGCGCGGGCAGGTGCCGATTCCCTTTTCTGCCTATCGTGCGCAATATCTCAGTAACTTGCAAGCTGTTGTACAAGATCCTCTGACAGATGACGAGATGCAGGCCATTGCAGGCATTGACAAGAATTGCAGGCTGATTAAGGGCGTCGTGTTTCTATGGGAACACGCGAAAGGCTGGGAAGATTTGTGGGACTTGGATGGCGTGATTGCCTCGTAGGAAAAAGCCAACCCAGCCATAAATGGCCGGTCTCAAAGGTGAAGCAGGTTGAAGCCCGCTCATCAATTCCGCAGGGCGCTTCAGCGTGCTTCAGCTTTGAGACTGGCGATTGATCGCCAGGAGTGCGATGCTCTCCTGAGAACCGGAAATTCCGTCAGACGCAGATTCGTGCAGCCATAAGGAATTAAGGTCAATTCCTCTTCAGGTTCTGAGGATGCCATAAGACGTTCAGGCAGCGGGCCTGCCGAGCCATGCTCGTTCTGCCACTCAGAAATTTTTCGACCCTTGACCTTGCACACAACTGATGCACCTGCCGGAGAAAACGGGCATTCACTGAGCGGCTGTTCTGTAAAAACGAGCGATTGCTCAAGCGTATCCTCAGTCACTTCCAGTCCATAATTCCACGACGTGGTCGCATAGATTTCATAGTCGGCATGCGGCAATTCCCGATGCGGTTTGTCTGTGTTCACTCGTTTCCACTCTTCCTCGATTTTCAAACTATAGACCAAGGGGCCGCGTTCAATAGCAACCGTTCTTCGGGGGCGACGGATCAATTGCGGCTGCATGGGAAATTTTATCGTAATTTCTGTTATACCGCGTTTCCATTCTCGTTCCAGCCGGTGAAAATCGCCGATTTGAGGCAGAATCACCTCACCGTTGTCCAGAGAGATTGTCGCGCCCGCAGCCCATTGGGGAATCCTTAACAGCAAGGGGAAACGCACGGGTGCGTCAGTATTGACGCTGAGTTTCAGCGTTTCACGGAAGGGATAATCCGTTTCTGTCCTGACCTCTACCCGAGTGCCGTGAATGGCAGCGGCGACCACATTAGGCGCGTAGGCGACTGCTGCTAATCCCTGATCCGCGGTCTGCATCCACAAATGTGCGGCAAATTTCGGCCATCCCTGGCTCAAATTGGCGGTGCAGCAGCCATAGTGCGGTTCAAGTCCGAAAATGTTGGCATCTGGAGTATTGGTGTTCCAGGGGCGGTGTTCTTTGATACTGCACTCGATCTGGTTGGCCTGCTGCACATACTGATGCGTCCACATATCCGGTGAAAATGTGGCTGGCAGGGCATTAAACGCGATTTTTTCCAGGCGGTCGCCAAAGGCAGGGTCGCCAAAGAGGGACAACAGAATTTCGAGCGAGTACATGTATTCGACTACAGCGCAGAGTTCGGTGCCCTGAATCGGGCTGTCTCCGGCCAGACACTCGTCGCCGCTAAAGATACCTGTAACCATCCCGTGATAGCGGTCGAGTTGGGCGAGCATGTTATACACCGCCGCCCGATCCGCCTCTCTTCCGCTCTGTCGCTGCCACAACCCATGAGCCTTGAGCGCCATGGCATTGTTCACCACATGACTCATATAATTCCACCGCTTCATTTCGGTTGGCGCGGTCATCGGCCAGTGTTCAAAAAACGCACTCCAATTGAATCCCTGAGCGTGGAGTTTGATAGCCAATTGCAGTAACCACTCCTCTCCAGTGCGCTCATACAGCCAATAAAGCGGAATAAGTGCTTCAAACCAGCGAAATTGCGCCCAGTTGAACAGCGGCGCAGCATCAATGTGCCGGTCAATCCCGCGCAACGATTTCTCCATTGCGGTGATTACGCGGGAATCGTGCGTGACTTCGTAATATTGGAGCAGCACTTTCAACGCCAGAAACAAGGACCAGATGTCATGACGCTTGTCATTCTCAGTTCGCGGTCCCAACCACCCGTCTTCCTGTTGATGATCCATGATATATTCGACATAGCGTTGTACTTTCGCTTTGAGGGCAGGATCACCCAGCAAATATGAGAGCGGGATCACGCCATCCAGCCAGTAAGGCGCACGTTCCCAGCCTTCAGCATTACCGCCGAACCACGCACTGTCTTTGACATCCGGCCAGAATTCATCCAGGTGTCCGCTCAGGCCATTGGCCTGGATGCGTAATTGATTTTTTAACCAGCCAAGCGGCTTAATGTTCCCTAACGGGAAGGGTTTGAAATATGGTTGTTGAAGTAATGGTTTCCTCATAAAGACTCCTTCATGGTATAACTATCCTTTGACTGCGCCGCCCATCAGACCTTACAGGTAATAGCGTTGGAGGATCAGAAACAACGCCGCTAAAAATTCATACTATCGGCTCGTAGTAAACGCTTCAGCGTTTCTGAAAAGATTTAAAAAACGCTGAAGCGTTCATTACGAACCTTATTTCCGATAATATCCCTTATCTTTGGATAGGAATTCAGTTGTTTCGGGAATGAGTCTTCGAAATTCCCGAAACAGAGGGCATGTTCAGGTTTCGGGACATTGCTCCGCTCATTCCCGAAACAACCCGTTATGTGGGCATTTTCAAAAAACTGTCCGAAGTATTGTTATCTCTGGATAAGAATTTCAGAAAATTACAGTTTTGTCAATGGAATTTTCTGCGATACGGCTAATGTAAAATTAGATTCTCGTCAAACCCGCCAATACACTCTTGACAAAACTTGCCAGATCCTGTCATTTCTCTTTATAAAAGATGTTATCCTTCCATTTTTTTGATATTCGATCGTTTTCGTAGCTTATACCTCCTCACCCCGTACGCATCAAGCGAAGGTTCTTTGTCACGGAGAGACGAATGAGTTCTTCTGCTTGAAGGCAGAACTACGAACTCGTTGCTCAGATACTTACGAAGTGCGAGAATGTTTTCATTTCTTGACATGACACTCTATTGAATATAAGGTGGTATTATTCGTTTTTTCTCTCTTTCATCCGTTATATTTCTACCAAAAGGAGGAATTCGTGTATGAAAAAATTCTCCCGGCACACAGCGTATTTTATACTCATTCTGATTATGCTCGCGCTGGCGGTGAGTTGCAGTTTGAACAAGCCGGAAAAATCAAAGCCCAGGCCTAAACCCACATCATCGCAGCAGACCCCAAAACCGAAACCTCCGGATGTTTCAAAAATTATCAGTCAGGGGGTAAAGGAATTGGAAGCCGATCAGGTTAATAAGGCGATCGCCTCTTTTGAAAAAGCGAAAAAAAATGATCCGAAGAATGCGGAGGCGGCTCAATACCTGAAAAAGGCAATGGCCCGGCGTGAAGAATTGATTCAGCAGCATTTGAAGCAGGGCACCGAATATTTCAGGAGAGAACAACTTCAAGAGGCTATGCGCGAATGGAATGCGATCCTCGCACTGGATCCGAATCATCCGCAGGCGTTGAATAATAAAGAACGGACGCAAAAGATGCTGGATGCGTTGCAAGAATAGATGCTGCCGTATTATTCGCATTCCGGAGTGCGAAAGCTCTGCTTTCGCTGCACAAGCAGAGCTTTTGCACTCCGGGCACTCCAGGCAAATGTGCTCCTATTCTTCTTCGGCTTCGATGAATTGAATCCCTTGATGAAATCGTTCAATATATTGGCGGAAGTGTGACGGGAGGTGCGAGCATGTAATCGTCACATCTGTACGCCGGTTGTATGGCGGCAGAAAGCTTTTCAGTCCGCGGAGAGTCGCAAATTGCACATGTTCAAAATTCACAATGATGTCCCATTTTTTCTGTTCCAGGGCATAGGTGATGCGTTCCCGCAGCCGCCGGGCTGAAATGCCGGTTAACACGCCGGTTAAATCCACAAGCAGGGCCTGAAGCGCATGGTGCTGGCGCACTCTGATGGTCAGAAAATGATCCACTTTCTGACCCATGCTGCGCATAGTTTGCTGGGTAACTTCAATGGTTCTGGGGATCAATCCCTGGCGATTGACAGAAGGGATGGCATGAACATCCCCATTCAGCGTTTTCAGCAGTTTTGCGATTTCCGGAAGTTCACCTTTGGGAAAACGGTGAATCATGCGTTTATAGGCCAGATTGAGCGCGAGTTTATAAAACATTTCAACTCCTGGCTCCGCAATCCGTTTCCAGATTGAACGCAGGGAATAAAATTGCTGATAGGTCCAATAATAGCCTTCTTCCAGGGCTTCGGGCGACATGAGTTTGGGTTTGAACACGGTATAGCCGCCGTTATATTTCGACCAATCACGGTCAATAATGCGCCCTTCCCGTTCCATGCGTTCATACAGGATCGTTCCTGGCACCGGGGTCAGAATGTGAAAAGTGGCATATTCAATTCTATTTTTTTCTAAAAATTCCAACGTGCGCTCAAAGACGCTTTCGTCGTCATGATCCATGCCTAAAATCATACCGGCATTAATCGCAATGCCGTGATCATGAATGCGTTGGATAGCTTCGGCATATTTACTGGCGTGATTCACGCCTTTGTGCACATCGTCAAGATTCTGCTGCGAAATTGATTCAATGCCGATAAACATGGCGACGCAGCCGCTTTCTCTGGCGGCTTTCATGACCTTCGGCTGATTGGCCAGGTTAATGCTGCACTGACTGCCCCAACGCACATGAAATTCTTTAATGGCAGTAAACAATTGCAAAGCATAATCAGGACGTCCGATGATATTGTCATCCACAAACACCAGCGGGCGGTTCAGATTCAGGGTTTCAATTTCCGCAAGCACCTCTGGCAATGGACGACAGCGATAGGTATGTCCAAAAAAGTCCGTCACCGAACAAAAATCGCAATTAAACGGGCAGCCCCGCGTGGTTTGAACCGTATTCGTGGTCAAATACGCATCCTGTTTGAGCAAATCGCGGCGAGGAAGCGGAAGGCCAGCGAGGGTCGGATACTCTTTCACGCGATAGATTGGTTGTAATCGCCCTTTTTCTGCATCTCTGAGGATAAGAGGCCAGATATTTTCCCCCTCTCCAATGGCAATGGCGTCGGCATGACGCATGGCTTCTTCTGGATATAATGAAGGATGGACGCCCCCAAGCACCACCGGCACGCCTCGTTTCCGAAATTCCGCTGAAATCTCATACGCCCGTGGAGCAAGATAGGTATTGACGGTAATTCCAACTAAATCAGCAGGCTCATCAAAATTGATCGGCTCAACTGCTTCATCAACGAGTTTCACCTCGATATCTTCCGGCGTGAGGGCCGCTAAGTGCGGCAGCGTCAGTTTCGCAAACCAGAACGATTTGACTTCTTTGGGAGTAAATTTAAAGTAAGTGGTTTGCAAGTCTGGCGAAATGAGTATCACTTTCATAACGTCTTTCCTTTATGATTCCTGTTGGTATCTGTCGGTATAGGAGAAACTGGTATTGCAATGAATTCTTGAATGTGTATCCAGAAATGTGATCCTATAGACACCGCATGGATGAAAATGTTTGTTTTCCTTCCTGGAAACCCTTGTGTTAAAATTGAACGATTGTGACGAGAGCAGAGAATTCCGTCAAGCTATTCATAGATTTTCTTTCTCAGAAGATGTTCTTGCTTGACTATTACTTGACAAATCCTTCTGAAAGAAATTATTGCGTCTGGAATGCTGCTAAACCAGATGAAGGTATCTGATGGACGGATTCAAAGAAGAAACATCGTGATGCAAGGAGTTCTTTTAGTCAATAAACCTGCGGGTATCACCTCACATGATGTGGGGCGGCAGGTGCGAAAAATATTTCAGATCCGGAAAGTGGGTCATGCCGGAACGCTTGATCCCTTTGCGACCGGATTGCTGCTTGTCTGTCTGGGGGAAGCGACCAAAATTGTTCGGTTACTTGTTGAGCACCCCAAAGAATATGTGGCGGAAATGAAGCTCGGGGAAACGACAGATACCCAGGATTACACGGGAAGAGTGAAGGAATGCCGCGAGATTCCTTTGATGGCGCAAGAGAGCATCTCAACGATCTTTGCTCGCTTTTCCGGGGAAATTTCCCAAATTCCGCCGATGTATTCGGCCAAACGGCTGGAAGGGCAGCACTTGTATGAGCTTGCCCGGGCCGGTAATATTGTTGAACGCGCTGCTCAGAAAGTCATGATCTATGAGCTTGAGATCCTGGAGCAGGCGTTGCCCTTTCTTCGTTTTCGGGTGGTGTGTTCCAAAGGGACCTATATTCGCACGTTAGCGCACGATATAGGGGCAGTGCTGGGATGCGGCGCTCATTTGACTGCATTGACGCGCACCAGAATCGGACATTTTTCTGTGCAAGATGCATTTTCTCTTGACCAACTTGCGCAATTGACTCAACTTAACGACCGGGAAAGGTGTCTGATCCCAATAAATCAGGCATTATCCTTTTTGCCGGCCATTGAACTTGATGAAACGGCATCTTGCAGGCTTGCACACGGAGGGCGCGTGGCAGTTCCGGAGACGTATGCTGCCTTGTTTGAGCCAATCGAGGGGCAGAACCAGATTGTTCGCGTGCAGCATCTGAATGCTGAATTGATCGCTTTGGCCAGAGTGATCGAGGAGAACCTTGAAGGGAAAAAACAGATGCAATTACAGCCCATCAGGGTGTTTGCAAATGCCTTTGAGTTTGCCTGTAAATATAGGGAATGTCGGGAAGTGCTCGAAAGAAAACTCTGAAATCTGTGATTTTTTTCTTTACAATTTTAGGTATGCTGAAGTCTGGTATCTCGATAACTTGTTGAATATTGGTAGTATGTGAATCTCTGACTACGGTGCATGGCGTCTGGAGGCGGCCTGTTGACTGTTATCAGAGCACAAGAGGGAGGATATTTGCATGTCCGTCACGAAGGATCAGAAACACGGCATTATAGAACATCATCGTATCCATGAACATGATACCGGGTCTCCTGAAGTTCAAATTGCCCTTTTAACAGAACGAATCAATCAGTTAACCGAACATTTTAAAATCCATAAGAAAGATCACCATTCTCGCCGAGGTTTACTCAAAATGGTTGGAAAACGCCGTCGTCTGCTTGAGTATTTGAAGAGCAAAAATGTCGAGCGTTATCAAAAACTTATCAATGAATTAGGCCTTCGCAAATAAGAAGTTTAATCGAGATGAAAAAAGAAACCAGGTGTATCGCCTGGTTTCTGCAATTTTAGGCGTCATTCAAGGATACGGGCCTTAATAGTTGTATTGGCAATATTCCCGCTCGTATCAGAATGAACAAGGTAGAAGTATGAAGCGAAGTGTAGAAACAGTTAGTGTTGAAATTGGCGGCAAACAATTGACTCTGGAAACCGGAAGTCTTGCCAAACAAGCGAATGGGGCAGTTTTAGTGCGCTGTGAAGATACCGTGGTGCTAGTGACAGCGGTCGCGGCGAAGCAAGCTCCGCGATCGATCGATTTTTTCCCGCTGATGGTGGAATATCGAGAAAAAGCGTATGCGGCCGGAAAGATTCCGGGCGGATTTATTAAACGTGAAGGGAAACCAGGCGATCATGAAGTCTTGACCGCCCGGCTCATTGACCGTCCGATCCGTCCGCTGTTTCCCGAGGGATACACCAATGAAGTTCAGATTATTGTCACCGTGTTGTCGGTTGACATGGTGAACAGCCCGGATATTTTGGGGATGATTGGGGCCTCGGCCGCCTTAACCATTTCGGATATTCCGTTTTTAGAACCGATTGGGGCCGTGCGCGTTGGGCGCGTGAATGGAGAATTTGTGATTAATCCATCTTACGCGCAGCTCGAGGAGAGCGAATTAAATATCGTAATGTCCGGTACTCATGATGCGGTCGTCATGATTGAAGGCGAAGCCAGGGAAGCGTCGGAACAGATCTTGACTGAGGCTGTGGCCTTTGGGCATCAGCACATTCAGAAACTCGTCTCAATGCAGCAGGAACTCCAACAACGCCTTGGGATCAAGAAACAGGAAGTCTCTCTTGAAATCAAAGATGAAGGATTGAATACGAAAATCAGCAGCTTTGCCAGAGATCGCATTCATCATTATCTGTATGAACAAGGGGAGAGCATCAATAAAGAACTGTATCAGGAAAGCATGGATCAAATTTTCGAAGATGCGTTGGAAGAATTTTCTGTGTCTGACGAGAAAGAAGACCTTGAAAACATGTCGAAAACCATTGCTGAAGTCATCCATGATACAGAGAAGGATATTTTGCGCAACACTATCCTGGAAAAAGGGAAACGGCTTGATGGCCGGGGATTAACCGAGATTCGCCCGATTACATGTCAGGTTGGCCTGCTGCCACGCACGCATGGCTCGGCGGTCTTTACGCGCGGAGAAACGCAAGCCTTAGTTGTGACGACATTAGGCACGTCTATTGATGA
This sequence comes from Candidatus Vecturithrix granuli, assembly GCA_000739535.1. GTDB lineage: Bacteria > Moduliflexota > Moduliflexia > Moduliflexales > Moduliflexaceae > Vecturithrix > Vecturithrix granuli. The sequence goes on along the minus strand of DF820466.1, from coordinate 486,570 downwards.
ACAACGTCTGGATAATCTTGAAGGGGAAACCACCAAACGTTTTATGCTGCACTATAACTTCCCGCCGTTCTCTGTGGGGGAAACCAAAATGCTGCGCGGCCCCGGACGACGTGAAATCGGGCATGGCTTTTTGGCTGAACGCTCTTTAGCGCAAGTGATTCCGGATGCGGAGACATTCCCCTATACCATTCGCGTGGTATCGGATATTTTGGAATCAAACGGGTCGTCATCAATGGCAAGTGTGTGCGGTGCAACGTTATCGCTGATGGATGCTGGTGTGCCGATTCGCCGCCCGGTGGCTGGCATTGCCATGGGTTTAATCTCGGAAAGGGGAAAAACCGCGATTCTGTCTGATATTGCCGGAGTGGAAGATCATCTCGGAGACATGGATTTAAAGGTGACCGGCACCGAAGTGGGCATCACCGCCATTCAGATGGATCTGAAAATCAGCGGCATTACCCATGAAACCTTTGCCAAAGCGTTGGATCAAGCTCGTGAGGGTCGGCTGTTTATTCTGAAGAAAATTCAGGACGCGCTCAACAGCCCTCGAACTGAATTATCGCCTCATGCGCCCCGGATTTTTACCATGCAGATTGATAAAGAGAAGATTCGCACAGTCATCGGCCCCGGGGGAAAGGTGATTCGCGGGATTGTCGAGGAAACAGGCGTCAAGATTGATATTGATGATGACGGCACCGTGCGTATTGCCTCTTCGGATCAGGAATCAGCCCGTAAAGCCATCAAAATGGTTGAAGACCTCGTTGCAGAAGTCGAAGATGGCAAAATCTATCTGGGGAAGGTGAAAAATATTCTTGATTTTGGCGCGTTTGTCGAAATTTTACCAGGGACTGATGGCCTCTTGCACATTTCGGAAATTGCTGAACATCGGGTCAAGAAAGTGACCGATGAATTAGCAGAAGGGGATGAAATCCTGGTCAAAGTGATCGGGATTGATAACCGCGGGAAAATTAAACTCAGCCGCAAGGCTGTGTTACGCGATGAACAGGCGCAAAAAAGTCAGCAATAGTTTCGATGTTTGAATGTTTAAGTGTTTGGGTGTTTGAGTGTTTGGGTTGCGACGATGCAAACACGAAAACACGAAAACACGAAAACACTTTCGCTTTGAGCAACCTACGGATTTGTTATGTGTTCTTCATATTTGCGCTGTGTTGTGTTTCTTCCGGAGTAGATGCCTGGAATCGGCTGCCATTGCAGGCAGAGGCTCCAACCGTTCTCCAGTCCGGAATCATCCAATTTGATTTCGGACTTCAGTACCTCAGTCATACCAATTTTCCATTTTCAGCGTTTTCAAAAGATTCCGGGCGCGATGTGCTCAGTCTGCCTACATTGGGTCTTCGCATTGGCCTGGGAAAACGCAGTGAATTTCAACTTTCCTATGAACAGCTCTTTGTCGAAGAGGAGGTGTTTCGGATTCGAGAAATGTGGAAAAGCGGCGATCTGGATCTCTCTACCAAGATCGAATTCTGGCAAGAGCGTCAATGGTTGCCTGGAATCGGCATGAAAGTGGGCGTCAAGCTGCCGAATGCCAGCAATGACTATCGCGTGGGCACCGATGAAACGGATTTCGCGTTTTCCGCTCTTTTCGCCAAACGTATTGCTTTCATCACCACAACCGCGAATGTTGGACTCTTAATTTTAGGCAATCCCTTTGAGCATGCCAGCCAGGATGATCTCCTCTCTTACGCCTTCGCCTGTTCTTTCCCCTGGAATGCCCGGGTGACGACGACCGCTGAAATTGCCGGACAAACATTAGGGACCAACGATAATGAACGCCGTTCCGCGCTGTTCCATCTCTCTATTCGAAAGAATCAACAAATCTGGAAGCTTTCCGGACGCATCGGCCTGCTGGAAAATAGCGAGGATTGGGGCTTTGGCGCAGGTGTAACCTGGACCTGGGACGGCCTGAAACGCTGGGCTGGCAGCAAATAGGCAGATACTGCACCTTCTCAGCCCGATTATCCGGGCAGAATGGCGAGATACGCCGCGCACGCGAAAAAGCTCGTTCAAAACGAGTCGCCCCTTTGACCATCGCAGTTACCAGTTTAACGGATTCGCCTTCTTCTGCATCACGTGCAGATAGCGTTGGGTGGTCTGAATATCCTGATGTCCGAGGAGTTCCTGAACTTCTTGCAGTTGAAATTTACCGGATTCCAGCAGATGCGTTGCAAAGGAATGTCGGAACGTATGGCATAAGGCATGTTTCGGAACGCCGGCTTTGCGAATAGCTTTTCTCACGGCCTTTTGCAAGGCAGTGGGGCTGATATGATGCCGTTGTTTGACGCCTGAACGGGGATCAACTGACAGATTTCTGGATGGAAATACCCAGAACCAGCGCACATCTGTTGCGGCATTGGGATATTTTTCCGCCAGCGCATACGGCAGATAGACCGTTCCATGTCCCTGGGCAATATATCCTGCTCGTGCAGGGCTGTAGAGTATGCAATTTGGCGCTGTAACGGTTCGATTGCATTATCGAGCAGAATAGTATAGCGATCCTTGCTGCCTTTGCCATTGCGCACCAGTAATTGTTTGCGTTGGAAATCCACATCTTTGATCCGCAGCCGGACGCATTCCATCAACCGGAGTCCGGAGCCATACAGCAATTTCGCCATCGTTTGCATCATATCAGTGTCAATGAGTTCAATCACCGCCACCGCTTCTTCTCGTGAAAACACGGCTGGCATCGTAACAGGTTTTTTGGCCCGAATTGCATTCAGGTGGTCAAAAGGCTGTTGGAGAACTTCACGGTAGAGGAAAACCAGCGCGCACAGGGCTTGATTTTGGGTAGAAGCTGATACATGTTGGTCAACCGCCAGATGCGTCAAGAACGCTTCAAGCTCATGCCGTCCACAGTCCTTCGGATGCCGCCATTTGGCTTTATCCGGCTCATGTTGGTTACAGAACACGATGTATGCTCGAATCCAGATCAGATATTGCCGCTCCGTATGGTAGGACCTGTGGAGCACCCGTAAACGGTCTCGAACTTGTTCAAAGAGTTTAGGCTTAACATCCATAAAAAACCTCCTTTAATTATTTTTATATTCGTCTTTTATTTCTAAATATGTCCATATAAAAAATTATACAAACGTTGTCAAGATAACATGTCATTTTCTCAGAAATTGCTTGACAACCCTTTCCGGGTAAAGAAATATGAGAAAATATTATCCAGACTTCGTTGTGACAATAAGTTGTTAGAACATCAGGCGAGATGAAAGAGCAATCCTCTCTATTGCACATCTACCGTAATCTTTAAAATGAAAGGAGTTAAAACACATGGAAAACGATAAAAAAAGAGGAAAACTTCAGATCATTGCAGGTTGGACATTTGGTGGCGGATTCTTTTTACCAATCCTTGTTTTGAGCTTTGTCGGTATAAATTCCCCTAAAGGAATTTGGGCATCAATTGTTGCAAATTTTCAACTAGGCTTATTGCTAGCAGGGATTGGTGCTATCGTTGGTCTGATTATCGGAATTATTCAAGCTATACGAGGGAAAGAAGGAACTCCATTTGATTGAGTTGGTAGAAAACAAGAACGAAATACCCCTACAACGATACTCGTTCGAGAGACACGACAATTCAAGCTGTGTACCATTGTAGGGACAGACAACTATTGGAGATAAAGATGAGACGTATTGTAATGATCGCAATGTTAATAATTAGTTTATTTTGGTGTTTTTGGCAAACGTCGATTAATGCCTCGACTAAAGTTGAGCAAGATTCTATATTTATAGAGGATGAAGAATATCATTTTAGTCTTCGTATACCTAAAAATTGGGAATTTGAACAAGCGAAGGAAAGTAATTCTTTATGGCGATTATCGGCAACACCTCCAGACAAAAAACTACAAGTGGCGATTTATTCAATACGAGTAGGCGACGATATTGATCTTCAAAAACTTGAGGAGCAAGACCATAAACTCTTTGAACATCTTGGCGAGGTATATGAGAAAAATCAGTTTACAAAAGCACTTTTTAAAAAATGGAAGATTGGATTGATAGGAGAGATATTCCTTGATGTAATTGAAGTTGAGAAGAGATATAAACCTGGGAGGACTGGTTTGTATGGATTGGCTCGTTTTACGACTTCAGGAACATATGGATATATTATGCTCGCTTATTCTGCAACCAACGAATTTAGTCAAGCTATTCCTATCTTCGACAGTTTTCAAGAAAATGTTTCCATGTTAGCAAATTTCAAAAATAAGTGGGCAGCTATAAGGGAAAAAGGAATCTTCAGTTCTGTATTTGGCTGGATAGGAGGAATTATAGCCGTACTTGTTATTATTGGTATTCTATACCTTATTGGAACATCAGGAAAGATGGTTAGAGAGGGAATCGAAATTAAGAAAGTTTTAAAAAAAGCGAGAATAGAGGTTAAACAAAAAGGAGGAACTCTTACTCCCAAGTATCATGAATTTAAGAAGAAGGCAAACAAAAAGATTATAATTCCGATTCTTATTTGGGCAATTGTATATGGGATTATATTTTTCTTCGTACCAGTTAAGGTTTTCCTTGTTTTATTAGGAGCTCTTATTGTTCCAATTTTAGGATTCTTCGGGATTTTCTTTGTTCCAAGTGATGCCCCTGAAGATTATTTTCCAGATATGTTTTAATTTCTATATTAAGGGCTACAGTACATAAATCACTAAAGATGTTCTAACGATCCGCTTGCAGGCGACCCAAAAGGCCGGGCGGGAAAATTGATCGGTATGCTGTCAAGTTGGGTTGCGCCCGGCCTTTTGGTCGCCTGAAGCGGGGCGTTCGGCTTGTTGTGTCGCGAAAGCGATGGTTGGGATAACGTGTATATTAAATAATAACAATCGTTGTACTAAGGAGGATGGTATGAAGAGATATGTAGGATTCAAAATGGTCGTGTTGATGGTTGTGCTGTGTGGGAACGCGTTTGCTGCACCGCAGAAAGTGAATTTTCAGGGGAAGCTCACGGATGCCGCCGGGAATCCGATTACCGCGAGTGTCAGCATGGTCTTTTCAATCTACGATGTCGTCAGTGGCGGTACGGCGCTCTGGACGGAAACGCAGTCTGTTACAGTTACAAATGGTATTTACAATGTGCAGTTGGGGCAGGTAAACCCGATGGATACGGAATTGACTGAAACCAAAGCATTATGGCTTGGGGTGAAAGTGGGCGTGGATGCTGAAATGTCGCCGCGCGTCGAACTAACGCCAGGGGTATATGATCTGATTATTTTGAATACGATCACAGTAAAGAATAGTAGTATTGGTATCGGCACCACAAACCCTGAGTTTAAATTAAGTCTTGAGAATGATGGTGGGATTATGGCGAAAGGGACATTTAACAATGGACGTACATTGACTACCACAGGGGCCGGAGAGCGATTCTTTTGGTATCCCAGAAAAGGGGCTTTCCGGATTGGACATGCCAGTAGTTCCGAATGGAATGACGCAAACATTGGTAATTATTCTATAGGTATGGGATACGAAACCCTGGCGAATAAAAATTACGCAATGGCCTTTGGCTGGAGTACAGAGGCGACTGGAAACAATGCTGTCGCCATGGGCGCTGATACCGTTGCAAGCGGAAATTATGCCACAGCATTCGGGTTGTACAGTTACGCCACAGGTGAAACTGCCACCGCAATGGGATATGAGACTTCCGCAAGCGGAGCTCGTTCCACCGCCATGGGCAATTTCACTATCGCAAGCGGAGCTGTCTCGACGGCTATGGGATGGAATACAGAAGCCAGTGCCGATTATACAACAGTGATCGGTAAAGGTGATCCATTAGCAAGGTTGAACAATGATGTCTCCAATTCATTTATGGTTGGTTTCATGAATAATCAAACGGATACTATTCCGGAATTATTGGTCAAAGATAGTGCGGTTGGAGTGAATACGAAAACCCCTGTTGAGAAGCTTGATGTGAATGGTGGAGTTAAAGTTGCTGATACCACAACCTTCAATGCCGGAACAATTCGGTATCGTAATGGAGATTTTGAAGGATACACAGGAACAGCCTGGAAATCCTTTACAGCTACAGGAACTTCAGGCAGCGGCGATGGGTTCTCACTTGATGCCGCAGATGGCAGCCCTGTAGACGCCGTATATGTTGATAATGATGGGAATGTAGGTTTAGTGAATAACCTTACTGTGACTAATCACGTTGGTATTGGTACAAGCAATCCTCTAACTGAGTTGCATCTTAATGGTGGAAGTGTGACAGAAATGCGCCTGGAAACCACGGTTGCCCAATGGGATCTGGAAGCATACGGAGCACATTTCCATATTAGTGAAGATGGGAGTTCTCCAAGATTTGTTATTGAAGCAGGAGGGAATGTCGGTATTGGTGTAACCAATCCTCTTTATACGTTGCACGTCAACGGAACTCTTTATGTTAGTGGTGGCGCCGATCTTGCTGAACCCTTTGATATGACCGACATCGCCACCCTGGAACTCGGCGACGTGGTGGTGATTGACCCGTTGAATCCGTTGCACGTCACCAAATCTAGCACCGCGTATGATACGGCCGTGGCCGGGATTGTCTCTAGCACCACGCAGGCCGGGTATGTGGCTGGCAGCCGCAGCGATGGCAGTTCCAACAAACCGATTGCATTGGTCGGGCGTGTCCTCTGTAATGTCAGCACCGAAAACGGCACAATTCACATTGGCGATCTCCTCACAACGTCTAATACGCCGGGCTATGCCATGAAAGCAACCGATTTTGAGAAACGTCAGGGCGCAATTCTCGGTAAAGCGTTACAAGCATTTGACGGGGATCGTGGGAAAATCCTGGTGTTGGTGACGTTACAATAATAAAGGATAAGGAGGAGGAGAGTATGAAAAATATATCGTATTGGAGTCTGATAAATATGGTATTCTTTTTAGTGGCAAGTTCAGTATGTGCCTCTGAAAGCAATACCCTAACCAAGCCATTTATAGGAACTGTACGAATATTGCTTGATGAACAAGGACAATCCACAGCATTTGTCGTGCCAGTGATACCTGATGAGACCGTTCAAAAACAGGTGACACAACAACAGGTATGGAAACAACCGCATATGGAACACTATTTTGCTTTGCTACGTACCGAAAGCGATCCCAATGCCCGACGTCATCTGCTGTTTGAATTAGGTTTCGCCACTGGCGAAATGGCTTACAAAATCACCGAACAATTATTCACGATGTTCGCCAATGAACCTGATGAGCAAGTACGCATGGCATATATTGCGTGCTTTGCATCGTTAGCCACACAAGCGGGGTTGCCAGATTCACAGATTCTCCAGATCATCACAGCCATTCAAGGCCGATTAACTGACGATCCTTCCTGGAATGTGAAAGTTCAAGCGGCAGAGATGTTGGTCTGGTTTGGTGATAATCACGGGGAAACAATTCTCCAGGACGTTATTGCAAAGAACCAGCCGCTTGATCCGGTAATATGGGATAGTATGCCTGTTACCCTTCAACGTATGAATACAAAGACCGCTCAAGCGCTCTTAATTCATCTGGGGACTCAAAGTCCGAATGATACCGTCAAACTCAATGCATTGTGGGGCGCATATCAACTTGGAATCACCGCGCAGGCTGATGTGTTACGCGATATAGAGGGCATTGCGCGGACATCTACAGACAGGCAAGCTAAAATTCGGGCTGTCTCGACGCTCAACAGCTTGGCGCGTGAAAATCCGCTCTTACAGGAACAGATTTGCACGACCATTCAAGAGATTTACGAACATGAACAGGATAGCGCGGTCAAACAACAGCTTTTCATGTTAGAACAGCAACGAAAGGAGGGGCAATATGATTGTCAATAAATATCTGATACGATTCTTGATACTACTGACGATTGGGATCGTATGCACATTGCCGACAGAAGCCTATGACCGGCAAGCAGTAGATGATTATGCTAATACTTGGTGGAATTCATGCAACCACACGTGCGGCACTTATAGCAGTTGCACCCCCTGGTCATATTGGGGCAGCGAATGCTGTGGCTACCCCAGTCAGGGGGGAGATTGCGCCAATTTTACTTCGCAGAGCGTCCTGGCCGGTGGACATTCCGATTTAAACGGGGGATTGCCGTGTCGTGGATATCCTTGTGGCAGAGAAGAAATTGGAGCGAAGAATTTAGGGGACTGCCTTGTGCAAAAAGGTTGGACGCGTACTTGTGGGTATCATCAAGCACCACCAGCCGATATTCAAGTTGGTGATGTGCTAGTGTATCATACGGGTTCGTGTTCTGATTCTGATGCTCATGCCACAGTGGTGACGTCTGTTAATGGCACAGATGTCAGGATTTCCTGTCATTCATCGAATCAGCATGACGTTTCGTACACCTATCTTTCGTCATCAAAACCATATTATGAATGGCTGCACTACCCGAGTAATGATTTGTGTGGTGCGCTTTCAGGCACATTGTCTGCCGGAACGTACACTCTCAGTTGTGATATCTACGTCAATTCCGGCGCACCGTTGCACATCATGCCCGGTGTCACGTTGAATTACAATGGGCACAGTTTTACGGTGAATGGTGAATTGCTTTGGGGGCAATGATGGGACGGGCGCGGTCTTCCGCGCCCTATAGAAATAATTACACAGGGAGGTTTCTATGCAACGAATTGGTATCGGTATTGTATTAACGTGTATATTGCTGTCTGTGGTTGTTTGGGCGCAATCAAGTACAAATTATAAGCTGTTGGGGAGTAATCTGAATTCTGGTGGTAGCGTGAGTATGGCGTCAACGAGTTACAAAGCGAATATTACGCTTGGTCAAAGCAGCCCGATAGGCGTATCAAGCAGCACGTCATATCAGGCGCAAATAGGCGTACAGTATATTTATCATGCTCAGGCGATCCCAAATAGTTATCTGCTCTGGACAAAATAACAGAGGGGATCGGAATAAATGCCGAACAAGGCGTTTGCACCGGACGCGAAACAGCGGGCGGGAAAATTGGGTGCTGAAACTTATAGTTCAGTTGCGCCCGTTGTTTCGCGCCGGTGAAACGCGGGCGTTCGGGGTGTATCAGTCGGTATAAGCATGAATATCCCAGGTTGTATAGAAAATACAGAACGGTACGGAAATGGAAGATGTTATTCATCACAGAAAAATATGGACAAAATACACGACGTGAGAGAACGGTGGAGTGAATCATAGAAGATCCTATATACCAATCGTTACACAATGATGCGAGGTTCGTAGTATGCCTGAAATCAGCCGGTTTTTAGGGGTGATCATCTTTATGAACTTTAATGAACACCCTCCCCCTCATTTTCATGCAAAGTATGGCGGGTATCATATGACAGTAGATATTCAGACGGGCATTGTCGAAGGCAAATTCCCGAAACGTGCCTTACATCTGGTCTTCGAATGGTATGAGATCCATAAAGACGAGTTATTACAGAATTGGAATTCATTGCGAGAGACGGGTGAATTTCAAAAATTACCACCATTGGAGTAAAGGGTATGTTACTTGAAGTTGTCTCAGCCAACTATCTCGGCGCATATAAAGCGTTCCTGACATTTAATAATGGATATCAAGCGACCGTTGATTTACATGATACGGTTTTTCATGATCCTCGCATCATTTTTCGACCGTTACGTCAGCCAGAGTATTTTAAACAGTTCACGGTCAAACTCAATACCATGTGCTGGGAAAATGAGGCTGATTTTGCCCCAGAATTTTTGTACGACTTAGCGCTTCAGCAAAACGGCCAGATGGAATCCGGCCTGAAGCAAGCCGCATAGTGGAGACGCCGAACGAGGCGCATGAACGGCGACCAAGAAAGGCGGGCGAGAACATTGGGTTGCTGTTCTATCACGTGTGGTAGCGCCCGCCTTTCTTGGCGCGTTATGCGCGGGCGTTAGGCGGTATTGAGTCAAATATGGAAATAAAGGAAATCTTTATTGAGTACTGGTGGTTGTCAATAATCACAATACCGATGCTGGCGTTTATTCTGTGGGTCATTCATCAGAAAGCCATCGGCAAACTTATGAACGTCGGATTCGGCGGAAACCGGTCGAGTCGTGTGAAGAGGATCGTATTAGTGATGACCATTCTTAACTTTGGTGTATGGGGTGTTGGAACGGTTGCACTTCGTGGTGAGGCACTATCTGGCAAGAAAGAACAGGATACATACTTTGTGAAGTGGAAAGGACGATATACAGAAGTTTCACGAGGTACCTATATCTAGTTATCTCCATACCTGTCTCACGCTTGGTTCTGTTCCGCTTGCGATTCTTCTGTTGTCCCTTGCAGATATCCAAAAGAATCGTAAAAAGCGGTTCACAGAAAACAGAGAATGACTCAGCGAACGAACGACGCCATCTGACAACTGATTGTCGTCGCTGAGTTCAGCCCTTCGTGTCTATTATCGCGGTGTTCATTACCGACACATAAAGCCGCTAATAAGCGAAGAATACGGGATATGGCGTGAGCTAAGGTTGCGTGTTCCATGTGAGCTATTAGTATAAAAGTATGAATAACTTGTTATAAATGTTGAGGTTCCGCCTAACGATGGCGTGAACCGGACGCAAAAAGGCGGCGGAGAAAATGGGTTGCTGTTTTTTTTGGGGTTCGGTGGCCGCCGCCTTTTTGCGCCGGTTACGCCTGGCGTTCGACATTCATACCCCACGTCGTTTATACAAAAATAGCAAACATAGATAAAATTCGTTGACTTTTTCAGGAGATGATATATGAAGAAATTGACATAATCACTAAATACAGTAAACTAAATATAGAATGATATCGATATGAAAAATCTTCCTCATCCTATTCAATATCAAGGGAGTAAGCGGAACTTAGCTCCTCTGATTCTTCCATATCTTCCAAAGAAGGTGAAACGACTTGTTGAGCCATTCGCCGGAACAGCGGCAATTAGCATCGCTGCGGCTGCGCGGAATATTTCCCAGGTATTTTGGATTAATGATCTGAATAAACCCCTGATCGAATTGCTCCAACTGATTGTTGAGTATCCTGAAGATATTGCTGATACCTATACAAAGATTTGGTATGAACAACATCACGATTCAATAGAACACTATTATCAAATTCGTGAGCAATTTAATCGTACCCACGACCCGAAATATTTTCTCTACTTACTTGCTCGATGTGTCAAAGGTTCTGTCCGATATAATGCCGATGGTCTTTTCAATCAAAGTCCTGATAAACGCCGAAAAGGGACATGCCCTGAAACGATGCGAAAGAATATTATCGGGATGTCACGATTATTAAAAGGCAAATGTTCCTTTTCATCATTGGACTATCAACAGTTATTCCATCAAATTGACCATGACGACGTGGTGTATATGGATCCCCCGTATCAAGGCGTCTGCGGAGATCGAGATTCACGCTATTATGCCGGAATTGTCTTTCCAGAGTTTGTCAATGCGTTAGCTGAACTAAATGCTAAAGACATTGCTTTCCTGATCAGTTATGATGGAAGAAAAGGCGAAAAAACGTATGGCGAAACGCTCCCACAATCCCTTCAATTGAAAAAAATTGAGTTGGAAGCGGGTCGTTCAACGCAAGCGACATTACTCGGTCGAGACGAGATTACGATCGAATCGCTCTATCTTTCCCCAGCACTTCTTCGTCAAGATATTCATCCACCGACAGCCTATGTCAAACCAAGAGGAGAACAATTCATTTTGTTAGAGACGTATGAACACTATCCCGAAATTACCTGACGAATTTCTTGCTCTTTGTCAATCGGTCACGGCTAAACGCCCTAAAGCGGTGATTGACCATATTTTGCAACATGGGTTTGTCACAACAGAAGAACTCAAAGAGCAGTATGGCTATAATCACCCGCCACGAGCGGCGCGCGATGTGAGAGAGCATGGTATTCCCCTTGAAACCTTCCGTGTCACAGGACGCGACGGGCGAAAAATCGCGGCATATAAATTTGGTGATCCCAAGAAGCTCAGATTTAGGAAATTGTCAGGAAGAACAGGCTTATCAAAAACGCTTAAAGAGCAATTGATTCAGCAATATGGCTGTCAATGTTTCATCTATTTAGAAGACATGGATGAGCGAGAGCTACAAATTGATCATCGGATTCCTTATGAAGTCGGAGGAGAACCAGAATTAGTCCCAGAAAATTTCATGTTGTTGAGCAGTTCTGCCAACCGGGCGAAATCGTGGTCATGCGAACATTGCGAAAATTGGAATTCTTTGAAAGATCGGAAGATTTGCGTCTCCTGCTACTGGGCATATCCAGAGAATTATAGTCATATCGCCATGAAACACGTTCGTCGAATTGATCTGCTCTGGCAAGGTGATGAAATCGCCACCTATGAAAAGCTCAAAGCGCAAGCAATTCGATTTGATAAAGAAATCCCCGCATTTGTAAAGGAAATCATTGAAAAAGAGATAAAAAAGAAGAGGTAAAAAATGAGAAGAATGTCGAACGATCCGCTTGCAGCAGACCACGAGGGGCGGCGAGGAAAATTGGTTGCTATTCTTTGGGGTTCAGTGGCCGCCGCCCCTCGTGGCTGCTGAAGCGGGGCGTTAGGAAGCATATGGAGATATTGACATTTCGTAAGGTGTGAACATATGATTCTTCCAATAGGACTGTTTACACTCTTTGTCTTCGGCAGTATCCGGTTAGCAGTAAACCTCATATGGCCGGAGCGACGGGTGAAACGAAAATATCACAAAATCTATACTGTTGGGGTTCACAAATACCATTTCATTGATGCGGTGTCCTCCTGTATCGCGGTATTTTTGCTGTTCCTCTCGCTTCAATACATGTATTTCCCCTATGTCTGGGGGAGTATTGCTATTGTTATGCTCATTGATGCCTTCTTCCACTTGTGGGCAAGCACTGGGGGGAAGCACCTGTTTAAAAATTATGAGTCTGCGCAAATGCCTGATGAGTGGCGGCAAAAAGAATTAGCCAACCTTCGACGTGGGATGCCCATAGGAATCGTTGCCATCGGCTTGCGCGCGTTTTCATGGTCTAAAACATTTCCGGTAGTTCCTCTCCAGCTTTCTCCGTCCGTAGAGTTGGGGGTATCACTCGTTATTGGGCTTACAGTCATTGGTGGAATAATCCTTTACACAATAAAAAATTCGCCTCCATCCCACACGAGGAATATACCCCATCCCGACTCAACGAATTCCGTTTCTGGAACGCTTCACGATATTTCGAAATTTATTCACGGCTTAATGGTATCACAGAATCCAGAGGCGTTTACAATTATTCGTGTTCAAGACATAGACACGGTTGTACAATTTACTGGCGATTCACGTGGTGTTCAAATGGATTTCCCTATGGCCACAGAATCTCAGCAACGCTTGCGATCACGCATTGAAGAAGGATGTGGCAATCTTGGACTCTCGCTCTCGGTGAATAGGGGAACTGATGGAACAGAATTTTTAGATTACGACTTGCATGGGGAGCCGGATAGCATTGGTGAGATCATCCAACAGGTACTGGTTCAGGTTTTCCGGGTCGATGAATCATCGCAATTAACGTTTGATGTCTATGGGTATTGAGACAACAAGCTTCCTAACGAGCTGCTTGCAGGGGACGCCACAGGGCGGCGGGGAAAATTGGGTGGTGTTCCCTGAGGTTTGGTGGCCGCCGCCCTGTGCCGCCCCTGAAGCAGGGCGTTATGCGACGCCGGAAAACCATACATCGAAAAATTGCCATTGTCCGGCATCGCCGCCGCCTTTGGAACAATTGCAGAACAGTGCATATCTAATAGCGACATGTAGTTATGGGAGAATACTATGCCAACTTACGAGTATGAATGTATCATGCAAGGTCATCGGTTCGAACAATTTCAGGGGAGCAATGATGCCCCGGTTGCAACCTGTCCGGAATGCGGCGGACCGGTGCGCCGATTGTTAGGAACGGGCACCGGATTTATCATGAAAGGCAGCGACGCGTCACCCAGCGCATCGTCAATCCAATGCGGACGGGAACAGACTTGCTGCGGACGAACCGAGCGGTGCGACAGGCCGCCGTGTAATCATTAACAAAAACAACCGAACAGGGCGGCCGAAGTCGTTTTGACAGCAACACGATGATCGGCCGTTTCCAAACAATCACACATTGTAGAGACCGAGACGATGGCGTTCGAAGTCCTTGAGAAGCCGCCGGGATTCAGGTACTAACCGACGTGACGGGGACGGTGCAGTCAGCCGTCGAACAATACCAAAACGAACAACTGCAAACAGCGGCACAACCCAATGTCGGCGGCCATTTTGGCGGATGACATGACAGCACGATAACCAATTGGAAATATAACGAATTGGTTGTGTTCCCACTTCGTTGTCGTGTTTATATTGAGTCAGTTTATTTTCCCATCAGCATGAGCAGATCGTAGCAATAGCCCGAGAGAATTCCCCCTGCCAGCAAAAAGGCGACATACAGACTGATCGCTCGTTTTTTGAGAATGGTGGTAATTCCGGCTATTACCCAGGCGCTCGTGCCCGGCCCGGTAATCATGAATGCCAGCATTGCACCTTCGCTGGCGCCTTGCGTCGTTAAGGCACTCATCAATGGAATTGAGGATTCTGTGGTCACGTAGAGTGGCAGACCGATGAGAGCGGCGAACGGAACCGCCAGGATATTGTTGGCGCTAAACAGCGTCATGATAAGTGCGGTTGGTACAAACGTGTTAATCAGGAAACCTATCGCCACGAAAATTGCATAATACAACAGAATCTGTTTGACGCCGATCTTCACCACCGCGTCGGCCAGAGCGCGCCATTTTAGTTTCTGTAAAAACCCCACCAACGCTCCGGTATTCGCTGCAAACGCCTGTCCAATGTCTGAAAGCCAGGACAATGGAGTGAGGTCGTTGATAGTTGGCGCGGCGCAGCAGAGTTGAGACTTACTCAAGACCGGTTGTGGAAGAGAATCTGTCGCAGTACACCCACACATTGGCACTGGCTGTGGACGAGAAACCGCCGTCACAGCGCAAGCGCACGTTTGTACCGGCTGAGGTTGTGGAAACACGCCAGCACACCCACAGGCTTGACCGGGCGATTTCTGTGCAAAGCGTGTCTGGTTTTTCAAGAAATCGGTCTTTTTTTCGATCAGATGCGTCGCGTAACCGGCCCCCATGCCGATAACGATGGACGCAAGCGTCAGCGCAATCGCAAACTTGAGACTGAGTATGCCTGCCACCATGATAAAACCGTCGGGGCTCATCAACGGAGACGAGGTGAGGAATGCCATGATCGGCCCCCAGGGTAAGGTTGTGCTGAGCATTCCAAGAATTACGGCCATTGTGCCGCACGCACACAGCGGCGTAAACGCGCCCACCGCGACACTGCCCCAAATGGAAACATTGGGGTTGCGAAGTAATGCACCTTTAAGTTTTGCTGCATCCATATAGACGGTCATTATTGCCGCCGTCAGAATCGCTAAACTCAGCGGAATCCAGTTGTGCGCAAGGCTGCCGATGACGGTTTGTACCATGTTCGTCAAAAGTTCTGTCAATTCGATGAATACGTGTTGCATAAAGTGTTTCCTTCTTGTGGGTTGAATGATTAAACAACTTTTCTGAATTTACACTATTGGCTGAGACCTGACAGGGGTTGAAAACCTGTCAGGTCTGGATTCAATCCTCCTGAATAATTCCGTAAGTCACCTACTCTGCTAATTTTTTGATGAGCCGGGCGATTCTGCCGCCTGAGCGGATACACTCCTGAACAACCCGCTCATCAGGAGCGCCGATGGCGACCGGGCCGTAATGGTCGCCCTGCCAATCGCCCTGCACGATCATTCCATGAATTAACATCGCGTGTAACATATCCAGGATCGTGGTTTCGTTGCCTCCGCCAATGTGATGACTGGAGCTAAAGGCCGCGCCGATTTTGCCATCGAGCTTACCATGCACCCTGACAGATTCATCGAGCAGCCGTTTGATTTCGGCTGCCATACTCCCGTAATATGTAGGAGAACCGATAATAATGGCATCCGGCCGCAACAGGTCATCGGCGGTCACATCGTTGACAGCGCGAAGATCGACTTCTACCTGTTCGTGTTGTAAACCTTCTGCGATGGATTCCGCCATCTTTTTCGTATTACCGCTTCTGGAATAGTATATAATCAAAGCCTTTGGCATAAATTCTCTTCCTTATTAGAGTTGTTGCTCAATAAACGATCGTGCCTGAAAAGCAGGTGATCTCAGGAGTGCGACGCGGTCGTCGCAGAAAAGGGGGATCCCTCTGCGGTCGAAACAACGCAGCGACGACCACGTCGCACTCCTGTTATTGCGCAACAACTTTATTCTGTTCTACATGAAGCGCAGACATCCTTGCTGGTCAATTTAAAAAGTTCATTTTGCGGGACAAACAAGCTGCCTGCATTCCATGCCAGACTCTTTCAGATTTCTGTTTCCCGGTTTACTCTGCTGTCGCTGGTTTCCTGGCTGACACCGTGATGCTGAAGATTCCGGTGTTCGAATGCCGATACAGCTCAATATCCTCGTGACTCAGATATTGAGTTAAGATCGCGTCGGGCAGGATATACTGGTGATCTTTATGAATCTCCATATCCGTAAATCCGGCTTCCCGAATGACGTGCAAATACTCATCATGCTGCAAGGCCCCGGCGACACATCCGGCGTACAATTCTGCCAGAGATTTGAGCTTTTCAGGGAGTTCACCTCGCAAGACGATATCCGAGATGCAAAAATGTCCGCCTGGTTTCAGCACCCGGTAAATTTCTTGAAAAGCTTTGGTTTTATCCGGCACCAGGTTGAGCACGCAATTACTGATGACGACATCAACTTCCCCGGTCTTCACTGGCAAACTCTCGATTTCTCCCAGTCGAAATTCCACATTCTGATAGCCCAATTTCGCCTGATTTTCCTGCGCACGTGCAATCATCTCCGCGGTCATATCTACGCCGATGACCTTCCCGGACTCCCCAACCAATGATCGAACGACAAATACATCATTGCCTGCACCTGACCCCAAGTCAAGCACGACCTCGCCGGCCTGGATATCCGCAAACTGGGTAGGCACGCCGCAGCCCAATCCCAAATCAGCTCCGGCATAATAGCCATCAACCTGACTGTAGTCCGGAGTGAGTACCTGTGCATCGGTGTTACTGCCGCAACAACTCGATGTTACCTGGGCATTTTGAGGGCCACAGCACCCTGTAGTCCGCTGGCTGGCGATCTGTCCATATTTCTCTTTGACAATGGTTTTGATCTGTTCTGCTGTTTGCATACGAGTTTCGGTAGTGGCTACCTTGTACATGATGACCGGTCGTCGAGCGGAGTCGAGACGAGCATGCAGGCGTTCCCTTCGACTTCGCTCAGGGAACGTACATCATGTACAGAATACCACTACCCGAGTTTCTCCTTATTTATATTGTTTATATGCACACTAATGCACATAAACGATTAAAAAAAATTTATTTATTCTTTCCGACAACAATCGGGACAGCAGATCAGCATACACGCGCGGAGTTTGTCGGCAATCCCTTCTACCTTTTCCAGAAACGCCTGGGCGTCAATTGCATAATAGATGTGGCGCGTCTCTTTTTCACAGGTCAGAATTCCGGCCGTGTGCATCAAATTCAGATGGCGGGAGATGACCGAACGATCCTGGGGCATCTGTTCGGCAATCGTGCCAATATCCGAACGGCCATGCAGCAGCAGGAATTTTAAAATCTGCACCCGCACCGGTTCACTCAGCGTCTTGAAAAACGCCGAATCCAGAATGTCAACCAACTCTTCCGCAATTTGTGTTTTTGTCTGTTCCGTTGTCATGAGCATACATTAATGCACATCTATGCACGTGTCAAGAAAAAAATGAAAATTTTTACTCAATTATGTTATATTGGACTGACTACCCCTACAAAATAGTCCAGCAAGAATTTCTGATGACAAATCGTTGAGGTGAAGTTTGAGTTGTTCAGCACAGTTCTCAACCTATAACCCCAAAATCATTGTATTTTTTTGTTGACAAAATATACCACATTGTATCACATGTTACCACAATGTAGCAGTTCACAAAATAAAGAGCTTATGGAGTATCTTATGGAAAGCAAAGAATTTCTCTCCATTCGTCAAAAATTACAGAAAACCCAGAAACAGATGGCTCAACTGCTCGGAACGTCAATCAAGGCGATTCATAGTTACGAACAGGGATGGCGCAATATTCCGGTGCATGTTGAACGTCAGATACTCTTTCTGTTGATGATGTCGCAAGGCGCGGTAAGTCAAAATCCCTGTTGGGTGATCAGGAATTGCCCGGATGAACGAAAAGAACAATGCCCGGCCTGGGAATGTCACGCCGGGAAATTGTGCTGGTTCATTAACGGCACCATCTGCGAAGGCGAAGCTCAGAAAGATTGGCGCGCCAAGATGAAAATGTGTCGCACATGTGAAGTGTTTGCCTCATTCGCAATAGCTCAGGAAGAAGAACATCCATGACACTATTGCAAGGAACGGATAAAAACAATGTTTGAGAGATATGCTCGACAACTCCTTTTTGGAGGGATTGGCGTAGAAGGACAGAAAAAATTATCCGCAAGCTGTGCCGTAATTATTGGCTGCGGCGCGTTGGGAACTGTGATTGCGACGTCGCTGGCACGCAGCGGGGTCGGTAAGATTCGAATTATTGACCGCGATTTTATTGAGTTTCATAATCTTCAACGTCAAATTCTGTTTACTGAAGAAGACGTCGTGCAGCAAATCCCCAAAGCTGTTGCGGCGGAACGACATTTAAAACGCGTCAACTCGAGTATTGAGATTGAAGGTGTTGTGGCTGACGTGAATTTTACCAATATCGAGCGGCTCGTGCAAGATGCGGATGTGATTCTGGATGGATTGGATAATTTTGAAACGCGTTTTCTGATTAACGATGTGTCCTTGAAACTTCACATTCCCTGGGTCTATGGCGCAGCGATTTCATCTACTGGCATGAGCCGAACGATTCTGCCTGGTGAAACCTCATGTTTTCGCTGTCTGTTAGATACTCCACCCGGCAGAGGTCAGGTGGAAACCTGCGATACGGTCGGCGTTCTGAACCCGGCGCCGATGATTATCGGGTCCTTTGAAGCGGTTGAAGCCATGAAAATCCTGGTCGGAAGCGGCGAGATCAATCGGGATTTTTTGATCATAGACTTCTGGGAAGGCACGTTTGAAAAACTTACCATCAGTCATGACAGAAATTGTCCGGTGATGAATCGCTGGCGCGCGGATTGTATGCAAAATATATCGGCGCATGAGCCATCGAATGACGCGAATATCACGAATACATGATACATCCGAATCTGTAGAATCTTTGGTTTTATACTAAATGCACACTGAGATTTCCAGATACTGATGACTGTTCTGCAAATTTCAGCAGACGTTTAGTATAATATGGGAGGTAGCGATGAAGTTGTATGTGATGACTTGTCAGGAAACAGGAGTGCGATGAGGTCATCGCATCAGGGCAACGCCCTGACAGGAGCGGCATCGGAGATACCGTTGCGACGACCATGTCGCACTCCTGCCCCCTGACAAGTCATCACTTACCATTTAACCACTACCTGTATTGACATACAAGGTTATGGACATTTTTCGGAGTGCCAAAGTTCTGCTTTGGCCGCGCAAGCAGAGCTTGCGCACTCCGGAGAGCGTGTCCATAACCTTCTGTGTCATTACA
>DF820466.1:455855-466531 GCA_000739535.1 Candidatus Vecturithrix granuli | reverse complement strand
GGCCGCGCAAGCAGAGCTTGCGCACTCCGGAGAGCGTGTCCATAACCTTCTGTGTCATTACATTTAACCACTACCATATAGGAAAGATGGGGCATGATCTACCTGGACAACGCCGCGACATCCTGGCCCAAGCCAGAGAGCGTCTATCTGGCAATGGATAAATTCTTACGCGAACAAGGCGGAAATCCTGGACTCGGCGGGCATAGCATGGCAATGGCTGCCAGGAAAGTCATTGAAGCAACTCGATGGCTTGCGGCTTGTTTTTTCGGTGCTCCGGAGGCCAGACAGATCATCTTTACCCTCAATTGTACTGATGCGTTGAATCTGGGGTTGAAAGGCTTGCTTCAACCAGGAGATCATGTCATCACGGATACGATCGGACATAATTCGCTTGCCCGACCGCTTCACAAACTTGAACGCCAGGGGATGATCTCTGTGACGCGCCTCTCCCCTGCGCTCGAAGCCGGAGTGGTCACAGCGTAGCAGATTGAAGCAGCGATCACCAATAACACCCGCATGGTGGTGATGACGCATGCTTCCAATGTCACCGGCGCGATCCAGCCAATCGCAGAATATGGACATATAACGAGAGCATATCGCCTGATTTTTATGGTTGACGCCGCGCAAACTGCGGGAAAGTATCCGCTTAATGTCGTTGCCGAGAACATTGATCTGCTTGCGTGTTCCGGTCACAAAGGCTTGTTTGGCCCTCCAGGCACGGGCCTCCTGTATATTGGGGACGCCGTGCATCTCGATTCTTTGCGCGAAGGCGGCACCGGTACGCAGTCCGAATTAGAAGAACAGCCGGATACATTGCCGGATAAATATGAAAGCGGCACACTAAACAGCGTTGGGATCAGCGGATTAGGCGCTGGAATACAATATCTTGTCCAGGAAGGCCTTCACAACATTGCCGCGCGCGAACATGCGCTGATAGATCGCCTGATAAAAGGATTAGCGCAGATTCCGAACGTGACCCTTTATATTGCGCCGACAGGGGGAGAGCAGGCGCCTGTGGTTTCTTGCACGATCACGGGCTATACGCCCGGAGAAGTCGGCGCATTGCTTGACCAGGCGTTTGACATTATAAAGTACGCGCCGGATTGCATTGCGCTCCCGCAGCGCACAAAACTCTGGGGACGTATCCCGGCGGAACAATTCGATTCAGCCTGGGTTATTTTACCACGCCGGAAGATATTGACCGCACGCTCGAGGCCGTGCAGACGATTGCAACCACGGCAGTATAATCAAAGATTTTACCCAACAGGACAAATTTAATAAGGATTGGAAAAATACGATGAAAGCCCTTTTTCAGAAAATTCATGAATGTATTCAACAAAAACAGCCAGTGGCGTTAGCAATGGTGATTAGTTGCGCTGGCTCTATTCCGACGAGCCAGCAGGCTAAAATGCTTGTATTTCCGGACGGCTCGATTATGGGAACGATTGGCGGCGGAAAACTCGAAGCCGAGGTCATCCGCGCCGCGCAGCACTCGCTTGCTCAGGAGAGCGCCGCCAGTATCCAGATACATCTGGATGCAGACCAGATTGACACCGATGGCTTAATCTGCGGCGGTCGCGTGGAAATTTTCCTTGAACCCTTCGTTCCCGGAATGCCGATGACGCCGGTTCACGAGATCGCTGCGGCCTATTCTGCCTCTCAACCTGCGATCGTGACAACCTTGCTCAATGCCCGGTTCGCTCGCCCCGGAGGCAATCGGAAGATTCTTGTCCATCCCGATGGTGTTTCTGTGGGTACGGTTGGCCACGACGTGGTAGATGTCCAAATAGCTTCAAGCGCATACGCTCGGATTGGCCAGGAAACTCAGGGCGTGTTTTTCATCACGGTCCCGGAAGAAATCGCCCGCAAATTCGGGATATTCCCGGAAACGCAGCTCAAGGTCTTCTTTGAGACGGTGCTGCCTGTTCCCACAGCCTATCTGTTTGGCGGCGGACATATCGCGCTTCATCTCACCCCAATATTGCACTTGATCGGGTTTGAGTTTGTCGTGATTGACGACCGGGCGGAATTTGCGAATCCGGCGCGCTTTCCTCAAGCTGAAGCCTGCCTTGTTCATCACTTTGACAACGTGTTTGCAGAATTGCCGGAGAATCTCTCGAACGCGTACCTCATCATTATCACCCGCGGACATAAGTGCGATCTGAACGTGCTGGAACAGGCTATTCGCACGAATGCAAAATATATCGGCATGATCGGGAGTACCCGCAAAATAGCGATAGTCTTGCAGCATCTTCGCGATCAAGGGGTTTCTCAAGCGATGATCGAGACGATTCATGCTCCGATCGGCGTCAAAATCGGCGCGGATACGCCGGAAGAAATCGCCGTCAGCATTGCCGCAGAACTCATTCAAGTCAGGCGAAACATGTGTTGTCAATAAACCTGCGCCATCAAACTCTTACGGCAAGAGCCTGGTTCTCAAACCTGTCTTACCAAAAATCGGAAATACATCGTACATATTCTGAATTTATTGTCTGTGAACAATGGTGTTGAGCGCCAAACACAAATGATGTAGAGGCCGCAGAGAAAAGCAGAGAATATCTGGTACATTGGATGTGCTTTGCTTTTTTGTGGGGAATATAGTAGCCATGGTGAAATTTATTAGCACGTTGACGAAAGAAGCTGCGAGAGAAAAAGCAGAACAATATTACAGAAGCGGACAATATTTATGCTCGGAAGCGGGTATTTTTAGTAGCAAATAAATTTTTAGATCATCCGGTGCCTGACGAGATGGTCCGATTGGCCTCGGGTTTTCCGGTTGGTATGGGAACCGCCGGATGCGCCTGCGGAGCTTTAACTGGCGGCGTGATGGCCCTGGGACTCAAATTTGGCCGGACAACAGCAGGAGCCGCAATGCCGGGGATGTTTGAAGCGGCAAAAGAGCTTCACGATCGGTTTATAATGCGGCGTAAGAGCACCTGTTGCCGCGTCTTAATCAAACCATTTACATTTGGCAGTCCTGAACATCTGGGACAGTGTATCAAAATCACAGGAGAAGTTGCCTCAGATGTCATCGAGCTCCTTTCACGCGAAGAGACTCCGGAACATTTAAAAAAGAATTGTTGGGAGGTGAAACAATGTGGACGAGAACCTGAAGGAATAAATGTACAAGAACTTGGCGCCTGTCCCGCGGCAACCGCATCGTACGCCGATGGAGTGAATGATGGAAAAAATGGCGGGCGCTGCTGCTGGGTCATCGCCGGGACATTCTGTGGAGGAAAGATGCAAGGCACCTTTGCGAAAAAATTTGGCAATTGCCAACGCTGCAATTTTTACCAGATGGTAAAACAGGAACAGGGCGGGAGCTTTTGGTTAAGCGCGACAATTCTGGACAAAATCCGGACCCAACATGTTCCTTTTGAAGATGGCGACGGAATATAAATGACGTATCGGATTGTTGGTCAGGCTTGAGAACAGCCCGCCCCTGAACCCGACAAGATCCTGAATTATGTGAAATATCAACCGAAGATAGAGGAGATCACAACATCATGAGTAGAATTTTTGACGATATTACAAAGACGATTGGACAGACCCCGCTTGTGAGGCTTAACCGTCTTACGCAGGAAATTGAAGCGCATGTTCTGGCAAAACTGGAATCCTTTAATCCGCTGTCAAGCGTCAAGGATCGTATTGGGGTTGCCATGATTGAAGATGCGGAAAAGAAAAATTTATTGAAGCCGCAGAGCGTCATTATTGAACCAACAAGCGGCAATACGGGGATTGCGCTGGCGTTTGTCGCGGCAGCCAAAGGCTATAAACTGATGCTCACCATGCCGGAAACCATGAGTCTTGAGCGGCGGCAATTGCTCTCGGCTTTGGGAGCAAAGTTAGTGTTGACTCCGGGTGAACAAGGCATGAAATGGGCGGTTGCGCAAGCGGAACAATTAGTCCAGGAAATCCCGGATGCGATCATGCTGCAACAGTTTACGAACCCTGCGAATCCTGAAATCCACCGACAAACAACGGCTGAAGAAATCTGGAGAGATACTGACGGCCAGGTAGATATCCTTATTGCCGGAATAGGAACAGGCGGTACGCTCACAGGGGTGGCAGAAGTCATCAAGCAGCGTAAGCCAGGTTTTCGGGCCATTGCAGTTGAGCCGGAAGGATCGCCGGTCTTATCAGGCGGTAATCCGGGCCCGCATAAAATTCAGGGCATTGGAGCAGGATTTGTGCCCCAGGTCCTCAATAGAACTATCATAGATGAAGTGATCCGCGTCAAAGATGTGGATGCCGGAATCACTGCCAGACAACTCGCGAAACGTGAAGGCATTCTGGCGGAGATTTCCAGCGGCGCAGCTTGCTGGGCGGCCTTAGAAGTGGCTAAACGTCCTGAAAATAGGGGAAAAACGCTTGTCGTGATTTTCCCGGATACCGGCGAACGCTATCTTTCGACCTGGTTATTTCAGGAGTTATAAATGAGAAAGTAACACAAGGTTTCTACTATGATCAAAGCGGTAGGATTGTTGTCAGGGGGACTGGATAGTACGCTGGCCGCTAAAGTGCTGCTGGAACAGGGGATTGACGTTTCCGCGATCAATTTTACGTCGCCTTTCTGCCTGTGTACCCCGAAAAATGCCGGGTGTGCGGCGGTGGTGACGGCGGTGCAGGCACTAGGCCAGATCGATCTCAAACACGTCGCGTTGGGCGAGGAATACCTGCGGATCGTCCAGAATCCTCAACATGGTTATGGTTCTGGTCTGAATCCCTGCATTGATTGCCGGATCATGAAAATTCGCAAAGCCGGGGAGTATATGCGTGAGATTGGGGCCGCCTTTCTTTTCACCGGCGAAGTATTGGGGCAGCGCCCGATGTCGCAGCATCGCCAGGCGCTCCAAACAATTGACCGGGAAAGCGGCCTGGCAGGTTTGATTGTCAGGCCCTTATCAGCCCGGTTATTGCCGCCCTCCATTCCGGAACAAAAGGGGTGGGTCGATCGAGAAAAACTCCTGACGTTCAGCGGCCGGACGCGCAAACCCCAAATTGCGTTAGCCGAACGCTATGAGATTTCCGATTATCCCTGCACGGCGGGCGGCTGTTTGCTGACCGTTGACGGGTTCGTCCGGCGCATGCGCGACCTGATGACCCACGCTGAAGTCACCCTCCATGACGTGGCGCTGCTCAAAGTGGGGCGGCATTTTCGGCTGCATCCTCAGGCGAAACTGATCGTGGGCCGCGATCAGACTGAAAATGAACGTCTATTGCAGTTGACCCAGCGCGGAGACTGGTATTTTGAGCCGCTTGACGTGAAAGGACCAGTCGCCATTGGACGCGGTGCGTTTACCGGAGAAACCCTCCGACAAAGCGTTCGGCTCATCGCTCGTTATTGCGATATCGCCGTGGATGAACAGGTAAAAATTGGGTATCACAGGGCGTCTGAGACCACCCAGCAGGTCATTGCTGTGACCGCGCTGCCAGACAATGAAATTCAAACATTCCGTATTTAAAAGGAAGGTCAAAAAATGTTTGCAAGAATTCGTGAAGATATTCAGACGGTATTTACCAAAGATCCTGCTGCCCGCAGCCTCATAGAAGTGCTCTTGTGCTATCCGGGTTTGCATGCGCTCTGGCTGCACCGCATCGCTCACTTTTTCTGGCAGAAAAAATGGCTGTTGCTGGGCCGATTGATCTCACATCTCTCCCGATTTTTTACCGGGATCGAAATTCACCCGGGCGCAACCATTGGCCGACGTTTTTTTATCGATCATGGCATGGGCGTGGTGATCGGCGAAACTACGGAAATCGGCGACGATGTGTTGATGTATCAGGGAGTTGTGTTGGGCGGCACATCCTTAGAAAAAAAGAAACGCCATCCAACTCTGCACAATAATGTTGTCGTGGGCGCGGGCGCGACGATCCTGGGCGCGATTCGGATCGGCGTTCGCGCTCTGGTTGGAGCAGGCAGCGTCGTGATTCATGATGTGCCTCCTGGCGCGACCGTTGTTGGCGTTCCTGGAAGAATCAGTAAAGGCGGAACGTCTCGCAAGATGGAGATTTTAGAGCATGGCAACCTGCCCGATCCTATTGCGGATGCCCTTCGTTTTGTATTGGAAGAACAGGAAAATATAGAAGAACGAATAGCGAAAGTGGAATCCAGAGAGGGCATTTTGACAGACATTGACCAATATTTAAAGAAACGTAAGCAGGAAATCATAGAAGAATTCGCCCCTATTTCGCAAGAATTTCACAGCGGGGACGGAATTTGAAAGAAGTTGTATTTTTTTGTTGACAAAATATACCACAATGTAACATAAGCTACCACATCGTGGCAGCTTATATTTTCAGACGATTCAGAAGGACTTTTCAGAATGATGTACCCATATACTGATGAAAAATTACAGAGGCTTCGGGCGCTATTGACTGACATGAAAAGCGTTTTAGTGGCATTTTCAGGCGGGGTGGATAGCACGTTTCTCGTAAAAATCGTTCAGGAAACCCTGGGGCAGAAGGTGTTGGCCGTCACGGAAGCATCTCCGGTCTATCCCGGTGAAGAAACGGAGCAGGCCATTACCCTGGCGCAACGACTTGGAGTTCGTCACCAACTCATTGAAACCGGCGAGTTGACGCTGCCTGAATTTACGGAAAACTCTAAGAATTTTGCATCTCTCTGATGGAAT
Source organism: Candidatus Vecturithrix granuli (assembly GCA_000739535.1). Lineage (GTDB taxonomy): Bacteria > Moduliflexota > Moduliflexia > Moduliflexales > Moduliflexaceae > Vecturithrix > Vecturithrix granuli. The sequence goes on along the minus strand of DF820466.1, from coordinate 459,896 downwards.
GATCATAAATGAACAAAAAGAAAGATGATCATAAGGACAAGCGTTAATGTGTAAAAACCCATTCGGGAAGACGAAATCAACAATTTTTCTTTCCGAATACAGACAAAGGAAAATACATGAGTACAATCGATCCGCAATTAAAAGTAGAAACACTGGCAGTACACGGAGGACAGGTCGCCGATCCTACCACCGGATCGCGGGCAGTACCGATTTATCAGACAACCTCTTATCAATTTAAAGATACCGAACATGCGGCGCGCTTGTTCGGGTTGCAGGAGTTCGGCAATATCTACACCCGGCTCATGAATCCAACGACCGATGTACTGGAAAAGCGCATGGCGGCCTTAGATGGCGGCGTGGGCGCGTTAGCGGTCGCCAGCGGCCAATCTGCAATTTCATTGGCCTTGTTGAACATTGCGCAGGCCGGGGATGAAATTGTCTCCGCCGATAATTTGTATGGCGGCACTTATACCTTGTTTCATTATACGTTTCGGAGATTCGGAATCAAGGTGCGCTTTGTCAAATCGAACGATTTGGATGAACTCCGCAAAGCCATCACGCCAAAAACAAAAGCCGTCTATGCCGAATCGATCGGCAATCCCAAGCTTGATGTGGCTGACCTCGAGGCTATCGCGGCGATTGCGCACGAACACGGCTTCCCCTTTGTTTTAGACAATACGGTCTCGCCCTATCTGCTCAGACCGATTGATTTCGGCGTGGATATTGTCGTCTATTCTGCGACCAAATTTATCGGCGGACATGGCACGTCTATCGGGGGAGTCATTGTCGATTCCGGCAAATTCGATTGGACCAACGGCAAGTTCCCGCTCATTGCGGAGCCTGATCCGAGTTATCACGGCATTAATTTTGTCGAGGCCCTGAAGCCCTTTGGCAACATCGCCTATATCACGAAAGCCAGAGTGTGCCTTTTACGTGATTTAGGGCCGGCCCTGTCGCCGTTTAACGCGTTTTTATTTTTACAGGGATTGGAAACCTTGCACCTCAGAATGCCGCGCCATTGCGAGAATGCTCTGGCGGTAGCCCAACATTTGGAGCAACATCCGCAGGTGTCATGGGTAAATTATCCGGGCTTAGCTTCAAGTCCTGAACGAGATCGCGCCCGAAAATATCTGCCCAAAGGCGCGGGGGCCATTATCGGATTCGGCATTAAAGGCGGCATCGAAGCCGGGAAAAAATTTATCAACGCCTTGCAGTTGATTTCCCATCTCGCCAATATCGGCGATGCCCGGAGTCTGGCGATTCATCCGGCTTCAACAACTCATCAGCAGTTATCGAGCGAAGAACAGCTTGCGACCGGGGTGACGCCGGATTTCATCCGCCTGTCTATCGGGATTGAACATCTCGACGATATTCTCACTGATATTGATCAGGCCCTGAAAAAGTCAGAATAATGAATAGTGGTTAAAGAGTACGTGATGTCTGATTCACGACGGTTCGGTCAAGGAGTGCGACGAGGCCGTCGCAACGGCATCTCACGACGGTTCGGTCAAGGAGTGACGAGGTCGTCGCAACGGCATCTCCGATGCCGCACTGTCAGGGCGCTGCCCTGATGCGACGACCTCGTCGCACTCCTGTATTCTCTACGGTTTTCCGACTGTGAGACATCCTCCCATCACTTACAATTTAACCACTATCGAATAATAGACCTTAGACATTGCACAACAGCGAACGCATTCGCCGTTTCCGCTTACGACATTCGTTGAACAGCGGCGGCGAATCGCATTACGAGAGGATGAGTCACCAGAATACGAAAAATCATGTTGCCACGCAATATGTCACTTTTGGCAATCCGCCCGATGAATTGACGCTTGAAAGCGGAGAATCCTTCGGTCCGGTCACGCTTGCGTATGAAACCTATGGCACGCTGAATCCCGATAAATCCAATGCGATTCTCGTGCTCCATGCATTTACGGGGGACGCCCATGCGGCCGGCTATCATGAAGGCGACACAAAACCCGGCTGGTGGGATGACATGATCGGGCCAGGGAAAGCGTTCGATACAGACGCCTATTTTGTCATTTGCTCGAACGTGCTCGGCGGATGCAAAGGCTCGACCGGACCTTCCAGCATCAACCCCAACACCGGCGCGCCCTATGGACTCGATTTCCCCCTGATTACCATCGGCGATATGGTCGCCTGCCAGAAACGGCTGATAGAGTATCTCGGCATTACGCAATTATTGTCGGTTGCCGGCGGATCCATGGGAGGGATGCAGGTGTTAGCCTGGTTAACGATGTACCCGGAATTTCTGCGCAGCGCCATTCCGATTGCCACGACCATGAAACACTCGCCGCAGCAAATCGCGTTCAATGAGGTCGGCCGCCAGGCGATCATGTCAGATCCGCATTGGAACTCCGGGAAGTATTACGATGGACCTTTGCCTGCCAGGGGACTTTCGGTGGCTCGCATGATCGGGCACATCACTTACATGAGCGACGTCTCGATGGAAGAAAAATTCGGACGGCAGAAGAAAACAGAGGTTCAGCCCTTCAAATTCACGCCGGATTTCGAGGTAGAAGGCTATCTGAACTATCGCGGCGATAACTTTGTCAAACGCTTTGACGCCAATTCGTATCTGTATATTTCGAAAGCTATGGATAATTTTGACGCCACCCGGGGACAGACTCTGAACAAAGCGTTTGAACGTGCTCGCAACGTGCAGGTGCTGATTATGGCCTTCAAATCCGATTGGTTGTACCCGGCCTATCAATCTCAGGAAATTGTCAAAGCCTGCAAACTTTGCGGCATTGAAACGACGTACTGTGAAATTCATTCAACCTATGGACACGACGCCTTTCTTCTGGAAGTGGAGGAAGAGACGCACTTGATTTCTCACTTTCTGAAAAAAGTGGTTCATGCGAAGGAAGGAATAAGAAAGGAAGCGTATGCGATTAGACCATCAGGTAATAGGAGATCTTATTTCTCCCGGCTCTTCAGTGCTTGACCTCGGATGCGGCGACGGCGATCTGCTGCAATGGCTGGCTGCGGAAAAACAGGTACGGGGCCAGGGGCTTGAAATTGACGAACAGGCGATTTATCGCTGCGTCTCAAAGGGATTAAGCGTCTTACACGGCGATCTTGATAAGGGACTGGCGGAATATCACGATCGTTCCTTTGATTATGTGATCCTCAATCAAAGTTTACAGCAGATCGTCCATTTTGACTCGACCCTGATGGAAGCCTTGCGAGTCGGGCGCAGCGTAATTGTGGGATTCCCGAATTTTGCGCATTATATCGCACGATTTCAGATAGGTGTTCGCGGAAGAGCTCCGGTCACGTCTTCTCTGCCCTATATGTGGTATGAAAGCCCGAATGTCCATTTTCTCAGCATTTCCGACTTCATTGCCTATTGCAAGGCCAGGGAACTGAAGATCCTCCAGCGAGTGTTTCTGAACGACAAACGACGCGTCGTGGTATTTCCCAATCTTTTTGCAACGATTGGGATATTTATGCTGGCAAGCTAACCCCGATTATTCGTAAATTTCACCACGAAGTCACGAAGAATATTGATGTTTTTGTGATAGTGGTTAAATAGTAAGTGATGACGCATGCTTCACGATGCGGTCAGGAATGCGACGAGGTCGTCGCAACGGCATCAGCGATGCCGCGCCTGTCAGGGCATTGCCCTGATGCGATGACCTCATCGCACTCCTGTCTGTTGCGCAGTGTTAAGGAAGCGGATCGACCTCTCCCGCTTGCGGGGGACTGAGGGGGTAGAACTTAACAGCCCTGCCCTTTATCCCCCCGCAAGCGGGGGAAGAGACGTGACGCTCTTCTGCGAGCTTCCCCCCGTTTACGGGGGGATTGAGGGGGGTATTGCGTAAGTCCTGTTTCTTACTTTTGGGGAAAACTACAAGGATTTCGTGTAGGAAGGATTCTCAGAGGCAGAGTTCGGCGTCACGCCGACCAATTCGTTGTCAGGAATCCTTCCTACAGAAAATCCTTGTAGTTTCAAAGGAGTTATCATGAACGGGCGCTCACCCGACGCAATGAACATCAGATGTAGCGCGAAACTCCAGT
>DF820466.1:403778-455575 GCA_000739535.1 Candidatus Vecturithrix granuli | reverse complement strand
AACTCCAGTTTCGCGCATCTTTGACAGCCGCGAAACTGGAGTTTCGCGCTACATTTTCATAGGAGAATTGAAAATGCAAAAGAAATCGAGACGAATGATAGAATTCACACGTCTGATTCTGGGCGTGACGGCGATACTGGGGCTGGCGCAGTTGGGCCTGGCGCAACAATGCGACCCGCGGATTCGGCCGGTGGACAATCCGGTCATCCAATATCGCGCGCGTGGCAATCGCTGCGAAGGTCTGTATCAATCGGAAGTCTCGGCAGCCGTGCTGGATATTGTCGGTGTGACGGACGGCGCCTTCCAATTTGCGCTCGATTCCAAAGAGATCATCGAACTGTCTGCGCCGTTGAGCCGGAAGCAGCCCATCGCCATCCGCGCGGTCGGTATTCCGCTGAAAACCTATTATCGCCTGGATGCCGCGCTGCAACCCGGAGAAACGTTGATCTGGCCGGTGAACGAGGTGCTGTTGCCGCAAGCGCTTGCTAGCAGCAAGATCGGGGTGTTCGGCTGGATTGGCAATGAACAGCAGAAAACGTATATTCCGGTTAGAACGGCAGCAACGTCGCAGCCCGGGGCGTCCGATGGCAAAGTCCGGCTCTATGTGCGGTCGTCGGGTGAGGTCAACAATGTCTGCTGGCGCGCCGGCGATATGGTAAACGACGTGATCAGTGGCTTGTGCGCCTGGCAGCCCACACCCAAAGCGACCTATCGCCCTGGCGAACCGATTGTGATTCTGTTACCGGCCAGCGCGAGCGGAGAACTCTACGTGGAAATCACCGCGCAAAACCAGCATGGGGAGTGGATCAAACCAACCACCACCGCGCGCATTCTGGTGGGGAGGTAACGGCGCATGGCAAACAACAAACTGCAATGGTTTTACGCCGAACGCGCCCGCCGCTTTCAGGAGGCAACGCAGAAGTTGGAGAACAACGACGTTGGCGCGGTCAAACAGTATTTGGAATGGGCGGATACGGCCACGAAATTGTTCGCGCCCGCGCAGCACGCCGCGCTGCGCAAATGGGCCATGGTGGTGACAGGCGTGGCCGTACTGCTGGTAGGCCTGGCCTGGACCCTGCGGATTCATTTTACGCATGTCGCGTTGGAAGTCACGACCGAGAATGTCAGATTCACGCTGCAAAAGGAGTGGTCGTGCAATCCGCTTGGCCAGACCGGAGCCTGTTTTGTCGGGAACAAACTGACCATTGATAACCTGGCTCGCATTGATGCGCCGGGCGTCTTGCCAGGATCTCCGGTCAACGCCGCAGATGGAACCGCCGTACTCGATGTGCGCGGCGCGGAGATTAATGTGACCGATTTGCGCATTGCGGCCGGCGCGGAGATCGAGTTTGGTATCCAGGGGAAGGAACTCCAACTTTTTGTCAAAAAGGCGGCGCTCACCGGCACATTGCAGGTGCAGCAGGCCAGCGTGACCATCGAACCCGGCGCAGACCGCGAACCAATCCCACTTGAAATTGCTGCTGAGATTCCGGAAACGATGACGTTCACCACTGCGCAAACCGGCGCAGTTCCGGTGTTGTTGACATTGACGACCTCAACCGCCTGGCGGCTGCGGGATGTTCCGGCGCAAAAATTGGACTTTGTCACCGAATATCCGTCGACCTTCGGTCATTTTGTCTCTGCGCTGCGGACAGGGCGGATCACGCTGCGAGAAACCGACCTGAAAAAAGACCTCCGGGACGGGGAATATTTAACGTTGAAAAGCCCTGTCACCCGGCGATTGGAATTGACCACATCAGACCAGGGCGACATCAAGGTCATGTTCGAAGGCTCGGCGGCGCGGATTCTCGTCGGTTCAGAGGATTTCAAGGAGGATCTCACGCCCACCTATTTCGAATACATCGCCCGCCAAAAACGTTTGACCATCTTCTGGAGTGCGGTCGTGTTCATCGGGGGTCTAATCTGGAAGATTCGGTCCCTGGATTTTCTGATCGAGCCAAAACAAAAATAAACAACAGCAAGGAACCTGCGAGGTTTCTGAAAACCTCCCTGGTATGGCAAGCCGATGTTCGAGAGGCATTGCATCAGGCCGATTGGGCCTCTGTCAAGGTTGACGCCGCTGGTGGGAATGTGTTTAAATGTGGCCTCAGCCATTTCACGACCTGGTACTGGCGCCATATTTCGGGCAACCTTACCGTTTCTTCTCGCCAATATCATTACGCCAGTACTGCTTTTAATTTTCCCCCAATTGAGCACATGCTGCCAGCATTGCTTATGAGATAACGCAACATTTTTTCAAGCCAAATGGGTATCGACCGCAGTGAATAATGTTGCGATCAAAATCACAGAGAGCCGAGATTATCATATTTCACAATACGAAACTACATTTCCATAATTAAAAATCAGCAGCTTCCAGTAAACCTCGCGGTCATAAAAATTAGACGATTTCATTCAGGTAAAAAAAAAATTAAAAATACTTGACAAATTTTACATAACCTTTTCAGCATATCATATCAAGAAACATCGTTTCGCAATATGAAACATATTGAGATTCTTTTCCTCAACAGGCATTGTGACTCGCACTCTTGTTCGCACGGAAAAGGAACGCGTTTGTAGAAGTGAAGATTTCATAGCGGAACGTGTGTTTCCGGCCTGATTCCGGCATTTCTGGTAGTGCAGTATTTCTGTAAAGCAGGAGTTTGCGTTACCGGGTGCCATAGTATAAATTTCACGATAGGAGGAGGTAAGGTTATGTTCAGGAAAGTTGGTGTGATCATCGCTGTCGTAAGTCTTGTCATGGTGTTAACAATCCCCTTTGCCCACGCTGCGGATTTTCCGGAAAAAGATATTACCATGATTTGTCCCTGGTCTGCCGGGGGTGGTACGGATACTCTGGCCAGAGCCCTGGTGAAAAATGCGAAACAATATTTCGGAGTGAATGTGAACGTGGTCAATAAAACCGGCGGCATGGGGGCTGTGGGCATGGGCGACGGCGCGAATGCCAGGGCCGACGGGTATACGATCACGATGATTACCACACAGTTAAGCACCTACCGGTTGATGGGCCTGGCAGACCTGTCCTACCGGGATTTCGACTTGCTGATGCTGTTGAACCGCAGTGTAGGAGTGATCGCCGTGAAGGCTGACGCTCAGTGGCAAACCATGCAAGAACTCATGGATTACGCCAAAGCGAATCCAGGGAAATTAACTGTCGGCCATACGGGTGCTGGCGGCGCATGGCATTTAGCAATGGCATCTCTGGCGACGGAGAACGATGTCGAGTTTACGTATGTGCCGTTTGATGGCGCTGCTCCTTCCAGAACCGCATTGCTTGGCGGACATGTGGATGTGGTGCCGGCAGGGGTTGACGAATTGCTCCAACTGTATCAAAGCGGTCAGATTCGCGTCCTGGCAATAGCGGCTGATGAGCGTAATCCTGCGATGCCTGATGTGCCGACCTATGCGGAAGCAGGATTCCCTTCCGAACCAATCAGTGACTGGCGTGGTTTGGCGGCTCCCAAAGGAACGCCTCCGGAAGTGCTGGAGATCCTTGTAAAAGGCCTCAAACAGTGCTTTGAGGATCAGGAATTCAAAGACCTGGCAGCAGAATTGGCGATTCCTCTGATCTATAAAGGCCCTGAAGAGTTTAAACAATTTTTGGATGGGATGGAAAAAACGTTGGAACCTGCGTTGGATGCTGTGGGATTATTGAAGCCTTTGCAGTAAAACTGAGCACAGGTATCGAAAGTGGCTAAATGGCTGCTTTCGATACCAATTTTCTTTTGAGCAACAATTTGGAAAGGAGAGAAAGAACGTGAAAAAACCGGATATCGGAGTTGGGATCGGGTTACTTGTGTTGAGTGTGTGGGTATTCTGGAAGTCCTACCAATACCGTCAGACGGTGATTTATATTTACGGGCCGAACCTCTTTCCCCAACTCCTCTCGATGATCCTGGGCATCTGTGCCATTGTTTTGATTATTCGGGCCATCCAGGGCAAAGCCTTATCCCAGACAGAACACATCGACAGGCATGGTTTCATAAAGATGCTCATTGCCATTGCACTGTGTATCGGGTATCTGCTTCTGATGCAAGTGATCGGATTCGCCATGGGGACCTGTGTGTTTTTGTTTACGTTGATGGCCTTTCTGCATCAGCAAGGGATAGTCAAGCGCGTGTTCAGTTCTGTTGTGGTAGCCCTGATGGTCTGGGCGATCTTCCGGTATTTTCTGGTGATTCCCATCCCCACGGGAATGCTGAGCTTCACCTTTTAAACAAGGAGATATATGGACTTTCAATTACTCTACGAGGCATTTTCGACAGTATTGCTGGACCCGATCAATTTTCTGTATGTGTTCCTCGGCATCACCGGCGGAATTATTGTCGGGGCACTTCCGGGATTAACGGCCACAATGGGGTGTGCGCTCCTGATTCCGTTTACCTTCGGGCGTCCGCCGGTGCAGGGACTGCTTATGCTGTTAGGAATTTTTTGCGGCGGGATTTACGGAGGATCGATCTCCAGTATTCTTATCCGCACGCCAGGTACGCCCTCGGCAGCCGCAACCGTATTAGACGGGTATCCTCTGACTCAGAAGGGTCTGGCGGGAAAAGCCATTGGGGTGGCGACCGTGGCCTCCTTTTTAGGAGGAACAATCGGGGCGCTTGTTATGACCTTTCTCTCTCCCCAGATCGCCAAATTTGGTCTGAGGTTCGGCCCGTCTGAATTCTTTGCGCTGGCGTTTTTCGGATTGGGGATGATTGTGACGGTTTCCGGGCGTTCCCTGCTAAAAGGAGTGATGACGGCATTGTTCGGGCTATTGATTTCCACAATCGGATTTGACCCATTGTCTGGAGTTGCCCGTTTCACATTTGGCTCGCGGAATTTGTTAGGCGGTGTGACATTTATCCCGGCCTTAATCGGCCTTTTCGGATACGCACAGGTCTTTCGCAACATTGAAAAGATGCAGCTTGTGCCGCATGTCAAATCGAAAATCGAGCATATTTTGCCGACATTCCAGGAGATCCGTTCTGTCCTGGGCACGATCTTTAAATCCGCGTTGATAGGAACATTCATCGGCAGTGTGCCCGGAACCGGGTGTGAAGTGGCGGCGTTTGTCAGTTATGGCGAAGCGAAGCGGTCGTCAGATCATCCTGAAAAATTCGGCACTGGTGTCTTGCAAGGGGTTGCGGCTCCTGAAGCCGGCAATAACGGCGCAACAGGCGGCGCGATGATCCCGATGCTGACCCTGGGGGTTCCTGGTGATGCGGTCACGGCAGTGCTGCTTGGAGCCCTGACAATTCACGGGCTTCAACCCGGGCCGATGTTGTTTCGCGATCATCTTGACGTGATATATCCCATTTTTGCCGGAATGATCATGGCGCAATTTATCCTGTTGATTGTCGGCCTGTCCGGCGCTAAACTGTTTGCCAGCATCATTAATATTGATCGCAGAATTCTGACGCCGGTGATTTTCTTTCTCTGCGTTGTCGGCTCCTATTCGATGCGGTTTAGTTTTTTTGATGTGGGGCTGTCGTTGGTTATTGGGCTTCTTGCCTATTTTATGGAGTATTACGACTACTCGGTTTCGCCGATCTTGTTAGCTTTGATTCTGGGGCCGATGGCGGAACAAAATCTGCGGCGGGCCTTGATTATTTCGCACGGCGATCCGTTGATTTTCTTTAAACGGCCTATTAGTGCCACGCTGATTGCTGTTGCGGTGTTGATGATGGTGTCTTCGTACTATCGGATTAAAAAATCGATGGAGAAAGAGGCGCGTAAGGAACTCTGAAAAAAACTTGACAGGCCGTGGGGATGATTTCTATGGATGTTCCATATTAAGAAACTCCGTTCTTTATTAAAGAACGCTTTATCAATCCCTATTAAGAAAGTAGAATAGCAGGAACGTATGAATACCACACAATTCTCGAGCAATCCGAAGCCAAGGAACCTTATTCAAACCATTGAGAGAGTTTCCGTCATCCTTGATGTCCTGGCTCGCAGTTCTCGCGGAATCAGCCTGGGTGACGTGGCGGCGAAAGTTGATCTTCCGAAAGGAACGACGCATCGCATCCTGTCGTCGCTCATGTATTTTGACTTTGTCCGTCAGGATTCGGAAACGCGAAACTACTCATTGGGGTTCAAATTAGTGGAACTTGGCAACAGTTTGCTCGAACAAATCAATATCCGCAAAGAGGCAGAGCCGTTTCTTGCTGCGCTCTCTGAAAAGACCCGCGAGACGGCGTATCTCGCCATTCTTGACCGCGCAGAAGTAGTTTACATTGAAAAAATTGAATCAGAAGATGATTCTATCGGATTACGTGCAAGTTCCAAGGTGGGGCAGCGCAACATGGCCAATAGCTGTTCGCTTGGAAAAGTGTTGCTGGCTCAACTGCCTGATGATGAGTTAGATGCCATGCTTCGCGAGATGAAGTTTGTTCAGAAAACAGCAAACACAATCACCGATCCGCTGCAACTGAAAGATCATCTTCGGGCTGTACGCGCCCGGGGGTATGCGGTTGATGATGAGGAGGCCGAGTTAGGCATCCGGTGTGTCGCCGCTCCGGTTCGAAACAAGATAGGTTTGACAGTGGCGGCTGTCAGTGTTTCCGGCCCGGCGATCCGAATTACCAGAGAGAAAATCCAGGGCGTCTTGAAAGACGATGTCATGGCAACTGCGCTGGAAATATCGCAAGCGTTGGGCTTTCGATCTGATGTATTCACGTAACAAATGAATAACGGCATGCTTGTTTAGCATGGTAATTACAGAATAGTACAAGAGAATTAAAAACCCGGTTTCTTCGAAGAAACCGGGTTTTTGCGCTAAAAACTTCCGCTCGCTGAGTTAGAACCCTATATCAGCCGCATTTTCCGGAGTAATATTGAGAATGGCATCCACTTTAATGACTTTAGCTTCGGCGTCCACACTAGCGGCTCCCAGACCGGGAACTTCCACGCCATCTTTGATTTCCTGACCTTCAAGCATCATTTTGGCGACCGCGACCATCGCATAGCCGGCGTCTTTCGGATCCCACAGATAGCCGTATTGCATACAGCCTTCTTTCAGATACCGTGCGGCATGCGCCGGCAACACTGTCCCGACGACTTTCACATCGCCGCACAGATTTTTCTCTTTCAACGCCTGGGCCGCGCCAATCGGTCCAAGGCTACCGAATCCGACGATCCCTTTCAAATTCGGGTAGGCTTTCAACAATTCGAGAGTTTTAGTGTGCGATAATTCGACGCTCTCGCCGCAGGGAATCCGGTCGGTAACCAGCTTCATGTTCGGATATTTTTCCGCAGCATATTTCAGACCAATGTCCGCCCACAGATTGTGTAACGGAACCGTTAAAGACCCGACAAAGAGCGCAAATTCCCCTTCGCCGCCCATGAGTTCGGCCAGCTTTTCAAAGTGATTTTCCCCAAATTGGGTGTTATCAATCGTCTCAATATCCCAATCCGCGCCTTTCTGATCCGGTGATTCATGGGTTAAGACGATGATTCCTTGTTCTTTAGCCTTTTTGAACACCGGTTCCAGGGCTTTGGCGTCATTAGGCACCACACAAATTGCGTCAACCCCTTTGGCAATCAGATCTTCAACCATCTTGACCTGTTGCGCCGGATCGGCTTCTGATGGTCCAACCTGGGTTGAATTGACCCCTAAATCTTTGGCAGCCTGCACAATGCCTTCTTCCATCCGGTTAAACCAGGGAATTCCGGCAATTTTGACGACTGTCACGATTTCATAGTCCTCAGCGACGGCCAGCCCGGACAACATCATGAACAGGGCTAAGGATAACACAAGCACATGTTTCAGTTTCATAGAACTTCCTCCTTGTTAAAATATTGAAATGATTGGTTACGAATCCCTTCACACAGAATTTCTGCTCATTTCCTCCACAATGTGCATAACTCAGTGCGCAAGAATTCTGAATAAACACGCCAAAGTGTTTTTCAAAGATGTTTCCAAACTTTGTCAAGCACTTTTTTCAGGGAAATACGTTCATATTTCGCTCAAAAATGTTCACTTTTGCCATGAAGTCTACTTGACAAGAAAACGTTCCTTCAACAGAACAGCGAAAAGTTGAGAAAAGAGTATTGCTCTGCCAAAGTTTAGATAATAAGCTCGTAGTTCTCGCTTTAGCGAGTTTTCTGATTAAAGTCAGGACTACGAACCTGTTATTCAAATTTTGACAAAGCAGGGAATTGTGCAAAGTGTGCGAAATATAATTTCGTGCTATATTTACATTAGGAGGGGAAAAGACATGTCAAACATTGTTGTGCTTGGAGCAGGCATGGTCGGCAGTGCCATTGCCATTGATTTATGCCGTGAATACAAGGTTATACTGAGCGATCTGAATCAACAACGCTTAGAGGTGTTGAAGGCTCAACATCCGCTTCAGGTGAAAGCCGCCGATCTTTCAGAGAAAGCGACGATTCAGAAAATCATTAAAGATGCGGAACTTGTTATCGGTGCAGTTCCCGGGTTTATGGGTTTTGAAATGCTCAAAACCTGTATTGAAGCCGGAAAAAATGTGGTGGATATTTCCTTTTTTGATGAAGATCCCTTTCAACTTGAGGATTTGGCGCAAAAGCATGAAGTGATCGTCTTAACCGATTGTGGCGTTGCGCCAGGCATGGATAACATCATTTTAGGGTATCATAACGCCTTGATGGAGGTGCAGGCTTTTGAATGTTATGTCGGCGGACTACCGGTGAAACGAAGTTGGCCCTACGAATATAAAGCCCCGTTTTCACCAATTGATGTGGTAGAAGAATATACACGCCCGGCGCGCGTGGTTGAAGGCGGGAAGATTGTCACCAAACCCGCGATGTCCGACGCCGAATATATCGAGATCGATCCGATTGGCACCTTAGAAGCGTTTAATACCGATGGGTTACGTACTTTAGTCAAAACGATGACTGTCCCGAACATGAAAGAGAAAACCCTGCGCTATCCGGGACATATCGAATATATGCGCGTTCTGCGGGAAACCGGACTGTTCGATAAAGAACCGATCGAGGTCAAAGGCGTGAAAATCCGTCCGCTCGATGTCACGACTGCGTTGTTATTTCCAATGTGGAAACTCGGGCCGGAAGAAGATGAGTTTACCGTGATGCACATCAACGTGGTTGGAATGGAAAACGGGCAGAGGAAAACCTATACGTATCACATGTTCGACAAGTATGATGCAGACACGAAAACCTCATCCATGGCGCGTACCACCGGTTATACCTGTACCGCTGCCGCTCGCCTGGTTTTGAACGGCGATTTCACCAGAAAAGGCATTAATCCGCCGGAATATCTGGGCGCAAACGCCAACTGTTTTCAAAAGCTGTTGGGCTATTTAGAGGAACGCAATATCCGTTATCTGGTTTCTGAACATGTGAACGATGGCCAATAAAAGCAACATCCCCAGCCCTCCGACAGAGGAGGGCTGAATGCGTTCATTGGCGCAGTACAGGGCGAAAGCTTTGCTTTCGCAGTCAAAGTCGAGCTTTGACACTCCTGAAGAACTCGTAAAAATTGCCATCGTTCCTTAATCCTACTTGTATAAGCAAAGATACGATGAATCTTCTTCCACCTTCAGTTGAAATTTTTTGTCTTTGGCGACGATAAAAGTATCGCCGACCTGGTACGTCTTCCATTCGTCGCTGTCCGGTAATTTTACGGTGAGCTTGCCAGTAATGATCGTCATGTATTCGATTGTCGCTGTGCCAAATTTATATTCCCCTTTTGCCATCACGCCTATGGTTGCCGGGGCTTCTGACGTCTGAAATGCGATTGATTTGACCTTACCGTCAAAATATTCGTTGACCTTAAACATTCTTCATCTCCCCTGAAAATGTAGCGCGAAACTCCAGTTTCGCGCATCGTTGATAGCCGCGAAATTGGAGTTTCGCGCTACATCCATCTTCCCCTGACCATAAAATTTTTATTCGCCGTGGTGCGTTTGCCACAACACATGAATAACTCCTATGAAAATGTAGCGCGAAACTCCAGTTTCGCGCACCAGTCATCCGCCCGCGAAACTGGAGTTTCGCGGGACATCTGATTTTCATTGCGTCGGGTGAGCCTACACTCATGACAACTCCTTTAAAAATGTCGCATGAAATTGTCTTTTACGCCCGCAAAACTGAGTTTCGCAGTACACCCTATTCTTTCCACGGAAAGATCATGTTACGTAACGTCCGTTTTCCCACTCGTTCACGTTCCTCGTGTAACAAGGTTTCCCAGGGAATGGGCGCACGATTTGTTTCGGGGTGCTGTTCCAGATACTCGTATTTGTAGAACCTGAGCTTGCCGCCGACCTGATGCCAGAGCAGAATGCCGCCAATCCCCGGAAACAGAAACGCGGTGATCAGAGAAAGCGCCGCCATAAGCAGCGTACCTGCCGCAAGCACCAGCGTAAACACGGGATTATCAAATAACAGAATGAAACATTTAAAGATCATTTTCCCGGGGCGTCGCTCTATGCGACTGTGCAGGGGAAAATAATATTGACTGGCGAGCCACCAGAGCACGCTGCTCCAAAAAATAATGCTCATGATCGCCATACCGATCAGCCCCCCTATATGTAAATACCAGGGTAAAATGACCAGCACTATAAGAAGTTGCAGCGCAACCAGCACGCTGAATACAAGCGATGCTTTCCAGACCTCGCGCAGATAACGAAAGACCTGTTTCACATCAGGCGTGACATAGTCCGAGATTTCTCGCGTCATCAGAGCCGCCACGCCGAGATACTGTCCGAAAATCAGTAGCGCAATTCCTGCTCCACACACGCTCAACAAAGGCTGAACGCTCAAAAATTGGAATAAATACAATAGCAATCCAAAGAGCAGCACTCCGCCGAAATTCAGCATAAAAATGCTGAACAAATGATCCCACAGATCAAAAAATGTTTTTTTAATCGTAAACCATATCATAGTAACTATAAGAATGAAGAATAAACAAGAATGTCCTGATTTTTAATGAATAACCGCTATTCTCATCAATCATGTGAAAGAAAGTTATTGATAGGTAGTTATGAGATTTTGAGAATTTATACCTCATGCCCGAAACAACCCAATGCTATTCGTATTGATTTATCAGGACAGGGATAACCTGTCAATACTTTTTATCGAACATTCTGGTTGACGACAGAAAAATTTCATCGCACGTTTGCTTTAAACTTGACCAAATCCCCCATTTCAAACAGAAGAAATCTTTGTGTTGGGAAGACGCTTCAAATGTTGCGTGTGAGAGGAAACAGATTTCTAATGGAAAATAAAGCGGTTGAATATGCGCACGTGATTATCAAATTGCTCCAGGATGTGCTCTACGATGAGGAGAAAACCACCTGGAGCGATTTATTGACTTATCAAATCCCGGTGCGCGACTATTTTGCCAAAATCGGGCTAGAATTACACCTGGATGAACGCGAGGGATTTGCGTTTTTGAAACAGCCTGAGGCGGAAGAGAACAAACTGCCGCGTTTGGTGCGGCGAACGCCATTATCCTATGAGGTGACGCTGCTGTGTGTGCTCTTGCGGGAAATTTTAGAAGAGTTTGATGTCAAAGATATTGAATCGCGCAAATGTTTTGTCAGCACCAAAGAGCTTCAGGAAAAAATCGAAATTTTCTTTAAAGAGTCGCCGAATAAAGTCAGGCTGCTGGAACGATTTGATAAAACCATCCAATCTGTAGTTCGCCTGGGTTTTTTAAAAGAAACAGAACAAGAAAATGGCAATAGCGACGACAGGCGGTATGAAGTGCGGCGGATTATTAAAGCGAAAATTACCCATGAAAAACTGGAGGAGATCAGGCAGAAACTAGCCGCCTATGCTGGTCTTGACCCCGCTCGACAATCGCCGGACGCTGAGTGAAGTCAAAGTGTGTAGTGCTTTGGGAGAGAAGTTCTTGCTAACAGAGCTTGTCGGACCTGTCGGACAATTCTGACTTGTCCGACAAGGTCTGAAAAGGAAGAACTTCTGTCCCAGAGCAGGAGTATAATTGTAGTTGAGACTTCCGAAATCTGCCAGACTTCGGAAGTCTGCGTTTTTCAGGCAAAAAATTTCACCAGGCTTTCTAAGCCAGATTTAAAGACGCCGTGCACCGTATTCACAGTATCCTCTTCAGCGCTCAAATCTGTCACGTCAAAATAGGCGAACCATTCGGCAAAGGTCTGATTTGTCGCCGTGATTTCATAAAGCCGCAACGTTGCGACATAGTTTTTTAAGGCCATGGGCGATTCCAGAATGCTATACACACAGGTGCAGTCCAGATCAGAAAGGGTTAACAAGCATTCACGCAGTTCGGCGCCGTCTTGCAGAAAAAAATGACGAACACAGCCCACACAGTCGCCATTTTCCAGTTCACTGCTGGCAATGGCCGGGTGCCACGCCGGCAGCGCATTAAAATCTCGAATTTTTTCCCACACTTGTGGTCTTGGCGCAGTAATAACAGCACTTTCATACACTTTTGGCATACGAATCCCTCCTTGTTGTGATGTGTTGACTTTTCAAAACCCACAACTCCAGTATTTATGGAGCGAGAGAGAGCATGCAAGAGAAGAGCCTGTACGTCAATAATTTTTTCACAGTTTTTATTGACAAAGATCTTGCTTCTTTTTAGCCAATGCCTGTGAAAGAACTCCAAGAATGAAGAATAAGCAAAAATGAGGACTACGAACCGGGTAACTTATAACTTGACAGATGACCTGAAAACCTATGCCGACATTGTTTGATGTCAATAATGAAGTTGCGGGATTTCGCCTGCAATTTGTTGAAATGTACAATTGGGGCACTTTTGACAAAAAAATCTGGCGCTTAGCGCCCGAGGGCAAACATTCATTGCTCACCGGGGCCAACGGTTCCGGCAAAACCACGATTGTTGACGCCCTATTGACGCTGCTCGTCCCCACGTCTAAACGCTTTTACAATCAATCTTCCGGAGCCGACAATCGCCGCGAACGGGATGAAAAATCCTATTGTTTAGGAGCTTATGGCAATATTCAATACGAGAATAGTTCGACGGCAGTCACGCAATATCTGCGCAGTAAAAACGACTATTCCATTCTATTAGCCGTTTTCCGCGACGCCGGCCTGCGCCAGGAGGTTGCCTTAGCTCAGGTGCGCTGGTTCAGTAATCACGAATTAAAACGGGTCTATCTCTTTTCGCCGCACCAATTGACGATTCAAGAGCATTTTATTCCGCTCGATCCGGCCGGCGACTGGAAACGCCGTCTGCGCCAGATTGACAGGACAGAACTGTTTGACAGTTTTACGCAATACAGTCAGAAATTCTCAAAAGTCTTCGGCTTTAAATCGGAAAAAGCCTTGAGTCTGTTTGCCCACACCGTCGGGATTAAAGTCCTGGGCAACTTGAATGAATTTATCCGCACGAATATGCTGGAAGAGACGGATATTGAAGAAGAGTTTAAAAAATTGCGCGAGCATTACGATAATTTGCTCTCTGTCCACACCACGATTGAAAAAGCGAAAGAACAACTCCTGTTCCTGGAACCGATTTTGGAACAGGGGAAGGAATACCAGGCGATTGAGGCCGAAATTCATAACGTGGAAGAGACTCTGGACATCCTGCCCGCCTATTTTGCCAAAGAACGTCTGACCTTGCTGGAACAAGCCAGCGAGCGCAAAGAACAGGCACTCACGCGCATCGAACACAAGCTTGAAGACCTCCGCCAGGAAATTTCACGGTCAGAAGCGCAGCGCACCGAGATTGAAATCGCTATCAGTAAAGATGAAACCGGTGAACAGATTCGCAATATTGACCGCGAAATCAGCAGCCTGAGCAAAGAACGGAACGCCAAACAACAGAAAGCGCGGGAATACGATACGCTGGCAGAAATGCTGCGTTATCCGGCAGCCCCTGATGAGCAGGGATTTTACGAGATTCTGCGCAGCGCCAAAACGCATAAACAGCAGATCGAACGACAACTGCCCGAATTGCACGAACAATGGTCGGATCAACGCAGTCTGCTGCAATCCTATAAACAGGAAAATAACACCCTGCTGGAAGAAATCCGTTCGCTTGAAGGACGGAAAAACCAGATTCCGCTGAAAAATATTTCGATTCGCAAAGGAATTTTAGATCATTTGAGGGCCTCGGAAGAGGAAATCCCGTTTATCGGCGAGTTGATTCAGGTCAAACACACAGAGAAAACCTGGGAAAGCGCAATTGAACGCTTGCTGCACAATTTTGCACTGATCCTCTTAGTTCCGGAAAAATATTACCGCCAGGTGAACCAATATGTGAATTCAACCGACTTGATGGGGCGCATCGTCTATTTTCGCGTTGATCCCTACCAGGTCGAACAGTTCCGGGAAGAAGGCCATCCTGACAGTCTGTTGACAAAATTGGAAATCGATCCCAATTCGGTCTATCACGACTGGATCAAAACGCAACTGCAAAAATCTTACAATTTTATCTGCACCGAACGCCTGGAAGACTTTCAACGCTATGAAAAAGCCCTGACGCGGGAAGGGTTGATCAAGAACAATGAACGCCACGAAAAAGATGACCGGCTGCACGTGGTGCGTCAGAACAACTATATTTTAGGCTGGGATAACAGCGCGAAAATTGATCTGATTCAAACCCAGCGCCGCACTCTGGAAAATCGAATCCAGAACACAACCGCCCGGATTAAAGACCTGGAGCACACCCGGGAAGAATTGAGCGCCGCGCGGGATTTGCTGAATAAATTCCTGACCTTCAGCGATTATCACGAAATTGACTGGCAAAAACACGTACTGCACATTCAACAGCTTTCCGATGAACAACAGCGTTTGAAGGACGGGTCGGATTTGTTGCAGGAATTGGAACGCCAGTTACAGCAGGTGAAGGATGCCATTCTCATAAAACGCAAAGAGGAGGAACGCCTGGCAGACCATCGCGCCAATCTCAAACGGGATTTACAGGAATACCAGAAGCAGCACACTGAAAGTCAGGCTGTGCTCCAGGCTTACGCACATATTAAACTCGACGAATATTTTCCGCGCCTTGAGCCGCACTTACAAGCCATCAACACCTCTTTAACTTTACAGAATCTCGACACTGTGGCGGCCAATCTACGCGACAGCGTGTATCGCGTGCTCAAAGATCAGCGTCAGGAGCAATCCAAAATTGAACTTGCGCTGGTGCGTAAGATGCACGCCTTTAAAATTCCGCCGGAAGAGGTGACGCAGAAATATCCAAGCTGGACCGCGGATAGCCTTGATCTGCAAGATTCGCCCGAATTTCTGGACGAATACCGGGCGTTATACACCAGAATTAAAGAGGAAGATTTGCCCCGGCACGAACAACGCTTTAAAACCTGGTTGAATGAACGGGTCATTGTGAACTTTGCCGGTTTTGAAGCCTCGCTTGATAAACAATTTAAAGCCATTAAAGCCAGCATCAAGGAACTAAACGCCTCCTTGCAGCAGATCGAATTTCACGCCACGCCGCCGACCTATATTCAAATTGATCACAAAGACGTGCGCGATCACGGAGAAGCAGGGATTTCGATGTTCCGACAATCCCTACGGGATGTGTTTTCGAACATCACCCGTCTGCACGAAACCGAGGAACTGGAAATCAGTTTCAAAAAAGTGAAAGCGATTATCGAACGCATGACCAATGATGAAGCCTGGCGCAGAAAAGTGACAGATGTCCGTAACTGGTTGGAATTCGGCGCACTGGAAAAACATCGCTTAGATAACAGCCCGAAACGCTATTACGATGACTCGCAAGGCTTATCAGGAGGCGAAAAAGCCAAATTAGCTTATACGATTCTGGCTTCAGCCATTGCATATCAATTTGGCATTAATCAGAACGGGTATCAGTCGAAATCTTTCCGCTTTGTGGTGGTAGATGAAGCCTTCAGTAAGGTTGACCCGGAAAACGCTATGTTTGCGATGGAGTTGTTCAAACAATTGAATTTGCAGCTCATGGTGGTGACGCCGCTGGATAAAATCAATGTGGTGGAGCCTTTTATCCATTCGGTGCATTACACGGAAAATAAAAACCGCCAGAATTCGGCGGTGTACGACTTGACCATTGAAGAATATCACGCTCGCAAAGAAGCTTTAAAGGCAGGGTAAGAACTCAATACAAAAATAAGTCCCATTCCTCCTGTTTTTCGTCTTCTTCTTGTTTTTCAGGCGTCAGGATGCCGCCGGTCATCAGATATTTAAATCCCTCTTCAACGCTCAGCGAGAGCGGAATCGTATCACGTTCGGGATACATGACTAACAGGCCGCCGGTAAAATTCGGAGTGCTGGGGATAAACACGCTCAACACTTTTTCATTAGCCGCCTGCGGTTCATCAGAAGGACGATCCGGCATAGTTGTTTGGGCCGCCATAATACTGGGAGATACTTCACGCGTCACTAATCCAAGCGCATAGACGCCATCCATGGGATACGAGACGAGTACCACTTGTTGAAACGGTTTACTCGCGGCAAAGAACACGGTTTCGATGATCTGTTTGACCGACGTATAAATATTCCGTACCAGAGGAATCCTGGAAAACAGCCAGTCGCCAATCGCCACTATTTTTTTCCCCAGGATATTGGTGCCCAAAAAACCGACGGCCAGGACGAGCAGTATGGTCAAGGATACTCCTATTCCCGGCACGTGAAAATGGAACAAACGCTGCACAATCGGAGCGCTCACTTTATCAATATAGTTCACCGAAAATTTGAGTAGGAAAAAGATCAGCATGGTGGGAACTGATACGAGCAATCCCGCCAAAAAGGTTCGTTGTATTTTGCGGCGTAAGCGAGTCAGCATAGCATTTTGCGCGAGAGTGAGGCCGCGAGAGCTTCAGCTTCACGGCACAGCGCCTCCAGCAATTCATGTTCAGGAAATTTTCCGACGACCTCTCCTTGCTTGAAAAGCAGACCAATCTGTTTCCCGGCGGCAATGCCAAGGTCGGCTTCTCTGGCTTCGCCGGGACCATTGACCACGCAGCCCATCACGGCCACATGCAGCGGATACGTGAGATGCGCCAGGCGTTGTTCCACTTGAGTCGCCAGCGCAACCAGATCGATTTCGGTGCGGCCGCAGGTTGGACAGGACGTAATCACGGGACCGCGCTGCCGTAGATTCAACGACTTGAGAATGTCATAACCGACGCGCACTTCATCTAAAGGGCTGCCAGTCAGCGACACTCGCAGCGTGTCGCCAATGCCTTCCGACAGGAGGATACCCAGGCCAACCGCAGATTTGACCGTGCCGACGTTGACGGTGCCGGCTTCTGTCACCCCGATATGTAAGGGATAATCAACCCGTTGGGCGATTAAACGATAGGCTGCGATTGTACGAGGAACGTCTGACGCTTTGAGGGAAATTTTCAGATTCGTGAAACCGAATTTTTCCAGCAATTCGACGTGGCGCAACGCGCTGGCAACCAGAGCCTCAGGCGTGGAGCTACCATATTTCTCAAGCAGATCTTTTTCCAAGGACCCACCATTGACCCCGATTCGGATAGAGACATTTCTGGTGCCGGCAGCCTCCACCAGGGCTTTGACCCGATCTTCCGAACCAATATTGCCCGGATTAAAGCGGATAGCATCAACTCCTTGTTCGATGGCTTGTAAAGCCAGGGTGTAATCGAAATGAATGTCAGCCACCAGGGGAATAGCGATGCTGCGTTTAATCGGACCAAGGCTTTTGGCTGCTTGCAGATCCGGCACGGCGGAACGAATAATTTCACACCCCGCCTGTTGCAGTGCATGAATTTGCGCCACCGTTGCCGCAACATCGCGGGTATCGGTTTTGGTCATTGATTGGACGGAGATCGGCGCATTGCCGCCAACCGGCAGGTTTCCTACCCAGATTTGTTTTGTCCGGCGTCTTGGCTGCATCACCTTACCATCCAATAAGCCGGGCAATATCGTTGTAAAAAACGAAGAGAAACAACGGGATCAGGATCAGCAACCCGATTTTCTGAGCCAATTCGCGTTTGTGAATGCTCAAGGGTTTACGATTCAGGAATTCTACGAGCAGCAGGAAAATGTGTCCACCGTCTAAAATTGGGATCGGCAACAGATTAAAAATCCCCAGGCTCAAGCTGACCAGCCCCATAAAATTCAGCATTTCAGAAAGTCCCTGTCTGGCGACTTCCCCCGACATCTGCGCAATCATAATTGGTCCGCCAACCGTTTTCACCGAAGCTTGTAATGTCACCAGACGCCGCAGCAGATCAAAGGTCATGGCAGTGAGTTCCCAGCAGCGTTTCACGCCGCGCGAAATAGATTCCAAAACTCCATATTTTTTCATCACCACCAGGGTTTGAGAACTAATTCCTAAAAATCCGCGATCATTGTATTCTCTGGGCGTAACCGAAAGTTGAAGCGTCTGCCCGTTTCTCAAGACGATCACGTGCAATTCCTGATTCGCGTTCGCGCTCACAATATCCACTAACTGATCCCAATGAACAACCGGCTGATCATTAATGGCGATAATTTCATCATCTACCTGTAATCCGGCTTTTTCGGCAGGAAATCCGACTTGTAACCCTCCGACAATCGGCTTCATGATCGGTTGAATACCAATATACCCGGCGCCTAGTTGTTTAATGACTTCAGGGGTACCTGTCACAGTATGGATGGTGTTTCCGCGTTGAACTTCAATATCCAGCGCATGATCGCCAGCGGAAGCAATGTATAACATCGCCTGTTCCCACGTATGCACTGGTTCTCCTCCAACCGACAGGATCAGATCGTCAATTTCTAGCCCCATGTCTTTTGCCGGAGAATCCTCGTCAAGCCAGCCAATCACCGGCGGATCTTCAAGATATTTGGGCATTTGAATCCCGATATAAAAGACTGATGACACTAACACAATCGCAAGGAGGATATTCATCAGCGGCCCGGCCAAAAAGACGCTGAATCTCACTGGGATTGATTTTGACGTCAACTCATCCGATGCGCCGGTAAGGTCTTCATCAGGATTCTCCCCTTTCATTTTGACATAGCCGCCTAACGGAATAGCTGAGAGACAATATTCGGTCTCGCCGTATTTCTTTTTAAGCAGCTTGGGTCCCATGCCAATGGAAAAAGTCTCCACATACACCCCGGCTTTTTTGGCCGCGATGAAATGGCCGAATTCATGGACGAACACTAAAATTCCTAACACAAACAAAAAAGAAATAATGGTAACCAATGTGATATATTCTCACCTCAGATTGTGAAGCTGACGATTCCAACTCCCAATTTGAGGCAAGTTGTCTTGAAGTAAGTATCAATAAATTTTATAAAAACCGTTATTTCAGGAATTCCGAGGACTTTTTCCCGAAATAACCCGTCATTGTGGCATTTTCAAAAAACTGTTCGAAGTATTGACTGTAGCAGAACATTCGTTTTCAGGCAATATTCAGAAACCCTTTTCTGTGAGAAATCTTTGGAGTTACATCTTTTTACCTGAAACAATACACTACTTTTTCATGGTTGTCAATAAGGATTTTGATTTTTCTCGGGCCCAGTGATCGGCCTCAACCACATCCTCAATTGTGATCAAGGGTCTGACCACATGGGCGTCCATCACTTGTAAAATCAGGGCAGCAATATCCACAAAACCGATTTGTTTCTGGAGAAATGCCTCTACCGCAATCTCATTCGCCGCATTTAACACCGTTGGCATGGTTGCTCCGATTTCTCCGGCCTGGTACGCATAATGCAAACAGGGAAATTTTTGTAGATCAGGCTCTTCAAAGGTCAAGGCTTTTAAGGTCGTAAAATCTAAGCGCGGCGCGTCAATTGCCATTTGCTCAGGATAAGATAACGCATACGCGATGGGGATGCGCATATCCGGCGCACCCAGTTCCGCAATTATCGATCCGTCCACATATTCCACCATCGAATGAATGACGCTTTGTGGATGCACCACGACTTGAATCTCAGAAAAGGCAATGTCGAACAGCCAGTGCGCCTCAATCACTTCCAGACCTTTATTCATCAAGGTGGCGGAATCAATGGTAATTTTCTTACCCATCGCCCAATTCGGATGCCGCAACGCATGCTGCACAGTGACAGATTGCAATTGCTCCCGGGTAAACTGTCGAAACGGTCCGCCGGAAGCTGTCAACAAAATTTTATGCACATCTTCGCGCCGATGGCCTTGCAAGCATTGGAAAATTGCGTGATGCTCGCTATCTACAGGCAGTAATGTCCCTTGTTGTCTGGCGATTTCAGGCATGATTAAGGCGCCGGCTGCCACAAGAGTTTCTTTGTTTGCTAAAGCAATCTCTTTATGCGCCAGCACCGCCCGATAAGTCGGAATTAATCCGGAAAAGCCGACAATCGCTGAGATCACCATATCCATGTCAGCATGAGTTGCCACCTGGATGGCTCCGGATTCGCCTGCCAGAATTTCAACTTTCAAATCCGCGCAGCGTTTACGGAGTTCTGCGGCGAGAGCTTCATCGGCCACAGACGCTATTTGCGGGTGAAATTGACGAATTTGTTGTTCCAACAGGGTAATATTGCGTTGAACTGCCAGGCCGATCACCTCAAACCGTTCAGGAAACTGCGCGACAACATTGAGCGTATTGACGCCGATAGAACCGCTGGAACCTAACACAGCAATTTTTTTCTTCATTTGAGTCATCATGAATAATTTTTTTCAGTTTCTCGCAAAGCCCGCAAAGCTCTTGAAAATGAATCCCTTGCGAGCTTTGCGGGCTTTGCGAGAGAATTCAAACGAAATTACTCATATCAGGAAATCTATCGTTATCCACATTCAGCTTACGCCAGCAAAAATAACACCGCGTAATAGTACAGCACCGGCGCGGCAAACATCACGCCGTCAACTCGATCCAAAATACCTCCATGACCCGGAAGAAGGGTGCCGGAATCTTTGACATTGGCAGCGCGTTTAAGCATTGATTCGCAAAGATCTCCTAATTGAGCCATGATCGCCATTAACAAGGCCAATATAAGCGCATGGGCATAAGAGAGCAGCGGCAAAAAGGTCAATTTTGCAATAATCGAAGCGATCAGGCTGGCGGCGGTTCCGCCTAAGGCACCCTCAATGGTTTTTTTGGGGCTGATCAGGGGAGCTAACTTATGCTTTCCGAAAAACGAGCCGGTATAATACGCGCCGGTATCGCCAGACCAGACAATCAACAGCAGATAAAACACAAAACGTTTTCCATGAGGCAATACTCTCAGAAATGTGAGGTGATTGAATAACCAGGCGACATAAAAAATTCCGAATACGGTGAGCGCTAAAGCCGGGATGCACTCTGATAAGGTCTGGCGCGAGAGTAGGGCGTACAAAAAGATAGCTACCACAATTAAAGTCAGGGTAAAATCTGTCAGAGATGAGACGGTAAACAATGAAGAGACTAAGGCCGCCAGAGAGAACAACCAGCCCAGGAAGACCCCCGGGTAAAAATAGACCGGAAGCTCACGCGCCTGGATGATTTTATAAAATTCGATCAGACCAATCACGGTCGCGCTGCTGATTGCTACCCAAAAGATCAACGGATTGCCCCAGCCAATTAATGACAATAACACTACTAATCCGACAATGCTTGTAATGACTCGTGTTCTATGCACGTCTCTCTCACTTTCTCGTTGTTATTTTCTGTAATAATGCTAATAAAAACTTTTGTTATCAAATATGAATCATTGGGAAGTTTGTCAAGGTTTAAACGTTTATGTTGAGCTTTTCCCTTGACATGATTCTGAACCTTCGGCATGAGCAATATGATGCCTGTACTGAAATCCTATATCTATTCAATGTATGAAGGAAGAGCATAGCTTATGCTGACATTTACCGATTCACAAAAACTGGCCTGTGATATTTCTCGCAATATCGCCGTCACAGCCGGAGCCGGTTCAGGAAAAACCAGCGTATTAGTCGAACGTTACCTCTGGTGTTTGCAAAATAACAACTATCAGGTGCGCCGGGTGGTAGCGATTACGTTTACGGAAAAAGCTGCTGGTGAAATGTTAGGGCGCATCCGTGAGCAGGTATTGGTTCGGATTACCAGTGGATTCGGAGATCCGCGGCGATGGGAAGCAGTGCTGGAAAAACTCCCGGTGGCTCCGATCTCAACCATTCATGGTTTTTGTCAGCGATTACTGCGCGAATTTCCCATCGAAGCCGGAGTTGACCCGAATTTTGAGGTCTATGATGAGGCTCTCAAACACATTCATCTTATCCGCCTGGTTGATGACTTTCTGCGCCAGCGTTCAGACGCCAGGGATCCGAATCTGCGCATCCTCTCTGATTTGTGGTCATCCCCCCGTACACTCAGAGATATTCTCGTGCAACTCATCGAGACGCGCGAACGCAGTCTGCCCTGGGCGAATCAGATCAGTCAGGAAAGTTTTTCGAATTATTTGAACCGCATCACTGCGCTTGTTGAACAGACCTTGCAGCAAGGCGTCCAGACCATCACTACAAGCCAGGCCTGGCAGGAAGCGATTGAAACTATTCAGGCGGTCATTCCTGTGGCTGATCGCGGCAAACTGACCGGTCGCTGCCTCAGCATCTTTGAATATGATGCGGAATTTCGACAGCAAACCACGCTGAATGAACAGATTGCCACTCTGGGAATGATTCGCAAAAATTGCAGTTTAATCGGCGTCACCAAAGCCTGGCAGGAAGATAATCGTAATGTGCGCTTAAAGCAAGCCTTTGACGTGCTTAAGACGCTTCATGCCAGACATCTGCTGGTGTACGAGCTTCAGGAATCGCTTGAACAGATCGGATTTGCAATCCAGCAAGCTTTAGCGAAACTGTTGCTTGAAGTCTATCCCCTGTTTCAACAAGAAAAATCACGGCGGCGGTTGTTGGATTTTGATGACTTGCAAGAACACGCTTTAGCTTTGTTAAACAACGCGGAGATGCACACCCTGCTCGCCCGGCGTTACGATTACATCATGGTTGATGAGTTTCAGGATACGAATCATCTGCAATGGGAGATCATCAAAAAACTGGGGATCAGCGCGCAGGGACTTGCGGAGCATAAATTCTGCGTGGTTGGGGATGAAAAGCAATCAATTTACATGTTTCGCGGGGCTGAAGTTTCGGTGTTCAGCGCGGTGCGTCAGGAATTGCAGCAGACGAACGCCATCCATCATCTGCTTGATTCCGTGCCGAAAATCCCGGAACGTGGAGATCGACCTCAATGGCAATCGCCATTGACCGGTGAATTGATCATGGCCGAAAACTTTCGTTCCCGCAAAGAGTTAATCTTTTTCTTTAACTATCTGTTTGCTCGCCTTTTTCTGCCGGCCTTTGATCCGAATCGCCCGTATGATGTGCCGCATCAGAAACTTCTGGCATGTCGCAGGGAGGAAAAGAATACTGACGATTCAACGCACGCTGTTCCGGTCGAATTTTTGCTGGTTGATCAGAGCACTCAGGCGGAAACCGCTGCTGATGAGTATGAGGAACCCAGGCTTATTGCCCGGCGCATTCTTGAACTGGTGCAAGCCCCGGATCCCGGCGAAGAGGCCAGGGAACAGCACGTCCGGCGTAATTTCCGCGATCTTGCGATTCTGCTGCGCACCCGTACCCGTTTAAAGGAATATGAGGACGCGCTGCGGACCGCTCAGATTCCTTTTATTGTGGCTGGAGGAATCGGATTTTACCAGCAGCAGGAGATTTATGATCTCACGAATCTGCTGCGCGTGTTGAGCGATACTCGTCAGGATATTCCGTTAGCAGGCGTTTTACGGTCGCCCTTATTGAACTTTTCCGACGACCAATTGCTGTATGCGGCAACAGATGGGTTCACAGAATCAAGAACAGAGGTTTCAGATAAGATTCCGGCGACGCTGTGGGAAAAACTACAGTTTCATGCAAACCACAGCGACCTGATTCCTGCTGAACTGAATCCGCCTCAATTCAAAGAGGTTTTTCGCCTGTTAAGTACCTGGAAAAGCAAGGCGAACAAAATTCCGATTACCCACTTACTGCGGCAAATCCTGGATGATACCGGATTATATGGCATTCTGGCCTTCGGTCAGCAAGACAGGCAGGCAAGCGCGAATATCGAAAAATTCCTTGATCTGGCGCGTAACTTTGAACGTGAAGGATTTCAAGCGTTAAGCGAGTTTATCACTTATCTGGATCAACTGATTGAAACGGCCGAACGCGAAGGCGAGGCTCAGATGCACGCGGAAGGGATGAACGTTGTGCAGCTTATGACCATTCATGCGGCCAAAGGTCTTGAATTTCCGGTCGTGTTCGTCCCGGAACTCGATCGCCCCTTTAATTACGGCGTCAGCGAATCTGTGTATCTTGATGCGATTGCGCGTACCCCGGACTCGGTTGAAATTGCCGCCGGAATCAAAGGGCTTCACCCGGAAAAGAATTTTGAACCTGAAACAACGGTTCTCAGAGAATATCTGAAACGGCTGAACGAAGAAAAAACCGATGCGGAGATGAAACGCTTGCTTTATGTGGCCTGTACGCGCGCGAAAGAACATCTGATTCTGTCGGGCACGTTCAGGCAAAAGGGAGCGGCGAACTCCTGGCTGGCCTGGCTGAACGAGATTTTCCCGCTTCAGGATGCTCTGACGCGCCACTCTATGATGATTATAGATGAGACTTCCCGGTCAGACAAGCCTTTTGAATTAGAGATCCCGGTTCGCACAAGTATTGATGCGCTATCACTCAGTATATCCGACGCTCAGAAAACTGCAACACGCCGCCTGGCTGAATTAGAACATCTGATGGATACTGTCGGTTCTGAAAACCCGGAACCTTCACCCATTACCCAAATCTTAGAACACAATTTTCACCCACTCAATGCGCAGAGCATCACTCTTTTCCAGATCAGCCCCTCCACCCTGTACCTTCTGTTTCAATGTCCGCGGAAATACTATTATCAACAGATTTTACATTTGAATGATACTTTGCTCCAGCCCTTTCTGACAGCCTTAAACGAAGAACCCGCTTCTGATGAAGAACGCGACCAGGCTCAGCAATTCGGAGCGCAGCGCGGCGTCATTATTCATAAACTCTTCGAAGAACGCTTCTTTGATCGTGA
Source organism: Candidatus Vecturithrix granuli (assembly GCA_000739535.1). Lineage (GTDB taxonomy): Bacteria > Moduliflexota > Moduliflexia > Moduliflexales > Moduliflexaceae > Vecturithrix > Vecturithrix granuli. The sequence goes on along the minus strand of DF820466.1, from coordinate 430,619 downwards.
GATGGAGATTCAGGAACGATCCGCCGCCATCGCAGGGCTACTCGAATCCATGCAGATCTCCCCTCAGAAGCGCGAACAAATGCACCTGGACGACGCGATTCAACACGCCTACAGCAGCTATGTCAACACAGGATTGCAGCAATTGCTGGCGTATTCCATAGAAATCCATCGTGAATACCCCTTATATTTGAGCCTCGGACAGGCGAGAATATCAGGAATTCTCGATGTACTGTTCCGCGATCCTGAGCGTCAAACCTGGACGATTCTCGACTACAAGACCAACGAAATTGGGACGGAACAGATTGAGGAAGAAATTCGATGCCATGGCTACGACGTGCAAATGCAGATTTATGCGCTGGCGGTTTCACGCCTGCTGCAAACCGATCAAGTGAACGGTATTCTCTTTTTTACCTTTCCCGGATGCCGGTATGAAGCGATCGATCTGTCTCCGTCAGCCCTCAAACGCTTTGAAGAGCAATTGCTCACAGCATTGCAGCAATTGACAAAAAATCCCCTTGAAATGACCAGCGATAAAAGTTTCTGTGAGCTTTGTGAATACAGGCGCGCTGGAATGTGCCCGGGATGCGGGTAAGCGTTTTCACAGAGCAAGTTAACATTTTAAAAACCGGGTTTTTTCAAAAAACCCGGTTTTTTTATCATTCGCTCTTGACAAATAGAGTTCATAACAATATATGAATAAATGTTCATGTAATCAAATGATATATGTCAGGAGGAATTAATGGAAAAAAAGAGGAGAGCCATCACACCTGAGACGAGAGAGGTGATTCATCATGACGTGTTTATGCAGGTCATGGAAAAAATGCCGAAAGATGAAGTGTTGTATGATTTGGCCGATTTTTTCAAAGTTTTTGGAGACTCCACCCGCATCAAAATTCTTTACGCCTTATACTCGTCGGAAATGTGCGTGCAGGATCTGGCAGAAGTGCTGAAGATGAATCAATCGGCGATTTCTCATCAATTGCGCATCCTGAAACAATCTGGTCTGGTAAAGTATCGTAAACAGGGAAAATACATGTTTTACTCGTTAGATGATGAGCATGTCTCTCAGATTATTGCGCAGGGCGTGGCTCATTTATCTGAGAAAGTTTAGGGAGAACACCTTGATGGAACAGATTTTGACCTATTTTGTCCAATACGCCCTGGCGTGTTGGGAAACCTTTGTAGAAATGGCACCGTATATCTGCCTGGGATTTTTGACAGCCGGAATTCTGCACATTTTTGTCACTCCACACACCATTACCCGCTATCTTGGAAAAGGACGGATAAAATCCGTGATCTATGCGGCGTTCATTGGTATTCCTTTGCCATTATGTTCGTGCGGTGTGGTACCAGCGGCAGCAGGGTTGAAAAAACAGGGGGCCAATACCGGAGCAGCCATGTCGTTTTTAATTGCAACACCGGAAACCGGGGTAGATTCTCTTGCCGTGACCTACGCGCTGCTTGATCCGATCATGACCATTTTTCGTCCGATTGCCGCATTTCTAACCGCAATCACAGCAGGAATCGCCGAAAATTTTCTGGGACGATCCTACCAGGACCTTCCTATCGAAACACCAATTGATCGCACGTGTAAGGTTGATGGCTGCTGCAATGGGGAAAATTGCGAGCCGGAAGTCCATCGCCGCCATCATACTCTCGGAGAAAAACTTTATGCGGGCTTACGTTATGGATTTGGAGAAATTTTAGACGACATCGCCAAATGGCTGCTGATTGGCGTTGCCATTGCCGGAGTCATTACCGTGGTCATTCCGGAGAACCTGTTGAAAACTTACTTGTATGGAGGTGTTCATTCCATGCTGCTCATGCTCGTGATCGGCATTCCCTTTTATATTTGCGCCACGGCTTCTACCCCAATTGCCGCAGCGCTCATCTTGAAAGGCGTGAGTCCCGGAGCGGCTCTGGTATTTCTGCTTGCCGGACCTGCTACCAACGCCGCTACGATTTCAGTGGTGTATGGGATGTTTCGCCAGCGCACAACCGCGATCTACCTGGGAAGTATTGCAATATGCTCGGTCCTGTTGGGATTACTGCTTGACAGGCTCTATATCTGGCTGAATATTCCAGCTTCGGCCATTGTCGGAAGTGCCGCAGAAATTCTGCCGTATTGGTTGAGCATTACTGCAGCAATCTTCTTGTTGGGGTTACTGCTCAAAAGTCTCCTGGTTCCATGGTATCGCCGATATACGCACCAGGATCACAAACATTGCGATGAGCATTCGTGCTCATGTTCGCACTAATACCGGAAGCGGAACGCAGGTGAAAAACTTCCGAGGTTTTGAAAACCTCGGAAGTCTCTGAACAATAGCAGGATTACAAAGCGTAAATTTCTTCTTTGGTTAGCAGATGCAGGCCGGAATGTTTCAGCATGTCCGACACTTCGGGCACATTGGCGACCTCCACGACTAAAATCCCTTTTTCACCTATCGTGAATCCATAAGAATCTTCAACGTTAATGTTATGCTGGGTGAGGATCTTGAAGACTTCGTGCAGTCTGCCGGGCCTGTCATCCATAATAACGACAACAATCGGCTTTTTAGACACGGACACATGACCGTCTTTCAAAACTTGATAGGCGGCATCCGGATCATTGACGAGCACTTTGATCACGCCAAATTCTCCCAGATCAGAAATTTTAATAGCCCGAATATTGATGTTGGCCTCCGCCAGAATTCCGGTAATATGTTCAAGTCGTCCGGGCTTATTTTCGGCAAACACAGAAATATGATTGGCAATCATGGCGTCCTCCTTTTTCTTGTTTAGTGCTGTTGTCTGTGATCGATGACTCGCACGGCTTTTCCCTGCGCTTCGGGGATAGAATCTGGTTCAACCAGCGTGACTCTCGGCGTAAACAGCACCTCGCTGCGTAAGGCGGCAGTAATCTTTTGCTGTAACGCTTTCAAACCTTTAACATCGCCGAGGAAAAAATCGCTTTGCACTTCGACTTTGACGGTCATCACATCAATTTCTTCCTCAGTATCCAGTTCAATGACGTAATTGGTGCCGACTTCGGGAATGCTCATGAGTACGGTTTCAACCTGCATCGGGAAAACATTCACTCCTTTGACAATGAACATATCATCCGATCTACCTTTAATCCGGCTCAGGCGTTTATGGGTGCGGCCGCAGGCGCATGGTTCAGAACAGACTGAGGTTAAATCTCGGGTGCGATACCGAATCAGCGGCATGGCCTCGCGGGTTAAGGTGGTGAGTACCAGTTCGCCTTCTTCCCCATCAGATACCGGCTTCAGGGTTTGGGGGTCAATAATTTCCACGAAATAACTATCTTCCCAAATGTGCAAGCCTTGCTGCTCAGGGCATTCAAAAGCCACGCCGGGACCATACATTTCAGATAATCCGTAGGAATTGTAGGCTTTCACTCCCAGGGCGCCTTCAATTCGTCGGCGCGTATGTTCAGAGTGCGGTTCAGCCCCAAGATAGACTGTTTTCAAACACAGATCGGTTTTCGGATCAACGCCTTCTTCCTCAAACACGGAGAGCAAATGGAGGGCGTAACTTGGGATGATATGCAGAATCGTGGTTCCAAAGTCTTTCATAAACCGGATCTGGCGTTTACTATTACCTGATCCGGCCGGCACAGTCAGAGCCCCCAAGCGTTCGGCGCCATAATGGAAGCCGAGCCCACCGGTAAACATCCCATAGCCGGTCATATTCTGAAACACGTCCGATTTTCTGGCCCCGGTCATATACATACAACGCGCCATCAAATTCGCCCAATCTTGAATATCATGGGTGGTATGAAAAACCACAGTCGCCTGACCGGTGGTTCCAGAAGATGAGTGCAGGCGCACAACTTCGTCTTTGGGAACAGTTAAAAATCCATAGGGATACCCATTGCGTAAATCCTGTTTTGTCGTAAACGGAAGTTTATGAATATCATCGATCTGTTGCAGATCTTCAACAGTCACCCCATGTTCCTGAAAAAGTTGTTGATAGTAGGATGAGGTCGAAGCTCGCCGTACCATCTCTTTGAGGCGTTGCAGTTGCAGAGCCTGCAATGCGGAAATCGGCATTGTTTCAATATCTTTTTGCCAATACATCGTCATTCTACTCCTTCCCCTGAAAAAATTTTTCAAAAAACCACGCTTTTCATCAAACCCCCTCTCCTTCACTTCGTCTAAGAAGTAAATTCAAGGAGGTGAACCTATGTATACAGATATTTTGAGTGAATTGACAACTGCCCTGGGAAAACTCTATACTCTCGAAGAATCGATTGTGTATGCAGATCGTCTGGAACAGCACGATCTGCGGAGCAAACAGGCTCTGCTGATTTCAGAAGTCATTCAATCGCTGCAAGATGTGGAAAATTCCATTAAACGGGAATACCACTTCACTGCGCCAAAACATTTCACTCCACTGATACACGCCTGAACATCAGGCGTGTTTATGGAAAACGCCAGCACCTTTCAAATTTTCCAGAATACGCTGTGATTCTTTTATCTAAAAAATGCAAGGAAAAATATGAATTCTCTTTGTCAGGCGATTTTCATCTGTATCTCTGCCCGACATCTCAAGCACACGTGCACGAAGGATTTTTCTTCATGCTCCCATTCTCAGAAGTTATGAAGAAAGCGACAGGGAATGACCGATGTGCTGTTCTACAAACTTTTCGAGCGCTTCCATCTGCTGAATCAGTAATTGCCATTGGGGGTAGGAGTCTGTGATTTGTTGCAATCGCCCCATTTCTTCCAATTGACTTGCTGTACTATAAATATCTTTTGCCCCGATAACGGCTGAAGCACCTTTTAATCGGTGGGCAGCTTTTTCTAATAACTCTGAATTTTGTTGTTCGATTGCCTCTTGAATATATTGTAAAATCTCCGGAGAACTTTGTTTGAGATAGATTGTCACTAATTCCTGGACAAACTCCCCATCATTGTCAAATGAATGGAGTAACGCTTCGAAATCTAAGAGCGGTTCCTGAGAACCTGCCATACGATTCTCCTCTTTGGCAGGTTCTGGCTTTTGGGAAATCAGACAGGCATCAATAGCGGCGTACAGTTGTTTCGAATTAAGTGGTTTGGCCACATAGGCGTCCATGCCAGCCTTAAGAAAGCGTTCCCGGTCTCCTTCCATCGCGTGCGCGGTGAACGCAATAATCGGAATATGGCGGCAGGTCTGTTCCTCCCGTTCTCGAATTATTTTGGTTGTTATCATCCCATCCATTTTCGGCATCTGGATATCCATCAAAATCAGATCAAAAGTTTCTCCTTCAAGCGCATCCAGGACTTCCTGTCCATTCTGGGCTATCGTGATGGTCCAGCCGCGTCTCCGCAGCCATTTTTCCACCACCATTTGGTTCACTTCATTATCCTCGGCTAACAGAATGTGCAATGCCGGAAATTTTTCGCGATTTTCGTCGAAGTCGGGATTTTTAGCATATTCCTCATGTTCCCAGGCGTTTTGTTCAGACGATTCCCCTCTGCACTCAATGGTGAATTTGTCTAAAATACTGATTATCAAATCAAAAAGCAAGGAAGGGTTTATAGGCTTGAGAATGCACGCGCCGATCCCATAGGACTGGCTCTGGTTTTTTTCTTTCCAAAAGGCTTCACTGGTTAACATGAAAATCGTGCGTTTAAGCACGGGATCGCCCTGTAACCGGCTAAGAATCTCAAACCCATCCATATCTGGCATCCGGGCATCGAGCAGGACAATCTGATATGGCATTCCCTGGCTGTTTGCGCGAGCGATCTGCTGTAACCCGTCCGCTCCGCTTCCCGCTCCGGTCGCCGGCATTCCCCAGGAGTCTATCATTTTCATCAAAATTTCACGGGATGAGAGATTGTCATCAATAATCAGGACAGGCGTGCTCTCCAGATTCATATCAATCTGCCGCGGCAAGGGCGAACGGCATTCCGCAGGATTTTGCAAGCCAAATCGGGCGGTAAAGTGAAAGACGCTTCCCCGTCCGCTCTGACTCTCCACCCACAACTTGCCATGCATCAATTTGACCAGTTTCTCTGCAATTGTCAGACCAAGACCTGTCCCTCCGTATTTCTGCGTGATGGAATGATCCGCCTGTTGAAATGCTTCAAAAATTTTCAACTGCGTCTCTTCTGAAATCCCAATACCCGTGTCGCGGATTTGAAAATGTAATTCTATTGTCTTCGAATCAGAAGCAGGGATGGCAAGATGATTGTGGGAAATACTGAGGACGATCTCGCCCTGACTCGTGAATTTAATGGCATTCCCAATCAGGTTCGTGATAATTTCTTGCAATCGCAACGGATCGCCGAGCAGGTTCAGCGGAATAGCCGGATCTATTTCCCAGAGCAATTCGATCCCTTTCTGGTGTGCATGAGATGCCAACATGTTGGCAATGCTGGCAATGGAACTTTCCAGGTGAAACGGCGATTGTTCCAAAAAAAGTTGTCCGGCTTCAATCTTGGAAAAATCGAGAATATCATTCAGAAGTTTTAATAAAGATTGTGACGATGACTGGATCACATTCAGATAATCGCGTTGTTCCTGAGTTAATTCGGTTTCCAGCACTAATTCGGTAATACCAATAATACCATTCATCGGCGTCCTGATATCATGGCTCATGGCCGCGAGAAAGGCGCTTTTGGCCTCATTTGCCAATTCAGCTTCTTTGGCTTTGCGCTGCGTTTCTTCATGCGCGGCTTCCAGGGCTTTATTCACTTCCCGCAGATGCTCTTCTAAACGTTTACGCTCAGTGATGTCGCGTACGGTAATCACCGCGAAACTGTCTGGGGGTTTCACACCACTTGCGGGTCGTAAAAAAAGCGGTCGAACCTGAATGTTGATATCGCGTTGAAGAAGAGGATCCGTAAATTCAGCCGTGGAGGGGGAATTGTGTTGCAAATTCTCCCAGGCGCCGCACAAAAATTGAGCTAACGGACAGGCAAGATCTCGACATTCCGGATGAAGAAGCGGATGAATTTTACACCCTCTAAGCGCAGCGACCTTGCCCAGGTGCCATTTTTCGACGGTACGATTTGCCCGGAGAACCCCACTATAACGATCGACCAGACAAATCAGTTCAACCATCGAATCTGCTGTGGCTTCCCATTCTTGCTTGGCTTTTTCAACCTGCTCAAGGCTTTCCTGAAGCATTTTATCCGCCTGTTTACGCTCGCTTGCATCATGATACACACTTAAAAACCACTCCTGAGCGTGATACTGAATGATTGTTGTAGTCACCAGGAGCGTTTTGACCGTTCCATCTTTAGCGCGAATTGTCGTTTCAATCTCATGTAACTGGCGTGAGACGTCCAATTCCTGTAACCGCTTGAGCGCAGTTTGATATTCGAACGGATCAAGCGATAATAAGGCCAGGAAATCAGCAGAGGCATTGGCTTCTGCTTTTGTATAACCCGTGATCTGTTCCATCATGGGATTAAAAACAACGAATTTTCCTGTCCTGTCACTGAGCGTTACTCCGGCATGGAGCGATTCAAGTATGATCTGGAAGAGCCTGGGATCCATTTCATGTAAGCCTGGAGTGGTATGCGGCATAATTCACCTGTGAAAAAAGATTAGAGCAATTCTTGTAAACGTGTTGCATTCTGAACAGCTTTGCCTTCAGGATGGTTATTCGTAAACACATACACTTTTTCCGTCACCTTTTCAAGCGCGTGAATTTTAGGAATCCATTCCTGGAGTTCCTGTTCGCTGTAAAAATAATTATAGCGTTCCGCCGGATCATCGTGCTGCCACCATTTGGCCTGGTTTCGTCCATGAAAGCGCACATAGCCAATCGGCGATGTGGCGACCGCCACAGGGGGAAGCAATCCGGGCATCTGCGGTTCATCCACGCAGCAAAAGCCGTAGTGTAAGTCTTTCAGAAAAGCAAACGTGGATTCTTTGAGCCATGCACGATTACGAAACTCAATCACCACCGGCAGAGATTCCATCTGGTCTTTGAAATAACTCAGATAATCAAGATTCTCCCGCGTACAGTGAAATGAATAAGGAAATTGCGCGAGCACGCAACCCAGGAGACATCGTTCGATCAGGGGAGCTAACGCATGCTTGAAGGCGGGAAACACCTGTGCGTTCTCTGTACGCTCGTGCGTCATTTCTTTATGCGCTTTGAGCACAAATTCCACCTGTCCTCCAGATTTGTCTGCCATACGTTCTAAGGTCTGAGCAGTCGGAAGACGATAATAGGAAAAATTCAATTCACACGTGCGAAAGTGCTGACTATAAAACGTTAAGAAGTCCTGTTTTGATAAGGATTCAGGGTAGAAAGGCCCCACCCAATCAGCATAACTAAAACCGGAGGTCCCGACAAGGATCATAACGCAAATTTTCCCTTCTTATTCTCGCTGCACATCAACAACTTCAATTTCCAATGAGGTTTCCCCATTCCAGGTATTTTCTTGCAGATGACAGGCCACGCTGATGCGGTCGCCAGTCTTGAGTTTTTCAGCTAAGAGGCCCTGTTGAAAAGCAATTCCCTTGAGGGTTTTCCCGTTGAACTTCAACCAGAGTTGCAGATGCGTTCCGCCATTGCCCACCGCATTCATACGTTGCACTTCCAGATGTTTCAACAAAAACAGTGGACGTTCATTGCCAATTCCGTAGGGTTCCAGCAGATCGATCTGACGCTTTAATTCCATGGTCACTTGTTCCGGCAGCAATTCACAGTCAATTTTTAACAACGGGTGCAGGTGCTCGTCAGCAAGCGTCTGGTCTGCCAGGGCTTTCATTTTTTCACAAAACGCCTCGTACTTGTCGGGCGCAACCGAACATCCAGCAGCCTGGGAATGTCCACCGAAACGCAGCAGCAACTCCTTGTGCTGCGTCAGCGCCCGGATGATATTAAAATGTTCGGTACTGCGGGCTGAAGCTACCAATATGCCATCGTCGCGTTCATGAAAAATAATCGCAGGGCGATAGTATTCTTCCATTAATTTCCCTGCGATCAGGCCGACAATGCCGGGATGCCATTCTTTACTTTTCGCGATCAAAATTTTTTCCCGCAGAATTTGATCGTATAATTGCAATTTAGCCTGTTCGACGGATTGTTGCATTTTTTGCTGGCGTTTGGCGTTCAGAGTTTGCAGTTCATTCGCCAGCAGATTCGCTTCCAAAACGTTCTTTGTCAACAACAATTTCAGGCTGGAATCCGGATGGCTGATGCGACCGGCGGCGTTAATACGCGGCGCAATACGAAACCCGATAAGTGTCGTATCATAGGCCGGAGTTCGCCCCATGCACATTTTTAACATGTTTTGCAAGCCCGGACGCCGGGTTTTTTCGATCACCATCAGGCCATATTTAATCAAAACTCGGTTTTCGCCCATGACGGTCGCACAATCAGCCACCGTACCAATTGCTACTAAATCCAAACTCCATTTTAAAAAACGTTCGGCCTCTTCGGACGACATCAAACGCGGACACGCGGCTTGCGCGAACTTGAAGGCCACACCCACGCCAGTCAGGTCTTTGAACGGATACTCACAGCCTTCGAGCTTCGGATGCAAAATGACGTCGGCCGGCGGCAGGATCTCAGGGATCGTATGATGATCGCAGATCATCACCATGATGCCATGTGCTTTCGCGAGTTCGATCGCCTCGTAACTACTGACGCCGTTGTCAACGGTGATAATCAGATTCACATGATCCCGGATCGCTTCTTGCACGATATGGGGTTGAAACCCATAGCCGTCATGAATTCGGTGCGGCAAACGGCAAATGACCTGCTGGATTCCCAGGGCTTGAAAGGTTTCATACAACAAAGCCGTGCCCGTAATGCCATCAGCGTCGTAATCGCCGACAATCATCACGCGCCAGTGGTCTTTTTGCGCGGTCCGCAGCATATCCACGGCCTTCTGCATATCCGGCATCAGAAACGGGTCGTGCAGATTGTTCGCAAAACTCAGACGACAAAATGCGTCAAAATCATCAATGTGCCGATTCGCAGTCAGCATCGCCAGAATTGGCCCGCCGTCGTTCTCGTGTAAAATCTGCCACTGCTTATTAGTTAACGATAGCATCATTGCTCGCTTATCATTCAGTTTTGGGGTATAAGATTTCCGAAGCCCAGGAGACCTGGGACGTTTGTCTTTCTGGTATCTTAAAAATAAATGACTCAACCTTGTCAAGCTTTTCGCCGGAATTATTGAGAAATATTGTGATACGGGCGAAAATATTCCGGGTAATAGATGCATAAACATTCATTCTCAGACTTGACAGGGATTGCATCTGTCGCTATTATAAAACAAAATGTCTTTCAACCAAAAATCAAACCGTCAGAGCGCATCGCTCAGCGCAAGGGAAACAGAAAAATCGTATGACTGCTTTAGATGACCGCCAACCTCGCTGCTCGCCCAATGAGCGCAGAGTATGCCTTATTCTGATCGTTGTCGGCCTGGCGTTGATCGGCTTCTTCGGTTTTCGCGCAATCCGTTCGCACATTCGTCTTGCCCATACGAGTTTGAATCCGGAAACGGCTGATATTGAAGCTATTCGAGGCTGGATGACTGTGCCCTATATTGCAAAAGCTTACAACGTGCCCGAAGACTACCTCTTTACTGCCCTGAACATCCCGGCAGCTGAAAACCGTAAACGCAGTTTATTTCGGATTCATCACCTCTACCATTTCAGCGAAAAAGGAAAAATTATCGAAATTGTCAAGGCAGCCATTCAGCAGTATCGACAGACGCTGCCCCCGCAACCCGGACCATCCAATGAGTGAATTCAATCTGACCGAATTTTTTCTGACCAGCATTCTGAATTACGGCGCATTGATGTTCAGTGTCACGTTATATATCAGCGCATTAGGCACACCCATTCCCGGCACGTTCGTCGTCTTGGCCGGTGGGGCTTTTATGCAGCAAGGCGTAATGGAATGGCGCACAGCCTTTCTGCTCGGATTAGTCGGGGTTGTACTGGGCGACAGCACAAGTTACGCCATGGGACGCCTGGCGAAAACCTGGGTGCAGCCTCGTTTTGGGCAATCAGCCGCCTGGAAAAACGCACAGACCGTCTTTGACCGGCGCGGCGCCTTTGCCATTTACCTGACCCGCTGTTTTGTCACTCCCCTGGCGATTCCGACCAATCTCATTGCCGGTAGCAGCGGCTATACCTACTGGCGTTTTCTGATTTACGACGCCGCTGGCGAGATCACCTGGCTGGCCTTCTTTGGCGGTCTGGGGTTTACTTTCGGCAGCAACTGGGAATCGATCAGCCAATTGGTCAGCGACCTGAGCGGCGTCCTGGCCGGGGTGGCCCTGCTGGGGCTGGGTGTCTATTTTCTGCTGCGGCGCAGGCGAAAACGTCCATAACTTCAAAAATAAAAGGAAACACGCGATGTATTGTTTGCACTGTGGGGGCTGCTGCAAGACGATGTCGCCAAAGTCAGGCCCATTTCCCTGCCCGGATTTAATTCGCGTACAGGGACTCTACTTTTGCCGGTGTTATGAACGCCGGCCTGATATTTGCCGAAATTTTTATTTCGACGACCTGCTTTTTTGTCCCTATGGTTTGAATCAACTCCAACTTGACTATCCGGCAGACGAAGCCGTGCTATGGGAACGCGTCGAAAGAGGGAGACAAATACTTGCGAGATTACATGAGACCAGAAAAGCCCGGGAGAATCAGATTCAAAACACATGAATTGCAGAGGGTTTAATACTCAAATGGACAGTGCTCGCCGGAGCAAGCTGCATGGCAAATACGGTACTACCTGGAAGAAAAGTCGTAAAAAGCGCCTCTCCGACTTGTACTGAAACCTGATGATAGACCCCTCGATGGCTGATTTCGACGAGTTTGCCTTCGAGAAGATTTCCACTGCTTGCTGGAGGGTTTTCAGGATTGAGTACAATATCTTCAGAACGGATGCCGATATATTGACTATTTTCGGGCGGAAGCTCTGCGAGTTGAAGTTCAAGCGTTGGTAAAACGGCTTTTTGACCATGAAACTTTGCCGGAAATACATTTTTCATGCCGACAAATTCGGCGACAAACGGATTCGTCGGTTGATAAAACACTTCAGCAACAGTTCCCACCTGTTCAAGTTGACCGTGATTCAGGATGGCCATGCGTTCTCCCAGAAATAAGGCTTCAGAAAAATCGTGCGTCACCATCAGAAAGGTAATTTGGAGGTCCTGGTGCAATTTTTTCAGTAAGTCCCGGATACCCTCGCGAAAGTTTTGATCTAAGGCCGAAAGCGGTTCATCCAATAACAAGACGGAAGGATGGACAGCCAGGGCCCGCGCCAGAGCCACGCGCTGTTTTTCGCCGCCGCTTAAATTCGTTGGCGTGCGGTGCAGAATCGTCTGGATGCCAAGTTCTTCAACCAACCACTCAATCCAGGCGGAAGATTCCTGTTCATTCCGATGGTAGTAACGTAAGCCATAAAGGATATTTTTCCACACCGATAAATGGGGAAATAACGCATAATCCTGATACACAATCCCGATACCACGCTGTTCAGGAGGGAGATGAGTCACGTCGCGCTGGTTCACGATGATGCGGCCCTCTGTCATCGGGATTAATCCTGCAATAGCTTCTAAGATGACAGTTTTTCCGGCCCCTGTCGGGCCAAGCAGCATAAAAAATTCGCCACTTTGAATGGAAAGAGTGATGTTCCGGACGTGAAAATCGGTAAACTGAATATTAGCTCGTTCAAGTTCGATCATTGTTCCTGTTTTTTCGGTAAAGAGACGAATCTCAACAAAACAAAAAGGGCCAGACACACGAGAATAAGCCATACCGATATTGGCTGCGAATATTTCATGCCAAAGGCCGTAAAGCGTTCATAAATTAAGATTGGCGCGATCATCGGATGGTACGCGACGACCACCACTGCCCCGAATTCACTGATGGCGCGTGCTGAGCACATAATAATTCCGGCGAGCATGGAACGCCAGGCCAGGGGAAAGGTGATGCGAAAAAAAGTTGCAATAAAGGGTGCTCCAAGACTGCGAGACACATGCTCTAAACGCACAGGAATCGCTTCGAATCCGGTTTTCACGGTATTGATATAAAATGGCAGGCCGACAAAGATTAATACGACAACAATCCCGGCGACCGAACTCATAATGCGTATTCCCAAACTATGCAAGCAGCGGCCGATCCAGTGATTTTTGCCGACTAATCCCAGAATGGCAATGCCAATTACGGGATGAGGAATCACGATCGGGAGATCAATAATACTTTCCACGATTTTTTTACCCGGAAAAGTTTTTCGCGCCAACAAGTATGCAAAAGGCGTACCAAATACGAACGAAATCACGGCGGCCAGCGCCGCCGTGTAGATGCTCAACCAGATGGCGCGGAGCACGTCGGTGTCCTGAATTGTTACCTTCAGATCTTGCAGGGAAGGCGAGATGAACATCTGAATTAAAGGCAGCAGAATAAACGCGAGAATTGTCGCACTGCACCACACCGCAACCCAAAATGCCGGTTCGATCTTCTTTTTTCGAGAGGGTTTCATCTTTTTTGAAACCGGGTTTCTCTGAGAAACCCGGTTTCTTCATCTGCGAGTTTTTTGATTACTTGACTTCAACCAATGATTGTAAGACTTCCGGGAGTTCTGCTTTCATCTCCTGCGTCGGAACGCGGCACGGGATAAAGGGCGGTTGTCCCTGATCTTTCAGGATTTTCAGCCCGCCTTCAGGATCCATCAAAAATTGCAGAAAGGCAATCGCCGCTTCCGGGTTTGGAGCCTCTCGAAGCATTGTGACGCCATAGGTTACAGATTGACCGATCTGTTGAATTTTGGCGCCAGGTTCGCTGCCGGCAACTTCAACCACTGCTTGTTTATAGAAATCGTCGTATTCATAATTTCCCAGATTGATTTGATCCGGCAGTACCAGGTATTTCAGTCCGTGTTGAACCGCAACCGACTGGTATTCCCAGGCATAATCCATATTCCCTGTTTTCAGGAGCGACACTAAATCTACCGATTTCGTCCGAATATTTTCTTGCGGACGGTTTGCGATGATTTTGTCATACAGACCGGGAATGTTGTAGTGTTTTTCTGCCAGTTGCAATACCATCAGACTGCGGTAACCGCAAGGATCGAGGTTAGGATCCGAATGTCCCCAGACTACGCCTTCTCTGGCTAAAATATCGTACCAATTGTCCACCGTCAGCTCGCTAGCATATTCACTCTGGTCAGTATAGCAGAGCACAAGCTGGTTTGTGGCAAAACGAACGTTCCAGGCGGCGTAATCGGGAACTAAGATTTTATCAATGACGATATAATCGGCCGAAGCCATAATATCTGCGGGTTTGCCGACTTCCGAAATCATACGTGCCAGGTTTGTACTCCCCCCGCCTTCGCGCAGGATATTGACCTGCGGATATTTTGCTTCAAATTGTTTTTCCATCTCCTCAAACGGCACAGCTAAACTGCCGGCATGAAAAATAATGAGATCCCCTTGCGGTTCGGCTTGGATTGAAAATGCCATCAGGACCAGGCTCGTTAAGACCATTATCACCATCCCGGCTTTTTTCATCACATTCTTACATCGCATCATGATATTTCCTCCTTTGAAAATAGATGTACCGACGAACAGTCTTGTTCGTCGAAAGATTTGGTGAACAGGGCTGTTCACCGGTACGAAACCCCTCTTTCCAGACAAGAAGGTCCGGGGTACGACTCACAGTTCATTTTCATTGTGTCGGGCGAGCGTACGCTATGGAAATCCATCCTTCCTGTTAACAAAATTCCAATCAGGAGAATATTTGTCAATAAAAACTTTGGTTTAAATTTATAAGTATATGAAAACGAAAAATAACATTAATTGTCAGATATTATCAACAATACTTCGGACAGTTTTTTGATAATGCCCACATAACGAGTTGCTTCGGGAATGAGCGGAGCGATTTCCCGAAACCTAATATGCCTTCTGTTTCAGAAAATTCGAAAAATCATTCCCAAAACACTAAAAATAACATTAATCACCAGATATCATCGGAAATACACTTTTTTGACGATACACGAAGTACGCTGGGGGCAAAAGTCCGTTTTTGCGCCACCATACGAGTTAACGTGAGTTCGTTGTCAAAATGATAATCATTTTGTGACGATCAGGAGTTGTTCGCCGGGGTAGATTTCTGATAACGAGGGATCGCGACCCTTGATTTTTCTGATATTGCTGACGCTGACGCTAAACTGTTGGGCAATTTTGCTGACGCTGTCCCCAGGCTTCACGGTGTAAATAATGCTGTTATCATTCATAACAGTATAATCCGTCGTTGAAATAGTGTGTTGGGGAAGGGTTTTGACAAGCTGCTGCCAGCCTTTGGGCACTTTGAGGGTATGGGTGCCGGCCGGCAGAGAATCGGTTTGGATCTCAGGATTTAATAAGCGAAATTCCCGGTAATACGAGCCATACATTCGCGCAATCTCGCGCAGATGGGTACTCTGCGCTAAATTGACTGCCACCTTTTCAAATTGGTAGGGAGGAAACATATTTTGTTCATCAATGTAAAATCCATAGCGTTTGGGATCGGAGAGAATGATTTTAGCGGCGATGATTTTAAACACATAGCGTTCGGTTTCACGCGGCAGTTCTAACTGATAATAATTGTGAACGCCCTGATTGTACATAGCGTTTTGTACTCGTCCTTCACCGCAGTTATAGGCAGCCAGGGCCAGAGGCCAGTCGTGAAACATGCCATACAACTTTTGCAGATATTTCATTGCCGCCTGGGTTGAGGCATAGAGATCTCGGCGGTTATCCAGCCAGGAATTCTGTTCCAGACCATAGTGATCCCCAGTTGATTGGATAAACTGCCAGAAACCGGCTGCACCTGCGCTGGATGTCGCACTCGCACGTAACCCGCTTTCTACAATGGTCACATATTTTAAATCATCCGGCAATCCGGCCCGATCCAGTTCTTCCTCAATGTAGGGAAAGAATTGACCGGTACGTTTCAACCATAAAATCACCTGACGTTGATCAATTAAAAAGGTAAAGAATTCACTATCTAATCGCTGCCACACATCCCAGCGATCCAGCGGAATGCGTTCATTACAAAAACTGACTACTTTCGGCAAAGTGTACATTTTCGCTAAATGATCCCTGACCTGATCCGGCAGCAATTGTCCGCCACGCCCCTGATCTTCCATTAATTTGGTTACCATGCGCGTGAGGGTTTTATTCTGCTGCTCTAAATAAGTAATGCGCGAGGAAAGTTTGCTGATTTCACTTAACAGCAGTTTCGTGATGTCTTCGATCATCTTGTGCTCAGACACCGGATTGCTCTGGCCTGAGGAATAACACACGGCAAACACCAGACATAGGAACACAAGCACAAGAATACGTATTTTGGGGGACACTCTTTTCATCATCTTCTTCATTTGTTACCATTCATCTGATTCGAACTTGTGCCCACATTCTGCGCCATTTCTTCGACACAGAATGCAGGAACAATTTTCACTTCATGAGTAACGCTCACTGATGCTCAACAATCACTGATATAGTTCCGGATCGGTTATCATTAGTAGTCGCAGTCACTGTTGCCGTTTGGTCACTTGAGGTAGAAGTGTTCTGTCCAACTAAGGTCACAGTTACAATTCCTGCAGCATCCGTTATCCCTGCGCTCTGTTGCAGGACTCCGGCCCCAGAAACTCTGAAATTCACTTGCACACCCGCTTCCGGTTGACCATCTCTGTAGGCATAGGCTGTAATGGTCGTTGATTCCCCATGCTGAATCGTAGTATTTGAAGCACTTACTACCAATCCTAATGCTGGAGTTGGTGTAGCTGTAACTGTCGGGGTTGGCGTGACATTTACCACGTTAATGGTAATAGAATCTGTGGCATCTCCAGCGATAGCCGTGACTACACTGGAGCCGGTGAAAGCTTTGGGAAAAGTCAGCGTGACGGTTGATGCGCCGTTACTGGTTGTGGTCGTGACAGAATCTAAAGAACCAACCGTGGCAGTCCAATAGACCACCGTGCCATCCGGCATAGGCTGTCCAATGTTATTTTCTACAATGGCTGTGATTTTGACTATCGCCTGCTCTTCCCCTACGGCCGTAATCGTACTTGAAGGATTGGCAGTTAAACGAATTTTCTGAGCATCTCCACCGCCAACCGGACCACTTCCGGCAGATGAGCCAACGACTGGCGATTTGATTTGCTTTTCATCACAGCCGATGATCAATCCCAAAATGAGGGCCGAAATGGCCAATAGCGCGACAATCAGATACAATGTTGACTTTTTATAGACCATGAATCATTCGGAAGTGATTAAATTGTCAGTGACCACCGTTTCCTGAGCGGAGTCGAAGGGAAAACGGGTAAAGGCTCGTTTCGACTTCGCTCAACGAGCGGAGGGCGCTGACAATTTAATTACTGCCAATCATTCTATAGCTCAAAGACCATTATTCATCAGGAAAATTCGCAAAAGAAATGGCAAGTGACGCACTCACGGCAATATCATTGCCATAGCCATCCTGTCCGTACAACGTGAGCGTCGTGGTAGTAAAAATTTCTCCATCATCACGTAACTCTTCCAGAGGAGATCGATTTTTATCAAAGGCCCGGACAATCACAACGTTTACCTCAGCTTCACTGTCGGGAGCCACACTGAGAGTGAGTCCGGCGGTGAAATCCGAAGGGTTCGCGCCGCCGTCGCTCCGTTGGTGCCCGACATGGTAACTGTGAAAGATAATCGTATCGAACACTGACGGGCCGTCGGGAGCTGTGGGATCGTCATCAGCCGCTCTGAAATCGCACTGAAGTTTTGCCGTAATGACATCGTCAGTTGCGTAGCCATCGGTCAGAACATCGGATTGGAATGGTTGATTGTCATTCAAGGATGTTATTGTAACAATGGAATTCGTATAATTGTTGGCGGAATTTCCTGGCTTTCCGCAGCCTACAAAAAAAAGACTCAACATCAGCAGGGCTATCCCCCAACCAACTCTAAAGCAAAGACACTTCACGCCTGAATGATATATGTACGCCTGTGATCTCATGATCTGACCCTATGGAGTTATTCGGTTGCGAAGAAACTCTTTGACCTTGTCAGAAGCCGTTTCTTCACGATTAAATAATTTTTCTAGTTCTTTCACACGTTGTTCTAACACATTGTCAGTCACGATCCATCCCTGTCCAGGGGTCCGGATCACGCGCGGCGTGACCAGAATGAAGAGATCCTGCCGCCGATTTTTTTTCTCGGTATGTCGGAATAATCGCCCAAGCAAGGGAACATCTTTTAACAACGGCACCCCGGTCACGTTATTTTCATCACGATTTTGGATCAATCCGCCGATCACGATCGGATGACCATCCTGCGTAATCACGGAAGTCGTCGCTTCGCGTTTCGTAAAAGAGGCGGCCCCGGTATCCCCAAATTGCTCCTGACCGACGTCGCTGACCTCCTGTTTGATTTCCATGACGACATCCCCGTCAAAATTGATCTGAGGCGTGACAGTCAGAATAATCCCCACATTTTCGTATTTGATTGTTTGTTTCACGTCATCCCCGGTCCCGGTTGTTTCCTTAATCGGAATGCGTGAACCGACATTCATGACGGCTTCTTGATTATTACGTACCAGGATATGCGGATCAGAAAGAATTTTCACCTTATTTTCAGTCGCTAAGGCTCTGAGCTTGGCTAAAAATCGTCCTGGCGCAGTGACCGCATAGGTGAACCCCTCCGCTCCTTCGGGAAGCACGTTATTGAACACGGTTTCTGCGGTTGAATTCACTGAATTGGTCTCGTTGCCGATCGTCACCTGATCCTGGCTTACCAGCATGCCGCGTACGCCGAGAATTTCGCTGTCATCCAGGGTCACTTCTGCAATAATCACGTCAATCAACACCTGAAGCGGTCGCTGATCCAATTTTTCTAACAATTTTTTAATATCGGCATATTGAGTCTCGGTGGATCTGATAATAATCGAATTACTTTTCGCGTCAAAGATGAATTCCGGCGGCGGACCTGTCTCTTCAGTTGTTGGCGCTTGCGCTGATGGCTGCTGCTGTTGATCCTGATCCTGATCCGTCGGAGGCTGCGCTGGTTCGATCACTTCGTCATAGACCTGAGCCAGTAAAGGGGCCAATTCTTCGGCTTTGGCATATTGAACTACATAGACATGATTGATCCGCTCGTTTGGAGACGCCGTTGCGGCAAAACCCTGTATTTGAGGTTGATCCAAAATATCAATCCATTTTCTGACAAGCGTAATTACCTCAGGGTTATTGGTTGAGACCACCAACGCATTTAATCGCGTAATCGGATGAATACGTGTCCGGGTGCCAGGCGACACAATCGTCGTCGAGGGAAATTGGTCCTGTTGCCCATCCGCTGGTTGAGCCGGTTGAACCGTTGGCTCTGCGAAGGCGTCTTCTTGAAGAGAAAGAATCTGGTTCAAATCGTGAATTAATTCCGAGAGATCGGCATATTCAATGGGGAAAATTTGAAAATATTGATTATCGTATTTGCTCACATCAATCTCTTTAATCAGATCCAAAATTTTGGCCATATTGGAAGCAATATCCGTAATAATTAGAGTATCCCCCTTGGCGGCATCAGGATAGACCACAATCTCTTTGTCCGAAGGCATCAGCGACTGAATCGCATTTTTGACATCTTCAGCCCGTACATGTTTCAGTTTCACAATCCGCGTGACAATTTGATCCTCCTGGGTTAAGAGGGTGCCTGAATCCTCTTGTAAATATCGTTTGGGTTCAGCAGGCACAATCTTATAAAAATCGCCGACTTGCTTAATGGCTAAACCATTGAGTTCCAGCACCGTTTTAAACAGGTCAAAGACTTCATCAGGCGTTAAGGTGGATTCAGAGAAAATTGTCACCGTGCCCTGTACACTTTTATCAACAATGAAACTTTTACCCGTAATTTCACTTACCACTCTGGTGACATCGTAAATATCGGCGTTATCGAAATTCAGGCCAATGCCTTTCGGAGCATTCTCCCGCGTTTGCGGCGCGTCTATTGATGGAAGGACCTGCGCCTGTAACGCTACAGGAGTCGGCGCTGACAACGCCTCAACTTGTCCAGGATTAAAAGAATCCTGAACGTGTGAACCGCGAGGAACAGGAATTTGTTCTTTTTCTAGGCTATGAAGATCTTCAACAGGCGTGAGTTCCAAAAATTCATCGAGCTTGTGGACAGTTTCAGCAGTCTGTTCTTCTGGTACTGGCGTCACAACAACAGGCTCCTGCGGTTTTTCGGACTCCGGGTGTGATGCGGTTGTGCTTACAGTCGACTTCTGAGGCTGATGAGTACATCCCAGCATGAGATAAACCATGCAGATAACAATACACCAATGTTTCATGATACCTTTCATTCTTTAAAGATGCTGATAATATGTGTATGTTGTATGACAAATACGAATATAAATAATTATGAATAAAATTTTTTTCAGTTTTGACAGGCTGAGAAACCAGGTTTTTCCCAAAAACCTGGTTTCTTCTAATGTGCAAAAAAATCATTCATAATCGCTCATCACAGTATTATAGTATATCTTATTTTATTTATCCAGGCTTGTCAAGAAAATGATGCAGTTTCTTTTTGCGGGTTTCTTGTGAGAATAATTTTCCATGATAATTGTTGACAAGATTTTATAATGAGTTGACAAAGGTTATGCAGAAATTGATGATTTGTATGAAACATTTTTATACGAAAGGAACTGTTGGATATTGTGAGTTGCATTGCCATGTTTTCAAATCCGATGCCTGCATATTCTGGCTCACCTAAAAAGAAGATTCTCATTATCGATGACGATGAAGTAGCCCGGGTCTTGATTGCCGGGATTCTTGAAATGACGCTTCGTTATGAAATCATTACCAGAGAAAATGGTGTTGAAGGGATTCAGGAGGCGATTCAGAAAAATCCAGATTTGATCATCCTGGATATTATGATGCCGAATATGGATGGATTTGAGGTATGCAAAGTACTAAGGGCTGATTTTGCCACGCGCTATATTCCCATCATTATTCTTTCAGCAAAGGGTGGAATCGATATGCGTATCGAAGGATTAGTCATCGGTGCCGACGATTACATCACCAAACCCTTTCATCAAGAAGAACTCATTGCCCGGGTCGAAGCTTTGCTCCGACGAAATGAACTAAGTCTTGATGCCAATCCATTAACGCGCCTTCCCGGAAACATGAGTATTGAACGCGAACTGATGAAACGTCTGGCAGACAATCAGACGTTCGCAGTAGGGTATGCAGACCTGGATAATTTCAAAGCCTTTAACGATAAATACGGATTTTTGAAGGGGGATCGTGTCCTTTTTGAAACCGGCCAGATCATCAGAAACTCTGCCAATCGTCATGATTTTGTCGGGCACGTCGGCGGCGATGATTTTGTGTTCATTGCTGCTCCAGAAAAAGTGGATGAGTTATGCCGCCAAATTATCAGGACCTTTGACTGGGAAATCCGAAAATACTATGATGAAGAAAGTCTCAAACAGGGGTATATCGAAAGTGAAAATCGCAATGGAGAAATTACTCGCTACCCCATGACATCAATTTCAATTGCGGTTGTGACCAATCTTAACCGAATATTTACGCACTTTGCCGAGATTGGGGAGGTTGGCGCGGAACTCAAAAAGTATCTTAAAACGCTTGCCGGCAGTAACTATCTTGTGGATCGACGCAAGAATCAGAATGAAGGCGAAATAGATCACAGGAGGTGAAAATCAATCTGACGCCGACCCAGATCAACATGCGCCACTTGTACGCGCACACTATCCCCGATCCGGTATCGCTTACGAAATTGTTCGCCCACCAGACTATAGGTTTCTTCGTGATAGTGATAATGATCATCATGTAGTTGCGTCACATGCACCAGGCCTTCGACAAAATATTCGCGCAGCTCCACAAACAGACCAAAGGAGGTGACGCCGCTGATCACGCCATCAAAAATATCGCCGATTTTATCCTGCATAAAACGTAACTTTTTGATCAGGACGATTTCACGTTCGGCCTCCATGGCCGCGCGTTCGCGCAAGGAAGAATGTTCGGCGATGGTTTCCAGCATTTGTTGCTGCTTTTCCACGTCTTGCACAGAAAAGCCTGTACCCTGCGAGATCTCTTTGAGAATCCGGTGCACAATGAGATCTGGATAGCGGCGGATCGGTGAAGTAAAATGGGTATAACACGTAGAAGCCAGCCCAAAATGGCCGGAGTTTTTGATCGAATAGCGCGCCTGCTTCATGGCCCGCAATGCCAGAATATTCACTAAATGTTCGATGGGTCTGTGCCGAACCTGGTGCAGCAATTTTTGAAAATCTTTCGGATGAAGCTGATTGCCGCGCTGCAACCGCAACCCTAAGGAGCCAAGAAAGTCATTTAAACCGGAAATTTTTTCATCGGCCGGAGCATCATGGGTGCGGTAGATCATCGGAATCTGCATCCAGGTGATATGAGATGCCACGGTTTCGTTGGCAGCAATCATAAATTCTTCGATCATCCGATGCGCTAAATTTCGTTCGGCTTTCAAGATATTTTCCACGCGTCCCTGAATATCCAGCACGACCTCAGGTTCCGGAAGATCAAAATCCAGGCTGCCGCGTTGCACACGCCGCTGCAACAACAATTCGGACAGGTCTTTCATGGTCTGTAACGAGGGCAGAAAATCCTGATACTGCTGCCTCAGCGTTTCATCCTGATCTTTGAGAATCTGACGCACCAGCGTGTAGGTAAACCGCTGTTTACTGCAGATCACGCTGGCTTTGATATCATACGCGACTTGCTTGCCGGTCGGGTCAAATTCCATCAACACCGAATTGGTCAGGCGATCTTGTCCCTCACGCAGACAACAAACATTGCTGGACAGATGTTCAGGAAACATCGGAATCGCCCGGTCCGGGAAATAGACGCTCGTGCCGCGCTGATAGGCTTCCTGATCCAGAACGCTCGCTTCAGGCACATAAAAATTGACATCTGCAATGTGGACGCCGAGTTTATAATGGCCGTTCTCCAGGCGTTCGATGGACACGGCGTCATCAAAGTCTCTGGCATTTTCTCCATCAATCGTAAAAATACATTGATCCCGTAAATCCAGGCGTTGTTGAATTTCTTCAGCAGGAATCCGGTCAGAGAGGCTGTCGGCCGCATCAAGGACGACCTGGGGAAATGTTGCCGGCAGATTGTGCGTCTGAATGATAATTTTTTCATCCATCCCCGGCGTGTTCGGAAACCCCAGAATTTCAACAATTTCCCCTTCAGGATGACGACAATGTTCGTCAGAAACTAAAATTTGAGCCACAACAATCTGTCCTGGTCTGGCATCCAGGGTATTGGCTTCATCAATGAACAAAGTATAGGGGATTCGACTATCTTCAGGCAATACAAAATCCTTGTTTCCCTGAATCAGGTAGGTTCCAATCACCCGATTCTGGCCGCGTTGCAGGATGCGCAGAATCTTACCTTCATCTAATTTCCCGGATTTCTTGCGAAGCACCTGCGCGACGACCAGATCGCCGTGCATGGCATGGTACAAATGCTCTGGACTGATGTAGAGATCATCTCGGTCTTTGTGTTTGGAGACCACAAAGGCAAATCCCTTGCGATTGGCTTGTACATACCCCACCAGCAAATTCAACTGGTCCGGCAGGCCAAACCGCTTCTTGTTGACTTCAACAATCTCGCCGCTGGCAATGAGATTTCGCAACTGTTTTTTGAACTCATGCCGCTGGTCGCCCTCGATCTGAAGGCGTTGGATAAGATCTTTTTCAGCAATCGTTTTCGCGGGCGAGGCATTGAAAAATTCGAGAATCATAGATTTATCAATCATAATTCAACCACCCTACAGAGTTCATCATTTTTTTGTCAAAGGTTTTCTTGGCTCCCGTATTTTTTGAAGAAATGTCTGTTGACTAATTATGAGGATTTTTATATAAGAGTTAGCAGGCGTGTATCAGATTTCGATTGCTCATTTCACAGGAAAAAGGAGGGAATTCGTTTGGAAGGGAAAACAGTGCTCAAAGAACAATATCACGCGTGGGTACAAGCAGAAAAAACACTTTTATGGAATATATACAATCGTCTGGTGAAAATCGGTGTTCTGCCAGAGGAGACAACCCATGTGCGTGAAGCCATCGATCGCCTGGAAGATCTGTTTCTGCTCGTAGTAGTCGGGGAATTTAACTCCGGAAAATCCGCATTTATCAATACACTTCTGGAACAGAAAATTCTGGAAGAAGGCCCCACACCGACGACAGATCTCATCAATATTCTCAAATACGGCGAAGAATCGCGTTCACGCGTAGTTGACAATCTCAGATTGACACATTTCCCTCTGGAGTTGCTAAAAAATGTCAATATTGTTGATACTCCTGGCACCAATTCGATTATTCGGGAACACGATGAATTAACCATGAATTTCATCCCCCAATCGGATTTTGTAGTTTTTGTCATCTCAGTTGATCGCCCGTTGACCGACAGTGAACGAGAATTCCTGGAATTGATCAGTCACAAATGGAAACGCAAAATTCTGTTTTTACTCAACAAAATTGATACCAAAGAACCAGAAGATATTGACGTTATTCTGACCTATTTGCACACCGAAGGACAAAAGATTCTGGGAATTGATCCGATCGTCTTTCCTGTGTCGGTCAAACAGGCGTTTCAAGCCAAACAGACAAAGAACGAGGATCTGCTGCAACAGAGCCGTTTTGACGAGGTTGAACGCTATCTGATTCAGGCGCTGAATGAAAAGGAGCGGATTCGGCTGAAACTGTTGAATCCGATCTATACGGTTCAGCCGGTATGCCAGACCGCCCAGAATAGTCTGCATGAGAAATTAACGGTCATTGCTGAAGATATGCGCCGTCTGCGTCAGGTGGAAAAACAACTGGCCTACACGCAGGAGGATTTGAAAGAACACTCTACCCGTTTTATCCTCAAAGTGGAAAATATTCTGCTCGATCTGCGTAACCGGGCCTACGATTTTGTGGATGATTTCCTGCAATTGCGGAACATCTGGGACATTACCTCCAAAGACAAAGCCGAACTGCAATTTAACACCCTGGTTGTGAAAGATTCGAGCCAGCAGATCGAAGACGTATTAACCGAGGCAGCGGATTGGATGGTGAAAAAGAGTATGAAAGCCTGGGATGATACCTTGAATTACTATAACCAGCAGCTCAATCACGATCTGTACCGCGATAAGATTTTAGGGGAAGTGGGCGGACAATTTGGGTACGACCGCGACAAAATTTATAAAAGCGTGATTCATCAGGCGCGTGACCGGATTAAAACCTTTGATTACCAGCAGGAAAGCCGCAAAATTTTAAAAACCTTTCAGAACGCTATGATCCATTTTGCGGCCGCCGAAGTCGGCGCGATTGGGATCGGGGCCGTACTGGTCTCCATTTTTTCCACGCTGCTGCTGGATATTACCGGCGTTTTAGCTTCCGGCGCATTGGTGACAGCCGGATTTTTCATCCTGCCCCGCAAACGGCGGCAGGCCAAAGAAGCCTTTAATACAAGCATTCAAGAACTCATTGCCGATTTAAAACAGCACATTGCCCATGAGTTTGACGAATATATGCAGGCCACGTTTGAGCAAATCAAAGAGACCACCAGCCCGGTTGACCGCTTCTGCCGCGCCGAACACGATGAACTCAACACCGCCTTAACAGAACTGACGACTTTCAGCCAGCAGCTTGCAACCCTGCAACGTGAAATCACCCATGCACTTACGGCAAGCAATGAGAACTTATAGATGTCCGTAGTTCTCGCTTGAGCAAAAATGTTGACAGGCGTGCTCAGGGCAAATATGGTTATTTAGAGAGAAAATAATGTTCACGAGCAATATGAAAGGAGGTGATTTGGATGCCATTATTAACATTACCCGCGCATTTTGATGGGGAACGAATTTGTCTTGATGAACCCTTTATCTTGAAACCCGATGCGCGCTTAATGGTGGTGGTCTTACCCGAATCGAAAGAGGGTACCACACCTGTGAGAGTTCGGTTAGGCGAACTTCCGAAAATTTTTAAATCATTACCGCGCCTTTCTGACGCTGAATGAAACGATTTTGCGAAGGACCTTGACGCTATCCGTACACAGTTCAACACCGAGGAATTACGTGATCCATGGGCATCTTGATTGATACCAATATTTTGATTGAAGCAGAAAAAGAACGAATCGTGCTTACTGAAAAAATACAAGGTCGGAAAGATGACCAAGGATTTGTCTCTGTGATCACCGCCAGCGAGCTGCTGCATGGGGTGTGGCGGGCAACTAATCTCAGAATTCGCACGAAACGTTCAGCGTTTGTTGAAGCCATTCTGAAACAGTTCCCAATTTTGCCGATCGATCTCCAGATTGTTCGCAAACACGCACAAATTTGGGCGGAACTCAAGTCGAAAGGAACGGTAATCGGATTGCACGATACCTGGATTGCCGCGACCTGTCTGGTACACCAGCATACCCTGGCGACAACGAATGTACGCGAATTCAACCGGATACAAGGATTACAGGTTGAATGTTGGTAAGCCTTGATGATTGCTGAAGAGAATCTTCTTCTGGGGCTATATTCTTTTCCAGGAGCTTTCCATTCGACCTCTTATCTTGATAATCCTTTGTAAACTCAATCCGTGTAGTTTCCCCGATTCTTGCTTATATACCATTCCTGTAATTGCCCCGCAATCCGTTGTAAACCCAATCCGTGTAGTTCCGGCTCCGCTCCCGCAGTTCCGTGCCCAATGTGTATTTATGGTAGCGGCTGAAGTTTCGCACGATCTGCTCGAAATACAAATTCAGGTCAAAGGCCGCTTTATAAATGGGTAACTCACGTTACGCACTAATATTAAATTCTCACATTACGCACTCATATAAAAAAGTCAGATATTATACATTGTTTTTAACTGTGTTAGCTCTTT
>DF820466.1:351070-402832 GCA_000739535.1 Candidatus Vecturithrix granuli | reverse complement strand
AGGATCTGAACATGATCACAAGATATTTGTCAAAGAACTTTTTTATCTACTGCGTAAAGTGAGTTAAATTGAATAGTCGAAGCCTGAGCCTGTTGTTGTAAAAGTTTAAGTTCTTTGAAACATGTTTGAAGGGCCGTCAGATAGAGATGGTTTTTTAAGGCAAAATGATTCAAGTGGGAATGAACTTTCAGCGTCTCTAATTTGATGAACGCTAGCATTGACGCAAAAATATGATTTTTCTGCGTGGTTTCGGTTCTGGTCGGGGATTTTTCTAAGGCCACATTTTGTTTGAGCGATTTGTGAAACTCTTCGACGTGCCATCGTCTGTGATAGAGGGTCGTGAGTTGCGTATAGGTCAAGGCGGTATCACTGGATACGAGATACAATACGCCCAGGCTTCCATCTTTGTTTGTAAAGACGTGTTTGGTCAGCAGGACTGGGAAATCCATCCCTTTCAAATAGCCCCCCGGAGTTCGGTCGGTTGGAACTCGACGCTTGAGACCTGCATAAAATTACCCGTACGCTTGTCCGTTTCGGACAGGGCGACGGTCCGATTGGCTTTGATCGCACAGACAAAATCTTTCCTAAGTTCTTGCTTGATCATGGCCATATTCTCCTTCGAAGAAAACCAACGATCAAACGCCACATATTTGAAACGAACCCGGTTCTGTCTGCACAAAATTTTTAACCGATCCCGAACGAGGGTATTTTTGCTGATCCGGCTCTTCCGTTTCGTCTTGTTGGTCTTGGGATCGACGGACTCATCAGGCTTGGAGACGACTTCATAGGCAAGTGGGAGGGAGACTTCGGGCGCATTGGCACTGTCACGATGATACAGAAAGTTGACAATATTGATGCCTTTGACGTTCTGTCCTGTCGTGTGATCATAGTGCCAAGAGACAATGTCGTTTTCATCGGTATACGGCTTTTCTTCGATGGTGTCGTCCACGACGATCAGGCCATCATCCTGTTCAAGTTGTCGCACCAGCGGTTTGATGACCTGCCAATACTGTTGTTGATCATAGTCCTCTTTGGCGAAGAACCGAGTAATTTGATCATGACTATATTGGTGCTTCATCACGTCTGAAACCATACAGTGCACGCAGTATGCCATGAGCGCAGGCTCACCCGTCATCATGAAACTACAAGGATTTGGTGTAGGAAGGATTCTCAGAGGCAGGGTTCGGGGTCACGCCGACCAATTTGCCGTCAAGAATCCTTCCTACACGCAATCCTTGTAGTTTCATTTCATCGGGTGAGCCTACGCTCATGGAAGTTCCCCTGAAAATGTCGCGCGAAACTCCAGTTTCGCGCATCCGTTGACAGCCGCGAAACTGGAGTTTCGCGCGACATCTGATTTTCGGCTGAGCGTGTAAGAAACCGGGTTTTTTCGGAAAAACCCGGTTTCTACCAACTTTAGCCGTTTTAATCCAACGCATCCATGCGCTGCCAGAGGCGTTGAGCTTCTTTTTGGGCCTGGACGTAGATCGAGGCTACATCAAAGGGGAACTGCCGGTCTTCATAGACCATCACGCCATCCACCATCACGCTTTTCACGTCGCGGGAGGACATGCCAAACACAAAATGCCCGGCTGCATTATCGCCGGTCAACGGCGTGGGCGCGTCGTAATCGTAAATCGTGAGGTCGGCTTTGTATCCGGCGGCAACTTTGCCGTATTTTTCGCCAAAATAGCGTTCCAGAATGGTGTTGCCGTTCTGCAAGAAGCGCAGATAATCGCCGGGCCAATACGCGCCGCCGGTGTCTTTGTGTTTGAAATACGCGCACTTCACTTCTTCAAACATGTTCACGCCGATGCCATCGGTGCCTAACGCCACATTTTTGACGGTCGGCAATTTTTCGGCATAGCCGACATTGTTGTTCATGTTGGAACGGGCGTTGTGCACCAGAAAAGCGTCATGTTGATTGAGAACCTCGATATCCGCCGCGCCGAGATGCACGCCATGTACGAAGATGCCTTTGTCGTTCACCAGACCGAAATCTGCCATGCGCTGCATGATGTCTTTCTGATATTTGCCGTGCGAATCAGACACATCGTAGCGGTCTTCCGCCACGTGGATGTGCAGTCCGCGTCCGGTTTCTTTAAGAGCTTCAGCCAGCATTCGCAGTGCGTCGTCGTCTAAGGTCACAGGCGCGTGTCCGCCAATCGCGGCTTCGACCAGATAGCGTTTGCCTGCAGCTTTGACCTTATCCACGCTTTTGGCGAATTCGATATTTTCCTCTACACCCTCTTTTGTGCCGTCTTTCCCGTTGCGGTCGGTGGTTTCATAACAGAGAATGCCGCGCAGCCCGGCTTTTTCATAGCCCTGGCGCAGCACGTCGAGCGAACCTTTGATAAAGGCCGGCGAGGCGTGATGATCGATCACCGACGTTGTGCCGGCTTTAATCGCTTCCAGCACACAGACCAGGCCGCTGTAATACAGAATGTCCTTGTCAATCGCGCGATCCAAACGCCACCAGAGATTGAGCAGAATCGAAATAAAATCCTGACTGGGCTTAATATTCGCCATAATGCCCCGCGCCAGCCCGGAATAGAAATGATTGTGACTGCACACGATACCGGGCGTCACCATCGCGCCCTTGAGGTCTTTGACCTCCGCGTCAGGGTAGTTCGCCGCTAAATTTTGTCCTACTTCTTTAATCACGCTGCCGTCAATCACAATATCTAAACTCTCCTGCACCGAGCCGGGAGAAAAATGAACGACTCTTGCATTTTGTAAAATTTTCATCATGTTAAAAACCCCCTATCCGCCCCTCCCTGAAGAGGCTGGGCTGTTAAGTTCTCGCAAAATATAGCGTCTCGACTCCGCTCGACGTGCGGTGTTCCGGCCATCTCGACTCCGCTCGATGACCGGAACACCGCACGTCGAGCGGAGTCGAGATGACACAAACATCCACAAAACTTAACAGCCCAGCCCCTTCGGGGAGGGCCGGGGAAGGGTTCCCTAAACATTACATATTCGCTGGTGTAAACAAATAGAAACTGTAATCCTGGCGCACGGTTTGAATCATCGCCTGCACGCCTGCCAAAGTGTTTGCATTCACGTCAGCCGCATCCACGCTGACCGCGCCTTGTTGATCGAACATAAAATCGTAAACCTGCTTGTTCAGGCGCACTTTGCCGCTGCCGTTGTTGAACAGAAAGCCGTTGTTTTCACTGTTGGCAAAATCTTCTTCCAGTACGAACAGGGTCAATTTATCCTTGTACGGTTTGCCGTCGTAAGGACAGAACACGCCGCAGTTGCCACATTCGTTGCAGAGCGCGTCAAGGTGCAGAATTTGATACGTATCTCTGAAATTGCCGTTACCCATTTTCATCGCGACATTCGCGCGATTCGGGCAGACCGTGACGCATTTGTTGCACAACACGTGACATTCCAAACAGCGGCTGGCTTCCACTTTTGCCAAAGTTTCGTCAATGGTTTCAGGATGTTCGAGCGTGAGTTTCGCTTTTTTGGCGTTGATCTCCGTAATCTGCTGCGCTTTGTCAAAGGCGGTCAATTTCGGATTTGCAGCAAAGCCTTTCCAGTCCGACATCTCCTTGCGGGCGATGCTCTCGGCGGCTTTGCGGGCGTCGGCCATGGACTCCACAACCGTTGAAGGGCCGCGGAAGGCGTCGCCGCCCATATACACGTTCGGAATCGAAGTTTCGAGGGTTTCTTGATCAGCCACCACCCGGCCTTTTGCATTGACTTCCAGTCCGCCGGCTTGCAGCAGCGTGGTATCCACTTTTTCACCGATAGCGGTAATCAGCGTATCCACTTTCAGCTCAACCGTTTCTTCGGTCGGTTCCGGTCGCTGGCGTCCGCTGGCGTCTGCTTCGCCTAATTTCATTTTGCGGCAGGTCAACACGCCATTACGGGAGAAATTTTCCGGCAGTAAGAGCGGCATGAATTTTACGCCCTCTTTCAGCGCATTGTCGAACTCTTCCATATCGGCCGGCATCTGCTCTTTGGTGCGGCGATAAAGGATTGCCACGTTTTCCACGCCTGGAATGCGGGTTGCAGCGCGCGCGCTGTCCATCGCCGTATTGCCGCCGCCCACAATCGCCACGGATTTGCCGGGTTTCAGTGCCTCGGGATTGGTTTTGAATTCCCGCAGGAAATCCAGGGCATGACGCACATTCGGGTTGTCGCCGGAAAGTTGCATTTCGCCCGACACCTGCGCGCCCACACTAATGAAAATGTATTTGAAGCCTTGCTGCTTTAGAGCGTCAATCGAAAATTGTTCTTCCACGCCAAAGCGAAATTCCACGCCATGCGCCTTGATAAAATCAATGTCGGCTTGAATCGCTTCGACCGGAATTCTGAAGGCTGGCAGCACGTTTGTCACCACCCCACCGGCCGATTTCGCCCGTTCCAGCACGGTTACGCTGAATCCGGCTTTGCTCAGAAAATAGGCGGCGGCCAGTCCGGCCGGGCCTGCGCCGATTACCGCGGCTTTGACGCCGTTGGGTTTGATGTCGTTCTTGTAGCGTTTCAGATAGTTGTCCCAGCCTTTATTCGCCGCCAACAGTTTCATGTCGCGGATACGCACTGCGCCGTCATAATCGAGGCGCGTACATTTATACATACACTGATGATCGCAGATATAGCCGGTGATGTGCGGCAGCGCGTTTTTGCTGTAAATCAGTTCCAGGGCGTCATCGTAGCGTTTTTCGCTGAGCAGACGAATGTATTCAGGCACGTCCTGATTGATCGGGCAGCGCAGCTTGCAGGGTGCGGCGTAACAATCAAACATCGGCAGCTTTTCATCAATCGCGGCTTTATCAGTTCCGCGCCACTCTTTGCGGTACAGGGGATTACTCAACGCATCCGCGGCCAGATTTTTCAACTTTGCCACGTCAATCCTTTCATCCTGCGGAACCGGCATGGCTTCTAATAACTCCGCCATCTCTTTCATGCGCAGATAGCCGCCGGGTTTCAGCAAATCCGTGGCCAGCGTAATCGGACGAATGCCGACCGCAAAAATGTCTTGCACGTTCAACTGCGATGCACCGCCAGCGTAAGAAATCGGCAGCTTGCCATCGAATATTTCGGAGAGCATGGCCGCCAGATTGATGGTCAGCGGGAACAGCGCGCGGCCTGACATATACATTTCATCCCCCGGTAACATGCCCAGAGTATTTCTGGAACCCAGGGTATTCGACAGTTTCACGCCAAAGGTCAGGCCGAGATCTTTCGCGGTCTGCACTAAGCGTTTCAGCATCGGAATTGCTGCATCGTATTGCAGATCGTGCGAGAACGAGTCTTCCGACAGACCGAGATATTCATAGCCCAGGCTGTTCAGAACTTCGCGCACGCGCTGGTAGCCCAACAAAGTCGGATTCAGTTTGACGTAAGTATTCAGTTTCTTTTCGGTTAACAGATACTCAGAGATTGATTCGATTTCGTTGGGCGGGCAGCCGTGCATGGTGGAAAGCGAGGCCGAACTCACAATGTCCGGCGTAATCTGTGCTAACACGGACGACCAATCTTTGCCTTCCAAATCCGTGCCTTTCAGAAATTCCGGGTCCGCAAGCAGTTGTTTCAACTCCGCCATGCAGCTTTGATAGACCGGATGCTCGGAAGCGTCAATCAGGCCGTTAATAAATTCGTCCATTTTCGGCAATTTGATGCCGGCCAGGTCGTAGCCGATGCTCATATTAAAGATAAACGAGCGTTTGCCGGTCGCCGATAGATCGAACAGGACTTCTAACACATGCAGCGCAAACCAGGCGTTGATATATTCATGAATCGCTTGTTTCAGAGTCAATTCGGTTGACCATTCCGTGTTATAACCTTCATCGCGGGCGTCAATACAGGGTTTGGCAAACTCTAAAGTATCTAATTTTTGTACGGTTTTTAATTCTAAAAAACGGCCGCCGGCCAGATACGCCGTAATAATATTTTGCGACAATTGGGTATGAGGCCCTGCGGCCGGGCCAAGCGCGGTTTCACATACTTCGTCGAGAATTTTGACCGTATTTGTTGTGGATTTGCGGAAAAATTGAGATTTTTCAATCCCAAAAATCGTTCCTTGCCGGCGATATTCCGACATCATCCACTGCATGAGTTGACCAAACGGGATTGGTCGCATTTTATCTCCCATAACGTCCTCCTTAGGGTTTTTTATAGAATATTAGGTAATGGTTAAACGGTAAGTGACATCCGCTCGTTGAGCGAAGTCGAAACGAGCCTGGACGTGTTCCCTTCGACTCCGCTCAGGGAACAGTATCACTTAGCATTTACAATACTTCGGACAGTTTTGATTCCACCCCCCTCAATCCCCCCGCAAGCGGGGGGAAGCAGATAGGACACGTCCCCTCTCCAGTTTCCCCCCGTTTACGGGGGGATAAAGGGGGGTAAGACGAAAACTGTCCGAACTATTGCATTTAACCACTACCGAATATTATACTACATTTGAAACTACATGAATAAAGAATAAGCATGAATCCTTTTTTTCTGTAAAGCGTTCTATTCTTGTTTATTCCTCATTCATGTAGTTTTTCCATAAACTTCACGAAAGAATCACTAATCCAGATATATGAGTCAGATTTTCATGCTGAAAAAATGTCAAGAAAAAACAGAAAATATAGCAGAAAATTTTTTGCACTTTCTGTTCAATATTTTTTAAAATACTACAACGGATTGAAGAATGGAACGAATTCCTCTTAAAATCCGTTCCATTCTTCAATCCGTTGTAGTAAACATTATTGCAAATAAACACGGCATTTGATCAATTCGCTCCTGGGAACAGGGCTGTGGATATGTGTCATCTCGACTTCACTCGATGACCAGAATACCGCACGTCGAGCGAAGTCGAGACGAGCATGTTTTACAAGAATTTAACAGTAGGAAAGACGGCCTCACCAACTCCTTTTATCCTACCGCGCAGCGGTTGTGAATCGCCTACGGCGAAAAAGGATGAAGGACTTTCCCCCTTACTACAATACTGAATCGCCTACGTCGAAAGAGCCTGGCAAATAGTTACAAAAATTTAAATCCAAATAAAGTTTCTTGACATTTTTTCATTTTTTTTCATAATAAGTCACAATAAATAATTTTTTTGTACTTTTGACCCCACCCCCGCCCTCTCCCCAAAGGGGGAGGGGAGCAGCGGACCATTGTACACTCCCCTTCCCCTTTGGGGAGGGGCCGGGGTGGGATACAGGGAACCATAGGATGGAAAAATCGAAGTCGAAGCCAACGATTGAAGATGTGGCGAAATATTGCGGTGTATCTGTGTCAACCGTGTCGCGCGTGATTAATAAATCGTCTCCGGTGAGCCACGAGTTAAATAAAAAAGTAGAAAAAGCGGTTGATGAACTGGGTTTTCAACCGCGCCAGCGGATTTCGCGCAGCCGGCCGGAAAAAATCGGACTGCTTGTGCCTAACGTGCTCAATCCCTCGTTCGTTGAGATCATCAATGGCGCGCAGGAAGAAGCGGAACGCCAGGGCTTAAATCTGGCAATTTTCCATGCCAGCGAAGATCCGGAACGACAGGAACATCATCTCAATCTCCTGAAAAAATGGGGACTCGATGGGCTGATGGTGATGCGAACGCAAATTTCCGCCGAAACGCTGGTAAAATTTCAGATCCAGAACAATATTCCCATCGTGGTTTCACGTTTGATTGCAATTCCGCAAATCGCCTGTATTATGGTGGATTATGCGACTGCTATCGTCCAAACAACCAGATATTTGCTGAGCCTGAATCACCGGCGCATTGCCTGCATTTCCGGTCCGCCGGGATGGGAGTCGTCAAAAGTTATTTTGAAAAATGTGCGCGAGACTTTAAGGGAAGCAGGGTTGATCTTGTCTGACGATTTATATCGCTGGTGTTTTCCGAATATCGAAGAAAGTTCGCAAATCGTCCATAATTTCCTGAGTCTCCCAGAGAATATCCGTCCGACCGCAATTATGGCTTTTAATGACTTGAGTGCAATTGGCGCAATTCACGCCATCCACAGTCGCGGCTTACATGTACCCCGGAATATTTCCGTGGTCGGATTCGGCGATATCTCCATGTCCGCTTACACCAATCCTCCTCTGACCACCATCGCGCAACCGACTTACCAGATCGGTCAATT
Source organism: Candidatus Vecturithrix granuli (assembly GCA_000739535.1). Classification (GTDB taxonomy): domain Bacteria; phylum Moduliflexota; class Moduliflexia; order Moduliflexales; family Moduliflexaceae; genus Vecturithrix; species Vecturithrix granuli. The sequence goes on along the minus strand of DF820466.1, from coordinate 394,742 downwards.
AGCGGTCAAAACCCTGGCAGATTTGATGAATAAGCGCATTGCTGTGAGCGGAGGATTCACCCTGCTGAAATGTTCGCTCGTGGTGCGCGAAACTACGGGGCCATGTTCTGAGAACCACAGGAATGGTATATAAGCAGCAATAAAGCTACAGGAATGAGGAATAAGCAAGAATCGTTTCTTTCTGCTGATATGGCATTTTATTCTTGTTTATTCCTCATTCCTGTAGCTTTATTCCTTTAGTTCCGTAGTTATTATCTATATTTTCAGAACTAAATAAAAAATTTCATGAATTTTTTTCAGAAAATAATTGACAGAAAATAGATTCCTTTATAGAGCATTTCTTAAAATATTACAATTTCACCTTGAAAAACTGGCAAAGATGAACAACACAAGAGGGTAGTGGTTAAATGGTAAGTGATGCGTTCCCTGAGCGGAGTCGAAGGGAACACGTCCAGGCTCGTTTCGACTTCGCTCAACGAGCGGATGTCACTTACCATTTAACCACTACCCAGTTTTTTTAACAGGCGCGGATGAGAATTCCATTTACAGAAGGAGAAGGCTAATGATGAAAAGTAAAAAACCCATTTTACTGGTAGAAGATGACCAGGTGGATGCCATGACGGTGAAACGGTCGCTGCGAGAGATTAATGTGACTAATCACCTGCTTATTGCAGGCAATGGAGAACAAGGTCTGCAATTTTTAAGAAACCAGGATCAGGAAAAACCGTGCATCATCCTGCTAGACTTGAACATGCCGAAAATGAATGGGATTGAATTTTTACAGATTGTGAAAAATGACAAACGCCTCAAAAGAATTCCTGTCGTGGTGCTTACCACCTCGCGCAATGAACAAGATCGGGTTGAAAGTTTTGATCTGGGAGTGGCTGGTTATATGGTGAAACCTGTCGATTATCAACAATTTGTCGATGTGGTGAAAACAATTAATCTCTATTGGACCTTGAGTGAATTCCCGGATGAGGACTAGAATTCTTTCAAGTTTTCGCTGACAGGTTGAGACTTCCCAGGTCTATCAACTTCGGAAGTCTGTCTTCAGCTTACTGACTCGTTATGGAGCATTTTCCGCAGAAAATCTTGTTTGTTGAAGATGATGAGATTGACCAGATCGCGTTTGAGCGATTTGCGCAGCGGGCGACATTTCCGTATGCGTATGAGATCGCGAGCTCGGTGCAAGAAGCCCAGGAACATATTCATGGGAACAGTTTTGATGCAGCTGTCATTGACTATTCCCTGGAAGATGGCACGGCTTTTGATCTGTTTGAGAAACTGCCAAACACCCCGATCATTGTCGTGACCGGGCTGGGCAATGAAGAAATTGCTGTCCGTGCGATGAAAGCTGGCGCGTACGATTATCTGATCAAAGATCGAGAAGGTAATCATCTCAAAACGCTGGCGTTGATCATTGAAAAAGCGATCAGACGCAAACAACGCGAAGAAGAGTTAAGTACCTATAAAGAACATCTGGAGGAACTTGTTGCCCTTCGCACAGAGGAACTCACCAAAGAAATTGAAGAACGAAAACGAGCAGAACACGCGTTGCAAGAAGTTCAAAGACAATTAGAACGTCGCGTTGAAGAACGGACAGCGGAGTTGCAGCAAGCGAATGCGCAACTTGCGCGCGCCTCGCACCATAAAGATGAATTTCTGGCCAACATGAGTCACGAACTCCGCACCCCGCTGAACGCGATCTTGGGTTATGCGCAAATCCTCAAAAGTGCAGAAAATCTGACCGACCGACAACGAGAAGGGCTTGAGACAATTAAAAGCAGCGGTGAACACCTGTTGACCATGATTAATGAAATTCTGGACCTGTCTAAAATCGAAGCAGGAAGCCTGACACTGCAAGTCAACGAGTTTCATTTCCTCGACTTTCTCGCGTATATTGCCAAAATTACTCGCATCCGCGCCGAACAAAAAGGGTTGTGCTTTATCTATGAACCAGATCCGCAGTTACCAACAGGCGTGTGCGCCGATGAAAAGCGTTTACGCGAAGTCCTGATTAATATCCTCAGCAATGCGGTCAAATTTACAGAGCAAGGAAGCGTCACCTTCCATATCAGAAGAATAGAACTTTCTAATCTTCAACCTCCAATTGTCACGATTCAATTTTCAATCGAAGATACAGGCATTGGGATTCCATCAGATCAATTGGATGAAATTTTTCTCCCGTTTCGGCAGGTCGCACAATCTTATAGTGCACTCGAAGGAACAGGTCTCGGTCTGGCAATTAGTCGCAAACTCGTCACGTTAATGGGGAGTGAACTCCATGTGAGCAGTATTATCGGTCAGGGGAGTCGTTTCTGGTTTGATGTGAACTTACCTCAAGTTTCTAGATTTGTTGCTCAAAAACAGGAATATGCCCCACAGATTGTTGGCTATCGAGGTATCCCGCGGACAGTGTTAGTTGTTGATGATGATGCCCATAACCGCGATGTTCTTGTCGGTATGTTGCTTCCCTTAGGATTTCATGCAATTGAGGCTGCGAATGGGCAGGAATGTCTGGAACAAGCAACAACATATCATCCTGATATCATTTTATTGGATTTGCGAATGCCTCTCATGGATGGCTATGAAACGGTCAAATATTTGCGCAACATTCCCGCACTTCATCAGGTGGCGATAGTAGCCGTCTCTGCCAGCGTGTTTGAAGAAACCCGTCAGCGCGCGATCCAGTCCGGATTTCAAGATTTTTTGATTAAACCGCTTCAACGAGAACACCTGTTGAAACTGTTACAAAGATATCTTCAACTCGAATGGATTTATGAAAATATCCCAGATGAGATGAATCCAGTTACACCACACGCAGCACAAACACAGACGGAGTTCATTCCCCTGCCTCCCGAAGACGCCGAGAACATCCGTCAGTTAGCGCACCTTGGCATCACACGGCGCATTCTTTCCATTCTGGATCAGCTCGAACGCCAGGATACCACCTATATTCCTCTTGTTAACACTTTGCGCCAGCTTGCGAAAACCTATCAATTCGACCGGATTCTGACGCTCCTGGAATCCAGGGGATAACGATTCGAGCATGGGAGGCAGCCTCGCTGTCAGACGGAGGCCGCCTCGGCTAGTAAAATCTATCAGAGCGCACTTCCGTTTACACTCTCCTTATTCATCATCGCCGTCGTCATCATCATCGCTACCGTTATCGCTGTCGCTCTCATCATCACCGCCGTCATCATCGTTGCCATCATCGCCACCGTCATCGCTGTCGCTCTCATCATCACCGCCGTCATCGCTGTCGCTCTCATCGTCACCGCCGTCATCGCTGTCGCTCTCATCGTCACCGCCATCATCATCACTGCCGTCATCGTCGTCGCTTTCATCATCATCGCTCTCATCGTCACTGCCCTCATCATCACCATCGCTCTTATCGTCACCGCTGTCACCGTCATCGCCCTCATCATCGTTGCTCTCACCGTTATCACCGTCATCATCACCATCCCCATCATCATCGTTACTATCATACTCATCATCGTCATAGCCTTCGTCATCGTCAAACTCTTCATTGTCAAATTCTTCGTCATCGTAGTCTTCTTCCAGATCTTCGTCATCAGAGATCCCATCGCCGTCATCATCAATGTCGTCATCATCAACAACTCCATCGTTGTCATCATCAAAATCTTCATCATCAATCAAGCCGTCGCTGTCGGCGTCGATTTCAAGATCCCAATTTCCTTCTTCATCTACATCAAAGATCGCTTGACCTTCATCGCCTGCTTCAATATCATCATAAGACATCTTCTCGATGTTTCCATCTTCATCGACTATCGTCACGTCGAGATCAAAGGAATCCAGTTCAGGATCATCATCGCTGATGTTGATTTTATTGGTTTCCAGATCAATTTTAATATCAAAAATTGCGCCTTCATTGAGGGTAATATCCTGCACCGTATATAAGCCATCAACTGCCCTCGGAGCGTAGGTAGCGAAGCGAAATTGCGGCGAATCTTTATCTCCGGGAGTGTATCGAAAGTGATTACCGTTGGCAATGATGAGTTGATTTTGCTGCCCTGGTTTCAGAGCGATCTGATCAATCGTAAATGCCTGACAGGGCTGAAATACTCCAATCTGTGCAGTTTCTGACTGTTGAAGTGTTGCATGGCCTGTGAGGTTAAAAGTGTATTGTGGATCTGGCGGAAGCATGATAAGCGTCGAACGTAGAACGGATGGGGACAAACCACGTTTATCCACATTGCTCATCTCAGGTCCTTTGAACTGCAAAAGCTTTGCGCCGGGAATCTGATTCACGATCCGCCCCATTTCATCAATCCCAACCTGCTGTCCGGACTGATTGGTTGCATTGATCGTGCTGTCTTTACTATTCATCAGCACAGCCAACCTGCCCCCAGAACCACATCCGGTTTGAGCATCTTGACAAAAAGGACATTCTACTGGTTGTTGGCGGATGGAAAGCGAGGTTAAGTCAATGCTGCCGGTGCTCCCTTCCCAGGGCATTGGCTCTTCATCGAGATTGATGACCCCTGCCGCATAACGCCAGGTATTTAGATTGGTATCTATTTCGACATATTTATAGGTGCAGGGATAGTTGTTGTCATACACATGAATCCAAAAGATGCCCTTTCCAATATCTTCCACGGCATAGGGAGTGATCGAGTGTCCGCCAAAACTGCCGTAAATTCCCAAAGTGTAAAACTCCTGTCCGGTTTTCAGCGCCTCAATCAGTGTGCGCAGAATTTCAGCCGGGGTTTTGGTTTGATAGTACAACGATTCAGAGATGACCGGCTCAAGACTTTGAAGCGTCCAGTAAGCAGCAATCGAACGCAATAGAGAGGTTTTTTCAGGGGTCAACTTAAAGGTTGTGGTTTGTCCGTATTCTTGAATCTGGCTTTGTTCTCTAAAGAACAGTGAGCTGAGCACTGCCATGCCTTCGCAATGTCCATCCTCCATCGCGGCATTCATATTTTTGATCCAGAGATGAGCAGCCGTGGTCGGCAGACATTTGCCATCTTTGATGCTTTTACAAATCTGATCGCCAAACAGCATCCGCGCATCTTCTACCTTCAAATTCCCTTCCGGAAATTCTTTGCTGTAGTTGGGAAAACTGAACCCATGCGGATGGGGACGAAAGCCGCTATCCGCGACCAACGATCCGGTTGTTCCTGGTCTAACCCCGCTACAATCGGCTTCTTGTAAGGTCGCCAGATGCTTGTACATCGAACTTTTTTTAGCTTGTGAACCTCTTTTGACAGGCTTTTTACTTGTTTCCGTCGCACAAGAGAATAACATCATGAGTAGCAGAGCACTTATGGTCACAAACATGAATCGTCGGATTTTCATACCTATTTCCTCCCATTGTTCTCTAAAAATCAAGGATAATGTTACAGGGTCTTTTCACGATCTTCAATTCAGAAAGATATTTTTTTCAGGAAAAAGTTGTCTCTTTTATATTCACATATTATACAAAGTAAAGAAAATTGTATGATGATTTTTTAATTGATCTTTTTGACATTTGAGTTTCAGTTGTTTCGGGAATGAAGGAAACGGCTTTCCCGAAACAGAAAGCGTTTCGGAAATTTGAAGGTTCATTCCCGAAACCACTGAAGTCGAAAAAAATCGCCACAAATTTTTGCAGATTTCTCGGATGTGAAAATCTGTGAAATCTGCGAAATCTGTGGTTGATCCCCAGGAGAAATGAAGATGAAACTATTTGATTTAGGCGGACAATGGCGTGTAAGAAAACAGGGAGACATTGAAACGATTCCGGCAACTGTGCCGGGCTGCGTGCATACTGACCTGTTACATGCCGAAAAAATTGAGGATCCCTTTTACCGGGATAATGAAACCCGGCAGATGTGGATCGGCGAAACAGATTGGATCTATTCGCGCACCTTTACGCTTGATTCCTCTTTGTTAGACCACCAACACGTGCTGCTGCAATTTCTGGGATTGGATACCTTAGCGACGATCACGATCAACGGCTCGGAAATTGGCAAAACCGATAATCAATTCAGAACCTGGGAGTTTGATGTCAAACCTTATCTCAAAGCGGGTGAAAACACCATTGAGATTCTTTTTGCCAATACCATGCCCGTGATTCAGGCTGAACAACGGAAGCGTTATCTGAATTTGACCGGCGTGGGGCATCATCGCATTGACGGCAGTAACCGCATCCGCAAAAGCCAGTGCAATTACGGCTGGGATTGGGGCCCGATGTGCGTCACCGCCGGAATCTGGCGGCCTATTCATCTGCTGGCCTTCAATACGGGTCGCATTCAGGATGTGTATATCACCCAGGATCATTCGCAGGCCGGGCGTGTTGGATTGCAGATAGCTGTCAATCTTGAAACCAAAGAAGCCTCTGCCCTGAAAGCAAAGATAACCGTACTGCACGAAGGGGATCTGGTGTGTGAAACTGAAATTGACCTGTCTGACCAGCCCAACCAGTCAGAAGCTGCCGCAAAAGCTTCTCTGACGATTGAACAGCCCAAACTCTGGTGGCCGAACGGGTTGGGGGAACAACCGTTCTATGAAGTCAATGTAGGCTTATTGCAAGGAGAAAAGGTTATTGATTCGACCTCCAAACGCATTGGTTTACGAACATTGGTGCTTGATCGGCACCCTGATCAATGGGGTGAATCCTTCCAATTTGTGGTCAATGGTAAGCCCTTTTTTGCCAAAGGCGCGAATTGGATCCCGGCCGATACCTTTGTGACGCGCATGACCAGAGAACATTACGAATATCTGATTAAAAGCGCGGCAGACGCCCATTTTAACATGTTGCGCGTCTGGGGCGGCGGCATTTATGAAGATGATGTGTTTTATGAATTGTGCGACCACTACGGCATCTGTATCTGGCAGGATTTTATGTTTGCGTGCAGCGGCTATGCTGCTCATGATGACGCTTTTGTCGCCAATGTCAAACAGGAAATCGCCGAAAATGTCAAACGCCTGCGCCATCATCCCTGCATAGCCCTGTGGTGCGGCAACAATGAATTGGAACACATTCACCAGATGTTTTTGAGCGACACGCCGCAACCCGGATTTATGACCTGGGATGAATATACCTATCTATTTGACGGCGTGATTGGAGGAATTGCGAAACAGCATGATCCCGAACGCGCATACTGGCCTTCCAGTTCGCATTCGCCGCTCGGCGACCGCAAAGACCCGAATAACCCGACCTGCGGCGACGCGCATTTATGGGAAGTCTGGCACGGCCGTCAACCCTTCGAATGGTATCGCACCTGCGAACATCGTTTTAACAGCGAGTTCGGTTTTCAATCGTTCCCGGAACCGCAGGTGGTCAACTCGTACACCGCGCCCGAAGACCGCAATATCACAAGCTACATCATGGAATGGCACCAGCGCAGTCAGATTGGCAATGATGCAATTATCCAGTACATGCTCTCCTGGTGCCAACTGCCAACCAGTTTCGATATGCTCCTATGGCTTTCGCAAATTTTACAGGGGATGGCCATGAAATATGCGGTTGAGCATTGGCGGCGTTCCATGCCGCGCGGCATGGGCACCTTATATTGGCAGATGAACGACTGCTGGCCGGTCGCCAGTTGGTCCTCCATTGATTATTACGGCAATTGGAAAGCTTTGCACTACATGGCACAGGATTTCTTTGCACCGCTGCTCATTTCCGCGGTGGAAGATCAAGAGTGGGGTACTGTCGAAGTGCATGTCACCAATGATCTGCTTCATCCGGTTTCAGGCGTGATTCGCTGGACCCTGGCCGATACGGCCGGAAAAATCCTGGCCTTGAATACGCTTGATCACAGTAACATCGCGGCCGGAGCGAATACGAAAGTCTGTTTGTTAGATTTTGCCGACCATCTCAAGGAAGAAGGCAGACGCAAACTGCTGGTCTGGCTGGAATTGTTGGTTGATAATGAAGTCGTTTCCCAGAACCTGGTCTATTTTATCCGTCCGAAACACCTGGAACTCTACGATCCAGAACTGACAGCCCAGATCCAAATGCTTCCTCACGGTTCCTTTGCCGTGACAATCAATGCCAAACATCCGGCCTTGTGGGTCTGGCCTGAGATTGAAGGCGTTGAAGCGACCTATTCGCACCGCTTTTTCCATCTTATGCCCGGCAAAGCCGTAGAAGTCCACGTCCACCCCGAACGCGCTATGAGCCTGCAAGAGTTTGAACAAAAACTCAAACTCTATAGTCTGATTGATACCTATCATGCTTGAGAAAAGCCATCAGGAGTCGAAAAACCGGGTTTTTTGAAAAAACCCGGTTTTTTGAAAATTTATCCCATTTCCCTGGGTGCTCGCCATCTCCGTCAAGACAAAAACATGAATCTTTTCTTCTTTCAATGACGAGAGGCGACATTCAGCACATCTGACATAAATTCTCTATTGACAAGGTTCGAACCTTCTGAAATGTTAGCTCAAAAATATCATTAGATCGGATGAGTATTGGAGAGACTGATTGCGATAAAAGGCAATCAAACGTGAACATTGAATGGATAGGATTGTCAAAAGAGGAGGAGGATGTATGGAACGTAAGAAATCAACCTTTGCCCTGTTTTTCGGAAATCGAGGATTTTTTCCGGCCTCGCTGCAAGCCGGCGCTCGTGAAGAGGTACCCAAAGTGCTCAAGAGTTTGGGGCATGAAAGTATCATGATGGAAGCGGAAGCGACCCGCTACGGCGCGGTAGAAACGCCAACTGAAGGGGAAAAATATCGCAAATTTTTAGAAGCGCATCGCGGCCAATACGATGGTGTAATTCTGTGCCTGCCGAATTTCGGCGATGAAACCGGGGCTGTGGCCGCCCTGAAAGATGCCGGGACGCCGATTCTGGTGCAGGCTTACCCGGATGAGATGGATAAAATGGCTCCAGAGGTACGGCGGGATGCCTTTTGCGGCAAATTTTCGATCATGGATGTGTTTTGCCAGTACGGCGTCAAATTTACGGCCTTACAGCCGCACGTGGTACATCCAACCAGTCTGAAATTTGCAGAAAATATCGCCTATTTCGACCGTCTCTGCCGCGTGGTCGGCAGCATGAAAAATCTGGTGGTTGGCGCGATCGGCGCGCGTACCACCGCGTTCAAAACCGTGCGCATTGATGAACTCACCCTGCAAAAACATGGCATCACAGTGGAAACCTTTGACCTCTCTGATCTGTTTGCCAGAATCAAAAGCCTGGATAGTACCAATGCTGACGTGAAAGCTAAAAAAGAATATTTCAAAACTTACACCAGTTGGGAAGGCGTACAAGAAGAGACTTTCACAACCTTGTGCAAAATGGGTGTGGCAATTGATCATTTGATCGCCGAAAACCATCTGGATTGCCTCTCACTGCGCTGCTGGATTGAAATGCAGCAGCAATTGGGCGTATCGCCTTGTGTCCTGCTTGGCGAACTGAATGACCGCGGCATTGCGGCGGCCTGCGAATTGGATACCGGCAATGCGGTCGTCATGCACGCACTGTCCTTAGCTTCAGGTCAACCGGCCACTCTGCTGGATTGGAATAATAATTATCAGGATGATGAAGACAAGTGCATCCTATTCCATTGCGGCCCTGTGCCTCAATCGTTGATGACCGCCAAAGGGCGCATTACGGATCATGCCATTCTGTCCAACTCGGTTGGGGCCGGAAAAGCCTACGGCTGTAATGTCGGACGCATCGCGCCAACCCCATTTACCTTTGGCAGCATGATCACCGAAGATGGGAAAATAAAATGTTATCTGGGCGAAGGGCGTTTTACAGCGGATTCGATTCCCGATGAGTTCTTCGGCTGCGCCGGAGTCGCCGAATTCGACAAGCTTCAGGACAAACTGCAAACCATTGGCTACATGGGTTTTCGCCATCATGTCAGTGTGTCGCCCGGGCAGCAGATGTTGCAACCGCTTCAAGAAGCTTTTACCCGTTATCTGAATTATGATGTGACAATTGTGTAAAAAACATAAGACATTATCGCGAATAAGGTTCGTAGTCAACGCTTTAGCGTTGTTTCAGGCATATTTCAGAAACGCTGAAGCGTTCACTACAAGCCAATTTCGTTGATTATTTAGCCAAATACAATGAAAATTGCAGTCCAATTCGGAGCCGGAAATATTGGCCGGGGATTTATGGGGCAATTGTTCTGGGAAGCCGGTTATACCACCTGTTTTGTCGAATATAATTCGGCACTGGCAGCGAAACTGAATGAACGCAAACAGTATCCTTTGCGTTTACTGGATGCCTATTCGAAACAACACATTGATCTGACTATCACGCAGATTCACGCCCTTACAACCGAGGAAGTCCGGGAGATTGCCGAAATTTTCAGCCAGGCTGACATGATCGCTACAGCGGTAGGCGTAAAAAATCTGGAGCAGATCGCCCCGCTTATCGCTGCTGGTGTGAAACTGCGGCATCAGGAACAAACCTCGCCGGTTGACATCTATTTGTGTGAGAATCTCTACGAGGCCGCAGACATGTTAAAAAAGGCGGTGCGGCAATGCCTTGATTCCGAAACTGCGGCGTGGGCTGAAGAACACATCGGCTTTGTGGGTACAAGCGTGGCGCGCATGGTGCCGGCCGCCAGCGGACGTTTTGGTGTGCAAGATCCGCTGTTTGTGGTCGCCGATTCCTATCACAAACTTGCCTACGACGGCCCGGCCAGACGCGGCCAGGAGCCTGATATTCAGGGCATGTACGCCGTAAAAAATTTTCAGGCCGAAGTGGAACGAAAACTCTTCACTCATAATCTGGGACATGCTGCCTTAGCCTATCTGGGCTATTTAAAAGGCTATACCTATGTGCATGAACCTTTTGATGATCCTGAACTCTGTGCGATTTTTAATGGTGCACTCGATGAAACCACGGAAGCCCTGTTGAAGAGGTACCCTGACGATTTGGACGCCCGCGAACACGCTGACATTCGCAAAGATGTCAACATTCGTTTTGGCAATCCGCTGATTATGGATACGGTGCAGCGCGTGGCGCGTGATCCGATCCGCAAGCTAGGGCCAAACGATCGACTGATCGGCAGCGCAAAGTTGTGCCAGCAATACGGGATTTTCCCAAAACGCATCGCCTCGATCTGCGGCGCGGCCTTGCGTTATGATTATTCCGAAGATCCTGAGGCGGTGAAACTTCAGGCGATGATCCGCGAAATCGGTGTGGCTCAAACCTTACAGCAGGTCTCTGGCGTTGAACCGACTTCTGCGTTTGGGCAAGAAATTCTCAACACTTATGATGAGCTTCAGAAAAAGTCAATGCTGACGCCGCAATGACCTTCACAACAGGAAGGCAGGAGTGCAAAAGCTCTGCTTTTGCAGCGAAAGCAGAGCTTTCGCACTCCGGGATAACTCGACGTATCACAACAAATTTGGGTAGTGGTTCCATGGTAAGTGATGCGTTCCCTGAGCGAAGTCGAAGGGAACGGTGAGCGGCTCGTTTCGACTTCGCTCAACGAGCGGGCATCACTTACCATGGAACCACTACCCAAATTTGTAAGGTAATAATGCAGATAACAGGTTTAACAATTTCGTGCAACAGTTTCAAGCGTTTACTCCTGCTAAAGCAGGAATTACAACCACGCATGAGATGAACATGCCGGAGTGCAAACTTCAGTTTGCAAAATGCTGATTTATCAGGCAAACCCAGGTTTGCACGCCTCATTGACATGGAGAAATGTATGCAGAAGATCAAATTAGGAGTGATCATCGCCCACCGCGATGTCTTCAGTGAAGAATTAGCAATTGCCGGGAGGACAGAGATTATCCAGGCGTTGCAGCGTTGTCAGGTCGAGTATGTGCTGTTGGAAAAAAATGAAGTTGGTCCCGGCATTGTCTCAAATCTTCAGCAGGCGAAGGCCTGCGCCGATCTGTTCCGCACTCATCGGGATGAGCTTGATGGGATTCTGGTGAGCCTGCCAAACTTTGGCGATGAGCGGTCGGTCGCGGAAGCCATCAAAATGTCCGGCTTGAACGTCCCTGTCTTTATTCAGGCGTTTTCGGACAAACCGGATCAATTCGATCTGGCGCACAGACGCGATAGTTTTTGCGGAAAAATTTCGATCTCAAATGTTTTGAAACAATACAAAATTCCGTTCACGATCGGGCAAATGTTTACCACCTTACCTGAAGAAGATGAGTTTACCCGAGATTTGGAACAGTTTCTCAAAATCTGCCGGGTAGTCAAAGGCTTGCGACATGTACGGATCGGCCTGATCGGGGCGCGAGTCGCGCCGTTTAAAACCGTGCGATTCAGCGAAAAGATCCTTGAGGCCAATTCGATCTCCGTTGAAACCCTTGATCTATCCGAATTAGAACAGATTATTACCCATATTGACAAAAAGGCTGTTACTAACTGGGCACAAAAATTGGATGCCTATGTACCAAATCGTGATCCGCTTCCGCAACATACCCTGGAAAATCTGGCCAAAATCGGCGCCGCGCTTGAACTCTGGATGCGAGAAAATATGCTGCACGCCTTTGCGTTTCAATGCTGGCCTGCCCTTCAAAAGATGTTTGGCATTTTCCCCTGCACGCTGATGAGCTATTTAAGCCAGCATCTTATTCCCGGCGCCTGTGAAACAGACGCCGTCGGCGCGCTCAGTATGCTCGCCCTGCAATTCGCCAGCGGCGGCCCGGCAGGCATTTTCGATTGGAATAATAACTGGATGCCTGATCCTAATCAGTTGGTGCTGTTTCATTGCAGTAACAGTCCGGCTGGTCTGCTGGAAGACCCAAAAGTCACATATAACGCCATGGCCGTAAAAGGCGAGGGTCTGGACAATTCCTTTGCCACGATCTATGGCAGGCTTGTGAAAAGTGATATCACATTCTGTCGGATTCACACGAATGATGAAGTTGGGAAAATCGAATCAATCGTGGGACAGGGGAAAATTGTCTCCAATCCGCCCGGTTCCTTTGGTGCAATCGGCGTCTTAGAAGTGCCGGAATTGCAAGCCCTGCTCCGCTACATCTGTTATCATGGCTATGAACATCACGTCAGCATCACGCAAGGCAATCAGGCCAATGCACTACACGAGGCCTTTGACAAATATCTGAAATGGGATGTGTATTTACATTAATAATCTGATAGAAAAACCGGGTTTCTTGAAGAAACCCGGTTTTTAGGTGCTATCAAATATCCATAGAAGAAAGGATTTTTTCACTTGACAAAGCTGTCGGATTGAATATACACGGAAGTTGTTTGGTAAAGGGCATTTCTACCCTTCGCCAGAGAAGTGCATCCAGAAAATGAGTATGGATGCCCATTGGTCGTAATTGTGTTCATCTAATTTTCACTCACATCTTCAAGGAGGGTTTGTTATGCGTAAAATGTTGAGTTATGCTTGTTTGATTGGACTTGTGCTGCTTATGGCGGCGCCGGTAAGTGCGCAAATTTCAGCCGGGCCCGGAGGAGTCAATTTTGATGAAGCTGGAAAAATTAACCCTGCGAGCAAAGATTTTCATACCAACGACGGAGTATTAACGATTGCGTATGTCACCCATACTGCCGGGAATGGGTTTTTTAATCCCTGTTACGTTGGGGCGACCACCGCAGCTCAGGCCTTTACGGCGATGGGACTGCCAGTGAATATCCTTCGTCTCGGACCTCCTGATGCGGCTGATAATATTCCGGCGACCATTGCGATTATCAATCAAGTGCTGACGGATCCCAAACTGGATGCGCTCGCGATCACAACCCCGCAGGTTGGGGCTTATGAGGATATTATTAACAAAGCCTTTGAACTTGGCATTCCGGTCGCAACCTTTAACTCATTTGATCCGACCATTCCTTTCCGCAGCCAGATTTCTCACACCGGTCAATCCTCTTCAGCGGCTGCCATCGGTGGGGAAGGGATTGTCAAATGCTTGTTAGACAAAGGCGTTGACAAAGGCGTGGTGATCATGCCCAATTCGACCACGCTCGGCAATGTTGAAGTGAATGAACGCGTACAATATGCCGCGAAAGCGATCCGCGAAGGATTGGAAAAAGCCGGTGTGACGGGAATTACCGTTGATGACGGCCAGGGAATCGGCGTTGATGTCCGCCCGACAACCGCCGATGCGACGCAGGATATTATTAATCTGATTGAGTCAACTCCGGACATTGTTGGCCTGTTTGGCCCGAATGGCGCGATTACTCCTGCGGTTGGCAATGCGGTTCGGTCCACGGCTACGAAAGATCAAATTTGTTCATACGGGTTTGATCTTGGCCCTGCCCAATTAGATCTGATCTCAACCGGCGATCTGGATGGTGCTTTAGGCCAACAGCCATATCTGCAAGGGTTCTGGCCTGTTGCACAATTGATTCTCCAAATTGATCGCGGCGTGTCGGCTGGCAACCTGGATACTCTGGCTGAAGTTGTGACCCAGGAAAATCTGGCGCGCTTCCAGGAAATTGTGAAAACACGTTTCACCAACTAACGCCTGAGCTTCTGACGCCTGGAAGAACGGCAAGCTCTTTCAGGCGTCAGCCCCAATCTTGATCCTGGAACGCATGAACCCGGTGTTTCTGTGTTTTCCGGATCCCCAAGATCGCTGCAATGAACGAACGCCAGAAACTTTCGATATTTGCACGAATTCTCCAACACAGGGAACTTTCAGTTTTTGCGGCTTTGATCCTGCTCTGGATTCTCGGCTCAATTTTGCGGCCTGATTTCTTTCCGTCCAAACGAAATTTCCTGAGTCTGTTCCAGGAGATGTCGCAATTGGGGATCATTGCTGTCGGCATGACCTTCATCATTATCAACGCCGATATTGATCTTTCAGTTGGTTCCGTGATGGGGTTAGCCACGGCCAATTTTGCGGTGATGACCAATTTCTATCATTGGAATGCCTGGCTTGTGGCGGTGCTCGTCCTGATCGTGGGGACGGTCATCGGCTATATTAACGGATTGCTTGCGACAAAAGGCAAACTCCCGGCTTTTATTGCCACCTTAGGCATGTTATTTCTTGCGCGCGGCCTGACGCTAGCCATCTCCGGCGGGTATCAAATCGCGCCTCTGCCGCCTTCGTCATTTTTTCTGTTTGGCGCGCACAATCAGGCGTTAGGCGGGTTAAATAATCAGGTGCTCGTGTTGCTTGCGGTGGTCGTGATCGGATCAATTGTGTTACGCAAAACCGTGTTTGGCTACCAGGTCTATTCGACCGGCGGTAATGTGCAAGCCGCGCAATTCGCCGGGATCAATACCGATCAGGTGCGCCTGCGGGCCTTTATGATCGCGAGCTTCTGCGCCTCCTTAGCAGGATTGTTAAATATCACCTTCATGAAAAATTTTTCTCCGACCACCGGGAATTCTTTTGAA
This sequence comes from Candidatus Vecturithrix granuli, assembly GCA_000739535.1. GTDB lineage: Bacteria > Moduliflexota > Moduliflexia > Moduliflexales > Moduliflexaceae > Vecturithrix > Vecturithrix granuli. The sequence goes on along the minus strand of DF820466.1, from coordinate 379,484 downwards.
CTCGATGTGATTGCCGCTGTGGTGGTGGGAGGCACAAGCATTTTCGGCGGACGCGGGTCGGTCATCGGAACGATTATCGGGGCCGGAATTCTTGTATCCATCCGGAAAATTCTTACGATTGGCATCTGGCTTGGCGGCGACCGTCCCTGGCGTTTACTGCAAACGGCCAACCCGATCTTTATCGGAATCGCCATTCTGATTGCGGTGCTGCTCGATATCTGGGTGCGGGAAGAAGAAATTCTCAAAAGGCTCTGGGCCAAACTTCAAGGGAAACATCTTCCGGCGCGTCCCTCAAAAATGGCGGCGAGTGAAACCCTGGGAACCAGCGGATACGTCGTCAACTTAGCTCCGCCGAAAACCGCCGTCGGAAAATTTGCTGAGAGCCTGCTTGAATATCGGGAAAGCGGCGGCATTTTGCTGCTCGTCATTTTGATCCTCGTGGGACATTCTTTTCGTCCGGATTATTTTTTGTCTTTCGATAATTTTTTCAATGTGCTGCGCGACCAGATCGTCGAAATCGGGCTGATCACGGTGGGGATGACGATGGTCATCATCAATAAAGATATTGATCTCTCGGTCGGTTCGGTTCTGTCTCTGGGAGCAGCGATGTGGTCTGTGCTAGTGAAAGGGCATGGATGGAATGGGTGGATCGCCGCTCTTTTGACGGTCTGCGTGGGGGTATTGATTGGCACAATCAATGGTCTCTTAGTGACAAAGGGCCGCCTGCCGGCGTTTATCGCCACCCTGGGCATGCTGCACTTCTGCCGGGGAATATCGGCAACCATTGCCGGAGGATGGCAGCTCACGCAGTTTCCGAAAACCTCGTTTTTTTTGATTGGCAGCGACAACCGAGCCTTATTCGGTCTGCCGAACCAGGTCTTTATTTTCCTGGTTGCCGTCATCATTGGCGGACTCGTTTTGTGGCGAGGAAAGTACGGCTATCAAGTCTATTCAACCGGAGGCAATGCCAGGGCGGCTTTACTGGCCGGAATTAACACCGATTGGGTTCGCCTGCGGGCGTTTATACTGTGCAGCACCTTAGCGGCAATTGTTGGTATGATCAGCGTCACAAAGATTAAATCTTTTGCGCCTCAATTAGGGCTTGGACAGGAGTTAAATGTGATTGCTGCGGTGATTGTCGGCGGCACTTCATTGCTCGGAGGGCGCGGTTCAATCGCCGGCTCGATTATCGGCGCGTTTGTGCTCGGCTATTTGAATAGCATTATCAGCACCGGCATTCTGGTCGAAGGCCAGATCCGTTCCATTCCGCAGCGCTGGCTGCAAATTGTGATCGGCTCTGTGATCCTGGGAGCCGTGCTGTTTGATATCTGGATCCGTAACGAAAAGATCATCCAACGGACATGGAGCAAAATCAGGACATAAAGAAAACTACAAGAATTGATATATAAGCAAGAATCGCTCCGAGGAGTATTCTTGCTTATATATCAATTCTTGTAGTTATAGACGAATATGGAGAAAACACCTGTGGTTGAGATGAAAAATATCTCAAAATCTTTTGGAGCGGTTCGGGCGCTGATTGACGTGAATTTGACCTTGCATAAAAACGAAATTCTCGGATTGGTGGGCGACAATTCCGCCGGAAAATCAACCTTAATGAAGATTCTGACCGGGGCCTATAATGCTGACGAAGGCGAAATCTTTTTTGAAGGCAGCCCTGTGCGCATCACAAATCCCCGCGAATCCAGAGAACTTGGCATCGAAATGGTCTATCAAGATTTTGCCCTGTGCGGGAATTTGGATATTGCTACTAATATTTATTTAGGGAAATGGCCCACCAAAAAGGGCTGGCTGAGGAAATGGTTCGTGGATGTCAAAACCATGGATGCCGAAAGCTGGCGGATTCTGCAGAAATTGAAAGTTGACGCCAGTTCCGTCAAGCTCAAGGTTGAAGGGCTTTCCGGCGGACGGCAGCAATCGGTCGCCATCGGCCGCGTGATTTCCTTTGATCCGAAAGTGATTATTTTGGACGAGCCCACCGCCAATCTTTCCGTGACAGCCACGCAGCAAGTGCTGGATCTGATGCTGGAATTGAAAAATACGCATGACGTTGCCATGATTATTATCAGCCATCGTCTGCAAGATATTTTTGCGGTCGGCGACCGCGTGATGGTGCTCAAACGCGGCCGCCGCGTGGGCGAGCGCGTGATTAAAAACACGCACGAACAGGATGTGCTCTCGATGATTGTCCAGGGCGACGCCTACGAACAATCTCGAAGAGACTAGTACAGCGTTTCGGAAATAAATACACATTGGTAGTCCCGCCCTACGTGGCGGGTTTATTGGTAGTCCCGCCCTACGTGGCGGGTTTATTGGTAGTTTATTGGTAGTCCCGCCCTACGTGGCGGGTTTATCGGCGTCATTCCCGCCACGTAGGGCGGGGCTACCAGATTTATTTCATTGTGTACTTATATCCGAAAGTCATTCCCGCCACGTAGGGCGGGGCTACCAGATTTATTTCATTGTGTACTTATATCCGAAAGTATGTACTAGTTCCAGGCTGTTCGGAAGAATTAACCCAAAGAGGCGAGTGTGATGAATACGATCATTTTGCCAACAATATCTTGATGTCAACCGTTATCCAACAAAACGAATTTTTGTTTCTGTAATCACAACAAACCGTTCTGTCAGAGAAATATCTGGATATGTATGGAAAAAACTCCGAAGAACGGCTATTTTATTTCTGAAACGCTCATCTTCAAGCCGTAATAGAATTACGCCTTTGTGGGGATAGTTCTCACGGAAAATTTTTTCTCCGAAATCTTTATCATTCGTAATAAGAATACGATTTTCTGCAAAGGCTTTTTGGATAATCTCATTATCGTCTAACCCGCGAGCGTCATCATATACGGAGAACACGTCATGCTCCTGTGTTCGCAGCCATCGAGCGACAGCCGGGCCAGTCACTCATCGACAAGAAAGCGCATTTATGCGGCCTCCATTGCCAAAGGCATAAACAGCGTACTTTCCAGAGATTTTGAGGCAAAGAGGAAACACGCTTGCAAATCTTCATAGGTTAAACCTTCATATTCCTCTAAAATCTCTGCGGCTGTCGCGCCGTGGGCAAATAATCCGAGAATGTATTCAATGGTCAGGCGCGTGCCTTTAATGACAGGCTTACCGACCATCATTTTGGGATTCACAACAATGCGAGTCAATAATTGCTGTTCTGCCATGTTTGCCATACCGTCTTCCTCTGTTTCATGATGTTATCTGTTTACAGTTTATGATATATCTGTTCTTGATTTTTGTCAACCGGCAATTCTTTATCATATCAGCAGTCGAACCACTACAACGAATTAAAGAAATCAACGAATGAGATGGGGAAATTCGTTTTATTCTTTAATTCGTTGTACCGGCCGCGCCCTGATTCTTGCTTACATGCCATTCTTGTAGTTCTCCCCCATGCCAAAGTGCCTTCAATCTCATCCTCTTCTTATCTCTTGTCCCTGGAGTTCTCCAACTCTCCTGTCATTTCCCAAACATAGTCCGGCGTTCCTGGGGCTGAATTCCCAGACCAATCTCTTCCCCGGGCCTTAAAAAAATTTTTCGCGCTGCGCGGCTATCGCACGCGCAGCGGCGGGCGGCTGTCGCCTCGCCCGCAGGAAAAACCCCCTTTGCTGCGCAAAGGGTAAAAGGGTAAAAGGATCAAGGGCTACGAAGGCGTCCTCAAGAGGCGGAACCCGACGATGCCGCTGCGGTCGCCGGGGGCGCCCCCGTAGCGGAACGCCGACCGGCAACCCCTGGCGTCGCTGCTCCAGGAGCCGCCCCGCAGCACGCGGTCCGAGCCCGTTGTACAGAGTGGATCAATAATACCATCAGTGTAGGTATCAGTGACAAGATTATAATTCTTATCCAAATCACAACTATCTAAACACCACTCCCACACATTGCCGCTCATGTCTTCACAGTCGCAGGGGCTTGCGCCGCGCGGAAAACAGCCGACCGCGCTTGTCACGCCTAAGCCGGTATCGTCATAATTGGCATGTTCCGGTGTGATCGCCTCATTGCCCCAGGGATAGGTGCGGCCATCCGCACCGCGCGCCGCTTTTTCCCATTCAGCTTCAGTCGGTAAACGAATTTCTTGATCCGCCGTCAACTCCCCTATTTTCTGCAAACGGCGCGTCAACCATTGACAAAATGCGGCAGCCTCATGCCAGCACACCACAATCACCGGATGATTGGGCAGGTCAAACTCCCCGCCATATTTCCCTGGTCCGGTTTTCGCGTGCTCTTCTTTCCATTTCCATCCATCTTTTGACCAGCATGTCTGCCATTTCTCCGTATAACCTCCATCCGTCACAAAGGTCTGATATTGCGCATTGGTGACCGGATAGCGGCTGAGGGCGTAGGATCTTGAAAGCGTCACGCGATGCGGCGGACGTTCATCACTGTAGTCATCACTGCCCATAATAAATGCCCCGGCCGACGCCTCACACCATTCAATATTCGGCAGCCTCATGCTCCCTTCGACTCCGCTCCCTTCGACTCCGCTCCCTTCGACTCCGCTCCCTTCGACTCCGCTCCCTTCGACTCCGCTCAGGGAACGGAAGCGACAGCCCACGCCCGGACGCGGGTCCCCAAGCTGCGCCAGGATGTTCCCGGCCAGTGCACGTTCCACGGCCGGCAAGACCGTTCCCGTTCCCTGAGCGGAGTCGAAGGGAACACGTTCTGTGACAATAGCGACCAGCCACTCACAAATGCGCTTGATTTTGGCCTGGTTGCGTGGACTGATCTTATGCAGGCCGGCGTTTTCCGCTACAAGTTGGCCGGCCAGCAGCGCGCCCCAGGCGTCAGCCAGGTCAGAAGTGTCGGACACGTCTTGATAACACAAGGCGTCGGCCAAAGCCCAGAGGGTCGGCGCGCTGCCGCGCGCGGCTTTGGCCCCGGCCAGCAACGCCACTTCGCGCCAGCGGTTTGGTTCCTGGCGCGCTAAAAGGGCGGCATTTTCCGGGTATTGCTCGTCCTCGTCCTGCACCTCGGTCAAATAACAGGCGGCCAGATATTCCTGAAAGGTGCGGTGCGGAAAGGTATAGACCTTGACCCCGCGCGGCGCCAGCAATCCGGCGCGGTCGCGGAGGTGCTCAATTAACCGCCCGGGCTTCAGGTCTGGATTCTGGCTGACTTCCATCAGTTCAGCCACCAGATCCGTTTCGGCAAGATCGGCGGTGCCCTGAAGCTGCTGCTGGTCTTTGTGCGCCCGGAACGCCAGGGTATTCAACGCTGTGCGCACGCAGTCTTTGCCCACATTGAGCAATTCGGTCAGGCTGGGCTGCACAAGCTTGCGACTGCCATCGGCGGTAGTCGCCATTTTCGCACTTTCCCACCAGTCGAGCAGCAAATCTACGGTATCGTTATACAGTTCTTCGCGTTTTTCCGGCAGGCTGCCGCCGCGCCAGGCGTGCAGACTGGCCATGAGCGTCAGCAGCAGGGGCCGTTCGGCCAGACTGTAGAGCCGGTCGCTGTTCAGGATCGCCCGCTTGAGCAATTCCGCCCGTCCCTGCGCATTCTCCGCGCTCAGGCCGCGCAGACGGCCGATATAGGCGTACCAGCGCTCCACAAAACGTCGGATTTGTCCCTGGCTGAAAGACGCCAGCGTGACGTCTTCAAAATGGCTCAAGCGCCAGTGCTGCTCCTGATAGGCGTAGGTGCGGCTGGTGACGAGCATACGGCAGCGCGGAAAGCAGCGGCCGAAATCCTCGACCACCTGCTTGATCTGCGGGCGGCGCTGGTCCGCTTCCGGCACTTCATCCAGGCCATCCAGCAGCATCAGACCGCCTGTGCTCTGCAAGTGCTGGCGCAGAAAGGGAGCGTAGTCGCCAAGCATGTTCGCCTGTAATTCTTTGACGATGAACTGCCATAAGTGTCTGGCTTTAGCCTCCTGCCCGGCCGGCGGCAGACCGCGCGCCGCGAAGTCGCGCAGAATCACGCGCACCGGCAGCAGCGCGCCATGCTCCCAGGGCTGGGGTTCCTCTGCATCGTTGCCTTCATCATCCGGCAGCGGCGCGGTCAAAAGTTTCAGATTCGGGTAAACCTCTTTCCCGTCGGCAGGTTCTTGCCCATTTTCCGATGGGAATAAGAGTTCTCCGGCCAGACATAAAACCACAAAATTGACAAAGGTGCTCTTACCGCTGCCGGGGTCGCCTAAGAGCACTAACCGGGCGTGACGGTTGAGTTGGGCCACGGCCGACAGGCGGCGCTGCGATCTTTCCTCGGACGAGAAACCGGGTTTTTCCAAAAAACCCGGTTTCTGATCGCGCTCATGCTCAGCTTCAAGCGTCAGCAGGGCCGTATAAATCGCGCTCAAATTTAAATGGTCTTCCGCGCCTTTGCCGGCCGCTTTTTTGTCAATGCCGGCCAGCGAAAGCTGACTGCTCTGCTCCAGCAGCCAGCGCAGATAGGCGTTGCGCAGAGGCGTGGGGTCAAATCCGGGCGTGATCTGATTGTGCTCTCCCTGGTCTTCCTGGATTTGTTCGGCTGGCTGCGGACGGCCGCGTCCCGGCGATTTTCCGCGAATGCCGCATTCTAACCGCCAGAGCGCGTCGTCATCTTCAAGTCCGGCTTTACGAAAGTCAACCCACATATTCCCGGAGAGAAACATGGGGAGCGCCGGTTTTTGCGGAGCGTCCGGCAAGAGCACGGGAATGACCCGGAAGTCATAGTTCTCGACCTGGTGCCGCAGCGCGGTTTCGACTTCGCGGATTTGCCAGGGGCCTTCGCCGCTCTTGCCGACAAACACGGCGCAGGTTGCAGAGGCTGCCAGTCCGCGTTCCAGATTGCGGGTCCACGGTTCTCCCGGAATCAGTTCCCATTGATCGAACCAGGGACGAAGCCCGGCCTTGTCAGCCAGATACAGAGCAATCTGTTCCACTGCCTCCCGATCCTGGCTGTTAAAACTCAGAAAGACCTGATATGTTTTTTCTGTCATCATGCTTACACGTCTCTTAAATAACTACAAGGATTTTTTATAAGCAAGGATTTTCTGGTTTTTGCCTGATAGTCGCACTTTTTTTCAAACAAACATTGCTATTCAGCAACGGTCTGAAAATTCTTGTTTATTCTTCATTCTTGTAGTTACTTAATCCCCAGCGTCTGACGTTGAAAGCTGTGAGGTGATATGCGTTTTCACGCCCGCCACAAACTGCTGAGCATGCTCAAGTACAGTTTGTGCGTCTTCGACCGGCACGGTAAACAATTCTTGATAATCTGAGCGCTGGCGAAGATTGAACGCTTCGTGCAACCAACGTGAAAAATCTTTGCCAAACACCCCCATTTTGACGAAATCCCGGTCAAACAGCGTCATGACCCATGCATGTCTGGAGGTTTGTTGTTTCATCGGCGCAAGCAACGCCAGCACAACATAAAACATGGCATAATACGCCCGATTGACCACAGAACGATAGTTACCGCGCTCCAATAACGATTGAGCGGAATCCAGGGCTTCATCCGCCTGCTCGACACGATAGCTGATTAACGCTTGCATTTCCGCCGTCATGCCTGTACCCCCTGTGTTAAAATATTGTGGACTAACGCACTTTGCGAACAGGGCCCGCGTTCAAATTCTTCTGTTGAGTAGGTCACGGTCGAAATCACGACCTCATGGTCGAATCCGACTTGCCAGGCAACGCCCATGAGCGTATGATCAATCGCACGAGTTAAGGTCGGCAATACAACGCAGACATCCAAATCCGATTCTTTTGTGGCTGTCCCCTTCACCCGTGAGCCAAAGGCCCAGATGCGGGCATCCGGAAATTGCTGCCGGACTAAAGTGGCAAATTCCGTCAAAATCCGTTTGTCGCGGCGCTTCATACGCGGTGTGCGGCTTTTGCTTTTTTGCATCAATTCGCCTTGTTCAACCATTATTCCAATCCTCATTGTTCCGACAATGTGTTCATTCATTCATTGGAAAGCCAGGAATTCCAAACATGCCATCATCCAGCAAGAATTTTTTCGTTTTTGTCAAGCAAAAAGGGTTTCTTCAATAAAGTTGCTCTCATGAGTATTACACGGGTCTGTCAACCTATCGCTGGACTCTATGGGTCTGGCGGGTCATGAGTATAAGAAAGCTGGCAGCCCCGATCAGGGATGTCAAAATGCCCAGGGGAATCTCACCGGCAAACAGGGTTCGCGCCAGATTATCGCAGATCAGCGTAAACATGCCGCCGATGAGCAGCGAGAGCGGCATGGCGTGGCGCGTGTCGGCCCCGCTGAGACGCCGCACGATATGCGGGACAATTAATCCAACCCAACCGACCATACCAGCCACGGAAATTATAGCCGCGGTGGAGACTACCGCAGCAGCGAGCAGCAGCAGGCGTTCGCGCTGCACGTCGCTTCCCAGGGAAAAGGCCACTTGATCGCTAAGGGAGAGCAGATTCAGGCGCCAGCGCAGAGCCAGCAGAATACTCAATCCCAGGCAGATCAGCGGCAGAATTGATAGCGCGCGCGGCCAGGTGACGCCGGCCAGCCCGCCTAGCAGCCAGAAGGTAATTTCCGGCAATTGCCGCAGCGGGTCAGCCAGATATTTGAGAATGCCTAAACCGGCGGAAAACATGGCTGAAACAGCGATCCCGGCCAGAACCAGACGCAGAACCCAGCCGCCGTAACGGATGCGACGCGCCAGTAAATAGGTCATGCCTAATCCGGCAAACGCAAACACCATCGCCATACCTTGTACCAGCCACAGGGAACTGTTGAAAAATACGATACAACAGGCCGCGCCAAAAGCTGCGCCCTGGGAAACGCCCAGAAAACCCGGTTCGACCAGAGGATTCGCAAAAATCGTTTGAAAGGTCAATCCGGCGGCCGCCAGGGTCATACCTGACAGCACCGCCGTGAGAATGCGGGGAAAACGCAGGTACAGCACTAAACGCCAGGCCATTTTGTCTTGTAAAATCCGCTGCGGCGTCAGCAGGCCCAAGTCAGGATAGCGGCCGAACAACAGCGACAGAACAATTAAGCCGAGCAGTCCAGCCCCTAAAAAGATGAGAAGCTGCTGGCGACGGACAAACTGTTGTTGCCAGGTCTGTACGGCAGCAGCAGATGAGCCGGAATGGACATTTACTGCCGCAGGGAGACCGGCAGCTTCTTGTTTCACTGCAAATCTCCTTGCAACATCGGGCGTAGATGGGTTTCAAAAAACGCCGTATCCAGATTATATAATTTTTGATAAAACTCCTGGGTTACGGCAATAATATCGACATCCGCGAACCTTTCAGAATGGAGTTTCTGCGCCAACCAGGTCAGTCCCAGAATCCAGCGCGGATTCGGCTGATCCCAGATGTTCAAATCTCCAGGAAAGGCATAAAGATGGTTTGTCTGCACTGCGCGCACGGCGTTCCAGGTTTGATCTGCCTTGATTTCCCGCAGAACTTCCGTCAGATTTTTGAAATACGAGACGATAAGGATAACATCCGCGTCCCAGGCCGAAATCTGTTCCAGCGTCACGGTTGACCAGCCTTTGCCCGGATTGCTCTCGCGCCAGACCGGTTCCCCACCAGCAAGTTCCACCAGACGGGTTTGAATCCAATTTAATGGTGGGACCTGAAAAGCTGTCACTCCATCTTTATTAGAATAATTCAGCAGCAAAACCCGCGGCGTCTGTGTTGCGGCCAGATCGTGTAAGGCCGTTTGAATTTCTTCGACCCCATGTTGATAATACTCCACCAGTTCTTCCGCACGTTCAGGTTGTCCGAACAAATCACCTATAATCCGTAAATCGCGCAGATATTGTTCTGGAGTCTCCAGATCGACATACACGACCGGGATGCCGAGCACGTCGAGAGTTGTGCCCAGGGATTCGGCCAGATAGCTTTTGAGAATCACCGCATCCGGCTGAAAGGCTGCAATTTGTTCAGCTCCGGCATTGGGGGCGAAGACGGCTTTCTCCGCGGCTTTCGGATCAAGCATGGCGATAAAACTTTGCGCCCCTTGTTGAAAAATCCCCGTCGCCGCAATGCGGTCAGCGGCTGCGGGAAACAGATAGAGCGCGTCGGTAATCATAAAAAACGCCTTACCTGTCACAACGATGCGCTGCGGCGGGGTTTCAAAATTGATCTGGCGTTCCAGGGCATCGGTTACGATAATCTGTTGAGCGTGTAAACATGTGGCCCCAGACATGAAAAGGACTATAACGACAAGCATAGAAACAATGATAATTTTTCGCATAAGTATTTGTTGTGGAGAACTACAAGGATGGCTCATAAGAAAAGGATGTTTTATCCCCTTCTTATGAGCCATCCTTGTAGTTCCTCAAGTATGCGTAACTATTTAGCACGTAGTGCTTCAAGTATTGTAGCAACGACAATCATTCCCCCTCATCTCCATACCTACCGCGTAGCGGTTGCGGATCGCCTACGGCGAAAGAAAGGAGGGAAGGGTGAGCTTCCCTCGTTGCTACAATACTGGATCACCTACGGCGAAAAGATGAGTTAAATAGTAACCTACTTAAAAAGATACACCAGCCCGTCAATGAAGGCTTTTGACCAGACCGAAAAATGATTGTCCTCAAGATATAATGCCAGATGACATCTGAAATTGCGATACTGTCTTTGCTGAAGACGCTCGAAAAATGCCTGAACTTCTTCGCGATACGGCGGCGTCGGTTCGTGTCCGGTGATGGCAAAGAAGACCTCGACCTGCAATTCCTGATGTGCTCGAGCATAGCGTTCTTCAAGCTCAAAAAGGATATTGTTATCCCAGCCAACAAAGGGGCAGACGGCCAGATATTTCTGAAAGAGTTGTTCAGGCTGCAGCATCGCATACAATGCAAAAAGCCCGGCCATTGAATGCGAGGCGACCATGCTCAGGGCGGGGTCAATGCGGTACTGCGACTTCAGCGCAGGCATCAATTCTTCCCGCAGGCAGGATAAAAACGCTTCTGCTTTGCCACTGACGGGAATGCGGAAATTCGGATTGTTGTAATTGAAGGTCGGATCTACCGTGGGTGTAAAATCGCGCACCCGTGTGAATAACCAGGGGATCACTCCGCGTTCATAGCCGATTCCGACCACAATCATCTCCGGAATCTGCTTGCCCATCCCAAAATTGCTGCCTAAATTAATATAGGCTATAGTTGACGCGGCCAGGCCGAAACTGCGATCGCCATCGAGCACATATAACACCGGATACGATTGCTCAGAGCGTTCATAACTGGCTGGCAAAGCTACCCGAATCGTGAACACATCGTCAACTTGCTGCGAGGTGAATGTCCAACCCTGCGTCCCTTCCTGAAGAGTTGATATTCTCTGCAATACTTCTGTTTTCATAGATTCCTCCTTGTAGTTATTTCGTCATGCCATGTATATTTTGAAAGCCCGGTCTGTCAAGCAACATCAGTGTCATTTTTAATAAAATTTCTGCAAACTGTAACAATGTAAGTAACTACAAAGATTTTTTATAAGCAAGGATTTCCGGACTTTTGCCTGATAGTCGCGTTTTATTTTCACACAAAAGTTCAAAAATTTTAATGATTACAAATAATTTGTCTGAACTTTTACTGTGGCAAAACATTTGTTTTCAGGCAATATTCAGAAATCCTTTTCTTATGAGAAATCCTTGCAGTTACTTAGTATCAGGTTCACAATTTAAATACTTTCAACACTTCATCCAATTCTTTTGAGAGCGTATCGAGTTTGCTGGCAATATCTCGGGTAATCGCGCTTGAGCGGGCAAACTGATCGATATTGATCGAGATTTCTTTCAAAGCCGCTGAAATTTCTTCACTGGCGCGCTGCTGCCCCAAAATAGAACGAGAAATCTTTTGGGCGGCATTCGTGGTTTTGGCCGTACCTTTCAAAATTTCCTTCAGCCATTCTGTCGTCAGACCAGTGAATTCTCCGCCCTCGTGAATGCTGCTGGTGCTTTTTTCCGACGAGGCAATCAGGGATTGGACCAAAGATTGGATATCCGCCAGAGTCTGGCGAATGCTTTTGGTTGACCCGAAGACGCTGTCCGCCAGATGGCGGATCTCCTGAGCCACGATGCCGAACCGTTTTCCGGCGGTTCCGGCTCCAGCAGCTTCTAATGAGGCGTTAAATGCGATAAGTTTAGTCTGGTCTGCAATTGTATCAATCACATCCATAATCCGCGCAATCTCTCCGGATTGGCGACCGAGGTTTTGGATGTGTTCCGTATCTGTGCGGTTTGCTTCCGCAATTTCCTGCATTTTTTTGAGCGTGTCTTCCGAGACTTGCAAGCCTTGTTGTGCGTCAGTACGGGTTTTCTGCGCAATCTGGACCACCGCATCTGTGCTCTGGGAAATTTGTTGGGAAGCCGCTACCACACTTTCCATGGTCGCCGATGTCTGCAACACCGAGGCCGATTGTTCTTCCAGGGCAGCGGCTAATTGATCCGTTGCCGCAAGGATTTCATGTGTGGCGTTTTTTATGAGGTCTCCGGCTCGTCGAACTTGCTGCGTAATCGTATATAAATTCCGGGCCATGATCCGAAATGCGTGGGTAAGCCGCCGGATTTCTCCGCGCCCTTGTTCCGGAACTATGATATTGGTCAAATCGCCCGTGGAAATTCGTTCAGTTGTTTGCATTATTTCCTGAATAGGCGACAGCAGGGGACGACTTAGCCAAATAAACCCTGCGCCTGCCAGAACGGGAAGTAAGAAAAATAGCCAGAATGTGGTAAAAAGAGTACGCCGGATTTTTTCCTGAACAATCTGTTCGGAAAAACCTATATCAATGACCCCCAGTCGTCCGTGCTGCGCGGTGTTAATCGGCACAAAGGTATGATATATCCCCTGATCCAGGACAATTGTGGTTTCAGGGATTTTCGCTGTTTCGCGTAGAACACGACTTATCGGTCGATCCTCAAAAAGTTGATCGTTATGCGCGACGATCATATCAGCCGCATCAATAATCGCAACATGGGTCACGTGTCTTGTTTTGTATAATTCGAATAATTGGCGGCACTCTGTTGAAAATTCCCGCAATACATCACGTATTGACCTATCGTCAGAAGAATGTAAGAGTCGATTGTGGAGCGCAGAAACAAGGTTTTGAGCTAATGCTTCAGATCGCCATTCGAGCGCTTCGATATAATTTCGCTCAATTTCGTTCACCCCAACAATGGTACCCACTCCGAGGACAATCAGAATAATCAGGCAGATCATCGCTGCTACCTGAACTTGCAAATTGGATGTGATGCGTGTGATCATTGATCTCATAAGTCACTACAAGTCAGTATTCAGTAATCAATAGACATTATCACGAATAATAGAACACTGATGGGACTGATGGGACTGATTTTCCCTGATTTTAAAGGCAATTCGACGATTCAGGAGGATCGATCCGCGACAGCATCGAAACTCTTCCCACATCAGGACAGATCAGTCTCATCAGTCCAATCAGTGTTCTATTTCCGATAATGTCTATTGATTACTGAATACTGATTACCGGATACTAAATACTGATTACTGATTACTGAATACTGATTACTGATTCAAGAAGTGCTGTCAAGAAATACCATCACAGGCAAACGAGTTTTCTCTGTTTTCCAGAGGATTTTGATTGACATTGCGCAACAAAGACGTATCTTAATAGATAAATCTTCGACCTGTGATTAAACTCACGTATCTCGATGAGGTAAATAATTATGAAACATATCATTTGGGTTATAATAGGGGTGGCAGGCATGTTGGGTGTATTTTTTCCGGGCCTGTCGGCGGCCCAACCTCAGTATGAAGAAGTGATCGTCAATTTCGTTGATCACGCCAGCCTGGAACTCATTCAGACCATTGCGCAAAAATATGGCGTCACGCTGGAATATAACAGTATCTTTTCCAAAGAAGAGGCGCTCCTGCGATTTCCTGTCGGCGCGCTTTCTCAAGAGCAACTGCAAAGCTTGACGCAGTTACTCACCGCTGAAAAAGAGATCGAATATGCAGAACCGAACTATCTCTACCAGGCCATGAAATTTCCGAATGATCCCATGTATGCCAAACAGTGGAATATGAACATGTTGTCTATGGAAGAAGCCTGGAAAACAGCCGATGGTAAAGGGGCTGTGGTTGCTGTGATTGACACGGGCGTGGCATTTGAAGATTACAAAGATAAGAACGGTGTATATCATCGCGTGCCGGATTTGGCGCAAACCGCGTTTGTGCAGGGCTATGACTTTATTGACGACGATGAACACGCCAATGACGATCACGGACATGGCACGCATGTGGCCGGAACGATTGCGCAATCAACGCATAATAAGATTGGCGTAACCGGTATTGCCTACAAAGCTTCAATTATGCCCTTGAAAGTCTTGAACCGTTATGGCTACGGGAATATTGCGGATATTGCGGAAGCCATTGTGTATGCCGCGGATCATGGCGCGCATGTGATCAACATGAGTCTGGGCGGGCCGGGCGAAAGCCAGCTCATGCGCGAAGCTGTAGAGTATGCCCATAAAAAAGGTGTGACCGTGGTGTGCGCTGCCGGCAACGAAAGCCGTAACCGCGCCAGTTATCCGGCTGCGTATCCTTACGCGCTTGGCGTATCCAGCGTGGGACCTGACGGCGAGCTTGCGCCCTATTCCAATTATGGCAAAGGGATTGATATTGCCGCGCCGGGCGGTAATACAAGAGCGAACATTGAGCATGGGATTTTGCAAAATACGATTGGGCGTTCGGATCCAACTAAAGACAGCTATGAATATTTTCAGGGCACATCCATGGCTTCACCGCACGTGGCTGGCGTGGCCGCACTGTTAGTCTCGCTGGGTGTGAAAGATCCGGCTAAAATTGAAAAAATCTTATTCAGCACTGCCCAAAAGAAAGATAAGACGAAATATGGGGCTGGCATTGTCAATGCTGCCGCAGCCGTGCAAAAGGCGGTAGATCTTTCTCCCGCTGCGGTCGCCTCGCCTATCATACTCAGAGAAAGCCTCATCTATTTTCTGGCCGGAATCGGCTTTGCCCTGGTCTATTTTAAACTTCTGAAACGCTCCGACGGCTATGGCAAACTCTTCTCCTTTCTGTTTTCCCTGGCCATGTTTCTCTCATCCTCAGGACTGTTTTTTCTCGATTTCATTCCCGCGTCAGGGGCAGCGCAAACGGTCATTCATGTTCTCAGTTCCCCCATTCCCAATCTCGACCGGGTGTTCTTTGGCTATGGCGCAGGTCTGATCAATCCGATCTTACACAGTGCGCTCTTGCCTTTAGCCTTGATTGTGGCCTTTTTGGGAACAAAACGCTTGCGATGGTTTGCAATGGGCCTGGCTGTTGGTATGGCCAGTCATTTCTTTGTGGACGCCTTTTTTTCTCTGGCAAATGTCACCTATCTTCCGGGAGGCTTCCTGTTAGACAAAGCCTGGCTGCTGGCGAACGGCATCTTCTGCTTTGGATTAGCAGTGTTAGCGGGGAAAAAATCATGATGAAAATACTCAAAGGTATTGTGAAGTTTCGCGATCTGGGCATGGGCGCGTGGGAATTTGAAACCCCTGACGGCGAAAAGTATGAATTGATCGGCGGCGATGATGACCTGTATCGCGACGGTCAAAAAGCGGAAATCAAAGGCCGGCGCCGGGATGATCTCATGAGCGCGGGCAATATGGGCCCGATCTTTGAAGTTCATTCCGCGAAAATTGAAATCTCTTAACAGTAGCCGGGCGATCAATCGCCAGGCTCGCACCAGCAGTACGCTTTAGCTCCCGGAGTGCGAAAGCTCTGCTTTCGCTGTCAAAGTTAGCTCCCGGAGTGCGAAAGCTCTGCTTTCGCTGTCAAAGTTAGCTCCCGGAGTACGAAAGCTCTGCTTTCGCTGTCAAAGCAGAGCTTTGACACTCCGGACAGCTTTAGTCCCAGTCAAAGCTCTGCACCACGATAATGCCTTCGTTCCGGGCGTATTCCAACAGATTCGGACGCGCAAAGTGCGTCACCAGAATCGGCACCACCGGCAGTTGGTAATGTTCTTTGACGATTTTGACATTTTTCTCTAATTGTGCAAATTTCGAAATATCATCTAACCGTAAAACGGTTTCGCCGACTAACATGACCTCTTCGCCGCCATTGCGGACGGCTTTGGCAAAGATATTCATTTCTTCGCCGCCGAGTTCCTGGCGGATAAACCGTTCCTCAAGCCGCAGATCATGCCGGGTATTCAGGTACGTTGGCAGCTTGCGATAGGCTTCATTCTCCAAGGCGTAGGCCACGCTGCGCGCCAATCCGCCTACCTGACTGCGCGTATTATTCAACCCACGCGACAGTTTCGCAATCTCTTCTTCCGTGCGCTTCTGCGCTTCGATCAGTTCTTCGATTTTCTGTTCTGTGCGCTTCTGCGCTTCGGCCAATTCTTTTTGCGCCCCGGCTAATTCTTCAACGCGTTGCTCCGTGCGATTCTGCGCTTCGGCTAACTCTTTTTGCGCTTCTGCTAATTCTTCGACGCGCTTTTCAGTGCGCTGCTGGGCCAGACCCAGATCGCGCACGATTTCTTTCAACTCGTTAAACTCAACTTTCGTGACCGCTTCTTCCCGGTTGCGCTCGATCTCTTCCAGCATGGTCCAGAGCACATCTTTCAGTTCCGGGGCAATAGTATCAATTTTCCGGGCTAACAACACACTCACCGACATACGTTTCGCCTCTTTTCTTATTCTTGCTTATTCTTCATTCCTGTAATTCTGAACCTAAGATATATTCCAACCGCGAGGATGTCAAGCAAGATCACGCGCAGCAAAGATTCCATCATGAGCAATTAAGGTCGAATTATATGAAAAGACCCTTGACAGTCATGGAGAATTCGCATATATTGCGAGTAGAGTTTGAATAAGATTGCCTGGGTCATAATTTTTTTGAGGGAATGTATAACGATGCAAGCACTCGAATTTACGACAACAATTACGGATGGAATGATTAAGGTGCCTTTGATATACGCTTTGAAACCTCATGCGGCCGTCAAGGTGATTGTACTTTTTGATGAGGCTGCTGTTCCTGCTGACGCTGAACATCCTCATCAGGATTTTCAAGCGGTGCGCATCAAAACCAAAGGGTATGTCTTTAACCGGGAAGAAGCCCATGCCAGATAAAGTGTTTATTGATTCGAATATCATTATTTATCTGTATTCCGAAGATGAACCGGATAAAAGGGAAAGATGTCAACAGCTTGTGAGAACTCGCAAAAGTATCATCAGCACACAGGTGATTAATGAAGTTTCAAATGTCCTTTATCGAAAAATGAACCTGACTGTTTCGGAACTGCGTGCGGTTGTTGACGAATTATTCAAGGCGTTTACTGTGACATTGCTTACTCAGGATTCCATAAAATTGGCATTATCAATGCTTGAAAGATACGCCTATTCTTATTGGGATAGCATGATCCTTGCCTCGGCCCTGGAGAATTCTTGCAGTATTTTATATTCAGAAGATATGCAGCACAAGCAAAGGATTGAAGGAAAACTGCAAATTGTCAATCCTTTTCAATAAACATCCCGGATTTCACAGGAGTTATTCATGTGTTGTGGCAAACACACCACGAACGCATGAACATGCTCTGTTCAGATGTACCGCGAAACTCCAGTTTCGCGGCGATCAACCATGCGCGAAACTGGAGTTTCGCGCTACATTTTCAGGGGAGCATAAGGATGAAAAACCTTAATATTTTTAAATTAATAAACGTAAATTTATATCAAAAAATTTTTTCGCCAGAGGGGTAAACCCCTCTGGACTCCCCTTCAGAAAACAGAAAAACAGAAAATCAGAAATCAGAAGACTGGCCGCCGACAGCCCGCACCGGACGAAAGCCCCTGACGCCGACCCTGCCGTCACGCCCGACCCCGATACGATAAGCGCAACGCAGGCTCCAGGCCGGATCGAACCACGAGCCGCCTTTTAACAAACGTAAATTAATGTCTGCTCCTTCTTGCCGTGCGCTACCGTCTGTAGGAGCATTCTTATGACTATCGTTCCACACATCCAGACACCATTCCCACACGTTGCCGTGCATGTCGTAGAGGCCAAAAGCGTTAGGCGGAAATATACCGACTTCGGTAGTCTGTTCGTGATAAACTCCTTTGGGTCCTTCGCCGTAGGGAGGCTCACTCCCATCATAATTCGCTAAATCTGTAGTAATCGTCTCTCCGAAATAAAAGGGGGTGGTCGTGCCGGCGCGGCAGGCGTATTCCCATTCCGCTTCCGAGGGCAGGCGATATTCCTGGCCTGTGAGCTGCGACAAACGCCGGCAAAACTCCACCGCGTCATCCCAAATGACATTTTCCACCGGCCGCTGTGCACCTTTGAAAGACGAGGGATCAGGCTCTAAAGGGCGCTCAATCTGGGGCGCGACTTCCACGACCGCCCGCCACTGCGCTTGCGTCACCGGATAGCGGCCCATATAAAAGGGGGCAATCTGCACCTCGTGCTGCGGGCGTTCATCGTCGCTTGATCCCTCTTCGGATTCCGGCGCGCCCATCAGGAAGCGGCCGGCGGGAATCCTGACCATTTCCAGCATAACGCCGTTGCCGAGTTCTTCCGTAAACTGCCAGGCGGTTTCACGTTGGCGTTCAATGATTTTGCCGTAACGATCCACACGCACGGTCTCAAAGGCGAACTCCTGTTCCTGGGGTGTTGTGGAAGGCTCTGTTTTTGCGCCGCCGCTCAGAATCGCGCTGCGCGGCAGTTCGCGCCGCATGGCAATGAACCAATCGCGCAAGTCTGTCTTGCTACGGCCCTGCTTTTCTTCGGCCTGTTCTAACCATTGACGCGCTTGCTGCGGATCGAGGAAATTCAGGGCCGTCAACTGCTGCGCGCGTTCCAGGCGGCGATTCTCATGCCAGGGCGCGCGGCGCGGATTCAGCGAGTATTTCCAGAGCAAAGCCGCCACGCGCCGGATGCGCGCTGCGCCAAACTCTTGCTGCAACTGTTCCAACAGCACGTTGCGCACTTCCGAGGGCATTTCATACAGTTGCTCCCCGATTTCCTGGCACAAAGGTGAGAGCAACAAATCCGTTTCGGCCGTATAGGGCAGGGGGTCGCCGGTCTTTGTATCCTTTGGGTCCAGAAAAAAATTGATGCGCAGCAAGTGCAGCAGTTCCGGGGTCAACGCCGCCGGCAAAGCCGCATGGCAGGCCAGGTGCAGCGCGTTTTCCCCTGCCGCCTGCGCAAACTCCTGTACCCGCCGCTGCGCTAAAAGTTGTTCATGCGTTAAATTTTCTTGCAGCATCAATATGAACACTACAACGAATTAAGAAATGAAACGAATTTGAAAAAGAAATTCGTTAAAAAGTACACACTGGTAGCCCCGCCCTGCGCGGCGGGAATGATGCTGATGAACCCGCCACGTCGGGCGGGACTACCCGCCACGTAGAATGATGCTGATGAACCCGCCACGTAGGGCGGGACTACCAGTGTATATTTATTTCCGAAATGCTGTAGTAGTCTTTTATCCGTTCCATTTCTCAATTCGTTGTAGGACAACAGAATGAGTGCCTCTTACAAATTTGTTCTATTCCTTCATTCGTTGTAGTCTCCCATCCGTTCCATTCTTTCATCCGTTATAGGTTTCCCTCGCAACACGTTAACAGCGCGGTACATGCCGGCGCGATCTAAGGCGAACATAGGGACGTAACGCTGGATTTGTTCGGCCGTGCTGTGCGCCCAATATTTGCGTGGCAGCGGATTCAGCCACACAAAGCGGCGCGTATAGCTTTGCAAGGCTTTGAGAAAGGCGACCGTATCCAGCAGGCGCAGCAGATCGTAACGGCCGCGCGCGGCCCCGGCGTCGCTTAGAATCACGACCGCCGCGCCCTGCGCCGCCTCGGCCAGCACGTCTTCCAGGGCGCGAGGCTGTAACAACTGCGGATCTGCATAGACCGTGCCGGTCTGCAACGGCTCAATCTCCGCAAACACCGTATCTAAAGTCGGAAACAATTGATCTAAGCCGTGCAGCACCGATTCATCCGCGCCTTCGGCCGGCACGTCGTGAAAATAGTAGAACGCGACCCGTTCTAGATTGCCGGCCTGCTCGATTGCCAGACAGACTTCCGCGCTCAGAGCGTGAAAAGGCGTCATCGAACCCTGGCGGTCAACCAACAGCAGCAAACGCGCGGTGTTACGGCGGCGCGGCGTTAACACCACCTCAGCCGCAATGCCCAACCGGCAGCGCCGCGCAATGGTGGCGTCTAAATCCAGATCAATGGCCGGCCCCGTGCGCACCGGCTGGCGTAAACGCCGCCAGGCCTGTGCGACTTCACGATAGGTTAACGGCAACTGCGGAGTCAAGACCACCGGCTCCTGCGGGAACTCAATAGACGCAATGATTTCCGGCAAATCACCGCGCGCCTCGGCCACAATCTGCACGCTCTCTGCGCCGGTTGGCGTCTCTGGCGCGGCCGGCGGCTCAGCAAGAGATTTGCTCGCGCCTGGCTCACGCTTCTGGGCCGCGCCCGCGCTCAAGAAAGGCGTCGCATCCCAATCAGGCACATCGTATTGTTCGAACAGTTCGAACAAGGTTGTCCGTTCCTGCCGGGATTTGGCCCATAAGCGACAACAGAGATTGCGCAAATCCCGGCGCGAGCGCCAGCCGAATCCGGCGCGAATTGCCTGGCGTAAAGCGTCATAATCATCTGGCCCCAGCGGAAAATGGCGCCGGCGCAATTGCTGGAACAAGGGCCACAGAAAATATGTTTCCGGCTTTGATGTTGAATGTGGCGTTGTCATTCGATCTGCCCGCGAAACACGCGAAACACACGAAAAGGAAGAACCGGATTGAACGTTTGGTTGAAAAATATATTTTTCGGTTCTTCCGTGCAAGTTGTGGAACTACTACATAATTTCGTAAAAAAGTAGTCCCGCCCTACGCGGCGGGAATGGCGCCGATAAACCCGCCACGTAGGGCGAGACTACCAGAAGGATTGAGGGAACAAGGGATTGCTGAGACGCCGGATACACGCAGTACCCATCCCTTGTAAACTCAATCCTTGTAGTTCCATAACTTCACGAAAGAATCTTCTTTTTTTCGCGTGTTTCGCGTGTTTCGCGGGCTGAATAATCATAACAATTCCTTTTTCGCCCGTTTCTGGTCGCTCTGGTGTTTGAACAGGAAGCCGATGAAGGGCAATTTCCGCACTTTATCTTTTAACTTCAATTCGGGCTGTTCTTGTTCAAGGGTCTGCATATAACCCACCCAGTCGAGCAATTCGCTCAGGCCCGGCAGTTTTTCGTAGCCGGTTCTCTGACGAAATTCCCTGATCACACTGACTGCTTCGTGATTTAAGGCGTCGTGCGTCATGTCGTGCGCGGCCAGGATTTCCAGTAATTCGGCTTCGCTGTCGGGAAATTCGACATACTGAAAAATACAGCGCCGTAAAAAAGCGGTGGGCAGAGCTTTTTCTTCGTTATGGGTCACAAACACGACCGGACGCAGGTTATCCTGAGCTTCCGGCACGGCGTAGTGCATTTCCGGCGCTTCGGCCACCTGAAATTGCAAGCGGTCGAGTTCCAGCAGCAGATCGTTGGGGAAATCGAGATCCGCCTTGTCAATTTCATCAATCAGCACCACGGAGCGGCGGCCATATTGCGCGCGGATAATGGCGCGCCCCAAAGGGCCGAAGCGAATGTAATTGGCGATCTGCTGGCATTTGGGTATGCTGTTGATACGCGGACCATCAGCACCTAACTGCGCATCGTATAAGCGATTGACCGCATCGTAGGTGTAGAGCAAATCCTGGGCGCGGGTCGTGGATTTGATGTAACATTCCTCCAGGGGCAGTTGCAATTCATACGCCACCGCATGAGCCAGGCGCGTTTTGCCGCAGCCCGGATCGCCTTGCAGCAGCAGGGGCCGGCCTGAAGCCATGGCTAAATTCACGGCCTCAATCAGTTCGCCGCCGGCTTTATAGGGTTCGCGTTCCACCTGGCGTTTCGGCCAATTTTCCTGCGGCACGCCTTCAAGCTGCACGGTCGGGTCCTCAAGCTCCTGAAAGGGCGGCAGATCCTGCCGGTTTTCAAAGGTTTTCGACAGATCAAAGCGATGTCTGGACATAGCGTTGTCTCCTTGTGTATAATTCTTGCTGAAATTGGTACAGTTGCGGTTTTTGCCTCAGCAGGTCTAACATGGCTTCCAGATAATCATAGACCCAATCAATCCGGAGCGTATTTTCGCAATGACATTCTTCCAGAAATTCGTCGGTCCACTCCTCAATCAGTTCTTCAGGCCACTGGCAAGCTCGCACGATTTGAGCGACCCAGCGCATCATGTCCGCGATTCTGAATTGCGGCTGGCTTAACGGGATGATGTCTTGCGTGAAACCGGCGTCGGGATTGACCGCCAGGAGAACGATCAGGCGGTGTTGAGACAGGATGGCCGGGTTCACAGCCTGGCTCAGGGCGTTCCAGAATTGCCGCCCCGCGTCTTCTTCCGCTGCTTGCACGGTAAATAACACATCGCCTTCCTGCAAGGCCGGCGCGTAACGCCGGCTCACGGTCAGAATCGCCTGTTCGATAGTGGTAAACAGCGGGTGCAGCACAATTGCCGGTTTGACGCGCACTTTCTGGCGTCCCAATTCATATTTCAGGCGTTCGCTCACGTTGCTCAGAAATTCAGGCGACAGGCAGGGCACGCCAAATCCGACAATTCCGCGCCTGCCCCAGAGCGCGTCTAAACAATCGTTCACAAATTCGTTCAAATCGAAATTATAGGCCACCGCAATTTCGTGCAGGCGCAAATCCGGTTCGCCCTCGGCGGTGACAGGACGTCCCGGGCGTTCGCCGCGAATCCCGCAGACAAGACGACGCAATCCATCAGGATCCTTGAGATATTGTCGCAAATCTACCCACATAAACGCTTTTAAAAACGGAGGCAATTGCGGCTGTTTTGATGTTCCAGGGAGGAGGACAGGGATAAGTCGAAAATCCGACCGTGCTGCTTGTTCTATCAGGGCTGCTCTGATTTCTCGTCTCTGCCAGGGACCTTCACCATTCTTGCCGACAAAAATCGCGCAAACTGCGGATGATTCTAATCCCCGGTATAAGCCATCAATCCATTCATCTCCAGGACTGAGATCCCATTCATCGAACCAGGGATGCAGCTTTACCTCTTTCGCAAGATATTCCGCAATTTTTCGCACAGCGTCACGGTCTTCGCTGTTGAAACTGAGAAACACATCGTAAGCTGTCCGCTCTTCCGGCATAAAAATCCTTTCCTTTTCATCCTGTAACCGGGTCGAAACTTCAGTTTCGACCTACATTGATTCCTCGCATGACATCGGTTGATCTATAGCAGGGTCAGGAAGAAAGTCAAGGCTTTTTTGTGGAACTACAAGGATTGAGTTTACAAGGGATTGAATTCCCAATTTTGTAATGAATCTCAAATTCTTTGTAAATTCAATCTTTGTAGTTCCACAAAAAAGCCGGAAAATCTGAAATCTTTTCACTGTGTCACGGCGTCATAAGGGAGTTCTTGTTTGCCGATGACGCGGACGACCACTTTATTGGGTACGCACACAATCATTTGTCCGGCGTAAGAAATTTCACCTGTGTTCACGCAGATTTTGTTATGGCACGGCGAGGCGGACACATGCACCGCGCCGGCATGAATGACCACAAAGGTTGCGCCAAGCGGGCCAGGGACAGCTATGGTCTGATCAACATCCAGAGATACGACCTGGAAAATTCTGCCATCGGTCTCAATCTGGACCTGACTGCCCTCGGTCATCAAGGTTCTGAGCAGCGGATAGCTGGCGAGCGATAGCAGCAGCAGACCGCCGATCAAAATTTTATCTCCGAGAGTTAAGCGTAGCATTATTGTCATGCAATGTTGTTTGGAAAAAACTACAGGAATAAAGAATAAGCAAGGGTAGTGGTTAAATGGGAAGTGATGCCCGCTCGTTGAGCGAAGTCGAAACGAGCCGCTCACTGTTCCCTTCGACTTCGCTCAGGGAACGCATCACTTCCCATTTAACCATTACCTAAGCAAGAATTTCTCGCATCCTTGCTAAGTAGTTATGAATAAATTTGTTTGATTTCTCTCGCAAAGCCTTTGAACATCCATTCTTTTCGAGCTTGGCGGGCTTTGCGAGAAACTAAAAAAACTTATTGATAATTACTTATTTGGAGAACAAGTTTTTGAAATTCCCAAAACAGTAAACAATATTTCGTCAATTTTGTAAAGGAATTGTTTGACACCTTGAAAAAATTTCCCTACTATGTACTATACAATAGTTCGAACAGTTTTCGTATGACCCCCCTTTATCCCCCCGTCAACGGGGGGAAATTGGACATACCCCTCTCGGATGCGCTTCCCCCCGCTTGCGGGGGGTGGAATCAAAACTGTCCGAAGTATTGTACTTATAGATATTCAGAAATTCATCTAAGTCACTACAAGGATTTCTCATAAACAAGGATTTTCAGAAATTTTGCTTGATACTGGTAAAAATCCTTGCTTATGAGAAATCCTTGTAGTTAATTACATTTATTAACGCCAACTCAGACTTTCCGAAAGGAGGGCTTTTCTATGGAAAAAACTCAACAACCTGCCTCATATAAACCTTTACGCTCTTCCGTCATGATTGGGGTGATTGCTGTGCTTGTGCTTGTGTTGGGAGGAGTGCTCTGGACCCTATGTGTCGTGACGATTGATCCCGGGTATATCGGCATTGTAGTACATAAACGCGGGAAAACACCGCCGCCCGGACGTTTCATTGTGGAAGAAGGGTATAAAGGCACGCAGCGTGAAGTGCTCAGGCCGGGCTTGCATTTTTTCTGGACTACCACGGCTTTTATGGAAATCAGCAAAGTCCCGGTAACGGTGGTACCCAACGGCAAAGTCGGTGTGCTGATTGCGCAGGATGGCCGCGAACTGCGCGAGGGCGCGGTGCTGGCTGAGGATGATCAGATTGATGAAAAAACCGGTCAGTTAGTGCAGATGGGTGAAAAAGGGATTCGAACAACAACGTTGAAACCGGGAACCTATCAGATCAACACAAAATATTTCAGCATTGAACTGTACGATGCCTTGAATATCGAACCGGGGAAAATCGGTGTGCTCACACGGAAAATCGGCGATCCTGCGCCGGCTGGTCAAATTCTTATACCGCGTGAGAGCAATTATCGCGGCATTATCAAAGAGGTGTTGGAACCAGGCATTCAGTATTTGCATCCCTATATTTACACATGGGATATTGTGGATGCGGTCACGATTCCAGCCGGAAAAGTGGGGGTATTAACCCGTAAAGTCGGAGAATTGCCGCCGCCGGGCAGCGTTCTGGTGGATCGCAGCAGCAAGTCCCAGGGGATTATCCGAGAAGTCCTGGAGCCAGGAACATACTATATCAATCCGTATGAATTTCAGGTGGAATTGACGGATGCGGTGGCGATTCCTGATGGTTTCGTGGGTGTGATGATTGCCAAAACCGGCAAACCTGCGCCGGGCGACCAACTGCTAGTGGATGAAGGCTTCCGCGGCATTCGCACCCAATATTTGAAACCTGGTTTATACTACATCAATCCTTATGAATTTGACATTGTGCCGGTTGACACGCGCAAGCAGAAATATGAGATGACGCATTTCCTGGATCAGGGCGACACCTCAATTGCCGACCAGATCGATTTCCTGTCAAACGATGGTTTCAGAATTAATATTGACGTGACCATTCTCTACGAAATCCATCCTGAAGACGCTCCCTATGTCGTGGCGACGGTCGGAAAAAATATGGATGACGTCAAAACCAAGATCATCCGTCCCGGGTCCCGTTCCTTTGCCCGTCTTGAAGGTTCGATGCTCAAAGCGGTTGATTTTGTCAAAGGCGAGACGCGCAAGAACTTCCAGGATAAATTCGCACAGGCGCTCCAACAAGAGGGAACGAAAGCCAGAATTACGATTGCCAATACCTTTGTCCGCGATTATACGATCCCGGATGAGCTGCTGCAGCCAATCCAACTCAAGGAAATTGCGGAAAAACAGCGCGAGCAGATCATTGAAGAACAGAAACGGGAAGAGGAAAAAGCGAAACTGGCGCGGCAGGAAGCATTGGTGCAGCAGCAGAGCCAGAAAATCAATGCGGAAACCGGCAAGATTGTGGCTGAGACCAAAGCGGAAGAACAAAAGCGAGTCGCAATCATTCAAGGGGAACAGTTTCTTGAAGTGGCAAAACTGGAACGCGAGGCGGCCGAACAGGAAAAGCTGAAACAGATCGCCCTGGGCGAAGGGGAAGCCAAACGGCGGCAATTGCTCATTCAGGCGGATAATCTGGAAGAACTGCGTTTGAATATCTATAAAGAAGTGATGACGCGTTTTGCCTCTGAGATTGGCAAGCAGAAATGGGTGCCTGATATGGTGATCGGCGGACAGGCGGCCGGAACCAGCCAGATGAGCAGCGCGATTTCTGACGTGCTCAATATGCTGAGTCTGATGGTGGCAAACCAATTGAAGGTTCAAACTACGACTCCGGCAGAATTGACGCAGCCGGTTGAACAAAAACCATGAACCCTACATTGCGAAAAACCGGGTTTCTTGAAGAAACCCGGTTTTTGAAGCTTGATTATGGCACAAAACGAGAATGTTCTGGAATATGTGAAGAGTCTGAACGTCCGGCGCAAGCGGCGGCGGATGATGAGTTGGGGGCTGATTATTCTGGGCGTGGTTACCTACCTGGACGCTGGCTGGCGTTTTCCGATCTGGCTCACCGGCATCTGGGCCTTTGCCCTGGGAACCCCGCTGATCATTATTGGGGTTGTGCTGTTATTTTCGACCTATAAACTGCCGATTCGAGAAGCTCTGCTGTTTGCCAGTCTGCGTCAGGGCAAAGTAAGTGTGCCGACGTTGGCGATGGGGCTTGATATTACTCTGGAAACCGCGGAATTGATTGTGGATCATCTGACACAGAAAGGATACGCCCAGGTCTCGACCGAGGACATGGAAGAAGGGGTGATTGTGTATAAAATTTCCGGGGTTGAAAAATTTCTGCCATGAATCTGAAGTTGTTGCGGGAATTTCAAAGGCTCACCTGTCTGCGTGCGGACACACCCAGGCAGATTCCCGCAACGAATGAGATTACTCACGTTTTTTTCAGGAATTTTACATTTTTTTTGACAGGGCTGTCTAAACCCAACGAGTGCAAATTCTTCGTAAAGACGCTTGCATAAATTACACTCAGGATATACTATTATTTGAAAATATCCTTGTTTCTCGGCAAAAAATTTCGTTTTTCCCAATTCACAAAACCATGAAAATACTGATTTCGTACTTAACCGGGTTAGGCAATACCATTTTATTTATCCCGACGCTGCGCCTACTTCAACAGCGTTTCCCTGAGGCCATCATTGATGTGCTGGTACGCCATGAAGTAAGCAAAGATATTCTGAAACGTATCAACCGCTGTCGGCATTTGTATGTGTTTAACTCCTCAACACACCCGACCCTGAAAGGAAAATTGGGCTTTCTCTATATGTTGCGGCGGGAACGGTATGATGTCAATATCACGGCATTTCCTGCAAATCGTACGGAATTTAATCTTCTGAGTTTTCTGATCGGAGCAAAACGCCGGATTGCGCCGCGCTATCAGGTTGGCTACATGGAAACCCTGGGATTTTTACAAACCGACCTGGTGGGTAGCAGCGTGTTTTGCCATGACGTCAAACAAAATTTGTCGCTGTTGACGCGCCTTGGCATCGACGTGTCACACGCTGAGGATAATTTATGCTGGGATTTGCACCCGGAAGAAAAGACCTATGCTGAAACCTGGTTACAGAGCGTCAATGTGGCGCCCCAGGATCGCCTGATTGGATTTCATCCTGGCTGTAATCCTTCACAGGGGAATATCTATAAACGCTGGCCTGCCAAATATTTCGCCAGACTCGGCGATAGACTCACGGAAGAATTTGGCGTGAAAATCCTTATCCTGGGGAGCGACGATGAACTTTCCTTAAACAAGGACATTTTTTCCTTTATGGAGCACAAGCCTTTGATACCCGAACCCACAACGATCCTGAACACAGCCGCATTGATCAAACAATGTACGCTCTTTGTCTCGAATGATTCAGGGTTGATGCATACAGCAACCGCCATGCGGGTGCCCACCGTCGGGTTGTTTGGTCCCAGCGATCCCGGGCGGAATGCTCCCTATGGCAAAGGGCATATTATCGTACGCTCGAATCTGGCCTGCATACCCTGCAATAAATACCCGCACTATCAATATGGAGGCTCCTATGTGCAATGCGTGTATGAACGCGAGCAGAAGGGCTATTGTATGCAGAGCCTCAGCGTGGATCAGGTCTATGAAACAATTGTTCGTAATTATGCTGAAATTTTGAATCCGGAGAGAACGTAGCAGAGAACTTCCCGGCTTTTCAAAGATTTGTCCCTCATAGAAATTATCATAATCACTTACATGAAATCAAAATATTCTTAGAAGCTGTTTTAAAAGTTTGCAGGTGAGGAGTGCGAAAGCTCTGCTTTCGCTGTCAAAGCAG
>DF820466.1:243049-350482 GCA_000739535.1 Candidatus Vecturithrix granuli | reverse complement strand
GGAACGGTGAGCGGCTCGTTTCGACTTCGCTCAACGAGCGGGCATCACTTACTATTCAACCACTGCCGATTATCTGAACAAGTATGGCATTCACGATTATGCCATCATGACAGAACATGTTGAGGAAAGCCTCGATCTTATCGCAATCTGCCGGAAACCCTCCGCATGTTCTCCATGATACTTTCTATTGATTCATGAAAACATACAGCCCGATTCTACTTGCCGTTCTGCTTGCCTGTCTGTCAGTTCTGATCTATTTGAATACGCTAGGTCATCAGTTTGTCAATTTTGACGATACCAGTCTGATCGTGCAAAATCCCTACATTAAATCTCTTTCTTTTGAAAATATCACGGCCATCTTTACACCGGGCGTTGTTGGGGTCTACCAACCGGTCCGTACCCTGTCTTATGCCCTGGACTATCATTTTTGGCAATTGAATCCGACGGGGTATCATTTGACGAATATCTTGTGTCATACCCTGAATACTCTGCTCGTGTTTCTGATCGCTTATCTGCTCTCGAAACATCTATTGTTGGCTTCCCTGACAGCCCTTATTTTTGCTGTACACCCGATCCATGCTGAGGCCGTGGCCTGGGTTGCCGGACGGTGTGATGTTTTAGCCTCGGCCTTGGCTCTGGCTTCATGCTCCTGTTTTTTATGGATATTTCCTATAAAAACCCAAAGCCGCCGCTGGATTCAGGGAACGGTGTATGGGCTTGCTTTGATTCTTTTTGCAGCCGGATTGCTTACGAAGCCATCAGTTGTGATCTTACCGTTGCTGCTGGTGGTGTATGATCTCTGTTTCGTTGATCCACTGATATTTCGTCAATGGCGACGGAGTTGGCTGTATGTTCCGTTTTTTTTCACGGCTATCCTGATTACCTGGATTTTTATGGCTGTCGCTCGCGCTTCCGGGGTGGTTGAAACGCAATTTCATGCTGCAAATGCGTTTACACGCGGATTGACGATGCTGCGAGTGCTGAAGGAATATGTATTGATGTTGTTCATTCCTCGTCTTCTGTCCGTGACTTATGATGTGCAAGTGAACACGTCTTTACTGGAATCTGAAATGCTTATAGCCCTTGCAGTTCTTGGAATTGTGGCGATATTAACATTTCTGACCTGGAAGCACTCAAAAATCGCATTCTTTGGCATCGCCTGGTTTTTTGTAAGTTTACTGCCGGTCGCAAACATTATCCCGATTGCCATTATCAAAGCCGACCGCTATCTCTATCTGCCCTCCGTTGGTTTCTGTCTGGCCTTTGCCTGGTTGATTGTGTGGGCAGAACAGTTGCTTACTCGCGCTGTCAAAACGCGCTTCGTCAGCATTGGGTATTGGGCTGTGATCAGCCTTGTACTCATTTCATTCTCATTTCAAACCATACAGCGCAATCGCGATTGGAAAGACAGCCATACGCTCTGGACGGCAACGTTAGAAACCCATCCGGATTCTTCGATTGCGCTCAATAATCTGGGGTTGATTTATGCAAAGCAGGGGCAATATGAAAAAGCTCTGGCATTGTATGAGCAATTAATCAGTTTGCACCCTGAGCAAGAACATATTGAACGTGTGTATGTCAATATAGCCGATGCCTACGCTGCGCAGCAGATGTTCGAGGAAGCCATCGAGAATTATCAATCCGCGCTTGAAACCAATCCGGAATATGTGGAGGCGTATCTGGGGCTTGCCGGCATGAGCATTGAATTACAGCAATATGCCCATGCTGAGCAAATTTACGCTCAGGCTCTGGAGCTTGGCGGACAACAGGATCGCATTTATACCTCGCTTGGCAACCTCTACGCTCTGCAAAACAAACATACCGAAGCCCTGAAGTATTTCCAAAAAGCGTTGGATTTGAATCCCTTTGACATGAATGCATATAACGGCATGGGGATGAGTTATGCCAGGAGCGGCGATGTGGAAAAAGCGCTGGAATTGTATCAACATGCGCTTACGCTTGATCCTGACGCCGCCATTATCCATAACAGCCTGGGAACGCTTTATCTGGAACTGGGGCAGCCAGACAAAGCGAGCACGGCGTTCACGACCAGTTTGAGCATTGAGCCTGAAAATGCTGAAGTTCGCAATAATTTAGGCATTGTGTATTTACAAACCGGTCGTTACGAAGATGCCGCCAGAGCATTTATGTCCGCGCTCACGTATCAGCCGAACCATGCCAAAATGCTGAGTAACCTGGGCATCGCTTATACGCACCTCGGACTGTATGAACAAGCGATTCAAATGTTTCAATGGGCCTTAGAAAACGACGCCGCGCTTTTTCAAACTCACGTGTTGTTGGGCGATGTGTGTCTGGGAACCGGCCAAATCGCCTGCGCGCGCGAAGCCTATCAGAACGCTCTGCAACTTCAACCGAACAACCAGGATGTCATGGATAAATTAGAAGCGGTCAGGCAGCGTGAAACGGAAGTCATTCCCTGAGTGCTGTGTATTTTTCTTGACAGGCAATTCCGAATTCTTTCGTTTGACAGAATAAAAATAATCGTCCTATTTTCAAAGAAATTCACATAAGATTTATCCGGCACAATGAAAATCAGGCTTGTAGTAGCCGCTTCAGCGGCCTGCTGAAACGCTAAAGCGTTTACCTACAAACGTGATTTTCAAAAGATGAGCTAATGCTCACCCGTCATCATGAAAATGAGATGTACCGCGAAACTCCGGTTTCGCGGCCGTATCACTGGTACGCGAAACTGGAGTTTCGCGCTACATTTTCATAGGAGCTATCATGCAATACAGAACTTATGGTCACACAGGACAAACCGTATCAGCCTTAGGATTTGGCGGAATGCGTTTTGAAGAACCGTATAACCTTGAGAAATCAGTCAACACAGTGTTATGCGCATTTGAGAAAGGTGTCACATATTTTGATACAGCGCCCGGCTATTGTCAGGATCAATCTGAAATTATTATGGGACACGCTATTCTGGAAATGCAAAAAAGCGGAAAGCCTTTCGTGATTTCGACGAAATCAGCTAAAAAGAATGGCGATGAACTGCGGCGGCAGTTGGAAGAATCGTTACGAAGACTCAATGTCGAGACTATTGATTTTTTTCATTGCTGGTGCGTGATGACGCTCAAAGATTGGGAACAGCGTAAAAGCGCAGGAGTCGTTGACGCCATTCTGAAAGCCAAAGAAGAGGACTTGATCCGCCATGCAGTGTTTTCCACGCACTTATCTGGCCCTGAAATTCGCAAAGTGATTGAAGAAGGCTATTTTGAAGGTGTAACGCTTGGCTACTGCGCCATCAATTTTCCTCATCGTGAAGAAGGAATTGTCGCCGCAGCAGAACAGAAGATGGGGGTAGTCGTGATGAATCCCTTAGGTGGAGGGATCATTCCCAATAACGAGGAAACCTTCGGTTTCATCAAAACCAGACCGGAACAAACCATGGTTGACGCAGCCTTGCACTTTCTGTTCACAGATCCCAGAATTACCGTGGCGCTGGTCGGGTTTCGCAACGACGATGACGTGGATAGCGCCATACACGCAATTGACCACTACCAGCCGTATTCCCCGCAAGAAATTCAGAGAATTCGCACAAAGGTTGAAAAGGATTTTAATAGCTTGTGTACGACCTGTATGTACTGCAATGTCTGCCCTGAAGAAATTCGCGTCTGGACCTTTATGGAATCCTATAATCAGCACATGCTCAAAGGCGGCGACTCTGTGAGTAATCGGTTGAAATATCATTGGGCGAACAAAATTCAGGAACTCGAACGTTGTACGCAATGCCATCAATGTGAAGAAGCATGTACGCAGCACTTGCCGATTTTAGAACGATTTGAGGAATTGAAAAAGATTGTCGCCGCGGAAGCCGCCAATGTCTAATACGCAACAACTTGCCCCCTTGCGCTCCAAAGAATTTGTTGGCAGTGTCGCTATTCTGGTCTCAATGCTCTGTTTTTATCTGGAAGCCGCAGTCGTGCGTTGGGCGACCACGAATCCGGAAGTTGCTCTGGGATCGGCGTTTCTCATGTTTGCCAGATTTTTCCTGGGATTTCTGGTCACCGCGCTGGTGTTTCTGTTTCAACGGCGGCTTCCGCAGCCTAAACACACCGGAACGATCATCTATCGCGCGGTCACCAATATGCTGGCCGTGTATTGCTCTTATAAAGCAGTTGAATTGACCACTCTGGCTGAAGGGACGATTTTAAACATGACTTCCCCGGTCTTTATCGGCATCTTCACCTGGATTCTCTTGAAACACCAGCGCGATATTATGGCAACGCTCATGACCTTTGTGGGGTTTTATGGCATTTTTCTGGTGGTTGCGCCGCAAAATATGCAATTTCACTGGGAAAGCTTATGGGGCTTGATGTCCGGGATCATCTCAGCGATTTCGTTGATGCTGCTCAATACTGTGCGCCAGGAAAATGACACCAATACCGTTTTATTCGTCGTGTTTGGCGTAGGAATGCTCATACAGGCGGCAGTGTTTTACGATCAATATTATCTTCCCTCGCCTCTTGAACTGATCTATCTTGTCTCAGGAGCAATCTCAGCCATCGCCGGGCAATATTTGTTAACCATGGGATTCAGATATGTGACCGCGGTCAAAGGAGGAATTCTCTCATCTTCTCGGATTGTACTCTCGGCCTTTTTAGGGCCGTATATCACCTCAGACCCGCATCTCACCCTTTCCGGTTGGCTCGGCGCATTGATTATTTTAGGCACAAATATCTACTTTATCAGCCGCAAAACAACGCCTGATGAGTCTCAGAACAGAAAATTGCAAGACAAGAACTCAATCGAACCAGTTTAGAGTTCGAGGATATGAGGACTTATTTAATTTGTATAATCGGAATGCCTAAATCTTTGCAAATACCTCGTGCAGTAATGTATTGATTGGTAGTGGCTACCTTGTACATGATGACCGATCGTCGAGCGGAGTCGAGACGAGCACACAGGCGTTCCCTTCGACTTCGCTCAGGGAACGTGCATCATGTACAGGATACCACTACCTATTGATTTCCTGATACCGCGGAACCGTTGTGGACTTGTTGGTATGTGGATTATAAAACAACGTGTGCCGTTGCCCTTCTCGTTCCACCAGACATCCGTGTTTGAACAAGCAGCGAATCAAGTCTTTGCGTTTCATCTCGTCACGGCCAAATCTTCTTCAATATATTCATCATATTCGCTATTTCTTGAAAATGCTTTAAATTTGACTCAATCACCATCGAAATAGCTTCTTTGAGGTTTTCTTTGACTTCTTCAACGGTTTTTCCTTGAGTATGCACGCCGGAAAGCTCTTTGATGGTTCCGGCAAACCATTCCCCACATTTCACAATCACAGCAGTATAATGATACGTCATATTGGTCTCTCCATGAAATTTATATCCAAGATGAGGTCATTTTTATGATTTCAATCTATATTTTCTCATAGGATATGTCAATCTGAATTTTTGTTCTCAAACCGGATACGCGGGTCAGCCCAGGCATACGCCAGGTCGGTGATCAAATTCGCAAACACATAGCCAAAGGCAATGAGCAGAACGCAGCCCTGGACAAGCGGATAATCGCGTTTTTGAATGGCAGTGATGGTTAAACGTCCGATGCCAGGCCAGGCGAAAATGGTTTCTGTGATCAACGCGCCTGAGAGTAATGCCCCAAACTGAATTCCGATCACGGTAATCACCGGAATTAACGCGTTGCGCAGGGCATGTTTAAAAATGACGAAACCTTCATGTAAACCTTTGGAACGGGCAGTCGTAATATAGTCTTCGTGCAGAATTTCCAACACGCTTGAGCGCGTCATGCGTGTGAGTTTGGCGGCCAGGGCGGTTCCGAGTGTGATCGCCGGAAGAACCAAATGCAGCAGGCCGCCGCGTCCGGAGACTGGCAGCCAGCCTAAATTGACGGAAAAAAGTAATATCAGCAGCGGCCCCAGCCAAAAATTGGGCATGGAAATGCCGAGCAAAGCAAAAAACATCGAGCCGTTATCGAGCAAAGAATATTGTTTACTGGCCGAAATGACGCCGAGGGGAATAGAAATCAGCAAGGCCACGCACATTGAGGAAAGGGTCAATTCTAAAGTGGCCGGCAGTCGGCTGACAATCGTGGCAAGAATCGGCTGGCCGGTGTGAATGGAGACGCCCAGATTTCCTGTGACCAGGCCTTTAAAAAAGGCCATATATTGTTCGCTCAGAGGACGATCCAGCCCTAAAGCGCGCCGCAGAGCTTCGACATCGGTGGGTTTGGCAGACTCGCCGAGCATGACCTGGATCGGATCGCCGGGGATCAGGTGGATAAACAAAAACACCAGGGTTGAAACTCCCACAATGACCGGGATAGTGAGTAATAAACGTCGCAAAATATAATTTCGCATCGTTTCTCCATTATTTGCCGCAAATTCGCTTGAGTTGATTATTTTTAATATAAGTGATGCTTTTCTCCAATTCAATCAATAGTCGAATTTTAGTTTTCAGATCGATTTGATACGGTTTATCGCGCAGACGCTCCGGGTGCGGCGTCGTATCATATTCCTCTGGAAGCGTTTTTCGCAAAAGTTTATGATAGGAACGCGGCAGGGTATTCGGAATATCTTCCTCGCTCATAATAGCCCAGGCCAGTGTCCACGCTCTGGGCACATTTAAGACGTTATAGCCGCCACCGCCCAATGCAATCCATTTGCCAGGGGAAAGTCGTTTCAACTCTTCAACCACCCGGCAAAACCCGTTTGTCGTGATATTTAACGCGGCTAACGGATCAGATTTGAAGGTATCCACGCCCAACTGCGTAACGAGTACATCGGGCTTGAAACCTTCTATCAATGCCGGCACGAGTTCATAAAAGGCATACCAGAACACATCGTCGTCGCTGCCAGGCAGTAAAGGAATATTGACCGCATAGCCTTCCCCCTCTTCAATCCCGATTTCCCGTTCAAAGCCGGTTCCCGGAAAAGTGTAGTGTCCGCTTTCGTGCAGCGAGATGGTTAACACTTTATCAGTCTTATAAAAAATTTCCTGCACGCCATCGCCATGATGGGCGTCAATATCAACATACGCCACCCGATGGCCTTTATCCAGTAAATATTGAATCACCACCGCGATATCGTTAAAATAGCAGAACCCTGAAGCACGATTCCGGCCAGCATGATGCTGTCCGCCTGCAATATTCATGGCAATTTCGGTCTGACCGGATTCGACGAGTTTCGCAGCTTGTAAACTCGCCCCAACTGCCAGCAGCGACCATTCGTAAGCTTGCGGGATAATCGGGTTATCCGGCGTATCTAACCCATAATGCAGGCGATCCCACTCAGGCAATTCGACCGCCGCCTTTTCTACGGCTTCAATATATTCGATGGAATGCACTGTGATCAAATCATCAACCGTGCAGGGTTTGGCTTTGACCAGCCGGTGATGAAAGGACCGGAAAAGGCCATAGGCGCGGGCTAATTCGTAAGTTAACTTAAACCGGATCGGTTTGAGCGGATGAGAGTCGTGATACGCAAATTTTTCAAAATCGTCAGAATAAATAAATGCGGTTTTCATTCGTATCTTTCCAGCAAGCATCCAAAAACCGAGTTTTTTGAAAAAACTCGGTTTTTCTTCATTTCCGAGACATCTAAAAACCGAGTTTTTTGAAAAAACTCGGTTTTTACTCATTATTGAGGTGAGCTTTACAAGGGAAGGGAGATGATGTCAAATATTATTTTGACAGAAGAGATGAAAAATCGCTTATGCCGACGGTTTCACTTTGATAATCTGATCGCTGACGGTAATCCGGTCATATTCATACACATCATCGTTTTCCTGTTTGCCGGTGACAATTTCATACGTTTTATAGCCGCCGCTCAGGTTGCGGGCGTCAAAGCCATGCTGTT
This sequence comes from Candidatus Vecturithrix granuli, assembly GCA_000739535.1. Classification (GTDB taxonomy): domain Bacteria; phylum Moduliflexota; class Moduliflexia; order Moduliflexales; family Moduliflexaceae; genus Vecturithrix; species Vecturithrix granuli. The sequence continues at coordinate 342,636 of DF820466.1, read as the reverse complement.
TAAGAATTTTCCATGCCACATAGCCTCGCAGGCCAACCTGACAGTAGACCAACACCCGCCGATCTTTTGGAATTTCAGCGAGACGGTTGCGCAGTTCATCAACCGGAATATTTACGGCGCCTTTAATCATGCCCAACTCACATTCTTTGGGAGTACGTACATCCAGAATAAAACATTTTCCGTCTTCACAGACCCGATCCACATCAGACCAGTACACCGCTTCTACATCGTTTTTCAGAATATTGTGCGCCACATAGCCCGCAATGTTAACCGGATCTTTGGCCGAGCCGTACGGCGGAGCATACGCCAGATCAAGTTCTTCCAAATCAGCTACAGTCGCGCCAGACATAATCGCAGTGGCAAATACATCAACGCGTTTATCTACCCCCTCAAGTCCAACAACCTGCGCACCAAGCACCTTGCCTTCATCAGGGGTAAAGAGAAGTTTGATCGAAACCGGCACTGCTCCAGGATAATATCCGGCATGATTTGCAGAGTGGGTGAGAGAGGCCCGGTAGGGAATCCCGGCTTTTTTGAGCATCTTTTCATTGGCGCCGGTGCTGCCGACGACAATATCGAATACCCTCACAATGCCCGTTCCTAGTGAGCCGATATATTTTTCCTGTTTTCCGTAAATATTATCTGCGACAATGCGTCCCTGTTTATTGGCAGGGCCAGCCAGCCTGACCAGAAATTTTTCTTTTGTGACCAGATGAGTGGTTTCAATCGCATCGCCGATGGCATAAATATGTTCATCTGAAGATCGAAGGTATTCATCAACCCAAATTCCGCCGGTTTCGCCAAGTCGCAATCCGGCTGCTTTAGCGAGTTCCACTTCAGGGCGCACCCCGATGGAAAAAATGACCATATCCGTCTGAATCACTTTCCCACTTTCAAGCACTGCTTCAATATGATCGGGATAGGTAACAAAGCGGCTTATGCCATCTTTGAGATAGAATTGAATATTACGTATGCGCATGTGTTGATGCACCAGCGCAGCCATTTCAAAATCGAGGGGCATCATCACCTGTTCCAGCTTTTCGCAAATTGTCACCCGTAATCCGGCATGGTGCAGACTTTCAGCCATTTCTAAGCCGATATATCCACCGCCAACTACGAGCGCTCGTTTGGGCATCTTTTCATGGATATATGCTTTAATCTTGTCCGTGTCCGGGATGCTGCGTAAGGTAAAAATGCGAGGATCCTCAATGCCTGGAATGGGCGGGCGAATCGGTGATGCGCCGGGCGAAAGAATCAATTTGTCATAGCTTTCGATATAGGTCTTATCCTTTTCAAAGCTGTATAATTCGACTTCTTTTTTCACAGGATCAATGCGCCGTGCCTCGGTTTTGGTGCGAATATCAATGTTATAACGCTTATTAAATGCTATCGGTGTGGTCACGAACAGACTTTCGCGTTTTTCGATAATTCCACCGATATAATACGGAAGCCCACAGTTGGCAAACGAGATGTCTGCGCCTCGTTCCACCAGGACAATATGGGCATGTTCATCCAGACGGCGTAAACGCGCTGCCGCAGTTGCCCCTCCGGCAACGCCGCCAATGATCACAATTTTTTTCTGCTCAATCATGTTCCTTTTCTCCTTGTAAGTGATTACAAATAGATTCTTTCCCCTTTTGATTTGCAAAAAGCTCGGTTATTCGGCAAACGTCCGAATATTCTTTCTTATATGTGATTCTTGTAGTTACTTATAAGTCCGCATGATAGGTTATCTTCACGTTGTTTCGGGAATAAGTCTTCGAAATTCTTGAAACAATCGAATTCTAATAAACATTAGAATATTCTAATATATTGTCAAGAAAAATTTACCTGTCCTTCTCATTAGTCGTTATGATGGGCATCACTTCAACAGCCAGGCTCGCGCTTCTTCTTCAGACTTGAAGAAAGCGATTTTCACTTCAGACTTTTGCTTCGCCAATCGCTCAGATTGTAAGCGATTGAGCGCTTTTGCAGCTACATAGGCCAATTTGGTCACATGATACTCTGCGAGTTTGTGAATAATTCGTTGCCGAATTTCCTGAACTTCTTTTGATTGGGGGGGATATTCAGTTGTATCAACAAGCAGAAAGACTTCAGGAACGTGCAATGACGCAAGAACTCGAAAAAAATCATCATGATATTGGCGTTCAAAGCGGCTATCAAAAAATCCATATAATTTGCAAGTAATCAGACGATGGAGTGGTTCAACGTGAATGCTGTACCCTCTCTGTTCCTCTTTGACAACAATGTCATTCATAAATTGTTCCTTCTTTCAGAAAAGATAGCAACACATGTTGGTGCGCTCACGTGTTTGTATGGGATCATTGTCATGAACACAAAAGGCTTTATAACAAAAACCCCAAAAATGTTCAAGGAAATTCCTGTAACTTCTTCTGAAATTCCCTTGACATTTTCTCCTGAAATTTTTAACCCTTTGTCATGATGAATGCTCTCAACAATATTATTCACAAGGACAACGTATAGGTACAGTACACCATGGAACAATCGCATAAGCCTTCTACCTCTCACTATACCCTTGCTACAATCGTTAAGATGAAAAATGGCCATGCGTGGTTTGATCGCATGGAGCAAGGCGTGAAAAAATTCAGCGCAGATACAGGCCATCACGCTTTTTTAATCGGACCACCGCACGCTGATGAACATTTACAAACCCAACTGATTGAACAGACGATGCAACAACAGGTTGATGCCTTATGCATCGTTCCCTATTTTCCCCAGGCCCTGGAGTTAACCTTGCGTCAGGCTTGTAAACAGGGTATCATCGTTATCGCTCATGAAGCGTCAAACCTTCGTAATCGTCATTATGATCTTGAACCCTTCGATAATGCGGCTTATGGCGTCCATCTTATGGATCATCTGGCTCACTATATGCAGGCCGAAGGGGAATATCTGATTATCTTAGGAAGCTTGACCACAAAATCCCATAGCGAATGGGCGAATGCTGCAATTACTCGCCAGATCGATACCTATCCAAAGATGATAATGGCGACCCGAAAAATTGAAGATCATGACGACCCTGCGTTGGCATATCAGAAAACCAAAGAGCTTCTCGATGCATATCCGAATCTGCGAGGAATTCTGGGGATCGGAATGACTTGCACAGAAGGTGCTGGCCGGGCAGTTTCGGAACTTGGTCTTCAGGAGAAAATTGCTGTCGTCGGTACTGGATTAGTGTCAGCCTGCGGTGTATATTTGAAAAATGGCGCAAATAAGCTGATTAGTTTCTGGGATCCGGCTGACGCAGGCTATGTGCTGAATAAGTTGGCGGTGATGGTGCTTCAAGACAAACCCATCGTAGATGGCATGGATTTAGGAATTTCGGGATATACCCATGTCAGAATGCAAGGGCAGGTCCTTTACGGTTCCGCCTGGATTGACGTGACCAGAGAAAATATGTCACAACACCAATTTTAAGGCGAAGAAGAGAGGTTATCCGTTGAATTGCTAAAAAACTATTCCTGTAACAACTGTTCAATCAGAGCATGAGCTTCTTCACTGTCCCAATTTACGCTTCCTGAGAGCATTCCAGCGATTCTTCCATGTTGGTCAAGCAAAAAGGTCGCGGGAATTCCTCGCACCCCATATTGTTGTGATACCTGTTTATCCGTATCAACGACAATCGGAAACGTGAGCGCATACTCTTTGATAAACGGCGGAAGCACCTTTTCCCCATTTGTATCGGTCGAGACTCCCAATACCACAAATCCCCGAGATTGATACGCTTGAAACAAGGCTTCTAACGAGGGTATCTCATCGCGACAGGGATGGCACCAGGTCGCAAAGACATTTAATAATACAACATTTCCTCGAAAATCAGCGAGACGCACAAGATCTCCGTGGAGGGTGGGGAGGGTAAAATCTTTTTGCTTCTGCGTTCGCATCTCCGGGGATAACAGCTTCATCTGAGGCGCGGACAGGGGAAATTGTTTTTCTCGTTCACTCAGATAGACCACTGCCAGAAAAATCAGCAAAAATGGCAAAAATCTTTTAAACTTTGATGGTATTTTTTGAAAAATTTGCATAAATCTTCATCCACAATAATTTCATTTTCATGGTCGAGTTACTCATAGAAACCATCTCCCGAATTTGTCAAATAGAAAGTACCGTAAACTGAAAGAATATGTTCGGTTTTTAAAAATAATCTTCTTCAGGCTTGACAATAGTGAAGCGCGCCTGATGATAGTAGCATGGCTATCATTCCAGGCTTAATTCAGAATACAATGAAAAGAAGAGGTTTGTTATATGAGTGAATTTCTGATTTCAAAACTGAGTGAGCTATTCGGGCAAAATGAATATCTATTTGTGTATGACGTGATCGCATTTTTAGGTTGGGTAAATATTGTGCTTGCGCTGATTGCGATCGCGTTATTCACGTTCCGCAGAATCAACAGACATGTTTACGCGAACCAGCAACCTTTCCTGAAAAAACTGAATAAACCGTTAAGTAAGATTCACCCATATATTGGGATTGCGCTCATTATTTCAGCCTATATTCACGGGGATCTTGCGTTGGGATCGATGTTCAGAATCCACACAGGGCCATTGGCCTGGTGGATTGTGGTGGTGATGATGCTGGTCGCGCTTATTGGCAAGAAATATCGGATCAAAAAATGGTTGCCAGTGCATAGAGTACTGGCAGTGTTATTCGTCGTCTCTATCGTACTTCATCTGTTTGCACGCAATATTCTTGGGTAGCAAATCGAAGCCTATTGCTTGCAATTCAGAAGGAAAATTTATGTCAAAATTTACACAGATTCAACAGATGGTATTTTGGGGGGTAGTCTTTCTGCTCCTCGGAAGTTGTGCATCTCAACAGATTATGGCAGCAGAACCCAAAGTCAGAATAAAACCTGGACGGATATATGAAGAATGCCTGAAAATGAAACAAGGAGAGGTTCTCCAATTTTCTTTTACCAGTTCGAAGCTCATAGATTTTAATATCCATTATCATCAGGGAGAAAACGTAGTCTATCCTGTGAATAAGAAGCAGGTAACAACCCTGGAAGGAGAATTGGATTACGATGAATTGGAAGATGAGGCAGAACCGGATACTCTCTGTGTAATGTGGAAAAATCCGCATGACGTCTATGTCAACCTCAATTACGAGGTTCTTGTGAATAACAAAAACGAATAAGGAACTCCGAATTTCTGAGGTTGTCTCTTGAACGTATCGAGACAGTTTTTAGAACTGGAAAAGGATTGTGACACAGAAAGAATTGATTGGAGCAATTATTTTAGCTGCCGTGTTAATCTCCGCGTCACTTGTTTTTGTTGCGCTTCAAATGCGACCGTCAACTCCTCAACAACAGATTGATGAGGTGCAACTCAGCCAGCGCATTAAGGAAGATATTCTGGCTGAGTTAAAAAATGGCGAATTTATTACGCAACAAGAGCAGATTGATGAGGTGCAACTCAGCCAGCGCATTAAGGAAGATATTCTGACTGAGTTAAAAAATGGCGAGTTTATTAGACAGCAAGTTGACGCCGGGGTCGAACGCTACATTCAGAAACAGCGCGAAGCGCAGATCAAAGCGCGCGAAGAACAAGAACGAGCAGCCAGAGAAAAAGCTAAAAATGTGCGACCTGTTGACAAAGATCGGGATCACATTTATGGCAACCCCGATGCGGTAATTTCCTTTATTGAATATTCCGACTTTGAATGTCCGTATTGTAAGACCTTTCACCTCACGGCGAAAAAAATCATTGAGGCATACAATGGCAAGGTGAATTGGGTTTATCGCCATTATCCGTTGCAATTTCATAATCCTGGCGCGCAAAAGCAAGCGGAAGCTTCTGAATGTGCTGCGGAATTAGGGGGCAATGAGGCGTTTTGGAAGTATAGTAACTTCCTTTATGAACGCACCACATCCAACGGCAAAGGTTTTCCGCTTGAACAACTTGCCCCATTGGCCGAAGAAATCGGGCTGGATAAGCAGAAATTTCAAGAATGTCTGGATAGCGGGAAATATACTGAGCGCGTTCAGAACGATCTGGCTGAAGGCGCGAACAGTGGGATTTCAGGAACACCGGGAACGATTCTCCGACATAATAAAACCGGAGAAGTTAAGTTGATGACCGGCGCTCAACCCTTTGACGCCTTCAAAGCAGAACTCGATCGTATGCTTCAGAATGAACAATAATTTCGCTTAATCCTCTCCTGGAGGGGCCAGACAAAATTACGAATAACCATAAAAATATGGAGGAAAAGTGTATGCAAACAAAAACATTCAATGTTCCCAATATTAGTTGCGGACATTGTAAAATGCGGATTGAAAAAGCTCTTCGTAGCGTATCTGGCGTTTCCTCGGCGAGCGCCGCTGTTGCGACCAAAAAGGTTATGGTTGAATGGGATGACGCCCAAACCAGTTGGGATGATCTTCGTGCAACTTTAGAGAAAATCGGCTATCCGCCGGAAGCGTAATGTTCAAAAAATAGCGACGCTACCAAAACCAGGTTTCTCAGAGAAACCTGGTTTTTTTTATCTGCGCCTTCCTCTCTTGACATTCCAGGAAAACAGCATAATAAAAAATAAGGAACAATGAAACATCCACGTATCAGATTGATACATGTTAAAAATAGAGTCAAAAAGGATAAATGACCACAGATTGTCCGGATTCCGCAGATTATCTTGAAAGAGTGACCGTACGTATGGATAAATATCAAAACGAACCCTCTTGCATCTGTCAAATCTGTGTAATCTCTGGTTGATAAACATAGATGGCAACAATTGAAACCAAACGAACCGCGTTAAAGATTCGTGGTATGACGTGTGCAATGTGTTCCAAAACTGTAGAGCATGCTCTGGCAGGTTTGGATGGGGTGGTACTCGCTGAGGTGAGCCTGGGTAATGAGACCGCTAGCGTTGAATATGATCCTGGAAAAGTCACGCTGACAGACCTGGAAAAGTCAATTCAAGAGGCAGGATATAATGCAATGAATGAGACTGCTAGCATTAAAATCGGCGGTATGACCTGCGCTATGTGTACCAAAGCGATTGAACAGGCCTTGAGTGAACTCGATGGTGTGCGAATGGTCGAAGTCAATTTAGGTACGGAAAAAGCCAGCGTCACCTATAATCGCGCCGTAGTTTCTCTATCCGACATGAAACAGGCGATAGAAGATGCCGGTTATCACTATCTGGGAGTTGAAGGTGAAGTTAGTGAAGATATGGAAAAAGTCGCTCGTGAAAAAGAGATGCACGAGAAATTGAGCCGCGCTATTGTGGGCAGCATTTCCGGAATCTTACTGATGGGATTGATGTATGTCCATCTGGGCTTGTCACATACGGTAATGGCCTGGATCATGTTTGTGATTGCAACTCCTGCCTTTGTATTCGTCAGTCACCCGATTTTTAAAGCGGCGTATCGGTCATTAAAGCATAAAACCCTAAACATGGATGTCATGTATTCGATGGGTATCGGAGTCGCCTTTGCCGCAAGTTTACTCAGTACCTTTGGTGTGCTGCCCAAAGAGTTTATTTTTTACGAAGCCGCGGTGTTTTTAGCGACCTTTTTGACGATCGGACGCTATTTAGAAGCGCGTGCTAAAGGTAAAACCTCAGAAGCCATCAAAACCCTGATGGGATTGCAACCGAAAACTGCAACGGTGATTCGTGAGGGGCATGAAAAGGAAATTCCGATTGAAAATGTCTCTATTGGCGACACTATTCTCGTCAGGCCCGGCGAAAAATTTCCGGTAGATGGCGAAGTCATTGCCGGAGAAAGTTATGTGGATGAATCCATGATTACTGGCGAACCAGTGCCGAACTTGAAAAAAACGGGGGATACGGTCGTCGGCGCAACGCTGAACACCAATAGCGTCATTCAATTCAAAGCCACGAAAATCGGGAAAGATACGGTGCTCGCGCAAATTATCCAACTAGTAGAAAAAGCGCAAGGATCGCGCCCGCCGATTCAACGGATTGCGGATGCTGTGGTGAGTTATTTTATTCCGGTGATTCTTGCCATAGCGATTCTGGCCTTCATTGTCTGGTACTTTCTTGTTGGGACGCCGATCTTATTTGCCTTTTCAACCCTGATTGCGATTCTTGTGATCGCCTGCCCTTGCGCCCTGGGGTTAGCAAGCCCTACAGCCGTGACCGTCGGCATCGGGCGCGGCGCGGAACTTGGCATTTTAATAAAAAATGGCGAAGCCCTGGAAATTTCGGAAAAATTAACCACGATCGTCTTTGATAAAACTGGTACTCTGACGAAAGGCAAACCAGAAGTGACGGATGTAATTGCCATTAGTACCGATGAGAAGACCTTATTAATGTTAACTGCCAGTGTTGAGATCAATTCACAACATCCTTTAGGTCAGGCGATTGTGAAAAAGGCGAAAGAATGGGGATTGGAATTGCAAGAAAGCGCTCACTTTGATACCTTTGGCGGCAAAGGTGTAGCGGCTGAAGTCGATGGTCAGGAAATCTTCATCGGGAACAGAGTGCTGCTCAAAGAAAAGCAACAGATCACCCTGACGCAAGAACACGAAGAGAGGATTTTGAAATTGGAACAGGAAGGCAAAACCGTAATTCTGACAGCTTTCGGCAATCAATTGCGCGGGATGATCGCAATTGCGGATGCTCTCAAAGATACCACAAAAAAAGCGATCTCGGCATTCAAGCAGGAAGGTCTGGATGTAGTGATGATTACGGGCGACAACAAACGCACTGCTACAGCGATTGCGAACCAGATCGGCATCGAGCATGTATTAGCTGAAGTGTTGCCGCAGGATAAAGCCAATGAAGTCAAACGTCTTCAGGAACAAGGAAAACGCGTCGCCTTTGTTGGTGATGGTATTAACGACGCTCCGGCGTTGGCGCAGGCGGATGTCGGCATTGCGATTGGCAGCGGCACGGATGTCGCGATTGAAAGCGGCGACATTGTGCTGATGAAAGATGATTTATTGGATGCTGTCGCCGGCGTGCAATTAAGCCGTAAAGTCATGCAGCGTATCAAACAGAATCTGTTCTGGGCTTTTGCCTACAATACTGCCTTGATTCCGGTCGCAGCCGGCATTTTATACCCCATGTTCGGCATCACCTTTAAACCGGAATTGGCCGGATTTGCGATGGCCATGAGTTCCGTTACGGTCGTCTCGCTTTCGTTATTGCTCAAACGCTATGTGCCGCCAATAAAAGCCCGCTAATGAGCAAACAGAAGAATGAATATTTCCAGAATCAACAAATAGCAATGAAATTTCAGCGATAACTCTACATAGGGAGATCGCTAACAAAGCACGAATTGAACGTCACCCCCCGTCGCAGGCGAGACAACGCAGAAACACCGCACTTTCAGGCACAAGGGACGACAGGCGCAACTTTCGTTCAGGATTCACCTGACGTTTCTTCGCCCGCCGTTCCGCAGTCGCCTGCACGCACGTCGTTAGACTAAACGTGTATATTATGACCTATAGTATTGATCTGCATGAGTTATAGGTTATTTCTTTGACAGCTTATTTTTTCATGGTTGTTCTCTGTTTTCTGATTCACGACAATATGTTATAAAATCTGTGGATGGCGGTACCTTCCCGATCTGCCTGAATTTGCTGATGATCTGTCCCCGGTGAAATGTGGAATGATTGAGGCATTGAAAGATCGCTTGCCATAATGTTACAATGATCAGTTGACCCTTTGTATCGCAATATTGAAGGGTGCCATCCAATGCATGCTCATCGAGTTCTTGAAAATACGTCTTCCGTTCTTGTTCGAGTTCTTCCCATGATTTTCTGAGCGTCTCCTTCTTCTTCATGCTGAATGGTGTGTCAGTGGAGAGTCCTTTCCATCGCCTCAGAAACAGCCATTCTACCCGGAAAATATGGTTAATCGTTTGATAGATCGATGCAAAACTCCCTCCCAGATCAGTTTCTAACTCATCTTCACTTAAACTTTCAATAGCATCCAGAATGCGTGTATTTGCCCACCAATTATAGGTATATAGCTTAATAAGTTTATGGTGCATAGCCATTCCTCCTCATCGCATGATGTTCTCTCTCATCACGCAGTATCGTGTTGATCCAATTGCCCCTCTCATTTCTCTCTTTTATTCTTTTGCAATATTATGTTGATGCCCACAGTCTGAACATATTCTGTGAATTTTGATATGCCTAGCGGGGCGCGGGATAAGTTACCCTCCCTCCGCGAGACGGTATGGAGCAACAGCGGATCGCCGCTTAACTCGTGATTAGGTGTGATTTATGTGATATGTTTGTTTAATGTTCCTCTTTTTTTTCAAACTTCTTTTGTGTGTTGTCAAGAAAATTTCCGAAAAAAACGCGGGCAGCCGTGCAGAGAAAAACCTATCTTTTTACTTGACAAAGCGAACGTTCGCTTTTAGATCATATCACTGCAATGAAGGAGGTGATGTTCTGGCGGAACGTGAAGAAAACATGGGAAACGCCTGAAAAAGGATTGGTTGGGAGTATATCGGAGAAACTCGCTGACGCGAGAACTATAAACCTATCAACAATGCAATGAGCTGGCTCAAGGAGGGTTTACGTATGAAAAACAAAAGTTTGTGGATTATGCTCTTAATCGGCATGTTCGCCTTGAATGTCTCGGCCGCTGAAATTACCGTCACCTATATGCAATCTGGTACGTACGATAAAGCGGCTGAAAAAATCAAAGCAGACTTTGAAAAGAATACCGGGATCACGGTGGAACTTGTGGCCGCCCCCTGGGCGGTGCTGAATCAGAATCATATTACGGATTTGACAACCGGCACCGGGGAATTTGACGTGATGTCCGGCGAATTCTGGATTGCTTCGGTGTTTGAACACATGCTGTCGTTGGATGAATTCGTCACACGCGACAAATACGGCGACACGTTCATTGAACGCATCTGGTCGCCCGGGCCTTCCAATTTTTACGGCGGTAAACGCATTGGCGTACCCTACAGCGCTGACGCGTACGGCATTCTGTATCGCACCGATCTTTTTGAAAAATATGGTATTGATGCCAATTGGCAAACCTGGGATGAATTTATTGACCGGCTCAAAAAGCTCAAAGACGCTCTGGCCGGAACGGATATTGCTGCGAATGTGTACGCTTGGGGCGCGCCTGAACAGAACCCGGCGATCTTCCTGGGGATGTACGACGGCTATCTGGTCAATAAAGATGGCGCATACCAGTTAGAAAAAGACAAAGCGGTCGTGGCGTTGCAGAAAATGGCCGGGCTGTTGGAATATAACCCCAGTAATGCGGTAGGCCTGAGCATTGATGAGGCCAACGCCGTATTTTTGGATGGGAAAGCCGCCACATTAATTTGCTGGCCGAGTTTTGTGCGGGCGGCCGCGGATGATCCGGCCAAGTCGAAAGTGGTCGGCAACTGGCGTCTGGCGCATTTTCCTGGTCCGGGCTTTCCGATGGTCAGCGCCTGGAACCTTTTCATCTCAACATACAGCGATAATCCTGAAGAAAGTTGGGAATGGATCAAAGCCTACAGTAATCCGGAACGCGCCAAAGAATTTATGCTGGAATTCGGCATTGGCTCTCCGCATCGCGTAACGTATGAAGATGAAGAACTGTTAAAACAACATGCCCACGACTATCCCGGCCAATTAGATAATCTGAGCCGCGCAAAATCGCTGCCCTGGACCTTTGAAGCCTTTGAAATCTTCTTCCGTAACACCGGGGAACTGATGATCGGCTCAATCACGCCTGAACAGGTGGTCGAAAATTCTCAAGCCGCCTGGGCTGAAATTAAGGTTCCAACCGCGCTGGTCGAAATTGCAGACGCTCAGGGATTGAAGCAAAAGTAATACACTCCAAAAACCGGGTTTCTTCAAGAAACCCGGTTTTTGGTCGAAGAAAATGTGGGAAGGAAATGGCGCACACTGTTTTGACAGAGCAACTCCAATTAAAACGACGCCGAAGAGTACAACATGACTGGCCCTGGATGGCAGCGTTTGTGTTCCCGGCCTTTCTTGTAGTCGTTGTCGTTCAATTCTATCCACTCATTTATTCCGCCTTTCTTGCGGTGCAGGAATGGTCGTTGACCAGTTCGCAGACTCCCGAGGGCTTTAACGGCGTCCAGAATTTTGCGAAAATGCTCGGCAGCGATGTTTTCAGACGATCTGTCCGTAATAGCTTCTATATTACCGGCGGAGCGATTGTGGTGGAAATGCTCCTGGGCATGGGTTTAGCTTACCTGACCATGGGTTCAGGTTGGTTGATGCGCTCTGTGCGTACTGTGCTGATTCTCCCGATGGTGATTGCGCCGGTTGCGGCCGGAACATTATGGCGTATGCTCTTGAATTCTCGCGCAGGCCTGGTCAATCATCTCCTCAATTATATCGGAGTGCAAGGCCCTGAATGGCTGGCCTCACCGACCTGGGCGTTAATTTCGGTGATGCTGCTGGACATCTGGCAGGCCACGCCGTTTGTGCTGTTGGTGGTTGCCGCCGGTATTACCGGAATTCCTGATGAACTCCTGGAAGCGGCTGCTATTGACGGAGCTTCGCGTTGGCAAATGTTTTGGAAGGTCGAACTTCCGCTGTTGACCCCTTTGCTGCTCTTAACCCTGATGCTCAGAATGTTAGATTCTCTGCTTTCCCTGGATGCCGTGTATTCGCTCACGTTTGGCGGCCCGGGCTATAGCACCTATACCCTGACATTCTTTATTTATACCCTGGGACTCCGTAATTTTAATTTAGGACATGCGGCCGCGGCCTCATGGATTTTTATGGCTTTTGCCGCCGCAGTGATCGCGCTGGTCTTTTGGCTTCAGCGACGGCTGGCAACCAGTTAACATGTTTTGAGCCGGAGAATATCTATGAAATATCGTCGCCTCGCTTTTCATCACACCCTGTTGCAGAGCCTACGCGTCTTCATCCTGATCATTGCCTGTCTTGCCGTTTTGATTCCTCTGGCGTATCTGCTGATCAACAGCCTGAAACTGCCGCGTGAATTTTTAACTGTTCCTCCGACGATTCTGCCCACCGAAGTGACGTTTGAGCACTATCAGCAGGCGTTTGGGAATCCCAAGACATCCCAATTTTTCACCAACAGCCTGATAGTGTCCAGCGTGACGACAGTTGTCACAATTGTGTTCGGCACACTGGCGGCCTATGGATTAGCCCGCATGGGCTTATCAAGCAAATGGCTGAGTTCGGTGGTATTCATGTTCCTCTTTATCCGCTTCTATCCGAGAGTCACGACCGTGATCCCTTACTTTTTGATCATGCGGCAATTTAAGCTGCTGGATACTGTCTGGGCGATTATTGTTGGTCATTTGGGAATTACGATTCCCTTTGTCACCTGGCTCATGCTGATCGTGTTTAACGAGTTGCCTAAAGAAGTTGAAGAAGCGGCGGTAGTTGATGGCGCAAATCCCTGGCAGCGTTTCTGGCATGTCGTTTTGCCGATGACCGCGCCTGGCGTGGCTTCAGCCGCAATTTTGACCGCCTTTCTTTCCTGGAACGAATTTCTGATTGCGGCCAGCGTCGCCCGCAGAAAAGCAATGGTACTCTCCATTGCAGTCGCTAGCTTTGTCACTGATAAAGGAATTCTGTGGGGACAAATGTCGGCCATGGCTGTGGTGATGATTGTACCCATGCTGCTGTTTGCCCTGTTTGTCCAGCGTTACCTGATTCGCGGCATTACCCTGGGCGCTGTAAAAGGATAAGTATTCGTAACTATTTCATAGTGATAGTCCGTAGGACTTCAAGTATTGTAGTAATGGGTAACGCCGCTGTCATCCTTTTTACCGCGTAGCGGTTGCACTGTCTATCGCCTACGGCGAATTGAGGTATGGGAAGTGCTCATCTTTTCTACAATACTGTATCGCCTACGGCGAATGAGCCTGGTAAATAATCACGAATTTTCAATATGCGAGTGTAAAATGACAGGGATTGGAACTGTCCTTGTAAGCTTAATCCGTGTTGTTTTACATTCGTTGTATTTAATTGTAAAAATATGACTCCACAACGCATAAATGAATTACTCACGGTGTATCGTGATGGGTTATTGAATGATACGCTGCCGTTCTGGATTAAGCATTGTGTTGACCGAGAATACGGCGGTTTTATGTTTGCGCTCGATCGTGATGGCACGGTCATTGATACTGACAAGGGAATATGGCAGCAGGGACGTTTTACCTGGCTGTTGTCAACGCTGTATAATACGGTCGAACCGCGCGCTGAATGGCTGGAACTGGCAAAACATGGGATTGATTTTATCCGGAAACACGGGTTCGATGCTGATGGCCGCATGTTCTTTCAGGTCACGCGTGAAGGGCGGCCGGTTCGCAAACGCCGCTATATTTTCAGCGAAACCTTTGCGACGATCGCGCTGGCCGCCTATAGCAAAGCAACTGGTGATAAGCAGGCGCAGCAAGAGGCACTTGACTTATTCAAGCTGATTATTCGCTATCTGACGACTCCCGGCTTGATTCCGCCGAAATTCAATCCTGAAACCCGCGCCGGCAAAGCATTGGCGATTCCGATGATTCTGATTGTCACCGCCCAGATTTTGCGCGAGGCTGTTGACGATCCGACCCTGTGCAACGAATGGATTAATCGTTGTATCGCGGAAATCGAACGGGATTTCATGAAACCTGAATTCAAAGCGGTTCTGGAAACGGTTGGTCCAAATGGTGAATTCATTGACCATTTTGACGGACGGATGATGTGTCCCGGCCATGCGATTGAAGCGGCCTGGTTTACGTTGCACGAAGCCAAATTACGCAACAATGATCCTCACTTGCTTAAAATCGGCACGACTATTCTCGATTGGATGTGGACATGGGGTTGGGATCAAGAATACGGCGGCATCATTTACTACCGCGATGCCAAGGGGCTGCCGGTGCAGGAATATTGGCACGATATGAAATTCTGGTGGCCTCAGAATGAAGCTATTATCGCCACGCTGCTCGCTTACCAGATGACCGGTGATGAGAAATACGCCCAATGGCATCAGCAGATTCACGATTGGGCTTATACCTATTTTCCCGATCCTGAATACGGTGAATGGTACGGCTATCTGCACCGGGATGGGAGAATTTCGGTGCCCTTGAAAGGCAATATGTGGAAAGGCCCCTTCCATCTGCCCCGTATGCAATGGTATTGCTGGAAATTGCTGGAAGAAATGGCTGTTTAACGATGTGACAGGATTTGTGAAGAAACGAATTTTTTTAAGTGACTAAAGTGACTAAAGTGACAAGTGAATTAAAGTTTGTGAAGACCTATAATTTTAGTTCACTTGTCACTTTTGTCACTTTAGTCACTTCACAACATGGAAGATTTTAAACATATTGAATGGAAGGACGGAGTTTTTTACGTATTGAATCAAATCAAACTCCCGGCAGTTACCGAATATAACCCGAAAACGACCATTGAAGAGGTGTTTTATGCGATCAAGGATATGGAACTGCGCGGCGCGCCGTTAATCGGAGTAGCAGCAGGCTATGGGATGGTGCTTGGAATCCAGAACCTGGAAGAGATGTCCCATGAGGAATTTATGGAGATCGTCAGAAAAAATGGTGAATACCTGGCGACATCCCGTCCGACAGCGGTTAACCTGTTCTGGGCAATCGATCGTATGGTCGCAAAGGCCGATTCATTGAAAGATTTTCAGGTACCTGAAAAGAAAAAGCTTCTTGAACAAGAAGCGATTGCGATTCACGCAGAAGATATTGAGATTAACAGACATATCGGCGAAAATTTTCTGCCGCTGCTCAAAGATGGCATGACGATCTTGACGCATTGTAATGCCGGGGTATTAGCGACAACAAAATATGGTACGGCAACCTCCCCGATCTATTTAGCAAAAGAACGTGGCTGGAATCTCAAAGTGTATGCTGACGAAACACGCCCGTATCTCCAGGGCGCGCGCTTGACGAGTTATGAATTGCACACATCAGGGATTGATGTGACTCTGATCTGCGATAATATGGCGGGAGTAGTCATGTCGCAGGGAAAAATTGACGCAGTGATTACAGGCACGGATCGCGTGGCCGCCAATGGTGATGTCGCCAATAAAATCGGCACAATGTCTGTGGCGATTCTGGCGAAATATTTTGGGATTCCGATGTATATTGCCGCGCCGACTCCGACCATTGATATGAATTGTCCCTCCGGGAAAGACATTCCCATCGAAGAACGCGACCGGCGGGAAATTACGCATTGGTACGGTCGTCAAATTGCGCCGGAGGATGTGAAGGTATATAACCCGGCTTTCGATGTGACGCCGCACGAATTGATTACGGCGATCGTTACGGAAAAGGGAGTCGTAACTCCCCCATTTACCGACAACTTAAAAAAACTGTTGGCATAAGATATGTTTGAAGGCAAGGAGGGATGCCTGGGAATCGATCCGGAAGGGTTATTATTCAGCCTGCCTTTTGTTATGAAGCGGTGTTTCGTTGGATTTCAAAAAGACAGTTGCCGGAGTCCGCATCAAGGCCAACGTAATGAAATCCGCATTTTTCAAGGACTTTGCGCGAGGCTAAATTCTCAGGGGCAGTATGGGCAATCACGTTGTTCACGTGCACATCGGCAAAAGCCCGTTCAACAAGGGCCCGGGCAATTTCGGTCGCGTATCCCAAAGCTTGCCAGGCGGGTATGACCGAAAATCCGATTTCTATCTCCCCGGATTCACCAGGAGGCCCGAAATATCCGCCTGCGCCCACCAGAGCCGGAGGTTGGCCGGGAGTTGCTCGTCGCACGGCGTACCAACTGTACCAGCCGATGGCTGCGCTGCCGCCTTCTTTCAGGCGGTCTCGGAAGAATTCCTGGGCATCCCGATCGTATTCGCCCGGGGGCCAGCCGGGTGCCACCTGAGCATTCAAGGGGGATGCCAGACGTTCAGGGGCGTCTAATTCCGCGCAAAGATGCTCAAGCGTGGCCGCGATTAATTCAAGGCGCTGGGTCGACAGGGTGATGTTGTTCATGTTGCCTCCTCTTTAGAGCAGTCTTCCCCTTTATTCCATATTTCTAGGCTCGTCTTTATCGTGTGGTCTCTTCCAATCCGTAATATGGAGGGGAAAATAGCCTTGAATTGTTTGGTAATGGAGGATATTATTGGTGACGATGCTCATATTATGAGTAAGAGCAGTTGCTCCGATAATCAGATCAAATTCTCCTGGCAATTCCCCTTTCGGCTTCAGAACACTATAGATTTCTGCTGATTTTTCCAGGATACTTTGTTCAAGATAGAGGACATCAGTAATCTGGAGTAATTCGTGGAATACCTGTAATCGCCGTATCGCGTTCACCGCTTTATACCCTCGTAAACATTCGTAATAGGTCAGGCAACTGATCGTGAAACGCTCATACCTGGCGAGATAATCACGACTTCGTTGATAGAACGGTTCTCGTCGTTTGAGGATATAGCTCAAGACATCAGTATCAATCAAACACAAAGGTTCGTTCATGGCTCTGCTCCCGTTGCGCATAAATCTCATCAATGGACAACTCTTGTTCTTCCGTGATCATCTTATATTTTTGAGTAATCTCAGTTAACAGCGTTACTGAGTCGAACCGTGAGGGTTCTAAATCGATCACGATCAATCTCACGTGATGCCTCTGTAACGGCTGCATATGCTTCGGGAGCATAATAACTCCATTTTCTTGGATTATTGAGTCAAATTGATAGGTTTTTATCATGACTATCTCCCTTCTCTCCTGATTCTATTTCTGTATTATCATACCATGTCTCATGATGACTGTGTCCGTCCTGACCACCCATTCTCTCTGAGAATCCCTTCTATTGCGTTGTTCCGTTGGTAAAATGGAACTTATCGTCCTAATTGCCCTTAATGCCCGGCTTGAGGCGACAAGACTCACCTTTGATCGGAAGTAACCAAGCTGACAGTACAAAAAAACCTGACAGCGGGCAATCAACATAACATTGCGCAGCGGGTTTTACTCCGGTTAATGCGCATTGTTAGGCTACCTTATTGATTATTAAAGGTTTGCAACTTTATTACTTATCTCATTATTCTTGCTTAAAATAAAAATTTCTCGTTAATGACGTTGATTCCCAAGGCGTTTGTTTGCCATTTGTCGCTTCAATAACACGAGTTCGAACCTGTTGAAACATCTCCAAAATAGAAATATTGGGCATTCCAATATAATCCAAAAGGGCTGCTGTATAAAAGCTATTAGATTTTGTTGAATCATCATAAGCCACTTTTCCTGGGGCTGTGGCATATGCTATAATTGATCCTGTTGGGGCATTCATAAACGTTAATCCTTTCGTTGTTAAACTTTTTGTCCAACTTTTTTCAAAAGGATTGTCTCGACAAGCATCTAATATCACAATATTAGTTAAACTATTCGCATTCTTCATCTTGGCAAGCACTCTCCCAACATTCACACCATCATATTCAATATCTGCTTCGTTTCTGGGGTTTGCATCAACAGGAATTAGATAATTTTCTCCATTCACTTGAACACCATGACCAGAATAGAAAAATAAGCCAACATCATAATTTTTAAGTTTCTGACCAAATTCGTCTATTGCTCGCTTCATATCGCTTTGATTGACGTTCTCATATGTTATGACTTCGAACCTTAAATTTTCTAGTACTTTTGACATTGCATGAGCATCATTTATTGGATTTGACAAAGGGTCATTTAAATAATTAGCATTCCCAATTACTAATGCTAATTGTCGCTTAGAATTACTAAAACTATCATTTTCTGTCTCGATCGGGCAGTCAAAAAATGAAGTCTCAGCGATATGATCCCTTCGATATTCTTCTCCATTTGGTAAAATCCCCTTTGCATGCATTTCTATATTCCCGCTTCCACTTATTAGATGCGGTTTACGCTTAAAACTTATGAAAGCATAGCCACAATCAGGGTTAAATCCACTACCACTACCACAACCTCTTGTTGTGATTCTTCGAGAGCCATTAGCAGATTTCCAGATTATTAGATTATCGATTCTTTCAACAAAATCTTGATCTGAATAACCATCTTGGTTCATATCAAGCAGTTGCATGTTGGTTTGATTCAAAATAAATGATGGAAAACCTACCATATCATAATTATTGATAAAATCATCACTTAAAACAAAAGTAATTTCTTTTAAGTCTAAAAAATCAGTTTCTGAATCAGGACCTATCTGTTGCCACCGATAATTCACCCTACATCCTTTTGCCTTTAATTCATTATTGGGAACTATTATCA
This sequence comes from Candidatus Vecturithrix granuli, assembly GCA_000739535.1. GTDB lineage: Bacteria > Moduliflexota > Moduliflexia > Moduliflexales > Moduliflexaceae > Vecturithrix > Vecturithrix granuli. The sequence goes on along the minus strand of DF820466.1, from coordinate 323,484 downwards.
AAGCAAAAACCAATATTATTATTTTATATTGTTTCATAACAATTGTAGTACTCATCAACAAGCTTTTTAATATTCTTTTCGTAGTCGTAATGATTTTTTACCTAAAGAAATCAATAAGCTTATTGCAAGTATCATGTATTTATTTTGCCTAACAATGTTATTATCCAAGCAACTGCCCATCTTCAAGTATGTTTAGCTCTCTCTCGCCATCCGTCATGCTTATACATAGATGTATTCTACACTGCCGCCGCCAACTCAACGGGTTTTCCTTGCTCCAGAGTTGTTCGTGTTTTCACATCTCGCTTCAAGTTATGTCAAGAAAATTTCCATTTCCCTATTGACAATTCTCTGCGCTGATCGCCACAATGAACTGTGACAATGTTTCAACGATAAAGTCTTATCGTCTTATCAATCCTTCAAAAATTTCAATATCGCTATGATTACATACGGAGTACATTCTTACCTGTTTATCGAGCAATGGTCAGACAACACGCTGTACGTGCTGGATACGGCCAAAGAACTTGGCGCCGACGTGGTGGAACTCTCGGTGGGCGACGATATTCCTTTCACGCGAGCACTTACGCGACGCAAAGCCGAAGAATTGGGGCTGCACCTCACCGTCGGTCCGGGCGGGGAGTGGCCGTTAGAGTGCGATCTTTCGGCTGATGACGCGGCCGAACGAGCCAAAGGGCTGGCCTGGCACACCCGCCAGGTGGATCTATGTGTTGAAGTCGGGGCCATTGCCTATTGCGGCGCGTTGTACGGACATCCGGGCGTGGTGAAACGCCGCCGGCCGCCGGTGGATGAATACCCGCGCACGGCGGAGCAACTTCACCGCCTGGCCGACTATGCCGCGCGGCAAGGCGTGAAAATCGTGCTCGAACCGATGAGCCATTTCCGCACGCACGTCGTCAACACGCCGGACCAGCTTATGCGCCTGATCACGCTGGCTGAGCATGAAAATCTGTACGCCTTGTTAGATACCTATCATCTGGTGACCGAAGTTCGCGATTACGCCCGGGCGATTCGCACGGTGCGCGACCGCTTATGGGGCCTCCATGCGTGTGAAAATGACCGAGGTGTGCCCGGCGGCGGCATTGTGCCCTGGGAGACGGTTTTTGATGCGTTAAAGGAAATTGAGTTCAACGGCTGCATTCTGCTTGAAACCTATAATTCCACGATTGATGACTTTGCCTATCAGCGCGGGATGTTCCATAATGTGTGCCCTGACGGACGAGAGTTTGTTCGTCAAGGCTTTGCCTTTGTGCGTAAACACTTAGAACAGTAGAACAGTATGTCACCACAGATGAATACGGATACACACGGATAAATTGAGAGGGTCAAAGCTCTGTTTTGACAGCGAAAGCAGAGCTTTCGCACTCCGGACTTTATATTCGAGTGCGTCCGTATCCATTGATAGTTTAGAGGAATTCCGATATGAAAGCTATGGTGTTACCTGAACTTTGCGACCTCAGCCGCTGCAAAACGCCGTTGAAGCTTGTGGAAATGGCAGAACCGGTTCCAGAGGCAAAAGAGATTCTGGTGCAGGTATCTGTGTGCGGAGTGTGTCACACGGAATTAGATGAAATTGAAGGGCGCACCCCGCCCGCATTTTTTCCGATGATCTTAGGTCATCAGGTGGTGGGAAAGGTCGTTCGACTCGGGGAACAGGCCCGGCGATTTCAGATAGGCGAGCGCGTTGGCGTCGCCTGGATTTATTCCGCCTGCGGAACCTGTAAATTTTGCCGGTCGGCACAGGAAAACCTGTGTCCTGAGTTTCAAGCTACCGGTCGTGACGCTTACGGGGGCTATGCCGAATACATGACGGTTGCCGAAGATTTCGCCTATCCGATTCCCTTGATGTTTTCCGATGCTGAAGCCGCCCCGCTGTTATGCGCCGGGGCCATCGGGTATCGCTCCTTACGCTTAACCGGCTTGAAAGATGGGCAGTTACTTGGTTTGACCGGTTTTGGCGCTTCAGCGCATCTGGTACTGAAGATGGTCAGACATAAATACCCCAATATGCCGGTGTTTGCGTTTGCTCGCAGTGAGCAAGAACAGGAGTTTGCCAGAGAACTCGGCGCAGCCTGGGCCGGTGATTCTGAAGACGCGCCGCCGCAGCTATTGGATGCCATTATTGATACCACACCGGTTTGGAAACCGATTGTCGAAGCCCTGAAAAACTTGACTCCCGGCGGACGCCTGGTGATCAATGCGATTCGGAAAGAACGTGGCGACCAGGAAGTATTGCAGCGTCTGGATTATCCGACTCATTTGTGGTTGGAAAAAGAGATCAAGAGCGTGGCGAATGTCGAACGACGCGATGTCAGCGAATTTCTGGCTCTGGCCGCAGAAATTCCGATCAAACCGGAAGTACAGGAATTCCCATTGCGAGAGGCCAATACCGCTTTACTGGAATTAAAAGAACGCAAAATTCGCGGAGCAAAAGTACTGAGAATTTCATCTTCATAATTCATGAGCCGCAGAGACGTGACGAAGAAAAATATTCTTTGCGCCTTCGCGTATTTGCGGTGAAATTCATACGATGCTTGTCAAACAATTTGTCATTGGCGGCGACCGGAATTTTGGCTATCTGGCCGCTGATGAGATCACGCGCAAGGCCGTGGTGATCGATCCATCGTATCATCCTGAGATGATCGTTGAATTTGCCCAAAAACACGGCTATGCCATTGCCTATATCTTCAACACCCATGGTCATTATGATCATACCAATGGCAATGAAACGATTGAAAAACTGACCGGGAAAGTTCCTTTATTGTTTGGGGAGACCGATTCAGAATCCGGGATCACGGTTGAAGATGAAGCCCGCTTTCCGTTAGGAGAATTGGACATTCTGATTTTGCACACGCCCGGACATACCGAGGATTCGATCTGTCTGTACATCGGTGATGCCGTATTTACAGGCGATACCCTCTTTGTCGGCAAAATCGGCGGCACCGATTTTGGGCAGCAGGCCGGAACCGAATATGTGTCATTGCATCAGAAACTCATGGCTCTCCCTGATAACACACGAGTCTTTCCCGGTCATAATTACGGCGTGGCCCCGGAATCAACAATTGGGCGTGAACGCGAAACCAACCCGTTTCTCCTTCAACCGAATGTCGAGGCGTTTATTGATTTGAAGAAAAATTGGACCGCCTACAAAAAAGAACATGGCATTTCCTGAGATATCATGAATGTTGGTACGAATCTTGTATATTCTTTATGACGAACAGCGAAATATCTTGACTTGACAAAGTCAAATTATACCCGTATTGTATGAAAAAGTATCAGAGAAATAATGTGAAAATGCAACGCAAAACATCGTTTCGTTATTCCGAAATAGTGTTTCGGCGTACAAAAAGGAGATAGGTCTTATGAAAAAATTACTCTTTTTACTTTTGGCTTGTAGTCTGTGCTCTTTACTTGCTGCCTTTGTCTGGGCGGATACCTTAGAGCTCAAAGATGGACGTTTGGTCGAAGGGCAATACATGGGTGGAACCCAACAAACAATTCGGTTTCAGTCAGACAATAAAATAGTAGTTTATCCTGTGAAAGATGTGTTAGCCCTCACATTCTCATCAACCGTTTCTTCGTTACCAGGCCAGCCATCGTCTGCCCCTAAAATCGAAACAGCGGGGCCTGCAACTCCGCGACCCAAACCCAAAGAACTTGCGCTTAACCCTGGAACTCAGCTTTCTGTGTCGCTGCTGGATACGATCGACATCAATCAAAATAAACCAGAGGATTGGTTTACCGGAGTGATCACCAAAAGCGTAGTGGTAGATGACAAAGTGGTGATTCCAAAAGATACGAAAGTGAATGGACAGGTGGTCATGGCCCAACAGGATCGCGTCGGCGCGACGCTCGTGATTGAACTCAAGGAGCTTGAAATGAATCGGAAAATTATCCCCATTACGACAAAACCATACATCGTCCAGACGAAAGCTGAAACGCTGATTGGCACCAATTCGTTAAAAATGATAGCACGGCCGCGAACTCTGCAAATTCCTTATCGAACAATTGTCAACTTTGAACTTGATCAATCGCTCAAATTCGAGAGGTAACATGAAGACTGTTCAGTTTTCCGTGGAGCCCATCTTGCAGGTGGCCTCCACGCGGCAGTGCCATTCTTATAGACTTGCAAGAATGCCTAAATTTTTCGTGGAGTATTTAGATAATAGGATTCTATGTCAATAATACCCGCGATTCTCATGGAGTTTCAGAGTATCTCCGGTCATTATGGCTGCATATATCGGGATCATAAATCATTTGCGTTATGTCATTTCGACTCCGCTCAGTGACCGGGTGATTGTCGAGCGAAGTCGAGACACGAATGACTTAGGATGTCTATCGATCACTGGAAGTGAGATATCTTCTTTGGCGTTAGCGATCTGTCATGCGACCATTTCAGCCAGGCATTGGTTTAATCCTCATGGAATATCTCTCCATTCTTCGCTTTAACGTTTCCATGCTTTTCAGATTCAGATTTATACGATTGTTAGATATTCTCTTTTTCAATTACAGCAGCTTTGGGTAAAAATTCGGTATAATAATTTCCCTTCAAAATGTTGATAAATCACTTTTTTCCGGGCAAAGATAGCATTTTAAAAACAACTGCTGAGAATACACAGTACGGCACAGGTAAAAATAAAAAATACTTGACAGAAAGAGATGTGTAGTTTTTATAATGTAATCTCATAATTTACTAAGATAAGATGATATTCAGAGTATCTTGCTGTCTGTTAAGGAGGAGATTGTTATTCTTTTCCCAGGTAAATTCCATGCAAAAGATACAGAATTCCAAGGAACCTCCGGTCATTATTTCACGCCTTAAATGTACCAATCTTGTGCAGATGTTCGCGAATGCCTTACAAGATAGTATTCTCACCAGAAAGTTTAAAGACGGTGGGCGCCTGCCAACTCAAGAAACATTGATTCGACAATATATTATTAACTATCCGAGAAGAATATGAATTTGATATAAATATTTCAAGATGTGATCTATCATGACAAATGCAGTGTATCATGGGAAGAGGAGGTGATGTGTGTTAACGAAATGATCGGATAAGGTTGTAAAAGGATAGGTTGTAAAGTGCTGACAAACGAGGATAAACAAAAACAAGAAGGAGCGTGGGTATGTATCGTACATCGTGTGCAGTGTTATTAGTGCTGGTTGTATTCAGTTTGGGAGTTACTGAGGTATTCGCAGCAGAATTGAACCCGACGCCTGAAAAACCGGTGGTATTGCGGTTGGGGTATAGTGATAATCCCACATGGCCGGACACGGCGAACATTCCTGAACCGGAACATGCGTATGCGATTGTTTTTAAGAGTTATGTCGAAACAACAACCAATGGAGCCATTAAAGTAGAACTGTTCCCGTCAAGCCAATTAGGAGGCAGTAAGGAGGCCACTGAAATGGTGAAATCAGGGACATTGGATCTCTGTATCGAAACCGGCAATATGGGGCCATTCTTTCCGGAATATCAGGTGATTAATATTCCGTATGTCTTTCAATCCGATGAGATTGCCTGGTGGGTGTTCGATAACAGCCAGTATTGGCAAGATTTGATGGATCAGATGGAGAAAAAAGCGAACCTGGTGTGTCTTGGTATGGGACAAAATGGGGTTCGTCACTTCACCAATAACATCAGACCTATTCACGAACCGAAAGATATGGAAGGGATCAAATTTCGCGTGATGCAATCGCCTGTGTTTGTCAAAACCGTGGAAGCCGTAGGCGCGAAAGCGATTCCGATTTCCTGGCCTGAAGTCTATACCTCCCTTCAGACCGGCGTGATTGATGGTCAAGAAAACCCGATTTCCATTATTGCGTTTGTCGGGAAATTGTATGAAGTCCAAAAATATCTCACGCTGGATGGACATACCTGGAGCGAAAACATGTTGGTGATGAATGCCGACAAATTTCGCAGTTTCCCTGAATCTTATCAACATGTTCTGAAGATCGGCGGTCTGCATGGTGCGCGCGCCGACCGCGCCGCAGAAGCATTTATGAGCCGGGTATTGGGAATGAAGATCTTACAAGAGAACATGGAAGTGTATTCTCCGACTCCTGAACAAGTGAAAATGTTTCAGGACAAGGCCCAACCTCCGGTCATTGAATGGTTAAAAGGCGAAGTTGGCGCTGAAGTTGTGGATGGATTTCTTGAGGCTGTGAAAGAAGCTGAAGCCGCTTTGGGATATTAGGCGAATGATATGCGCGGGGTGGTTCGCAAACCACCTCCGCTTCCAGGTGAAAAGGATGACAATCATGGACAAGATCATGCAATTACTCAAAACAGCAAGCGATCGTGTTGACCGTATTGCAATGTGGATGAGTATTCTTTACGCATTCCTTGTGACAGTGATCGTGTTAGGAAGCGTTTTTTTACGAATGGCAGGTCGAGCGCCCTCATGGAGTGAAGAATTTGCGCGCTGGCTTTTAATCGGCATCGCATTTGTCAGTTCCAGCATTGCTCTGAAACGGGGCGGGCATATTGGAATTACAGTTCTTGTCAAAAGCATCCCCTATACACCCCTTGTGAAGCTCATTATTCAGATCTCAAACATCCTGGTTTTAATTTTTTTACTGTATGTACTCTGGTTCGGTATAGATGCCGCAATAAAAGCTGTAGATCAGACCGGCGACATCATTCCGGTCTCAGTGATTTATGTCAAACTGCAAATACCATTAGGTGTGCTGATGATGATCGTGCATGTGCTCTATTATATTGCCGGAGTATTCACGAGTGATGATCCCAAAAAATTCTTGTTAAGTCAATAAGCACAGGAGGAATACTAAGGTTATGACGCTGACTGTATTAGTGACTGTTTTTATTGTGACGATGGCGATGGGAATTCCGATTGCTTTTGTGTTCGGAGTCGGTACAATCATCTACTTCGTCTTTTTTGGTAATATTCCGATTACGATCATTGGACAGCAACTCTATAATGGCGTTGACAGCTTCGTCTTACTGGCAATTCCGTTTTTTATCCTTGCCGGGCAGTTGATGAATCGTACTGGTATCACGAAGGATTTGATCAATTTTGTGCAAATACTTGTCGGACGTTTGCCGGGAGCCTTGGCCCAGGTGAATATAGTGGTCAGTATTTTATTCGCCGGATTAACCGGGGCCGCTGTCGCAGATACCGCCGCCATCGGCTCGATTTTGATCCCAGCGATGAAAGAGGAAGGCTATTCGGCTTCATATAGTGCGGCAGTAACCACGACATCCTCGATCATTGGTCCGATTATTCCGCCGAGTATTATCATGGTCATTTATGGAACAGTGACCGGGGAATCGATCGGAGCATTATTCATGGGAGGGTTTATTCCCGGTGTCTTAATCGGACTTGGGCTGATGATGTTAGCGTTGTTCTATGCGATCCGAGATCATCATCCTCGAAGAACCGAGCCGATTCCGAAGCAAGAGATTTTTCAACGAACGAAAAGCGCGATCATCGGGCTTATTATGCCAGTCATTATTATCGGAGGGATTTTGAGTGGAAAATTTACCGCCACTGAGGCCGCTTCACTCGCATGTGGGTATGCCTTTCTGGTAGGGCTGCTGATCTATCGCAGCTTGACCCTGAAAGATATTTTGGAAAGTCTGCTCGAATGCGCGGTGGTGTCTTCGGTCATTTTATTGATCATTTCGACCGCCAAACTGTTTGGCCTGGTCTTAACGATCGAACGGATTCCGGCGCAAATTGCGCAGATCATGCTGTCGGTGACTGAAAGCAAAATCATGTTTTTATTGCTTGTGAATGCCTTCCTGCTTTTTATGGGGATGATCATGGAAACCGGTGCCAACGTCATTCTTCTCGCGCCAATTCTTCTTCCTCTGGCGACAAAGTACGGGGTGCATCCGTTGCATTTTGCTTTGATCATGATCGTGAATGTCAATATCGGTTTAACGACGCCGCCGCTTGGCGTGTGTCTTTTTACGGCAGTCCCGATTGCCAAAACATCCTATGAAAGTATCGCCATCGAAGCGCTGCCTTTTATAGCGATAGAGGTTCTTGTACTCCTGCTTATTACGTACATTCCCGAACTTGTCCTTATTATTCCCAGACTTACCGGATTTCTCTAAACCTGTTCCAGTGTTCCAGAGAGGCAACTGGTTTACTCTCCCGTTTTCTTCCGGCGGTAATTCGACGTTCAGGAGTGCGTCGTTGGGGAATTGATGGTTTTGTTGTAGAGATGATGTGAATTATGATAAAGGAGGTCTTTAGCGTATGGAGCGAAACTATAAAGAGAAATTATCAGGAATATTTCCGCCGTGTATGACGATTTTTGATGAACATGAAAACGTCGCCTATGACAAAATCGCGGCAAATATCGAACGGTATAATCAGACAAAATTACGCGGCTATATGCCGCTTGGAAGTAATGGGGAATTCCGAAGCTTAAGCGATGAGGAATCCGTGAAGGTGATTGACGTGTATCAACAGTACACGCCGGCGGATAAATGTTTAATTGCGGGCGTTATGAGGGAATCAGCAAAAGCCACCATTGAATTTATTAAAAGGATTGCCGACAAACGGATTGATTTTGCAACGATTCTGGCGCCTCATTACTTTGTGTCGTCCATGACTGACGACGCCTTAATCAAATATTATACCGTCATCGCCGATCAATCACCGATTCCGATCATGTTGTATAATGCGCCTAAATTTTCTGCGGGGCTGACATTTTCACAGCGGATCATTTCTGAGTTGGCTGTACATCCGAATATTGCCGGTATGAAAGATACGTCCTCGGAAGATATTTCCGTCTATATCAACGCGGTTCCTGAGGGAGCCAATTTTTACGTCATGGCCGGGACGATCAATAAGCTTTACAAAGCTCTTGAGGCCGGCGCAGTTGGCGGCGTGGTTTCAATGGCGAATTATCTTCCTGAACCGTGTTGTAAACTGCAAGAACTTTATGAAGCCGGAAACATTGAAGAAGCCCAGAAACTTGATGTGTATCTTCGTGAGCTGAGCAGCAACGCCGCAGGAAAATTCGGGGTTGCCGGCGTCAAAGCCGCGATGGATCTCCTCGGGTATCATGGCGGCGCACCGAGAATTCCATTACTGCCGTTAAGTGAAGATAAGAAAGCCGCGTTGAAAGCTGTTCTTGAGAAAGAGGGGTTGTTATGAAAAAAGTGTTGCTGCCTCAAAAAATTCGTGATGAAGGGATGGACGTTCTCAAAGGGAAGGTAGAACTGGTGATTGCTCCTGATCCATCGCAAGATACCGTTGCTGAGTTGATCAAAGATGTACAGGGAGTCATCTTACGCACAACCAGCGCCATTACGCGTGAGATGATCGCTTCAGCCCCTCAACTTGAAGTCATTAGTCGCACCGGCGTGGGCGTTGATAATATTGATGTCGGAGCAGCGTCGGAGCATGGCGTCATGGTGTGTAATTTGCCCGGGGTCAACAGCATTTCCGTTGCCGAACATGCGGTCGCGCTGATCGTCGCTCTTGCCAAAACCCTTCCGTATTTCGATCATGAAGTCCGCAAAGGGAATTGGAAAAGCCGTAATGCGTATCGCTCAGGGGAATTGTATCAAAAAACGCTGGGGATCATCGGTTTCGGAAGAATCGGCTCGTATGTCGCTTCTATTATGGGAAAGGGATTTGGCATGAACATTCTGGCCTACGATCCCTATCTTTCTCATGCAGGTGATTCCGAACTCAAGGTGACTTTCTGCGAACTTGAAGAATTGCTCGCAGCGGCCGATGTGGTCAGCGTCCATTTACCAGCCACTTCAGACACAAAAGGACTGCTCAATAAAGAACGTCTCAAACTGTTGAAACCCTCGGCCTATTTCATCAATACCGCACGCGGCAGCGTGGTTGACGAATCCGCATTAGTCGAGTTGCTGCAAGCCGGGAAGATTGCCGGGGCCGGACTGGATGTTTTTGAGGAGGAACCTGTAGCAATGGATCACCCGTTCGCCACGCTGGATAATGTGATTCTTTCGCCTCACGCTGCAGCCTTAACGAAGGAATGTGTGGTGCGGGCCGCAGTAGAAGCGGCTGAAGCTGTGATTGATGTGTTCGCTGGGCGTGAACCCAAACATCTCTATAATAAGGCTGCTCTTAAGAGGGGCTAACGGAACTGGCACAGCGTTTTGGAAAAAAGTACACAGATCGAAAAACCCCTCCCCCATCCCCTCCCCAAAGGAGAGGGGAGTTTCTCCCCCTCCTTCGGAGGGGGCCGGGGGGGAGGTCAGAATGTATACTTATTTCCGAAATCATGTACTAGCTTGAACAGATATGGCTGACACCTATATTTTTACTGTGGACGTAGGAACCTCTTCTTTGAAAGCCGCCATAATGGATCGCGATCTGACAATTATCGAGCATGTTCAGGAGCAGTACTCATATACTGTTGTTGAGAATATGGGCATCGAGATCGATCCGGAGGAAATTTGGAACGCCTTTGTAAAGGCTGCCCGGCAGTTTTCATCGTACGCCGACCGGATCGGCGTAATTGCTTTTTGCACATTTTGCCCCGCCATGACCCCGATGAACTCAGAGGGACAGGCTCTGCGAAATTCGATTATCCACCTCGACCGCAGAAGTTATTCCCAGGCCAGAAGAGCGCTCAAGCAAGTTGGAGAGAACACATTTTTAGCGATCACCGGAAATTTACCTTATCCGGGAGGGGTTTCGCTGACTAGCTTGTTGTGGATTCAGGAAAAAGAACCAGAAATCTTTCAGTCGGCCTACAAATTTGGACATTTAAACACTTTCCTGATGAAACGCCTGGTGGATCGTTGGTTGATAGATCCCACAAACGCTTCTATGACTGGAATATATGAAACTGTGAAATATGGGGATTGGAATCAGGAATTAACCCACACATTTCACATTCCGCAAGAAAAACTCCCGGAGGTAGTGAACTGCGACCAACTTGTCGGGGGATTGATGAAAACAGCGGCAGAGACGCTCCGATTCAAGGCCGGAACTCCTGTGATCATGGGAGGCGGCGACACGGCGTGCGCGACCTATGGGGCCGGAAGCGTGAATGAAGGTGAAATTTTGGACATTGCCGGAAGCAGCGAGATTCTCACCGTGACGACCAAAACGCCGTATCCCAGCAAAAAATATAATTTACGGACCCATGTTTTGCGCGATCGCTGGGTGATTTTTACGATTACCGTCGGAGGGATTGCATTAGAATGGTTCAGAACTCAATTCTGCCGGGAAATGGAGAAAAAAACCTTTTATGAAGACTATCTGCCTGAAGTGTTGAAAAAAACCGGTTCCTCGGAAGTGTTTCATCCCCATTTGAGCGGAAACCGATTTAGTATGGTTCAGCAAAAAGGCGTATTTTCCGGCTTAACCCTGAAAACGACGCGGGAAGACCTGATTCGAGCAGTTGCGGAAGGCGTGATGCAGCCGATGGTGGTCACGCTGAAGGAATGCCAGAAACATTTATCGCTTCATTCTTCAGTCTTTCTCACTGGAGGAGGCGCAAATGAAACTTTGAAACAATATAAAGAACGCACGGTTTTTTCAGGTTATACATTTACCGTCCGAAAAGAATGTTCGTTGGTTGGGGTAGCAAAACTGGCGCTAAAGACCCTGGATCATTAGCAGAATGAGAATTTATGGGAGTTGCAAAGAAAGGAGATTGTGAAGATGAAAGCACTGGTATTGGAAGAATACAACAAATTTGTGTACAAAGAGATGCCGGAGCCAGAGATTGCTTCGAATGAGGTACTGATCCAGGTGAAAGCCTGCGGAATCTGTGGCAGTGATGTACATGGCATGGATGGGAGCAGCGGCAGACGGATTCCTCCACTCATTATGGGACATGAGGCATCAGGTATTATTGTCAAAAAAGGACTTGACGTCCGCAATTTTTCAGAAGGAGCGCGGGTGACTTTTGATTCGACAATCTATTGTGGGGAATGTTTTTATTGCCGTCAAGGGCAGATTAATCTCTGCGATAATCGGAGGGTTTTGGGGGTTTCTCCTGGTGAATACCGCCAACACGGGGCATTTGCTGAATATGTCGCCGTTCCTGAACGCATTCTCTATCGAATGCCCGAGGGACTTTCCTTTGAACAAGCCGCGATGGTCGAACCGGTTTCAATCGCTTTTCATGCGGTGGAACTGACCTCGATTTCATTGAATGATACGGCTGTTGTGGTGGGGGCGGGGATGATCGGTTTGTTAGCGATTCAAGCGCTTCGCGTCGCAGGGTGCGGCAAAATCATTGCAGTGGATATTGACCAGGCGAAATTAGATTTAGCGTTGCAGTTAGGGGCAAATGAGGGCTTAAGAGCAGATGTTGTGGATGTTCCGAATGAAGTTCGGAGGCTGACCCATAACCGTGGGGCAGATATTGCCCTGGAAGTTGTCGGAAATACCGCAGCAGTGAATACCGCGATCTCATCGCTGCGAAAAGGAGGAGAACTCACCCTTGTCGGAAATCTGGCGCCTACGGTAGAATTTCCGCTGCAAGCTGTTGTTACCAGACAGATTGCTGTTAACGGGTCATGTTCCTCTTGTGGGGAATATCCGGCCTGTTTGGACATGATTGCCGATGGCAGAATTAATGTGGGTATCTTGAAAACTCATACCGCTCCTCTTGCAGAAGGCGCAGCATGGTTTGAGCGCTTATATAACAAAGAGCCGGGTTTAATGAAAGTCATTCTCGAACCGTGAGACCCATTGAAAGGATAGATTCGATCTATGAGTGGAAATTTATTTGATTTAACGGGAAAAGTTGCGATTGTAACCGGATCAAGCAGAGGCTTAGGTCAATATCTGGCAAGAGCGTTGGCTCATGCCGGGGCCGATGTGGTGATTACCAGCAGAACTCTGGAATCATTGACACCGTTTAAGGCTGAAATAGAAGCCCTGGGGCGAAAATCGCTGCCGTTAGCCTTAGATGTCCGGGATTATGATAGTATTCAGACAATGGTTGCGGCGGCTTACGATCATTACGGGAAAATTGACATTTTGGTCAATAATGCCGGTTGTAATGTCAGAAAACCGGCGGTAGAGGTTTCCTGGGATGAGTGGAATTTGGTGCTCGACACGAATTTACGCGGGAGTTTTTTTGTGGCTCAGGCGGTGGCGAAAAAGATGATTCCGCGCAGCTACGGAAGAGTAATCAATATCGGCTCCGTTACGACCATGGCCGGATATGCAGGCATTACGCCTTACTGCGCCAGCCGCGGAGGAGTGAAACAAATGACGATGAGTCTTGCTGATGACTGGGGGCCTTACGGAATTACGGTCAACTGTCTGGCACCGGGCTGGTTTCGAACTGAACAGACAAAAGCGCTGTACGACAATACTGCGTGGGTTGAATACATCATTGATCGTATTCCTCTGAAACGAGTGGGGCAGCCCCATGATTTAGACGGCGCTGTCGTTTTTCTTGCGTCTGACGCCAGCGCATACATAACTGGCCAGACGCTCCTGGTAGATGGGGGAATTAGTACCGGGGCGACGAAAGCAACTATCAAATAAACGCGATCTGGCATTATTCCTGCGCCTCATTAGCCTGAGACTCAAAGATGTTCCTGTAACATAAATTTTAATGAATAGATATCAGGAGTGTCAAAGCTCTGCTTTGACAGCGAAAGCAGAGCTTTCGCACTCCTGTGATCTAAATGACTATGACTGCAAAGTTTTCCTGTTGTGATCAGGTCATGAAGATCGCGTTGAGTTGTTATTACGGCTTCACAAGGTGAAATCTTTCAGATCCAGGCCGCGTTGCTCAAGCTCTTGCAGGATGAGTTCCATCGTCCACCGGGAGGCATTCGCCACAACGGACGGACATTTTTCAGTATGCGCTCCGGCATCTTCAAAGGCCTGCTTCTCTTCAGCATTCCAGAAATCAAAGGTCCTGCCGAAAATCTCTCTGTGAATTTCTTTGCAGATTCCTGAGCCATAGGTATCCACAAATTTTTGATACAGGTCTTTTGCCATCCGGGAAGAACATTGCTTTTCGTCGTTTTCAGAGCCAAAACCTGTACGTGATCGTCCAAAACAGGCACTCATCATCATGATCCCCCCTGATAATCCGCCACAAATCCCATTACACGTTCCTCCGCAACCGCCGGCCAAACCACTGGCGGCTTTAAAAATGGCATCGTTTCTGAGGTCAAGCGTATCTTGTACAGCAGCAATCGTACATTGGGCGCAGCCGCGATAGATTTGTTCGTATTGAAAACCTGCTTGAGCTGCTTGTTCGATCAGTTCGTGTTTTTGCTTCATAATCATCCTTCTCCTTAATAACCATTTTGAAGGTTACAGCGTTTCTTTGTGTTATAGAGTAATCCCACCTCTTCGAGTTTCACTAATCGCGTGGTCGCTTACAGCAGAACCCCTTCACTTATTATGCTCGATGTCGGAAATTTTTGCACGCTCTCGTTTTTGTCAACTTTTTCTTGTGGACATGTTTTCACCACAGTAAAATAATATTCATGGTGTGAGCATTTCAATGTGAAATTCCCCTTGACAGATCGCACGGACATGTATCAGTTTGGAAATGTTATTTCCGACTATGAAGTACGGTTTCTCTGAGAATATCGCCAGAACATACAACTGCATTGCAAAAAGGCCATGAGTAAAAGATGTGGATCTGGCATGATTCATGCTATTAAAAGGGGGAGTACTTTCATACAATTGGAGCAGGTTGCTTTCAACGTAGTTGGTTGAAGCCTTGTCAATGTTCATGCAAAGCTTAGCAAGCACGTATTTTCAAGAAGAATTTGAGAAATTCACAGAAATGGTTGAAGTTTCTTAATGTCACATATTCAGGAGGAGAACGTATGAAGAAATTTCGTTTAGCAGCAAGCATACTCAGTCTTGGACTTGTCTTTTCGCTGGTAGGTTGCGCGACCAAAGTCTATCGCGTGGATGAACGTGAGATCATTGATCTCAGCGGCAAATGGAACGATACGGATTCACAGATGGTTTCGGATGAAATGATTAACGATTGCCTGTCTGCCCCCTGGCAGGGCAAATTTATTGAAGCCGCTGGAAAATTGCCGGTGGTCGCGGTCGGCACAGTGTATAATAAAACTGATGAACACATCAGTCCAGATGTGTTTGTTAAAGATTTGGAACGAGCGTTTCTGAATTCAGGACGCGCCAGAGTGGTTCAGAGCGGCGCAGCGTTAGATGAATTACGAGCAGTTCGTCAGGATCAACAAGAATTTGCCTCGCCGGAAACCCGCAAACGTCTGCGCGAAGAACTTGGCGCAGATTTCATTCTGCAAGGGGTAATCAACAAGATTGTTGATATGGAAGGCAAAAAGCGCGTATATTTTTATCAGGTTGATTTAGAACTGGTTAACATTGAAAGCGCTGAAAAAACCTGGCTCGGCCAGAAGGCAGTGAAAAAATACGTGGAAAAAGGCGGGGTTCGCCTGTAATTTGCGACAACACACAGCCATTCATACGGACTTCTCTGATGCTTACGTACTGTGGATTTCAAGAGAAAAAACCGGGTTTCTTCAAAAACCCGGTTTTTCATCAGACTACAGCACGCGAACGCATGACACAACATAATGATACATACGAATTCCAGACAGTGCTGCGGATTTCTCTTGCTATTCCTGATTTTTCTAAGCGGATGCGCAAGTACTCATTTTGATACCATGCGCGACGTGCAACAAGAACTCATGCGCGGCAATTATCAACGCGCCGAAGATCTGATTGCGAACAAGGAAAAGCTGCAACAATCCAAAAATGAAGTCCTGTATGCCCTGGAACATGGAATAGTAGCCCATCTGAACGGCAAATATACGGAAAGTAACCAGTTATTTGAACAAGCGGTGACGCGCATGGAAGCTTTAAAGACAGTAAGTGTCACCGAAACCGCGACAGAATGGCTTGTTACCGAAAAAATCCAGGCATATCAGGGCGAGGATTTTGAACAGGTGATTGTCCATTATTATATGGCCTTGAATTATCTGATGCTGGGCGAGTTGCACGAGGCGCTGGTCGAATGCCGCCGGATCAACACGCTTCTGCGAGAGTTAAATGACCGCTATGAACACAAAAATGTGTATAAGACGGATGCGTTCAGCCTCTACCTTTCCGGCATCCTTTATGATGCCATGGGAGAAGTCAATGACGCCTTTATTGACTATCGTAACGCCTACAACGCCTATCGCGATGATTATCAGGAATTCTATGGCACCCCAGTTCCGGCGCAGTTGGAACACGATCTTTTACGAACCGCTTCAGCGTTAGGCTTTAATGATGTGCTTCATGAGTATCAGCAAACCTTTGGTATTCAGGATTGGCCCACACAGCAAGAATATCGTCAGGCTGCCAGATTGGTGGTGATCTGGGAGAACGGGCAGATTCCCTACAAAATCGAAAAAGCGTATCGCCAATATGTAGAGTTAAATGACAAAGAGGATGCCGGCTGTTATCTGAAATTCGCCTTTCCTGAATTTGTCACGCGCATTCCCAATTTCTCTCAGGCCGCTGTATCAGTTGGCAAGACGACGCAGGCACTGGACCTGGTTGAAGATCTGGCGCAGATTGCCCTCAAGAATCTTGAGGATCGGCGTCTACGCGTCATGGCAAAGGCTGCCACTCGCAACATCCTGAAATGCGCGGCGGAGTACGAAATCGAAAAAAAGAACCAAATTCTGGGCTGGTTATTCGGCGGGTTAACCGAATTAACCGAAGGCGCAGATACGCGTCAGTGGTTTTTGCTCCCGGCTAATATTCAGGTGGCGCATCTGCTGGTTGAACCGGGAATCAAAGACGTTGAACTGTCTTTTTCAGGCATCGGCGGGCAGTCTGCTTACCGCCGCGTCTTCGAACACATCCGTTTAGAACCAGGAAAAACCACCTTCCTTATTCATCGAACCTTTTGAGGTGCTTCAAGCGTTCTAAGGCCAGAAAAATTGTCGCGATTGAACCAGAGACATGAATTTCACCATTCACCACAAGCGATTTGATCTGAGACAGAGATGCCAACTCGATGCTGATGTTTTCTGTTTGATCCAGTGTTTGTTCATGGTGTTTAACCGCATTTGTCGCCAGATACAGATACAGCGAGTTGGTGTCTTTTGTCGGATTATCATGTACCCGCGCTAACAGGTGCAAATGATCGCTGCAATAGCCGGTTTCTTCTCGCAGTTCCCGTCTGGCGGCAGCCTCAGCAGGCTCGCCGTCATCCACAAATCCACCCGGTAATTCAAGCAGCACATCTTGCACGCCATGTTTATATTGCCGTACCAGAGGAATCTGATTGTCTGGCGTCAGGGCAAAAATCAAAACCACATCCCGTCGCACCGACACAAAATAATCATCAAGAATGGTTCCATCAGGCAATTGCACCCGATCTTGCCGTAATCTGTACCAATGATGCTCAAATACGTGGCGCGAGTCCAAAATTTCCCACTTTTCGATTGATGCTGTCATTTTCGAACACCCATGTCTTCAGTAAGTATCAATAATAGACATTATCGACAAGAATGAAATTGGCTCGTAATGAACGCTTCAGCGTTTCTGAACAGGCTGAAAACAACGCTAAAGCGTTGGCTACGAACCGTATTTCTGATAATGTTAATTTTTGGGTAGTGGTGAAATGGTAAGTGATGACTCATGGCCAGGGGGCGGTCAGGAGTGCGACGCGATCGTCGCAACGGCATCTCTGATGCCGCGCCTGTCAGGGCGTTGCCCTGATGCAATGGCCTCATCGCACTCCTGTGTTCTGGACACTGTTCCGACATTCATCACTTACCATTTCACCACTACCAATTTTTGTAAAAGACGTTGTATTGCGATCACTTCTCCATATCGAACAGCTTGTTTTGTCAAGCAAGAAACTGCGTAAAAACGCTTTCCAGGCTGATTGAAAGAAATACAAGAAAAATCCGTTTGACAAGTTTACCAGTCCAAATTAGCATTACCTGAAAAATATGTTTCCTGGAGATTCTCAGAAATTTATTTGCAGGAAAAACCGAGTTTTTTGAAAAAACTCGGTTTTTAGACGTGCAATGCATATATGAGCAATGAAGTCATGACTCGTCAGGCGAAACAGCGCACAATCGTGAAAGCCGCGCTGATGAATCCTAAAAATCTCTTTGTGCTCGGCGTTGGCATACTGAGCGGAGCCTTCTTTTCACTCGCCCTGATTCCACTTGGAATGATAGCTTATGGCATCTTATGTTATCTTGATTTCAGCAGCGAGGAGTTTGTCAAAAAAATTTTACATCGTTTTGATCGTACCGAAGATATTGCGGCCGAGGCCGAATTCAAACGCGAAATCAGTGCACCCTCGCTGAAAATCAAGGAATTACAGCAGTTGCGCGACACGATTACGGGCACTCAGGAAAAAATTCATGCCTTATATAGCGGGGCTGATGTTTTTACACGCGGACTATTAGGCGATTTGGGGCAAATTGAAGAATTGATCGAACGCAGCCACGGTTTGCTGCTCAAAGCTCAGGATATTCGCGTGTATCTGGCCTCAGAGAATATTGCCAAAGTGAATCAGGATGTGACCCTGCTTCAAGAGAAAATTCAGAACGTGCGCGATGATTTTTCCAAACAGCAATATCAACAAGCCCTTGACGCTCGCCATAAGCAGCTTGAAACTTTTCGAGACATTCAACAAGTGTATGAACGCCTGGTTTCGCAGGTAACGAATATTTCCATGTCGCTGGAAAGCATGTATTTCAAAATGATGAAGCTGAAAACCGCAGAATATTCGCTGGCAAAGGCTGAAAGTGATCAGGTGGCCGAACAATTGAACGGATTGTTAGGCGATGTGGAACAATTGGATTCCGCGTTGAACGATCATCTTTCGCTGCCAGGGAGGGCTTAACCTATGGGAAATAAAATTTTAAAATTCTTGATCGTGCTGATTTTTCTCGGCGTGTGCGGATTTGTTGTGTATCAGCAATTATTCTCACGCGCCCCAAAGCCAGACTCCGCACTGCAACCGCAAGGAAAGCCGCAGACGGCTCAGACGGCAAAGCCGGCGCAAACTTCGCAAGAAACAGTACACATCAGCTTTTATCAGAGTAAAGGCAAAGATGATTGGGTGAATGAAGTCATCCCGGAGTTTAACAACGGCAATTATACGGTTGACGGCAAAAAAATTGTGGTTGAGATGTATCCGGTACGTTCCGGCGATTCGATGCAGGCTATTCTGGACGGCAAAATTCAGCCGACCATTTGGAATCCGGCGAGTGCGGCCTGGTTTGATATGATCAACTATACCTGGAAAGTCAGGCATGGCAAAGCCCTGATTTCATCGTCGCAGCCTTTGGTGATAACTGCGCTGGTGATTGGAATGTGGGAACCGATGGCGAAAGCTCTGGGATACCCTGATAAAGAACTGGGCTGGAGCGACCTGATGGCGATTACCACCAATCCGCAAGGTTGGGCGGCCTATAATCACCCGGAATGGGGTGCGTTTAAGTTCGGACATTCGCACCCGGATTTCAGTAATTCCGCCCTGCTCTCCGTGATTTCTCTGGTCTATGCGGCGGCCGGCAAAACCTCAGGTTTGACGATGGAAGATTTCAGCCGATCCGAAGTCATCAATGAAATGCACGCCATTGAACAGTCAATCGTTCACTATGGCGATAGCTCGACCTGGTTGATGGAAAAGTTCGTACATAATGGGCCGTCGTATCTGAGCGCGCTCACCTTGTATGAAAATACAGTGGTGGAAGCTAATACCAAATACCCGGATAAAGCCTTTCCGGTGGTCGCAATCTATCCCAAAGAAGGTACGTTCTGGTCTGACCATCCCTTTGCGATTCCCGACGCTGATTGGGTTTCGCCGGAACAGCGCAAAGCCGCTGAGGTGTTTCGTGAGTTCTTGTTAGCCGAACCGCAGCAAAAACGTTTGATGAAATACGGCTACCGTCCAGCGATTGCGAACATTCCGCTTGAGTCGCCGATTGATCGCGCACATGGTGTGAATCCCGAGGTTAAACCGATGAATGTGCTTGAAACCCCGAGCGAGGATATTACCAAGCGTATTCAGGAACTCTGGCACCAGACCAAGAAAAAATCAACCGTCTATCTGTTGATTGATACTTCCGGCAGCATGAAAGGCGAGCCGATGAAACAAGCAAATAAAGGCGCGGAAGTGTTTGTGAAACAGATGGAGCAAGACGACCAACTACAAGTGCTGACCTTTGGGCAGGGGATTTTTGAATTGAGCCAATTCGGATATGTGCGCGATGTGGGCGAACCGCTCATTGAAAAAATCCAGGGACTTTACGGCGAAGGCAAAACCCCGCTCTACGACGCGGTTAAATACGCGTTGCAAACCATTGAACAGCACAAAGCCGCGCAGAAAGAACCGCGCTTGTATGGCATTGTGGTGCTCAGCGACGGCAAAGACACCTCGAGCCGAACCACCAAACAGGAATTGCTCGCCCTGCTGCCGCGCAACCCGGAACTGGCCCCGGATGTGACCAAAATTTTTACGATTGCCTACGGCGATGACGCGGATGTGGATACGCTCAAAGAAATTTCGCTGTACAGTAACGCCATGATGTACACCGGCACGCTTGAGAATATTGAGACCGTGTATGTGAGCATCTCGTCGTATTTTTAGGATGGAAACTTCACAGATGACGGGCAGAGACTCCAGGAGTCTGATAGGCTCCGGGAGTCTCTGCCCGTCTAAAGACCCAGTTAAGCAATTTAAAATTGAGCAGTGTTAAAAGGTTTTTTTATCCAGGTTTAGGTGACGAATATCAATCCCATCGCTTACGATCACCCCATTATCGCAATCTCGGAAAGAATCGTCCCATTTTGTTCTGATACTCACGATACGCCTCCGTTTCTAATTGACGATTCAATGAAAACCATGCCGTCTTCTGAGATGTACGTGAAATAAAACTTGACAATTGACCCTAAAACGGATTGTCCTTTTGATGGATGTTCACCGCTGATCTTCGAGATTTTATGAAAGAATACTGCCATGTTCAATTTTCGAGGATTACTGAAATATCTTCTGCTTGGAATGTTTATCATCTACCTGCTCCTGCCT
The DNA here is from genome assembly GCA_000739535.1 of Candidatus Vecturithrix granuli. Lineage (GTDB taxonomy): Bacteria > Moduliflexota > Moduliflexia > Moduliflexales > Moduliflexaceae > Vecturithrix > Vecturithrix granuli. Next base: position 302,474 of record DF820466.1, on the reverse strand, counting down.
ATGGCGCTGATTATCATCGGCTCCTTTGGAAAAAAATGGTTTGGAACACCCTTTCCGGAGGGCGTGACGCTCGAATGGTTTCAGGAAGTGTTCTCGAATGTGATGTTCACACGCGCCCTGTGGATGAGTTTATTCATCGCCGCCATGACGGTCGCCATGAATCTGCTGATCGGGATTCCGGCTGTGTATGCGATTTATATGTCCCACAGCAAGATGTTGCAGCGTTTTTTCGATAGTGTGATTATTCTGCCGATTGCCGTTCCGCCTCTGGTCATGGGAATGGGTCTGATTCAGGCGTATAACTGGCCGTCTTTTTCCCTGGTTGGCACCTGGCAGATTTTATTAGCCGCCCATTGTGTGTTTACCCTGCCGTTTATGATCAAACCGATTATGGCGAACCTGCATCTGATTGAATGGGAAAAGCTCAATGAAGCCGCAGAAAGCCTGGGGGCCGGCGCATGGTTCAAAACTCGTCAGGTGCTTCTTCCCAACCTCTTTCCCGGCATTATCGCGGGTGCGCTGATGACCTTCGCCATTTCGCTTGGAGAATTCCAATTGGCTGTGTTGTTAAGTGGTTCATTAACTCAAACGTATCCGGTCGCCTTATACCAGGCCTTTTATTTTTCAACCGGATTTGCCTGCTCTGCTACATCGGTTCTGCTTGTGGCAGCAGTGCTTTCATTGTGGGGCTTGACTCTTTTAATGAAATTCATGGGGATAAAACGCGAAGAATTGGGAATGTAAGTATGCAAGTCACTCTTGACCATATCAGCAAACATTTTGGAAACGTGCAGGCGGTTCAGGATCTCTCGCTGGCGATCCAGGATGGGGAATTTTTATCAATTGTTGGGCCGAGCGGATGTGGAAAAACGACTTCCCTGCGGTTAATTGCTGGCTTCATCCAGCCTGATAAGGGCAATATCCTTTTCGGCCAGGATGTTGTGAACCAAGTTGCTCCAAAGAAACGCAACGTCGGTATCGTCTTTCAAAATTACGCCTTATTTCCGAATCTTAATGTGGCTGACAATATTGCTTTTGGACTTCAGGCCCGAAAAATTCCGGCAAGCGAAATCGCCCAAAAAGTCTCTGAGCTTATCCGCCTGGTGAAACTTGAGGGTAAAGAAGCGGCCCGTCCGCGTGAATTGAGCGGCGGCCAGCAGCAGCGCGTCGCGCTTGCCAGAGCGTTAGCGATTTCACCCAAAATCCTGCTGCTCGATGAGCCGTTGAGCGCGCTGGATGCCAAAGTTCGCTTGATGTTACGCTACGAAATTAAGCGCATTCAACAGCAAGCAGGCATCACGACAATCTATGTGACGCATGATCAGGAAGAAGCCCTTTCGATCTCAGATCGAGTGGTTGTGATGGAGAAAGGCATCATTCAGCAAGTTGGCGCGCCTGAAACTATCTATAAGCAGCCTGCAAACCAATTTGTGGCTTCATTCATCGGAATTTCGAATATTCTCACGGCAAACGTCATTTCACAAGAACAAGGAGAAATCTCCTGGAATGGAATAACACTTTGTACTCCTGCTTTTCAGCAAAATACTGCAACGGTTCAAGTGGTTATTCGTCCCGAAAAAATTACGCTTGTTACTGAACGTGACATTAGTGAATTGGACGGATCGAAAAGGAATCTGTTGACAGGCCATGTAGAAGGCAAAGTATTTTTTGGGCCGATGATCCGATTGGCAGTCAATGTGCAGGGCGTCACGCTCTTTGTGGATGTCCCGGAATTGGCGCAATATCATGTCAAAGGAGGTGAGACGGTTTCCTTATATTTTCATCGAGAAGACGTATGGGTATTGTCATCATAATGTTCAACGATCTGATAAAAGTACAAGGAGGAAATGACCTATGAAAAAGCAGGTGTTTTTTCTGTTTGCTCTTGTTATGATGCTGACAATGGCATCATTGACCTATGGATTCGATCCGGAATTGTTTCCGGGGGAGACGGAATTATACCAGAAAGCGTTGGAAGAGGGGTTAGTCATCAGTTACGATACCGGCCCAGGCTGGGCTAATTGGGTTGGGGCCTTTAAAGCCTTTGAAGAACGGTATCAGGACATGAGTATCGTGTATAATGATCTGGGAAGCGGCGTGACCGTGGCGCGTCTGGAAAAAGAACAACGCCGTCCGCAGGCTGATACCGCCTATTACAGCGTGACGTATGGCCCGATTGCCAAGGAAAAAGGAGTTACTGAGGGGTTTTTGCCGCCGAATTTCGACAAGCTCTCTGAAAAATTGAAAGACCCTGAGGGACATTGGTTCACGATCCATGTCGGAACTGTAGCCATTGTCGTGAACAATAAGCTGGTGAAGAATCATCCTGCCACCTGGAGTGATCTGCTCAAACCGGAATATAAAGGTTGTATTGTCTATCTCGATCCGAGAACGACCGGGGTTGGTCATGCTATTACGCAGGCGGCCGCCTATGCCATGGGTGGGGATGAAAATAATCCGAAACCCGGCATTGAATTCTTAGCAAAGCTCCATCAGTCTGGCAATATCAAACGCTATGAAGCCACAGTGCCCTATGCAAAGTTTCTCAAAGGAGAAATCCCGATCTGGATTACGTATGACTTTAACGGTTATAAAGCGAAATATGTCGGCGAAGCCGATGCGACCGTGATTATCCCCAGTGAAGGCACTGTGACAGTTCCTTATGTCATCAGCCTTGTCAAAGGCGCTCCTCATCCGAATGCCGGCAAACTCTGGCTTTCTTTTATCATGTCGAATGAAGGTCAGAAAATTTTTGCCGAAGGCTTTGTCAGGCCCGCCGTGCCCGGCGTCGAGTTGCCGGCCGAAGTCGCTGAGAAATTACTCCCGGCCGAAGCCTATCAAGCAGCGCATGATGTGGATTGGATCGTGGCTAAGGAAAAGCTGGAAGAAGTCAAAAAAATGTGGGGCGATATGGTGCTTGGAGGACAATAAGTTTATGCAACGGAGCGGGAACTTCCCGCTCCTAATGTAGCACGAAATTATTATTTCGCGCCCGTGAAACTGGAGTTTCTCGGTACATCATCCAGAGAAATATTCATGAAAAAATACGCAGCACACACAACCTATTGGCTGTTACTTCCGTTGATCCTGCTCTTGCTCTTCTTTTTTGTCTTCCCGTTGTTAATGGTGTTTCTCGGAAGCTTTTATGTGGAGGGAGAAGGGTTTACTCTGCGCTACTATGCTGAAACGCTCTTTGAATCGGTAAACGTGAATGCGCTCAAAAACAGCTTCGTTTTGGCGCTGACAACGACGCTCCTCGGAGTGATAAGCGGAGGCATCCTCTCTTATCTGATTTTCCGACTCGGAGAACGAGGAAAAAATGTGCTTCTGTCATTGGTTTCAGTACCGTTGTCGTTTTCAGGCTTAGTGATTGCGTATGCGTTCATTATTACCTTCGGAAGCAGCGGGACGTTTACTTTACTGCTGGCAAAGGTGTTGCAGCAAGATCCTGCAAACCTTTCGGCTTATCTCTACACCTGGAAAGGTCTTGTGTTGGCGTATTTATATTTTTTGATTCCCCGGATGATACTGACCATGATGGCGGCCTGGACCAATCTGGATTGGTCACTGATCGAAGCGGCCGAAAGCCTGGGCGCGGGTTGGGGACGGATTCTCTCTAAAGTCATCATTCCGGCGATTGGCCCATCTCTGCTGGCTGGTTCCGCTTTGCTCTTTGCAGTAGCGATGGGCGCGTTTGGCACAGCCTTCGCGCTTGTCGGAACCGGTGTCAATATTCTGCCGCTTCTGATTTATACCCAGGTATCTGATGTCAGTTATAATCTCTCGCTGGCGAACGCGCTTTCTGTGATGTTAACTGTCGTCACAACGCTTCTGATTTACGGGTATCAACGGATGTTTGTACGGTAATGAGTTGTGTCTCGACTTCGCTCGACAACCGCCGGACACTGAACGGTTGTCGAGCGAAGTCGAGACAGAACTCATGTAATCACTATATGAAAAAATTACATCAAAGACGCCCGATTGTCGGCGTCATGGGCGCGGGGAATAATGCGGCGGACTCTGCCGTCGAATATGCGTATCAGCTTGGCAAATTGATTGCCCAGGAAGGCTGGATTTTGCTGAACGGCGGGCGCAATTGCGGCGTGATGGATGCCTCGGCGCGTGGGGCCAAAGAAGCCGGAGGGTTAACAGTTGGCATTCTGCCCGACCCGGATTTGCGCAATGTTTCTAACTACATTGACATTCCCATTTTAACCGATTTAGGCAGCGGACGCAACAATATCAATGTGCTCACCAGTGATGTGATTATCGCCTGTCGCGGCAGCGCCGGCACGCTTTCCGAAGTCGCGCTGGCGGTCAAAGCCGGAAAATCCGTGATTCTGATGGATTTTGATGTCAGCAATCTGTTTGACGAAACTGAACGAGCGCAGTTGATCCTGGTGAAAACCCCGCAAGAAGCCATTGAAATAGCAAAAAACCTCTTATCATGAGAGGTTCAAGCGCCTGAAGCGATAATTATTTAACGTGACGGCCGCATGTAAACGCAGTTGCATACAGGGCGATGATGTTTTCGGTCGGCATATCAACGGTCAGCACCGGATGGCCCGGGGCTAAAATATAGCCGCCGCCCGGGGCTAAGTGATCGAGGATCCTCTTTGTTTCGATCACAACATCGTCAATTGTTCCGCGCGTCAAAATCTGCTGCGCGCTGATGCCGCCGCGCAGACATAAGCGGTCGCCAAATTCGGCCTTGATCTGCAACGGGTCCATGGCTTCCGGCTGAATCGGATCCAAAATGTCAACGCCAAGCTCGATCAGGCGCGGGATAATTTTGTAAATGTTGCCGTCGGAATGGAGCAGGAGTTTGATGCCATATTGATGGGCAAGCTCTGCCATCTTTTGTAAGCGGGGCGCGACAAATTTTTCGAACATGCGCGGACTGATCAACAGCGTGTTCTGCATGCCCAGGTCATCGGCCAGCGCAAAAATGTCAATCAGATCCCCGGCCTGTTGGAAGATGCGGCGATAGAATTCATAGTAAAAATCCGTAAACTTATCAAATACAAAATCCGCCATTGCCGGATTGGTCGCCATATCCAGCATCAACTTGTCCATGCCGCGCACAAAAGTCGGATGCTGGAACACCGAGCAGCCGCTGCACAAAATTGCGAATTCCGTCCATTCTTGCAGGCGTTCACGCAGATCAGAATAATCGAACCAATCAGGGTCAGGCCAGCAATAACGTTCGAGTTCTTCAAGGCTGCTGGCTTCTGCCAGTGGGTATTCAACCTGGGTGATTGTCGGGCCGCTCTCTGTCTGCACCACAATTTCTTTGATGCCCCACAGTTCGGTGATATTGCCGCTCCAATCGCCGGGGATGCTCGTGTCTTTCGGGCCGATATATTTCGGCATCACGCTGCTGTCGCCGCGAATATCTATTCCGCGCATATCGAAAATATCCACATGCAACGCGCGCAGCAATTCGCGGGTTGTGGTCACATTCAATGCGCGTTTTAAGTGCTGGACTACCGGCTGGTCAGCGTTGATGTAAACGGGAACCCTATCCGGCTCCTGGTGATTAATGGTTTTTTGGACACACTCTTTTGATGTAAGATTCATAGGTCTTCTCCTTGCGACTTCCGGCGTTCCTGCCTAGCCTTTCACGGAACCGATCATAAATCCTTTGACAAAATATTTTTGCACAAAGGGATAGATCATTAGAATCGGCAGGGTGGAAATAATAATCATCGCCCCTTTAATGGCTTCGCCCGGCGGGGGCAATTGTCCCGGCGTCATCACTTCCGCCATTGTCGAGGACAGCACAACGGTGCGCATCAGATTTTGAACCGGGAGCTTGGCTGCATCAATAATGAACATCGCCGCGTCAAACCAATCGTTCCACTGCCAGACCGCATAAAATAACCCGATTGTCGCAAACGACGCCAGACTTAGGGGTAGAATAATTTTAAAGAAAATTTGGAGATAATTGGCGCCGTCAATTTTGGCCGATTCTTCCAGGCTGGGCGGAATTTGCCGGAAAAACGCCATCATGATGAACACATATTGCGTATTCACCAGGCGCGGGAAAATCAGGGACCAAAACGAGTCAATGAGGCCGAGACTCTTGTTCAGCAGGAACAGTGGAATAATCTGTACCGGAAACACAATCACGAACACGAGGAGCGTGATAATCAGACGCCGCCCGGGCAGGTCGGTCTTAGACAGGCCATACGCCAGCAGCGCCGTGACCATCAATTGCAAAAAGGTACCGATGACCGTGCGCATGAGGGTGATTTTATAGGCGTTTAGCACAGCCATCCCCTGGAACAGCAGCATTTTATACGCGCCAAAGTCGAAATGCTGCGGAAATAGAATAAACGGCCCGCGTTGAGTATATTCCTGGCTGGAGACGAACGATGTGGTTAACACGGTTAAAAACGGAAGCAGAAACAGCGCGGAAATGACCGTCAACAGAATAGCATTGAACATTCTGAAGGTTCGTTCCCCTTTTGACTGAAGTATCGTACTCATAGATGCGGCCTCCTCTAAATTTACGAATATAAACTTTCGTGTCCTAATTTTTTCGTCACCCAATTCGACCCCCAGACCAGCCCCAGGGCGAGGAAGGATTTGAATAAACCGACCGCAGCGGCAAACGAATAATTGAGTTGCTGCAGACCGATTCTGAACACATACGTATCAATAATATCGGCAACTTTATACACCGGCGGGCTGTACAGCAGCAAAGTTTCCTCGTAGCCCTGATTCAGCACCACCGAGATGCGTAACAAAAACATGATGGCAATCGCAAAACTAATGCCGGGCAGGGTAATATGAATGGTCTGCTGCCAGCGATTCGCGCCGTCCAGTTCCGCCGCTTCGTAGAGTTCCGGATCGATGCCGGATAACGCGGCCAGATAAATAATCGAACCCCATCCGACATTTTTCCACACAATCGCTGCTACCAGGACGATCCGAAAGGTGCTGGCTTTGCCGACATAATATTCCGGCTGCCCGCCGAAAAACCGGATCACTTCCGGAACTAACCCGCCGTGCAGCGACAGCAGATTGAAGACCATGCCCGCTAACACCACATTAGATATGAAATAGGGCATGTAGGAGATGGTTTGCACACTTTTTTTGAAATAGACATTGATTACTTCATTGATTAAGAGCGCCAGCACAATCGGCAGCCCAAACTCGAAAATCATACGCAGTCCGGCTAAAATAAAGGTATTTCCTAAAATATTCCAAAAAAAGTGCGAACTCATAAATTTTTGGAAATGTTTGAACCCTACCCAGGGGGCGGTGATGATGGCTTCTAACCCCTGAAAAGGCGCGACATCCTTAAAGGCCACCAGTGTTCCTAACAATGGAATGATGCGAAAAAGAAGAAAATAGAGCAAGCCGGGGAGCATTAAGGCGTAGAGTACCAGCACTTCATTGCGCCGCGATGAGGAGAACAGTTTCATAGCGATATCTCCAAAGGGTATAGAATTGACTTGTGAAACCCACCTTTCATCCCTCACAGGAGCAGAGCCGTTAAGTTCTTGCGGAGAGAACCTGTCACCCCCCTTTTGTTCCCCCCGCAAGCGGGGGGAAACGAATGACATCCCCTGCTTGCGGGGGACTGAGGGGGTAGAACTTCACAGTCCTGCCTCCCAGGAGGGAATAGGTCTCCGTGCCGATGCACGAATTCCTCTCCTGGGAGGGATGGGGGGTGGATTATTGAAAGATCACATTATGCCCTTCTTGAGTGCCTTCAATCGAGAATGATCGGCTTACTGATTGCGGTTGTAGATTTCCGTGTGTACATCAATCCAGGTCGCCAGATCCAGGTCATTCAGTTCTTGAAGAAAGTCGTTCCATTCAGAAAGCGGGCGGTCGCCAGTGATGAACTTGATCTGTTCTTCTTCAATCACTCTGACCAGATCGTTATAGGTCGGGATTTTTTCAGCCAATTCGTTCACGTCGTAAATCACGCCAGCGTCATAGGGCATTTTGCCGCGTGAGAAGTCCAATCCCATCGGCGGACGTTTTCCTTTTCCGGCCAATCCCCACACTTCATTTTCCTTTAAGAACATCGCATTATCAACCCCGGCCGTCGCCTGAACCGGCAGTCCGACGGCAAAATCAAACTCTCTGACATAGTTAAGCTGCTCGGTCAGGAGTTTAAAGAGTCCTTTCTCTTTATCGGTCCACTCCCAGTTAACTCCTTCAGGGCCTTTTGAACTAGTGGCATAAGCTTCCGGTGAAGAATATAACAATTCCATCACTTTCACAACCGCTTCAGGATGTTTGCTTTGAGCCGAAATCATCATCCCCTGAGTGGTAGCCGGCCGCACAGTTTCAGCTTTGCCTTTTGGACCCTCGATACCGAGCGGGATCATCTCAAAATTCGCTTCCGGCGCGACCTGATTCATATCCCAGTGAACATTGGCGACGTTGGAGTACCAGGTGGCGGTGGCGGCCACATGTCCTGTTTTCACCAATTCCCGCACTTTTTCGCGACTGAGCGACGCAAATTCGGGATACATATAGCCTTTGCTGTACCAGCGGTTCATGGTGGTGAGAAAATCAAGGTAGCCCTCCTGGAGAAAATACGGCTTAATCTTGCCTTCATCCGGCCAATTCGAAAAACCATATTCAGTGAATCCGCCGACAAAGGTTTGGAAGATGCCTTGTGAATTATGTTTGCCTTGAATTTCGGCTAACAGAATAATGGTATCATCCCCCGCTAGTTTGTCTTTGTTCTGCGAACAGGCTTCCAAATAGGTTTCCAGTTCATCAATGGTTTCTGGGAATTTGACGCCTAATTTTTCAGCCCAATCAGTTCTGACCCAGGGATTGGTCGCAATGGTCGGCGTAACGCGCGGAATACCCCATAAATTGCCGTCTTTGTCGGTCATGGCCTTAATTGATTCTTGCGGCCACTTGGGCAGAATACTGGGGCCGTACTTTGGCATTAAATCATTCAGCGGGATGATTACGCCTTTGCCGTAATATTTATCCCAATTACCCCAAAAGGCATCCACCTGCACGCCGCCGGCCAGCATGGCGTTCAGCTTTTCTTCTTCATTGCCGATTACAGGGGGAATAACCTTGACGGAAACCCCGGTTCGTTTCAAAATATAGTCATGGATGAATTCGACATGTTTCGGATCGCTCGCCGCGCCGCCCTGAGCCGCGCTCATGGCCCCGGAATTATTGTAGATCACGATTTCGACGGGGTCTTCTGCATGAAGGGCATAAAGCGGCAGAAAGACCAATACCAAAACCAACAGCGTCATGATTCTTTTCATAATTGCTCTCCTTCCAATAAGATGTGATAATAATTGTTTTTCAAGCTTTTACTCATCTCGACAATTTTGCGCAGACATCATCTCCTTTGAAGCTACAGGAATTAAGGAATAAGCAAGAATTCGATGCCATGCATGACAGACATGTATTCTTTCTTATATGCCATTCTTGTAGTTTCATCATGCCGGCCGAGCGCCCGCTCATAACAATTTCTTTGGGGTAAACGGTGAATAGCGCGTCTTTTATATTACGTAAGATGTAAGATAACTTATATAAGATTTGTCAAGCAAAATATCCAAAAATATTTATTTTGCCGAGGAGGGAAAGGGAATAACGTGAATGGTAAATGCTGAATGAATTTGGGTCATTCCGGCCATCAATGACCTGTTTCAAAGCCGAAGCAGGCTGAAACCCGCCGCTGAATTTTCCAGGGCGCTTCAGCGTCCTTCTGCTTTGAGCCTGGCGATTGATCGCCAGAGACTTTGCGAACAGGGTCCGCGTTCGAATGCTTCTGTTGACTATGTTACATCGGAAATACGTCTGCGAGTTTCCAAAACAAGTTTGCTTTTATTGAGCGTCTTCTCCAGTCCCTGCTGCTGAAAGCTGGGAAGTGATTTGCGTTTTCACGCCGCCACGAACAGCCGGGCGTGTTCCAGAACATCTTGCGCCTGTGCGCCTGACACGCCGACTAATTCCTGATAATCGGATTCCTGCCGGAGTTCAAAGGCTTCGTGCAGCCAGCGCGAGAAGGCTTTATCAAACGTGCCGGTTTTCACGAAATCCCGATCAAACAGTGAAATTGCCCCGGAATGCTTGGATGTCTGAGAATCTGAGACGACTAACAGCGAGAGGACGCTATAAAACATAGCATAATACGCCCGATTGACTGCTGAACGATATTGCCCGTGTTCGATCAGAATGTGCGCGGCTTCCAGCGCTTCATCCGCTTGCTCAAGCCGATAGGTGACTAATGCTCTGATTTCCGGTTTCATGCGGCGACTCCTTCGCGCAAAATGGTTTTGACGATAGGACTGAACAAACAGGGCCCACGCTCGAACTCCTCGTCAGAATAGATAATCGTTGAAATCAACCGATCATGATCGAATCCGACTTGCCAGGAGACGTCTCGAATGTGCCGTTTGATTGTCTCATCTTTCGCATGAACCACCACGCAGATATCCAAATCCGATTCTTCTGTCGCGCTGCCGTTCACTCGTGACCCAAACGCCCAAATCCGGGCCTCAGGGAAGTGCTGCCGGACTAATGTAGCAAATTGCCCCAAAATCCGTTTGTCGCGGCGATTCATGCGCGATTTGCTGTGTGTTTTCATCAACTCACCTTGCTCAACCATTGTTCCAATCCTCATTGTCAATGCGAGAACGCCTATCCGCGGGATATGGAGCAGTGCTGCGGCTTTTCCCCAGGAGATATGCGCCTTTCACAAAGAGCGATACCACAGACCACTCCTCCACTACTAAAATCCAAAAAACTTTCCTATTGCACTTATGATATTCATAAGAAAGTGTAACCGTTTTTCGCCAGATGTTTCACCAGCTATCTGGGTTGAAGCAATTGGTTTCAAAAAATATCCAGTACCAGCAAACTGGCCGTCAATTAAAGAAGTTTTTCCTTTTAACTCATGTTACGCAGCCCTGTTTCTTTACCGCGTAGCGGTTGAAGTATTGTAGGATCCCCGGCCGCTGGAGGCGACATACTCCGTAGGGGTTGAACAATGCTGTTTCTGCAACCGCTACGCGGTAGGAGATTTCGAGGATGACGCGGCTGCTACAATACTTCAACCGCTACGCGGTAAAAAACCACTGTTTAACATGAGTTACCATGATGACATCATTCGTGCTTGTGTGCTCTGTTCCTGAGCCTACGAGTCATTCAGAGTTCTTGTCTCTCTTGTTTTCAATCCAGTCATTATGGCATAAGAAATTTCTCAGAAGTTTTTTCCTTTTTGTCAAGAAAAAAGACGGGGTGTTGGTGAAAGGAAACTCAGGCAGAGCGACGAACAGGGCTGTTCGTTGGTACGGGTATTTTCAAAGGAGTGAACATGAACGGATTTATTCGCCCGGCTTCATGAAACTACAAGGATTTCACATAACCAGGGATCACACATCCTTGTTTATGAGTCATCCTTGTAGTTTCAGAGGAGACATGAGTGTGCGTTCGCCCGGGCACGATGCAACTACAGGAATGAAGAATAAACAAGAATTCGATTTCGGACATGATAGAAATCTATTCTTGCTTATTCTTCATTCCTGTAGTTGCACTGAATATCTTCGGCTGTTTACTCATTCCGCAGCCTCTTCAACCTTCATCTCGATACGTTCTTTGATGCCTTCAAAATGGTCGGCCATGAGTTGCTGGGCTAATTCGACATTGCGGGCTTCGACCGCCGCCAGAATCTTATAATGATTGTCAAGCGTGATCTGATAGGCTCGCTGCGCAATGTCGGGAAACGTTTTATTGACGGCGTTGCGGTAGGCAATCCAGAAAATATTCTCCAGTTCCACCAATAAATTATTTCCGATGGCCTGGCAAAGGGTGACATGGAAGAGCCGATCCTGGTCGCGGAAGGGACGTCCCTGCGTCATATTCTGCTCCCAGTCCTGTAAATGCTTGTAGCAGGTTTGAATGTGCTCTTCCCGGATATGCTCGATCACTTCCGGGAGCATCCCGGTTTCAAACAATTTGCGCACCTGATACAGTTCTTTCAGCGACGATTGATCGAATAACAAGCTGTAGGAGAGGATTTCAAGGAGCGCATCAAAGTTTAACCCGCGCACAAAAAGGCCGTTACCATGCCGGACTTCCACAATCCCCAGCGCTTGCAGGACTTTCACCGACTCCCGCACCGAAACCCGGCTCACTTCGAGGGTTTCAGCAATATCGCCTTCCGGCGGCAGTTGGTCGCCGGGACGAAGTTTATTTTCGACGATATAATCGCGAATATAGTGTTGCACCACTTCTGAAACAGTTTGTCGTTTAGCCATAGCTACCTTTCATTGACTTTCTGCGACAAAATGACAGGAGGCAAAATGCTCCCTGCCCTGTCGCACATATTTTTTTAACTGCGGCGTTTGCGTACTGCAAATCTCCTGAGCTTGCGGGCATCGCGGGTGAAAAGCGCAGCCGCCGGGCGGATTGACCGGACTGGGCACGTCGCCTTTGAGCACAATGCGTTTCGATTTGCGATCCAGGTCAGCGACCGGAATCGCCGACAGTAAGGCTTTGGTATAAGGGTGCAGCGTGTCCGCATACAGGTCTTCGCTCGCGGCCAGTTCAACAATTTTGCCCAGGTACATGACCGCCACTCTGTCGCTGATGTACTCAACTACGCTGAGATCATGGGTAATAAAAATGTAGGTCAAATTGCGCTCAGCCTTAATCTTTTTCAACAGCTTTAAAACCTGCGCCTGAATCGAAACATCGAGCGCGCTCACGGCTTCGTCGCAGATGATCAAATCCGGTTCGATACTCAGAGCGCGGGCGATGCCGATGCGCTGGCGCTGACCGCCGGAAAACTCATGCGGATAGCAATCCATCTGTTCGCGGCGCATATTGACCGATTCCAGCAGATCGCCGATAATGCGGCGGCGTTCTGTTTTCGATCTGACGCCGTATTTCTTCAGCGGGTCTTGCAGAGAGCCAAAGATGGTGAATGCCGGATTCAGCGATGAATACGGGTCTTGAAAAACGATCTGCAAGCGCTTGCGCACCACGTTCATCTCGGCGTCGCTGAGTTTACGCAGGTCGCGTTCCCCATCGGCGCTGTGATAGATAATTTCGCCGTGCGTGGCCTTAACCAATTGCAAGATGGCTTTCCCCAGGGTAGTCTTGCCGCATCCGCTTTCTCCGACCAACCCCAGCGTTTCGCCGCGATACACCTCCAAATCTACGCCGTCAACCGCTTTTACATGGCCGACGGTTCGCTTGAAGACCCCTTTTTGCACGGGGAAATAGGTTTTAACGCCCCGTAAGGTTAAAATAATTTCTCTATCCTTTGCCATTGTTCAAGACCTTTTCATAATGCCAGCACCTGACTGTGTGCGTCGCGTTGATCGCGTGTTCAGACGGCATGGCAAGACAGCGTTCGGAAAAATAGTCGCAGCGGGGATGAAACTGACAGCCTTCCGGACGATTATACGGATCAGGGGTTGAGCCGCGAATCGGTTCGATTTCCTGCTGTTTGCCCCGGCCAAGCACCGGAATGGAACTGAGCAGCGCTTGCGTATAAGGATGCGCCGGGGTGCGCAGCACATCTTCTACTGTGCCGCTTTCCACGATATTGCCCATATACATCACGGCGACGTCATCGGCCAATTCGGTTATGACCCCCATATCGTGCGTAATCAGCATCACGGCAGTGTTATAGTTGCGTTTGAGTTGTTCGATCAGTTCGAATATCTGCGCCTGAATCGTCGCATCCAGAGCGGTAGTCGGTTCGTCGGCGATCAGCACTTTGGGATGACAGGCCATCGCCATCGCAATCATAGCGCGCTGACGCATGCCGCCGGAATATTGATGGGGATACTCGTTTACCCGTTGTTCCGGCAGGGGAATGCCCATCTCGCGCAAGGCTTCAATCGAACGCTGTTTCGATTGTTTTTTCTTCATGGACAGATGGTAGATCAGATTTTCCGCAATTTGAAATCCGATGCTATAGACCGGATTTAAGGCCGTCATCGGGTCCTGGAAAATCATGGCGATCTCTGCGCCCCGCAGTGTGCGCATCTTTTTACCGTTTTTGGGCAAGCGGTCAATGCGGATTTCGCCTTCCGGTGTATAATAGCTGATTTCGCCCGATTCGATGCGCGAGAGGGATGGCAGCAAGTGCATGATTGAGGAAGCGGTCACGCTTTTGCCGCAGCCGCTTTCACCGACAATGCCCAACGTCTGCCCCTTTTTGATCTGAAAGGACACGCCGTTCACCGCTTTATTACAGCGCTGATTGGCGTAGAAAAAGACTTTCAGGTCTTTGACGCTGATAATAGTCTCATTTTCCATAAAGGTTCCCCAACAACTTCTGTACCCCGGACAGCCCTGTCCGGTCTGTGAATACCCCGGACAAGGCTGTCCGGGGTATTTGATTCTATGCGTGTGTGACTCCTTCGTTATCCTTGCTGCGTCGGATCCGTCGAATCGCGCAGTCCGTCGCCGATGAAATTGACGCTCAACACAAACAGCGAAATCATGACGCCTACCGGCAGCCAGACCCACCAATTATTTTGTAAAATCCGCAGGTCTTGCGCGACATTCAGAATATTGCCCCAGGTCGGAATATGTAACGGCACGCCCAGTCCCAGAAAGCTCAACGCGGCCTCCTCTAAAATAAACATCGCGGTGCTGAGGGTGATATTGACCAGAATCGGGCCGAGAGCGTTGGGCAGAATATGCTTATAGCAAATTTTCAAGGTATGCACGCCAAAGGCGCACAGAGCCTGAACATAGTCTTCTTCCCGCAGCGAGAGCATTTTAGCGCGCGTCATGCGATACATAGACCCCCAGCCGGTCAAGGTGAAAATAATGATCAGATTCATCAGGCTCTGGCCGGCAAAGGAAACCAGCAGCAGCACCAGGACGATCTGCGGGAAAGCCATGAAGATCTCCGAGACGCGCAACAGCATGGCGTCTAACCGGCCGCCGCGATAGCCCGCATAACAGCCGCTCGTAACGCCGACCAACGCGGCTGCGAACGCGCTGCCAAGCCCCACTAAAATCGAGACACGCCCACCGTAAATGACGCGGGCAAACACATCGCGCCCCACTTTATCAGTGCCGAAAATGTGCTGTGCTGACGGCGGCTTCAACATCATGCGTAAATCAATGGCTTGCGGGTCATACTTGCAGATCAGGGGAGCAAAAATGGCAGACAACACGATTAACGTAAACACAACCAATCCGGCCACTGCCAGACGGTTGTTCAGCATCTTACGCAGCGCGCGGTTGGCGCTTTGTTTATCGCGCAGCAGCCCGGCCTCTTCTTGCGCCAGAATTTTATCGAATTTCCGATCTAAGCGTGTCTTTTTGACGCTCATGTTTTCCATATTTTTGTTTACGCCAGGGAATTCCTGCTCATCTATAGAAACGTTCCGGATCTTCCGTGCTCGTCATGGAACTACAAGGATTGAATTTACAAAGGATTTGAGATGCATTGCAAAACCGGGTTTTCAATCCCTTGTAAACTCAATCCTTGTAGTTTCCCACGAACATATCGCTCCTACGGAGCTAAATTGAATAACTGCTATTCCAGTTTGACGCGCGGATCGAGCAGGGCTGTAAAGAGATCGATCAGAAAACTCGCTATCAGCACCGCAAACACCGAGAAAAGCGCAATCATCATGACCAACGGGTAGTTCTGCCCTCTGACAGCGGAGACAAATTCATTCCCAATGCCCGGCCATTGAAACACGCGCTCGATCACGACGGACCCGCCGATTAAGGTGGGCAGCCGAAAGCCGATCAGCACAATCACCGGGGTTAAGGCGACTCTAAAGCCATGAATGAGGTTAACGCGCCATTCGGGCAGCCCTTTACTGCGCGCGGTTTTGATATATTCTTTATTTAGTGCGTCTAACATGCTGGAACGGGCGTAGCGCATCACGCCGGCCGTCATTGTCGCCGCCATCACCAGCGATGGCAGAATTAGATGCGGCAGACGATCCCAAAAGGTCACGTAGCCTGGCATCAGACGCCCTCCGACCGGCAGCCATTTCAGCGTCAGGGCAAAGACAAGAATCGCAACCAGCCCAAAGAAGAACTGCGGAATCGAGACCCCGACCATGCCGAGCACCGTCAGGATGTTGTCGCTGAGCCGGCCTTTGCGCAAAGCGCTGAGAATTCCCAGGATACTGCCGAAAATGGTTGAAAGAAGCAGCGCAATGGCCGATAATTCAAGCGTTGCCGGCAAACGATCAAACACGATGTCCTTAATCGCCACGCCGCTCGATAAACTGTAGCCGAAATCGCCGCGCAGAATGCCCCCCAGCCATTTGAGATAACGCACCGGAAAAGGATCATTCAATCCCAGCGACTCGCGCAAAATTTCCAGTTTCTCAGGGGACAAATTCGCCAGCGCATCCGGGCTGACCATATACGACACAGCGTCGCCGGGGGTCAATTCTAACCCTAAGTACACGAGAAACGTGATGACGAACATCATCGGCAACAGGGCCAGGAATCGTCGGATGGTATAGGCTAGCATTTGATCATCCTTGTGCTCAAGGTTTGGTGAACGGAAAACCGGACGTCGAGCGAAGTCGAGACGGCGTATGAACTCAACTGCTCCATATGCTCACCTCGACTTCGCTCGGTGAACGGAAAACCGGACGTTGAACGACATCGAAGCAATTCAAATGATTCCGCGATAAAACAGAAGATAGCACCGTGACTGGCAACAGGCACAGTGCTATCAGAAACGTGAGCATTCTTACTTTTTCGGGAATTTATTGATAAACAGCGAGCGCGTATAGGGAATATCCACGGCAATCACGCGCATGTGATCCATCTCTTCTAATGCCATGACATCGCCCACATTTTTGGTATAGCCGTAATCGAGTTTGCCGGCCGCGGCATTTTTGACGACATTGGCGTCATTCTCGCCGCTGGGATACAGGATCATCTCTTCGATTTTGGCCACACCACCATGATAGTTTTCAAACGGCACCATCACGGTATAATCGTTCATCTGCACTTCTTTGATTTTGAACGGACCAGAGCCGATCGGTTTCTGCCAGAAAGGCGCCTGTTGGAATTGCAGCGGATCAATGTCAGTAAAATATTTTTTCGGCAGTGGCGCAAACTGCGAGAAGGTCAACAAGACATTCGGATCCAATTGGGCGAATTTCAGGGTGATTTTATTGCCGTCAATCATAATTCCCGTAATTGCAGCAGCCGTCCCATCGGCAAAGGCTTGCGCGCCTTCCAGGGATTTGAACGTTTTGGCAAATACGGGGTGCAGGACGGGAACTTTGAGCGCATATTCGATACTCCATTTAATATCCTCCGCGGTCAGATCGGAGCCGTCATGCCATTTCAGGCCATCTTTCAATGTGAATATCAGAGTAAGTCCATCTTCACTCAGGCTGTACTCGGAAGCTAAGTTTCCTTTTGAGGGCGTCATGGTCTCGTCGGCCAGCAGCAAGCGGTCGAAAACCACTTTTGAAGCCATGTAAATACCGGGGTTGAACCAGGGCGTTTCAAAAAATTCCACCGGGGCCGTATTCGTGTAGAGCACCTGTTTGCCATCCTTATCCGGCGTGACAGTCCAATTCACAATGTTCCAATCGTAATTGTACTGGGGATTGCCGTATTTGCCGCCGTTGAGGTTCAGTCGGTCGCTTTCATAAATGAACATCTGTTGATAATACAACGGAATGGCAAAGAGATTCTCGTTCTCATATTTCTGCAATTCGGCAAACGCAGCTTTTTGCACAGTCGGATCAGCAGAGGCGTTGATAGCGTCAATTAAGGCGTCCAATTCCGGGTCACCGGGCGTGTGCGAGTTCGATTTTTCTCCGGTTCGATAGCGCTGATAAAATTCTTGCATGGCCATTGCAGCCACCGCACCGTAGCAAATATCCCAATCTACGGCCGAAGGTCCGTTGATCGGATCTGCCGGAGCCGTCCATAATTGCGTCGCCAGATCGCCTTCCAGTTTCCTGAAGTTCATTTTTATGCCGACCGCATCAAGATAAGCCTGGATTGCGGTCATGAAATCCACTGTCAACTGATCGCCATAGTACACCACCGCATCCAGCGTGTAATTCGGATCCCAATTGGCGGCCGCCAGCAGTTCTTTGGCTTTTTCCGGATTGTAGGCATAGGGATTCAATCCCTCGGTTTTCCAGGCCCCGTTCGGGGTTTGGCTGTCCGCTACAAGCGCTTTGCCTTCCAGCAGCGTCTCGACAATAGTATCCATATCAATCGCATAGGCGATGGCCTGACGTACCCGCACATCGGACAGGGGATTACTATTCATCGGGCCTGCGGCTAACGCTCCTGTCGCCAAAAGGCTAATTACCATCAACTGCACCAGACACACACAGACAAACAATTTTGTTTTTTTCATAATACTCTCCTTCGTTCATTACTGAAATTCGCGCAATTTTGACATATACTCACATGTTACGACGGACTTTTTTTACAGCAGCTTTCTTTTTGCTGGCACTTCTCACCTCCATTTTTGATATGATAGTTTAAGGGTATTTTTAAATAACATATCTTACATCTTACAATTATTTATAAATTTTTTGTCAAGGAGATTTTTTTGTTTTTTACATGTTTTGCTTGACAGGATTTGCCAGACAATAAATAAGATGTAAGATATATTATTTATGAGATACATGATCTAAATTTTGCTTACCCCAGATTTTATGTAACTACAAGAATTAAGAATAAGCAAAAATTTGGGGATATTGACTGAATAACAGTAGTTCCCGTCCATCAAAAGTCAAAAAATTTGTATTTACTTATGAATGAAGGGATTACAAACAGATTCTTTTCACTTTTGATGGGTGAAAAGCCCAGTTATTCGGCAAATGTCCGAATATTCTTTCTTATATGTGATTCTTGTAGTTACCGAAATCGCTTCATTATAGAGAACACACAGAAGGAGTCATGATGTGCCCGGCACTTGGGCACACAATGAAAAAGTGCCGGGCACATTTACATTGAGAAAAATCATGACAATGTTTCGTGGCACATGGCCGGCGTTAGTGACGCCTTTTACTGATGAAAATACAGTAAATATTGCTGTTGTACGAGATTTAGTGGAATATCTGCTTTCCAAACAGGTTGATGGATTTTATGTCTGCGGGAGAACCGGGCAGGGACTGTCCATGTCTGTCGCTGAACGTCAACTGATCGCGGAAACGGTAATGACTCAGGTGCGCGAGCGCGTTCCGGTTGTTGTGCATGTGGGGAGCATGTCTATTCAGGATGCTTTAATTTTGACCCGCCATGCTGCTCAGATCGGAGCCTCAGGCATCAGCAGTATTATTCCCCCCTATTACGCAGAGATGCCGCAGATTGTCGGATATTTTCAGGCGGTCGCCAACGCTGCGCCGCACCTGCCATTTTTCCCCTATCTGTTCGGTTTTCCAAAAGTTGTCGAACTGATGCAGAGCTTATTAGTAACTCTTCCAAACGTGATGGGCACAAAATATACCGGGCCGGATATGTATGAATTTCAGCAAGTTGTGAACCTGCGCCAGGAGAATTGGTATATTTTCTCCGGCATGGACGAACAATGTCTGTTTGCCAGAATGTCAGGCGCAACAGGCAGCATCGGTTCCACAATGAATTTTATGCCCCGAGCGTATCGTAACATTCATGCCTGTTTCGAACAAGGAAAACTGGCTGAGGCCATGGAATGGCAGCAGAAGGCCAATAAAGTGACTGAGACGCTGCAAACATATCGTTTTATGAGCGGAATGATTGAGGTTATGCGCCTCCTGGGATTTGATTGCGGGTCCCTGCGTCTTCCGGATTTTCCGTTATCTGCTGAGGATCGGGAAAAATTGCGAGGGGATTTGCAGACCATCGCTTTCGACCAATTGACGTGATAGAACTGAGATTTTCAAAAAGTACTTGTAAAAAAATCGAGTGTTTGAAAAACTGTTCTGGTCAGGCTGATGTGAAACACGGCATGAATCATTGCCTCGATCAATTGAACAACAACGGATTGAAGGAATCAACGGATTGCTTTCTCACATCCGTTGATTCCTTCAATCCGTTGTTGTGTTCGGTTTTTCTAATCTATGTCACTCTTACGTATCAATCAATTATCAAAAGCTGACATGACTGCCTTGTTTGCACAGGCGCACGAGATTGAACAAGGGAACTATAATCGCGAGGCTTTACGCGGGAAAATTTTGATTCCGATGTTTTTTGAGCCGAGCACGCGCACCCGTCTGAGTTTCGAAACCGCTATACTTCGTTTAGGAGGGCAGGCACTTCCTGTGCCGGAAACGAACGGACTGGCAATTTCAAAAGGCGAGAGTTTACAAGATACGATTAAAGTGGTCAGTTCTTTCGGCGATATTATCGTGATGCGCCATCCGACCGAAACTGCCCTTGATCTGGCTGCTGAATGCGCCACAGTTCCGATCATCAACGGCGGCAACGGCTGCGACGAGCACCCAACCCAGACCTTGCTGGATCTCTATACGATTCAGAAGGAAAAAGGACGCATTGAAGGGTTACATATCGGACTGATCGGTGATCTCAAACATGCCAGGGTCATGCACTCGCTTGCGAAAGGTTTGGCGTTCTATGATGTGCGTCTATCTCTCGTGTCGCCGCCGGAATTATCTTTACCGGATGATGTCCGTGATGTGCTGCGTCAGCGCGGGAGTATGTTCGAGGAAACCGCGGATCTTCAGAGCATCTTAGGTGAACTCGATGTGATATACATGGTAATGCTGCAACATCATCGCATTTCCGACCCGCAGACAGTGCAACGCCTGCAACAGGAATACTATTGCATTACGCCGGAATTGCTGCAAACCGCCAAACCCGATGTGATTGTGCTGCATCCGCTGGTGCGCCGAGATGAAGTGTCGCCCGAAGTTGACGTCCTGCCCAACGCAGCCTATTTTCGCCAGGCCCGCAACGGTGTGTTTGTGCGCATGGCCTTGTTAGAGCAGATGTTGAATCACGATTTTCCTGGACAAAAAGAAAAAAACCGAGTTTTTTGAAAAAACTCGGTTTTTAGCTGTTCTCATCACGGATTAATGATCCGCGCAGAGCCTTCGACTTCTAATTCATCGGTGATCAATTCGACCGTCGTCCGATAGACATTGTCGCAGGCTTTGGCGGAGGATTCTTTCAGCCCCTGTTCATACGCCTGTCTGATCGCTGTGCCGATATTGATTTTCGCAATGCCGTTTTTAAAGCTTTCCAGCAAATATTCTTTTCTGATGCCGGATCCGCCGTGCAGCACCATCGGACGGGCGATTTTGGCCTGAATCGCTTTGATGCGATCAATATTCAAACGGGCTTCCACCTTTTTTTGATCCCGTTTGGCTGCGGATAAAGCGCCGTGTACGCTGCCAACTGCGACCGACAGCCAATCAACATCGGTTTCATCCACAAAGCGTTTGGCTTCATCCGGGTCGGTAAAGCCCAGGCCGGAAGTAAACAGTTCTTCATAGGATGGCATCGGGCCGTCTTCATGTCCCATCACCGCGCCCAATTCAGCTTCTACCGGAACGTTCTTCTTATGCGCCATATTGACAATCTTTTGCGTCGCGGCGATATTATCGGCTAAGGAGAGACGGGAACTATCAATCATCACCGATTCATAGCCGAGATCAACAGCTTCGGTCAAAATCGCCACATAGTCAACCACTTTGTTATCTTCATCAATCACAGGCACATGGTCAAGGTGCAGGCGAGCGACGCGTTCATCTTTAACTTCCAGATAGGTTTCATAGACAGCGCGAATGCTTTTGGCTTCGAATTTTTCCCAATCCGGCCGCGACACCGCAATCAGGCCAAAACAATTCGTGTCTTGCAACGCCTTCATGACCGGTTTCATCATGGGCAGATACGGAATATTAAAGGCCGGGATTACGGTGCCGGCTTTCCAGGCATTCAGCATCAGGGTTTTTGAATCTCGCATGGTTTCTCATTCCTTTTTCAGGGCGATTGGACTACGACAGAGCAAGTCCAATCACAATTCCGACAATAATTCCTAACACAATATACAGCACAATATCTGACGAACTCACGCTCTGCTGGTCTCTGGTCATTCTCCAGATGCCAAGACGACGACGTTTCGCATGCCGTTCGGCGCGAATCAGTTTTTTCAGATGGTGTGGAGTGATGTTATCCGGCTTGTGATAGAGCCGCGCCAGTCCCTTTTTCAGAAGCAGTTGGTTAATGTTCACATTCGGCAAAAATGTACGTTGTAAGTGCACAACCGCTAACATCCGGTTATAATCGTCCCGACGGCCCCCTCCGCTCGGAAGTTGTTCGTACTCGACAATAACATGTTTGCCTTGCACCAATTTTTCCAACAACTCTCTGGCTTGCAACGCGCCAGCCTGTTTATAGCGTATTTCCGGCGTATCAATATACGCCAGACGCACTTTGACCGGACGGACTTCCGTTTTGAACCCCAGCCAGGACGATTTCGCCCATTCCACGGTCAGGGTATCTCCATCATACACTGAACGTACCCGGCAGATTTCTTTTTTCACATTGGGGGCGTTCCGTCTTCTGGTTATGTGCGTCATAACATCTCCATCCGGTTGACAATCGCTTTACAGCGTGTTTCGCAGATAATAAAGATACGTACAAATATCACGACTTCTCTGTCAACAAAAATTATAACATGAACGTTTCAGTGATGTCAATTGATTATTCCTGCATGGAACTGATTTCAGCCTGCCTTCTTTTCCGAGGCGTTTTCTGCGCAGGGCCTTTTGCGTAAAAATACGATGAAATTGACCATCTCAGTTTCAGCATCGTATTGATAGGGTGGATCGCACAAAATATAATCCTCCACAAGTTCCCCTAATTTTTAAACCACAGGGTTTTTGGTAGTGGTTAAATGGCAAGTGATGCGTTCCCTGAGCGAAGTCGAAGGGAACAGTGAGCGGCTCGTTTCGACTTCGCTCAACGAGCGGGCATCACTTCCTATTTAACCACTACCCGTAATTTTATAGTCGCTCATCCTGAAAAACAGGATGGTGCGCTGAAATTCATCAACATTTCCGGGAACACATTGTTCCAGGGCAAACGAACGGCTGTCTTTGTCGCGCCCCTGTAACACGTGCAGCAGAATACGTAAATACCAGTGTTTGAAGCCGAATCCGAGAAAAAGCAGGCTCTTGTTTCGGTCGCGCAGTTCACTGAGCACATTATGCGGAAGGGGCGGATCTTTGGCGATCACAGCGGCCAGGAAGTCGAGCAGATTATTCTCAGTGAGTACCAGCGATGCAGGTTGTTCCAGCGAACCGTACAACTGAAAAATCAGCGGCGATTCTTCCGTGCCCATCCGGACCATCTCAGGATTTTCGCCGCGAAAATGATAATAGGCCATCATCGGAGCTTTCCTGGCTTTTTGAAGGGCATTGAACAACATCCGGTCAGGAGTGGATGTGATGATAAAATAAAAGGGGAGCGCTGCCAGATGCTCGTGCAGTTCGCTGCTGAACTCCCGCCGTTGTTCATAAAAGGCGTCAACTTCTGCCTCCAAATCATTCCGGCCGGCTTCCAGGCGGTAATATTGCGTCACTTGCGCCAGGTTGGCGCAATCAATCTGCGACTGAACCTCAGCCCTGAGTTTACCTGACAACTCCTGCGCCAACACTTCCGTTAACGGACGCGCTCGGTCATTATCGCTTTCAAGAGCTGCATCAGGGCCAAGCATCAGCAGACAATTCTTTTGCCGAATGGTATGGAGTAAGGTTTGCCAATCCTTCTCGCTCCAGGTTGTACATTCCATGCTTATTCCCTCCAAACCTCCCATCGCTGTTACATCTCAGCTTAAACCGCTACGCGGTAGAATGAATGAATAATGACTCTTGGGCTACAATACTACAACCGCTACGCGGTAACAAGAAAAATCTATAGCCATCCTAAATAAATTGTGTCTCGACTTCGCTCGACAACCGCCCGGTCACTGAGCGGAGTCGAAGTGACATGGCACAAATGATTTAGGATCACTATAGGGAGTTGTGATAAAGTCTCAAGGGTTCCCCCTATCCGTGTTTTCTCTTTTTTAAACATGCACGATCTTGCAGGACATCATGCCGCATCTTCCATATGATGTCTCCTCTCCACTCTCATCGCCCCCCTATTGGAAATGAAATCCCTGCATGTCTCCACAAGACGCCCGTATCGGTCATCCTGAAGGCCACGACAAGGGGGACAGCGCTACCTCTCCCGACGTGCTCCCCCCTGCGTCTGTAAGCGCAAGAAGCGGTTGACAGTGAGAACACAGGCCCCACCGTCCTCTGCATAAGGGCCATGTGTTGCTCCACAGAGCGCGTCGTTTTCAGGCCATCCGCCCCGCTTCGGCAAATTTTCCCTCCGCAATGATGCCCCGCCCNCCCCCCCCCCTTGCCCATCACCGCCTCTGGAGTCCGGGCAGGGTCCCGCTGCCGGTCCCATTCGGCTTCATCACGATTTCGTGTGATGGTCCGCCCGGTATCACAACAAGTCCAAAAATTATTCGAGGATTTCATTGATCGAATGGTGATTGAATGGGGAGAAGGGAAACGGAAATGGGATCAAAACTATCATAATCGAGAGATCATTGAGATCTTGCCACATGGGTTTTTAGAAACATTCCCAGGATATTTAATTGAGTTCCCTCTTTTTTAAACCAGATCATCTCTCACCTCTTCCTCAGAAAACATGATAAGTTCGAAGCATCTAAATCAACCGATCTTATTTTGTCAACACCTGTTTATTACACCTGAAGAACTCCTTGACAAATCATAAAAAAATGTTAATTTCTTAAATAGACATTGTTGGAAATAATGTCTATTGTATTACACGTTCGGTTGAGTTGGTTGAATGATTCATAACTTTTATCATGGAGGCTGTATTTTTAGAGAACGCAGGATGATATATGTATTTTCTAATGTTTACAGCTTGGGGAGGGTGTCACAATGAGGCTGTCGGTAAAATGGTGTTTGGCAGCATTGGCAGTATTCGTTCTTGTCGGCGTGGTGAGTTGCTCGAAAGACGATCAAGTTTCCCCCACAAGCCCAGATCTACTGGCAGATGATGGAAGTTCGGATGAGATCGTGATCAAGGAGGGTGACGCTGCAGGCTTGCCTGTTAATGATTCGGGAATGGGGATGCCCTTTGCCATGGATGGAGGTGATGAGAATCCACTCACGCTCGAAATAGAAACGGATGAAAGCGAACCAGAATCGAGTGATAGCAGTGATTTGGCATCTGCGAAAGCGAGGAGACAACATTATATACTGAGTTGGTATGTCAGAACAACACGTCATCCTGTATGGATCGGGTTCTACTCAATAGACAGAACATGGTTCTGGTATACTGATACGCTACTCAGCGTTAAGAGACGGCATCACTTTGTTCTATGGGGACAGCCGGGTGAAGGCGTCTGTCTTGGAGCATGGCGCTATCCAAGTGGCAAATTTTATGGAGCTGCTTGTGTAAGGTTCCCAACTGAATTAGGCCGCAAAAGAGTCAAAACAACCATACGTTTATAGTTCCTCTTGACAAATAGAGCGCATGGGGAACAAGCAGAGGCGGTCATCGGCAGAAGGATTTTGTCGGTGACCGCTTTTGTTTTACGGCAATTGCAAGAAATCGCCCAAAATGCTCTGGTAGGCTTCACATGGCGTCCAGCATTGCGGACACTGATACCGCCAAATCTCGCGCTGTAGCTTTTGTGTGTCATCCGACTTCCAGATATGGTGAAGAGCATACCCGCAAGCGCGGATATTTCCCAGCAGTTGTTCGTACATGCCGCAGGGGGAGACCATGCCCGTCGGATCCATAAGAGAATATGGGGAAACTTCCCAGAGTTCCCCATAGCCCACTCTGCTAACCCGAAATGAGCCGAAAGGTCAAGGGGACACACAGCAGGCAGGGAAAGCGGCATGAGCAGAAGGAGGCGATGCAAGACGTGACCGCAAGGGCTGATGCGTATAGTGAAACCTGGATTGGCTGAATTCCAATGCTCAGCGATGCAATGCAACATTCAACGGAAAGCCTCAGTAACCAGGATGGCAACTGGCGAAGTCTGAATCCCGTTGTCCTGATGGTACGGGCATGAGGTATCCCAATGCCCCAGGGGAAGTCATCAGGAGCGTTCCTCAAGGAGAAGAATGAAGGTCATGAGTGGAGCACCTATTTCTTGCCGAGCCTTCCGGCTATAGCTTTAACGCAATCTTTGAATCGGAAAAGATCCTGCACGGGCTGGTGGGTGCCTGGTGGTTCTTTGGCTTGTTTGTGGTTTTCGCTGTCTTCAATACGATCCTGGGAGAGGAGTTTTTCTTTCGAGGAGTGTTGCTTCCCAAGATGGAGGGGGTCTTCGGCAGGTGGAACTGGGTAGCAAACGGCGTGCTCCATGGCTTCTGGCACGTTCACCAGCCCTGGGGTATTCCGGGGTCTGTCATCGCCAGTGTCTTCCTTTACGCATTTCCGAGCTGGCACTTCCGCAGCACTTGGATGGGTGTCATTGTCCACTCTGTTCAGAGTGTGTTCCTTGCGTTCCTCATCCTTGGGGTCGTATTGAGTTTGGCATAGGCGCGCAGTACGAGAAATGCTTACAACTCTGGCGCTCGGAGCGTATTAGGCCATGTAATGAGGGGAATAAGAACATTTTTGATCTTATTCTTTAAATTTCGAATAAGAATCTACTCCGACGACAGCCAAAATAATGATGCCTTTCACGACGTACTGGATATGCACCTGAATGCCAAGCAGGTTGAACATATTGTTGACCACATTGAGCAATAACACGCCGATAAGCGTGCCAATCACACTGCCTTCGCCTCCAGACACACTGGTTCCGCCGATCACGGTCGAGGCGATCGCATCCAGTTCATAGCCCTGCCCGGCCAGGGGAGTGGCGGAATTGAGACGAGCGGCGTAAATAATGCCAGACATCGCTGCCATCAGACCACCAATCACAAAGGTCATGATATGATAAAAATCTACCGGCACGCCGGATAAGCGAGCCGCTTCTTTGTTTCCTCCTATAGCACAGGCATAACGCCCTAATTTCGTTTTACGCAGGATAAATTGCCAGAAGATCACCATAAGCAATAACAGAAGAATCGGAAAGGGGAGAAAACCAATGTACCCAGACCCGATAAATTTGAAATACTCAGAACTGCCCAGAATCGGATAGCCGCCGGTATATAAATAGGTGGCTCCACGCAAAATGGTCATGGTACCCAGGGTCGTGATAATTGCCACAATTTTGATTTTGGCCGTCAAAATGCCATTGATCAGGCCGGCAAAGGCTCCAACCAGAAGCACAACCACGATAGCCAGATACCAGGGGATATGTTGTTGTAAACCGAGCGACATCGCGGCTGTCAATGCCAGCAGCGAACCGACGGAAATATCAAAACCTCCTCCGATAATCACAAAGGTACTGCCAATCGCCATAATCCCCACGATTGAACTCTGACGCAACATATTAAGAATGTTGCGAGCCGTCAAGAAATTCGGCGTAATCAGCGAAATAATGATGCTGATCATGATGAACCCGATCATCATCCCATATTTTTTGAACGAGAATCCGTTACCTTGTGCAAAAAATTTTTGTATCACAAGTGTCTTCCTCCGATATATACTAAGCGTATGCTAAAATTTCCCTAAAACCCCAGTTTCTATGCCAGTCAAATCGGTATTTTTACTCTTTCTCACCTTCTAAAATTGCATGCATCAGTTCTCTCTGCGTCACGCCGCGCCGATATTCAGACGCTATTCGTCCTTTTTTCATGATGAGAATCCGATCCGAAATTTCGATAATTTCCGGGACTTCCGAAGAAATAAAGAGAATACAAGTGCTGGCCTCGGCCAATCGTTTCATAATCTTATATACTTCATTTTTGGAACCGACATCAATGCCCCGCGTAGGTTCATCCATAATCAAGATGCGAGGACGCGCTGTGAGCCATTTCCCAATCACGATCTTTTGCTGATTACCGCCGCTCAGGTATTTCACTGATTGATAGGGGCTTGTGATTTTAATATCGAGTTGCTTGACCATGTCTTCAGTCGCGCTGAGTTCCTTGACTTTGCTCAGGATCTGGTGTTTGATAAAGCGATCCAGGGCCGCAATCGTCAGATTTTTATAGACCTCGTGATTGAGCAGGAGTCCTGACCGTTTGCGATCTTCCGGAAGCATACCTATGCCATGTCTGACCGCTTCCTGGGGTGAATGGATATCGCAGGGCCGGCCGTCGAGATAGACCTGTCCGCTATCACGACGATCTGCGCCGAAAATCGCACGAGCCAGTTCGCTTTTTCCGGCGCCGATCACGCCGGTAATCCCCAGAATTTCTCCCTGATGAGCCTGAAATGAAATATTGGCAAACGCGGGTTTGCGCGTGAATTGTTCCACCCGGATGACTTCAGGAGTATGTTCCTGGCGTCCGGCAGAATGCTCTGCTCTGCTCAACTCCTGTCCGACCATCATGCGTACAATATCGCGTATCTCGACATCGGAAGTTTTGACGGTATCAACTTTTTTGCCATCCCGCAACACGGTTAATCGGTCGGCAATTTCAAACACTTCTTCCAAATAATGAGTGATATAGAGCACCGTAATTTGATGATGTTTCAGATCGCGAATAATCTCAAACAGATGGCGGATTTCTGTATCTGTGAGCGAATCGGTCGGTTCATCCATAATAATGAACGACGCCTGATGCACCATCGCTTTGAGGATTTCCACCATTTTCTGTTCGGCAACACTTAAATTGCGTGCGAGTACATTGCGATGAAAATGAAACCCGAATTTTTCACACACCACATCATATTCGCTTATAATGCGCTTGTTGTCGATTATTCCCAGACATGAATGCGTATATTCCATGCCGAGAAAGATATTTTCCAGCACGGTTAATTGAGGAATCAGGCTGGTTTCCTGATAAATGATGCTCATTCCGCGTTGATATGCTTGCGCAGGCGCGATAAATTCACAGGGCTGGCCGTTGAAAATGATCCGTCCGGCATCTTTTGCGTAGGCCCCGACAATGATTTTGACCAGGGTTGATTTGCCGGCCCCATTTTCCCCGAGCAGGGCATGCACCTCAGATTGCCGGATATCAAGATTGATCTGATCTAACGCTTGTACGCCGGGAAAGGATTTACTGACATTTTCGATGTGCAGAATCGGTTCTGTCATCTTCATGCTGTTCCTTTTTTCACTCATTGCTCCATGAGCTTCCAATGTTCATCCGGAATATACAGCAGGTTCCAGGAAGCCACAAATCCGTCGACCTTGCCCGCAATGGCTGCCAGATACTTCTCTAAAATCTGTTGATCAATATTCAAGTCAAAATGCGGATGTTTTACCATTTCGACGCCAGGATAAATTTCGATTTTTTCCGGCAGCGCAAAACT
This sequence comes from Candidatus Vecturithrix granuli, assembly GCA_000739535.1. Lineage (GTDB taxonomy): Bacteria > Moduliflexota > Moduliflexia > Moduliflexales > Moduliflexaceae > Vecturithrix > Vecturithrix granuli. Next base: position 273,125 of record DF820466.1, on the reverse strand, counting down.
ACGAATTTTTTCCAGTTCGTGCGCGACAAAGGTTTCGGGGATTCCGCGTTGCAAAATCAATTCTTCGGTTTCTGGCAGCGGTACATTCAGAATCCGCGCGCAAAAGGCGATACGCTGTGAGTCACTGACCTTCGGACACAGACTGTGTAATGCCCTGAGCAGGCACGCAATCTCTAACGGTACCCCGGCCGGGCCAATGGCATGACAGTAACTCATGGGCTTGATCCAATCGCAGCATGCGCTGAGTAAACGGTAATCTTGCGACACAAAAGGCGACAGAGACGGGGTAAAGAGATCCAAACCGATCTGTTTTCCCTGTAAACCGGCATATTCTGTAAATATTTTAACCGCACAGGTAATGTTGTGAGCGCGAAACACAAAAAACTGATCCAAATCACCGCAACCCCACAAGTCATCGAGCTGCATACATTGCTCAAGATCGTGATCGTTAAACTGCTGTAATCGGTCAAGCAAGACCCGAATCCCGGGTATATATTCATCGAGGGGTTCGTCGTAGAGTTCGGCAAATCGCTGCTGGCAAGCATCGCAAAAACAAGTAAACAGCGATTCAAATCCATTGGCGCACGACGGGTAACGGACACGATCCAGAAAAACGCCATCAAAATCAACCTGTCCAACCAGGGTTTTGTAAATTTCAAAGACATCAGCGAGCGCCGGGCGTGTATTGGGACACAGGAAAAGAAATTGTTCTTCCCCTGCGCCAAGCTTTTCCCAACGGCCGAGATGTCCATAACCTCGCTGCTGCTCATGATTCAACACCATCATCTGCTCTTGAGAGGGATAACCCGGAATATCGGCCAGAACCGGGAACCAGAGATAGGGTTGAATCTCATGTTCGCGACACAAGGCAACGAGGGGTTGGTACGTTTCCGGGCGATCATCAGTCCAGATCATCAGTCGTTGAATATTCGCGAATTTTTTGGCGTTGAGAATTTTTTGTCTGACCTCATGCGCTGAGAATTCTTGTTGTTCCTGATGTCCTAAAAAAAGTTGTGTATGAATGTGCATAAGTAATTATAGAAATATTTCGTGACCGTTCGGATTTGAGAAATCGCCTGTGAAACATGCGAAAACACTACAACGAATTAAAGAATGGAACGAATTTCTTTATTGAATGCTTCAATTCGTTGAATTCTTCAATTCGTTGTAGTGTTCACTGGATACTACAATTCCGGTTCGTGTTCATCAACATTCTTCTGATCAATGATTATCGGCGTAATTTCGACAAACGAGGGAACTTGTTCTCCTTTGAGATATTTTACCGCAGTTTCCACTGCTTTATAGCCAGATTCAGAAATTGAATAATCGGTGGTCATATCCACTTTCCCTTCCTTGATAATAGGAATGAGTTCTTTGGTAAATTCCAGACCGATAATACCAACATCTCCCTCATAATTGGCTTCTTCGAGCGCAGTCGCTGCGGCCGTTGCGGCTGCATGCCAATGGGTTGCCACCAGATCAACCGTCTGTCCGGTTTGTAAAAAGGCTTCCATTGCCGCCAATGATCCTTCTTTGGTCCAGCCCGGAATCGCCTGACTATAGACAATCTTCCAATTCGAATGCGCATCAACGATCTCTTTAAATCCCTGGGTTCTCATACGTTGAGGAGGCGTGCCCGGAGTTCCTTCGATTAACACAATATTCGCATCCTTGTTGTCCAGGATTTTTTCCGCCATTCTTCCCAATAAACGTCCTAATTCAACTTCATTCACGCCGATGAAGGAGAGCACGCCCTCGAATTGACCATCCGGATTCGGTCCCAGGGCGTTGGTAAAGGTCATTAACGGCACGCCGGCCTCTTTGCAAATATCAACCGCCGGGATTAAGGCTTGATTATCCACCGTGCAGAGTAGGAGCAAATCAATCCCTTTAGCCACAAAATTTTCAACTTGCGACAATTGTTTGCCGGCATCCCATTCTGCGTCGCCATAGGTCAGCTTCACGCCAAACTCCTCGGCCGCCTGATCCATACCTTTCTTCTGGACGCTAAAAAATTCGACCGATCCCGGAAACGAAACTGCTATTTCAAACAAGTCCTGGGCAAAAATTGCCGTTGCGCTCAAGAGAACGCTCATCACAATGATCAACACTCCAAATTGTTTCATAAAATCCTCCTGGAAAATGTTAGATGATTGATGTGACATACGAACTACGACCAACAGTCACTCCCCACCACCCCCTTTCTCCTCAAATCTGAAAAACCGCTTCTACATTAGAGCACAAAAGAAAGTCAATGGTTATTTTCAAAAATCTGACGTGCGTATGAGGTGGAGGCCACCTCAAAGGTGGCCTCCACCAGTACACTTCGGGCACTTGCAAGCGTCAAATATACCACATAAGTCGATTTCGTCAAGTATTACAGCAAATAGGCAAAGACGTCTTTGCACTCCTTTCTCTCACGTGTGTGTGAATTCAGAAGGGCGACACCGTCGTTATCGCTCAATTTCAACTCGAATAGTACGCCTGTTCTCCAACACATACACCTCTTCCGCACCAAGCTGTTTGACGTTTTCTGTTGCAGCCTTCAATGAATATTCATTGGACTGCGTATTGATGGAAATATGGAAATCTGGCGCGTTGTCCAAATCATAATCAATTGCTTCTTCAATCTGTAACGGCAGCACTGTTTCAGCAATGAAATCAACTTGCACGAATCCGGAGTTTCTTTCGTGAAAGAATCCATCAAACACAGGTTTGTGCAGATAGATGGAATACTCATTTCTTTCAATCACCTGCACGACCTCAGCGCCGGAAATGCGGTCGGTAACCTTCAGTCCGCGTGCTTCAAAAAGCGTTTGATAAATTATTGGCGCAGAAAACATGATTGCGAACGCAAAGGGGACGGTCATTATCGCCCAACTATACCCAAGGATTGATTTTATTTTTTCCATAGCTGGCGATTAATCGCCAGGCTCAAAGCTGAAGTACGCTAAAGCGCCCTCTATCTGGCTTCAGCCTGCTTTCGCTTTGAGCCTTGACTTGATGTCAAGGCTTAAGTCTATTAACGGATAAAGCTTCCTGTTGAAAGAAATAGCGCAATTCTATACAGACATTGTTGAATTGCAGGCACGCCGATAAAAAGAGCCGCAAAAAGGGCCGGATACAGAAAGAGGATGCGCTTTAACTCCGGCTTCACAAACAGTTTCGTCCCGCGAATATGATAAGAGATCGCTCCTGTGGGGCACGTATCAATACATCTGGCGCAGCGGATACAGCTTATCGTGGTTGTACCCTTTTCTAAGGTTTCGGGAGTGATCGCCAGGACCGGGCAGATACGAATGCAATGCTGGCAATGATTGCACTTTGCGGGATCTATCCTGATTTCAAAAGGATTGATCTTATGGAACAACGACATAAACGCGCCAAACGGGCACAGGAACGTACATTGGGTTCTTTTCTTGGTGAGGATCGGCAACACGATGACTAATCCAAGAAAAAGGGCCAGAAAGAGGATGGTTTGGATCATGACGACATTTGTTCTTATCTCAACAAATTCGCTCACCGTTTTAAACGGGCATAACCAGAAGCAGTAAAATGACGTGAACAAACGCGCTGACACAAGGGCAGTAACCAGCAATACTGCGAACGGCAGAAATCGTAATTTCGGGGGAATTTTTTTGATCACGGCTTTTTTTCGAATCTGTGAGAAGCCTTCTTCCCAACCGCCCCAAAAACATCCCCAGGCGCACCACCCTCTTCCTATCATCAATCCCAGGCCGATGACGACCATCAAGGTAAAGATGACATCGCCCGCCTCAATCGGGAAAAAGACTTCATTTCTCAACACCAGCGGAAGAATGTTTTGCGTAATCCCGATATGACAGAATTCTGCGTTCTGAATGAGCATATCCTCAAACGTTAAGACCATAAAACGTCCCCGTCCTTCGAATACACGCAGGGTAAAACCTAAGGGGAACGCTACCGCGATTGAAATGAACAGCATACTGCGGTATGTATCGGTTTTTTTCTTATGAATGATGAGGAAAAACAGGGTCAAGACATAGATGACGGTGATGGCTGTGGCGATATTCATCTGCATATCGGTTTGAGAGACAGCTTGCATAGCAGCGAACAGGGATAAAAGAATCATGGGAATGAAGGCTGCTAAGGAACGGCCAATTTTAGGAGCACTGAGATTTTGCATCATCGTTATATGGTGTTAGTCATCGTTTCGGCATTATCACTACAACGGATTTGAGAATTAAACGGATAATGAACCGTATAATCCGTTCCATTCTTTCATCCGTTGTAGTGTTGCCAGGTGAAACCGTAATTACTCCTGTTCTTTCAAGTTATGCTTGTTATACTAATCCATCACAAACCCACCGTTGACATCCAGGATTTCGCCGGTAATGAAATTGGCCTTTTCTGAGGCCAGAAAGAGAACTGCGGCGGCCACATCTTCAGGTGTTCCGAGTCGCTGCAGCGGAATCGCGGCGATGATGGCCTGGCGTTTTTTCTCTGACCATTGCGCGCTCATTTCGGTGGCAATGGCATGGGGCGCCACGGCGTTGACGTTGATATTATATTGAGCTAATTGCCGCGCTAAGGTTTTAGTCAGGGCGTCAATTGCGGCTTTTGACGACCCATACCCCGGAGCCGAGGTAATATCTCCTATTTTCCCGGCCACCGAGGATACATTGATCATCTTGCCTCTTTGCTGGCGTTTCATGATGTCAACGACCGCCTTGCAGCAATTAAACGTGCCTTTTAGATTGACTTGCAACACCAGATCCCATTCCTCCTCAGTTACGGTCTCGATCGTGCCCCGGCGGATGATTCCGGCGTTATTCACCAGAATATCGAGTCGCTGAAACGTCCGCTCAATGCGGGCGATCATCTCTCTGACCTGGTCAGAGCGGCTCACATCAGCCCGGATGGCCATACATTGTCCTTCAAACTCGGAAAGTTCAGCCGCAACCTTGTCTAATTCATCTTGCGAGCAGAGATCGTTCAGAACGACGCGCGCTTTTTCCCGCGCAAACGCTGAGGCAATAGCTTTTCCAATCCCTCTGCCTGCACCTGTCACCAGGATGACTTGACCTTCAAATTCCATCACAACGCTCCTTTTTCACTCCTTAACAGCCCCGGCGGTCAACCCCTGCACCAGAAGCCGCTGTAAAAAGATGTAGAGAATAATGGCCGGCATCCCTCCAACCAGGGAACCTGCCATGAGCATCGGCCAGATGATGCGGAACTCTCCTACGGTTCTGGCAATACCCAGGGTCACAGTGATCATGGATTCACTGGTGGTCAAACACAACGCCCAGAGCAGATCGCCCCAAGCCAGCAGAAACGCAAAAAGAATCGTGGCGACCATTCCAGGGGCAATGACCGGCGCGAGAATTTTAAAAAACACTCCTATTCTGGAACACCCATCAATCATGGCCGACTGATCAAGTTCGACCGGAACCTTATCAATAAACCCTTTCATCATCCAGGTCGAGAAAGGCAAGCAAATAGTCAGAAATGCGATAATCAGACCGGTGCGGGTATCATAGAGACCAATTTTGGTGAGCACTTTGAAATAGGGGCCAACCAGCAATACTCCGGGCAGCATTTGCGTGGCTAAAAAGAACCCGATCAGAAAACGCCGGCCTTTGAAAACAAAGCGGGAAAACCCATAGCCGGCCATTCCGCCCACAAAGGTCGAAAGCAAAGCGGTGGCCAGCGAGATGGCGGTGCTATTGAAAAAATAGACGCCGAAATTTTTTCTGACCCAAATCCCGATATAGCTATCTATCGTCGGTTGAAGGGGAATCCAGGTCGGGGGAATCCGGAACGCCTCTGTTTCGGTTTTGAGCGAGGTGGAAAACATCCAGGCAAAGGGCAGCAGGCAATAAAAACAGACCACGAGCAGGAAACCCCATACGCTAATTTTCCAAAATACCTTTTTCATTCTTCCTGACTGATCATCCAGATATACGGGAGACTCACCAATAACAGCACAAGCGTCATCACGACAGAGATCGCCGAGGCATACTCAAATCGAAAAAATTTAAAATATTGTTTGTACGTATAGGTAGAGAGCACCTCGGTCAATACCCCGGGGCCACCCTGCGTCATGGCCTGGATCAGACCGAATCGCCGCACCTCCCACACGGTATCCAGGGCTAAGGCCACCACGAGCATTTTCCGCAAACCCGGGATGGTGATGTGAAAAAAGCTCTGCCGCGCCGAGGCTCCGTCAATGGCGGCAGCCTCATACAGGTAGTTGGGAATGGATTGCAGCCCTGCCAACAGAATCAGCATGACAAAAGGAAATCCGCGCCAGAGATTCACAAGGATTACGCTAAACAAAGCCAATTGCGGTTTTGTCAGCCATTCGACCGGGTTATGAATAAGGCCGGTTCTCAGAAGGAGATCATTGATCGCGCCGTAAAGGGGATTGTACATCCACTTCCAGATAATCCCGGCCACTACATCGGGAACCACCCAGGGAAGCAAGGCAATAATACGAAACAGCGGCTTGGCAGGCAGGGCCGTGTTTAAGACCAGAGCAACCGCCAATCCGAGAACCAGATGGCTGGCGACGCTGAAAAATACGAACACCCCTGTATTCCAGAAGGTTGTTTTAAAAAAGGGATCTTGCAGCAGATTGATGTAGTTGGCAAGGGTATAGCTGCCGCGATCACCTTCAGGTTCGAAGCTGTATAAAATGCTTGTGACAGCAGGAAAACCCAGCACCAACACCAACAACAAAACCCCCGGAAGCACGAAAGGAATCCACATGTAACGGTCTTTTATTTTCATGCTGAAGTCTCTGGATGAACTATCCTTATAGCCAAGGCTGTTCAATTCTTGCCAGAAATAGCGTCTCAACTTCGCTCGACGTGCGGTGTTCCGGTCATCGAGCGGAGTCGAGATGATGAAAATACGGAAAATTGAACGGTCCTGCCTTATAACAAGGGGAGCCGCCTGCTCCCCTTTACCAGTAGCCAATTTGCAGGTTTAGCGTGACATGTTATCGTGCCAGAATGGCATTGATTCTTTCGTGAGCTTCAGCCAGGGCGTCTTCAGGCGTCTTCATTCCGACAATCGCTTCCTGGAGCGATGTGGTGAAAACATCCATGATTTCAGGCCATTGTGGGATTTGAGGTTCTACCTTGCCGTAAGGGAGTTGCGAGGCCAAAACGCTGGCAAATTTGTCATTCAGGATCTCTGGCGCCACTCCGCTGACATCCTTGCGGGAGGAGGTCACGCGATTATCTATAAACCACTTCAGTTCGATATCTTTGCTGGTGATAAATTTAATCGGTAGTGGCTACCTTGTACATGATGACCGGTCGCCGAGCGGAGTCGAGACGAGCACGCAGGCGTTCCCTTCGACTTCGCTCAGGGAACGTGCATCATGTACAGGATACCACTACCTTCTTTTCTTGTTCCTGAGTCGCTCGCGTAATTTCGCTGACCATATTTGCGACATCATGGATCGATTCAGCAACCTGAGTACTGGCGGTAGTTTGCTGGCGAACTAAAATAGCAATTTCAGCCGCAACACCGGCAGAATTTTTCGTACTTTGTTCGATTTTCTGTAAGGCTTTCTCGGCTTGCCGGGCAATCATAACCCCATTTTTGACTTCGCGCTGCCCCTGCCCAATGGCCTTCGCAGCATCCGCTGAATCACCCTGAACGCTTTTGATAATCTCTGCGATTTTTTTCGTAGAAGTCGCGACGCGAGTAGCGAGTTCTTTAATTTCATTCGCCACAACCGCAAAACCTCGTCCGTGGACCCCAGCCTGGGCAGCGATAATGGAAGCATTCAATGCGAGCAGAGACGTCTGGTCGGCAACTTCGTTAATGACGTCAAGAATGGTACCGATTTCGCGTGAGCGGTTCTCCAACTGCGAAATGATCTGTGAAATGCCCTCTGTCACCTCTGAAATCGCGGTCATCCGGATCATCATTTGCATCATGGACTTTTGTCCGAAGACAACATCCTGCGTGGTTGTTTCGGCAAGGGTTTTCGAATGTTCGGCCTGGTCAGCAATTTTTTCGAATGAATTGACCATAGCAGTCATCGTTACACTAGTATCGGCAGCGAATCCTGAAAGTTTCCTGGAATTTTCAGCGACGTGTGTGATGGAAGCGAGCATCTGATTGATGGAAGCGCTGGTCTCTTCAACAGATGACGTTAAGTCTTCTGTCGTCATCCGAACCTCTCCAGCACTCGCACTGACTTCCTGCATGGCTGAAGACGTGACTTCGGCAGTATGCGCGATTTGTTCCAATATTTCCGTATTCTTTAAAGAGGTACTCAGCACTTGTGAGCTGATCGAAGCAATATAGTCTGCTCCTGAGCGAATTTCAGCAATCAACGCGATCAGTCCCTCCCTCATGTGGACAAAGGCATTTCCTAATTGGTCGGTTTGAGAACGTAAGACAATCTGATGGCGGAGATCTCCCCGCGCCGCATGGGTAGCGAATTTGCCCATTTCTTTAAGGTAGAGAATCATTTGCTGAAAACCATTTCGCAACACATCTTGCTTTGATTTGGCCATTACCTCCAACTCCAAATTTCCCTGCGAAATCTCGATAACAGTTTGGGCCATCTCTTGAAAATACAGGATTAACCTTCTAAATGCTCGCGACAATGTCCCAATCTCATCGCGCGCTCTGGCGTCGGCAATATGACACTCTATATCACCATCTGCCAGTTGATCGGCGACCCGAGAGAGATGCAACAGCGGTTTAACCATCCAGCGTATCCCTAACCATCCGAAAACTGTCGCAACCATGATCACTCCTGATAATATGATGATGAGCCTTCTGGCGGATTGCATGACTCCAGTCGCATTTTCCTGGATATATCCTGTTGTTTCCACGATCTGCGCATCTATTTCCTCTAATACCGTCAACACCGCTCGTTGAGCATTGTTCATCGCATCAAGCTGTTGTTGAAATGCTGTTAGCTCCTTATAGAAAGCAGCAATGGTTTCTTTATAACTTCGCACAGTATCAATAAACTGTTGCCCAAACTCCTTCACATTTGGCTCAGAACTTGTCAATGATTGGAGTTTTGCATCAAGTTCATCCAGTAATACCAGTAATTGCAGGATACTTTTGCCGGCCTCTTCCTCCTTTGAAGCAATCCGAAGATGTTTTTGGATGACTCGGTAAAGAGAGATATTTACTCGTAAAAGGGCCTCACGATACCAGGGGACATTCAGACTCAGTCTTTCCAGGCTGGAAGTATCTCTGCTTTCCATTCTCACAACGATGATCGTGTTTGCAATCAGACTTTCCAGGTCTTTGAGCTTCAGAGTAAGCTCCTGATCTATGGTATTCAATTCCTGTGACACCTTACTGATAATCGTCCCTTGTTCGAGCAGAGCCTGAAGTTGCCGGGTAAATTCCTGGAGAGCTTCTTGTAAACGCACATTTGTGCGCTGGGTGTCCAGAGCATTTGTTGTTTTCACAAGACGATCCCCTTCGTTCTTCAACAAGTCTTCCTGTTCAAGGAAGCGATCGAGCAGATGAGAAGTATCTGCAAATACCCCTGTGAGTTCTCTTCCTATCCGTGCATTTTCGATAACCTGATACACATCTTGCTTTACAATTCTTGTCATCATACGTTCAATATTGCTAAATGAAAAAAACACCACAAACATGCCTCCCCCAATAATCAGGAAAACCATCAGGTTTATCAAAATCAACTTTGTCGCAATAGACCAGTGAGAGAATAGTTTCATAACGGGCGAGAGCGTAAATAATATGGATTGTTCACGAATCAATCCGTATTCTCAGGCTCTATGTTTGATACAAGTCTATATGACGCAAGAACTGAACTTGATAAAGTAAAATTATACCATCTCTAAAAATACTGTCAAGCAAAATCAGGATACCCCGTAAACTGATGGAAATGTTTGTTTATCGGCAAAGTAAGCAACTACAAGGAGCAGAGATAAGAAAAGGATGTCTGAATACTCTCTGAAAATGAATGACTGGTCGAGAAACCGGGTTTTTCGAAAAACCCGGTTTCTGATATTGGATGTTCAAAGTTTTTGATTCACCACGAGCAAAAGTACGTGGTGAATCAAAAATTTCTTGCACTTATTACCCTGCCTGACTATTATTGACTTCAGACGATATCAATATAGCAGGCATCCTTCTAATATGCTCTAATTCTTAGGAGTTATTCATGCGTTTTGGCAAACGCACCACGGCGAATAAAAATTTTATGGTCAGGGGAGATAGATGTAGCGCGAAACTCCAGTTTCGCGGCTATCAACGATGTGCGAAACTGGAGTTTCGCGCTACATTTTCAGGGGAGATCAAATGAATACACATACAAAGTGGGAAGTGTATATCAATCTGATCAAACAGGAAGTTGTACCGGCCCTGGGCTGTACGGATCCGATCTCGATTGCTCTCGCTGCGGCGAAAGCACGGGAGGTTTTGCAGCGCGATCCTGAACGCATTGACGTGTCGCTCAGCAGAAACATGTTAAAGAATGCGATGGGCGTTGGCATTCCCGGAGCAGGAGCCTCTGGCGTGGGTCTGGCCGCAGCCCTCGGAGCCTTTGGCGGCAACGCCTCGGCGAATCTGGAAGTGTTGCAAGGCATTACCCCTGAAACTGTGGAACGCGCCAAACAATTTGTCCATGCCCGGAACGTGAGCATTTCGCTCAAAGATGCGTCTGACGTCCTCTATATCGAAGTCACCCTCTCGACGGGTCAGGAAACCGCACGGGCGGTCATTCAGGGCGATTATACCCGTGTGATTCTGATTGAACGCAATGGTCATCCGATGTTCGAACTCAACCGGAATCGTGTGCCTCACGAACAGGCAGCGCGGGCCGCTTCCGACAATCTCACGGTAAAGGACCTCTGTCATTTTATAACCCACGCGCCCTTCGAACAACTGCAATTCATTCTGGAAAGCGCCAGAATGAATACCACGCTTGCTGAGGAAGGATTGATAAACGACTATGGCTTGCGCGTGGGCAAGATGTTTAGAACCAACCTTGAAAAAGGCATCCTCAGTCAAGACATTCCCACATTAGCGGCCATGCAAACAGCGGCCGCGATCGATGCCCGCATGGCTGGCTGTGCGCTTCCGGCCATGACCAATTCCGGGAGCGGCAATCAAGGAATCACAGCCACAATTCCGGTTGTTGTCGCGGCCAGAGAACTCCAATGTTCTGAAGAGACGCTTGCCAGAGCCTTGATGCTCAGCCATTTCATCACCATTCATCTCAGGCAACATTTTGACCGGTTATCGGCGATGTGCGGTGCAGTTGCGGCCGGAACCGGAGCCGCTTGCGGCATTGCTTATCTTTTAGGAGGAACTTATCACGAAATTTCCGCCACTATCGCCAATATGGTCGGTAATCTCTCCGGCGTCATTTGCGATGGCGCAAAATATGGTTGCGCGTTGAAAGTTTCTTCCGCTGTACAGGCCGGAATTCAGTCAGCATTGTTAGCGATGCAAGGCATGCGCGTCTCCAAAAATGAAGGCATCGTCGAGCAGGACGTTGAGAAGACCATTGACAACCTGGGACGCCTGAGTTCAGAAGGCATGAAGCAGACCGATCGCATTATTTTGGAGATGATGGCAGCAAAATAGCCTCTTTCTCAAATAAAGGTAAATTATGTTCCCATCCGTTACATGCCCCACACGACAATGGGATGATCATGATATTGCGCTTCGCGGCGGAAGATTTTGTTGTCCCAGAGGATGGCGGGGTCGCGATTGAAGATGATCAGATGTCCATCGGTCGCGCCGCAGGCGTCCATACACTGCCAGGTCTGTTCTAAACCTTGCTGCAGCGTATATTCCAGGGATTTATACTGGATCTTTAATTCCAACACCACGCGCTGAACTTGTTCATCATAGGGCCAGATTATGAGCAGATCCGTGCGTTAGCGTCCCAGGCCGTATTCGCGGTCAATGCGCCCGCCGCCGTTGAGGATGCGCTGTAAAAAGGCTTGCAGCAGCAGTTGCAGCCCGGCTTCTTTATAGTCGAAGCGTTCGACCCAATGCGCGGAATGTTCCCGGAAAAACTGCTGAAACTCGGTCAACAATTTCTGGTAGTGGTTAAATGGTAAGTGATGGGTACCCGGAACACTGCTCAACAGACAGGAGGGCGATGAGGTCATCGCCTCAGGGCAACGCCCTGACAGGTGCGGCATCGCTGATGCCGTTGCGACGACCTCGTCGCACTCCTGACCACATCGTGACGCATGAGTCATCACTTGCTATTTCACCACTACCCAATTTCGGTAGTGGTGAAATGGGAAGTGATGAATATCGGAACAGTGTCCAGGGCACAGGAGTGCGATGAGGTCATCGCGTCAGGTCAATGCCCTGACAGGCGCGGCATCAGAGATGCCGTTGCGACGACCGCGTCACTCCTGACCACCCCTGGCAATGAGTCATCACTTCCCATTTCACCACTATCAAAAATTGTAAAAGGCCAGACAGAATTTTGTCAAGCCTTTTGTTGCTGTCCAGGTCAGAAGGATGAATATGTTCAGGTTCGTTGTTCAAGCTTTGTGAGCAGGAGACGCATGAAGTGGTTGATGTTCGTAAATTTCTGGTCGTCAGCTAGCATGATTTCTGCCGGTTGGATAAAAGGCGCGTCCACAAGTTCGTTCCGGCAATTCGCGATCAGTTGTTCCGCGCTGTGCCGCGTGGTTTCTAAATGAAATTGTAACGCTAATACGCACTCCTGATACAGAAACGCCTGCTGCTCACAGGCCTGACTCCTGGCAAGTGGGATTGCTCTCTGAGGCAGGGGAAAAGTATCGCCGTGCCAATGAAACACCTGAAACTTTTTCGGAAATTCGCGCAACAACCATGAAGTGCGTCCTTCTGCCGTCAATTCAATCGGGAACCAGCCGATCTCTTTGTGGGGATTCGGAAAGACTTTTGCTCCCAGGGCATCGGCGATAAATTGCGCCCCCAAACAGATACCCAACACGGTTTTCCCGGCCTGAATCGTCTCTTTGATAAATTGCCGTTCGCTTTTCAACCAGGGATACTGCTCATCCTCATAAATGTTCATCGGCCCGCCCAGGATAATCAACCACTCAAAACCCTGTATGGCCGGAAAATCGGTATCTTCATATACACGTGTGACGGTCAATTGATGATTTCTCTCGCAAATCCAGCTTTCAATACTGCCCAGTCCCTCAAAAGGGACATGTTGTAGATAATGAATCTTCATCGTCTTTCTTCCTTCACGTTCCTATGTTCAAATTGGACGCCATATCATTCCGGCTACGACGACTGCTGGTTTTTAGAGAATATCGAAGAACAAAACGAAATGTTAATGTTATAACGTCACTGTTATTTTCCTTCTGTCAACGTTTAATCCCTCTGACTAAACGCCGTGATGGCGAGGGATACGATAATCAAGGCTCCAAACGTAATATCTTGAAAATATGGATTCACGCGTAACATATTCAACACATTTGAAAGCACGCCCATCAGCAAGACGCCAAAAAATGTTCCGATAATTTTTCCTTTTCCGCCGGTCATCGGAGCTCCACCGATGACCACGGCGCCAATGGCTTGCAGTTCAATGCCGCTTCCCGTGGAAGGCTGCACAGCGCCAACTCTTGACAATAAAAGCATGGCGGCTATTCCAACCAGCAAACCATTGAGCGTAAAAAAGATCAAAGTATTCTTATTGACGGCAATCCCGGATCTATAGGCTGCCTGCCGGTTACTGCCAATCGCATAGACTCTTCTTCCCAAGCGAGTATAAGTAAGAATGATATGCACGGCAATATATCCCAACAGGCTGATGATGAATAATAAAGGAATCACATTAAAAATCCGCAAGGCCCCTATCATTTCAAATTTGCCGTAGATTGTCTGGATCGTCCCTTCGGTCAGGGCTAAGGCGATGCCCTTAAAAATACCGATACAGGCCAGCGAAATAATGAAAGAGGGCGCTCGAAACAGAATCGAATTCAGGCCGACAAAAAAGCAGCACAAAATGGCGACACACACCCCAATACTTACGGCAGGCACACTGGGCATATCATTTTTCATAAAGATCGCCATAATACATGAAGCCAGGCCGATAGTTGCCCCTACCGAAATATCAAAATTTCCGGAGATCATCAAGATTGTTGCCCCTGAAGCAACCAGTCCTAACACGGAAATCTGTTCGAGAATATTGATGACATTGCGCAAATAAAAGTATTTCGGGTTGATAATCCCGGTAATGACGGACAACCCAATGACAACCAGCAGCAGAAAAAACCATTGGTTATTTAGCAGGTTCTTTTTTTCAAATTTCATTGTTCCCCTCTACGACGATTTTATGAGAATATCCGGCCTCCGTTCCCCTGACATTCGGAGGGGAACGCCGGGGTGATTCGACACACTCAATCCAAACGGATCAAAACACTTTTCATGTAACCCGGAATCCCTACTGAACTCCGACAAAATATTTGATCAACTCTTCTTCTTTCGCAGCATGAGCAGGTAAGATGTGCGTCAGTTCTCCATGTCGCATGACTCCGATTCGGTCGCTCAACGAAATGAGTTCAGGCATATCCGAAGAAATCATAATAATGCTCTTGCCGTTTTGCGCTAATTGTACGAGCAATTTATAAATCTCTTCCTTTGCACCTATATCAACGCCTTTTGTCGGTTCGTCAAAAATAAAGACGGTCGCTTCACTCAATAATAATCGGGCAATCACCGTCTTTTGCTGGTTGCCTCCGCTGAGATGCAGGATATTTTGCTCCAGGCTCGATGCAGCGATCTGTAACTTTTGAATCATAGAATTGACAAGGGTGCCCTCTTGCGCAAGATTCAAAAAAGGAGTTGGAGCAATTTCATTATGGACAAGGGCAATATTTTCCCTGACAGATCGCGTTCCAAATAGGCCAAATTTTTTCCGATCTTCCGTGATCAGGCAAATTCCCTGTTTAATCGCATCTTGAGGGGAATGAATGTCAAGCATTTTGCCGTTGAGAAACATATTTCCTCCTTCACTCCTCTCGATCCCAACGATCAATTCTGCCAGTTCAGTCCGTCCGGAACCCACCAGACCTCCGATTCCGAAGACTTCACCTTTGCGGACGTAAAAACTGACATCCTTGACCACATCTTTATAGGAAAAATGGTTGACTTCGAATTGTTTTTCTCCGATCTCAACCGGTTCTCGGGAAAAAAAGATCGAAGCATCCCGCCCCACCATATTGCGGATCACCGTGTTCACATCAACCTGGGCAACGTCATGGGTGCCAATATACCGTCCATCTTTCAGGATCGTGATCCTGTCGCCAATCTCAAAAATTTCTTCCAAATAATGCGAAATATAAATAATACCGATGCCTTTAGCTGCCAGTTCCTTGACTAACTGCATGAGCGCCCGGGTTTCTTCTAAGCCTAACGAACTCGTTGGTTCGTCCATAATCAAAATTTTGGCATCGCTATGCAACGCTTTAACAATTTGTAAAGTCTGCTTCTGGGCCGCGGACAGGTGTTCGACCAATGCTCTTTCATCAATCGTAATATTTAATTTTTCCATGATTTCCCGGGCCTTACGAAATTGCGTATTCGAATCCACCACTCCGGGAATTTTGCTTCGCCGCTCGTTTCCTAAGAAGATGTTGTCAGCCACTGTCAGCGAGTCAATAAGCTCAACATCCTGATAAATCGTAGAAATGCCCAGGGCAATAGCTTCCCTCGGCGTCAAAAACTGCTTCTGTTTGCCAAGGATATGGATTGTGCCTGCATCAGGGCTGATTGCTCCTGATAAAATTTTGATTAATGTGGATTTCCCCGCGCCATTTTCACCGACCAGGCAATGCACTTCTCCGGCATACAACTCAAAGAAGACATCATCAAGAGCTTTTTGAGATCCGTAAATTTTGGTGACACCTTCAACATGCAGCAGTAACTCACCCATAACTTTCACCTAAAACGTCGAGAATAAGGATAAATAGCCCCAAACCGAGGTTTAGAGCTATTTGTCAAGACAGGGAGGCGCGTATTTACCGAATGGACTTAATACAATCCCTCATATTCCGGGAAATATTCCGCTGTCAGTTCGAGCCATACCGGATCAATTTCCCAGGGCACCACTTTCTTTTTATCGTCAATCGTGGTCATGTTGACCGGGGTGATCGGCAGCATAATCTGTTGATTCAACTCGGTTTTCTTTCCTGTTACATAGGCATGAAGCGCGAGAAAGGAGATCATGCCTTCCCACCCGGGCGAACTACTGATTGTATATGTCAAACTCCCATCCTTCACAAGAGGGATTCCAACCGGAGAACCATTCTGGGCGATCACTTTAATGGGGTTATTGAGCAGGTCTCGACTTTTCAGCATACGAATAATTGCGGCCGCCATATCCTCATTGCCGACGAATAACACTGAGAAATCAAGTCCGGACTCAATTAAATCTTGCGCCTGATTGACGGCGACGCTCGGATCATATTTGCCATCTCGAATGGCGACAATTTCATTTTTCCCAAGTTCTTTTACACGCGGTTCAAAGGTGCTGCGATACATCTGAACCGGAACGTGCTCAAACAATCCGGTGACCATCGCGATCTTTTCGCCCGGAAAATGTTCTGCGATATATTCGGCCCAATCATTCCCCATGGCTTGCCAATCAAAATCAATGCACGCCACGATATCGGCATCTTGTTTCAGCACTTGACCGACATTATCAGTGACAACAAGCGGAATCCCTGCTTCCGCAGCCTTTTTGGCCGCGATATTCGCGCCGCTTTCGTTAAACGTAAACACGCACATTCCGTCAACGCCCTGCGTAATCAGAGATTCGATATTGGCAATTTCTTTTTCAACATCATAATCCGAATTGAGCACGATCATCTCAACTCCGGCGCGCTCGGCCGCATAGACAAACCCTTCAACGTCTTTTTTATACCATGTGTCTGGCCCTGGCGTCACATACCCGTATGTGAGTTTTTTCTCTGCAGCTAATGCAACTCCGACATGAGCAACAAAGGCCAGGATCAAAACAAAAGCAAGACCTACCCGTAAATATTTCGTGCGAACCATAACCCGTCTCCTCATACATATTATGTTAATAGTTATTCCGCAGGAATATCCAATTCCTGCAACGTTTTACGCAACCATGCCAATGACTTTTCGATCAGAGGCCCTCCCTGTCCTTCAGTTTCCATACTTAAGACTCCGTCATACCCATAATCCCGCAACATTTTCAAACAGGTCGTAATATTCTCAGCATTCACGCCATCCCCAATCGCGCAATGACTAATGCCGATTCCGGTTTCCTTGCCGCGACACTGATCTGCTAACGACTGGGAAACATCCTTGATATGCACATGCTTAATATGTTTGATAAAACGACGACAAAAATCAACCGGATCTTGCCCGGCAATAAATGAATTCCCGGTATCAAAATTCAGACCGAAATACTTGCTGTCAACAAATTTCAGCATTTTTTCAACCATCGCCGGGTTCGTGGTAAAGTAGCCATGAATCTCAATATTTATACAAATATGATACGCTTCAGCCACCTTGACAATCTGCTCATAGCTGCTTTTCATTGCATCTAAGGCTTGTGCGTCGCTCAATCCTTCGGGTTTCAATAACCCATCGGTTGTCGCAATATGGTCGCATCCGGCATGTTTGGCCCAGGGAATCGATTTCAAGACATACGGCACTCCTAACATAGCTCCTTCTCTCCCGGAAAGCGGGAACGCCGCATCAATCTGAGAGAATTTGACCCCGTAGGTCGCCATTTTCTGCCGTAGAAGCAGAGGATCTTCATACAGCGCAACATGAGGAAAATAGCCTAATCCATGAATCCAGCTCACGCCATCAAGCACGCCGCATTCAATGTAGTGGACATCATTCTTCTGAGCCCATTGCAGGCATTTTTCAAAGCTAAAGACCGATGAATTGAAGGCATCAGTATGAAAACCGATTTTCATAAATCTCATGATGAAAGTTTTTCGATAGATGCTCTCTTCCATCTGGCAGAGTCTCACCGAAGAACTCTCTCTCCTCTCAGGTAAAGATTTATCTTCTGGGCTTCCACAGTACCGGCATGAATGAATTATTCGCAACAATTCAAAAGCTGAAACATGATCATTTGACAGGATGAGGCTTTGACCATACATCCCGGCTCTGCCCAGGGAGAGAAATATCTCATAACAGGCAAGGAAGAAACAATATTATCCTGTCGAATTGCTAAAACGTCTGAAAACATAATATTCGGTATAAATATCTGTCAAGTATTTTATGTTGTTTTATAGTGCTTCTCAGAAACCTCGATAGTAGGAGATGAATGGCTGTTACCTGCCCAACTCTCATGCTTTCAACAGAAACCTCTTGACAAACCAACCTGCTTTACGCTCATATATCAAACGCGAAAGAAAAGTGTCGTGACACGAAAACCCAAAAGGGATGATTGTTTGAAAGGATACTGGGGTTTTATTTATGACAGACAAAACGTACGACGTATTCCTCAGTTATAACAGTGAAGACCACGAGGCTGTGGAAAAGATTGCGATTTACTTACATGACCAAGCCGGGTTACATGTTTGGTTCGATATATGGGAAATTATTCCAGGGGTATTCACGATGGATCAACTTGAACAAGGATTATCAAGTTCGACTACCTGCGCAGTATTCGTTGGAAAAACTGGTGAAGGTCCCTGGCAAAAGCGTGAAGTGGAAACTGCTCTACGTCAGCAAATTCATCACTCTGAGTTTCGTGTGATCCCTGTGTTACTGCTTGATGCGCCTCGAGTGCCGGAATTGCCGATGTTCCTTGCTGAGAATATGTGGGTAGATTTTCGCGGTAAAGGACTGAACGATGATGTCGCTTTGTGGCGATTAGAATGTGGTATTCGAGGGATGGCCCCTGGACGAGGGAGGCCGATAGAAAATCAGATAGAGAATCTGGTCTATTTAGGGAAAATTTACCAGACCACAGGATCTGTTAAAGAAGCGATTCTATTATATGAGAAGGCTCTTGAACTTGCTCGAAACAAAGGGGATAGACGAATAGAAGGAGCTATTTTGGGTAATTTAGGTGATGCTTATGCTAAATTGGAAGAATTATCACGAGCCATTGAATATTATGAACAGGGGTTGAATATTGCGAGAAATGTTGGAGATAAAGAAAATGAGGCTCTTTGGTTGAATAATTTGGGAAATGCTTATAAGAAGTTAGAAGAGACAGCACAAGCCATTGAGTGTTTTACCTTATCTCTTGCGATTGTGCGGGAACGTGGTAGTAAGGATTTTGAACGATTCATTCTTGCCAATTTAGGATATACATATTATTTGTCAGGAAATATTTCGCAGGCTCTTGCCGCTTATAATCAAGCGCTCGATGTCGCGCAAGAAATTGGAGATAAATGGGGAGAACAAGATATTCTCGGCCAAATAGGATTGCTTTATCAGGAAATTAAAAATTTCTCTCAAGCGATTAAGTATTATACACCGGCTCTAAACCTTGCCCAGAAGATTAGTGCTAAACATAGTATTGCGAGTCTATTGTTTGGGATAGGATATAACTACGCGTTACAACAAAAAAATGACCAGGCCTTGGATCATTATCAAAAAGCATTACACTTTTATGAAGATGTTGATGATACTGAGGATAAAGCAGCAGCCATGATGACGATGGGGCATTTTTTTGTAGTCGCACAAGAAGATTTCGAAACAGCACGGACGTATATGAAAAATGCGGTCAAAATTTTGCAACGACTCAATTCCCCGAGGGCGAAAGCATACCAGGAAATTTTGGCAAAAGTTTCCTATCCTTTAGGGATTCGTTATGTTGAACAAGGCCGTTGGTATGATGGGTTAAAACTATTAGAAGAAATTTTGAATATCTACCGTCAGAATAATGATTTGCAAGCCCGTGTGGATATACTGTATCAGATTGCGCGGACGCATCAGTTGATGGGAAATTTCGATAAAGCCAATCTGTATTATCGTGATGCCCAGCATCTTGAGATCGAAGCATCTGACAAAAATTTACCAGAATAGAACGGATAGAAGAAACAGATTTAACCCATCGGTTACTGATCGAATGTGCAGTTGTTGAATATCAGCCTACCCTAATGTTACTTGAACAAGAGAAGATGTGTCCCCTGAGTAGCACCATCCCATTGATTGACACGAACACATCGCTTGCATAAAGCAAGGATATGATGAAAGCTTCGCGTGAGTTTCAAGTGTTTGCCAAACCGATTGGCGCGATCTGCAATCTGGACTGTCACTATTGCTATTACCTGAAGAAGGAACAACTCTATCCGGAGGGCGAGTCGTTTCGGATGCCTGAAGACCTTCTGGAGGAGTACATTGTCCAGCATATCAAGGCTTTCCCCGGACCAGTGATCCGTTTTTCCTGGCATGGCGGCGAACCGACGGTTTTGGGGCTGGACTATTTTCGCAAAATTGTCGCGTTTCAGCGCAAACATCAGCCCCCTCGTCAGCGCATTGCCAATGGGATGCAAACGAACGGTACTCTGTTAAATGACGACTGGTGCCGCTTTCTGGCAAGCATGGACTTTGCTGTGGGGCTGAGTCTGGACGGCCCGACGGAACTGCACAACCTGCACCGCGTGACCAGAAATCAGCAGCCAACCCACGAACAGGTAATGCGTGGGTATCAACTCTTACAACAATACGGCATCGCCTGCGATATTCTGTGCGTGGTAAATGCGCAGAATGTGCAGTACCCCACCCAGGTGTACCGGTTCTTCAAGCAGATTAACGCCCAATATGTGACCTTTCTTCCTCTGGTCGAGCCGCAGTTAGAGGTTGAAAGCGGCGTCAGCGATCTCAGTGTGCCGGCCGAAGCGTTTGGGGAGTTTCTCTGTACAATTTTCGACGAGTGGCAAGCCCAGGATATAGGACGGATCAAAGTGCAGATTTTCGAGGAAGCTGCCAGAACAGCTTTTAACCAGGAACATTCACTGTGCATCTTTCGACCGGTCTGCGGGGATATTCCCGTTGTTGAACACAACGGCGATTTTTTTTCCTGCGATCATTTCGTTGACCCTGCACATCGTCTTGGGAATATCAGAGAGACTCCCCTGATCGAACTGTTAGAGAGCCAGGCGCAAAAGGCATTCGGACAGGCAAAATTGAAGGCACTG
Organism: Candidatus Vecturithrix granuli; assembly: GCA_000739535.1. Taxonomy (GTDB): domain Bacteria; phylum Moduliflexota; class Moduliflexia; order Moduliflexales; family Moduliflexaceae; genus Vecturithrix; species Vecturithrix granuli. The sequence continues at coordinate 252,018 of DF820466.1, read as the reverse complement.
CCCCGTTACTGCCAGGTCTGTGAGGTCAGGGTGATGTGTCATGGCGAATGTCCGAAAAATCGCTTCATCCGAACGCCGGACGGCAAAACAGGGCTGAACTATTTGTGTGCAGGCTATAAATGCTTTTTCACCCACTGTCAGCCCTTCGTCCAGGAAGTCGCCGCTCAATGGCGCCGGCAGACGCTCGCACAACAAAAAATCCCCGCACAGGCGACGGTTGTCCGCCAGAACCCCAAAGTAGGACGGAATGACCCGTGTCCTTGCGGGAGCGGCTTGAAATACAAGAAATGCTGCGGCAGGTGAGAATGATCCCGGCCATCAATGACCGGTCTCAAAGCCAAAGCAGTCTGAAGTCCGCTGCTCAATTTCGCAGGACGCTTCAGCGTTCTTCAGCTTTGAGACTGGCGATTGATCGTCAGGAGACTTATTCGCCCAAAGGCTTCAGGTTTTCAATTTCTCGTTCAGGAAGGCAAGAGTGCGTTGCCAGGCAAGCTGGGCCGCCTCCTTGTGATAGCGCTCTGCGTTCGTGTCGTTAAAAAACGCATGTGCGGCCCCTTCATACATATACATCGTGTAATCTATTGACGCCTTCTTCAACGCGGCCTCGTAGGCTGCGATACCGGCATTGATGCGCTCGTCAAGACCAGCATAGTGTAACAGCAAAGAGGCCTTGATTTTCGGGACATCTTCAGGAGCAGGCTGGCTGCCATAGAAAGGCACCGCTGCGACTAAATCCGCAGAGTTCACAGCAACCTGATTGGTCATGCCGCCCCCCCAGCAGAATCCCATACAGCCGACTTTTCCGGTTGACAGCGGATGCGTTTTCAAGTACTCGACCGCCGCAACGTAATTTTTGATCGTCGCCTGACTGTCAAGCTTCCCAATCAACTCCCGAGCCTCGTCAGGATCCTTGGGAGTTCCCCCAAACGGCGATAAGGCGTCCGGCGCAATCGATAGAAATCCCTCCAATGCAACGCGTCGGGCAACGTCTTCGATGTGAGGATTCAGTCCTCTGTTTTCATGGATCACGATTACCCCGGGAAGTTTGGCGTTTCCTGTCGGACGAGCGAGCATAGCCCGGATGTCCCCTGTTTCACCGGGATAGGTGATATATTCCGTTTGAAGGCGGGGATCATCGGCCGGAACGACCTGGGCGTTCGCAGATTTGTTTTCTAACAGGGGCAAGAGCGCCAAAGCTGCGGCCGTACCGCCCGCGAGAACACCTAATTTCTCAAGGAATTCACGCCGACTCAGATTGCCATGAGTGTATTCATCATGAAGCTTCATCATTTTGGCATCCATCATGTTTCCTCCTTTCTGTTCCAATACGTTTACTGCTGCAAAAACATACTTCAAACAGTAGAGAACAAGCTGTCAGAAGTTCGACATGCCTGCAAGGAGGTATTTTCTCATGAAAAACCTCCATTCAAAGAACCCAAACGCAGAGATTTTTTATTGTCAAGGTGAAAATCAACAAATTTTACGATCCTTGTTTTGTGATTACAAATAATTTTTCTGGACTTTTACCATGGCAAACAATTATGTTTTCAGGCAATAGTTAGAAATCCTTTTCTTATGAGAAATCCTTGTAGTTCCATAAACTTGACAAAGTAGAATGAGAATCATCTACAGCAGCAACATTTTAGCGCGTATCGGATCGGAGAAATCTGGTACATTGCACAATATAAGGTATAATTTATGAAAATGCAAAATAAACCATCTTCTTTACTCATTTTCAATGCTGAGGCGCTCGTCACCATGATTAAGGAGCAGCCAGTAATCAATAACGGTTATGTGCTTATTCAGAATGGGATGGTTCGAGAAATCGGAAAGGCTACCGGCAAGAGTCCGCAAGAGATCATCGCGGGTGATAAGCGTTGTACGGTGATCCGAGCCGATGGAAAAGTCGTTGTGCCGGGGCTGATTAATACGCATCACCACTTGTATCAAACCTTAACCAGGGCTTATCCGCCGGTCATGAATTCCGCCCTGTTCCACTGGCTCAAAAATTTATACCCGATATGGGCCAGATTGGATGAAGAGGCGATCCGACTGTCCTCGCTGGTGGGCATGGCTGAATTGATGTTGTCGGGCTGCACGACTACGACGGATCATCATTATGTGTTTCCGCAAGGTATCAGCAGAGAGTTAATTGACATTCAGGTTGAGGCCGCGCATGAACTGGGAATGCGCTTTCATCCCTGCCGCGGCAGCATGAATCTGAGCGAAAAAGACGGCGGCTTGCCGCCGGATTTGGTCGTGCAAACTGAAGATGAAATTTTGAAGGATTCCGAACGGCTCATTGCCAAATATCACGATCCATCGCCGGGCGCGATGACGCAGATCGCCTTAGCGCCCTGTTCCCCATTTTCCGTGACCACCGAACTGATGAAAAATACGGCCGCGCTGGCACTGGAAAAAGGGGTGCGTTTACACACCCATTTAGCGGAAACCATTGACGAAGAAAATTTCTGCCTGAAAAAATTTGGAAGCCGGCCAGTTGATTACCTGGAACAGGTGGGATGGCTGAACAATAGCGCGTGGCTGGCGCATGGCATTCACTTTTCATCAGAAGAAATAATGCGGCTTGGAACTGCGGGCGTCGGAGTTGCGCATTGTCCCGGTTCGAATATGCGTCTGGGATCAGGCATTGCGAAAGTCACGGAATTACAAGCCGCCGGGTCGCCCATCGGGCTTGCCGTTGATGGCAGTGCCTCCAACGATGCCTCGAACATGTTGGCCGAAGTGCGCCAGGCCTTACTGCTGGCGCGTCTGGCGCGCGGGGCTGACAGCATGACCGTGCTAGATGCGTTCCATATCGCCACGGTTGGCAGTGCGGCCTGTTTAGGTCGCAGTGATCTGGGAACTTTAGAACACGGCAAAGCGGCGGATGTCGCCATCTTTGCGCTCGATGACATCGGCTATTCCGGCGCAGGCGATCCAGTCGGAGCCTTGTTACTCTGTCAGCCAACCCGCGTCGATACGTTGATTATTAATGGTAAAATTGTGGTGGAACAGGGTCGCCTCAAAACCCTCAATCTGGAACCGATCCTTGAAGCCCATCGGAAAAAGGCCAAAACCATGCAAGCCTGATAACATCACTTCCCGGGGTCGAGAACGCTTCGTGGATTTTGACAAAGGTAAGCAGCCGGATAAATAGGGCGCGCAAAGAAAGGGGGCGACAGGATGTCTGTTCGCCGCTTTTCTCTTAAATTCGTCTATAAAAAAGTTGACAAAGATGTGATTCTTGAGAAAAAAATATGGAGGAGATGAACAGGTATGAATTGGAAGTAAATAGTGCTAAAATATTGTAGATCAAAGGAGTGATAAGCGATGTTTACACCGGTGAAAGTAGTCGCCTTAGATAACTATCGGCTCTGGATCGAGTACGCTGATGGGGTGAAAGGCGAGGTGGATCTCACTTATCTCGTCGGAAAAGGCGTCTTTAGCTTGTGGAATGATTATTCGGTGTTTGAAAAGGTCTATATTGGCGAGGGAGGCGAGATTATCTGGAATGATCGGGTTGATCTCTGTCCCGACGCGCTGTATTTGAAAATTACGGGAAAGAGGCCTGACGAAGTCTTCCCAACCTTGTACAAGGGAAAAATGTATGCCTGAAATCAGCCGATTTTTTGGGATAGTCATTAAAATGCACTTCGATGATCACTTGCCGCCCGCATTTCCATGCCGAATATGGCGAATACAAAGCCTTAATTGCGATTACAACGCTTTCTGTTATTGCTGGAAACATGTCTTCCAGAGCATTAGGCTTGATTATTGAATGGGCGTCTGAACATCAAAATGAATTGTCAGCATTGTGGGATCAAGCTCAAACAATGCAGACCTTAGGGAAAATTCCTCCTCTGAAATAACAGAAAACGGATGTCGTCGAATTCATAATGATCTTGCCTTCATTCACTATATTGGAAAAATACGATGCTGCTGCAACTGAAGAATATTACAAAACGCTTTCCCGGTATTCTGGCCAATGATCATATTACGCTCGACGTGAAGCAAGGGGAAATTCATGCCATTGTCGGTGAAAATGGGGCTGGCAAAACCACGTTGATGAATATCCTGTACGGCCTGTATCACCCGGATGAGGGCGACATCTTCTGGAAAGGCGCGTCGGTGCAGTTTCATTCTCCCAGGGATGCCATTGCCTGCGGCATCGGGATGGTGCACCAACATTTCATGCTCATCCCTTCGCTTACGGTCACGGAAAATATTATTCTGGGCATGAAAGCTCCGCAAGATCACGGGCCTTCTCATGGCTTCCATGCTTATTGGCAGCGTCTCACTCAGAATATACTTGATCTGAGAAGAGCCGAACAAAAAATCCGGGATTTGTCAGATCAATTCGGTCTGACCGTGAGTCCCAGGGCCAAAGTTGAACATTTAGCGGTTGGCGAACGTCAGCGTGTGGAAATCATCAAAGCCTTATACCGCAAGGCGGAACTCCTGATTCTTGACGAGCCAACATCGGTCTTAACCCCCCAGGAAACCCAGGATTTTTTCAAAATTTTACGAACCCTGGTGCAACAGGGCATGTCGGTGATTTTCATTACCCATAAGCTCCATGAAGTGCTTGAATCCAGCGACCGCGCCACAGTCTTGCGCGGAGGCCGCGTGGTCCAGACAGTGAATGCCGCCGCAACCACGCAGCGCGAATTAGCGTATCAGATGGTGGGACGAGGCATATTGGAACGTTTAGAGAAAAAGCGGCAAGTTCAGGGACCTGAAGTCTTGCGCGTCGAACAGCTCTATTATGTGCCTGAAAAGCAGGTACCCCTGGTGCAGAACGTCTCCTTTTCGCTTCATAGCGGAGAAATTCTGGGGATTGCCGGGGTTTCGGGGAATGGACAATCGGAACTGGCCGAAATTTTAGCCGGTTTGTGTCCGCCTACCAGCGGCAAAATTTTCTTGCACGGACAGGAGATCGCCGCCTGGCCGCCGCGATGTTTGACAAAGGCTGGAGTGTCTCATATCCCTGAAAAACGTCAGGATATGGGCATTGTCATGAATTTGTCTTTGCAGGAAAACGCCATGCTCGGTTCTTTCTTTCGTCCCCCCTTCTCGAAGCATGCGTTGTTGCAGAAAAAACCGACACACCACTATACCCAAAATTTACTCATGACCTATGATGTCAGGGCCAAAGATACCAATGTGATTATTCATGAATTATCAGGAGGAAATCAGCAAAAATTTGTGGTCGGGCGTGAGTTAGATCGGAACCCCACTGTCTTATTGGCGATTCAACCGACGCGCGGCGTGGATATTGGCTCAACCGAATTCATCCATCGCCAACTGCTCGCCGAAAGGGAGCGCGGAGTTGCTATTCTGTTAATTTCAACCGAGCTTGATGAAATTTTTGCCCTGAGCGATCGGATTGCGGTCATGTATCAGGGCAGAATTGTCGGGATTGTTCCTGCTGAAAAAGCGGATCGGGAGACTATAGGTTTAATGATGGCGGGAGCTGCACAGACATGAAAAATGCTGTTGTTCGTTATCTCATTCTTTTCGGGTATCCTTTGCTCGCCATCATTCTGGCATTATTGGCAAGCAGCGGACTGATTCTGGCGGTCGGGGCGCAGCCGGTTGTCGCTTTTCGCGCCTTATTTCGCGGCGCGTTTGGCAATGCGAACAGCCTGGCCGAAACCTTGTTAAAAGCCACGCCTTTGCTGTTTGCGGCTTTAGGGATGTGCGTGGCCTTTAGCGCCCGGATCTGGAATATCGGGGCCGAAGGTCAATTATATATCGGGGCCTTAATGACGGCCATTGTCGGCATTTACGCGCCCATGACTTCCAAAGTTATCGCGATTCCGGCAATGATGCTGGCGAGTTTTCTGGCTGGCGGGTGTTGGGCGGCGATTCCGGGTTGGCTCAAAGGACGCTTTGGGGTCAGCGAGATCATCACAACCATCATGATGAATTACATCGCCATTTTTCTGATCAGTTACATGATTCATCATCCACTGCGCGATCCGCAAGGCTATCTGCCGCAATCGCAAACCTTACAGGCTGCGGCCAAATTGCCCATTTTGCTGACCAAAACCCGCTTACATTTAGGAATTGCGCTCGGCATTCTCGCGGCGTTCATTGTGTATTTCATTTTCAAAAAAACGACTCTGGGGTATCAGATGCGCGTGGTGGGGCATAATCCCTTAGCCGCAAAATATGGCGGGATCAACGTCAGTCGGATTATCCTGGTTTCCATGCTTCTCAGCGGCGGTTTGGCCGGAATGGCCGGGATGGTCGAAATTGCCGGGGTGCATCAGCGTTTGATTGAAAATATTTCGCCCGGCTATGGATACACCGCCATAGTCATCGCCTTACTATCGTATCTCCATCCTCTGGTCGTGATTGTGATCAGTATTCTATTTGCCGGATTGATGGTGGGAGCGGATGCCATGCAGCGCATGGCCGGGCTTCCGGCCGCCCTGGCATCCGTCGTGCAGGGCTTGATCGTCCTGTTTGTCTTAGCCAGTGAATATGCTGTCAAACGTCATTTACAATCGTTGCGGCGTGAGAACGAAAACATCACACCCCTGCCTGAGGTGAGGGGTAAGTAAATACAATGAAAGGAGATTAACTATTTAGCACGTAGTGCTTCAAGTATTGTAGGAATGACAAGCGTTCCCATTATCTCTCTACCTACCGCGTAGCGGTTGTGGATCGCCTACGGCGAAAAAGAAGCAGAAAAGGGAGTATCTTATGGCTACAATACTCTATCGCCTACGGCGAAAAGATGAACTAAGTAATTACGAAAGGTATAAGAATATGCTGAACAATCCTTATGATTTTTCCGGAAAAGTCGCTGTTATTACCGGCGGAAGCGGGATTTTGTGCGGAACGATTAGTAAAGCGTTAGCGGCCTGCGGCGCACATACCGTGCTCGTCGGACATTCTCGACCTGAGCGGGCGGAGCAGCTTGTCGCCGAAATCGTCCAATCTGGTGGATCCGCCATTGCGGCGCAGGCGGATGTGCTTTCAAAAGTCTCGTTAGAACAACTTCTTGAACAAACCCTGGAGAAATTTGGCAAGGTTGATATTCTCATCAATGGAGCAGGCGGCGCGAAAAAAGCGGCAACCACCAGTCAGGAGCTCTCTTTCTTCGATTTACCGGAGGAAGCTGTCCGGCAGACCTTTGATCTGAATTTTATGGGAACTTTTCTGACATGTCAGGTGTTTGGACGAACGATGGTCGCGCAGAGACAGGGAAATATTCTGAATATCTCTTCGATGGGCGCGTTTCGACCGCTCACACGCAGCGTCGCCTATTCAGCCGGCAAAGCGGCGGTAACCAATTTCACGCAATGGCTCGCGGTGCACATTTCGCAGGAATATTCGCCAAATATCAGGGTCAACGCTGTAGTTCCCGGCTTCTTCCTGACGGAACAAAATCGCTTTTTATTGACCAATCCTGAAACCGGCGAATTGACCGAACGAGGACAGCGCATTATCGCGCACACTCCGATGGCGCGTATGGGACGCCCGGAGGATCTTGTCGGCCCTGTGCTCTGGCTGCTTTCCGATGCGGCGCAATTTGTTCACGGCACCACCGTGATTGTTGACGGCGGTCTATCGGCCTTCGGCGGAGTATAATGGTTTGGGATAGAGGTTTTTACTAACAGGTTTTGTCGGACCTTGTCAGACAAGCCTGAGTTGTCCGACAGGACCAAGCCAGTAAAAGTTTTCCGAAGTAATAAAAATTTCTGTCCCAGAACAATAGTGCATTATTCTGTAAATTCTTAGGAGTGCGACGCGGTCGTCGCCCCCATCAACGCATTGCGCCGACGGCGGCGCACTCCTAAGAATTTAGCGAACAGTGCAATAGTATTTTGCCAATTAGAGTTTGGGACATAACTTATTCACAGCAAGAACTACGAACTATGAAGAATTTCTGTTCCAATGTATTCTTATGTGGTCTGACATCCTGAGTTACACATTTCTGATCGGCGTGCTTGCTGCCGGAATCCGGCTGGCGACCCCGGTTCTGCTGGCGGCCTTGGGGGAAATCTTTGCCGAACGAGCCGGCGTCTTGAAAATCAGTATTGAAGGCGAAATGCTGATCGGTGCATTGGCTGGTTTTCTGGGCGCGTTTTATGGAAAGAGCCTCTGGACAGGCGCTTTCTGTGCAATGGGCGCGGCCGCCATCTATGGCTTCATTGCCGGGGTATTCAGTATTACCTTCAAACTCGATCAGGTGATTACCGGCATTACCCTGAATATTCTGGCGCTGGGATTAACCAGTTTTTTCTACCGGTTTATTCTCGGTAAATCCTTTATTCCCCCCAGCATTACCCCTTTAGGCGTCTTGAAAATTCCGGCATTCAGCCAGATTCCGGTTCTCGGTCCAATTCTGTTTCAACAAAATATCCTTGTGTATCTCACATTTTTCGGGCTGGTGCCGCTCAGCACGTTGATCTTATTTAAAACGACCTTTGGCTTAAATTTACGGGCTGTGGGCGAGTATCCGCTGGCGGCCGATACGGTCGGTATTCATGTGTACGCCACGCGCTATGTCTGTGTGATAATTGGAGGGCTGTTTTCAGGCTTAGGCGGAGCGTTTATGACCTTAGCCCAACTCAATATGTTTACGGAAAACCTGACCGCCGGACGCGGGTTTATTGCGATTGCGGCCGTGATTTTCGGCCGCTGGCATCCGGCGGGGGCCATGATTGCGACCTTACTGTTCGGCGTTGCGGATGCCTTGCAACTGCGGCTTCAGGGATTGGGCGTGAACGTGCCCTATCAATTTTTGCTCATGCTGCCCTACATTCTAACCATTCTGGCCCTGGTCGGCGTCGTCAAACGCACCAATGCCCCGGCCGCCCTGGCAGTGCCTTATGAAAAATAACTCATCAGCCCGCGAAATACACAAAACATCCTGAAAAAAACATGGTAGTGGCTACCTTGTACATGATGACCGGTCGTCGAGCGGAGTCGAGACGAACACGCAGGCGTTC
>DF820466.1:212797-243025 GCA_000739535.1 Candidatus Vecturithrix granuli | reverse complement strand
CACGCAGGCGTTCCCTTCGACTTCGCTCAGGGAACGTGCATCATGTACAGGATACCACTACCAAAAACATAAATAATTTTCTGGTTCTTTATATTTCGTGTGTTTCGTGTGTTTCGTGAACAATAAATCAAGATGCAAGTAGAACGTTTACAAAAACTCATACAGGCCAGTAAAGGCGAACTCACGGTTGATTTAGTCGTCAAAAATGCACGGGTCGTCAATGTCTTTACCAGTGAAATCGAACGGATAGACATTGCCATCTATAATCATTTGATTGTCGGCGTCGGAAACTATCCAAACACTAAAGAAGTGTTCGATGCGCAGGGCATGTATCTGGTGCCGGGATTAATTGACGCGCACACGCATATCGAAAGCTCCCTGTTGAGTCCGGCCGAATACGCCAAAGTTGTGGTGCCGCACGGCACGGCCGCAGTGATTACCGACCCGCATGAAACCGCCAATGTCAAAGGGATTACCGCGATCGACTATCTGCTGGAAAGTACCCAGCATTTGCCAATCAAAGTCTATTTTACTACGCCCACCTGCGTACCGGCAACCTCGTTTGAAACCGCCGGCGCACGCTTTACCAGTCATGAAGTGCGCGAAATTATCAAAAAAGAACGCGTCGTGGCTTTAGGCGAAGTCATGAATTATCCCGGTGTGCTTTCCGGCGATTCCGAAGCCCTGGCGATTATCCTGGCCGCCGGTATTCGCCGCATTGACGGTCATGCGCCCGGGGTCAGCGGCAACTTATTGAACGCCTATCTGATGGCCGATATTCAGGCTGACCATGAATCTACAACCCTTGAGGAAGCCCGCGAAAAGCTGCGTAAAGGCATGTATGTGATGATTCGCGAAGGCTCCAGCGAACGCAATCTTGAGGCATTGCTCCCGCTGGTAACCGCCAAAACCATCCATCGCTGCATGTTGGTCTCGGATGATAAAGACTGCGTGGATTTGTATTATCACGGTCATCTGGATAGTACCATTCGCAAAGCGGTCAGTTTAGGGCTTGACCCATTGATGGCTATTCGCATGGTGACGCTCAATCCGGCCGAATTTTTCCGATTAAAACGCCACGGCGCGATTGCTCCTGGTTATTATGCGGATTTTCTTCTGATTGACGATTTGAAATCCTTCACGATTCAAGCTGTCTATAGTAAAGGACGCCTGGCAGCGAAAGACGGACAGCCCTTATTTGAACCGAAAATGATTGAAAATGACGCCATGTTTCACAGCATGAATGTGGACGAAATTTCTGAGGAACGCTTCCGCTTGAAAACCACATTGCAGGAATTTCCGGCGATTGAATTGGTGCCGGGCAATATCGTGACTAAAAAGCAGTGGATTCCGATTCAGTCCGTTGATGGATACGTGCAGGCGGATGTGACCCGCGATCTGCTGCTGCTTGCTTCAGTTGAGCGCCACCGGCAAACCGGCAATATCGGCGTCGGCCTGGTCAAAGGATTTGGTTTGCAGCGCGGCGCATTGGCGTCATCGGTCGCCCACGATTCGCATAATATCCTTGTGGTGGGGACAAATCCACGCGATATGTACGCCGCCGTCCGGCATCTCGAGGCCTTGCAAGGAGGTTTGGTTGTGGTGAACGACGGTCAGGTATTGGCCGATTTGCCGCTTCCGATCGGCGGGCTGCTCTCCACGCTCCCGGCCCTGGAAGTCATTCAAAAAAAGAAAATCCTTGATGACACCGCGCATGAACTGGGCGTGACCGTTGAACATCCCTTTATGCAATTAAGCTTTCTGGCCTTGCCCGTTATCCCTGAAATTCGCGTGACCGATCGCGGCATTTTTGATGTGAACGCCATGGAATTTATCAATTTGAGACAATAAAGAACGGAATGATTCTTGCAAGAAAAGCATGTATGCCCGCGAAACACGCAAAACACGCGAAAAATCTCTTGGCTCTGCTGTAGCGTTTTTTGAGAAACAACGAACGTTTCATCGCCTCATGTTCGCGTATTTCGCGTGTTTCGCGGGCCACTGTCCATGCAAGAACCGTTCCGTTCTTTATTGAATTTGAGACGTCATTCAGAAATGGTTATCGGATATGACCAGTAAAGCTCAACGCGAATGTGCGGATTTAGAGGCGCGCCTGCAAAAATTCGAATCCCAGTATCGGCTCTCTTCTGAGGACTTTTACCGGAAATTTCAAGCCGACGATCTTGAAGATCGCGCGGATATGGTTGAATGGAGCGTTTTTTACGAAATGTGGCTTTCCGTCAAAGAACGGCTTGAAGTGTTTCAGGCCATCGCATCTACTTGCCCGGAACAATAAAACTACACGGATTCCGTGTAGGAAGGATTCTCAGAGCCATGCTTCGGCGTCACGCCGACCAATTCGCCGTCAGGAATCCTTCCGACACAACATCCTTTGAAAATTAACATTATAACCGTTCGACTCTCATGCCGCCGTCAACGCTGATCACCTGGCCGGTGGAATAGGGCAAATCGCCGCGCACAAGCATGGCAACGGCTTTGCCGATGTCTTCCGGTTGTCCCCAGCGCGGCTGCAGGGTTAAACCTTCAGCAAAGAGTTGTTCGTATCGGGCTTTCACAGCCGGAGCGGAAGTCATATCGGTCTGGATCACACCGGGCTGCACCTCAAACACGGGGATGCCAAATTCCGCCAGACGCACCGCCCACACTTTGGTTGACATGCTCAGACCGGCTTTGGAGATACAGTATTCCGCCCGATTCACTGAAGCCACCGTTGACGAGATTGAACTGATATTGACAATACAGCCCTGAAAATCCGGTTGGGCTTTTTTCTGGATGATCATCCAATTCGCCGCTTCCTGACACAGAAAATGCGGGCCTTGCAGATTAATTTTGATCAGCCGTTCAAAACTTTCCTCTGTGGCTTCAAGCACATCTTTGCGTTCAAGCGGGGCAACTCCGGCGTTATTGACCAGCACGTGCAAACGTCCGAAGCGTTCACGAATCGCTTGCAGCATCGCGCTGCGCATCGCTTTCTCACTGACATCAGCCTGAACATACAGCACTTCGCTGCCCAGATTTCGCAGGATGTCAAGAGCCTCGGTGACGTGCTCTTCTGATCTTGTCCCACATACAGCCAGATCAAGCCCTTCTCGCGCTAAACAGCGTGCTATACCAAACCCAATTCCGCGGCTGCCCCCCGTAATCAGCGCTACTCGTTTCATAGATTGACCTCAAGTAAGTATTCAGCCCACGAAACACACGAAAAGACACGAAAAAAAGAAAATACATTCATAATTCTCTGCAATTTCTTACTCTTGCTTGCGGTAGGTTTCGTCCTTCAAACAAGGGAAATTTACACACGGAAACATAGCATATCACGTTTTTCGTGTCTTTCCGGGTGTTTCGTGGGCAATAGATTTAGAATTTTTCTCTAATCCCCCAATTCAGGAATATCCACCCAGGCTCGTTTTTGCCAGGATTCGAGGCCTTTTTCCGCAAGCTGTACTCCTTTAGCGCCTTCAAGCAAATTCCAGCGAAATGGCTCATCTTTGACCACATGGCGCAAAAACAGTTCCCACTGCATTTTAAAGGCGTTAGTGTAGGTTTGGGTATTCGGCATCTTGATCCAGTCGTCCAGATAGCGAATCGGACTTTCAATGTCAGGATTCCAGACAGGTTTTGGCGTTGCGGCATAAGGCTGGATGTAACATTCCCGCAATCCAGCCACGGCCGAGCCTTTTGTGCCATCCACTTGGAAAATGACCAGATCATCGCGCCGGACGCGCACAGCCCAGGAGGAATTGATCTGCACAATAATCTGATTCTCCAGTTCAAAGGTGACATAAGCCGCATCTTCAGCAGTGCATTGATAGGGCTGGTGCTGTTCGTCCCAACGCTGCGGAATATGAGTAGCTCCAATGCAGGAAACGGCTTTCACCTTGCCAAACAGATTATCCAGGATATAACGCCAATGGCAGAGCATGTCTGAAATAATGCCGCCGCCGTCCTCTTTGCGATAATTCCAGGAGGGACGCTGCGCTTCAACGACATCTCCTTCAAACACCCAGTAACCAAATTCGCCGCGCACAGAGAGAATTCTTCCAAAGAAATCCGATTCAATTAGTTGCTTGAGTTTCAAAAATCCCGGCAGCCAGAGTTTATCCTGCACCACTCCTTGCTTGATACCTGCTTTGCAAGCAAGGGTATAAAGCTCATACGCGGCCGCGGTCGTTAAGGCGGTTGGCTTTTCACAATAGACATGTTTTCCGGCCTGAATCGCTTTTTTTACGGTATCAGCGCGCTGAGTCGTGGTTTGCGCATCGAAATAAATTGAATATTGCGGATCCTGTAATGTGCTGTCCAGATCGGTCGTCCAGATCGAGATCCCAGACATTTCTGACAATCGTTGAAGCTTGCGTTCGTTACGTCCAACCAGAATCGGTTCGGGCAGAATCAATTCATGATCCGAAATCCTGAGTCCACCCTCTTCGCGAATAGCGACAATCGAGCGCATCAGGTGCTGATTGGTTCCCATGCGACCTGTCACGCCATTCATAATAATACCGACTTTATGGATTTTCATAGCTATTCACCTCTCAACTACAAAGATTGATTAGAAAATCTACATTGTCTTAGTACATTGGGGATATGCGCCTTCCGGTAGAGGGGGAACGTCAATTCCGGCTTTGGGGAGTGTTCCGGCTAACTCCTGGCGCCAATGTGCAACGTCTCCGGCAGGGCCATAGCAGTAAATCATAACCAACGGCGTTTTGCCAACATTGGTCAATTGATGGAATTCCCCTGATGGAATAAATACCGCCTGGCCGGATTTTAGGATGTGTCGTTCCTGTCCTAAACACATTTCGCCCGTACCTTCCACAATAAAATAGACTTCTTCCTGTTCCTGGTTATGCCACGGTACCTGGCCGCCGTTAGGTTCCAGGGTCACATAGCCCATGCTAAATTGCACGGTTTGAATTGGCGAGGCTCCGCCGACAAGATTCTGCGTCCGCCGGCGAGCAGGATAGGTACGCCCTTCAATCTGGTGTAAATCTGCGATGATCATAGTACCTTTCATGTAAATCAGGAGAGACAACGTGAGTTTATCCTATTTATCAGGAATTCTGCAAACTAACATTTACACTCCTAGTTTTCATATAGTGCGTATAAAAACTTCAGTTTTTCTCGCTGACTTCTGTTTTGGATATATGCGAGGAAGGAAATTCTCGTCAAGGAAATTATTGGGGCAATTGATTTTGAATCTGCTGCATGCGTTGCCGGTATTGGGATTTGAGCGGAAACAACTCTGCGGCCCGCCGGCTCTCAAGATAGGCCATGCTGAGGTTATTCTGCTGCAGATGCGCTTCGGCCAGGCCAGCATGGAACCAGGGCGTCACCGCATCCGTTTCTATCGCTGTTCGATAGCGTTCAATGGCTTTTTCAGATTGGCGCAGATACAACCAAATACTCCCATCTATAGCTTGATATTCAGGCAGAATCAGGCTGAACTGCAAGGCCCTTTGCATTGTGCGCGAGGCTTCCTGATATTGTTGAGTCTGCACCAGCGCAATAGCCTGTTCTTTGTGTTGATGCGCCTGAACATATTGCCAATCTTTGATAAAGAGCACAAGGGTACTTATACCGACCAATCCGACAAAGCAAAAATAGGCCCAACGATTTTGATAATAAAAAGGCTTCTGTTGGTGCGAAAAAGAATTTCGCGCTACATTTTCAGAGAAAATGTTTAACGTCAGCCCCAGCATCGCCAGCCCAAAAAGACCAAGCGGAAACACATAGAAATCAAAATCAATGATATTGTGCAGCAAAAATCCCAATCCTGCAAGGGAGCTTCCAACTCCATAGAGGAAACATGAATTTTTTTCCTGATCCCTCATCTTAAAATTTTGTTTCAACCCCTTAAAAACATCCACGCCCCAACATCCTACTAACCATAGCACCAACACCAGACCAATGATACCCAGTTCAGCCGCAAATTGCAAATAGGTATTATGGGCATATTGCGCTTCATTCGCTCCGGGCTGCATGTATTGCGGGTACATCGCGCCAAACGTTGAAAGTCCTGAACCAAGCAACAGATGCTCACGCCAGATTGCGAACGCGGTTTTCCAATTTAAGAAACGATGCCATAAAGGATTATTACCCTGTAAATTCCAGAGATACTGCCCTCGAAAGCGCCCAATAAGATAAAGGATACCGACTGCTGCGATCAAAAATCCTGAGCCGATTTTCAGAAACCAGTCCCAGGTCAGTATTCGTTTGTTCCACAACCACAGGAATGCTGCGACGACCAGTATACAGAGCAAGACAAGCCAGGCTCCGAAGGATTTTGTAAAGAAAAATATCACTGCATTGAGAATAAAGGTAATGCTCCAAAACAATTTGAGCCATCTTCTTTTTTCGTAAAAAATCAAGACCGCATTCAGAGGAAAAATCATGAGGAGATAGCCGGCAAGCTGCGACGGGAGGGCGAAAAATTGGGTAAACACCCGGCCAGAAAGCGAGGCAATCCAGGTGTGCGCCACCTGCTCTATCTCCTGAGACCAGAACGGATCATACTCCTGGAGATAGCGGGCATATTCATCGTAGCGGAAAAAATACTGGTGCAGGCCGTCAAGGGCAATCAGTAACGAAACCATGACGACAAGCCGGATTCCCCAACGCAGAGTTTGCGGGTGAAGGTGGATCGTTCGAAAGAGCAGAAAGCCCATGGCATAATAGCTGAGTTGAATGGCTTGATATGTGCTCAGCGAAACATTAACGCTCCACAATACAGAGCAGAACGAGAAACCGAGCAGAACAAAACAACCGAACCACCATCGCCGGCCATGCTGAGAAAACCCGATCACAAAACAGAGCGCAAACAGCAGTTTCGCCAATAAAAGATAGGGGGGAATAAAATTGATAAGAGGTGTTACAACAAGAGGAAAGAAAAGAAAAAAACTAAACAATACACTGTTAAGGTGGCTGGTAGGGGAGTGTTCTAAGTTCATGGCTCCTGCTTCAGCGTGAAGAACTGGCTAAAGCCAGAACTACAGACATAAGCAGGGAAGGATCCTTGCGAATCCTTCCCTCTTGCAAATTTGCTGCTTACGTTTACTGTTGCGCAATGTATGGAGGAGCGACGAATCCACCATTGATATAGATAACGTCATAATTGAAATTATCATTATTCCCCAGTCCATCGCCTACAACCGCGGGGCCTGCTGCTCCATCTTTCCCATAGCTTCTGAGGGTATAACCATTCGCATCACCGCTGTAAATATAGGGGTTATTCCATCCATCGGCAGTGCTGCCCTGATAATGTTTCTGCTCTCGTAGCAGCGTAAATAAGGCAGCAGCGTTTGCGCTAGTTGGGAATTGGTTGTTATCAACATTATACGATCCCAACGCCGTACCGATGGCGCGCAGGTCAGCCGCTGTACGGCTGCGTTTTGAACGCTGAATCGCCGTCAACAGGTTCGGGACAGCAATCGCAGCAATAATACCGATGATCGCCACAACGATCAATAACTCGATTAAGGTAAAACCTTTTTCTTTACGTAACATAGAAGTTACCTCCATGTAAAAACTGGTTATAATGTACTTTAATTTTTTTTCGTCGCTATCTATATATGCACAGCTCATGCCAACTCTCAAACCCCTGCTATCCTCGACCCAAATTATATGAAATGTATGAGAAGTGACAATTCTTGGAGAATCTGTGGTGACAGATTTTGTCAGATGACAAAATCTGTCACCATCCACTTACACACTGAATTACCCAAACACTCCATCATTTATACAAATACGAGATTTCTTCAGGAAGGGGCACATTATTGCCTTTGGCGTCTTCGCCATAGCCATGTTCAGCCAGTATTTCAATATCACTCAAAGGGCGTTTATCGCCGATAAATGTTACGGAGATGGGCATAATAATATCAATTTTACCCAGGGCGAGTAAACGAGTGATAATCTCATTGATCACACTGCGCACGTCTTCCGCCAAAAGGTGTTCTTTTTCTAGCGGCGGAATGACCTGGTCTTCAGGCAATATTTCCTGATGAACCACAATCAGTTTTTCATCGATCAAATATTTGAGTTCACGTTTAATGACGTGTGGCATGGCGCTTTTGGTTGTGGGGGTGATATGTTGGGCGCTCAGAAGCTTTTTCGCAATCAGGCGGCGCTTTTCCATGTTAATCTTTTCGTTGGCGCGAAACAGATCAAATACGCAACTGGCGTCATAAATATCGTCCTCCAGGTGCATCTCTACTTCTGTGCCATAGTGTCGGGCAATTTTCGCCACATAGGTTGAAGGACGCACGTGAAATCCTCGATAGATCGGCACCGGAATCCGTTTTGAGGTAATCTGGGCGTAATCCATCACTGTTTCTTCACTGAGTTGTTTGCCTTTCTGAAGAAATTTCGTGCAATAAAACAAGGCGTAGTTTCCCATCACATCAAGGATCTGGTAAGTACCGGTAATAATCTGAAGCTTGCGGTAAATTTCAAGGTGACGCGAGTGCAATTCATGCCGTTCATGAAAGTGCACCAGAACGGTAGCAATCTCTAACAGGTGCAGGGCCATAGAAACATAGCTGCGCAATTTGATCAAGCGTGGATCATTTGCCTCCATGCGGGTATATTGAATATAGGTGTCATAAACGGATTGGAGATTGTGTACCTGAGCTTCGAATATTCTCAAACGTTCTTCATTGACGTGTTCCGGCACCATTTCGAGGAGTTGCGGGATGGTAAAAATCCGACAGAATCCCAGTTCATTATATTCCTCAGCAATTTCCAGATAGGATGTTGCGATTTTGATGATCGCTTCATCTTCTTTGCTTGACGTTTCAATCCACATATCGGCATACAGTCTGCCAGGAGAACGAAAATACGGAAAATCATCACTTCGCACCCCTTGCTTCGGAATTTCTATGTTCAACTCACGAGCTTCCGTATCAAATTGGGCAAATGCCTTTTGCAGCATTCGATCAAAAATTTCACGCACATTGGCGGTAATGACCTGAAATTCAAGGGTTTCCTGATCAACGATTTCATAGGAGGATATGCGAAGTTCAAGATAGCGTAACACATAACAGACTTTCCCAAGGCAGCGAATGGCTGCCACCAGTTCTCTCAAAAAAAACCAGGCGCGGTTTTCTTTTGCTCCACAGCTATCTAAGAATATCTCAGCTAATTCTGACTGACTGGTGATATATTCATAAAATCGTTTCGAGTATTTAGACCGATCTTGTCCTTCTCCACGCATGAAAGGAAGAATTTTTAAAAAATCGAGCATCTGCTTTGAAACACCATACAAAAAATCGCTGCGAGAAATTTGCGCGGTCGTCGGGTTGTACCTCGCTAATGACACAGGAAAATCCTCTTTTACTACGGGACGCATATAGTCCAACTCCTTTTTACTCCGGCTCTCAGGAACTCAGTTCAAGACACCAGGGTTTCAAAACGCCTGGCGTCTCTTCATCATATTTCGAGTCACTCAGAATAATTTACTGATTCGACATCGAAATGTCAACAGAATATTATTTTTCTGTTAACAAACATGTTGACTATACGCTGGTTCAATATAATGCCCGGATAGGATGTTCCAACATCTCCTTGATATCTTTGAGAAACATGGCTCCGACGGCTCCATCAATGACACGGTGATCGCAAGACAGCGTCAAAATCATATTGGAATGAATCTCGATCTGATCCTGCTCGTTGACCACCGGTTGCTTGTGAATTTCTCCGACCGCCAGGATCGCTGAACCCGGGGGGTTAATGATCGCGGTAAATTCGCGAATGCCAAAAGAGCCCAGGCTGCTGATTGTAAAGGTGGCACCCGAATATTCTGCTGGCTCAAGCCGATTCGCCTGCGCTTTTTGAATCAGCACATTGAGTTCCTGATCAATTTCCAGAATTCCCTTATTCACACAATTTCTGACCACTGGCGTAATCAGTCCATCGGGTTGGGCAACAGCCAAACCAATATCCACGCTGCCATGTTTAATTAGTGTATCGCCATTCCAGGTTGAATTCAGCATTGGGTGCTTTTTAATGGCCTCGGCCGCAAATTTGAGCAAAAACGCATTCAGAGAGACTTTTTGCGTACTTCTGGCGTTCAGCGCGCTGCGTGCCTGGAGAATGTCATCCATTCTGACGACCACCTTCAAATAATAATGCGGGGCAGAAAATTTGGATTCGGACAGGCGTTGGGCGATAATTTTGCGTTTCTGTGATACTCGCACCACTTCATCGGTCAGGCCGGGAGCTTGAGGGGTGAACGCAGGTGAAACGCCAGCAGGTCGCGTCTGTTGCATTTGTACTGCCCGTTCAATATCCTGTTGGATAATGCGGCCGCCAGGGCCGCTGCCTTTGATGGTATGCAGATCAAGCCCTGCTTCTTTTGCCAATTTTCTGGCTAAAGGGGAAGAACGAACTTTTTTGCCTGAAAATTCGGGCATTACAGGAGTTTCATCTTTTACCGAAACCGGTGCAGGAGGTTCCGCAGGACGTTCTTTATTTTCCTCCTGAGTTTCCGCAGGAGCTTTCGCAGGTTTCGAGGATTTTTCGGCCACCAGATCGCGAATATCTTCCCCCTGTTCCCCAATGATAGCAATGGTTTCACCAACTCCGGCTTCACGACCTTCAGGAACGAGAATTTTCAACAGCACGCCATCGAACGTCGTTTCATAGTCCATGACCGCCTTATCGGTTTCGACTTCACATAAGACCGTCCCTGATTTCACAACATCACCTTCATGAAAGTGCCATTTGGCAATCGCTCCGGTTTCCATCGTTGGAGACAATGCTAACATTAAAACTTTTTCTGCCATTGTTTTTCCTCCTTTCCGTTATTCTCGATAAAGCACACTTTTCACCGCAGTGATCACTTTCGCGACAGACGGTTGAGCCGCAAGCTCTAAACGATGATTATAGGGCATGGGCACATCTTCAGAAGTCACCAGTTCGACCGGGGCGTCTAACAGATCAAAGCAATTCTTCGATATCAGCCAGGCCACATAGGATCCCACACTGGCAACCGGCCAGGATTCATCCACCACCACGCAGCGATTTGTTTTTCTCACCGAGGCATACACAGTTTTTTCATCCAACGGGCGAAGCGAACGCAGATCCACAATTTCAACGCTAATTTCTTCCTTTTCGAGCGCCTGAGCGGCTTCCTGCACTACTTTCAACGGTTTGGAATAGGTGACAATCGTCACATCATCACCAACCCGTTTGATATCCGCTTCGCCGAGCGGAATCAGATATTCTGCTTCAGGCACTTCGCCTTTCCAGGCATACATCATTTCCGCTTCCAGGAAAACCACAGGATTATCATCCCGAATCGCGGATTTTAACAACCCTTTGGCGTCGTAAGGAGTCGCAGGAGCGACCACTTTTAAACCGGGCACATGGGCATAATAGCTTTGCAGGGCCTGGGAATGCTGAGAACTGAGATATTCGGCCGGCCCGTTAGGACCGCGAAACACGACGGGCGTTTTCAATTGTCCGCCGGACATGTGGCGCATTTTGGCCGCGTTATTTACTACCTGATCGATGGCCATTAAGGAGAAATTAAAGGTCATCCATTCCACAATTGGACGTAATCCGGCGGTTGCCGCCCCAATGCCGACGCCAGTAAATCCTTCTTCGGTAATCGGCGTATCAATCACCCGGCTGGACCCGTATTTTTCCCATAACCCCTGACTGACTTTATAAGCGCCATTATATTCCGCGACTTCTTCACCCAGAAGGATCACATGTTCATCTCTGGCCATTTCTTCATCCATGGCCTGTCTCAAGGCTTCACGATACGTAATAATTGGCATAGTTTTTTAGTGTTTAAGTGTTTGAGTGTTTCAGTGTTTATGAAAGAGGACGAGAACTGGAAATACACGAGAATATCGGAGAAAATTTCAAAAAACACTCAAACACTTAAACACCTAAACACTCAAACACTTACGAGAATATCTTCATACATGGTTTCAAGCGCGGGTTCTTCACTGGTTTCAGAAAACGTGACTGATTCATCGGAAAGCTTCTTACATTCTTGATCAATAGCTTGAAATTCATCTTCAGACAGGAATTCTTCCTGGAGCATTCCGGTTTTGAGCCACAGGATCGGGTCGCGTTGTTTATATTCTTCCAGTTCCTCTTTGGTACGATATTTGGCCGGATCGCTCATCGAATGCCCGCGATACCGATAGGTCTTGATTTCCAGAAAACTTGGGAGACCTTCTGTACGAGCTTGCTGCACTGCCTGCCCCACTTCTTCATAGACCTCAATCACGTCCATGCCGTTAATTTGCTTTCCCGGAATTCCATAAGAGGCTCCCATAATTGAGAAATCATGGACAGAAGACACGCGATGAAAAGCAGTACCCATGCCATACTGATTGTTTTCGCAAATATAGACGATCGGCAGATCCCAAATTTTGGCTAAATTCAAACTTTCGTGAAATGCGCCCTGATGAATGGCGCCATCACCGAAATAACACAAAACCGCCCCATCTTCCTGTTTATATTTGATTTTCAACGCCACGCCGGTTGCCATCGGAATCTGACCGCCCACAATCCCATTCCCGCCATAGAAATGTTTTTCTGCATCAAACAGGTGCATCGATCCGCCTTTTCCTCTTGAACAGCCGGTCACTTTACCAAAGAGTTCTGCCATGACAACATTCGGATGCATCCCGCAGGCGAGAGCATGTCCGTGATCGCGATAGCCAGTTAATACATAATCTTTCTGCAAATCTAACGAGGCAATTGAGCCGACGGCTACGGCTTCCTGCCCGATGTAGAGATGACAAAAACCGCCGATTTTCTGCAAGCCATACATTTGAGCGGACTTTTCTTCAAAGCGGCGAATTAGCACCATCTCTTTGAGCAATTTCAGTAAAAACGGTTTTTCATACTGTGTGATGTCTCGTGCTGTGCTCATACTCCGTTTAGAATCCAGTGATCAGTAGTCAGTGATCAGTAGTCAGTATTCAGTGAGCAGTTTACCTATTACTAAAAACTGACCACTGACCACTGAATACTGACTACTGATCACTGACCACTGAATACTGACTTAAAATCTCACGGTTTCTTTCTCCCCTTTCATGGGGCGGAAAAACGTCGCTTCCTCAATAACGGTCTCCAGGACGAGAAAATCGGTTTTTTCCGTATTCACGCGCCAAAACACGGTGAGTTGTTTGCCCAGATATTCCATGACTTCAGACCGGATCGATGGGTTATCCAGGACATTGATTTTGCCTTTGAGATTGACAATTTGATCTAAGGCTCGGGTTTGAATCATCCACTCGACATCGGGATGAGCTTCTAACTGTGTCACTTTGTGAAAGTCTGGCGAGGTCACTGCGAACAAGGCATCCGCCCGGCCTTTTACGATCGTCGGTGTCATCCAACGCATGCATGGCTTGCCATCTTGATCAAGCGTGGCCAGGATGCCCGCATGGGTGGTTTCTAAAATCTGTTCAATTTTATACATCAATTCATGTTTTGTCATACCAGGCCTCTTCGAAGTTTATAAGTGATTAAAGTTTCAAGGGGCTAAAATGACTAAAGGGACTAAAGGGAGAAGAATTTGCTAAGGAACTAAAGTTGAAGAGCCTTTCTCAAACTTTAATCCCTTTAGTCCCTTTAGTCCCTTTAATCACTTAGCAACTTCTTCTTCTGAACGAGGGATTTCTAACACCTCAACTACCTCTTCCGGCTCTAAACGAAATGCACTCCCTTTTCCCTCAAAAAAGCCATGATCACGGATCATGTGGACGTTTAATTGACTATATCTGATCTCTTTTTGCAGCTTTTTATTCACCACGGTTGCCACGATTTTATGATAAAGTCGTTTAGGGTATCCAAAGGGCGATGGCAGCATCCCTCGATCCCAGACGACATGAGCAGTATAATCCCCTAAGTCCACGACAGTTTCCAACCCCTTTTTGCCTTCTTCAATAAAATATTGAAGCCGGTCGGCAATCTGCTCGCGGCTGACGCTTAAATGAGCCAGGGTATGAGCATCGTCTTCAATAATATCATGGACGTGGCGCGTATCGTCTCCCAGGAAACCTTCACGGGTAATCTTCCCCGGCATAAAATTTTCATGTAATTGCTTTTCTTGCGGAGTTTCTTTCATAAAAGTGACTCAAGGAACTCAAGGGACTCAAGTTGAAGAGTCCTCCTCAACTTGAGTCCCTTGAGTCACTTTCACTACGCAAAAGGATCGAAGAAAATGTTCTTTTTCTCAATCCCATGTTTTGTAAGTACCCCGACACAGGCGTTAATCATGCCGGGACTTCCGCACATATACGCCTGAACTCCGGTATTATCACGATTTTGAATGTAATTTTGCAGCGGTACAGTAATTAATCCGGTTTCCCCCTCCCATCCATCTTCAGGATCAGGCGCGGAAAGCGCCGGGACAAAACGGAAATTTGGCAAGCGTTGTTCAAGCGCGTGCATTTCATCCAGATAGAACAGATCGCGTTTTTTCACGGCCCCAAAGAAATACGTAATTTTGCGTTCACTCTTTTTCTCTGCCAGGTCTTCCAGGATTGAGGCCAGCGGCGCCATGCCGGATCCTCCGGCCACCATAATCATTTCTCCTTCTCCTTCGCGAACATAAAAGTCGCCGACCGGGGCAATCAATTTGACCTGTTCACCTTCCTTCAGATATTGGTGCACCCAGGTCGTACAAATCCCTTCTGGCACCAGACGGATCATCAGATCAATATGATTTTGGGACGAAGGCGGCGAGGCCATAGAATAGGCGCGTGACACCGCGTCTTTCACATTTTCGTAGGGTTTCGTCTGTAATTGGGCATATTGACCGGCTTTAAAGGTAATCTCAGGCGGGTCAAGCAGTTGTAAACGCAGCAGTTTAATGTCGTAGGTCAGGTCTTTCAACACAGCGACGCGCGCATCGAATTCTTTGATATTGAAGAGTTCTTCAGGAATCATGATTTTGAGATCCTGCTTCACCTTCACTTGACAGGCGATGCGTATCTGCTGCTCTCGTTCTTTCGGATCGAGCAGCGGCTCTTCAGTCGGAAGTAATGGGCCAACGCCCTCCACCACCTTGCACTTGCAATACCCACAGGTTCCGCGGCCGCCGCAGGCAGAAGGTAAAAAAATCTTCTCACGGCCCAGACTGGATAACAGGCTCGCGCCCCCCTGCACCGTCAATACCTTATTCCCCTGATTGATGTCAATTTTACATTCTCCGTAATTGGCGAGATAGCGTTCGGCAATTACCAGCAACGCGGCTAAAATCCCGCTAATACCGGTCACTGACACCACTGACAACAGCACCATTTTTATTGCCATATCCTCCTCCTCTCCCATGTAGAAGAAACCGGGTTTTTTCGAAAAGACCCGGTTTCTATGCCTGGATTCTATTGAAGCTGAACCATGCCCGAAAAACCGATAAATGCCATGGCCATTAGACCTGAAATAATTAAGGCGATTCCAGGGCCATGCAAGGCTTCCGGCAAACGTTTTTCATTGAGGCGCTGCCGAATGCCGGCCAGAGCTAAAATCGCCATCATCCACCCGATCCCACTGCCTGCTCCGAACATCACGCTTTGCACAAAGGTGTATTTGCGAATCACCATAAACAAGGACACCCCCAATACCGCACAATTGACCGTGATTAAGGGCAAAAAGATCCCCAAATTCAGATACAACCCTTCGGAATAACGTTCAATCACCATTTCGGACAGTTGCACCGCCGCCGCAATGATGATAATAAAAACAATATAGCGCAGATAATCGAGTCCCAACGGGTCAAGGATGTACCAATAGGCCAGATAATTCAGGGCGGCCGTGATGGTGAGCACAAACGTCACGGCCATGCCCAGCCCGAGCGAGGTCTTGACCTGTGCAGAAACCGAAAGGAAAGAACACATTCCCAGAAAGTAGGCTAATAAAATGTTTCCGGTAAAAATTGATGCAAAAAAGATCACCCAGGGTGATAAATTTTCCATGGTCGTCTCCTCTTGAAAATTTTGTAAATTACTAAAAGGACTCAAGGGACTAAAGGGATTAAAGTTGAAAACCTCTCCTCACACTTTAGCTACTTGAGTCACTTGAATCCTTTTACTCATTTATCAACTTCTTTTCACTTTTGCCGCTGCAAATGTATTGGCAACCCAAATAAAGATTGCTAACATAAAGAACCCGCCTGGAGCAATAATCATAAATGACCATTGCACCCAGCCGCCGGACACCCCGATGTTGTGCATCAGTGGATTCAACACCTGATACCCCAGAATGGTGCCAAAACCTAACAATTCCCTGAAAAATGCTATCACCAACAACACCCAGGAATAGCCAATGCCGGACATAATACCATCAACAAAGGCGATTCTCGGTTCGTTGGATGAAGCAAAAGCTTCCAAACGCCCCATAATGATGCAGTTGGTGATGATCAACCCGACATAGGGCCCCAGGGCGCGGCTGATATTCGGAACATAGGCTTTCAAGGCAATATCAATCACAATTACGTAACTGGCGATCACCAGCGTTTGCACCATCATTCTGACGCGCGCCGGAATTACATTACGCATCAACGAAATGGTCAGAGAGGAGAACGCAGTGGCAAACGTCAACCCTAATCCCATAATCAGCGTGTTCACAAAAATATTCGTGACCGCGAGGGTTGAACATATTCCCAGGATTTGGACCGTAACCGGATTATTTTTCCATAGATCCTCTTTGATGACGTCAATGACTTGTGTTTTGGCTGTCATAGTTACGCTTGCTCCTTATAGGCTTGAAGAATTTTGAGATACACTGCGAAGTTACTGTTAATCATGTCCAATACGCCTTGCGACGTCTGAGTCGCTCCTGTTACCGCTTCAACACTGTTGGTAGAAGACTCAACATTGGTTTGTTCCTTGTCTTTGACCATGATCACCGGTTTCTGCCCGGTAATCGTCTCAAAAAATCCGATCAGATCAAGATTCCGAAAGAAATATTTATACTCTTTTTCAATAATTCGCGCTCCCAGTCCCGGGGTCTCAACCTGTTTCGTAAAATCAATGCCAATCATCGTCTTCAAATCCGACGATACCACGCCAAAGCCTTCAATTGTACCCCAGAGTCCCTTTCCATACAGAGGAAGGCCATACGCGCTCACTTCTCCCTGTTCGTTTTTACCGGCATAGACTTCAAGAGAGGTCTGGCCTTCCAGAAATGTACCTTTCAGGTCATTCTGCAAGGACTCAGGAATGGGCACGCTCATTTTTTCGAGTCGTGTTTGCAAAACTTGCAGCACTTCGCCTTCTTTCCAGGGAATATCCGCCGTCACATTCGTAGAGGCCATCTGATCTTCAGAATATCCTTCAGGAAAAATATTGAAGGCGTAAAGCATTGATTTCGCCTGCTCAATTTCAAAATTTTGTTCTATACGAGCCTTTGTGACTTCATTAATCGTTGCCAGTACCGCAATAAATACGACTGACACGATCACCATAAATTTGATGGTTTTCATTCCTTGCTCCATAACCGCCCCCCTTACGCTTTTTTCTGGAAACTATTGACCGTGTAATCAATAATCGGGTTAAAGGTATTGCCTAGCAGCACGGCAAACATAACGCCCTCGGCAAACAACGAATAGGCTCTGATTAAAATGGTGAACAGCGCCACGAGTATGCCGAAAATGATGCGACCGGGATCTGTTCTGGCGGCCGAGACCGGATCGGTCAGCATATAGAAACCCGCGAACATCACTCCTCCGACAAACAAACCAAACAGTGGACTGCCTACTTTTTGCGGGGTTATCAGGTGAAAAATCGTCTGTAGCACGAGAAATGATCCGAAAAAACTTGCTACAATTTTCCAGTTTGCCGCTTGTTTATAGAGAATATAAACGCCGCCCAGAGCGATGAGCAAGGCTGAAGTTTCGCCCACTGAACCGCCGCCAATCAGGGTTGTCTGTCCCAGAGTTTCAAATTGCCCGCTGATGTTCCCAAAGAATAACTGCCACAGACTCGGCAGACTTGTCGCGCCATCGCGAAAGGCACTCAATGACGTCGCCGCTGTAATGGCAGACACCGACTCGGAAGCCGGAGAAAACAGCCAGGCAATCAAGCCGCCCGGAAATTGAGAGAATTTCGCGGCAGGCGTCCACATCGTGGTGGAATGAATGGGGAAGGTAATATAGACAAACGCACGAGCCACTAAAGCGGGATTAAAGACATTCATTCCGAATCCGCCAAACGCCATTTTCCCAAAGGTCATGCCGAAGATCGCCCCCAAAATCAGCATGGGAAATGGCAGCGTAGGCGGAAGAACCATCGCATATAAAATCGCCGTCACAAACACCGCTTCAGAAACCTTCCCGGGTTTACTCTTTCTGACAAACAACCATTCTGTCAGAACACAGGTCAGAATCGAGATCAGTGTCATCGCCAGGGTTCTCCAGCCAAAGAAATAGATGGCGCCTGCCATCACAGGCCAGAGCGAATTGACGACTGTGCGCATGACGTTTTGCGATTGGAAGGCAATGTCATAAGGTGAGATTTTTTTGATGCTTTTTTCTAAAATTTCTACGAGATCAACAACTTCAAACAACTTTGTATATCGTTCAAATATCACATTTCCCATTGCTGCCCCCATAAATCAATACTGGTTAACATGCCTCCTCCCTGCACTTCAGGAAAACCTGAACAGAAAAGAGCAAATAATGTCCCCCTTGCCCCCTCTTCACCATTTTCTCGCTCGTGCAGAGATTCCAGCACCTCACGTGATCTGTCCCCATCATTATGATTATCTATCATCCTCTGGTATTATAAAAACAAGAATCATCAAACCATTTATCTATATGTACGCTGTTAATATTCTGTCAACTAAATTTTCTCAAACATGAGTTGAGTTTTTTGTATTTTACCATTGACAATTCCTTATTTCAGGGGTAAAATTCTGGCAACAATCCACGCGCCCATAAAGCTAAAACAAGCGGGTTTCTTCAAGCAACCCGGTTTTTACAACTATAATAGGAATTCATATCTGTTACATGATTTCATAAACTATTTATGAAAAATGTATACCCGGATCTTCGTCTGTTCGTGTTGAGCATTATTGATAAGTATTGACTGCTGTCAACTCACTTGCATCAGAAGGTATTATGACATGAGTCAAATAGTAGTATTAACACAAAAAAAGTGCCAAATCACAGGACATCGCAATTTGGCACTCAAGAAAGGAAACAGCCCTACTTATCGCCGGGCTGCGAGCTTACTTTCAAGCTCAAGTTCACTTGAAAGTTTTAAGACTTTATTACAATACACCGAACTATTGTTATAGCTTCTCAGTGCAGTTCGTAAATTAGATTTTACGGCAATTGTACGCGCAAGAAAATACGCGGCCGTTGCCAGGCTGTCATAGGAATTGAGCGGATCCTTGATTCCATCTCCATCCCCATCTTGCGCATACGTATAAAAAGTTGAGGGTACAATTTGCATATATCCCATTGCCCCTGAGCGGGAACCTTTAAATTCTGAAATACCCCTCCTTGTATGTCGAGCAATCTTTTGTAAAAACTTTAGTTGTGTACTATCGACAACTTTCTGGACTTCATAAATTCCGGTTAACTCGCCGGCCTGGCTTTCCATGACACTTATGGCCAGAAGCAAATAAGGAGAAACCCCATATCTACTTCCAATTGTCTGAAAATCTGTTTCGGATAATGCCATCCCTTCCGGGATGTTGCCCACAAATACAAGCAAAACCAGAAACAGACCGGTTCTGACGTATGGCAATGTGTTTCTATTTTTCATAACGTTCGAGAGAATCTTCTTTGAAGCAGACACCATCCTCTTTCTTGCATCATTCAGGCAAGGCAAGACACGTTGACACAGAACGACCTCTTCTTCTCATGGGCCAAAGTTAGCCTTCTATGAGAGAACAGGAACATCATTGTGTATGTAAATTTGCCAGGGTGGCAATAACCTTACAAACTCCAGTTGAAAAAACACTGAATCTTGCAAAGCCAAGCGGTGTGCAAAAATGAGGTGAAACACAATGTTGAGGGAAAGCATGGGAGACATCGTAAGGGATGAAGTCAAAATGATTTTCTTATACTCAAAGAAGCTCTTCTGTAATCGTTAGACTCTCCTTCTATAATCCTGAACACAAATTACTTTCTGATTACAACAGGGCTCTTCCTAAGTTTTTCCCGAAAGGCTATAAGCAATAGCTTTTAAACGATGTCAAAGAAATCTAAAGCAAATATTAATTGCCATTAGAGAAAATTGTCAACTATTTTTGAAAAATTTTAATACTTCTGTTTTTACTTATTGTATTTTCAATTGTTATAGATTTAGAAAAAATAGATAAAAATCATTGTAAACCTTATTTTTTCATGTGTAAACGACAAAATCAATTCCCATCTTCCTTCTCTCGAAAAGTATCAAAATTGTCAATCTGTTTTGACAGCACATTTTATAGATAAAATAGACTTGACGTGTGTTATACTTGAGACCAGACAAATTTGTGAGGGTGAACCTATCAAGCGGTCAGGCTTTTGAAAAAATCCGACTACTGTTTTTCAGAAAATTAGCCTTCCCCATAGGATATAAATTTGACGAAATAAGAAAAGAAACAAAAGGAATGAGAACGACACACTTAAAGGATGTGGTGTAAAGAGGATGATTTCATGAAAGCAGAACAAAAATCACTGGTTGCTGTCGCCATGAGCGGTGGCGTGGATAGTGCGGTGGCCGCAGCCTTATTAGAGGAACAGGGCTATCCGCTTCTGGGCGTTACAATGCGCCTGCCGGAAGCATACGAACTCAAACAATCGGGTGAAACCGTTTTTTCTGAGACTCCAGCACCATCTTATATTACAGATGCCAGACTTGTGGCAGACAAGCTGGGGATCAAACATCTTGTTGTTGATGTACGCCAGGCTTTTCGGGAACAGATTGTTGAGTATTTTTGCGCGGAATATCGCGCCGGACGCACTCCTAATCCCTGCGTCTTTTGCAATCCCCAGATCAAATTTGGGATTCTCTTTGAACACGCTCAAAGATATGGGGGTCTATTACTGGCGACCGGACATTACGTTCAAAAAATCTACCAGCCGGAGACCCAGCGCTATGCCTTGCAAGTCTCGAATAATACCACCAAAGATCAGAGCTATTTTTTGTACCGGCTGACGCAGGCGCAACTCGCTCATGCGCTCTTTCCTCTTGCCAATCTGAGCAAAGAGGCCATTCGTCAAAAAGCCAGGGAAGTTGGTCTGCACCATATTGCCGAAAAAGCTGAGAGTCAGGAGAATTGCTTTCTTGCTGGTCAGCGCTATCAACAATTTCTCGAAGATTATTTGCCTTCAGATGTCAATTCACCGGGTCTCATCGTCGATACCAGAGGGCACATCTTAGGAGAACATCAGGGGATTCATCATTACACCATCGGCCAACGCCGGGGATTGGGAATTGCTCTGGGGGCGCCGCGCTATGTCGTCAAGATCGATCCTAAAACGCATACTGTTGTGATAGGGGAAAATCATGAACTCTTCAGCAGCAAATTTCTGGTGACACACCTGAACTTCATAGCAATTGAGCGCGTAACCGAGCCAATCAAAGTGCAAGTAAAAATACGGTATCGGAATGCCGCAACCCCGGCTACAGTGTTTCCGGGCGACCATGAAGATGAAGTATTAGTTGCGTTGGAACGACCGCAGCGCGCTGTCACGCCAGGTCAGTCCGCTGTGTTTTATGACGGCGATCTGGTCGTCGGAGGCGGGGTGATCACATCTCGCCTGGACTAAGCTCACGCATAGCACACCAGTCGATCAAACAGGTCATAGACCCCTGATAACGACAGAGGTCTATGACGCAAAGTAATGCTTTTAGCATTTCGATCATCAAACAAGTCTGCTCCTGGTAAATAACGCTCAACATGCTGTGTTAGTAATCCAAGACACTCATCAGTATCCAGTATTACCTTTTCTACAGATGTTAGTGGCAAGAGAATCAATATAAAATTTTCTTATCATTATTTTTCTAACAGACATTCAGGGAGGTCCGCCAGTCGTGGATATCAATACGCAAGATGCGACCGCATAATGAGGTTGTTAAGAAAATATGCCCAACCTGGGAAAGTTACGATGGATCGCGGAAGAATTTCCGCCTCAAAAATGCTCGATGCTGACAGTGTTCGAGTTGTCTTCAACGAGTAAAGCCATGGGAAAGGATCTGACTTAAAAACAATTGGGTCCGGTCGCACTGGGGATGATTGAAAAAACTTTCTGGATCGTTCTCTTCCACAATTTCTCCAACGTCCATGAAGATGACCCTGTCTGCCACGGTTCTGGCGAATCCCATTTCATGCGTGACGCACACCATGGTCATACCGGATTCGGCCAGATCAATCATCACGTCCAGAACCTCTTTAATCATCTCCGGATCCAGGGCCGACGTCGGCTCGTCAAACAACATGATTTTGGGATTCATGCATAGACACCGGGCAATGGCTACCCGCTGCTGCTGCCCTCCGGAAATCTGGTTCGGATATTTGTGAGCCAAATCCGGAATCTTCACCCGTTCCAGATACTTAAAGGCTAAGTCCCGCGCTTCTTTTAACGGCATTTTTTTGATCCAGATCGGGGAGAGGGTCAAGTTATCCAAAACGGTCATGTGGGGAAATAAGTTGAAATTCTGAAACAACATTCCCACCTCTTGCCTGACACGGTCGATCCGCTTCACGTCATTCGTCAATTCGACGCCGTCAACCACAATCGTCCCCTTCTGATGCGTTTCCAGGCGATTGATGCACCGAATCAACGTTGATTTCCCCGACCCTGAAGGCCCGCAGATCACCAGCCGTTCACCGTTGCGGACCGTCAGGTTAATACCCTTTAACACGTGAAAATCCCCGAACCATTTATGCAGGTTGGAAATCACTATCATTTCGTCGCCCTTCGGCATAGCTTCTATTCTCCAATGTAAATGAAATTCTCATTCGTGCGTGTAAAAACCGGGTTTTTCGAAAAAACCCGGTTTTATTGCTGACTCCCTAGTTCAATTCGACCGTCACCGGTAGTTGACATGGTATTTTTTCTCCAAACGCATAGAATAGCGGGAGATACCGAAACAAAAAATCCAGAACAGGACTGCCGCAAACACATAGGCTTCGGCGACGAAGCCAATCCAGTCCACGTCAGCCATGGCTGCTTTGACGATTCCCAGAACATCCATCAAACCAATGACCGCCACCAGAGTGGTGTCTTTCAATAACGACAGAAAATTGTTGGTCAGTCCGGGTATGACCAGTCTCAGTGCCTGGGGTAGAATGATCAGCCCCATCATTTTCCAGTAGGGCCAGCCCAGAGCCCTTGCGGCTTCGTACTGCCCCTTCGGAATCGCCTGGAGTCCGCCTCGCACCACTTCGGCCATGTATGCGGCATAAAACAAGGACACGCCCACCAATGCCCGCAGCAATTTATCAAAATAGACCTCCTCGGGCAGAAATAACGGAAACATGACCGAGGCCATAAATAAGACGCTGACTAATGGCACGCCGCGTACAAGTTCGATAAAGGCAACACACAGCGTTTTGATGACCGGCATGTTCGAGCGCCGTCCCAGAGCCAGGAGAATCCCTATGGGCAGGGCGGTAGCCATGCCAACGCCGGCAACGACCAGCGTTAAAAACAGTCCGCCCCAATAGTGGGTTTGCACTTCTGACAGTCCGAAAACGCCGCCGAGCAAGACATAATAAGCGAATACAGGATACACCATGAAAAGAAAGAACCAACGCCAGACGATCACAGGCAAACCATTGGAAAACATGAGCGGCAGAGTCAGAAGAGCCGCCAATAAAGCTATTGAACCGGCCGCCGGGGTGACGCCGAGCTTCCCGGCCGTAAAATACACCAACAAAAACCAGATCGCCAGGATCGTACCGCGTATCAGCAAGCCGATCAATCCGCGATCGAACGTGGCAAACACCTTCCGCAGGGAAGCATGCGGCAGCAAATAGGGCGAAACCAGATAAAACAACGTAAACAACCCCGGACCAATGCCGAATAAAAGCAGTACGGTCAATACGCCCAGCCCGCAAAAGACGGCCTCAATTTTTTCATGGCGGTAAAACGCGCCGGCAAGGATGGGGAACATGCTCAGAAAAAGGACAATGAAGGCCATATTTACCCTCCAGCGTTCTGGCCCCGGGTAAAAACCATAGATAAACAGGCCAAAGCGCACCCTTATGAAAACCCAGCAGGCGCCAGGGAAGCCGGCCTCTTTCATCTGATCGCAAGCCCCTCGAGAGTTTCCGATCCAGGCTGCATCGAACAAAGCCCATCGAACGAACGGCGGAACGACCAGGATAATGATTGCGATCCCTGAAAGCGTCAGAAACACGTTGAACGGCGAAGAAAAAAGGTTTTTCATCATCCAGCGCAACACACCCCTTTCCAGTACCGGCGCCGGCAGAGAAGGCTTTGGTTTCCATTCTACGGTCATGTTACGTTCCTCGCAACGCGTATTTCCGGTTATACCAATTCATGAACAAAGAAATCAGCAAACTGATTGTCAAATACACCGCCATGGTCATGCATATAATCTCCACCGCCTGCCCGGACTGATTCAGGGCTGTTCCGGCGAAAACGTGCACCAGATCGGGGTAGCCTACCACCACAGCCAAAGAAGAATTTTTCACCAAGGTCAAATACTGGCTAATCAGCGGAGGCGTGACCACCCGCATGGCCTGGGGGATAATCACCAGACGATACGTCATCCAGGGGCTGTGTCCCAGAGCAAAAGCAGCCTCCCGCTGCCCTTTATCCACAGCCATGAT
Source organism: Candidatus Vecturithrix granuli (assembly GCA_000739535.1). Classification (GTDB taxonomy): domain Bacteria; phylum Moduliflexota; class Moduliflexia; order Moduliflexales; family Moduliflexaceae; genus Vecturithrix; species Vecturithrix granuli. The sequence goes on along the minus strand of DF820466.1, from coordinate 218,242 downwards.
GCCGGAACGGACGTATTCTCCGATAAAGGTGGCCGTATAGAGGGTCAACGACAACCAGAGCGCTAACAGTTCGGGCAAGATGGTGACGCCGCCATTGAAATTGAAGCCCTTGAGGATCGGAATCTCCCAACTGATCGGAAAGTCTGTGAGTATCAGGGCGAAAAACGACATTCCGATCATCAACCCCAGAGACGTAAGGTAAGCCGGAAACTGTTTTCCGGTCTGTCTCTGTCTAGCCCGGCTCCAGAGGATAAGAAGAACCGACAGAATCACAGCCGTCGCCAGAGCGATGAGAACAACCGCGGATCCCTCTTCCCAGAGAGGTCTGGGGATTTGCATGCCGCGATTGCACAAGAAGATCACATTCTTGAAACCCAGGGCTTCGCGGGGGCCAGGCAGCGGCGACAAAATAGCCAGGTACCAGAATAACACCTGAAGCATTAAAGGAATATTGCGGATGATTTCGGTATAAGCTGTCGCCATCCTCGAGACCAGCCAGTTGGACGACAAACGTATGATGCCGAGAAAAAAACCGAGGATAGTTGCAAAAAATATTCCCAGAACCGATACCAGCAACGTGTTTAAAATACCGACCAGAAAGGCCCGGGCGTATGTGCTTTCACGCGAATAATCAATCAGAGCAAGGCCGATTTCAAAACCCGCTGTTTCTTTCAAAAATCCAAATCCCGTGGTGATGCCGGCCTTACGCAGATTATAGGCAGTGTTGTAAACGGCATAAGCGGCGACCCCGATCAGCAACAACAGAACAAGCGCCTGAACGGCCCAGGCGCGCACCCGCTCGTCATTTAATAGGTTGATCTTTGGTTTTTTTTCGTCGTTCAGATCAGGGTCGTTCATCAGCATGTCTTTCTTCTCGTCCGATTCCCTCACCCCCGGCCCCTCTCCCAGAGGGCGAGGGGAGTGAACAACAAGCCATGATTACAATGACTCCCCTCACCCTCTGGGAGAAGGGCCGGGGTGAGGGGACGTTACTCAGATCAATGTTTTAATTGATCGGCGGGGCATACAACAGGCCGCCGTTCGTCCATAAGGCGTTCAGGCCGCGTTCCAGTCCCAAAGACGTTTCCAGGCCGACGTTGCGCTCAAAAATCTCGCCGTAATTGCCCACATGCTTGATAATCCGGTAAGCCCAGTCTGCGGTCAGTCCCATGTACTGTCCCAGATCATCTTCCACGCCCAGAAAACGTTTCACGTCCGGATTCTCAGACTTCAATTGTTCGTCCACGTTTTGCGAAGTGATGCCGAGTTCCTCGGCATTGATCAGCGCGAAAAGCGTCCAGCGCACAATATCGCCCCATTGCTGATCACCCTGACGAACCACAGGCCCCAGGGGTTCTTTCGAGATCAGCTCGGGCAGAATAATGTGATCGTCGGGCTTTGACAGAGAGGTCCGGCGTGCAGCCAGGCCAGAGGTATCTGTCGTGTACACATCGCACCGTCCGGTGTCGTAGATCACGGTAGCTTCATCAGCGCTTTCATACACGACCGGTTTGAAGGTCATGCCTTTAGCCGCGAAATAGCTCGAGAGGTTCATTTCGGTGGTAGTGCCAGACTGGGTGCAAACGCTGGCACCGTCTAATTCTGTAGCACTTTTTACACCGAGTTTTTTAGGCACCATAAAACCCTGACCGTCGTAGAAGATGACACCGATAAATTCGAGGCCGAGCTTCACGTCGCGGGAGTACGTCCAGGTGGTATTGCGGGAAAGAATGTCAATCTCCCCGGACTGAAGCGCCGTGAAGCGTTCATTGGTGGTCACTGGCGTGAATCGGACTTTGTCCGGGTCATTAAAGATCGCTGCGGCTACGGCCCGTCCGAAATCGACATCCAGGCCTTTCCAGACGCCTTTTTCATCGGGAGCGGAAAAACCGGGAACTTTACCTGACACGCCGACGTTAACATAGTCTTTTTGCTTGACGACATCTAGCGTTGCGGCCCAAACCGCACTGGTCGCAATAACAGATAGAGCTATCGTCAAAACCAAAATCAGATGCAATTTTTTCATAATGTAACTCCTTTCTCTCCCATGTAAATGAAATTTTCATTCGGGCGTGTAAGAAACCGGGTTTTTTCGAAAAAACCCGGTTTCTCTGCTCGACTCATTATAATGTGTTAATGATTCAGTTAGCACGCATTGACAATTGACAATTCATCATTCACAATTGACAATTCAATGTCACCATAAAAGGAAAGAGAAGAAATTGTCAATTGATAATTGTGAATGATGAATGATTAATACGTTTTTTACCCGGCAAGTAAGGCGATTAGCTCCGCCACTGATTCGATGTCTTCCAGGCTGCGGAGCATGCGGATCGCAGATTCGGCCGAGGCGTCAGAGATCGCTTCGGCTGCCAGCATACGAAATTTGGCCTCCAGTTGGGCGTCGCTCATAGGCCGCTCTTCGCTGCCCCGGGCAAACTTGACTTGCGCCGTCTCCACTGAGCGATCCACGCCCTCGATTCTCACCAGCGCCCCCACAATATGCTGTTCAGCAAACAAGTGCTCCATCTCCTGATCCACTTCAAGCGTAACTTTACCCATTGCATCTCGCACCCGCGGGGATGTCAAGTGCTCCGGATCGTGCCAGCGCGGACCAGGAATTACCCCCAGGAGTCGCAGGGCGACCGCGTAGGGCAGGCTGAACTGGGCGTCAACCAGATTGTGCGGGGAATAGTCGTTCAGGTCTTCGACCACCTCGCGGGCCACGCCAACCACGACCCGATTTACTTCGGCTTCATTCCAACCGCGGCGGTCCAGAATCTCGCCAACTCCATCGAGGGCGGCATGGCTCCAGCGGCAGCACGGATAGGGCTTAAAGTACACGTGCAGGATCTGAAATTGTTCTCCGAGTCTGGCTGTCAGTGCTTCCGGAGCATAGCGGTCTGATCCTGCCATTCGAAAGAAGCCCTTCTCGCCTTCAAAGATGGCGCGAGGCCCGCTAAAGCCGGATTCGGTAAGAAGTACTGCATTGATCCCGGCCATCGAAGGCCAGGCCACCATATCTTTAGTCCAGGACAAAGGCCGGTGGTCCCAGTTCCATTGTTTCGTGCTGGGCACAGGCGCGAAAGCGCCATAGATGCCAAAGGCTTGCACCATCTGCTCGATGCTCAGACCGAGTATGCGTCCTGCGGCAGCGGCCGCACCAAATCCCTGATGAGGCCCGTAGCCCGAAACCAGGCGGCTTTGCTGCGGCGTAGCGCGGATAGCCAATCCCACTCTGGACACGACCTCATAGCCCGCGATCACCGATTCCAAAAGCAAGCGGCCGTTAACGCCAACCAACTCCCCCGCCGCCAGTGCAGATGACACAACCGTTGGTCCATAGTGGCCCTGGCGCACAATCCCGCCATCGAAATCCAGGGCATTGGCCGAAATCCCGTTAATGAAGGCTGCCCGGTCAGGAGCCGCATGGAAGCGCATGCCAATGACCGTGGCGCAGCCCCCCTCTCCCTGCCGTTTAGCCGATTGGACTGCGGCTCGCGCCAGAGGGGTTTTCGACCCGGCCAAAGCGCAGCCGAGGGTCTCCAAAATACATCGCTTCGCCTGAACCACGACCAATGGAGGGCATCTTTCCAGTCGCAGCCCGGCGGCAAATTCTGCCAACTGACGCGTTTCTCTCATGTTCTCTCTCGATTTGGAAATTTCCCCGTTTCCTCTATGAAAAATTTAGGTCGTCATAAAGATGCCTTTTTTCGTACCTTGTCTAACTAACGCCCGAAATGAGCCTATTTTGGGGACGCCGTTGTGAGCGGGCAACTTACGTCCAATGATATCTGAACCTGAGCGGAAGTACTCAGCCGAAGTTACCGCGCGTCCCCCAAATAGGCTCAATTTGGATTGTTAGATCATCGTGACACATCGTATTCAAGCGGTAGTCGTGGCATAAGGAGAAAAAACAGGCTGGTCTTCTTCACCCTGTTCGATCTCGGCCTCATAGATCAGCCGATAGGCATTTTCTTTCTGACGTTCGATATAATACTGAACGAGTTTTACGGGGTCGTGATCACACGCCGCATAGATACGACGCCTGATGTCCCAAATACGTTCTAACGTGCTATCATGATTCATAACGCTTCTCCTAACAGTTCAAAGGGAGTGGTTAAGACAGGCACAAAGAGTCCTTGCAAGGTATTGATGCGCCTGATGTGGTTAAATTTATTGGCATTCGCCAGATGTGAACAATTCCATGTTAACAGAATATCACATTATAATACGATGCCAGGGCCAAGTGCAATGCATCACCTGCAAGATCATTTGGCATCAGTTTATGTCGAATATAGGTTTCCACAATATCTGCGATGTCAGGTTCAATGGCTAACAGTGGAACAGCATCCAATAAGGGGAGACATTTTTCTTTCTTGGGATAATCCCCATGATTCAATTCATCCAATACCGCCTAGCTTGTAACAAGTCTGTAGAAATGACGATGGTGATTCCACCATCGTTGCGTCCATGTTTTGAGCGTGACTGCTACTTCATCTGTTCGGTCTTCATAATAAAAACTTGGAATAGATGTTTCGATATACACCAGTTGTTTCATCATCATTAAGAGGGGCTTTTGGAAACGCCCTGCATCGCTGATGCAGATCATGACACCAGCACAAAACCTTGATTTGCTAAAAATTGCCGCGCACCCTCAAAGTCCTTCTGCTTTACTTTCCTTCTACTTTTGACTAACGGGGGCAACGTACCGGTTGCGACGGCGGATCACCATCTAACGCCCTCGCCTAACCCGCCAAAAAGAGCGGGCGCAACCAAAGCCCAAAGAACACCCCAATTTTTTCGCCCGCTCTTTTTGGTCGGGTTTGATCTGATTGTTCACCTTCTTCACTCAGTATAAATCTGTCCCTCGTTGAATTTGAATACCCGTAAAGTGCTTTCTAGGTTATGCTCAGTACAAAACTTCATAATATCTGACCAAGTAAGGTATCCAAAATTACTTACATTCCATTCTGGTACTTCAGAAAGGTTACTACTCTTAAATTCATTCATAAAAAAATCGCTGACAACCGCTCTCCGATCCGGAACAAGAGCAAGGTAATATGTTCGATCTAAATAATCCTTTACTTTTGTTACGGCTCTTAATACTACAGAATTATTGCCAATTTTGCGTATCGGCTTTGCTGAACACAAAGGGAACGAAACACCCTCTTTAATCCCTATTAAACCTGTTTTTCGCATGGAATTTATCATTCGAAGTTTATGATAAAGTTGTGTAAAAAGATTAGAGGAATCTAAATGAGAACGTACGCCATTAGAGAATTTGTAGAATTCATCTTTTATTGACCAACTTGTTGTTTGAGATGTTTTAACTTTTGCTTCTGCAAAAATTGAAATTTTTTGCTGCTCTGTATTAAGAACTCACATTACGCACTCATATAAAAAAGTCAGATATTATACATTGTTTTTAACTGTGTTAGCTCT
>DF820466.1:69839-212006 GCA_000739535.1 Candidatus Vecturithrix granuli | reverse complement strand
GAGGATCTGAACATGATCACAAGATATTTGTCAAAGAACTTTTTTATCTACTGCGTAAAGTGAGTTATTAATTGAAATCCGCTTACCTTGACAGAGGCGAACAATGTTATTATCTGGGTACTCGTACACCTTTTTTAGTGACTACATGTGGTCATTTTTCATACTTTGTCAGGTAGCTACATATAGTCACCTGGGGACAAATCGTCACTTTTTTCCCAACCATGCCTCAGTCGTGATCTTTGTGCTCTGTCCCGATCAGATCGGTCAGTCCCGGTGCGGCAATTTCTTTATCTGCCAATTTTCACACCTTCTGTTTCGCAAGGCGTATTTCAGCAAAGACATGACCGGGGTGTCAAGAAAAATTCTTGCATTTGTTGGGAAGTCAAGGGCCGTCTCAAAAGTGTTCGATGATGCCGGTGTTGGAATCGAACCATTTTAAGAGTTCTTTGGCGGCGGTGGTGACTGGCATTTTGCCTTCAATGACGGCTTTTTCGAGGGTTGGGAGAACGTAGAGCACGTTGGGATGATGGTAGAAGCGGGCTTTGAGTTCTTCTTCGACCATGACGTGCAGCCAATCGCGCACCTGGGATTGACGCCGCGCCTGAAACATGCCGGATTCTTTGGTTGTCCGGCAGAAGTCTTCGATCACTTGCCAGATTTCCGAGATACCATCCCCGGTTAAAGAGGAGCAGGTATAGGCGTGGGTAGTCCAGCCTTTGGTGGCGGGCGCAAGATAGTGCAAAGCCTGTTCGTATTCCATTCTGGCGGCTCGGGCTTTGATGATATTATCGCCATCCGCTTTGTTGATCAGCAAGGCGTCCGCCAGTTCCATAATGCCTTTTTTAATGCCCTGGAGTTCATCGCCGGCCCCGGCGATCATGAGCAGCAGCATAAAATCAACCATGGAACGCACGGTCACTTCATTCTGCCCCACGCCGACGGTTTCCACGAGCAGCACGTCAAATCCGGCCGCTTCACACACAATCATGGTTTCCCGGCTTTTGCGTGTCACGCCTCCTAATGTGCCGCCCGAGGGTGAGGGTCTGATAAAACAGGCCGGACGGCGGGCGAGATTTTCCATGCGGGTTTTATCTCCTAAAATACTGCCGCGCGTGACGCTGCTGCTCGGATCCACGGCCAACACAGCAACTTGATGCCCCTGATCGCATAAATAACAGCCGAAGGCTTCGATAAAGGTACTTTTGCCCACACCAGGAACGCCGGTAATTCCGATCCGTATTGATTTTCCGGCATGCGGGAGTAATTGCTTGATCACGCTCTGAGCAATGAGCAGATGTTCGTATAAATTGCTTTCGACCAACGTGATCGCCCGCGCAAGAATGGTGCGGTCTTTGCTCAGCACTCCGGCGACATACTCTTCCACAGAGAGTTGTTTGCGGCGCGGCACCGGCACGGCCTTTGGCTGCTGACGTCGCGGATCATCAGATGCCTGCACGGCCATGCCTTCATATTCAGCAGCAACTCCCGGCATGACCCGGCTGGCAAATTCTGTCCCTCCATTTTCAGGCACCCATTCAGGGCGTTTGGCTGTATCAATCATATTATCAAGGTTGGTTAAGTGGCTAAAGTGAGAAGAAGTTTCAAAGGACTAAAATGACTCAAGTGACTCAAGTTAAAGATCCCTCCTCAAACTTTAGTCATTATAGTCGCTGTAGTCCTTTGAAACTTCTTCTTAGTTTAGTTCTTTGAAATTTTGTTATATCCCCAACCGCTGCTGGAGTTCTTCTAACACTTTCTGGGCAGCGACCGGAATAACCGTGCCGGGGCCGAAAATAGCTGACGCACCGTGTTGTTTCAAGAAGTCATAATCTTTGGCCGGAATTACGCCGCCCACGACGATCATAATATCTTCGCGCCCAAGCTTTTTCAGTTCTTCCGCCAGTTGGGGCAGCAGAGTTTTATGGCCGGCCGCCAGCGAACTCATGCCAATCACATGCACGTCGTTTTCGACAGCCTGGCGTGCGGTTTCTTCCGGGGTCTGGAACAGAGGGCCGATGTCCACATCAAAGCCTAAATCCGCAAAAGCGGTTGCAATCACTTTTGCGCCGCGATCGTGTCCATCCTGCCCCATCTTCGCCACCATGATGCGCGGACGGCGTCCCTCGCGGGCTTCGAAGGCATCCGTCATCCGGCGTGTATTGCTGATTTCTTCCTCTTCACCGTATTCGCTGCTATATACTCCGGAGATCGAGCGAATCATGGCTTTATGGCGTCCGGAGACTTTTTCAATCGCAGACGAAATTTCGCCTAAGGACGCCCGGACTCTGGCGGCGTCAACCGATAAGGCGAGCAAATTGCCTTCGCCGGTTTCCGCGCATTTCGTGAGCGCATCCAGGGCCGCCTGTACTTTGGCTTCATCCCGTTCGGCGCGTAATTGTTCCAGGCGTTTTAGCTGATTTTCCCGCACGGCCGTATTATCAACTTCCAGCGTTTCCAGCGGTTCTTCATAAGGCAGCCGATATTTGTTGTTACCTACGATGGTTTCCTGTCCCGAATCAATCAAGGCCTGACGCCGAGCGGCCGCTTCTTCGATACGCATTTTCGGCAGGCCGCTGTCAATGGCCTTCACCATGCCGCCGAGTTCCTCAACTTCCTGAATATGGCCCCAGGCGCGATGCATGATGGCATGGGTCAACGCTTCCACGTAATACGAGCCGCCCCAGGGGTCAATCACATTACAGATTCCGGTTTCGCTTTGCAGCAATAATTGGGTATTACGGGCGATGCGCGCCGAAAAATCCGTTGGCAGGGCAATCGCTTCATCAAGAGAATTGGTGTGCAGGGATTGGGTATGCCCCAACGCCGCGCCCATGGCTTCCAGACAGGTACGCGCCACATTGTTAAATGGGTCTTGTTCGGTCAAACTCCAGCCAGAGGTCTGGGAGTGCGTGCGCAGCGACATGGATTTCGGGTCTTTGGGGTTGAATTGTTTGATCAATTTAGCCCACAACATCCTCGCCGCCCGCATCTTGGCGACTTCCATAAAATAATTCATGCCGATACACCAGAAGAACGACACGCGCGGCGCAAATTTATCAATATCAATCCCGGCTTGCAGTCCGGCGCGGACATATTCTACGCCATCAGCCAGAGTATAGGCCATTTCCAGGTCGCAGGTCGCCCCGGCTTCCTGCATGTGATAACCCGAAATACTGATACTGTTGAATTTGGGCATGTGTTGGGAGGTATATTCAAAAATATCCGCAATGATGCGCATGGACATTTCGGGCGGATAAATGTAGGTATTGCGCACCATATACTCTTTGAGAATATCGTTCTGAATCGTTCCGGCCAGTTGCTCCGGTTTCACACCTTGCTCTTCGGCGGCAATGATGTAAAAAGCCATGATCGGCAGCACCGCGCCATTCATGGTCATGGAGACCGACATTTTATCGAGCGGAATTCCGGAGAACAGGATTTTCATATCGAGGATCGAATCCACGGCGACTCCGGCTTTGCCGACATCGCCGACCACGCGCTCGTGATCCGAATCGTAACCGCGGTGTGTAGCCAGGTCGAAAGCGATTGATAAACCTTTTTGTCCGGCCGCCAGGTTACGGCGATAAAAGGCGTTGCTCTCTTCAGCCGTTGAAAATCCGGCATATTGACGGATCGTCCAGGGACGCACCACATACATCGTGGCATAGGGGCCGCGCAGAAACGGTGGGATTCCGGCCGTATAGCCCAGATGTTCAAACTGCCGGAGATCCTGCTGCGTATAAAGCGGTTTGACGTCAATTTGCTCGACCGTGCGCCAGATCAACTCATCAACCGATTTGCCGGTCTGCGCTTCAAGCGTTTCGCGCCACTGTTGTTCATCAACAGCCGGAAAGCTGACGTCGTCATAGTGAAGTTGTGTAAAATCTGGTGATGTTGCCATATTTATTTCGGGAAAAGCGTTTAAGTGTTTGACATCAATTGTTTCAAACACTCAAACAACTCAACCCATGTTATGCAAGAATTCCCAGCTTGTTCATCAGGTTTGCGACAATGTCATGCAAATTGGCGCGGATATGGATGAATTCATCAATTCCGGCCTGTTTAAACGCCTCGACATGTTCTTGCGGATAACCTGCCAGAATCATGATCGTCTCAGGTTTCGCGGTTTTTATTTTCTGAGTCAGCACAGGGACGATTTCAGGGTACGTTTCATCGGTCGAACAGATAATAACTGCGGGAGCTCCTGACGCCAGTGCCGCGTTTGCCGCTTCGTCAACCGTAGGAAATCCATCGTTTTTGAGCATCTCAAATCCGCCGACTTCAAAGAAGCCGATCGAGAAATCGGCGCGGGCTTTATGCTGAGGAATCGGCCCCATGTTCGCCATGAAGATTTTCGGACGCGCACCTGTGCGGGCGGCATACGCTTCTGCGGCCTTGCGCAGGGTCTCAAACATCTCTGCGCCGCGATGAATCGTGACAGGTTTGACGCTGATTCCTGAGTCCCCGGCCGGGATGGAGCTTTTTTCCAATTCTCCGAGAGTCGCGCCTGAGGCAACGGCTTCGATCAGCATTGGCATGACGCCGCCAGGAGAGCTTTGCAAGAGTTTCGGCAGTTTTTCCGCGAGGAGAGACGCCGCATTCCCGCCCTGCGTGATGCGATAGCGAGCGACCTCATCGGCACGGGCTTTCTGCACGGCAGCGTCAATGTCACGCGCTTCAAGCGGTTTTTCGTCAAGATTCGGATACATATTAGTTCCGATCAGTACGTCTTTGCGGGTGCCAAGGTTAGCCTTGCGCTGCTGGGCAATTTGTTCCGATTCTTGCTGCGGAATGCCTGCTTGCACGGCGCAAGCCATGCCGCCCTGTTTTTCGATTTCCTGAAATGCTGCCCAGGCTTTACGCGCCAGTTCATCGGTCAGAGATTCGACATACCAGGAGCCGCCGGCCGGATCGATGGTTTTATCCAGATGAGTTTCTTCTTTCAAAATAAGGTGCGTGTTGCGGGCGATGCGCCGCGAAAATTCATCAGGCGGTCTGATAGGTTCATCGAACGCGCCGATGTGCATGCTATCGCAGCCGCCAACCACGCTGGCAAAGGATTCCACGGTCGTGCGCAGCATATTGACATAAGGATCATAGACGGTGGTATTCCAGGACGAGGTACGCACGTGGATTGTCATCTTTTGCGCTTCTGCGTTGCCGTCAAAGGCTTTCACAATTTTCGTCCAGAGCACGCGCGCGGCGCGGAGTTTGGCGATTTCCATGAAATAGTGCGTCCCGACGCCAAAGACGAAGAACATGCGCGGCGCGACATCGTTTACGCTTAACCCCGCGTGCTGCATGGCGCGCAGATATTCTACCCCTGTAGCAATCGTAAACGCCAGTTCCTGGACTGCGTTTGCGCCGCTGTTATGGTAAAGCGCGCCCTGAGCGCCGATGGTTTTGAATTGCGGGGCCTGATTCACAGCCCAGTTTGTGGCTGCGGCCATTTTTTTGTAGGCGGTGTCTATCGAATAAGGCAGCGTACCTTCCGAAGCTAAGACGCCCAGTGGATCGTTTACCACGCCTCCCTGAAGTTTTCCGAACGCTTTTTGAGAGGTTTGCGCAAGCGCTGCCAGGAGGGCTATCGCTGATACTGACGCAATTCCGGCCTGGATGAAAATCGGCGTATCTTCAAGATCAATCCCTTCCAGAATTGTTTTCAGGTCTTCAAGCGTCGCCACAGACGCGCCGCCCTGTCCGATCTCTTCTCGCCTGGCGTGATCAGGATCAAAACCTTGCTGCGACGCCCGATCAAATACAAGATTGACGGCGGTTTGCCCTCTCTGCATGTCATTCTGTAAGGCCGCGTTCACTTCCCGGGGTGTGGCGCAGGAGATTTCCTGGGCAATCTGCCAGGGCTGTTCTTGATACCCGCCAGCCGTATTTCCTCTCAGGTATGGGGCAAAACCGGGAAGCGATTCGATATGGGGCCGGCCTTCGACATCTTTCTGCGTATAAATCGGCTGCAGGGTGATGCCTTCATAGGTTTTTGTGAGCATTTTTTTCTCAAAGGGCGCGCCTTTAAGAAGCTTGACAGCCTCATCGTACCACTCCTCGTAAGTCGGATACGGAAATTCACTTAACAGCCGGGGCTGCCCTCCTGCTGCTGACTGGTCAGTGTGTTGACGGTCGCTTGACATAACTATTCCCTCCAATGAATTGCTCGATGGAATGATTGAAAGAATAGAGAACATTCTTAATATCATGAAAGATTTCCAACTTTTTACACGAGTACTATAATTAACGAGTTCATGTCAATAAAAAAAGAGTGAAAACAGTAATCAGTAATCACTCATGACTAACTCCGGCATTTATGCCGTAGGAAAGAGGATAATGGGTGGCTTCGCCATTCCCCAGGCTAAAGTCTGGGGTTAGTCAATTGAAGTTGCACATCACGTTACTGACTACTGAATACTGATTACTGCTCACTGCTCACTGAATACGGTTGGGTTTTCCAGCGATTATGAATCCAGAACCACTGATCAGGATATTGACGGATGAAGTCTTCGAGAATTTTATTAAGACGCGCAGTGTTGATTTCAATATCTTTTTTCGCATCGCCGGTCCGTTCAATTCCGATTTCTTCTCCAAAGTACAGGGTGTGGGTATCAAAACCGGTACGCACGATGAATCCGGGGATGACAGGCGCATCATACCGTAACGCTAAAATGGCAATCACTGGTACGGTGCTGGCAGACTTGCCAAAAAAATCCACAAAAATGCCCTGACTGCGTTTGGCGTTTTGATCCATGAGAATGCCCACAGGCTCTTTACGTTTGAGTGCGGCCATCATGTCGCGCATCCCGTTTCTGCGGGACAGAATGGTATGACCGTACATGGTGCGCACTTTCACCATAAAATTGTTGAGGTAACGATTATCTAACGGACGCACCACGATATTTGCAGGATAGCCGGCGGCCGATTGCGCAAACGAGGACATTTCCCAATTGCCGATATGTGCCGCCAGATAAATCATGCCGCGCCCTTTGCGTATGGCGTTCACGCAATTCTCCTGCCCGACTATTGTGACTTTTGCGCGCACGTCATCCCTGCTCATTTTCGGAAAGTGCAGCACTTCGACGATCGATTTTCCCAAATTCCGAAAATTGGAGCGCAGGATGCGTTCTTTTTCCTGATCCGAGAATTCTTCGCCAAAAGCTATCGTCAAATTTTTGAAGCCAATCTGCCTGCGGCGGGACAGCAGGTAATACATTAATGTTCCGATATATTCTCCGGTTCGCAGCGCCATGCGGCGCGGCATCCAGTAAAGCGGCAGGGCGACTACCATGATAGCAAGATATTCTAACAATTGGATGATGCGAAAATTTTTAAGTTTCATAAGCAATTACAAGGATTGGGTGTACAAAGAATTTCTGAATTGCTGTACACAGGCAATGGAAATTCCTTTATCATTTTATGAATTGTTCCAGATTTTCAACCGCGAGTTTACCGGCGTTTCTTAGTATGTCTCTGTTGGGTTCAGGACTGATATTTCCTACGTTGATGACAATATAATAGCCGCTTTTGAAGATGTGGATTCCCGTCGTGGCGATAAAAGCATCATCTCCAATATTCTCTTTCGTCAGTTCTTCTTCAAAATTTGCTTTAAGTGATTCAAAAATAGATTTGGGCGATTGTCCTGATTCGAGAGTTTTTTTATCCATAAACGCTGATTGCGTGACACTGATTTGAAGGGATTTATTCAGGTTGTCTTGAACTGAATCGTACAGACATAATTTTAATCCGACTTTTTCCTGCTCACGTATTTCCGCATCTTTCAGTTGTTCTCCAATTAACTTTTCTGCCTCTTGTTTCGATATTAATGCACAGGGTTCAATGATTTGCTGTTCTTTTCCAGGAGTGTTGGATGAACGCTGAGATGTATTTTCGCTATCGTTGCATGCAAAAATACTGAATGTCATGAATCCGATGATTATCGTGCAAAATAGTTGTTTACGCATTGTCCCTACCTCCTTTTTATCATTTGGCGAATAGCGCCAAGCACAATTTCATGCAGCAGGCCGTTGGTTGCAATGACGCCGGAATTCTTAAACAGCTTTCGGCCGAGCGAGAAATCTAAAGGATAACCATCCATGTCCGTGACTTTTCCACCGGCTTCCTGGACAACAATCGTTCCGGCCGCATGATCCCAGATCCAGGAGCGATAATTGGGTGTGGGGGAGATGCGCAGATAAATTGAGGCTTCTCCCCGCGCCACAATCGCATATTTACATTGGCTGTCAATACGATAGGAGGGGGTTGTGATGCCAAGCAGTTCAGCAATTTTGGCATGTTCGGCATGAGATGCATGCGCCGCTTCAACAGAGTCGCAGAATCGCGCTTGTGATGGTTCGGAGACTGGCGCGACGCTGATGGAGTGCGTTCGTGTTCCCTCAAGCGTATAAATCGCCGCGCCCTGACCTTTGACGGCTGTCAGCAAACAGCCCTGTCCCTGTTCAGGCTGGGCGGGATTCAACAATAAATTCGGACATCCCAACACTCCGACGACCGGTTCACCATGCTCGATTAATGCCAGGGCGACCGCGTACTGATCGCCGCGCAGAAAACCTTTGGTGCCGTCAATCGGATCAAGAGTCCAGTAACGCTGCGTAAAATCGCAGGTTTGCGCGCCGTAATCAATAGCGTCTAACATCTCGGTTTCGTTCAAGTGCGGATCAATGCGATTGACCAGGTTGACGACGTGCGCCTTCAAGGATGCCTGTTCCGGTTGGCGCAATAACGTCGCGCTTTCTTCGCCGACAATGGCATCCTGAAGGAAAGCCCGGAGCAGATGCGAAACAATCAGGGCTTGCGAGCCAAAGTCCGCCACTGTCACCGGCGATGTATCGGCTTTAGAGATTTTGTGTTCAGCAGTCAAATTGGATTGAATCGCCCGGCATAAACGACAGGCTTTCACAACCGCCTCAATCGCTACCTGACGTTCGTGCGCATAGGTATAAGTGAACCTTTGTGTGCTCATGATAACAATACCTCCTGAAGGTAGATTGCTTTTTCAAGATCAACGAAGAGCAGAGACATCTTTCTCAATACATGCACGCCTCATCATTAGGCGTTATTTTCGTGACGTGTCTGCTTGACGCCGAACACTCTTTTTTTCAAACTTCTTGCTCACGTTGTCAAGAAAATTTCCGAAAAAATCCCGTGTGATCAGCCGGGAGGTATCTGTCGCATGGAATTGGACTTACCGGGGCTTGAGGTCTGACCTTCTTTTGCAAGTTGTTCTCTCATCCCCCTGTCACGTAGGATCAATGGGAGCATTCGCTTTTCCTCGCCCTTGTTTCAGGTTGACTTGCTGCCTATCCCATTTTGAAAATTCCTTTCCGTAAAAACAACGCATTACTGCGTGTTGTCAATAAAAATCTGCCTGTGAATTCCATGCTTGTCATTTTTGTTGACAATTCTTTTGCGGTACGATTACGATTTAGTTTTCTTGCGTGAGAATCCAGTAACCTTCAAAGCTTCTTGAGGAGTTATGAAAGACTACAAGCCGCTTATATTTTTCGATGTGCTGAGCCTGGCGATGGGCACAACACTGAGCGCCGGCATCTTTATCCTGCCAGGCATGGCCTATGCTGAGGCTGGTCCGGCCGTATATCTTTCATATTTGTTTGCGGGGATGATTGCATTCATCAGTGTGTGTAATGTCGCGGAATTGTGCTCGGCGATTCCTGAAAGTGGAGGAAAAGTCAGCGGGGAATATTATTTCGTCACTCACAGCTTAGGCCCTTTGCTCGGTACAATGGCCGGAATTGTGAATTGGCTGGTCATCTCGTTAAAAAGCGCGTTTGCCATTTTCGGTATTGCCGTAATTCTGCACGTTTTTACCGGATTCCCGTTTATTTCAATTGCAATCGTCACATGTCTGTTGCTGCTCTTGCTGAATGTTCTGGCAATTCCCAAAATGATTCGCGCTGAAATTTGGGTAATAGGTGGTTTAGCGATCTTTGTGGCATTCTATGTGATCATGGGGAGACTGTATATTGTCCGCGAGCACTTTCCGATGTTTATCACGCAAAACCCTAGAGCAATTTTTGCCACCGCTGGCTTTGTCTTTATTTCCTTTAGCGGATTGCTGAATGTGACCAGTATTGCTGAAAAAGTGAAATACCCTCGAAAGCAGCTTGCTTTCGGGGTTATTACCGCCGTCCTGCTCATGACAATCATCTATGTTGTGCTGGTATATGTGACCGTAGGGGTGTTAAAACCCGAACAGATTCGGAGTTCACTGACGCCCCTTGCTGACGCCGCCGCAATCATGGCAGGAAAACCAGGGGTGGTTTTCTGCAGCGTGTTTACCTTATTTGCCTTGTTGACATCCGCAGCTTTCAGCATCATGACCGCTTCCCAGTATCCTACCGCATTAAGCCGTGATAATTTGCTGCCGCGTATGTTCAGTTTCACGATAGGACGGTTGCGCACTCCGATTATTTCTTTATTATTGACAGGAATATTGATCATCGCTTCTTTTACGTTTCGGATAGACACTTTCGTAAAAGTTGCTTCTACGATTGCCCTGACATCGCATCTCCTGTCATGCCTTGTGATCATTATTTTACATGAAAGCCAAATTGCTGAGTATCAACCCGGATTTTACGCTCCACTTTATCCCTGGCTGCCAATTAGCGGATTTGCGCTGGGGATGCTCTTGATCAGCCAGATGGGGGATTCCTTTGTGGAACTGAGTATCGGGGTGGTCATCGTCGGTCTGTTTATCTACGCCGTGTATGGGCGCAAAAAAGCCGAACAGGAATATGTGCTGCTCCACCTGATTACCCGGATTGTGGATAAAGAGCTCTCCTCTTCCTCGCTCGATTCCGAGTTGCGCCAGATTTTGTATCAACTCGATGAAACGGCATCTGATCCTTTTGTGCAATTGCTGAAAACTTCTCCGGTTGTGGATATTTTAGGGGCAGTTGAGATTGATGACGTGTTTCGGATGATCGCTGAGCACCTGGCGCAAAAAACCGGAATATCCCAGGAACATATCCTCACCCAGTTACAGCAGCGCGAACAGGACTGCAGCACGGCTATCACGCCGTTTGTGGCGATTCCGCATGTTGTTGTCGAGGGAGAGCAGATTTTTCATCTGTTCGTGGCCCGCTGCCAGCATGGAATTCATTTTTCTGAGACGCACCAGCATGTGAAAGCGATGTTTGTGCTGCTCGGTACAAAAGATGAACGCGACCGGCACTTGAAAACCTTAGCCGCCATTGCCAAAATTGTGCAAGAAGAAGATTTTCAAAAAAAATGGGAGATGGCAGGTAACGAAGAGCAATTACGCGATATGCTGCTCCTGTTGAGAGAAAGGCATTAACCCGATGATGAGCCGCCGATTTTTTCTGATGAGGAGTGGGAACTTTAGACCTGATTCAGGTGACAAACCAACAAACATCGCGGTCATCTGCGTTCAAACGCGCTCGATGAAAATGCGCTGTGTCTTGAAGTACAGCATTATGCTGTAACACACCAATTTTACCGCTGCATGGGAGAAAAAATATGGACATGCCGCCAGGAAGTTCTCATTCAAAAATCATTGTCTATCTCGGATTTGCCGGGGCGATTCTGATCTTGATTACCCTAGGGATTGACGTGATGATCTACCAGAATATGAACGAGTTACACCGGAGCGATCAAGAAAAACTCAACATCTATAAAACCGTTGAGTTACTGCGACGGATGGAAGCAAACCTGAATATCGCTCTTGTCAGCCACCGTGATTTTCTTCTGACTGGTCAAGAAGAACATTTGCAAATCTTCTTACATAATCGCCCGATCATACGCCAGGAAATCCGACAATTACGTCAATTACTTGAGAGCACCAACGGAGACTACGACGAATTAGACCGGTTTGAGGCTTTAGTTGAAAGAGAATTGGAAACGTTACAGAGAGTGCTTGAGATTCGAAAAACGGCGGAGGCCGTTCCTGAGTTTCAAGGTGAGAAGTTGACGCCTGTTCAGTTTTTTCTCGAAGACATCCAACACGTGCTGGCGGAGATCACTGCGAAAGAAAATATCCTGCTGGTAAGCGTGCTCGAAAAATCGCAAGCCACGTCGCAGCAGAATTTTTTCATTGTGATTCTGGGAAATATCACGGCGTTTATCCTCTCTTTCGGAAGTATTTTCCTGCTGAATCTGCAAATCAAACGCCGCCTTCAGGTTGAACGCGCTTTACGTATTGAACGGGATCGTTTGGAAACTGTGACGCACAATATTGGGGCCGGCCTGATTGTCATGTCAAACACTTCGACCATTCTGTGGGTGAATCATGTCATGAAGCAGATGTTCGGACCGATTGAGGGGAAAGCGTATCACGACATTTTTCCTGAATATCAGACGGAAAAAAACACACCCATCTTTCAACTCGACAGGCGAGAGGGAAAAGTGAACACTGTTTCTGAAAAAGAATTGAGCGATATCCATCAACACAAAAATTGGTTTCAGACAATTACAACTCCGATCAACGATGAGCAGAATCAGCCGATGGCGATCCTCGAATTATATGTGCCCATTAATGAACGAAAACAGATGGAAGAATCTCTCAAACAGGCAAAAGAACGGGCTGAAGCGGCCAATCATGCCAAAAGTGAATTTCTGGCCAATATGAGCCACGAACTGCGCACTCCTCTGAACGGAATTTTAGGCTATACGCAGATTCTTCAGCGCGACACTGCGCTTTCCGATAAACAACGCCATGCGATTGCGGTGATTCACAAGAGTGGAGAACATTTATTAACCCTGATCAACGACATTTTAGACCTGTCAAAAATCGAAGCCGGGAAAATTGAGTTAGATTGGGCGGAATTCGAATTAACCTCCTCGCTCAAAACCGTTGTGGAGATGATCCAGATTCGCGCTTCCCAGAAAGGCATTGCATTTCTCTACCAGGAAAATCCTGAGATTCCCCAGATTGTTTATGGCGACGAAAAACGTCTGCGCCAGATCCTGTTGAACCTATTGAGTAACGCTGTGAAAT
This sequence comes from Candidatus Vecturithrix granuli, assembly GCA_000739535.1. GTDB lineage: Bacteria > Moduliflexota > Moduliflexia > Moduliflexales > Moduliflexaceae > Vecturithrix > Vecturithrix granuli. Next base: position 199,009 of record DF820466.1, on the reverse strand, counting down.
TTACGGAAAAGGGGCAGGTCGTGCTGCGCGTGATCCCTCAAGCAGAAGGTAAGACCAATGAAACGCCTTTTACACCACCAGCTCCTGCCGGTTTTCAACCGGCAAGGCTTCGTTTCGAGGTTGAAGACACAGGTATCGGTATCCCGGAGGAAAAAATTCAGGAGATTTTTGAACCGTTTCATCAGGTAGGGATAGCCCGGTTACAGAAAGAAGGCACGGGATTGGGATTGACGATCAGTCAACGGATTGCTCGTTTGATAGGAAGTACTCTTCACGTCCAAAGCAGGCCGGGCGAAGGCAGCCTTTTCTGGTTTGACCTGTGTTTGCCGTGCAAAGAGCATGTCAACAAGTTGTCACAGGAGACACCTCGCTTGAATATTATCGGATTCAGGTTATCTGCCGCCGATAGAAAACAGGGAGCGCTTCGAATCTTGCTGGCAGATGATAATCAGGACAATCGAAGTATGCTGAAAGAATTTCTGCTCTCCCTTGGGTTTGAGGTGACGGAAGCTCTTAATGGACAGGATGTGTTGGAAAAATTTGAGAGCTTTCATCCTGATCTGATTTTAATAGATATAAGGATGCCGAGCATTGACGGGCTTGAGGCAACCAGAAGACTTCGACAGTTACCCGGCGGACATGCGGTGATTGTGATCGGGGTGTCGGCTGCCAGCATTCAACACCTTGAACAGCAATTTCTGGCGACCGGAGGAAATGATTTTTTGCGAAAACCGGTCCAATTTGAACTTTTGTTGGAGAAAATCAAACAACACTCAGGTCTGGAATGGATCTATGCTCCGGAACAGGCGAGCACTCCTGCTCTGGATTTGTCGCAACCATGTGAAACGCTCCTGCCAGCCATTCCCACAAAGGTGGAATTGCAGGAATTGCTGAAATTAGCGAATATGCAATGTATTACGGGACTTCAGAAATATACATCCACATTAAAAGCAAAGAACCCTGACTATCTTCCGTTTATTGTTCAGATTGAAAGATTCACAGACCGTTTTCAGTTTCGAAAAATTTCTGAGTGTATTACGCAACATTTACAACAACATGAGGGAAACAATGACAAACCATGAAAAAAGCCATATTTTGCTTGTTGATGATACTCCTGAAAATCTCCAGGTACTCATCGAAGCATTCAAAGAGCATCAAATTGAGATTGCCGTGGCTCAAAGCGGGGAAGAAACTCTCGAGATTACCTCACTGTTTCAGCCGGATATTATTCTGCTGGATGTCATGATGCCTGGCATGGACGGATTCGAAACCTGTCAACAATTAAAGGCCCGTAAGGATACCCGGGATATTCCGGTCATTTTCATGACCGCGCTTGCAGACATGGCGCACAGAATGAAAGGATTCAAGGTCGGCGGCGTGGATTACGTGACCAAACCGTTTCACGCTGAAGAAGTGCTGGCGCGCGTGAATGCTCATCTGCTGATTCGCAAGCAGTATCAGCAGCTTCAAGAACAGAACGCGCTCATTAAAGAGCAGCGCGAACAATTACGCGAGTTAAATGCCAGCAAGGATCAATTTATTTCTATCATTTCTCACGATTTGCAAAGCCCCTTTGCCGGAATTTTTACTCTGGCAGAGCAGATTAAACAAGATGTTTACAACAAACGATATGATGAGATTCCATCGACAGCGGATCAATTACAGGCTGCGGTAGAAAATTATCATGCCCTGCTTCAAAATCTGTTCACCTGGGCCAAAATCCAGCAAGGGCTGATCGAAATCCACCCTCAAGTGGTTGATATTCAACTCATTCTCGCTAAAAACCTTGCCCTGTTCAGGCCCCAGGCTCAACAAAAACAGATTCTTCTCACATTGCTCACTCAGGAACGGATCGTTCTGAGTACGGATGTGAAACTTGTGGACACGGTTATTCGAAATTTACTTTCCAATGCGATCAAATTTACACCGGTTGGCGGCGTGGTTGAACTCTCAGCCGCGTTCAGAGAGCAGATACTCGAAGTAGTTATTGCGGATACCGGCACAGGTATTCCTGCCGAACAGCTTGCAGCGTTGTTTCAACCTGGTGCGGGATACTGGCAACCTGGCACGGCTGGCGAAAAAGGCACGGGATTAGGCTTGATTCTCTGTAAAGCATTCTTGCAGAAATGCGGCGGCAATATCTGGGTAGAGAGTGAAGTTGGCAAAGGCTCGACATTCAGATTCACCTTGCCAGACATCTCGATTTCGGAATCTTTTTCCTTGCCAAAATAAAACCGTTCTGAGTTTCTGGAATAATATCGGTTATGAGTACAAAGGATCATAGATTTTACATGAGATGTAGCGCGAAATTCCTTTTCGCAGCCTGATGCGCGAAAAGGAATTTCGCGCTACATTGCGACGGACATGGGAGGGACGCAACATCATGAGCAAAAAATATGTCTTAGCGTTAGATCAGGGCACAACCAGTTCACGCGCCATTCTTTTTGATCAGGAAGGGAAAATTATCAAAGTGACGCAGCGCGAGTTTACGCAGATGTATCCCAAAGCCGGATGGGTGGAACATGATGCGATGGAAATCTGGGGCAGTCAGATGGGCGTCGCTAGAGAAGTGTTAGAATCCGCCGGCGTGAAAGCTGAAGAAATCGCGGCGATTGGAATTACCAACCAACGTGAAACCACCGTGGTGTGGGACAAACATACCGGAAAACCGATTTATAACGCGATTGTGTGGCAATGCCGACGAACAGCCCCTATTTGCGATGATTTGAAGAATCGTGGATTGGCTGATTATTTTCGCGATGCGACCGGACTTGTGCTGGATGCGTATTTCTCAGGCACGAAAGTCAAATGGATTCTGGATAATGTGGAAGGCGCACGCGCAAAAGCGGAAAAAGGGGAGTTGCTCTTTGGCACAATTGATACCTGGTTGATCTGGAATTTGACGCGCGGCAAGGTGCACGTGACTGATTATTCAAACGCTTCCCGAACCTTGTTATATAATATCAAAGCGTTGAAATGGGACGAAAGAATTCTGCGCGAATTGAATATTCCGGCTGCGATGCTGCCAGAGGTAAAACCTTCAAGTGCGGTCTATGGTCAGGCCGATGTTTCGATTTTTGGCGCGCCGATCCCGATTTCCGGCGCGGCTGGCGATCAGCAAGCCGCCTTATTCGGTCAGGCCTGTTATACGCCAGGTATGGTGAAAAATACCTACGGGACAGGCTGCTTTATGCTGATGTTGACCGGCAAAAAGCGTGTGCCGTCGCAAAATGGCTTATTAACGACCATTGCCTGGGGCGTGGGCGAGAAGGTGGAATACGCGCTGGAAGGCAGTATTTTTATCGCCGGAGCCGCGGTGCAATGGTTGCGCGATAGCCTCAAAGTGATTTATGATGCGAAAGACAGCGAATACTTTGCTTCAAAAGTCAAAGATTCCAATGGCGTTTATGTGGTGCCAGCTTTTGTCGGCTTAGGCGCGCCGTATTGGGATATGTACGCCCGCGGCGCCATTTTGGGATTGACGCGCGGCGCGACCCGCGAACACCTTATCCGCGCCACGTTGGAATCAATCGCCTATCAATCGCGCGACGTACTGGAAGTGATGCAGAAAGATTCCGGGATTCAACTCAAAGAAATGCGCGTGGATGGCGGCGCCAGCGCCAATAATTTCCTGATGCAGTTCCAGTCCGACATCGTGGGCGTCCCGGTAGAACGGCCGCAAATCATTGAAACCACAGCCCTCGGTGCAGCATATCTGGCCGGATTAGCCGTAGGGTTTTGGCAAGATCAGGAGAGCATTGCCGCGCACTGGAAGGTTGATCGGAAATTTACGCCAGGCATGACGGCTGAAGAACGTGAACAGAAATATGCAGGCTGGCACAAAGCCGTAAAACGGGCGATGCAATGGGAAAATGAAGCATAAAGCGAGGGTGTTATGGAATATGACGTGATCATTATCGGCGCAGGGATTACCGGTTCGTCCATTGCGCGGCAGCTTTGCCGCTACCAACTGCGAGTCGCCTTGCTGGAAAAAGAAGCGGATGTGTCTTTTGGCGTCTCCAAATCGAATTCCGGGATCGTTCATGCCGGATTTCACGAAAAACCGGGATCGCTCAAAGGGAAATTGTGTGCGCGCGGCAACCTGCTGTACGAACAATATTCCCAGGAACTCAATTTCCCGTTCCGGCGCAGCGGCATTCTTATGGTCGCCATGAACGACGAACAAGTCCAGCAGATCGAGGCGTTTTATTTCCAGGGCGTGAAAAATCACGTGCCGTATTTACAATTGATCTCCGGTGAACGGGCGTTAGAAATGGAACCGAACTTGACCCCTGACATTCGTGAAGCCATTTATGCCCCAACCGGCGGGATTGTGGAACCGTATGAGATGATCTTTGCGATAGTTGAGAATGCGCAAAAAAATGGGTTAGAATTGTTTACCAATACCCCGGTAGAAGCCATTGAACCTGTCGGCGGCGGCTTGCGCGTGTTGAGCGGTTCGAAAGAGTTTACAGCGCGTTTTGTGGTCAATGCCGCTGGTCTCTACGCTGACATGATCAGCCAGCTCGCAGGGGCGGAAGAGTTCACGATTACTCCCAGAAAAGGGGAAGAATTACTTTTAGATAAACGGGTCGGGAGTATCGTGAAATCTGTGATCTTTCCGGTACCCACCAAAACTTCGAAAGGGATTTTAGTGATTCCGACGGTGGAAGGTACGCTCATGATCGGCCCGACCGCCGTAGAAATTGATGATAAAGAAGATCGAGCAACCACAACCGCCGGGATGGAACAAATTTTGGAACAAGTGCGCCAGATGGTGGCAGGCATCCAACTCAAAGACATTATCACGCAATTTGTCGGCCTGCGTCCAACCATCAAAGGCGATGATTTCTACATTGCCCGCAGCCAAAAAGTTCCGACTCTGATTCAAGTGGCAGGCATTCAATCGCCAGGTTTGACCGCGGCTCCGGCGATTGCTGAAATGGTCAAGGATCTTCTGTTAAAGGCCGGCGTCCAACTCGTCGAAGATCCGGACTACGATCCGTACCGACCGCGTAAAAAAAAGATCCGTCAATTAGACCTGACCGAATTAGACGCCCTGATTGAAGAAAACCCGGCTTATGGCAGTGTGGTCTGCCGCTGTGAAAAAGTGAGCGAGGCTGAAATCGTACATGCGATTCGCCAGGGACATACGACAATTGACGCGATCAAATTTGCGACGCGCACTGGTATGGGGCGCTGTCAGGGCGGATTCTGCACGTATCGCGTCATGGAAATCCTGCGACGAGAAACAGGGATGGCGTTTGAGCAAATCACAAAGCGGGGCGGGCAAAGCTATCTGGTGCAAGGCGCATTATCAGCCAATATCCAGGAAGAATAAGAGGTGTCTATGCGAAAGGAAGAATATGATGTGACTGTGATTGGAGCCGGCCCGGCCGGGATGTCGGCGGCGTATGAATTATCGCAGGCCGGATGCCGCGTGGCCTTAGTGGAACGTGAACCCAGCTTAGGCGGGATTTTAATGCAGTGTATTCATAATGGTTTTGGATTACGACATTTTAAGGCTGATCTGACCGGTCCTGAATACGCCGAAAAACTGATTGAACGTATTAACGCCTCGAACGTTGATGTCTATCTGGCGACCTCAGTCACCGAACTGCACGCTGAACGTCAGGTGGTTGGGTTATCTCAGAGATTCGGGGTCGTGGAAATTGACAGCAAAGCAGTGGTACTGGCGATGGGCTGCCGCGAACGCAATCGCGGCAATATCTCGATCCCGGGCACGCGGCCGGCCGGCATTTTTACGGCCGGATTTGCGCAAAAGCTCGTGAATATGTACGGCATTCTGCCCGGCAAAGAAGTCGTGATTATCGGCTCCGGCGATATTGGCCTGATCATGGCCAGACGCCTGACGTGGTCGGGCGTCAAAGTCAAAGCCGTCGTGGAAATCATGCCCTATCCGGGCGGATTGGTGCGCAATATTGTGCAATGTCTGGACGATTTCGATATTCCGCTCTATCTTTCCCATGTGGTGACCAATATTTTTGGCCGCGACCGCGTGTCGGGCGTCGAAATTGCCAAACTTGACGAACGACGGCAAGTGATTGAGGAGAGTAAGCAGACTTTCGCGTGCGATACCCTGCTTTTATCCGTAGGATTGGTGCCGGAAAATGAACTTTCGATTGACGCGGGCGTCAAGTTAAGTCATATTACCGGCGGCCCGCTGGTGGACTCAGACTTGATGACCTCTGTTGATGGGATTTTTGCCTGCGGCAATGTGCTGCACGTTCACGATTTAGTGGATTTTGTCAGTGAAGAATCCGGGCGCTGCGCGCAGGGAGTGCTGCGCTTTTTAGAACGCGGGCCCGCTCATAATCAAAAACAAACGCGGCTTGTGCCGGGCAATAACGTGCGCTATCTGACGCCGAACCGCATTGACCCACATCAGGAAGTGATGTTGTTCTTGCGCCCGCTGATTGTCGGACGCGACGTTTCTCTGAATATCAGGGCCGATGGCGCGGTGATCAAGCGCAAAAAATTACGTCAGGTGCAGCCCTCTGAAATGATCCATCTTACGCTGCCCCCCGAGGACATGCTGGGCAAGCGCGAAGACATCCCGGCGCAAATCGAGGTAAGTATTGAAGAACAACTCTCAGCTTTTTGAAAAATCGTGATAAAAACCGACACAATGAAACTACAAGGATTTTGTGTAGGAAGGATTCTTAGAGGCAGGGTTCGGTTCACGCCAACCAATTCGTTGTCAGGAATCCTTCCTACACGAAATCCTAGTAGTTTCCCAGGAGAAGCTTTACACAATGGCAGTAGAACTCAAAGAAATGGTCTGTATTACCTGTCCGTTAGGATGTCGCCTGGAATTGGAAATTGAAAACGGCGACATCAAAGCGGTGTATCATCATTCGTGTAAGCGCGGCATTGAGTATGCACGACAGGAATATTATGATCCGCGCCGTATGGTGACCGCTACCGCCTCCATCGAACATGGGGTGATGAAACGCATTCCGGTGCGCACCAGTGAGCCGATTCCAATCAAACATATCAACGCCTTGCTCAACGCTATTTATCGCTTACAATTGGAAGCTCCTTTGCAGATTGGAACACCAGTCATCAGAAATTTTGCCGGAACCGGAATAGATGTGATCACCACCCGTAATCTGGAAACCATCGAGGAAGGATGCTGATCTATGACCTTCCTGCACACATTTACGCTTGCCGTCGCTCTGGCAATGGATGCTTTTGCTGTCGCGGTAGCGATTGGGCTGAATTTAAAAACCGTCAATTTTCGACAAACGTTTCGACTCTCCTGGCACTTCGGTTTGTTTCAGGCGTTAATGCCCATATTCGGCTGGGGCGGCGGTTCGATGGTTCGCAGTTTTATCGCTGATTATGATCATTGGGTCGCTTGCGCGCTCCTCCTGTTTGTCGGCGGACACATGATCAAAGAAGCCTTTGCCCAGGAAAAAAATAGTTGCTCAAAAAAGGATCCAACCAGAGGGATGACGCTGGTGATGCTTTCGATAGCAGTAAGCATTGACGCTTTAGCCGTTGGATTAAGTCTGGCGATGCTTGACGTCACAATTTTTTTGCCGGCCGTGATTATCGGAATTGTGGCAATGGGATTTACCGTGTTAGGGCTGCACCTGGGGAAAATGATCTGTCGCTTTTCGCATCTGGTCATGTATGCCGAAATTGCTGGCGGGAGCATGCTCTGGCTGATTGGCCTGAATATCTTACGCGACCATGGCGTCTTCTCATCCTGAAATTCTCCGCGGAGCCTGACGCATCAATCGTCAGGCTTAAAACTGTTACAATCGCTCTAAAAGCTTGCGCTTTTGTTCCTCAAATTCTTCATCGGTCAGAATACCTCGATCTTTTAATCGCGAGAGCTTTTCTAACAATTCAAGCGTATTTCCAGAAAATGACTTGCCTGGCTTTTTAGGCGTTGACCGGGGAACCGTTTTTTCAGGCACCTGAATACGCAGTGCTTGAGGGAGCAGGGTATATTCCAGCGATTGTCCGGCAAGAAAGGTTTCTCCGTCAACATGCACTGGTCCAGGTTCAGGGCGCGTAATCGTCAACGCGGCGGTTTTGTGTGTGATAAAATCCGGTAGGGTATCAATTGTCCCGTTAAAAAGCCGGGGCAGATGATAGACAGTTTTGAGCAGCGGCGTTTGAGGGATAATGACCACGTCAAACAATCCGTCATCCGGCGCGGCCTCCGGGGCAATAATGGCCCCGCCGCCATATTGTTCGACATTGGCGACCGTGAGCACAAAAGGGGTGCAGGTAAAGGTCTTTCCTTGATATTCAAGCGTGATTTTCTGGGGCGTGTAGTGAAAATATTCTGTGGCCGCAATCTGAAAATAGGGCAGAATCCCTCTGGAATGTCCGAGGTGTTCATTATACTGCTTCCCAACATACGCATCAAACCCGATCCCGGATGTGGCAAAAAAATAGCGATCGTTGACCTGCCCGACATCAATTGCTCTAGACGTCCCGTGCAGCAGCAGTTGGCAAGCTTCCTGATAGTCGAAAGGAATCTGTAAGGCCCGCGCTAATCCATTACCTGAGCCAACGGGGATAATGGCGAGAATAAGATCTGTTCCGATAAGACCTGTAGCAATTTCATTGATGGTTCCGTCGCCTCCGACAGCGATCACATGACTATAGGCATTTTTCTCGGCATGTTTTGCAATCGCCAATCCATCTCCGGAATGCTGCGTATATACGATATCATACTCGATCCCGGCATCTCGAAAAATATGGTGAATCGCTGCAGAGACCTGCGCCGCAGTTCTTCCCCCTCCTGCAATCGGATTCAGAATACACAAAATCTTCATACTTATAAACGTTCCAGGAGTTTCTGTTTCTGCACCTCAAACTCCTCCTCAGTAATAACCCCTTTTTCTTTTAACTGCGCGAGCTTCTCCAATTTGCTAATAACGTCATCAGGCGATGAAGATGTCGCCTTTTTCTCTTTTTCCAGATTGGAGGCATAGGTTTTCCCTTTTTCAAATTCTTCTTCATACACTTTTTTGGCAGAATGTAAGTCGAGATCAAACAAATTGCCTCCGGAGGTAAAGTGTGCAATCGCCACACGTCCGACCGCATAGGTTGATGCGCCGGACATAATGGTCATTGAGACGCCGCCGAGCAGGGTGCCGATACCGGGTAAGGCTTTCAGCGCGCTGGCGCCAAGTCGGGCCAGCGTTCCACCGGTCAGAGCCGATAAGAGCACTTTCCCTTCTGAATCGGAATAATCTTTTCCATATAAACGGCACAATTGCTTGAGCATATCGAGTTGGACGAGCGTGACGGCCGCCACGTCAATAAGCGGAATAGGAACGAGTCCGGCCCCAAGCGCCCAGAGCACGTGCTCTTTGATAATTTTTTCAGCCTGTTGTTGATTTTCCATGAAATTCCTCCTTCTACCGATAAAAAAATTCTTAAATAGAACACTGAGGGGACTGATTGGGCCGATGCTTACTGAGATGAGAATGAATTCAGGACACGGTTTATGATCATGAGAACCAGCATGGAGTACACGCCATTCTTCTCGAAAAATCAATGGAGATCAGTTCAATCAGTCCCATCAGTGTTCTATTTTCGATCATGTCTATTAAACAAGTTGGTTGCGAAATGAGTTTGTCAAGAGAAAAGAGAACTGAATCTGTTTGTTTTAGAGAAATAATCGGACAAGGTTGAGAAATCCTCTAGGGTTTGAGATTTCGCTTGACTTTTGGAATCTGATATTAGGATATGTTCATAGGAATCAAGCTTATCATTTTTATGGCAAGGAGAGAAGAGATTATGGCAAAAGAAAAAAAAGCATCGAGAGGCAGACGAAAAAGTTTATTACTGAAAGTGAGCGTCTTAGTTATCTTGACAATTACCATTTTTCTTTTGTTGTTCGGGATTTATCAGTATCAAACCAGGTCAGTAAGTATGACACAGGCATTAAAGGAACAAGCAGAACTTGCGGCAATACGCCTGGCCACAAGTCTGAGAAAGGCCATTTTTGATTATGATGAGGCCATGGCTCGTAATGTCATTCTGGCTGAAATGAAATCTAACATTATTTCCGGGGTATTTGTGCTGGAAGGAGAGACATTACTCTATGCTTTTTCGCGCACAGGAACAGGAGAAATTATTGAAAAGTCTGAACTTCTTCCTGAACAAGGCTATTTTACGACCAGTCAGAAAATTGAAAGCGATGAAGTTATGCTTGGAGAGGTTAAAGTATTCGTTACCTCGCAATATCTTCAAGAAGAACTTGCAGAATCTCTTATTGAAACAGCCATTCAAGTGTTGGTGCTTGATGCACTCATCGTGATTGTATTAACGTTATTGGTTCGTGGAATCTTGCTGCAACCATTAAGCCAGGTGGTTGAGTTTGTGAGTCGTCTGGCCGATGGAGATCTCACGCACACCTTAACAGTTGATCGCGAAGATGAGATGGGAGTCCTGTTACGCGCGATCAACCAGATGATCATGAAACTTCAAAAGGTTTTAACCGATATAAAAAGCGGTGCGAATAATGTGGCATTGGGGAGTCAGCAAATGAGTCGCGGCGCCATCGAGATGTCAAAAGGTGCAACCCATCAGGCAGCCTCAGCGGAAGAAGCCTCGGCCTCGATGGAACAAATGGCTGCCAATATCCGCCAAAATGCTGATAACGCCCAGCAAACCGAAAAAATCGCCCTGCAAGCCGCTCATAATGCTCGTGAAGGCGGAAAAGCCGTGATTGAAACCGTCAACGCCATGCAAGAAATTTCCAAGAAAATCTTGCTCATTGAAGATATTGTTCGTCAAACGCGAATGCTCTCGTTGAATGCGACCATTGAAGCCGCTCGCGCTCAGGAACACGGGCGCGGTTTTGCTGTTGTGGCTTCGGAAGTGCGCGGACTGGCGGAACGCAGCCAAACCGCCGCCGCAGAAATCAATACTCTGGCGACGACCAGTGTGGCGATTGCAGAAAAAGCCGGACAGATGTTAGAGAAACTTGTTCCGGATATCGAAAAAACGTCGGAATTGGTTCAGGAAATCAGTGCAGCCAGTCATGAACAAAATACCGGAGTTGAACAGATTAATAAAGCTATTCAGCAGCTTGACCAGATTATTCAACAAAATGCCTCCCTGTCGCAGCAAATGAGTTCGACATCTGAAGAGCTTGCCAGCCAGGCAGAACAACTTCAATATAGCGTCGCATTTTTTCACCTTGCAGAAGAAAGCGCGCAATCCGATTCTTCCGAAGCCTCTGCTAAGTCCCGAAGGACATCTATCGCTCAGCGTAGAGATGATACGGAGCCGGAAATCACGCGACGAACTGAGCAGAGAGCCAGACATCATGCGATCAGCCCGCGCAATGGTGAACTGGGATACGACCAGTTTGACGACGAATTTACCAGGTATGAGTGAAGTGTGTATGACTATCGGGTGGTGATGTTGCGGCAATAACGAAATTATGGGAACATGATAAATTCAACTGGTACTCTGTTTGTCAGCCAGACGCCGTTTGCGGAACGATAAAATTGATAGCCGCAGGCGGCCATCCGGGCAGCCTGGATATTTAGCACTACGGGTTTTCCATGCCGCTGCCCCACCTTGATCGCCGTCTGTTCATCAGGAGAAAGATGCACGTGAAGACGTCCGCCGGGTAAAAGTCCTTCCTTCTGAATTGATGGCAAAAAACGCGTGGCTGTGCCATGAAACAATGCATCGGGCGGCGTTAGCGGTTCCAGCCCCAAATCGACCGCAAGCGAATGCCCCTGATTGGCTCGAATTTTCTGCCCGTCTGTACTCAAAGAAAATCGCTGTTTGTCATTCTGGGTGACGATGTGTCGCAGAAGTTCTTGGGTGAGGGGTTTTCCGGCTTTCCGGGCAGCCATGACAAGCTCGTCAACTTGCGCCCAGCCAGCGGGGTCGAGCGATAACCCGATAGAGGCAGGATTATGGCGCAGCACAAAACTGAGAAATTTACTCAGTTTGACCAGAGAAGGTTGCATGGCTTTGGGCCTCGTGTTCCAATAATTGTTGCTGGCGCTGCCTGAGAAGGGGTTCGACCTCTGGGCATTCCCTCGCATATTCAGCCGAGGGAAAGGTTTCAAGCAATGTTGTCAGTAAAGCCGCGGTGATATAAAATTGTTCTCCATGTCCCGGGATGATCATATCTGCCTGTGATAAAATTTGGGCGATGCTGTTCCAGGTTTGTACCACTTGTTGCGAGGTGTAAACATTCGGCCAATAATACTGCCAGGCGTTGAGCCATCGTAAGTTCAAGATGGCATCGCCAACCACCCAGACTTGCTCGTTCGATGTCGAACGGAACACCAGAGCTTGCAAATCTGGCGCATGACCAGGACAGGGAATCACATCAATATCTGGCAGCAGAAGAGTGCTCTCTTTTTGAAAATAGGGATGTTTTTTCTTTTCAGGCAGAGTCAGTACATGATCAATATGGCGATGCGTAATGAATATGTAGCCGAGATCCTTGAAGGAGATATCCAGGGTTTTAAGCTGCTTTTGCGCATACTGATACCCTGTCGCGGTAAAACAGGGATCAATGATGATCGTGTTTTTAGATCCAGGAGGAGAATGTTCTGGCCAAATCAGTGAGGTGGTACAACGGTGTTCAGTTGTTCTGTCGAACGTTCTGTTCGGATGAAGAGGGAGCGTGCCTTGTTGCAATATCAAGCCATGATACCGTTGGCGTTGTGAGGGTGCCGCTATGGATTTCTCATAGGTACTTGTCTTCATAATGTGTTTATCCACTTTTAATCATACGTGCGAAACGAACTAAGGAATAAGCCGATGCCTCCAACCAGTAATACGAGAATGGTCAAGAGTTCAAAGGCCGACATATCTTGCAATTGAAATTGCAGGGAAGAAATAATCCCAAACCCCAGCATGATAAGAGATGCCCCAGTCAGCAACCACCCCAGAATGCTCTTATAATTGTAAAATATCAAACCAATGCCGAAAATAAACGGGATCAAAACCATTCCACTCGTTAGATTGAATGTGCCAAAGGAATATAACCGGTATCCTAAATGAAACTCATGCCTGATATGAATCGCGTTGAGGAAAAGATACCCTCCGGCAATAATCATGATTAACCCGATAAAAAACTGCCCGATGCCGCCGTTTGTGCCTCCGGCCCCTTTTACTGCCATAGCGTTCTCCTTTGAAAACGTAGCGCGAAACTCCGTTTCGCGCATCCGTTGACAGCCGCGAAACTGGAGTTTCGCGCTACATCCCATCTCCCACAAACAGAGAATTTTGGTAGTGGTTAAATAGTAAGTGATGCCCGCTCGTTGAGCGAAGTCGAAACGAGCCGCTCACTGTTCCCTTCGACTTCGCTCAGGGAACGCATCACTTACCATTTAACCATTACCAAATTTTCATGTGTCGGTGGTGTGTTTGCCAAAGCACATGAAGAGCTCCTTTGAAAATGTAGCGCGAAACTCCAGTTTCGCGCATCCGTTGACAACCGCGAAACTCGAGTTTCGCACTACATCATATTTTCATTGCGTCGGGTGAGCGCCAATTCATGTGAATTCCTTTGAATGAGTTTTCATATTCTACATTTGTCATCTTACGATCTAACCAGCAAAAGTCAATTCTCCGCAAAAAATTTATCAACATCAGTCAGGCACCGTTAGGAATAGATCAGGTAATTGGCGGCTTTCTCCAGGCGTTTGTTGGGTTTGCCGAGATCCCATATATTCCGAATTTTTCTTCCGGTTTTTCGGAATGTCAGAATTTTATTTACAGTAAGAGGGCCGAATCCGGGCACGCGCAACAGATCGTCTTTGCTGGCGGTATTGATGTTGAGTGGAAATCGTTCAGGATGAGTCTGTGCCCAGATTTCTTTGGGGTCCGCATTGAGCGCTAAATTTCCCTGGCGATCCAGGGGAATTTCTTCCGCCTGAAACCCATATTTTCGGAGAAGCCAATCTACCTGATACAGTCGATGTTCACGGGTCAATAAATCCTTATTGCTCACACCGTTGTGTTCCCCGGGCAGATCGGTTTCTCCCAATCCCCTTTGATACGCGCTGAAATAAACGCGCTGCAAGTGTAAACGCCGATACAATCCTGTGACGTATTGAATAAGTTCCCGGTCAGTTTCATTGGCGGCGCCAACCACAAATTGGGTCGTCTGTTTCACATGGCTGTACGGCGATCCTTTTTGGGTTAGTTGATGGATCAATTTCATCGGGCGGATCACATCGTCAAGATACTGTTTACTGGAACACAGGGTTTGAAAATTCTGTTCCCCCGGAGCCTCGATATTAATAGATACAGCGCTGGCGAGAGAGACGGCTTCTTCAATCGCCGCATCCGACGCTCCCGGAATCACTTTCAAGTGAATATAGCCCTTGAATTGTTTGCGCCTGAGCATCGCTGCAATCGTATTAATCCGCTCCATCGTGTGATCCGGTGTGCCAATCACACCGCTGCTGAGAAACAAGCCCATGACTTTTCCGGAGCGGAGATACTCAAAAAACACATTCACACACTCTTCAGGTGTTAAGGTGCAGCGTCTGGGATCCTGATTGATACGCAGCGGGCAATATTTACAATCGTTCACACACACATTCGAAAGCAAGGTTTTAAACAAAAACGTTTTTTTGCGCCGGTAAGGCATCGCCACCGGATAAATCCAGGTGTCTTGAGTCGAACGATACCGCCGATCTTCAGCGTGGCTGCCGCAGGCGCATGCCAGGTCATACTGCGAATCCTGAGATAAAATCGTCAATTTGTCCAGTGTATCGAGGGTTTTTTGAATCCATGCCATCTGTTGTCCCCCCTTTTATGGAGAATCGAAGACCGCGCCCAGGTTAATATCAACAATTTTGACGCGGTTTCGTCCTTCACCTTTCGCTTGATACAAGGCATGATCTGCTCCTGTCAACAATTTTTCAGGCCAATTCATCCTGGCCGGAAGGATACTAGCGGCTCCCAGGCTGATCGTGACATAAGGGGATACAGGTGAGCGGTCATGAGGAATCTGCAATCCTTCAATCTCTTCACGCATGTTTTCAGCCACTCGCAAAGCCCCTTGAATATCGGTTCCTGGTAAAATACACGCAAATTCTTCTCCTCCATACCGCGCCAGGCAATCGCCCGGGCGATGTACCGAGTGAACAAGCGTTTGAGCCACCTGGATCAAACACTCATCACCACTCTGATGTTCATACTGATCATTAAAATTTTTAAAAAAATCGATGTCAATCATAATCAGCGCTAAAAACGTTGCATCTCGTTCAGCCCGTTTCCATTCTAGTTCGAATATTTCATCAAAACGACGACGGTTAGGAATGCCTGTTAAAGGGTCTAACATTGAGAGCCGTTCTAACATATCACGATGACGTTTGAGTTCCAGATGGGTTTTGACGCGAATTTTCACGATAGGTAAGCTAAATGGTTTGGTGATATAATCAACGGCGCCAAGCTCTAATCCTTTGGTTTCATCTTCTTCCTGGCTCAGCGCGGTAATAAAAATCACCGGGATGTGTTGAGTTTGTTCACTCGCCTTTAAGCGGCGGCAAACTTCATAGCCATCCATGCCGGGCATCATAATATCCAGTAAAATGATATCGGGCGGAGAAGATGATTGGGCGATTTCAAGCGCTTTCAGACCATCGGTAGCAAAGCGAACCGTAAACTCTTTTTTTAACGTATCGCCCAGTACTTTAATATTCGTGGGAATATCATCCACGATCAGAATGGTTTGTTTTGGTTCTTTTCTATTCATGCACCTGTCCTTTCAACGTGATCCCTAACAGGCTGGCAATTGACTGTAATGGTATTTTTGCGTGATCAAAATCCAAATTGCTCATATCATGTTCAAGACATTGAAGGTCATTGGCGCAGCATATCTCTCCACGTAAATGCTCTTTTAACAACATGAAATATTCTTCAGCCTCTAAATTTCTCTGTTCAAGAAGATCGTTCAATTTTCTAAGGGCTATTGTAAAATTTATGGGAATGTTGGCCTCATGTCCAGTTCTTTTTGTACAAATTTTCATTCCAGACGGTTTTTTTCGATCACTCGCCTCTTTATTGGTCTGGTTTGGAAGAGTAATAAGCTCGACAGGCTGTTCATCAAGTTCTCGTTGAGCAGCAGAGGGAATCCAACGTGCTAACGTGGAAAACAATTGTTGAATGACGATTGGTTTCGAGAGATAGTCATTCATCCCGATGTTCAGGCATTTTTCCCGATCGCCTTTCATCGCATACGCTGTAAATGCGATGATCGGTAATGCAGAATTTCCGGGATCCTTGCGAATTTCCTGTGTCGTTTGATACCCATCCATGACCGGCATTTGGATATCCATGAGCACGAGATCATATTTCCTGGAACGGATCGCGTGTAGCGCTTCCAGGCCATTGTTGACCGTATCGACCGAGACCATCGCTTTTTTGAGGATTTCAACGGTGACGTGTTGATTGACGCTGCTATCCTCAACCAGCAAGATGTGAGCCCCTTTGAGGTGGCGAATCAGATCGAGATCCTCCCACCCGGCAGAAGTTCGGTTCGGAAGTTCGTGAAGCGACTTGTGGGCAAACAATTCCATAATTGTCTCAAAGAGCGAGGACTGTTTGAGTGGTTTCATCAAAAACCCATTAGCGCCTGCGGCTCTGGCTTGCTGCATCATATCCTCACGGCCAAATACCAGCAGCAGAATAATCGGAATGTCTTCAAAATAGGGATTTTTACGGATGTGGGTGATTGTGTTAATGCCATCCATGTCTGGCATCATGAGATCGAGCAGAATCAAGTGATAGGCTGGTTTGTCAACCGCATTTTCCAGGAGTTGCAGCGCATCTTTGCCCGACTTGGCCAGCGTCACATGAAACGCAAACGATGTCAGCATCTTCTTGAGGAGTTCGCGCGACTTGGAATTATCATCAACAACCAGAACTCTCAACCCCTGAAGTTCAATTGGTGATAAAATCATCTGTGCTTGCTTATTAGGTAATAATCCGAATTCTACTGTGAAACCGAAGGTGCTGCCCTGCCCGGGACAACTCTCCACCCAGAGGTTACCCTGCATGATTTCAACCAACCGTTTGCAGATTGCCAAACCTAATCCTGTCCCACCATATTGACGGGAGGTTGAGCCATCGCCTTGCACAAAGGAATCGAATAAATTCGAAATTTGCTCGTCAGGGATGCCAATGCCAGTATCTGAGACTGAAAAGACAAGCTGAACGCGATCGTCGCACTGCGCTTTTACATCGACTTTAATCACAACTTCACCGCCGTTCGTGAATTTTAGAGCATTATTGGTCAGATTAATCAGTATTTGACGTAAGCGTAGGGGATCTCCGACAAGCGCCAGAGGAACTTCTGGAGCCACCTGAGGAATCAGTTCAATTCCTTTTTCTGCAGCTTTCCCGGCGAACATGTCAATCAGAATATCAATCAGGTCATGGATTCGAAATTCGATCTGTTCCAGGGAGAGTTTCCCGGCTTCAATTTTTGAAAAATCCAGAATGTCATTCATCAGATCGAGCAGCGCATGACTTGAACGATGGATTTTATTGAGGTAATCGCGTTGTTTATCGGTCAATTGAGTTTCAAGCATTAACGATGTTAAGCCAATAATAGCATTCATCGGCGTGCGAATTTCATGACTCATGTTCGCCAGAAACGCACTTTTCGATCGGGTCGCATTTTTCGCGTGTGTTGCCATCTCATTTGCTCTGGTCATCGCCTGTTCAAGCTGTTGATTCACCCGGATCAATTCCTGATTCGCACTTTCAGCTGCAATTTTGGCCTTCCGGAGATCTTCATAGGCTTTTTTGCGCTCAATGGCGATAGCCACGTGTTTAGACACCGAACACAAGACTTCCACATCCCGTCGATCATAGCGATTAGAATCCGTATAGTGCTGGGCAACCATCGCCCCAATGACTTCGCCGTTCACAATGAGCGGTACTCCAAGCCATACCGCCGAAGGAATGCCGACAATATCCATCCCACGTTGTTCCTTTAGAATTTCATGCTCTTGGGCAGTCAATAACAAGGGTTTCCCGGTGTGAATCACCTGTGAGGTCAGGCTGTCCGATTGACTGGCGTTGGTGATTTCTGCAACATCAGTATCTACGTCATCGGTATTGTAAGGAAATTGAATGAGATCGCGTTCTTTATCGTACAGGGCAATATAAAAATTCGACACATCTACGACTCGCAGCAAAGAATAATGAATTAACTCATATAAATCATTCAGGTTCACCGTCATATTGACCGCGTTGGAAATGCTAAATAAGGTCTGGTTAATTTCTTCAGCATATTTCCGTTCCTGAATATCCAGAATCACCCCTTCTAAGTGTATCTCGTGATGATCGCTCTGCAACGCTAATCCTTTTTCGTACACCCATTGCACTTTGTCGTCCTGACGGATAATCCGGTATTCGATCTTGTACGGCGCGAGCTGCTGTAACGCACCATCGAGCACATCGTGCACACGTCGCCGATCCTCCACATGAATGATATCTTCATAAGAATTTCGGGCGTCAGTTTCTCCTGAAATGAAATGTTTCCGCCAACGTTTGGGACTGTATGGTTCAGGTTTTTGAAGTTCAAAATGGATTGGAATTTTTCCGAGAATATCTTCCTGACTATAGCCTATAATATGCTTGACCGCAGGGCTGATATAAGTAAATATCCCCCGTTCATCCGTGGCAAAGATAATGCCATCAATATTTTCCACTAAATTCCGATACCTTTGTTCACTGGCCTTCAGCAATTCAACATTACACTGGCGTTCTATCGCTATGGCGACTTGATCCGAGACCGACATCAGCACATCAATATCGTGATAGCTGTATTGGTGCGGGTCCGTATAACTTTGCGCGGCGATTACGCCGATGACTTCATCCTGAATTTTTAAGGGCACGCCAATCCAAATTTCAGCCGGGGTTCCGAGTTCTTCGTGCAGTGCCTTTTTGTAACGAAGCATGATCTCTTGTTTGGTGATCAATAAGGGTTTTCCGGTTCGGATCACTTCTCCGGTTAATGACTGTGATTGACTGACATTTTTGATTTCAGGAAAGATATGATCAACTTCGTCGACAAAATACGGGAATGTCACCGAATCATCTTCTTGGTGATAGATGGCAATATAAAAATTCCTGACATCGAGAATCGCTCCCAGGGCTTTATGAATCGAGCGATATAACTGATCCAGATTAAACGTCGTATTGACCGCATTTGAAATATTGAATAAGGTCTGGTTGATCTGTTCGGCCCGTTTTCGTTCTATTTCTGAACATTGTAATTCAGCCACCAGAGATTGTAACCGCTCAATTTCTTGTAAAAGTTGAACAGCAGAGTTATTTTTCATCTGTTGTGTGTGTGCATTCATGCTTTTCGCATTCTCCTGAACGTCAGGTTATCAGAGGGCGCTACCTATCAATATCAGGTGTCTATGTTGTTGAATCTCCAAGACCAGGCATCATGAAGAAGTCTTTCTTTATTTTTCTTTCACTCTTATGAAGATGTCAACTCTTTATTATAATTGGTTGTTAAATTATGCAAAATGTTTTGTGAAAAAAAATGAATAGCCTTAGAGGAGATTTACTATATGTTCCTTAAACATGAGCTTGTTCAAGGAAATCAAAAGTTGACAAATCTCCCTATACATTTCATAAGTGCTTCTCATAAGTACTTCATTCAAAATTTTTGCGGGTAGGAGCGAAGATGACAGAGAATTCCTAAATAACAATATTCTGGAAAAATCAACTATGATCAAAAAAACTTATGTCTTATCATTTCCACAGGCTGTAGTACAACAGCCTGTGACATATCATCTGATCAAAGATTATAATTTGATCACTAATATTCTGAAAGCTCAAGTGACCCCCGGTCAAGGTTCCGAAGAAAAAGGGATGCTGGTGATCGAGGTGCAAGGCAGTCAAAAAAATATTGACCGTGGGTTAGATTACCTGACCCGGATTGGGGTACACTATCAGCCATTAGCGCAGGATGTCGTGTGGTATGAAGATCGCTGTACACATTGTACGGCGTGCGTCTCCTTGTGCCCGACAGGCGCATTATCGGTATCACGACCGACCATGACAGTTTCATTTGATAAAGAAAAGTGTATTGCCTGTGAAATTTGCCTGAAAGTGTGCGCTTATAAAGCGGTCAGCATCAGCTTGTAAATATGAAGTGTCTGTTGTATTGGTAGAGGAATTTATGAGAAGTCATCGAATGATATAAATACAACGAATATAAAATACGCACTCGCTCAACATCAGGCTTGTAGTAGCCGCTTCAGCGGCGTGATAAAACGCTGAAGCGTTCACTACAAACATCGCTTTATAGAGGAAACATACCTGTTTTTGTGAGAGGAATGTTTGACATGCCAAAAGGCTTTGGAATACGAACATATCAGCAATGGATCCAGGCAGATGAACTTGTGCAGTTTCGCGTCACAATTCAGGAAAGCGACCTGTTACTGCTTGCTCAGCGCGATCTGACGGATCTCGCCCGGCAAACCTTAATATATTACCGTTCTCAGCTAGAACAGTATATTGCCCAATATCCTGATTTTCGCCTCTCTTTGCAGCCAATCCCTGTGAAATCCGGATCGCCGTCGATTATCCAGGCCATGGCGGCAGCGGCTCAGCAGGCCGAAGTTGGACCATTTGCATCTGTGGCCGGGGCGATTGCAGAATATGTCGGCAAAACGTTATTGCCCTTTTCGCCTGAGTTGCTTGTGGAAAATGGCGGCGATATTTTTCTGGCCGGAACGCGCGATCGAATCATTGGTATTTATGCCGGAAATTCACCCCTCACCGGAAAGATCGCCTTGAAAATCGCCGCATCACAGATGCCTTGCGGAGTCTGTACCTCATCGGGGACTGTTGGGCCTTCGCTCAGTTTTGGCAAAGCGGATGCGGCCGTGATTCTGGCTCGCTCAACCGCCTTAGCCGACGCCTGTGCTACAGCGATGGGCAATATGGTTTCGACTCCTGCTCATATTGAACAGGGGCTACAATTTGCCGCCCAGATACCCGGCGTCGAAGGCGCGGTCATTATTGTCGGCAAAGAACTCGGCGTATGGGGGAATTTACAGCTTGTGAAAACCTCTTCCCCCATGTAAAATATTCCTCAATTTTCAATTTTCAATTTTCAATTTTCACTTCCTCCCTTTTCAGTCACAAGACCTTCGTAAATTAATTTTTCTTCCCCATCGATGCTCACGGTCAGATCAGACTCAAAGATCGCGAGTGCATCGGCGACCCCAGAGATCATTGTCAATTCCGGATTCAGCATCAACATTTCCTCGTGAGGCACGGTGGAATAGTCTTCCAGGATAATCCCTGTGAGTTTTGAGAGCAACGGTTTAAAACGATGATCAAGAGCATTCGTGAGTAAAATTTCATGCCCGTTGCCCTCTATGCGTAAGACCGCTTCCCCCAAATCTCTGGCTTTCACAATATGACCGGTCTTGATTTTCCCAAAACCATCACGTCCTTTGCCAAGAATTGTTGAAATCACATGCACGCGAATCGTATTGAGCATCACGGGCGAATTGATCGGGATACCAGCCACCGTGACGACTCGATCTGAATTACAAATATATTTTTTCTGCAGAGCAATCGCCAGCGCATTATTGATCATCACATCCGAACCGGACGCCAAACCACTCACAATCGGATAGACTCCCCAATACAGCAAGAGATTCCGTTGGACGCTTTCGGTGGTTGCGACTCCAATAATAGCTTGTTCCGGACGATATTTACTGATCAACTTGGGGGTATTACCGCGCAGCGTTGGAGCGAGTATGGCAGACGCCCCAATATTCCTGGCGATCATATATGCTGATTGCGCAACGGCGGTCGCAATGTTGAAGGTTGACTCGGATAGATCAAAATAATGCCTCATTTTTTCACAATATTCTGCCGAATTTTCCACGCGAACCGCAATTTTGTGCATGGTTTGCACCGCCAGAATCGGATATTGACCTGAGGCGGTCTCCCCGGATAGCATCACGGCATCGGTGCCGTCGAAAATAGCATTGGCGACATCTGAGGATTCGGCTCGCGTCGGGCGCGGATTGTGGATCATCGAATCTAGCATCTGCGTCGCCGTAATCACAGGCTTATTCGTATTGTGACATTTGCGAATAATCCGTTTTTGGACCAGAGGAATATCTTCGGTGTGCAGTTGCACCCCCAGATCGCCTCGCGCAATCATAATCCCATTGGAGACCTTGAGAATCTCATCAATATTCTCCACACCTTCCTCGTCCTCAATTTTCGCGATCAGATCAATTTTTGAGCCATACTCTTCCAAAATTTTGCGAATTTCCAGAATATCGCCGCTTTTGCGAACAAAGGATGCGGCAATAAAATCAACCTGATGCGTAATGCCAAATACAATATCGCGTTCATCTTGTTCCGTTATCGCCGGAAGCGCTGTTCTGACTCCGATCACATTGACATTTTTCCGGCTTCCAATCGTCCCGCCTTGCCTGATCATACAATGAATGTCATTGCCTTCAACCCTCCGAACTTCCAGGTCAATGACGCCATCCGCGATGTAGATATGTTTTCCTGGCGAGACTTCTTGAGGTAGATGTGTATATGAAATACTCAAACGTTCTTCCGTGCCTTCGACCTCTTCACTTGTCAAAATAATGTTTTTCCCGGACAGCAGGAGAATCGTTTGATCGTCTTTTGTACGGCCAGTACGAATTTCCGGCCCTTTCGTATCGAGCAGCAATGCCACCGGAATTCCGCTTTGTCGGCTGGCGTCCCTGATCATAGCAATGCTTTCAGCATGATACGCATGATCCCCATGCGAAAAATTCAAACGGGCAATATTCATCCCTTCTACAAGCAACTGTTTCAATTTCTCAAGGTCCTGGACGGCTGGCCCGATTGTACACACGATTTTCGTTTTCCTGAGTGTCATCGTCATTCCTCCTTTCCAGGAGCGTCAAAGTTCGTCTTTGACCTCTGCATTTGTTCCTACCATCTCAACAGGAAAATGCTGTTGTAAGGCGGCGAGATACTGTTGAGAAAAACGAGAGAGCATGGACGTTTTCAGTAAAATTTGTATTTGATAATGAAAGATCGCCGTTGCATCAACGCTCAATACGCTCAAATCTCGATCAATAAATTGCTGCTTGAGCAAGGTAAAGGCTGGATAAAAGTCAAAGAGCGCGTCAAGTGGAATTTCTTGCTGAAGCTCGATATAAACGTGATAGATACTGTAAGGGTTATTTTTCGTGTAATGCTGCATCACCGGCAAGTGCGTGAACAGATCGTCAGCCTTCAGAATTGGCCCGATTACCCATTTTGTGATTGAGGTGGTCGCCCCGGGCAGTTGACACGGGTGCGATGGGTCAAGTTGAAGGATTTCCTGAAATCTTCCATCTAACACTGGCTGAAGCGTACATTCTTCCTCCAAATCCGGTTCAAAGCTCATCCCGAAATAGTCTTCAGCCCAGCTAAAGGCCGTAGTAATGTCCTCTGCAGGCCAATCCGGGGCAGAGAGCAGATAATAGGGCGGCAACGGCGAATACCTCAGCCCCAGTTCCTCCGCATGGGCACGAAAAAAGGTGCCCGGCAGCACGCTCAGACAGAACACTTGCAGATCCTCCGCCAATCCTTCACGTTTCACCCAACGCGCGCTCTGCTTGAACTTCTCCAGCGTATCCCCTGGTAAGCCCACAATCAGATCGACTTTGGTGGCAATGCCTCGCACCAGCATTGCATGGCAGCCGCGTAAAAATTGATCCAGGTTGTGCCTGCGTCCAATCTGTTGCATCGTCTCCGTATGAATGCTCTGCAATCCGACTTCCACCTCAGAGAACCCCGCATCTGCCAGTAGTTGCGCCAGATGGTCGTCAATCATATCCGCCCGTAGTTCTGTGGCAATCTTGACCTGTCGATCAGCGTTGATCAACGCTATGTGGCCCAACAACATTTCAAGATCCGGACGAAGATTAAAACAAGGGTCGAGCAGAAAGAGTTCCCGATACTGCTGATCACGCGCATACCGCACCAGTTGCAGCACGGTTTCGCAATCAAGATAGCGAAGGCCGCCGCAATTTTTGTTGTAATAACAAAAGCGACAGGCAAACGGACACCCGCGCATGGTCTCCACAAACATCTCGTTCCAATTGGCGCGTGGCACCAGATTCTTGAGATACGCTGGCGTGGTCTGATTGAGATCCACGGCCTGGCGTTGAGGTGGATTGACCCGCCACACGCTGTTTTGAACAAACATCGTGCCTGGAATGTTGTCGAACATCTTCTCCGCCCATTCTTTCTGGTTAATAGACGCTTCCAAGAGGAGCTTCACGGGATATTCTCCTTCGCCATACACATACACGTCTATCGCCGTGTGCCCGAGTAAGTTGTTATCCGGCGTCACCTCCGGTCCGCCAGCCACAAGCAAGGGACCAGACGCGCCAGCCGCAGATGACGAGGCGCGTTTAATCTGTTCCGCAAGATACAGCGAGCGTTCCACATTCCAGCAGTACAGCGACAACCCCACCACATCCGGCGCAAGCTTCAGGATTTCTCGCAGAATCGTCTCATCAGAGCCATAGTTCTGGAGATCCGGGTCGAGGAGCTGTATGTCAACATGCTTGGCAATCGGCTGCTCCTGGAGATACGCTTGTAGAACCAGGGCCGCCACGGGCAGGTTGTGATCCTCACGCGTGATGGCGAGGCGTGGAATCGGCAGTTGCACAAAAACCAGCTTCTTTTTTGGCTTCATAATCTATTATGCCTGAGCGATAATCTTTGTCTGCGGCATCAGGCCGCTTGTCAGAAACAGTTTCACTCTGCCATAGACCAGAGTCTTGCGATAAAACACGGCATTTTCTACCCAGATGCCCCGGTCATCTAAGGCCCCATACGCACCTTTGTGGATCGATTGAAAGAGTTCCGTACACTGCCTCAGACCGCCCCACCGCCGGCGATTCAGGCTCAGTTTCACGCCAAACAGAAATCCCTCTTGCTCAAAGTCTGAGAGCACTGAGGGATCCACATGCATCGAGAAGATGTGACCAGAGTTTTCGTTAGATGCTGGAAGATCAGCGTGATGAAAACATAAGCGCACCGTTTGCGAGTTGCTTTGCTCAATAAAATCCATTTTTTCAGCCAAGAGGCTCGGTTTACCGTAACGATGTTGTTTAGCGAAGGATGAGTAATGGGTCAGTGTCGTATGTTTTTCCAATTGGAAGGCATAATACGGTTCTTGATAGCGGATACGCCAGGTTTTAGACAGCGTAATCAGAAAGCGTTCCAAATCATCCCAGAGTTCTTTCCCCATGATATACGCTCCGACGATTGAGACGATCGACCCCACTGAAAGCAAATCCTCCGGCTTGTACAGCAAGAACAACACAAGAATCATTAGCCCCAGCGCGACACCGAAACCCTTATGAACATTCCTCGCTATTGTCACATACGCGGATTTTTGCTGTGTTAAAATATCTTTGACATATTCCTCAAACGGAAAAAAGGCAAGATGGTTGGCGCAGACTTTGCGACTATACGGATACACGACGCTATGGCACTCAATCGTTTCATACTGTCGCAAAACATCCAGATGCCGCATCTCAACATCATAAATGTTCGTCAATTCCTGATTTTTGCGTAAAAGGATCAGATCCTGATAGGGAATGTTGATTGGGGACATCGTTCACCAGCCTTCTTTTTGTCGGAGAGCCTGGACAATTTCGCTGGCGCGAGCCAGGTTCTCTTTTTTGCCCACATCAATCCAGCGGGTATGATCATGCGGAAACGCAATAATCCGATGCGTGGCCGCCGCCTGAAGATACACATCAATAATGGAAAACACCTCCTGTTTCGGCATGAACGCGAACAGCGCCGGATCAATGACATGTACCCCGCTGAAAGCCAGTGGGAGCAGTTCGGCGTCAGCAAGGCGGACAATTTTTTGTTCCTGCGTTTGGCGATTCTGCCATCCACACAGAACTGAATCCTGATTAAATAACAGGCAGCGCGTTGATGGGCGCGTACTCACTGCCAGCGTCGCCAAAGCTTTTGTGTGAAGGTGTGAGGCGTACAGGGCGCGTAAATCCAGATCCGAGAGAATATCCACATTATGCACCAGAAAGGGCGCGCCATCGGCAAAAAACCAGGCCGCGCATTTCAAGCCGCCGCCAGTGTCGAGCAAATGGTCATTTTCACGTGAAATTTGAATTTCTAACCCAAAGTATTGTCTGGCCTCAAGAAATTGGATGATCTGGTCCGCAAAATGGTGTACATTGATGATCAGTTCACGGAATCCATACCAGCGTAAGCGTGTAATGATGAGTTCCAACAATGGAGTCCCATGCACTTCGAGCAGGGCTTTGGGACGAGTCGCGGTCAACGGATACAGACGTGTGCCGAAACCAGCGGCAAAAATCATGGCTTTCATCGTCATGGGTTAGGTCGCCATCAGCCTATCAATCTGGGTTTTCAGGTGAGCGCACTTCTGGTAGAGTTCATCCTCTTGTTCAAGACAGGCTAATGCGCTCTCCAGAATAGGAATCCAGACAGCCTGGCGCTGCGGGAGTTGCTGAAAAAACTCCGTGGGATTATTCAGATATTCTCCATAGACCTCAATGGCCGGCTTCATAATGTCGCCGCGCAGCTTTTTCACTTTTTGGAGCACGGTCGCATACTCCTGCGCCCGCGCAGGCAAAGCCCCTTTGAAGTGTTGGATCGTGCGTTTCAACAGTCCTATATCGTGCGACAGATTCTGTCCCAGGATTTCCGCTGGCGTCTCGACATCCGCATAGCGTCTGTAAATCTGGTCGGCCTGTACAAGTAAATTCGCCGCCTGTATGGTCTGCAAGGTTGATGAAATATCTGCCGCAATCAAGGCTATCGATTCTTTCAAGTGCGTTTTGAGTGCATCATGATATTCTTCATACACTTCAATCTCTTGCTGCTGGCAATAGCGTTCAAAGGCTGCATAATCTTGTTGGGCAATCGCCACAATTTCCATGTCTTCGAGCAAAGTTTCATACAACTCAAGCAAATAGGGCGAATACACCTGACTGAATTCCAGTGCAGTGGTCGGGAGAAGCATCTCGGCCTCCTCAGCCGGGGTCGTAAGAAAGACGCGTTCTTGCACGAGCAGGCAAATTTCGCGTACCACTTCGGCTCGGTGATCAAGCACAGCCTGATCGCGCGCGATTTTTTCAGCAAACAGAATCACCGCATGCACATCATGGTGCCCGTGGGTCTCGATATGCTCTGACCAGCCCACAAATTCATTCAACACGGCCGCAAAGTGCATGCGCCGAATCCGCTCAACATAGTATGTGTCGAGCAGTTGCGCGATTTTGTGCAACAACATGATCGCCAGGTGTTCATTGTCGCGCCGGCCGGCAGAAGAGAGAAAGCGTTGGCGATGCCATTCCACTTGTTCAGAAACGCTTGTAAAGGGTCGATTCGTGAATACCTGGCTGATGCTGGTCTGAAGCGCCAGGAGTTCGCGTTCAACATAGGACGCACTAAAGCGGCTCAATGAAAATTGCGGGTTCAAGACGTGTAACTTGGCAAAATGATCAAGCGTCGCCAGCAACGGCGTGATCAGGGGTTCGAGTTCGTCAAAAAATGAAAGAGCCATCGTTCCTGAACTCCCAGGACGGTTCACAACCGCTTGCAAGGCTTCAGCCTCGACGAAGATGCGCTTAACAACCTGAGGATCGGAATCGTATCTCATCATAACACGAACACTTGCGCGCACGCCGCACCTATCATTTCCGGCGCGCTTACCAGATCGATTTCAGCGATTCCAGCGTATCAGAAATGCGTTGTTGGTGATATTTCTTCAGCAGCACCCCCACGCGCGGATACTGTTTCACCACCACAGCCAGATCTTGTTTCGTGAACTTAAATAACTGGACCTCTGTCAGAGCGATAATCGTCGCAGATCGGGGTTCATTCGTGATCAGCGCCTGCTCGCCGAAAAAATCTCCTTCTTGTAAGGTCGCCAAGTGTAACCGTTCTTGATCAGTTTTGATCACACTCAGCCCATCGTCTTCCATCAGCGTGGTATAGACACCCACCTGACCGGACTTGATAATGTACATGCTGTCGCCGATATCGCCTTCGGTAATGATGGTGACGCCTTTGCGGATATTGACCGGCGAGAGGTGTTCAGCGATTTTCCGTCGTTCGACTGGGTCAAGAAAACTGAACAAGGGCACGCGGGCTAAGGTACTATCAGAGGTTTTGCGCTTATAATATTCCATCAGCAAGGCTTCAGAAAAATCTGGCTCCTTTTTCACTAACGCGGCGAGCATCGGTTTCGGCGTTTCTAACAAGATGCAGGTCTCATCCGTCACCACAGCAAAATGACTTTCACTGCCGGCAGCCTGGATTTGGCGCACAGGTTCAAACAGGGAGGTCCCTCCAAAAAAACTGCCGGGTTTGAGGTGATCGAGCAGCGTATCCTGGTGTTCTTTGTCTTGTGTATAGATTTTTGCGGTACCTTCGAGCAGCACAAAGAGCGCGTCTGGCTCACCCTGTTGCTCAAGAATGCGTTCATTGGCAGCAAAAGTGTGCATAGTCGAATGTTTTTGCAGCCATAGGCGCGTTTCTTCTGAAAGTGTGGCTAAGAGAGGCACCTGCGGCAGATAGGGCGTCAGATCCGGTCCTTGATCGATATTGCGAAACATCTGGGTATCTGGCGTGAACTGCCTTTCTGTTCCAGGAGAGTCGATGGTGGGAATCTCAAGGTCTTCTCCTGACCCGATCGAAAACTCTTCCTGTTTTTTTTGTGCTTCTCGATACCGTTCCACTAACGGATCCGCCGCCACACCGCGTTGAAAATAAAGATCTGATAAGCGGTCTAAGGCTTCTTTTCTGGATGGATCCAATCTGACGATGATCTTATTCACGGCAATCGCTTTCACCAGATAACCTTCATCGGCATACTGCACCGCCGCCATGGTATATTCCCGAATGGCCGCCGCAGTATCCCCGAGTTTCGCATACAGATCCCCGAGCTTCAAGCGGATATTCAGATTCTTTGGATTGTTTTCCAGAATGCTGACATAGGTATTCACCTGTGTATCTTCTTTGGTCTTTTTCCCGACCAAATTTTTGAAACTCGTTAACATACGTTTCCCCCACTCGTTCTTTTCGCGCCCGGAGCGGTTCAGCGTCCTGGAGTCGGAATATTCCCGTTGCCGACTCCAGGCTCGTTCGCGTGTCAGGCTTTTTTGAAAATTCCACCCTTGGCTCGCTTGTTCCAGATAAATAAGAGCGGCGTTGCCACAAAAATTGAGGAATAGGTTCCTACAATAATACCGATAAATAAGGCAAAGGCGAAATCGTTAATGACATGCCCACCTGCTACAAGAAGCACAACAACGACCAATAACGTGGTGAGCGAAGTCAATATGGTCCGGCTTAACGTTTGGCTGATGCTGGAATTCAAGATGTCGATCGGGGCTTTGCGGGCCATTAAGCGCAGATTTTCACGAATTCGATCAAAGACAACAATCGTGTCATTTAACGAATAACCGATAATGGTTAAGAGAGCTGCGATGACCGGCAGCGTGATCTCTCGATTAGTAATAGAAAACGCTCCCACAGTAATCGCGACATCGTGAATCAACGCAATAATTGCAGCGAACGCAAAATGATAATCAAACACGATACAGGCCACAGAGACCGCAATTAACGCCAGCAGAATAATCAACGAAATCGCAACGTTCCATGACGATAATCCGATTGTCACCACAGCGATAATGGCTACAGGCAAAGCAAATTTAGCTTCAAAACGCCAGGAAATATACAATACTAACCCGGCAATCGCAAACAACATCGCGAGTTGGGCGCTTCTACGCAGTTCACTCCCTACTTGCGGACCAACTTGTTCGACACGCCGGACTTCAAAATTGTCTCTTCCAAACACCGTTTCCAGCGCCAGTGTAATTTTCTTGCCTTCATCCTGGCCGGTGTCATTACTTTCGGAAGTTCTACTAGAACTCTGGACTCGGATCAAGACGATATCTCCGTCGCCCATGGGCTGAATGACCGAATTCCCCACATTTGCTTGATTTACAGCGGTTCGAATTTTTTCAACTTCCTGAGTCTCCGTAAAACGGACTTCTACTAGCGTTCCACCTGCAAAATCAATCCCGAAATTCAGTCCGCCTTTGACTACGATCGAGCCAATTCCAAGCACAATTAACACAATTGAAATCACAAAGGCAATATTCCGATTTCCAATAAAATCAAATCTGAGTTTTTCTTGTACCTGCTGTTGTAACTCCATATTCCGTTCAATACGCCGACAATAGGCAATAAACAGAAACTGTTTACTGCCTACGGCGTGTGCATTCAGGATTCTCCATCTACTGATTGAGTTCCGATAGTGTTAGATACTGATCTGTTTTACTTTGCCACTCTGAAAGAGCACGTCAAAAATGATTTTCGACAGAACCAGAGCGGTAAATAACGTCGAAAGAATCCCAATGCTCAGGGTGACTGCAAAGCCCTTAATTGCGCCAGTTCCGAATTGGAATAACACAATTGCCGCAATCAGCGTGGTTAAATTGGCATCGAGAATAGTCAAATTCGCCCGGCTAAACCCGGCTTCAAACGCAGAACGGTGAGTTTTTCCGCGGCGTAATTCTTCTTTCACCCGTTCGTAAATTAACACATTCGCATCAACGGCCATACCGATGGTTAATGCCATACCGGCTAGACCGGGAAGGGTTAAGGTTGCGCCAAAATACGCTAAGGTCCCCATGATAAAGAGAAAATTGAATAACAGTGAGATATCGGCCACGATTCCGGACATTTTATAATAGAACGCCATAAAAATGA
Organism: Candidatus Vecturithrix granuli; assembly: GCA_000739535.1. GTDB lineage: Bacteria > Moduliflexota > Moduliflexia > Moduliflexales > Moduliflexaceae > Vecturithrix > Vecturithrix granuli. Next base: position 168,187 of record DF820466.1, on the reverse strand, counting down.
CCACCAACAGGCCGCCGATGACAATCGCACGTTTGCCCGCCGTAATCGAATCTTCGCCTAAGGTCGGGCCCACGCTGATATTTTCCAAAATCTTAACCGGAGCCGGCAACGCTCCGGCTCGCAGCACAATCGCCAGATCATTGGCTTCTTCCGCCGTAAAACTCCCGGTAATCTGCCCGCGATCCGTAATTCTGGATCGGATCACCGGAGCCGATTGCACCATGCCATCCAACACGATTGCGAGCGCCTTGTCGATATTCTGTTCGGTTAAGGTCCCAAAACGCTTTGCACCATTACGATCAAATTCAAAACTGACCGCTGGTGCATTCATTTCATCTTTGGAGACACGGGCATCTTTGAGGTCCGCGCCGGTCACTTTCGCCTCTGTTTCTACGAGGTACGCACCAAAACTCCCGCTTGATGTGGCTTCAGGAGCCCCGGGCAAAATTTCATAGCCCGCAGGCACATTTCCATCATAGCGTTTCAAGAGATCGTCTTCTGTGGCGGCAAAATCTTTCACGAGTTGAAACCGCAATTCCGCCGTTCTGCCAATCAGGTCAATCGCGCGCTGCGGATCTCGTTCTCCGGCTAACTCCACAATAATCCGGTTCTTGCCCTGGCGTTGGATCACGGGTTCGGTCAGTCCAAATTCATCAACTCGATTGCGGATGGTTATCAAGGCCTGCCGGATCGCATTGTCTTTCCAATGCGTCACCACGTCTTCCTGTAAGCCAAACGTCACGCTTTTGCCTGTGCTGACCAGGTCTTTGTTCTCCAAATTCGGAAATTCTTTGGTCACATAGTCCTTAATCTGGGTGAGATCTTCTGGCGTTGAGGCCGTAATAGTGAGCGCGTTGTTAGTGTCCACATTCATGGCGTCAAATTTGATCCGCGCTTTTTTCAATTCCTGACTCAGGGCATCTTTAGCCCGTACCAGTTCCGTTTCGATCACTTTATCGGCCTGTACCTCCAGCACCAGGTGGAGTCCGCCTTGCAAATCCAGGCCAAGATTAATGGCACTCAAACGAAATACTAAATATACTCCAACGATCACAATCAGAGCGACAGCCAATGCTGCCTTCCATTTTAACCGCTTATCCACAATTGTCCCTCCTTACTGGTTCTCTTCACTGACGTCGCCCTTTTGTAAGCCTGCAATCGCACTTCTGGCAATAGTGATCTTCACCTGGTTTGCGATTTTCAGTTGAAGCGTCGTGTCGGTTAATCCCTCGATAGTTCCGTAAATACCGCCTGTCGTCATGACTCTATCGCCCCGCTTGAGATTATCGAGCATTTGTTTGTGCTCCTGTTGTTTTTTCTTCTGCGGACGGATCAACAGAAAATAAAAAATGACAAAGATAATGATCAGAGGCATGAAGGAAATTAATCCCTGCATAGGATCTCCACCTCCGGCGGCTCCAAGAAGCAACTGCGTTGAATGTATCAATCCGATCAAATTTGGTCCTCCTTTATACAACTCACTGTGATGTTACATATTGCTACTATTAACCTTCGACATGCCACATTATTCGACATACTCGCGTTCAAATCGGACTTTGAACTCATCGAATCTGTTTTCAGCAATAGCTTTTCGAATACGACTCATTAAGTCAAGATAAAAATATAAATTATGTATGGTATTCAAAATTGAGGCGAGGATTTCTTTTGAGATAAAGAGATGGCGCAGATAGGCCCGGCTGAAATTCCGACAGGTATAACACTGGCAATCTGGCTCGATCGGGCGTTGATCATCGCGGTACTGCGCTTGTTTAATCGTCATTTTCCCCTGCTTCGTGAACAACGAGCCGTTTCTGGCATTACGGGTAGGCATCACGCAATCAAACATATCAATCCCGAGCGCCGCACCGCGCACAAGATCTAACGGAGTGCCTACTCCCATCAAATAGCGTGGCGCGTTTTCAGGCAACAAGGGGGCCGTCTGTTCAAGCATTTCAAACATTAATGGTTTCGGTTCCCCAACGCTTAACCCTCCAATAGCATAGCCATCAAAGCCGATGGCTTGCAACCGTTCCACGCTCCGAGCGCGTAAATCCGGATACATGCCGCCCTGTACAATACCAAAGAGATGCTGCGCCGGATTGATCAGCGCGATCTTGCGTTCCTTTGCCTGTTCATGCGCTATTTTGCAACGTTCAGCCCAGAGCATGCTCATGTCCATAGAATGTGTGACATATTCATGGCTGGCAGGATATGGTGCACACTCATCAAAACACATCATAACATCCGAACCAAGCCCCTGTTGCACTTCGATGGATTTTTCAGGAGAAAGGGTGTGCAGCGATCCGTCAAGATGTGATCGAAAGGTTACACCTTCTTCCGAAATCTTCCGTAGATCTCCCAGACTATAGACTTGAAATCCGCCGCTATCTGTCAGAATTGGCCGATCCCACCCCATAAACCGGTGCAACCCGCCGAAGGATTGAATCAATTCATGCCCCGGGCGCAGATACAAATGATAAGTGTTGCCTAAAAGAATCTGTGCATCAATAGCATACAAGACTTCGGGCGTCATCCCCTTGACGGTACCTTGCGTGCCCACAGGCATAAAAATCGGGGTTAACACCTCCCCATGGGTCATGGTTAATTTCCCTGCACGCGCCAGGGTACGTGCATCTTTGGCAAGAATTTCAAAACTCATGCGTCCTTTCGTCTGTTAATGTCGTTGTAGAATGGCAATAATCCGCCAGGGCACTTCCTCTTGATCCAGCAATGCGCTCGCGTCAAAATCATCATAGAGTGCCAATAGCGTAAAACAGCCTGCCTGGTCGAGAAGTCGCATAAACGTTTTCAGGGTCAGAGCGAGTTTCAGATATTTCAGCGAAAAAAACGCGCAGTGTTCTTGATACACTGCGCGGAACGTACAATGTTCCTGAAATCGGTCATCAAGAATTGCGCCCTCCCGAAAATAGGCAGAAGTGACAAAAAAATCGCGCCGATTTTCAGTCCAGACTTCTTCAACATTGTGATTATCAAAACTATCAATCACTCCAAGTTCGAGAATATAGAGCGATCCGGACAGAAGCAGCCTGGCGACGGAACGAAAATGGGAGATCATGGCCTGCGGTGTCGGTAAATAGGTTAACGAATCAAAAAAACAGACCGCTAATTCACACTGCCTGGGCAAGGAAAAATCCACCATATCGCAGCAAAACACTTGAACCGTCAAGGCTTCTGTTTCCGCTTTTTGCCTGACATACCGGCACATTGCTCGGCTAATGTCTATCCCATAGACATTCAACCCGCGCCGGGCAAACTCGCACGTATAGTGTCCTGTGCCACAGGCAATATCGACGACCGAAGAGACCGGCGTTCCGCCATACGTTCGAACGCATTCCTCAATAAAATCGATCGCTTTGCGAGCATTTCTGAATTGAAATGCCGTATCATAGACGGCAGGCAGCGAAAATAATTCCATCCCCTTTTATCCCTTAGCAAGCAAAACAGCACTGCAAATATTTCTTCTGTGCTTTTGTCAAGGATTTTCTTGAATTGTCGCTGTCATAGATTATACAATGAACAACAACATGCGAAGAATCTCAAATACATCCCTGGTGTCAAACCCGATGGTGTGCGTATCAATGCGGGTTGCACCGGGATAATATGCGGCTTTGTAAGCGTTATAGTGTTCTTTATAGCGAATTTCCACATGAAAATGTTCCGGGGGAATTAGCCTACACAGTTCGATATTACCTTTCAGCGCGAGTTCAACCCCATCTCGGATTCGTTTCACGGCAAGATTCGGATGGATGCTTATACTTGAGTTGCCAATGCCGCTGCTGACTGCGACGGTTGTAATGCGTTCATTCAACGCGGACACGTCCCAGCACAAACCTTCATCGCCGGAAACAAACACAACTGGCACATCCACATGGGCGGCGGCATACAAATGCAGCAGAAATTCGGACGCATACACTCCATTAATATTGATATACTCATAAGCTGTGCGCAAAGTGTGCGCTAGGGGATTCGCATCTGAACCGGCACGCGAATGATAGCCGACAAGCAAAACTGCATCGAACGTATCATCAAGCTCCTGCACCATGCAGAACGGATGTCCGCTCCAGCCCCGGATGATCCGCACCTCTTCCGGAAGTTTTGAGGTGATCAGATTTCGTCCGGAGCCATGCGCATCTTTCATGTAAATCTCGGTTGCCCCGGCTTTCAACGCTCCTTCACAAGCGGCAACGGCTTCATTTGTCATCTGTTCCTGAAACGCTTTATAGTCTGGAGAATTTCTGTCGGTTTCATTCCAATGTGTAATGCCAGCGGTTCCTTCAATATCAACGCTGATATAGACTTTCATCGTTTTTTCTCCTTGTAAGTCCTCAAAAACCAGGTTTTTGTCAAAAACCTGGTTTTTCATTGTTTTTTTAGGTTAAGATACTCTGGAAATTTCAGGCGAGGCAAGCATCAACAATTTGAAGCAAACGTTGTTCATCAAATTCTCCTTTCACAATGTATGCCGCTGCGCCGGTTTGCAGCCCTTGCTGCCTCTCTTCTTCTGTTCCTCTGGTGCTGATAATAATGACCGGAAGATTATGAAGCAGTTCGTCGCGCTTGATCATTTTTGTCAACTCTAATCCATTCATCTGTGGCATTTCAATATCCGTAATCACCAGATCGAAAGGCGCTTTTTGAAGATAGTCAAGCCCCTGGACCCCATTATCAGCCAGGACAACTTCGTAACCTGCACTTTCCAGGATAATCCGTTCCACTTCACGGGTATTGATAGCATCATCAACAAGCAAAATTCGCGGCGTAAGACGATCAGTTTGTAACGTGGAAACCTGGCGCAAATTCGTCTTCTGCGAGAACATTATAGTTGAACTTCCCTCCAGAAAGGCATCAGCCGACCGAACAAGATCGCGAACCGCAAGGATAATGATCACTTCGCCGCGCACGGTTGTCGCTCCGGCCACATTGCGTACGCGTTTCAAGCAAGGGCCTAAGTGTTTAATCACAATTTCTTGTTCTTCAACCAAATCATCTACAAGAAAACCAATCCGGCGTTCTTCGGCGCGCAGTACGATCACGGTTTTCCGGGAATGATCTTCCAAAACACGATAGGAAGAGGAAGATGCTGGTTTTCCGGTCGCCGAACCAAATAGGAGTTGGTGTAATTCGAAGAGGGGTAGTAACCCACCATCCACGACAACTACCGGGATATTGCCGAGATATTCCATATCTTCCAGCGAAATATCAACGGTTTTTTCAACAGCAATCGTTGGAATCGCAAAGATTTCACTGCCCACCTGTACCAATAAGGCATTCATCATGGTAAGGGTTAGTGGTAATTTCATCACAAATTCCGTTCCTTTTCCAGGTTGAGTATGGACTTCAATTTCGCCCTGAATCCGGTCAACATGCGTTCTGACGATATTTAACCCAAATCCTCGTCCGGCAATATCATCAACAATCTCAGAGGTGCTAAACCCTGGATGAAAGAGTACTTCCAGGATCTCCTGCTCACTGATGCTCTTAAAATCTCGATGGGAGATTAAGCCCTGTTTAATTGCAAGATTTTTGATCTGTTCGGCATGAATCCCCTGCCCGTCGTCTTGAACGCTCAACACAATTCGATTGCCTTCCTGACGGGCGGAAAGAATGATTAATCCGGTCGGATTTTTCCCCAAGCTCTGTCGTTGTTCCGGACTTTCAATTCCATGGTGAATGGCATTCTGTACCAGATGAATCAGGGGATCGCGCATCTCCTCGATAATCCGGGTATCTATTTTCGTCTCTTCTCCACGTAACGTCAAATCAATCGTTTTATCCAGGCGTCTGGCCGTCATGCGTACCAATCGGGGAAACAAATGAAAGATTCGAGAGGCAGGCACCATGCGCACATTGATAACTTGTTCCTGGAGTTTATTCACGGCCATACGCATGTGCTGCCCATCAGTTCTAAAATTTTTCAGCAATTGTTTACTTTTGTGCAGCATGTCAGTGGCTGATCGCTCCAGATCACTCGTCAGAGAAGATATACGCGCCGGAAGCGTTCCGTTTTCCCGCTGCACAAGTTGTTGTAACTCGCTCAGCTCACGCTGATGTTCGCGCAGATCCTGAAGAAGTTCCTGATACGTTGCCTGTTGCCCTTCGTAGCGATATTGATTGATAATGACTTCTCCCACCAGATTTAAGATGGCGTCTAAATCTGTGGTGTGAATATGGACATATTGCCGCTCTTCATGTTCTGGGAATGGAGAGGGAATGACAGGACTCACCGGAGCTTCGGCCGGAGGTTCCTGAGGAATTTCAGCTTTGATGATCTGGGTTTGGAGGTGAGGGATTTCCACCGGTCGTTCAGCGAGCACATCCTGAAAAAGCCTGGTGAAATCCTCGATATTAGCTGTACGCTTAATCTGTTTGGAAATCCCTTCCGCCAGATAATTCACCGTATCGACACAATAAAAGAGTAGATCAATGATAGTAGCGCTCAGTTTCACATGTCCATCCCGAATTTCAACCAGAAGATCTTCCATTTTATGAGCTAACGCGCTCATATCCGCATACCCCATCATTCTGGCAGAGCCTTTGAGAGTGTGGGCAATGCGGAAGATTTCCTCAATCAATTGTCCATAATCGCCAGGTTGTTCTTCAAGTTGAAACAGCTTTTGCGTAATGCGATGCACATGATCGTCAACTTCTTCTTTAAACTGCGCAATAAAAAAATCTCGGTTGATCGTTGCCATACATGCTCTTGTTTCCTGAATATCCGTCTTCTGTCAAGCGAAATTTCGCGTGTGCTCTCGGAAAAAACCTCCTGACATCTCTACAGAAGTAGCTGTTTTTCAAGAATCTCTGCCCATAGAAGAGCAGAGATGATATTTCTCTTCTCTTTGTCCTTGACGTGAATACTATTCTTGTGTAAAATGTATTCTATATGATAAGGCGTGGTAAGCACAGAATTTTCGATGATCCTGAGATTTCTCTTCCAGGGAAGATTTCTGCCGGATTGGTATTCGTAAACCATGAATATTTTATTAATTGATGACGAAACGAACCTGTTGAAACTTTTACGACGACCACTGACCAAATATGGCCATTCGATTACAGAAGCGTTGAATGGGAAACAGGGGTGGGAACTCTTTTTAGAACAGCCTCATAAATTTGATGTGATCGTGACCGACATTAAAATGCCAGTTTTGGATGGAGTTGAACTGCTGAAATGCTTGCGGGAAAAGGAATATGACACGCCGGTCATCATTATTACCGGGTACGAAGACATCCAATCTTCAATTGATGTGTTACGACTGGGGGCGTTTGATTTTCTTTTAAAACCCTTCAAAGCTCAGGAACTCATTACTATTCTTGAAAAACTCGAAGCTGTACAGGAAAACAAAAAAAAGCAGTTTACGGATTTACCTTGTTTTCATGAACACATTGAGATCTGTATTCATAGCCAGACCCAACTTATTACTACAGCCGGAGCATTTTTACAAAGCCGGGTGAAACCGTTTTGCCAGTTGCACAAAATTAATGTCCGCAATATCGGCTTATGCCTGCACGAAGCACTCGTCAATGCGATCATTCATGGAAATTTAGAAATTTCTTCAGCCATCAAAAACGAAAATCCGGAAAAATTCGAAACACTCCTCAAAGAGCGCGAAGTTGATCCGGCATACGCTGATCGCGAAGTCATCATCCGTTGCGAAATTACATCAGATCACTTAACCTTTGAAATCCAGGATGAGGGCAAAGGCTTTGATCCCGGTACACTCCGTTTTTCCGACCCGCTTCATATTATTCCGACTGGTCGGGGGATCTTCATTATTACCTCTTTTATGGATAAGGTGTTCTGGAATGCGCAGGGCAATATGATTACCATGACCAAGCAGCTCCAGACTCCAGAATTGCCATGTCAGCCCATTCAATTTTCCACCGAGCAGAAAACATGAATCCAGCATTGTTCATGATTACTAACCTCATCATGACGAACTTTCCGATTTTTCTATCTGAAAATTTATCAACACCTTTATGAGAGAGCAGTGCTAGCAGTGAAGTTGTCAATAACCCTGCTCCTTGAACGGAGTCGAAACGAACGGAATGCCGTTCCCTTCGACTCCGCTCAACGAACAGCGGCATTATTGACAACTTTTTCGCTGCCAGAGAATGATATGCCGTTTACATCATCCATTATCCCATCGCTTTCGCAGCATGAACCCGCCTGGTGGTTTATGTTCAGAGAAAATGAGTTACTCGTTCACTTGACTGATGAACACGCGCACATCCCTAAAATTTCTCAACCAGAAGAATTGTCTCTTCACGTTCTTCGAACCCAATATCTTGGGCAACTGGATGGAATTGCGTGTTTTTCGGCTGAACTCGATGCCGCGGAAAATTTTGTGCCCGCAGATATGGCATTTCGAGCCTTGCGTCCGTTATATAACGTGCTGCCTGAAGAATTTTTCTGGCTTGCCGGGCGAGCATTTCAGGTGATGAATTGGGATCGCAACAGCCAGTACTGTGGACGTTGCGGACGTCAGACCGTACTGCTGGATGGACAACGCGCGAAAATTTGTACCCACTGTCAATTGACAACCTATCCCAGAATTTCTCCGGCGATTATTGTGGCAGTGATCAAAGATCAGCAGATTTTACTCGCCAATGCGCCGCGTTTCCCTCATGGGTTATACAGTGTGATCGCCGGGTTTGTTGAACCGGGAGAAACATTTGAGGATTGTGTACACCGCGAAGTGCAAGAAGAAGTAGGGATTGAGGTGAGAGATATTCGCTACTTTGGCAGCCAACCCTGGCCTTTTCCCGATTCTCTCATGGTCGGGTTTACCGCGCAATATGCCGGAGGCGAGATCAGGGTCGATCAAGAGGAAATTCTGGAAGCCGGGTGGTTTCGCGCTGATAAGCTGCCTGATATACCAGGAAAAGTTAGCATTGCCAGAAGATTGATTGACTGGTTTGTGGAAAATTATTCTTGAGTTGATCCTATTTACACGAATACTTTACCAAATTAATTCTGGCAAGCTCGTAATCCTAACTTTAGTCGGAAATCCGCTAAAGCAAGAACTACGAACCTGGCAAAATTAATTTGATCCTGTACGAGTACAAATTACGACGCCTTGAATACAGTGACTATTTGTTCGAGGACTTCAGCCGGACGTGCCATATTATCGGCAGTGCTCCCTGAATTTGTTCTCGATTGGCCTGGTTCACCTGCGCCAACATTTCTCGGATTTTTTCAACCGTGGCGACAATTAACATGCTGCCACTCATGAAATTGGCCTATAGCGCTAAAACCAGCCGATTGGGCTGCCCTGTGAAACGCTGTTTCTTCAGTTCCGAGAATAATCCCGACCACTGCCTGTTTCAGATCGTTTAGGCATGGAAGCAGGGTGTTTTCCTGTTCCTGCAATGTCGCTTCCAACCACCATCCACTGTACGTAAGAGTCGTGACCGGAATTGCGTTCCAGTTCTAAGCAAAGGCATGGATGGCGGCCTTTTGACACTCAGGCGAGGCGACATACAGTGTTTGGATGTGGGGGTCTGACGATAGGCGCACCGGGCAAATGTCCGCTGACTGGCGATGTTATTGACACGAATCAATCCACGCACAACGTGTGGGCCTCGCTGACGCCCAACCTGGGTTGTCTGTTCTACCAGTCTGGCTCCATATTGCCGTCCACGATACGCAGGATGAATAGCCAGTAAATCCACTTCCCACCGGAGGTGCAAGGAAGGGTTGTATATCAAAAAACCATCAACAAAGCCAACAATCGTAGTGCCGTCCACTGCGGCATGTGTGACATGCTGCTCATGAGCAATAGCCCGACTGATCTGTGCCACATTCACGTCTTCACCAGGCCATACGAGGCGCTTGACCATCGCAATGCCTTCGGCATCATTCAGGGTCGCTTGTCGTATATCAATGCTCCTCTCCATCATAATGTGTATACCAAGGGGTTGCCTAACAGGATATTATACAGATAACTGCCCACTTTCAAAGATGTCGGGGTATAGACATCTTTCTCGTTCTAAAAAAACGGCGTTGATGAGCGATTATGACATGCGAAACGTTTTTGATAATATTTCTTGTTTTTGTCAATTGTTTTACTCCGAAAGAACATTTTCACTGAGAAGCCCGATCTTGTGGCGAATGGCGAATTCGGAGCGTTATCAGCGATCTTTTCGTTCGATTCGTGTGACGCATTCCACGTGCGTGGTGTGCGGAAACAGATCAATAGGCTGAATTTCAAGGGGTTGCATTCCATTTCGGGCTAAATAGCCCAGATCGCGTACCAGGGTTTTAGGCGCGCAGGAGACATACACCATGCGCTGCGGCTGCATGGCGATAATGGCGTCGAGTACACTCTGTTCACACCCTTTGCGCGGCGGATCAACGACGACAACTTCAGGCCGGACGTCTCGGTCCGCGAGTTCGCGCAACCTTTCTTCGGCCTCTCCCTGGAGAAATTCAATATTCTTGAGTGCATTCAGGGCCGCATTGTTTCTGGCGTCATGAACCGCCGACTCAACTGCTTCTATGCCATAGACCTGCTGAGCCTGACACGCCAAAAAACAGGAGATCGTTCCAATTCCGCAATACAGATCGACAACGGTTTCCTTTCCGCTTAACGCAGCATATTCGACCGCTTTGCGGTATAACATCTCGGTTTGGCGAGGATTTATCTGATAAAAGGATGATGGGGAAATATCAAATTGAAATTCTCCCAACTCATCTCTGATCGTGTATTTACCAAAAATGACGCGGTTCTCGATGCCTAAAATCACGTTGGTCTTTTCCTGGTTGCAATTGAGCGACAGACTTTTGATTTCAGGCATGGTGTGGGTCAGTGAAGAAATGAACCGATCTTTGTCAGGCAGATCGCGCCCGTTTATAACAAGGACGACCATGATTTCGCCGCTGCGCATCCCGATCCGGACCAGCACGTGTCGCAGCAATCCACTGTGTTGGGTTTCGTCATAAATACTGATCCGGCTGCATTCAAGAAATTGGCGGATGTGAGCCATGACGCGATCAATTCGTGCATCCTGAATGCCGCAGACCGGATGTTCGATGATTTCATGCGAATGTGTGGCGTAAAATCCCATGACAATCTTATCCTGTCTCAGTCCGACCGGATACAAGGCTTTATTACGATAATGAAATGGGCTGTCCATACCAATCGTTGTATGAATGCGGACGGTTTGCAACTCTTTCACCTGACTGACCTGTGCTCTGGCCAGATCGGTTTTGAAATCCAACTGCGCCGGATAACTGAGGTGCTGCAAACGGCAGCCGCCGCAGCGGGTAAAAACCTGGCAGAACGGCTGTGTCCGATCCTGCGCTGGCGCGAGCACCGAACATAATTTGCCGACCAGATAGATTGGGGTGACTTTAATGATTTTGACTTCGATTCGTTCGCCAGGAAGCGCCTGTTCGACGATGATCGGAATGCCATCCAGCATTCCTAATCCCTGAGCCTGATCATTCAGTGCTGTAATGGTAAGTGTATGGATGCTGTTTTTGGCGATCATGTGTGCCATGTGTGTCTGTCAGTGTTTTGTTGAAAATTGTGGAAAACTACAAGGATTGCATTTACGAAGGATTAAAGAGTGGGGACATCCCGAAAACCAATCCTCCTTACAAGAAATCCCTGTAGTTTTAACATGCAAATTGAGAAACTTCCAATCCTTATGTATACTCAATCCTTGTAGTTACTCAAACCCTCAAAACACCAGCGAAAAAAGTCAATAGAAATCTTGCCATGAATTTTTTTCTCAAGAAAGTGATTCTTCTCTTGACAGTCTGAAAGTATATCCTGTCTATTAATAACATGAGAGGGGAATTTCAATTATGTGACGCAAAAGTTCGGGAATGCAAATGAAATGACTGTATATTCTCAAATTTTATATACATGTTTTTTACAAGGAGGGTAAGCTTATGGCGCAGAAACAAAAAAAATCAGGGGAAACACAAGAATACTCCAACCAGCAGAAGCAAAAGAAATTAGGATTAATACAAGAACATTCCAAACAATTGGAAGAACTCCGACGTTCGCGTGAATCCCTGAGCAGCGATCTATATAAGGAATTGGATACAGCCAATCAGATGTTTAACAAGTGGGATTCGGTGAATAAGGAAAAAATAAACGGCGAAATGTCGAAACTGGACGCCGGCCTCAATCAATATGGGGAATACAAGCAGACCATCGCTGATCTGGCCGAAGGCTTGACCGAAAATCTGACGGATTATGTGCAGTTTGCGGCTCAGGGGCAGAATTACCAGGGTCTTGAAAAAATACTAGCCTTCATTCCCTTCACGCGCAAAACCGCGAATCGTATGCGGATCGAACGCTTACGTTCCCAAAGTCCCAAAGAAAATCTGCAACTGATTTTGGATTACGGCGAACAGTTGTTTAAAGAAATCTGCGAAGTACGCGAAGGAGCTGTGGGCACCTATACCCGTTTACAGGCCAATGCGGATGTGATTACCGGTAAGATTGCCGAATACGAACCAAAAGAAGAAGCCCTCAAGGAAAAACTTGACGCCCTGGAAGATGCCTATAAACAGAAAGATGATGTCTATAAATCGGCGACGCCCCAGGAACAAGCGCAGCTTGCCGGAGAGTTGAATGAAATGCACAAACAGCTGACTGAACTGCGCAACGAATACGACCAGATTTTCACGATTTACAATCAGGCCCAGCAAGCCCTGGAAGCCAACAAACAATCGCGCGACGCGTTTGAAAAAATGGTGCGCGATTTAGGCCGCCAGGCCACCATGGTGAAAGAAAAAATTGATAACGTGACCGAAATTTATCTGGCCGCGCCGGAAGCGGTGAAGGTGATGATGACGACTAAAGGCATGGAATCTCTGGACAAAGCGGTGAATGCTGCCACTGACCAGTCCGTGGATATCATCACTCAGGCCGCCACATCCGTCAGCGATGCCACGCTGGCGCGTGAAGAAATCCAGTTGATCGATGAGAAAGTGATGAAGGGCTATATGGATCGCATGGAAGAGACCATGCGCAATTTTAATGAACGTTACGATCAGATTCGCAAAGACGCTCAACGTTCTCAAAAAGAACGCTATAATGAATAGTTTGAACCGTTCGGTGTCATACTGAACGGGCAAACTCAGCGTATGAGAAAGAAGAGAGTCATGGCAGAAACCTTGTATGAACAGGTGTTTCTTGCAGAAGCGACAGGTATTGACCCCCAGACGGAGGGAATGGAGAACGAGCATGATGCCAATTAAAGATAGCAGTCAAACCACGATTGTCGAGCATTCCGTTGATTTGCACGTGGATCACAAAAATTTTAAGACCTTGAGTTCAGAAGAGGCCCGTTCCCATTTAAGCATGTTGGCGAGTATGCTGCGGGCTATGAGCGGGGTAATCGTGCAGCACCTTCCGAATGACGGCGGCAATAATCCTGCATTTTTGCGGTATATCAAGAAACTCAGCGGTACGCTTGACGCAATTTTGTTAAAGCACCGCCTTGAAGCCTCGAAACCGAACAGCGATATCAGGCTCTCCTGCACCATCGATCCAACTGATTCGGGCTTCCCCGTGTTTGTTCGAGACTTTAAATTTCTGGTGACTGATAAAGAACAGACGATCAGGGAACTGCAACAACTTCCAAAGGATGAGAAATTGGTTGATGATGCCTTATTTATGCTCTTTCGCGGCTCTTTTCCGCGCGATGTGATTCTGCAAAAGCTTGCCCGTAAATATTATGAAACCCTTGAAGTGCTCACGATGCCCGAACCGTTGCGCATTTATCCGCCCGTCCACGTGAAGGCAGAGCAGCAGATACACTATTGCACGCTTTCGTTTGAGCGTCTGGATGATCATCACAATATTCCGCGCTTTTATACGTTATATTTAAAAATTCCGGGGAAAACCTATCCCAATCACGAAACCTGGGAAGAGGCATTGAAGCAGGCCATTCTGGGTGGATTATCCACCGTGGTGAACCTTGAGCTGCGTTACCTGGCCCGCAAAATTGAAGATATTGAAGGCGTCCAACTCGAATATCTCGAACGCTTTGATATTGGGCCGTTTTACAGCGCCTATACCGAAAACAGTCCGACGGTTCAGGCCTTGATTGAGTCGCCCCAGGATTATATCATGATGTTTAACAAATCCACTGTCCTCAGAGTCGGCGAAGAAGAGCGGGTCGGTTTTCGCGAATGGTTGAAAGGCTGGCGTTCAGGCGATGAATTCACCGGGAATTTCAGCCCGGTAATAGGGTCGCCGCAGTATATTCTGATGCCGCACCGTTTGATTCAAAAAGTCCATAATCTGAATATCAGCTTGAAGGACCAGACCAAAATGTTTGGCATAACCAGCACGGGGGAAATGTATGCATGAACAAAATAATCCGGTAGATATTGGCAAAGACCAGATTGCAAAATATAAAGAACCGGTCGAAGAACTATTTACTTCCTATCGTTTCGGAGGCAAAACCCAATCGCTCCCGGAATTGATGCTCAAACTCGACCCGGATGAACAATATGTGATGAGCAATGTGGAACGGGATACTTACCTTGCTATCCGTGAAGGGATGCAGGTGTTTCAAGGGATCTCTGAACTCCTGTCCGATAAAATTGGATTGAAACAAAAATTGATCGCGACCCCAAGCTCTGAACTTACCGGAAATCAGGAGATTGATCGCTTGCGCGGATTCTGCCATGATTATGCGACTTACGGCGCGTCGCTGTATGTTTCAAAAAAGATGGACGCTCTCATTCGCGCGGAAGGGGTGGAGACCTCAGAAAAGAAAGCGGATCTGTCGGATTTACCGTTATCGCTCGATTCCTCCCAACCGGAGAAAGCCGTAATTCGCCGTTTATTAGCCCCAATCTATGCCTACCTGTTGAAACAGGCAGAAACTCGGAAACAATTCGAATCCTCCTTAGCGTTTGCCGTCATTGTCAAAGATGTGTTCGATAAATACGCCGCCCTCGCGCTGGAGCAGAAAGATGCGTATCCCGACCTTGATCGCCATTTGAGCGGCTATCAATTCCGTATCATGGATGAATTTGTGGTGCTGGAAGGCTACGAAGACAAAAGTATCAGCGCCGCCCCCGCCGCAGCGCAAGCGTTGACCTTCCAGCCGATCCGTCCCGAAGAAATTGTCGGCAACCGTCACGCCAAAAAGAAAATCAGCCGCTACGTGGAACGACTGGTGTTATACGATTTTCAGCGTCAAATGAATCCGATTCTGGAGCTTGGCGGCTTAGCCTGGACCAGCCTCTACGACGGTTTGCCTGGCACCGGGAAATCGTCTTTGTTCCGCTTAGCCATGACATTACTGCAAGAACGCAGCGCCCAGGTCAGCGTGCCCTTTACGATTTTTACAGTGGATCAGTCGATCAAAGATGAGTATTACGGCAAAACCGGCAAAATCCTGTTACAACGGCTTTCTGTCACCCAGAATCCAGCAATGTTAAGCCTCGGCATCCTCGATGACATTGACCTCCTGACCTCCTCGCGCAACGATGCGCAGGGCGCGGACAACGATATTAACAACATTTTGATGCAATATCTGGACGGCGTGTTTACCCTGCGGCGCGGCAATGTGATCAATTTTGCGGCCTCTAATAAACCGACCGGACTTGACGACGCCTTACGCAACCGTTTTAACGATCGTTTGCTGATTGACGGGCCGACGACTGCTGAAGATTTTGCCGATATTATGCTGATTTTAGGCGGCAAGCTCTTTAAAAATAACCTGGTGCGCATCGAAAAAGGCTACGACCCCTTTGCCACGCAGGTTTCCGGCAAGGAAGAGAAGAGCAGCGGATCGGATGTTGCGGCTTACATGGCTGAGGAATTTCAGAAATACAAAGGCGCGACGTTGCTCGATTTCGGACGCTTTGTGGCGGAACTCAAAGAGAAAAATCCTAAAATTACCGGCCGTTCGTCGCGGGCGATTATGGAAGCGATCAAAGAACGCAGCGCCGATTTCGATCTGCCGCGCGAATGGTTTGAGAATCGGTCGCTTTATTTTGACCAGCCCTTTGAAACCAAAGTGCAGAAATTGATTGAACTCTACGAACCGATCACCCCTGACATTCTGTTCCAGGAAGCGCAGCGCTATTTCGATTCGGAAGAACGCTTCGCCAAAACCGAAGCCGAAGGGCATGTGACGCGCGGCTACAATAGTTTGATGTGGGACGTGCAGGCGCAAATCCAATATTACCAGGAACAGCTTGACCAGGGCACTCAGGCCGATTTCGCCAGGCTCGAAGCCTTAAAAAGCTTGATGCGCGATATGTTGCGCCAAAAAGAAGACACGATCAAGAAAGCCTTACAATTTTGAATACGGGTTTCATAATACAATGGATATTGGTTTTAATTGGGATGAAGAAAAATATTCTACCGTCGTAAAAAAACACCATCTGAAATTTCACGAAGTTGTTGCTGCATTTGACGATCCCAATGGTGCTGAGGGCTCCAGATCCTCAAGGATATGAAAATCGTTGGTTATGGATAGGTCAAACTCCCTGGAATCGAATATTAGTTATTGTATATAGCGAAGAAGATTTACCTCTATATCGTATCATCACTGCATTTGATGCGGAAGGGAGATAGTTACATGAATACTATCAAAAAGGAAGAATTTGATTATCAACAATATATGCGCGAACATCCACCGGATTCAGCACGTATTCAACGAGGTCCAGTCGCTCGAAAACAACGCTTTGAAGCAGCGCGAATGAAAACAGCTATTCATATTGACGAAGATATCCTTGAACATTTTCACGAGATGGTCTCAGAAGCTCAAAGTTGTGAAAACTTAATTAATCAGGCGTTGCGAGAATGGCTTTCCGCAAAAACGATGAAAGATCTTTTCCGTGAGGAAATTGAGCATGTACTCCAGCAAACATTTTCTGTAGTCCAGTTGCATTCACAACAAACGAGAGAAGGAACATTTTGAACTATGTTAGAATCATTGAGTCGCAATGGGATGCTTATTGAGACGCTGTTTCATGTACAAGGGGATCTGGTCGAAAACTACAATCGCGCCCTGGAAGCCGCCGTCGGGAAACGCACCAGCCAGACCTCATTTTATATTGATCAACGCGGAGAGTCGCGGGAATTGGAAGAGGAACTCGGGGAAAATTATCTGCAGTCCGGCCCCGCTCACCGTTATTGTATCGTGGTCTCGCCGGATCAAAAGAATGCAGATTTACTACACGAAGAGTTTTCCTTTGACGGCGAATTGCTCGCCATGTTGTACCAGCAGTATCTGTCCGGCATCAGCCTGGCGACACGCGTGGATGGCATGTACGGGGAACTTGACGATGGAGTGCGAGCGTATGAGACCCTGGAAGATTTATTGTTGATCGAACGGGTCCACCTGGAATTGCACACGCCCTCAAAATTTCTCTCCAAAGCGCGGGAATTACAGGGCTATGTCAAACAACTACAAACCAACCCGGATTTGCTGCTTGAGAACGAGAGCGCGCTTCCGAAAAAAATCTTGCAGCTTGTCGGACAGGTGGGGGATATTCGTGAATATGATTTACGTCCGATTCAGACGAGCAAATCCTTCAGCTCATTTTATACGCGCTTATTTGGCGGAGTGGCGATCTTTCGAAATGTGGAGAGTCAAAACCCCTTACAGGTCACACGCCCGGATCAGGAACATTTTCTGCTCGATCTTACTGGCGATCCGTTGACCACTTTGGCACCTGAAGATTATGGGGTCATCGAGCCAATCCGCCAGAAGCCGCTTGAAACCAAAGCCAAAGCTGCGCCCTCAAAAACCGTTGTGATCTACCAGCAGAAAGACTATCAACCTGAAGATGGCCCCACCGTGCAATTTATCCCGTTACAGGACAAACAACGGGTCATCGAATTTCTGGTGAACTACTTCTATGCCGACTATTCTGCTGATCTGATCGAATCCCGTCTGGCGCGCATTGAAGATGAAACGCTCTTGAGCAAAGGACATGATGTCGTAACAATGAACAAACAACAGCAAATCCAGGTCTTGCAACAATATCAAGACGCGATGTTATTTGCCTGGTATGAAATCAAAGAGCTGCAACGAAGATTGACCAAGGGGCATTCTCTGCGTGACATCATCCCTGAATACTCCCCGGAAACTCAAAGTATGCTGCTCGTCCCAATGACTAGCGACCCCAGCACCGCAGAAGTGGTTGAACACGTGTTGACCAGGTTGTATGACTTTGATTATGAAAAGATGTTCCTTCATAACCGGCGACACCTCGAACATCTGCATCTGCGCTCAGACGCTAATAAACAGAAATACATTTTGCACGTATTAGCGAAAATTGAATAATCAAGAATAAGCAGAAATAGATTCCTCATTTGGGAGAGTGTATCAGGACGAAGAACTGGTCCACAAGCCTATCATTCTTCTTGACAATTTTCATGCTATCTTCATGGCATGTTTTATTATCACAGTAAAAATTCTTGGATCGTATTCAATTTAGTACGCGGAGAAGGAAAGTCTGATCAGGCCGTAAATTGTTGCAGGACTGAGAATACGAATTTCCGCAACAATTCACTAAATACGACTACACAATAGAAGAGGATATATTCATGCAAGAAAATACCATGCACTTACCCAAAGGATATATGGGTAAGGTATTATTTGTCGATCTTGACTTGCAGACGTATCATGCTGAACCGTTGGCTCCTGACCTCGCGGCACGCTTTCTTGGCGGGCGAGGACTGGGAATCGCATTTTTATTTCAGCATTTTTCAAGGCTTGAGCAAAACGATCGCTATCGCAATGCGTTTGCCGAGGTCGATCCGTTATCGCCGGACAATCCGCTGATTATTGCCACAGCACCGACGACCGGCACCAAAATGCCGACTTCGGGACGATTTCATGCGAATTTTAAGTCTCCTCTCACCGAAGGGCTTGGCAGCAGCGATTCCGGCGGTTACTGGGGCGTCGCGCTCAAGAAAACAGGCTACGATGTGCTGTATATCACCGGGAAAGCGGATACCCCAATCTATCTGGTGATTTCAAGCGCCGGAGTCGAATTTCACACCGCCGACCGCTTTCGAGAGGCCAATACCAGAGATACAACAAACACGTTAGCCGCCGAACTCCCGCAAGGTGCCCGTGTTCTTACCATTGGACAGGCTGGAAAATTAGGGGCCTATTTTGCCTCAATCACCAACGATAAAGGCCGTTCCCTGGGACGCGGCGGCGGCGGGGCTGTGTTTGGCGCGAAAAATTTGTATGCGATTGCGGTTGTTCCGGATCGATCTATAACGATAGAAGTTGCTGATGAAGAAAGTTTGGATTTCAAAAACGAAAGCGGAGCCGCGTTCAAGGCCAAAATCAAACTTGAGGTCGGCAAATTTTCCCGCAAAGAAGAGCACTATGGCTCGCTCTCCTCAATGGGGTCTCTCTGTCTATGCGGCATGGTGAATAATTACGGACAACTTGTTCATAATAACATGCGAGATACGTATCACAAACCGGAAGATATTGAACGAATCACCGGAGAAGCCCTGCGTCAACACGCGGCCAAAGCCAAACCCGGAGTAACGAAGGTCAAGGTCAAAAAGGGCACCTGTTACAGCTGTCCGATTTTGTGTAAACGCAAAACCCAGTTGATCGATGGGGAAGGCAATCTGATTGATGAAGGTGAAGGCCCGGAATTTGAAACCGTGGCATTGTTAGGAGCGAATTTATCCATCTATAACTTACCCGTAATTGTGCAGGCGAATTACTGGGCCAACCGCTATGGCGTTGACACTATTTCCTTAGGGGGAACGATTGCCGCATTTATTGAACTGTATGAATACGTGAAATCTCAGGGAAATGCGGCTTCTTCGCAAGAAAAACAGTTATTAGAGGATACAAAAACCTTTATTGAACAGTATGGCGAACCGGCGTTTGGCAATGCCGACATTCTGGCTCCCCTGGTACACGAGATCGGCAATTTGCGCGGGATTGGCAAATATCTGGCCTCAGGTTCATATCGTTTTTGTGAACGTTACGGACATCCGGAATTCTCGATGACGATCAAAAAACAGGAGATGCCGGCATACGATCCGCGCACGTCCTTTACGCAAGCTTTGGGCTATGAAATGAGTCATCGCGGGGCCTGTCATCTGGAAGGCGGTTACACAGCGGCGAAAGATTATTGCGCCGGGTACGCCGAATGGCCGGGAGATCGGATTGAAGGCAGCGCGTTGATCTCGAAAAATGCCGCGTTCAGCAATACCGTCCTTGATATTATCGGGGCTTGCGTTTACAGCTCATTTTCCATTACCTTAGATGAATATGCTTTGCTGGTGAATGCCGTGACCGGTCTGTCTTATAACGCCGGGCTGCTCCAAAAAACCGCCTGGCGCACGCTGACTCTGGAACGCCTGTTCAATATTCGCTGCGGTTTTACAAAAAATGATGACTGGCTGCCTGCTCGTTTTTTTGAAATCCCGGTTGATACCGGCGAGCGTATTGCCGTCTGCAATCGCGACGCCTTTGAGCAAATGCACCAGGAATATTATCAATCGCTGGGATGGGATGAGGAGGGTATCCCGACTCAGGACACCATTCATAAATTGGAATTACAGGATTTTGTGTAGAACTACAGGGATTTCTCATAAGCAAGGATTTGGAGTGTCAAAGCAGAGCTTTGACACTCCAAATCCTTGCTTATGAGAAATCCTTGTAGTGATCAACAATGGCAGATATACGTTCTATTTACGAAAAATTGTATCTCGTCGGAGTGGCGTTAGCTCGCATTAACGCCAACAATACGCATAGCGGCAATCTTTCGATGCGCGACCCGGACGATCCGGATTTGTTTTATATCACGGCGAGCGGGTCCCAGTGCGGGGCGTTAATTCCACGCGATATTGTGCCGGTCAAATTTTCTGATGTCAGTTGGGGCGATGCGCGCGGATCAACGGAATCCACGATTCACCGCAAAATTTTACAGATTCCCGAAGCACAAGCGATTGTGCATGCCCATTCGATTCAAAGCACGATGATTTCTTTTGATACGGTCGAAACCCAGATTTTTTTGCGCTATCTGGGGCAGGATCAGAAAGGGCGGGATGAATTTGAATTCTATCCCCTTGACCTGTTCGGTGCATACACACTTGGTGCAATCAAAGTCGGCAGTTACATTCAACCAGTGGGATCGCCGGAAATGGAAGAACGCATTCCCAAATATCTGGAAGAGAACATCGTGACCATCGTCAGAGGACATGGCCCCTTTACAATTGGCCGTACCCCGGAACAAGGCTTACACCGATTGAGCGTGCTTGAACACAGCGCCACGCTTGCTATGAATCTGCGGCGGCGCGGAGTCAATATTATCGCTCTTCAACGGATACTGGCCGAGCAGGGCAAAGAAAAGATTTTTGGCAATCGAGCAGTTCCGCATGAATTCGACATCAATCCTCCCCGCTGCGAGATTTCCGACCAATCGGTGATCGCAGATTTCCGCCAGCGTCTTAATTACAATTTCAATACCTCGGTGAGCGCGTATGGCAGTGGTTCCATGAGCCAGAAAGTCAAGGCCAATGAAATGATCTATTGTCCGATGTCAGCCGCGCCGGAAGGTTTTGATTTTCCGCTGTATCGGCTCAAACTCGACTTTCAGGAAGAGGATAGCATTGATCTGCGCTTCCACAAATTGTTGTATCAAAATACTCATCAAAATACTTGCATGATCACGACCAGCCCATTAGCGACCTCGGAAGGTATGGTTGAGTTAGTGGAAATGTATGGAATGGCAGCCTTAGCAGGCGAACCTGTTGCCATTGCGTATGAACTCAAAAATCATCCGGTGGTCTGCCCGATTGATGCAGAGGCCATTTATCTGAATCCGCGCCTGGGATTAGTGGATTTTTCGCAGGTCAAAAATTCTACAGCGGAGAACCCCATTTTAAACATGCTCAGATGGCATAAAGGCTGTTGTATCGTGGCTGGTTATGGCGTGATTTCTAGCGGCGACACGACGCTTGAACAGGCCGCGCATAATGCGTCGTCTGCCGAACGCATTGCCCAATTCCGAGCTGATGTGTTTATTCATGAGAAACTGCTGAATGGCCCGCCAATGAAATCCTTCGAGAATAAGATCATTTAGGATGCGTTTTCTTATCCAGACGCCCATAAAAACCAGGTTTCTCAGAGAAACCTGGTTTTTTTAGTTTACTTCTATTCTTGGGGGAATCTTAAAGAATCGAGGAAATCTTTCTCATCCTGATTCGAACAACTCTCTTTGCATTATTTGATGGCAATGTGAGTTATGCAATCAATTTCCTTTTGAAGAACAAAAAATGTCACCAGCTAATGTGCAGGTGTAACCCGTAGATCTTATTATAGTACGGAGAAACGGAAAATGATCGAGATGTACTGATTTTCTTCAACCGCAAGAGTTTCAAAGGTTGGAGCAAGACTTTCGCCTGAAAATTTTCGTCAATATGAATATTATCTCGTTGCTTTTTCGATTGATAGGCAACCAGATAGTCCTGAAGTTCTTCAACAATGATAAAAGGTTTCAGTACCACTCTGGGGCTAAAGGCGACTGTAATTTTTTTCTTGAGGTCTGTCAGAGCATCGTTCAGCACAAAATCTGTTTGTTTCGCTAAGTAATTGATACGGTAGTGTTTCTCATCCTGGTTCAGTACGTCGGCAAATACGCCGTCTTCTTGCCACAATGGTTGTACGGTATTGTCTTTATATTGGATAAGTGATAATTGCTGATTCAGCGGTCCCGCATACGCAGCCAACACGTTTCCACACAAGGTGAGCATCAGTGCAGAGCACCCTGCAACAAAAAGAAGAGTTTTGGAACATAACAATCTGACCAATAGTTTCACAACACCAGCTATCAGAGTAAAAGATAAATGTTTCATTGCGCTTGCTCCTTCCCGATTTTTCTTCCTCCCCTCTTAACTGACGAAGAAAAAACCGATGAGAAGAAGCCGGTTTCCCAAAATGCGGAACATCTTCTGGCAACCCGGCTATCTTTTGGTAAAAGACCCGTGGCTTTCCGTCCCCACCTCGCGATGGGTTTGGCCCTGTCATCGAAATATGACATCTAATAAATATGCAATGTATATGCCAATACAGTAGATATGCAATAAGACACTTTATGCTTGAGGGGGGTTGAAGAACATTTGGGGATCTTTAGATGTCAAGGAGATTTTACCGTATTCACCGGATTCCTGAAAAAGCTAAATTATAAAGTTACATTATGAATTTATGATGTCATGACATCTTATAAAATTTTCTCTTGACATCTTCATTTTGTATGAAATATTGAAGTATTGCGGACATGAACGTAACTACAAGCATTGAATAGAAGTGAGAATTTCCGGGTTTTTGCTTGATAACAAGGGTTTTCGCCAAACAAAAGTCAAAGAAATTAATTAATGGATAGTGGTGAAATGGTAAGTGATAACTCATTGCCAGGGGTGGTCAGGAGTGCGACGCGGTCGTCGCAACGGCATCTCTGATGCCGCGCCTGTCAGGGCGTTGCCCTGGTGCGATAACCGCATCGCACTCCTGTGTCCTGGACACTGTTCCGACATTCATCACTTCCCATTTCACCACTACCAATTAATGTATAATGGCGTAAGGAGGCTACCAACATGAAGATGAAAAAAGTTGCCAGGATTCAGGAATCATTGTCGGGTGTCGGCTTTGGTTGCTGGGCAATCGGCGGGGATTGGAACAATACCACAGATCAAGCGTCAATTGAGGCAATTCAACGAGCAGTTGATTTAGAGGTCAACTTTTTTGATGTTGCGCCGGTCTATGGGTTCGGACATGCGGAAGAGGTGCTAGGCAAGGCCCTTGGAGGGCGTCGAAACAAGGTGCTGATCGCTTCAAAATGCGGATTGGTCTGGGATCAACATCGGAATATCACCAATGATTTAACGGCAAAGAACGTGCGCCGGGAAATTGACGATAGTCTTCGCCGTTTACAGACGGACTATATTGATCTGTATCAATTGCACTGGCCAGACCCGCACACGCCGATTGCAGAGACAATGGAAGCTCTGAACGCCATCAAAGAGGCAGGGAAAATCAGGTATATCGGGGTTTCAAATTTCTCGGTTGATTTGACCAGGCAAGCAATGGAGGTCGGAACGGTTGTGTCTCATCAGGGACTTTACAGTATGTTGGAAAGAAACGCAGAAAGTTATCACAGAATTCCTTTAATCTATCGCACCGAACAGGAAATTTTGCCATTCTGCCAGAAACAGGGCATGGCATTTCTCCCGTACAGTCCATTGTTTCAAGGATTATTGACGGGCACATTCAAAGCGAGCGGGAATTTTGATGACACGGATATGCGCGCCAATAATCCAAAGCTAACGGGTGACGGCTTTCAGATCTATTTTGAGATGACCGAAAAATTGAAAGACTTTGCCCGGGAAATCGGAAAACCCCTCGCTCAGATTGCGATCAACTGGCTGATCAGGCAGGAAGCAGTGACGTCAATCCTGTGCGGAGCGCAAAATATTGAGCATATTGAAGAAAATGTCGCCAGCATTGAATGGGAATTGACGGATGAGATGGCACGCCGGATTGAAGATATTCTGGCGCCGTATCCTGTCTGATCAAAAGAACTGAGGAGAGATCCAGAAACCGGGTTTTTGACAAAAACCCGGTTTCTCTCTTATCATGTATGATCCAAAAAATAGAAGAGAAGTACGCGAGTCATCTAAAAGAGTCGTTATGCCAGCCATTGCCAGATTGGAAAAGTATTGCCTTATGGTGGTTGGGGCAGGCCGGGTTTGCCGTGAAATACGGCGACATCTTGGTATTCATTGATCCCTACCTTTCTGATCTGCTTGCGAAAAAATATCAGGGGCGAGAGTTTCCGCATATTCGTATGATGAACGCCCCGATCTTGCCAGAAGAGGTAACGAATCTTGATTTCCTCTTGTGTAGTCACAAACACTCTGATCATACGGATCCTGAAACGCTGCCAATCGTCGCACAGAATAATCCGAAATGTGTGTTTATCGCACCCAGGGCTGAAGCGGAATGGGTCGCACAATTAGTGGGGTCGGTCAGGCGCGTACGCTCTCTGAATGCCGGCGAGCGCATTGAACTCGCTCCGGAAATCACACTTGAGGCGATCCCGGCGGCTCATGAAGAGCTTCAGGTGAACGCACGGGGCGAACATGCGTTTTTGGGATACATCCTGAAATTAGGCGAGATAACGCTGTATCATTCCGGCGATTGCACTCCATATCCCGGATTGGAAGACATCTTAGCCGCATATACTATCGATCTGGCCCTGCTGCCGGTCAACGGACGGGATGAATATCGAAGAAGTCGAGGCATTCTCGGAAATTTTACCTTAACGGAAGCAGTGAACCTGTGCCAACATGCGAATATTCCTTTCCTGCTCGGCCATCATTTCGGGATGTTCGAGTTTAATACGATCAATCGAGAACAAGCAGAACATGACCTACAGCAGCTTCGCGGCGACAGGCAGTATTGCCTTGTAGAAAACGGTGTAAAATATCTGTTCTCTCGGTAAGTACTTTGCAAAATGACCGTCTTCTATGGGCCACAGAGCCACAGAGAACTCAGAGAAGATAGGAAGAGAAGACAGGTGAATCTCCTCGTTCTCTGTGGCTCTGTGGCAAAAAACATGCAAATAATTTTGTCCAACTACTAGAACAATGGATAGTGGTTCAATGATAAGTGATCCCGTTCCCTGAGCGGAGTCGAAGGGAACACTTCCAGGCTCGTTTCGACTTCGCTCAACGAGCGGATGTCACTTACCATTTAACCACTACCGAACAATGTATTTGTGAAGATGTCGAATGGAGGCTGTACGGCGATGAAGAGGGATTTATTCGGCAATAGAATGAAAACCTACGAGCATCAGGAAGCCGGCAGACGATTCTTGCCATTATTGCCGGTGTGTGCTCGGCTTGATGGAAAAGGGTTTCACAAATTGACACAGGGGTTAGCGCGTCCCTATGATACTCGCTTTGTGGAAATCATGTGTCAGACAACTGCCTATCTTGTCAAGGAAACACAAGCCTGTATCGGCTATACACAATCCGATGAAATCAGTCTGGTCTGGTACAGCGATGACTATAAAAGTCAAACCTTCTTTGACCGTCGTATTCAAAAGATGGTCTCCGTCTTAGCATCAATGACCACCGCGTTCTTTAATGCATCTCTTCCCAAGCATCTGCCTGAAAAAACCGGTGCCCTTGCGCTATTTGATTGTCGCGTGTGGCAAGTTCCCATCCTGACAGAAGCAGCCAATACCTTCTTGTGGCGAGAATATGACGCCACGAAAAACAGTATTTCAATGGCCGCTCGTCATTATTACCCCCATGAGGTCCTCTACAAGAAAACGAGCGCTGAAATGCAGGAGATGCTATGGCAAAAAGGAGTGAACTGGAACGATTATCCCGCCTTCTTTAAGCGCGGGACCTTCATTCAAAAGCGCAAGGTCGTGCGGGCTTTTACAGCCGAGGAAATTGACCATTTACCCGCTAAACATGAGGCACACGCCAACCCGAATTTACTCATTGAACGATCCGAAATTCAACGCCTCGCCATGCCCCCATTTGCCAAAGTGAAGAATCGGGTTGAGGTGATATTCTCCGCGGCCGCCCCCGAAGTGGAATGCGAGGCAGATGGCGAAAATGTGCATCATCCTGACCCAACAACATGTTCGCTCACATGTTCATAACTTCTTCAACAAGGTTTAAAAAATACCGCCAAAAGAACATGCTTGACAATTTTCCTGAGAAATGGTTCTTTCTGTTCAATTAATGAAGTAAATGTATGAATCTTTTCAGATTGAGAAAGGATGTTGCAGTGATGATGAAAAATCTTCCGCTATTTCAACCGAAGGTCTTGCAGAACGCGCTGGCGCGATTTGATGTGGCGCCGATTCCGAATCTTGCGCAAAAACGGGAGATCCTGGAAAAATGGAAACAGACGATTGCATCGGGCAAGTTAAAGCAGGCCGGCGAAGTTGCGCTGCATGGGGACTTTTTGGGAGATGTATTCGGTTCGGTGTTAGGTTATACACGTCTGACCGACGGTCAGGAGGAGTGGAATCTGGCCCTGGAGCAGAAAACCTTACTGGACGCGACCAAAGCGGATGGGGCATTGGGCTTTTTTACCCAGGGAAAGACCGACATTCGCGCCATCATCGAACTGAAAAGTGCAGCCGCCGACCTGGACGCCAAACAATCCAAAGGCTACCAGAAACAGACGCCAGTGGAGCAAGCCTTCAGCTACGCGCCCAAGCATGGCAAGAAGTGCCAATGGGTGATAGTCTCCAATTATCTTGAGTTGCGGCTTTACCACGCCAGTTCGCAAGTGGAATACGAACGATTCGTGCTAGCCGACCTCACGAATGAACAGGAATTTAAACGCTTCTACTATCTGCTGGCGCGAGATCAGTTGTTAGCCAGAGAAGGCGTCAGTCCGGTTGAGACGTTGTATCGCCAGAGCGAAGAAGCCGGCGCGCGCATTTCCAAACAATTCTATGCCAATTACACGGCTGCCCGCCTGCATTTATTTGAACACCTGAAACAGCAGGCTCGCAGTCATCGCTTTAGCGATGGGTCGGAAAGCGATAAATCGCTTACTACGAACCAGGCTCTTACTACGAACGAGGAGCTGTTCCTCCTCAAGAAAACTCAAAAGCTGTTAGACCGCTTTATCTTCATCTGTTTTTGCGAAGATACCGGGATGCTGCCCGCGAACACCTTTCGCAAGCTGCTCAGGCAGGCGCAGGAATCCTTTGTGTTCATGGAGTCGCCGCATAAAATCTGGCCGGCCCTGAAAGGCTTATTCAAAGCGCTGGATACCGGCTGGAAAGCCCAGCAGATCCCCAAATTCAACGGTGAATTATTCAAGCCCGATGCCGGACTTGACGCGCTCGTCATTGGCGATGAGATTTTCAACGAACTCGCGGCCATTGCAGACTATGATTTCGAATCGGAACTGAACGTCAATATCCTGGGGCATATTTTCGAGCAGTCGATCAGCGATCTGGAAGAACTGCGCGCCGGAATTCGCGGGGAAGAGCTTGACCGCAAGCAGGGCAAACGCAAGAAAGAAGGCATCTTTTACACGCCCGAATATATCACCCGCTACATCGTGGAACAGGCGGTCGGCGGTTGGCTGGAAGACCGCAAGCGTGAACTTGGTTTTGACGATTTGCCGGACTTGACGCAAAGGGATCTGGATTCGGTCAAGCTGATCAAATCGCGCTACAAAGGGAACAAACAGGTGGAACAGCACCGCGCCTTCTGGGAAGCCTACCGTGAAAAATTAGCGAACATCACCGTGCTCGACCCGGCTTGCGGGTCCGGCGCGTTTTTGAATCAGGCGTTCCGTTTTTTGTACGAAGAAGGGGAACGAGTCAACGCCGCCTTAGCGGAACTGAGCCAGGGGCAGCGCAGCACCTTTGACCTGCACAAGCATATTCTTTCGCAGAACCTCTATGGCGTGGATATTAACAAGGAATCGGTCGAGATCACCAAACTCTCGCTCTGGCTGCTGACCGCCCGCAAAGATTCGGAACTCACAGCTTTAGATGACAACATCAAATGCGGCAACTCCCTGATTGACGATCCCTTGATCACCGGCGACAAAGCGTTCAAATGGGAACACGCCTTTCCTGATATCATGCAAAACGGCGGCTTTGACGTGGTGATCGGCAATCCGCCATACGTACGGCAGGAAACCCTTGGACCGTACAAACCCTATTTTGAAAGGATGTATCGCGCCTATCATGGCATGGCCGATTTGTATGTGTATTTCATTGAACAGGGATTGAATGTGCTCAAACCCGCGGGACGGTTCAGTTTCATCGTTTCAAACAAGTGGATGCGGGCAAATTACGGTAAACCCCTGCGAACCTGGCTGCAACAGTATCAGATTCAGGAGATTGTTGATTTCGGAGAACTGCCAGTATTTGAAGACGCCGCCACTTTTCCCTGCATTGTCTCCATTTCAAAAAGCGCGCCTGCGGTCTCGTTTCATGCGGTCAAAGTCAAAATCCTGGATTTTGGCAGCCTGGCAGAATATTGCCGCACAGAGGGGTATGCGGTCAACCAATCTGCATTGCGGGAGGAAAGCTGGGCTTTAGTTGTCGAAGGAGAACAGACACTTTTGAGTAAGATCAAGGCGATGGGCGTTCCTTTAGGCGAGTATGTCAAGGGCCAAATCTATCGAGGAGTTGTAACCGGCTGTAATGAGGTATTTGTGATTGATTCAATCACCCGAAACCAAATCCTTATGCAAGATTCCAAAAGTGCGGACATTATCAAACCCTTTGTCGTTGGGGATGATATCAGAAAATATCACATCAACTATCAGGAAAAATATTTAATTTTTACGAGACGAGGAATTGACATTAACGCTTATCCTGGTATCAAACGGTATCTGAGTCAGTTTAAAGCGCGATTACTGCCAAGACCAAAAGATTGGATAGGAGCAGGATGGGAAGGTCGTAAATCTGGAATTTACCAATGGTTTGAGATTCAAGATACAGTTGATTACCATGCTGAATTTGAAAACCCTAAAATTATTTATCCGGATATTGCCAAAGAATGCCGTTTTACCTTTGATAATAGCGGGTTATATTCAGCCAATACAACCTACATTATCCCAACGAATAACCTCTATCTTCTTGCTCTACTCAATTCAAAATTGATGTTCACCTATTTCAAGCGTGTCGCCGCAGTACTTGGAGATGAGGATCAAGGCGGACGCTTACGCTGGTTTCGACAAGATGTGTTGAAACTTCCCATTCGCCCGATTAACTTCTCCAATCCAGGTGAAAAAGCCCAAAATGACTTCATTGTAGAACAAGTCAATTCTATGCTCGATCTACACACTCAGCGACAAACTCTTGACTCTCAATTTCTCAAATTGCTGACCTCTGAATTTTCTCTCCCGAAGCTCAGCAGTAAACTTCGGAACTGGTCAGCGCTAGACTGGAAAGATTTCGAGAAAGAACTCCAAAAAGCTAAAACCAAACTCAGCCTCGCGCAAAAATCGGAATGGATGAGCTATTTTGAGCAGCAGCACGCCGCCATAACAGCGATTCAACGCCAGATCACACAGACCGATCAAGAAATTGACAGAATGGTGTACAAGTTATATAATTTGACAGAGGAAGAAATTCGGATACTCGAAAAAAATTGAAGAGAACAAGACAGCACGTGAATACTTGAGGAAAGGAGGGGTATCACTATGGCAGTAGGTTCGACGCTTTCGTTGCAAAGTTCCCACTCTCAGGCTGAAACACGGCAAGTGCTGGCCGAGGCATTACAGATTGAGCAAGCGTTTGCTCAGGCCCGGTTTCTGAAATTTGAGCAGGAGTGCAGCCAATTCGAAAACACGTATCAGATGGATTCCGAGAAATTTTTACAAAAGTTCGAATCCGGCGAATTAGGCGATGAGATGCAATGGTTCGACTAAAGGTTTGACACCCGGATTGAACCACATCCCTTTGACGAACAGGATTTTGATGCGACGAACCCCTTTGCGGCTGAGATTCTGCGCAATGGTATCCAGGTTGCATAAAACGAAAGTGATGTTGCTGATTGCGCTTGCGGTGCGGCTGATGACGTTGATCATCATGATGTTTTGGGGCTTGATGATGGTCGGTATGGACAAGGATTTTGAGCCGTAGCGTCGAAATAATTTCCGGGTTTAAAGATGAAAAAGAAATATGACAACAACTCCAATACAATGTAAACAGATTCTTGAACAGTATTATGGGAGGCAATTCCAGGGCGTGGTGCTGTATGGCTCGTATGCCCGTCATCAGCAAACAGTGGAGAGTGACCTTGATTTGCTGGTGCTGTTGAGTCAACCCTTTGATTATTTTCAGGAACTCCGCCGGATTGTGGATCTGCTGTATCCGGTGCAGCTTGAGTCGGACGCGCTGATTTCAGCCAAACCGGCTGATATAGAAGCCTATCGAAAAGGTGAGCTGCAACTCTATCGAAATATCTTACAGGAAGGGGTGACGATATGAGCAAAAAGTATGCGACAGAAATCGAGGCGAATATCGAGCGTGCTGAAGAGTCGCTGAATGCTGCGAAGGAACTGTTTCATAAACATTACCACGATTTTGCGGCCTCCCGCGCCTATTACGCGGTTTTCTATGCTGCCACGGCGGTTTTGTTTTGTGAAGGACTTTCTTTCAGCAAACATAGTGCTGTTATTTCAGCATTCCATCAGCATGTTGTCAAAACCGGGAATGTTGATAAACAGTGCGGCAAAGATTTGAATTGGCTGTTCGAATTGCGAAATGTCGGTGACTATGGTGTGACTACCCATGTCCCGAAACAGGATGCAGAAAGGGCCATCGAGGCCCCAGAACATTTCTTGCAAGCGGCAAAAGGGGTCATTGACAAATATGAGTTATGAAACCGATTCAGCGATGAATACACAGATTAAAGTCATAAGGATTTTGCATAGACAGAAACAGACAAACGACGAAGAAACCTGACAACTGATTACAAACATTGAATATTCAACAGGATTGTTATGGAACAGGAATATAAAAGCAGAACCCAGATTAAAAATGAGATGAAAGCCCTTCAGGAATTGGGGGAACGGTTGGTAGCATTTTCTCCGGAGGCGCTGGAACAAATTGATATGCCGGAAAACTTACGCGAAGCCGTGCTGTTTGCGCAAAAGATTCCCTCCCGCGAAGCGCTGCGCCGCCAATTGCAGTATATCGGCGGATTAATGCGCACGGTTAACCCGGAGGCGATTCGCCGGGAGATTGCGATGCGCGATCACCGGCAGCAGGCATCAACGCAGGCATTGCACCAGCTTGAAACCTGGCGCGACGATCTGATCGCAGGCAAGACCGGACTCATTGACGAACTCTGCCAGCGTTTTCCTGCGGCAGACCGTCAACACCTGCGCCAATTAGTGCGCAATGCGCAAAAAGAGCAGGAACAGGCAAAATCGCCGAAATCAGCGCGAACCTTGTTTCGCTATTTGCGTGAGCTTATGCAGTCGGCGGAATTGCCGCAATCGGATCAGACGGGATCAGAGGCGACAACGCCCTGACCTGTTGTTCGGCGTGATAGCTGCTGCGCACGAGGGGTCCGCTCTCGACCCAGCGAAAGCCCATGTCATAGCCGATCTGGCGTAATTCGGCAAATTCTTCGGGAGGATAATAGCGTTCGACCGGCAAATGGCGTTGCTTGTTCGGTTGCAGATATTGCCCCAATGTGAAAATATCCACGCCGCATTCTCTGAGATCGCGCATGACCGCAAGAATTTCCTCCCATTCCTCGCCCAGGCCGAGCATCAGTCCGCTTTTGGTCAACACCGCAGCATCCATCCGTTTGGCGTTTCGCAGTGTGGTCAACGCCCATTCATAGCGATCTTGCGGCTGCACCTTGTGAAATAAACGCGGCACGGTTTCCACATTATGCCCTAAAATCTCAGGTCGGGCATCCATGACCATTTTTAATGCGTTCTTACTGCCTTTAAAATCCGGGATCAGCACTTCCACAGAACAGCCAGGCTGAATGTCACGGATGCGCTCAATACAGCGGGCAAAAATCGGCGCACCGCCATCTTCGCGCTCATCCCGATTCACTGAAGTAATCACCGCATGTTTTAAATTTAAGGCTTTCACGCTTTGCGCGACGCGTTCCGGTTCCTCCCAGTCTATTGGCTCCGGTTTGCCGGTTTTGACGTCGCAAAAGGCGCAGTTGCGGGTGCAAATATCGCCTAAAATTAAAAATGTCGCGGTGCGCGCGCCCCAACATTCCGCCATATTCGGACAATTCGCTTCTTCACAGACCGTGTGTAAATGCTGCGTGCGCAATAAGGTTTTGAGAAATTCATAATTCTGTCCGGCGGGAACGCGTACCTTCAGCCAATTCGGACGGAGGGTGTGGGCTGTTTTAGAACTGTTGTTATTCATAGTTTATCCAAAGGTTCAATTTGAATAAAACGGTTTCACATCCTGGGCATAACTATAGACTTCGAGGTTCAATTTCTCGGCGGTACGCCGGCCGTCCTCTCGGATCATAGGGGTGATGATAATCCGGCGGTTTGCCGTGCAGTTATGCAGGCGCTCATAGAATTTTACTTTGCGGTCGAAGGTATAGACATCGCTGCGGCTCATTGAGGATTTGATTTCGCAGAGAATCAACGTGCCGTTATGGATAATGACATCCAGTTCAACCTGATCCGGATGCCCAAACACCTCGCCTGTATCGTCGAATTCCGTCACATTGACTACCTGCACCCCAAAGGAGCGTTCTAAAATTGCAGCCAGAGCATTGCGGAACGCTTCTTCGGTCTGCAAACCCCAGCGCGCGCCGAGGGCCCCGATACTGCTGTCATGTTTCTGCTGCTGCGCATCAATCCGGGCCAGCATTTCTTTAATCGTCTGTTGGTTTTCATCCCATTTGCGCTTTTGTTCTTCCCGTTCCTGTTTTTCAACTTGTAAATGTTCATCCCATTTACGGTTCTGTTCATCCCATTTACGGTTCTGTTCATCCCATTTACGGTTCTGTTCGTCCCATTTACGGTTCTGTTCGTCCCATTTACGGCGATGTTCTTCTCTATCCCGCTGTAATTCGTCTAAAATACGGTCAAAGCGGCTTTCCGTGACCTGCTTGTCCGCATACTGACTGCGGGTCAGGTCCAGAATGAATTGATGAATTTCGACATCTTCACGGAATATTACAGGCAGTTCGCGTCGAATCCATTGTTTTATATCTGTTGTGATCATGATGCAGACCCTCCTTTCATGAAGAACAATATTCTCCTACAGTGCGTCTTTTGTCAATAGTCAACGATACAAAATTCATGCTCTTTTCAAATCGTATCGTTCTCCAAAACGTGTTCCATGTGAAATACCTCTCGAAAGGCTTCTACAAGGGGTGCTATCACTTCGGCAATTGCGACCGGGCGTTGGAGCATCCGGGTTAAGCTGGTCACGCCATGCTCTTTGATGCCGCAGGGGATGATATGCGTAAAATAGCTCAGATCGGTCGCCACATTCAAGGCAAAACCATGACTGCTGATGCCTTTGCTGCTGACACGAACCCCAATCGCGGCAATTTTACAAGGTCCGTTTGCTGTATCAACCCACACACCGGTATAGCCTTCATACCGCCAGCCTGCAACGCCGAAATGCGCCAGGGTGTGGATTAAGACCTGTTCAATGTCGCTCACATAGGCATGGAGATCAGGTTGAGCCAATCCGCGCAGGCTGTGCAGGCGTTTGAGGTTCAGAATCGGATAGCCGACCAGTTGCCCTGGCCCGTGATAGGTGATGTCGCCGCCGCGTCCAACGCGATAAAATGCAATCTGGCGTTCGGCAAGCTGCGCCTCATTGAGCAAGAGATGGCGCATATCCCCGCCGCGGCCTAAGGTGTAGGTCGGAGGGTGTTCTAACAACAACAAGCGATCTTCAAGCTCAGGCGCAGCCACACGTTCTTGCACCAGGGTTTCCTGCAATATGAGCGCGGCCTGATAATCAATCCGGCCGAGCCAGTCAACCGCCACGCTTAATGTCTTTGCATCCATATAAAGTAAGGAACTACAGGAGTTGGTAGTGGTTAAATAGTAAGTGATGCCCACTCGTTGAGCGAAGTCGAAACGAGCCGCCACTGTTCCCTTCGACTTCGCTCAGGGAACGCATCACTTACCATTTAACCACTACCCAAGAATTGATAGATAAGCAAGAATTTTTGACCTTCTGCTGAATAGCCATGTTATTCATGAAATAAATGTTAAACAATTATAAATCATAATGCTGTTATTCGGCAGAATTTCGGAAATTCTTGCTTATCTATCAATTCCTGTAGTTACCTCCGGGTAAAAAGAAAAATCAGCAGCGAATTGAAAATATGTTGAATAATAATATACACTGTGGCAGGAATCGCGGCCAGCGGGCCAAAACTCGAGAGCGCCAGCCAGATGCAGAGGCTATTATTTTTCTGCCCCATATTTACGGCAAGCGCCCGTTTCGTCCGGTCATCTTTACCTAATAAGAGTCCCAATGTATAAAAGATCGCGACAATAAGCACCGTCATTCCAATCACGCTGCCCAATTCCCTGATCGGAATTGTCCGTAATTGTTTGGAAGACGAGGAAATCGCCATGAATACAATAAGCACAAAGAGAATATTGATATATGAAGAAAGTATGCGCAGGGGGCGAGACAGGGAAGATAGTCTCTTACAGATCAAAGACGCTCCAAAAGGGATACCGATCATTAACACGAGGTTGACAATGATTTGGGCACTTGAAACATTAAGCTCCGTTGTGTCAAAATACAGTTTGGTGAGAATCGTATAACTCAACGGTGAGAGGAGATTAAAAATCACTGTATTGGCAATTGATAATTCAAGGCTTCCCCCGATCATTCCCACAACAATTGAGCCTGAAACCGCCGCAGGAGAAATAGTGGTGAGAAAAATTCCCAATTGGAATGGCGACGGAAGGAATTTAGTCGTCATCACCACTAACGCTGGAAGGATCCCTAAAACAATAACGAAATAGATCACAATTTCTTGTCTGAAAAAGTGTTTTCCTCGAATATCAATGTTGTAAAAATTGAAGAACAACAGCGTTCCAAGCAGGATCGGGAGAATTGGTTTTAACGCTTCGCCACCCGGGAAAAGAATCCCCAGCAAGATTATTGTGAAGAGAATCGGTAAAAAAAATCTTTTCATGCTTATTCCCATTCGATTGTCGCCGGGGGCTTGCTGGTAATATCGTACACCACGCGATTGACACCCGGCACCTCATTCACGATCCGGTTGCTGACGCGGCTTAACAGATCATAAGGTAAGTGCGCCCAATCGGCCGTCATATAATCCTCGGTCGTCACAGCCCGGATTGCGGCAACATTCGCGTATGTACGTCCATCGCCCATCACGCCCACGCTTTGCACCGGCAGCAAGACCGCAAAGGCTTGCGAGGTTTGCTGATACCAGCCCGAGGCCCACAGTTCTTCAATCAGAATCGCGTCAACTTCGCGCAGCGTATCCAGGCGTTCAGGGGTAATCGCGCCGATCACACGCACTGCTAAACCCGGTCCGGGAAAGGGATGACGCCAGACAATCTGATCCGGCAAACCCAGAGCTTTGCCCACCTTCCGCACTTCATCTTTGAACAGAAAGCGCAGCGGCTCGATCAATTGTAAAGCCATATCTTTTGGCAATCCGCCGACATTGTGGTGCGTTTTAATTTTGGCGGCCGGGTCGTCTTCATGCCGGTTGGCGCTTTCGATCACGTCGGGGTACAGCGTGCCCTGGGCCAGAAAATCCACCTGGCCGAGTTTGCGAGCTTCGGCTTCGAAAATGCGAATGAATTTTTCTCCAATGGTGGTACGTTTGACTTCCGGATCAGTGACGCCGGCTAGTGCCTCTAAAAAGGCGTCAACTGCGTCAACCGCCACTAAGCGGGCGTGCATTTCGGTTTGAAAGGTTTGGACAACTTGCTGTGCTTCATCTTTACGCAGCAAGCCGTTATTGACAAAAATACAGGTCAACTGGTCGCCAATCGCCCGGTGCAGCAAGGCGGCCGCGACTGAAGAATCCACGCCGCCGGATAAGCCGCAGATCACCTGCCCATCGCCAATCTGCTGGCGAATGCGTTCGATGCTCTCATCAATAAAATTTTGCGCAGTCCAACCGCCGGAGCAGCCGCAGATTTCGTACAGAAACGAGCGTAGAATATCTTTGCCCTGCGGCGTGTGCGTGACTTCAGGGTGAAACTGCAACCCGTATTGTTTGCGTTCGGCGCTGCCAATAGCGGCGTGCTCGGCATTTTCGGATTGCGCCAACACTTCAAAACCGGGCGGAAGCTGCGTGACTTTATCACCGTGGCTCATCCAGACCGCCAATTCTGTTGCGGGCAAGGAAGAAAAAAGCGGATTGTCTTTTTTCAAAACCGTCAGTGTGCTCGGTCCATATTCCCGTTTGGCTCCCGGAAACACTTTGCCGCCAAAATGATAGGCCAGAAGCTGCATGCCATAACAAATACCGAGGATCGGCTTGTCAGTCGTCAAGACGTATTCAGGCAGATGCGGCGCGCCATCGGCATAGACACTGGCCGGACCGCCTGACAAAATATAGCCGCAGGGATTCAAGTTTTCTAACACTTCTGCTCTGGCATGATAGGGCACGAGTTCGCAATACACTTGCAGGTCTCGCACGCGGCGAGCGATCAGTTGACTATATTGGGATCCAAAATCCAGGATCACAATAGTTTCACGTTGTCCTTTTGCCATTATGAAAATATCTCCCAAGAAATACACGAAACACACCAGATATAGAGTTTCGAAAATAAGTATACATGAGGCGCGGCGAAGAAACCAGGTTTTTTCCTAAAAACCTGGTTTCTCGTGTAGAGGTATTTCTGAAATCATATACTAATTTCGTGTCTTTCGGGTGTATCGTGGTTCCAAATTACTCAAAAATAATTTCAGTATCAGTCATGGCTTTGATGACCACCAGGGAACGCACCTGATAGCCCAGGGATTCCAATTCAGCGCGGCCGCCTTCAAAACTTTTTTCAATGACAGCGCCAATGCCGGCCACTTTCGCGCCAGCCTGTTCGGCAAGCTGCACCAGCGCTTTAATTGTCGCGCCTGAAGCCAAAAAATCGTCAATAATAAGCACTCGATCGCCCGGGTGCAAAAATTCAGGCGATACCATAATCTCCACGATTTTGCCTTTGGTGTGGGATGGCGCCTTTTGGACGTAGGCGTTAGCTGGCATGGTAATCGGTTTGGTTTTGCGGCCATAAACGACCGGCACGCCTAACGCGAGCGCGGTGGTTAGAGCCGGAGCAATTCCCGAAATTTCCGCCGTTAACACCTTTGAAACACCTGACGCGCCGAAATACGCAGCTAACGCCCCGCCAACAGCCAGCATAAAGGCCGGATCAACCTGATGATTTAAAAAACTGTCAACTTTGAGGATGCCTCCGCCAAGATTTTTGCCTTCACGGCGAATACGTTCTTTTAATGACTCCATAGG
Source organism: Candidatus Vecturithrix granuli (assembly GCA_000739535.1). Taxonomy (GTDB): domain Bacteria; phylum Moduliflexota; class Moduliflexia; order Moduliflexales; family Moduliflexaceae; genus Vecturithrix; species Vecturithrix granuli. The sequence goes on along the minus strand of DF820466.1, from coordinate 130,196 downwards.
ATTTCCCCCTCTGTAGTGCTATACGTGTTCATACGATCAAAAGAGCATCCCCCGGATTGAGCAAAAATACAAATACTGATAAGCTTTCCAGGGAAATGTAACTCAGACAAGGTTCGGATTATTCTTTGTGAACGGAGGGGCAGTATTGGCAAAGCTGTCAGTTGTGTCAAGAAAAAGCCTCTCCTCATATTTTGATTTTGAGCATGCTGCCAACGGCAAGGAATAGAAGAACAATAGTTCCCTCATTCAAGATATTTGGCTTCGATCTGCCGGAATTCTTCCGTCTGTTTAAATGCGGCAAGAACCGCGCTAAATTTTTCTACGAGCGCCAAAGAAACATTGTATTTATTGAACATGATAAAATACGGCTTTTCAAAAATTGGCTTTGGAAGATAGGTCAATTGATCCTGCAAGCCCAATTTCTTCATCAAATATAATCCATTCAGCACATCTGTCGGGAAATACTCGATTCGCCCCTTTGCCAGCATGCGCAGATTGCTTTCATCTGAAACCGTGCTGATTGCGAGTTTGTGCGTGTTGAGAAAATCGAGCAGTTCGGCAGTATAAGAATAGCCTTGCGTAATTCCGACATCATGTCCTAATAAATCGTCGAAAGAATCAAATTTCAGGCGATTGACATCCTCTTTGCGAATAAAAAACACATATCTGGACTGCGCCAGATATTCTTCCGGGTAATAACAATATTGCAAGCGTTCTTCGTTTTTACTGGCATGGAACAGGGCGTCTGATGTTCCTGAAAAAACTCCTTTGAGTGCTCTTTTCCAGGGATACTGATGATATGTGACGGTCACGTCCATTTCGGTAAAGACGTTGTTCAGAATGTCAATGCTATAACCTGTAATTTTTCCATCCTGCTCATACACATACGGCGGCCATTCTTCGGTGGCGATTTTCAAAGAGGTTTGAGCGACGCTGCTGGCGTTGCAGAAGAAAACACTCGCCAGGATGATGACAACAGAATAGCGTAAAAATTTCATAGACTCTCCCTTTTGATAAATTTATTGAACATTTTGCATGACAACAACGAATTCAAGAATATAACGAATGTCTCCGTCAAATCTGTTCATTTCTCAAATTCGTTAATTTTTTCAATTCGTTGTAGTGTTTGACGCCATTTTGACCATGACAGTTGCTTACACCACGACGATTCAATAAATTTTGATATTGTACTTTTTTAATTCTTTATCCAGCTTTCTCGCCTTTTGACAGACCTGAGCCAGTCGTTTCCAGAATTGAGAACCATGGTTTTTTTCAACGGTATGGACAAGTTCGTGCAGAATCACATAATCAATCAGAGGATCAGGCAAACGCATGACGTGCAGCGACAAATTGATATTATTCTCTTGTGAACAACTTCCCCAGCGGGATTGGGTATTTTTAATTCGTAATTGCTGATATACCAAACCATGCTGCTCAGACAAAATTTTGACCCGCTGAGGTAAGTAGGCCTTGGCTTCTTTACGCCAGGCGCGTTCAATCCCTTCACGGATCGCACGCTGTACGTCGTCAGCATGAATATCTTTTGACACAGGGCAGGTCACAAGAATTTCGCCTTTTACGGTGCGAACAGAAACAGACCGGGCATCGCTGCGAATAATACGCAGTTCATGTTCACGTGTACGAAACGAGGTTTGTTCATCAAAAATGGTATATTTCCGTTCTATGGTCTGGATTTTCGGTTGATGCCGTTGAATCCAGGCCATCCGTTCATTTACAAAGGCTTCCGCCTGAGCAAAGGTCATGCCTTTTGGTACCGTAACCCGCACATCCTGAAATGGCCTCAGCGTCATAGTCAGCCTTGTCGCTCGCTGACTCTTGATCAGGATCACGGTTCCAACCTCAGAAATATGGAGAGTTTTTCGCGCCATTCGTCGTTCTTTTGAAAATGTAGCGCGAAATTCCTTTTCGCGCATAACCCTGATATGACCGCGAAAAGGAATTTCGCGGTCCATTTGTCAACGTTCGACTTTTGCTATCAAAGCCGAACGGTTAGTACTCCTGTTTATAGAGAATCGCTTAACCATTCCCCTGCTTCTCCAGATGATATTTTTCCCTGTAGGCCGGGATATTGATCATCGGAGGACGTTCTTCATACAAGATATTGTAATCAACAGGTTCATGCACCTCATCGCGCACCTGAAACTGGTGCAGGGTCAGGCTTAATTCCGGAAGGTTCGGAGTAATTCCCAGGGCTTTGAGCCGCAGCAGAAACGTGTGTAAGATGCCGAAGGACATTTTCGCCAGGTCCCGCGTAGGTTGGTTGCGGTGGACGCGATGATCCAAATCGGTTTGCGCAAAGGCATCCAGACCCCATTTAATATAAATATCAATCAAATGCGAAGTTTCCACGCCGTAGCCAATCGGGAAGGGAATCTGCTCCAGGACTTCGCGTCGGGCGGCATACTCGCCGGAAAGCGGTTGAATCATAGCTGTCAGTTCCGGGAAAAATAACGAGAAGAGCGGACGAATCAAAATTTCCGTGACCCGCCCCCCGCCAGAAGGGCGAAGCACGCCTTTGGATGAGGCCAGCGGGCGTTCATAAAAGGCTTTAACATATTTAATTTCAGGGTGATAAATCAGGGGAGCCACCAGGCCATAGACAAAATAGGGGCGGATATTCTTGATGTCTGCATCAATATACACGATAATATCGCCTTTGAGTTGGTAAATAGCTTTCCACAAATTTTCGCCTTTGCCGCGTTTTTCTCCCATATCTGGAAGAATATCTTTGGCAAGATAAACATCCGCCCCGAACGAGGCCGCAACGTCACGCGTCTTATCTATAGAACCTGAATCAATGACAGCAATCTCGTCTAAAAGGGGATAGCGCGTCATGAGTTCCGATTTAAAAATAATGATCTCTTTGCCAATCGTACGTTCTTCGTTGAGCGCCGGAATGCACAGAGAAATTGTCAATCCCTGTTCTTGCTTTTGTTTCACCAGATGTAAAATATCCCAGAAATTGGAATGATGAAAGGTATTGCTTTGTAACCACTCATTAATTTTCATCGCAGAATCCTCCGTCTATTGCCAGTAAAATCCCGATTAATTGAGCGATTCCAGTAAAAACCGGAGGGATGTAAATCAGTTCTTTTTCATTGTGTAATCGTTCCCCGCGTGTAATCCCTATTGCAATGGCTGGAATCTGATGATCGATAAACGCCGGTAATTCAGAGATACTCGGTGAAATCTGAGGTTCAACATCCATCGCCTGAATAATTTTGCGCGTCTGCCGACATAAGGGATGGGAAAACGGAATTCCGCCTGGTTCTCGACGGGCAAAAAAATCTACTTTGATCTGTGTATTCGTTCGTTCTGACACTTCCAGGGTAATTTCTTCAATGCGATCGCGAATATCGCTGACCATCTGCGCCGATTCACTGCGGATTTCAAATTGCAGTTGCGATTCTGTGGGGATTTTTTCGAAGCCGGTGCCGCCACTAATCGAACCTAAAATGATCACGGTTTGCGGACGAATAGGAATGGGAATTTCGACAATATGATTAATAATTTCATTCAAAATCAGAATCGCGCCAGTTTCACCAAAATGCGTCCAATCAGATTCCTCCGGCACGGTACAGTTAATTTCGCCGCGTAACATGCCGATAGAAGAATGGCTAAGGCGACCAAGTTGAACGCCTTCCACACCAATCCCAGCCTTAATCGGGAAGGGTTTATTGGCTAAAAAAAAGCGTAACCCTCCTAAATCCCCCCGCCCCAAACTTTGCGCCGCTCCCATCAGAATCAAATTGGATTGCAGCCGGATACCGAGGCGATCGAGGATAATTGGGAGGGTTGCAATGGTGGCGATGCCTAAACTATTATCAGCTACCGCCGCGCCAATCACGCTATCCGTTCGCACGTTTATGGTATGATCCGCTTCTTCCGGAAAATCTGTGTCCAGGTGGGCGACGATTAAAATATGGTCTTTACCGGTTTCGCCGGGAAGTACTCCGTAAATATTATTTTTCTCATCAATGGAACACTCCAGCAGTCCGCCTTCGATAAAGCGATCTTTGAGGAATTCCACCCGCCGCTGTTCGTGAAATGTGGGGGCCGCAATCTCCCCAATCAATACAAGGTTAGCAAGCAACAATTCGCTGATGCCGGCAACCGCATCGCGCATTGAGGGCAGTGCTGCTAAAATATCTTCAAAGGTTTCATAAGACATGGATTTCACCACCTTTTATATGACGTTGTTTACAGTTCTCTAATTATTGACGTGTATTTGGCGAATTTCGCCGCAGGTTTGTAGTTCTCCCTTGAGCGAGTTCTTCCGCCTGAAGGCGGGACGACGAACCAGCTTGAAAGACCAGTAGTTATTTATCAGATGATGATTTTTTACATTTCTGATGTTGTCAAGCTTTTTAATCTGATACTATGATAAGGGCACTCTTGTTGGTAAGCAGAAGGATTGGTAAAGATTCAACCTTGTTAAGTGAAATATTGACAAAACGATAAAAGCGTATATTTTAGATACGATTTGAGATTTCTTGTTCGTAGTTCCGCCTTCAGGCGGGTGACAATAGGAGAAAAGTGCATGTCAGCCATGCTGCTGTTGCGACTCTGAAAGCGTGTGATTATAAAGATAAAGGAGAGCCGATCATGACGACTCGCAAAAAACTTGGATTAGCTTTAGGGAGCGGGTCTGCGCGCGGGTTTTCCCATATTGGGGTGATTCGGGTACTCGAAGCAGCGCAGATTCCGATTGATTGTATTGCTGGCACCAGTATTGGAGCGATTGTGGGCGCATTTTATGCCGCAGGAAAGTTAGAACACTATGAAGAATTTTCGCGCCAGCTTGCCTGGAAAGAGATTCTAAATTTTATGTTAGATCCCCTACTTCCGGTTTCCGGCCTGTTAAGCGGAAAAAAACTTGAAAGGTTCTTCGATTCATTTTTACAAGATCAAAATATTGAAGATTTTGCGCTGCCCTTTGCGGCCATTGCTGCAGATGTTGTGACCGGGGAAGAAGTGATTTTAACTCGAGGTAATGCCGTGAAAGCAATTCGGGCGAGTATGTCGCTTCCGGGAATTTTTACCCCGGTCTATCTTCAGGATCGTTTTCTGGTTGATGGAGGGATTGTCAGTCCTGTACCAGTTCACGCTGCGCGAACCCTGGGCGCAGACGTGGTGATTGCGGTCAATCTAGCGGCGGAGATGTCGAAACGAACCCTGATTTCAAGTGTAAAAGCGACCGCTGAACACTTTCAATCACTTGGGCACGTCCGGGATGAAGAGAATGATCTAAAGGAGAATCTTGTTCAAAAAGAGATGAGAGCGATAGGAATTGAGTTGCCCGGGTTTGTCAGGGAAACTGTGGTGAAAGGCAAAAATTTTGTCGAAGAACAGGCGCAGGCATTAGAACACTGGTTCGATGAAAAAGTGGAACGAGGCCGATCCGTTGTGGAAGAAACCTCCTCATTGTTCAGCGATTGGTTTAAAAAAGACGAGAAAACCGCAGAGTTGCCCAATATTTTTGGGGTAATTTTTAATTCCATTAATATTATGCAATACGAAATTGCCAAATCACAATTGCGCCAGAACCCCGCCAACATGTTGTTAGAACCGGATTTAGCTCATATTCGCCTCCTGGATTTTGATCGAGCTGAAGAATGCATCCAGGAAGGCGAACGAGTGACGCGAGCGGCCTTGCCCAAAATTCAAGAACTTCTTGGGCTATAGCCTCAATATACTCAGAGCGAATGCGGCGGCTGTTTTAAGGCGTGGCGTATGCCGTTAATCCTTCAAAATGAATCATAATGGTCATTAATTTGTAGGTCAGCACCTGATATGAGAAAAATTGCCGGGCGATTTCATAGTTTTTCTCGACCATTTTCTCTCGCTCTTCCGGGTGTGTCAAAATATATTGAATTTTATGGATCACGTCGTGAGTTACGTACCCATCTATGGTAATGACTTCAAATCCTTTCGGCTCAATGTCAATTTCATAAATAGAATATCTGTTGACAAGTACCGGTTTTTTGAAATAAATCGCTTCGAGAAACGCATTGCCAAAGCCTTCATAGACCGAAGGATAGGTAATCAGATCCGCATGGGGGTACACATCCCACAACGTGTAACGTTTCGTCCCGTCCGGATTCAGGCCGCGCGTCGTGCCGATAATTTCAGGTTTGATCAGTAAAGGTACATTCATGATTTCAGCGTAATTACGGAGACGTTCTTGATATGCCACGCCTTCGTCTCCTGAAAAATGGCTGATGACGAGTTTCGCTTTCGGATTTTTCAGTCGGTTCACAAGCTCTATTGAGTGTTCAATTCCTTTTCTGGCGACAATGCGGGTGGGCTGTAAGATAAAAATATCATCCTCTTCTAAGCCCAGGTCCGCGCGCACATCTTTATTATAGTCGTCAAATCCGGACACAGGCTCTTCAAAATTCAGGACATTCGGAATCACATGCGGCGAAAGCCCCGTACGGTAACTGAGTTCCCGGTTTGCGGGCGTGTTGATCACGACATGCTGAATGGATGGCAGTGATGGGGGGAAGGCAAAAGATAGAAAATCGCCGACCCCATTGATCATGAAGCGCTGACGTTCCCAGTAAAAATCGTGATGGTGAGCGATCGTGGGAATCCCGGTTTCCGCAATGATTTCCGTGATGGCCAGCCCCAGAGGAATATTCATGGGAATGGTAATAGCATTTTCCGGAATAATCATATCAATCTCACGTTGGCGGATAAAGTCATAGAGCGCCTCTTTTAGTTGAACACGCATGTGGTGAATTTCACCTGTTAGTTGCGACGATCGGGTGAGCTTCCCAAAGCATTGCGACTGGATCTCTTTGATGCGCGGATGATCGAAAAATGCTTCCGGCACAACCGTGGTTCTGTGCTCATCCCAGTCTGATAAGCCGGCGAAAAAGTAGCAGGTATAGCCCATGCGCTCTAACACGGCGCTCCATTTCGCCGTTTCAAGTGAAACACCATCCGTTCCTTGCAGACGGGTGGAAATAAAACCAATGTTATTGATTTTTTTTCGTGCGTACATCGCGTATATTCTCCTATGAAAATACCCGTACCCCGGACAGCCTTGTCCGGGAGTGATCATCTTCCCGGACAAGACTGTCCGGGGTACGAAGGATCAGTCATTTTCATAATGACGAGTGAGCATCAGCTCATGATAGTTCCTATGAAAATAGTTGTACCGACAAACAGCCTTGTTCGTCGAAATCCTCTGCGAACAAGGCTGTTCGCAGGTACGAATTCATTATTTTCATCCTGCCGGGTGAGCATACGCTCATGACATCTCTTTTAAAACTATAGCGCGAAATGGTACTTCGCGCGTAGAAGCTTTTGTTGAGTTGTTTCGGGAATTTCGAAAACTCCTTCCTGAAACAATTTTTTACTTGATCCTTTTTCACGCAGTAATGTTCAATGAAAAACTACAGGAAGGGCGATAAGTAAGAATGCGATGAAGATCGGTTGCTTGCTTATCTGTGTTCCTGTAGTTCTTCATTGAACATTACTGCGTGAATACGATCATGACAAGAAAAAATGTGCGTAGGACAAAATTTATTTCTCCCCCTTGGATTCCTGTTTGGGTATTTGGATTGTTTTTTTCTCTCTATACGCTTTCAATGGGTGGACATGGCTATGGCGGCGTTGGCACCACCACGTATGATGTGACACGGTCCATGCTCATCAACCACAGTTTTGCTATTCAAAAAGTTCCCTGGGGAAAAGCAGGGCGTGACGGACAATTTTACGCTCAGTATGGCATTGGTCATTCTCTGTATAATCTACCCTTTTACCTTCTTGGACATTGGACAGCAGCGTCTTTTCCCCAATTGGCTGCGCATTATGATCGCATCACCATGTTGACCACGCTACTCGGACAGCCTTTCATTACCGCCCTCACCTGTGTGCTGCTCTATCTCTTTTGTCGAAAATTAGGATATACGTATAATACGTCAATCTGGTGTACCCTGTTCTATGGGCTGGGAACTCAGGCCTGGATGTATGCGCAGTTAGATTTTAGCGAACCGATTCTGACCTTTTGGTTATTGGGATCAGTCTATTGGCTGATTATTCCCCAATCGCACCCGCAGAAGCTGCGGCTTCCGTCATCCTGTCATCTTGTGTTATCAGGATTGTTTTTAGGGGCAGCAATCACGGTTAAGATTGTTGCTATTCTTGTCCTTCCTGTATTATTAGGATATTTGTGGTTAACATTTCCGCGTAAAATAAATACGACCTGGAAAGCATTCACCTGGTTTCTGATTCCAGTGATTGGGATTGGCGGGGGTATCGTAGGATGGTATAACTTCATCCGCTTTGGTTCTCCTTTTGAAACCGGCTATAGTAATGAATTTACGAGATATATCCCGGATATTCTGCGGCATTTCACTGACAATCTTTTCGGATTAGAGGGGAGTATCTTTTTCTATTCTCCGGTCATTATACTTGCATTTGCGGGAATCATCCGCTTTTATCAGCAATTTACCACGACGACCTTCTTACTAAGCGGGATCATGCTGACCTTTTTTGGCTTCTATCCGTTTACGACAAATGAATTGTATTACGGCCCCCGTTATCTGACTCCAATCCTGCCCTTTTTTCTGATCATCGCAGGCGCAGCGCAGACAACATATTCTAAGCAGGCAAAGCGGATAGCTCTGTTCTGCCTGATTATGGGCATAGGACAACAACTGATCGGCGTTGTCGTGAATTATCACAGCTATTATTGGAGAATTCAATATACCCTTGCCTTTGCCAATGCACCTGATTTCACGTCAGAAATGGAAACCCTGTTGCGTTCAACGCCACGTCTTCCTCATATCCTCGGACATCTCTGGCTCATCACCCATGCTGTGCTCGATGCATTCAGGCCTGGCGGAATTCCATTTTCTGGGATCGAATTACTTGCTGATACGACCCGGCAAAACGCCTGGCTTCCTTATTATGGACTTGATCTCTGGTGGTATCATCCCAAATTGATTGCATTGACGGGTATTGTTCTTCCAGCCGGAATTGTCGTAAGTATGGCAGGTATCATAGTTTTCTCATCCTATCGCCTCTTTAGAATTTCTTCTGCAGATATCCCAGAAGTTCTTTCGAAGGAAAGGTGAATGATACCTGGGGCCATTTGGAAGGCTTTTCGGTCTTAAGAACATATTCGCGCCGACAGGTGCATCCGGGAAAAAGGGGCGGACTGAAAATATCGGTCGCCGGATCATCCGGGTCCATCACCATGCCATCAAGATACGCACAGAGCGGACAGAGTTCTTTATCAATGGTCGCATGATAAATCACGCGCACGACCCCGCGTTTGCTCAATTCAGATTTTTTACGCGGTTTAAGCTTTTTCAGCGCATCGAGCAGTTCTGCCTGATGCGATGGGATCGTTTCCGGAGCCTGATCTGTTGACGGAACAACAACAGAGGTTTCTCGATCTATAGAAGCACGCGCTGGTTGATATCCTGAGGATTCTTCTGCGAAGGATGATGACGGCGACGTTTCTGCTGGCTGTGAAAACGCTTCTTCAATCGCCTTACGTTCACGATATTTATGGGAAAGCAAACTGCGTAATTTTTCATGAAGTTCAAATCGTCCGGCAGAAGAAGACGATTGTGAGAGCGGTTCTTCTATTTCCGCGGGTTCACGAGGAACGTCTTGATCGAACGTTACTTGAGAAGTGTCGCTTTTCTCGGAGGGCTTTTGGTCGGTCGAAAGAATTTTGCGGACTTCAGGATCGCTCCAGAGCTGATCAAATGAAAGATCCTTCCCGGAGTGGCTCTGCTGAGGTGTTGGCGCAGCGCTAGTCAGGGGATGCGCCATCTCTTGCTCTACAAAAGTCAGATCCGGAATTTTCGCATATTTCAGATGATCAACCGTTGTTTCAGGATTTTTGATCGCTAATTTCCAAAAATCTATTTTGCAAGCGGAACATGTCATGGTATGAGGCTTATAGGGAGCGCCGCAATGCAGACAATGACAAAGGTTTCGATAGGCCTGTTCTGCCAATGCGCTGGTATCACGAGATTGGAGAAACTGGAGTATTTTCTCAATATATGGCGTTGGCCCAACTTCCAGCAAGGTTGAAGCATCGATCTGAGAGGAAAGTGAAATAGGCGTCAGCGCAATCGCGATGTCATCCCCTCTGGGAAGTACTCCCGATTGACCTTCGCCTGAAGAAAAATACTGCCAACGACGATCACATTCAGGATTCACGTATTGCGGAAGAACCCCTACCCCAATCAGAAGCTTTTCACGGGTTAAAGCCGGACAAAAACCACAATGGGGAAGATAGGAACGAATGTGCGCGGCAATTGTTCGCACATCAACCAGGAACAACCGTGATGCTTCATCCATTGCGCCATGAGAAAACCAACATTGATCCAGACATTTGGCGACATCTGGCATGTATAATTTATGACATCCGAACACATTAAACGTGAACGGACTGGCTCCATAGCAATATTGCGGATTATGGGCATTGAGAAAACGCTTATAACATTGAAACCAGTCGCTAAACACCGATTCTTCCATCGGATGGTTATTGACCGCGATGGCATACCCTGGTTTCGTATGTAATTCTTCATGAAACAGGTCAAATTCTGTGAGTTGGTTCAGCGAAAATCGAAGGCGAACCATGGCGTGAGCGTTCTGCTCTTGTAAAGAGGCATCATTCCCTGAAAAACGCCGTTGATAGGAGGGATATCGCGATTGCAGTATGCTGTTCTGAGTCAAATCCGCAAAACGACAGGTGATATCAATCACAAGCTCAGGCAATTGATATGGCGTGAGATCAAAAGAAAGGTCTCCAACAAGAGTATGTTCGGCAAATTCTGGATACCCCTCCACCAGAGTTTTAAAAAGCTGCCCGGCTTCGGGATGTTGGCTGTCAATTTCCATTACAACCTGTAAACGCTGCACGAGCGAATCAAATTGGGATGGCGTCAGTTGCTCAGGTTGTTGAGCCAGGCGTTTCATATCCGCCTGGATGCCCTCAAAAAGGGCATCCATTTGAAATTTGAGTTTGTGCATCACACACAGGTCGCTATACGCCTGGACCAGTCCATGAAAAGCGGGGTCGGCGTGACGTGCATTACCAGAAGTTCCCTGGTTGTTGACATTGCTATCAACCATGTTTCGGAGTGTCTGAAGCAACTCATCGAGTTTCTCAAGCTTGCTGGATGTCGTTTTCAGACGGTTGACTTTACGGAAAATTTTTGCAGCTTTCGATTCAAGCTCTTTTCTTGTGATCTTCATCTTGTCGTGTCCTTTCGGAAAGATGAGTTCTCTCCTTCGTAAAACAGGAGTACAAACTTGAGTTTGCCTGATTGGTCAATGAAATTTTCATCATGCGCGTATGCTCGTCATTCCCACTTTAGCGGGCTGCCTGAAGGCAGAACTCCGAACTGCACGACTCCAGGGAAATCGCTCACAGTCGTTCCTGCTTTATCCGTCCAAAATTATTCACGCGTATGTAAATTCGATGGGCGACTGAATTTTCAAGAAGAATACTCTTGTTGCTCGATGTCCCCTTTGGATAAAAACTAATTGTCCCGGAAATCGGTTCCTTGATCATGACTTCTCCGAATTCTTTGTGGAGAATGACTTGTCCGATCGACTTTACCACCTGCTCGCTGCTCTTCTTCGGATCTTGCACCACCTGGTAATAGTTCCCGTTCTCACGATTCTTGATTTGAAGTTGATGTTCTTTCCCGGTAAAAATTGCCAGCAATCTGGCGGCGCGCAGATGGTTCATCAGCGTATTGGCTGCCGCTTGCAGCCGATATTCATGTAGCCAATCGAGAAAATTGGGGATCGCGATTCCGGATAATACGCCAATGATCAGAACCACAACGATTAGTTCGAGTAAAGTATAACCTTGTTGATGAACCCAATCGTGTTTTTTTCGCAAGTGCGACATGCGTAATACCTCTCACCGTAAAATATCAGATATTTGGGAAGGGAGCATGAAATTCCAGTACCAGAAAAGGAGTTTTTCGCCAAAAAATAAGGCCAATAACGCTCCGGCCGAGAGAAAGGGACCAAAGGGGATATAGTCTTTTCCGGTTGCCAGTTTAAACACAAGGCCAACAATCGCTCCCACGATTGAGGCGAAAAAAAGCGTCAAGAGGACAAGTTTCCACCCCAGAAAAGCCCCGATCATCGCCATGAGTTTGACATCCCCACCCCCCATGGCCTCTTTTTTAAACACCCATTTCCCTGCATAACCGACGGCCAGGATAATGCCTCCGCCCACCAAAATACCAAGCAAAGAATCATACCAGCGCAGAGGTAGAAAAAACGAGGCAATAAACCCGACAACGATGCCAGGGAGGGAAATTTTATCCGGGATGATCTGGTAATCCAGATCAATAAAGGAGATCACAATCAATGCACAGGTTAAGATCAGATACCAGAGCGCGTCAAACGACACCGAGTATTGGTGTAGAAAGATAACAAAGAAGACGGTGGTCAAAAGTTCAATCGCAGGGTATCTCCAGGAGATTGGGATCTGACAATAGCGGCATTTTCCCTGAAGAAACAAAAAACTTATGACCGGGATATTTTCCCAGGGCTGAATAGCATGGCTGCAATGCGGGCAATGAGATCCCGGAAATACGATTGATTCACCGCGTGGAATCCGATAGATACACACATTCAGAAAACTGCCGACAAGTAATCCAAACAGCAGAGTGAAGAGATAGAGTAAGAAAAAAGGTCCCATAAGCATCAGACGTTACACGTATTAATGACGAGCAATAAGTGAACGATATAATTCCTCCTGTTGGTGAACCATACGATAAATATCAAACTCAGCAACACGTTCCTGCCCTTTTCTCCCCATTTCCTGGGCAATTTCAGGATGTTCGAGCACATATACGATTTTATCGGCAAGTGCCCGAAGATCTCCGGGTTGTGCCAGAAATCCGGTAATTCCATCCTGCACGGCTTCGGGGATGCCATCAACATTGGTGGCAACAATGGGAAGTCCGGCGGCCATCGCTTGCGGACATACGCGAGGAAGTCCTTCCCAATACGACGTGAGCACCAGCACATCAAACAGGGGCAACAGTTCGGCAATATCAGTTCGCCAACCTACGAGCGAGATCGTCTCTTCCAGATGATATTCAGCGATCATAGCTTCAATTTGCGAACGAAGCACCCCATCGCCAACCATCACGGCATGCGCCTGCGGATAGCGTTCTACCACCATTTTCATAACGCGAATGAAATCCAATGGAGCTTTTTGAGGCTTAAAGCAGGCCACCATGCCTATCAGAGACTTATCCTGCGGAAGATGAAAGTTTCTAAGCATCTGCGTGCGGTGCATCTGCCCCTCAGAGCTTGTCCGATTGGCGTACTGCTGGAAACGAGCAATATCAATGCCACTGCGAATCAAACTGACTCGATCGCGAGAAAACAATCGGTAATGGATGCCAGTCGCAATATTCGCAGCAGACACAGCGATAAAGTGCGTCGTGATTCTGGCGGTCAGCCATTCCAGAAAAATATAGGCCCAACGTTCCGGGAACGATTGATAGGGATGAAAGCCAAAACCATGAATTGAATGCAGAATCCAGCGGACGCCTGCCAGCTTTGCCGCCCACCTCCCCACGATCCCGGCCTTAGAACTGTGAGTATGGACAATGAGCGGCGTCTGGGGATCCTTTTGGAATTCCTGGCGAAGAATACGACGGATCTCTATTATCACGCGCAGATCTTGAGCCGGCCGAATCTCTCGAATGAGTTCAGGAAGATAGTATTTCTGAACATCGGCGCACTGATTTGCCTCCTCAATCAATAAGCCTTCGGCCCCCGTGATTAAGATCGGAAGAAATTGGCTGCGATCAAGGTGCTCCACAGTAAACAGAGTATTTTGCTGTGCACCGCCAAGCTCAAGCTGTGTAATAATATGACAAACCTTAATCATGTCAGCGGGGCAGTGTCTGCCCGAACGACCCCTTCATCCTCGATCTTCAAAATGTGTTCAACATCTAAGAGCATAATCAAATGACTGTCAGGACTGCGCTTGGTTACTCCCCAGATGTATTCCGTATCAACTCCCACGACTTTTCCGGGAGCGCTCTGAATTTTTTCTTTTGTTGTCCGGATGACTTCCGTCACAGAATCCACGAGAAACCCGACAATAATATCCTCTAACTGAATGACAAGAATACGAGTTGGCGGCGGACTATCCGGCGAACCAACCCCAAACCGTTTTTTGAGATCGATAATGGGAATAATATCGCCGCGCAAATCAAGCACGCCTTCAACAAAAAACGGGGATTGCGGAACTGGCGTCGGCTCCATGGTCGGTTTAATGATCTCTTTGACCAGTGAAATATCAACGGCATATTCTCCACCTGCTAACATAAAACAGACCTGTTGGATTTCAGAACTTCCATCTGGCACACCTGTTCCTTGTTCACGCGGCATCAATGTTTTTACTGCTGATGTTTGCTCCATAACCGTACACAATGAAAATCCAGGATAAAAGGCACAAAAGGAAGTGCCCTTACGCAGAAGACAGCCCTGGACAGCCGGAAATTCTCAGACCTTTTGTCCTGGATTCTTTGAAGGAGTTTTCTCCTGAATTTTTCGTTTCCCGGTTCTTTGGGTATTTAAACTCTCGATGAGTCCGACGACATCAAGAATCAGTACGATCCTTCCATCTCCAAGCGTGGTCGCTCCTGCAAAACCGGGGGTATTTACAAGATAACGGCCCAACGGTTTAATCACAATTTCTTGTTGTCCTAATAATTCGTCAACAATGACACCGATTTTTTTCTCGGCTAAACCAATTACTACCACAAAACTTCGTTCCTGAGAGGAACCGTTGCCTCCGTTTCCGGAGTTCAGAGGAGAAACAGCAGGATTACTCTTCTCTTGCTGGAGCCCAAACGCTTCTTTCAAACGCAGCAAAGGCAACACAAGGTTTCGCAATTGAGTAACTTCCTGCCCATCAATGATTTCGATTTTTTCCGGATTGAGTTTAAAACTTTCTGTCACTGAGGAAAGCGGAATAGCGTAGGTATGGTAATTAATTTTGATAAGTAACACCTGGATAATTGCCAGGGTCAACGGGAGTTTCACAATGAATTTTGTCCCGACATGGGGGATCGTCTGGATGTCAATAATCCCTTTTAATCTGGAGATTGTTAATTTAACGACATCCATGCCAACGCCTCTGCCGGAAGTATCGGTCACAATTTTAGCCGTTGAGAAACCCGGGTGAAATATAAAATTCAGAATGTCATTTTGGGAAAGTTTCGCGCCCTTTTCCATCAAACCGACTTCAATGGCTTTTTCTTTCACACGTTTCACATCAATGCCAGCGCCGTCGTCCTGAATTTCGATGACAATGTAACTCCCCTCCTGATAGGCCCGGAGTTTAATGGTGCCTGTTTCCGGTTTTCCATATTTTTTGCGGGTTTCCAGATCCTCAATTCCATGATCGATCGAATTTCGAATAAGATGAATTAAGGGATCCCCCATTTCATCAACCACGGCTTTATCTAATTCTGTCTCCTCGCCCTCTAAAACAAGGCGTATTTGCTTTCCGTGTTTTTTGGCTTCATCTCGCACAATACGAGGATAGCGTTTAAAAAGCGTCCCAATCTGCACCATTCGCACTTGCAAAATCGCTTCGCGCAGATCTTCCAGTTTTTTTGAAGTTGATTTATTATTTTTTTTCAAATTATCGCGTAAGGCTTTCAATTCAGAGAGGCCTTCCAATTCAGACTCAAATTGAAGATACCGCGCTTTGGAGAGTACCAACTCTCCGACAATATTCATGAGGTTATCGAGCTTTTTGATATCGACCCGAACAGTATTGCCCGATTCGGCAAATTCTTTTGCAGCCGCTTGTTTTGCCCCGCCTTCAGATAGTTCATTTTTTAACGGTTTTGCCGGTGCTCTCTCAGGCTCTGCTGCTTTCATTCTCATCGGGAGAGGTGTTGATCGTTTTGGCGGAACCACTGGTTGCTCGTCTGACTCGCTTTCTTCTACTTCAAGTTCTGGAATAAATTGACGCACTGGCGGAACAATCAGATTTGTAATAGCAGGGGAAACCGTTGTACCAGGATCGTGCAATAGTTTCAGCGATACGCTTTGATCAGCCAGGATCTCTAAGGCGTGAAAGCTGTCAGAAAGTTGCGTCATTGAATGGGATGAAGCAAAAATGATGCGAACTTGCAGATCGTATCCGGGCAAAGTTTTCGAACTGGGAACTTTTGCGATGACTTCTCCAAAGAGGTTGATATGCTGAATCACAGCCATGACAACCTGATCGAAACCTTCCATGAACAGATTCAGCACCGCTTCGTAAATTTTCTGCTGCCTGGCAATATTTTCTTGTAAACGGGTTTCCTCATATTCTGTGAGCACCCGTTGGATATCTGCGGGGATAGAGGGCATCTCAACGTGTGCTTTGAAATGAGAAGAAGGCACTGGCTGTGGAGCGTTAATAACATTCACTTCAGATTTGATCGATTTTGAAGGAACAGGCGGATGCACATCAACCGCCTTGCCTGAAAGAATCATCTCAACGTTTTGGATAATATCGTCAACCACAACACCCTGATCTGTTCCGCTAACCACTTCTTGTAAAATCGAACTAATCCGGTCAATTCCTGCGAAGAGAATATCGACCATAGCAGAAGTCACTTCGAGTTTTTCTTTGCGCAGTCTGTCAAGCAAGGATTCCAGTTTATGAGCCAGATCGCGCAATTTGTCCGCCCCTGCCAGGCCAGAGTTACCCTTCAGTGTGTGCACATACCGAAAGATATTGTTCAAAAGCTCACGATTTAATGCCGGGTCGCCAACATACTTTTCTAATTCCAGCACGTCTTTGTTGAGATTTTCAACAATTTCCTGCGACTCTTCGACGAAAACTTCGGTCAATTCATCAATATCTTGTTGATTCATTAACTCGGGTTCCAAATATCGGGTTGCAGAGGAAGCATACTCTCGTCACTCGAGATTTGCAACTCGTCTTATTTCCCAAACGTCGTTTTAATCACGTCAATCAATCGGTTCAGTTGGATTGGTTTGAGCAGAAATTCTGCGGCGCCAAGTTCTAACCCTTTTGCCTGATCTTTTAAGCTATCTTCGGTCGAAATAATCACGATCGGAATCTTGTAGTATTGTTCGCTCTGTTTGCAATAATCAATCAGTTCCAGCCCATTAATGTTGGGCATGTTAATATCGACAAAGAGGAGATCAAAGGCTTTCGTCGCAAGTTTTTGAATCGCTTCAAAACCATCTTTAGCTTCTTCGTATTCAATATCCCCTAATGTTCGGACAGCCGTTGAAATAAGCCGTCGCGTCATCTCAGAATCATCTACAATTAATATTTGCTTTGGCATGACTTCCATTGACAATTGACAATTGTCGCTTGTCAATTGTCAATTGTGAACTGCTGCGAGTTTGGTCTGTTGATGGGTTATCCGTTTGTTTCTGCGTTCTATGGCAGCTTTACGAATCATGGTTGCGGCCCGCGCTGCTGACAAACGCCCCTGTTTGGCATTATCCTGGTCCTGCCCGATCAGCACCACATAGTCAATCCGGGTGCCTTTCCGAATCACAATATAGCCTTCATCTAAAAAATAAAAAATCTCTTTAAATTTTCCACTATTCAAATCAGGTGCCTTCTGTTTGACAAACGTAACTAACTCGTGATTATCTTTGAACACCCTCAAAGGAGTCTGCGGCGGATTTGAGCGAAATCCCTTGAGCAGAATTGACGCTTTCCCCTTATTTAATCTGACATAGTGGATGCTATCAACTTGCGTTTCATTGACCAGGTTTGTCAACTCTTTTTCTAATCCTGTTTTAAATGCAGTGTAGGATTCAAACACTGGAACCTTCGGCTCTTCTCGTGAAACCCTGGCGGTCACCCCTTCAATTTCCGTACTATCGACCGAACATAACAATGTTACCAGGTTCATCGGCTTGCCTTTCGGCATTCGTTCCGGGTCAGCCCGCCCAAAGGAAAACACGCCTTCGGTCCATTTCACCATCATCCGAAAGGCTTCTTCCCCTTCGATACGCGTTTTGATCCCTTTTGAGGTATCAACCAACACCAAATGCTCAATATTGCCATAACGAATGTGCATGGAAGCGCTTTGCTTTTTTTTCGGATTGGTTAAGGTGGCATATCCTGATGCATCTTCGAGATGGAGCATCTGAAGTAAGGATGGCAGATATTCGTTGGACAGATCCGCAATCAGGCCGGCCCCGCGTTTTAAACTGCGAGTGCTCATAGTCAGCAGCCGATCCAACTTTTTGCGTAAATTACTCAAAAAGATGGGGAGCGATTCCGCGCTCGACGGCTTCACCATGTAATCAATGGCCCCGGCATCTAACGCTTTACTGACAATATCTTGCTCGCCAATTCCTGTCAGAAACACGACCGGAATCTCAGCAATCGCTGGCACCGGGCTGGATTTGATTTTACTTGTCGTTTCAATCCCACTCATCCCCGGCGACATTAAGACATCCATAAAAATGAGATCCGGCAGTAAGGCCGGTTCACTTTTGGCTCGTACTTCAAGAAGTTCCAGAGCTTTTTCTCCTGATTCGACTTGAATAGCCGTATGATCTGCAAGTTCTACCATTTGCGATAAATAGTGACGAACGACTTTACTATCGTCAACTATCATGACTCTGGCCATCGGTATGGTTTCCCTCCATCAATAAAAAACAGACTCCGTTGGGGGATACGCTCATCTTTCCCCTCATGCCTCGCGCGCTAACTGAATCTATCAGGACTTACGCACAACCCCCCTTTATCCCCCCGCAAGCGGGGGGAAGAGACGTGACACTCTTCTACGACCTTCCCCCCGTTTACGGGGGGACTGAGGGGGGTATTGCGTAAGTCCTGTCTATATAAGAATAGACACATGAACATCAACAGAGTTTATTGGTATATAATAACACTGGGTCTTGACAACCAAAAGAGCACTTCCCTAATACTTGAAAAGTCACTCGTCCGTTACCTTGAAATTCAACGAAGGTTTACAAATCACGTCAAGAAAATTCCAGCATTTTTTGTACAATATCATGAAGAATCGATTCAAAGTTGTTTTTTCATTTGACAATCTCCCTATAAATTTTTATGGTTACAGGAACAAACACTTCGGATGACTTCACGAGTATTTCAGAAATGTTGTGCAGGCAATCCCCAATTTTTTCAAAAACTCGGGGCCAGGCCGCATAGTATTTTCCTGAAAAACTCTCTTATGTCTAAGAAGATATATCACGCCGTACAAGAATAAGTCAAGTCTTTTCATGGCGTGAATTTCAATATGTTCTCTGGCAGGAGTGGTCAAAACCACTTGCGCAACAGGCGCGATCTTTTGATCACTCACCGCCAAAAAAGTCATTATGCACCCGATTATATTTCAAATTGGTCCGCTTCAGGTTCGATATTATGGCTTAATGTACGCCATAGGCATCCTGTGCGCCTTGTATCTTGTTCGTCATGAAGTTCGACGAAAACAAATTCCTCTTTCAGATGACGATATCATGAATTTTGTTATGCTCCCGGTTATTGGAGGGATTATCGGGGCGCGCTTGTATTACGTGATCTTTAGTTGGGAGCACTATCGTCAGAACCTGGGGGAAATCGTGAAAGTTTGGCACGGCGGACTTGCCATTCATGGCGGAATTTTAGGGGGCGTCCTGGTCGGATGGTGGTTGACTCGACGTCATCACCTGTCTTTTTGGCAAATCGCCGACGTGAGTGCGCCGCCGTTGATTCTGGCGCAGGCTCTGGGCCGCTTTGGCAATCTCATGAATGGCGACGCCCACGGGTTGCCAACATCTATGCCCTGGGGGCTGGTTTTTCCGCCTGAGAGCATTGCCGGGGCCCAATATCCGGGCATCCCCCTGCACCCGACAATGATATATGAAATGATCAGTAATCTGAGTATTTTCCTACTCCTCTGGAGTATTCGGAAAACTCCGCGTAAAGATGGGTTTCTCTTTTGTGTCTATTTACTGTTGTATTCCGTGGGCAGATTTATTATCTCGTTTTTTCGAGCTGACAGTTTAATGTTAGGGCCTTTTCGGATAGCGCATGTGGTGAGTATTGCCCTGATTCTGGCGGCTGGAAGTATGATTTTCTCCCGACGTCTTTGGGAGAGACCCGATCATGCCGACTAACCTGTTTCAGGCCTGGAATCTGTCGCCAATTCACCTTGAAGAGACGCTCGATGAGAGATAAAGATTTTGTTGACAGGAAACAAGAATGTGCTTTACTTTTTAAGATGTGCTGGTGTCTGTATAGACGTGAAGAAACATAAGATATTATCTGGACTTTGATTAATGGGACGGAGAGGCTAGCTATGAGTATTTTAGAAAAATTTGAAGGCTTTTTAAAAAGCGAGCAAGTTGATGTTCGTCGGAAAGCAGTCACGACACTAGGAGAAATTAAGTCTGAAAAAGGTGTTGAATACTTACTTGCGGCTTTGAAGGATAGCGATCATATTGTCCGCAGCACCGCAATTTTTAGCCTGGGAGAAATTGCGTCAGAAAAGGCCGTTGAACCATTACTCACCTTTTTGCAAGATAAAGATGCCAATATTCGCAGTTGCACAGCCGTCGCCTTAGGGAAAATCGGGGTGCTGAAAGCGGAAGATGCCTTGATTCGAACATTAAAAGATCCCGATGCCTATGTTCGTGGATGCGTGGCCTCCGCGCTTGCGAAAATCGGCTCTGAAAAATCTGAAAAATTATTGGTCAAGATTCTGAAAACGGCCGACGAACCTGACGCCAGAAGAAAAGCGATTGTTGCCTTAAAAGAGGTGCACTCCGATCGTGTACGCCAGGCGGTGTTTGATGCACTGGAAGACAAGGATGAAACCGTGCGAAACTGCGCCGCCGTGGCTGTAGGGGAAATGGGCATCAACGAAGCCGAGGACAAGCTTATTGCATTGCTGAAGACAGAAACGCCTGATACGCAGATCAGTCTGTTGTTCGCCCTGGGAGAAATTCGATCTACAAAGGCAGTAAAAATGATTATCCCATTTTTGCGAAGTTCACATCTGAATGTCGCCCAACAAGCTGCTTCTGCATTAGGAAAAATTCGCTCTGACAAGGCATTGCAAGAACTCATTGCGCTATTATATGCGGAACTCCCCGGAATGAAGTGGAGTCTGGTCGAGGCACTGGGAGAAACGCGCCGAGCAGAGGCGGTCGCCCCATTAACCACTCTCATTGCTGATCCCGATTCTGATGTACGCTGGTCGGTTGCCAGAGGACTCGGCCTGATTCAATCGAAAAAATCGTTGCAGCCCTTGCTGAAAATGTTAAATGATCCAGATTCGAACGTGCGTAGCATTGCCGCGGTGTCGTTGGGGCATTTAGGTTTTGAGGAAGCGATTGATCCGCTCATCTCGGCGTTGCAGGATTCGGAGAATAAGGTGGTTGATAGCGTCGCTGCCGCCTTAACTGAGATTGGAAGTCTCAAGGTGTACGAAAAACTGCAACGACTGCTCCCGACGCTCGATGCATCGTTCAAAGAAACAGTTCGACATATTCTCGATGAAATTCACGCACGATTCCCAATGATGAGATAGCAAAAAAATAACAATTTTTAATTGACAGCAGAAGATGTACCGCGAAACTCCGGTTTCGCGGGCGCGAAACACAATTTCGCGCTACTTTTTCAGGAGAGAAGAAGATGTCAGGAAAGTTTGAAATTTTATCTGAATTTTATCAGTTTATGAAAGAACGCAAAAAATGGTGGCTGGGTCCGATTGTGGTGATGCTGCTCTTGCTTGGGCTGTTAATGGTGCTGACTCAGGGATCGGCGGTTGCGCCATTTGTGTACGCCTTATTTTAGAAAGGGAAAAAACCGAGTTTTTCAAAAAACTCGGTTTTTACAAAATGTGAGAAGCTAAAATTTGTCTTTTGACAAATTATGTTTTTTCATCAGATCGTGCAGAGTGGGACGCGTGACTTCAAGCTCTTTTGCGGCCTGACTGACATTGCCGTTATTGCGATCCAGGGCTTCGCGAATGAGTTTACATTCTATTTGATCCCGCGCTTCTTTTAACGTGATCGGAGTGGATTTCGCGCGCAGATCGAGATCTTCTGGTTTGATCAAGGCAGCATCAGCCATGACGACTGCGCGTTTGATTCTGCTGCGCAGTTCACGCACGTTGCCAGGCCAGGCATAATCTGAGATTAATTGCTGCGCGTTCTGCGTAAATCCTTTGATCGGGCGATTGGTTTCTCTGGCAAATTCATCGAGAAATTTTTTGGCTAATACCTGTGCATCGTTCTCGCGTTCGCGTAAAGGGGGCACATGGATATGGATCTCATTCAGGCGGAAAAAAAGATCCTCGCGGAACAAGCCCTGTCGGATATTCTCTTCTAAATTGCGATTTGTCGCGGCAATCACGCGAACATCAACTTGAATAGGATTTTTCCCGCCCACCCGCTCGATCATTTGATCTTGCAAAAAGCGCAACAATTTTGCTTGTAAAGGTTGCCCTAACTCCCCCATTTCATCAAGAAATAAGGTGCCTTTATCAGCAAGCTCCACTTTCCCAATCTTGCGCGTATAAGCATCGGTAAAGGCCCCTTTTTCGTGTCCGAATAATTCGCTCTCCAACAAGGTTTCAGGAATTGCCGCACAATTGATCGGGATGAACGGAAAATCTTTGCGCAAACTTCTATCATGAATGGCTTTCGCCACCAATTCTTTCCCTACCCCGCTTTCCCCGGTAATTAACACGCTGATATCGGTCGTGGCAATGCGCTCAATCATGCTGAAAAGGCGTTTCATCCGGGTTGACTCTCCAATAATATCTTCAAACGCATTTTTTTGTTCGCGCTGCTCGCGCAAACGGGCGTTCTCTTCTTCCAGGGCATAGAGATTATAGGCCCGCCGCAATACGATCTTTAATTCTTCAATATCAACCGGTTTATTCTGGAAATCATACGCGCCGGATTCAACCGCCT
The DNA here is from genome assembly GCA_000739535.1 of Candidatus Vecturithrix granuli. Classification (GTDB taxonomy): domain Bacteria; phylum Moduliflexota; class Moduliflexia; order Moduliflexales; family Moduliflexaceae; genus Vecturithrix; species Vecturithrix granuli. The sequence continues at coordinate 107,228 of DF820466.1, read as the reverse complement.
TCCGGGCATTTGCTCTTTCCTGATTGCCGGTGATAATAATAATTTTAGTTTTCGGATTGTGCTGGAGCACCTCTTGAAGCGTTTGCAGTCCTTCCGAGGATCCGTTGGGATCAGGAGGGAGTCCCAAATCGAGCGTCATCACGCCGGGCGAGTGTTTCTGACACAGTTGAAGAGCGGTTGCGCGATCGCCGGCCATCAAGACATCATATTCTTTGGCAAGCGCCCATTTCATTTGTTTCCGAATATTCTCATCATCTTCAACAATAAGGATAGATTTTCTGGCTTCTTCACTCATAATCTCAGACTAATGGGTTCTGTTGCATAAGAGGGAGTTCTATCCGAAAAGTGGTTCCCTGCCCCTCTTCACTTTCGACATAAATCTTCCCCTTATGGGCTTCAACAATAGTTTTACATTGATATAACCCAATTCCCAGTCCTTTCGCTTTGGTCGATTTAAACGGAGTAAACAGAGTCATTAATTGGTCTTGCGAAATTCCACTGCCATTATCTGACACGGAAAACTCTACCGTCTGATCCACATCCCTGCGGGCCGCCCGCAGAACAATCGTCCCGTGGTCAGCCGTTATCGACTCAGCGGCATTTGATAAGAGGTTAATCAACACACTTTGGAAGTAATGATAATCGAGCAGTGTCGAAAATACAGGTTCAGCAAGTTCGACCTGAATTTTTATCTGGTTCATTTTACTGACTTTAGATTTTTTGAGCGTGTCCTGAATAAACGGTTCAATAGCAACCTCGGTCAGGTGCAGTTCTAATTTTTCCGGAACTGAAGAGAGCCTGGTAATCATCGTATTCATCCGTGTGACTGTATCAGCAATGGTTTTGATGGCATCCTGGCGAAATTCCGGTTCATCAAGATAATCCGGCGCATTTTGTACCACAAAAGACAGATTCTGTACAGCATTTTTGAGATCGTGTAAAATGAATGCGGCAAATTTATGAAAGGTTTCAAGCGACCGGGCCTGCGAGAGATTTTCGGTGAGGTTGGCGTTTAAAATCGCACTCGCAGCCTGAATGCCTATAGTGTGCAGCAAGTCGTAGTCTTCATGTGAATAGGGCTCATTAGTGCGCTCAGCGCCAATGGCGATAATGCCGATAAAATGATCTTTGATCCGCAATGGCGCGCATAAAAAAATCTCCAACGTTTCAAACAGCTCTTGCTGTTCACTATAGAGCGCGTGGAGGGTTTCACTGGTCTTGAAGAGATTCACATCTACACAGGGCGTCAGGGTCTTTCGAAAATAGTGGATAAGTTCACTTTCCATAGAAATGGCAAAGGGTTTGGGGGAAACTATGGAGCTTTCTCGCAGTACAAGACGATGGCTTGCGTCATCGTGCAGGAAAATAAAGACCCGATCCGTATTGACGATCTCCTGAATGGACTGGCAGAGTTGAGGGAGCAGATCATCCAGACTGACCATTGATCCGATTTGTCGCGTAAAGGCAATCCACACTTCATCGTATTCGTATTTGTGCTTATAAAAGTGCTTACTGATATACAATTCGATCCTGCGTCGGATTTCCTCTGAGAGCAGGAGCACCGACATTCCGATCAGGGCGACATACATAAAGACTTCGGCCACCAAAAATTGCGTGACTCCTTGCTGAATGAAATGATATTTCACCAGATATCCGATCAATGCGATGGTGATCAGATAGGTCCCGGCGATAAACAGGACAAAGGAATTATACACGACCTGGCGCGAAACAAAGACATCGGTATCCATGAGACGATGGCGGACAAGGGAAAACACGATAAACATCCCTGAGATGATCATGATAATGGCTTCTGCGACAAAATATTCGACCCGCACAATGCGGTATAATAGCATGAAGCCGATCAAAAATAGATGGAAAAACGAGGCAGAAAAGATGCCAAGAATGAGATATTTAATTTTCCACCGCACGTCCTGGGATGCACTCCGATAGGTATTTTCGAGATTATGCAGGATGAAGAGGAGGCACAGGATCTGAAAAATCAGAAAGTAAATGCCCGGCTGCTGGATTTTGTACACCTCAAAGTGGCTGAAAGACATTTGCGAGGTTTTTGTCAGAAGCGCACCACTAAACCCGAGGTACAGAAACCAGAGCGAGAATCCGAAAATCGCACCGATGACCCATTTCCACTGCCGCACAGAGGCTTGATAGGCCTCACGCGAGAAACTGAGGCTGAAAATGGCGATACTTCCGGGAATGAGACACGCACCAAATAAGGCCATCTTGGTCCAGAGAAAATTTTTGGTGAGCAAGAGGAAAAAAAGACTGCATTCGAAAATGGCCATCCCAAAAATTCCAACTGAAAAACTGAGATTGATTGTATGTTTCAGATTTCTGGTCAGAACAAAGACCCCTAAGCCCAGGAAAAAAATCCAACTCAGCAGTGAGGGCAGCGCATATACTGGCATAGTTACAATCCTTTTGACACGTCAATTCCGGCGAGATCCACGTGAATTCCTTGGAGAAGGCGATCCGCGATGATAATCTTTCCAAATTCTTTCATACTTTCTGGGAAATGTTCGCTGTTCAGAATAATTGAGCACCACTCCTAAAATTTCGGGATTCGTGATGCGCGAGAGTGCCAGACGCACAAGCTCTTTTGAGGTACTGAGTTCTAAAATGACCCACACAATTCCATCAACTTGCGAGGCCAGAATTGAGGCATCCGGCAGTTGCGAAGTCGGCGGCGCATCAAAAATAGCATATTCAAAATAGGGCGAACTTTTGACAGAATCAATAAATTGATGCATCAGTTTTGAACTTAACAAATCCGCCGGGTGGCTCAGAGCAATTCCGGCTGGAAGCAGGCTCAAATTCGGACTTCCAGGAGGCGCAAATAAATGCGGCGTGATATTGTGCTCAAGCATGTCGGAAAGTCCCGATTCCTGGGGAATGCCAAAGGCTCTATGAATCTCAGGGTTGCGAAAGTTGACATCAACCAACAGTACCTGGTGATTGCGAGCCAGGGTGGAGGCCAGGTTAATGGCGGTAATCGTTTTACCTTCTTGTGGAAGCGCGCTGGTAACAAGGATCGTCTTACATGGCCCGGAGAGCGTTTCTTTGATTCCCCATTCGACATTAAAACACAGACGACGATACTCTTCTGCTGCATGGGATTCCGGATTGGTCAGCATCGTAACTATGGGGAGCACATCAAGCTTCGAAATGTGGGGACTGGGGATGCGCTTCATGATGCGATCAAATAATTCGACTTCAGAATGTTCAATTTCTTGAAGCGACTGGTCTTCTGCCGGCAGCAATTGCGGCAAAGGCGGCGGCTCTAATTCTGTGACCGCCTGTTTTCCCGGTTTCAGCCGAAAGCGTTTGCGAGAAATCGTTTGACCGGCTCGTTTCAGCAAGCGACGATGACGTTTGAGTTCGCGTTTAAAATTCGTTTTAGGAATCACGGCGATCACCGGCAGATTATATTCCACATGGACATCCTCAGGGCTTTTGACCGACGTATTCAGGTAGTAAAACAGAAAGATCAGCCCTACCCCAATTCCTGGACCAAACAAGCATAACCCTGCCATTAAAATAATCGGAGATATACCAATCGGCTTTGTTGGAAAAGACCGGTTCACGGTGCGAATCCGGTTTTCCCCGCGCGACTGTTCTAATTGCGTGGTGGCCCGGGCCGTCTCCCGCTTGGAAGCTAATTCAGCTTGTAATTTCGCGTACAAATTAATTTGACGTTCAATCGTGCCGAAGCTTTTTTCAAATTCGGGCATTTCTTTAATCTTGGTCTCATAAATCGCAATATTATCGTTGATGGTCTTGATTTTCGCTATAATCCCCGCTTCCTGGTTCTCAAGTTGTTTAATCTGGCTAAAATATTCGTTATAAACAGGATCGGCCAGGAGAATTCTCTCCCGGGCCAGATCATCGCCTTCCGCCACATTGGAAGCAATCGTCTCTTCTAAGGTTTGAATTTCCTCACGCAATTTTTTGACTTCCGGCCATTCTTCCGTATAGACCGTCAGCAGCGCGGCTAATTGCGTGCGTTTGGCGGCCAATAATTGGTATTCCTGAGTACGGGCCAGTTCAGCAAGTTTTTCTCGGGTTTTCGGGTCGCTGCTTAACAATATGCTGCGGCGTTCATCTAATTTTACGCTCAGATCTTTTCTATTCATTTGTAAATCTTCAAGCTGCTGCTCATGAAGCCGTAAAGAATCAAGAGCATTTTGCCGTTGTTGTAACATGGCAATTTTGGCCTCAGGGGTTTTGTCGAACAGATCAACCCGCATTTTCATCAACTCTTGTTCCAGATTTTCGAGTTTTTCGGTCGCCTCATTATATTGGCGTTCAATATAACGCGAGGCTTCTTTGGTTTCATTGTTTTTGGCGCGTAACAAAAATTCTTTACATTGATTGGCAACAATTTCAACAATTTTTTGACCGGCGATCTGATTAGGGCCAGTATATGAGATCGTTAACAACGTCCCTCGACTCTCGGAAAGTTTGATGCTCTTTTTAATCGTCGCAATGATTTCTCTCTGCTCCAAATATTGCTTTTGTTCGGGACTTAAGGTATAGATTTCCAGGCCGAATATCTGTTTGATCATGCCTTTCGCTGAATCTGCGACCTTGAGTACGGCGGGCATGAAGGTCAGACCCAGTGGCGGCACAAACACATCGGACAAACGCATGTTCAACTCCTGAATAACATGTAATTCCACAAAATCATCGCTCTGCACAAAATGCTGCAGCGGAGTGATCTGATCTTTGATGTTGGTAGAAACCGCAACCCCTTTCGCAATATCGCCCAACACGCTTTCAGGATCAACAAAGAGGGTAATGGATGATGAATATTGGTTCACCATCGACCGGGTAATGAACGCTGACAGGGCAAAGGACAGAAAGGTCAGGATCACAAGCATCCACTTGTGACGATCCGCAATCACGCGTAACACTCTTAAATCAATCGGGAGTTGTTTTGCAGCCATAACTTCTTATCTCCAGAGTTTGATGTGAAAAAAGACTCTACTACATAATTTCGTAAAAAAGTACACACTGGTAGCCCCGCCCTACGCGGCGGGAATGACTGGTAGCCCCGCCCTACGCGGCGGGAATGACGCCGATAAACTACTACATAATTTCGTAAAAAAGTACACACTGGTAGCCCCGCCCTACGCGGCGGGAATGACTACTACGCGGCGGGAATGACGCCGATAAACCCGCCACGTAGGGCAGGACTACTACATAATTTCGTAAAAAAGCCGATAAACCCGCCACGTAGGGCGGGACTACCAGTGTATATTTATTTCTGAAATGCTGTACTACTCACCCTTCAATATTATTATAATAGTGACAAAACCGTTATGGTGTCAAGAGATACTTTGTTTTCTTTTGCAGAGAAAAACATTTCTGAAAATGAGTGGTCATAAACGCAGGAAAGATGATGAGAAAAAAAACATGCCAGAAATGGAGACCACCTTCCGAAGCGGTCTCCATCTTACCGTTTACAATCTTTTCTACATGAGAGTTTTCAAAAAACCATCCAGGTCGTGTTGACATCAGAGCTGTTCAATTCTCCGCATGTTCATCATCTCGACTCCGCTCGATGACCGGAACACCGCACGTCGAGCGAAGTCGAGATGCCATTTCTAACGAGAATTGAACAGCCCCGGTGTTTACATGGAGTCTCTCTCGCAAGACAGACTCCATGGTATCATTACGGATTCGGCGTCGGCGTCGGAGCCACGCTCACAGTTTCGCGGATTTCCTCCCACTTGCTGCCTGAACCGGTAATCCAGACCTGAATTTTGCGTTCGGCCCGCGGCATATACACGTCGGGTTTATAGGTGCTAAAATCAGGAATGGTTGATTCATTGGTGTAGGCGATGGGATACACTCCGATCGAGAACAAACGCAAAACTGGTGAATAGGCATACAAGCGAATGTAATGCGGATTGCTCTCACTTCTGGTGCCAGCCGCTGTCCAGTCATAGGTGGCCAGATACACGGCGCCGTTGGCAATAGTCGGCGACATGATCAGGGCATCCGCATTGCGGTCAACCACCATGCGCTGTCTGGATTCGCCATTGTCGGCGTTAAGCACCTGGAGATAGGCCCCTTTCAAATTTCCGAGATTCACATCAAAACCGATAAACACCAGGCCATTGGCAATGGCCGGCGTACTGTTGGAATTGTCGCCCAAATAGACCGTGGGCATGTGATAATCCCAGACATGTTTGCCGGTTTTAGCGTTGATGCCATGAACGCGCAGATCTTCGATGGTGGTGCCCAGATCATGGTTAAAGACCTGGACGATGATCCCGTCGTTATTGGCGCATTCGCGGCAAAATGCACTGGTTTCACCTTCAACATCAATATCGGATGAATTACTTGAACTGCCACTGGTGTTAGCCCAGCCCTGATCAGTCATCCCTCGCCCGGTAAGGCCCAACGTATTATTTTTCACATTGGCATTCCACAGGGCTTCCCACCAGGTATAGGGCCGCGGAAATCCGATTTTATCGGCATTGTTCCAGGCAGCGGCTTCAGTGCTCGAATAGGTTATCACGGTCTCTGTTTCAAAAGGAATCGGATACTTATCCGCAGGCATAGAACCGTCGCTCGCACAAATTGTGCCATCATGCTTGTGAGTCCAATACGGTTCCATCGGACTCGATTGCACCGGCATAGCAAAGGGATTATTCTGCGTCTTCATCGCACTATATAACGGATTCGTCTGACGACCTTCCATATAGTCATCCCAGGTATCACGCACGGCCGCCACCATCAACCGGCTGTCCGCCCAGTTATCATTACTGAAATCCACTGGCGAACCATTCCCGGTTGTTGGGCCATTTTTAACGTTATCACCAGCCTCATCCACAAAGCCCAGGCTTTCATAAGAAGGATAAATGACCACATACTGGTCGCGCCCGCTGCCGGAGACACTGCCCCACGCAGTCCCATCCTGGTCTTCATCTATCAGGCCGATCATCGGCGCAATCTGTTGATCAAACCAGGTATCCCAGGTAAACTCGCCATAGCCGTTCCAGGGACGTTTATCGCTGCGCGACGGATCCCAGGCCGGCACCTTATACATCCACTTGAAAGTAGGAAAACGGCTTTTGGCGCTGGACCAGTTCCAGGAACAATTTTTCCCATTCGTATCACAGGAGCCATCAAGCCGGTCACGCAGGGCAATCACCTGGACATAGGCCTGGATCAGTTTTTTGCGGCCAGCGGCTTTATCCCATTTGGCGTCAACTGCATCAGCTCCATCCGCAGAATCATACGGAATCGCCCCATAATAGTATTCACCGTAGCGTTTAAACATCGGATGTACCGTATAGGCCAGATAGAGTTCGAGCATCGGATCAGCCGGATCGCCATCGGCTACCGCATCCTCGCGTTGATCGCTGATCTTGCGCGTGCCATCAGTATTCACGGTATCAAGTTCGTAAAGGCCTTTAAGGATCACTGGACTGATGGAGGGCGGTTCGAAAAATCCGGTATAGACATTCCCGCGCATCTGCCCCTGAATGACGGATGCCGCAATGCTGGTACGCTCAGTATTATAGCGGTCATGCCGGTAATCTGCCAGCAGATCATCTTCCGGCAGGAAAGGCGTCATATCAGAGGGACGGCGGACGTAAGGCGGGCGCTGTCCATTCGTGCCAGTGGTTTGTTCAATCGCATAATCGGTCCAGTCATTCACGTCCGGATCAGGGAAGGGACGTGTCCATTTCAAACGATATGACCCCGTTCGGCTGCACGGATCAGTCGCATCTGTGGGTTTGGACTCATCCACCAGAGCATAGATATAAATATTCTCGGAAAGCATACTGTTGTCGCTGTGTATCGGAAAATTCTGAATGCTGCTCCGTAGTTTGAGATCCGCGTTGCCTGTGTGAACGACCGCAAAGTAGATCAGTTCGTCGCCCGGTTGATCCGGACTGGGGTCGAAAAAGGCCGGGGCTGTCCCGATACCATGCAGACCAGTATCGAATTCCCAGATATTTTGTGTTTTGGGCGGATTGCCCGTGTCAGAAGAATTGCACAGCGAATTGACGGCTCGTAAACGCACGGTGCTGTCTGTATCAACCGTGGTGGAAGTCGATCCGCCTGCATAGGTAAGATAGAGGGTCTGGCGCACGATCATCGGGTTTTCCTGACCGGGAATAGTTGAAATATTCGTATAGGAGGCCATCGGACTCATACGCACCGCATAGCCGCGATTATACGCATCCTGGCTGGTATCCGTTTCTTTGATCGTTTTGTCTCCTTCTGCGTTTCCTTTCCAGGTCACCGTCTTGGGGGAAAAATTTCCCTTCGGATCAAAATCAACTCCGGCGCTGCCTCGATATTCATCCACCGCTCGAATAGCAGTGCCTGTGCCTTCTTCTAACTGAAAATACGCACCGCCGGCCACAATCCCGTACAGATTGTGCAGGGTAAAGTTCGTGTCCGAGTCTGCCCAGGTGCCGTTCACCCCGAGCAATTCTTTGGCCCAGATCGGTCTGACCGGAGTGGTAATTTCACTCAGATTATTATTGCCGGTGATACTGGCGTCAAAATGCCACTGTTCCCATTTCTCATTACCCGGAAAGCCAGAGCCCAGAGTAGTGAAAAAATAGCCTCCCTGGGCAAAGCCATCCACTGAGGACAATTCTCCGCCCAGTTCTCCCTGCAAAATGGTGCCGCGGGCAATTTGAACCCCGAGTTCCGCAAGCTTTAAGGCTCTTTCAGAGTTGCGTTCGACTGCACTCATGCGCAGTTCTCCCTGCACATCTGCAAGCACCGCAATCACCAGCGTGGAGAGCACCACCAGCACGAACAGGGCTGCCACTAAGGCAACACCAGCCTGCTGCTCTGAACGTTGCCTGAATATATGTTTCATAGTGTTTTCCTCCATGATATGTATAGAACATTGCTGCGAGAACACACTCCTCATTCTCCCAACAACCTGTTAATTATTTCAAATTGACATCCTGATTCACTTCAATATTGCGCGGAATCAACATTTGTTTCATTTTCATAAACTTTTGCCCCTGGGGGTCAACCGTAGCCACTTCAATCGAAAGCCCCTCAATATTCCAGAAAGGATGCGTACTGACAAATTTGTCGTAACTAAAAGCAGTTTCATTATTATAAATATTACGCCAGGGCTCGCTGGCCTTCTCGCCATGACAGGAATCGCGCTCTTGCCCCTTCGCTGTATCTGCCCCACAGGAAGACACTTTTAATTTGGCTCCCCCGATCTTCTGAAATTCGTCCGGATAATATTTGGGAATTTTCTTAATCCCCAATCCGGTCAAGCCGTAGGCGACCGGTTGATCGATATAAGGGGTGTAGAACGACATATTTTTGTCAGAAAAATCATTGCCATACTCATCTGTAAAGGAGAGCGATTCCACCAACAGATAATAGTTATGGCCCAGCGAGGTCTTGAGCCTGAAAGTCCAACGTTCGCCATAATAATCAAAGGCGCCATTATCATTGAGATCGTTGAGATATTCATAATCATCATCCTGGTCGTAATCGCCATGTCCATCTTTATCAAACGTTAAATCCCACTTTCCGTTCCTTTTCGCGGCCTGCGGGCCGGTACGAGGGGAATCCGTAAAATCTTCCGAAAAACCCGTGATCGGCAGCAGATCGCCCCAGAAGGTGATCGAATTATACCCGGACAGATTTTGATACACATTGCTCACTCCGGCTAAAGTGGGTAATGTGACTTTCTCCAGCTTATCAATATAGATATTTTTGCGGGGAATGCTTACATCTTTCTCACAGGGAATATATGCACTATTAACATTAGGATTGCCATCAAGATTCTGCTTGTGACACCCCGTGCATTGGGTCGGATCTTTGACCATCCCGCTGCCGTCAATCTCGCGTAAGCGGAACAGCAGATAGTTCATCACCACGCGGGCAGTCTCCTGACTCTCCACCAGAGCGCGCGTATTCAAATACGAACGGTTGGCCGCATCGAACAGACCATAAATACCACCTAAGAGCAGGCCAAGAATGGCCATGACCACTAATAATTCAACCAGGGTGACACCCTGTTGGCGTGTTATAGACATAAGAGGCCTCCTTCTTAATATTCTGAGATTGGCATCACAACATAACTGACATCCACGACTTTAATATTGCCCGTATCAGTGCCATCATACGTCACAGTCACTTCAATCTGTTTAATCGAGCTTAACCCGGTAGCGCGTTCGGTAGTACTGCCCGATTTATAGATTAACACTGTGGACCAATTGTCAAACAGATAGCGTTTGATGGGCTGCGTATAATTTGTTGAGGTGTACGATTCAAAGGGATCGCGTTTAAAAGACGCTACCTGGCGGGCTATCAGGTCCAGATTATGAATGCGCACCCGGCGCGTAAAGTTATGATACGACGGATACCCTTCAGTGCCGTTATACGCATGGCCGTCAAAGGTTTCCAGCGGCTTATACCCTCCGGCGCAGTCTCGTCCGCGGCACCAGCCATTATAATCATCCACATCGTCAAATACTTTAATCCGTCCGCCTTTGCTGCGCGTTTGCGCAGGATCTTCGCCGGTTTCCAGACCAAAACATTGTGGGTTGCTTGTCACCGGATAATTGGTCTTGTAATCACAGCCGGTCGCACGATTGAAGATGACATAATCTTCAGCAAAAGCCTGAGTACGGATTTCTTCCGCCAGATCGCGCGCCAAATTCGTGGCAATTGTTATTTTATTGGCGCGGCTGCCGGTGTCCAGCGCATACATCATCACGCGCATCAAAGGCACCAGGGCGATGATTAAAATCGTGGCGGCAATTAACAGTTCAACTAATGATAAGCCTTGTTCTTGTGATTTCATTTCTCGGCCTCCTTTTGTCAGTCATTCAGTCGAAAGAGATCGATCTGTCCGGCCTTATAAACTTGAATTTCATACGCGATATGCAGCCCGCGCAGTTTAATCGAGCCAACAGGCGATCCCTTAATCTCTACCAGTCCGGCCGGCGTAAACACCAGATCAAAAGTTTCCGGGCTTACTTCAACCGGGGCCGGAGTTCCGGCAGGTCTTAGCCAGTTATTCTTATCAAATTTCACATTGGAGGCGAGGATTTGCGCCTCTTGCTCGTTCATGATCTTCGTCAGGTTCGGATCTAAGGGATCATAAAGCGTGTACTTCTGAATGATTGCAGTGTAAGTCTTGTTGGTTGCGTCCACTGAAAACTGGATTTTACGCGCCAGCGAAATGGCCTGTGAACGCGTTTCACGCAGTTGCGCTAACAGATCAATACACACAGATCTCACGCGATTATTCCTGATCGCTGTCATCATATTCGGAAGAGAAATCCCGGCTAAAATCCCGATAATCGCGACAACAACCATCATTTCCATCAACGTGACGCCGCGCTGAGATTTACGTAGTGTTTGCATATTTTCTGTCCCTCCTTTTCGGAAATCCCACCCCCGGCCCCTCCCCGAAGGGCAAGGCTGTTAAGTTCTCCACGAATTCGGAGTGCGAAAGCTCTGCTTTGGCCGCGAAAGCAGAGCTTTCGCACTCCGAATTTTTCAGAACCTAACAGCCCTGCTCCCCCCAAAGGGGAGGGGAGTCTTTTTCTCCCTCTCCTTCGAGGAGGGGCGGGGGAGAGGTTCTAATTACTTCACCCCATAAAATGCTGTGCCGGTACGGGCGCTGTCATTAAAGTCCACATCTTCCACCACTATTTTGACAAACCCGGGGCTGGTGCAGGTAGGCGGTGATAATGTCACGAGAAATGGAGGAGTAAACAGTACGCCCTTATTATTCAAAGCAGAGACCCATTTATGAGACCCGCTAATATATTTCCCGGTTTTATCATAACAAAACAGGTGTACCCGGCCGGCATCGGTCGCATCCCAGCGTCCGGTTAACTCGGTCCATTCTGACGAATACCCTGTAAACATAATTCTATTCGTTTCGGGGTACCCAAAGGAGAGTTTGCGCGAGGACACCCCAATTCGCAGCGGTGTGTTCAGCGGCAAAGATTCACCCGGAAGATAGGATTTGGTACTATCAACGACACGGATGTCAATCGGTTTGAGCGTATTCCACTGCAAGGCAGTAATCCCCACCGGCCGGTCGGTAAAATATCCGAAGCGTCCGGGCACGTTGCCGCTTGCGCCAGTGCTATTTGCTGCGCCAGTGCTGTTATACACGCCGTCCGTAATGCCATACACGCTTTGTCCTAACGCACCTTTTGGAAAAAGGGTCGTGGCGGTTGAATAGACTTCCGTTTGCCAGGGAATCCAGGCCCCGCTGATGCTCTTATACACGCCCGGTACCTCAATGAATTGCATCACGCGCGTATTCAGGCGGTTACGGGTGATCGAGGTCATGTTGCGGGCGTAATCCGTGACATACACCATGTAATTGTTCAAGAATTTCGTGCCTCTGCCGTGCGGACTGGTATAGTTGAAAAATCCGCTATAGCCGGTGGCTACATCCTGCGGGTTCCAGAATCCGGGACCGTCAACATGCTTGATTAGCGGCTTGCCGGCCTTGTCCAGCAAATCTTTAACAAAACGCGGGCTGCCGTCAGAGTTGTAAGTCCCGTTAAAACCATACCCATTCGAAACCACAACTCCCTTAATCCCGCCGTCGCCATTTTCCCCGATTTCATATTTCATCAGACGGTAATCTTTGGAATCCACAACATAGAGCAGGGATGAATTGTTCTTAAAGCGCGCCACGCTCAGACCTTTGGGATAGCGGAAGTTATACGCGCCCGGGTTCGTCATGAATTCCGAAGTTTGCAGCGGATAGGTGCCCCAGCCGGCCTCGAATTTGAAATCAAATTTCTTGGCGGTAATCGCCTGGCTGGATACGCCGCTGACATCGCGGAACACCTGAATGCGATGGTTAAAGGTATCGGCCACGAACAAATACACATCTTTGGTGTCCGGATCTTGATCCACCGCAATACTGTGCGGATAGTAAAATTCCCCTTTGCCGGCGGAAATATTGACAAAGGTATCTCCGGGCATAGTGGTATATTGCCGCCAATCTGCCTTGCGGCCGTCGCCGAAGCGCACGCTTTCACCGTTGCTGCTGTAAATACGCATACCCAGTTCATTCGATTTGTAGTAAGTTTTGGCGCTGTTGTCATTCGGGCCTTTGACGCGCACCGGCCGAATCGGGAAGGCTGCGCCCGGATCACCGGCCACGCCCGTGGCATTCATAAACACCTGGATGCGCGAATTTGACGTATCAGCCACAAAGATATACACGGGCCCGCCGTTGGCCTGGTCAAAATAGTCGCGATACACCGCAATATCGCGCGGATCCTTAAAACGCACATTATCCGCGCTGCTGAAGGTCGTATTGGTCTGGTAGCCATAACCGACGCGGGCGGTATAGTTGACATAGCCCGGATAGGATCTGGGCGGCATCACATCCAGATAGCCGGCGATATTCCCCCAGCGCGTTTCGATTTTTTTCTGCTTTTCCGTGTCCGTGAGCATATCCCATTCACCCCCGGTAATATTGTCATAGCCAACAACCGGAATGCGGAAGGCATTATCCTTTTCCTTGGGCGGTTCATAGTTTGGCAGTTCAATGAACCAGCCGCCGTGATTTTTATCCAACGGTTTCATGTCAATCGTCATGTAACAATACTGGCTGTTGCAATTCGACGCGCACGAGGTCGGCACATCGTCAAAGGACACTGTGACGACCATCCTGCACGAGCCATTCGTGGAGCCACAGCCGCCATTATTGAGGCCATAGTTTGAATTGTCTGTATTCGCATTGGTGGTCTGCTGACAGGTTGATTCCACTGAATCAGCGTTTAAAATAAAGGACATGGTAGCATCATTGGCGGTTTTAAAGCCTTTCAGATTCATTGATACGTCCACCGTGGACTGGGTGTCAATGGTTTGAGCGGAAACCGGCACCTGAAAACGCACCGGCGGGTCAATATCACTGCTGGTCATGCCATCATTTTGTTTTTTAGCGTAGATTAAAAATTTGGTGTCCGTACCATCATCATAACAGGTCGATGGACACTTTTTATCATACGCAACGACTGATTGATTATAGTTAACCACGTACCAGAAATCCGGATCACATTGAGGGCAGTCTATGCCTTTATCTGCCGTGCCTTCAAAGTCGGGATCGTTTGACTTGTCTTCAAAAATTCCGACGCTGGAATCCCAATAGGGCACATCGGGCACTGAGTCCTGGATTTTGATAAATTTATAGCGCCGGAAATTATGATTGGCCGGATCCAGCGCATAGACCCATTGCAGATAGGAGCGCATGCCGACCGCGTCTAAGGAATCGGTGGCGCCGTAGCCAAAGGGAATTTTGCTGGTCACGTTAATATAATCCGCGGCTGCGGCCACGCTGCGGTTCATATAATCATTGACGCTGGGGCTGTAGATGCCAGGGCCGGAAGTCCAATTGCGCATGACCACGTTAGGCATCTCCGCATCGCCCTGGAGCGCGGTGTAAATCGGAAACAGGTTAGAATCAATCATGATCAATTTGTTAAAATTATCCGAATCCGGATCCCCGGCGGCCCCGCTGGCGCTCTGGTTATTATCGGAAAAATTGTGCAGCCAGTCATAAGAGGCATGCAGCACAAAACTCGGGAAGGTGAGAGTGTCGCCGCTCATCTCCCCGCTGTCGCGAATAAACACATCTGCTGTTGCGCTGGTATAACCCGTGGCTGTGGCCGTAAGGATAGCGTTTTCCAGTCCCTCTTCAAGCGTATCCACGACCGCCTGAATCGTAAAGGTCGCAATTCCGCCGCTTTCGCTTGGCTTCGGGTTTGTGGTAGTTATCGTCAGATCCGCTGAATGCAGGCTGTCTATATTTAACGTGACAGAGACGCCATCAGCCGCATCGCTGAGTTTCACCGTGACGGTGGCAGTGCGCCCTTCCGTGATTCTGGCCGGCTGCACCGTCATCGTCAAGACTGGTGACACAGAGGGTGTCGCCGTGGGCGTGGCGTTGGGATCTGGCGTGGCAGTCGGCGTGGGCGTGGCCAAAGGCGCAGCTTCAAACGCACCAATGTCGCAACCCGAGTCTTGCGGACGGGTGGTTCCGCGCTGATCGGTTGTATAGGTCGAGCCACAGCCATGCTTTGCAGAGCGTGAGTGTAGGTGGACCCGCCGTTGCTGGCTAAAGCCTCGAGATACGCAAGAACACCCACTTTATCCGTGCCATTTCCCGTACTATAACTTTGTGAAATGAGGTTGTATCCGCTTGAAGTCAGAGTCCCTTGAATATCAGGATAATCATTCGCGGTATTATCTATGTTTGAGGCAATAATGCTATTCGTGCTCGTTGCCGTTGGTCCGTATGGGTCATATACTCGCAGTCCTCCGGCGTCCAGAGTGGCCGTGTTACTAGCCACGGTAGCATGTCTCAGATTTAAGGTACCAGCTTGAAGAAAGATACCGCCGCCAAGTCTTGACGTATTGCCGCTCACGGTGCTATTGGTCAAGATGGTTGTGCCTACTGTCTGAAAAATGCCGCCGCCAAGTCCATTATTCGTCCCGGAACCATTGGCAAAGTTGCCGCTGATCGTACTCTGGGTCACATTTAACTGAGCGGCAGTATTATACATGTAAATCCCGCCCCCGCTATTCTGAGCGGTATTATTTCTCACAGTGCTGTTTGAAAGCGTTACCACGCCGTCATAAATGGAGATCCCGCCGCCATAAGTCATACTTCCACTGGTCATATTTGACTCGATGATCGAATTGTTTATGGTCATTGTGCCAAGGGAATTATGAAGCCCGCCGCCTTTGTCCGTCGCCGTATTACCAGTAATCGTACAGTTTGTAATCGTTAAGGCGCTCAAATTTTGAATGCCGCCGCCCCAATTCGCTGTTCCATTACGAATTGTTAAATTGTTGAGAATCACTGTGCCGCTGAGGATATTGAAGATCCGGTCGATATCACCGGCGTCAATAATCGCGCCTGCCCCCTGTCCAATGATCATCACGGTTTTTCCAGCCGCCGAAATATCCAGGTCTCCGCTCGAATTCGCATCTTCTCCTGAACCAGGACGCGTCAGGTTATAGGTGCCGGCGGGGAGTTCGATGATATGGCCGGTGAAGGTTGCTCCGGTGAAAGGGTTGGTCATAGTGTCCCCGGCTTTTGTATTGACATAACAAATCGCACTGCGCAGATTGTTGTCCGCCTGGTTGAGATTATTACAGCTAGGAGCACCATCCGTAAAGGCAGCCACACTGATTGTCTCGGCCTGAACGGCTGCGGCGCTCAAGAGGAGGATGAACGCCAGGCTCACTGCTCCAAAACTCAAAGATTGATAGATGTTGTTCTTTTTCATAAATGTCGTCTCCCTATATAGTTGATGACAAAACTTGCGGTTATCCATGAAGCGACAAATACGCAATAACCATAAGTAATTATGAATAATTTCTTTGCACATCAGAAACCGGGTTTTTTCGAAAAAACCCGGTTTCTCGGCCAGTCAAAACTGAGAAAAATTTATTGATAATTACTTAGAAGCTGTTTTAAAAGTTTGCAGGTGAGGAGTACTTAGAAGCTGTTTTAAAAGTTTGCAGGTGAGGAGTGCGAAAGCTCTGCTTTCGCTGTCAAAGCAGAGCGTTGACACTCCTGTTCACCTCTCTCGAAATGCCCGTTGCATGGACTTTTAAAACAACTTCTTATATGAAAATTTCTGGTTTACATGCTTCATGAAAAAAACTACGCTCTTTCTTTTGCAAATTCCAGGCCAGCTTTGCATATTGGTCAATCTTTTTTTCAAAAAACTTGCTTGACCCGCAGTTGGTATCTATCCTGCATAAGGAACTACAGGGATTGAGTGTACAAGGGATTTTTGAGACGCCGGGTACAGGCAGTGAATAGACATTATCGGAAATAGCACACTGATTGGACTGATGAGGCTGATGTTCACTGATTTCACGACGAATTCGGGAACGGCCTGCAGTTGGGATGACGATGTGGAGCGCGCGTCGCTGTTCCCGAAAAATCAGTAGAGATCAGTCCAATCAGTCACATCAGTGTGCTATTTCCGATAAAGCCTAATATCCTTATGTAAATTCAATCCGTGTAGTTCCCCAGGATGCAAGAAGTGAACTTGACAAAGAATTCTGGTTGTTTCAGGAATTTCGAAGATTCATTCCCGCAACAACGCAATCGTACAATGAAGAAACTCCAATTGAATTATCTTCCTTATCAGATTTATGCCGGGTTTGCCGGAATGGTGGTCTTTTGGGTCTATGTGCAAACACTTGCACCAACGGTGTCATTTTTTGACAGCGGTGAATTGATTGCAGCGGCTTATACGCTGGGCGTGGCGCATCCGCCGGGCTATCCACTGTATGTGTTATTGGGGTGGGTGTTCTCAAAATTGCCGTTTGGCGAAGGCGCGTATCGCTTGAATCTGATGTCAGCCTGTTTTTCCACCTTGGCAGCCCTGATGGTGTTTTTGATCACACACCTCATCCTCGCAGTCTGCCCCCAGACGACAACCACGGAATCTTCGCGAAACACCCCGGATCCTGAGCAGATCTTTATTCCGATCATCTCCCTGATCGCAGCCCTGATATTTGCGTTTGCGCGGACCCCATGGAGCCAGGCGTTGATTGCGGAAGTATATAGTTTGAATGCGTTTTTGTGCGGAACCATTATCTGGTTGCTCTTGAGATGGCGGAGAGCAATTGTCGGGCAGGAGGATAAACCCGCCTCATCTCGACTTCGCTCGGTGAACGGAAATCCGAATGCTGAGCGAAGTGAAAACCCGGATGTCGAGCGGAGTCGAGACGTCATTTCTGGCACGAATGTCACAACTCCGGTATGGGAAGGGAAGGGCATTCCCAAAGCCTGGCTGCTGTATCTGGTTGCATTTCTTTTTGGAATCGGTTTTGGCAATCATCAAACCATTTCGTTGTTCTTTTTTGCGGCCTGTTTTGTGGTGTTGATGACGACGCCGCGCATTCTCTTCAAAGCCAAAACTGTGGCCCTGATTCTGGTCTGGCTGATGTTAGGTTTCTCCATCTACGTTTTGCCGCCAATCAGGGCGGCTCAGAATCCGCCGATTAACTGGGGCAATCCCTCTAGCTGGCAGCAGTTCAAATGGCTGGTGACGCGCGAAGGGTATAATAACGTGCCCCGCGGCGGAAGTTTTATCGGATTATGGCAGGATCTGCGGCACAAAACTGTGACTGAACACGATGTGATGGCCGGACAATCGCCGATTCCCGACCGGCAGGTGCATGGCTTTGCTCGCAGCGTACATATTCTCAGATCCTCGCTGTTTTTCCGGCAGCTTGCCACGTTTCACCCGCAACAAGAATTCGGCGTCATCGGCGTGATATTGGCGATACTTGGGCTCCTGTATGGGATCGTCCGCTATCGAATTCCCACACTCACCCTCCTGATCGCAATCGGGGCTTTTATCTTACTGACGATTTTCGTGAGCGACCCGCCGGAAGAAAATATTTTTTTGGTGGAAGAATTTCATACCCCGGCCTACCTGTTGACAGCGGTCTTGATCGGTCTTGGATTGATGGGACTTGCGCGCTGGATGCTGTGGGTGGCGCGTCCCTGGAAAATCCTGTGCTATGGATTGGTGCTGCTCCTGTCGCTCATGTTCCTCCTGATACCGGGAAGCCTGATGCTGCGCCACGTGCGCGAGGTAGATCGCAGCCGGAATTACGTGGCGTACGATTACGCCTCAAATGTGCTCATGTCTCTGCAACCGAACGCGATTTTGTTCACCTGGGGCGATAGCGGGGCATTTCCCCTCTGGTATTTGCAGATTGTTGAAAAAAAACGGCCAGATGTCATCCTGATCCATGTGCCGCACCTGTCTTCACCCTGGTATCTGGAATCTTTACCCGCAGAATTGTCCATTGTTTCCGAAACCACACCGGAGCAGCAGAAGAATATTCTGGCGATGGTTGATGCCATTGTACAGCGTCATCAGGGACTTCGACCGATCTATTTTGATTTTTCAAGCGCACACAGTATAATGGTGCCCACTCCACCGCCTCCTGCAGAGCCCTCTTCGCGTCGGCCAGCCCCCCGATGTCGCTCCAGCGGATGTTCGGCCTTTCCACGAGCACCTCCCTCAGGGACGAGGGCTGCATCTCCCGCAGAGCGACCTTGAAATCGTCGGAAGTTACTATGATCCGGTTCAGGATCTCGATGGGGATTGTGTCTTTCTCAAGGTCGAGCTCGGGCAGGATCCGCCTTAGCGATATCATTGCAGCCTCCTTGCACAGCGCTGAAAGGTCCGCACCCACGTAGCCGTGGGTCAGGTCGGCCAGCTTCTCCAGGTCGACGTCCTCTGCCAGCGGCATTCCGCGAGTATGGATCTGCAGTATCTCCAAGCGCCCGTCGCGGTCCGGGACCCCGATCTCGATCTCCCTATCGAACCGTCCTGGCCGGCGCAGGGCCGGATCAATGGCGTTGGGGCGATTGGTGGCCCCGATCACCACGACCTTGCCGCGTGACTCGAGGCCGTCCATTAAGGACAGCAGCTGGGCGACGACCCTGCGCTCCGTCTCTCCAGTCACCTCCTCGCGCTTGGGGGCGATGGAATCTATCTCGTCGATGAAGATTATGCTGGGGGCGCTCTCCTGGGCCTGCTTGAATATCTCCCGCAGACGCTCCTCGCTCTCCCCATGGTACTTGGACATGATCTCCGGGCCGCCGATGGAGAGGAAGTTGGCGTTGGTCTCTGAGGCCACAGCCTTGACCAGCAGGGTCTTGCCTGTCCCGGGAGGACCATGGAGCAGCACACCCTTGGGCGCCTCCACACCTAGCCGCTCGAACAGCTCCGGGTGACGCAGCGGCAGCTCTATCATCTCCCTTACCTTCCTCACCTCATCGCCCAGTCCACCTATGTCCTCATAGGAGACACGGGGCACGTTGGACACCTCACTGACCTGCTTCTCACTGATCACGAACTCGGTGTTCCTCTTGACCAGCAAGGCGTCCGCGGCAGGCGAGCAATTGGTGACCACTAGGTCGATACGGCCTTCGATGGTGTTGACCTCCACAATATCGCCCTTCACCAGCACCCGGCCTTCCAACATTTGCCTAAGGTACTCCTCTCCGCCCACGATCCGCAGGGGTTTGGTCGGCGCCAGAGTCACTCTGCTCGCATCCTTAGCCTGGACCTTGCGTATCGCGATCCGGTCGTCAATGCCCACCTGAGCGTTGCGACGTATGGTCCCGTCGATGCGCACGACCCCGGTGTTGGTGTCCTCAGGTAGGCCAGGCCAAGCGATCGCGGCCGTTCGCTTCTTGCCTTCGATCTCGATGATATCGCCGGCGGTTATCTTCATCGCATCCATGACCGCCGAGTCTATTCGGGCGATGCCCCTTCCCGCATCCTTTGTGCGTGCCTCCGATACCCGCAATACCTTGTCTGTCTTGTTCATAGTAAACCTCCTTTTGTCTTGGCATCGAACATCCCATGAACGAGATGTAAACAACCTAAAGTTGTTTAGTGTAAGTATAGCACTTCTATATAAACTTACTTCTAATTTCTTGCACAGTCATGAAAAATACCTATCGCTCCCTGATGAGAGGAGCATCTCGACATTCGTCGAAACCATAGCTGGCTGCTTGGCTCCGGCATAGGTAGCATGGAGCAGCCCCGGCGGATGCGTAGATCGAAACACCGTGATTCCTCATCTCCGGCGGATCTGGAGTGGATAGCCCTCGACCACCTAAGCCGAATTGCCATTATCAACAATATTTTAATGCCGTTGCGTTTAGAATTACGCCTTTCCACCCATCCAGAACATGCCCGTCGGCCGTTTTCCTTGGAAAACGGCGGGATGGGCTTCCTTAACTAAGTTCCTTAACATTTGTTCATACACCCCCTCTTATTTGGTTGCCGCTTTCGGTATTTTGTACGGGATCCCCCTAGCGACCATATCAAGCCACTGACAAAATTGTTCGAAGGTGAATTAAAAGAATGAACAATCGTCAGAGCGCGAATGATGGAAGCAAACGATCCCTTTCATGAGAAGGGAGTTGAACAGCCTTGCAGGTGGTTATTGGAATGGAACTATGATACCTGGCGCCCTCCTTCGGGCGATGCCCTAAATACGTAGGTCGTCGATCTCCAGACAGCCTTGGGCAGGAGGGGACAAGATGAACGCTGTCATGGACAACATCTATGGAAGGAGGTCGGTGAGGGCCTATACCGACGAGCCGGTCTCTGAGGATAAGATCATGGAGATAATCAAGGCGGGAGTTCATGCGCCGAACGGCGCGAACACCCAACCGCTTCGCTTCGCCGTCGTAACGAACGCCGATAAGAAGAAGCAGTATTCCGATGTCTCCAAGGCCTTGTTCGTTGAGAACATGAAGAAGGCCATGGAACAGGCCGCTCCCGATAAGAAAAGGTTCTTCGAGGTGTACATCGATAGGTTATCGAAGCCGGAGTTCGACATATTCTACGGCGCGCCCATCCTCGTGCTTATCTATTCATCGCCGGAGTCCTTCACACCGGTCGAGGATGGATCTCTGGCGGCGGAGAACATGATGCTCGCGGCTTATTCGATGGGCATCGGCAGCTGCTGGATAGGGTTCGCATCACCGCTGGGGTACGTCCCCGAGGTCTTCAAGGAGCTGAACGTTCCGGAGGACCACAGGTTGATCGCATCCCTTGTGTTCGGCTACCCAAAGAAGAAGGACATGGCACCGACACAGAGGTCGGAGCCCAAGATAACGGCCTGGCTCAGGTAATTTGCCTGTGGTGATCGAGGTAATGGCAGCATCATGATCGATCATCGTATACAAGGCGAGATCTACGGTAAGATGCCGAAGAACCGCCTAAGTGTCTTCTTTTCATCCCACCATTCTCGTGCCAGGGTTCGCAGGGCCTCTCTTCGGCCTTTTTTCATCAGAGCCATTACAAATGGAACCTAATAATCAGGGCGGAAAGTAGTAATTGCTATCTGTCAGTTTTTCTATTTGCGTAACTTTGCTTTTATCGAAGGAGAAACGACAGTGGGCATGATACAGGAGAAAAAAATTGAGGTGAGGAACAAAGGCAGATCAATCCATTTCTACCTCGCGATTGGTGAGCTGTCCGTCAACCCTGTGATGCTTCTCACCCTCGCGCTGAGAGTACAACCATAGCGGAATATACATGGCGAGGACACCGAGGCCAACTCCTGTTGGAATAATGCCATACTCAAGATTGTTGATGTAGATGGCTCCAACAAGCAGCATTGGTATCTGCAGGATACCTAAGACAAGCGCGACCCACACCCAACCACGGGGCGCCTTGTATGGCCTATCCATAGAAGCTAGGTCGGGGTCCCTCTTCGCCTTGACATAGGCGAATAGGGCAATAGCGAACACGAACACATAACCTATGGCTGACATCGCCAGGATGGCCACGGGATTCCCCTGTATTATGACCAGGAGGAGCATGTTGAAGACGGCGATCAAGGAGATGGCCCTCATAGGCTCCCCCTTGCGGTTGGTCTTGGCGAACCAACGAGGCAGGTTACCCTCCATCGACATCGAGTGAAGGGCCCTCGCGCCGGCGGAGTAGCCGATTTGGATGAGCAGGACACAGGCCAATACCATCAACATTATGATTAACGGACCTGCGAGGTTGCCTAGGGCCGCGACCGCTACTCCGTATAGAGGAGATATCGGTTCGGCCAGCACCCCCTCCACACNAGCGAAGTCGAGATGACAATCATCCGTGCTCCGGTCATCGAGCGAAGTCGAGATGACAATCATCCGTGCTCCGGTCATCGAGCGAAGTCGAGATGACAATCATCCGTGCTCCGGTCATCGAGCGAAGTCGAGATGACAATCATCCGTGCTCCGGTCATCGAGCGAAGTCGAGATGACAATCATCCGTGCTCCGGTCATCGAGCGAAGTCGAGATGACAATCATCCGTGCTCCGGTCATCGAGCGAAGTCGAGATGACAATCATCCGTAGAACTTAACAGCCCTGCCTTGACAAAGGTAGGTATTGGGTGCTGACGCCCCGTCCGCCCAACCATCAATGGCCGGTCTCAAAGCCGAAGCAGGCTGAAGCCCGCTGCTGAATTCCAGAGGGCGCTTCAGCGTCCTTCAGCTTTGAGACTGGCGATTGATCGCCAGAACAGGGCTTAACAGCCCTGGGGGCCGGAGGGGAGGTCAATACGAATCTCCGTGCATAAGCTCTGCAAAAATTTGCACATTTCTTTTCATTCTTCAAAAGAATTTGTCGAAAATTGCACTCAATGCTTGACGAATTCAACACATCAGATTATGAGCAGTCAAAAAAGAAAGATTTTGAATCGTAAAGAATTTTCTGGACTTTTTAGGCCTGAAACAGAAGAAGTGATTATTTTAATTTAACACCATCTTGAGGCAAATATCTATGAGTCCTGTACAATATACGTGCGGCCAATGCCAGGGAACCAGATTTCCCGAAGGAATGTATATTTATTGGTGTTCCTTGTGTAAAACCTATATTCATCCGGGTTGTTGGGAGGCCCATGCAGCGCGACATTTAGACGAACAACCCAGCGGAGTTACGGCGCATCAAGAACCGCGTCGAGGAAAAATCAGCGCCTACGGAATCATTCAATGGGATAATTAGTGGAGGGGAGAACTCTATGACAAAGAAAAATCAACAAAGTTCCGGACCTTCGTATAGTTTATTAGCGTTACTCAAACGGACACTCTTTTTACACGAAACATCAAACGTTGAGGAACTGGTTGAAGAAGTACATGAATACATGCTCAAAGATCAATCTTATGAGCAGATTAAAGACCGCTATGTCGAACCGATTTTACGAAGTAATCCCAGTTTTCATGAAGTTGAGGCAGGCAAGAATATCTGGAAGCTCACGGAAGGTAATAAAGTCAATGATGCGGTGTATGAAGTGTTTCGGAAGTATAAAGCGCCGCTGAGTGAACGCCAGATACTCAACCGCATTGCCAAAGTGAAACATATTGCGGGCAATATCAATGTGAAGTTAGACTTAAAAAATGATGCGCGTTTTGCCGACCTGGAAGGAGGCAAATATTGGATTCTGAGTGAATGGGTCGTGATTAACGACTATGCGCGTTCCATTTTAATGCGCAACAAAGCCGGACTGACAGAAAAAGACATTATTAATAAAGTGGTCGGGGAATTCAGGATTGACAAAGATTCCGCCATTTTTATCCCCATGTTGGATGAACGCTTTGTGCAAAAAGAGAAAAAGTGGGTGCTACAGCGTTTTGTGGAACAGAAGACCAAACTGCGCCCATCGCAGATTGATCGCCTTTATCAATATCTGCTCAAAGTTGATAAAGCATTGGAACCAAATGAATTAACCGCCTCTGTTCTGAATATTCCGGCGAGTTCAACTGATGTTGATGAAAAACTCGCGCAAGATCCGCGCTTTGTCCTTGAAGATGGACTCTGGGATTTGCGCTCCCGGGTCAAATTCCATCAAATCCAAAAGCTGGAGGCGAAAGAGGCTCAAGAACAGGCTGTTCCACCAATCTCACTTGAAGTACAACCGGAATTTGAGCAACCGGAAGCGCCGCAAATTTTTCCATCGTTCGAAGCAGCGTTACTCTCTCAGGCAGCAGGAGCAATGACTCCGGAGGTTGCAAGCCCTGGCGTGTTTGCGCAGCCAGAAGTAAGGATTGAGGGACAAGACCTGTCTGTCATAGACCAGGAATTTGTTCCACAGGCTGAGGCGACGCCAGAGCAGGCACCTGAATTTATTGAAGCCGAAGAAGCGACTATAGCAGAACAGGCCCAGGCACTGCCTGTTATTCAGGAAGAAGAATCCCGTGAAGCGATTACAGAAGGCAAGGAAGAGCTTGAAGAGGAATCAGAAGAAGCTGAAGAAGAAGCCATTGGCCCTATAGATGAGTATGCCGAAACGTTACGGAGCAAAGTAGTTGAATTTCTTCAGGATGCCTTTCATACCGAAGGGATTGTGTATAATGTTGACATTATTGATCAATTGGTGAGCGCTGAAAACAAAGAGGAGCTTTTCCGGCAATTTGTGCTGGATCATTTTGTGAATCCTGCCAAAGAGCGCGTGTTGACGCACACGGATTTGCTGAAATTCCTGGTCTATTTTGCGGAACCATCATTAACGGATAAAGTGATTGATCCATGCTGCGGGACTGGCGGTTTTCTATTACAAATTCTGGAAACCCTCGATAATGCGCTGCAAGAAGCCGAATGGACCGAGCGGGATTTCGCACTGCAATATGAATTACGGACAGGTCAATTTTATTTTATCCAGATCAATGAAGAAGAACGTGAATATTTTGATTTTCCTCTGGACGATGCTGTCGCCCGCTGGCTGCCCATTATCCGGTTTTGCAAACAGCAGCAGTTGACCGGCGTTGATATTGACCGATTTGCCTGTCGCACTGCGGATCTCAACCTGGCAATTCAGGGATTTCCGGAAATCGTGATCCACCACGATGATGCGCTTAACAGTAAACAGATCGGAAGCGGCGTCTATGATCTTGTAATCGGAAATCCTCCGTCAACAGGCGATAAACCCACGCGTTTTCTGCGAAAGACTTTGTTACTGGCCAAACCCGGGGGGAAAATTCTGCTGCTGCTGCCAAATGAAATGTTTCATGAGCATCGTTTACTTAGTGCGACCTTACGCAACCAGATTCTCGCGCAGACCGTTGTGAAAGCCGTGATTTGTTTTCCGGAGTTCGAAACGAGCAAGTTGTATGGCCAGGGACAGACCTTGCTCTATTGTTTGCGCAAACATCACGATGCCGAACAGCACTCTGATATTTTTGTCGGGGATGTGACATCTTTTGAGGCACTGCGCGAGGTGATCGAAGTCATGGAAGATCCTGACGCCCCGGTCTGTCAGGATGAGATTTCGATTGCTGGCAGAGTCGTCAATTATATTCTTTCGTCGTATCAGGGATCGGCTTACAATCTGCTCCTTGAAAGTTTACGCCGTCGCGCCTTGCATGGACGAGTGCTGAGCGTGAAAGAATGGGGCCGGATGAAAAAAGGGGAACACCCTGCTGTGGAATGACCAGGAGGCATCTACCTAAAAACATTTGTAAAAATTTTCAATACGGCTTTTGACCTCACCCTTCCCGTTCGGCTGACAGGTGTAGGTATTGGGTGAAGCAGCCGGATTCCCCCCTCCTGGGAGTAGGGCTGTTAAGTTCTCGCAAAGCATACCGTCTCGACTTCGCTCGACGTACGATGTTCCGGTCATCGAGCGAAGTCGAGATGACAAACACCCACAGAACTTAACAGCCCTGCCTCCTGGGGAGGGGAATGCACTGCTTCGCAGCGAACAGACCTACCCTTGCCAGTTCCCTGTTTCTTCAAAAACTCGGTTTTTCTCGTTTTGCTGCGCTGTTTGGCTAGAGGAGGCACACCACGTCTTCATCGTCGTCATTAATTGGCAGGGCGAGCATGGTTCGAGAGGAGACGCCGATTAGTTTATTCAGTTCCATACTGGCTTTTAAGGCGGCTTTGGGATCAGGATATTCGGCAATAATCATCGCATCATACATCCCCAGCAGATCGTAGCCGGCGATGTATTTTCCGCCAGCGCGTTTAATGGCTTCTTTGGCTTCGGCTGTGCGGGCCGCGCTAATGCCTTTTACGCCTTCCGCACTATACGTCAACATTGAAACATAAGTCATCATTCCTGTAAGTCCTCACAAAAAAATTCTTGCGTATTCTTCATTCCTGTCGTTATGTAAGCTGCTGAAAAATTTTTCTAAACCTGTCAAGAAAAAATGTGACAAGAAAACCTCTTGACGATATTGAGGTTGTCATAGAACGTATTAAACAGAGACATTGATTTTCAGGAAATTCAGGAGGTACCCCAGAGTATGGATTTGAAATTAAAGGGACGAGTGGCTATTATCACCGGCGGCGCGGGTGGATTTGGCAGCGCGATTGCAGAAGAATATGCACGTGAAGGCGTCTATACCGTGATCGCCGATGTTGCAATTAACGCAGCGCAGGAACTGGCTCAGCGTGTATCGCAGACCTACCCGGCCAGTCGCAGTGTCGCCATTCAGACCGATGTCACCAGAAAGTCTTCTGTTGAGCAGATGGCGCAAACCGCAATCGCTGAGTTCGGACGGATCGATGTATTAGTGAACAACGCCGGCTTAATTCAACGGCGGAATGTGTTAGAGATTGACGACGCATTTTGGGAAAAAATGATGACAATTAACCTGCGCGGGGCGATTTATGCGTCCCAGGCCTGTATTCCGTATATGGCAGACGAACGTTATGGCGGCAAACAATTTGGCCGGATTATCATGATGAGTTCCAGTTCCGCAGATCACGCCAGCGCAGGAATGACGCTGTACAGCACCACCAAAGTCGGGCTGGAAATGTTAGGTCAGGCGATTTCAAAAGAACATGGACACCAGAATATTTTTGCAATTTGTCCCCGCTTTGGCATTGCGCCAACGCCGGGTTGGGATTTCCGCTCTTACGCCGACAGTCTTGGATTGACGTATGATCCGACGCAAAAAGACGATGATAAACGTGCGGTGATCGAATATTACTCCAAACAACTCCCGATGGGCAAAGTCGGCACCCCTGAAGAAGTTGCCAGAATTGTCGTATTGTGCAGCTCGTATATTATGGATCCTTTGATCAATCAGACCTTAAACGCCTGGTGGGGCAGGGGTTAAAGGCAAAAGGCAAAAGGCAAAAGGCGAAAACTAAATATTAGACATTATCAGAAATAGAACACTGATTGGACTGATGAGACTGATGTATCCTGATTTCGCAACGAATTCAGTACCGGACTCGCGATCGTGATCACGATGTGGGGGGCGCGCGTCGCTCTTCCCGAAAAATCAGTGGAGATCAGTCCAATCAGTCACATCAGTGTTCTATTTCCGATCGCCTTTCGCCTCTTCATTTATGAAAACAACAGCATTACGGATTTACGGCGAGCAGGATTTACGCCTTGAAACGTTTGAATTACCGCCAATTCAACCGGATGAAATTCTGGTTGATATTGTGACTGACAGTATTTGCATGTCTTCGTACAAAGCCGCGAAACAGGGCGCGCGTCATAAACGCGTGCCGGATGACGTGGCTGAGCATCCCACAATTGTGGGACATGAATTTGCGGGACGCATTGTGGAAGTGGGGGAAAAATATCGCGGAGTCTGGGAAGTCGGACAATTATATGGCATTCAACCCGCCATCAACTATGAACAGGCGCCGGTGGGCGTGCTCTCGGCCCCCGGATATTCTTACCAGTACATCGGCGGTAATGCCACATACGCCATTGTGCCAAAGGATGTGCTGGAACAGGGGTGCTTGCTGCCCTATTCCGGCGATGCATTTTTTAAAGCCTCGCTGGCGGAACCTATGTCGTGCATTATCGGAGCAGTTCGGGCGCATTATCATGTCAAACCCGGAACGTATCAACATCTCATGGGGATTGTTGAAGGCGGAAATATGGCTTTGTTAGCCGGATGCGGCCCAATGGGACTGGGGATGATTGATTATGCCTTACATGGTCCGCGCCAGCCCCGTTTACTGGTGGTGACCGATATTGATGACGCGCGACTGGCCCGTGCTCAGGAATTGTTTCCCAGGGAAGTCTCTGAAGCAAGCGGGGTCAACCTGGTGTTCATCAATTCACTCAAAGAGAATCTCCTGCAACATATCAAAGACTTGACCAACGGCCATCTGATAGATGATGTGTTTGTGTTTGCTCCCATTCCGGCCGTTTTTGAACAGGGACAGCAGATTCTCGGTTTTGAAGGGACATTGAATTTCTTTGCCGGACCTACCGATACCTCGCTTTCTGCCAAACTGAATATTTATGATGTGCATTACAACTATCATAAAATCCTGGGCACCTCAGGCGGCAATACGGATGATATGCGCGAAGCTTTGCAGTTGATGTCCGAAGGCAAAATTAATCCGTCGGCCATGATTACGCACATTGGCGGAATTACGGCAGCGGCTGAGACAATTTTACACCTGCCGAACATTCCGGGCGGTAAAAAACTGATCTATAATGAATTTGACATGCCGCTCGTCGCCATTGCTGATTTAGAACGGTTGGGCGCGGAAACTGAGGGTGTGCTCGGCGAGCTTTATCGCGGCCTGGCCCCGCTTGTCGCACAACATAAAGGACTCTGGTCGACAGAAGCTGAAAGGTTTTTACTCGGATTTCGCGAACAACTCAGGTATAAGGGGTAATACTACAGCTCTGAGACAGAAATGTGCAGGAGTGATTTTTACCCCGAAGGGGCTAGTACATACTTTCGGAAATAAGTACACAATGAAATAAACCTGGTAGCCCCGCCCTACGTGGCGGGANTACATACTTTCGGAAATAAGTACACAATGAAATAAACCTGGTAGCCCCGCCCTACGTGGCGGGAATGACTACTACTACGTGGCGTGAATGACGCCGATAAACCCGCCACGTAGGGCGGGGCTACCAGTGTGTATTTATTTCCGAAACGCTGCACTAGAGATATTAGCCCAGGACAATACCCTGGGGATATGCTGATAGGTATGGGTTTTCATCACCTCATATCGCCGAAGGCGACCGATTCCCTCCTGGGAGGGGAGGGGTGGGTTCTTGGACCGAACGCGTATCGCCACATTCGACAACCCACCCCTTACCCCTCCCAGGAAGGGAGGGCGGGGGTATCCTTCTCTCCCAGGGTGATAACCCTGGGCTAATATATTCAGCCCTTTCAGGGCAAAACAACAGTCCTACAAATTCCTGTCCCGGTACACGACGTTATGAATGTAGGAAACACAGTACACGAAATTTTTGGAAGGCTGCCGGAAAAGGCGGCGTTATATTCAGAACCTGCGTTAAATCAACCGCTCTATACCAATCTTCACGTCCATCTGCCGCCGAATTTCGGTTCGATTCAGAGTATTGACGATGCCATTGCCCATGCAAAGCAGGAACAAATTGTCGTGTTAGGGGCGAGTAATTACTATGATCACACCATCTATACCACTTTTGCTCAGGCTGCCGTAAAAGCCGGAATAATACCAGTATTTGGCGTTGAAGTACTGACCATGGATGAGGCGTTACAAGCCGGGGGAATTTTAACTAATGACCCGAAGAATCCGGGCAAACTCTATATCTGTGGCAAAGGCTTAACCCGCTTCGATGATCTTGATGACGCAACGCTCGTGATTTGGCAAAAAATTCGCAGCGGGGATGCCCAACGGATTGAGCAGATGATTGACAGACTCAATCAGATAGATTTCCTGGGGCAGTGCGAAATTCGCTTGCAGTATGATGTCATTGCGCAGACCGTCGCGGAAGAGAAGCGCGTGCCAGTGCACACCGTTTTTTTACAGGAACGACACTTAGTGCAGGCTTTGCAGCAAGCCATCTGGGAACACATTCCTGAAAAAGACCGCGCAGCCTGGCTTCAGCAACTATATGGCGTGCAGAATGCGATTGAAGCCGAAGATGTCGTCAAAGTACAAAATGACCTGCGCACCTATCTGCTCAAACAGGGACGCGCCGCCTACGTTGACGAATGCTTTGTCAGCCCTGAAGAGGCCGCGCAATTGATTCTGGGGCTGGGGGGGTATGTGTCGTATCCGGCATTGATTGACGGCGCGCCGTCGATTTCGCCGTTTGAGGGGCCGCCGGAGGTATTGGTTGAACATCTTTTAGAGCGCAAAATCCCGGCGGCGGAAGTCATTCCGACGCGCAATAACCTGGACACATTGACCCTGTATGTCAAAACACTGCGCGCATACGGGATTGCCGTTGGCGCGGGCACCGAGCATAATGATGCGGTCTGGCTGCCTCTGCTGCCGCATTGTAAGCGCAATGTTCCCTTAAGCGATGAACTGCTCAGCATCTTCTGGGAGGGGGCGTGTGTGGCTGTGGCGCACCAATATTTGCAAGCCAAAGGAGCAGAAAAAGGTGTGCGTTTTCTGCCGGATGCTGCTGCGCGTCATTCACAAATTCAAGAATTGGCGGCAATTGGGGCGTCTGTCATCGCAACGTTCACCAATTGAAAGAAACCGGGTTTCTTCAAGAACATTAAATAATTATTTTAGTCATTCCCGACTCTCTTCACCCCCCCCTGCCCCCTCCTCAACAAGGAGGGGGCAGGGCGATATCCCCCTCCTTGTTGAGGAGGGGGCAGGGGGGGTGCATACCTGGGTGAAATTACCAGATTAATTATTTAACCTTCATAATACGACTTTGTTAGATTCGAAAACATGGCATGTTGCCCTGAAAGGGCAACATCTGTCAGCATCGGGTGACGCCCGATGGCCTCATGGCGCACCGCGCTCACAGCCCTGAAAGGGCGGGATATTCGGGGATGCGGCATCCCGGCAGCATGCGGAGATGACGCCCTTACAGGGCTCAAGGCGAACGACGCCACGATCCCATCTTCACCCGATGCTGACAGATGACGCCCTTTCAGGGCTGTGAGATGGAGCGCCTTTCGAATTTAACAAAGTAGAAATAAAGAAACCCGATTTTCCCAATTGCCCTGGTTTATTCCCACGCAACATTCTCAAAGGTGACGCCATCCATCAATTTTTCGTAATAGTCAATGCAGGTTCTGACGTACTTGCGCTTGTTGCCATAGGTATCCGGGAAAAAGCAGCGTTTGAAACCATAGATAATCGGATTTTTTAATTGTTCCGGCGTGAGTTTAAAGTGTCGCAAAGCCAGCATAATTTCATTGGTGACAGAGGTTTTGCTCACAGTGCGGTTATCAGTACAAAACGTTGTGCTCAGCTCGCGCGCTAACATATATTTGAACGCATGATTTTCCAATGTCCCAATCGTGGGGTTGGTTTGCATATTACTGGTCAGGCAGACTTCAATGGTAATCCGGTGCTGCGCAATGTATTCGCACAATTTTTCAATATAGCGTTCTTTATCAACAGTCAGATCATCTTCAATTTTTTCCGTATCAAATAAGTAATATCCATGTCCGAGCCGGTCGGCGTGCAGTTCAGTAATCGCCTGAAAGATTGACGGCGCGCCGTACGCTTCGCCGGCATGGACGGTTTTGGCCATGAAATTTTCATGGGCATATTGAAAAGCACGCCAGTGATCCCTGGCCGGGTATCCTTTTTCCGCCCCTGCCAGATCAAATCCGACAATCGGTATCCCCTCTTCATCTCGAATCCGCACCGCTCCCTGTGCCAGTTCAGATGAAGCCATCTTACGGATGCTTTTCATGTCGGAATAGGAGTGGGTATTGATAAACTGTTCGTAATACTGCGATAAATGTTGATTAAACGAACGCATGG
The DNA here is from genome assembly GCA_000739535.1 of Candidatus Vecturithrix granuli. Lineage (GTDB taxonomy): Bacteria > Moduliflexota > Moduliflexia > Moduliflexales > Moduliflexaceae > Vecturithrix > Vecturithrix granuli. Next base: position 74,999 of record DF820466.1, on the reverse strand, counting down.
CGCACACGATGATGCCATAAGCAAACGGCGGTTCTTCGCCGCTTCTGATTTGAGGCTGTCGGTTAAAATCCTGCTGCGCCCGACGCAGACCATTATTCACATGTTGCAGAACTTCTTTCATATTCATGGTTTTATTGACATGGAGCTGCGGCGCGAAACGGACTTCAATGTAGCGTACGCCTTCGGCTTGATTATCCAGCGCGAGTTCATACGCAATGCGTTCGAGATATTCGGGCTTTTGCATCACGGCGCAGGAATAGCTAAAAGTTTTCAAATATTCTTCTAAATTGGCGTACTGTTCTTTAAAGACCATTTCATTTAAGCCGTCAGCGGTATAACTGGGCAGATCAATCCCTTCTTTCTGGCCGATCTCGGCAATGGTTTCCAGACGGATTGACCCATCAAGGTGTAAATGCAAATCCGTTTTGGGAATTTTCCGAATCAGTGCTCGGAGGGTATTTTGTGACATCGGCTGTTGTATTGTCGTCATTATAAAATTTCTCCTTTTGTGCTAAAAACCAGGTTTTTCGAAAAAACCTGGTTTTTAAGAATGGTGATAAATGTGTTGAAAGTAAGATTGAGGCGCAAAGAGAATTTGTCAATGATTCATCCACATTTCAACCGCCTGAGTGAAACCATCCTGATCATTTGATCGCACAGTGCGATACAAGGCTTTTAGATCTGTAGGCGCGTTCGCAACAACCACACTGTGTTCTGCCCATTGGAGCAGGTCGAGATCATTGTAATCATTGCCTAAGGCGAGAATCTTCGAATACGGAAGTTGAAACTGGTCGGCAAGCCAGGCACTTGCCAGAGCTTTGGATACGGTTTGCGGAAAAATCTCGATCCAGATCGAGGCGCTATCAAGCGGAGATGTAGCTCGAATCACTTTCAAGCCAGGCAACTGCTCGCGAACAATGATATATTGTGAAAATGCCTCCGGAAACGACACAATTGCCACAAATTGACAGGCTTTTTCCGGAACGGGCATCCCGGTAGGATGAAACGGAGCGGCGAAATCCCGATAGAGTTCATAGCGACGGAAAAAATCGGGGTTCTCCCGGCCGGTGGAGTAATACCAGAAATGATGATTGTCAGGAATAGGGTGATGGAGCATAAAATCAAGCTGATGCTCCATCAGCAGATTCAGGGCTGATGTCACTTCTTGTAAGGAGAGATGATGGGCGATGAGCAGTTGCTGAGTTCGCCAGTCAATAATTCCTGCACCTGATGAAAAAATAACATAGTCGATCGGAAAATTTTCTGGGACCACTTTACGCAATGAATAGAGGGACCTTCCGGTGGCAATCACTCGCAAAATGTAACATTCCTCTAGATATTGCAGCGTGGCAAGATTCGCCGGACTAAAGGTTCGATCTGAACGAAGGAGTGTTCCGTCCAGATCGGTAATGACCATTCCTGCCGGAGAAACAGATGAGATGAAAGACATACTTACCTGGCTGTAAAAAATTCGATGGTTTGCTGCAATCCGAAATCAATATCCGTCATGGGAACATAATTTAAGAGGCGTTGGGCTTTGCTAATATCAGCTAACGAATGTTTAACATCGCCAGCCCGCAGAGGCTCATATTGTGGGTGAACCTCTTTTCCTAACAAAAAACCGATTCTTTGGGCCAATTCATTGACCGTAATCCGCGCACCGCAGGCAATATTGATAGCCTCGCCCGCCGCCTCAGGCGCGACGGCAGCGGCTATATTTGCCGCAACCACATTTTTAATAAAGGTAAAATCTCTGGATTGATTCCCATCGCCGTAAATGACAGGCTGTTTTCCTTGCTGCAAGGCCGCAATAAATTTGGGCACCACCGCCGCATAGTGCGAGGCCGGATCCTGGCGCGGACCAAACACATTAAAATACCGCAGACACACAGTTTCAAGTCGATAAATGTTATAATACACGCGACAATACAATTCCCCGCTGACTTTATGCGCGGCATAAGGCGAAAGGGGCTGAAACGCCATGTCTTCATGCTTGGGCAGGGTGGGCGTATCGCCATAGACTGAGGAAGATGAACTGAACACAACTCGTTTGATATGCTGTTGTCTGGCCGCTTCTAGCACATGTAATGTTCCATTGATATTAATATCGTTGGATAAGATCGGGTCGGCGACTGAGCGCGGCACCGAAGGCAACGCGCCGATATGTAAAATATAATCGATCCCCTGACATGCCTGTTTCACGGCGTCAAAATTACGTAAATCGCCTTCTATCAGATCAATGTCAGGCATGATTTCTGTTAAATTTTCACGCTTACCGGTCAAAAAATTATCGAAAACTCGTACCTTCTGCTGATCCTGCAATAATTGACGAACCACATTCGATCCGATAAATCCTGCTCCACCCGTCACAAGATAATGCGCCATTCTTTTGCTCCTTTCCCTCCTACAAAAGACTCTGTTCATTCGACTTTCTTTGGGGATATTCGATATTTAATTAATGTTAATACGTTCCCTTTCTGGTTATATCTGATCTCATCCATACCAATTGACATAAAAAGAATGCCGCGACCGCTCGGTTTCAGGAAATTCATGGGATCGGTCGGATCCGGAACAGATGTGACATCAAATCCTGCCCCTTCGTCGGCTACCACGATTTTGATCCGTTCAGTGTTGATCTGAATGTCAATATAGACCTTTTTATCTTCCTGAAATTTATTCCCATGTTTGATGGCATTGGTGACGGCTTCATCAATCGTCACTGGAATTTTATCATACAGATCGACTTCGTCGTATCCCATCAATTTCGCATCAGCAATAATATTGTGCGAAATGCCTTTAATAAATTTTAATTGGCTGGGAATTTCGATATGAATGGTACGTTCTGTAAATGGGTTCAATTCTTCATTTTCGAGAAAAATTTCGCGCTGTTTCGCGGCTCGCCACAGCACATTCAGAATTTCTTCCGAGTTTGGTGGTTTATGTAAAAAATTGTTTGCTCCTAAATTCAGGGCTTCAATTGCTGTTTCGACATTGGCGTCGCTTGTCAGAACCACTACAATGGTATCGCGGTTCAGTGCTTTCACCTTTCCTAATAAGTCCAAACCGCTCATGCCGGGCATGACCACATCGGTCATGACAATATCGAAGGGTTTGCCTGCAACAATGCCTTGTTGAAACAGTTCTAAACCGGTTTCTCCATCATTTGCCAGCACAACATGGTAATGTTCGCTTTCCAACAAATTGCGGAGGAATTGCTGCATCGTTTTACTATCTTCAACAATCAGCACCTGTGCGTTTTTCATAGGATTTTCCCCTCGATCTCCTTAACACTCGCTTGTTCTGCCTGGCATGTTCCAGACAGGTCTGGTCAGATGGACACACATTCACCCTCAGAACTCAAACAAATCGGGATGATTAAGTCAAGTTTTTTTCTTCTCGGCAAGGCATTTTCTCTCTCATATATCACAACTTTTTATCCAGAAGTCAACGTCTATGCAATAAGACTTTATTTCTGAAAATCTGGTTGAATAGGAACAACATAAAAGGGTATTTTCAAAAAATCTATTTGACTTTTTCCTCAAATTCGACAGAGATACCAGAGTACTTATTCTGATCGTTCGACATGAATTCAAGGAGTTGTCATGAGCTAAGGCTCACCCGACACAATGAACATACGATGTACCGCGAAACTCCAGTTTCGCGGCTGTCAACAATGCGCGAAACTGGAGTTTCGCGCTACATTTTCAGGGGAGAAAAATGTATGGTTATTGGACAGGAAATCAGCTTTAAGATGCAAGGGTTTTCAGATGTGAAAAATATAACGGATCAGGTTCAGTCAATTATTAACAAGTCAGGAATTACGCATGGCATTGTGACCGTCTCGGCCATTGGCTCTACGGTCTCCATTAGTACGATTGAATATGAACCAGCCCTGGTGAAAGACCTTCAGAATGAATTGGAAAAATGGATCCCCAGGACATTACACAGCTTACATTCTCAGACCTGGGGCGATGATAACGGTTTTTCTCATCTCCGCGCCACGTTTATGGGACCGGCGATCACGCTGCCGGTGGTGGATGGTGCAGCGATCCTGGGCACCTGGCAGCAGATCATTCTTATCGATCATGATAACAGGCCGCGCACTCGTCGGGTCTATGTACAAGTCATGGGAGAAACGCAGTAAACTCGGAGGAGCGTCAAAGCTCGTCTTCGACTCCTTTCAGGTGAAAAAACTCGCTAAAGCGAGAACTACAAACCTTGAAGAATTTCTGTTTCCATGCTTCCTGGATCGGCAGGGCTGTTAAGTTCTACGCCTCCTCTTCATCTCGACTTCGCTCGATGAGCGGAAACCCGGGCGTCGAGCGAAGTCGAGACGCCATTTCTGACAAAAACTTAACAACCCTGCCGTGGATCGGGATGTAAATTTTTAGGAATGTCAACGGATTACATACAATACGACTTTACGCCTGAAATCGACAGAATTTCGCCAAAATAGATGCGGTGATAATCTTTCAATGGATAATTGTTCTCGATCTCGGGATCAAGAAATTGAGCCGGGTTCAAGTCGTCCCAATACATCTTGCGACACTCAATAATCAATTCCGCCTCAGCGAATCCAGGGGCCGCGATCTGCGAAGCAGCCATAGGGGTCAGGCCTGCTGCTTTGATTTTGTCTCCAGCGCGCCCTGATTTTGAGCCGGTAATCTGTAATGCTCTTTGATAGGCTGACGGAAAAGCGCACAACGTAAATGTGTCATACTGTTCCATAAATTCAAAGGTATAACGGGTCGGACGCACCACAATCTGAGCAAAAGGTCTTGCCCACATTGTGCCAAAACTGCCCCAACCGACGGTCATGCTGTTAAAATGATGTTTCGCAAAATCTCCGGATGTGAGTAAAAGCCATCGCTTTGACCAGAGTGTATGCGCACTCACCAGAAATTGTTCAACTGCTATCACTTGACGTTCCATCTGTTTGTCCTCATATATGAGAGGAGAGATAACCGCGATTGTAACGCTGGCATCTCTCGCAGAACTACTGCACTTCAATTGTCATAACGCACAAGGACATCTATGAGATCACAGCAAATTGTGTCAAGTACATTAAAGATACCAGAAAGAGTATAAACTACAATACTTCGGACAGTTTTGATTCCACCCCCCTCAATCCCCCCGCAAGCGGGGGGAAGCGCATACGAG
>DF820466.1:5143-69758 GCA_000739535.1 Candidatus Vecturithrix granuli | reverse complement strand
AATACTTCGGACAGTTTTGATTCCACCCCCCTCAATCCCCCCGCAAGCGGGGGGAAGCGCATACGAGAGGGGGATGTTCAATTTCCCCCCGTTTACGGGGGGATAAAGGGGGGGCACACGAAAACTGTCCGAACTATTGTCAACTACAGATGTCGCAGATTTCCCAGGTTGAAGAGCATGTTACATGCCGCGCATGATTTTTGCTTGACGAGATTCACTCTTTGTGAAATCTATATTCTTTGTTATTTATTAAAAATTCAAAATTCAGAGATTTTCATTATGCGTATTGCCATTATTCATTATCATCTTCGTCCCGGGGGAGTCACAAAGGTCATTCAAAACACCCTGAAAGCGTTGGAAAAAAGTTCGCTGCAATTCATTGTATTTACCAGCGAATCGCCTTCGCCAACAATGCCAGTACCGAACCATGCGATTGTAGAAGCCTTAGAATACATGCAGCCCTCCAAAACCTATCCGTCAGCCCGGGACGTTCTCAAAGAACTTCACCAGAAAGCCAGAAATGTACTGGGCGGCTTACCGGATGTCTGGCATATCCACAATCATGCGTTAGGCAAGAATGTCATTTTGCCGGAGCTTAGCGCATTACTTGCGCAAGAGGGACAGCTCTTACTCTTGCAGCCCCATGATTTTGCCGAAGATGGTCGTCCCGAAAACTATTCACTCTTGCGTGAACATTTCGGAAGTGCGCAACTGTTGGGGATGCAACTTTATCCGCAAGGCCATCATATTCATTATGCGTTGCTGAATCAACGGGATCTCCGATTTTTGCAGGCTGCCGGAGCTTGTCGGGAACAGCTCCATTATCTTCCGAATGCGATTGCAACCGAAAATCTTTCACCTGGTGATTTACCCCAGAGGCAGAATATTTCGGAAAAACTCTATCTTTATCCCGGACGGGCGATCCGGCGCAAAAATATTGGGGAATTTTTGCTGTGGGCTGCCCTGGCAGAGTCAGAGAATCTGTTTGCTCTGACCCTCGCCCCTCAAAATCCGCTTGCGAAACCCATTTATGAGCAGTGGGTCGCCTTTGCGCAATCTCTGAATCTGCCGGTCAAATTTGACTTTGCCGATCAGTGGCAGGGCGATTTCAATTCGTTGTTCGCGTCTGCTCATGCGCTAGTCAGCACCAGCGTGGCTGAAGGCTTTGGCCTGGCGTTCCTGGAACCCTGGCTGGCTGGCCGCCCATTGCTTGGACGCAACTTACCGGAAGTGACAACAGCCATTGAAGAAGCCGGCGTGAATTTGTCCGCGCTCTATGCACGTCTTGATGTTCCGCTGGCGTGGGTTGGGAAGGATCAATTCATTCAAGAAATAACGCTGAGTGTCAAGCACGTGTATCAGGCTTACGGTCGCACGGCCAGTAATGACGATATTGAGCGGGCTGTTGCGGAAGCGATTCATGACAAGTCTGTGGATTTTGGCAAATTGAATGAATCTTTGCAACAATTTGTCATTCAATATCTGGTGAACGCTCCTGCGGCAAGGCAGGAAATTCAGCCACCAACGCTCTGCGTCTCTGAGCCTGATCCCGCAATGATCAGGCAAAACCGACAGGCGGTGCTGGAGCATTTTAATCTCGACATTTACGGCAAACGCCTGATGCAACTCTATCAGACCGTGGCCGATTCTGAGCCGGAGACGCTGAACGACATCAACGCCGACGCGCTTCTCACTCAATTTCTGGCCCCGGAACGATTTTGTTTATTACGAACATAAGGAACCCAGCAAAATCCAAAAAATCGGATTTCTTGAAGAAACCCGGTTTTTACAGAACCAAGACGATGTACAACACCAGAGATCAACTTCTGATCAAACGTATTCAGGAACTCAGCGTTTTCATGGAGCCGCAGCCGACCCGGATTGCTGAAAAGCTCCCGAAATTGCAAAATATTCGAGCCTTGTTATTTGATGTCTATGGTACGCTGTTCATTTCCAAAACCGGCGATATCAGCATTGCCAGAGAAATGAGTAATAGCCGTGCGCTGGCGGAAGCACTGCAATATGCGGATTTTACCGAAAATCTGGAAAAAGCCAGCGAACGAGGTACGCAACTGCTTTTAGAGGCCATTCAACAGACTCATGCCCAACGGCGATTAGAGGGCAAAACCTCGCCAGAAGTGGATATTCGGGAGGAGTGGCACACGGTATTAGTTACGCTTCAGGTAGAGGATTTACTCGAAGGCGAGATCACCGACGAAACAATCAGCCGGGTCAGCGTGGAATATGAATGCCGGGTCAATCCGGTCTGGCCCATGCCGGATTTACGCGAAACCCTGCAAACGCTCAGAGATATGCCAATACTTTTGGGAATTGTGTCGAATGCTCAATTTTATACCTTATTACTTTTCCCGGCGTTTTTAGGCCATTCCCATTCCGATCTCGGATTTGATGCTGATTTATGCGCCTGGTCGTTTCAATATCAGGAGGCCAAACCAGCGACAACCTTATTTCTGGGAGTAGTTGAACAACTCCGTCAATACGGCATTGCGCCTGAAGAAGCGTTATATGTGGGGAATGACCTGTTGAATGACATCTGGCCGGCCGCGCAACTCGGACTGAAAACCGCTTTATTTGCCGGAGATCAACGCTCATTGCGGCTGCGCGAAAATGATCTCAGGTGTTCAGATTTGAAACCGGATGTTATTCTCACGCAGCTCTCGCAACTGCCTCAAGTACTATAATACAGCAGGCTATCCCCCCCACTCCTTGCTCCTGTCTTGCCGACTGGATGTAACCAATGCACTGTCAGCTTTATTGAAGACGCCAGGTTCGTAGTTCCGCTCTTATTTCACATACCCCAAATCTCTCAACTGTTCGTCGAGTTCAGGAGGAATCTCTGCTTCTGTATGCTCAAAATTCAGGGTGTTCTCCTTGTTAATAAAGAAGAATAATTCATGAAAGCGAAATTCATCGTTCAGTGTATTCAATCCAAGGTTGTTCTGTTCGTCAATATCATTGAAATTAAACACTTCAAAGGCGGGCACAGGTTCCGCCACCCCAGGACGATGAAATTGACGATTGAAAATGATTTTTTTCTCAGGATTTACTGAGGCTGTCAGCACATTGCTATCAAAATCTTCTTCAAGGAACAGCGTTCGTTCAGGATTTGGAGTGTGGAGCAGCGATATGCCATCAAGGGGATATGGTTCTTCCCCTCCGATTATGTCGAGGATAGTCGGATAAACATCAATATGCTGAACCAATCTGGAATAGGAACCTGCTGGAATCTGAGTGGCTTTTATAATGAATGGGATTTTTACCTGATCATTATAAAGGGTTCGCCCATGTCCCACGCCGCCGTGATCCCAAAATTCCTCGCCATGATCCGCAGTAAAAAGAATGAAAGCATTGTCATAGAGCCCTACCGATTTCATAGTATCCAGAAGTTCTCCAAACGTTCGATCGTTAAAATAGACTTCCTGATCGTAGCGGGTTTTAATATACTCAATTTGTGATGAGGTTGGTTGGAGGATGCCGGCCTGGATTTTCCACAAAAATTTCTCATCATAGGTATTAATTGGCTCGTATTGGTCAATATCAAACAGATTTTTGACACTTTCGTCCGGGGTATAAGGATCATGCGGATCCATCGTCCAGATCATCAAGAATAGCGGCTTCCGATCCTTTACCGTAGCGTATTCTTGCAGAAACGGGATGATGCTTTTATTCAACACATCCGACATGATTGAGAGAGTCACCGGCTGACGATCAACGAAGCGTCTAAATTCATCAAAGCCTTGCGAGAAGCCGAAGACGTTGCCAAAATTCCCATTCGCAGTGAAGCCAATCGTATAATAGCCATTTTCCTTGAGCATCTCGGCCAGGGTCACAATGCGATCGGGGAGCTTATCCTTTTTGGTTACGGTTTCATGATGTTTAGGCAAGAGTCCGCTCACAATTGTCGCTGCGCTGGCTTTGGTCCAGGAATCTGCCGCATAGGCATTGGTAAAAATCGCACTTTCTTGCGCGAAACGATCGATATTGGGAGTGGTATTGCGTTCATACCCATAACAGCCGACATGGTCAGCTCTAAGGGTATCAACCACATAGACAAGGATATCCGGCTTGGAACTCCTCACAAAGCTGCGCGTTTCCGCTTTTTGAAATCCTGTATTCTGAGAGGAAACATGGGCAGTAACACGCTTCCAGCGGGTGTAGCTTTCTGAATCGCCTTCCGTGATTAGTTGAATTTTGTACATGGCTGGCTGGTCAAGTTGAAAGCTTTGCCGATAGGTCTGCTCGTTCGGAGGGAGTTCAATCTCGATAGCCTCCTGCTGGTCGCGGAGCAGACGAACTCGAGGCGCTGCGCCCTTCATGCTGACATAGTCAAGCTCAAGCTCAAATAGATGAGGCAGGCTTTGAATGGCGCTGATGGTCGAATCAGCTCGTTGAATGATGACCTTTCCATCAGTCAAGTTATCTGTATCTGTAGGGGAATTATTCTTGAACATGATCTGCCGGAACGCGACTGAAAGATTCCGATTATCTTTTGAATCCGGGATGACGCGATATACTTTTGAGGTATAAGCAAAGGCAAACTCCAGAAAATTTTCACCAAAACGGAGGAATTGGGCCGGCAATTTCAGGGTATATTCCTTAAAATCGTTGGTATTGACCGTAAATGTTCCGATAGGGGTATTATTTAAGTGGACTCTAACTATTTGTTTCTCGTGAGTTTCTGAGGGGATCGCCACGCACACTACCTTCAAACTGAGGTTTTTGGGAGGGGGATAGGTATAAAACCGCACCTGACTGTTTCTTGACATGGCCCAGGTACGGTCCTTTTCAGGGGCTTGCCACCCGGAAAGCAAAAAGGTTTCCGGATGCGCTTCCTGCCGGAAATCAATGGTTTGCGTAGCTTCATGCGCATACACATTTTGCTGTTTACTTTGAAAGCTTATTTTTTGAAAAGCTGCCGCTAAATGACGACTATCTGCTGAATTTGGATGAATATCGCTCGGTTTTGTTGTATAAGTAAAACGGAATTCTATAATATTCTCTCCCGATCGGAGGGCCTGGGCAGGAATCGTTAATGTGAAGTGCTGGAAATTCTCATGGTTAGGGGTGAATGTTCCAATACTGTTGTCATTCACAAACACCCCAGTTATCTGAGACAAATTTTCGATTGAAGCAATAGACCTACACGTAATTTCTACTTCAACATCATGTTCTATATCATAGCGATAAAACAATACCCTGCTTCTATCCCCAACTGCCCATGTAAATCTGGATTCAGGCATCGTCCAGCCATGCAGCAGATATGAGTCCGGATTCGCATCAATTCGAAAACGCAGGATTGATGTCTCTTTTTGCTGGTGAATATAGAAAGTTTCCAGAAGATCAATGTTCTCAGTCAGTCCATGTTGTTCTACAAAGTCGGATATTTCGGCAAGCGCATTGTTTTCCTGTCGGTTTCCCTGTTCGTCGTTTTTCTCAGGTTGCCCATTACATCCCACCAGAGCAAACATACCAATACATATCAAAACAAGAGCCATGTAATGTTTCATATAATTTCTTGTTCCTTAGAAGCTGTTTTAAAAGTCCATGCAACGGGCATTTCGAGAGAGGTGAACAGGAGTGTCAAAGCTCTGCTTTGACAGCGAAAGCAGAGCTTTCGCACTCCTCACCTGCAAACTTTTAAAACAGCTTCTTAGAATAATCCATATTTTCTTTCGATTCTCCCCGGTACCAACAATGCGCTGTTTCAGTAATTTTAGGAGAGGTCATGAGCTGACGCTCACCCGGCACTGAAAATGAGAGATGTCCCGCGAAACTCCAGTTTCGCGGCAGTCTCACTGGTGCGCGAAACTGGAGTTTCGCGCTACATTTTCAAAGGAGTTCACATGAGCGGACGCTCGTCCGGCATGATGAAACTACAAGGATTTTGTGTAGGAAGGATTCTCGGAGGCAGGGTTCGGTGTTACGCCGACCAATTCGCCGCCAGGAATCCTTCCTACACAAAATCCTTGTAGTTTCATAGGAGTACAAAGCAGCCGTTGCACATTGCGCAAAGGCTGCTTTGTACTCCTGAACTCGTAAAAACTCAGGAAATGATGTAGTAATATCAATCAGTTGTGTCTGATAGTTGGAGGCACGCTTTTTAGGAAGAAAGGAAAAGTCAAGGAAATTTTTACTCGCCCAGATACAGCACAATTCTCCATGCCAGGAAGCGGATTTACAATTCTTCGCTATACCTTCATCCTTCATAAGCAAAAAAAAGTCGTCAAAAGCCTTCTTGCTTATCTCTCTTCATGGAATTTAACTCCCGCGCAATTCTGGCCCCGAGCAAGGCGTTGTTTTTGATGAGAGCGATATTGGCGGCCAGGCTTTCACCGCTGGTCAATTCCTTGATCTTATCCAGCAAAAAGGGAGTCACCTCTTTGCCTTTGACGCCACATTCATCGGCTTGTTTGAGGGCTATTTCAATGGCGGTATTCATTGTCACAGGATCCATCGAATATTCTTCCGGGATCGGATTGCCGATGATCACGCCGCCATCTAAGCCCAAATCCCATTTGGCGCATAGAATCCGGGCGATTTCGGCGGGCGTATCAACGCGATAATTGACCGGAATGCCGCTGGTTCGGGTGTAAAAAGCCGGAAACTCATCGGTTTGATAACCCAGCACCGGCACACCCTGAGTCTCCAGATATTCCATTGTCAGGGGCAGATCGAGAATCGCTTTGGCCCCGGCCGAAACCACAGCCACATTGGTAGTCGCCAATTCTTGCAAATCTGCAGAAATATCAAAGGAATGCTCTGCGCCGCGATGCACGCCGCCGATACCGCCGGTCACAAATACTTCGATTCCGGCGAGACGCGCGCAAATCATGGTGGCAGCGACGGTGGTTGAGGCATGCAACTTCTTGGTCAGAATCACCGGCAAATCACGGCGACTGGCTTTCACGATATTTTTCTCAATTGCCAGAAATTCCATTTGCTCAGTAGTGAGACCCACAGTAATTTTTCCTGCAATAATAGCAATCGTGGCCGGAATCGCGCCTTCTTGCATGATAAGCTCCTCAACCGCTTGCGCGGTTTCAATGTTTTCAGGGTAGGGCATACCGTGCGAAATTATGGTTGATTCTAACGCAACAAGCGGCAATTTAGCCTCAATGGCCTGCTTTACAGTGTCTGAACATTGGATGTATACGTTCATACTGTTCATAAGTAGTTGGACAAAATTATCTGCATGTTTTTTGCCACAGAGACACAGAGAACACAGAGATTCATTTCATCTCTTCTCTGCGAGCTCTGGGTCTCTGGGGCAAACATGAGACGGTCATTTTGTCAAAGTACTTAGTGTTCCTGATAATCAAATTAAAGTTAAACAGCGTTCAAAAGTTAATTCATTATTCACAGTATCAATGGACTGAAGCGTGAAATGAGCGGCAGCCATGCCCAGACGAATGCAGCGATCAATCTGGTATTCATGAAAAATTCCGCTGACAAAACCGGCCACAAACGCATCTCCCGCGCCATTGGCGTCAAGCACACGGGTCGGGAAGGCCGCATAGTGTTGGCCACATTGTGCTGAGGCGTCATAATGATAGACCCCTTGCGCACCCAGCGTCACCAACAGATGTCGAAATCGTCCCTGTAATTCGGCGCAAACTGCCGGAAGGCTCTCCATAGTTGCGAACTTGCGCCCTGACAGGGCTTCTAATTCTGATGTGTTGGGCGTAATCGTGTCCACATTTCCTGAAATGGCATGAATTTTTCGGGCCTTTTCAACGGAAACCGGTTCGATCAGATAAGGAATCTGCGCCTGCCGACAGAGTTTAATCGCTGTCCGCAGCGCCTCTGTGCTGAGATTCGTTTCTAAGACGACAACACGGCTCTGTTGAATCAGGCCGCGCTGCTGCTCAAGATAGTCTTGATTAATAGATGCGGTGACGTCCATATCAGCAATTGCTACGGACAGATCGTGCACATGATCGAGCACAGCGAGATAGATTCCGGTCTGCTGTCCTGCGATCACCTGCATATAATCCACCTGAACGCCAGCCTCTCTGGTTTCAGCCAAAATCTGCGCGCCAAAGCTGTCATTCCCGACGGCAGCAAGTAAATACACCGGGACGCCGAGCAAAGCCAGATTATGTGCAATATTGCGCCCCACGCCTCCGGCGGAGGTATGCACTTTGCCCGAATTTGAGGTCGCAGCCGTCAATTGTCCCAGGGGACAGCCTTTGATGTCCAGATTGACGCCGCCAATTACGGTAACGTATGGGTACATTGATCTTTGTTGTTTGTTGTTTCGGGAATGAGTCTTCGAAATTCCCGAAACAACGCATAGAGAAACGAAATACAATTTCGTTCTACATTTCTTGAAGATATTCCTCAAAGTGTTCCAGGGCCTCCGGCATATTTTTCCGTCCGAAGCCGATGCGGAAATGCTTGTTGCCAAAATCGTAATAGTTGCCGGGAAGCAGCAACACGCCTTTTTTCCGGGCAATATCCAGACAAAACGCTTCGATATCCTGGTCAGTTTTCAGGCGTGGAAACGCAATCGGTCCGGCTTCTGGCGCAATCCAATCAAACAGATCGTGATGGGTATAGAAAAAATTATTCAACTGATGCAGGTTGTTCATGATGATAGCGCGATTCTGTTGCACCAGGTGATCTCTGTGACGTAATGCGATTGTGGCAAGCAATTCGCTGGGAGCACTGCTGCAAATCGAGGTATAATCCTTAAACCCGGCCATGCTGGCGTAGATTTCCTGGTTTTGCGTCGCGATCCACCCGATGCGCAAGCCGGCTAATCCGTAGGTTTTCGACATGACGCCTAAGGAGACGGCATTTTCATACAGATCGCAGGCGGCCGGGAGTTGATCGTCCTGGTTATATTCCAGGCCGCGATAGACTTCATCCGAAAATAGCAGCAGATTGCGCTCTCGGGCAAGCTGGATCACTTGCTGAAATTTCTGAAGGTCCATAAGATAGCCGGTCGGATTGTGCGGGCAATTCATGATGATCGCTCTGGTATTACGCTTGATCTGCCGGCGCAGAAACTCCAAATCAAGTTCCCAGCGATCCTGTTCCTGTCCGGTCCATTTGGTGACTTCGCAGCCGATGGCTGCGGCGACATCGCGCAATGACTGGTAGCACGGGTCATGCACAATTACATGATCGCCGCGCTCAAGCATGACATTCATGAAATTGAAAATCGCTTCTTCGGCCCCGGCGTGAACTAAGACTTGCTCAGGGCTGATGCGCGCATACAATCGCGCAATTTCCTGGCGCAGTTCGGGATGACCGGTAGATTCGGTGTAGCCGAGCCAGAGGCGTTGCAACTGCTCTTGTGCGCCGGGTTCAAGTTCCAAAAGCTCCTGCACCGTAAGGGATTCGCAGTCTGAACAACAGAGCAGATAGGGCACATTGAATTCATACTGTGCAAAAAATCGTTCGAGTTTAAATGGTATTATTTTCATAGGCAAAAAAAGGCGTCATGAATGCCATGACGCCTTTAGTAAGAGATTTCTACTCCCTTATACTGCAAATTTCTCAACTTTGACAGCACAGGCTTTGAATTCAGGAATTTTCGCAATCGGATCAACTTTCGGGCTGGTCAGGAAGTTCGCTGACGCTTCAGCATAATGGAACGTCATAAAGACGACGCCTGGGATCGGCGATCCGACCAGCGGTTTCTGCCCCACTGAGGCTTGCGCAACTACCTGTCCGCGCCGTGAACTGACCTTGACCTTATCGCCATCGGCAATGCCGTATTTGTTGGCGTCTTCCGGATGGATTTCGACCGTCGCTTCCGGCGCAAGCGTATTGATGCCAGCCGAACGCCGCGTCATTGTTCCGGTGTGATACTGGAACAAACTGCGGCCGGTTGTGAAGATGAGCGGATACTCTTGATCCGGCTGTTCGCTCGGCGGCAGGTATTCGACTGCGCTGAATTTACCCAGGCCGCGGGAGAATTTGCCCACGTGCAGAATTTTCGTGCCCGGATGATCCTTGGTCGGGCAGGGCCACTGGATGCCATCCTTTTCCAACCGATCATAGCTAATTCCAGCGTAACTCGGGGTAACGCTGGCGATCTCATCCATAATGTCAGACGGATGCGCATAGTGCATCGGATAACCCATCCTGGTAGCTAAATCACAAACAATTTCCCAGTCGGAACGCGCCTGGCCCGGCGGGTCAATCGCTTTACGCACGCGCTGCACCCGACGCTCGGTATTGGAAAATGTGCCGTCCTTTTCTGCAAACGAGGCCGCTGGCAACACCACATCTGCCAGTTGCGCGGTTTCGGTTAGAAACATATCCTGCACCACTAGAATATCAAGTTTTTCGAGGCTGTCTTTGACGTGGTTCAGGTCAGGATCGCTCACCATCGGGTTTTCTCCGACGACATACAAACCTTTGATTTTCTTACCGGCGCCGCCCACCATTTCCGTCACGGTCAAACCGACGTTGGCAGGTAAGGCTTCCACGCCCCAGGCTTGTTCGAATTTCTTGCGAATATCAGCGTTAATTACCACTTGATAGCCGGTGAATACATTCGGCAATCCGCCCATGTCACACGCGCCTTGCACATTATTCTGCCCACGCAACGGATTCACGCCGCCGCCCGGGACGCCGACATTGCCAAGTAACATTTGCAGATTGGCGCACGAGAGCACATTCTGATGCCCGGTGATATGCTGCGTGATCCCCATGCAATAGATCAAAGCGCAGGGTTTGTTCACGGCGATCATGCGCGCGGCTTCCTGCACCTGCTGCCACGACACGCCGGTGATTTCTTCCACCCATGCCGGCGTCACTTTATCCAACATGGCCTTCAATTCGTCAAAGCCTTCGGTGCGCTCTTGCACGTAAGCTTTATCCCACAGGTCTTCATCCAGAATCACCTTCATCAAACCATTCAAAATGGCAATATTCGAACCCGGTTTGATTTTCAGGTGCATATCCGCGATTTTCGCCAATGGGACTTCGCGCGGGTCAACAATAACCAGTTTTGCCCCTTTTTCCCGCACTACTTTGCGCACTTTATAGGCGATAATCGGGTGTTGTTCAAGGGTGTTTGACCCGATAATAAAGAACGCTTTACTATTTTCAAAATCAGCGGTGTAATTTGTCATTGCTCCGCTTCCAAACGCTGTGGCCAGACCGGTCACGGTAGCGGAGTGTCAGAGACGCGCGCAGTGGTCAACATTATTTGTGCCCAACACCGCCCGCGCGAATTTTTGTACCACATAGTTTTCCTCGTTGGTACAGCGCGCGGAGGTCAGGACAGCTAATGCATCTGCGCCGTGTTTCTCCTTAATTTGACCAAATTGGGTTGCCACGAAATCCAGAGCTTCATCCCAGGTAGATTCAACCAGTTCGCCATTTTTGCGAATCAGCGGAGTGGTGAGGCGATCCGGATGATTGAGATATTGATACCCGAAACGTCCTTTCACGCACGTCGCGCCTTCATTCGCTTCTGCGCCGAAATAGGTGCGCACTTTCACGACTTCATTGTCTTTCACATGCAGTTCTAAATTACACCCGCAGCCGCAGTAGGCGCAGGTAGTCCGCACCTTTTTGATTTCCCATTCGCGCGCTTTATGACGTGGAAGCTTTTCCGAAATGGCGTTGACCGGACAAAATTCCACGCACTGCCCGCAGAATTCACACGCCGATGCTTCGAGCGTCTCGCCAAAGGCGGTCGAAATGGTGGCCGGAAATCCGCGCTCTGACACCGTTAAAATATCCGCTCCGGTAATGTGGTGACAGGCGCGTACGCAACGGCGGCAGAGTACGCATTTATTCATATCCCAACGAATCATTGGATTCGGATCCGGATCAACCGGACGGGGTTCTGCTGAGGGCGGAAATGGCGACCGTTCGATATTCATTTCATAAGCCAGGTCTTGCAGTTCACAGGCCCCGGCGCTTTCGCAGGTCATGCAATCTAACGGGTGATCGGCCAACAGCAATTCCACCACCGTTCTGCGAGCTAACTTGACTTCAGGCACATCAGTAAACACTTCCATGCCTTCACTCACCGGAAATGTACAGGATGTTTGGAGAGTCGGCGACCCTTTCACCTGAACCAAACAGACACGACACGCGCCATCAGGCGGAAGGCTGGGATGATAACACAGGGTCGGAATATGGATATTGGCCTCATTCGCGGCCTCCAAGATTGTCATCCCTGGCTTCGCCTCAATCGCTTTGCCGTTGATGCTGATATGTATTGTTGCCATACTTTTTTGACATTGAAGGTTGTCATACACTCACTAGCGCCTATATGACAATCCGAAATTATAATGATGTATTCAAATACCAGGTTTATAAAAATTATTCTTCTGTTCTTTCAAAGTTTACCTGCCAGATTAGGATTCCCTCCATCTACCAGACTTCGAAAGTCTGTCTTCAGCACATTCATCAGGTAAACCTTAAAGAAATATTACAGAACATCACCAATATAGTGTCATACAAAATGCCTCTGATTGTTGTCAAGAAATTTATGAGAATTTCATCAACGCCACATGTGAAACTTTCCATCAGAGACAAGTGTCTTCAATCGTGTAGAAGGCCGTTCATAGTTGAGATTCGTACTGACGCCGCTTGCAAAATCGAGATGTGATATTCTCGCTTTCAATTATTTTTCAAGGATTTTCATTGACAGCCTGAAAACGGCTTATTTTATGAGAGGATAAAATGGAAGAATCAAAACTATTTTTCTGGCGAAAAAAAATGGTTGCGAGATTTCTCGATTGGAAATATATGACTTATGGTACATGAGATTCTTGACAATATTGGGAAGGACTACTAAAAATTATCCCCTATGATTCAGTTATTTAATGTTTCCAAAATATATCATGGCGATGTCCCTGCGCTTGAGGGAATCACAATGCGTATCACAAAAGGGGAATTTGTCTTTATTACCGGGAAGAGCGGGGCCGGGAAAACCACGTTACTCCGTCTGATTTTTCGGGCAGAACTGCCGACCAAAGGATCCGTCCTGGTGAACAATTTTAATATTGCCCGGCTGCAACGCCACAGCATTCCGTTTTTGCGGCGCAATATCGGCGTGGTGTTTCAGGATTTTAAGCTGCTCCCTCAAAAAACCGTTTTTGAAAACGTGGCTTTCGCGCTTGAAGTGCTTGGCACCCCTAAACGGGAAATGAATCAGCGCATCATGCATGTGTTGCAATACCTGGGATTGAAAAACAAGCGCGATATGTTTCCCCTGCGCCTTTCCGGCGGCGAACAACAACGCGTCGCCATTGCCAGGGCCATCATCAATAACCCTCCGATTCTTCTGGCAGATGAACCTACCGGCAACCTTGATCCGGAGATTTCATTAGAAATTATGCACGTGTTTGAAGATCTGCACCGCCAGGGTTCCACGGTTGTTGTTGCGACTCACGATGTTGATCTGATCAAAAAAATCCGTAAGAAAGTTTTCTGTCTTGATAAAGGCAAGCTGATTGATGTGATTGCGGAAGAAGAAATCGCCAGTACCTGAAAGGTCATGCAGAACTATCAAAACACGAAACAGCAGTATATTCTGTGTATCGATGATGAACCGACCATCTTAGAGTCGCTCTATACCCAACTGTCGGAATGCTTCAAACCGTCTTATGAGATTGAGTGCGCGGAAAGCGGACATGAAGCGTTGCAATTTTTCGATGAAATTTATAAGATGAATAGCCGGGTGATTCTGGTCCTGTGTGATCAATTGATGCCCGATATGCTCGGCCAATACGTGCTCGAACACATCTACCAACGCGACAAACGGGTCATCAACGTGCTCCTGACTGGCCAGGCCGGGCTGGAAGACGTCACTTACTGCATTAATCATGCCGGCCTGCAACGCTACATTGAAAAACCCTGGGATAAACAGGATTTGCTGTTGACAGTAGAAAATTTGTTGAATCAGTCTCAAATCTCTTCAGAGTTAGATCGCTCGCGCCTCCGCTATGAGCGGATTTTGCAAAGCATGAATAATGGGGTCATCAGTCTTGATTTTCAGGGGAAAATTACCGCTTTTAATCAGGCTGCATCCCATATTCTCGGAATCGACAGCCAGTTAGCAATCGGAAAATCTTACGCCAGCGTCTTTTTTGGCTACCCGGGAAACGACGAGATGAATGACACCGTTATTCAGGCGATCAAAACCTGGGATTCTCCCATTTACCGCGAAATTGACTTCCTGCGTAAAGACGGGATACGCGCGCCGCTCGCCCTGATGAGTTCGACCTTACGCGACGCTGACGATTCCGAAATGGGAGTGCTCATTGTGCTTCACGATCTTTCCGAAGCCCGCCAGTATTCAACATTGAAGACCATGTTTTCCCGGTATGTGGCGAAACAAGTGGTTGAGAATATCGTCAGTTCAGGTAATCTCACGCTACACGGCGAAAAACGCAACGTGTCGATCTTGTTTTCTGATATTCGTGGGTTTACCTCGATGACTGAACAGCTTGAACCAACGCAGGTCGTCTCGATCTTAAACGCCTATTTTTCTGAGATGATCGACATCATTTATCAGTATGAAGGGATGCTCGATAAGTTTTTGGGAGATGGGATCATGTGTATTTTCGGTGCGCCGATTGACCAACCCGATCACGCTGTTCGCGCCGCGTGTACTGCGTTGGCAATGCAGCACACGCTTGAAGAATTCAATCAGAGACAGCATGAACAGCAGCAGCCGCTCATCAAAATCGGCATCGGCATTAACAGTGGCGATGCAGTTGTTGGCAATGTAGGTTCTGAAAAACGTCTGGAATATACCGCCATTGGCGATAATGTCAATCTGGCCGCCCGCCTGCAAGCTATTGCCAGCGGAGGACAAATTCTGATCAGTGAGAGCACTTATCAGGCGATTAAACATGTCGCTGAAGTGCAAAAACTCGAACCCGTCAAAATCAAAGGCAAGGAACAGGAAGTGCAGGTGTACGAGTTACAAGATGTGATCTCATTATAAGAAACCGGGTTTTTTGAAAAAACCCGGTTTCTTTTCCTCTTGGGAATTTAATCTTCAAAGAGCGCATCAACGAATTCTTTGGCGTGAAATTCGCGTAAGTCCTCGACCTTTTCACCGATACCGATATAGGTCACGGGCAGGTTGAGATCATTGGCAATGCCGACAATAATCCCGCCTTTCGCGGTACCATCAAGTTTCGTGAGAATCAAACCGGACAATCCCACGCCTTCATGAAACAATTGCGCCTGTGAAATGGCATTCTGGCCGGTTGTGGCATCTACCACCATCAGGGTTTCATGCGGTGCGCCTGGTAGTTCGCGCGCGATCACCCGCACCATCTTTTTCAATTCTTCCATCAGATTTTTTTTCGTGTGCAAGCGTCCGGCGGTATCGGCAATCACGACATCCACATTGCGGGATTTGGCGGCCTGAATCGCATCGAACATCACAGCAGACGGATCAGCCCCTGAAGTGTGTTTGAGGACTTCGCATCCGGCGCGTTCGCCCCAGATTTCTAATTGTTCAATCGCCGCCGCCCGGAACGTGTCGCCTGCGACAAGCAACACATTTTTCCCCATAGCCTTGAACTTACTCGCCATTTTCCCAATCGTGGTAGTCTTACCCGTCCCGTTCACGCCTATCACCAAAATGACAAACGGTTTTTCACGTTCAATATCTAAGCGTTTTTCGCTGCCTTGCAAAATAGCTTGCACCTCGCGCTTGAGATAAAATTTGATCTGACGCGGATCTTGAAGTTCCTTACGTTCAACGCTTTCCTGAAGGTGTTCGATGATACATTGGGAGGTCGCCACGCCAATATCGGAAAGAATCAGAGCTTCCTCCAGGTTTTCGATCAGTTCATCATCGACGTCGGTGCTTTTAGCAAGCAATTCTTCAATCCGGGCGACAAAGCTGAGATGGGTTTTCGCCAGACCTTCTTTCAAACGCTCAAAGAACCCTTTTTCATCAAGAATTTCATCAATCAATTCCAACAAGCGTTCGACTTCCTCCGCATCGCCAGCTTTCACCTGCAAGTCAGCATCTTCTTGTTTTTGAGCACGTTCGATCTCCTGAAGTTCTTTTTTGAATTGCTTACGGAAATCCTTGAGCGCTTCACGAGCGACAGGCTCTTCTCCAGTCTCCGGAAAATCAACGAGAATCTTGCCATACGCTTCAATCGCCTTTTCAGTTTCTTTGCGAGCGGTATGGCATTCCCCCAGCAAACGATAAACTGCGGCGGCGTGGGCCTTGTCTTCTTCAGCTTTCTCAACCGCTTCTTTAATGTGATTAATCGCCTGATTAAACCGTCCATCGTGCAGATACAAACGGCCCAGGGCCGCATTCAATTTACTCGCTTCTAAATTGCGTTTGGCGAATTTCAGGCCCTTGCGGTAGGCATCTACAGCGTCTTTCACCTGTTCCTGGAGTTCATAGTTTACGCCCAGTCGGAGAAGGCTTGCGGCTTTTTCATCCGGGTCTTTGGTTGATTGAAAGTATTGCTGCTCGTATGCTGCCGCGTTCACATAATCTTTGATGCCGGCATAGCTTTGCGCTAAAATTTTGAGTAACCTTGGGGGAATAGTTTTCGATTCTGTAGGAATCTGAAGTCCTCGTTCGGCATAATCAATGGCGGCTTTTAGCCAGTGATGGCGATATTTAAGTTCACTCAGATTGACCAGCGTCTCAAGCACCTCTTCTGTCTGCACATCCTTATAGGCGGTCAACGCCTGTTCATAGCATTGGGTCGCCAGATCATCATCTGTTTGCGCATACGCAATATCCCCAAGTTGTCGCTGGATATCGGCCAGAAGATTCTGTTTCGGATTTTTTTTCAGCGCCATTTCCAAAAACTCACGGCCTTTGGCCGCGTCCTGTTTCACTGTCCAAAAATATCTGCCTAACAAGGCATTCGCCTCACATGCTTCTACCTGATCGAGCATTGTGGAGTTACTGACCTGTTGTAAATAAGAAATGGCCTCTTCCTGTTGCTGACTGTCATACAACAATTTTCCCAGAAAAAAATTGGCGCTGTCGCGCTGTTCGGTTTTGCGCTCAAGGGCCTGCTGGTAATGATCGCGAGCACGTTGCAACAGATCGGATTCAGCCTTTTCCTTCTCATTTTTCCATGAAGAAGTGCGCCAGAGCCATTCATTCGCCTGGCCAAGGGCCAGGTGCACCTCAGCCCGGCGTTGAAAATCGGGGGAGTCTTTAATAATCTGGCGCAGCATTTCCCGCGCTTCAGCATAGCGTTTATGTTCGAGGTCAATTAACGCCAGGCCGTACAGGGCGTCAGTGGCGGCAAAAGCTTCTGATCGCGCCTCAATCGCTCTGGTGAAATAGCGACTGGCTTCATCCTCATCGTGTTCTGCATACGCATTCCACCCCAACTGGGCCAGGGCGCTCGAATCATCAGGATTTTTTTTAATCGCTTTGAGTAGTTTTTTTTGTTCTCGAGTCGCTTTGAATCTTGTAAACATTCGTTGTATTCCCCCTGTGTTATCGGATTTCGTTTTTAAAGCGGAAGGGCGATGGGTCTGCCTTCGCAAGCACTCTGGTAGATTGCCAAAATAATTTCTACCGCCTTTCGAGCTTCAACCCCATTGATTAAGGGTTGCCGGTCGGTTTCAATCGCCTCAACAAAGTCTTCAAATTGGCGCTGATGTCCCTGAAAACTAATTGCGGCCGGGTCAGCTGCGCCGCCGCCGATTTTTGTCTTCGTGCCAAATTTTTCCAAAAGGGTTGCATCTTGCTCCTGCTTTTCAGCAAAGCTCCAGGTTTTCAGAATATCTTCTTCTAGCACGACGCTTCCCCGCGTACCACAGATTTCAATCTTTTTCATAAATCCCGGATAGATAGCTGTTGTGCCTTCAATGACTCCCAGGGCTCCGTTTTTAAAACGCAACGCAGCAACAGCCGCGTCTTCAACTTCAATGCGCTCATGGCCAAGCGTACCAGCA
This sequence comes from Candidatus Vecturithrix granuli, assembly GCA_000739535.1. Taxonomy (GTDB): domain Bacteria; phylum Moduliflexota; class Moduliflexia; order Moduliflexales; family Moduliflexaceae; genus Vecturithrix; species Vecturithrix granuli. Next base: position 51,851 of record DF820466.1, on the reverse strand, counting down.
AAGGCACTGACAGATTCCACGGGTCCCATCAACCATTGCAACAAATCAATGGCGTGAATAGATTGATTCATCAACGCGCCGCCGCCGTCAAATTTCAGCGTGCCGTGCCATCCGCCTTCATCGTAATATTGCTGGCTTCGATACCATTTCACATAGGCATCGCCAAGCACCAACCTTCCAAACCGGCCTTGTTCAAGATTCTGCTTAATCACGTGCACAATCTCCGAAAAGCGCGATTGAAAAATCCCGGCCAGTTTAACCTGATGCTTTTCACACACGCGAATGATTTGATCACAGCGTTCAAGCGTAATTTCTAAGGGCTTTTCAATGACGAGGTGCTTTCCGGCCTCGGCCGCTTGTAATGCCGGCTCAAGGTGCGCACCGGAAGGTGTACAAATGCTGACAATCTCAAGCCCGGGATGCGCCAGAAACTGCGTCATGTCAGCATACCCCTGGCATCCGTATTTTTGGCCGAACTCATCCGCTTTCTTTTGACTTCGTGAATAACAGGCTACCAATTTCCCATTCGTCATGGCCTGAATCGCCTTTGCCTGAAAATCTGCAATCAACCCTAAGCCTACCAGACCAAATCCAAAACTCATAGCGTCCCTCCTTCATATTGAGATCAGATAAATTTATGAAGATAAACCGGACAAGAAACCAGGTTCTTCAAAAAAACCTGATTTCTGCTCTTTACAAACTTATAATATTCATAAACAGTTATGACTCTATCAACATGTGAAAGTACCTGGAAGAACAGTCAATAAATTTTCTCAAAAAAACTATATTCCGGCGAAAATACCGAGGGAACAGGGTATTGGTGTAGAGTAACAGGAATAACACAAACTCCGATGCGGGAAAAACTTCATCCAGGTAAAAAAATTTTTCTTTGGCAGGTCTTTTTTTGAAAGATTCGTTTGACAAATTCTGGCATGTCTGCTCCCTGTAATAAAATTATAAAGATTTACCCTTCTTGGCATTCATATTTTGGATTTGCTCTATTTGATAGAGTACCAAACTGACCCGGCAAAATATTCCAAAAGCCATTGCAGTATCAATGCTGATAGATCTCTAATAGATCTCTATCAGATAAACATTAATGAGGTATAACCCGTGAAATTAACTGTAAAATCACAATTAAGCATAGGATTCACATGTATTTTGCTCCTGATGGCAGTTGTTTCTGTGTTTGGAATTCAAAAACTCCGCACTATGAAAGACCGCTTAAATGTCATCGTGGATGTGTCTGTAGAAAAAGTGAAATTGAGCGACGAATTAAGTCGGAAGTTAGAAGAAATCCTGGGGGCTGAAAAAAAAGTGATTCTTGAAGAAACCCAGGAAGCCAAGAACCGTTATGCCCAATTCATTAATGATACCAAAACTACCATACAGTCAAAGTATGAACGTTTGCGGAGTATTACTGCTGAATCGGAGAGTACACTCTTAGATCAATTTGCAGAAGCCTTACAACACTACTTCGATCTGAGTAAGGAAGTAATTGATCTGGCGCAGATCAATTCCAATGTCAAGGCCCGCGAGCTTTCGGGAAGCGAGGGACAACGAACCTATCAACAGTGTGAACAGATTTTACAAGAGATTATTGCCCTGAATGATCAGGAGATTTCGACCTATACGGAAACAGCAAAAAAAGCTTCAGCCAGAGTATCGCTTGTCAACCAGCTGGAACATAATCTGCTGCTCATTCAACGTGCGGAACGGGATTTTATCATTGATGAGGATCAGCAGCAAAAAGAGGCCTATGAGCAACAGCGCCAGACATACATTGCGTCCGTTAGTGATATCATAAATACATTAAAACAAGACATCTCGCCAGAAGGACTTTCCTATTTAAACGCCTTTGAAAAAACATATAAAATTTTTATCTATAACAGCGATAAAATCATGCGGTTAGACAGCACCGGTCAGATGTCGGCGACTGCCCGATGGATGGCAGCGACGAAAGGGCGTGAGTATTACGAACAAGCAGGGACTTCCTTAAATCAGTTGGTGCAGCTCAATGGCCGCTTGAATCAGGAAGCCGCGAATGGCGTTAAGAATGCTTCGACCAAAGCGATGCTCTCGGCCAATATCATGCAAAATGTGGTCGCGGTCTATCAACAAGAAAAAAGTTTGATTCTTGAATCCACGGTTGAGGCGATGGATAAACATGCAGAGAGCATTAATGCCTTCAAAACCAAAATCGAAAATTTATTAGCGACCTTCGGGCAACTTGTCACAACAGAGGAAGAACATGCCAAATTAGAAAAATTTCAGAGCGTGTTGCGTGAATTTTTTGACATGAATACGCAAGTGATTAGCATTAGCCGGGAAAATACCAATACCCGCGCATTTCGTTTATCCACGGACAAAGGCGACGAACTGGCTCAAAAATGCCGACAATTGATAGAACAAATTGTCGCTCAAAATGATGCAGCCATGCAGCACGATAAACACACGAGTAATTCCGACTATGTCAATGCTCGCAATCTGTTACTAATCCTGTTAGGCGGCGCAATTGTGATCGGGGCAATACTTGCGATACTGATCATTTCATCAATTCTGAATCAGTTGGGCGCTGAACCGCGAAAAGCTGCCGAATTAATCAAACAAGTGGCTGAGGGAGATTTAACTGTGAAGTTCGGAATGGAAGGGCAAACAGTCAAAGGACTCTTTGCCACCATGGAAGGCATGATCAAACAATTGAATGCGATGGTGACCGGCGTGCAAAATGTGGCTGAAAATGTGGCAATGGGCAGCCAATCTTTAAGCACGAATGTGCAAGAGATGTCCCAGGGAGCCAATGCACAGGCCACCGCCGCCGAAGAAGTGTCTGCTTCGATTGAAGAGATGGCGGCTAATATCCGCCAGAATGCTGATAATGCTCAACAAACCGAGAAAATTGCCAGAAAAGTGGCAGAACATGCCAATGAAGGCGGAAAAGCCGCTCAGGAAGCGGTTGTCTCCATGCGAGAGATTGCCAAAAAAATCAAAATCGTCGAAGAGATTGCGGGTCAGACCAACTTATTAGCCTTAAATGCCACGATTGAGGCCGCACGAGCCCAGGAGTATGGCAAAGGTTTTGCCGTCGTGGCTTCAGAAGTTCGCGCCCTTGCGGAATTGAGCCGGACCGCCGCAACAGAGATTAACGCCTTAGCCAATTCCGGGGTAGTTGTAGCTGAAAGAGCTGGAGACATTATGAGCAAGCTTGTTCCAGATGTGCAAAAAACAGCGGATTTGGTTCAGGAAATCAGCGCGGCCAGTCATGAACAAAATTCCGGAGCCGAACAAATCAATCGCGCCGTGCAGCAATTAGATCAAATTATTCAGCAAAATGTGGCCGTTTCTGAACAAATGTCCGCCATGGCTGAAGAACTGGCGTCGCAGGCCGAACAATTGCAACAGATGATGAAATTTTTTCATGTGGATGACAGCTCTCAATTAGTAAAATCAGAGGGGCGTTCTGAACTTAACAATGGCAGCAAGATTCCCTCTGTTGAAGAGTATATTTCAAAACGGAAAGGAGAGCAGGTGATCGACATGAAAACCGAGACACAAGAAAGATTCCCTCTTTTTGGGATGAACACTCGCAGCCCCGATGAAGATGTGCACGATGTCGATTTTGAAAGGTTTTAAGCGAGTTATTTTACAGAAAAAAACCGAGTTTTTTCAAAAAACTCGGTTTTTAAATGTGTTGAGTAATTACAAATATGTTTTCAGGCACTCTTCAGAAATCCTTTTCTTATGAGAAATCCTTGTAATTACTTACGTCAATAATTCTGACGAAAGATTTTTAGCTTCAGGGAAACTGGTTTGGGTGCCTGACGCTTGTACGCTGATGGCAGCAATGCGGTTGGCGCGTTTCATGGCTTCCATCAATGGTTTCCCCTGTGCCAGAAAATACGCCAGACTGCCAACAAACGCGTCGCCCGCGCCAGTGGTGTCAATCGCTTTCACCTTATCAACTGGCACAAGTTCTCTGGTCTCCTTTGTCACCAATAAACTGCCGCGTTCCCCCAGAGTCAGAATAACGGTGCCGGCCCCGCGTTCAAGCAACACCCGCGCCGCGGCTTCAGCTTCTTCTAAGGTGCCAACCGGCATGCCGGTCAGGAGTTCGGTTTCCGTTTCATTCGGGCAGAAAATATCGCTAAGTTGGTAGAGTTCCTCAGGCAACTGCGGCCGCGCCGGCGCTGGATTAAATATGGTCTTTACCCCTTCTTCCCTGGCAATTTGCAGGGCTTTCAAGTTGATATCCATCGGGATTTCAAGCTGGCATACCATGATCTGAGCTGCGGCAATATCAGCGCGAGCCGCTTCAAGCTCGTCTTCGGTCAACAAATCATTCGCTCCCGTGACAATGATGATAGAATTATGTCCGTCAGGATCAACCGCAATCGGGGCAACCCCTGAAAACGCCTGATCTGTAAAGTGAACATGTGTTGTCTTCACGCCCCAGGCTTGAAAATTTTTCAAGGTGTTCTCCCCAAACACATCCTGCCCGAGTTTCGTAATCATCGTGACATCGCCGCCCAACTTTGCCGCCATGACCGCTTGATTCGCCCCTTTGCCGCCAAATCCCATGTGGAATCGCGTGCCATGTAAGGTTTCGCCCAGAGCAGGCAGTCTGGGCACATAACTAATTAAATCCAAATTGCAGGCTCCAACAACACAAATTTTCGGTTTCTCCATTGACATCTCCTCCCTCATCTTCTTTTTACATTCAGCAGAAAAAATCAGATTGTTCAAAAACCTGGTTTTTAGAATGTAAAATCTGGCGAACACTCGCTATTTGAGAATATATTCTTTCGTGTAAATATGCGTTCGTACAACCGTGAACTCGTCAGCATCAGCGCCAGCCGTTACCCCTTCGGGAGAAGCAAAATCTGCTTGCAACTCCTCGAGAGAATCCCACCATAATTCAGCCGTGCCGTCGTATGGCAATTCCCCTTCAAGTTCCTGATACTCATCAATCGCAATATTGACGCGATAACCTTTGAGGTTTTTGAATTTCAATGTAAACGGACAATGCCCTTTTACCCAGCGTTTTGTAAATTCTTCCCGGCTCATTCCGGGTTTTGCCTTGAGCAATGCAATCAATTTGACAGGTTGAGCCATAATATCCTCCTTGTTGTTGTTATTTGATGGCACCCATACTTAAACCTCGGACAAGATATCGTTGCAAGAGTAACGATAACAGAATCCCCGGCAGGATCGCCACCATGCCAATCGCCGCAATTTCCCCCCATAGAATTTCATGCCCGCCGACCAGACTCGGCACAATAATCGTCAGAGTGCGGACACTGCGGCGCGTAAATAATAACGCAAACATAAATTCATTCCAGGCAAAAATAAACGAAAACAATGAAACCGCCACAATTCCCGGGGCCACCAACGGCAAAGCAATGCGCCAAAACGCCCCCCAGGGAGAACAGCCTTCTATCAACGCCGCTTCTTCCATCTCCGCCGGCAGGTCGTCAAAAAACCCTTTGAGCAGCCAAACCACAAAGGGCAAATTGAAAATCGTATTCGCAATAATCAACGCCAGATGAGTATCCAGCAAGCGCAGTTGCTTAAAAATCAGAAATAACGGAAGCGCGGCCGCGATAGGCGGCATCATCCGGGTTGAGAGAATCCAAAAAGAAAAATTTTCTCCTCCGGTGTTGAAACGCGACAGGCTATACGCCGCAAGAGCGCCCATCACAACTGATGCAATCGTCGTACTTACGGCGATAATCAAGCTATCTCGCAGTCCCTGAAATCCCCCGCGTCCATCAGGGGGAAAGGTCATCGCATTGACGTAATTCCGCAAACTAAAATCTTTGGGCAGAAAGACTGGTGGATACGAAAAATATTCCTGTTCAGTCTTAAACGAGGTGAGAAACATCCACACAACAGGGAACATAAAGATAAGTAAAAACACAATCAGGATGACAAGCGTAACCGTGTGTTGCTTTTTGCTGAGACGCCTCATAATTATGCTGCTCCTCGTAGTCTTTTCTGGTATTTCAGAAAGATCTGGGAAATCACAATAATCACGATCAATTGAATAAAGGCCATCGCGGCGGTATATCCCAAACTAAAAAATTTAAACCCCTGCAGGTATGTATAAAAACTGATGGTTTCGGTCACATTGCCCGGGCCGCCGCCCGTGACAAGATAAATGATGTCAAACAATTTGAACATATCCATCACCCTGATCAGGATGCCAACAATCACGACCGAGCTAATGAGAGGAACGGTAATGTGCCAAAATGACTGCCAGGGGGAAGCGCCATCAATTTCGGCCGCTTCATACATTTCCGGCGAAATGGATTGGAGACCAGCCAGGACAATAAGCATCAAAAAAGGCGTCCATTGCCAGATATCGGCGACCATCACAGCAAAAAGCGCGATGTTTGGGCTTGCGATCCAGGCCGCTCCCTGTGAACGTCCAAAAGTCGCTAATTCAATCAGATAATTCAAGGGGCCAAACTGATTATGGTAAATCATACGAAATTGAAATCCGGCCACAACCGGGGCAATCATCACTGGAATTAACAATAAGGACACAAAAGGCGAACGCCAGGGACCTAAACGATTTAGCAGCAAGGCAAGGAGGAAGCCTAACACGAGTTGGATGGTCACGCCAATCGTCATCATAGTGGCTGTCACTTTCATCGAGGCCCAAAAACGTGTATCCTCGGTCAGGATTTTGATAAAATTTTGGATCCCGACAAATTTGGGAGACGCGCTCATCGCAAGTTCCCAGGACATGAACGCCAGGCGCAATTCATAGAGTAAAGGAAAAATCGTAATGGCGAGTAATGTGAGTGCAGTCGGCAAAACAAATAAAATAGCAATTTTCCGTTTGCGCAAGTTTTGAAAAAATCCACGTCTAATCATTATGCGGGGACCCTTTTATATGGTGTTCCAATAGATATCAGAGATCTCGGCAACAGAAGATTCGGATAAAGAAAAAAGGAGAGGCGCAGACAGGATGCGCCTCTCTTCCCGGGGATTACTTAATCAATCCCAACGCTTTATAGGTGACCAGAGCTTTGTTCCAGAGTTCAATCTGTTTTTCCCGGCCAAGTTTCTCAGTAATTTCATCCCATTCTTTCGCAACAGTATCCAGAGCTTGCTGCGGGGTTTCCTGACCGGTTAACGCTTTATTGACATGCAGATCAAGGCTATCTTGATACTGAGCGGCGCCTGGGATAAAAATTTCAGGATATCCATCAGCCATTGCCGCTTCCACACCCTTGAGGTAATTCAGGGCTTCGGCTTCGTTGGGAAACATGGTGTATGCCTGGGGATTCGTGAAATGAATTGTCCGGTAGGGATCTAAGCCTGTCAATGACGTAGAAACATTTTCCAGACTGGTGTCGTAACTGACATGCTTGGCGACCCAATACGCGGCTTCTTTATTGGCAGAGCTTTTCGCCACGCCAATGACGCGTCCGACCGGCATCATGGAACGATGCTCCACTTTACCGTCAACTTCCCACCCTGGTACCCGACCATAACCAATGTTGCCCGCGATCGCCGATTGGGTTGGATCCGCGCCTTTTTTGGGAACATCCGTCCATTGCACAATCATCGCGACATAACCTTTCAAGAACGCGTCGCGTAATTCATCATACCCATAGCCTAGCACATCCGGCGGATTATTTTTCAAACCATCCACCATGTTTTGCAAGCCCTTGACCGCATTCGGCGAATTCACCAGAGGCTTCATGTTCTCGTCAAAATAGGGTTCTCCAAAGGGCGCCCAGCGATTCACAAACCAGGCGAAACTAAACCCGCGTTTCGCAAATTCGGCGGACCCGTAAAAATTTTCATTCAACACTTCCCCGCCAAGTTTTTCCCCTTTCGGACGGGTAAAAAATGCTCCGATTTGCAACCAATCTTCCCAGGTTTCCGGCGGAGCCAGTTCTTTGCCGTATTTCTCTTTGAACGCTGCTTTTTCTTCTGGATGTTCAAATAAATCTTTGCGATACATCAGCATGTGTACATCCCCATCAATCGGCAGTGCATACGCTTTGCCATCGAATTTGCAATACAGTTCCCAGAACGGCGCCAGTACATCATTGGCGTTCGGATCCCAGACCGCTGCCGGAGCTTTCTGCATATACTCATCCAGAGGTTCTAAATAACCGTTTCCCGCGAAATCGCCGATGTATGAAGGATAAAACGTTACCACGTCAAACGCGCCGGTATCGGCGATAAATTCGGTTTTCTCCTTCTCATACACGCCTTCGAACGGCACTTCTGTAATGACGATGTTAAGGCCGACCTGTTCGAAGTCGCTTTTCCAGAATTCATAAGGCCGCAGATTGTGGCCCGCATCCCCCACCAGATTAATAGTTACTTTGCCAAAACTCGGGGGAAATTCCCATTTGACCACATCTAAACGCGGGGGAACTTGAGCGAAAAGCAAGGTTGGAAGAATGAACACGAAAAGAAAAAGAAGGCTGCAGGTTATACGAGTTTTTTTCATCTGAACACCTCCATGAAACATTGGCGATATTGCAGAAGGCGCACGCCTTCTGCAATATCGTTCAGGCTGGAAAATCCTTAATGGTTCTACGACAATTTTATGCCCTACCGGAGAATCTTTTTGCTGTCAACAAATTTTTACAGGATTTATTATCAATACTTCGGACAGTTTTGATTCCACCCCCTCAATCCCCAGGGTTGTTAAGTTCTGCGGATGTTTGTCATCTCGACTTCGCTCGATGACCGGAACACCGCACGTCGAGCGAAGTCGAGACGGACATGTTTTACAAGAACTCTACAGCCCTGCCGATTGCGGGGGGAACAAGGGGGAAGACATTTTTTGTCGTGTACTGAGGACAAGACATTTATTTTGCGCCTGCCTCAAATTGACGTTTTAATGAATACGCTAGCGACACGATAGAAATCAGATAAAAAAAGAGCGCAATCGGCGATTTGAATAACACACTCCAATCGCCGCGCGAGGTGAGGATTGCGCGTCCCAACACGTCTTCAGCAATGGGGCCTAAAATTACGCCCAACACAGCCGGCGCTGCCGGAAAATCATTCTTGCGCATAATATAGCCCAGAACTCCAAAAACCAGGGCAACAAACATATCATAGATACTGTTATTGAGCGAAAAAGCCCCTAAGAAACAGAGCGCGAAAATAATCGGAAATAAAATTTGATTCGGCACTTTCAGGATTTTGGGGAAAAGTTTGACGCTCACGATGCCGAGCAACAGAATCAGGACATTCGCCAGGAGTAAGCCTGCAAAAATTGCATTGACCACGTCGGCGTGTTCCTTAAACAGCAAGGGGCCAGGGCGTAATCCGATCAACATGAGCGCGCCCAACATCACGGCGGTCACGACATCACCCGGAATGCCGAGCGTCAAAAGCGGCACCATGGCTCCGCCGGTCGTGCCGTTATTAGCGGCTTCAGGCGCAGCAACCCCGGCCAGATTTCCGGTTCCAAAAGAATCAGGATCCTTTGACCAACGGCGGGCTTCATTATACGCTAAAAATGCGGCAATAGCCCCACCTGTTCCAGGAATCACCCCAATAAGGGTTCCCAAAAATGAGGACGAAATCATCACCAATGCCAATTGTTTCAATTCTTGCAGTGAGGGCAGCACATTTTTAATATTTTGATCAAACTGCTGAAATTGCTTTCCTACCGCTTCTAATTGAACAAAAACCTGCGAAATTGCGAATAACCCGATTAACACCGGAAGGAGCGGAAAGCCCGTCATTAAATTCGGAATATTAAAAGAATAACGGGCATAACCTGTCACCGGGTCAAGCCCGATGGTTGCAATCATCAGTCCAAAAAATCCTGAAATTAAACCTTTTACCAGAGACTTGCCTGCGACGCTTGCTATCACAGTCAACCCAAACACTGTCAGTGCAAAATATTCTACCGGACCAAATTTGATGGCAACGCGGGCTAATTGGGGCGCAATCAACATCAGGCAAAAGGTGGAAATAATCCCTCCGATTGTTGAAGCAATGGTAGCAACGCCAATCGCCTTGCCAGCTTCGCCTTTTTGCGCTAAGGGATAGCCATCCAGTACAGTTGCTGCGGCTGACGGCGTTCCGGGCGTGGAAATCAAAATCGCAGAAATTGATCCACCATACATGGAGCCGCAAAACATGCCGCATAACATCACCATGGCGGTACTGACATCAAGATAATACACAAAGGGCAGCAGGAGAATAATGCCAACAGAACCAGTTAATCCAGGCAGCGCGCCTACAATAATGCCGCCAACAACTCCTAGAAATAAAAACGGAAAATGAAAGGGATGTAAAACGTGTAAAAACCCTTGAATAATTGATGACATACTTTGCGCGTTTGTCGTAAACGATTTATCGCTTGATTTGGACAAACTGTAAAGTGCTTACGACAAGCATTACCAGAGATTAAACCGCGGCAGGGGAACTTTAAAGAGCATACGAAAAAGCAGATACAACACAATTGATGTGAGAAGTGAAATTCCGACGATCCAATACCAGCGTTTTTCGTGAAACACGATCATGGTTCCGGCCACAAACGGCGGCGTGGCAAGTATATAGCCCACAAGCGGTAAAATTCTGGTATAAGCAAACGCCAGGGCAATCATGGAAACTATGCGAATAGCAAAGGCTTTTTCGATACGAAAGACCGGCGCATGCTGTTCTCCTTGCTGACGCATGCCTGCAATCCCTTGAATAACAAGAAATGTCGCCAGAATAAACATACAGGTACTGACAAACCGGGGAAACACTCGCGGGGAAAGAGCCAGCGTTTGCCGAGGAAATTGATATGTCAGAGCAAACATGATCACAGATAACAGCATCAACACCAGGCCAAAAGCGATTTCTTTTTTTCCCACAAACTTCACCTTTTTCTTTAAAATGTAACGCGAAATTGTTTTTCGCGCCCGCAAAATCAAAATTTCGCGGTACATAAAACCGGGTTTCTTCAAGAAACCCGGTTTTTAAATTATCCGAAAATTTCTGGTCAGAGCCTCAGTATTTATACTTATCGCCCATTTTATTACTGATGATCAAGTCTTTGTACAAGGCATCTTGTTCCTGCACCCATGTTGTAAATTCTTCAGTGCCTTTATAATCCAGGAGAATCCCCGCCTGTTTGGCTAACACCAGAAAATCAGGATCTTCCATCGTGGCTTTAAAGGCGTCATGAATAATTTTTATGTATTCAGGATTCGTACCTTTAATTGCGGCAATACCTCGCCATTGGCTCAGGGTAAAATCCAGACCTTGCTCTATCGCCGTTGGAATATCTGGAAAGTCTTCGAGACGTTCTTCTGAGAAGACAGCCAGACAACGCAAGTCTCCGGAAGCTAATTGAGCCACGCCTTCCGGCGGCGAGACATTAATCGAATCAACATGGCCGCCCACGCCGGCAACAATGGTAGGGCCACCGCCCTGATGCGGAATATGATTGAATTTCACGCCGGCCGCGTTTTCAAATGCCAGGGCAATCATGTGAGTGCCGCCGCCTGCCCCGGCATTGCCAATCGTAATTTCCCCCGGTCGTTTTTTCGCTTCTTCAAGAAAATCTTTCAAATTTTGATAGGGTGAATCTTTGGGAACCAGCAGCCAACACGGAGCATTAGAGAGATTGATAACCGGTTCAAAGGTTTGATAATCATAAGGAGTCACACTCATGTGAGTTTTGGTAATTGACGGCGTAGCCCAGGCCACAAAATAGTAGCCATCCGGTTTTTTCTGCATCGCTTCGGCGTATCCGGGCACGGCCCCACCGCCCGGCCTGTTCACGATAATCACCGGGGCCTTCAAATATTTCGGCAGCACCGCCAGCAATGTCCGAAATACAATGTCCGTCGAACCACCGACTGCCCAGGGCACCATCAGTTCAATTTCCCGCTCAGGATACTCTGCCGCCAGCGATTCAAACGCACTCAAGCCCATGCCTGCTGTCATGACGGCGAGCAGGATAATAAGGCAATACTTGTTCCATGACTTTTTCATACACGATCCTCCTGTTATGTAAGTCAGTGAATAAATATTACGATCACAACATCTATCGCTGTAACGAGGCATTTTACTTTCGTCAAGAACTTTTCTCTGTAAATATAATATTTCAGGAAAATATTTGCACATCTAAAAACTGAGTTTTTTCGAAAAACTCGGTTTTTTTCAGGTGGCTCATTTTTCTAAAATGGCAGGCCGAACGAAGGTATATCCGCCGACTTCCAGCGTATATTCCGGGAAAATCACCGGTTTTGATAATAAGACAGGCCCTGTAGATGTCGCCAGGATCGTATCCTCACTTTTCGAGCCGGTAATGGAAGGATTCCAGGCAAAGCCCTGATTTTCCTGCACAATCTCCGTACTCTTAAAGTTCACCTTATAATCTCGCCCTACATAGCCGATTGAACCACCCTGATGGTGAAGTTGATATTCTTCTGCAAACCCGGTCTCTTTATAGGCCGCAATTCCCTTTTTAAAGGCTTCAACCACAGGAGTTCCGGGAATCGTATTCGCCATCAATACACAATCAATATACACATTGGCTGCATACTTTTTCTGCAATTCTTCCGGCACTTTGCCAAATTGCACAAAACGGGTAAGAGAGATGATCAACCCCCATTTGCGAGCATTCACGCACAGCATGGCGCGTTTTTCGATCTTGCGTTCCGTCGCAATCGGGTGGCGAAATCTGGAAATACGGTCATCCGCAGCGCAAAAGGTCGTAATATAATCCAGACGTTCAGCCCACAAGTGTTCAGCTAACCTGCCGATAATCTCACATTCTTTGTCCCCCGGTTCTATGGTCTGCGCGGCCTCCTCAATCGCTTTTGAGGTTAAAAATCCTACCTCTTTGTAGCGTTCCACTTCCCAGGGCGTTAAGGCATAGCGCAACGGGTTGAATTCTTTGGCAATATCCCGGGTGCCCGGAAACGGAGAATCACAGCCGACGCGCCCGTTTTTTGTCAGTTCTTTGACAAGCTGTTGTTCCTGCTCATCGTACCAGGGATAGGAACGTACTTCATACCCTTGTTCCGGCAACTGTTCTTCCTGTTCCATGCGCGGGGCTTCGATGTTATTGCAAAGTACATACTCTTTATCAGGCGTGATTAACAGGGAAGCCACACCCATTTCGGTCGCAATCCCTACCAGATTCAAGCCGCCGGACGTTAACCAGGAAAAATTGCACTGTTTGCGGAGCAAAATGCCATCCAACTCCAATTGCGCCATTAATTGCCGCACCTTCGCTTTTTTTCCCTGAATCTCTTCATGCTGCACCATAATGTAGCTCCTTTCATAATGAATCATCTCGCGCAAAGACAGCAGACTAAAAACCGAGTTTTTTCAAAAAACTCGGTTTTTGCATCTTTACGTGAAGCAATATTTGGTAGTGGTTAAATAGTAAGTGATGCCCGCTCGTTGAGCGAAGTCGAAACGAGCCGTCCACTGTTCCCTTCGACTTCGCTCAGGGAGCGCATCACTTACCATGTAACCACTACCCAATATTTCCGTTTACTGCAAGAGTGTCCGTACGATTGCTGCGACTTTTTCCCCCAACTTACGATGTTCATCCAAATCAAAATGGATGCCGTCAACATCGCTCGAGACAATCACTTCTGAAGTGTCCAGAAACGCACAGCCCAGTTCTTCTGCAACCTGACGATAATATTTGCCGAGTTTCCGCGATTTTTCCTCAGAACCTTCGAACATCTCCGCAAAATCGCTCAGCTTGGCGACCGGTGGAGGAGCAAGCAACAGCACCTTCGGCGCATGGCCGCCGGCACCTGTTTCACTACGCTGCGCCATTGAAACCAATACGCCCACGCCTTTGGCAATATCAAAGGCTGACAGAGAAAAACGTTTTTTCAGGTCATTGGTTCCCAGCATAATAATTACCAGATCAAGCGGCTTATGCGTTTCCAGGCAGGGAATCAGATACTCTTTGCCGTTTTTGTAGCCCTCAATCGGATCATCCCACACCGTTGTGCGTCCATTTAAGCCTTCCTCAATAATCAGATACTCTGCACCGAGTGTGTTTCGCAACACACCGGCCCAACGTTCATCGCGCCCGTAGCGTTCTTTCGTCGCCGGATGATAGCCCCAGGTATTCGAATCGCCAAAACATACTATTGTTTTCATAATCTTTATCCTCCTTGAGTGATTGTTCTCCGTTTCTGAAACAATACCTCTGACTAAATGATCACCTTACGTAATTCATATTCCAGAATATCTGTTACCCCTAATTTTTTGAGTTTGGGGATTAAATACAGCACTTCACTTTTTTTTACCGCTACTTTTACCGCATATCCGGCCTCACCGTATAACGGAGATATCGTAGGAGAACGCATACACGGCAGCAGTTTGACAGTCTCATCAAAATGTTCTTTTGGTACGTTCATTTCCAACATGACCCGCCCTCGCGCGGCCAGAGTTGACTGAAATAAAATTTCCATCTGATGGATTTGTTCCACTTTCCAGGGATCTTGCATCGCGGCATGATTAGCGATAAAGCGGGTTGACGATTCCAACACCGTATCAATGATCTGTAATTTGTGCTCCTGTAAGGTTCTGCCGGTCGAGGTATTGTCAATAATCATATCCGCATCATCCGGGGGAAACACTTCGGTTGCGCCAAAGGTTTTTAACAGCACATAATTATATCCGTGCTGTTGCAGATATGAGGTGGCAATCCGTTCATATTCCGACGCGACGACAATCCGCTGCTGTCGTAATTTTTCCAGATCGAGATAGTCTGGGATCGCTGCGACAATTCGCACCGGATCAAATCCAAAATCCATGACTTCATGCACATCAGAAGCGGTTTCCACCACCCAATCTTTCCCGGTAAAACCAATATCGTGCGACCCCAATTCCACTAATTTAGGGATATTCTGCGGTTTCATTAATTTAATTTCAATGTCCAGGTTATTGACGACCGGACGATAATCGCGCTCACTCGCCCGAAGATCAATGCCGACATCGTGCAAAAGCTGCGCAATATTCTGAAAAATACGACCTTTCGCGATCACCACGCGTAATTTTCTCGTTTCTGCTTTCATGAGTATAGTCGTTCTCCACAAACATCTATATTTTTAGAGATTATCCTGTCTTCTTAAAAAACACGTTCCTCTGAAAAAAATGAATCCACAAAGAAGTCAAGGAAATAAAACCTGATGAGCAGGAAATTCTTGCTGAGGTTTGTGCATTAATTCCAGGAAGGAGTGTGTCATCATGTTTTTTCCCTTGACGCTTTTCGCCGTTTTTGTATGCTATGTCACAGCATAATGAGAATCAACCTCCTATCAATCTGGAGCACAAAGTATAGTTTACGCTCCAGATTGATAGGAGAGTCGTGATGTTTGTAGTAGCCGCTTTAGCGGCGTGAAGAGCCGCTAAAGCATTGACTACGAACGGGTATTTTGGTAGGAGAACGAGGATGATTGGAATTATTGATTATGGCGCGGGGAATCTCCGCTCAGTCAAAAAAGCGATTGATTTTCTGAACATTGATAATGTGATCATTCAATCCCAGGCGGATTTTACAGAACATATTGAAAAAATTATTTTGCCGGGCGTTGGGTCGTTTGGGGCGGCGGTGGAAACTATGAAAGCTAAAAAATTGTACGACCCGGTTGCGGAATGGTTAGCTGCGGATCAGCCCTTTTTAGGCATTTGTCTGGGAATGCAAATGCTTTTTGGTGACAGCGAGGAATCTCCGGGGGTAAAAGGTTTTGACGTGTTTCACGGCAATATTCCGCAGTTTACTCAAGGCAAAGTGCCGCAGATTGGCTGGAATCAGGTACAACATACCAGATTTACGCCGCTATTTGAAGGCATTGCCGATAACGCCTTTTTTTACTTTCTGCACGGCTATTATGTCAACCCGGAGAGTCCGGAAGTCGCAATTGCCGCAACCGATTACGGCATCACCTATACGTCTGCGGTGCAGAAAGGGCGTATTTACGGGGTGCAATTTCATCCTGAAAAAAGCAGCGATGTCGGAATTCAACTCTTAAGAAATTGGGTGACCTTATGTTAGCAAAACGCATTATCCCCTGTTTAGATGTGGACGATGGCCGGGTCGTCAAAGGGATGAAATTCAAAGAGATCCGCGATGCCGGTGACCCGGTAGAACTCGCCCGTTTTTATAATGACCAGGGCGCAGATGAACTGGTCTTTTTAGATATCGGCGCATCTTATAAAAGTCGTGAAACGCTGATTGAAGTGGTCGAAAACGTCTCAAAAGAGGTCTTTATTCCCTTAACGGTCGGCGGCGGCATCCGCAGCGTCGAAGATATGCGCCGAATTTTGATGGCCGGGGCCGACAAAGTGGCGATGTGTACTTCAGCCATCAAACAGCCTGAACTCTTGTCTGAAGGGGCCTATATTTTCGGGGCCCAGTGCATGGTGTTATCAATTGACGCCAAGCGTACAGGGAATAGCTGGCATGCTTATACTCACGGCGGCCGGCATGATTCCGGACTTGATGCGGTTGAATGGGCGATCAAAGCTGAGAAGCTTGGTGCAGGAGAGATTTTACTCAATTCGATTGACATGGATGGCATGAAACAAGGTTACGATTTAGAATTAAACGCCAGAGTCTCAGAATCTGTCGGTATTCCTGTGATTGCCTCCGGCGGCGCGGGGAATGTGCATCAGATGTTTGAAGCGATAGAAATCGGAAAAGCGGATGCTGTGTTGCTGGCGTCGTTATTGCACTATGGCGAATACACGATTCAGAATATTAAACGTGAACTTGCAGAAAAAGGAGTTGTTGTACGATGGTAGTGGCTTCAATTGATATTATGCAGGGCAAGGTGGTGCAACTGAAACAAGGACAGGAAAAAGTATTGGAACGGGAAGATGCGGTCGCTTTGGCGCAGCAATTCGATCAATATGGCGATGTCGCGGTCATTGATTTAGATGCGGCGATGGGCAAAGGCGAAAATATCGCCCTGATGAAATCGCTCTTGAAACATGCTGATTGTCGCGTGGGCGGTGGTATCCGTACAGTTGAAAAAGCAAAAGAACTGGTTTCTCTGGGCGCGGTGAAAGTGATTATCGGGTCGCAAGCGTTTGAGCGCAATCAAATCAATCATCCCTTTCTTCAAGAATTGGTGAATCACATTGGACAGCCGCGCATTATAATCGCGGTTGACGCTTTGCATGGCGAAATTGTGACGCGCGGCTGGAAACATCAAACCAACATTCCACTTTTGCAAGCCGTAAAGGAATTGGAACCCTACGCTTCGGAGTTTTTGTTTACTTGCGTCGAACGCGAGGGCATGATGCAAGGCACTGACCTGAACTTAGTGCAACAATTGCTTCAAGCCACTAACAGAAAAATCACGGTCGCCGGAGGCGTGGCGTCGCTTGCAGAAGTACAGCAGCTTGCGGAGTTCGGCGTTGACGTGCAACTGGGCATGGCGCTCTATACCGGCAAAATCAATCTGACCGATGCCTTTATCGCCTCATTGAATTGGCAGAAGGGGGAATTAATTCCGACAATCGCGCAAGATGCATACAGACAGGTACTCATGCTGGGCTACAGCAATCAAGATTCGCTGCGCAAAACCTTTGAAAGCGGCAAAATGACATATTTTTCGCGCTCACGCCAGGAACTCTGGACCAAAGGCGAAACCTCCGGGCATACCCAGGAATTCGTGAAAATCCGTACCGATTGTGACCGCGACGCCTTGCTTGCGACCGTCAAACAACAGACCGCTGCCTGTCATACCGGCATGTATTCCTGTTTTGGGGATCAGCGTTTCAGTCTGCATCAACTGTACGACGTGCTCGTGCAGCGCATTCAGGCCAATGATCCTAAATCCTATACCGCCCAATTGACGCCTGAACTGCTGCGCGAGAAAATTTTGGAAGAAGCTCAGGAAGTCGTCGAAGCCAACACGCCGGATGAAATCATCTGGGAAGCCGCCGACGTGTTCTATTTTGTCACGGTATTACTGGCAAAACATCAGATCAGCGTGGATGACGTGTTAGCGGAACTGGCGCGTAGAAGGAAGAAGTAAAAAAAACGATTCCTGAATTTTCGTTCTCATCAAAATGAGTTTGACAGGGGTGAAGGTGAAGAATAAATTGTACAAGAGGATACTGAATGGATTTTATTTTTGACTGTCTGGCCATCGGCGATCTGGCGGATGCAGAATCGCATCCGGCGGTGGATGCGATTCTGAATCTGAGCCAATTTCACTATTATACGCCGTTGTATTATAAACGCGTCTATTTTCCCGATTTTGAATATCTGGCCGATTTGTCCGTGATAGGCGAATGTACGCAGTTTATCCGCGAACATATTCTGCAGCGCCATCGCGTGTTAGTGCATTGTTTTGCCGGGGTCAGCCGGTCAGCGACGATCTGCACCGCCTATCTCTATGAGTGCGGCATGTCGTTTGACGAAGCTTTGGCGTTCATTCAGACGAAACATCCGAGTGCTCAACCCTATGAGGAGCTTTGGCGTTCATTACATGACTGGTATCAAAAGCGCTGAAAATATTTTGGTGATTCAACTGCGGCAGGTCGGGGATGTGTTGTTAACAACCCCGGCAATCAAAGTGCTACGCGATCATTATCCTCACAGCCGTATCAGTTTTTTGACAGAAACCGGACCGGCGGCATTGCTGTGCGGCAATCCGCATCTTGATGCGATTATCACCCGCAAGCGCCGCAACACGTTTCTGGAAGATCTTAAACTGGCGAGGGAATTACGTAAAGCGAAGTATGATCTGGTTATTGATTTTTTTTGTAACCCGCGCAGTGCATGGATGTCTTTTCTGACAGACGCGCCGCAGCGCATTGCGACGTATCACAGCGGACGATCCTGGTGGTACACGCACACGCCTGAAATTAAAAATGGTACATGCTATGCCGTTGAAGATAAACTCGCCTTACTGCGCGCCGTCGGTATTTCAGGCGAACTGACGCCGCCAGTGCTTATGGTGTCTGAAGACGCTACACATTATATTGATGAATTTTTCAGACAAGAACATCTCTTAGAACAGCAGGCCGGACCTGTGATCACGATTGATCCGACAAGCCGCCGCCAGGCCAAACGCTGGATTCCTGAGCGTTACGTGGAATTAGCGGATCGTCTGGTCGAACGCTATCAGGCAGCCGTGATTTTTATCTGGGGGCCCGAAGAGCACGACATGGTGACCTCGCTGGTGCAGCAAGGGCAATATCCGCATAAACTGGCCTGTCCGACAGATTTGGTACAGCTTGCGGCTCTGATCCAAAAAAGCGACCTGCATATCGGAAATTGTTCAGCGCCCCGGCACATTGCGGTCGCTGTCGGAACGCCGTCATTGACGATTATGGGGCCGACGGCCGCGGTGAATTGGACCTATCCTTCCCCGCTGCACAAGGCGGTTCAGGGCAAAGTATCTTGTCTGGAATGTCATAAAACAGAGTGCAAAACGCACGATTGTATGAAAGCTTTAACCGTGCAAGAGGTTGAAAAGGCTGTGGAACAACTTCTGGGAATCATTGACAATTGACAATTGACAATTGACAATTGACAATTCTTCATTAGGGTAGTATGCCAAAACGTATGCTTATTGTTGACGATGAAAAGGTCTTTTCCAGTTATTTAGATCAGATTTTAGCTCGTAAAGGCTATGAATCGCAAGTAGCGCACAACGGGGAAGAGGCATTGGCGGCATGTGAACACGCCGAGTTTGATCTGATTCTCTCGGATATCAAAATGCCGAAAATGGACGGGATGTCGCTGCTTAAAGCGTTGCGCCAGAAAAGTCTGCAAGCTGGTAATGAGGGACTGGACGTTGCAGTCATCATGATGACCGCGCACGGGACGATAGAAACTGCGGTTGAAGCCATGAAACTGGGGGCGAGCGATTATATCACCAAACCCTTTAATGCGCAGGAAGTCTTGATGGTGATCGAAAAGGTCTTTGAGCAGCAGCGTTTGAAAGAAGAAAACCGTTATCTGCGCAGTGAAGTTCTGGGCAAATATACGGTCGAAAATATTATCAGCCAAAGTCCGAAAATGGAACGAGTCTTTCAATTGATCGCCAATGTCGCTATGACCGATTCGACCGTTATGATTCAGGGAGAAACCGGCACCGGTAAGGAACTTGTCGCCAGAGCCGTCCATTTTGGCAGTAAACGCAAACGTAAGAACTTTGTCGCCATTAACTGCGGAGCTTTAGCCGACAATCTCCTGGAAAGCGAGTTATTCGGTCACGAAAAAGGTTCCTTCACCGGAGCAATTCGTCAGAAAATCGGTAAATTTGAACTCGCGGATCAGGGTACGCTGTTTCTGGATGAAATTGGCAATGTGTCGCCTGCTATGCAGATGAAACTGCTACGAGTGCTTCAGGAACGCCAGTTTGAAAGGGTTGGCGGCACGCGCACGCTTGAAACCGATGTGCGCATCATCGCTGCCACCAATGAAGACCTGGAACAGGCGGTTGAAGAAGGGCGATTCCGTGAAGATTTGTATTATCGCATCAATGTGATTCCGATCAATCTCCCGCCGCTGCGCCAGCGTAAAGAGGATATTCCGCTTTTGGCTCAACACTTTGTCGAAAAGCATGGACGCCGTCGAATTCACGCAATTTCAGATGAGGCAATTCATACATTAATGACTTATGATTGGCCTGGCAATGTGCGTGAATTGGAAAATATCATCGAACGCTCAATTATTCTCGAACGCGGATCCGAATTAGTCAATATTGATCTCCCTAACAAAGTGCACCGCAAAACCGGTGAAAGCAATTTGCTGGATTTTAACGAAGATTTACCCCTGGATCAGGTGCGTGACCAGGCCATTGATCAGGTGGAAAAAGAATATCTGAAACGCATCCTGGCTCGCTACCACGGCAGTATTAAGCGGGTGGCCGAACACACCGGATTGACTACCCGAAGCATTCACGGCAAAATGAAAAAATTCGAACTACGCAAGGAAGATTTCAAGAAATAGAAAAGAAACCGGGTTTTTCTCAAAAACCCGGTTTCTTGCATGAAGATTTCAAGAAATAGAAGAGAAACCGGGTTTTTGCCAAAAACCCGGTTTCTTATACGAAGGGTAAAGACTATGCACACAAAGCAGATGTTTTTCATATTCATCCTGGAATGCTGTTTACTTTTAGCCTGTCCTGGGTACAGCCAGGAAGTGGGCGCGACGGAAACAGCGCAACTGCCGTCAAAACTGCAAATCGCCATTGAACCGGAAGAAATCATCTTAACCAAAGGGATCACGGTCGGCGCGACTGACCGCAAAATTCAACTGATTATCCGGGAAACCAGCAGTCTCAAGCGCGCGGAATTGGAACTGGTTGCCCGCCCTTTTACCGACATTACCAGCGGCGACATTGTGGATGTGAGCACCGTGATGGTGGGCATTGCCAAACAGCAAGTGGCCTTGACCCCGGGCGGGTTGCAGCGCGTGGATTTGACCATCGGCGGCTTCCAACAAGCCGGGACCTACCTCGGCGGCCTCACGATTCATGATACGGTCAGCGGTGAACGCAAAGATGTGAATATTCGCGTCAGCGTGAAAGCCTCGTGGGAATTGCCGGTTGTGGTGTTATTAGGGTCGGTGCTGTTGACATCGGGCGTCAATCATTGGGCGAAAAAAGGACGACATAAAAATCGGCTGGATCAGCGAGTAGAGGAATTACACAAAACAATTAAATTGGCCGGAAACGAAGCTGATCCATTTCTGGTAGAGGCGGAACGATTTTTAGAAAAAGCACGGCAATATAATCAGGAATTTCAATTCGAGCATACAGAAGCCGCTCTGAGGGGAGTGGGACACAAACTGGCAGAATATGAGCACCGCAAGCAGGGGGCGGAGGAACTGCGGGCCAAAATTCAAGATCTGTTGAACGAGGTCCAAACTCTGGGGGAAAGCGATCCGCAAAACTCGCGCCTGAATAGCGAGTTGATTCAACTCTTGCCGAAAATTGAGAGCGATTACGAAGAGACAGAAGCCATCTTCAAACAGATCGAGATATTTTTTCAGGCCTATCGCCTGGCCCGGCGCGATTTACAAACTGCCCGCGAAAAGCTTTTCAGCAGCCTGGAATATGTAAAAAAAGCGGATAAAAGCAAAACTGAACTGATTTTGAGCGAGATTGACCGTATTCTGATGAGCGCGGAGAGTATGAGCGCGTTGGATGAAACCAATGCCTTGCTGCGCAAAGCGGCTTTTGAATTATCGCCTGAAAAGATCAATGAAAACATGTTTCGTTCCCAACGCTTGCAAAAGGTGTTGGATGACTATCAACAGCACGTAAAACAGGTGACAGGCGCGCAGGTCGGCCAGATTGTCAGTAATTGGTACCAGAAAGCGCAACAAGCCCTTGAAGATAATCGCTATGAGGATGTTGATGACGCCCTGCACAAGCTCGACAAAACACTGACGATTATCGAAAAAATCAAACAAGCGGAAAAACGGATAAAGGGCCGTGATAAGAAAATGACTGAGTTACGCCGGATGATCCGCGACTGTAAAAATTTCCTGGAAGGCGCATCCTGGGATGCCATCCACCGGGCGGAATGGGATGTCAATCAGGTGATCGAAATGCTCGATGGTATCCGTAAACAATATGAGCCGTTTCACCCGATCACGCACCAAGAGACGCCGAATGAAGAATCGTCGGATGAAGAACGCACTGAACAAACTTTACGCCCAGAATCCACTCAGACGCAAGAACAAAGTTCGACTAAACTTCGACCATTAACCCATGAAGATTTGCTGCGAAATCTGGAAAAATTGCTCGAAGAAGCCGCACAATATCCGAAATTAGGCGGGAAAATAGCGCAATGGCGCGATTATTGTCATAACTTGTTGAAATTTGATGAATTGAACGAGACGTTTGAGTATCTGCGCCTGATTCAGGATCAACTTGTACTGTTTGTCAGGATACAAGAACTTCGCGAACAGGCAGAAAGCAGACACCTTCATGCCGTGTTACGCCTGTCAGAACAGGCAGAACAATTGCTACTAAATGAGACGCAGGAGGAACGCGGCCTGTATAATCGGGCGGAAGTATTGAGTGATGCGGCCTCAGCGTTATTGGAAGAGAAGCAGAAGAGCGGGGATCTCGATCAGATGATCTCCTATATCCGTAAACCCCGTACAGTGTCTAAAATCGTGACTTATGGCTCCTTAGTCATCTATTTTTCGGCCGCAATAGCCCTGGGTTTCCAAATTCTTTATGCCCCCAGCCCCGATTTCGGTTCGATCGTGTTTGAAGATTACTTTTCACTGGTGCTCTGGGCCCTGGGGCTGGAAGGCGTCCGCATGACCGCCGCCAACGTGTATGAAGCCTATTTCAAGAAAGAAGCCTGAACTTCAGAGTTTTGCTTGACGCCAGGAACAAAGTGCACTATATAGAATAATGTAGAGCATCGTCTTTCTCACTCGAATTGCAAAGGAGTTATCATGATCTTGCGCTCACCCGACGCAATGAAAATCAGATGTACCGCGAAACTCCAGTTTCGCGGGTGGATGAATGGTGCGCGAAACTGGAGTTTCGCGCTACATTTTCATAGGAGGGAAACACCATGAAAAAGAATGTTGGCAAAACTGATAAAATGATCCGCATCATTGTTGGAGCAATTATTTTGCTCTTGGGCTTGTTGGCTGGAAGTTGGTGGGGCTTGATCGGAATTCTTCCGATTATCACTGGTTCTTTAGGTTGGTGTCCGGCCTATCTGCCCTTTGGAATTTCAACATGTGAAAACAAATTCCAAAGGTAAAAGACTACTACATGATCACTATGAATCTGACAGGTTTGTAGTTCTCGCTTTAGCGAATTTTTCGACCTGAATGCGAAACTACGAACTTGTCAAAATTCATGTGGTCAGGTGTAGGAAGGATGTCTCCGAGGGACATCAAAACTCAATCCTCCTTATATGAAATCCATGTAGTTTCATTATGCCGGGTGAGTACACTATTCATGACAACCCTGATGTCACATTCTGCTCCCAGCGTAAGGTTCCATCAGCAAATTGGGGAGTAATTCGTCCCTGGTCTGTCAGGTACGCTAAACAGGATTTGAGTGTGCTGCCAATCAACACGTATTGATTCGAGTTTAATGTGATGTTGTAAGTCTGGCAAAGCCGCGCCAATAATTCCTCAAACATGGCTCCAGGCTGACACCAGGAAACAATCTGTTCCAAAATTGCCTGAATTTTGCGGATATTACAGTCTATCAGCGCAGTAATATCAGAAGTCAGTTCCGCATGACTCGGCACATACCAGGCCGCATTGAGCGTACGTAAACAATCCAGGGTACTAAAGTGCGCCTGCAGATCGTAAAGAAAGATCAGATGATATTTATTCAGAATTTCTTCCGAAAACAGGCTGTCCGCCAGAAAAATCACATTATCCGGCGTTTTCACTCCGATCATCTCAAAATAATGTCCGGGCAAGGGCAGGGCTTCTAATCCTGTAGCCAGAATCGGGCCTGACGCAGGAATCACATCCGTGACGGTTGAAGGCTTTGCCATCAGGAATTTGTTTTGTAGAGCTTTCATCGGGAATCCGCCAAACAGAAAGGCTGGTTCCAACACAGGATGCTGAATAAACGCCGCTTCCAGAGCAGTTGCCGCAATGCGGCAGCCGGTTTTCTGCTGCAAAAAGGCGTTGCCGCCAGCATGGTCCGCATTGGAATGGGTGTTGACAATCAAATCAAGCTCCCAATCCCGTGCCTTCAACAGTTTCAAAATTTGCCGGCCGGCGTCTTGATCATTACCGCTGTCAATCAGGATCGCGCGATGATCATTGACATATACGCCAATATTCGCAGGCGAGGGAATCAGATACGTGCATTCTGTAATTTGCTGTAAGTGTAAACTTGCCATAGAGTCGCTCCATGAGTACATTATCAGAAAAATGAGTACATGTCTAAAAACCGAGTTTTTTCAAAAAACTCGGTTTTTCCCTGAATGAACATATTGAACGTTTTTGTCAAGTTAAAGCGCAATTTCTGAACGTGCGATCTTCCGGATTTGCACGGCATAATTCACATCTTGCCCCAAAAGATCGTGATAAGGGCTATTGGTTTGAAACTCACCAATGCCTTGAAATGTTACAGAAGTTCGAGTAATTTCATACGTGGAGGAAGGAAGCAACGGTTCAAAAAAGGGCAATCCCGGAGTATAATGAAACGTACCGTCAGGTTTTAAGGCTGCGAGAATGGTCATAAACAGGCGGGCGCAGCGTTCCGGCGTGCCGTGTTTATAGGCATGTTGAAAAAGAAAATGATTGGAAAAGGCCAGATGAGAAAGAATTGTGCCCCAGGTTTCAGGTTGATAGTGAAATTGAAACCAATCTGTTTCCGTAAGAAAGGGCATGGGATGACAAATTCGGTCAATGCCATAAGCCTCAATCCCTTGTGAACGTAAAAAATGCACGAAACGCCCATGCTGGCCGCAGCCCAGATCGAGCACCGGCTCTTGTAATGTCGCATAATCCAGACCGAACAATTCCCATTGCAAGTGTTCGGAATATTCTTCACAGACTGGCTGCGAAAACAGGAAATGATGTTCCGGTGACAGATCGGCTTCATTGAGAAATCGGGCAGTAAACGCCCGCAGCGCAAGATGGTGTTGCACCAGAACGTCACGGAAGAGAAGCTGAAGAGTCTGGGGCGAATCGGCCTGGGTGACAAGATGATATAAATTGTGCAGAAATCTGCGGTAAATGGCCTTCAGAATCATTTCATCCTGCGGCGTATAAGAAACAAACTGATTTTTTTGATAGACAAATTGTTTGGTCAGTCGCAGAAATAGGGAGAGCAAGGGGGACTGCTGGCCTGAATCTGCCTGCATGAGTTCATTTTTCAGGCGTTCACGCACCTGTTGTCGTTCTGCACACAGAAAGTGCACCACCTCTGGCGGCGTAACAAAAAGGTCAGATTCCAATTGATAAATTTGGAACAGCGTTTTCTCCGAAATAGCGGCATACCGTTGGAAAATCAGATCTTGAAGTTGTTTGGCGGTGTCTTGCATATCTCTAAAAACCGAGTTTTTTGAAAAAACTCGGTTTTTCGCTGGATGACGTTATTGCGCGTAGCGGATTTCCAATTCGACACGGCGATTCCGCTGACGGCCGGCTTCGGTAGAATTCGAGGCAATCGGCATGACCTCGCCGTAGCCAATCCAATTAATCCGCGCCGGAGTGACGCCCTGAAAAATCAAGAAATCAGCGACGGATTTGGCGCGAGCTTCAGAGAGGCGTTGATTGGTCTGTTCATTACCAATACTGTCCGTATGTCCCATCACCATAATCTGCGTGTCGGGATAACGCAAAAGCACGTCAGCGACCTGCGAGAGATCCTGGCGCGATTCCGAACGCAGGAAAGAAGAGCCGGAATCGAACAACACTCGTCCGGGAAGTTCGACAATCAGGCGTTCTCCCTGGCGTTGCAGATTCACGCTGGGAATCTGTTGGAATTCTCGTTCTTGCTGGCGCAGATACTCTTCGCCGGATGGAATGTTTGACGCCAGCGGTTGAGTGGGCTGAGGGGCTGGGGCTGAAACCGGAGCCTGATCCACAATATACATGTAACAGGTCGCAGTGCTGTAATTCCTGAGCGGCTGTTGGCTAACCGGCTGCACCTTGCCTTCAGGCTGAGTGGTTCCGGTTTGCGGTGTTCTAGTGCTTTGTTCGGTTTCACGCGGACGTACAATCAATTTCGATTGGATTTGTTCGCGCAGGATTTGCGAAAGCTGCAAATTGTGCGATAAACTCTGAAGACCGGCCATACCCATATCTTTGGGCAAATTTTGATATTCAGGACTCTGTTTGTAAGCTGTCATGGTCTCCTGCGGCTGCGAACTGCCGGCTTCGAGTTTTCGGCCTTTGAGTCCCCAATCTTGCAGCCAGCGCGGTTCGCCCTCATTGTGATTCCAGCGATAATAGGCGTCGGTTGAGGCGACCGCTTCAATGTATTCAATCCCTTCCGGTCCTTCAACAATTAGATCATAATCCGCTTGCTGCGCCGGAATCTCATAGATCTGACCAGCCTTTACGAAATTATCCGGCGTTTCCCGGTTGGGGAAAATAACCAGCACTTTGCCCTGCGTATCAATATCATACAACGTAGCATATCCATCGGCGTCGGTTCTGAAATAGATGACGGCTTTTTCGCCTGGATAAAATGCGGCACTGCACTGCTTGTTTAACCAGACCTCTATATTAATTGTAGTTTGGGAAACAGGCGTGACTTTCTGAGTCGTGTCGTCCCTAGGGGATTCTCTCAAATCTGTTGCAGGAACTTGCTGCGCAATCGCTGGAAAGGCAAGCGTCAGCAACAAGATGCTCATGATAACCATCAGAAATATTGGTTGAATACGAGAAACATGCATAAAATTATCCTCCCATGTAAATGAAATCTTCATCCCTGTGTGTTAAGAAACCGGGTTTTTGACAAAAACCCGGTTTCTCTACCATGAAGAGATGGTTTAAATTTTCAAGATATAACCCATATTAAGATATGTCTTCCATTCCAATAGTCCAACTTTTTTTTAAAATTTTTTCACTGCCAGAGCCAGATGAGCAACGAATCAATATTAAGATTCAGACGCGAGGATGGGGGCGATGTTGCCAAGCGTGAATTCACGAATATGGGCGGAAAACGGTCCAAAGAGATCTTGCGGGATACTGAGTTTCAACGTAACATCTTTTGCGAAAATCTCATCAAGAATTGTGGCCTGATAATCCGGCAGAAGACGTTTCACCTGATCGTAATGAGCGTAGGGCACAGGGATTTCCACGCTGACAGTTGAGATTTTCTCGATCCTGGGCAGAATGTCGAGGACTTCTTTGGCGGCGAGGCTGTAGGCGCGTACCAATCCGCCGGTGCCCAGTTTAGTTCCTCCGAAATAGCGAGTGATCACAAGCACCACATCTCCCAAATCAGCGCCACGTAAAACCGCCATGGTCGGTTTGCCGGAGGTGCCTGCCGGTTCGCCGTCATCTGATAAGCCTTCCTGGACGCTGCTGCCATAGCCCACGCGAAAGGCATAGACATGGTGCGACGCATCCGGCATCTCAGCGCGAATCTGCTGAATAAACGCGCGCGCCGCTTCGACAGTCTCGGCGCGGCCGACCGTCGCAATAAAGCGCGAACGTTTAATGTTGATTTCCGTACGGATTGTTTGGGCTGGTATGGGGTAACGTTGTGACATCACAGATAAAAAAACAGCGTTTCATCATTTTTGACGAAACGCTGCATTTTCATGGTGCCGAGGACCGGACTCGAACCGGTACGGGAATAAATTCCCATGGGATTTTCTTACCAACTACGACTTTCGTCGCCACAAAAATTGTTGTGTTTGTGGTCTGGACCTTCCCTTCACCATAGTTAAAAACTTTAGGCATCCTCCGTCAGGTCTCTACACTTTCCCGGCATTCTTTGCTCTATAAGTTTCTGTTTGAGCATGACAGTTAGGACACAAGAATTCAAGATTTTCTAAACGATTATCTTTTCGATTCCCATTCTTGTGATGCAGTTCTACAGGAATCTTTTCTCCATTCCAGGAACTCCTTCCACATCTTTCACAGCATTCTTCTTTTATTCCTTCTTCTATTAATCTTCGTTTTAACTTATAACTTTGATAAGAAGAATTTACCACCAAAATCTCTTCTAATGGTTTTGGCTGAAAGACTGGCTCTGAAAATCCTCTTTTCCAGCCTTTTCCGAGGAAATGACTTGTATCAAGATTCAATTCAGTGATTTTTTCCTGTATTGTTGAATAATTCCCTCCTGCTTCTGCAAGACCTAACTTTTTAAGAACTTGACGAATTGATCTGCTTGCTTTTACAGCTTCTCTTAATTTCTGTTCTGTGTATTTTCTCATGAATTAATAAGAGAAAACCCTCAAAGCAAGCAAAACTAAATCATCAACCGGGCTTAGCTCGGGATTGCCATTTTACAGGTTTCCCCGAATTTGAAGGATTCTACTCTGAAAGTTTCCTTTCAGGCACTCAAATTCACTTAAGTCCCAGGCGTCTACCAATTCCGCCACCCCGGCAGAACATTTTTGGAGGCGACATCCGGATTTGAACCGGAGCATAGCGGTTTTGCAGACCGCCCCCTTAACCACTTGGGTATGTCGCCTCAAAAAAAAGCGGGAAACGGGATTTGAACCCGCGACCCTCGCCTTGGCAAGGCGATGCTCTACCACTGAGCTATTCCCGCATTTATGAACATACCTTGTGCATCCCTGAGAATTTTGTCAATAAAAAATTTCGATTTGTTAAGAAAACCGTGGATTTTTTTGAGCCAGGAATAAAAATATTCAAGATTTTGCGTCAATCCTCGGACTTCAGATCAAAAATTCTTGACAGGAACTCTTGAATAATTCTATGTTCATTTCTGTATGACGTACACTGTAAAAAAACAGGCCGATAATCCATATATTTTGAAGGGAGAGACTACGTGAGTATCTGTCCAAAATGTCAACATGAGTTATTCATATATGAATATGAAGGGATTGAGCTGTTGAAATGCGCTGATTGCAATGGTTTCTGGTTTCGTGAGGGAAAATTTCGCGAAGTAAAACATTTTGGTTTTGAAGGGCTTGCAAAAACCCCTCCACCTGAAAAACACACTAAAACATTGACTGAATCTTCATCCGGATCACAAGATATGTCATGCCCTGATTGTACCGCACTTCTCGTATCTTTTACCTATGCCTATTCATCTGATATCCTTCTCTATCGCTGTCCTGAATGTCGAGGAATTTGGGCCGATTATGCCGATTTATTGCGCATAGAAAATCTGCTCGTCGGTTATAAAGAATCCCTGGATGAAGCCAAAGCCAAAGCATTACCTTTGATGCTGAAAGTCAAAAAACAGATTCAGCAAGAGGAACGCACCAAAGAAGAAGAACAGAAACAGCGCAAGAAAGGGATCTTCAATCGATTATTTGGAGAAAAAGGGACGAAAAATCGAAAAATTCAGAATATTTTTGAAAACAACGATGATATTCAAAAAGATCCTGATAGTATTGATGATTCTGAATAACCGGGTGGCAGAGCAGATGGCTTATAGAAATTCTTTCAATGTTGCATACGCGAGGAGATATTGAGAAAAGGAGGCTAATATGGGAATTATCGGAGGAATTCTACTTGTTGTTGGTATTATTTTACTGGTGATCTATTTTAGCAATAAACGGAAATTCGAAGAGATGTACACAGTTGAGACGTCAACAACAGCAGCCTTGCGAGACGTCTGGCAAGGAGTGGCGGACGAAATCGGAGCAGGCTCTTTTGAGCAGAAGACGGAAATCAACGGGGTAATTGAATGCGATCAGCCCATAGAATCGGAACTCGCTAAAGAACGCTGCGTTCATTATCGTATGTCGGTCGAACGCAATTGGGAGGAAGATTACGAAGAAGAATACACTGAAAAAGATCCAGCCAGCGGTCGAATGGTTCGGAAAACCCGGCGGGGCACGCGTAAAGGCAGCGATTCGGTGGCGAATAATTCCCGCTCAACCAAATTTTATGTGCGCGATGAGACTGGAACGATTTTGGTTGATCCGGAAGGCGCGAACATTGATGTCGAACAAGTGATTGATCGGTTTGAGCCGAGTTCTTCGGTATCTCGGGGAAATATTTCTTTTGGCGGCCGCTCCTTTTCGATTGGAACATCTCGCGACAGCGGCAGACGACGGACTCTGGGTTATCATTTCAAAGAATGGCTGTTGCCGCTGAACCGCAGGGTCTATATTATGGGATCAGCTTCTGATCGTTCCGGGGAATTGATGATTCAAAAACCACGCGAAAAAGGCAAATTCCTCATTTCGCTGAAATCTGAAGAAGAACTAATCGCCTCTGCTAAATCAGGGATGACCTGGGGGTTGTATGGCGCAATCGCGTGCTTTATCATCGGGATTGTGTTGATGATTCTACAGTTTATGCGTTAAAACCAGGCTGCTTTGTGAAATCTGTTCATTTAACGAGACGAATCCATCAAGAAAGGAAAACACTATGAGATTTGAACGTTCGAGCGGGATTTTATTACACCCGACATCCTTGCCAGGTGCTTTCGGCATCGGTGATCTCGGGGAACAGGCGTACAAGTTTGTGGATATGCTCGCAGCCTGCCAACAGCAATTGTGGCAGATATGTCCGCTTGGTCCAACTGGCTATGGTGATTCCCCGTATCAGTGCTTTTCAGCCTTTGCCGGGAATCCTCTGCTGATTAACCTGGAAATGCTTGTCAAACAGGGCTTTTTATCTCAGGAGGATCTTAAGGTTCCTGTAAAATTTGATGAACACAGCGTTGATTATGGCCCGGTAATTCAATGTAAAACCGCGCTGCTCAAAAAAGCGTACCACGTCTTTGTAACAACTGCAACAGCGGAACAGCGCCAGGGATATGAAAAATTTTGCCAGGAAGAAAAAAGCTGGTTGGAAGATTACGCGCTGTTTATGGCGCTAAAAGAGCACCACAATGGAGCTATGTGGAATACCTGGGAAAAAGATTTACTCAAACGGCGTCCTGCAGTATTGGAATCGTGGAAACAACAGTTAGAACCTGCGATCGGCTATCAGCAATTTATTCAGTATTGCTTTTTTACCCAGTGGCGAGCCTTGAAAGCTTATGCAAATGAGCATGGGATTAAAATTATTGGGGATGTGCCGATTTTTGTGGCCTATGACAGCGCTGATGCCTGGGCGCACCCGGATTTATTCTTCTTTGATGAAGACGGTCAACCCACGTATGTCGCCGGAGTTCCACCGGATTATTTCAGCCTGACCGGACAACTCTGGGGCAATCCGCTCTATCGCTGGGATGTGATGAAAAAACGGAAATATGTGTGGTGGATTGCGCGGATTGCCAAAACGTTGGAACTGGTGGATATCATCCGCCTGGATCATTTTCGCGGTTTTGCGAAATACTGGCGCGTCCCGGCGGGCGAGACAACGGCGGTCAAAGGCACCTGGGAACCTGGGCCGGGGAAAAGTCTTTTCCATGCTGTTGAAAAAGCGCTCGGGAAACTTCCGATTATCGCCGAAGACCTTGGCGTGATTACCCCCGATGTGGTCAAGCTGCGCGAAGCCTTCGAATTCCCGGGCATGAAAATTCTCCAATTTGCCTTTGATTCCAAAGAAGATAATGATTATCTGCCGCACACCTATGAAAAAAATTGCGTGGTCTATACCGGCACCCATGATAATGATACGACGCGCGGTTGGTATGAAAAATGCCTGCCCGAAGATGCGGATCAGGTGAGAAAATACCTCCAGACGGACGGGCGTGATATTTGTTGGAATTTTATTCATGCCGCCTGGTCATCTGTTGCCGATATGGCGATTATGCCTTTACAGGATTTGCTCGGTTTAGGCAGCGAGGCCCGTATGAATACGCCCGCAACGTCCGGACAAAACTGGAAATGGCGATTTACCTGGGATATGATTCCCCAACACGTACTCGACCGTTTGGCGATGTTTACACAGATCTATGGCAGAGCGGCGATAGATTCTACAGATGCGCAGGAAGAAGAAAGCAAAACCCTGCAAGCAAGAAATAAATAGTGCAGATGGCATAAACTTGTGAAAAGCCGCAACTAGAAAAGCAGAAACCAGGTTTTTTCAAAAAACCTGGTTTCTTTTGGACTGTTGAATATTCACAAATTTATCTGACCTTAAATAGAAGGACTATGAGCTTAAAAGAGCAACTCACTCAGGATATGAAGACCGCCATGAAACAAAAAGAGCAGATTCGTCTGTCAATCATTCGGCTGGTTCGATCTGCTATTAAAAATCGAGAGATTGAGCTTGGCAAAGATCTCGAAGATGATGATGTACTCAAAGTCATGGCAACCCTTGTAAAACAACATAAAGATTCCATCGAACAATTTGAAAAAGGTGGACGTACAGATCTAGTCGAAAAAGAACAGGCAGAGTTGGATATTCTGGAAACCTATCTTCCGAAACAATTGACAGAGGCAGAACTCTCTGCCCTTATTCAAGAGGCGATTCGGGAGGTTGGCGCGACTTCGGCGAAGGAGATGGGGAAAGTCATGAAAGCCCTGATGCCCAAAATCCAGGGACGCGCCGACGGAAAATTGGTCAGCCAACTTGTGAAGGATCAGTTAGTGTAGTTGGAATGTTCAGAAAATGAAAAGTGCGATCGTTTTTCATGCACATCGCACTTTTTTTGTCCACTCGCGCCGTTGAGAAACCACATGGAGCAACTCACATTACAAACGTTGGAATTTGAAAAAATCAAAGCCTATCTCGCACGTTTCACGTATTCTGCCCTGGGGATAACCCATATTGACGCGCTTGAGCCGATGACGGAGCCACAGATGGTCGAAACGCGCCTGGCTGAAGTCAGCGAGGTCAAAGACATTCGCGCTCTACATGGCCCGCTTCCGATTGAAGGTTTGCGCGATCTGCGTGAACCCCTGGCCTTAGCGCGTGTCCAGGGCGCAATCCTGGTTCCTTTAGAATTTCGCCAGATTTATGATACCCTACGCGCAGGGAGGGCTATAAAAAAATTTATCGAGGCGATTGATCCCCCGGTATATACCCATATTCTCCAGAAAGTCGCATGCATTGCCCTGGTGGATGAAGTCGAAGCCGGAATCCGGCAGGCGATTGATGAAGAAGGTGAGATTCTGGATGGAGCCAGTCCGGCCTTAAAACGGATCCGACGCGACTTGCGTCAGGCTCGTGAGAAAATTCAGTCCTGGCTGCAAAATTTTTTACAGCGCCAGGATTATCAGAGTGTGATTCAAGATCAAGTGATCACTGTACGCCAGAACCGGTATGTCATTCCGGTGAAAGCTTCGTCCCGCGGTAAAATTAAGGGAATTGTCCATGATCAGTCATCCAGTGGGGTCACAGTGTTTATTGAACCGTTAGAAACGGTTGAACTCAATAATTATATCGCCACGCTGGAATCGCAGGAAAAACAGGAAATTCAACGCATTCTGCTCGAACTGACCGATCTTGTTCGACAGCGCCTTGAACCGATTCAGGAAACTCTCGCTGTGCTTGGAGAACTTGACTTTATTAATGCCAAAGCCAAATTAAGTGAAAAGTGGAGCTGCACACAGCCGAAATTAACCAGGAAACGAGAGTTGCGCCTGATGCAGGCTCGCCATCCGCTGCTTTTGCTCCAATACGAAGAAAATCCAGTGCGGGTCGTCCCGATTGATGTACGCATGACCGAGGAACATACGACTTTATTAATTACCGGACCAAACACCGGGGGGAAAACCGTGTCGTTAAAAACGATTGGATTGCTGGCCCTGATGGTGCAGGCCGGATTGCACATCCCAGTTGCAAAGGATAGTGAAGTCAACGTTTTCCGGAATATCTTTGCGGATATTGGCGACCAGCAGAGCATCGAACAGAGCCTCAGCACCTTTTCGTCGCATATCAGCCACATCGTTCAGATTCTCAAGCAGGCAGATCGTCGCAGTCTGGTGCTCTTAGATGAATTGGGGGCCGGCACAGATCCGGCCGAAGGCGCCTCGCTCGGCATCGCCATTTTGGAACATCTCGATCAGGCAAACGCACTGTGTCTTGCCACGACGCACCATGACGCCTTGAAATCTTATGCCTACACGCATCCGCGCACTATGAACGCCTGCGTCGAGTTTGACGTGAATACGCTATCCCCGACCTACCGGCTCCAGATTGGATTGCCGGGCAAGAGCAATGCCTTTATTATCGCAGAGCGGTTAGGGTTGTCAGAAACGATTATTCAGCGA
Source organism: Candidatus Vecturithrix granuli (assembly GCA_000739535.1). GTDB lineage: Bacteria > Moduliflexota > Moduliflexia > Moduliflexales > Moduliflexaceae > Vecturithrix > Vecturithrix granuli. Next base: position 17,144 of record DF820466.1, on the reverse strand, counting down.
GCTAAAGACTTGATGGGGGAAGATCTGCTCAAGGTGGATCATCTAATCCGGAAACTCACCACTGATAGCGAAGAAATATCTCGGAAAAAAACGGAAATTGATGCGCGCTATCGCGGGGTGTTGCGTCTGGAAAAAGAAACTGATAAACTGCTTGCTATGGCTGAGCAGGAACGACAGCAAATTGTGAATGAAGCATTGGAAGAAGCACGTCGGATTGTGGATCAGGCGCTGCAGCAATCGCAGCAAGTGTTGAAACAACTGCCCGGAAAATCCCGTGAAGAAGGTAAACAATTGTTGAAACCGCTGCACAAAGAGGCTGTGACTATTCGTGAAAAGTTGAAAAAAATCAGACCGCCGCGCATTGCCGCAACGGATACCGTACCTGGCGAATTGACGGTTGGCGCAAAAGTTCGTTTAGCCGGATTCAGCCAGACAGGCACAGTCGTGAAACTGTCAAAAGATGAGAAACAGGCAGAAGTGCAAGTTGGTTCGATGCGGATTGAGGTTCCCATCACTCAACTGACTCCAATGAGTCAACCCACGCTGTCGTCAGGAGTTCCTGCAATTTCAGTGTCAGATCATTCCGGGGCTGGAGCGTATGACCAATCTGTGCCTTTGGAACTGGTCGTTGTCGGAAAGCATGTTGATGAAGCCCTGGAAGAGATAGAAAAATATCTGGATCAGGCATTTCTCTCAGGCATATCGTCGGTTGCCGTCGTTCATGGTCTTGGCACAGGCACGCTCAAAAAAGCTGTCTCCGATTTACTCCGTTCTCATCCTCATGTGATCAATTATGCGGTTGATGACCATAATTACGGCATGACGAATGTAGAACTGGCTCGCAAATGAAAATTCTTGTGGACGGAGATTCCTGTCCAGTCAAGGAAACGATCGTGGAGATCGCTGCGCAGCGGAAAATCGCAGTGGTATTTGTCGTCTCAACTTCTGGCTATTTTGATCGAGGTTGGAAGGTCGAGACGGTCCTGGTGGATTCTCTGCCCCAGGCCGCCGATATTGCCATTATCAATCGGGCTGAAGCCGGTGATATCGTGGTCACACAAGATTATGGTCTGGCCTCGATTGTTCTGGGAAAAAAGGGAATGGCGATTACCCCGCGAGGCCGGATTTTTCGAGATCGGACCATTGAGAGTTTACTCGAACGCCGCTATTTGCACCATGAAGCTCGAAAGGCCGGGGTTCGTGTAAAGGGACCGAAAAAACGCTCTTCCGAAGATGAACGGCGATTCCGTGAAAATTTTATCCGCTTGCTGGATGAATGTTCACGTTGTAGCGCGAAATTCTAATTTCGCGCTACATTGAAGTACAAATATGTCTGCACACATTCCGGAACAACAACGGGTTCCTATTCGAAATATTTTCAAAGAAAAAGAACTTTGGATGTTGATAGGGGTGGGGATCCTGTTTTTTTATCGCCCCTTATTTTTCGGGGAAACTTTCTTTGAACGCGACCTCTATCTGTACTTTTTTCTGAGGAAACAGTTGCTTTCCGATTTTTCCAGGCGCATGCCTGGCCTTTATAGGATCCCTATCTGCACGGAGGTCAGTCGTATATTGACATGCCAACAGGAGCTTGAAAGATTACCCTGGGAACAACGGCTGCCCTTGTTATCGGCCGGCGCGGCCACGCTGATCTTGACCTCAGAGATAATCACTGTTCCGGGCATTGAGCTGATCCAATCAATGCCCAATCGCAGCAATTTGCCCTTGTATCTCTATCACAATACACGAGCGACTCAACCAAACTCTGGAGAGTTGGTGTTTTCTGCTGGGGTGGTTGTTCTTCCGGTGCCCTCTTGCCGAGGTTGAAGGAAGAAAAAAACCGAGTTTTTTGAAAAAACTCGGTTTTTAATGTATTAAACAGGAATCTCCTGAATCAACAATAGTCCTGAATGAACTTAATGGCTCTCGGGATCGCATCAATTAAATCTCCGGCCAGTAAGCCGTATTCTCCTTTGTCTTTGACCACCAGATCACCAGCGAGGCCGTGCAAAAATACGCCAGATTTTGCCGCTTCCACGGGAATAATATTCTGCGCGATCAGCCCGGCAATGATCCCAGTCAGCACGTCGCCGGTGCCGGCGGTTGCCATGCCAGGATTCCCTGTCGGATTAATAAAGACATTGCCATCCGGGGCGGCGACAATGGTTCGCACGCCTTTCAGAGCAATAAACACATTATATTTTCGGGCGGTTTCCTGCGCCACCGGGATGCGATTATTTTGGACGTGGATATTCGGCGTCAGGCGCGCCATTTCTCCAGGGTGGGGTGTCAAAACAACAGGGGCTTTGGCTTCAAGCAGGACTTCAGGATTTTGCGCCACAGCATTAATGGCATCAGCATCAAGTACCATTGGGATTTCAAGGGTACGAATCAGACGCAACACCAGTTCAACCGTTGAGGGATGAACTGACAGACCAGGACCAATCGCCGCTACTCGTTTATCCTGAGCCAGGTTCAGAATTTTATCGTACGCCTCAAGGCTCACAGTGCCTTGAGGCGTTTCCGGTAATGAAGTCGTCATGACTTCCAGAGTCGGAATTTCAAGGGGGACTCGCAAATTTTCAGGAATCGCCAGTGTGACTAAACCAGCCCCGGATCGCAGGGCGCTGCGTCCAGCCATCAAAGCTGCCCCTGATTTTCCCGGAGAACCGGCAATCACCAGCGCATGGCCATAGGTGCCTTTGTGCGTATTGGGCATCCGTTTTCGAAACACTCCCTGCACATTCGCATATTCCACGAGATGGACTTTGATGCGTGACGAGGAAATCAATTTTTTCGGAATACCAATATCCACGACTTCCAGATTGCCGACATAATCGGCGGCAGGATAGAGGATGACTCCGCGTTTAGGAATGGCAAAGGTCACGGTAACGTCCGCTTTAATGCAACTTCCATAGACCATGCCGGTATCAGCGCTCAATCCTGAAGGAATATCCACAGCAATAATCGGTTTATGCGTTTTGTTGATTGATTCAATGATATGTTTATAGAATCCCTTGACCGCGTCATTCAAGCCGGTTCCCAGAATCGCATCTACAACAATATCGGCCTGGAGTAACAAGTTTCGAAACGCCGGAAGTTGCTCGTTGGAGGTCAGTTCCACAATAGGAAGGTTCATTTTTTCAGCAATATCGAAATTGATTTTTGCCTCGCCTTTTAATTGGGTTTTTTCAGTCAACAGCGTGACGCGCACATCAACGCCCTGATTGTCGAGATGGCGGGCAATCACCAGACCATCTCCGCCATTATTGCCTTTCCCGCACACTACTAACACTTTTTGGGTTTTTAAGTGGGGAAAATGGGCGTTCATCACGCGAACGACCTGCAATCCGGCATTTTCCATCAGGACGATGCCCGGGATGCCGATGGTTTCAATCGCTTCCAGATCTAATTGGCGAATCTCCTCTGCTGTGGCTACTTTCATACACTCCTTCCTCCATTGTATGCTGTCCGACATACTGATTTTTAGAACAAAATAGAAATCCGCTTCTTTAAGACCGGAGTGTCAAAGCTCTGCTTTGACAGCGAAAGCAGAGCTTTCGCACGCCGGTTCACGCTGTTCCGAAATAAATATCACCAAAATCGCCTAATCCTGGTACAATATAGGCGCGTTCATTCAGGCCCTGATCCACCTCGGCCGTAATGATGCGAATATTCGGAAATGCGTCGAGAACGGCTTTAATGCCTTCCGGAGCTGAGACCATTGCGATAAAAATAATTTTATTTTCCTCAACTCCACGCTCTTTCAGCCGTTTTATGGTGGCAATTGCTGAGCCGCCGGTCGCCAGCATGGGATCAAGCACAAACACATAGCGTTTAGCAATATCCCCCGGTAACCAGTCTTTAAAAAAGATCGGTTCGGCTGTTTCTTCATTGCGCTGGATGAGAATATGCCCAATGCGAATTTTCTTAGCAACTTCGCGGATGCTGTTCTCCATGCTTAATCCAGCTCGGATGATTGGCACGGCGCAAATTTTCCCTACGAATTCTGACCCGATATACTTTTCGCCGGTTCGGGTTTCGATGATCTTTTCCCTTGTCGGTAAAAAATTCAAACCTTCTTCAATCAATAAACGGTTAATCCGATCCGCATAAAAAATAAAATCGTTGCGTTTCGTCTGTTTATCCCGGACAATCGTTAATAAGGTATGCAACTGCGGTGTCATTTTTAATATCGTCAGTTGCAGGTATTGCTTGCCGTTAATATATGTTGCCATAGACCTCCTCCATGAAATTGGTGATGCTGCGCCAGGAAAGGGACGGTTATGTGATTTCAGGTTATCGTGATCTTAAATGCGCGGTAAGTTTCTATTTTGTACCAATACTTGCTTTCATTAGCACCTGTAAATGAACAGCCCAGAAAGTCAAGACTTTTTTCCATTTCAAGAGATTTAAATTCATGATGAGAAAATTTCGAAAAATATTTTGGAGAATAGAACTTGACATAAAATCTGCAATACACCTTAAAATTTGAGGATTCACCTCTATTGAAATTGAAGTTTCGGTATGTTTGCCGATCAGAAGCCGGGTTTTTTGAAAACCCCGGCTTCTATCGCTGCCCCTGGAACGAGGGAGAAAATGGGATTTTACGAAGAGATTGCCGCATATTATGATACGATGACCCGGTTTCAAGAACGGATGCCGGGTGAAACAGCTATGCTGAAAACCTGGGTTGAACGTTATCAATTCCATTCGGTGGTTGATATTGCCTGTGGTACCGGACTTCATGCGATTATTTTGGCGCAATTAGGACTTCGAACGGTTGGCGCGGATATTTCGGCTGTGATGCTGAACATCGCGTGCGATCATGCCCGGGAAATGGGGGTTGAAGCGACATGGATTCAGACTTCGATGGAACAAGCGCGCTACAAGATTCAAGGGAAGTATAAGGCAGTTTTCTGTCTGGGAAATTCGCTGCCCCACCTTTTAAATCACGCCACGCTTCAATCCGCGCTGAAGAGTTTTTACAGCTTGTTATCCCCAGGAGGAATTGTGGTGATTCAATTATTGAACTATCATCACATTCTCGCTGAACAACAGCGAATTATCGGCATTCATCGTCAGGGAACAACAGAATTTGTCCGGTTTTACGATTTTTACCCGGATCGGATCAGATTCAATGTGCTCAGCATTGATTGGCAGAATGGGATTCCTGTTCATACCTTGAATAGCACGCCGTTGTATCCATACCAGAAAGATGAATTAGAATCTGTGCTGGCGACGCAGGGATTTGGGGCATTTGAATATTACGGCAATATGACATTTCACCCCTTTGAAGAGCTTTCATCCCCCAATCTGGTGATGGTTGCCAGGAAAAACGAGAGGACTTGAAAAACATCCGGAGTGCAAAAGCCCTGCTTTTGCAGCGAAAGCAGAGCTTTCGCACTCCGGCGGACATTCAGGACTTTTTCGCGCAGAGCTGATTAATCAGGTGCGCCTGATAGCCTGCTCCAAAGCCGTTATCAATATTTACCACCGAGACTCCGGGAGCACAGCTATTGAGCATAGTGAGCAACGCCGACAGGCCGTGAAAACTTGCGCCATAGCCCACGCTGGTCGGTACGGCGATCACTGGTTTATCAACCAGGCCGCCGACCACGCTAGCCAGCGCGCCTTCCATACCGGCGACCGTAATCACCACATTCGCACTCGCAATCTTCTGCCGCTGATCCAGCAGGCGATGAATGCCGGCCACGCCCACATCGTAAAATTTCTCCACCTGGCTGCCCAGGGTTTCCGCTACAACTGCCGCTTCTTCCGCCACCGGAATATCCGCCGTGCCGGCGCACACGACGGCGATGCGCCCGATTTTTTCAGGCAGCTCAGCCGGATGCACGACCACGATTCGCGCAAGCTCATAATATTCTGCCTGAGCCACAACGGCTCGAATCGCTTCGAACGCCTCACGGCTGGCTCGGGTCGCAAGAATATTACGATTATCCTGCGCCAAACGTTTAGCAATCGCTGCAATATGTTCCAGGGCTTTTCCCTGACAGAAAATCACTTCAGGCACGCCGAGGCGCAGATGGCGGTGCGTATCGAGTTTGGCAAACCCCAAATCCTGATAGGGCAAATCTTTCAACTGTTCCAGGGCGGCGTCAACATCAAGTTTCTGCTCGCGCACCTCTGTGAGTAAACGCTGTAATTGCTGTATGTTCATGTTACAACACCTCATTCATGCTGCCGCTGCGGAATCCCTGGAGATCAAGGGTAATGTATGTGTAGCCAATCTCTTTGAAATGGGCGATAATGGGTTGATCCAATTGCTCCTGAAATACTCTTATCATGTCCTGGCGCGGCAATTCGATGCGGGCGATCTTATCATGATGCCGCACCCGGAATTCTCGAAATCCAAGCTGTTTGAGATAGGCTTCGGCGGCCTGCACTTTGCGCAGCACTTCCGACGTAATTTCCGTATAATAGGGCACGCGCGTCGCCAGACAGGGCATTGCGGGCTTATTCCAGGTGGGTAAGGCCATTGCTTGTGAAAGGGTGCGAATCTCTTGCTTGGTCAGCCCGGCTTCACGCAGCGGACTGCGAACCCCGAGTTCTTGCAGCGCACGCATGCCCGGCCTGAAATCATCTACATCATCCAGATTTGAACCATCCACCACGACCTGCAAGGCGTATTCTTTGGCAAGCTGTGTGAATCGCTCAAACAACCAGCGTTTGCAATAATAACAACGCTCCGGCGAGTTCTCTCGAAAATGAGGGATGTTCATTTCATCATATCTGATGATGTGATGTCGAATGTCGAGCGCGGTCGTCAATTGTTTCAATTCTCGCTCATCCAGTTCATGATAGCGTTTCGACCAGGCGGTCACGGCCTGAACCTGCTCGTCCAGGGCGTCATGCGCGGCTTTGAGGAGCAATGTGCTGTCAACTCCTCCTGAAAACGCCGCGAGCGCGGACCCCATCTCGCGTAAAATCTGTTGCAGCCGCTCGTATTTTGCTTGTAAGGTCATCCTTTGAGTCCGGCTAACGCCACTCCTTTAATGATATGTTTTTGAAAGAGAATGAACACGATGAGAACCGGAATGGTGGCGATGCTGGCCCCGGTCATAATCATATCCCATTGTACCCCGGCTTCCCCTGAAAAAAAAGCTAATCCGAGCGGAAGCGTGCGCATCTTCGTACTATCAATAATAATCAACGGCCAGAGAAACGCCCCCCAGTTGCCGATAAAGGTGAAAATGCCCAGGGCAGCGATGGCGGATTTCACAAGAGGCAGAGCGACTCGTAAAAAAATGCCGAACTCGTGCAAGCCGTCAATGCGAGCCGCATCGAGTAGATCGTCCGGTACGCCGCGCATAAACTGCCGCATCAGAAACACGCCAAACCCGGTAATGACACTCGGAAACCAGACGCCCCAGTAGGTATCAATCAGTCCGATTTTCGAAGCCATGAGGTACCAGGGAATCACCAGCATTTCCGTGGGGATCATTAAGGTGCTCAGAATCATGAGAAAAATGAGATTCTGCCCCGGAAAGCGATATTTGGCGAGTGTAAAGCCTACCAGCGCGCTCAAAAAACAGACGCTGGCTGTTTCTAAGGATGCCACAAACAGGCTATTCAGAAACCAGCGCCCAAACATCGCCGTTTCAAGAACTTTTTGATAATTCTTCAGCGTGAACTTGCGCGGAAAAAACGAGGAGGCGATATCAATGATCTCGTAATAATCCTTAAACGAGGTCAGAAGCATCCAGATAAAGGGAAACGCCATAATAACCCCGCCCAAAGCTAAGGCCGCATAAATTAATCCTGTTTTGAAAGGCTTTTTCATAAACGTTCTGTAATTATTTACCAGTTATAGCCCGTAGGGCTTCAAGTATTGTAGCAATGGCCTATCCGTTTTCTCCTCTTTTACCGCGTAGCGGTTATACTGTAGATCGCCTACGACGAAAAAGTCTGGCAACGAATGACAACTTTCTAATATTCCACTTTTTTCGAAAGAACCTTGAGTTGGAAAAGTGTAATGACTAAAATAATACAAAACAAGACTACGGTGATGGCCGAGGCGTAGCCCATCTTAAAATGATGAAAGGCTTGCTGGTACAGTTCCAGCACCAGGGTTGTGGCATTTCGCAAAGGACCTCCGACGTTCGGAAAGGTCATGTTAAAAACTTGCGTAAAAATTCGTAATGACTGAATGACCGAGGTAATCACCAAAAACACGATAGTTGGATTTAAGAGCGGAATCGTGATATAACGGAAAATTTGCCAGGGGCCTGCGCCGTCAATTTTGGCGGCATCATAATACATATCAGGAATAGCGCGTAAGCCTGCCAGGAAAATAATAATTTGAAATCCCAGTCCCTGCCAGATTGTCATAACAGCGATCGCCGGCAAAACCTGATTCGGGTCCTGCAAAAAATTCTGAGCCGGGAGGCCAAAAGCTTTCAGAATCGTATTAAAAAACCCAAAGGTGGGATCATACAGCCATTTCCAGATAAAACTAATCGCGACCAGTGAGGTGACGAAGGGCGCAAAAAAGAGGACGCGAAAAAATACCGCAAAGCGCGTGATATTGTTCAACATCAACGCAATAGCCAGTCCGGGAATTAATCCGCCGGGAACAATGATCAGGGTATAAAGAAAGGTATTCCACAACGCTTTCCAGAACATAGGATCAGCGAATAAAATCCGGAAATTTTTCAAACCTACAAAGGGCTTGGTCGGGGAAAGAATATCCCATTCGTGGATGCTGATGTTAAAGGCATAAAACATGGGAAAGATTCGGACAATCAAAAAATAAAGTACGGGCAATGTAATAAAAATATAGGCCCATAAACGTTTGCGAGCTTCGAGTGAAAGCGTCATAAATTTTCAGGCAAAAAACCGGGTTTCTTCAAGAAACCCGGTTTTTAAAATTTTGTTCAGGCAGTTATTGAACAAGCTCCGGATGTTTGTCAAAGAATTCAGCCCGGACCGCATTGACTTTTTCGACCGCCGCATCCAATGCCGCTTTCGGGTCTTCATTTTTTAACACAACCGCTTCCACCGCCGCTTGAATCGCCTCGCGATTGATTTTTTCGTCAATGAAGAAAGTCGCATAAGCATACGGAAGCTGTTGAACAAACGGTCCGATAATCGGATCTTCCGTAATGGCCGGATCTTCGATCAGGGCTTTGCGCGCCGGGAGTTCTCCCACCTTTTCCAACCAGACTTTCATCGTTTTTTCACTGGTCAGGAACTTGAGGAATTTGATCGACGCATCCAGTTTTTCACCCTGCGCATTTTTCGTGATCCCATGCACCCAGTAAGAGGCAAAGGTGGCCGGGGATTTTTGCGCCGGCAGCACCGCGACGCCAGCGTTCAGCCCTTTTTCGGTCATCGCTTTTTTCAACGCCGCTACCCGGAACGACCCGTCAACTAACATGGCCGCTCGTCCCAGTTCAAACGGTGTAAACGGGTTATCCGGGAAAAAGGAGAGGTCGCCGACACGATGGGTCTTGACCAGATCCACAAACCATTGCCAGGCTTCATAGCCTTCAGGCGTGGAATTCCAGAGTACTTTCTTACCATCTTCTGACATCGTGGGCGCATTATTTTGACGTAGCAGACATTCTCTGAACCAGTGATGATCCTGGCCCAGCACGTTAAACGCATATCCGGCCACTTCCAGTTGGCCCGAGGCATCACGCTTGGTCGTGGCTTTGGCGTATTCGACAAACTCGTCCCAATTCGTCGGCGGTTTTTCCGGGTCTAAGCCGGCCTGTTGAAACAGATCCTTGTTCCAGAGCAGCGCCAGGGTGCGGACTGCGGTCGGAATGCCATAATATTTCCCGGCAAATTTGGCGGATTGCACCATAGGGAAAAATTCCTCCTCGATTTCCTGGTATGAAATTTTATCCTCTGGCAGCGGCTGCAGCCACCCGGAGGTGATCCAGGTCGGGAACCAGCCGTAATACAGCGTCACCACATCCGGCCCACGTCCGGCCGGCACGGTCGTCGCCACTTTCTGGATAAACGAATCATACGGAAAGGTCTGGTGGATCACTTTAATGTCCGGGTTTTGCGCCTCAAATTCTTTAATCAGATCATCAACTAACAACTTTTTGGATTCATAAAAATATTGCCAGAATTCAATTTCCACAGCCGCCTGGGCCCAGGCCGGGGCGAGCAGAATGGCAATCAATAATCCGATCACGAGTGTTTTCCAGGTCATACAATGTACCCTCCTTTGAAAATGTAGCGCGAAACTGAAATTTCGCGCACCGTTGATACAGCCGCGAAACCGAAGTTTCGCGGTACATTTAAAAAATGTGTTCATAAATTCAGACATGGCGCACTGTTGTGAGAGTTTTGCATCACAAAACCTCATTCAAAGCAATAAGGCTCTTACTGTTTCATGTCAAGACTTTTCCTTGATTTTTCTTTGTTGTTTTGTTGTTTCGGGAATTTCGAAGATTCATTCCCGGAACAACACGAAAAATTAATGATAAAAAACGCATATTTTTTCTTGTCTTCTTTTATTAAACATGGATACACTCAAGAATATTTGGTAGTGGTTAAATAGTAAGTGATGCCCGCTCGTTGAGCGAAGTCGAAACGAGCCGCTCGCTGTTCCCTTCGACTTCGCTCAGGGAACGCATCATTTACCATTTAACCACTACCGAATATTTAAGGAGAATGACATGAACGACTATATTGCAACTCGCTATGCTCAATTTTTGCAAGACCTGGAAACTGTCGTCAATATTGACAGCGCCAGCGACCATTTGCCGGGTTTGGCGCAGGTTGCGGCCTTTTTTGAACGCCGCTTTTCAACATTAGGATGGTACGTCAAAACACACCGGTTTCTTGAAGGTTTTGGCCCTTGTTTGCAGAGCTCCAATGTGAATCCGGAGTCATTCCAGGGGCAATATGATGTGTTATGCTTAGGCCATATAGACACTGTGTTCCCGGAAGGAACGGCGCAGGAACGTCCGTTCAGGCTGGTGAACGGCCGCGCGATGGGGCCGGGCGTGGCCGATATGAAAGCCGGACTGACAGCGGCCTTACACGTTGCTGAAACGCTTGAGAAGTTTGGGATTTCCAAAAAACTCTCTGTTTGTATGGCTTTTAACAGCGATGAAGAAATCGGTTCCCCGGCTTCTCGCCCCTGGATCGAAACCTTGGCGCAAAGGAGTAAACGGGTGTTTGTGCTCGAACCGTGCCGGGCCACGGGCGATTACGTGCTGCAACGCAAGGGTGTCGGATTTTACCAGATTCTCTGTCGCGGCAAAGCTGCTCACGCCGGAGTAGAGCCGGAAAAAGGCATAAATGCGGTCGTGGAACTGGCGCATCAGATCCTCAAGATCAACAGTTTCGGCAACCCTGAAAAGGGCACAACCGTTAATGTGGACGTCGCGTCCGGGGGAACGAAAACGAACGTGATTCCCGAATATGCATCGGCCTTTATTGACATCCGGGTCACTGATCCTGAAGAAATCCACCGGATTGAAACCCTGTTTGCCGAGCTTCCTCAGCAGGCAAGCATGCCAGGCGTCCGCGTCGAAGTCAGCGGCGGCGTAAACCGGCCGCCCATGGTGCCTTCGCCCGCAACCCTGAAATTATGGGATCACATCGCCAAAATTGGAGCCGAATTAGGACTTGCCATGAATTGGATCGCTTCAGGCGGAGGTTCTGATGGCAATTTCACTGCCGCCTTAGGCGTTCCGACGATTGACGCCCTGGGGCCGCAAGGCGGACGCGCGCATAGCGAAGACGAATACCTGGAATTACACCACATTACGCCGACTGTGCAATTGCTGTGTAACGTCTGCGCGGCTCTGGCCGATGGGGTCATCGAATGACGCGAATGTAACGAAGTCACGTTGCATACCCCACCCCCGGCCCCTCCCCAAAGGAGAGGGGAGTTTTCACCCCTCTCCTTTGGGGAGGGGCCGGGGTGGGGTTTTAATAAGGCTACTGAGAAGCTGTTTTAAAAGTTTGCAGGTGAGGAGTGCGAAAGCTCTGCTTTCGCTGTCAAAGCAGA
>DF820466.1:3469-5090 GCA_000739535.1 Candidatus Vecturithrix granuli | reverse complement strand
GAGCTTTGACACTCCTGTTCACCTCTCTCGAAATGCCCGTTGCATGGACTTTTAAAACAGCTTCTGAATTATTTTTTTAATGTTCATAAGTTTTGATCAGGCGCGAAAAAGAATTTCGCGCTACATAATCGGAGGAACTGTATGCGCATTGCGATAGATATTCAACCGTTACAAACTGCAACATCTTCCAACGGACTCGGCGGATATCTGCGCAATCTTGTCCAACATCTGAGCCAGATTGATGACGACAATGAATATACCTTTTTGCTGAATAATACCGCGCACCTCGCTGACCCCGGAGTCCCACCGCTCACCTGGAAAAAACACTATGTCACCCGCAAACATTGCGCCGGCCGCTGGTGGTGGAGTTGGGATACCGTGCATTTACCGACCGCGCTGATCAAAAAAAATATTGATGTGTATCATTACAACAGCTTAGCCGAGTACGAACGCATGATTCCTCCGTCGCCCTTCGGAAAACACCGGGTGGTCGCCACCGTTTACGATCTCAGCCCGTTAAAGTTCCCTGAAACTGGCTCGCCTTCTATCGGTATCACCCGCCAGAGCTTGACCTATTCGACCAAATTTCGGCGATTGCGTCATGCCGACGCCATTATTGCCATCTCTGAATCTGTGAAACAAGAAATTGTGCATTGGTTACGCTTTCCCGAAGAGCGCATTGTTGTTGCGTCTTCCGGCGTGTCAGAGCTGTTTGCACAGCCTCGTGCGCCGTTGCAGCTCGACCGATTTCTGAACACATTTCAGATTCCGCAGGAGTATATTCTGTATGATAGCGGCTATGAAAGCCGGCGCAAGAATCTTGAACACCTGCTCAACGCTTACAAGCTGTTACGCCAGACTTTGCCAAACGCGCCCGTGCTGGCCCTGGCCGGTTTGAAAGATGCGGCGCAGCGGGAAAGCATGTTTGCATTAATTCAGGCGCAGGAACTCAGCCTGTCGGTCATATTGCTGCCTGACATCCCAGAGCAAAAGCTGCCTTACCTCTATCAAGCCGCGAGCCTGTTTGTGTGCCCATCCTTATACGAAAGTTTCAGCTTGCCGGCCGCGCAAGCCCTGACCTGCGGCACGCCGGTCGCCGCTTCTGATACTTCAGCTTTTCCTGAAATTGTCGGCGACGCCGGCTTCCTGTTTGATCCCTGGGATGTCAACGCCATGGCCGCCGCCCTGTACGCCGGCGTGACGAACTCCGAGAAACGCGCGGAATTACGCAGAAACGCGCCTGAATATGCGCGGCGTTTCTCCTGGGATCAGACCGCCCGCAAAATTCTGGATGTGTATCGGCAGGTGCATACGTAAAAACCTGCAACGAATTAAAGAATGGAACGAATTTGATGGAGAAATCCGTTCCATTCTTTAATCTGTTGTAGTTAACGTGAGTTCGGGATAAGAAAAACACCATAAAAGTCCCGAAGGGACGGGATATGGTAGCCCAGGGTGTCAGCCCTGGGACTGAAAATCCGACGTGTTCGCCCTCCCCTCCCCGCGTTCCGCCGCCGCGAGCGGTGGTGGAACGCGGGGAGGGGAGAGGGGGGGCCGCTTCTTGTCCCAGGGCTGACACCCTGGGCTACCAGATTCCGCCCCGTTGGGGCTTAAAAGCTTA
>DF820466.1:0-2826 GCA_000739535.1 Candidatus Vecturithrix granuli | reverse complement strand
GGCTGACACCCTGGGCTACCAGATTCCGCCCCGTTGGGGCTTAAAAGCTTATCCCGAACTCACGTTAGTTACTTAAACAAGCCTGTATTAAGGAATCTCAGAGTATGAACAACACCCGACAGCAATTGGAACAAGAACTGGCGGAATATAGCCGCCAATTGGAACGTGTTGAAAAAACGCTGGCAGAATTACGCCAGACCAATCCGTTCAGCGCGGAAATGTCGAGCCTGAAACAGGAGCGCAACACGCTTGAAGAGGAGTTGGAACGGATACAGCAGGCGTTGCAGCGGGCGGCTGAAAAGGAAAAACCCATTTCCGCGCCTGAAAAGCCGTATCATGTGTTTCTCAGTTTTCACAGCAACGATCGCGCCGCCGTGCAAAACATTGCAATCCATTTGCAGGATCAGGCCCAATTGCGCCCCTGGCTGGATGAATGGGATTTGATTCCCGGCGAAGATTGGATTGACGGCATATATAAGGGGCTCTCAACGTCGGAAACCTGCGCGGTGTTTATTGGCAAAAACGGACAGGGACCCTGGCAGGAGCAGGAAGTCAAGAATGTTCTCATTCAGCGGATTAAGCAGCAGGGCTATCGTCTTATTCCGGTGTTATTGCCGGACGCCCCTGAAAAGCTTGAATTACCCCATTTTCTCCCGGTGAAGATGTGGGTTGATTTTCGCGGGAAAGAATTGAATGATGACGACGCGCTCTGGCGATTGGAATGCGGCATTCGCGGCAACGCGCCCGGACGCGGCCGGCCAGCGCCGCTCGAAACTTCCTCAACCGATTCTCTCTCGAACAACCACGCGCCGGTCCTGCCAGCCGCGGAAATCGCCGCCTTGCAGCAGGACTATCTGCACTGGGTCTGCAGCCTTGCCAATCAGGTCTCTTTAGTGGGCATTGATCGCAAAACGGCCGCGCAGGAACGGGAGACCTGCCTGGAATTAGGCGCGATTTATACGGCTTTACTCACGCGTGAGGCTGAATATGACCAGAAACCGGGTTTTTCCCAAAAACCCGGTTTCTCTGCTGACGATTTCTCGCAGCGCCGTCTTTCAGCCGTGGCCCAACTCAACAATCACGCTCGCTTAGTACTTTTAGGCGATCCGGGCAGCGGCAAGAGCACCTTTGTCAATTTTGCCGCACTCTGTCTGGCCGGGGAATTGCTGCAAGCGGAACACGCCCCCAACCTGCGCCTGCTTACGGCTCCTTTGCCGAAGGATGATGGTGAAGATGAAGAAGAAGGCCAGCCCTGGGATTTGGGCAATTTATTGCCGGTGCGCGTGATTTTGCGCGATTTCGCGGCGCGCGGTCTGCCGCCGGCCGGACAAACCGCACGCGCCAATCATCTCTGGCAGTTTATCGCTAAGGAACTCGGGCAGGCAGGTTTAGGCAGTTACGCCCCGTATGTACAGCAGCACCTTCGCGCTCACGGCGGATTATTGCTGTTGGATGGCCTGGATGAAGTGCCGGAAGCGGATCATCGCCGCACACAGATTAAGCAGGCGGTCGAGGAGTTCGCAAAAAGCACGCCGCGCTGCCGTATCGTCGTGACCAGCCGCACCTACGCGTACCAGCAGCAGGATTGGCGTCTGCAAGGTTTTGCGGAAACCGTGCTCGCGCCTTTCAGTCAGGGGCAGGTCCGGCGCTTTGTAGAGCGCTGGTACGCGCACGTGGGTCAGTTGCGCGGCCTGAATCCTGAAGATGTGCAGGGACGGGCGGAATTGCTCAAACGCGCGATCTTGACCAGCGAACGGCTCTACAGCCTGGCCGAACGACCGCTGCTGCTCACGCTTATGGCCAGCCTGCACGCCTGGCACGGCGGCAGTCTGCCGGAAAAACGCGAAGAACTCTATAACGATACGGTCGAACTGTTATTGGAAGTGTGGGAACGCCCCAAAGTGGTCAGGGACGAGCAGGGCAGCATCATTATTGCTCAGGAGAGTTTGACGGAATTGCTCAAGGCCGGCAACAAGGAACAGGTCAAAAAAGCCCTCAATTTCCTGGCGTATCAGGCGCACCTGGGGCAGGCGGAATTGACCGGCACGGCCGATATCGGGGAACAGGAATTAGTCACGACCCTGATGCGGCTCAGCCAGAACCAGGATCTGCGTCCGGCGCGGTTGATCGAGTATCTGCGCGACCGCGCCGGATTGCTCATGCCGCGCGGCGTCGGGGTGTATACCTTTCCGCACCGCACCTTTCAGGAATATTTGAGCGCGTGTTATCTGACCGAAGACCAGGAATTTCCCGATAACATCGCGCAATTAGCCCGCCAAGAACCGAATCGCTGGCGCGAAGTGACGCTGCTGGCCGGGGCCAAAGCCGCGCGCGGCAGCGCGTCCGCTGTTTGGAACCTGGCTGAAGCGTTGTGCTATCGGGACCTGTCCGACTGTTCTGACCCGGCAGACGCCTGGGGCGCGCTGTTAGCAGCGCAGGCCATTGTGGAAACCGACCATTTCGCGCAGGTTGCGCCGCGCAATCAGGCCAAATTGGAACGCCTGCAAAGCTGGCTGGTCGCAATCATGACCGAACAGACGCCCTCTGATTTTGTTCCCTTCGACTCCGCTCCCTTCGACTCCGCTCCCTTCGACTCCGCTCCCTTCGACTTCGCTCCCTTCGACTTCGCTCCCTTCGACTCCGCTCCCTTCGACTCCGCTCAGGGAACGGGAACGTTTACGCCTTTTCCGGCGGTGGAACGCGCGCTGGCTGGCAGCCTGCTGGCCTTGTTGGGCGACCCGCGTCCGGGCGTGGGCTACCGCTCCCTGAGCGGAGTCGAAGGGAGCGGAGTCGAAGGGAGCGGAGTCGAAGGGAGCGGAGTCGAAG
>DF820467.1:478244-554471 GCA_000739535.1 Candidatus Vecturithrix granuli | reverse complement strand
TTTCTTCTATTATATTGAAAATTAAAAGGTTATAGCAAATCTTTAAAAGCTTAACCGGACACGAGTGGTATAGATTTATTACAAAATGTTTCACAAAAACTTATTTTTGAAGATAGTTAACATTGAGGTTTTCTTCAATTTTTTGAGAAAGTAAATTAATAACAATTTTTACTAACTCAGCTTTATGAATAAGTATAATGTGTGGATTTTTAGGATCGTATTTTATTGGTAAAGAAACATAATCATCTTGTCTTTGCATATCTTAAATCCTTATATTGAAAAAGGGTTGAGATTAAATTTTTCTAATTTCAAAAGTTTAGTTTTGATTTAGAAAGAATGTCAAGAAGAATTTTAAGAGAAACAACCGTTTGCTAACAAGCCATTTGCAGCAGACTTTACAAGGGCGCGGGGTGGTCAGGGTTGTACTGGTGTCAAGGGACATTGCCGTTGGCAAGTTTGGCTGCGGCGTCAAGTGCCCTTGTAACGCTGCTGAAATGGGGCGTTCGGCTTCTTACTAAGCAGCTATTACTAAAATTAAAAAAAACTTATTGCATTTTCCAAGCATATAAAGTTAACCTGAAGATATATAAGATGAAAGCTATTTCTGTTGAATGAGTCAACTGACTAAAACATGAGGAGTAATCTATCGTGAGTACACAGCAAGAACCTGCTGTAGTGAGAATGCAAGAATTGCCACCCCCTGTACACGAGGAAATTGTAAAATTTCTCCTATCAATCCCCAATATACAAGACCAGAAGACCATTCAAGGATTGATTTCTAACGCAGGTTTAGGTATTCAACTACAAAATCAACTCGATATTACTGGGTCTCCTGTACAAATTTTTAACTTAGTAGTACCTATCCTGCTGAAATATGGCAAGCTCGATGATGGGCGATATGCCCTTGAGGCTTTCTTAGAAACTACAAAACAATGCGTTGGTACTGACAAAAGAGCCTATTGCGACATACTAATAAAAAAGTTACAGGAGCAAACCAGTCCCGTAGAATCGACCAGAAGTGAATTTGCAAATAAGGATTTTACAGGAGAACCTCTTCTTCTTATTCATAATTCGACCGATTTTGACCTGGCCTCTAAAATTAAACAGACGATTTCGAGAATATGTACTAATAACATACACATTTTTTTATCTTCAGAGCAAGAAAGCCTTACTGAAAGTAATGATACGTTGTCAATACTGAAGGCCGCTATACAAAATTCAAAAATAATCTTATTGCTCTGTACACCAGAATCTCAAGTTGCGCCATGGTTTCTATTTGAAGCTGGGGCTGTTTGGTTCTCACACCAGAGGTTCGTTCCGGTGTATGCCCAAGGATTGCATCCTGTTACTTTAGTGGAGCCATTCAAACAATTTCCTGTGTATGATCTTTCAAAACCAAAAGATATCGACAGTTTAATAAATCTAATTATTAAAACGTATCACTGCGCTTCTCTTGAATATGATTCAAAGGTAATTGTTAAAGAGTTATTTCCAAAGGAGCATTTAGGCTTTTGTGGTACATGCGATGGGGTTCAAATAGCATATTCATATCAAGGCATAGGAAAGCAGACCCTGGTAAAAACGACGAACTGGTTTAATCACTTAACCTATGAAACTGAAAGTTCTGTATGGCATCATTGGATAGCAAGTTTTTCAAGATATACTCGATTTGTAAGATATGATGGACGAGGATGTGGTTTATCCCAAAGAAATAATATGATCGATTTTTCATTTGATAAATGGATATATGACTTAGAAGCCGTTGTTGATACGCTCGAATTGGATAAATTTGCATTATTAGGGGTTTCTCAAGGAGGATCTATTGCGATTAAATATGCAATGTTACATCCTGAAAGAATCAGTCATTTGATTTTAATTTCGAGCTTTGCCAGAGGATGGAAAAATATGGATTTGAGTCATGAATTGAAACGAAAATACTTAGATGGAGTTGAACTTCTTAAACGAGATTGGGGAAAAGAACAGCAAGATTTTGATAAACCACTTGCAAATTTATTCATTCCTACAGCGAACGCTGAACAAATCGGTTGGTTCTCGAAATTACAGAAGGAATCTACGACTTTGGAAACTGCTAGTAAACTTATTGACGAGTTTTGTAATGTAGATATTTCGCCAGAACTTTCTTTACTTAATACATTGGATATTCCTATCTTGATAATTCATTCTATTGGAGATCGAGTGATCCCGATAAGTGAAAGCTATTATTTAGCTCGATCACTAAAGAAAGCTCAATTTATTTCTCTAAAAAGTGAAAACCACATTCTCCTTAATAATGAACAAGAATGGAAAAAATTGGTTTCAGAAGTGAACGAATTTTTAGGAGTTGATTCATAGTATAATGGGAATTGCCGAACAAGGCGTTTGCAGGCGACTGTGCGCCATGTCACCGCGCATGACAGTGCTCGTGAAACGGGCTGAGGGAAGCTATCAGACCCCCTCAAATTCATCCTCCTTACCTCAATGGGAAACCAACGGGGGAAGCATAGCCGGGAGGAAAAGCCGCATGAGGAGAAGTCGGGTATCCAAGACGTGACGGCAAGAATTGATTTCTATGGTGAAGGCTATACTGCTTGAATCTCAGTAACCAGGGGGGCAATGCAACACCTATGGGAAACCCTAAGTACTCAGATAGATTCAAACTCTTCCATAGGGGAGACGAAGATGGCAGGCTGAGGAAGTCTGAAACCCATACCTGAGCCAGTACGGTTATTAGGCGTCGCAATAGCCTGAAAGATAGCTGCTCAGGACACGGCACAGCGAGGGCTGGGAAGGTTGCGAACGAGACACCTGCGGAAGTCTCTAACGTGTCATGTGTGCGGAACATGGGATTGTCTAACGGGGGAGACCCCTATGGTGACGGAATCCCAAGAGGAGTCAGAGAACGGGAAAGCCGTTTACAAGGCGAAGTGGGAGAGGGAGGTAAGGCAGTGAGAAAGCATGGCATGGAGCGTGTTGAAATGGCAGCGATGAAGTGTCAAAGTAGCACTGTCAGGAGGACTCACGGGAACGTGTGACCAGACCGCAAGCCTCTTGGAGAGCCGGATGCCGTGAACGTGGCACGTCCGGTTCGGTGGGGGGGAGTTGGAAAAGTACCGGCTTGACCGGCAACTCGCTGGCTACCTACCCGACCCGAGGGGCGGCGGGGAAAGTGGGTTGCCATTTCCCTATGTCCAGTGACCGCCGTCCCTCGAAGCGCCTGAAACGCGGGCGTTAGGGAGCAAATGCATGAATTTCACCTATTTTACGCAGCTTAATTTTTATCATGTCTTACAACGGTTTTTTGCAGACCTGAATATCCCGGTGAATTATCTCACAGACACAGAGGCCCCGGCTGCCGCGCCGGACATTTTGACCTCCACTTACAATTCCAACAATCCGGCCTTTCAGAAGATACAGGGCGTGTATCTGCGTGGTGGGGCAAAGGAACGCTAGATGGTGAAAGTCAAGAAAATGATTGCGGAGGCGGAACATATTGATGATGCGCGCATCCGTGAAGCCGAACTGCGGCAGGTACGCCAGAAACATTTCGAAGCCCGCCATCCCAAAATCAAAGAAAAATATCGCAAAGAAGACGAACACTTGCGTCATGAATTAGCCGAACTCCTCAAAAAAGCCGGTTTCCCCTCGGATCTCACCGATCGGTTAGCCCGCTGGAATCCCTATGATCAGAACACCTCAGCCGACTTTTTCGACCCGGAATGGATGTTCGGATTGCAGGATGGTTTTGATATTCTGATTGGCAATCCGCCATATATTAACATAGAAAGCATAGATTTAAATTTGAAACAGACCTTATTTGAAACCTATGAAACATGTAAGGGCAGAACAGATATTTACATTGCTTTTATCAAAGGAATGATGAAAAAATTACAACCATTCGGAAATCTCATTTTTATCATCCCCTATGGGTTTACAAATCAAAGATACGCCTCTTTATTACGAGAATTACTTGCTAAAAGGTATTTCGTGCGTGAAATTATGGATACAAGTAATTATCATGTTTTTGATACTGCAAATGTAAAAAACAGGATCCTTTCAATTACAAATTGTACTAATCAAGAAAAGACGAAGATCAAAATTGTAAAAGAACAATCTGATTTTGAGCATGGAATATTTCAAGAATATACCATAAATCAGAGAGTTTTCCTTTTCTGTCTTAGGGTGGAAAAACTCGCTCAAGCGAGAACTACGAACCTGTCAAAATCATGTACGAGTATTTCTTCAAGGTTTAACTGAACGGGTATGCTGAAGGCAGACGTCGGACGTCTTAAATCCTTCAGCTAAACCTTGAAAGAACACGAGCAGATTTATGGATATTCTCCAGCACTTTGAACAGGAAAAATC
Organism: Candidatus Vecturithrix granuli; assembly: GCA_000739535.1. Taxonomy (GTDB): domain Bacteria; phylum Moduliflexota; class Moduliflexia; order Moduliflexales; family Moduliflexaceae; genus Vecturithrix; species Vecturithrix granuli. The sequence continues at coordinate 550,109 of DF820467.1, read as the reverse complement.
ACAACTCAGGAAACAACTTGAGGCAGAGCCAGACCGAGAGCATGCCCTGCGAATAGTGCGTGACTATTTTACGAGCTTGCATCGAGAGCTTGCCAAAAGCGTGCCTTTGCACAAAGCACGTCAATTGAACGCCTTATTAGATGCGATTTATTTTGCCCTGGGCTCGGTCGGCGCGGTAGATAAACATGTAAAGATTGCGCCGCTTGCCATCCCTTCTCCTTCTGCTGTGCCCGATTGGATGCTTACTTACGGTAAAGGGCTTCAGGCGGCCATTATCATCTTACTACTCTTTGCGCTGTTTAATGCCTCGCCACTGTGGATTGCGCTGATTTCGGCGTTGATTTTACTGGCGTTGGAAAAATATCTGCAATCGCTGAAATATCAAGAAAAGCCTTCTTTATTTTTTCGCGGGATTTTCTTTCTATTCCGTAAAAAAATAGCCCTACCCACGCCCTCTTCCACGCAAGTGGTTTCAGACAAGCTTGTACCCCAGGTAGATGTGCAACTTCAGGTGGACAGTCAGGCTTTTCTCAACTATCTGGCAGATGCGTTGAGTGTCGTCCAAAAAATTTTTGCCGGACAGGAAGAACAGCAAGAAGATACGTTGTTTGAGAAAGAACCGCAATTGTTAGCATTTTTTCAGGAATTATTCGAAGCGTATTATTTCAATGATGGCGCGTGGGCTTTAAAGAAAATTCCCACTGTCACCGCATTTCTCAGGAAACATGACATTGAGGTTACGACCTTTCATCCCGATCGTCCGGAAGACACCAGATATTTTGACGTTGAACCCGCTATTGACGCTGCGCTGAAGGAACATATCACCATTCGACCGGCCTTTGTCAAAGGAAAACAGGTGATTTTGCGCGGTCAGGCGGCCGAACCGTTATCAGAAAAGGCATAAAGGAGACATATAGGGTGCAACACACTGAATTATTTGAAATTATCGGGTTTGATTTCGGGCATGGGGAAACCGCCCTGGCGCGCACTACGTCGGCCGCCGAAGGCGTTGAACCTGAAATGCTTGAAATTTTTGGCCGCAAAAATCACATTACGGCCCTGGCCGTTGCTAAACGGGAACAGCGCACTTTGATTGGTGAACAGGCTGTGAATGCGGCTGACGTGGAAGAACTGCACATTGGATTTAAACCGACGCGTCAGCGTCTGGCCTCTCCGGAATACCAAGATTTAATCCGGCGTTTTATCCGAACGTATCTGAATCTACTACACGAAAGCAAACAACTGCAAAATCACATCCCGCCGTTGTTTGTGGTGGGTGCACCTTCGGGCTGGGGTTCACAGGAACGCGACGTTTATGTTCGTCTGCTGCAAGACTCTGGAATGCAGCGAGTGACGGTCGAAAAGGAATCTCGCGCCGCATTTTTGCACATTAAAGAATCCAAAGCCTTTGATATTCGCGCCGATCATCTTATGAAACGTGTTTTAATCATTGATATTGGCTCTTCTACCACAGATTTCACGCTTGTCACGCACCTTGAAGCCCAGGCGCTGGAAGATTTCGGCCAGGATGTTGGCGCGGGACTAATTGATCAGGCGATTTTTGACCGCACCCTTGAGCGTCTTGCCAGCGTGCAGCCCGAAGAACGACAGCGTTTAGAAACAATTTTCGCAGAAAATGCCCATATCCAGCGTCGCTGTCTGATTCTCTGTCGTAAAGGCAAAGAAGAATATTTTTCGAACGCTGGTCTCTATCGTTCAGAAGACGAACGCGTGGCGTGTAGCCTGAAACTTCGTACTGTTCGGCCTCCGATTGAATTTGAACCCTATATTTACCATGAGGAAATGGAGCAGGTGTTGAACCGGCCGCTTGAGGAACTGGCGCGGCGCAGTTGGAAGCAGGCTTTTTTTGCCGCGCTTCAGGAAGCTAAACACAAAATGGGAACCCGGCAGCCTGACCTTGTGATCCTGACGGGCGGCGCGTCCAGAATGGGCTTTGTGCATACATTGTGTCAGGAAGTATTCTGCGACGCTGAGGAGATTGTGCGTGGCACTGAGCCAGAATTTACCATTGCCAAAGGCTTAGCCCGCATCGGACGGATTGATTTTCTGGCAAATGAATTGAAAACCACAATTCATGCTCTCGGCAATTCCGATGAATTACGTCATTTGCTCGACAAAGAGATCCCCGCTCTGATCGAAGGTCTGGCCGAACCCTTTGCTGACGAATTGTTGACCTTTGCGATTCGCCCGACCTTACTGGCCTGGCGTGAAGGGGAAATCAACACCTTAAACGATCTGCTGCCGGAGATTGAACAGCGTAAACACACGCATTTAAGTCAAATCCGCAGCGAATCCGCACAGCAAACTCTGGATGAATGGTTTAAACATCATGTATTGCCTGAATTAACGGACATTACAGATCCGATCTGCCGCCGCTTTGATATTCCGCGCAGCGCCTTAGATTTGCGCAACAAAGAGATCGCCCACGGAGTGAGTTCTCTTGATCACACCGCAATCGATCTGAACCGGATTCTACGGGGTACTGAAATTACCGGACTGATTTCGGTGATCGCAGGCATCGTGGTGGGGTTGCTTTCAGGTGGAGCTGGAATTGCGTTGCTCGAGCTTCCATTGGTAGGCCAGATTGTAGCCGGAGTCATTGGCGCAATTCTGGCGGCTGGCGGGGCCAGCGCAGCAAAAGAAGAAGCAAAAAAACGCGAGTTGCCGATTTTGCTCCGTAAACGCGTCCTCTCAGACGCCAAATTGCAAAAGATTTTAGCTCAGGAAAAAATTTCCTTGTTGCAAACAATCAAAGACCAGATGGCGCACAATTCAGCCTGGACGGGCAATCTCAAAAAGGATATTTTACAGGAATTACAGCGGGTGCTAAATGAACAGGTGGAGAAAGCAGTGATGTGGATCAAGTAAAAAACAAAAAAACCGAGTTTTTTCCCAAAACTCGGTTTTTTCTGGGCACATAGAGCGAATTATCTCGGAAAATTAACATAATACGCCTCTTCAAACTGGGTTTCCAGGCTTTTATGATCCAGGTATCCCTGAAGAATAATAACGGCGGCCACTTTATCAATCAGCGGAACGCGATTTTTACGACGAATGTGTCCTCGCTTCAAAAGCTTAATGGCCTGGACCGTCGTAAGACGTTCATCCCAGGTCACAACCGGAACATTTAAGTGTTTTCTGAGAACATCGCAAAAGGCCAAAATTTTATTGGTCTGCGAACTCAGGGTACCGTTCATTTTTAAGGGAAGTCCAACGACAATTTCATCCACTTTATGTTCTGCAATTAATCGTTCGAGAAAGCGTACATCGCGCGTTAAGGATCTGCGTCGAAAAGTCATCATTCCCTGAGCTGTATAGCCAAGGCTGTCGCTGATCGCCACGCCAATTTTGCTATCTCCGACATCGAGTCCAAGCGTGCGCATCGAATCCTCACCTCCTTTAATTTTGAGTCAAGTACTTATTGTTACAGGAATAAGTTTTCGAAATTCCCAAAACAATACAATTCTTGTAATTTTATAATACTTCCTTTCTTGCAAGAGTGCAACCCCCTATTTTACATTTTTCTTTTTTTGATTAAAAACTTGACAAATTCAAAAGCTCCCTCCATTTCAAAAACGTCTTGCAGTAAGAGTCGCAGTGGCTTCCAGCGTCTCAGCGTTCAGGTTCGATCCACGATAGATTCGAATAAATTTCCCCCCAGACAGAAGCGGAAGAAAAACCCTTGACGAAAATAGATAGACGCGTTATTGTATGTTGGCAGCAAAGTTACCCGCAGAATAAAGCGAAGAGGTCATTTAGAAGAAGAGAGGAAATTGATGGCAAAATCATTGATTATTGTAGAGTCGCCGGCAAAAGCAAAAACCATTCATAAATATCTGGGATCGAAATTCCTGGTAAAAGCCTCAGTTGGCCATATCAAGGATCTCCCACCGAAAAAGCTCGGTGTTGATATTGAACAAAATTTTCAACCCGAATACGTGACCATTCGCGGCAAGAACACGGTCATTCAGGAATTGAAAGACGCCGCGAAACAAGTTGAAAGTATTTATCTCGCTCCTGACCCGGATCGGGAAGGGGAAGCGATCTCCTGGCACATTGCAGAAGAACTGAAAAAATCGAAAAACGTGACGCCCAATATTTACCGGGTGATGTTTAATGAGATTACACCGAAAGCGATTGCTGAGGCAATGAAACATCCGGGGCCAATTAATATCAACAAAGTTGATGCTCAACAGGCGCGCCGAATTTTAGACCGTCTGGTTGGTTATAAAATCAGTCCCTTACTCTGGAAAAAAGTGCAGAAAGGCTTGAGCGCCGGACGTGTCCAGTCGGTCGCTTTACGCCTGATCTGCGAACGGGAACGCGAAATTCAGGCTTTTGTTTCCGAAGAATACTGGTCAATTACCGCCCAATTAGAAGGGAAGGTGCCCCCGGCTTTCGAAGCCAAACTGATCAAAATCGGACGGACAAAGGCCAATATCACAAATGAACAACAGGCGACCACGATAGTGAATGAACTGCGGCAGCCGCAGTTACAGTTTATTGTCGAGAGCGTGACACAAAAAGAAACGCAGCGCAAGCCGGTCGCGCCGTTTACCACCAGCACTCTGCAACAGGAAGCCGCCAGAAAATTGAGGTTTGCAGCCAAGAAAACCATGACGATTGCGCAAAAATTGTATGAAGGTATGGAAATCGGAGAAGACAGCCCGGTCGGATTGATCACCTATATGCGTACAGATTCAACGCGGATTTCCGATGATGCGCTGCAGGAAACCCGAACGTATATCGAGGAAAAATTCGGCAAATCATATTTACCGGCAAAACCTCATAGTTATAAAACGCAAAAGGCCGCACAGGAGGCGCACGAAGCCATTCGTCCCACTTCAGTGTATCGCGAACCTGAGCGATTGAAAGCCTACCTGTCCAAAGATGAATTGAATCTCTATACTTTGATTTGGAAACGGTTGGTCGCCAGCCAGATGAAACCGGCGGTGATGGATGTGACCACGATTGATATTCTCGCCGGAACCTATCTGTTCCGCGCCAGCGGCTCGGTGCTGAAATTCGCCGGATTCATGCAACTGTATATTGAGAGTACGGACGCGCCGTCTGACCAGGAGAACAATCAGAACGGCAACGGCTCGCAAAACGGTGAAAAAGATGTGCTACTTCCCCCGCTTGAACAAGGCGAGAAGTTGAATTTGTTAGACCTGATTTCCAAACAGCATTTTACCCAACCTCCGCCTCGTTATACCGAGGCCTCGTTGGTCAAAGAATTGGAAAAATGCGGTATCGGGCGTCCGAGCACCTACGCTTCAATCATCAGTACTATTCTTGATCGGGAGTATGTGTCCAGAGAAGAACGGAAGCTGATTCCCACCGAATTGGGATTGTTGATTACGGATCTCCTGGTAGAAAATTTCCCGCAGATTCTGAATGTTGGTTTTACCGCCAATCTGGAAGAGCAATTGGATAAAATCGAGGAAGGCGAGTTGAACTGGATTCAATCGCTCCAGACCTTTTACCAGTCGTTTAGCCAGGAATTGGAACGCGCCGCCAAAGAAATGCGAAATGTCAAGCAAGAACGCGAAGAAGTGACCGATGAGAAATGTGAAAAATGCGGTAGCCCGATGAAGATTAAATATGGACGCTACGGTAAGTTTCTGGCCTGCTCAGATTTCCCCAAATGCCGAAATACCAAACCCCTCGGATCTTCAGAAGAAAGGACGAATGTCGAGCCATCTGCCCAGCCTTCTACTGAACCGGAAACGCAGGAAATGTGTGAAAAGTGCGGAAAACCGATGATACTTAAACGCGGACGCTATGGCGAATTTCTGGCGTGCAGCGGCTACCCGGAGTGCAAAAATACGAAAAAGATCGTCCAGAGTAAGAATGGGGAAAAGGCAGTCAAAAAAGCCGTGATCGAAACCGATGAAATCTGCGAGAAGTGCGGAGCGAAACTCGTGATTCGAGAAGGGCGCTACGGTAAATTTTATTCCTGTTCCAATTACCCCAAATGTAAATTTGTGAAACCAGTGGGTACCGGGGTTAAATGTCCTGAAGAGGGGTGCGGCGGGGAACTCGTGCAGCGCCGCGGCAAAAACCGAACGTTTTTTTATAGTTGCAGCAATTACCCCACGTGTAAATATAGTCTCAAGAATAAACCGGTGCCCCGCGCCTGTCCCCAGTGTCATGCGCCGTTTTTGGTAGAAAAATGGGACAAAAACACGGAGCAAACCTATATTGCTTGTGCAAATCCCCAGTGCGATTATGCAGAACACGCAGTCGGGGTGTAGATGTCTATTATTGTTGATGGGTACAATTACATCGGTCATTCCCGGGAATTGGAATTGCAGGATCCGGGCGCGCGCGATCAGGTGATTTATCTGATGGGGCAATATTGCGCCCGGGTGAAAAAATCGTTGACACTGATCTTTGACGGAAACTATTTTGTACACCTGGCAAATCGTAAACGCTGCTATGACCGTGTGACTGTTATTTACACGTCGCCGATTTATTCGGCTGATGAAGCCATCAAAAAGATGATTAAAAGCCAGGAGGTGCGGCGACGCAAATCCATGCTGGTGGTGTCGTCCGATCAGGAGATTTTGCAATATGCCCAGGCTCATGGAACGCAGGTCATCAAATCGGAAGCCTTCGAACGCCAGATCTGCGAGACCTTAGCAGAGAAAAAGGGGATCGATCGGGTTCATATTCGCATTTCAGCAGAAGAGGTCAAGGAATGGCTTGACATTTTTGGGCCGGAACCGGCGGAAACGCCAGCTTCATTGCGGATCACGACACACACAGTAGGCTCAGGAGCGAATAAGCATGGCGGGGATCGGCATGTTCCGAAGGAAATACGAAAACCATCCGCCCAAAAACAGAAGAAAAAGGCTTCCGGGTCGCCTAAGCCCTCGTTAACATGTCCTGATGACGACGCAGAGGCCGCTCGCATCAATATTCATCTTTCTGATAGGGAAGTAGAAGAGTGGATGGCATTATTCGGAGAAGAGGACGAAGAGTAAGAATTGGGAATTGAAGGATGCAAGAATATATCGAACAATTTATGACCTATTTAGCGCACGAACGCAACTATTCTGATCTGACACTCAAAACGTACCGGACTGATCTGCGGCAATTTCAGGAATTTTTAGCGCAGATACAGAAGATTTCCGGCGGCTGCGAAGATGAAAAGCCGCTTGATATTCAGAAAATTGATCGTTATGCGGTGCAAGCGTTTCTCGGACATCTCTACAGCCAGAAAAAGAAAAAAACCTCAATCGCGCGAAAATTGGCTGCTCTGAAATCCTTTTTTAATTTTCTCTGGAAAAAAGCGTATATCCCGGCAAACCCGATTAAAAGCCTGCCGTCGCCGAAACTTCCGCAGCCGCTTCCAGCCATGTTTGAGGAAGAAGAAATTGATCAATTGCTGGAATGTGTGGCCGGAATTGATCCTCTGACTCTGCGGGATCTCGCCATTCTGGAATTATTATATGCTACAGGTATACGTGTTGAAGAAATCGCCCAACTCCGTTTAGAGCACCTCCATGTCAAAGATCGCTGGATTAAAATTCGAGGCAAAGGGAATAAAGAGCGTCTGGTGGTGTTTGGTATCCCTGCTGCAAAGGCGCTGACACGGTATCTGGCGAAACGACCGGAACTGTTGCAAAATCAATCTGCTGCTGAAGTCGTCGACTCTGAAACCCGGCCGGAACAGCAGAGGGTTTTTCTGAACTATCGTGGGGAACCGTTAAGTAGTCGCAGCGTCAGACGCATTGTCAAAAAATATGTGATCAAAGCTGATCTGGATCGTACGCTCAGCCCAAAATCCTTTCGACATGCGTTTGCCAGTCATTTACTTCAGGCCGGGGCCGACTTACGGGTTATTCAAGAACTCTTAGGTCATAGTAGCCTTTCAACCACCCAACGCTATACCCATGTGAATATTGACAGCTTACTGGATGTCTATCATCACAGTCATCCCAAAGCGAATACAGTGAACAAGGAGAATGTATGATACGTTCAACAACAGTTATTGCCGTGCGACATCACGGCAGCGTCGCCATGGCCGGCGATGGTCAGGTTTCATTTGGCGAAACCGTGATGAAGCACCATGCCAAAAAAGTGCGCCGCATGTACAATGATAAAATCATCGCCGGATTTGCCGGAGGGGCCGCGGATGCCTTTTCCTTATTCGAACGTCTTGAAGGAAAATTGAAAGAATACCACGGCGATCTCTTACGTTCGGCCGTTGAACTGGCAAAGGACTGGCGCACTGATAGAATTTTACGGCGTCTGGAAGCCATGCTCATCGTAGTTGATAAAAAGAGTTCGTTATTGATTTCAGGCACCGGCGATGTGATTGAACCAGACGATAACATTCTGGCCATTGGCTCCGGAGGCTCTTACGCGCTTGCTGCCGCCAGAGCCCTGATTACCCATTCTCAGTTAAACGCCCGCGAAATTTGTGAAGAAGCTATGAAGATCGCGGCGTCTATTTGTATTTATACCAACGAAAATTTGGTGATTGAAGAAATTCAGGAATAATACGTGAGGAATGAACCTATGATTATCAAAACAGGACTCATCGAGAAAGCCCGGCAAGAAGAAGAAGCCCAACGGCGTGAAGCGTTAAGCCATTCCCTGACTCCCAAACAAATCGTGGCCGAGCTTGATAAATATATCATCGGGCAGCAGGAGGCCAAACGGTCGGTAGCAATTGCTTTGCGCAACCGGTGGCGGAGGCAGCAGCTTGATCCGGAACTCCGCGAAGAAATCGCTCCGAAAAATATTATCATGATCGGACCGACCGGCGTGGGCAAAACAGAAATTGCCAGACGCTTGGCGAAACTTGCCCAATCGCCCTTCCTCAAAATTGAGGCGTCAAAATTCACCGAAGTTGGCTACGTCGGACGCGATGTGGAATCCATGATTCGTGATTTGATGGAATTGGGCGTCAACATGGTGAAAGAAGAAAAAAAAGCCGAGGTGGAGGAAAAAGCGAAAGAACTCGCTGAAGAACGTTTGCTCGATCTTTTGCTGCCGCCGTCACGCGCGCAAAAAGACGAGCAAAATCCTGATCCCTCGAAAACAAGCACTCGTGAGAAACTCAGGAAATATCTGCACGAAGGCCGGTTTGAAGATCGTGTGGTTGAGCTTGAAGTACTTGACAAAAGCAGCCCAGTGATCGAAGTGTTTTCCAGTTCCGGCATGGAAGAAAATATTAATATTAAAGATATGCTCCCGCCCGGATTGTTTCCGTCAAAAACCAAAAAGCGCAAAATGAAAATTGCGGAAGCGCGGAAAATTTTGGAGCAAGAAGAGGCGCAAAAGCTTATTGATATGGATGAAGTCATTCACCAGGCCGTTCAACGAGTAGAGCAGGCTGGAATCATTTTCCTGGATGAAATTGATAAAATCGCGGGGCGCGAATCGAAAACCGGCCCTGATGTTTCCCGCGAAGGCGTTCAACGCGATTTATTGCCGATTGTCGAAGGATCGACAGTCAATACCAAATATGGCATGGTGCGTACGGATCATGTCTTATTCATTGCGGCCGGAGCGTTTCATGTGGCGAAACCTTCGGATTTAGTCCCGGAACTCCAGGGACGGTTTCCCATTCGAGTGGAACTCCGATCTTTGAATAAAGAAGACTTTATCCGCATTCTGCGCGAACCGCAAAACGCGCTGATCACGCAATATAAGGCCCTACTGAGCACCGAAGGCATTGAATTGAAATTTACCGAGGATGCCATTGACGGAATCGCCGAAATTGCCGCTCTGGTCAATGAACGCACCGAAAACATCGGAGCGCGGCGTTTACACACGATTATGGAACGGCTGCTCGATGAGCTTTCTTTCGATGCGCCCGAGTTGAAACAAGAGGTGGTCACGATTGATGCGGCATACGTGCAGGAGAAATTGGCGAATATTTCAGAGGATCAAGATTTAAGTCGTTACATTCTCTAACATGACGGCAAGACGTTATTTCTCAGGAACTGGCGTCTTGTCATTTCCTCAAGACCCATGAAAACTGCAGATAACATCTCAGAATTCACGATTTACCGGCTTTCAATTTATAAACGCTGCCTGGAAGAACTTGAACGCGAGCAGATGAAAACCATCTCTTCGAAAGATTTTGCGGCTCGCTTTGGGTTGAATTCCGCCCAGGTTCGAAAGGATCTGGCGTTTTTTGGCGAATTTGGCATCCGGGGGATGGGCTATCCTGTCACGACCTTGAAAGAGCAAATTTTGCATATTCTGGGATTAACTGATCATGCCTTCGGTCCCAGAGTCTGGAAAGCCATTCTGATTGGAGCAGGAAAACTTGGGACCGCCCTACTTAAATATACGGAATTGCGCCAGCATAAGTTTGAGATCCTTGCCGCATTTGATGCGAATCTGAATGCCTGTGAATACATCCGACAACAACAAGCTGCGATGGTCAACGCTCCGATTGTGCTCTATCCGTTGGAACGCCTGGAACAGGTTGTCGCGGAATATGCGCCTGACATCGCTATTCTTGCTGTCACCGCCGAAAACGCTCAGATGATCACAGATCGCCTTGTGTATGCCGGTATTCATGCCATTCTCAACTTTGTCCCGGTTCAATTGCTGGTGCCGGCTTCAGTCAAAGTCAGAACCGTTGATCTGATCGCGGAACTCCAATGCCTTACATATCATTTGCACCAGGAAGAGGTGCAGAAATTAGAAAAATCCCAGATAGAGACAGAGACATCAGAAGTAAGGTGAGTTCGGGACGCGAAAAATAATTTCGCGTTACATGTAGGTTGAAATTCCTTTTCGACACACGTATGAGAGAAAAATCAGGGGAATAATTTCGTGTTACATTTTCACGGGGGAACAAGATGAACAATATATACAATTGCACAGGGCATGAGCTTAAGATTCCCAATATCGTGGATAGTCAGGGCATTTATTTGTTCGATGAATCCGGAAAACGCTACATGGATTTGGAATCAGGGGTCTGGTGCACGTCAATCGGTCATAAGAATCCACGAATCAACGATACAATCAAAAAACAGATTGATTGCATTATGCACGCCGGATTTTGCTATTCCAATCACATTCTTCAAGAAGCCGCAAAATTAGTTTTATCAATCACGAACTTTGAAGGCGGCAAGTGCGTCTTTCTCTGTTCTGGCAGTGAAGCTATTGAGATCTCGCGCCAGATTGCGAAGCACCTGACCGGAAAAAAACGGTCTATGACGTTGCACGATTCGTATCTTGGCTCATACAGTTCCGTGATTAACAGAACCGAGGGCTGGCACATATTTAACTGGAACACCTGTCAAACTTGCCAGAAACACGAGTATTGCGACCCTTCTTGCGAAGCATTACAGGCTATTCCTGCTGATATATCCGACTTCATTTTTGAGCCCGGAAGTTCCTCCGGTTTTGTCAGATTCCCTCCCAAATTGCTGATCCAAAATATTGTGACCATTATTCACAGGAATCATGGGAAAGTGATTACAAACGACGTGACCACCGGAATCGGACGCACAGGAAAATGGTTTGGCTATCAGCATTATGATATAGAGCCGGATATGGTGGCTATGGGCAAAGGGATTGGCAATGGCTATCCGGTGAGCGTTGCGGCAATCAACCGGAAAACAATGCAAGAATTGGACATAAAACCCTTTAAATACGCCCAGTCGCACCAGAATGATCCCTTAGGCGCCGCAGTCGCCAGAGAAGTGATTCAGACCATTCAAGACAATGATTTGATTTCACAAGCAGCTGAAAAAGGCGCGAAGTTCCTCGCCCAACTACAATCGCTTGTAGATGGAAAAACCATTCTTGCTGTGCGCGGCCGGGGCTTGATGTTCGGCGTGGATATTGTGAATGAAGATGTAGGGAATGCCATTTTCAACGCGCTCCTTGAGCAAGGTTATATCGTGTGCAATCGTAAAGCGTTATTCCGTATTGATCCGCCGCTGAGCATCACTGAACCTGAATTTGAAGCATTTATTGAGGCATTCAGAGCGATACTCGCCCGGTAGGAGTGCGAAAGCAGAGCTTTCGCTGCCTGCTGGGCGAAAGCTCTGCTTTCGCTGTCAAAGCAGAGCTTTGACACTCCTAAAATCTATATAAATTCTCCTTTCGCAATCTTGATGACCTTGCCGCCAACAGATATAGTTATTTCCCCCTGATTTTCTTCTGCTTTCAGGAAAAGCAGCGAAGGCCTTTTGATTTCATAACCTTGTTCAACGTGCAAATTGATGTGGGGCGTCCCCAGGTAGCGATGTTTTACCAGGTACCCGGCCAGGCATCCATTGCCACTGTCTGTGGCAGGATCTTCGGGGATGCCGAAACAATCAACAAACACTCGTACACAGAGATGATTGTTTATCAAGCCTGTCAAAATGCACGACATTCAATTAGTTGTTGATTCTCTTTCAATAGAGTGAAAATGTCTATAAAAGCTGGAGTACGAAAGCTCGACTTTCGCTGTCAAAGACGAGCTTTGACACTCCAACTGGTACATTATGAACATGAGAAAATTGGGCAAAAGTGAGTTGATGGTCAGCGGCGTCAGTTTTGGCTGCATGTCGTTAGCCGACGATCAAAACGCAGCAACCGCTTTACTGAATGAAGCGGCAGATCGGGGCGTTATGCTGTTTGATACGGCGGATTTATATCAACACGGTTATAACGAGGAGATGGTCGGTAAAGCCTTGCAAGATCGTCGCCAGCAGGTATATATCGCCACGAAAGCAGGCAATCAATGGCGCGCCGATGGCAGCGGCTGGGATTGGAATCCGAGCAAAGCCTATATTTTTCAAGCAGTGGAAGAGAGCTTGAGACGTCTGCGCACCGATTATATTGACCTGTATCAATTGCACGGCGGCACGCTTGACGATCCGTTTGAGGAAACGATTGAAGCCTTCGAACAGTTACAGCAAGCCGGGAAGATCCGCTATTACGGGATTTCCTCAATCCGGCCGAATGTGATCCGCGAGTATGTAGCGCGGTCGCAGGTTGTAAGCGTCATGCTACAATACAGCCTGCTCGACCGGCGGCCGGAAGAATGCTGTCTGGATTTGCTGCGTCGAAACTCGATTGGCGTGTTAGCACGCGGCCCTGTGGCAAACGGATTGCTCGTCAATAAGCCGGCTATCGCCTATCTGGGACATTCGCAAGAAGCGGTAACTGCGGCGGCGCAGGCAATTGCGTCGCTTTCCGGCGAGCAGCGAACTCCGGCGCAGACCGCCCTGAAGTTTGTGATCCAACAGCCTGCAGTTACAACGGTGATGGTGGGCATTCATACCAAACAGCAGTTAGACGACTGTCTGGGCGTACTTGACGCACCGGATCTCAGTCCGGATGAAATCAGTGCCCTACAAGCCGCAGTTCCGGCTCTGCGCTACGAAATGCACCGATAGCGAACTGCCAGGTTCGTCGTTCCAAACGAGAACGACGAACCTGGCAAACACATCTTGATAGCCCACGAGTTGCTTCAAGAAACGTGGTTATTTGGGCAACAACTGTTACTAAAACGTGAAATTCTGCCGTTTTGGAGGCAACGTTGACAGATCGAAAATCTCAGCCTTGCCGTGCTCGAGATAAAAGATTTTGAATACCGGGTTATCGGCAGATTGATAAATCGCTTTGACCGTAGGATTTTTTTCCAGGATCCTTTCCTTTAAGGCCAGATCGTCAACAAATTGTGTTGTGCCTTCTACTCTAACTGAAACATATTGAGGCGACGTGACCGTAAATGCCACGTACGGATGGGTCTGTATCTGCTGATACACACATTTTCCACTGCCCGTGCAAAAATAGATTTTCCCGTCTTCAATCAACATCACCTGAAATGCTCGTGCCTGAGGATTTCCATGTTCATCAACCGTCGCAAACCCGACGACCGGGTTTTGTTGTAATATTGAAAAAACTTCGTTCATAATTTTCCTCCTTGTTCTTTTATAAAGTTTGACATCAAATTATTTGCATAAAAAAAATTACATATTTTGCAACATTCGTTCCAGTAAACGCACCAACATCTCCTTTTCCAGATCAGAAAACCCGGCATAAAGCTGCGCAAGCATTTTATGCGAAATTGCCTGAATCACAGGCTTTATAGACTGGCCTTGTTCGGTGAGCACAATGTAAGTCATGCGCCTGTCATTTGGTTCCTTCACTTTTCGGACATACCCTACCTCGACCAACTTATCTACTAATGTTGTTACGGTGGATTTATCACGATCAATTCGTTTCGCCAACTCTGCCATTGGGATTTTTTCTTCTTGATGATAGAGTTGAGACAGAATTGCGCCATGTGAAGGCACCAATCCTTCAATATTGTGCGCCTTAAGTTCCTGAATAATAAAATGATGCGCTTTCTCACGAATATTGGCAATTAACCCGACAATATGATTTGTTTTCATCATAGTGAGACATATAATTTGACATCAAACTATTGTCAAGAAAAATTTTGAGTGACATAGGATGAAAAAATTGTAAAAATAATTCTTGCATTCTTTTTGTAAAATTCTATATATCACTGCTACAACCTGACGCTTTTACTATCTTTGGTCAATGATACATTATTTTCAAGAATAGGAGGTTCGTATGCGTAATAGAGTTTTTATAGTATTGTTTATTGTGAGCCTGGCGATCTTTTGGGCACACACTGATATCCTGGCTCAACCCACAAAATTGGTTCTCTGGAGTCATTGGGCCAGCGAGCCGATCAAAATCAACTTCATGAATGCAGTGATTGAAGCGTTTGAACAGGAAACCGGCATTCAGGTTGAAATTGTCTGGATGGAAAAAGATCAGTTGGTTGATAAGATTGTGTTTGCCTTTGATACGTCGGAACCCGATCTTGCCTATATTGATATTGGGTTTTCTCATCCCAGAATTCTCCGATCTCTGGCCGATTTGAGTGATCTGAAATTGACCAGTCCAATATATCCTGATTGGCAGCTCGGGGATATTGGGACCTACGCCAATGTGTTTCTCCCAATCGAAGGGGTCTCTCATGCGATCTATTATAATAAAGATCTTTTCAAACAAGCGAATATCACCTTACCCTCGGATCGGTTACTGACCAGTACAGAATTTTTGGATATCATTCGAAAACTCCGCGAGGCCGGAATAACGCCAATTGCTGATGGGGTTGCTACGCGCGATGATTGTATGTGGGGTGTGGGGTTGATGAATGCTATTTTCAGATTTGCCGGACCTGAAAAAATCAGTCAATTACTGAATGAGCAACTCAATTTTTCGGATCCGGATATTGTGGCAGCGTTGGAATTTTGGAAACAGGTCGTTGATGCACAAGGTTATGATCAAGACACCCTGCTTTCCCAGACCTTTCCTGAGAAAATCTTTGACATGACTGATGGACGAGCGGCGATAAATTTCTGCGGCACCTGGATTTACAGTAAATTTGGGGCGACTGAACGGGATCAAGGTCAGGTTGGCGTGCTTGACTGGTTCACGGTTGAACAGGGCAAAGGGAATGACGTTTACGAGATGTTCTGGGCCGCAGGATACGGCATTAATAAGCACAGCCAGCATCTGGCCGAGGCGAAACAATTTCTGGAATTTTTAATGACGCCGACAGCCGCGCTATTATGGGCACAGCATGTGCAAGGACCTTATCCGGTCATCGTTGAGAATTTGCCTTCAGGCACCCTCTATGGGGCATTAACGCAAAAACGCAACACTCAGGAAGCCTTCACACAATATTTTTCCTGTCCCTTCCTGGGGGCAAAAGCCCTGAGCAACATGTGGTATGAAGAAACCGTGAAATTTCTGATGGGCGAACATTCGGTCGAAGAGTTTGTCAAAAACATGAATAGCCGCATCCAGGTGAAATAATTGTTATGAAACGTATCGGAACGAAACTTGTCTTCCAGATCGCTGTTGTACTCTTTGTTGTGATGGCCTTATTTGCGGTGTATGGGGTACATCAACAGTGGCAGCGCTATACGGAGTTTTTACAAGAAAAAGAAGAAAATACCATGAAATCGCTCGCTCTGATTCTCAGCAATCTGTTGTTTGATTTAGAACGGGAACGGATTGACAATGTGATTCAATCCTATTTAAGTGCGCCGGATATTCTTGCTATCAAAATTGACGAACAGAACGTTCCTTCTCATTATTTCGGAAAACTTCCGAATTCACAGCAGATTAACAACTTTCTTGAAGAAAGAGTTTCTCCATCGGAGTATCTGGAAGACATTGTTCATACTGTAGAGTTGACGCATGCAGAACAAACGCTGGCAACCCTCGAAGTCGTGTTCTCGCGGCAATTTGGCACTGAATAAATTCACGCAGCCATGGCAAATGTGATCATCAATTTCTTGCTGATTATGGCGGTTGAAAGTATTGTCGTATTGGCCTTAGTCAGAAGTAATATCACCATTCCACTGCGCCATCTGACCCGGGTTGCCAGGCAAATTGCCGAGGGAGATATTGACGTGCGCCTGCCTGTTGTCCGGTCGCGCAATGAAATCGGATCCTTTACCCATGCCTTTGAAGCCATGATTGCCTATATCAAGGCGATCGCTGATGTCGCCCTCAGCATCTCGGAAGGCGATTTACGGCGTAAGGTAACTCCTCGAAGTACACAAGATCAATTGGGAAAAGCGTTTCAGCGCATGTCGGCATATCTGCAAGAAATGGCTTCCGCTGCCACTGATATTGCTCAAGGCGACTTAAGCCGGGAGCTTCAGCCGAAAAATGAGTATGATCTTCTGGGAATTGCCTTTCAGAATATGAAGTCGCTGCGCCAGCACGTCTGTCACGTTATTGCAGAATCGTCACAGCTTCGTTCGGCCTCGGAAAAGTTGACACAAATTAGCGCACAAATGGCCTCAAATGCTGAACAGGCTTCGCGACAGGTGCACACTGTTTCTTCCCATAGCCAACAGATTAATAAAAATATGAATGAGATTTCAACCGCCATGGAAGAGTTTGCGGCCAGTATCCGCGAAGTTTCTCAGCATATTAACCAGGTCCGAGAGATTGTTAAAACAGCGGTGGACACGGCCAGTACTGCTAATAACACCATGACCCACCTGGAAGGCCGTTCTCAGGAAATCGGCGATATCATCAACGTGATTACCACCATTACGCAGCAGACGAATCTCCTGGCCTTAAATGCGACCATTGAAGCCGCGCGAGCCGGCGACAGCGGCAAGGGTTTTGCAGTCGTCGCCAGTGAGGTGAAAGATCTGTCGCGCGAAATTACCGCTTCTGCGAAAAATGTCACCCAACGCGTCGAAGCCATTCAAACCAGCAGCAGCAACGCAGTCAACGCGATTACGCACATAGCGAATATTACAACGCAAATTCATGACATTTCTCGTTCAATCGGAGTATCGGTTGAAGAACAGTCCATCACGGCCAATGAGATTTCGCGCCATATTTTTGAAACGGCGAATGACAGCAACCAAATCGCCAGTACTATCACCGATGTCGCAAACATGGTACACGATTCTTCAACGCAAGCGGTTGATGTGCAAAAAGCGGCTGAAGAACTTGCCATCCTGGCCGACCGTTTGCAAGAAGTCGTGGGCGCGTTCAAAATTTGAGTTGTTGTTTCGGAATGCTATGCAATGATTTCACGAAACAACAACTCCTTGTCGAAATCAGGTCATAAGTAATTATGAATAATTTCTTTGCACATCAGAAACCGGGTTTTTTCGAAAAAACCCGATTTCTCGACCAGTCAAAACTGAGAAAAATTTATTGATAATTACTTACGGCTGCGAGTGTTTTCTTTTCAGGTTTTAGTGTTCTCTCATTCGGTTTGACGTGATAAAACAGCGAATAGAGCACCGGGACGACCACCAGGGTCAACACCGCTGCAAACGTCAGCCCGGTCATGATCGTCACCGCCATTGCCGCGAAAAACGCGTCGAACACAAGCGGAATCATACCGAGTACAGTGGTCATGGCCGCCATCATCACCGGCCGCGCCCGGCTGACTCCGGAATCGACAATTGCCTCGAAACGGGATTTCCCGGATTGAATTTCCAGCTCGATCTGATCCAGCAGGACAATTGCATTTTTGATCAACATGCCGGTCAGGCTCAGCAGGCCTAACACTGCGACAAAATTCAAGGGCTGATCCGCAACCAACAATCCGCTCACGACCCCGATGATAGCCAGTGGAACGCACAACCAGATGATTAGGGCTGGACGTAAGGCATTGAAGAGGAAAATCGTGATCAGCAGCATCAACACCATGAACATCGGAAATGGAACCAGCACCGACTCCAGAGATTCGCGGGAATCTTTGATTTCTCCAGCCCATTTGAGGGAATAACCTATCGGCAGTTCGATAGCTTCAATTTGGGGACGAATTCGGGCCAGGGCTGTTGAGGCCATCTCAGTGGCGGGCGCGCCCAAAACCGTAATCGCGCGTTTTCGATCGAAGCGCCGGATCTGCCCGTCTTCAAAAAAGGTCTTATAGCCAAGCATCACTTGTTGCAAAGGGATATTCTGTCCGGCAATCGGGCTCCAAATCCATAAATTTTGTATTTCAGACAGCCCGTTGATACGTTCATTTTGAGGCGCTCGAGCGACAATCGGGATCAATTCGTCGTTTTCCCGATAGACTCCAACCGTGCTCCCATCAAACGCGCTTGCCAATACGTTTGCCACAGCCCTGCGATCGATACCAAGATTCTGGGCCGGCACTTCATTCAAGATCGGGCGATAGGCTTTGGCCATACCGCGCCAATCATGTTGAATTCCGACGATTCCCCCATCCTCGTGCATGATTGTCATCGCTTGTTCCGCCAGTTTCCGTAAAACTTTTTTGTCTGGTCCATTGAAACGCGCCTCAATCGGGGTTGCAGCGAAATGGCCAGGCCCAAAATTAAACTTATAGACAACGGGAACGATATCTGAAAAACGCGTTTCCAGATCCGTTTGGAGTTGCTGTTTCAGGCTATTAATGTGCTGATAATCATCCACCGAGACTAGAAGGTAGGCATAGCTGGCATTCAGGCTCTTCGGGGTATAGGACAGAAGAAAGCGCGGCATTCCCCGGCCGATCGCTGAGGCAATATCGGTGACATGGTCCAGCGTGCGTATATAGTCTTCAATCTGTTGTATCGTCCGCTCGGTCTCATAAATCTGTGTCCCTTCAGGCAGCCAGACATCGATCTGAAACTGAGCGCGGGTGGTCTCCGGAAAGAACGCATCGCCGAGCCGGGTAAATCCGAACGCGGCCGCCGCTAAGAGGATCAGCATGACAAAAATGACCAGCCAGCGGTGGCGGAGAACTGCGATCAAAAATTTGCGGTACACCTTAAAAAACCGTGCTGATACAGATCATAATCTCCTGTGCTGCCTTTATCCGGTTTATAAGCCCAAGTGCAGAAAAGCGGCGTAATCGTCACCGCCGTTCCCCAGCTAAGCAATAATGAAAGGACGATCACCACAAACAAGGAATGCATCATCTCGCCTGCGGTGCTTTCAGAGACGCCAACCGAGCCGAAGGCAAAGATTGTAACCA
The DNA here is from genome assembly GCA_000739535.1 of Candidatus Vecturithrix granuli. Lineage (GTDB taxonomy): Bacteria > Moduliflexota > Moduliflexia > Moduliflexales > Moduliflexaceae > Vecturithrix > Vecturithrix granuli. Next base: position 530,623 of record DF820467.1, on the reverse strand, counting down.
GCGTCGCCCCAACAAGCGGTAAAGCATTTTGTCCGACTACAACACGAACAGACTCCAGAATGGCCTCCCCTCGCCGCAGCCGGAACATCATCCCCTCGGCGATCACAATCGCATTGTCCACCAGCATACCCAGGGCCAGAATGAGCGCGCCCAACGAAATACGTTCCATCAGAATGCCAAGCATATTCATCCCGATCAGGGTTCCGGCAATCGTGATCACCAGCACGGCCCCAATCAATACGCCGGAATGGAATCCCATCGCCAGCATCAGAACCACAAACACGATCGCCACAGCCTCGGCCAGGTTAATCATGAAGCCATTAATTGCAGACGTCACGATTTCAGATTGCATGGCAATTTTGTGGAGTTCTATACCAAAAGGTAAGTTCGGCAGCAAGGTGTCCAGGCATTGCTGTAAATCTTTTCCCATATCCACAACATTTCCGCCTTTTACAGTTGATATAGCCAGTCCGATTGCAGGCTGCCCGTTTACACGGAAAATTGTAGACGGCGGGTCCATATAGCCGCGCGTCACCGTCGCAATATCCCCTAGACGCAGAACCCGATCTCCATCCGGAGTGAATTGACTGATCACCAAATTGCTCATTTCTTCGACCGAATCAATGCTGCCTGTTGGGCGGAGTTGAATCCGTTCCGCGGCTGTATAGGCCTGTCCGGCGTCAGTCACCAGATTCTTCGCCGATAGCAGAGCCAGAACCATTTCCAGCGATATTCCGAATTGCGACAACTTGTCACGCGACATTTCCACATAGATGCGTTCATCCCGTTCGCCAAAAATTTCAATGCGAGCGACATTCTTGACCAACAGTAATTCACGCTGCAAATATTTCGCGCTTTGCTTTAACTCCTGATAGCTGTAGCCCTGCCCGGTAATGGCCAGAAAGACGCCATACACGTCGCCAAAATCGTCCTTGACAATTGACGGCCCCGCCCCAGGGGGAAGTTCAACCTGAGCATCGCCTACTTTATTGCGCAATTCATTCCAAAGTAATTCTAACTCTTCGCCGGCGTTACGATCTTTCATCGTGGCTTGAACGATCGATAGCTCTGGTTGCGAGGTTGAGGAGATCTCTTTTAATTCTCCCATTTGCTGGACAGCCCGTTCAATCACGTCGGTTACTTCCCGCTCGACCTCTTCGGCTGCCGCTCCAGGATAGGTTGTCACTATTATCGCTTCCTTTATCGTAAATTCGGGGTCTTCCAGACGTCCGAGTTGAAAATACGACATCATTCCCCCGACGATGAGAAATGCGGTTACGACTAAGGTACTGGTTTTTTTTCGAATAGCCAATTCTCCAAGATTCATATTTGTCACCCTTCCTATAATTCCCCCAAATCAGGGATCTGCTTCACTTTCATGCCGTTCTGTAAGCTCTGTACCGCTGATATCGCTAGCGTATCCCCCACATTCACGCCGGTAAGAATCTCGATCATATCCTGATGCCAGAGGCCAAGTTCAACAGGTTGAAGTGTTACTCGCTGCACTTCCGGATCGACGAGCCAGACACTCGCTTGCCCGGAGGAATCGGCAAAAACTGCACTGCTAGGAATCAGGATGGTTGATTGCTCCCCTAACCATTGGCTGTTTATCTGTCCTCGAACGGTCACATTCATCCCGGCTATAATTTGCATATTTTCCGGCTGTTCCATGGTGAACGTGACCTGATAGGTTTGAGTGGCCGCATCCCGATCGGTTTCGTAGGCCTTCAGCGTGAGCGGAAATGTACGATCCGGATAGGCTGGGAAAACGGCGACGAATTCACCAAGTATCGCGTCGATCACTTCCTGAAGCGAGGCCCCCAGGCGTCCGGCGCTGACAACATCCACTTCCGGAATGCTCACGACGACTTCAAGCTGAGACAGGGCGTGCAGCAATACAATGGGCTGTTTGGCTTGAATATTTTCAAAGTTTTCCACAAAGGTTTTGCCCACCACGCCGTCAAAAGGGGCGTGTAACTCGGTATCCGATAATTTACTGGTCGCATCCTGTAACTGGGCTTCCAACATGCGGATCTTGGACTGCTGGGCTTCGATCTCTTCCTGCCGCGCCCCCTGTTCTGCTTGTTTCAGTTTTTCTTCAGCCGCTTCCAACAAAGACAGAGCAACATCATATTCCGCTTTAACTCCATCAAGCTGTTGTTTTGAAATCACTTTCTCTGTGAATAATTGCTGATAGCGTTTATAACGCGTTGTCACTTCGTCCAGTTGAGCCTGGGTGGCTTTGACATTCGCTTGCAGTTGCCTGATCTCTTCAGGACGCCCGGACTGCATGGCTTTCAGTTCTGCGCTCGCCGCTTGTAAAGCGAATGACGCTTGCTTGACAACGTTGGTATAATCCCGCTGATCGAGGCGTGCGAGCAGTTCTCCTTTATGAACATGCTGTCCTTCCTTAACAGAGAATTCCATTAATTGCCCCGGTACTCGGAAGGCTAATTCGGCCCTTTGACTGGCTTTGGTGACACCGGGATACTCCCGTCGTATGGTCCCGTTTGCGGCATCTCGTACCGTATACAGCTTGATGAGTTTAACCGTATCGTTCTGTTTTTCAGAGACCGCTTCCTTTTGGCAACCCTGGATACTCATAAAGAGAAATATCAGTGCGAGAATCATCCAGGGAATACGTCGTAATTTCAAGATATACCCACTTTTTTCTAAACTCTTTGTTGCTTGTCGTCTTTGCATCGTTAATTCTCCTCTATGGTATAGAGACATTATTCACCCGTTATTCTCTGAATAAGTAAGTGTATATTCTCCATTCATTCATGTTTCACTCTCTCATTGTCCTGCGCTGTCCGGTGAAGAGAGCTCTTCGACCGTCGTCCAGACGGAGTGGTTGACAGCGATCGTATGTTGACGAAATTGATAAGCAAGCGTCCTGCCTAACATGCTGCCTTCGGGAGACACTGGAACATCTGTCCACTGAAGGTGGATAGATGTATCCCATGACAATGTCACGTTACAATACACTCTGAAGGCAGCCATTCCTTCAATTTTATGATTTCGCTGGATACTTTTCGCTAAGCTTTGTACCAGCGTCATCAACGTGGAATCCGAGTTACGGATATGAATAATTTCAATCCATATCATTGTTCTCTTCGATAAATCAGGGCTTCATATAAAGAGCCTTTATATGAAGCCCTGTTCCTAATAATGTGTATCGTGCATAGCATGAATATATCATAGTATTATAATAGCAAGGGCCGTGCCAACGCTGGCATGGTTTGCAATACAGGGGTTCTTATCAAAATAATCTCATAAAACACTAAATACGGTGAATGATACACGATATATGGTAAAATTCATATTAATTCACAATATTTAGTGTTTTAAATTGACATAACAATCGAAGGATGGATTGTGTGTCATAATGTGAAGCATTGGATTTGTAGTTTGTGAGGATTTCTACTTAATGTAAAGATAAGGGGTCGGTATGATTGACAAAAATGAATTTTTTCGACAGATGACAATTCGCATCTGTTCCACGTTGGACATCGAAATGGCCCTGCAGCGGTGTTATCTGTATCTGACAGATATACTCCCCTCAATTTATGACCTTTCGTTAATCTTTTTCGACCTCGAGCTGAAGCAGGGTGGACTCGTAGCTGAAGTAATAGAGGGACAGTGTGGTGATAGCTATCGATTCGAGACCCAAGAGTTTTTCCAGAACCACCCCCAGTCTGCCGTACAGCTTCGAAAATTGTGGCGTGACCTGGAGAAGGTGACGATCATTAATCACCCTGCTGAATATGCTCTCTTTCAAGATCTGTACCAATTTGCAGGGAGCTTTAAACAGGCGTCACCGGACGTTTCACTCTTCATGTTGAGATTAGAATTGGAATACGAACGGCTGGGAATTCTGGCGATTGCGGCTCAGGGTCGTCATCGTTTCACTCAGGAACACACAGCCTTATTCTCACTGCTTAACGAACCGTTTGCCATTGCCCTTTCGAATGCTCTGCGTTTTCACGAAATCTCTGCCATAAAAGATGCACTGGTGGAGGATAACCGTTTGCTTCGTCAGGAATTGAGCGCGCCTCATACAATTATCGGCGCCGAGTTTGGTCTGCGGCAAGTCATAGAAATGGTGCAGGAAGTCAGCGCCCTGAATAGTCCGGTATTGTTAATGGGAGAAACGGGGACCGGTAAGGAGGTTATCGCCAATGCCATCCATGCTTCCAGTACTCGCCGGAATGAGGCATTTATCAAATTGAATTGCGGAGCGATTCCGGAAAACCTGATCGACAGTGAGTTATTCGGATATGAGAAAGGGGCCTTCACCGGAGCTATGAGTCGAAAAACAGGGTATTTTGAACGTGCAAACAGGGGCACAATTTTTTTAGATGAGATCGGCGAACTGCCGCTGCCGGCGCAGGTACGACTGTTGCGGGTCCTGCAAACCCAGGAATTTGAACGCGTCGGCGGCGCACGTCCGATCCGAGTGGATACACGCGTAATTGCTGCCACTCATCGTAATCTCCCGGAGATGGTCAAACAAGGAAGATTCAGAGAAGATTTGTGGTTCCGCTTAAATGTGTTTCCGATTTTTATCCCCCCTCTTAGACAACGGCCTGAGGATCTTTCCGATTTAACCCTGTATTTTCTCAAGAAAAAAGCCGAAGAGATGATTCTGCCCGTTCCGGAAATTGAAGCAGGAACCTTTGCACGGCTGGCAGCGTATCACTGGCCTGGCAATGTACGCGAGCTGGAAAATGTGATCGAGCGCGCCCTGATCCGGCATCGCGGCGGGGCGCTGCGCATATATCCTGGCGATATTGTTCCGACAGCGGCCCCAGCTTTCAGAACAACACCGACAGATTCTCCTCCGGTCTCGCTTGATGAGGCGATGGCCGCGCATATCAAGAGTGCGTTAACATATACCGATTGGAAAATCAGTGGACCGGGCGGCGCAGCGGAACTCCTGGGGCTGCATCAAAACACTCTGCGCCATCGCATGTTGAAACTCGGAATCCCTCTGGTACGCCAACAAAAACAGAGCAAATCCCATGGCAAAATTTGAAAGAAAGACATTGACAATTGTGGGAAAGAAAAAGTATTATTTTATTTTACTCTTGTCAACTTTCACAATAGCCAGTATTTTCACCGCATAAAAGGAAAAGAATGATGAATACCCAGGTTTTGCTGAAGAACTGGCCTCTACCGCAGAATCTTTGGCAAACCAGGCCAAAGGTATGCAAGATTCTCTGGCAATAACCCGCTTAGGGGTGTATCAATCGCAATCACCTCAGAAAATATCGCAAGAAAATGACAAAGCACCACTGAACCGACAAAAGCAGGAGTAGGTGAGGCAACCAGGCCCCGCCAAAGATAGCCACAATGGAGATTTCGAATGTTACTGAATGAAACCGATCATCAGTTGTCAAAAGAGAGCGTTCAAATTTTTATTGGTTCTTCCATGAAGTTTCACTTGACTTTGAAATGGTCTTCTGACATGCTTTATGCTGCTATCTCACATTTTTATGAAGTCTCTATCCAAGAACGTCTTGCAGGAGGAAATCGTGTATGATCTTGACCACATTAGAAACTGTTCCCGGCAAAACCATCGTAGAACATTTTGGCGTCGTCTCCGGGAGTACGGTACGCGCGAAACATATTGGTAAGGATATCTGGGCCGGAATAAAAAATATTGTTGGCGGTGAAATGAAAGGCTACACAGAATTACTTCAGGAGTCGCGGCAGGAAGCGACCAGCCGCATGATTCAAGAAGCGAAACAATTGGGCGCTAATGCCATTGTCAACATTCGCTATGCGACCTCGTCGGTAGCTCAGGGGGCGGCAGAACTTTATGTATATGGCACAGCAGTCAGCGTGCAATAACCCTGGCAGGAGGAAACAATGGAACTGATTATTTTCCTGTGTCTGATTGTGTTGGGCTATGTCTCGGGGAGGATTGTGGAATCGAGGCATTATCGGTCAATTGCCGCCCGAGAGCAAGAATTCCTGCCGCTTCCGGTAGTCACATTAAAACATGCGCTGGATGAGACCAGAGAAGTTGCCCGGGCCGAATTAGTGGCGGGGAATGTTGTGGTGTCGGTTGATTATTTTAAACGGTTTCTGGCAGGCTTACGCAATTTTTTCGGGGGGCGAGTCAAATCCTATGAAACCCTCGTTGATCGAGCCAGGCGCGAGGCGATTCTACGCATGAAAGCAGAGGCCAAAGGGGCCGATATTATTCTCAATATGCGTCTTGAAACCGCTTCAATCAGCAAAGGCGCGCGTAAAACCATCGGGAGCGTTGAAGTGCTGGCGTATGGCACGGCTGTAACCTATAAACGCGGTTCTGCTCGTACTGCGCCCATTGAGGTTTCCCAGGAGCAGCCATCCACAGCAATGCCGGTTGAACCCCAGCGTTCCCCCGCAGAACTTCGTTATAAAGTCGTCTTTTCCGGTGAACTTGCCGCGGGACAGGAGTTACAGAAGGTCAAAACTCGGGTGGCAGCACTGTACAAAGTGCCGGTCGAACGTTGCGAGCATTTGTTTAGCGGCCGGATACTGACGATTAAAGACAATCTCGATCACCAGACCGCCCAAAAATATCAACGCCTTTTTGAACAAACAGGGGCCATTTGCCATATCGAACCAATGTGATTATGTCATGAAATATACCCCGAAAGCTCTGCATGAAAATGTCAATATTTCCCATTCATCAACGCTATGGGAACTGCTGCTGCTGTTAGGTGGAATACTGGGGATCCTTGTGATTGTTTATATAGTACTCGGTTTTGCGGTTGATTTTGTGGTACCACGCCTCCCATCAGGTCTTGAACAACATTTAGGTAGTTTGTATGCTTCCGCATTTGAGGCATACCCGTCAACTTCGGCCGAACGAGCTCTGCAAACGCTGACAGATCAGATCGTCAAAACCGCATCGCTTCAGTCCGGACAGTATAAGGTACACCTCATCCCAGCAAGTCAGGCGAATGCGCTAGCCTTGCCAGGGGGGCATATCGTGGTTTTATCGGCGTTACTTAATGAACTTGATTCAGAAAATGAACTGGCCTTTATTTTAGCACACGAACTTGGACATTTCGTCCATCGCGATCATCTGCGTGGATTGGGACGCGGACTTGTACTTATTGCGATGTCAAGTCTCTTGTTTGGTCTGGATAATACGCTTACAAATTTCCTGATGCAGTCATTACTGACGATTGAAATGCGCTTTTCGCAGGGTCAGGAAACGCAGGCGGATCTCTTTGCCCTTGAGACGCTCAACACGCAATACGGTCATATTGCCGGCGCAACCGGATTTTTTGAAAAACTGGCTGAGGAAGACCGACGTAGCCGCCTGACCTATTTTTTCTCTACTCACCCCTATCCGCGCGATCGTATCGCTACTTTACAGCAGCACATCCGGGAATTCGGTTATGCTATCGAGGCAGAAATACCGCTAAATGTTCAACTCCATGATATTCCAGAACCTCCCAATCAAAAAAATACGACCTTAAGAGATATTCTGGGGTTTTAATAATGTGTTTGAGTATTTGAGTGTTTCAGTATTTGAGTATTTAGGTGCTTTCTTTCAAATAGTTGAATACATAAACACCTCAAATACTGAAACACTCAAACACTCAAACACTCAAACACCGACTGATGTTTAAATCATTATCAGACTATTTAAAAGCATCACAGCAAGAATGGCGTTCACTCTTTGAGGCGAGGACCGATCCGGAGACTGAAAAACAGGCCGAATATGAAATCGGCATCGAGGAAATGGAAAGCGGACGCTATGAAAATGCGATCGCTTATCTCAAGACAGCCACCTCGTCGAAAAAATACCGGAAAGAAGCCTACTATCATCTGGCGGAATGTTATCAGCAATTGAATATGATTCCGCTGGCCCGCAAAACCTACGAACGCCTGATGCGGTTCGATTATAATTACCGTGATGTGCAGGAACGGATTCGCGCTCTGGATTCTCCCGGACTGTCGGACTCTCCAATGCTGAAGTCGTCAAAGTCTCAGGTTTCAGACCAGAAGGCAGAGGCTGCTACAGTGATCATGGCGGGTGAAGAGCGTTATGAAATGCTTGCAACCCTGCACGAAGGTCGTCATTCAAGAATTTATCGCGTGCGCGACAAGTTGTTAGAACGAACGATTGCGCTTAAACAGATCAACGCCGATTATCCTGATCGCGCGGTGTATCTCCAGCAAATGAAAGAACGAACAGCGTTGGCTCATCCGAATATTGTGCGAATTTATGACATTGATGAGTTACAGGGACAGATTACAATGGAATACGTTGACGGGCAGAACTTACGCCATACCCTGCGTTTGAAGGGCGCGCTCGCTCCAAAAATGATCATCTATCTGGCGATTCAATTAATTAACGGGCTTCATCAGGCTCATAACAAGGGGATTATTCATCACGCGCTGACGCCCGAACACATTCTGCTTACCAGGCAAGGTCATCTGAAAATTATCGCCTTTCGCGCGCCGGATTCTTTCATGCGCCTGCAAAAAACCGATAATCCTTACAAATATCTGTATATCCCTCCGGAATTTTTCCAGGGACAGGCCCTAACCATCGCCTCAAATATCTACTCGTTTGGCGTGATTTTGTATGAGATGTTTGTGGGGCGTACCCCTTTTCGCCTGCAACAAATAAAAGCCTTTATACACCATGAGCAGCCTTTACAATATGATGAAACGCTCCTCCCCTCAGAAATTCGGCTTTTGATTCAACATTGCCTTGCCCAAAAGCCAGAGCAGCGCTACGCCAATATGCGGGCAATCGGTGAGGAATTGCTGGGCTGGTACAAAGGATTTGAACGCCAAGAAGCGCATGAAGATGATCTTGCGGCCTATAAAGATTATCTACTGATGGCATGGGCTGATGGAACAATTACGCCGCAAGAAGCCGACTTTCTCACCCACAAGCAGCAGGAACTTCACATTAGCGTGGCAGAATCTCGCCAGGCCGAAGAGGAGGTCAAACAAGAACTCAAAGCCTTGTTATGTCAATCAAATGAATAAAATAGTGGAAATTTTTATCAAGCTAAGCACAATTTATCTGCTATCTGTTGGCGTTTTTTTTATTTTACAGCAACAATTTTATCCAGACTACAAACTCGGCCCAGTACCCTGGGGGCAACTGTTATACTCATTATTGGTGCAGTAATTCCTGCCATTGCTCTTTATTTGGTTCCGAATTCGAAAAACTATAGACGCTCCTACAAAATATTAATAGCGGTTATTTTGGCTCCGCCATTATTAATATTTTCAGCAAATACGTATGATTATTTATTAGACTTGTATCAAAACATTTATAGAAGAGAAGGTGTTTTTTATATTTTCTCACTGAGTGTTGGCACATTAGCCTGTCTACTCGGATATTTTGTTCTTATTTCAAACAGCAGTATCAAAAGAAACTTATAACAAGCTACTGCTGTGCCTCCTGTAATACGGAGTGATAGATTTCCACCGTCTTTCTCGCCATAGCTCGCCAGGAAAAGGCCTGTACTCGTACATTACCTTTATCGATCAGCGATGCTTTGAGTGTGGGATTCGATAGCACCGCATAGATGGCTTCAGCCATATTTTCCGCAGAACGAGGGTCGCAGCGCACAGCCGCCTCTCCGACAATTTCTGTCAGGGCCGCAATATCTGTGATCACCACCGGAATCTGGTGCGCCATGGCTTCAAGAGTCTGGAGTCCGAATCCTTCGTACAGCGACGGATACACAAACAGATCAGCGCAGGCATACAACGACGACTTCCACGCCTCTTCGACAACGCCGGTCAGAATGACATCCTGTGCCACTTGTTCTTGTTGGATGAGTGTGTGAAGCGTCTCTTTGAGTCGATCATTTTTCCCTGCCAATACAAGACATTGGGGAATCTGATAACGGCGTTTCAAAATGCCATAGGCTTTGATCAATGTCTCTAAATTTTTATGGGGCATGAAATTCCCGAAATAGAGGAGATACGAACAGTGAATTTCAAAGCGATCTAACACGGATTGACATGGTTTGGAGTCATGCAGCAGAGATTGATCGCAGACTTCAATGCCATTATACACGACTTCGATCTTTGTGGGAGGAATGTGTAAATACGTGATCAAATCGCGTTTTGAACATTCCGAAACCGTAATTACTTTTCTGGCGCTTTTTGCCGCCGCCCACATCATCCACTTCGCGTAATAATAGGCGGCCGGATGCGGCAGGTATTCTGGAAAGCGTAAATGAATCGCATCATGAATGGTGACGACAGCTTTACAGGGACGAAACGGCGGTAAGGTATAATGGGGGGCATGAAACAGATCAAGCCTCTGCCGTCGCATTTTGACCGGGAGTACAACAAGTTCTTGCAAAGAATATTTGGGCGAGTGATCCGGAACAAGCCGGATATTTGGGCCTGTTTGGGGAATTCGGGTTTCATCGCCAGGATAATGAAAGATGATATATTCATTTTCTGCATCATGCTCAGGAATATATCGAATCAAATTTTCCAGATGGATTCCGATTCCGAAATCTCGAATTTTTCTGGCGTCAATTCCAATTTTCATGTTCCTTTACTCCCATGTAATAGTGTGAAATTATCATTTCGTTCAGAAAAATATCTGAATGCATGTAGAAATTTCCGTTTCGGCATACATAAAAGTACATGATCATAAATTTTCAGGATGAAAAGCCAGGTTTCTTTGAAGAAACCTGGCTTTTACATACCCGAAAAATTTTGAACCAGCACTTACTTTTGGGATGTGTATTTTTTCGATTGACATTTTAAAATCTCCTTGTCATTTTTGTAAATAATGTTTTTTCTGAACTCTTGATCAATGCGATTTTAAAAATGAGGATTGCCGTATGAATGGGTCAATACATCCTTTAAAAAACTATCCTGAAGATCAAAAAATAGATTATCTCTGCCTTGTGGCTTCAATTGCCGTAGCGGATGGCGTCATGAGTGATGACGAAATTTCCATCCTGCGCGAATTCTGTGAAAGCATCGGGATCGGAGAAGTTGGGATCGGGGTAATACTAGGTACTATCGGAGATCCGTCAATACTGGATGGACAGGCAACGCTGTCTCGATTAACTCACACCGACTTGAAATTTACACTGTTGACAGACATGTTATGTATGGCGTATGCAGACGGGCGTATTTCTCCGGCAGAGAGAGAAGAAATTCATAATATTGCTGCGAAACTGGAAATCTCTTCTGAACAGATTCATGCTGTTGATGAATATCTCAAATCGCTTTTTTCAATGACCGCTGATGAGACAGATTATCTCGCCAATCACACCTCCTCTATTTTAATCCAGGCCGGAATTCCAGTGGAAGCCATCACCCTTTCCGGATTCGTGGATCATCTCAGGACAAAAAACTTGACAAGCGGGCGGGCGACATGGGGAAAGGAATCTGGAACAGGCATCGCTCATTTACTCAGGCCTGGGAATTATTTTGGAATTCGCTGGCTCTTCAATAAAATCAGAACGAAAGACGATAGAGAATAATGCACATACCTCGATCCTGCAAAAATCATCTGAACATATCCTATTTTCGAAGAGTGCGCGCCATCCTTCTGTCCAGTGCTGAAGGCCATATTTTCCTGGCAGGGGTTTTCTTGAGTCTGCTCTATCTGCTCTGGCTGACAGCCAACGGGTTGTGGAATCCGAATCAGGCCCATATTTTTGCTGCCATGACAGTTACGCATATCGTGTTTGGCAGAGCTGCAGGAATGTCGTTTGGCTATGCAATGGGTTTCGGGCATTACATTGTTGTTTCGATGAACCTTCTCATTGAAACGATTCAGGTGCTCTTGTTCTACCCATTGTTTGTATTCAGTTGGCGAAAACTGCTCATTATCAATCGTCTCAAAAACATGATGGATCACATCCACCATGCTGCTGAAACCCACCGTGACGTTATTCATCGCTACGGTCTGCTCGGATTATTTGTGTTCGTCTGGATCCCCTTTTGGATGACCGGTTCAGCCGTAGGCTGTGTGATTGGGTTTTTGCTCAATCTCCGCCCCTGGCTGACGATTGGCGTTGTGCTTGGCGGCGCGTACATGGCAATCATTAGTTGGGCTTTCCTGCTCCAAAAATTACACCAACGCGCCGCAGAATTTGGCCCGTATGCCTCTATCGGGATTTTAAGCATGATCATTGTGCTGGTCCTGGCAGGGCACTTCTTGTATAAAAAATAACAGGGACAGCTATTACTTTCACAGGACTCTTAATCCCTGGCAAAATTCCAAACCTTGCCAGGGATAAGGTCTCAAATTTTCTGGGGCAATTCAGGGCTACACAGAAAAATCAGCGGTTGTTATAATTTTCATGCCGCGAGCGGTCATTTCCTGAAAAAAATCCTCGGCAAAAGATTCAAATCCGGGAACCGGACTCATCGCATCTTTGAGCAAAATACATTTGCTGATAGCATCTTGATGAAAATGTTGAACGATATCACGTACCGTATTCGCAACACAGTGCGATGAGGCTTCTCCGCTAAACACAAGCATCTTGGCCTGTTCAAGTGTATGAATCAGGTCAATGTTTAATTGAGTTGACGGGTCGTTTGGATCTGGAACATCAGCTTGTACGACTGAATAATGCTCCGTAAACAAATTGCTCCCTTTCATGATGTACTGTATCGTTTTATACTGGCTGAGTTCCCACCGACGTAAAACTTCACGCAGGGGTTCGTACACATTGTGGCCGGGAGTTCCGATGCGGCAATGAGGCGGCCAAATTGTGAGTTGATAGCGTCCATTTTGTTCTAATTTAGTTACATACTCGACCATGCGCTCCTGCAATGTCGTAAACGGCGGGCTGGGTGAGTGTGGATCAAAAGGCTGCCACACCCCGGTGATCACATCCTGTTTTGAGATAAGTGTAAATGGGGCCGGATGTTCCCCGTGAGTATTCAGCCAAAAAATCGGGTGCGCTACATCTAATTCGTGATGCGTATCCAGAGTGACATACATGGCATCAATCTGAGAGGACAGCCGGTCAATTAATTGCGCCAAACGCGTCATATCTTTTTCAGCCCCCTTTACATACAATTCTCCTTCAATCGGGTGACAAAAGGAATTTTGAGGGTCGACAATTAAAAAGAGAACCTCAGGAGATTTTTTTGTTGCCATAATCTCTTCCTCATTTTATTTTTAGACAATAGTCAGGAATCCTTTTTATGAATAATCCTTATTACCAATAGACATTATCGCGAATAAAATTTTTATGCAACGAAATCGTCCAAATTCCCCTCCTGGGAGGGGAATTGACCCAATGCCGTGTTTATTTGCGATAATGTCTAATATATCGGAGCGCCAGAAATATGCAAGAAGTTTCTAAGCGTGTTTTTTCTTAAGTAGAAGTTCTCTCATCATCTTAAACAATTCTCTACTGCCTTTTCCCTTGACATATTATTATTTTTTACGTATGCTATATTTGTTTATCTGATGTAAAAAATGTTCATGCCCCCTGATTTTTCGGTTCCGGGAAACTCTGATGAAATGTATAGGAAGACATTATGAATCAATGCGATCATATTGAACCTGTTTGGCTGCCATTTGAGAAAGAAACCTTGCTTTCCATTCTCGAAAATTTAATTTATGAAGATATTCTTGCTACCCGACAAAAATTGGGGAAGCCGGCGATCAAATTGCTGGAAGCCAATTTCTGGACCAATATCGATCTGGATTTTGCTAAACTGCTCCATGAATCTGATATGATGACTATTCTATCCGATTTTATTTCCCATTTTTGGCTGCCCAAAGAAGCTGGATGGAGCCTGCTTTCCATCCCTTCTACCCATGCATCTGCTCTCAAAGTTCTTCAACATCTGGCAAAAGAGTGGAATGCCAAATGGAGCGAACAGGGAGAGGTTGTGCTCATTGGTTCCGTTACCCCGCATATTGCTCAGTTTCTGCAAGAGCACCGCGAACAGGTTCAGCAAATTATCGCCTTCTTAGGTCCTAATGTCCACCATGTGGGCAGCACATGGGGGTTTCGTCCAGAGCAATACAAAGTGTTAGCTTCACGCGATACGCTGAAAGAAATCGATCCAACGATCCGTTGGAGTATGATTTACGGAAAAGTACTATGACTTCTGAAACAGCATTCAATTCCCTGAAGAGCATTATCAAAAAGACCATTCGCTATGGCGATTTTCTGATTGACACCAATCGTTTCAGCGACCGCTGGATTTACACAGGATCCTGGAACACCGAAGAAGCCCGGCAGTCCATGCAGACAATTCTGACAGGATTCTGGACGACCTTTTTACACGAGCATCCTGAAAAGCATGTTCTTGTGACGCTTGAATATCTTGAAAACTATGTCGAACATGAGTTCCCGACCGGGAAAATTGCTCAGGATGTGGTCGAAAAACTCGATCATCCCAGGTTATGTTGGAAAAAGCTTGTCGTCGATCCGGACAGTTTTGAATTATACATGGAACAATGGCCCACCGGTTGTGCGTTGATCATTTTTGTTGAAGTGTCCGTTCGTCTGGATTTATTACGAGCGGTTTATAACAATTTACATGCGCTCGGTTGTTATGTTGCCGCTATTCTGGCGATTGTCGAGTACGATGAATATAGTGCAACCGAAATTCGCACGACGATGGACACTGAATTAATTCCATTGCTGATGTATGATGAACATCAAAATCATCTATATAGTATTCTTGAACTTCAGCAAGAGCCGCATTGTCGGTACCACTCCTATTTTACATAATTCTTTTTCTGGCTTGAAGTAAGTTTCACCACTGTGTCCACAGAGCTTACGGGCTTTCTGATTGAGCTCTGGCTTATCAATCATGGGGTGTCGGAAATTTTTACATCTCATAAAAATCGGGAAATCTTCGTGTTTTCAAGCTTTTTTAAAAAACTTGGTCTTAGGCCATGTCGAAAAATTTTACATATTGGTGATGAACGCTAACAGGACATAATTCCTCATGTTATCTCGTAGAAAGATTGAGCTTCTCCCTGATGGGTGTCGGTTTTTTTTACATTTTTAAGAATTTTTCAAGGTTTTTTTATGTCAATCATTACGCCCTATTGATCTCTTACGCTTGTCTTTTCAAGGGATTAGCACGTTGTATGGATTTTTTCCCGATGTTGGCATGATAAGTGCATTAATCATTGTTCAAAAAGAACAGTTTCGGTAGATAAAGCCAAACCATTTGTGAAAATGGGACGGAAAGCCACGGGTCTTAGAAAAATATAAGATAGCCGGGTTGCCAGAGCGATGGAGAACAACGATGCTTGGAAACCGGCTTTTAAAGCCGGTTTTTTCATGTAAAGAAGAGTAAACATGCCCTGGCGATGGTAATTGTATCAATAACATTCATTTATTTCACTTTCAAGAGGAGTCCATAACTTATGAAACGATATTGTCTGTTTTTTGTAGTCTTTCTCATGGCATTCGTGAGTTTTTTACCAATGTTAGCAGGGGCAAGTGTTTTAGGAACGGCAGGCGAGTTTAACACCTTTATTTTCGGCGATTACGCTTGTACCTCAGACGCCGAAGGCCGTGTCGCCGTCGGTGGCAATATGACGGTCAGCAGTTATAGTGTGGCGGATAAACTCACCCCCGCAGAAGTCGCTAAATATGTTGATACGTTGATTGTTGGTGGAAACTTAACATTTACGAACGGCAGGGTGTACTATGGCAATATTCTTGTCGGCGGCAGCGCCGCAGGAGTAAGCTCTTCGGTGATCAGTGGATTAGCAGCGGGAGCTCAATTAATCGCTGGCGAGCCAGTGCCGATTGATTTCACTGCCGAAAAAACCTATCTGCGATCACTCTCAGCCCAACTCGCTCAATTACCTGCCAATGGAAAGGTTGAAGAACGATGGAGCGGGGGATTCTATCTGATTGGCGATGGAACGAGTGCGCTTCAGGTGTTCAATTTGAACGGAACAAAAATCTTGAGTGCGAATACCTTTATTGTGGAAAATATTCCGACAGGAGCGACTGTGCTCTTCAATATTTCAGGCGCAAGCGCGGGATTAAAGAATATGAGCATGGAGTCCTTAACGTCTTTTCAGAATACGACGTTATACAACTTTTATCAGGCCACAACTTTGCAACTGAGCGGAATCGCTGTGCGGGGCAGTGTCCTGGCACCATTCGCCGTAGTCAATAACCCACAAGGCGTGATTTGGGGTACAATTATTGCCGCGTCGTGGAATGGGATGATGCAGCAAAACCACGTGCCGTTTACCGGGGAGATTGACAGCGTGGTAATTAAGTTAAATGATAATAAAGATTCTCAATATAAAATTACCTTTGTGGAACGCGATGGTAATACCTGGACATACAAGGTCGAAGAACTCAAAGGCAGAAGCCTGAGCCATTGGGATTTAGGCATTAGTTCCTGTCTGAACCATATTACTGGCTATACCCCAACTACAGGTTTTTCCCAGGGGACAGACGGCAGCACAGGGTTTATTGGCATTAAATGGGATTTGGCTGACAAATTTACGAGTGGAAATTTCAGTTTCACGCTAGATAGTGATTACCCTGAAGATATCGTCGAAGTGTTAGCCAAAGCCGGATCAACCTA
Source organism: Candidatus Vecturithrix granuli (assembly GCA_000739535.1). Taxonomy (GTDB): domain Bacteria; phylum Moduliflexota; class Moduliflexia; order Moduliflexales; family Moduliflexaceae; genus Vecturithrix; species Vecturithrix granuli. The sequence goes on along the minus strand of DF820467.1, from coordinate 514,072 downwards.
TGCCATCGGCAATATTACTGGTCCGAATTGTGAATCCGCCCCGCAGCCGCCAGCGGAACCATCGTGCGAATTATTCTTAAATGGTATTTCAGCAGTCAGCGATGGCAATCCCTGGACAAGCGACGAGGGGAATACGGCGTGGTGGACGAACCAAAACGGAGAAACTGATACGATTACGGTCAATCTGGAAAATATCACCTTCCCGGTGACATATCGCTGGCAGCTGTCGTTCCCGACCGACCACAGTAAAGTCACGGAACTTATGGCAGGGTATGAAGAGGGGACGATGGTTTATAATAAAGGTGAAGGCGAGTTTACTTCCGGAGGGACGTACAATATCGATATTCCCTATCCGTCTCAAGGACAGTGGGGCGCGCCGAGTTTAGATGGTTATGGTACGTATGAATCGCACGTCACCTTGTGGATCAGCGGCCCCTGCGATGATCAAAACTGGGATCACTGGTACAAAGCGCCCTGGCAGTCAGATTTATCTGTGACCAAAACTGCTCCAGCGCAGGCGGAAGTTGGCGACACGCTCACCTATATGATTACAGTCACGAACAATGGCCCACAAAACTCGCAAGTTTACGAGGGACGTGGCGTGAAATTGACCGACGCTCTCCCGGCAGGTGTGACCCTGCTATCCGTCATTCCAAGTCAGGGCTCTTGTGATCAAAGCGTTGCTTGCGATCTGGGAGCGATCAATTATCTCCAGAGTGCGACAGTTGAAGTCCAGGTCAAAGTCGGGCAAGCCGGAACGATCACGAATACAGCGACCGTGTCGCCGGAACGCCCTGGTGATTCGAATCTTGAGAATAATACAGCCTCGGTCGAGACAACAGTGATTGCTCCGCAGACGCCGGAAACGCCGAAACAAGATGTCTTGCTAATCGGTATTAATGATGATCTGGATCGTTTTGAGATTTATAATACAGCGACCAAAGAGAAATCCTTCCCGAAAGCTTTTGAAATAGTCATCATGGATTCTGGTGAACGCCAACGGGTTGAAGCGCAGAAAGTGCCGGATGAAATCGACAGCCTCGTTTATGTCAGCGAAGGCACATATTACGGGATTCAATCGTTTGAGAATCCGGAAGGTACCAGTCAACTGTATAAATTTACGCTGAACCATGATACAACGGAGATCACGATTGAAAAAATCGGACAGCCTTTCAGCGGAACGGATATTGATTCCATAGAATACGGCGACGGCGTATTCTATGCCATGGATAACAACACTCATTCTTTGCTTGTGATTGACATGAATGGCAATCTGATCTCCAGTACCAACCTCAGCGACTTAGGGTTGACCAATGTAGCAGGTCTGGCATACAAAGATGGGTTACTCTATGCAAGCGATACCAATGCGGAGAACAGTTCATTGTTTCGCATTAACGTCATGAACGGCCTGGATAACCTGTTTGACAGCAGTATTCAGTATATCGGCCAGATCGGTTATGGGCAGGTTGGAGCGTTAACTTTTGTGGATGATATTCTTTACGGAGCATCCGACCTTCAAAATAGCCTTTTCAGTATTGATCTGGGCACCGGATTCGGAACGTTCATGGATAACTGGGGCACTGCAATTGAAGGTATTGCCGTAGTCCACCCCGGAGCCACGGCCGCTGTTCCTGAACCTGGCACCCTCGTGCTAATCGGTCTTGGAATCCTGGGAATTCACTACGTTCGTCGAAAACGATAACGGTAGTTTCTAAGTCGAATCATAACAAGAAAACGCGGCAGGAAGCAATTGTTTCCTGCCGCGTTTTTTTGTCTTGACGGATTTTGATACTACGGTTATGTTAGATGGCATCATCTGGATTGGAACGTGTTTGTAGTTCTGCCTTCAGGCATTACACCGAAGCGGGGGGAACTACGGGACGAAACTTTTATTGACAGGGAGGAAAGCTATGCGTTTAACTCAGTATATTTTCAGAGTTTTCATCTGTGGACTGCAATTGATTATTTTCATCGGGGGTTCCTCATCAACGGCAATCGCCAGCGAAGAACTGGCAGTAGATCAACTCGTGGAAGGCAACAACAGGTTTGCACTACAGTTATATCAGAAGTTACGTACACCTGACGGAAATCTCTTTTTCTCTCCGTACAGCATTTCGAGCGCGATAGCCATGACTTATGCCGGGGCGCGGGGAGAAACAGCGACCCAAATGGCAGAAACGTTCCATTTCCAATTAGAACAAGATGCACTGCACCTGGCATTTGCGAACCTTGCAACACAGTTTCAGAATGTGCAAGAGAGTGGCAATGTTGTCTTCAAGATTGCGAACGCGCTCTGGATCCAAGAGGATTTTGACCTCCTTGACGCATTTTTGGATGTTGTCAAAGAATACTATCAGGCAGGTCTATTTCAAGTCAATTTTCAAGAAGCTTATGAAAATGTCCGCGCAGACATTAATGCCTGGGTTGCAGAGCAGACTAATCAAAAAATCAAAGATCTGCTGGCGCCGGGAACCCTTAGCAATCTGACTCGCCTCGTGTTGACCAATGCGATCTATTTTAAAGGCGACTGGGCCGCACAATTCGATAAAGAAGAGACTCAAGAGGAATCCTTCTGGCTAAATCCTGAAAAAGAAACAAAGCTCTTGATGATGCACCGCAAAGACTCTTTTAAATATGCAGAAGATGAGAGGATTCAGGTATTGCAACTGCCGTATGCCGGAGAAGAGATTTCAATGGTCGTGCTCTTACCGAGAACAAAGGACGGCCTTGTGGAGATGGAAACTCAACTCACATTTGAGGATTTGATACGTTGGATTGACCAAAGCTCTTTGCGCGAAGTCGAGGTATTTTTGCCAAAATTTACGCTGACCTCGCAATTCAGCCTGTCAGATACTCTCAAAGCCATGGGCATGTGCACAGCATTCTCCGAACAAGCGGATTTTTCCGGAATGGAAGCGAGCAAGTCGCTGAGCATTTCCGACGTGATTCACAAAGCCTTTGTCGAAGTCAACGAAGAAGGCACCGAAGTGGCAGCAGCGACTGCTGTGATTATTGGCGTCACTTCTGTAGCGGAACCTCAGCCGATTCCGGTGTTCAGGGCGGATCATCCCTTTCTCTTCCTGATTCGTGATAATCAGAGTGGGAGTATTCTCTTCATTGGAAAAATCATGAACCCTGCCTCCTGATATCAAGCGATGGCATTGCGTCAAGCGATGCCATCGCTGCAATCTGAGAAATACTCATGAAACCCATCTCTTCTCATATCATCTCGACTTCCTTATTCATCGTCTGTTTTTGTTTTACCTTTGCCTTCTCAGAGACGATTCCTAAGACCGGGGTCATCAATGATGAAGCCATAGAACTCCTGGTATCAGAAGATTTACCTACTGATCGCGTGTATTTTTTTGCTCCGAATTATCAGGGTGGAAATGTTACGCTCATTGAATCCCTGGTGCCGTATGTCAACCTTGCGATCATGAGCATTTCAGGTCATTCTTTGATCTTTCTGCACCTATTTTTTGCCCTGTGTCATGCTGGTGCATGTTATTTGTTTTTTCGCCTCTTGCAAGCCCATTTTCAACAGACATCTTTTGCATTGTATGGAGCTATCTTGTTGGGAGGAGCGTCGTATGCAAATTTTTTTAACCGGATTCTCACCAGAAATGGGATTTCCATGCTCTGGTCCTGTCTGATTCTCCTGGTGTTATACCAGGCGTTGAAGACGTCTCAAACACATCGCCGTAATGTTCTGTATTGGCTGATTCTTCCTGTGGTTTTGACGTTTGCCTTTTGGACTTACACCTCGTTTAAATTTATCATCGTTGCCATATATCTGTCGCTTGGCCTCTGGGCTGTGTTTCAATCATTCTCCTCACGTTATTTTGCAAGAAGAGCATGGAGATATCCTCTGCTCAGTTGTATTCTTACGCTCTGCTGCATCGCAGGTTTGCTGTTGATCAGCCAGACGTCATTTCATTTTACCATTTTTCGCGGAAGTTATGTGTTAGGCGGAAATTGGGCCGAAGTATTCAGGAAATATGCATCTCATTTTGTTTCGTCGCTGCTGCTCCCGGTTTATTTCAAACCAGGCGGCGATTTTCTCATTGAGGTGACGCATACGGCTTACAATCGTCAGACACTCTCCATTTTTCTGGCCCCGTGTTTTATTCTGGGAGTTTGGAACTCTTTGACATTCAAAAAATCGAGCTTCGGATTTCAACAACTTGTGCTGTGCATCTGGCTACTGGGAACGGCGATGCTCGCACTGGGCGGGCCTCAACTCAAGCATCATTTTGCTCTGTTTCCGATAGTGATGTTTCTTGCCATCTGTGGATTATGGCGAGTGGCTGAATGGGTCTCATTAATGTTGCCTCCCCGCAGTTTCAACATCGTCGCGGTAATCTTTCTGTTGGCGGTTGTAGGAGGGGAAACCAATCATCTCTTTCGAAAAATTCCTCTCGATAGTTTACTGCGTCTGGATAGCGGCTTACCTGCAGCGGTTGCCCGTGAAGCCTTACAACAGGCGCAAACTGTCTCAAAGGTGTATCTCATTGAAGGCTGGGGCCGTGATGCGGTCCGATATTATACCCGCTATCATCCGAACATACGCTATATTCTCAATCATCTACCAATACCCATCGAGATGGAGAACGATCTTCAGACCAATCAATCCATCGCCATTGTGACGGACAGGGATGCGCCGCCCGAGTTTTTCACTCCCCACCCATTTCTATCTTCTCGTTTTCGAAAACAGAGCCAACCTGGCGAGCGATGGGTTGTTACAACGTATTTCTCGACACCAGATACATCTCATCATGAAGAGATTCCATAGAAAACTTTTGCGTATATATTGGAGACTGAAATATAAACAGGAAATCCTTCTTGTTCTCTTGTCATGCTTACTCTATCTCGGGCTGATTTTTGAAAAACTCACTGATTTTCCCCTATATTTCTTTTGCGATGAAGCGGTTCACGGCGTTGAAGCCTACTCGATTTTGACAACCGGTGCAAGCAGCGATGGCATCCCCTGGCCTGTTTTTTTTAAAGGCTTAGGCGATTATTGCCTTTCCTTATCAATCTATGTTCAGATTCCGTCTATTTGGCTGTTTGGGCTGAATGAATTTGCTGTCCGATTCACAACGGCCTGTCTGAGCCTTGTTGGGGTGCTAGTGGTCTATCTCTTGATTCGTTATATATTTCAATTACCATCAGCCTGGTTGGCCTTTGCCGTCTTTGCAATAAGTCCGGTCTGGTTTCTGCACAGTCGAACAGGCTTTGAATACATTATGGCGACATCTTTTTTTCTGGCGTTCGGTCTGTGTTATCTGCTGGCCTTTACCTCGCATTGGCTCTATGTGTTTCCAGCCTCGTTATGCGGGGCGATTACGTTTTATACTTATACCGCCGGACGAGGATGGTTTGTCGTTTCGCTTTTGCTGCTCTTTCTTGTCAATTTTCGTGAGCATTTTCGTTCCTGGCGACGATTTTTGGCCGGAGTTCTTCTGCTCTTGCTCTTGCTTTCTCCCTATATTTACTTACACTGGACCAACCCTGAGATCGCTATGAAACGCTTTACATCACTCAAATCATATACACAGAACCATGACACAATAGGGCAGCAACTCACGCACATAGCCGCGAACTATGTCCGCGGGTTAAATCCGGCATTCTGGTATAACTGGGAAAGCATGCCACATATACATGCCCACGAACGTCACCTGATTCCCTCACTGCCGCAACTGTTTCTCCCCACCTTGCCTTTTACCGGTCTTGGTCTTGGCTTGCTCGTCTTCTCTGCTCGGAAATTTCCTCATCGCACGGTACTTGCTCTCTGGCTGGCCTCTGCATTTCCAGTCTCACTTGTAGAATTGAATCATGTACGCGGAATGCCTGCTGGCATTTTTATGCTTATCTTTGCGTTGATAGGCATAGGGTGGTGTTTTCACCACTTACAACGCTGGCCGCGTGTGAAGTTTGCGACGTCTCTGCTTCTCATGTCAGGTCTGTTCATATATGCATTCTGGTTCAAACAGTATGTGTTTACAGTTGCCCCTCATGCCTATCAGAACTATGGATTTCATGGGGTACAAATGGGCGCTCCCCAGGTTTTTGGATGGATTAACAAACATCACGCGCCTTATGAACACATTCAGGTATCTCCCGATCTGTTTAATGCAGGTCAGATCTTTATCCCTTTTTACCTGCAAAAAGATGCTGCGCATAAAACTTCAATCACAGACCCCGCTGAAATCTGTCGAACAACGCATGGTGTGGAAAATACCGTCTCAATTGTGCCATTTGATTTTTTCGACAGGATCGAGGCCACCGGGTGTCCGATTACTAAAAAAGAGATTGTCTTCCTGAATGATATAAATGAGAAACCTTTCATTCAGATTCTCCAACTTGAACGGAAATCTGAATTTACCGAATGGTTTCAAGCAGAAGAAAAGAAACGCAGACAACTCCAAACTCATTCAATCGTTGTACAGGGAAAAGCCCTGGAAATCCAACATCCACACTTTGATATTGGCGATCTTCAGGCGATTTTTGATGGAACTCCCGATACTTTTGCCAGATCAGCCCGCATCAATCCGGCGCGTATTATTATCCATCTCCCCTCTCTTTCCCTGAAACAGATCGCAGTCACAATTTGTAATACCGGCATCGCTGACATTCTGGTCATGACCTGGTCAGACCAACAGCGCACCTATTGGGGGACGCAACGTTATACCAGAACACCAGAAGACCGGGGAACAGTCACCTTCAGCCAACCGGCAGAAATATCAGGGGTGACAGCGATTAACATCACTATTCATCTGATCGATATGGATCTCAATGGCTATGTCCATATCAATGACATTACCTGGAACTAACGTGATGCCTCAGATACCCAAACCATACCTATATACACCTCTTTTCCCTGTCGCTCCTGTGTGTCCACTGTAGCCCATTGTTCGCTCGGCATCCCTGATACAAAAAGAACTGAACTCCTGTTCTTGATTTTTGCTTGAAAAAAATGTCTTGACATCCTGCTTTGATGTTATAGTTGTTTGTTCGATGTCAAGAGTATCATAGACATGTAATGTCTAACTTATTTGTTGAACATATATGGAGGAAATTATGTTGACATTTATTACTAGATTACTTGTTGTCGTGGTGTGTATCGGGGTGAGTCAAGGGACCGTTTTTGCTCAAGACCCGATTTATATTGCACTTTCTGCCCCAATTACAGGCAATTATGCTGAATATGGGGAAAACTTTACCCGGGCGATTACGCTTGCCCTGGATGAGATTAATACAGTCGGAGGCATTCATGGTCGTCCGGTAGAATTAGTGATCGGCGATAGCAAAGGCGTTCCCAAAGAGTCGGCAACGCTGGCGCAGAAGTTCACGTCGGATTCGCGGATCGTGGCTCAAATCGGAGATTTTACCAGTACGTGCAGTTTAGCGGCGCAACCCATTTATCATCGCGCCGGGATGGTACAATTAGCCCCAACGTCAACCCACCCCGACTTTGCACCGGGCAGCCCGTATAGCTTTAGCATTGCAGGAAGACAAACGGAAGAAGGGCCGTTTATGGCGCGATTTGCGGTGGAAACCCTGGGCAAAACGCGGATTGCGTTTCTGTATGTCAATAACGACTGGGGCATTGCAATGCGCGATCATTTTGTCGCGGAAATTAACCGGTTGGGAGCCGAAATTGTCGCCCAGGAGGCGTATTTCGACGGCACCACGGATTTTACTGCGATTCTCACAAAATTTCAAGCTCTCAACCCGGATTTGCTCTACCTGGCTTCCATGTATAATGACGGCGCTCTGATTAGCAAACAGCGCCAGAAACTTGGGTGGAATGATATAACGGTGATGGGTGCCGGGTCGTTGTATTCTCCGAAATTTCTCGAACTTGGGGAGGATGCTGTTGAAGGGGTTTTCACCAGTTGCGTCTTTTTTCCTCAGGAACCGCGTCCAGAAGTGCAAAAATTTGTCCAAGGTTTTGAAGAACGCTATCAGCAAACCCCCAATGTTTTTGCCGCCGTGGCCTATGATTCCATGAACCTACTCGTGTATGCCATTCAACAAGCGGGCACAGATCGTCAGGCGATCCGTGACGCCCTGGCTCAGATTCGTGATTTTCCCGGGGTCACAGGCAAAATTACATTTTCTGATGTGGGCGATGTAGTCAAAGAGTATCGAAAGATGTATGTGCACAAAGGGCAATTTCAATTATATATTCCGCAGGAATAACTGAAAAAACCAAAAGGAGGCAAATGCTTATGGAAAATGTGATTATTATCGGGTCAGGACCGGCAGGACTGACGGCCGCCATTTACACAGCGCGCGCAAATTTGAATCCGCTCGTATTTGAGGGGTATCAGTATGGCGGGCAGCTCATGACGACGACCGAAATTGAAAATTTTCCTGGATTTGAAGAAGGGATTAGCGGCCCGGAGTTGATGGAAGAAATGCGCGCCCAGGCTCAACGTTTTCAGGCCAGATTGGTGCAAAAAGATGTTGAAGCAATCAATCTGTTGCAACGCCCGTTTCACGTGACAGTTGAAGGGGAAGTGCATGAAGCCAGAACTGTGATTTTTGCAACCGGAGCGAATGCCAGAATGTTAGGGCTGGAGGCGGAAAAACGTTTACTGGGTCACGGAGTTTCAACCTGTGCAACCTGCGATGGATTTTTCTATACCGGCAAAGAAATTGTCATGGTTGGCGGCGGCGATTCGGCTATGGAGGAAGCCATATTCCTCACGCGCTTTGCTACGAAAGTTTCGGTGGTGCATCGGCGCGATGAATTACGAGCTTCTAAAATTATGCAAGAACGCGCCTTTAAAAATGAAAAAATTCAATTCATCTGGAATAGCGTGGTTGAAGATATTTTAGGGGAAGCGAAAGTGACGGGCGTGCGGTTGCGAAATGTAAAGACAAATGACGTGACAGACATGCCCTGCGATGGCTTTTTTCTGGCAATCGGCCATGTCCCGAATACCACATTGGTGCAAGGACAGCTCGAGCTTGATGCGCAAGGCTATATCATCACGCAGAACAAAAACACCGCAACCAGCGTCCCCGGAGTATTTGCGGCCGGAGATGTGCAAGATTCCAAATACCGCCAGGCGATTACCGCCGCAGGTTCCGGCTGCATGGCTGCGCTTGAGGTCGAGCGTTTCCTGGAAGCTGAAGAAGGGTAACCGCCTTTAAACCTCAATCAGATAGCGCTGATTGGTAGCATAAGAAACGTAAACAAGCGTTTGCACAAACGCTTGTTTGCTCATGCTTCTGGCCTCCATCATCCTTCCTTACACTTTCTTCTTCATTGGCTTGACAAATAGAGAAAGTAGCACTATTATACAGACAATACGAGATAATTTGACGAAAATGATTCGAGGTGATGTCTTATGATTTTACAACCCGATGGAACCATTCGTTTTTTGACAGTTGTTGAACATTTGCAACGCAAAACTATGGTATATCAGGATAGTGAATCTACGATCTATTTGCAACGGAATAAACAGCAGCCATTTTCCCTCACGAAAGGCGAAGGGAAAAATATTTATATTGATTTGTTTGCTCTGCGATTTGGACAGAAAGAACAATTGCAGCGTAAAACCGGGACAGGATGGGCTCCAATTCAGTATGGATGTCCTCGGTCTGAACGCGACGCCATCTTATTTTTGCCTGTCGAAGAGGTGATTGATGACAATACCCAACATTCCTGTCCGTATAAAGCCTGTCAATACTGGTCAAATCCGACGGGCGTCAAAGGTCGTTATGCCTTCAATTGTATTCTGGTGCGCTACCGCGTGATGGGACTCATTGATCAGAAAGTCGGATTAACTCTGGAAGAAGTGAGCCGGATTTACGCTTGTACGCGCGAGCGCATTCGTCAGATTCAAGATCGGGCACTGCAAAGGATGCGGCACCATAGCCGTCTGAATCAGATAGAACCCTTTCGGGAACGGATTCCTGACTATCGCGATTACGCCTCAGCATCCATTATAGAAATGGCCTGAATATTCTTCAGAAACCGGGTTTTTTGGAAAAACCCGGTTTCTGAACGCACCACGTGCCCTAGAATTTATACCCGATATTTAAGTAAATAATCCGTCGGCCGCTTTTCCCTATGGCGAAATCAGCTCGCACAGGGCCAAGAACCGTGTCAACTCCGATTCCGAAACTACCCCCGTATTCTAAAGAGAAATCGTCTTCGATTTCATCAAGCGTTTTCCAGGCATTTCCAATACTGCCGTTGGCAACGAGAAAAATTCCACCGCCGACTGCGGAAGGCAATTCGTTCAGGCGATAGCGATATTCCAGATTGACTGCTCCGAGATGCGCGCCTCGCAATTCCTCGACTTTATATCCGGCAAACGAGTCGTTACCGCCCAGCACAAAATATTTATATTCTCTGATTTTAGAATCAAAATCCGTTCCGGCCTGGAAACGAAATCCTAATGTATTGCGATCACTCAAGGCAAAATATTTCCAATAATCCAGCAACAAGCGGTGAAAATGAGCATCTCCCCCTAAATCCTCCAGGGCTAATTGGTAATCAACATTCAAAAGTGTTCCGGAATGCGGAAACGGAAACGTATCCAGATGATCAACGTGGGATCTGAATGTCAGGCTGGTGAGCGTTTCATTATAATCCTGAAAAAACTCAGGATCAACGGCTGTACTTGGGGATACATCGAGATCTTCTAGCAGGAATCCCACCGATACTTCTCCAATACGATAAATAAACGTGCCAAGATGAACACCGATCCCCCGTTCAGTTCTATCGTAGCGGGCCACAGATTCTTCGTGTTCATAGATAATTTGATAATCATCATGATCGTACAAGTACGGCGTAATGAAAAACCCTTTGCCCAAGGGTTGAAAGTATTCACTGTCAAATTTGGTCACATTCACAAATTGTAAATCGTTCGACCAATATGACCCTCGTCCTGTCAGTTTATTGAAGGTGCTGTTGACCAGGAAAATCATTTTATCTGATTCAGCATCATCAAAACGCGATTCATAATTCATTCCGAACCGCAATTGGTGCAAATTTTTGCGACGTTCTTCAAGCCACAGTTTCAGAATTTTCCCTTGTTCTTTCCCCGGAGCCAGCGTGAATTTCACGGTTTCATAATCGCCAGTGCTGAAAAGCTCTGTAATCCGTTCTTCCAGCAAATCAGGCATCAACGTATCGCCGATTTGTTTGTGAAGTTGTTTTAAGAGAATTGATTCATTATAGCGCGTATTTCCTTCGATTTCAATATCTTCGATAAAGAGATTCTCCAGCGTTTGAATAGCGCTGGTAGGCACACTTCGACTGGCGGGACGGGTTTTACGAATACGGTCGAGCAAGGCCTGGAGTTCGTCAATTTTCATACGGGTGTACTCTTCCCCCAGGGCGCTGATTTGCTGGGAACTCCCAAAACTTACTGAGGAGTAGTTCCCTAAATCGGGAACAATCAACACATCCGCCATTTTCTGCTGCGCCTCAGTAATTTTTAACATTTGCAGGCCGATCATCTGGCCTAAAATAGAAATCGGATTTCCCAATTCTTCCTGGCCTTTCAACGGACTTGAAATATCAACCGCGATGATGATATCCGCCCCCATCTGTTTAGCGACATCTACCGGCAGATTATTCACAATCCCTCCATCAACCAATAAATGATTTTCAATCTTCACCGGGGTAAAAGCGCCAGGTACAGCCATGCTGGCTCGCATGGCTTCCGGTAAAGAGCCATGGCCTAATACCACTTCTTCCCCGGTAACAATGTCTGCGGCCACCGCCCGATATGGAATGGGAAAATCATCAAAATCCTCAATATCAGCAACCGGCAGCGTCAAAAAGGCCATCAAATTTGAAATTTTCTGTCCGCTGGTCAAGCCTTGCGGTATCACAAACCCTTTTTTCAAGTCAAAATCAACTCCAAAAATATATTTCGACGCCTCCCGTTTTTTCTGATACGACCAGAGGTTACGCGGCGGCGTGTCAGAAAAAATATCTTCCCAATTCACTTCTTCAATGATTTGAGCCAGTTCCCGAGCAGAATATCCGCTCGCGTACAGGCCGCCGACAATACTTCCCATACTTGTTCCCACGACATAATCAATGGGCATCCCCAATTCTTCCAACACCTTAATTGCGCCAATATGCGCAAATCCGCGCGCGCCGCCGCCGCTCAGAACCAATCCGACTTTCGGATATACGTCTTTTAACGGTGTTACTTCAGATTGTTGTTCCGTCTCTGGCGATACCTGTTCCACAGGCTGCCCCCAAACTCCAGGTAAAAAACAGATCATCACAAAACTAATCGCGCTCAGAACGACTCCTATCGTCTTCTTCATCTTCATTGCCATGACGTTGCCATACATAACAAAAGCCATCTTCTGTTATATGGTATCGTAACATAATTCACAAGGTTATTATACGAATCTTTGCCAATGCAGGACAAAAGCCTATTGAGACTATCAAGATGTGTCAATAAAAAATTACTCTTGCTGAACAGACCATACCGTATTTTTCCTTGACATGCGCTGTCCTCTCGAAATAATCCCCCAAATGGAATATCGAGCCATACTATGAACAGTCACCAAAAAAGGAGCTACTTTGATGTATAACGAGACGCTTCAAAAACAGATTCATCGCTACCTGCAACAGCACAAAGACGCCGCGAAAACATTCTTAACCCGCTTAATTCAGATTCCAAGTTTTTCAGGGCAGGAACAGGAGATCATGACTTATTTGGAACAAGCGTTTCAAAATTTTGGAGACATGAGGCATGTATTTTTGACCAATGCGCTGAAAACTGATCCTGACTATACGCACAAAGATCACGAAATGGATCATACCGGACAGTACAACCTGGTGATTTGCAAACCAGGGCAGGGGCAGGGACGGAGCATTATCTTGCAGGCGCATACCGATACTGTTCCGGCTGACGAATCTTATGCAGACGCGTTTTCAGGAAAAGAAGAGCATGGGTTTATTTGCGGACGCGGGGCCTGCGACGACAAAGGCGGAATTGCTGTCTTATTTTTGGTATTGAAATGTCTGCACGATTTAGGTATAAAACTCCTGGGAAACCTTGACGTGCAACTGGTCGTAGAAGAAGAATCCGGAGGGAATGGCGCGTTAGCCTGCGTTCTTCATAGTCCTCCTGCCGATGGCGTCATTGTCATGGAAGCCACAGAGCTTCACATTCATCCCTCCAATCGGGGTGCATTATGGTTTCGAATACAGGTAGAAGGCAAATCGGTGCACATGGGCAAAATTACCGAGGGTGTCAATGCTATCGAAAAAGGGATAAAAATCATTCAAGCATTGCGAGCGTATGAACAACAACTCATTCAGGAGAGCAAGGGCTATCCGGGATTTGAAAAATATCAACAGCCCGTGCAGGTCAATATTGGCACGATTCATGGCGGTGAATATCCCTCTACTGTCGCGGGACATGTCACGATTGAAGGCGGGGTCGGATTTTTACCAAATAAAAACCTCGCGCTGATCAAACAGGAATTGCACCAGACCATTCAAGCTCTTGCTGATCCCTGGATTCAGGAACATTATACGTTGGATTTCCCCAAACTGCACAATGAAGCCTTTGAATCCTCTTTTGATCATCCGCTCGTGACAACCCTCAAAAACTCCTGTGAACAGATCGGCTTGCGCCCGGATGTGTGCGGCCTGGATGTAAGTTGTGACGCCCGTTTGTATGCTATCAAAGGCAAGATGCCAACTCTGGTGTTTGGCCCTGGAAATATCGCCGATGCGCATTCTCATCATGAAAAAGTCAAAGTAGATGACATCTTGTTAGCCGCCGAAGCTTTACTTGGCTTCCTTATTGACTGGTGCGGAACGGGAACAGCATAAATTTGTTTGGGTCGCGTATAAACTCTTTTGAAAAAACTTGACAATGAAAACTCTTCACACTCACACTCTTTTTGTCGTTTGTACTACAGAATGTTTTGTTTTCAACAGACGAAGTGCATAACTGGGTTCTTGTTATGCCACTTCACCTCAAGGGAGGGAGAGACATTATGAAGCGCGCATTCGTCATGATTGCTATGTTGACGTGTCTTTTGGCTGTGTCAGCCTTTGCGGCTGATGTACAATGGGGACCGATTGTTCCACGCATCTCAACACCCGAGTATAAGCTGCCGGAAGGGTTATTGGATGCCATCAAAGCTGATGGGAGCACAGAATTGACGGCGTATAATTGGGGAGATCTCGAGTATGATCCGGCGACCGCTCTGAATGGGGAAGAATATGCCAGGATGACCAGAGTAAAAATTAATTTTGTCGGCACGCCGGATGAGCAGATGCAGCCAAAGCTTCAGGCGCTTTTCATAGCTCGTTCTCCGGCCGTTGATATTGTGCCCTTAGACGAAACCATTTTCGTTAACTTTGCCAAAGCTGGCTGGTTGGAACCAGTTGATTTTCTGTGGGATGAAGAAAGTTTAAATCTCTATTCTTCCGGATTGCGAGGCGCAATTATTGACGGCCATCATTACAGCACCCCACAAGTCGGACGCATTGTGGATATGCTGTATTATCGCCCAAGCATGTTGAAAGCAGCGGGCTACGATGCGCCTCCGAAAACCTGGGCTGAATTTGATGAGATGGTTCAAAAACTCACCCTTGATAAAGACGGCGACGGAACCATTGATCAATGGGGCTATGCGTTCAGGGGCGGCGGTGTGCTTGACGGAGCTTTGACGTTAAAAGCCGGTTCATTGCTGCTTGGCGTGAATCCTGACAACTATCAGGACACCGGCAAGGTCAAATGGAACGATCCGGCCACCGTGCAATATGTTGAACGTCTGGTCAAGATGCGCAATGAGTGGAAAGTCGTGCCTGAAGGCGTGACAGCCTATCAGCATGGCGATGTCGCCGACCTGTTCCTGTCCGGAAATATCGCGATGGTCATTGATCCCACTTATCTGTATGCCCGCTGTGCGGCCAATGAATCGCCAATTAAAGATGACTTTGCTGTAGCTCCGCAGCCATTAGCCAAAGAAGGCGGCCCTGCAACATTAGTCATGCATTGGAATGGATGGGCGGTCAGCAAGTTCTCGCAACATAAAACCGCGGCTTTTGGCTGGTTAGATTGGTATCGCAGTTGGCCGGCCCAGGTGAATGAATTTGCCATGGAAAATAATGATATTTTCCATCTGCCGGCCTATTCTGATCCGAAATCGCAGGAAGTTCCGTATTATGCCATTGTTGAGGAAGCGCTTAAAGATACGGTTGTTGATCTCTATCTGAATCAGGGCGCGGCCTATAAATCGGTAATTCAGGAACTCCAAAACGCTTTGACCGGACAAAAGACGGCGCAGCAGGCGATGGATGACGCCCAAAAGAAAGTAGATGAAGTCCTGAAACAGACGTGGTAAGAGGTAAAAGGCTAAGGGTAAAAGCAAAAGCCTAAACGCAGGGCTGTTAAGTTCTCATCAAATAGGTCGTCTCGACTTCGCTCGACGTGCGGTGTTCCGGTCATCGAGCGGAGTCGAGATGACAACTATTCGTAGAACTTAACAGCTCTGAAGCCTAAACGGGGGAAAGGAATGTTTCTTTCCCCCTGAAGCATCGTATTGAGCCGAACTAAACCACAAACACGTTCATCTCAACATTATCATGGTAAAGCAATTCATACAATCGGTAAATAACATTTTTCAATCGCTGTTTCAACGTATTGATAATCTTTCTGAAGCCAAATATGGTTATCTTCTGGTGTCGCCCAGCATTATTTTATTATCGCTCATTGTGGTGATGCCTGTCGGATATGTGGTTTATCTGAGCTTTTGTGAATTTGACATTACCATGACCCCGACGTTTGTGGGGCTACAAAATTACACTGCCATTTTACACAACAGCACCTTTTATCTGTATCTGAAGCATTCCGGGGAATATGTGTTGATCGGGATTGGCTCTGCGTTTCTCGGCGCGTTAATCATCGCGCTGGCTTTGAATGAGATTACCAGATACACCGGACTGTTTCGCACCTTTAATCTCTGGCCCTGGGGTATTCCTCCGGTCGTGGCGACTCTGATGTGGAAATGGATTTTGAATGATACCAACGGCGTTCTCAATCAAATCCTGGTATCGGCTGGGATTCTCAGAAGACCTGTGGCCTGGTTGTCCAGTCCGTCATTTACCATGGAAGTTCTCGCATTAGTTCATGCCTGGACGGTGATCCCGTTTATCATGGTTATTTTATTAGCCGGTTTACAGAGTGTCCCGGATGAGCTTTATGAAGCCTCGGCGATTGACGGGGCGAGTGTCATTGACCGCTTTCGCTATATCACTTTTCAATTTTTGAAACCAGCGATGATGAGTTCACTCATGATTGCCACCATTTTTGCCTTCCGAACCTTTGATATTGTGTTTACCTTAACCGGAGGGGGGCCTGGTGAATCAACGGAGATGATGGTAACCTATATTTACGAAAAAGCCT
Source organism: Candidatus Vecturithrix granuli (assembly GCA_000739535.1). Classification (GTDB taxonomy): domain Bacteria; phylum Moduliflexota; class Moduliflexia; order Moduliflexales; family Moduliflexaceae; genus Vecturithrix; species Vecturithrix granuli. Next base: position 497,654 of record DF820467.1, on the reverse strand, counting down.
TTCGAGAACTCCAACTGGGCTACGCCAGCGCACTTTCCGTGATCATGGTCATCATCTCGTTTGGCATTGTAGCATTTTTTACCTACATCTTTCGAACTGAGACGGAGTAAGAATTTTGGCCCACGAAACACGCGGAACACGCGAAAATTACATGAATAAAGAATAAGCAAAGATTAGAAACATATTCTTTGAAGAATGTTGTTTCGGAAATGAGTCTTCGAAATTCCCGAAACAACAACGCTAAAGCGTTTACTATAAACTTTTTCGCATGTTTCGTGTGTTTCGCGGGCAAGATAGCGTTTTCTTATGAAACGACATCAAGCACTTGCTTATACGATTCTTGGGATCTTTTTACTGGTGAACCTGTTTCCGATCTATTGGATGTTTGTGACCTCAGTAAAAATTGATATCGAAGTTTATTCGGCCAAACCCACGCTGATTCCCCAACAGCCCACATTTCGAAATTATGTAGAAATTTTTACCACCCGTCCCTATTTTCGCTATACCTTTAACACCATTATGATTTCCCTGGCGACAACCTTTTTCTGCGTGATCCTGGGATCTGTTTCCGCTTATGGTTTCAGTCGTTTTCATTTTTTCGGCAACAAATTCTGGCGATATATCATTATCGGCAGCCGAGTCTTTCCGCCCATCAGTCTGATTGTCCCATTTTTTATTTTATTTGGCAAACTTGAGAATTGGTTTGGCATTCAGTTTATTGATACCTTACATGCTCAGATTCTTGTGAATACCTACATGTGGCTGCCTTTTTCGATCTGGATTATGCTGGGTTTTTTTGATGTATTGCCCAGAGAACTGGATGAAGCCGCCAAAATTGACGGCTGTACCCGTTTTCAATCATTTCGTAAAATTATTTTTCCCCTGGCTTTCCCCGGTATTGCGGCCACTGGCATTATTGCGTTCATGGGCACCTGGAATGAATTTATGTTTAACCTGATCCTGGCCCCCACACCCGCCGCGAAAAACCTCTCGGTCGGCGCCAGCGATTTTATCGCCGATATGTTTGTCTCCTGGAATCACATGGGCGCAGGCGCAATGATTGCCAGTCTGCCTGCGTTTATCTTTATCATCTTTTTCCAACGTTATATTGTCAGCGGCCTCGTTGCCGGAGCAATAAAATAATGATCAGCCGCGAAAGGAATCTCATGTATTCATTAGAACCTAAAGAAGTTCCTCATATCAATACCAAATATCGCCGTATCGTTACCAAAATTCCTGTGCCGGAATCGCTTCCTATCCTGGAACGATTACAAAAATATGAACCGCGTTCCATGACCGGACAACCGCCGATTGTCTGGGATCGGGCTGAAGAGCTGCAAGTGTATGATAAATTCGGCAATATGTGGCTGGATTGGAGTTCAGGCGTATTGGTCACTAATGCCGGACATGGACGGCGCGAAGTGCGCGACGCCATTATCCAGCAAGCCGAGCACGGGTTATTGCACAATTACTGCTTTCCCAGTGAAGTGCGTTCGTTACTCGCGGAAAAACTGGTAAATCTTGCGCCGGCAAATATGGACAAAGCTTTTCTTTTAACAACCGGCGCGGAAGCCACAGAAAACGCGCTCAAACTCGCCCGAACCTACGGCCATCAGCACGGCGGTAAAGAAAAGAATGTCATCATTTCCTTTGAAGATGCGTTTCATGGCCGCACGTTAGGCGCGCAGATGATGGGCGGGATGCCGGGTTTAAAGACCTGGATCACTCACCCTGACCCTGACATTATTCAGTTACCATTTCCCGACGGTTATTATCATGAAAACCTCACGTTTGAGGATTTTGAAGCCGATTTGGCAATACGCGACATTGATCCTGACCACGTCGCCGGAGTCATCTTAGAAACCTACCAGGGCGCAACCGCTTGCTTTGCGCCGCAAGACTATATTCAACGCTTACGCCAGTGGTGTACGCAGCATGACGCACTGCTGATCTTCGACGAAGTGCAAGCCGGATTTGGCCGCACCGGGAAATTCTTCGGCTTCGAGCATTACGGGGTTGAGGCGGATCTGATCTGCTGCGGCAAAGGGATTAGCAGTTCGCTTCCGCTTTCAGCGGTCTTAGGAAATTCCAGGGTGATGGACATCTATCCGCCCGGCGCGATGACCAGCACCCATACCGGCAACCCGATCTGCTGCGCCGCAGCCCTGGCCAATATTGATCTGATTCTCAATGAACACCTGGTCGAGAATGCTGAAAAAGTCGGGAAAGTCATGCAAGCCGGTTTATACCATATTCAACAGCAGAAATCCGATATTATCGGCATTGTGCAGGGGCGCGGCCTGGTGTACGGATTGCTGATTGTCAAACCAGGAACCAAAGAACCGGATAGAGCGTTAGCGACGAAAATCGTGCAACATGCCTTTGAACAGGGCTTACTCTTTTTCTCTCCGGTTGGCGGCGCAACCGTCAAAATCGCGCCTCCGCTCATCATCACTGAAGAAGCCGTGCAGGAAGGATTGGAAGTGTTTGCCAGCGCCATTGAGCAGGCTCGCGTCTGAGTTTCACGCCTCTTATCGCGCCGGAGAGTAACTCCGGCGCGCACGGTGACACCTTTGTTTCAGGATGTCTTCACGTTTACTGTGAAGGGACATGTCCGCTCAAATCAATCCAATAAGGCGTTACAGTGTTTAAATGACGAAAGTGCGGGTCGCTGGACACAAACAGATCATGGCTCGCAAGTGCGACATGCAACGCATCAATGATTTTCAGTGCTTCGGTTTGCACAATTCGTTGGGTATCATGGAACAGTTCCGGATAATTTTTCAATTAATTGACGATATTGTTGCATCAGACCATATAGATACATGAATCAATATAAGCGAATTTCATAGTGATTCCCTGAATTCGTGCAGATCATGGAGAATTTCCTCTATTGTTCGTTGAGGAAGCGTGAGTTGATCAATTTCTTGCAAAATCGCCTTGATTTTTTCCCACTGAGCTAAACTTGCCTGATGCTTTTGTTCTTTCGTCACTGGCGCTGATTTCGATCTGGCAACAGCTTTCCGCGATTTGGTTTTGCGCCGTAATTCATGCACCTGGACCTTCACTTTTTTTCCCCATAAGGATTTCGGGGTTTTGACAATTAAGATTCCATCCTCTTTGGCTTCTGTTTCAAGTACCATCATTTCTCTCACGCAGTCCATCAATGTGTTCAAGACATTCATGGATACGCATGTGTTGATATTATTCCTTCTGAATTTCTCATAAGCAGCGAGGATGCACAAGCCTTGCTCATGGGAAATCCCTGTCGTTCCCCTGCGCCGGCGGCAGCCTGCGCCTGGTCGAGTCCCGCCAGCAAGGCCCGCGCGCCTTCTAATTCGTGTAACATGCCTGAGTGCTCTGTCGAAAAATACGAGTTGCCTCTCTATTCTTGCAGATGGTTCGTTGCATTTTCTCTGAATATCTCATCTTCTATGGCTGCCGGAACTTCTAAAGCATCTGCCAATTTTATGCGCTGGAGCAAGATGTGGACATCCGCCTTCGTTTTAACCCCGCTTACCCAGAGCGCTCGCAAAATCGCCTGTAAAGAAAAAACATTGACGCCTTGTTCCTGAGCAAATTTTCGCGCAACCACGTCATTCGTCGCAAAACACGCGTTCTCAGCCTGACAAAACGCGATCGCCTCTCGTTCACCTCTGCCAAGTTTTGTGCTGCTCAGCCCGAATTTCACCGTGTTTTCTGCGATGTTTCGATTGATGGAAACCACGGGAATGATAGCGAGAATTTGCGATGGAAAATCATAGCCATATTGCAGGGGTACCGCGATTTCATCAGCGATGGCGGGCGTCATGCCAATCTGGTCTTTTCCGAAAAACATCACGAGCACATCAAGCGCGCCAGCTTTTGCAAACATGCTTAAAATATCGGTATCAATGATCAACATCAGGCTCTTCCCCTATCCTGGAATCGGAGCAGTTGTTCAACTTCACGTTCAAGCGCTTCCCCGACCGGCTCAATACGATAGCTTACCCCGGCTTCGCGCAGCAATTCCTTAAAATTTTCTTGATCAACCCCTGCAATTTCAGAGGCCCGCGCCAGCGTGACATTTCTCCGTTTGTAGAGCGCCAGCGCTAATTGGCTGCGCAGTTCAGGTTTACTTCTCAGGAGCGCCCGCATGGCATCCTGAAGGAGCGTTTCGCGGTCTCGATAAACGCCTTCCTGAATGAGCAGGTTCATGTCTTCCAATAAGGTCATACTCTTTGCTGCCATTGTTCCTCCCTCCCGTCGTTCAATTCCCGGCGGCCGGCTGCGCCTGTTCGAGTTCCGCCAGCAAGGCCCGCGCGCCCTCAAGCTCGCGCACCATACCCAAACGTTCTGCCCAGAAATAGGCTTCCTGGGCATGTTGTAAGGCTTTTTCGGAATTACGGAAAGTCTTTTCAATATTTGCCAACCGCCAATGTAATGTGGTCATACTTGCCTTTCCTCCTCCTACACCTTGAAAAAATGATAAACTCCGCTCCATAAGGAGTTTACCATGCTCAGAATGACCAAGATTAAACTCAACCCATCCCAAATTTCCGATAGCCATCATTAAAAGTGCAATATCTAAATCTGCTTCCTCTTCATGTTTCTCACACCATTCAATAACGGCTTCAAAATGAGTTTTGGAATTTTCCCATTGTTCACGATCTCGTGCCAGTTTCCCTAATTCAAAGTGAGCAGCTGCCATTCCATCACCAAAATCATTACGTTTTGCTAAATTCATTGATTGCGTGTAAATGTCTTGAGCAGTTTCATATTTGCCTCTTACTCTGTAAACACGTCCAAGATCATTTAAAGCAAAACACGTTCCCTTAACATCATTTAGCTCTTGATATAATAATAAACTCTGTCTAGCGACAGCCTCTGCCCGCTCATGATTTCCTCGTTCCACATAAAAATACGCTAACCAAAGATGACAAATCCACGCCCAAATGCGCTTATTTTGCAAAGATTGGGCAATACTGTAAAGTTGTTCTCCATAGTCAAATAATTTCGTCCACTGACCTGTTCTATCCAGATAGAACATCGTAGCACGTGTAAATAGTAAAGCAATATCTCCTTGCTCAGCAGCTACAGTCCAATCAATAATTGAAAGAAGGTTATCCCCTTCGTTTTGTAACCAACTATAATTCTTCCAATTCCAGTATTCAATGCTATATTCTTTAGTCAATTTACTAAAATATTCAATCCACTTCTCCCTCAGTAGCTCCTTCTTCTCTGATTTTTCAAACTCCGCTGCTGCATATTGCTTGGTCAAGGGCAGCAGACTGAACCGGTCGCCGGATTTGTTGACCAATGAGAGTTTTTCCAATTTTACCAATCCATCATCGCGGTCTAATTCCGGCAACCCCGTCGCATAGCCGAGGGATTCGCGGCTGGCGCTGTCGGCGCACAGGGAGAGCACCATCAGCAGTTTGTGAGCTGGCCGGTTTTTAATCTGTTCCACCGCGCCTTCGAAACAGAAGCGGGCAATGTCGCCGGCCGGCTGACCAAGCCGGTTCAGGACTGTTTCCACACCGTAGCCCATACCCATCTGCGCAATGCTCCACACCATGGCTAAGGGCACGCCGCCGGTGCGCTCAAAAAGGCGGCGGGCATTCCCGTTCGTAGTAACCACGTTTGTAGTAAACACTTCAGCGTTTGAAGAAGCATCGCTAAAGCGATGACTACGAGCGTCTGGCGGAACATCGCTGAAGCGATGACTACAAACGTCTAATGTGACGCCTTTCTTCGCACATTCCTGCTCAATCAATTGGCTGGCGTCGTCCCAGGGCATGCCGGTTAAGCGCACAGGATAAGCGACATCCAGGCGGTGGCGCGTGGTGACGATGGCTTTAGTCGGGGCCGGGAGTTCGCGCAGGAAATTCAGCACGGCCTCGTCATCCACCGTTTCCAGGTTATCCACAAGCAACAGCGTACGCTGGCGCGTCAGGGCGCGGCGCACGACTTCATCCTGGTCTTCTTTGCGCGCGCGGGTGATGTCTTCGCGCTGCAAGCCGACCGCGAGGGCGTTGTAAATATCGTCTAAAGTTCGCAAAATCTGGCGGCGCGTGCTGATGCCTTCGGCTGTCAAAATTGTCTGCTTTGCGCTGGCCCAGATAATGGCCTCAAAGCGTTCTTCGGCCGGTAGATCGTCGAATTGCCGCAAGAAGCGATGTCCGATTTCCAGGGCCAACGCACTCTTGCCGATGCCGCCGATGCCGTCAATGGTGACAAGCGCGTGTTGTGAATGCGGATAGGGGCGCAGGATTTTTTCGACTTGCGCCAGTTCCGCTTCTCTGCCGATAAAGCGGCCATAATCGGGCTGCGGCAGATTGTGATAGACTTTCGGGCGTTCGGGCAGGGCATATCTCCCGCCAGCGGGCAAGGCTTTCTGTTCGCCGATGGCGTCGGTCAATTGCAGCAGGGCAGTACGGACGCCTTCGCCCAATCCGGTCAATGCTTGCAATTGCGCTTTTTGCAAGGCCACTTGCTGCTGCGCAGCTTCGGCGTTCAGGCGTTGAAATTGCAGACTATACACCGGCAGCAGTTCCGGCAGATGCCAGAGTTCTTCGACCAGGCAGCGCAGGAAATAGGTCACGGCTTGATCCACGCGCTCGCGATTCTTGCGCTTCGGCAGCACGGAATCAAAGGACTGTGCAAGTTTCTCCCGTTCTTCTGCCAGATAGGTTCCCGGCTTTCTGAGCATGGTCAGCATGGCTTTCTGCACCTGCGCGTTGGCAAGAAATGTCCGGTCAGCCTGAAGCGCCGCGACGAGATCTTCATCTTGCGCTTCATACTCGGCAATAAAGCGTTTGACCGCCTGTTGCAGTCCTTTTTCAAAAGTGCGATGAAACGCCGCATCAGAGCGCAGCGACCTAATCTTATTTGCGATTTCGCCGCTGACATATTTTTTGGCTTCGCCAGACACAAAATCCACCAGCGTATCAACCACCTGCTGTTTCAGGCTTTGCGGAATGATGTCAAGAATATCCAATATCGCCATGATGTACGCCCTCCTTAAAAATCAGAATATTCTTTCTTCTATGTGATTCTTGTAGTTATTTAGCGAAGAACAAAGGAACCCGTCAAGCATTTTTTGAAACAGGTGTTAAAAACATGATGAATGAAGTAAAAATTATGAAGAATTTCGTTTGATTTTTCTCGCAAAGCTCGCAAAGTCCTTGAAGATGAATCCTTTGCGAACTTTGTGGGCTTTGCGAGAAAAGGATTTTAAAAATTAAGCCTTCCTTCCCTTTTCACGTCTCACAGAAAGTAGGCCCTGGCAAATGCCTGTCCTGAAGTTTTCGGAGATTCTCAACCCCAGGTTTCTTGAGGCAACCCGGGGGTTCTGCCTGGAAATCTATGAAACACTTACATAACCTGTCCGAGCAAATATGTGTGTTCACAGCAAGCGACGCCTGGCGGCGATGGATGGCGATGATCAAAAGGATCGGCGTCATCGTCCTCGCTGAGGTCATCGCACTCTCCTGTCCCTGGTATCTGCGCCGCCGCATTTATTGCCAATTGCGCTGGTTTTGGGCGCCGATTCTCCTTGCGACCATTGTGATTGTCATGGGAATTTTTCCGCGCTTTGGCGATAACGCTCTACACCATGCTTCTCTACCAGTCAAGCTTTTCTGGCCCGGAATTCTCAAAGAGTTTGAACAGGTTTTTCCCATCCCGGACGAATTGCAACACCATGTCGCATTTTGGAAAGATGTGTTTGCTCGTTATACGAGCAGCCAGGTCATCCTGTATGACAGCTGGTATTTTCAGGTCATTTACGAGGTGGTGGACACACAGACATCGCCAGGGATTAACGCCCACATCCAAAAATATAAACACATTTTATTGGAGCTTGATCGTAAACAGCGCAAGGACCAGTTGCACTCGTTATCCGGCGATGAAGCCCGGGTCTATAAGCTTTTTGAGAATATCCCGGATCCGCAGAAATTTCGCAAGGCCGCTTCTCAGCATTTTCGGCTCCAGAGCGGGCAGCGCGACCATTTTGTCAAAGCTGTTGAGCGGGCCGGTCTGTATCAGGAACAATTCGAGCAAATTTTTCAGAAGCATGATCTTCCGCGAGAACTCATCTGGCTTTCTTTGGTCGAGTCCTATTTCAAGCAGAGCGCCTATTCCTCTGCCGGAGCAGCCGGAGTCTGGCAATTTATGCCGGCGACCGCAAAAATGTATGGCCTTCGCATCAATGCCCAGGTGGATGAACGCTACGATCCGTTCAAATCCGCCAATTCTGCGGCTCGTCTGTTGAAAGCCAATTATGACATTTTCGGCTCCTGGCCCCTGGCCATTACGGCGTACAATCACGGCACTGCCGGAGTCTTAAACGCCGTCAAACAGGTAAAAACCACCGATCTGGGCAAAATTGTGCGCGAATATCAAGGATCGAGCTTCGGCTTTTATTCACGCAATTATTACGCCGAATTTGTGGCCGCCGCGCATATCATGTATGACTATAAACGCTATTTGGGACCAATTGAGCAGCTTACTCCTCTCGAATATGAAAAGGTGCCGGTGACGCAAAAAATCTATGTGAAAGATCTGGTCAAGAATTTATCAATCCCGGAAGAGACATTTGTCATGCTAAATCGCGAGCTAAAACGCACTGTGATTCAATCAAAGTCGCCGCTTCCACACAATTTTGTCCTCAAAATCCCTCCAGGCAAGAAAGACCAATTCCTCAAGTATTACAACAATCTTTAGCCAACATGCAGAAATTTTATTTGACAAAATTTTACCGAATGATTTTTTATTGGCTAAAAAGGATGCGTTGCCTGGAAGGGGCGTAAAAAATTAACTCTGTTTGCATGACGAGGATAGGGGCGTATGAGAAAAATCATCAAGAATGCGGCACAATTACTTACCGTGTCACGGGTTGATAAAATTCAAACTGATCCGAGAGCCGCTCTGGGAATTATTGAAAACGGAGCAGTCGTGATTGAAAAAGACCGAATCGCCTGGGTTGGCAAAACAGAAGATTTACCCGAGGGACTTCACCCGGATATTGTCATTGATGCTTCGAGTAAAGTGGTCATGCCGGGCTTGATTGATCCGCACACGCATGTGGTGTTCGCCGGGTCTCGGGAAAAGGAATTTGCGGATCGGCTGTTAGGACGGGCATACCGTGATATTGCGATTACTGAAGGCGGCATAGGCAGCACCATGCTTGCAACGAACGCGGCCAGTAAAGAAGAACTCTATAACCTCGCCTATAAACGCCTGGATCGTATGCTGCGCCGGGGAACAACGACGATAGAAGCCAAAAGCGGATATGGACTGACAACGAAAGATGAAATCAAAATCCTCCAGACAATCAAAGAATTACAAGACACTCATCCGATTGATCTTGTGCCAACCTTCATGGCGCTTGAAGTGCCTTCCGAATATAAAAACAAGAAAAAAGACTATATTGATCTGATGACTTCCGAAATGATTCCGAGAGTCGCCGAAGAAAAGCTGGCGGAATTTTGCGGCGTCTTCTGTGATATTGACACGTACTCGCTTGAAGAAACGCGGCATATTTTGGAAGTGGGGCGGCAATACGGGCTTGAGGCGCGGATGTACGCCGATGCCTTTAGTCCATTTAAAGCCGCGGAATTTGCGGCAGAAATGCAGGTTGCCGCCGCTTCTCACCTGTTAATGATCAGCGATCGCGGCATCGAAAAATTAGCAGAAAGTGATGTCATTGCGGAATTACTGCCCGGCGTGCCATTTTTTACGGCCTTTGTGCGCTACGCTCCGGCCCGCCGTATGCTTGAAGCCGGGGTCAGGGTGGCGCTTGGTACAGGCTGCAACCCTGGATCGTGCATGACGGAAGCTCTGCCCCTGATCATGACGATTGCCTGCACCCAGATGAAAATGACGCCGGCCGAAGCGATTCTGGGAGTCACGGCACAGGCGGCGCGTTCGATTCGACGCTTCCATGAGATCGGCAGCCTGGAAGTCGGGAAAAAAGCTGACATCATTATTCTCAATGTTCCAAACTACCAATACTTTCTGTATCATTTTGGAGTCAACCATGTCAACCGTGTGATCAAAAACGGCAAAATTGTGATGGAACGCCAGACATAAATTGAGCATCATAATTGGCTCGTAGTGAACGCTTCAGCGTTCCTGAAAATGCCTGAAACAACTCGCTAAAGCGTTGACTACGAACCTTATTTCCGATAAATACCTGAGAAGCTGTTTTAAAAGTTTGCAGGTGAGGAGTGCGAAAGCTCTGCTTTCGCTGTCAAAGCAGAGCTTTGACACTCCTGTTCACCCCTCTCGAAATGCCCGTTGCATGGACTTTTAAAACAGCTTCTTAGAGAGGTGGTCAACGAAAAGCGGGATGGTAAAAGGCACCTTTCATGATAAAGCGACGGCTGAAGCGTGGTTAGACGAAAAAGCCTAAGCTTACCCCTGTATCTGAGCTTTTATGCGTTGGTTGCCGGCTTTGACCAGATTCTTGAGTATCTGAATCTGTTCAAAATTGTGCCGTTCGCGCAAATACAAGAACACGCTGTTGTTGTGAATAAGCGGATCATCCTCCGGCTCCACATAGCCTTGCGACGCTAACACATTCCAGTCCGGCGTCCCTGGAATCGGCGAATATTCACAGAGATTTGCAAGCAGCCCCAGACCGTGAACATAGTGAATGGTGTCCCGGGCCTCCCGCAGATCCTGACCGGGCAGTCCGACAAATAAATATACTCCGATCTGTTTCCCCTGAAATCCGGCGTGTTTTAAGGCGTTCACCGCTTGTTCGAATTCAGCGCCGGTCACTTTTCCTCCGGTCGCCTGCTGGCGCGTAGGTTCGGTTGTTTCCAAACTTAAGCGCAGCGTCGTAAAGCCGGAACGAAACATCAAATCCGCCGTGCGCTCTGTGATATAGCGGGCATGTACGCCATTGGGAGTATGAAATCTGATAGGCAAATCAGCGTCAATGACCTGTTTCAGAAGCGGTTCAAGGTGAGTTGAAGCATTAACCAGCAAGGCGTCGTCATACAACGCAAAATCCTGAATCTGCCTGGCGCGATGCCAATACAGAAGTTCCTGAAAAACGGCTTCAGGCTCTCTTTGGGTAAATTGAGGCGACAGTAAATGTGACGCGCAGTATGTGCAGCGATACGGACATCCCAGGGATGTCAGCAGACATCCGTAATCCAGATGCTCGTAGAGATCAAAGGCCGGGTACACTTCACACAGCGACGCCGACCTTGAATCTCGTGGATGGCGAAAACCGGTCAGTTCATCGAAAAACTGAATGATGCGGACAGGATCGCGTTCTTGAAGTACGTAATCAGCGTGTGAATGGGCTGTAGCATGGCGCGGACACAACGCGGCGTAGATGCCGCCCAAAATCACCGGAACGCCGGGAAAGTGCTGTTTGACCAGTTCAATTACTCGAAATACAGCCGGATACCAGTAGGTCATGATCGAGGTAACTATCACCGCATCCGGGCGCGGGATGCGGTGAAGCCTGGCCCTAAAAATATCTTCCGAGATGCCATAACGACTATATGGAAACGGCATCTCCGCGAGGATAGGCGGTTTGGGTATGGCCTGTCGGAAAAATTTCCCCACGCCATAAGCTTTGACTCTGGGCGCAGAAAGCCCCTGTAAGCGCAACAACTCCGGGTCATAGCGATCCAGACAATCGAGCCAATCAATCGTATAGCCGTATTGACGCAGCCAACCGGCCAGATACAACAGTCCTATCGGTTTCATCCAGAGATCAAAAGCGGCAAAATCGTAAATCCACGGATTAATCAGCAATAATCTATGAGACGTATGGCATTTTATGCTCATCATTCGTTCGAAGAAAAAACCCGGTTTTTACCAGTGTCAAGGACCGTGAACCATGCTCTATCTTTCTGTTTGCGACACGCTCAAAAAAGTCAAGGAGAGAACACAAAGTCTAAGAAATAAATTCACTGGAATTTCACTTGACGTTTTCATAAACTCTCAATCTATAGCCTTGTTCATAAACTCTTCATTGACCCAAAAGGAAAAAACAATGAATACACGAACATTACAATCTGATGCGTTGCTCCTGCTCACTGCAATTATTTGGGGTTTTGCCTTTGTCGCCCAGCGTGTGGGTATGGAGTATGTCGGGCCCTTTACCTTTAACGGCGTTCGATTTGCTTTAGGGGGATTGTCGCTGCTGCCGCTGCTTTACATCAATCGTAAGCAGGCGATGGCATTTCAGCAAAATTCCCTGAAACCCGCGATTTTGGGAGGCTTGCTGGCGGGAGGAGCCTTGTTTATCGGAGCGTCGCTGCAACAAGTGGGCATCATTTACACGACGGCCGGTAAAGCCGGATTTATTACCGGATTGTATGTCGTTCTTGTGCCGATTATGGGGCTTCTCTGGAAACAGCACGCCTGCGCAGGTACCTGGCTTGGAGCGATGCTTGCCGCAGCAGGGATGTACTTGTTGAGCATCACCGGAGGTTTTACAATCGCCTTTGGCGATTTCCTGGTGTTCATCGGAGCTTTCTTTTGGGCTGGACATGTGCAATTGATCGGCTGGCTGGCGCGCAAAGTGGATTCCCTGCAACTCGCCTGCTTTCAGTTTATGACTTGCTCCTTCCTGAGTCTGCTGACTGCGGCTGTCACGGAAGAGATGGCGCTTCAGAGTATTTTCAACGCGACAATCCCGATTTTATACGGCGGTCTCTTTTCGGTGGGCGTGGCCTATACCCTGCAAGTCGTCGCCCAACGCAACGCTCACCCTGCTCATGCCGCCATTATTCTCAGCTTGGAATCGGTGTTTGCGGCCATCGGAGGCTGTCTGATGCTCGGAGAAACCCTGTCGCTGCGCGGTTTGATTGGGTGCACCCTCATGCTCGCCGGTATGTTGCTCTCGCAATTTCACCTGACGCTTGAGCATCTTCTGACAGTGTTGCCATTTCTTTCCAGACCAAAATCTGCGCCAGCCAAGATTAGCGAAGATACATGATATTGTCGTATAAATGAACGATAAATACCTACAAAGCGATTATGGATAATTTCGTTTGAATTCTCTCGCAAAGCCCGCAAAGTTCGCAAAGAATGTAGTTTTATGGACTTTGCGTCTTTGCGGGCTTTGCGAGAAAATTCAAAAAATTATTGTTATTTGCGTATGAAAAAACAGCTAAAAATCGTCTTAATCGGCGCTGGCAGTAAAGAATTCAGCCGCGGACTGATTCACGATCTGGTGTTAGACGCCGAATTATCGCAAACCGTAGATATTGAGACCGTATTGGTGGATATTCATGCGCAGCGTCTGCAAACCATCCTGAACTATGCGCAGCGCTGCGTTGAGGTCACTGGTTCGCCTGTTAAATTTTGGGCAACCACAAATCGAGAGGAAGCCCTGCCAGGAGCAGATTTCGTGTTGTTATCAGTGGCGATTGGCCGCATGGATCTGTGGGAACAAGATTTCCGTATTCCCCTGTCCTTTGGTTTTCGTCATGTGTATGGCGAGAATGGCGGACCTGGCGCTCTTTTTCATGCCCTCCGCAATTACAAACTCATCTTTCCGATTTTGCGCGATATTGAACAACTTTGTCCGGAAACCTATCTCCTCAATTTCACCAACCCGGAAGCCCGGATTTTGACTGCGATTCTGAAACTCACAAAGATCAGGGCTATCGGTTTGTGTCATGGGTTCCACAATTTTCAGCGATTGGTCGGCAAAATCTTTGATCGTCCCCTGGAAGAACTGGATATTCGCACCGCCGGAATGAATCATTTTTACACCTTCTACCGCATTGTTGACAAGGCAACCGGGCAAGATCTGATCCCGGAGTTCACCCGTAGAATCAATGCCAACCTGGATATCCTACAGCCTTTAGTGCGCTTTATGTGGGAGACTTTTGGCATACTTGGCTATGGACATGCCAACCATATTGGCGAATACATCGGCTACGCCCATGAATTCAACGGATTGCAATGGGAATTCGGCATTGAGAAACGCAGGGTGTTACAACGTGAGGATATCGTCAATTCCTGGACCGCTTTTCGCGCCTGGCAGCACAAGATTGATGTCGGTACCCTGCTCGATAGCGATATTTTAGAGGTGGATGACGATTATCTCTATGGCCGCAGAATGCCAGATGAGAAGGTCTTGAAGCTCTCCGGCGAATTAGCCGTGCCGGTAATTGGCGATCTTGTTCTGGATCGGAAAATGTGGCGGGCCTCAGTGAACGTGCTGAATACCGAAGGCTATATTGAAAATCTGGCTCGCGACGCCTGTATCGAAGTTCCGGCGGTAGTTGATGCCCAGGGCGTTCACCCCGAATTTGTCGGAAGCTTGCCGGAAGCCTTTGCCGCCCAGATTCGCTTGCAACACTCTATTCAACAATTGCTGGTTGAAGCATATCAACAGCGATCAAAGCATCTTCTGTATCAAGCATTGCTACTTGATCCCTTGGTAGGTTCTGCCGTGAACGCAAGAAAAATGTTAGACTATATGCTTGACATTCAAGCGGAATACCTACCGGAATTTGTCTAATTCAATTGCGGTATATTCTAAAAACCAGGTTTCTTCAAGAAACCTGGTTTTTCAATCCACGACCTTTCATAATGCGTTGATGTTGCGATGAAATTACAACGTAAATTATTGGTGAGTTTTCTGCTCGTTGGACTCGTCCCACTGCTTGTTATTGGCGTATATGTCAATCTGTCCTTGAAGGCTCAGAAATTTCGCGCAATTTCAGACTCGATCCTTGCCCAACTGGTACAAATTGACATCACGTTGTCCACCTTTCTGCAAGAAGTCGGCAGCGATGTGGAAACGCTTGCGAGCGATCCGATTGTGAGTACGCGCCAGGATGAAGACTTTACCAGTTTCCTTCAGGCTGATGAACAGACCTTTACTTACAACATCGAGGAACGCGAGCAAAGGATTATTGACATCTTTGCGAACTACCGTAAGCACCATCCCTACGTCAACTCCGTTTACATGGGGAGGGAAAACGGGGCCTTTGTCAGATCACATCCACGTCTCAGCCCAACCCAGTACGATCCCAGACAACGTCCCTGGTATCAACTGGCAGCCGGCCAACCAGACAAGGTGATACGAACCGCTCCTTATAAGTCAGTGACCACAGATGATATTAATATCGGAATCGTTAAAGCGATGGTGGATAGTCACAATAAGATGTATGGCGTGGTCGGCATGGATATTACGTTACACGATCTGACAACCATCGTCTCACGTATTCCGATTGAGCAAGAGGGGTATCTTTTTTTACTTGACGACCAGGGAATAATCCTTTCTCACCCTCTGCAAGAGCGGCGGTTTTCCCATTATGAAGACGCCGGATTAATGGCGTTTCATGCGATCATGACTCGCAGCCAGGGGAATGTTGCTCTATTCGATCAAGGGCAAGCCTATTACACATTTTTTTATACCTCTCCCTTCCTGGGTTGGAAAATATGCGCCGCTATTCCGGTGCGCGAAATTGAGCGCGAAATCACCCAATTTCTTAGAACCATTATGCTGATTTTAGTGCTCACCTTATTGCTTGGGGGCGGACAGGCCTATTATCTGGCAAAGCGTATGACAATTCCGATTCATGATCTGATCCGCAGCATCATGACCCTGGTCTCACAACTCAAGGAAAAGAAAACCTTTGAGACGATTCAGATTACAACGCACGATGAAATTGCCGCTTTAGCGGAGGCCTTCAATACGATGGGGCAAGAGGTGTTTGAGGCTCATCACGAATTAGACATTTCTAACCAAAACCTTGAGAAAATGGTTATTGATCGAACCCGGGAACTTTCCCAGAGCAATACCCGCTTATCACAAGAAATTGACGAACGTCAACGTGCGGAAGAGGCGCTCATTCAGGAACGGAATCTGTTGCGCACCATGATCAACAATCTGCCTGAATATATTTATGTGAAAGACAGAGAAAGCCGTTTTGTGCTTGCCAATACGTCCAGTGTACGTTCGTTGCAATTCAATGCATTGGAGGAGTTGATTGGAAAAACCGATTTTGATTTATTTGCGCGAGACCTGGCGGAGAAAACCTATAGAGAAGAGCAGCATATTATGACATCTGGTCAGCCGATTATTGACCAGGAAGAGCAATTGGTTGATCGGAAAACTGGCGAACTAGTCTGGTTTCTCACAACCAAAGTTCCCTTACGCGACGTGCAGGGCAATATCATCGGAATTATCGGATTGAACCATGATATTACCAGGCGAAAACAGATGGAAGATGAGTTACGGCAGGCGAAAGAGGCGGCT
The DNA here is from genome assembly GCA_000739535.1 of Candidatus Vecturithrix granuli. GTDB lineage: Bacteria > Moduliflexota > Moduliflexia > Moduliflexales > Moduliflexaceae > Vecturithrix > Vecturithrix granuli. Next base: position 481,423 of record DF820467.1, on the reverse strand, counting down.
GAAGCGGCGAATGACGCCAAAAGTCTCTTTCTTGCCAACATGAGTCACGAATTGCGGACCCCGCTCAATGGCATTCTGGGATATGCTCAGATTCTCAAGATGAAGAAAAACTTGACGGAATTTCAACAGAATGGTCTTGATGTGATCGAACGCAGCGGTAAACACCTCTTGAATTTGATTAATGATATTTTAGATCTCTCGAAAATCGAAGCGCAAAAGATCGAACTGACATGCTCATACTTCGCCTTTCCAGCGTTTTTGCACGACATTGTTGAGATGATCCGCATTCAGGCTGAAAAGAAAGGTTTAACGTTTCAATTCGAGAGCAGCCCGGATTTACCGGTCGCTATTTACGCTGATGAAAAACGGTTAAGTCAAATTTTACTCAATTTGCTTGGTAATGCGGTCAAATTTACAGAGGTCGGGAGCGTCATATTTTGTGTCAAAAAAATTAAAAGCGATCAAGTGAAGAGTGAACATGCGTCCTCAATCTGTTGTCTGCAATTTTCAATTGAAGATACCGGCATTGGTATTGCGCAGGAACAATATGAAGAAATTTTTTCAGCTTTTAAACAAGTCGGTAAACATTTACGCACAGTTGAAGGGACAGGCCTGGGATTGACCATTAGCCGCCAGCTTGTCCGCTTGATGGGCGGAGAATTGTATATCGCCAGCACCGAGGGGCAAGGTTCTCGGTTCTGGTTTGAACTTACATTTCCGGAAACTGGGGAATGGACGGGCGCTTTAGAATCAAAAGATCGGCGTCTCATGGGTTTCAAACTTCCCCTCAGGACTGACCAGCACCCGAAAATTTTAGTCGTGGATGACAAAACGGGTAATCGCTCCCTTCTGATGAATTTATTAGAACCTCTGGGATTTTGCGTACAGGAAGCGATTGATGGCCGTGATGCCCTGCAAAAAGCTCTTGTCTTTCAGCCAGACCTTATTTTTATGGATTTGATCATGCCGGTGATGGATGGTTTTGAAGCGACTCGACAAATCCGTAACATCCCGGGACGCTTGAGTCAGACGAAAATTATCGCGGTCTCTGCCAGTACGCTGATTTCACCAGAACGCATCCGCTCAGAATTCGGATGTGATGATTATCTGTCAAAACCGTTACAAATTCAGGACGTTATCGAAAAAATTGCAGCACATTTAAACTTGGAATGGATCTATGAAGAGGGGGAAGATTCGCGCAATCAGGATACCCAGCGTTCGCCCGAAGAGCGGGAGAAAGATGATATACTGACAATTCCTCCCACATTAGAACTCAATGTCCTGTACGATTTTGCGCAAGATGGCAATTTTAAAGCATTACGAACTTATCTGGATCAGCTTGAGCAAACCAATCCGGAGTACGCAAATTTTGTCAAAAAAATTCGTCAATTCGCCATGGAACTCGCTGATGAAGCGATCTGCGAATTTCTTGAGGTCTATATCGTTGATGACTCTCACGACCCACACATGTGATGACAATCAGTTTCGTAGTAGTCGCTTTAGCGACCTTATGCACCGCTGAAGCATTTACTACGAACATAGATTTATAAAGGAAAAAAGCTATGCTCACCATAGATGAGGTAAAAGGGGCGACAATTTTAGCGGTCGATGATAATCCCGCGAATTTAGAAGTGCTCTCCGATTATTTAACGGAATTCGGATTTACCGTCTTGCTCAAACAAGATGGCGAAAAAGCCGTGGAATTGCTGCAACGCAAGCTTCCTGATCTGATCCTGCTGGATATTCTCATGCCTGGCCTGGATGGTTTTGAAACTTGTCAACGACTAAAACAAAGCCCAGATACCAAAGATATTCCGGTCATTTTTATGAGCGCGCTTACCGATACGGTTGATAAAATCAAAGGTTTTGAACTCGGGGCGGTGGATTATATCACTAAGCCTTTTCAATATGAAGAAGTGCTTGCGCGTGTCAAAGCCCACCTGACAATTCAACGCTTACAACGGGATTTGCAGCGTAAGAACTATGAACTACAAGAACTATTGGAGCGCGAACGGAAAATCCAGGAAGATCTCCGGCTGAATTTGAGTATTACCCTGCCGCATGAATTACGAACTCCCTTGAGCACGATTCTTGGTTTTGCGCAGTTACTCATGAATCAGACGACCCTGCTCGAACCAACGAAAATTGTGAAATATGCTCAGGGGATTTATGAGGGCGGAGAGCGATTGAACCACCTGGTTGAAAATGCGCTATTATATGCAAATTTAAAATTGTTGCGCTATACGCCGCATGAAAAATGGACGTGGCAAAGCGAGATGACGGTCGAAGCCATGACGTTGATCACGGCCATTGCTCGCAAGAAAGCCGCAAAAGTTCGGCGAGAAGACGACTTAACTCTGGAATTATCGCCCGCTTGCATTCGTATCTCTCCGGATAATTTCGAAAAAATCCTGTTTGAACTGCTTGATAATGCCTTTAAATTCTCTGAACCGGGGACTCCCGTACGTATCAAAACAATTGTGAATGGGCATTTGTGCATTCTCAGCATCAGCGATCAGGGGCATGGCATGACCAACGAACAAATTACAAGGATCGGCGCCTATATGCAGTTCGAACGCAAACGACATGAACAGCAAGGCACCGGCCTGGGCCTGATTATTTGCTATTTATTGGCGCAATTAGAAGGCGGGGTTCTCTCAATTGATAGTAAGATCGGTCAAGGAACCACCGTGAGCATCGTATTCCACTGTGAACCGGATCGTGCTCAAACTCAAACACAGATCACGCAGCCACAGGAGGCAGAGGAATTTGTTAAATACTCTAAAACATCAGAACCTGCGCCCCCGCAAAAAATCCTCAAGCGACTTTATGACTTCGCTTTGAGAACAGATATCCAGAACTTTGTTGATCAATTGAATCAGATGAACACCTTGCAGGTGCAATATCCCCAATTCGTGAAGAAAATCAAGGGATTTGTCGATGAATATCGTTTCGATCTGATCCTGAAATATATTGGTGAGTTTCTTCTTGAAAAGGAGGAACAGCAGGAGGTCGAGCAACAAGACTAAAGGTCTGTCATCACATTGTTTCGGGAATGAGTCTTCGAAGTTCCCGAAACAGCATTCTTCAAAGAAGATATTCATCATTACTTACTCACATTACGCACTCATATAAAAAAGTCAGATATTATACATTGTTTTTAACTGTGTTAGCTCTTT
>DF820467.1:448438-477470 GCA_000739535.1 Candidatus Vecturithrix granuli | reverse complement strand
GGATCTGAACATGATCACAAGATATTTGTCAAAGAACTTTTTTATCTACTGCGTAAAGTGAGTTACTTACAAAAAAAGGAGAACAGTATGGAATATTATGCCGGAATAGATCTTGGTGGAACGAAAATTTACACCGTTGTCATCAATCCGGACGGACAAATTCTCGGTCGAACAAAAATCAAAATTGGAGAAGACCGAGGTTTTGACGTCGTCTTTGGAAAAATGATGGAATGTTACCAGATGGCTTGTACCGAGGCCGGGATAGCAGATGCGCAAATGACGGCCATCGGTTTAGCTGTGCCTTCCCCTGTAGATCTGGAACGCGGCGTCATCAAACATGCGCCGAATTTGGGATGGAAAGAGATTGAAATTCGTTCCGTACTGCAACAGAAGTTGAACAAGCCACTCTTCGTCGGCAATGACGTCAACATGGGCGTGTTTGACGAATACCACTTAGGCGCGGGCAAGGGTTTTTCGCGGGTCTATGGCTTGTTTATCGGCACGGGAATCGGCGGCGGTTACGTGGTTGATGGTCAGGTGGTGCGCGGGGTCAATTACACCGCTGGCGAAGCCGGCCATATCATCATCAAAATGGGCGGACCGCAGTGTAATTGTGGGCTTCAGGGCTGTTTAGAAGCTATTGCTGCGAAAGCTGGCATGATCAAATATATGATCGAGCAAGTGGACAAAAAAAGGAAAAAGACCCTGCTCGATCAAATCGCGCCGAATTGGCGGCAGACCGTCGGGTCATCCGCTCTGAGCAAAGCCTTGAAAAAGAACGATAAAGTGGTCAAAAAAGCTTTGAAACGTTCGGCCAAAGCGATTGGCGTGGCCGCAGCCAACTTAATCACTGCGACTGGCGTCGAAGCTATCATTATCGGCGGTGGCGTCATCGAAGAAATGGGAGACTTTTTCATGCCGAGAATCGAAAAATCTATGCGCGCCAATACCTTTGACAATGGGTCTGTCGGCGTGGAGCTGCGACAGGCAGCCCTAGGCGATGACGCCGTGGCTCTGGGTACAGCCTGGTATGTCCGCATGCCGGAAAATCAGTATCTGCTCTACACATAAGAAACGGCAAAACGCTGGCGATATCCCCCGGCAATGCTGTTGACTTTAAATGGCTCAAATACGTTCAAGCCTCCTATAGCTGGCTTCAGTCTGCTTTTGCGTTGATCCTTGACATTGAGCAAGCTTGACAAAATATAACAAAAGCGTATAGTGTAAAATGATGCGAACAACCCAAAAAACCCTTGTTTTTATAGTGACGAGCATTGATTCTTGAGGAGTGCAACGTAGCCGTTGCACAGCGCAAAGACTCCTTTGCGCTCCTGATTATTAAAAATCAACGCTCGGCTCTATAACTTGTGGGTTTATGTGTTTCGGTAAACGCCCTGGAGTGCATGAACTCACTATTTTCAAAGGAGTGTGTTATGATGAGAAAACTTTTTGTTATCATAGCTTTTGCGGCAAGTATCGCAATATCTGGACATGCGGAGATGATCCAGGTGGTTGGAACGGAATACCCGCCCTTTACGTACACGAGTCCTGAGAACGGCAAGCCGACCGGATTTGCCCTTGAACTGCTGCAAACCATGTTTGAAGATTTGTCGCTCGACAGCCAAATGGAATTATTCACATGGAAACGCGCGGAGGTTATGCTGACCAATAACCCGAACACGTTGGCTTTCCTGGCGCGCACTGAACAGCGCGAAACGCTTTATAAATGGGTGGGGCCGGTCTATCCTCGTACCCTGTATTTGTACCGGTTGAAAACCCGTCCGGAGCTGCAACTGAACACCATTGATGACGTCAAACCCTATAAAATCGGGGTCGTCAGAGGATATGCGAGCGTCACTGAAGTGTTGAATGCCGGCGCGCCGCAAAGCAGTCTGGACGAAGTCAGCGCCGATGCTCTGAATATTAAAAAGCTGTTCGCCCATCGTATTGATTTTCTGCCCAATAACGATATGGTGCTGGCGCACCTGTTGCGCCAGGAAGGCTATAACTTTGATCAAGTCGAACGCGCCTTTGTCATTACAGCCGAGGGTCAGAGCTATTTTTATTACGGCCTGAATAAGGCGACCGATGACAAGCTTGTCCAGAAACTGCAACAAGCTCTTGATACGCTCAAAAGCGATGGTCGCTACGATGCCATCTTACAACGTTACCTGCAATAGTTCTCCCAGCCATCAATTGTCGGTCTCAAAGCCGAAGCAGGCTGAAGCCCGCTCATCAATTCCGCAGGGCGCTTCAGCGTCCTTCAGATTTGAGACTGGCGATTGATCGCCAGACTGATAAAAAAACCCTTCATTTTCCTGAATTCTGCGCAAAAAGTTCTTGCATAAATCTCATCTTCTTTATATGGTATACTCACTGCTTCCCCCAAAAACAGAATGATTCCACATCTTATTCGAACTGTTCGGCGCGCAGGTGTTGGAAGGCAGCGCAGACCCGAATTTTAAGCGTCAGATCGGGAGATTGGAAAATACAACGATTTACAACGCGCTCTATGAATTCCAGCGTAAAGGTGCGATGAGCCTGATTCGGATGCTGCAAAAATACAACGGCGCGATTTTATCGGCAAAAAGCGCAAGGTTAAATTGGCTGACATCGCTCGCGCCGGAAAACTGGACGCCTATCGCCGCGACTTGAAACAGGACATTGAATGCCTGGATAGCCTGCGCGCCAATCTGCTGCGGTTTCAGCAGACTATTCAGGCCGAACTCCGCGTTCCTGACAATCATCACAGCCAGGATACCAAATTGGCGGCCTTAATTGAGCAAATTCAGCAGAAACGTCAAAGCGGCAACAACCAGCAGAATCAGAAAGTGCTTATTCTTACGGTGTTCAAAGGTACAGCCTTTTATCTGTTCGAACAACTCAAACAACGCGGATTTGAGCGCATTGGCGAGGGGGAGCAAAGAAGTCCACCCCAAAGGGGAGGAGGATGCTCCCCCTCGCCTTTGGAGAGGTGGCCGGGGGGCGAGGCGTCTTACAAAGACAGACCAGAGGTAAGATCAGACGGTACTCCAAACTTCTTTCGTACAACGCCTGAAAACTGGAAAATACTCAAAGAGTTTGCACGTAACAACCGCAAAAACCCCACTGACGCTGAAAATATTCTCTGGCAGCATCTTCGTACAGCATTATTCACTAGCATTGACAGAACACCTGACAGGTTTTCAAAACCTGTCAGGTGTTCTGTCAATGTCAACGCAATTACGTAGTGCTGTAATAAACAGTTGGGATATCGCATCCGAAGGCAGCACGCCATTGGTGATTTTATCGCTGATTTTGTTTGTATTGAGAAACATCTGGCGATAGAAGTTGATGGTGAGATTCATGAACAACAACAGGAATATGATCAAGCCAGAGCAGCTATACTTGAACAGTATGGATTTCGAGTTATTCGCTTTTGGAATAAGGAAGTCGAAACAAATTTACCCGAAGTACTTAGAAAAATCCGAAACAAGTTAACACAATCTTCTTCCCCCTCGTCCTTGGAGAGGGGGCCAGGGGTGAGGTTGTCCGAATACGATCAATAGCGAATCTGGGTAGCGGATGGATTTGATTGTGTGGTTTGTGGTGAGTTAAAAACTAGTATTCAACGCGTAGTACTTTAGAACAGGAGTTCTTAGTCGGACTTTTCCGACTAAGAACTCCTGTTCTAAAGTACTACAATATTCTTATGATTCTCAGCTATTTTCAGCACCTTGATTTCTATCAGGCGTTGCAGCGGTTTTTCGCGGAGTTGAATATTCCAGTCAATTATCTGACCGCCGCGCCGGTTGCTGCGCCGGACATTTTGACTTCCACCTACAATCCGAAGAAACCGGCCTTTCAGAAGATGCAGGATGTGTATTTGTTAGGCGGGGTGGATGACGCTGTGTTTCAGCATCAGGCCACGCAGTTAGACGCCGCCCAACTCAAACAGCGTCAATACGAGGGCTTGTTGATCTTTGGCGTCACGCTCAATTCCAACGGCAAACTCCCCACCCGCACCCAGATGGCCGATATTACCCGCGCCTTCAACCGCGAATTTCACTACACGCCGGTGGTGGTTGTGTTTCAATATCAGAATGTACAGTCACCCCACCCCCCATCCCTCCCCGAAGGAAAGCGGAGTCCGAGTTCCCCCTCTCCTTCGGGGAGGGGGGCAGGGGGTGAGGTTCTTCTCCTCTCCTTTGCCAGTTGCGAACGCCTGCCCTACCAGCAAACCTGGCGCGAGGGCGAAAAAACCGCCAAAGTCTCGATGCTCAAAGACGTGAATCCGGCGCGGCCGCACACCGGGCATCTGAAGATTTTGGAGCATCTGCGGATTGAACGCCATGGCAAACAGGCAATTAGCTCCTTTGACACGCTCTACAAGTATTGGCAAACGGTCTTCAGCGTTGCATTGCTCAATAAACGCTTCTACCGTGAACTTTCCAACTGGTATTTCTGGGCGTTGTCGCAGGTGGAATTTCCCGAGGATGCGGAAAAGGACAACGAAGTGCGCAACGCTGTCAGCGTGATCCGTCTGATTACCCGACTGATCTTTGTCTGGTTTTTGAAAGAAAAACATCTGATTCCTGAAACACTGTTTGATCCGGCCGCGCTCAGGGACTATCTGAAATACGACGATTGTACGGGCAGCACCTATTACAAAGCGATTCTGCAAAACCTGTTTTTCGCCACGCTGAACACGGAGATGCGCAAAGATAATCCTCACAGCCGCCAGTTTGTGCACCGGCAATACGGCGTGCAGAGCTTTTACCGTTACAGCCGCTTTTTTCACGACCCCGAAAAAGCCCTGGAACTCTTTCAAGACATTCCCTTCCTGAACGGCGGATTGTTTGAATGCCTGGATAAAAACGTGGGGATGCCTGAGGAAGTACGGATTGACTGCTTTTCCGACCGCCCGGTGAACGAACCGTGTCTGAAAGTGCCGGATATGCTGTTTTTCGGCGCCGAGTCCGAGGTTGATTTAAGCGATGTGTATGGCGATGCGAAACGTAAATATGAAACCGTGCGCGGATTGATCAATATTCTCAATTCGTATAAATTCACGATTGCTGAAAACACCCCCATCGAAGAGGAGATCGCGCTCGACCCGGAACTGTTGGGCAAAGTGTTTGAAAATCTGCTGGCGAGTTATAACCCTGAAACTCAGACCACCGCCCGTAAACAAACCGGATCGTTTTACACGCCGCGTGAAATCGTCAATTACATGGTGGATGAAAGCCTGATTGCGTATTTAGGAAATTGTCTGAACCATGATTTATGTGATGGCTCTGATTCGCATGATTTAGCAACAATTCCCTCTTATCATGGTCTTCATGAAAATCACATCAATCACAGTTCAGACCGCCTCCGCCATCTGCTCGCTTACACTGATGAACCCCATCAGTTCAGGGACGCGGAAGTCGCGGCTTTAATCAATGCCCTGCACAATGCCAAAATCCTTGATCCGGCCTGCGGCTCCGGCGCGTTCCCGATGGGCATGCTGCACAAAATGGTGCACATCCTCAGCAAACTCGACCATGATAATGTGCGTTGGCGCGAAACCCAGCGCCAACGCGCTCTCAAGGAAACGGAACAGGCCTTTTTGCTAGGGAACAAGGAAGAACGCGACAAACGCCTGTTGGAGATTAACGCGGTGTTCGAAGAAAACGCCTCGGATTACGGCCGTAAACTCTATCTGATTGAAAACGGCATCTACGGCGTGGACATCCAGCCGATCGCCGTGCAAATCGCCCAATTGCGCTTTTTCATTTCCCTGATTGTGGATCAGCAGGTGAACCCGGCCAAAAAGAACCTGGGGCTGCTGCCTCTGCCGAACTTAGAAACCAAATTCGTGGCAGCCAATACGCTGATTGGCATTGCCAAACCGCAGCAGATGACGTTGCGTAACCCTGAGATTGACAAAAAAGAAGCCGAACTGCGCCAGGTGCGCCAGCGGCACTTCGACGCCCGCACGCCGCAAACCAAAGTCAAATACCGCCAGGCTGATGCACGCCTGCGCCAGGAACTTGCTGACCTGCTGCAAAAAGACGGGTTTCCTGCCGATACAACCGTCCAATTAGCGCACTGGAATCCCTACGATCAAAACGTCTCCGCGCCCTTCTTCGACCCGGACTGGATGTTCGGGCTGCAAGAGGGTTTTGATATGGTAATCGGCAATCCACCGTATGGTGCTGAGTTGGATAAGAAACAAGTAGAAACATTTTATCATTACTTTGATCGTCAAAAAAATAGTGCTTCTTTTTTCTTGGAAGTCGCTTCAAAACTCGTAACTAAGAGGGGAATTGTCACTTATATTGTTCCGAAATCACTTTCATTTTCAGAGGGTTGGAAAAAAACGAGAGAATTACTTACTCATTACAATCAACTTCATATTCTTACTGATATAAGTAAAGCATTTGAAAATGTTTTATTGGAACAGATCATTGTTTCATACATAAAAACTCAAAAAGACCATTATCAATTTTCTACAGGGGAGGGTTGGGGCTTAGAAATAAGAATTATTAGTAAAACACCTAATATTCTAGCAAAAGAATTCGATATTCTTCCTGTTTACATTGATAATGTGAAATATCATATTTTAGAAAAGATAAAAAATCGCAGTATTTTTTTGTCTAAAATTTCAGAAACTTTTAGAGGCTTACCTTTTCAATCGAAACTTACGGAACAAGGTGAACCTATTTTGAGAGGTAAAAATATCGGGAAATATCGAATTTACGGTGATTTTGATAGGATTGATCTTTCTCCTGATTTGGGGCATACAAAAAAGATCGAGAATGTTTTAAAACCAAAGATAGTCTCTCAAAATATTATTGCTCATGTGATGAACCCAACTGATAGAATTATCATTATGGCAACAATAGATAACAGGCCGTATCTTACCTTAGATACTGTTATGAATACGGTTTTAAGAACACAGGATTATACTTTGGAATACATTGTTGCATTGTTGAATTCTCAACTTGCCGCATGGTTTTACTATTGGTTTGTTTTTAATAGAGCAATTCGAACGATGCACTTTGATAAATACTATATTGGCAAATTACCCGTACCACAAATTTCTGTATCGGAACAACAAGCATTTATTGCCCTTGTTGACCAGATTCTTGCCGCCAAACAGCAACACCCCAACGCCGATGCCCACGCCCTGGAAGCCGAAATTGACCGGCGGGTGTATGCGCTGTATGGCTTAACCGAAGCAGAAATTGCCCTTGTGGAGGGGCAGGCGTGAGCAACTCATACGCCAAAAAGGACTTCCAGGACTTCAGAGACCGGCGCACGCCCTCTGAAGCCCTTTGAATGTCGTAGGAGTCCTTGAAAGTCCTTTGAAACAGCGCGCCCCGCCGCCGACGCCCGCGCCCTGGAAGCGGAGCTTAACCGGCAGGTGTACGCGCTCTATGGCCTGACAGCAGAAGAAATTGCGCTGGTGGAGAGGCAATGAACGCATATTCTCTCACCAAGAACGTCAGGTAGCGCAAAGAAAAGAGACATGAGAAAAGCCTTTGCGGTCTTGGCGAGCTTGGCGCGAAAAATTCTTTCAAGGAAAATACAATGAAACACACACCTTATGCACGCTTTGATAGTCATAACCTGATTTTGCGGGATGAATTGGCGATTGACCGGACGCTCCTGGCAAACGAACGCACCCTGCTGGCCTATCTGCGATCCGGAGTGGCCCTGGTGATTGCCGGTCTCACGATCATGAATTTGTCGCAGGAAGCCTGGTTCTGGATAGTCGGAGTCGCATGCCTCCCGATCGGAATCATCGCCGGCATTGTCGGTGTTGTCCGTTATCGGCGCATGAATAACGCCATCGCTCTTGTCAGAAAACAACAGCGCATTGAGACAACCGGGGCCGCCAATACCCGCGTAAATCCTGAAGGCGAATTATAGGTACGCACTTTTCTCAGGCATGTCTTGAAGCGAAAATCCCTTGACAAGATCAGGCAAATACACGATATATACCTGAGATTAGAGAGCAGGAAAGTCGTTTGACATCGTCGAAGTCGTTGAATCCAGCTTTCTCCAATAATCGGGAGGCAAACAGATGAGATACAAAATAGTTTTAATACAATCAGAAGAAGGTTACAGTGTGTCCTGCCCTGCTTTGCCAGGATGTTGGTCACAAGGACAGACGGAACGAGAGGCGCTTGAAAATATTCGAGATGCGATTCGGGAATATTTATTGGCAATTGAGGAATCATTTCGAAACGCTGACATGCGTGAAATTGAGGTCCCCATCTAATCATGCCAAAATTACCGGGAATAAATCATTTGAAAGCAGTAAGAGCTTTAGAGAAAGCCGGTTTTCAGATTGTCCGCCAAGGCAAACATATTGTGATGTCTGATGGCGTGCGCTTTCTGACGATCCCGCGGCATAATCCCATTAATGCCCATACGATGGCAGGGATTGTACGAGATGCTGGGCTGACGATCAAAGAATTTCGTAAATTATTGTAAGTATAAAGAGGTATCATCAATATCAACATATAAGGAGGTGATGGGTGGCATACATTGATCGGTTTAAGAGAGGTCAGAGGTAACATGTTGAAGCTCAGATGATAACAATTGTACCGCGAAACTCCGATTTCGCGGGCGCGAAAAATAATTTCGCGCGACATTTTCACAGGAGGAATTAAGGTATGTCTAAAAAATTCTTTGTCATGTTAGGAGTCGTTGTATTGGCCTTCAGTCTGGTTTGCTCTGCTTATGCGCAAGAGACGATTAAAATTGCGGGGATGTTCAATTTGACCGGCGGCATGTCTTCGATTGACGCGCCGGGCTTGAATGGTGCGAAATTAAAAGCGAAACTGGTGAATGACGCTGGTGGCGTGTTGGGCGGAAAAATGATCGAAGTCGTCGGCTATGACACCAAAACCGACCAGGAAGCGACTGCTATAGCTGCCAAAAAAGCCCTGTCTGAAGGCGTGATTGCGGGAGTAGGGTATGGCGATACTACCTTTGTCATGGCGGCAGCTCCATTGTTCCAGGAAAAAGGCGTGCCCTTTGTCACCTCAGGCGCGACGCATCCGATGTTGCCTCAATGGGTTGGCGATTACATGTTTATGGCCCCCTTTGGCGATGACGATCAGTCTTTTGCGATTGCCGACTTCTCCTTCAAAAAACTGAATGCCAAAAACATCGCAATCTGGACTGACAATTCCATGGATTTTACAAAAGCCTTATCCAAGTTCTACAAACAACGGGTTAAAGAACTTGGGGCCAAAGTGGTGCTGGAAGATTTCTTCATGATGGGCGATAAGGATTTTTCAGCTCAGATTGCCCGCCTGAAAAACACCGAACCAAAACCGGATGTCGTTTTCGTCGCCTCGATTCCGAATGAAGCCGGTTTAACCGTGAAACAGATTCGTGAAGCTGGTTTAACCTTGCCTATCGTCAGCGGTGATGGCTTTGATACGGAATTGGTGACAACTGTGCCAGGTCCGGAATTAGCCAACGATGTGTATTTCTCCACGCATACCTACCGTGAAGATACCAGACCCGAAGTGCTTGAGTTCATCGAAGCCTATCAAGCCGAATATGGCCGTCCGCCTGAAAATGCTTTTGCTGCGCTGGGATTCGACGCTGTCGGGCTGATTGTTGACGCCATGGAACGCGCCGGTAGTGCTGAAGGCAAAGCCCTGCGCGATGCTCTGGCCGCTACCAAAGGGTATAAAGCTGTGACTGGTGAAATCACCTACTCGCGGCCAACCGGCGTCCCGGTCAAAGGGGTATCCATCATTAGCGTCAAAAATGGACAATATAAAGTGGAAGAAGTCTGGATGCCCGTAGCGGAATAAATTCGGAAGCACTCACACACTATCCCCCTCTTTTTCAAAAAAAGAGGGGGATATGAAGAAAGGCAAGGAGTTATGAAAAAAGTCAAGTTAGAAGAGTATAATGAATACTCGTTCCAGCAAGCGAAGATTGATAAAGCGATTTTGGCGATCGGATCAACTGAAAGTCATGGCGGGCATCTGCCCTTTGGCTGCGACACCTTTGTGAGCTACGGACTCGCGCTGGAAGTGGCGCAGCGTCTGGAACATACGGTGGTGGTTCCGCCCATGTGGTACGGCATGAGCCTGCACTACAGCCATAAACCGATGTGCGTCAGCTTGACGAGCGACACGCTGACCCAGGTCTATCGTGAAGTTTTAGAATCCCTTGTCAGTTGGGGCATTGAAAAGGTGCTGGTGATTGTCGGTCATGACGGCAATATCGCGCCGATTGAAATCGCTGCGCGTGACATCAAAATTGAATACTCGGATATGGGATTGGCTATCCTGGACGCCTGGTGGATGACGGCTGGCAGCCTGCTGCCCAAAGATACGTTTGAAGTGTGGAACGGCTTAGGGCACGGCGGCGAAGGCGAAACTTCCATCGCTCTGGCCATGTTCCCGGAATTATGCGATCTGAGTCAGGCGAAAGGGATGCTTCCAGAAATGGATCCGCATGTCAAATTGGTGTGGAATTTTGAAGAATTGACCGATTATGGCGCGAGCGGCGCGCCGGAAAAAGGTACGGCTGAAAAAGGGCAGAAAATGAAACAGGTATTGGTGGATTATCTGGTGGATTTTGTCAACCGCATGGACGCCCAAAATTGGCGCTATGCCAAAAAATAAACCCGGAGTGCCAATTTCACTTTGTTACACCCGTTGTACCCCGGACATCCCTGTCCGGCGGCGGAAAGACACGTTAACGTGGGGGTGTTTTCTCCTCCTCTCCACCGGACAGGGATGTCCGGGGTACGTTATAAATACGGCAAACTTAAAGGGGGGGCTCCGGATTTTCTTCAGCAAAGCGGGGCATACTAAAAAAGAAGGTGGTGCCTTTTCCTGGTTCACTTTCGACCCAAATTCTGCCGCCGTTCTTCTCGACCAGATCCTGACACAGAATTAATCCCAGGCCCGTGCCATGCTCGCCGGCTGTGCCTGTGGTGGTATAGGTTTTATCCATGCGGAATAACAAGTCTTTCGCTTTCTCGTCAATGCCATGTCCGGTGTCTGCTATTGACATTTCAATCTGTTGTTCCTGAGAAATCGCAGCAATCGTAATGATTCCGCCGCTATCCGTAAACTTGAGCGCGTTTGAGAGCAGATTGCGGATGACAGTGTTCAGCATGCCGGAGTCTGCATAGGCCTGAATATCCTTTGCCACATTATTTCTTAAATCGATCTGTTTGAGTTCGGCTTTAGGCTGCATCATTTTAAGATTCGCTTCAGCAAGGACAAACAGATGTATTTTTTTCGGATCATGGTGCATTGCACCGCGCTGCACCCGCGACCAGGTCAGGAGATTCTCGAACAGTTCATATAATTGTTCGGCTGAATTTTTGAGTTTCTTGATCAACTCTTTCAGCCGTTTCGGATTATAGGTTTCAATACGATTCTCAATGATTTCCGTAAATCCGAGCAAGGTTGCAAATTGACTGCGCAGATCGTGCGAAATAATCGAGAAAAATTTATCTTTACTGGCATTCAATTCCTGAAGCTGCACGTTCGTTTTCTGAAGTTCATCATGAGCCACAAGCAATTCGATTTCTGCTTGCTTACGAATGCTAATGTCGCGAATAATTCCTTCAAATCCTGCGATCTGCCCCTCATGATCGGTGTACCATTTGGCGTTAGCATTGCCCCACTCAAAGGAGCCGTCTTTGCGTTTGAGCAGGATTTCAAAGTTTTCGAGATGACCGTCAGCCTCCATCAACAGTTGGAAATCTTTCCATTGTTCAGGGTAAACAAGGATCTCGTTGGCAAGATGTAATCCGATAGCTTCTTCGGGGGCATATCCCAGAAATTGCGTGATTGAAGGGGAAACCAACAAAAGATGACCGGCGCGATCAAGGCGATAAAAGAGATCGGGCAGATTTTCAAAGAGCGAACGGTATTCCAACTCTGATTCTCGCAACGCGTCTTCAGCTTTTTTGCGTTCAGCAATTTCTTGCTGTAATTCGGCATTTATGACACGCAATTCTTTGGTTCGCTCCGTAATCAAGTCTTCCAGGTTATGCCGATGTTGTTCTAATTCGGCCTCAACGTGTTTGCGCTCAGTAATATCTTCACAACTAGTAACAATGGCGACCGGCGTGCCTTCAGCATCCTTAATAATATCAGAGATCAGCCAGACTGGAAATTGACTCCCGTCTTTGCGAATATTCACGCTTTCACGGATTGATCCCTGGCACTGAGCAATTTCTTCTAGCGCCATGGGCTGCCTGAGTTCAGGAGGAGCATACACGCCGACATCTTTCCCCAATAATTCGTCAAGGGCATAACCGTGCATGCGCGCATCAGCCGGATTTGCATAAACAATCTGCCCTTGTAAATCAGAAATGGTCACTCCCAGGCGCATGGTATCAATCGCTTTTTTGAGCTGGGCAAGCTGGTTCTCTAAGATTATTGAGGGTATTCCATGCTCTTCGACGCGTCGCGTATAGCGGATGGCTTTGTCAATTGTGCGAGAGAGATCCTCCTGATCCACTGGCTGCATAAGGAAATCGTACGCCCCTTGATTCATAAGACTTCGGATGAAACTCATCTCCTCATCAGGGACAATAAGAATGACTGGAAGCAAGGGCGAATATTCGTGCACCGTCGCAAGCAGTGTCTGTTCTCCTGGATGGGCAGAGTCAACTTCGGCCAGCAGAATAGACGCCTGCGGATGATTCACAAGATAGTGTACGGCTTCCGAAGTCTCTGAAAAATAGACAAATTCAAGGTCGCCAGCCTCAATTGAATCGTGAAATATCTGAGAAATCAACCATTGTAACTCAGTGTTATGATTAACAACAACGATGATTATGGGCATATTGGGCATATCAGTCCCTATGAATAATTTCTATGAATGAAGCACATTGTTTTGGGAGGGATTTTCGAAATTCCCAAAACAACCCATATATTCTTTTGCCAACCTATTGCATCCCTGAAAGATTGACTATGTTTTGAAGCTTGTCAAGTTAATTCCAAAGGATCAACATTTTCGTGTGTATCTACTCGATATTTAAAGTTTTGAGTTGTTCCGAGAATGCTGAATGAAAAGCTTTGCTTTCGCTGTCAAAACAGAGTTTTGACACTCCTGGTGCTCCACACGAAAAAACAGAGGCTGCTCAATTTAATTGCGCTGATGAGCAAGCAAGAAATTGTGATGCCCAAGAGTGGAACAAAAACCACGCCTGATAGCAGCGAACCGCAGCACGCGCCCAGGTGATCTGCGCCTTCGAGCATTGCGGCAGTCTTCCCTAGATTTTGCTGATTGTGCAGATAAAACGCGCTGCCGATAGGAAATTCCACGCCCGTCAGCAAACCCGCGACGACAACCAGAATCATAAACACCGCCTCGATCCAGGCTGATATATGAATCGAAGCAAGTCCTTTAAGAAACAACGGAAGCAGAGCGGCAAAGAGTACGATCAGCATTTCACACCTGATAAGCCATGCAGAGAGTTGAGGCTCAGAATGGCATACAGTGCTGAGTTTTCGATGACTGCGATAGGCTCCCACAGCCAGGCCAATCATAAACAGAGCCACAATCAAACCGGCTTTCTGATAGATGTAGCCATACATATTCTGGAAGGCAAAGATCAGAATCAATTCCAGCGCCATTGCCGCAAAGCCTGTAGTGCCGATAGCCCAGAGGCAATTAAAGCGGCGTATGGAACTTTGCTGCTGCCAGTCGCCTTTAATCCGGAACAGATTTATCAGCAGCACATAACCGAGTCTGAATATGATCAGACCAACGATCGGCAGAAAAAACCACCACAATGACAAATTGTTCAGGGTATGAAACAGCCTGGTCGTGCGGGAAGGGGAAAAACGGTCGGGAACATCTTCGGAAAGCTGGGCCCAGAGGAGCAGATTATAAAAATAGGTGATCGGCTGCATATCCGTATTCAACCGAAATATATCGAACCCTTGTTGCAGCGTGGCGTGGACAAACGCAGTCTGTTCGGGCTGGAGCAGTGTCTGGAAGTGGTATTCGGAAAAATAATCGGAGGCGATCTGGCGTTCACGATAGCGGCGGCTCAATATTTCGAGATCAAAGGTAATGACATCGGGATCTACGGCGGCAACGTAAATGTGTGTCGCGCCTGGCGTGACAAGCACGTAGGGAAAGACTGTTTTGAGCGTTTTATACACGGAACCAGTGTAATTAGCAGCGTCTTGCTGAAGGTGCAGTGAGGAAGTGATTTCAGTGATCATAACACCGCTCGGATTGAGGATGTCAGCGACTTCCCTGAAAAATTCCAGGGTATAAAAACGGTTCAGCATTGAAGTAGTCGGATCCGGAAGATTGAGGATAACCAGATCATAGCGATGAGGCGTCTGTTTGACATAATAACGGCCATCGGTGTGGATGATTGACACTCGCGGGTCTTGCAATGCCTCTTGTGCGGCTGAAGGGAGATAGCTGGCAAGCAGGGTCAGCAGCATGGGATCAAGTTCAACATAGTCAAGCGTGTAAATTGGATATTTCAAGATTTCGGCGATCATGCCTTCAGCGCCGCCGCCAACCAGAAGAATCGAACGCGGATTCGGATGCTGGCTCATAAAAAAATGGGCAGAAAGACCCGATTCATAGTCATCCGGGAACACAGCCGCCAACTGCCCGCTTGTAAACAGCACGTACTGATCCGCCTGAAACCCCAGGGCAAGGTTCTCGTATGGCGAATCTATGGATTTGATCAACTCAATCTGCGGGTACATGCTGCGCCAGCGTTGGTTGAGAGAATATGTGTGTAGCTTGTCTGCCAGGGAAGATCCAAAGATGTATCCATAGCCTGCGCCCAGCAGAAATAGCAGAAGTATGAAGAGACGGAATCCCCGGGATTTTTTCTTTGAAGCGAGTAACAGAATGCCGGTCGTGAACAGCACGATGCTGCCGGATAAGGCCGCGATCTGAAACGCATGGTAGCGTTTGATAAGGAAAAAGGTCAACAGCAATCCGCCAGTGGTGCTTCCCAGCGCTTCCGCAATATACAATCGCCCGATCTGATCGGCATGCGCTCCGGGCAGCAGGCGACAGGCTACGGGGAAAATAATACCAACCACGAAACCCAGGGGGGCGATGGTTGCCAATGCGCCGCTAAATAAACCAGGCAAAGACAGCAACTCTCCAGGAGCAATCTGCAAGATGATGCGTAAAAGGCGAATAGCAAAAATTTGTCCTGAAAAAAAGAGGACAAGGCACAGAACAAGGAGACCATAAGACGCCAGCAGCCCGCGTAAGCGTTCAATCATGCTGGCTGCAACACGTGCGCCAATCGCAACACCGATCAACCAACAGGCAAACACAATCCCCAGGCAGAGTTCATTACCATAAAACACGACCAGAATTTCACGGACGCCCACAACCTGGACAATTAAAGTATAACATCCGATAACAATGTAGGCGCAAAGGAGTAGCACAAACTGCGACAAGAGAACAAAGGCATTGTTGCACCAACACGAAGTTTTGGCCGCACAAGCAGAACCTTTACCCTCCTATTCCAAAAGGTTTTCCAGGAATTGCTGATGGCTCTGAAAGCATTCGGCCAGGTTGATCTCTCCGGCGCAGGGCAGTGCATTATCCAGATAGATTGTCCAGCGTAACAACGGGCGATAAGCTGCGAGCGCGGCGGCATGGGGGACAGACTCGATCAACCATTTGCCGCCCGGAAAAATCAGACGATCCTGGGGAAAAATTTTTTTGCTGTCAACATGATATAGCAATTGCATCATCCTGCGGAATGAACAACGTAATTCATCGCCGCTTTGAAAGGGAATTCCGGGGCCTTGCAGCATTTCATGGCGTTTATACTCTTCAATGTCTTCTCCGATTTCTAACATGGATTCCACACTTTTGAGTTCATTCCGAATTTCATCTTCGTTATCAACAAAGAGCGTTGGCGCCCATAATTGGAGCGTATCGTCACTCACAGAGAGACTGACCGACAGCAAAAAATCCTCGATGCTGCGTTGGCCATTATTGACGACGATCAGATGAAAGCGACATTGATCGTACTCATCTTTGGTCAAGATCTCACAGTGATCAACTTCCAGACTGGCTGTCGCTGTCGCGCCGCGCAACATGATCAGTCTGACCAGATGATCCGGCAGCGGTTCACTGCGGAAACCGTTTCTGCCATAATAGATATAATCATTAGCCTGATAGGCCGTATCGCCTTTCGGAATGGCGATCACATACACGACGCGACCTGCTCGTTTTCCTGACAGGAGGATAGCATGGCACTGAATGCCTTTTATCGCAGGGCGTACACTGATTTCAGCCATATACCGGAGTTGGTCAAGAGAAAGGAGTTTTGGATCAATCCCTTCATCACCCTCAATCGCCATGCGCGGTCGTCCCCGACTTTCCTGGATGCCGAGCACAATTCTTCCTCCTTCGCTATTGGCAAAAGCCGAAATATCGCGGGCGAGCAGGTGTGTAAAATTCTTGCCCGGCATACAGACCCGGGATTCATGAAATTCCAGGGTAAAAGATTCCGGTTGTCCTATCAGGTGCTGCAAATCCTCTTCTGTCCAATCTGTCGGTATGTTTTTCATAATTTATGCTGCAAAGGTTACTGGTAAATACTCCGGAGTGAAAGCTCTGCTTTCGCTGTCAAAGCAGAGCTTTGACACTCCAAAAATGCAAGCTCTGCTTTCGCTGTCAAAGCAGAGCTTTGACACTCCCAAAATATTAGAATTCCAGCCGTTCGCCTTGTTCCGGGATGATGAAGTGGACGTTTAAGGTATTCAGCTCGTACAGTTGCTTCAAAACTTTTTCATCCACCGGCAAGTCGCGGACAAAAGATGGTTTGATGTGCGTCACGACCACCTTCAGGCCGCGTAATGCAGTTTCAGGGTGCTGCGAATCCACAAGGTTGGCGAGTACCGACAATTCCTTCAGCATCCATTTGGGGGTTAAATGCCCGAATAACTGATTATCCGCCCGCTCGTCAGGATAGGAAACTTCCAGGAAGATTCCCTTTAATTGCTGATGACGCACAAGCGGTGCAACATACGTCCAGACCTGCTGCATATAATCGCTTTTTTCGACTTCGTCCGGCCCGGTATCGCCGAAATAGAGCATATAGGCCCCATCGGCTTCAATCAGGAAGGCAGAAGAGGTGTAATTTGAGTGACTGAGCAGAAAAGGCGTCACCTTCATGCTTGTTCCGTTAATCGGCACGGTTTCTCCGGGAGTAAGGCGCACATAATGATATTTTTTCAATTGAAATCCTTCGCCTTCATCGCCGAAATTCGGCCACACCTTCCAATTAAAAAGATGATCGCGAATGTTATCAATAGTTGATGCAATGCCTAAAATGTCTTTTTTGCCATCGTCCGGCGAATTCAACACCAGACCGGCCACATGATCGATGTGCGCATGAGAGATCAGATACGCTTTGATATATTGCTGCATCATCACCCCTTCCAGCATCAGTTCCGAATCCGGCGGTAGTTCGATTTCCTCAAAACTTTCCAGAATTCTGGCCTGCCGCAGCCCGGCAAACAACGTCCCGGCATCCAGTGCGATAAAATCCGTGCTTCCTTTTGGAGCAAGCAGGTACGAAGAGATGTTATCCTCGCGCAATCCCCCGGTGACGCCTAAGGGGATTGACACAAATTTCGCCGACTCTTCACTGTAAGTCGTTTGACCCCAGCCTGCCATCAGAAAAAGTACAAATACCACCCAACACATCTGACTCAACATATTCTGTCGCTTCATATTGTTCCTCCCGAAAAAATATACACATTGTATGTTAGAAAATCATGGTACCCCTGAAAATCAAGTTTTTTGAAGAACTCTATTTTTTCTACACATACATGAATAACAGCAAAAACGGATTTTATTAACAAGTAAAAGATTTGTGTCAAGAAGATAATTGCGAAATGGAGAAGGTTAGATCATACTGATGAAGAAATTTCCGGCAGCATGCACCGGGATAACCAGCCAAATACTCCCGGTCCAATGTCGAAGTGCATTGAACAGAATTCCGGCAAAAAAGGTGACAATTGCCTGAGTTCCTACGGCGTACCAGCCATGTGTCATAATGGCATACGGCGTGACATGCCAGAGGGCAAACCAGGCTGCTCCCAAAATGAATGCCGGGAGAACACTTCGAAACGATGATGTTGGCGTGAAGTGAAATAACTGTAAGGTAAGGGCATACAAAAAACCTCTGAACAGAATTTCTTCCTGCACCGGCGTCATAGTCCAGACAACAAAACCCATTCGTTTAAACGGTACTTCATAGGGAACAAGTGAGTGAATGAAGGCGTCGGGAAAGAGCGCATGAATGAGAGAGACTGAAATGACGCACAGGCTGGCAATGAACATTACAACAATGCTGTGAACCCAGTCAGGATGCCAGGCATCGCCAAGCCCCAATCGCGGCCATAGAGCGGCTAATATACTCCAAATGATCAGATTGACTAAGGCAATACCAAAGTAATATGGGGTGGTATAGGCATCAAAAGCATAGGGAAACAAACTCATAAAGTACGGGACCAGAAGTTTGCATATCAAGTGATACCCTTGAAATAGCCCCCACAGAATTGGTAGCGACGCCAGGCTGATAAGCGTCATCTGGCTTTTTGAAGCATCTGTACTTCGAACTATCGCCTGAAGCTCAGTGCTTTGAAAAATTGACCGTATTCGCTGTATCATAGTGATTTCACCTGGGATGGATAGTGCTCAATGTGTTGGTGGTGTGTCTTGCAATAACCAGGCGACCGCCTCAACTTCTTGCTCAAAAATCATGCCATTTGTGAGAACCCGATCACCTTCTCGCAAGATACTTGTTTCCTGGTTTCCCAGATAGACGATGTTGCTGATGCCTGCATCTTTTGTCATCACGAATTGTTGCATGACAACATTCCACACATCAGGAGTTTGGGGGAAAAAATCTCGAAAATCTGCTAAAATATTCCATCTGTTTCCACTCGCACGAATTTCTTGTATCTTTTCTAAAATAGCTTCTCTGTAAGTGTTCGCGAAGTTGGTATCCCATTGCCCCCAGGCTCTGGTTCGTAAAATATTCTTTTTGGCTTCGATTGAAATTGCGAAACCTTTGCCAATATTTTGCATAAGCATATCCTTTATGAATTTGGAATAATAGACATTATCGGAAATAAGGTTTGTAGTGAACGCTTTAGCGTTGTTTCAGGTGTTTTCAGAAACGCTGAAGCGTTTACTATTGGTCGATTTTGTTATTTCCGATAATCTTGTCTAATATTGTGATGTTGCGTTGTTTCGAAATTTTCAATATACCTATTGATAATTACGCATGATTTCTGGGTGTTAGTATATAGAGCAACTCCCATGCCAATGTGCTCAAATCCCCTGAATGTCTTGCTCTTCTGTCAGAAGGATAAAAAAAGCGAAGGGAAGCGAAGAGAAAATCGGCCATTTTTGGCCGCTGCTGGTGTGATAAAAGTCGCGGAAACTTTGAGAAATCAGGAGAAAACTCGATGCTGGCCATTTCTGGCCGGTAAAGGCCAACAATAGCCAGGGGTGAGGGTGCGTAACGTGAGTTATTTAATATGATATTTTTCCAATTTCCGGCGCAGGGTTCGGGGAGGAATATTCAAATTTTCCGCAGTTTTTCCTCGGTTGCCCTGATTCTGATCCAAGGTTTTCAGAATAAAATTTCGTTCAAACTCTTCCAGAGCCTCACGCAGTCTGGGGCCTTCTTGCTCTGTGCTCCCTTCAGGAGTCGTGGCCTGAAGTTCGTCATCAAAATCCAACCGTTTCAGGGTGATATAGCGTTGAAGGACGTTTTGGAGTTGACGAATATTGCCCGGCCAATCTCTGGAATAGAGGGCATTCAACACCCCTCCCGGCAGATCGGAAAGCGTGTGATGATCAGCATACTGGTGTAAAAAATGTTCGATCAGCAGCGGAATATCCTCGCGTCGTTCACGTAACGGAGGCACTGTGATCGGGATGACGTTAATCCGATAGAAGAAATCTTCACGCATCAATCCCTGTTTGACATGCTCTTTCAAATTTCTGTTAGTGGCTGCAATAATGCGGATATCCGCTTGCTTCACTGTATGCGAACCAACAGGTGTATAGCCCTTGCCTTCAATAGCTCGCAGGAGTTTGACCTGCATAGTCAACGATAATTCGCCCACTTCATCAAGAAATAAAGTCCCTTGATGAGCGGCATCAAAAAATCCCTGTTTATCTTTGTACGCGCCCGTAAACGCGCCCTTGCGATACCCAAAAAATTCGCTCTCAAATAAAGTTTCTTGAATACTGCCGCAATTCACCGGGACAAAGGCTTGCTCGCGACGATCGCTCATCTGATGAATCGTCTGGGCAATCAGATCTTTGCCCGTTCCTGACTCCCCATAAATGACGATATTCGCCTCAGTTGCTGCCGCCCTGGTGATGAGTTCATAGACTTCCTGCATAGCCTGACTTTTTCCAATAATGTTCCCGAAGCGGTAACGTTCCTTCATTGCTGATCGGAGAAGGATATTTTCCCGTAACAATTGTTGGCGTTCGGATTTAATTTCGGTCTCCTTACGTTTGCGCTCAGTGATATCGCGCAAGGTCAACAGAATCGCGGGTCTGCCATGCCAGAGAATGGAAGTATGCTGCCCTTCCAACCATATTTCCCGGCCTTCTTCAGTGGCGATAAACTCAAGGATCTGCCACTTGAGATCAAGAGGCTGGCGTTCTTGATGCTGAGCTTCTATTTTGGGGAACATATCCTCGCTTATCCCACGAAACAATTCTTGTGGGGCTTTTCCTTCGAATTGCCTGGGAGTTGAACCAAACATGGCGGCCAGGGTTTCATTCACAAACACGACTTCTTGATCTTGAAGAATCCCGATCCCGTCGGCGACATGTTCGATCAGCAAACGATATTGATGTTCACTAACCTTCAATGCATTTGCAGTGCGCTTATGGTCTGTGACTTCCTGTACCAAGCTCGTATTCATTTGAGAGAGTTCTCGTGTGCGTTCCTGGACCCTGAGTTCCAATTCATCGCGCGCTTTGCGTACTTCCTCTTTTGCTCGCAGCAGACGTTCCTCTGCCTGTTTGCGTTCAAGCACTTCCTGCTGAAGCTGTAGGTTTTGAGTTTTGAGTTGTTGCTGCAAGAGAGAAAGCGTCAGGTGCGTGCGAACGCGTACTAACACTTCTTCAGCCTGAAACGGTTTGGTAATATAATCAACACCGCCGACTTCAAACCCTTTAAGTTTGTCCATAATGTCATACAACGCCGTGATAAATATCACTGGAATGTCACGGGTCAGAACATCAGCTTTGAGTTGTTCACACACCTGATATCCGTTGATTCCTGGCATCATGATATCAAGTAAGATCAAATCCGGAGCATATCTTTTTGCCAGCGGCAGTCCAAATTCCCCATTAGGAGAGGGATACACCACATAACCATATCCTTTCAACAGTTCTTCTAATAATCTCAAGGAATGGGGATCATCATCAATGAGGAGAATCTTGGCCGTCGCTTTACGCTCATTCATAGTTTGTTCTCCTAAGATAGAGAGCATGTTTGCCCGAAAATAGGGGTTATTTGATATTATTTTCAATCATCCATTGGAAAATACTGGTAAAAAGAATACCGGGTCAAGGGAAAAGTGTGCTTACATTATGTAGTACGAATTTTTTTGCATAAAGGAACAAAATTAACACATTTCTCATCTTTGCGTAATATTGGTTAAATACCTTTTTTGTAAATGAGAAGCGTTGTAAAATATAGAGAAAGAAATCGTTCCCTGTAAAAATATCCGATGAAGGAGTTATATGCTTTACCATACAAATGGTGAGAATTTAACTTGACAACTTTTGGGGATAAGTTTATGAGGGAAATTTAACGAAACGCTCATCTTATACTAACAATAATTTAACAGATTGTTAACAGGAGGTTATTATGCGATTTTCAAAAATGTTGAGTCTTGTGTGTGTTGTTGTGTTGGTGTCGGCGTTGTTAAGCCCGGTGTGCGCCGCCCAGACGCCAAAATACGTGTTTCTGTTTATCGGTGATGGAACAGGGATTCCGCAACGCATGGCAACCGAACTGATTGTCAAAGGCGAAGGCGGCGAGGGGTTATTATTGAACCGGCTGCCGGCTTACGGCGTTACGACCACCCGCTCTTTCAACAGCTTAATTACCGATTCGTCCTCGGCAGGCACCGCCATAGCGACCGGGTTTAAAACAGTTGACGGATATGTCGGCGTGGACCCGGAGTTTAAGCCGCTGGAAACCATTGCCGAGATGGCGAAGAAAAAGGGCATGAAAGTCGGGATTCTGACGAGCGTGTCCATGGATCATGCGACCCCGGCCTCATTCTATGCGCACCAGGAGTCGCGCAACATGTTTTATGAAATTGCCCTGGATATGGCCAAAAGCGGTTTCGATTATTTTGGCGGCGGGGCTTTGCTGGACCCGGACGGCAAAAAATCGAAAAATCCGGGTAAAAATGCCTATGACATCATCAAAGAAGCAGGGTATTCAATCTTTGTGGGGCGCGAAGAATTTGGGAAGATTACCAAAGAGGCCGGTAAGGTGTACGCCTATAATGACCGTCTGGATAGCAGCATGGCATTGCCCTACAGCATTGACATGAAGCCTGAAGACATTACCCTGGCTGAGTTTACCCAGAAAGGGATTGATTTACTGGCGGATCATCCACAAGGCTTTTTCATGATGATCGAAGGCGGCAAAGTTGACTGGACCTGCCACGCCAATGACGCTGCCACGGCTGTGAAAGAAGTTATGGCTCTTGATGAAGCTGTGAAAGTGGCCTATACCTTCTATGAAGCGCACCCGGAAGACACGTTGATCGTGGTCACGGGCGATCATGAAACTGGTGGATTGACAATCGGTTTTGCCGGAACCCAGTATGATTCCTATTTTGATCTGCTGAAACCTCAGAAGATCTCCTATGATGATTTTACCAAAACCGTGTTGAAAGAGTATAAAGAAACCCATGCCGGCAAAGCGAATTTTGACGACATGATCCCGTTAATGAAAGAATATTTCGGGCTGGAAATGGAAGGCGAAGGCAGGCTGGTGCTGAAAGATTTTGAATTGCAGGAACTGAAAGAGGCCTTTGTCCAGAGCATGTCGGGCGTGAAAGTCAATGTGGGCACGATTGATTATCTGTTGTACGGGAGTTATGATCCGTTCACTGTCGCACTGACCCATATTCTAAACCAGAAAGCCGGTTTAGGCTGGACAACCTTCTCACACACCGGACTTCCGGTAGGAACATCTGCGGTCGGAGTGCAGTGTGAACAGTTCAATGGATTTTATGATAACACCGATATCGCCAAAAAGTTTATAAGCATTATGGGCCTGGAGCCAACCAAAGTTGCTTCAATAAACTGACCGTTGGTTCCTTGTGAAGGCGTAAATTGATATGACCCCGGGCAGAACGATGTTCTTTCCGGGGTCATATTGTTTTCATACGAGCATGGATTATCAAGTCAATTACCGTCAAAAGAGTCATTTCAAGCAAGACCTGTTTTTAGTTATATTCTTCTCGCTTTGCTCTGTGCTGCTGTATTTTGTCCCAACCGGGTTTGAAGAACGCATTCAGAAAGATTCAGTGCGCTGCCGCGGGCGGATTGCCAAAGTTGATAATGCAGACATCTTGCAAACTGGCCTTGTGAAGCAAGGGGTGCAGGCGCTTACGGTGAAACTGCTTGATGGCCCTTACTCCGGAACCGAAGTAAGCGCAACCAATCTGGTGCTTGGGAAAATGGAGATTGATAAAATGTTTGCGGAAGGGGATATTGCCTTAATGATACTCAGTCTGAAAGATGGCGGGATCTATTTTGCCAATGCCCAGGATCATTACCGTCTGCGCACAGAGTTTTATCTGCTCCTCTGTTTTGCGGCCTTGCTTATCATCTTTGCCGGAATAACAGGACTGAAAGCTTTGTTGTCTTTCGTCTTTACAGCTATGATGATCTGGAAAGTCATGGTGCCCTTGTTTTTAAAAAATATCGATCCGATCCTCGTGTCCCTCGGCGTGGTCACGATTTTGACGGCGGCCATTATTTTTCTGGTCGGCGGATTGACAAAACGCGGGCTTGTGTCGTTTTTAGGTTCATTACTGGGAATTCTGCTTACCATGTTCATGGCGATTGTCTTTTCAAAGGGCTTTTATTTACACGGCGCTATCAGACCCTTCTCGGAAACCTTACTTTATGCAGGCTTCCCCCATCTGGATTTGACCCGTCTTTTCCTCGCCGGGATTTTTATCGCCTCCTCAGGGGCCGTGATGGATCTTTCGATGGATGTTGCCTCTGGCATGTATGAATTGGTGCTGCGCAAACCGGATATTCATTTCATGGATGCGCTGCGAGCCGGATTTGGCATTGGCCGGCCAGTGGTTGGAACTATGACTACCACCCTGTTGTTAGCCTATTCCGGGGGCTATATGGCGTTATTAATGGTCTTCATGGCCCAGGGGGTGCCGGTCGTCAATTTGTTAAACCTGAATTATGTAGCGGCTGAAATTTTGAATACCATCGTCGGAAGTTTCGGACTGGTCAGTGTGGCCCCGTTCACCGCGTTGGTTGGCGCATTGATCTACACCAAAACCACGCACATCTAGTACAGCGTTTCGGAAATAAATACACACTGGTAGCCCCGCCCTACGTGGCGGGTTTATCGGCGTCATTCCCGCCACGTAGTAGGGCAGGGCTACCAAGTTTATTTCATTGTGTATTTATTTCCGAAAGTATGTACTAGTTTGCAGTTGCCGCTTTAGCGACCCTAAAAAACGCTAAAGCGTTTACTACGAACGTATTACATGGGAGGATGCCTTATGGATACATCAGCAAAACAAATCGTTCTGAAAGTTGAAGCCTCGGTCTTTAGCAAACAGCTTGGAGATCCTGTCAGAAAAGGCGAGCTTCTTGGTCGCTTTGCCGGAGATGAGGTTATAGCCCCGTGCAATGGAACTATCAAGGGTGTTTCCTTTGATCCTGTTGATCACGTCTTCATGGTCGTGATAGAACAAGCAAGCTGAATACGTCATTATTCAAAACCCAGGAGTGCGAAAGCTCTGCTTTCGCTGCGAGAGCAGAGCTTTCGCACTCCTATACATTACTTATTCTTCATTTCGAACGTGATCCATTCGCTGGGATACTCGGGATATTTCCGCGGAATTACCCGGAATTTCCAGGGGTTGTATAAGGGCAGCGCCTGCCAGATATCTTCAGGAAAAGGGCCGAACCACTGTTCTGTTCCGACGACTTCCAGTTCGCCGGTGATATGGTAGCCGCCGGTACCCACTTCATATTCGATAATATAGTCCGCATTCTCCTGACCGATCCATTGCACCAACACCCGCTGATTATACGTATCCGGGCTGAGGACCGTGCCAACTTTGGGAAAGATCACAATCGGACGCACTTCGACATCCACATCCAGATAATGTTCCTCTTCGGTTTTTTCAACGTGATAGGCAAATTGCTGCGGAGCATCCATCCAACGCTGCATTTCCTGTTTGAATTGGTCAACAATCTCAGGATACTCATCAAGCACATTCTTCGTTTCGCCAGGGTCTTCTGCCAGATGATACAGCTCATAGCGCGTATCATTCTCATCAGGATTATAATTGGCAATCAATTTCCATTCATTGCTGCGCACCGATCTGCGCCGGTGGTTTTCCAGACGTTTAGGGCAGCTATAGCCGCAGGGTGTGGTTTCGGAAAATGCGAATTCCTCGTGAAAATCGCTGTCGCCTCTGATCAAAGGCAGCAACGATTGCCCCTGAATTTTCGCAGTCAGAGGAATATTCAGCGCGTCTAACACGGTCGGCAAAATATCAATCACTCTGACCTGGGTATCAATGCGCTTGCCAGCCGGGAATACTTTCGGATAATAGAGCAACAACGGTACATTGATCAAATCGTCATAGACCGAAGCATCCCAGGACGTCGAGGCATGACCGACAAAGCCGTGTTCCAGCAATTCATCGCCATGATCCGCGGTGATCACAATCAGCGTATTCTCCTTCAGGCCAAGTTCCTCTAAACGCTGTAACACTTTGCCGATCTTGGCGTCTTGCTGGCGCAAGGTTTGCGTATATAAAGCACGCACGGCCTCAGTATGACGCTGCGGATCGAATTCCACTTCCCCTTTCCGCACAATGATGTTCGAACGCACGAATTCGATCTGTTGATCCTGTAACACGTCAGGATCAACATCTTCCAGAAACATCTGATTATACGGGGGAGCAGCGCGATAGGGCAGATGCGACGTGTGAAAGTGTACCCAGGCAAAAAAGGGCTGTTCCTTATGTTCCTGCATCCAGGATAATAAATAAGATTCTTCGGATCGGCCTTCTGATAAAGCTACTTCGTCGGAAATGTTTTCTTTCTTAAACACACTGTTAATCGAAGGTTCCGTCAGGATATAACTGGCGTCGCCAATGATATAGCCCTGTTGTTCCAACATCTCGAACAACGTCGGAATACGGCGGTCCATCAATTGACCGCGAGCTTCAATACCATGTACATTCGGATTCAGACCGGTCAGCAATGAAGCCAGGCTCGGAATAGTCCAGGAGCCTGGCGCAATCGCATTCGTAAATAACATGCCATCCGGAGCCAGGGAATCAAAAAAGGGTGTTGTATTTTTCTCGTAGCCGTAAGCCCCCCAATAATCGGGCTGGCAGCTATCTACGGTTAAAATCAACAAATTAGTGTGCGTAAATTCCGATGTTTTTCGTCCTGTAAACGCGCTGAGAATGATGACGAACAACACGGCCATTCCAAAGATCGGGCGCAGCACCAGGCGTTCAATGTTGCGCGGCGCAGACGTTCCTGAACGACGTGTACCTGGCAAAAACGTCGCCAAAAAGCACAGAAAAGCCACGCTGATGCCCGTGATAATCCAGAACCTGCGCTGCAAAAATTTCATCACCGCGAGTTCCTGCGCCGCACTTGTGTAAAAGATATGCTGATCAGGATGCGGGAACACGTTGAAGCTCTCAGGTTCGTAATCGAAAAACACCAGATTAGCTTTGCCAAGATAGGCGCGAAAGTAGGTTTTCAATATTTCCTGTTCACAGTAGCTTTCAAAATATTGCAGCGAATTATAGTATTTATCGCGCAGATAATGGTGCCGTCGAGCCTCATAACTGTAGGTCCAGAGATCATTGTTTGAACTGTCTTCGGCCAGGATTCGTTTCTGACGCTGGACGAGTCGTTTATCCAGTTGCAACAGGTCATATTCTGAGAATCTGGATGTCAATTCCACGCCATTATCAGGCATGAAAATCCGTGAGCCAAAGCCGTGCGCCGCCTCCAAAAATAGGCCGGTATAGAGCAGGGCGGCGGCCAGAGTATAGCACAACGGTCGCAGCGCAGCCCATTGGAATGGTTGTTGGAAGACGCGCGGACGAATCACCAGCCAGACTGCAAGAATTGCCAGAGCGCCTGAGACCACGTTAATCCAGATGTCACGGTATTCACCGACGCGATTGGGAAGAGCCCATTGCAGAGTTTCATCGGTCATACCGACCAGATACACGATCACGAGCGCGACAAGATACGCGCTTTTATTTTTGATCTGATAACTCAGGGTTTTACAAAGCAGGAGTCCCAGGAGACCGTATTCCAAAAAGTGAATTTTTTCGGCCGCGACAATCGGATAAATATCCAATGATTCCAGGAAGTGCGTATTCATTCCCAGGGTTTGTAAATAGGCGCAGACCGCATTGCGGAGATCAGGATTCAGGATAAATCCGTACACTGCGGCGATCAGGGCAAAGATACTCAGGCGAGCAAGCAGGTGCGTCTTGCGGGTTAAAAAATAGGCCAATACGCCAATTCCAGCCGCCGTCAGCGTCACGCTGGTGATCTGCGAGAAAACATCCTTGCCATAGCGCGTTTCCATGAGGCTTGAAAGGGTGCGCGCATACGAAAGCGTGAGAAAAATGATTGCGGAATATACCGCTACAAGCAGCCAGCGATAAACCACAGGGCGTTTAAGATGGTGGACGGCAAAGAGCACTGGTTCAACGCAGAGACTGCGCATTGTCTGGGAGAGCCATGTTCCGAAGAGGGAACGCGAAGACATATAACGCTCAAAACGGCGATTTTCGGCTTGCCTGAGTGTCAAATATGTCGAGACGCCAATCCAAACTATGAGTATTCCCCACAGAACACCGAAGAATGGGATCAGCCGCCGTGCTTGCTGATACATCCAGAACTGCGGCGTGCTGGTATCAGGGGGCAGTAAAAACTTTGAATCCAGCGCAGTATAGGGTAATGGCTCTTGCGCCCAGGCCAGATCAAGGATCGCATATCCGCCAATTTGAAAATAGCGGACCTTGATCTGATGTAATCCCTGGATCAGATGAATTTTACCTTCCGCTTTTTGTAAACCATGCGCGCCGCCGTTATCAACCACGAGATTGTCGTCAATAAACAGCCAGGAGCCATCGTCAGAATTCGTGAGAAACTTATAGACGCCGGTTTCAGGAATGTGAAGATAACCCTTCCATTCGACACTAAATTGATTTTGCGCTTGCGTGTCGCGAAACACACGCAGCGCATCTCTGGATATGGTCTGATCAAGCCGGACTGCACCCGGATCGCCTTGCCATTGTTCATTGGCATAATACGTGCCTTGCACGCCATGAAAATCAGGACGACAAAGGGCAAGTATGATAATTTCAGTAAGGGTCAGGAAGTATGCAATGAGGATAAAAATATGAATTATATGAGAACGCCTTGTGTTCATGAATCAACTTTCTCCTTCACAGTAGTATTTTAAAAAATCGGGTTTCTTGAAGAAACCCAGTTTTTCTGTTTGAAAGCTTAATGAATGCTCGGTTTAGCTTTTGCTTGTCAAAGCCGAACTTTAACAAGCACTCCTGGTTCATCGCATACGAGGGAAAAGAGCCTTGTCAAGAATTCTCTATGATTTTTTATCCATTATTGTGAAGACTCTGATAATTCCCTGAAGGTGATTAAAATTTTGGTAGTGGTATCCTGTACATGATGCACGTTCCCTGAGCGAAGTCGAAGGGAACGCCTGCAT